>NZ_AP027051.1:0-187362 GCF_027924785.1 Vibrio nigripulchritudo | reverse complement strand
CATTGTCCTACGGTGTGAGACCAAATGAGGAGTGACATCATTCGCCACACCGTGGTGTGAGGGCATGATGACATTTTGCACCAGCCAGACTGAGGCAGGGAGATTACCCTGTGTGTCTGATTCGAAATTGTTTTGATTGAAAAACTGGCCCCCTGAGCCCAAGTTGACACTGTGCGCAGGATAAGAAATTGCAAGGAAAAGTGCGGCAGATATTACTGTTCTTTTCATTTTTAATGGTTCTCTGTTGATGATAAGGAGAGCGAAAACTGAGCTAATAATAAAAATCAATTTTCATTGCGGACAAAGTCTGCTGTTTCAAAATGAGAGCAGCGTTCATGGAAATTTTCTGGATTGGCTTTATCCTAGTTTTGCCATGGTTCTTGAGAAGGTGACCTCCTGAAGTGAGACCGTGAGCATTGATTTGCCTCGCAGCAACGTCACGAGATGATGAGTTCGATGGCGGTACTTTTTTGTGACAATGTCACTAGTAGGGTTGAGATTCCATATGGCTTTTGATTTGGATCGACTGGAGCGTTATTGTTCTATGGTCATTTCGCGTTTTGCACAGCAACATCATCAAGAACGGTTTTACCGTTTTGCCATTGACGAAGATCTGCTTTGCCTGAACTCTGTTGAAGCGCATGGCGAAACGGCAGTGCGTTATCAGTTGGCTTGGCAGGAAAGCGTGCGACCACTGGTGTCTTGGGAGGAGGTTCAAGCGGATTCCGAGAGCCAAAGATTGATTGGTCTTTTAGAGCGTTACCAAGGGCTGGATACAGGTGACCACGCCGCCTGTCTGCAAGCCATTAACGATGAACGAGCACAAAAACGCCAGGAGCAGCCTGTCAACCCTTATTCTACTCCAGAAGGTCTTCTTTCCTTACGTGAGAACACCGGGGACTGGAAATACCAAGGATTTGCCACTTTAACCGACTGTGACGGGTTTAACTGGGAGGCTGTTGTCGATCACCAAGAGCTCGATCCGCAGAGCCAGCCTCACAGTGAATACGCAGTTGCGATGACTCAGTTGCTTGCACGTTTAGTTGAATCGGGGATCTTCCAAGAGCTGAATGTCACTGAGGATTTTTCCGCCATCCGAGTCGAACATGATTAACGCGGTTGTCTATGAGCTGTTCCTTTTCAAGATGCCGTTGAATCACACACCGTATTTGACTCTATGACCAGAACGTATCTGACATGCTGCCCTTCAAGTCTAATTTAGTTGACCCCATGTTATTTGCCACCAAAGAGTTTAGGTCTCTTTGCAAGAAGAATGGACTCAAAGGATTGCGCTTTGAGTCCAATATTTTGGCTGTATTTCAAGCACCACTTAGGTTTGTACACTCATTCACCGAGGTGTAATGCATGCTCTGGTTGGCATGCATAAACATGTGAGATTAGAAACGATGGTTTAAGCTTCCCGGGCGCAGATTCACCAGAGACGTCATTGTACAGCTTCGCAGGTCCAATAAGTCTGAACTCGAAGACCCCAGGGGGAAGTGGCAGCTTTATTGCACGCAATTTCTGACGTACATTGGACAGGTGTTGCAGACGCAAGTCTTCGATAAACCACGTTTTTTCTAATTCGCCTTTTCAAGCCAGCAACTCTATGCATCCGAGATGCTGACTGGAAAGTCTGTGTGCTATAGACGATGCAACGGTATCTCCTCAGGAGGAAGCAGAAAAACTCCATTGGGGTTAATCGTCAAATATGCATGATCTAGGTAGCTGGTATCGAACTGAGCGGAATTGAGTTGAAGTAACATTTCGTGATCTTGCCAATCGACGACAACCTCATACATAGAGCCCATATATGCGGTGCTTTTTATCTGACACCGCTGGCAAGACTCACCGTCTTGAGCCAACTGAATGGCTTCAGGACGGACACCAATTTGGTAGAAACCCGGTGCAATGCCTGCAACATTATCTGCGGTGGCTGGCAAGCGATAGCCATGGATTTCGATGTCTTCACCATTGAAACTTCCTTCAAACATATTGGCTTCACCCATGAAGTTTGCCATAAACATGGATGCCGGATGTTTGTACAGCTCAGTCGGGCTACCTTGCTGCATGATCTCTCCATCTTTCATTACGACCACAGTATCGGAAACCGCAAATGCTTCGGCCTGATCATGAGTCACGTACAGTGAAGTAATGTTGAAGCGCTGTTGCAAATCACGAATAGTTTCACGCATATTACGGCGTAAATTCGCATCTAGGTTACTTAATGGTTCATCAAACAGCAGCACTTTTGGCTTGAGAACCATTGCGCGCGCCAACGCTACACGTTGTTGTTGACCCCCGGAAATTTGGTCAACATAACGATCTCCATAACCTTCTAGATCTACTAGCTTCATTGCTTCATCCACGTGTTTTGCAATCTCCGCTTTATCCAATCCCAACATTTTTAAACCATACCCAACGTTCTCGTTCAAAGACATATGTGGAAATAAGGCGTACGACTGGAACACCATACAGATATCACGTTGTTGAATTGAGGTCTGAGTCACGTCTACGCCATCAATGAAAATCTGCCCACTGGTGGGTTTTTCGAGACCAGCGACTAGGCGAAGTACCGTTGTTTTACCACAACCAGAAGGACCAAGCAGCGTTACTAGGCTGCCTTTCTTTATCTCCAGATCCAAGTCACCAATAACTGTTTTGTCTTCAAAGCGCTTACAGACATTTTTTAATACCACAAAGTTTTCAGTTGCCACGAGTCTTCTCCTGTTACTACTCTTCGTTTTTAGCTTTTGAACGCGAAATGCGCGCTTCGCCGACAAGGAAATCAAAAATTAAAATAATGGCTAACATCACCACAATAAGGATAGAGCCATAAGCAATTGCAACCCCGTATTCGCCATCTTCCACTCGGTTGAGAATGTAAGACGTTGCAACACGAGTATCTGGCGTGACGAGAAAGATAATGGCGCTCACTGTCGTCATTGCCCTCACAAAGCTATACACCAGCGTCGACAAAATAGCGGGACGCAATAAGGGCAGCAGTATGTGTGAAATGGTTTTAATGGAGTTCGCCCGTAAGCTGAATGATGCCTCATCTAAGGACTTATCCAACTGACTTAAACCCGCAATACCAGAACGGATGCCAACGGGAACATTACGCATTACCATGGAAATAACGACAATGACAGCGGTACCAGTCAGGTAAAACGGTGCGTCATTAAATGCAAGGATGTAAGAAACGCCCGCAACTGTGCCTGGAACGGCAAAACAGAGCATAGTTGCGAACTCAATAGCTTTCTTACCATGGAACTGCTGGCGAACAATAATGTAAGCAATCAGAAGGCCAAATAAAGCCGTCAATGGTGCAGCGATACCTGCATAGGTCATGGTTGTGATGAGTGATGGCCAAGCTCCTTCACTCATGCCCTTACCAAATAGGTGCATGTAGTTAGCTAAAGTCAGGCTATAATTCACTCCCCAGTTGACCGTGAAACTGCCAAAGATAATGCTTCCATATAGTAAGATGTTAAATGCCATCCAGAAATAAAGTAGCCCTGATACTACCTGTCTTAGCATTGATGGTAGAGGCTGGACATCTCCGCGATAAGACTTACCTGAAATGGTTACGTAAGAACGTTTACCAATCCAAAGATATTGAATGACAAAAATCGCCAGTGAAAACATCAACAAAACGGCACCAAGTGTACTCGCTGATGCATAATCAAGCTGTGCCCCTGCGATATAGAAGTAGATTTGGGTTGCTAACACGTCAAAACTGCCTCCCAAAATTAGCGGGTTGCTGAAGTCTGCGAGAGACTGAACGAAAATGATCAAAAAGCTATTTGCAAGAGCAGGTCTTAGCAGTGGCATGACTATCTTGAAGAAGGTTTGATTCCGGTTGGCTCGTAGGGTATAAGACGCCTCCTCCAGTGAAGGGTGAAGCGACTTTATCGCACCATCTAAAATCATAAATGACATCGGAGCAAACGCTAATACTTGCGCCATCCAGATACCAGTAAAGCCATATAGCCAATTGGTTTGAGTCAAGCCAAAAAAGTCGACCATGAATTCGGTGACATAACCGGAGCGACCCAACATCAAGGTTACACCCAGCCCGACAACGAACGGTGGAGTTACGATAGGCAAAATGGAGAAGATACGTGCAATGAACGCACTTCGTTTTGCAATACGGGTGGTATAAATCGCAAACACCAAACCGAAGAAAGTCGCACCAATACCTACAGAAGTCCCCAGCAGTAAGGAATTGGTAATGATTTGGATTATCTGGGCTCTGAAAATAATGTCCAGAAATTGCCATGCCACAAAATTGCCCATTTCATCTTTGAACATAGGGACAAAGATAGCGATGCTGGGGAAGATAATAAAAGTTGTGATCAGCAGTACTATGCCGATCAACGAGCCAATAACAAAGGTATCCCCCCCAAGAAACTCAAGGCGAGAGAAAGCCAGTGTTATTACTGCACTCAGCGCAATGTACAATGCAATAGTGGCGTAGCCCATCCCTTGTCCCGTATACCAGGAAGAGATCACCACAAATAACATGCAAAACACTGAATATCCTATATCAAAGTAGTGGCGTTTTTTAGCATGTCTATCTGGTGTTCGCAAAGGTCGTATGAGCAGCAGGCTGGGGAAAGCAAACCAAAGCCATGAGATATTCAAGCTGTTCCAGCCCATGGCTTCGCGGTACTCTCCAGGAGTAGACTCCATTACACCCCAATCAAGGGCGAAAACCGGTAGTAGTACAAATGCGGCGAGCAGACTAAGGATCCAGTAAAACACGGGATCACGCTGCGCCGTATCAGAGGTGGCATGTACGGTGAGTTCGTTCATTTTTTATACCAAAAAATATTACACAATGTTGGGCAGACTAATGAGGTGGGAAGAGAGGCTGGCACTTGCAGCCTCTTAACGAGTTATTGGTTCAGCTTGACCACATTTACCCACTTATTGATTAGACGCTTACGCTCTTCTGAGGACCCGTATTTGTCCATGTCGTAGTCAATCAAGGCAAGATGCTTAGGATCTAGAGCGTTAGGTGACTGTTCGGCAGTCGTGTTTGTTAAAATTTGGAATGACTGACCTTCTTTCCACGCTGTTTCTTGACCCTGTTTCGAGAGTACGAAGTCGACAAACTGCTGTGCGTTTTTAAGGTTTCGAGCTCCCTTAATCACACTAACCCCTCCTATCTCATACCCGGTCCCTTCGCAAGGAGCGATAAGCTCAAGTGCCGCACCTTTGGATTGTTCGAGAGAGTAATCATGGAGGAACCCGATACCAATGGTAATTTCGCCTCGGGCTGCATTTCGCGACGGAGCGACACCAGACTTAGTGTATTGAGATACGTTTTTATCCAGAGACTTAAAGTATTCAAAAGCCTTGTCCTCACCCCATAACTGAACAAAAGTCGCCAAAGCGGTATAAGCGGTACCTGAACTTTGAGGATCTGCAATCTGTATTTCCCCTGCAAATTCTGGTTTGGTCAGATCGCTCCAACACCGAGGTATATCCAACCCCTTTTCAAACAAACGATCTCTGTTAACACCAAAACCAAGAATGCCCATGTAGACAGCTGATGAGTAGTTACCTTTTCGTTTCGCTGGGTCACGAAATTTAGGCATAATGTTTTCTAGTTGAGGAGATGAATAGGCGTGCAATAGATCCATCTCACCGGCTTGAGATTGCGGGTCCAGTGTGCCACCGTACCAAACGTCGGCACGAGGGTTATTTTTCTCAGCTTCAATCTTTGCCAGCGTGCTGCCTGAGCCATTGCGGACAAATGAAGTTTTTACGCCATATTTGTCTGAAAACGCTTTAGTTCCGGCTTCACACATTGCGTTTGTCGCACTGCAGTACACAATTAGTCGACCTTCAGCCAATATCTCAGGGGCAACCAAAATTGATCCTAAAGTACAGGTGACCATCAAGGAGCATTTTGTACTAAATTTCATTACTATTTCCTCTTGTTTTTCCAACGGCTAAGTGTTGGATTAGTGTTGGCGAGAGGGAATCAGAACAATGGTAGCTAACGACGATCCCTGCCCGTTATTACGCTTTAATGGAAGACAGAATTAGAAGCCAAATCTGCACTGTGTACAGTGTGACGAAATCACAAGCCTTCCCAGCTAATTTTCTCAATGAATACTGTCAGAGGACATCCAACCCACTCAGCACCGTAGTATGCGCAAGGCAGCGGTGGTACTCGTTGAGTCTCTGTCTTCTCTTCGCGCCGCGGTCATAACAATTGTGAGCTGCAGACCCAAAAACAACCGGCTAATACGGTGGTGTTGTCATAGCTAAAAATAAAATGACCATGACCAATTCCTGTAAAACAATTTCGTCTACCAGCGCCTATGCCACCGTGATAAGCCAATACTGACGATGTTGTTAGGTGGATGCGTTAGTAACGGTTATTGTGAACGTCCGTCGCGACAGCAAATATCATCACCTCTCCTTAGGGGTTGAGAATGATGATATTGAAGAACCAAGGGTAAAGAATGAGAAGGGGTTATAAATGACTAGGAAATTTTCCTATGTTGTTAGTGCAGAGTTGGATTTTGTGGGGAGGTTAACAGTAATACGACTACCTTTGTCGTTACTGACAATAGATAGGTGTCCCCCAAGAGCTTGAATTCGCTCTTCGATACCTCGTAATCCTTGACCTTTCTGCCTCCAGTTATTAGGCAGACCCACACCATTATCACGTAGTTCCAGATTGACCTGGCTTCCAGGGATGAGAGTCAGTTGTACTTCCGATGCATTGGCGTGTTTACACACATTATTAAGCAGTTCTTGCAGTACTCGATAAATGGTGACCGTAGTCACCTCGTCAAGCTTTTCGACCATAAGGCCAAAGTTGAGTTTAAATATTACGCTTCGCTCATCGAAGCCCATTTCAGATACGATTTGGCGTATTGCGGTTTCAAGACTCATTTCGTCTAATACATGGGGTCGCAATTGTTTAAGTAGGTGCCGGGTGGAAGTATGGATCCGCATCGCCAGATCATTAGTGGTATCTGCAATTTGTTCGACTTTTGAGCTGGATGTAATCCGCTTCACAAGCATTGATTGAGTTTGAATTGCGGTAATGTTTTGGCCTATTTCATCATGAAGTTCGCGAGCGACAGATTTTCGAATATCTTCTTCCACGCGCACAAGTTGTCGAGCCAACCGCTTCTTGGAGGCAAGTTCTTTTTGTAGGTGTCGGTTAACCTCTTTAAGCTTATATGACAGCAGATGTTGCCGGCTGATGGCTATTCCAAGCCCTATTCCAATTAGAGCTTGCGTCGCCATAAAACTCTGTAACTCTAGAGCCGTACCAAAAGTTTCTGTTACCTGGCGTGCGGCTAAAAGTAAGATGCTATTCATGACGCTGGCGAGTACTCCTCCTTTCCAGCCATACCGATAGGCCATAAATATATTGGGCAGCAGAAAGAGCAATAGAGCGAGTGGTTTCATTTCGTCCAGTAAGGTGAATTCAGCCAACAAACCAATACTAAAGAAGATGACATACCAGATTAGAGCAGATACACGAGGCATCACTTCCTGATGTTCTAGGACGGGGTGGAGTGGTTTCTGTATTTTCCGAGTTAAGTTGTCATACAACAGGTAGAAAAAAGGGGTGAGTAGGATACTTCCCGTAAAAGGAGAAAGCGTACCAGCTAGAACATAATGCAGATTCAACTCTAGAGGTTTCGCAACCAAAAGCAATGCCGTTCCACAAATAGTGGCATACATTGAAATGAAGCAACACAACGCCAGCAGTCTTTTCCAATATTCGTCCAGCTTCAACCAAATAGATCGAAAGGAAATGGCCAAACCGTGACCAAACAAAGAGAAGAGTAATAAAAAATAAGAGAAGACATTTTCACCAAGAAAAGAAATTAATATCACAACAAGGACAATTTCTCCTAGTGTGAATAGATGCCATAGGTGACGGGCACTGAGTGCATACACTGCTAGCTTTAAACCTGATGGCAAAAATAGTCCTGCCATTAGGAAATCTGGCAGCAGATAATAGCTAATGTTCCATAAACAAAACCAACTGATCACGTAGAGGAACAGAGCAAATGTCGAGTTCAAGAAGAGGGTAGGCAACCAGTTAGGCAATTGACGTAGCTGCGTGATCTCGTTCATACCGGTTCGTCGCTGAGTAGTTTATGATGCAGCGCAAAGCGGATCAGATCGACATTATTCGTTACCCCCAGCTTGCTGAGAATATTGGCACGATGAACATGGATGGTTTTATGACTAACAAATAACTCAGAGCCTATCTCTTTTACATCCTTTCCAAGAATTAGGTACTCAAATACCTCCCGTTCTCTTTTGGTCAGTTCCTGTAGCACATCTGAACCTGTGGACGCATTGCTGAGGTTCACTAGTGCATCCGCGCACAAGTAGCGATCACCGCTGGCAACTGTCCGAATGGCTGTGACCAATTCCTTTGGTCCACAGCGCTTCGACAAGTAACCATAGGCTCCAGCATTGATTGCTTTGCTGACAAACGAAGCGGAGTCATGAATACTCAATATAATGACTTTAATCCCAGGCTGCTTAGCTTGAAGTTTGCCCAGAAGCACTAAACCACTTTCATTTGGCATTGAAATATCAATGACAGCGACATCGACAGTAGAAGTCGATAATTCCCGAAACGCATCCAACGCATTGCTGAACTCACTCTGAACTTGAATATCCGATTCTACGGACAACAATTGAGCAAATCCTGAACGCACCACGATATGGTCGTCAACCAGAGCGACAGTAATCATGTTGGCTTCCTCAATAACAGGACTGTATATTCATAAATCAATCAATAATATTCAAAGAGTTTGCAAGGCACTGTGATACTTGTCTCTAAAATTTCACAAAATCGAGAGTTGCTGAAAAAGCAACAGTTTCGCACCCAAAGTTTTGCTGTTCGTATGTTCACCCAGAAACTTTTAGTTTTTAGCTCCTAAGTTTTCACTGAGGAGGTCCATCGAGACTCCATATCCGTAATAAAACTCCCGTGAATACTAATCTCTTAATCATGCCTTGTTTTCAATTCTTACCTAACCGAGTTCCTCTATCATAGGTTTTGGCAAGGTTGAAATGATGTCAAAGTACCATTCTGTCTCCTAGGTACGATGTTGCCAACTGAGTGTCAATGTGATTACCTGCAAAGATTCCTCGCTTGAAACGCTCCGTGAGGATACGTAGAGTGGTTGGATTTGGATGCCGTAGGTCAGGCGGTATCTGTAAAACGGCAGATAAGGTATAGATTCATGAAATCAACACACAGGGGGACCAATCAAATTGCGGTTCGCAGTTACAATGAACGTTTGCTTCTCCAGCTTGTACGGAGCCGAGGAGAGCTTACTAAAGCTGAAGCTACACGAGTGAGTATGCTATCTGCTAATGCCACCTCTGTGATTTTCCGTAAACTCGAGAGCGATGGTCTCGTTATTCGTGGTAACAGAGTTTTAGGGAAAAGAGGTCAGCCATCAACACCTATGAAAATAAATCCAGATGCTCATCTTTATGTTTCTTTAAAAATTGGTCGACGCAGTGTTGAGATTGGGGTCGTTGATTTTGCAGGCGAGATTAGGTCTCAAAGAAAAGAAACATTTCAGTATCCCACACCAAATGGTGTTTTGGGGTTTGTTAAGAATACGCTGAATCTTGTTTTGAAAGAAGCAAAGATACAAAGCGATGATGTGACAGCGATGGCAGTGGCTATGCCTTTTGAACTGTGGAGTTGGGCTGAAGATTTTAATGCTCCGCGCGCTGAACTAGAGCAATGGCGAGAACTGGATATCAAGCAAGAATTATCATCTTTGGTTCCTTGGTCTATTTCGGTAGAAAATGACGGAACCGCCGCGTGTCGTGCCGAGCAAGTATTTGGTTCTCACAACAATAAACAAGACTGGATTTATTTTTTTGTGGGAACCTTCATTGGTGGTGGGGTGGTGTTAAATGGCAGTGTTTTCCCTGGGCGGCGTGGTAATGCTGGCGGATTTGGTCCCTTACGAGTTCCTGACATTGAAGGTGGGGAGCGATTGGTTGATCATGCTTCCTTGATTGTGCTGGAAAGTGCCCTACTGAAAGAGGGGATGGATCCCTCAGCAATATATCTTGAGGATGCTAATTGGGAGGACTTGCGCCATCATTGGGACTTGTGGCTGAAGCGAGCAGGGAAAAGCTTGGCTCATGCCATTGTTTCTTCACTCTCTATTCTTGACTTCGACTCAGTCGTGATTGATGGGTCAATCCCGAGTTCTATCAAAGAACTTTTGGTTTCAGAAGTCATTCATCAACTCAATGAGATCGACATGCAGGGCGTGCATTTTCCCGTTGTCGAAGCCGGGCAAATTGGACGAAATGCTCGCCTGATTGGAGCAGCAGGCACACTTATCAGTCGGGACTATCTTCTTGACCAAAATACGATAATGCGTACCTGATTTTGTTGAACATTTGGCAGTTCTTTTAAAACTTATTGGGCATTAAGCCCAATACATCTTAAGTTTCTGGTTGTTACTATTAATTAATTCATAATGAATTAATTTGACTTTTACTGATATCAACCTTACCCTTTGTTTAAGAGTTTGGAAGCAAGTTGCGTTAAGTAATAGGGGATGGTTGCGGTCTAACCAGTGGTTCCTTCAATTCCTGAGATGTTCAGTATGGCTCTAGTCAGTACAAATCTTAGTAGCAGCAATTTACTCGACGAAATCTCAACGTTGTCAGAGGGATCTGATGACAAGGAAAGAAGGTTATGTGTAAATGAATGTATCCACTGCAGTAAATACTCCTGTATCTGAACCACTCCTTGTGTTGAATGAAGTAAGCAAAACCTTCGGAGGCACAGTTGCTGTAAAAGATGTCACTTTCGACATTCGTCCGGGAGAAGTTTTAGCTTTGCTTGGCGAGAACGGAGCCGGCAAAAGTACCTGTGTCAAACTGATGGTTGGAGTGTACGCTCCGAATAGCGGTCAGATTTCACTTAAAGGTCAATTCCACAAATGGAAATCTCCATTAGATGCCCAGAATGCGGGCATAGCCGTTATGCATCAGCATCCGGGGCTGTTCCCAGATTTATCAATCACAGAGAATATTTTCTTTGGTCGTTTTAAGAAGACCAAATCTGGACTGCTTGATGTAAGTGCAATGCGCTCCGCGGCAATCGATGCGTTAGAAGCGGTTGGTCTTGATGCCAAGCCAGAGCAACTCGTCAAGACACTCAGTGTATCCGAACAACAGTTAGTTGAAATAGCTAGGGCTCTGTCAACGAATGCCGATGTACTCATTATGGATGAACCAACGGCAGCCCTTTCATATAAAGAAGTGCGTAAGCTTTTTCGGGTGGTCACAACTTTGAAGTCCCGAGGCGTTGGTATTGTTTTTGTCGGGCATCGAATGGATGAAATTTTCGAGGTGTCTGATCGTGTGGCAATACTTCGGGATGGTCAGCTGGTTGGATTGGATTCAGCAGAAAATCTCACCAGGCAGAAGGTTGTAAATCTAATGGCCGGTCGCGAGTTGACGGCTTCATACCCAAAACGCGAGCATGAACTTGGTGATGCAGTTCTGCAAGTTGATGATCTTTCGCTTGATGGTCAGTATTCCGATGTCACGTTTTCTGTCCACAAAGGCGAAATACTGGGAATTGGCGGCTTGGTTGGAAGTGGTCGAACTGAAATAGCACGTACAATCTTCGGAATCGAAAGACCCACGAGCGGGCAAGTGTTGATTGATGGACAGGCTGTGTCGCTGCACTCTCCCAAACAAGCGATGGAAAATGGCATTGCTTACGTTTCAGAAGACCGGCTTTCTCAAAGCCTCATTATGGACTTTTCAATACGAGTTAACGGCTCACTAACCGTACTAAACCAATGTACAAGTATGGGGCTTCTGCAGCCTAAGCAAGAGATTGGATCAGTGCTCAAGCACCTCGAACATCTCAAATTACGCTATGCGAGTTTTGATCAGGAAATCTCAGGGTTGTCAGGTGGAAATCAGCAAAAAGTTGTCCTTGCAAAATGGTTGGCAACGCAACCACGTATCTTGATACTGGATGAGCCGACTCAGGGGATTGATGTTCAAAGCAAAGTAGCGGTTCACCATATGATCGCTGACCTTGCAAAGGCGGGTATGTCGATCGTCCTAATTTCATCGGAAATGCCCGAACTTTTGGGTATGTGCGACCGCATCACGGTTATGCGTGAGGGGTGTCAAGTTGAAACTTTCGATCGAAATGATGCTACACAAGAGAAAATTCTAGCCGCTGCTACTAGTGAGGAGTCCAACGAACTCAAGACACCTACCAAAGTCGGGGATGAAACAGAATCAGCGCAAAGTTTTTGGCAGAGACTTCTGGCTCAAAGGGAAATCGGTTTGGTGTTAGCGATTTTAGCCATAGTGCTCCCGGTCTCGTATTTAAATCCAAGCATGCTTTCGTCTACAAATTTGGTTTCGCTGGGTATGGACGCAGCTCTTCTTTCTATCGTAGTGCTTGGACAGATGATGGTGATCTTAACTCGTAATATCGATCTCTCGGTTGCTTCTGTTATTGGCTTTACAGCCTATACCGCTGCGTATGTGATGTCAGCTTACCCTGATATTTCCGTGTTTGTTGCCATTGCCGTGGCAGTTTTTATGGGGGGAGCCGCAGGTTTCGTAAACGGAACCATCATTGCGTATGGGCGTGTCCCTTCAATTGTTGCGACCTTGGGCACCATGTCAGTATTCCGTGGTCTGCACAGTATCTTTGCCGATGGCGACCAAATCAGTGCCGACGAAGTCCCCGCTCGTTGGTTGGATGTTGTCGCTACCAAAATCGGTGGTATTCCTATGTTAATTATCGTCTCTATCTGCATATTAGTTGTATTTTCTCTGATTCTAAGACGAACCCAATGGGGACGAGAACTGTACGGAGTTGGTTCTAATCCAGATGGTGCGGATTTGGTCGGTGTCCCTGCTCCAAATCGTGTTTTTGCTGTGTTTGTCATCGCAGGGGCGTTAGCGGGCTTAATGGGGGCGTTATGGGCCTCTCGTTATGCAACCGTCGATGCTCGTGTCGCTTTTGGGTTTGAATTAACTGTTATTGCTTCGGTGGTTGTAGGGGGCGTTGCCATCCGTGGCGGTTCGGGAACAGTACTGGGTGTCTTCTTAGGCGCGGTAACACTTTTGGTTATCCGCAACGGTCTGACTTTGGTTCGCATTGACCCGCTTTGGCTGCAAGGCATATACGGCCTTGTCATCTTAGTCGCTATCTTTATCGATTCTAAAGTGGCAAACCGCACTACCAAAAATCTAGGTCGGAGGGCGCTGTCATGAAACGTCCAGATTGGGTTTCCTCATGGGATCTTTTTATTTGTTTACTTGCGTTTGCTGTCGCTTTGTTCGGCTTTATTGCATTCCCTCATTTTGGAACAACATTTAACATCTCGCAGTTAATCGCTGGCGCTTCCGAACGAGCTTTACTCGTTTTACCCATGATGCTTTTGCTCATTACTCGAGATATCGATTTATCTGTTGCTAGTATTTTGGCGCTTACAAGCGTTGTCTTAGGGCTCTCTATCCAGATCGGTCTTCAATTTGAGCTGGCCGTGGTACTTACAATGTTTTGCGGGGCTGCGTTAGGGGCATTTAACGGCTTTCTTTCCACAACGGTTGGACTCCATTCACTTGTTGTCACACTTGGGACCATGGCCCTCTTTCGTGGTATTGGGTACATGTTGCTTGGAACAGGATCTGTCAATGTCCTACCTGATGCATTGCTTGACTTCGGCTTTACCAATGTTGGTAGTTCATCAATTCCGTGGACCATTGTTCCGTTCTTATTGATCTTGCCTATTTTTGGAATTGTGATTCACAAAATGCCTTTGGGGCGGAAGATTTTCGCAATTGGTGGAAACCCAGCAACGGCTCTGTATTCCGGAATTTCAGTTAACAAAATCCGCTTTTACCTGTTTGTTTTCTCGGGAGTGATCTGTTCGATTGCTGGAATTGTTTATACGGCTCGATTGGCAAATGCGAGGGCGAACAACGCCTTCGGGATGGAGTTAGATGTCATTACGATTGCAATTTTAGGAGGGGTGAGTGTTTTTGGAGGAAAAGGTGGTGCCCTTGGTGTCGTCGGAGCGTTAAGTCTTGTCGTCTTGGTTCGTAACCTTCTAGGTATCAATGGTATAGGCGGTGATGCTCAAAGCACCAGTATTGGCTTGATGCTGATAGCCGCCCTTTTGATCGGAAACTTCACACCTCAAATTACCTCAGGGATTCGTTCCCTGTTGTCCCGAAGTCGGTCTAGTGCGGATTAGGCGATAAAAGATCGACTTGAAACTGTTCAACTTAAGGAAGAGTGCTATGTTAAAGAAATTACTTGCTTCTACGCTCTGTACTGCTGCTTTGATTGCCAGTGCGGCCAACGCGCAGGAATGCCATATTGAACCTGTAAAAGTAGGTTTCTTGCCAAAACTGGATACTGACCCCTATTTTCAGGTTGCTGGACAAGGTGCAGACCTTGCCGTCAAGGAAATAGGAGGAGAACGGATCCAACTCGCTCCAAACCAAGCCACTGCTGAAGCTCAAACTGAGTTCATCAACAATATGGTTGCTCAGGGTGTCAAGGTCATTGCGATCTCCGGCAGTGACGCTAACGCTGTTGCCCCAGCCCTAAAGAGAGCCATGGCAAATGGCGTTCGAGTCATTTCATATGATTCTGATGTCGCCGTTTCTGCTCGTACATTATTCATTAACCAGGCTAGAGGCTCCAGTCTTGCCGCGATGATGTTGAAATCCATGTCGGATTTGATTGGTGAAGGCGAATTCGCGATCCTCTCTTCGACGCCTACCGCCACAAATCAAAACGCTTGGATAGCACAAATGAAGGAGGAAATGATCTCTAATGCTGATTATGCAGGTCTTAAACTTGTACAAGTTGCTTATGGTGAGGAAAGTGAACAAATCAATCAGCAGCAAACTATTGCTCTTGCCCAAGCATACCCTAACCTAAAGGGGATCATTGTTCCTGCGGGCATTGGGTTGCCCGCAGCCGCTCGCGCTTTAGAAGAAGCAGGATTGACGGGTAAGATTAAGTTAACTGGTCTAGCACCGGCCTCTTTGATTAAGAAATACATCAAGAATGGATCTGCTCAGGACATTTGGTGGAA
Organism: Vibrio nigripulchritudo; assembly: GCF_027924785.1. Lineage (NCBI taxonomy): Bacteria > Pseudomonadati > Pseudomonadota > Gammaproteobacteria > Vibrionales > Vibrionaceae > Vibrio > Vibrio nigripulchritudo. The sequence goes on along the minus strand of NZ_AP027051.1, from coordinate 172,225 downwards.
TGTATCTGACCTTGGATATCTCACTTACTATGCAGCGCAGGCCCTTGCTCAATGTAAAGTTAAAGGTAAAGAAGGTGAGACTTTCAATGCAGGGAAGCTGGGAACATATACTATCGGTTCAAATGGAGAGGTCATTCTCGGTGAAGCCAAGATTGTGACACCTGAAAACTTGGAAGACTTCAAATTCTGATACCCAGAATATTTAAGATAACAACGCCAACAGGACTGCTGTTGGCGTATTTTTTAGCTAAACAAAGATTAAAACTAGGAAGCAACCTACCTCAAGCTCATCCGTGATAAATGGGCGTGATTGCCCCCCTTCAAAAATTAATCTGAATTGCCAAATTTGATGGTGACCTATCAAAGCGTGCAAGGACAACTATTTCGGTTTGAAGCCTAAATGTGGCGTTAACTCTTAACGGTTTGAGTAATTTCACTGAGGGAAATGTAGACTTCACTCTTTGCGATACTTCAAGTTATTGGGATAAGCCTGCAAGGCAAACCACAGAATTGACACGACTAACCTAGTTAGAGGCGAGACCAACGCCAGGTTGTATTTCCATTTAGGTATTTAAACTTGACGAGGGTTAAGCGGTTTAGCTACACACTGGATAACCAAATATAAGGAAGGAAAATGGCGCACTACCTGGGAATTGATATTGGTACTTCATCGGTAAAAACGTTGCTTATGGATGGGAATGGAACAGTCGTTGGCACCGCTGGCGAATCCTATCCTGCATCCACTCCTAAACCACTATGGTCCGAACAGGAGCCCGATTTATGGTGGAATGCAACGCTTAACACTCTGAAGCAAATCAAACACGATTTCCCAGTGCCATTTTCCGATGTTCAGTGCATAGGACTTTCTGGGCAAATGCACGGCGCGGTCATGCTCGATGAGTCGCTCAATCCAGTAAGACCCGCCATCCTTTGGAATGATGGACGTTCACATCTGCAAGCAGAAGATATGAATCGTGAGTTTCCTGAACTCGGGAACGTAGCGGGTGTTCCGGCGATGTCTGGATTTACTGCTCCTAAACTACGCTGGATGGAAGAACACGAACCCGATGCGTTTAAGTCTATTCGACATATTCTCCTTCCTAAAGACTACGTCAGGCTAAAGCTGACTGGAGAGCTTGCGACAGACGTCAGTGATGCAGCAGGCACCTTGTGGCTTGATGAAGAAAGCCGTGAGTGGTCGGACAAAATGCTCGAACTTAGTGGGCTTCAACCAAGTCAGATGGTTACCTTAAAAGAAGGGACAGAAGAAACTGGTCGGCTTTTAGCAGAGATTGCGTCCGAACTTGGTTTATCCACTTCGGTCACCTTATGCGCTGGCGGGGGAGACGCAGCATGCGGAGCTATTGGTATTGGAGCCATAAATCAGGGAGACGCGTTCATATCTTTAGGGACATCTGCCCAGTATTTTGTGACCACCGAGACTTATAAACCTTACCCTCATGCGTTAGTCCACTCTTTTGCTCATGCTGTTCCTGAACGTTGGTTTCAAATGGCGTGCATGTTGAACGGTGCCAGCCCGTTAAAGTGGTTTGCGGATTTAACCAAGCAGGACATCGGTGAGCTGATTGCTGATCTCGAAGCCGATTACGATCCCACTCAACCAACGCTATTCCTCCCATACTTGATGGGGGAAAGAACGCCTCATAACAATCCATTTGCGACCGCCAGTTTTCACCATATGACATGGGGGACAAAAGGTCACCACATGACACAGGCAATATTGGAGGGTGTTGGTTTTTCAATGCTAGACTGTCAGAACGCCATTCAGGAAAGCGGCACTAAAGTTAAATTTCTGGGTGCCATTGGTGGCGGAACCAAAAGCCGATTATGGCTTCAGATTATCGCCAACATTCTAGGCATAAAGATCCATCGCTACGAAGGCGGAGAGAGCGGTCCGGCTTATGGCGCAGCGAGGTTGGCCAGGCTGTGTGATACAGGAGAACCTGTTTCATCCATTTGTCACGCACCTAAAGTACTTGAAGAGATTGTCCCCAACCCAGATTATCAAGCCATCTATCAAAAGAAATACCAAGAGTTTAAGACGCTATATTCAGAGTATGAGAAACAGCGTTCGAGTCGAGTTGGTGCTTCCTACACCCCATGGTAATGTTGACAATGCTATCTGGCTCTATGGGTTTAATCGATAAAGTGAAGTAGTAGTCAATGGATGTCTGTTATTCGATATAAGAGACGAATTTTTGAGAACATTTGGGTATACAAATGCATCAACCAGTCAACAATCACTCGTTATCCTACTCAAAGCAATCATAGCTAGGTGTAGGTTAAAATTAAACCATATAAATTTTACGTAAGTAATTATTGTTTATTTGGAGGACATAATGAATTCTAGGGAAATCGTCCTAGCTTTTGGGATGCGATGAAAACTAATGACTTTACTAAAGCGAGTGAATGGCTGAGTCCTGATTTTGAGTGTTTTTGGCCCCAATCGGGGGAGCTTATTATTGGTAGAGACAACTTTACGGCCATTAACTCCCATTACCCGGTAAATGGGCGTTGGGAATTCAAAGTCAATTCAATAGTTTGTGACGGGACTAAAGTTGTTACTGATGTAACAGTCAAAGACAACGAACTAAAAGCCCGTGCCATTACATTCCATACCGTTGAACATGGGCTAATCATTAAGCAGAGGGAATTTTGGCCTGATCCAATGGATGCACAGAAATGGCGAGCTAAATGGGTCAAGCTTGTGCAAGAATAAGCCCTAGCATTTACGTCGAAAAATGCTCTCTAATGGGGCATGTGCAAATACGTACATCAACTTTACTGCGAACTGAAGCTGAATAAACGCCTCAGAAGAGGGAAGCGATTACCGACAACAGAGCGCGCTTCTTTATGTGTGCCGGACGCTTCAGGACGTTCAATTTTATCGATGATTTTAGTCGTGAAGCACTGACCATTGAAATTGACTTGAATCTTCCCGCCCAAAGGGTTGTTCGCGCATTTGAGCGCAGAGGCTATGGACAACGGTCCAGAGTTTATCTCAACCAACATGAAATACAACTCGAATTCATACAGCCAAACAAGCCTACATCAAACTCGTTTGTTGAAAGGTTAAACCTGGCCTATCGAGATGAAATACTCAATATGTATGTATTTAGAACATTAAAAGACGTATGTGAGTTAACGGAAAACAAGGTTCGAGAATATAACGATGAACGTCCCCACAGTTCGCCATATGACCTGACCCCATGGGAATATCTTGCTAAGTAGAAATTGCTGGAAAACTCTAATTTGGGGAGCCACTACAAAGGGACGTTTACATAGTCCTTGTGTGATTTCTTTTTGCCAATGGTTTCGGCGATGGCACGTCCAAGAGTTGACTTTGCAGCGATGAATAAACGCATAATATCCACTCCTTTTTATCCTTTTGTATTGTTAGCTTTGCTTGCGGTTTCGAAGCGTGCTTTGGCAAAACAGACTCGCCGTGAGGGATAAAAATACCCTGACTCAAACTGACCACTGGAACCTTAATTTTGAAGGATGAGGGGGCAAAATTAAGGTGGAGGTAGAGGTCGGGAGAGGAGAGTCAGGGTAAATTCTATGTTATTCCTTTTCTGCTTTACTTGGAGACGCAATGAAGATTGAAAAAAAAGAGCTTCATTATGGAAATAGCTATGCTGTCTTTCATGTGCCAGTAAGAGACAAAATGGCGTAAATGAAAAACGTCTGTACAAATTAAAATAAGTTACATACATGGTTTATGGTTTTCTCGTAGACGACTTTTACTGCCTTACTCATTGTTGAATACACACCTCAATAAGAAATATCGCTTTTAATTCATGAACGTCCATCAACCGATTTGTTCAGGGTGTTTTATCTTCAGCTCCTCACGGTTATTGAAATAATCACTGATCGGTGAATATTCATCTAGCCCATGACTGCTATGTTGCTAACATTGGTCTTGGACATTCCTGTCATCAAGCGATCACTTAACCTTAATTGCTTGGATAACAAACTTTCTGTTCGATGACTTATGAGTTTTCCAATGTTATCTAATTTCAAGTTCTGCGCTTTCATTGCAAGGAACAGCTAGTTTATCCATCAAGAATGCAGTGTGTTGAAAATCAGGATGTTTTGTTCCTTCATCAGTGTTTTTTTCGACATGCCATCTATGGCGAGTCAGCGATCTGTTGATTAGGTCAAGGTCTTCTTTGGTTAGCTTTATCTTCATCGTTCTTCCTCATTACTCAAAGTAAACATCTTTGCTGCGATCAGACTCCCGGTTGATTGCACGAGCTTCTGACGGGTATTCTTGAGGTTTTAACAGAGAGCCATAAAAGTCTTCATCCCAACTGTTGTTTTTGACGTACAGGAATTCCTACTTTTCTCTGCGCACCACCAAATCCGGAACGATTCGTTTTTGCGGTAACCTTCTTGGAGCATTTACCCTCAGAGCCTAAGGGAGAGATGCCTGTTGCCATTTCGTGCTTCCACGCACAAAGAGCGAACCACCATACTGGTGAACTTATTTAAAGTAATCAAAGTCGACATAACCAGCACCAGCGAACAATAGCTTGTTTCAGAGTGACTCTGCCTTAGGCAAATATGACCGTTCAGATGCTGTCACGATCGTTGTTTTTGGAAATAAGTCTGCCTACTGCATCATCATGTGGTACTCGATAACTACTGGGCTGCGCTTAAACCTGATTGGGAAAACATTTCCCAGATCATCATGGACACGAAAGACCCACCATCTTGTCGTATAACATCGTCAAAGCAGCTCAGGTTTTATAAACAACCTTTAGGTCTTAGGTTAAGAATCACTTAATTCAATATCATTTAATATCTTATAAACCGTTGATCTTGCTATATTTAATTGACGTGATATTTGCGTTACCCCAATGCCATCCTTATATAAGTCACGTACTTGTTTTCGATCAATAGAACGCTTACGACCAAGCTTAACCCCATTCAATTTGGCTTCTACTCGCCCCTTGTTAGTTCGTTCAAGTATTCGTTGTCGTTCAGCCTGAGCTACAGCGGACAAGATTGTGACAACCATCTTTCCTATTTCACCTTCAGTGCTGATACCGTCATCTAAAAATTTGATGGCAACACCAACGCCATCAAATTTTTTAATCAAGCTGACCATGTCCGCCGTATCGCGACCTAATCGGTCCAGCTTTTTGATTAGGATCACATCACCTTTCTCAACTTTCATCTGAAGCAATTTGAGCCCTTTTCTCTTATTGCTACCACCGAAAGTTTTATCGCTAAAAATTCTGCTCGGCTCCACACCTGCACTTTTTAGAGCTTTGAGTTGGGTATCGAGTGATTGTTGATTGGTTGATGTATTTGCATACCCAAATAGTCTCAAATAATCGTCTCCTATATCGAATAGTAGACATCCATTGTCTACTATTTCATTTTATCGATTAAATCCATAGAGCCAGACAGCAAACTCAACGTTACTATTGGGCATAGGAAGAGGCGCTATAGCAACAAGTTTAAGTCGACGCTGAAAATTCAGTGTATGACTTAATTTAGCGTCTCTTTGGCGACATCGAGTATGTTTTCTACGGTGAAACCAAACATCTTGAACAGTTCGCCTGCAGGTGCAGATTCACCGAATGTTGTCATACCGATGATGCGACCGTCGAAACCTACGTATTTGTACCAGAAGTCAGCGATGCCCGCTTCAACAGCGATACGCGCCGTCACGTCTGATGGCAGTACCGATTCACGGTAAGCCGCATCTTGCTTGTCGAATGCGTCCGTAGAAGGCATAGATACGACGCGAACTTTCTTGCCCGCTTCAGTCAGTTTTGCTGCTGCTTCTACAGTCAGCTCGACTTCTGAACCCGTCGCAATCAGGATAAGCTCAGGTTTGCCATCGCTGTCTTTCAGGATGTAACCGCCTTTCGCGATGTCAGCAACCTGTGCTGCGTCACGCTCTTGCTGGGCAAGGTTCTGACGAGAGAAAATCAGAGACGTAGGACCGTCTTTGCGCTCAATCGCCAGTTTCCATGCGACTGCCGATTCTACCTGGTCACATGGACGCCATGTGCTCATGTTTGGTGTCAGACGAAGAGACGCGATTTGCTCAACCGGCTGGTGAGTCGGACCGTCTTCACCCAGACCGATGGAGTCGTGCGTGTACACCTGAATGTTCTGCACTTTCATCAGTGCCGCCATACGCATGGCATTACGCGCGTATTCCATGAACATCAGGAAGGTCGCACCGTAAGGGACGAAACCGCCGTGAAGCGCGATACCGTTCATGATGGCCGTCATACCGAACTCACGCACACCGTAGTGGATGTAGTTACCGGACGCGTCTTCTGCCGTCAGTGACTTAGAGCCAGACCACATGGTCAGGTTTGAAGGCGCAAGGTCAGCGGAGCCACCCATGAAGTCAGGCAGGATAGCACCGAACGCTTCTAGTGCGTTTTGAGACGCTTTACGTGACGCGATGTTGGCTGGGTTTGCCTGAAGGTCAGCAATGATTTGGTTCGCTTTCGCTTCCCATTCTGCTGGCAGGTCGCCGTTTACTCGACGCTTGAATTCAGCGGCAAGCTCTGGATACGCTGCTTCATAAGCTGCAAATTTCTCGTTCCACGCTGCTTCCTTAGCTGCGCCTGTCTCGATCGCAGACCACTCTGCATAGACTTCCTGCGGAATTTCAAAAGGACCGTGCTCCCAACCTAAAAACTCACGTGCTGCTGCAATTTCTTCATGACCTAACGGCGCACCGTGACAGTCATGCGAACCAGATTTGTTTGGTGAACCGAAACCGATGATGGTCTTAGTACAAATCAACGTTGGGCGAGGGTCGGCTTTCGCCGCTTCAATCGCTGCATTAATGGCTTCAGCGTCGTGACCGTCAACCGCTGGAATTACATGCCAGCCGTACGCTTCAAAACGCTTAGGTGTATCGTCAGAGAACCAGCCTTCCACTTCACCGTCGATAGAGATGCCGTTGTCATCCCAGAACGCAATCAGCTTGCCAAGACCCAATGTGCCTGCAAGTGAACACGCTTCGTGCGAGATACCTTCCATCAGACAGCCATCGCCCATGAAAGCGTAAGTGAAGTGGTCAACAATGTCGTGACCGTCTTTGTTGAACTGCGCCGCCAGAGATTTCTCTGCCAGTGCCATGCCCACTGCGTTGGTGATGCCCTGACCCAGGGGACCTGTCGTCGTCTCAACACCTGGTGCGTAACCGTATTCCGGGTGACCTGGGGTCTTAGAGTGCAGTTGACGGAAGTTCTTCAACTCTTCGATTGGCAAATCGTAACCCGCCAGATGAAGCAGAGAGTAAATCAGCATCGAGCCGTGACCGTTAGACAGCACAAAGCGGTCGCGGTCTGCCCACTCAGGGTTCGATGGGTTGTGGTTTAGGTGAGAGCGCCAAAGAACTTCAGCGATGTCTGCCATACCCATAGGTGCGCCTGGGTGACCGGAGTTCGCTGCTTGAACGCCATCCATGCTCAGAGCACGAATTGCATTAGCTAAATGTTTGCGATCCATAATTACTTCCTTTGATTAGGTATAAGAATTAAAGCTTCGCTTCAATCATTGTTTCTAGCTTGCCTTGGTCAACTGCGAAGTTACGGATACCTTCAGCCAGTTTTTCAACAGCCATTGCGTCTTGGTTGTGGTCCCATAGGAACTCAGCGTGCGTCATAGCCGCTGGGCGGTCAGCAGAACCGTTAGAGTCAACCAGTTTCTCAACCACTTCACCTTCAGAGGCTTCAAGCTCTGCCAGTAGCGCAGGAGCAATAGTCAGACGGTCACAGCCAGCCAGCTCTAGGATTTCACCGATGTTACGGAAGCTCGCGCCCATAACTACAGTGTTGTAGCCGTACTCTTTGTAGTAGTTGTAGATCTTAGTTACAGAAAGCACACCTGGATCTTCAGACGCTTCAAAGTCGCGACCTTCTTTCGCTTTGTACCAGTCCATGATGCGACCAACGAAAGGAGAGATTAGGAATACGCCAGCTTCTGCACAAGCACGAGCCTGAGCAAATGAGAACAGAAGCGTCAGGTTACAGTTAATGCCTTCTTTCTCCAGGATTTCTGCAGCGCGAATACCTTCCCAAGTAGAAGCAAGTTTGATCAGGATACGGTCGTTAGAGATGCCTGCATCGTTGTACATTTTGATAAGCTGACGAGCTTTAGCAACGCTGCCTTCTGTGTCGTAAGAAAGACGCGCATCAACTTCAGTAGAGATACGACCAGGGATAGTCGTTAGGATTTCTTTACCGATGTTAACAGCAAGCATGTCACATGCGTCTTGAACTTGCTGAGCTTTGTCTGCGCTTTGAGATTTTGCGTAATCAATCGCTTGGTCAATCAGAGGTGCGTACTCTGCGATTTGAGCAGCTTTAAGAATAAGAGAAGGGTTAGTTGTTGCGTCTTCTGGCTGGTACTTTTTGATAGCATCGATTTCACCAGTGTCCGCGACGACCATAGTAACATCGCGTAATTGTCGGAGTTTATTCGTCATAGATAAAATTTCTCTTAACATTCATAAAATAACCAACGGGACGGTCACAAATAGAATATATGATGATGTTTATCCCGTTATTATGTATTAAATGATTTTCAAAAAGCCCTCGATTGACTGAGGGCTTATCTTCGTGTCAATTTTACAGATAGTTAGTATTTTTTAAGAATACTAATGATGTCTTCTTTGTTATTTGAATGAATGATTGCATTAATATCATCTTCGTTCTGAAATAGTTCGGATAACGCAACAATTGTTTGAATATGACTATCTGAATCCGTTGCCGCGAGTGTTACCGAGAAATAAACATCGCCGTTATCTTCAGACTCTAAATCTACACCGTTTTTAAATACAGTGACTTGCAAGCAAGCTTCATTTACACCGTTTTCTGGGCGGGCATGGGGCATTGCAATTTTAGGAGCCAATACATAATATGAACCAATTTCTTTATGCTTATTTTTTATTGCATCTAAGTAACTTTGTTCGATCTTACCTCGTTCGATTAAAGTTGAGCATGTGATATTTAATGCTTCATCAACACTCAATTGTTCTTCTGTGGAGATAACAATCCCGCTCTCACCAATTAAGCTATAGATACTCATGAAACAATCCACCCTAGAATTAGACCAACCACACCAAAATCAAAGTCTGCAAATGTCGTGGCTTCAAGACCCAGCGCACCGAGTACAGGCAGAAGCATCATTGGTAGAAATGAAATGCATAACCCTTGAGTGAAAGAGCCTAGAATCGCACCGCGAAGACCACCTGTCGCATTACCATATACACCAGCTGCACCGCCCACGAAGAAGTGAGGCACCACACCAGCTACGATGATGGTCCAATCAAGAGCCCCTTGGATCCCCATAGCAAGCAGACCAGCTGCAAAGGAAGACAAAAAACCAATCAGAACAGCGTTAGGTGCCACAGGGAAGACCATAGGACAGTCTAGAGCGGGCTTCGCACCAGGAACTAACTTATCAGAGATCCCCTTAAATGCCGGAACAATCTCAGCGATTAGCATCTTTACACCTTGCAGTACTATATACACCCCGCCCGCAAATACGAGTGACTGCATGAAGGTAAACACAACCCAATTCTGACCTCCCGATATTGTTTCGACAAACTCGCCACCAGCAAAAATTGAGGAGAATAAGAAGAACAGTGCCATAGTTACTGAAACTGCAACGGGTGTATCTCTTAAAAACAATAGGCTCTTTGGTACATTTAAATCTTCTGTAGATTTTGAAGTATTACCGAATTTAGAACCAATGAAGCCAGCTATGATGTAAGAGAATGTGGAGAAATGCCCCATAGCAAGTTGATCGGTATTCATTACTTTTTCGGTATACTTTTGGACAAGCGCAGGCATAACGACCATTAGCGATCCAACAATGATTGACCCCATAGAGACTAGAGCCGTGCCTTCTATTTTTGCTGTCGAAAGTATCACCGCAACCAGCATTGACATAAACATCGTGTGGTGACCCGTCAGAAAAATAAATTTTAGTGGAGTAAAGCGCGCCAGCAGAATATTTACAATAAACGCGAAAAACATAATCAGTGCCATTTCATACCCGAAGGCTTCTTGGGCTAATGCAACAATCGCTTCATTATTGGGAATTACACCACTCACTCCAAATGCTTCGATAAATACTGTCGAAAAATTATTTAGAGCACCAACTAGTGCACCCGCACCAAAACCCAAAATTAAAAAACCCATTACGGTTTTAATTGTGCCTTTTAGAATGGTTGAGACATCTGCTTTTTGAGCAACAAGACCAATAAATGCTATTAATCCAACCATGATTGCTGGTTCTTTTAATAAACCAAGCATGAATTCAAAGAAATTTGCCATAGCGTTACATCCTTATATCTTTCTATTCAATATACTAAATAAAACTTTTTAGCTGCTCTTCAATTGAGCCTTTGTCAAAGATATTTGCTAAGCTCACAATATTCTTTTTACCTTGGTCCGCTAGTTGATTTGCAACGTCAGTTGCTGCAACCCAAATGTCTGCTTCACTGGATGATGCAGAGGATAGATCTTCATGATCAACTTCAGCACTAAGCCCTATCTTTGTTGCAACTTCTTTAACTGCCATTTCCATCATTAGCGATGTACCAAGACCATTACCACACACAACCATAATCTTCTTCATAATCTTACTTCTCTGTAGGGATCAATCAGGAACTTTGTATTATTCCCATGAACATTTGCAGGAATAATAACCAAATGAGGCGATGCCAAAAATGATCCGCGTCACGAAGTCAAATTGACCTCGTGACGCAAATCACATTTACGGGAATGACTTATCCACAGATAAGATTTGACGAAAAGTAATCGTTACTTAGATGTGAGTGGGGTTTTATTGTGCGGAGTGGCAACTAGGATACATGCGTATGGTGGTAGAAGGATCATTTACCGTAATCGTTAAGCATCTTCTTGAGTAAACTATTAACGTCTTTGGTTTTCTTGTTCCGTTTAGTGAGTGCGCTTAGTGAGGTAGGAGCCTGGACTTCGTCTAGGCTTTCTTCTTCGAGATCATTTCGGTCACGAAGTTTCTGAACGGCAGCCATGATCATGCGAACTTCTTCTCCATCTACCTTTTCAAGCACTACGATGTTTTCCGATTCTACCTGAGTGATGGTTAAAGTACCGTATTTTACGGATTCAACCTTTTCACCCACCATCAATGATTGAGGTGGAACTGAACGATCTGAAACTTGACCACCGCGTAGTTTAGCTGCGGTGATTGCACGAATATTTCCAGTATTTTCAAAAGCCACGATTACGGTGTGGGTGTTGTAGTACTCTACCACCGTCACATAGCCGTGCTTTTTTGTTTCAAACCTCGCGCCAATCTGCATATCGTGAGGTGCTTCCATTTTTTTCATTAACATTCAGTATTCCTAATACTACCTAGCGTCTTTTTGACGTTTAGATAAAGAAGTTGATGAGCCAAAGCATATATGTTTATAGACTTAATATAAACGTTAAGGTTCTATGCCCATGTTTCGTATAATTACACATTTCTATGGTGTGAGCATTGATACTTATTATTGAGACGAACGTGGTTGAGTTTGGCATACATGTAATTTAAGTCTCGTAACTTTATAGCACCAGTGGGTCATCTTTGTTACGTTGCCGAATTTCGTTGAATCGTCTATCCGCGGAAAGGTTAGCCCTATTAAGACAGGCGATATGAAGACATTACCTGCACAATTCAGTCCCCACTTAGAAGCTTTTAATCGTTGCCAGAAGATGGAGGCTAAGATACCAAAACGTTACATAAAGCGCTGAGGAAAAAGATGAAGAGGGTCCAGCGGAAGAACGAGCCAAGCTGCCACCATTGTTCAATATATGAGTCGACAATGTCCAGATATCATATGCACATTTTCAATTGTCTTCAGTCTGGTAAAGAAAACAAAGTCCTATGCATGAAAAGGGATTGAAACTTTAGCGTTTGATGACAAGGACGTCACTCACAAACACCTTTTAAGTCCAATTTAGTTGCACTCATGTTATTTGCCACCTATGAATTCACGTCTCTATGCGAGAAGAACGGACTCAAAGAACTGCGTTTTGAATCCAATCTTTTGGTTGTCTTTTAATCACTCATGAGTTTTCGTTGCCCCTGTTTGCAAACTAACAAATTCACGTTACGGGTCTACCCATAACCAAGGTAGTACACGGCAAGTTACTTCACACTGGCAAAGCACACAGATTTATGTGTTCTGCTTTGCCGTTCATTTTTGACCTGAAAATAGAGCCGTAGGATATTGCTTCTGCGACTCGCTTCAACGTACCACACTTGATTGCTTCTCTCCTACATTGTTAAAGAGACAAACAGCGTAAGGTTTTTGCACTCATTCACAGAGGTGCAGTGCCTACTCTAAGTCGTTGCCTTGATTTAGCAATGGTGGCACATTATCAGTAGTAGCTTGTGATAATCTGTTACAAACCGCTTCCCTTTACCTATTCTCAGTTCCTGTGCTGAATTGGGAAGGGTTAAAACGTCGTATTGAGCCGGATGCCTCCGGATTCCAGTACAAACGCCTTGTCACGAATCGTTTTTGGTAACTTGGTGTTGGCGATGAGCTTGTTGATGTAAACACTGTCCGGAATGTTTGCAGCCAGGTAAAGATCGTGTTTGGGTATGCTCTGGTTGGCATGCATAAACATGTGAGATAAGAAACGATGGTTTAAGCTTCCCGGGCGTAGAGTCACCAGAGGCTCATTGTTCAATGTGATGACGTTAAGATGTTCGTCAAAGTGCAAACAGCTTGGTGAGCCATATGTACCAGAGGACATGGCATGCTCACGCAATTCGAAAGCCAGCCACATTGATAACGCTTGAAATAATCCCATCCCACCAAAGCACAGAAGAACGTTGAAGTCACTGGTCATCGGTGTGATCCTCCTTCAGGTTGGTGTTGTCCAATCCTCATTGAACCCGACCAAAACATCCCAGAAGACCAAATGAGATCGGGTGCCACAAGCAGATGGCGCAAATGCTCATGAGCAGCTTGCTGATGCAGGTTCACCAGTTGAATAAGCTCACACCGCTTTCTGTCGCGGTCGTGGGCTGAAAATGCCACTTCAGAGACGTCATTGTACAGCCTCGGCAGATCGAATAAGTCTGTACTGGAAGACTCCAGAGGGGGAAGTGGCAGCTTCATTGCGTGCAATTCCCGACGTACATTGGACAGGTGTCGCTGGATGGCTGTGTAAATACGCCTCTTAATGACCCGTTCGTCTTGGTGATCAGAACTCATGATGATGCGCTCAAGCTCGATACGTTGAGCTTGAGCATGATGCCATATGGTCGCATTCGCCAGCCTGTAGCTAAGACCAGCAGGGTGTGTTTCTTTAATACTGACCGTGGCGATGGCGATCTGCCACCCCAACGAGCCTGATACAAAACACAAGATAAACAAAATTCGCAACTTCACTGGCTGACTCCGTGTGTTCTTGGTTGTCAGTTCAGTCGGGCTACGCCTTTCTGCCCCCAATTTAGATAAGACCACGAACAATACGCGATACAGGCATCAGATTTTGAGCAACTTATCACATAACCATTGTGAGTTCTTTCTCATATCTGAGCATACCCGTGATGCGGCTCGCTGATTGCCCCGATTTGTCAATACGGACGATTGACTGATAAGGCATGAACGATTCTGACTCTCACTCCCATGTTGATATCACATAACATTATGTTGATCTAACATTAAATCTGTCTTATTGTTTATTTTCCGTTCACAACAATAAGGGAGTAACGAATGCGGAGCTCATTAGGTAAGGATGTCCTCTTCTGCCATGACGGTTCGGCGGATGACTTTATGGCATTGACCCTGCTGGCTGTCATTCCTGACATCAATTTGATAGGTGTCGTGGTGACAGATGGTGACTGTCATATCCAAGCCGCGGCTGAGGTTAGCCGCAAAATACTTGGACTAACAGGGCTGGCTCATGTTCCAGTGGCACTCAGTGATGCGCGCCCTCTGCATGCCTTTCCGGCTGAATGGCGGCTTGACAGCTTGCGCATCAATTCAATGCCCATCATCAATCATCCGGAGCTCCCGCTGGCTCCAATATCGGAAAAATCAGGGCGTGTATTTGTGGCTGATGTCATCCGCAATAATAGCCGCCCGGTGACAGTGATTGACGTTGGTCCTGCCACCAACCTCGCCCAGACCCTACGCTCTTTTCCGGACGTTGCCGAGCACATTCAACAGGTTATCTGGATGGGCGGGGCATTGAAAGTTGCAGGCAATGTTTACCCCCACCACCAGCCTTTGCACAACGGGACAGCGGAGTGGAATGTGTATTGGGATCCTGAAGCCGCGATGACGGTTCTTGAAAGTGGATTGCGGATCACGTTATGCCCATTGGATTTAACTGACCAAGTGCCTGTCAATCCAGGGTTTATGACCTTTCTTACCCGACATCGTCATTTTGCAATGGCAGACTTTGCCGGACAGTGTTACGCGCTGAATGCCTATAGAACCTATTCCGTGTGGGACGTGCTGACCGCGTCTTATTTCCTCTGGCCAGATATTTTTGAAACCCGACACACTCAGATCGCTGTGGTACGCCAAGGTATGGAACAAGGACGAACCATTGAAGACAAAGGTGGGCATTCTGTTCATGTCTTAACTGAAGTTGACCATGCCCAATTCTGGTCACGTCTGGGGCAGGCATTTCTGGTGCATGGAGGTCAATATGAGTAACGACGGTCGAGTTGAGTTTGTTCGGTCCAGTGCCAAGATACTGCGGGCGTTAAAACGTGAGTTTGAACGCGATCAGCCTTTCCAGGGACTGAGCATCGGGGTTTGTCTACACATTGAGCCCAAAACGGCATTGCTCTGCGAAGTGTTGCAAGCTGGCGGGGCATTTGTCGCCGTGACCGGGAACATCGGGACGACTGATGATGCCACGGTGGATTACTTGAACACCCGAGGGATCACCTGTCTGGGGTATCGGACTTTCGATAGAAGCGAACACCATAAAAACCTTCGAGCAATTCTAGATACTCAGCCTCACCTTCTTCTGGATAATGGTGCGGATCTATATGAGCTTCTCTACTCTGCCCCAGTGCCCGACCACTTCATCGGTGGTACGGAAGAAACGACGACCGGCGCGCATAAACTCAGAGAACGCTTAAGTGTTCATCATCCTATCTTTGTGATCAATGACAGCCTCATCAAACTTACGTTGGAAAATCAATACGGAGTGGGTCAGTCCGTTCTCGAAGCTTACATGGATACCACCAACCTGATGATCAACGGTAAGGATGTGCTGGTGGTGGGCTACGGATGGTGTGGCAAAGGGATTGCGAAGTATTTTTCGTTGATGGGGGCGAAAGTCACGGTGGCTGAAACCTCTTCCATTGCCGCTCTGGCAGCGTTTATGGAAGGCTACACCCTTTCAAAGGTTTCCGACGCGATAATAACCTCCGATGTTGTGGTGACAGCGACAGGCAGACCAAAAGCGATTTCTTGTGAAGACATGAAACTGGCGAAGACGGGCTGTGTTTTCATGAATGCGGGGCACCTGAGAGAAGAGTTGCCAATTGATGACTACGTCGGGCAAGCACTGCTCGTCGAAACGCTGACCCCGGGTATCCAGAAAATTCATCTGGATGCCGAACATTTTCACTATCTCCTGGGACGCGGCGAAATGGTGAACCTGACATTGGGCAAAGGCGATCCCATTGAAACAGTTGAAGCCGGTCTGGCGCTGCAAGCTCTGACCCTACGACATCTGGCGGTGAGCTCAGACTTATCGTCTGGGGTATTTGAGGTCCCTCAGACACTGGAACTTGCGCTTGCGGACACCCTTCTGGAAGCCCAAGGAATAACATGGAGGTAACTTATGCTCGATTTAATTTCTCTACCAAAAGCCCACTTGCATCTGCATTTGGAGTCCGCGATACGCAAGGACACTTATCATGAGTATTGCAAACGCGATGGTGTGCTTATCCCCCAGCGTTCGGACTTCCCTGACGAGGGGCATTTCCGAGGTGAAGGGGAATGGAATTATCTGACAGCAGTATTTTCGACCATTTACTCGACACTGAAAACCAAAGATGCTCTTGAAAGGCTTGTCTGGGAATTGGTTGAAGATGAAGCAAAGCAGGGAGTGGTCTGGATTGAACCCACAATTTACGTTCCATCGTACCGGCACATTTTCGGTGATGACGATGCATCGGCAGCTTTCTTCGTGTCGACGTTTTCAAACGCTTGTACGCACTTCGGTACCCATTCAGGATTCATTTTCATTGCGGATAGAGCCAAATCAGCTGAAGAGGCGGAAGAGCAAGCTTTATTGGCGTCGCGTTGGAAAGATAAGGGAGTGGTCGCCTTTGGTCTGGCAAACCTCGAAGTTGGCTTTCCCGGTCTCCGCTTTCAAAAGGCATTTGATATTGCAAAAGCCCACGGGCTGCTCTCTGCACCCCACGCAGGAGAAATGGTGGGCGCGGAAAACATTTGGGAAGCGCTCAATTGCCTCAATGCTGACCGACTCGCTCATGGTGTTAACGCTGTCCATGATCCAACATTAATGACGATACTGGCGGAGCGTCAGATCTGTCTGGATCTGTGTCCTACCTCAAATCTGTGGCTGAAAGCTTTGGATGAGAATGTTACGTACCCTTTAAAACGCTTCTTAGATCTCGGGATACCTTGCTCAGTTAATACGGACAATCCCCGAGTCTGGGATATCCGACTGATTGATGAGTATGCGTTGTGTCAGAGGGAGTTCGGACTGTCAGATGCAGACATCAAACTCATCGCCCGCAATAGTATCCAGTTCAGTGGCGCCCCTCGTTTTCTTAAGGACCGATATTGTGGTAGGGAGGAATAATGAATAACCAAGACATTCTGGTGTTTGGCAGTCACGTATACGGTGTTTACATTGAGTGCGACGCTCTGCCTAAGCCCGGAGAAACCGTGGTCGGTCGGTACTTTGATCCAATGAATCTTGCAGATGGAGGAAAAGGGTCAAATCAGGCCGTATGTGCTGCTCGGCTGGGCGCTAAAACCGCATTTTGTGGTGTACTGGGGGACGATGCCCCAGCTTACTCCGCCTTAGAGCAATTGGCACACGCAAACGTGGACACGCAGTTTTGCCGACTGTCCGAGCACGCACATACCGGAGTTTCGGTTGCCACTCTGGATCGTCACGGGCTTTCTACTATCGTCACCGATATGGGGGCGAACCGCGATCTCGGGACACGCGATGTGGGCAGGATGCGACCACATTTTCATAACTATCGCTACGCATTGTTTCAGTTCGAAAACAACGTTGATGTGACGCTTCAGGCAGCACGGGCTGCCCAATCTGAGGGTTGTGTAGCGGCAGTTACTCCGGGTCCTTTCTGTCCGTTGAATGCGGGGGCACTGCAGGGGATTGATGTGCTCGTACCCAACGAAACGGAAGCGGCTTCGCTGCTTAACATCGACGAAGGACAAGTGGACGGTCCCACCGACGTTCATCGTATTCAGCAGCAATGGGGAGTGAAAAATGTAGTGTTAACTCAAGGGGCGAAGGGGTGCACCATCCTTTGGGAAGGGGCGCTTTTAATGGTTCCAGCATTTCCGGTTATCGCCCGGAACACCATTGGGGCAGGGGACGGCTTTGTCGCGGCTCTATTCACTGCCTTAACCTGGGGTGCGGACATCGAGGATGCCGCAGTATTTGCGTCAGCCGTTTCTGCTATCTCCGTGTGTTGCGAAGGAGCTCCCTGGACCAGTTATCCGACTTTTGAAGAAACGTTGGTCTTTTTACAGCAACACGATAAAGAGGAGGTAGCGTCTGCATTGAGATCCAAACGTTCTCTCCATTTCCTTTAAACGTTAGGCAATGATGGTTTCAACGTTGGCTTTATTCAACGCGGTCTTCAACTCATCTGAAGGGGTGGCATCGGTCACCAGTATATCGATCTGACTAAAATCACAGACAGATACCAGTGAACACCGCCCAAATTTGGTCTGGTCTGCGACCAGTATGACTTGCTTCGCTCGGCTAATGACATGCCGGCTGAACTCGGCTTCGGCCACTTTATTCACGGTCACGCCAGCATCTGGATCCAGACCAGCAGCAGAGACAACCGCATAAGACACGTAAAACTTTGAGATATAATCGATGGCGGTTGGACCCAGGCTCGCTGCGTCGTCAGTCGACAGCTTACCACCCGCCATGTACACATCATTTTCCTTCTGGACGGCAAGGCATCTTGCCACGTCGGCAGAATTGGTCACGACAGTCAGCGATTTCTTGTCTCTTAGGGATTGGGCAACAAACGTTGTAGTCGTGCCAGTTTCTATCAACACACTGTCGCCATCCGTAATGAGCTCAGATACGGCAGCACCGATTTTCCGCTTACCTTCTGAATTGAGTTTGAGGCGGCTTTGAAATGATCCATCTACAACGGTATTTGGGAGTGTGGCACCGCCGTGTTTTCTTTGTACAAGCCCTTTATTTTCAAGCTCTTTAATGTCGCGACGGATGGTTTCTTCGGAAACCTTTAACTCCGATGCGGCTTTCACAATATTGAATTCATTTCCACTGGACACTTTCTCAAGAATGATCGCTTGTCGGTCGGTCTTTTTCATACGCTCTCCCTAGATGAACTGTATTTTTAGAATATTTGAGGGATCTGTCAAGGTTTATGCAATGAACCTTGTTAATATGTGAATACAACATAAAAATGTGTTGTATTCACATTTAGGAGATAATTATGAAAAATAAAACCTCTCGATTAAGCTGGGACACCATGATGGCACTTCAGCCAGAAGAACTGGCGCGTCATTCGACGCTGCCCTTAACGATCCATGCACAGACTGATGACATATTTAAGGCGTTGGCCAGAGAAATTGCCGATCTCATCGCTCACAACAATGAACTTGGTAAACCGACGGTTCTCATCAACCCAGTTGGTCCTACTAAGCATTATCCTCTGCTGGTTGCTATCACCAACCAAGAGCGGATTTCCTGGGAAAATGTAGTTTGCTTTAACATGGACGAATGGCTTGATTGGCAGTGCCGACTCTTACCAAATGATCATGTGTGGTCATTCGCTGGGTACATGAAAAGGCATCTTTTTGACTTGATTGATGATGAGTTGAAGCCCTACCAGGAAAATCTACACTTTCCAACGCCTGAAAACATGTCTCGATACTCTGACATGATCGAAGCCTGTGGTGGTGCCGATCTCTGCTACGGAGGATTTGGCTTTTCAGGTCATATTGCTAATAATGAGCCGCCATTTTCCCGCTGGTGGCACGTCACCTTAGAAGACATGAAGCATTCAGTCACACGGATCCTCCCACTGAATGATGAGACGTTGATTGCGTTTTCTCACCGCGTTACGGGGGGAAACACAAAAGCGATCCCACCGATGGCGGTCACCATAGGTATGAAGGATATTCTCGCGGCCAAACGGTTGCTGCTGATCAGTGACGGAGGAGCATGGAAGCAGCATACATTAAGGGTTTTGCTGATGCATGAGCCTACTGTGGATTACCCTTGCACCCTCGTCCAGTCACACCCAAACTGCGAAGTCTGGGTGGATGAGCAGACAGCTGAAACTCCAAGTTTGGGGTTGTCCAAGCGTCCCAATCAACAATCTTCGTAACGCCGTCCACGCATTTCGGTGTGGGCACCCCCGTGGACTTCCACTCTACAGTGCACCATACCGATAGTTCGGTTTTTTCCACATTCATTCAAAAGGAATTTGAACTATGAGTGTCATTTTTAGCCTGACAGGAATGCTGGTGCTGTTTGCGCTTGCGCTGATGCTTTCCGACAACAGAAAAGCGATTAACTTCAGAACCGTCGGGGGTGCCTTTGCGATCCAGTTTGTTCTGGGTGCTTTCGTGTTGTATATCCCCTGGGGACGGGATCTCCTGGCGGCGTTTTCTGCAGGGGTTCAGAACATTATCGACTACGGTAAAGACGGAACAGATTTCCTGTTCGGTAACCTGGTTAACTTCTCTGTTGACGGTATTGGATTTATCTTTGCTTTTCAAATACTGCCGACACTGATCTTCTTCTCTGCGTTGATCTCTGTTCTTTACTACATCGGTGTGATGCCTTGGGTTATCAAGATTCTTGGTGGTGCACTTCAGAAGGCACTGGGTACTTCTCGTGCGGAGTCCATGTCAGCAGCCGCTAACATTTTCGTAGGTCAGACGGAAGCGCCGCTTGTTGTTCGTCCGTTCGTACCTAAGATGACTCAATCTGAACTATTCGCAGTAATGTGTGGTGGTCTGGCATCGGTTGCCGGTGGTGTACTGGCTGGTTACGCATCTATGGGTGTACCTCTAGAATACCTAGTTGCAGCATCATTCATGGCAGCACCAGGTGGTCTACTATTCGCTAAGATCATCATGCCTGAAACTGAAGCGCCTAAAGACGACATCGACGCAGACATCGACGGTGGCGACAATAAGCCAGCGAACGTTATCGATGCAGCGGCAGGCGGTGCATCTGTCGGTCTTCAGCTCGCACTTAACGTAGGTGCAATGCTATTGGCATTCATCGGTCTTATTGCTCTAGTCAACGGCGTTCTTGGTGGCGTTGGTGGTTGGTTCGGTATGCCTGAACTGACTCTGGAACTTGTTCTAGGCTGGGTATTCGCTCCTCTAGCATTCGTTATCGGTGTGCCATGGGAAGAAGCGACACTGGCGGGTTCTTTCATCGGTCAGAAGATCGTTGTGAACGAATTCGTTGCTTACCTGAACTTCACTCCTTACATCGGTGAAGGTGCGAAAGGGGTAGCAGAAACAGGTCTGCCAATGTCTGAGAAGACAACAGCAATCATCTCGTTTGCTCTGTGTGGTTTCGCGAACCTTTCTTCTATCGCGATCCTACTAGGTGGTCTGGGTAGCCTTGCGCCAAACCGTCGTCACGACATTGCTCGTATGGGAGTAAAAGCGATGATCGCTGGTACGCTATCTAACCTGATGGCCGCAACGATCGCGGGTCTGTTTGTGTCAATATAGCGTACTGTGGCTTATCACTCCCTTCTCATTGGTTCACTCCGACACTGAAGGAAGGCGTTTGCAGATCTTCATGTCGCATCTCTTGGAGGGTTGGTCTGATGGTGAAGAAGGGGGGCTCAAAGAAACGTGGGTTTCGCGAGTAGTGGTTCACCTGTACGAGCGTGCAATCCTGATGCCTTCAGTCATGCTCATTTCCACTGGTTGCTTGCCTAGCTGCGCGTCTGGCTACGAACTGAGAACTGAGAACTGAGCTAAGAATATCCCAAATTGAGATTTCTTTTTGTTTCGTTCTGGGTAGACTGTGGGCTTCTTTTTTTGATCAGAAGCTTGTTATGTCTCCTCGACGTGAATTGTCATACCACCAAACCTTGTCTGAGCTGGTTTGTCATGCGCTGCTGCACTTGTTGAGTCATGTTTCGATGCGCTCTCGGTTCGTACCGACTGCAACACGAAACGATATACTGGTTAAGTACCTCAAGCCGCGACTGCGTGACCCGGCATTGTCTTCGGTTAAGAAGGACATCAAGTCCATGATAGCCATCGGTCGGCACTCGACAGGTAACCTGGAGCGCAAGTTGTACGCCATTCAAGATCTGGCTGCTAAAGCGCTGGCCAGACCCATGGACAAGCTGTGCACTGTTCTGGAGCATTTGCAACAGCATAACGGCATCGACTCTCAAGTCTTCAGTCAGGGAAAATTGTCCAAACCGAACGTGGTGTATTTGATGGAGTCTGACATCGAAGCCACGATTGCCTCCGTTGTATCCGGCTCGTCTCCCATTCCTTTGCTGGTGGCTCCCAGTTCGGTAAACGCCGTGACCTCATCCCTTGAAAAACTGGGCGGCGTGTCTGTTGAAATGAAAGGACTATTGCCCCAATACGAGCTGGAGCGCCTGGATCTTCACCTTTGAGTAACCCAATTAGGAGACGCGATGAAACACGCGCAGATATTGGATAAATTGGCGGCAAAGCATTTGGTCTCTTGCCTGGAAACAGAGGTTCTGCTCGCCGTAGAGTCGGCACTGGTTACACTCCGATATGATGCGGACACGAATGTGTCTTATCATGTCCTCTCGGCACTGATGCCAAGATGGAGGGCGCGCCAAGACGACCCGATATTTCAAGTGGCGCTGGTCGTTTTACTTCACAAGTACGGTATCGCGGAACCCGATACGACGACATCGGGTGTTAACGCCATTCGGTTGCTCAACCAGAACGTTCAATTGAGCGATGCGTTTGCCCGTCAAGAAAGCCGTATGATCCGGTTGCTCTGCGATCCTCCGACGCCACTGAATCGACGCCCCAAACGACCCGCTCCCTTATCGTTTTATCGCCCAGGTGACGTTGTGGTATTTTTTTACCAAGGCGTGTACATAAGCGCCTATATTGACGGCGATGTTGGCGTTAATGAAGCCCCGATTTTAGAGTTTTATGAGGGTGTCTTTACGACCCAGCCTTCGTACGAACAGCTTGCTTCCCTTCGCGCCTATGGGGTTGCCAATCCCGAAGATGGAACCCATTTATCTCGTTCTCGCTATGCGGTGTTCCACATGACATACTTGCCCGATTTGGCCCAACAAATCACACTGATTGCGTCTGGAATAGAGCAGGGGCCCCGCACCGATCATCTTAAGCCGTCACTGTACGCCTATGTCGTGTCCGATATCCTGCGGCTACAAACCCTTCTCGGTAACATTAGCCAACGGTGACTTCAGCGTTACGCCAAATAAGGACCTTGGTTACAACTCACGTCAATCAATATCACACGTAAACGGGATTACTGTGGATTTTAATCCAGTACGATATTTTTTTGTACTTGCCGATACCCTGAATTTCACTCGCGCAGCGGAGAAGTGTTTTGTGTCTCAATCGGCTTTGACTCAAGCCATTAAACGGTAGGAAAAGGAACTGGACAGCGAGCTGATCCGTCGCGATGTGCATCACAACGAGTTAGGTTGGTCCATCCGTTCTCACTTCTAACAAATCGACCGAACATGCTACTTGGTCTGTGCTGTGCCACTGCAAAAGCGGTTCATGCAGGTGAAGTCGCGGAACTGGACATCGGTCTGATGTGCACGATTACACTGCGAGTTTCGGGAAGAGGTACTGGAATACTATCGCGACATGGATCTTGAATTGAACCTGGCGTTTAGAAGTGAGTGTGAGGACTGATTCTGTTTGAACATAGTGTAGGAAGAAGCCTGTTAACCCATTAACCATTTTTCTAAATCCCTAATGCACTATAACTAAATGAATAGGATATATAAAATCAGCCAGCACAAACTAGCTGAACAAGCCCTTACTCACCTTAACCCATAGTCCTATTAAGGAGGGAATATATCGCCATCCAAGTGTTTAATTTTAAACACTTGCCAGTTTCATGTTCGATTATTGCTCTGACACACCTCTCGTCGATGCCCCCCATTTGACAGCGCTATCGGTGAAGCGAGGTTCTATTGAATTTAGTCAATTCGGTTTATTTTCTCTTTCTCAGTGCCATTTTCAATGTTGTTAATGGAACTTAGTTTCTCAATCTACCACTTAGTTATTGATATTAACCATTGTTTAGGAATCGCATTATGTCTCTACCCTCAAACCCCACTCCAGTAATTCCTGCCAACTTAGATCTTGGTGGTATTAATCATTCAGCCGTAGCCAATCGTTATAGAAATCTAACAAAGGAAGCTCAGCAGAACTTATACCAGTTTGCGATTATCGAAGTTCTCTCTCAGATTCGAGAGGAGAGACCAGATAAAAACTTGGATGCGTATAATGCGCTCATTGGTATAGACAAAGTTACTACTGTTGATATCTACACCTATGGCGCGACAAACATGTTCTTTATGCCTGACTCTAGAGGCAGCAAAACCGGGATTCTTGTGAATTTGAATTCTCCTGATAAACCCTATACGAACATCCAACAGCCGAGTGATTTCAATAACATTAATGATGAGAGTTTTAGACAGAATTTCACATCTTGGGAGAAGCGGGATGGTACAACGTATTCTGGCGTGGATACAGCTTTAGATGGTCTCCAAGAGGGGCAAGGAGGCTGGAACCTAGGTTACTTTAACCAGAAAACCCCAAGAACCATTAATATTTCTGAGTTATCGAAAATTTTAGTAGAAAGACTTGACTATCATGTGTCACAAGAGAACAACGATGATCAGATATTATCGACTCTGCTTCTGGATGTACTTCCACGAAGCGCGAAAGGGGCAGCAAGAGAGCCACTAGGTGTTTCTGCGTCTGGTATTCCATTTCAACTAGAGTTCACATTTGAAGGTTTTACTTCGCCGACAGATGAACTAAGGGCGATTCAATCGCCATTTAGTCACCTTGCTAAGTACTTTGACTTGTTGGTTGCTTCAACTAATGGTTCGGATCTCCAAGATGTGGAATACAGCCAAGAGCAAGCTGAGAATATTGGTGCATGGATTGATTCAGGGACACAACTTTTAATGTCCGCTTCTGGAATAGGCGCAGCAGTATCTGTGATCCAAGGGGCGGCGGGTTTAACTGCAGATGCTATTGAAGGAAAAGAAATTGACCCATTGGACGTCATAAGCCTTTCCCTAGCAGCGATACCTGGGGGCAAAATTGTTGCGAAGTTGAGTAAAGTCAGTAAGAACCTAGGGCAAGTAGTGAGAGGCGGAATTTCGATTACGGAAACCGGTGTTGATATTGTTGGATCTAGTCGAGACCTGATTGAAGGATTCAAAAAGAATAATTTTACAGACATTATTAACGGATTGGTTTCTGTTGCGAGTTCTTCAGCATCAGGCAGACCTGGAAAGTCGAAAATTGGTAATGCGATCAAGAAAGGTAACCCTGATGCCCCCCTACCTACTCGTCCTACTTATAGAAACCATGAAGGTGAAGTGAGACCAATTCCAACGGCTCAAACTAAGTCGTTCTTTGAAAGAGTTGCAATTGTTAGAAGGGAAGGTCTAAGCGGTCGAGGGGCTATCGGTCTTGACTTAACTGCAGCACAAAAAAGAGGAGCGGAGCTCTCAGGTATGGGAGGTACCATTTCGAAATCAAATCCAAATGGTAATGTAAGTCGAGTGTATATTAACGAAGCAGAAGGTATTGAAAAAAACATTACTTATAGAAAGGTCCCAGTTCCAAACGAACCTGGAAACTTCGAGAATCGTTTGCAAGAGTCATTTCTTGATAACAATGGTCAAACCAAATGGCGTGATTTTCCCTACGCTGGTGAAGAGTTTGATTTTAGACTTCAACGCAAAGATGATTTTAACAACATCGGTGACCTTGGGGTTGGTAAGCAAGGAATAATTGCTGTTAATAACCCGTATTCTTTTGTCCATCATAGCCACACATTTGAACAAAAAGGGATAAGTAATAACCATTTAACGTTGGAGAGTAATGCATTTTTAACTTACATCGAAGGCAAAAAGACGGGTGATTTTGAAAACAAATACGGAAACGAAATGGAATGGTTGGTCCGTAAGTTTAAGACCAAGAAAAACGATTTTGATTTAAAAGACATTCCTGACAACATTCACTTTCGGACTGACCGAGAGAAGGGCGATCACAGTCTTACAACATATACACTTCAAGACTTCATAACCGTTGTCGAGAATGCTCCAACGAAAATGAGAAAAGTAAAGAACGACGAGTTTGCATTAAACAACATAGTAGAATCGATGCGAGCCACGGCTAAAAATATGGGCGCTTCTCCCGATACGTTGTTTCTTGACGTAGCCAGTACTAACTATATGACTCAACTCATGGGACAAGTTTTAACCAATGGCAGACAAGAACTTAATTTACAAGGACTTAGTAACGCTGCACAAAAGCTGAGAAATGGGGCTTCATCATCAGTTTAGTTTTATAAATGTAGCGGTAAAGTCCATCTGAGTGTGGTAACACACTCAGATTTTCTCGTCTAGACCCGATCTATCGTTACCGCTTTGACTCCCTCCAAGGCAACTACTTCACTGAATTTCACACCAAATGGACAATACAGAGTTGGATTTGTGTTCCTAGGAAGCCTTTAAGCCCATCCATACAGGCAATGAGGATATCTTTTCCCCTTGGTTTTGACGTTCAGTCAGTACATTGAGCCAGAACTTAACACCTTCCGTTTCAAAGAGCCACATACCGAGCAATTCTTTCTGTCCTTCCAAATTAACACCCAGCACCAGGCATACTGATTTGTTGATGACTTGCTCAAATACCGAGACAGTCACCTTCGATATCAGGGTTGGTGATCTGTCTGCGTCATGCCTTTCCTTAAAGGGTGAAACGAATTCACACATGGTCATGCCCTTAGCGTAAAGGTTCAGTCATTTGTCATCCATAGATTGGGATCGGGTTTAGTGCTTGCGATCAGGGGGCAAAACTGACTTCGCGAGGAGCACCGTTATCGACCTTTCCATTGTCGGTGATGATTGACTTGCCCGAATAGCCATTACGGGAATTGGAGTTGGGCTTAGACTAGTGTTTTTGGTGAGCATGTTAAGACCGTCATCAAGATCGAATTCGGTTTTCGTTGATTTCGCTGCTTCACGAGCAAAAAGCTTCAAGTGCTTTCTTATCCATGTAAGAACAAGAAACATGGCATCAATAAGGTCGCGCCTTTGATTCACGTCTGAGTGAGTGTCTTCAACAACAGAGAGATGTTCTATCTATGAACTTGTGCCTATCAGACCATACCTAGTAACAAAGCGCGATCCCACCCTGACATTATCCAAACCATATCTTGATTATTAAATCCTAAAAAACTGTAGGTTAAAGGCATTTTAAAACAGAAAAAACATGTGTAACACTCGAGAGAAACATGATTTATATTCGATTTCGAAGCTAAGTATTGTTTAAAGCTGTCAACATATGAGCGCTAGAGAATGCCATTTTATTGCGCTTCTTTTCGGAAACAGAAGATTGGAGTTATGGTATGCCAAAATTCAGCTAAGCAAATATCACCTTATTTAATCATCGACTCAACGTATGTAAAATGAAAGTTCTCCCCTATTATTGACCGTCATTCTCATCATTAAAAAGATACCTTATGTATCGCTTTGCACGTTTCATTGTACTGGTTTTCCTAACAGAGATATCGGCACATCGACGTTAAAATACATACTGAAGCTGCCAAAACACCTCGTCAAGCTTGAGAAGATAAAAAATCATTTAGAACAATAAACATGGTTATTCAACGAGGCGTGCGCGACACTATGGAAGAACGGTTATGTCACGAAGCGTCACTGAAAGAGTAGATTTTATTGTGGTAAGGTTAAGAAGAGGCGATCAGATTACAAGATTTAAAATTCGATAGAAGAACAATGTCAGTATTTATTTTCCTATCTAAGATGTGAAGATGCGTTCACCATACTAAGCGTTAATGACTCCACCCAAGATAGTCTGGTGTTAAAGAGCATTATCACTCATTGTCTCATCCGATTTTATTGAACCCACCTTTTAAGAGCCAAATAAAAAATATGTAAAATCACACGGTGATGTTACCCATTCAACTAAATCAACCACCGAAAAATACAAATTCTATTTTTATAAAATGATTTTGACATGATCATTATGGGTTTCACTGTGACACGTTCTTACTCATTACATTAATCTATACTTTGTGCGTGTTTATATTTTTTTACATTTTATAAATTTCATTAAATAGATTTAATGGGAACAAAGCCACATATTTATAATCTTATTTGTCGTGTATAAGAATTAATACAAACTATATGGGTGGGTTTTGAAACATAGAAATACATGTAGCCTCACTGTCTAACATGTGAGACAATTGCAAGTTGCTCTGAGTAGGGGACGCACTTATTTTCGGGTTGAAAATAACTGCTTTCGATTGATTTTCCTTACTATATTTGTTACCTGCGGTATTTTGAATACATCTTGCTTGAGAAAAATATTATACACATAAATAAATTTAGTTGCATATAAATAGTTCACAGTTGGCAAATTGAGTTACTCAGTTTCTGTATGAAAGTTTAAGTTATATTTTTGACGTGATAACTAGAAATTGGCATTTAACCCTAAGACTGGATGACTCTTTGCTAATGCAAACTTTTACCAAGTCGCGCAATATAATGTATATGCATCAAAAGTATTTCATATAAAAACTCTTTTAATACAATCAGTTATTCAAATGATTGTTTTGGTTTAAAGACCGATAAAACAATATGAATTGGAGTCATGATATGCATTTATTCTCACAATTTCTCAAATCTTATCGCGAAGCAAACTCTTTGACCCAACAAGACCTTGTTGAAAAGCTGTGCGATGGTTCAGAATGCCTAAAGGGCATTGATACAGTGGCACTTTCTCGTTGGGAAAAGGATAAAGTCTCACCTTCGATTAAGCGTATGGTTCAGGTCATGACGGCGTTAGGTATTAGCGCAACAACGTCACTTTTGTCATGTGAGCTTCCTAAACGACCCAAGCTGAAAATGAGCATCGATAAGATATGTCATCGGCAATTCGGCGCTATCCCAAGCCTATTGGAAATTGATTCGGTTAGATGGTGTGAAGAGGGACGTTGTTGCCCAGAGCGAAATTCAAGTTACCGCGAGCTGCTTCTCCAAAGCCACTATTGGAGTAAAAACGAAAAGGAGTTAATTGACTCCTCAACCATCGAGATACTATTGATCAACAAAGGGGATTCCGGTTGCCTCGTGTATTCAACACAAGAGACTTACTTACATCTGCATTACATCAAATACACAAACTCTCCATCGTTGGCTTACGTACTGTACAGGTTGGCTCAGATATTAGAAGCGTATGAAGGCGACACCATCCAAATCAAGATAGCCGACCAGCCCACAAAAGACTTGCTTTCACTTTTAGGCTCAGGTTTTGTTTATGGCATAAACAGTGTGTCTAACAAGCACGAGCTGATTTCAAATATCATTCTTGTGATTAATGAGCTTGGTGAAATACACGCCACAGATAAACAGTAGTAGAGGACTTTATGGCATATGAATCAATCCACCAGCCTATTCAGAATCATAAGCTTACAGTGGGGAATACAGAAGCGTCGAGTGAAATGATAGGCAATTTGGCTAATTTACCTGTCGATATTGTGGTCGAAGGTGAAACTGGCACGGGTAAAGATACACTCGCCGCGGCAATTCACGCCTCGTCGGGTCGTGAAGGTCGCTTCATTGCCGTCAACTGTGCGGCATTACCAGAAACTATTGCCGAAAGTGAATTGTTTGGTGTTCAAGTTGGCGCGTATACTGGTGCGTCGAATTCCAGAGCGGGTTTAATTGAAGCCTCCCATAACGGTACGCTCTATCTGGATGAAATTGACAGTATGCCATTAACACTTCAAGCGAAGTTACTCAGAGTATTGGAAGAGCGAGCCGTCATGCGCTTGGGGTCGACTGAGTTAAAATATCTGGATCTTCGTGTCATATCTTCAACTAAAAAGCCTTTGGCTCAGCTGGTTTCTGAGGGGGCTTTTCGGGCTGATTTGATGTACCGACTAAGCGCCATTAATTTGCTTTTACCCAGTCTCAGAAAGAATCGCACAGAGATCTTACCTCTGTTTACTAAATTCATGATTGAGTTCGCAAAGAGGATTCAAACCACGCCTCCAGAGCTAGATACCAGCTTAATCAGTAAACTTGAACGCTACCCCTGGCCTGGAAACATTAGAGAGCTTAAACTCATTGCCGAAAGGTATGTTATCGGATTACCAACCTTTGAAGAGCAAGAGTCGATGCCTATCACATCATTGAAACAACGTTTGATTGAGCATGAAATAGGTATAATCAAAGAGTCTATTGAGCTCAATAGTGGTGAACTAGAATTGGTCGCGAACGAATTGGGCCTACCTAAGCGTACCCTTTACTACAAGCTCAATAAGCACAATATCTTGAATGAATACAAGACGGAGAAACGAATCGATCAACATCTCAACTGACCTTTGGAACTAAGCCACCTAAATCCATTTATTTGATCGAATGCTTTTCTTTAAGTATTGCCAGGCAATGGCACACTATCAGCCTCTCAGGCTGCGGTTCAACATGATATCAACGAAGCAAGTTCTCAAGTCGAAATAACCTAAAAACAAAGTTGTGACTGAGGCTAGCAAACGAGGGGGGGAACGTTCCACTCATTGAGATTGAAGACAATCAAGACAACCTATTTGTTACCGTTCGAAACCGAGATTACTTATCAGGTTTTTACGTGGGCACCGAGAGTGACGATGGCGTTATCAATATATGGCTCAATGAGTGAGGTCAATCAGGGGGCGATCCCACACTTGAAAGTTTCGACTTTCTTGAGGCGGACATGCCCATTAATCTCAATCGTATGTTCACTAATGCGCCCAAATTTTAACGTCGGGATACTATGAAGCGTTTAATTGCAGTACTGCAACGATTGGGCGCACGGACAAAACTCCATCACACGTCAATTACAGCCCGCTTGGAAGTATCCAACAACTGACCGTGGTGAACGTCGATTCGAAACCGGAATCGGTTTCGCTGCTTCACGCGCTTTCTTATCCATGCGTGTCCCCCCTTGACCATGCGCTTCAATTTAAGTAGTGACACAGAACTCAGGACCGTCTCGGTTCCTATCTATCCCCACCCTTTATCCGGGATTTACAGTTTGATCTAAGCTGACTTTTAACCAATTCCGAGCTCTGGATAAACGCGAGCGAACTGTACCCACTGCAATGCCGAGCTCCGCCGCAACTTCTTCGTAACTTAACCCTTCAACCACTATATGATTAAACACCTTTTGCATATCACCCGGCATACAGCCAATTTGGGTTGGGCAACGCTGAAGAATACGTATTGAATCAACCTTGTCTTGCAGCTCTGAGCCGTCGTGAATGATCTGAGTGGGAAGGTTGTCAATCGGCACATGGTCAGGCTGTTTGCAGTTAATACGGTTCTGATTCCTCACCAAATTGTATGCAATACCAAACAGCCAGTTTTTGAGTTTGGCGTGCCCTCGAAACTGTTGCCAACTTTTGAGCGCTTCTAAGTAAGTGGACTGTGCAATGTCATCCACTAAGTCGACATTGTGAGCATATTTCATGATGAAACCTCTGAGCTGCTCACCGTGCTCAACGAATAAAGTGGCAATGTCTTGCTTTATTGTATCGCTGCCTATTCTTGTTATTTCCATAATAACTCCTTGTTAATTCAACAAGAATTAGCATGAACTGTGCCATCGCAAAAAATAGACATAACCAATTGATATTTATCATTTATTTCATCTAAAACGGATATCAATTAACGCAATTTATTGCAATTGATTAAACCTCAACGCAATGGTTTGCAATGCCCTCAAGGAACTCGGATTTACACTTCACTCATTCTTTTAATCATTGTGTTTCTGGTGAAGAGATGAAGGTCTCTTACGTATTCAGCATGAAGACTCCGCTCCTCAGAAGGGAGGTGAACCAACAAGAAGACAAACGCACAAAGTGGAGGGGAAGCGATCGCGTTCGTTCATGATCCTCGCATGGGTGCCACGCCAGTTAGCGCCATTGTCATCAAAGCCTCCTTTCCCACAGCATCGGGCGCGCCCGAACGAAGATCCCGGCGATCCGTTTTGATTGATCTTTATTTTATGAATGTCCTATAATTACACTTATAGGACATTCACATATTTGGATCGTCACACAACCGGCGAATTATGGACAAACATCACCTGCTCTCTACAAGGACAACGGCACCGACAGACGGCTCAGATTTTAAAAGTGACAACGTCACTAAAAATCACCACGCGATCCTCATCGAACGGGCACTGGCTTCGGCGCTCGCCCGCCCAGGTCTGCTGCTCGAGACACATTTTCAGCCCATTTATCAGCGCGCGGACCGCCTTGGGGTCGATCTGTCTGACTGCCCGTCGTTTTTTGCTGCCACACAACGCTTGCTGGCACAACATCACCAACACGGCGCCGGGCTGGCCCCCCGATCGCTGGAGCAATTTCACAGCGCCGTGCGCGTGTTCACCCAATGGTGCCACGTCAATCGCCGAACCGCGCTGCCAGCCAGCGCCGACACCTTCGTGCTGTTTGCGAGAAGTAACGCCCCCCACATCACGCTCAGTACCCTGCACATCTATGTGTGGGCGATCCGCAAACTCCACCTCATCACCGGGCTGGTTGATCCCACCAACAGTCAGGCGGTCAAACAGCATCTGAGCCGTATTAAAAAGCAAAAGATAGCCCAATTCGACACCGCGCAGGACCAGGCGGTGCCACTCAGTGACGAAGACTACCGCACCGCCATGACCCTGTTGATGGCAGACGACCACCCGATCAGCTGGCGCGATGCCACCTTACTCGGATTGGCATACCACACCATGCTGCGTCAAAGTGAGCTGGTTCGCATCCAACTGACGCACATTCAGCCTCGTTCCGATGGTGACTGGACACTGGAGATCCCCTACACCAAAACCAACAAAACCGGACGCTCAGAGTACGTCACTTTGCCTCACTATCTGATGCCCATCCTCCAACGCTACCTGTCTTTGTGTGGCGATCGCACTCTGACCGATCCGGGCTACCTGTTTGTGCCACTGACCCGATCCGGGGTCCCAAGGCGGCAGCGGATGCACGTGACGTCGACGCCGACGCCACGCGCCCCTTCCGGCGTGACCCCACGGCGCAAAACGCGCGGCGGGATCCAATTCGCCCCCGTTGCACCCGACGCGGTGACCGGTTCGATCACCGCCCCTCCTGAGCCGGCGCCTATTTCAGAGGAAGTGCAACCCGTCGCGCCAAAACTGGTGGCGCGTACGCTGAAGAAGGTTGGCGAACGCCTGGCGGCGCACACGTCGTCACCGCAAGCCGATCACGCTTATTCCGGGCACTCTGCCCGTGTTGGACGCGCGATCCACCTACTGGAAATCGGGGCGCGCAAGGAGGACATCGTCAAAGCCGGGCGCTGGAAGTCCGACGTCATGTTTGAGCGCTACACTCGCCAATACGACGTCAATGACGGGTACCTGGCCCAGATCCGGAAAACGGAAGATCGCCTCTGGCGCGCGCAGACAGAGCCACCCGATTCAGCGGGATGACATCGCGTACACAAGGAAAAGAGAGAGCAGGGCAAGTTTCTGATGGCAAGCTTGGCAGCGTCCGTGCTGCTTGCGGATGGAAAAGGGGGAGACTGAATGTGTGAATGGATCGCTCGCGCGGCTCAGAATAAAAACTTATTGATACCCGCCTTGGTCCAGTCTTTGACGTTATTCGGATCGAACGACTCACGATCCAGGGTGTTTACCGGGTTATTGTCCGGCAGGGTCAAGGTCGCGATGGATTTGATGGCGTCTATTTTGACTGTACAACCGCCGTTAAACGTGAGCCGGTAGCCCAAAAATACGGACTGAAACATGCCATCCCCTTCAAACTCTTCACGCAGCTCTTTCACGTCGGTCAGACGGTAACGCTTGCCACCGTCCTCCAGAAAGAAATCCATGGGCGCCTGAACGGCCCCTTTTTTGAACAGCTGAGAGATGGCGCAAGCAGAAGATATGTCAAAAACGATCATGTTGTGTGTACCTTTATTAGTTACGGTTTGTATTTGTTTTGTGATTTATATCACTCAAAAATATCCTTGTGGTCAGACCTTGTTCCACGGTTATAAATATTTCTTCACACGATGGGATTTTATAATTTGAGCCAAATGAGAAATAACTAGGGCTAATCAGGCAGTTAGACCCGCTTTTTTGCCTTGCCGATGCCGTGAAATTGAGTCATTTTGTTTCACTCTGAAACACTTTGTTACATTTAAAGATGAAACCGTTCCCATCACGACGGAAAAAACGCACCACTTTGGCGTTTGATTCGGGTTTGGCAATCGGTGGGGTTTGCCGCCACTGGCGAGCGTCTGCAGAAGGGCGTCGGTGGATCAGGTGATGAGTGCCTGAGCTTTCAGGCACTTGGGTATCCATGAGGATCGGCGTGTCACGTCGAGGAGGGTTTCTTGCACAACGCTTTCAGACTGCGTTGATCTAACGTCTGCAAGGTGTGGCTGTCCTTGGATCGACCGCCCGACCTCTGCCCAAACGTCCGGTCAATGACGTTGACCGCATGACCGTTGTCTTGCACGGAACGGATGCCATTTGCTGCGGCGTATTTGGACTTGTACCGTCGACTGCTGACGATCACTTTTCCATTACTGGCCTTTAATACAAAATAGTAGGGTCGGGTGCGATCTTGGTTGCATTTAATCAGTTCGTAGTATCCCAAAGCCTACCTCCTTTATTGATTAACTCATTAATATTACTGAGGTTTTCACATGTGATAATAAGACGTTGTTCACCAACATCGCAACAACCTTACATTTTTAGTGGTTAAATATTTGAACCAGACAACAGTCTGTAGTGGTCATCGGTTTGGCGGTATGGGACCCGCGCTCGCATGAGGAGGTCCCAGTGTCGAGGGTGTTCTGTGTATGATCGGGGGGAAGATCTTATGTTTCAAACCAAAAAAGACACCGTGATCAGGCGTTCTCTTTCAACCACTCCCACTGTTTGTCTGTCAATCGACCCACGTACTCATTGGGCGCGATCCTAGAGATGAATATCTTATCTTTGGGATCGAGTACAGGCTTAAACTTTCCCAACACCTGAGAGACCGGCAAACCGGACACCACCCACCAGGTGGTCTCCATCACCTGACTGCTGCTGGGAAAGGTTTGCAGCACCTCCCGAACCAGTCTGCTCTTGATGCTGGGGTTATCCAGATCGTAACTGACGCTGTATACCGCCATTGTTTATCCTTGCTATTTATGGGGATTTCATTGTGCGTGGGAGACAAGAAGAGTACCTTGTTGTATGTCTCAAATTTAGGAAACAATAGAATGGGGTATTGGTTTATGCCAGAAAACCCGGTCAGCACACACAGATCTGAGCCTTTGAAAAAGGGGGTGGCTTTGGTTTACTGGGCGAAGAACGGGGTTTGATCCTGTCGACGGACAATAACGGAACGCGGATTCAACAGCGGAGCCTTAGCGCCTGTTACCACAATTGACATGCCGTTTGAACAACGAAACACGCATCTTGATCGCTAGCGGTGTGTTTTTTGACGAGACCGAGCCCAATGGTGTGTACTATGCCGATTCTCCGCTCAAAATGCCGTGTCCACTGTTCAGGCACGCGACCTGAATGTCTCAATTCGCGAGATTCGAGGACACATTTTGAGGGTATTGGCACGACGATCGCGACGACTTTCTGAGTGGCACACTCCCCCTGCTCCAACTCGGCCAAAAAGAGGAGGCGAGCGTGAAGGGGGGAGGGCAAAGTAACAAATTGACCGACGGGAACCCCGTACTCTGCTCTGACATCATACGTGAATGTCCCCCGTCCTAACGCTGGAACATTATGGGCAAAAAGCGAAGCACGCCGGTTAATGATGCCCTTAAGCAAGGCGTCATCTTGAGCACAAAAACTAAGGGCGCCATTGATTCTGAGAACTGAACAAGCAAGCCCCCATTTCATGCGGGTTGCGAACTAGCTCGCCCACGCTCGTTGGCATGCACTTTTACGCGTCGGATCGTCGTGTTACATATTCCTACCCAAATTGACCAATGTAGAACAGTCAATTAAGTCACCATAGTAAAACCCTTGGTGTAAGCACTTATAACCAACCAACTTTTCGTGGTGATGGCTGGTCTCAACGCCTTCAATGATCACGTACCGCCGCCCAAAATCGGAGACATCGCACACCAAGTCCAACATTTTATCACGGTGCTCTAAATGTCTGTTGAGGACACTTTTGTCAATCTTCACCAGATCCCAGTTAATCAGATTCAGGAGGGACTCCGGGATATCCTCCGACAAGTAGTCATCTAACCATATGTAATGACCCAAGGTTCTGAGCATTTTGATGGATTTCAAAACGCGCTTTTTCTCGGTGTCATTGGCGGGTGTGTTGGTGAGTTCAAACGCCACCTTTGTATTCAATCCGTCAAGTAACTCGGCGATAAACGATTCATCCGCAAGCACACTGGCATTGACGTTCAGAGAGAACACATAGGTGTTCATACACCCGAGTCTGTTGGCTTCCTCAGCCTGAAGCATCAAAAGTCGCTTGGCCACCTTGTCCGACACGGAAGAGAAGAAGTCTTCAACATTGATATGTTTACAGTCAAATCGAGTCAGAAATTCAAAGGCAATGGTTTTCATCGAACAGGGATCAATGATCGGTTGCAAGTAAAACCTGGCGTACCGGGATATTTCTTCTTGAGTCATGGCGCTTTTAGCGGTTTCCAACATCTTGTTCATCCCACAGTTCTTCAGACGTCATGGCTTCCAACCGGAGTTTCAGCAATTGCTCTTTCAGGTGTTTGATCTCCAGTTCATATAACCGGTTGCAATCAATGCGTTTTCGCTTGTTCCCAATAGGAATCACTAATTGAGCGTAAATACCGAAATTATCTTCAGCTTCGAGGTTGCTGTCGGCGTAAGTGCTGTTGGTATAATCGCGACCCGATTTGATCCCCATGACCCCAGTTTGGATGTACATATCAGACGCGATGGTGGACTCACAGGTCGTGCCGTCACTGGTCGTGATTCGGTCATAACCAGACGGAATGGTTGCACTTGGAATGCTTAAAGACTCCGCAGACACAGGAGCATTGAAAAACATGCAAATAGGAAAAAGGGCTAGTTTACTTCTCATAGTGTTCGCTTAATAATGTTTGCACCTGCTCCTTGGGATAAAGTAATTTTATTTCAGTACATATTCTTGTCCTTAGAAATTGACCGCTCTCAGGCACCGATATGGAGCACAATTTGTGATGATTAACCATCGATGGATCGATATCCTGTATCACCGTCGAATATCTTCGGGTCCGACCTCCTCCTACTTTGAATCTCTCCAGGACAATGCGACCATCAAATTCAATGTCAAAATACATTGCTTTTTTCTCCTCATTGCCAATTTCAATTGAAATTGACTGACGCCCGGTTAGACTGATCTCCTTTATTCTTGTTGGAGATTGTGAATGAGCATATAAGTTGAATGGACACAAAAATATGATAATTACAAACCATTTAATATTTCTATGCACGACAGGTTACCTCAATTCGTGTTCTGTATTTGCCCGCTTTCAGTTGAGAGACTGGTTTTCTTACTTGTGGAAACAGGTAAATTACTCCTTCGCCTGAAACCCTGACAGGCGCTCCAGCACTGAACTTCTTAAATCGACCAGCAAGAGTTTCTTTGTAATATATATCGACTTTTCTCTTTCCAAAGACCGTCAGACTTGATCGTTTGACGGCTTTAGCCTCAAACGACAAAAACATACTGGGAGTCGCCTTATATTCTACAATCCCAATATCATCCGCTCTTGCGGGTAGACCATCTCCCATAAACGTCAGTTTTCCTTTGCTTTGTTTCGGCGTTAAAGTGCAACTGCTCGTTTTTTTTGGTTTTGCCTTCCGGTCTTTAAATACTGTTATTGCCTGAACATTATTGTTTTTATCGACGATGCTCACTTCTATTGTTCCGGTTCCAACATGGCTCACAGGAATATCTATATAATTGAGCTTGCCTCGATTAAATGGGAATTCCCAAGTGCGATTACTGTCAATCGCCTGTGACCACCGTGATGAAGGTGCACTCACCGTGATGTTAATTCTTTTAGGCAGTCTGTTGGTGACCCTGACTTTCTCGGTATAGGTCGTAACCTGCCCGCTACGGTTCGGAAACATCCCTCGCGACCATGTCGAACGCGCGTCAAAACAAACCTTGACCTCTCTACCCTCAATACAAGTCGTATCGGCTTCTAACGTTGCATGGCAGCGACCAGCCGAAATACTAGCTACAAGCAACAGTAACAATAACCTCATACTCAACCTTCTCCGCCTTTAACTCCGATGCGTTTTTGTCCAACAAAAGCGCAAACGCCACTGTTTTGCTCGCCCCAGTAATGGGGACCGACGTGCTGAGATTCGTTGACTTGGTGTACAACGTTGCTGGGGCGATTTTGTATGAAAGCTCTGCATTACCAACCGCTAAAGCCGTACCGTTTTTTAAGCGACCAGATTGTTTTGTCATCGCTAAAGTGAAGGATGCGCCGCTTCCGTTGGTTGCGACTGTTATCTGGTGAGCATGCGCTGATTCATTTAGCTGTTCCCCAGAGAGCCGTATCTTTTTTTCTCCAGAGTGTGTTGAAGATACTTGGCATGTTGTCGGGACTACACGCGTAAATTTCAGTGTTGCAGAGTCTGTGCTCGCGTTGACGCTGCTGCTGGTTGCCCCTACCACCAACAGAGCCACTATGCCTAATTGTTTCATTTCTACTACCTTCATGAATTTTCGTTCCCATATAAACCGTTCCATATGGGACTATCTAAAAAGCAATTCTAATAACTCGTCTGGGCGAGATCAACAAAATAAACGGTCAAAGGGGCTTATAAAATCAGAGTAATATTCCAACCTATTGATCAGGTTGAACTTAAAATACTGGCATGACCACTATCAGATTAAATTTCAATGAAAGGGCAGGGCGATCCATTCGCCCTTTGAATGAAACGTCAGTAATTTTGGACTGCGTGTAACGCTTTGTGAAGGAGCATCAAGAGTGTGCGGTATTCTTCGGGGCTCAGAGAATGCAAATACGAGTTCTTTCGTTTTAAGATGATTTCTTCGACTTGCTGGAGTACTTTCATCCCCTCACGAGTCGTGATCAGGTAGGTCTGTCTGCGATCATTTGGGTCGACTCTTCGGATCAAGTAATCTTTTTCGACCAGATCCTGAATCAGCCTTGAAACCTGGCTCTTTGCGCCGACGATCTGCTCTTTGGTCACCAGTTCAGACTGATACACCCCCTCTCGTCCTTTCTCGTTCGCTTTTGCCAATATCCACGCTTGATCGGTACTGATGTTTAAAGAAGCTTGTTGAAACATCGCTTCGCTCTTTTGCTTGGATACGGTCGCTATCTGATAACAAAGAATGCCTATCGAACTCTCGTCATCGCGTTTTTCCGTATGCTCAACTGTCATATTCAACTCTTAGTATAGTTCTATTGGGGATGGTTTCTAATGGGATAATACTATCTGGGATGAAAATATCAAAAAACGATTACCACTTGGAGTGGCTGAGGTAGACGCTGCTCACCTTTTTGGCTCACGCTTTGTGAGCCAACGCCAGTAGCTCTTTTCATAAAAAGGCAGTCGGAACATTTGCCATCCAAAGGGGGCATTGCTTTCTTTACGTGCTCTAAATTAATACGATGTTATTAAAAAATATAATCATTCATTAATAAACTCGATATTTTTGATCACATAAACCGAATGCAGATCAGACCAGTTTTTTATAAATTACTGATAGATTATTTAATGCCAATTACAGCACTAATGAGAATATTATTATAATGATAATTTTTGACGCCGAGTCAGCCCCTTTTATGGCTCGCTTGCTAGAAGAAGAATATATTTAATTAAAAAATACCATCGTTTACTTTGATGATGGGCACGAAAAACACCAAGTTATCTCCGCGACGCGTTTTAACAATAACCAGGAAATTAATGAGAGCGAACCTTCTGTTCTTGCAGGGTATTATTTAGAGATGGCTAATTCACCTCAACTGACTCTTAATATTCATAAGTCAGACAATACATTTATTTTTGAAAAGAAAACAAGAGTTCACAATGACACAACCCAGTTACGGGAAAGTGAAACCCGCGAGCTGACTAACTGGATAAACAGTGGTGTCAATGTATTTCTGTTTTAATGATTTTCTAATTTCTTATTATTGATACCAGCCAATAGGTATTATCTTCTCAATTATGCTTTGTTTTATCGGGGGGTAAACTGAGCGCAGACTAAGAATAATACCTAATTCACTGAATTGTTTCACCGGCTTTTGAGCGCCCCGCATAGGTGCGCGCTTTTTTTCGCCAACCCACACTAACTGCTTATCCTTTATGGCTCTGTGCTTTTCAGACCGACCCCTGATTTAGATTCCTTTTGTCAAAACTGGCAAAATACCATCAAAAGAACCGATCTTAGGCAAAAATCTGCCCGGAGTTGATGCGTTTCAAATTGCTTGCAAAGGATGGTTTTACAGAAAGAGTCTTGTGATAACTT
Organism: Vibrio nigripulchritudo; assembly: GCF_027924785.1. Lineage (NCBI taxonomy): Bacteria > Pseudomonadati > Pseudomonadota > Gammaproteobacteria > Vibrionales > Vibrionaceae > Vibrio > Vibrio nigripulchritudo. The sequence goes on along the minus strand of NZ_AP027051.1, from coordinate 132,170 downwards.
GAATCGTCATCGTATTGGTTGACGGATAAAAACTTGAATCATAAAACTTATTCTCTGATTGCATTTATCTATGTTACCGGGCTTTCTTCTGCTGCCCTATATTCCAACATAATTGGGAATATAGTAGAAAAAACTATCGGCTTTGCCTCTTCAATGACAACGTTCGTCGTGGTTGCCATTTTATTTGCAAAGTTCAATAATATTAACATCCTCAGCAAGAGGAAAAGGGAAGGTGTTGCACTCGTATTCCTGGGCTTAACGGTGATCGAGTTCCTGTACCCCGTGTTTGAGTACTCAGAGCAAAGCTTTGGAAGCACTCACTATTCAATGCTGCTTGTTGAACTTTTTGCTAATGCCATCATCTCGAAAATCTTAATAGAGGCGTAACACTTCAAAACAATAATCCTCAGTAGAGGAAATATCTAAAATGGAAATTCCAATGTGATCGTAAAAGAAATATACATGTTAAAAGCCAATAGCATACAAATAAAAAATACTGACAATGATGAAAAGTGCAGCATACTATGATTAAACTCGCTTAGAAGCGATTCTAGCTTGTGTTTAGCCGGAATTCGATGCGCCGCTTTCGTCTTCTAAAGATCTGTAATGGGATACTTTCTACTCGACCAAATAGGCTCTCACCAATTCACGGCATTCATCCCACCGAAACGAAAACGAGTTCATTTAGCAATGAGCCTAGTCGAAAAACTAAAAAGAGACATTTTTAAATTGCTCCTACATTGCTTGGTGCCAAAACTCAAGACTATGTTAATTGGGTAGCAGCTATGAAGCTGGGAAGAAGAAGGCGCTGATACATACTCATACGAGTTCGGCATGGTCCCTTAAAGCGTATGAAATGAGATTTTTTGTGAAAACCATCACTTAGGAAAAATCATGGAAACTATAATCAAATACCTTGAACCTGAGGGTGGTTAATTTGCTGTCGAACAAGAGAGATATGGAGGGTTGGATCGAGCAATTGTCTGCCATCGTTCTGCTTGTGATTTCATCTTTGACAATCTTGAAAGTGATGACCTCGATGGGACTCAGTTTGTCATTGCTTACCTCGTTAGTGATTTTACTCACTTAACTCAATGTCCAATGTCCAATGTCCAATGTCCAATGTCCAAAGCTTTCGGTGCAAACCGTTACCAGTTGACAACAATTAATTTACATTTTAGTATAAATTTAGTGCGAAGAGGCACTAGTAAAAATCAAAGCCACGTAGCTGAATAGTCGAAGATAGCTCTTCTATTACAGTGCGTGGTTTTTTTGTGCTCGTAAGAAGGTCTTTGAATATTCAGCTCTTTTATTGATTAGGAGATGAAAATGAAAAGGATTTTGACTGTCGCTAACCTTGCCACAGCCGTGCTATTTGGATCGCATGCAATTGCGGATACGAAAATTGGGGCAATATTCGATTTAACAGGCGGTCTGAATATCTATGGTATTCAGCAAAACAATGCACTTAAGCTCGCGGTTGAAAAAATTAATCTTGAAGGTGGGCTACTCGGCAATAAAGTTGAGGTGGTGAGTTATGACGCACAATCTGAACTGAACAAATATACGCAGTTTACGCATACCGCCATTTTACGTGACAGAGTGGATGTTCTATTTGCGGGGCTAACCAGCTCCTCAAGAGAAGCGATTCGCCCGATCGTCCGCAAGGCTAAAATTCCATACTTTTATTCTTCACTTTATGAAGGAGGCGCTTGCGACAAATACACCTTTGTCACGGGTTCATCCGCCTCTCAGCAACTATCGGTACTTATCGATTGGGCCATCAAAAAATACGGCTCTAAGATTTACGTTATGGCGCCAGATTACAATTTTGGCACTATATCCGCTCACTGGATCAACGAATACGCCCGTAAAAACGGCGGAGAAGTGGTCGGTGAGGACTTTTTACCCCTAACTGTGACCGATTATTCCCCCACCATTCAGAAAATTCAGGCAGCGAAGCCTGACTTTGTAGTTGCTCTTCCTGTGGGAGCCAATCAAACCGGTTTCCTCGAGCAGTTTTCAGCCGCTGGTCTAAAAGACAATATTGGCATTGTGTCTACTAACTACGGCTCTGGAAATCAGCAAGTAGTCGTATCTCCTAAAGCGGGCACAGGGCTTATTGCCAGCCAAGGGTACTTTCAAGAAGTAAGTAGCCCTGAAAATGCCGCGTTTGTTTCTGCATGGCAGGAAAAATACGGCAGTGATACGCCGATTGTATCGGGGGCTGTTGATGTCTGGAACGCCGTACATTTGTGGGCAAACGCCGTTAAAAAAGCCAAAAGCAGTGAGAGCGAGCCTGTTATCACTGCGCTTGAAAGTGGTATCTCTTTCTCTGCACCAAACGGAACCGTCACTTTGCAAGGTGGCTCCCATCACTTGACTCAAAATATTTACATTGCGGAAGGAAACGACAAGCACGGTTTCAACATTATTAACACCTTTGAAAACGTGGATGCTGTCTATGAGGGTTCAACATGCGATCTTATCTCAAACCCAAACCTTGTCGCGCACTTTATCCCAGAATCACTGTAACGATTGGGTTAACTAGGAGTATGTAAATGGAGCTGGACTATCTGGCGACAGTTTTGCTGTCGTCACTTTCAAGCGCTTCGATATTGCTGATCGCCACTTTAGGTTTAGCTGTCGTGTTTGGGTTAATGGGCGTGATCAATCTAGCGCATGGTGAGTTTTTGATGCTAGGTGCTTATTCGGCGCTGACGGCGACTCAGCTTGGTGTGCCATACCCACTTGCCGTGCCACTTGCAGTGATGGTCACAATGGCGTTTGGAGCCGTTGTCGAAGTGGTCATTGTAAGAAGGCTGTATGGAAGAATTTTCGACACTATGCTTGCAACGTGGGGGTTAAGTATCGCCATGTATCAACTTGCGGTCTTGATTTTTGGCACCGTGACTCCCGGCATTGGGATGCCACAGTACCGATTGGAAATCGGGGACTATAAGCTGGCAGCTTACCCGCTATCAATGATCGCTGCGGCTATTCTAGTCACTCTATTCATCTACATGTTGATGACGAAGTCGTCATACGGAAGAAAGGCGAGAGCCGCGATTCAGCAACCAGAGATGGCAAGGGCAATTGGGATCGAATCTGCTCGAATTAACACACTGACCTTTTCAATAGGGTGTGGCTTGGCTGGATTTGCGGGAGCCATTTTACTCCCTATCGTGCCAGCAACCCCTTCAATGGGCTTTGCGTTTGTCATTAAATCTTTCCTTGCGGTTGTTGTTGCCGGTCCTGTCACAGTCACAGGCAGTTTAGTAACGGCGCTTGGTTTAGGCGGAGGGTCTTCCATTACCGCAAGCTTCTTAACCTCAGTCGCGGGTGATGTCTTCTTTTTTGTCATAACAGCCGGTCTTTTGTGGCTTTTCCCATTAGGTATTTCGTCTAAATGGCGCAAAAAAATGTAAGTAGGTTTGAAGGATGTTTGAAAAAGTATATAGCGCATCAGGCTGGTTGTTCCCCGTCTTGCTTGTGGTATTTGGGTTAGCGATAGCGGATGTTATCGACCCGTATTTAGCGTATGTCGGGACATCGTGGCTCATTTTTGGTTTGCTGGGTTTGAGCCTGGATGTGGTCTGGGGACGAGGCGGCTTTCTAAGCTTAGGGCAAACCGCGTTTTACGGCGTGGGTGGATACTTAGCCAGTGTTGCAGCCATTAACCTGTCCTCCCTGTCAGGCAATACGTTGATTTGGTCTTTACCCATTGGCGCTCTCTCTGGCGCGGGTTTGGCGGCGATATTGGCGTGGGTCATTTTTTACGCTCGAATGGGGGCGCTGCAAAGCACCATTCTATCGTACACATTTACGTTATTACTCTGGTCACTCGCACAAACCTTTAAGCTCAATATAGGTGACGCCGTGATTGGAGGCGACAACGGTATGTCCAATATTCCGGGTATTGCAACGGAATTTGGATCTCAGATTCAACCGCTCGACCCATCGTCTACGTTTGCGGTGGTAATGCTTATCGCGGGTATTTGCTACTTGCTGACCTATTTTTTGATGCAGAGCCATTTTGGGAAAGTCGTCGATTGCATCAGGATTGATCATCAGAAAGCGGAGCTGCTTGGGTACGACATTCGCAAATTTCAGCTTATTACATACAGCTATTCCGGTGCCATTGCCGGTGTCGCGGGTGCCTTGTTTGGTGCGTGGTCCAATTACTTAAACCCTTCTATTTTCTCTGTTCAGGAAGCACTACTTGTTCCTATTTATGTATTAGTTGGGGGCATTGGCACGTTAATGGGTCCTTTCATCGGTGCAATTGCTATTGGCGGTTTGTCTTTCTGGCTCGGAGGGGGCGCAGTAGGCGGGCAAACCACTTTAGTGCTGGGCGTCATTTTGATCCTATTGGTTCTGTTTTTAAGAAATGGCATTCTCGGTGCCCTGAAAAGTCTGGTTTCACCGTTACTGCCCAAACAAGACGTTATGCCACAGCAGGATGCAGCCGTCGATATTGACCATCAACAACTCCAAGTACTCATGGAAAAGTGCACTAAACAACGGTCTCAATCAACAGGCTTGGCGACAAACAAAGCCTATAAAGCGTTTGGTGGCGTAGTGCCTGTCAATGACGTGTCCCTTCAGTTTTCTCGTGGTAAGCCTTTCTCGTTGATCGGACCTAATGGCGCAGGGAAAAGCTCCTATCTGAAAACGTGTGCTGGGCTTTATATGGCAGAGAAAGGGGAGGTATTGATAGGCAGTACACCTATTACCAAATGCCTTATTTTTGAACGAGTCAGGTTGGGCATGGGAATCAAAAACCAAAAGCCACAAATTTTTGGTGAAAAAACGGTGATTGAAAACCTTTGGATAGCCGCCTTTGCTCCGAGTAGGGATCAAAAACAAGCTGCTGAGATCAGTGAAAGTATTTTGACCATGTTTGGGCTGAACGCCTATCGCGACGTACCCGCTTCGGCGTTGGCACATGGTAAGCAGCAGTGGCTTGACATTGGTATGGTGCTTTGCCTGATGCCTCAAGTCATTTTGTTGGATGAGCCCGCAGCAGGCATGACCAACGAAGAAACAAGGGAACTGGCAGAGCTTGCAAAAACAATGGCACGCTTTGCGACGGTTGTTCTTGTTGAACACGACATGGAATTCGTTAGGCAGCTTCAAGGTGATGTTGCGGTATTGCACATGGGGCAAGTGTTTGCGACAGGCACGGTAGAGTCTCTCCGTGAAGACGAGCGTGTGCTGGACATTTATTTAGGGAGGAAGGTGCATGCTTAACATCGTGAATGCAACGGGCGGGTATGGAAAAACCACCATTATTCGCGACATTTCCCTTGAGCTGAATAAGGGGGAAGTGGTGGCCTTGTTAGGCAGAAATGGCGTGGGGAAATCCACGTTAATGCGCTACATCACCCATTTGATTTCTTCTCGCAGCGGTTATGTCGAGATTGATGGTGCTCGTGCCCCAGCCTCAACCGTAAAACGAGCAAAACTCGGCGTTGGGTACGTACCCCAAGGTCGCTTTGTTTTTGAGCGAATGACCGTCATAGAAAACATTATGGTAGCAGCAGAAGCGCACGGGAAAGATCCCAAACGAGCCGTCGAAGCCGCATTCCATTATTTCCCTCTGATTAAAAGTAAAGCAGAAGATCTTGCGGGTGGGCTTTCAGGTGGTCAGCAACAGATCCTCGCGCTAGTGAGAGCATTGGCGACAGAGCCGAACTACGTCTTACTCGATGAACCGACAGAGGGAGTACAACCTTCTATCGTTGACGACATGGCGGGCATCCTAAAGCAAATAGTGAAAGACCGACAAATAGGAATATTGGTCGCAGAACAAAATCTAGACTTCTGCCTATCGATTTCGGACAGAGCATACGTCATGTCTAAGGGGACGATTGAGCTGGAGTCGACGGTATCTGAATTGCGAAGTAATAAGGCATTACAGATGGAATTGTTGGGGGTGTAGGAATGCGCAATAAGCAAGAATTAGAGTCAGCAATAAATGCTCGAATCGCTCAAACACTCGAACGGATTCGAAAGGGATTGAAAGAATACCCCCATCCTGTTCTGAAAGAGCCCGCTCATGGGTACAAACCGGAGGTATTCAATGAGTCAAGAAGTTAACAGTATTGTCAGCCAATTACAGCAGTTCAGAGACGGGCTTGTTTCACCTGTCGACATTGCAGAACAGGCACTCAATCAAGCCAAAAAAGTGACTTCCTTAAATGCCTTTGTAGCGTTAAATCCTGATTATGTGATCGAACAAGCGCAAGCGTCGAAAACGCGTAGACAACGAGGTAAAGCCTTGAGTGCGATAGATGGTATTCCCATTGCGGTGAAAGATAACTTTCTTACCTGTGACTACCCCACAACTGCGTGCTCACACGCAAATCCTCGAGCGGAACAAAAAGCAGACGCCACCATTGTTTCGAGGCTCAGAGCCGCGGGTGCTGTGATCATGGGAAAAACCAACATGCACGAATGGGCTTACGGCGCGACTAATACCGATTCTATTTTTGGTTCCACTCTCAATCCGCATAATCGTGCTCACATCACAGGTGGCAGCAGCGGAGGTTCCGGCGCCGCTGTGGCTGCTGGCATTGTCGGGGCGGCACTGGGCAGTGATACTGGGGGTTCGGTGAGGATCCCTGCGAGTGCGTGCGGGGTGTACGGTTATAAGCCAACGTATGGAAGAGCCTCTCGACATGGTGTATTGGCGTTAAGCTGGTCTCTAGATGCACCTGGGTTTCTAACCCGATCACTGGACGACTTACCGTTGTTACTTCCTTATATGTTAGGGCAGGATAAGAACGATGTATCTACTGCCGGAGCCAAGCCGTTCGGTGCTATTCCTGAATTGGTCAATTGTCGGTTACTTCGTCTAACGGGTAACGGGCTTGAGTGCTCACAAAGTGTGGATGAGGCTATAGACGAAGCATTGGGTTCCCTTCCTTATTCAATGGCGAGTTATGAGCTTTCGGATATGACCAGCTTTTTTTCTGCGTGGGAGATCATACTCCATTGTGAAGCGTCTTCTTTTCATCAAGAGCGGCTGAAAGACAATGCCGATCTATTTGGTGAAGTCACACAGGCGCATTTGTTGGCAGGGGAGAAAATCACAGGCGTGGAACTTCTCCAAGCGCAGCGGCTACGTGCCGAGTTTACACATAGATTGCTGAATACATTGCCATCTTGGGATGTATTGGTGTTGCCCACACTTCCTGTGACTGCGCCTAAATTTGACCAACAGACACTTCACTTTGGCGGACGAGATGTTTCGATGCAAGACAGCATGACATGGTTCTGTTGGCTGGGGAATTTAGCTGGATTACCTTGTATTTCCATTCCCATCGCGAATGATGATCAAGGTTTGCCCATAGGAATGATGTTGATGGGCAAGCCGGGGCAGGATGAAGCGTTAATCGCAATGGCAAAAAAAATTGACGGGATCATCAACTACACTCAGAAGGTATGGAAATCATGGTAGTTAAAGTCGGCGTCTTGTTTTCGCAAAGCGGTCCAATGTCGATGACCGAACACGCTCATATTGAAGGGATCTTGCTTGCTTGTGCGGAAATAAACGCCCAAGCAAACGAAAGAGCGCTACAATTTGAGCCTGTCATTTTGGATCCTCAAGGAGACGATAAACGCTATGCTCAATTAGCCACTGAGCTAATGTTAGAGCACAAAGTCTCAGCCATTTTTGGATGCTGCTTATCGAGCAGTAGAAAGGCGGTTTTGCCCATCATAGATAGGTTTAATGGCATTTTACTTTATCCATCGGTGTACGAGGGGTTCGAGTATTCACCTAACGTCATCTATGGAGGAGCCATACCAAACCAAGTGGTGCTTCCGTTATTAGAGTACATTTATCGTCATTTAGGCAAACGTGTGATTCTGGTTGGGTCTGACACACTGTATGCAAGAGAGGTAAACCGTATAGTGAAAGAGTTTCTTGGAGAAAGTGAAGGCATCGTGATACGTGAGGTCTATTTCCCCTTCGGAACCGAATCCGACCAATTCTTGCCCCTGCTTAATCAGATCAATGAAAATGACGTCGATGCGGTTATTTCAACAGTTGTGGGTAACGACAGTGTTGCGCTCTATGAAAGCTACGGACAATCTCAATTGGCGGGTTCTGAGATCCCAATAGCATCGCTCACGACAACAGAAGCGGAATTATCCAAGGTTGCCCCGAAGGCACGTGCGGGTCATTTATCGGTCTCTCCCTACTTTTCTTCATTGAGTAATAGTGAAAATCCCGCTTTTGTGAAAGCCTTTCACCATCGTTATGGTGACAGTGTTCTACCTTCTGTATACAGCGAGACGTGCTACGTTCAGATGCACATGTTAGCCAATGCGATCCTGTATTGTGATGACTTATCAACCGAGTCCATTTTGTCTGGTTTATCGGGCTCGGTTTTTAAAAGCCCTTCTGGAGACAAATACCTCGATCCAGTCACAAATCACTTCTCCCATCGTCCCTGTATTGGTAAGGCTCAGGAAGACGGTCGCTTTGATATTGTTTGGAAGAGTCAAAGTGTCATTATTCCAGACCCTTATTTAGTGACGTATTCTCGCACGGTGACCATGAAAACTGAGAGTGAACTGGAATGAAGACGTCTAACTTGAGAGATGATGAAGATCTGCTGCGCCGACTTCGGAGAATGAAAGTGCTGGTCATTCATCCTGACGATAGCGAGAGAGACATGTTTTTGGCTCACCTTAAGCGAATTGGCTGTCAGGTGGAAAGCGCCTGGCCATCGCCAAGAGAGCTACCAGAACATATCGATATCGTGCTGTTTGTTGTCCATAAACAACACAATATGGAGCAATTGTCTTGGATGTCGGCGATTGCGACGATTGCTAAAGTCGCCATCATTGATTTTGAAACCCCAGAAATATTGTGCGAACTGGAGCGGCTCAATATACACGGTGTTATCTCAAAACCTATTCGGTTATTTGGAATACTGGCGGTATTGACGACCTCGCTTGGTGTTGCAAGGCATGAGCAGCGACTTCACCAGAGGATCCAATCTTTGGATGACACACTCAAAGCGAGGCGGAAAATCGAGCGTGCGGTTGCTATCCTCTCAAAAAGTCGAGACATTTCTGAAGATGATGCTTACAGTCGTATTCGAAAAAAAGCGCAAAACTCAAGACAGAGTGTTGCGCAAATAGCGGATGCGATCATTGATTCTGAGGGCTTATGACTTTCAATCTTAAAAGTCGGCATCTATCATTTGAGCTGCCCCATTTTACGCTCAAAGAAACCCAGCCACCTTAGGTTGATACAACGACAAGATCGGGAAGGAGGCGATGATAAAGACCGCGATCACCGATCGCAATCACAAACGAATGGGCTCTGTTGCAAATAGGGCTAGTTCAGCTAAGCTTCCTCTCTATTTTCAACGGAACTTTGCATGAACCTCTTAAAGCATCGCCGCTTTAAGTACGACGTCGCTATACGGACTGTGCGTTGGTATTGCAAATACGGAATAAGCTACCGGGAATTAGAAGAAATGTTCAGAGAGTTCGGTGTTCAAGTGGATCGCTCAACCATTTATTGTTGGGTACAAAAGTATGCACTGGTTATGTAGGAAAATCTAAAATGGTACTGGCGACCTCAAACAGGTGGTAACTGTAAGGTTGATGAAACTTATATCAAAGTAAAGGGGAATTGGGTCTTCCTGTACCGGGTCATAGGTAAACATGGTCAAACCATCGATTTCTATTTGTTATCTACAAAAAACGCCAAAGCAGCCAAACGATTCCTCAGTAAAGCTTCGAAAGGACTAAAATCCTAGGAGTGCCCGATACTATTAATACGGATAAGATGGTCGCTTATGGCGTGACCATCAAAACGTTGAAGGCTGAAGGTGAATGCACTGATGAACTGTACCATCGACAGATCAATTACCTGAATATTAAAACGATTAATGTCTTGGTCACTCAGTGGGTACGTTAAGCATAAGAGGACATTTTAAAATTGCTCAAACCGGACATTACTAAATTGCACCTACAACCCAAGTGCGCATTACATAAATTATGTTAAATAAACTATCAATCTACGTCGATTCTGATGCTTTAGGCTCTCCTTTTCCCTCAAAAAGCCGAGCAATTTAGTCACCATCCTATTTACCATAAAATACTTGATAAGATTCCTACATCTCAGTAGGACACTGTTCGTTGTAGTTATCTAACAAATATCGACATATGTTTTTGTAGGACTCATACTCATAATACAGCGTGCTTTTGCATTCACTAGGATCCCACCTTACTAATCGATAGTTCAATCTATTGACGAACGCTTTTCGTATGCCAGTGAGAATATAATCTGACAAAGATTTTGCGTTTAATGTGTTGCTGATTTCAAGGTAATGGTGATGCTCATACAGCACTTTTTTAACATGAGACGCATCACTTGAATTTTTGCGCAGAAAAGAATCGGATATGCGTTTCATTTCTGTTCTTTTGATATCACATAACAATGCTAATACCTCAATCCCTACCGTATCCTGATTCTCTTTTATAAACGCAATCAGCTCAAATACGTCTTTGTCATGGATCATGTAGCACTTCGTTAGAAAATCAAAGCATCCAATGTCTTGGTACTCGAAGAAGATGCGTTCTTTGTGTCTTAGTTTCTCTAATATATCTTTCATCGGCTGTCGTTTGTTCGCTTCTATGGCGGACTTTGCCCCCGTTACTGTCTGGTTGTAGCCGATCCATCGACCGTTCATAGTCGGCGTTGTCATCAGCCCAGCTTAAGCAGTGCTCAACCCTTCATTCACAAAATCATGGTCAGCTCCCTTACAAATGAGCTCGTTGGACGCTCCCGCTCCGGTAAAGCGAATGTTGTAATGCGAGCTCAGATAGCCGCCAAACCAAGTGCGACCCACCTTTTCTTGTTCTAGTCCCATTAAATGTCAAATCTCCCTCATTCGTTTCATGCCAAAGGCTGTTGTTCCCTTTGTAGGCGGAACAGTTCCCTGTGAAGAAGTACTCAACGCTTCTTCAAAATGGTCTACTCATAAACTAACACTCTTATTCAGACGCTAAATGGAAAACCACTGCACCTTTCTGATACAGCGGTGATTTTGAGCATCCTCCTTCCCGACCGAAAAATACTTTCTGTCCTTTCCACGGAAGGAATACATGGCAACGCAAGTCATTCACCATCTGGCGACCATGTCCGAATAATGCGATCATCTCTGGAATAAGAATATGCTGCCTCGAACGCCAACAAAGTTGCGATAATTCTCTCTCCAGGGAGCAATACCTCTCGATTACGCTCCAACAAAAATGCCCAATTACAAAATGCAACTGGGCACCCTTGATCATCTTCGTAATAGCAAGCAAAACTGAATAAACTCAAATTCTGGCGTAATGCGTTGTTACCATTCTGCCACCGCATACTTTCGATTCAGTGGTGAATGTTGGCTACTACCGACCATGTGTTGTATCTGTGCAGACATCAGTTTTGTGGGTTGATGCTGAATAGACACATACCCTATCACCCACGGTTTGTTATTTTTTGCTGCTGGAAGTGTCGTTTTAGTTCGGGGAGAACGGCTCGGTTTTTTCGTCTGATGACTCAGACGTCGCCTCAGTCTCCACTTCATTACTTTCAGGATCTAATGCTGGCAGAAAACCAGAAGCAACCAGCTTTTCAAGCTCGGCTTTCATGCGAGTATCTTCCAGCATACTTCCGATCGTCGACATCATGTACATAAACCCAGCAGCTGGCATATGCACCACTTGTTTAAGCTCTAGCTCATCTTCGCTTTCAGCCATGACACCGTTTGCCATTCTGGCTTGGTTTTGACCGACAAAATAAAGCGAAAAGACACCTTTGTTGTAGTTTACATTTGATATTGTTTGAACGAACTTCTCTGCTGTCATGGGTATTATCTTTTAAATAGATTTAATGACCAGTATTTAAATTAAAAATAACAGGAAAAACCACTGTAGATTTAGTGGGAATTGGAGCTTAAAATATTATTATGAAACATATTGAATCTTATTCTTTAATAATATTACAGCTAAAAAATATATTGTACAACAGAACAAAAATAAAATTTATTGAGTAATCACTCTAAAAATTGAATCCTTTACAAACCAAGCATTCAATATATATAAAGATGAAAAGACAGTGAAAGCACACTTGTTAATATTTTGAAATTTATTTTCAGATCAATTAATACATAAGGTAAAACGGGTTACCTAAGCATACGTCAAGATCGAATGCCCATAATATCAGTGCTAGCATCTCGTCAATATATATGCACACCCCGACAAATTATGTTCAATAAGCCTGCTATTAACACTAATGAAAGGTTGACTACTTCATGTATCCATGATTTATCTATTTTTAAATAAAGTCAATTGTAAAATGATTTATTTCAATAAATTAGGTAGAGAACATCTTATTTAAAAGCTTAAAGTATAACAATATCAATACATTAAGAAAGATATAGAGAAGGTTGGAACATCATCACTTTTATTTAATCATCAAGGTAAATATTCCACTTTAGCCAAAACTAATAAAGATTAGCTTATTATACAAAAAACTAATAAAAATAGTTTCATATTATCCCTTATGAAGCATTGACCACACCATGGAGTAAGCAATGGCTATAAAAATAAAATAGTCCCGCTTTAACATTCGATGATTTATTCCTGAATTTCTTAAACATAAAAGGCTATTGGCTGAACTGTGGAAGCAGTTCATTCAAGGACATCGTATATTCTATCAACCAGACCTCCCACCAACGATTAACGGACTGTTTCTGGATATTCGTGCCGGAGAAAACTTGGGCGTAGTCGGCACTTCAGGGACCGAGACAAACCTCCTTTATTTTACACCTTTACAGCCCAAAAAAGACCAGATTACAGTTGATGAAATCCCATTGAATCAAATCTGTCTTCATCATCTTAGACAGCAGATTGGCGTCGTCCTCCAAGAGAATTTTCTGTTCAGTAAATCCATGAGCGACAACATTACCCAGTTGCCTCCAGATGCGAACCTCGAGGAAATCATTGATGTCGCCACTCTATCTGACGCCCACGAGTTTATCCTCAAGTTACTGATGGGCTATGACACCATGCTTGCTGAAACGGGAGACATAAACGATGTTCTCGATTGTCCCCAGTGCACCACATGAACCTGATCCATTTAGTTCACTCTATTTAGTTATAGTGCATTAAGTAAATTATCGTATGTAACTCATTTATCAAGTGTACAGTCAAAAACCTACTCTTCCATCACTTTTTGCTTCCAACCTCAAATTTTAACGGATATACTAAATTTAGTTTCAGCTCGGAGAATAAAATGGATACGCATCAGACAACCCAAACTTTCCAGTCACTCAAAGAGGGGGCTGACGCCTACATCAAACGCCGAAATCAGCGGTTGCTTGCTAACCACCGTAAAGAGTTGCGAAATTTCACGCGAGCTGAGTCGGCCACCTACCTGGGAATTGATGGCAAGACATTAGACAAATATGTGAACGCCACAGGTATTGATCCACGTCGGCACGAAGACTCACAATGGTCACTGGATATTGAGGAAATGTACCAAGTCCGAGATTTGCTGCCAGACAATCTGCGTAAGGAAGTTAAGTTTCAAAGAAGTTCGAAACAAAATACTCAAATCATTGTGATTCAAAACCAAAAAGGTGGGGTCGGAAAAACGGTATCCGCAGCCACTGTTGCCTCCGGTCTTGCAACCGAATTCCATCAAGAGTACCGAATCGGTCTTATCGATATGGATGGTCAAGCTACGTTGTCAATGTACTATGCTCCGGAAGCCGAGCAAGAAGGCAACCTATCCGTGGGCGATTTGATCATGCGTAATTTCGACCTCGAGGATGGCGAAACATTTGAAAGTGCCGTTTCTGATGCTTTCCTCCCAACAACGATCCCGAACCTTCGTGTTTTACCCGCTTCCCAGACGGACAGGGCCATTGAAGGTTGGTTCCACGAGCAGGTTTTTAATAACGCCCTCCCCTCTCCTTATTCCATTTTGCATGATGTGCTTGAAGCCGTGAAAGATGAGTTTGATATCATTATCATCGATACCCCTCCTTCATTGGGCTACGCGACTTATAACGCATACTATGCCGCGACCAGCGTCGTTTTTCCGCTCTCCGTTACCGAAAATGATATTGACGCTACCTGTTCTTACTTCAGCTATATTCCTCAGATCTGGGCACTCTTGGCAAACGCTAAGCATCCTGGTTATCAGTTCATGAAAATACTGCTGACGAACCACCGTGACAGTTCTACAACCACAGAATTGATGAACAGTCTTTACGATCACTTTGCCCCTTACTTGTATTCTAAAGAATTTAAACACAGTGAAGCCATTCGCCAGTCTTCTTCATTGTTGTCGACCGTCTTCGACATGTCCAAAAGTGAATACCCAAAAAGCAAATCTACATTTCACAGTGCTCACCAAAATAGTTACGAAGTCACGAGCCAGATTTTGCGTGACATCTTGAATGTTTGGCGCGAACAGGAGCAATCATAATGGCTAAAAAAAGAGGGGGCACCCCGTTAGGAAATGCACCCGGCGCAAAAGAAGCCCTGCAGTCAGCTGCCAAAGCTAACATCGATTCTTTGACCCAACAGCTCGCCGAAGAAATGGCGAAGTCAGGAGTGAATACTGCCGAGTTTCTTGCTCAGAAATTTGGCGTCCATACGGTCGGGCAATCTACTGAGTGGACACTGCAATCCGGAGAAACTGCCGTTTTCGATGAGCTGACCCTGTCTTACGAACAGGTCCGCGATGAGACTTTTGTTACATTTGATATCAACGGTCGGGACCAGTCTCTCTTGACTCCCGAATCTCTGGAAGACTTAAACTCTCTCGAACATCAACAATATTATCCCGCTGTTGGACGAGTTGTGGATGGAAATATCGACGTTCTTGATGGCTCACGGCGTCGAGCCTGGTTTCTTCTGCGGAAAGGAAAAATCAAAACGTTCAGACTCATGGTTACAAAGTCCCCTATTTCTGCGTCTGACGCAAAAGGGCTTGCGAAACAGTTACAATCTGCTCGCGAGCATAACCAAAGGGAAATTGGGCGCCAGTGTCGCTCATTGATGAAGGCACACGGAATGACTCAAACAGAAGTTGCCAACCATATGAACATCAGCCGTGCTGCGGTCGGCCGTGCGCTTCGTGCCGACAGTATTGATGAACGTCTCATCTCACTCTTCCCTGTGGTGAATGCCTTATCACACACCGACTACACCGTTCTGGATGCGGTAATGACGAGGTTCAGCGAGCAGTCCGAACCAGCCTTACTGGCTTTTCTAGATGTCGTGATCAGTGAGATCGAAGAAAACCACTTAGATCTCCCTCACGATGAGAAAAAAGATCTTATTATTCAAATAATTGAACGTCAGTTGAAAATGGCGAAAAAGAGCACGCGAAAAGCGACATCAGATACCAAGACTACTAATCTGGCTAACTTTCAGTCCAAAGGAATGTTTGCTAGAAAGAAAGTTCGGGGACGTACTTTCAGCTACGAATTTGGTCGTCTTTCAAGCGCTGTACAAGAAGATCTCGATCGTGCGGTCGAAGCGGTTCTGGCCAAACATACCAAAGAGTGATTGACAGCTGCAGGTGCTCTTCTGTTTTGGGCGCCTGCGTAACCTGCTCCCCTCTTTCGCCGTAACGACTCCATTCTTTTGGCTGTCATATTTGAAAACAAACCTCACACGCTTTACGATTCCAGTGTCTGCAATATTAACGAGATCAATAATTCATATTGACCCTGAAGCCAGCATTCAAACTTCTGCCGACGAAAAGATTTTACGATTTCCAAAAACGCGATTAGGTCATTGTTGTGCTGCTGGAATTCTGGACGCGTTAAGATGCCATCAGATTTCAAACGCTGAAACAAATGCTGAAACTGTTCAACAGAGACCATCTGCCCTTTATAACCGACCAATTGGAATTGCTTTCTGAATTCCATCAGGCAAAGCCTCGCCAGCAATAACTGGATATTTAACTCATCAGCCATGAATTCGGCCATGATCTCAAGTTCTGAATCCGTTGTGTAACCGCTGATGACAATTTGCTTGTCTCCCACTTTAATGATTTTGTATAGCTTATACCTCTTGGTATGTGGGATAACTAATCGAGTATTGATATACGCCATCAACTGTTCAAGAGAAGTATTGAACGTCATTTCTTCTACAGTCATGGCTTTTTTGGAATGTGTCTTTAATGGATTTGGTAGCGTTGGTGCCGACTTTGGACTCTTGTACGTCGCACCGGATTCTCTGACCATTTCCTCAATATCGCAATAGATATTCACCACCCATTCGCCAACCTGGTTTTCATTAAATTTAATGTAGTAACCACATAAGTTGTAGCTGTAAGCGTTTTCTTTGGTTTCGGAGTAAAATGTGTTCAGCTCCATTTCCAAGTCGTCTCTCAACTTGTGGATCGTACCGGCAAACGCCATCATCTCTCTCAACTCAGTCAGCAATATGCTCTCCATCGAGACCTGCTTTTTCCGAAGCGTCATATAGAAGCTGAAAATGAGTGGTTGGCTTTGTGCTATGCGCCATGGAATTGAAAAAAATATGTCTGCGTTCGCAATTTTTTCAATAATGTCATCATGAAACGTAATAAAATACAGAACAGGGCTCGTTTCCGTCTCTTTGCTTTCTGCACTAATTTTGGGGGCAACAGTGCTGTTGGTTTCCAGCTTTACGATATATTGGAAATCACTGGTACTGAAGTATCCCTGCATCCAGCTGGGCATATTGTGGTCATAACTATTAGGTTGCAAGTTTACCCAACGATATTGCGTTTCCCTTAGTTCCGTAATCTGTTTTAAGACCCTTTGTCTCGCCTGACCAGAGTCTTTTTGCCCTCTCAGGTGTAAAATATCCAGATAGTGAGCAGGAAACGCTTTGTTCTGAAAGGGAGTCTCAATCTTACCTGTAGACAACATTTTTGCGTTGTAACTGATGGCAAGGTTTATCAAAGCATACAATTGAAGGAGCGCAGGCTGAGTCACTATGTGATCATGGGCTTTTGCTTCAATCCGGTACTCAAAGCCATTTTCCATAAAATCAATTTTACGAAAGTTTTTACTACTGCGCTTTGCCGGAGCCAATGCTTGATACTCAGTAGGGACCACATCTTTCGGTATGAGATACCCAGCGGACAGATAGGAACGATATGCCAGGTCTTTTTTGGTGTATCCCATGGCATTAAGTGCACGACTTGTGCTTTCTCTTTGAGCCTTGTTGTTTCCTTGTTTGCCCTTACTCTGTTTCTTCTCCATTATAGACAAATGAATATTGTGCATTGTGTTGAGTCTGTAAGCAGAACTGCTGGACTTCAACTCACCATTAATGGTGACTTCATCCCTAATCAGCACTTTTAACTCAACCAGTTCTTTAATATGTCTTCTAGTAGAGTTAACGGATACACCTTCACTCTCCACACGACTCTTACAGAAGTCATTGAGTTTTAGTATAGGACCTTGATTAGATTCAAGTAATAAGTGGTATATACATGATATTTGAGCTGGGCTAAACGACGATTTAAGGTCTGTAACACCTTTATACAGTTTATCTTGTTCAGTCCCATCAAAGACAAAGATTGTAAAACGAGCAATCTTTGTAAAGCTGAGATCTTCTTCAGATACAATGTCTGTCAACTCTATCGTCATGTTGGTTTTCTTAGTGGATACATTTCTAATGTAACCAAATCATACTGAATTTTTGGGCTAGCTCAAATTGACCAAAATCTTGCTTCCGTTATTTATCACATTCTATTTTTATTATTATTCATTTTTCTTTTTGATCTTCATTGATAGTTATTGATACACGTTGCACTTCAATATTCTTGCCTTTTGTCAATTTACTAGATCGATCATTTGCGTGACATCGTACATCGTAACGATTAACTCTTTGAAATGGTGTGGTTCTTTTTAGTTTATAAACTCTAGGAGAATTGATCGATCATTTGACTCACATTCCATAAAATGGATGTGGATAACTTAACTTGTCAGACTTGATCGATCTTTTTTTTACCCCTGATCGATCTTTTCACCTGTATTGATCGATCATTTGTAATACCATTGAAATAAACAGCTTAATAACAGGGTATGCACAGTATATGCACAGTTTGTTTTTCCAAAAATGAACATTGATCGGTCATTAGGTTTATCTGCATAAGTAGAAATATTTCATATTTATCAATTAGTTATATTATTGTGCGTAGTGTAAACTTTGAGTTATTTTTGAGACATTGATCACTTACATTTTACAGACAACGGTAAATGATCATGGCTTTTGGTTGAAAAATCACCTCCTATCAGTGACATACTTGCTCCTTTTGAAAGGAGACTGATGGTTTATTAGAACGACTGATCAATGTCCTGAGTGACGCTAAAGTTTAAAACTTGGTAAAACCGCTTTGACGTGATTTGATTTACCCGGTTTGTACTGAACCTCTTTATGCGCTGCTTTACCCGGTGTGACACTTCCGTTTTTGGTACAACCAAGCACAACATTTTCTTTCTAACCAATAACGTTATGGTTCTCATGTAGTTTTTACTTTCTTATTTCATTTACTCATTTGACACGATATGGCAATTTTTGGTGTATCCCTCTTTTCCCTGATGAGATGATTCTTCGCTAACCCTGCTCTTGAAATCAATGTCTACTCTGATGCAACCCTAGCTTTTTTAGATAAACCCTATTCTGTATATTACAATTGCCTGCGAGAGTAACTCAGTGCTAACAAGCGCAATAACCCACCATCCAGTCGTCATAAATATCGCAATTGTTCATCGATAAAACGATAGTCATCAGCTTAGGCTCTGCTTCCTCGAACGCTTCGCGTCCATCTGCCGATTTTCCCCTCTTCATTGATCGATCATATGACCGTGCATCTCTCACCTACTTAAATCAAATGATTACGGGTGCCAGACTGCAATGATTTCGTTGATCACATCAGCCGTTAAAATGGTAAAACTGTTGATCGATCATTTGAGAGTATTATAAAAAAGCTGATGTTATGTGTCCTACATTGTCTCTCAAGGTGTGATGTATGTTGTGATGTGATTGGGTAAAATAATGGTAAAACCCCCGATCGATCATTTTATTCACATTGCACTTTTATGAGATATAGTGTGTCTTAATCTGTAGTGTTGCCTTTGATTTGATGGCCTTTGCGGTGGTAAAACCGTTGATCGATCATTTCTTCTGACAAGCTTCTATTCCGCTTCATTCGGAATGATTTATGACCGGTGTGTAATGGGCGATGTAAAACTAATTTTTATGACTTCATTTGCCATGTTATGTTGTTAATACTCTGATTATAAATGAGAAGATATTAATCTTGCGATTGATGCCTTCTCTGTTTTTCTCCGGCTACTCATATGATCTAACAACGATTTTATTGTTCTCATTTTTATACATCTCCGCATTCTTTTCGGGCTATTGTGTATTTTCCAATTTGATGCAAACTTGAGTTGGATGATAATTCACATCTACTCTTTCCTAATGTCGCTGCCGTCGACAGTATAAGTGTTTTGAAATGCTGTTCATGATGTGATTTTTTTGGTTTTGGTAAAACCCGATTAGTGAGTATGGTCTTCTTACTATTCACTCCTCATTCTTGGTCGAATATTACAATTGTCCCATGGCGTTGTTCTCCTTGATGTCATTGGATTAAAAAATGGTAAAACTATGATCGATCATTTGTTTTGCAATGCACATTGAATCAGAACACTCTCTCCGGAGGCTGTCCTAGTGGATGAATGAGGACAATTAGTCATTCTCTAAATTAAGCAAAACTGTTGATCGATCATTTATTCCTACACTACCCAAGGTGCCATACGCATCGATAGTGGAACACTTTCCTTGATGTCTGAAAGCTATAGTTGGTAAAACTTAGTTTTTTTAAGGTGTACTAAACGTATTGTTTAGGGATTATTTGTTTAAATAACAGGTAGATATGAGGAAAGAGCTTTTGTTGTTTCGCATTGTGTAGGTTGATCTATATTTTACTCATCTTGGTGAAACCTAAGTAACCCTTAACTAAGCCTTAAGTTTTATTTTTGCCAGGCGTCCTCACGATTTTTATTAATTGGCATGGATCTCAGTATGAGATTTTTGAAATGTAAGTCTTGATCTATCGTCGGGGCTTTTTGGTAAAACCTAGCGTTGGTGGGGTTCTGGTCACGTTGCCGACACATCATAATCACCGGAAATCCGTGTTGTAAGTCATGATCTTATATTATGGTTAATTGGTAAAACTAGCTGAGGTACTCATGATGACATTGTTTAAATTTATGAAAAATAATGAAAAAATATTTTCCATGTGAAATGATTAGCGTGATGTAATATCTCTGAAATTTGGTAAAACTTAAAAAGTAACCAATAACAAGAGCGCCGGTGATATGGCGAAAATCGACTGGACGGGTAAATGAATCTTTTGATCTAACGCCTCTTGAGTTTGGTAAAACCAGGAGAATCAACCACCTGATGTAAAAGCGATTCAGCGTTTTGGTCACCCTGCCCTATTTGTTCATTGCTTAAGGTCCGGACGAGAAAATTACCTTCACTATGATTTGATTCTTCACGTCGACTGAGCCATGTCGAGAATTTTGATAAAATACTAAGGACCGAAAGATCACTGCTCTAGAGCTGTTCATTTTTTGTCAATGCTCAGTCTGGGCATGACGAGAATAAATACACGTTTAATGCATTGTATGACTTTCCCCATCTCGAAAAGCGTGAACTCCCCTCCCCTTATCCTTTGATGGGGAATTATAGTTTATTTATTAGTTACACTGTAACTTTTTTATTTATTTTAGAATGTAAAGTGAAATCCCATTGAAATGTTATCATCCATTTTAGTGGATTTGGTATGTTGGGCTTCGTAAATTGCTGGTCTTAGATTTTAATTTTGCCTCTTCGTAACTCAATAAGAAAAGGATCTTTTTGTAGCCATACTGTACTCTCTTCTGTCAACGTTCAGGCTGAGCATTATGTTGAACCCTTAAGAAGCCGGAGCACGAGAGTTGTGGTTATCTACCCCATAAAGCGTTCGTTTTGGATTCTTTTGAGTTAGGTTACGGAAATGAGAACTGTCATAAACTTCCTTCACTACACTCCGCTTCTGAAGGTATGCCTTCTTGATTGACTCGTGTGTTATCCCATATTTTTTGTCAATGCCCAGCCTGAGCAATACTCATCACAATTGAAATAAGTCCGTTGATAAGCTTGATGTTACCGTCGTAATAAGTGATGAGTTGTGTGAGTTTTGTAGCATTGTTCCGTCAGCACTTGATGGATCCACCGTTCTGAACATTCCCTACTTTCTTTGCCTTGTCATCATTTCTGGTATTGCTAAATACAGGGACCGACTGATTGACCCTTGTTTGAAGCAGAGGAGTCCAGGGCTTTTGTGTTCCATTCGTCGCATTGCCACGTTAACTGTTAGCCATTTAGCCCCTTAATCCTACGTTGGAAAGTGACATCGCAACAAAGCCAGGTAGCGATTCAACTCTTTTTAGCCACGCTTCCAACGCAGGATAGTCCGTTAAACTTACACCGCCTTCTGGTGCTATCTTGATGTAACTGTAAAGCGCCAAGTCAGCGATGGTTGGCTCTTTACCAACCATCCATTGACGACCGCTCTGATGGCTTTGGAGTTGTTTGAGTAGCTTATGTGCTTCTTCCATCGATGGCTTGGTGTCTATACGGCGATTGAACAAATTTGCGGCGCGTAGTTTTGAAATAGAACCCGCTAA
Source organism: Vibrio nigripulchritudo (assembly GCF_027924785.1). Classification (NCBI taxonomy): domain Bacteria; kingdom Pseudomonadati; phylum Pseudomonadota; class Gammaproteobacteria; order Vibrionales; family Vibrionaceae; genus Vibrio; species Vibrio nigripulchritudo. Next base: position 110,394 of record NZ_AP027051.1, on the reverse strand, counting down.
CCGATTGGCGGCGAGGGAAAGAAATTGTTCGATGTGTGCCCGCATTAAGGGCGAGTCAGGAAGCCATCTTTGTTCTTTGTCATAAGCGGTAGCAAGATATACTAAGATAGCGTTTGAATCAGAAATGATGATGTCACCATCGACTAATACCGGGATCTGACCGAACGGATTAAGAGCCAAAAAATCCGGTGTCTGTTGTTCCCCAGCTTTCAGGTCGATGGTGATGAGTTTGAATTCCAAATCGAGCATGCTCAATAACATATGTGCTCGATGGGCGTGACCTGAGATCGGATGCCAATACAGTTTCAACATTGTCTTCTCCTCGTTGTTTGACGGCTTTCAATTTAAGAACAACTTGCGGAGAAGAAAAACCCAGTTAATATGAAAAGATAATTTCCAGCTTGTTGACAATATATGGACACTATCGATGGAATGAGGACAGTTGTCGCTGTCGTAGAGACAGGTTCTTTCACCGCTGCGTCAGAGCGTCTAGGTATTTCGAAGTCCCTGACTTCCAAATACGTAAACCTGGTTGAGGCGCAACTCGGTGTGAAGCTTTTTCATCGTACTACCCGCAAGCTTTCAGTCAATCAATCCGGTCACGAGTACTACCTTCAAGCACAGCAGGTTCTGACGAGATTTGACCAACTGCACAGTCAAATACACTCCGCTAATATGAGTGCATCTGGCTCTTTGCGCATTACTGCTTCTCAAGGTTTTGCTGAAGAGATGTTAAGCCCGATGATTCCTGAGTTTCACTCGTGTTATCCAGACATTCAGATTGATATCATCGTCACCAATCAAAAGCTTGATTTGGTAGAACACGGCATTGATATTGCCTTTCGCGCCGGTCAACTTGATGACTCAAGTTTTAACTATCGTAAGATAGTGTCTCTTCAGAGCTCAGTGTATGCTGCGCCTCTATTAGCAAAGCAATACGGTGATGGTATGGAGCTAACCCAACTGCCTTGCCTTATTGATAGCAACCTCCACGCCAACGCTCGTTGGCCTGTGGACCATTCGTTTGGTCAGGACAATGATCGCAATCTAGCCGTGCATGCCGTTTTAAAAAGTAATAGTCCACGGTTGCTCCGTCAGCTAACGCTCTCGGCGATAGGTGCAAGCTATATACCTGATATCATTGCAGCACGGTATGTGAAAAAGGGCTTACTGCAAAAGCTAGACGTCGGATTCACGGCGCTAAAGTATCCGCTACATGCTCTTTACCGCGGAGGCGATTGGCAGCCCGAGCGAGTAAAAGTCTTTCTGGATTTCGTTACAACCACACTTGGCACGAGTAACTGACATAAAGAAAGGCAGAGAAAATTTATGTTCCTTTTGTAAGAGCTCAGGTAACGAGAATATCGTCTATACCCTGGCATGTTGTCATTGGGCAATGATGAGGTGACTGTCCCAATATCGTGGTGTTTTTTGACCTGTTCTCATGACTCTTTTGTCAATGCTCAGGCTGAGCATTGCTCTTCTGATCCGTCTCTGTGAGGTTAGCTGGTCGAGTGTTGAGCTTACCTGTCGACAGTTGAGCAGCCTTCGATTTTTAACAAATGTGATTTGACTGTTTTAATGCCATACAAGGTCTAATGGGTATCACAGTAGCCGCTGTGTGTGTTTCTTAATGACGTAGTTTGTCAATGCTCAGGTTGGGCGTTGCATTGAACGTTATTAAGGAAAGCATGTTCTGAATGATATGCTAGGTGGTCGTTTGAGCTTAATGTCTGCCAATAAGATCTCTCTCAGGCATCGACATTAAGAATGGAAATCGTTCTATGTCAGTCCTAGATGATGGTCGTGTCTCCGGTTATCAGTGGTCGTTCATCAAATCTGTTGATTTTGGTCTACCGGATTAGGTGTTCATGAAAGGTGACTTGGTTACCTCTGATTGTTGTCTATTCGGTCACTTAAATTAATGTGACTGGTTGTTGAAATCTGCTGTCAACCTTTTAAGAGATACCTATAGGGGCAATGGGCAGGATATCCGATCTCACGTGGTCGCATTTCCTTCCGTCTCTAATAAGATGGGTCTGACTACAAGCAGGATTTTTGTCAATGTCCAGGCTGAGCACGGACTGACCTTCGCGTCCTTATGGCCCTCATGAACGGTTCGGCACTATGCCCGTTTGTGTTTATTTATCGACGTTTTTTGTCAATGCCCAGCCTGAGCATTGTTCATGAACGAGTGATGTATCTTGATGGTCGTTCGGCAATGTCATCTTTTCGCATCATTGTTATTGTTCATAACCCATAACATTCGTACGTAAGTGAAACGTTATGTTCAGAGAGGCGCTGACTTCATGTCTCCCTCTTTCATGAGACACTGACGTTTCTCTTTGCCCATCGCGATAGAATCATGCTTTTTGATTTGGGGTTGATATTGCCAGTGAGATTAAGGGTAGGGCAAGATGTCTCTAAAGGAATCATAGAAAGCTATGTGACAGCGTCACTATTTTTTCTGTATGTGAACTGTCACTGAGCATGAAACAGGGCTGCTCATTTCGTTTTCCTGAAGTGCCTTATGTCGTTCTAACTCTTTCCTTCACTACTTGCTTCTCCAAGCATTTCTCTGGGCGTCTCTTCGACCGGGCTTTTCGATTCTCTCGTAACGCGAACAGGAGCCGCATTCTCAAGCAAGCTTGAGGCGTCTCCAAGTTCCAGTTACCCAATCCCTGACGCGTTAGTGACTTCCGTTCCTCCAGTCATTTCAAGGTTATCGCTAAGAGGACCTAACTGTTGTTGTCGTTTATCGATAGTCCTTTCTGACCATCACTCCGAATCGCCTTAGCTGATTAACCTTCGACTCTCAGAACAGGTATGGCAAGGGTTCGCTTCGCCGCCTTGCGCCCTTGTCATACCCAACCTGAGCGCCGTTCGGACAGCCAAGCGATAACGGAAGTGATGGTCATTACGAAAGGAGAAATCTTATGACTATACGACACTCAACACTAAGGTCCTCTACAGCGACAACCTCGACAAGCTACTCGCAGCTTGACCGCGAAAGCTCCTCCAAAAATGATGTGTTAAAAGCGAAAGCTTCCTTAAGGGTAGGGGAGGTGTGTCATGAAACCGCTTGATTCCCATAAAATCATTGCTGTCCAGCCCCAGGGTATAGGGGGACTGATTATACGCAAACTCACTTTTTTCCATCCTGCCAGTTCGGTTGAGGAGGCGGTGTTATCTTGTGTGTCTGCGAATGCTGGCTCACATGGTCACTTTTACTACGTTCGTGCGGATATACAAGCCCCACTGGCATTCTCCGTGGATGTTGACTTGCTGGTCGGAAAAGACGTTGTGACCTGTCCATTTCATGTCTGTACCTACAATAAATTGCTCAGATTGATCGAGTGCCAGAAGCAAATTGATGGCTATATCAAACACTCTTCTCCTCAGTGCCAGACCGTGTATGAAGCCTGCGGAGAAGCGGGGCGGTTTTTTCGTCGCAAAGATCTCGATTATGCCTCGCTTATCCGTTCACACGACAACACAGAATCCACCAAAATGCTAAGTGACTGGATACTGCCTTATGTCTTCATTTTGGGCAATGAGGAGGATGTATGAACAGCAACGTTTACCAAGATGTCACCCGAAAAATCGTTCAGTCATTAGAGCGTGGTGTTAAACCGTGGGTGTGCCCCTGGAATGATGAAGCCCCGTTAATCTTGCCGGCTAACTACGTCACCAGAAAACCTTATCAAGGGACCAATGTCTTGGTTCTCTGGCAACATGGACAGGAACGCGGGTTCTCTTCTCGTTATTGGCTAACCTACCTACAAGCCAAAACACTGAACGGTCATGTCAGACGTTCCGAGAAAGGTGTGAAGGTCTTGATCTTCAAATCTAGGGAAGACGAAGATGGCCAAACTATGACGTATTCTAGCTCGGCCACGGTTTACAATGCTGATCAAATCGATGGCGTAGATTTTGAAAGTGATGCTGAAGAGCAAACTCAATGTTGCTCAAACGGTGCTGCAGAAATACTCTTACGCCGTTCTCAAGCAAAAATCGTCCTGCAGGGTCATCATGCATTTTACCGACCTTCACAGGACGTCATCTTTTTGCCTGAACGCAGTCGGTTCGAGCGTGATTGTGATTATTATGCGACGGCCTTACATGAACTTGTGCATTGGAGTGGAGCTCAATCCCGATTGGATAGACCAATAAGAGGAAAGTTTGGATCGGCGGAGTATGCTTACGAGGAATTAATTGCAGAGCTTGGATGCGCGTTTTTAATGGCCGATCTTGGTGTTGCTGGTGACGTACAGCATGAGAGCTATCTGGCGCATTGGTTATCCTGCCTTAAAGAGGATAAAACTTACCTCTTTAAGGCGGTCAACCAGGCCAGCAAAGCGCATCATTTTTTGATGTCTTTTGTGAGTTGAACGATTGTAGTGTGAGCTCCTTAAGCATGGTTGTTGTGGCGGGAGCTAGCTTCATTTATTTCATCTGTAGCTTTGAATTCAAACGAAGAGGCAATTATGAATGATCATTGGTTCGCTCTTTTGTCAGGTTCGTTTGCGTTTACTCCTGCGATATGCGGTGCTTTTTGTTTTGAAGCCGCAGGAAAATATTACGACGTCGATCCTCATTTGCTCTTTGCCATCGCGAAAGTCGAAAGTAGCCTTGATGCAAATGCTATCAATGAGAATCGAAATACCCATGGTCACATCATCAGCAAGGACTATGGATTGATGCAAATTAACTCACAATGGTTTCCCAAGCTGGCAGCGTTTGGCGTTAATGAGAAGAATGTTTTGGACCCATGTTTCAACGTGCACCTAGGTGCCTGGGTCCTGAGTGAAAATTTTGCATCACATGGGTACAACTGGAATAGTGTCGGTGCTTACAACGCAGGATTTTCTTCGAATAGCCAGGCTGCACGCACGCGATACATACAAAAAGTAAAAGCTGTTTACTACGGTAGGTGAAGACTGGCGGTCATTCCGGTCTTTCTCTACCCTCCTAACGCGTGAACGGTTCAAACGCCACTAGGCTGTTTTCCCTCATATCCCCTGGCTTTCTCCTCATTTGCCTTCGCTGAAGTTGGATAATGGCGCGGGGTTATGTGTTTTAAAAGAGTAGGACACCCCACGCTAAATTCATAAATGAATTTAATTTCTGATTGGGCTCGTCGAATCTCAATAAAATCATAGGGATAAATGGTAAGAAGAGGCAAGGTCATTTTTTCTGAGTTGACACTTATCGAGCCAAAATGGCGTTAATACAAAATTATAGTAATGTATTAACTCTGTATTAAGCCCTTTAAAAATAAGGGCTGTGGTGTATTAATGTACTCCATTTAATACGATTGTAGTCATAATATTAATACGCCTGTAGTTGGCTTTCTTTTCCTCCCATCTTGCTCTGACTGAGGAGATTTTCTATGGCTCGTAGCTTTGTATTGCAAACTCCTCTGAAAGGAAAGCTCGAACGAGACTTTCGTGCTTATCAGCAACGCGAAGGAGAAAGTGATGCGGATGTCAGTCGGCAACTTCTGGAGCTGGCCCTGAGAATTGTGTTAGATGAAGAAGACGACAAGCGACCGTCAAATCGCGCCTTACTCGAAGAAAACTATCGGCTGGCTCGTCGCATTGCGGGAGTCCTGAACCTGACCCACACTCAGACGTTCGATGATGAAAGTATGCGTCAGAACAGACATGATGCGCTGGATATTCGCGAGCAACTGAAAGTCAGCGTGGACAGCAAAGTGGATAAATACTTAGATGGTGAACCATAGTCTCTTTTCTTGTCTTCTGTCATGACAAAGGCATGATCGATTACCGCTCAATGTTTAATTCCGAAGACACGATTGTCAGAACTTCTCTTGTATAAATAAAGCTCGTCATTAAAGGCGGCGACTGTATACTCATTGGATTGAGTTGGCTCTATATCTAAGAGAAAAATGGGGTGCATCAGCCTTTAAATGCATCGAAACTTGTCAATGCTCAGCCTGAGCAACCGCCATTTTATGTCTCGCTGATGTGTAGCTGGATGTTGCCTAATTACTTTTCATTACGTGGAGGAGTAGGGGGAATGACACAATAATCGGCTGTCTTTTGTGGTTCACTCACTGAGCCTTTCCCTTTTCCTGCTCCCCAGTTAAGGGGCTATTCTCCCTTTTTTTCAAGGTTCACTGCAACCAGATTTGCAGTGGCTTTATGCCTACCTAGAGAATTCACTTTGCTTCGTTTTCTCGGTTGAGTGCATTGATTTGCACTGCCTAACATTTCCCACAAATACAATTTGTCAGACGGTGATCGAAAGACTTATTCTTGACGCCCTTTTAAAACGGAGTAGAAATCATGTCTGCGACACTCACTTTGTCTCAAATCTCCAAGGTGTTTTTGTTGTCCCTTGCGCTTGTTGGGTGCGCCCTGACCCCAAATAAGGAGGTACATTTCGGCGACCCTCGTCTTCCTTCATACACATTGACTGATACCGCCGTCAGGATCCTCAAAGAGAATGAAGGGCGATTGCTCAGCCCTGAAAAAAGAGAACATTGGGTTCCAACATTGCCCGTTGGCTATACGTACACCATGAGCCATGCTCACTGGGAAAGCTGCCCGTCAAAAATTACGAAAATTGAGCAGGGTGCTTACCATATCTCGCGCTATGACTGTCAGGGAAATGTGATCCACAAGAACGTCATCAGAGTTGCTAACGGCGTGCGCTATTCCAACCGCGACAACAAGATTCTTCACAAAGCGGGTGAATGCGCCTTTGTGTTGGGTGAAGTGTGTAAACAATACGGGGGCTTTGGTGTTGAAAAATACACAACCAAATATGTTGATGGCGTCTGGTTTACCATCAAGCAACTTCCATTTGTGACCGAGCTGTATATCCATATTTTCAGCGATGACGGCTTGGCTTTGTACCACTCAAAATATCGTTTTGGTGGAGGACAGAGTACCGAGTACTTCCGAACGACGCCTTCACTCCGTTAATCGATGGATTACCAGAACCCCGATGAAACCCAAACGACAATTTCGAAGCCCCAGTGAGCTGGTCGATGCCTTTTTATTGGATTACCGTGAATGGAATGATCGTGTCTTTGCTCTGTCTGAGTCGGGCGAGATGACCGAGAGCGCGGTGATGGCACTGGCGCAGGCTCTCTATCAACAGACTATTCTTTCCGTGTACTGCCGGGTTGGCTTTGCTGGCGAACCTATTGCGTTCGGGAACGATGCTGCTCATGATCCTAACCGGGAAGTCATTGTGTCTGAGTCTCTCTGCGGCGATGGTGCCATCATTCATACTCAGCACCACGATCGTCTTGGTTTCGTCGCCGACTATGAGTATCGGCTTTCCAGACATCAATTGCATTGGTATCTGGAAGCCGTCGACTATTTTGATGATCACGGCAAGTATCCCAGTCTTTAGAACGCTCTGATGGGATGATAACATCCCGTTTCGGTGCAATGGTCTACGCATGTTCCTCACATTATCCCGGTCTGCGCGTGCATAAAATGAGATCGTTGACTCAGAAAGTGATGATCATCGTCCATAAATTGTTCTCTCCTTGGTCTTGCATGGTGACGATAACCGATTGGTATTGATAAAATTATCGCTATCGGGCGTTTTCCCTTCTTTACAACTGAGTTTCCAATCATGCAAGACACTCCGCACTACTTTGATCCTCACTATCTGGTCCGCCTTGGAGAGTTGGCTTATCTGAAAGAAATTGCCTTGCTCCGAGCTGTGATGCTTACGAACAGTCTTGAGGTGAGTGACGAAGATCTGGTCGGAGAGGCGGACAACTTTTACTTTGAGGTCGCGGCGCAGGTTGATGCTCTTTTCTTTGCCTTCGCTAATGATGAATGCATCGATGCGCTTATCTCTCTTGACGCCAACCATCCTGATCGAGAAGCTTTGTTCGAAAATTTGTTGTCTTACGAACAATTTCAAGAAAGAGAGGCGGGGGTGTTGGGTCTTAAGGAAATATTTGTTGACTGCAAGACATTCAATACTTGTATCAGCCTGCAGTCCTTTAAAGATAATACCTACACGCTATTTGAGCGTTACATAGATGCCCTTTATGACGAACGAGTACAAGACTTTGAACGCGAGCGTCAAAATGCTCAAACATTGCAGAACCTGATGGGGGAATTTGCGCAGTGTTCTCCTGAAGATAGGGACGACTTGCTTAAGAAAATGGTCAGCATTGGCTTTCCATTAGGTCGTGAGGGCAAGCTGAATGCGGTGTTAGAGATGACGGGGTTCAGTGAGGATAAGGTGAGCGAGATTAAACAATTTGTGCGTCTTTACTCTGGTCCCCAAGACACGGAATATCGCCGTCCAACACCTCCTGCTCCTGCTATTTCGGAACGTGGAAAAGGCGTCATGGGCGCTACTTTAGGGCATGAACTTGAAAATGCGACCAATCATAGCGCCGCCATTCGCGACTGTTTCATGCTTATGCGGTGGTACTCTGAGATTGTGGAAGCCGTGACAGGGATCAGAGGATGTTAAGAGACGCTCAAGTGGACTCCCTACATGACGTTATCAAGGTGTATCGGTGCTATCACGAACCGACTCCAATCCCTGTGGGTCAACCTACGTCAGATCAAATCCGGTCACTGGAAGCCCAGCTTAACGTTCGTTTTTATCCCGACTACGTCACGTTTTTCAGGTCTGCCAGTGATGTTGTGTTTGGCAGTCTAAGTCCTGTTACCGCCACGCTGCCCAACGCACATACTCACATTGTTTCGGTTTGTCGCCGAGCTTGGCAAGATGGAGGCGTGCCTCAAACCCCGATTCCGATCTGCCATGACAATGGGGAATTTTACTGCGTGAACGCCGACGGGGAAGTGGTCTATTGGTCTCATCAAACGCACGACTTAACCGATGAAAAGTGGCATTGTATTGCACAATGGATCCAATGCGTCCTGATCGATGAGGAGCTTGATCAACATGATTGTTAATACCACTTTTTATTTTGAAAACTTGGGGGAATGCCTGTGACTTTGCCCTCTTTTCGCTACCATCCAGATCCTGTTGGAACCGGCGCCGTTATCGCCAGTGAAGCAAAGTGTGATTGCTGTGACCGTCAACGTGGTTACGTGTATCGAGCCTCTTTCTATTCGACCTTTGAGGTTCATCATCTCTGTCCCTGGTGCATTGCTGATGGGGCGGCTGCGTCTAAGTATCAAGGGGCATTTGTTGACGATTATCCATTGATGGAAGCGGGTCTTAGTCTGGCGATTGTCAATGAAGTGGCCGAGCGTACTCCTGGGTACGTCTCTTGGCAACAAGAAGTCTGGCAATGCCATTGTGACGACGCCTGCGAATTTCATGGTGACGCTGAACCCCATGAGGTGAAGGCGATGCGTGGTGACATGCTTGAGCAGTTTTTGACCACACACCAAATCGATGCAGTATTGTGGGAACGCCTCGCACAGTCTTATGTCAAAGGGGGAGATATGGCGATTTACAAGTTTCGATGTCGTCACTGTCTGACCTGGGTGTATTCCATGGATTTGGGGTGAGGAGAACGAGTGATGAACGCGCGTGAGTATTTTGGCGAGCCTTGTTGTCTGAGTGAATGGATTTCACGTGGTCGTCATGCCGATGATGGTGGTACCTCCTGGTTGGTGTTCGCCGATCCCTCTGGACAGACGTCCGTTCAACTGTGCACAGTATTGTTTCCACTTTTGGACGCTACAGAGGACTTCTCCGATGAGGAGTACGATGCGTTTGAAAATTCGCTGAATGCTCAGGCATACAGTTACTACCTCAGTACCGATCAAATCGAGGATGTGATCTACAATCGCGATATGCAGAGGCCCGGCGCGACTTTAGATGATTACGTGGTGGCATTGAACCATTACTTTCATCATGACGCTTTTCTTTGCTTATAACTGAAGTTAGCGCATTCCTTTATCGAGTGAAACCGTTCGGATTTCACTGCATTGCCATGGTCAGTGTGCGAGTGGCATCGTCATTTTTTGAACCTGAAACCGACTCATAGTCCGTCTCATCCAGCATCATAAAACAATCAATACGCAATGTGGTTATTCGATCCTAAATCAGAATTTCAATTACTTAATACTCTGACTCACGAGAAGAGGAAATTAAAAGTTCGAGAACTGGAAGTGTTCCAATGTCTGGTGGACAACGAAGGTCGGTACGTGAACAAAATCCAAATATTGAGCGAAGTGTGGCCGGGGCGGGTTGTTTCGGAAGCCAACATCACGCAATCAATCTCTAGGATCCGAATAGCTTTGGGGGACACGGGAAAAGAGCAGCGGATCATCAAAACTCAGTCCAAGCTCGGCTATATGTTGTTGCCCAGCTTTGTGACTGTTCGGTCAAATGCGCCTCACGTGGTTGATGCCTCCCTTAGGGCTAAGGCAAGACATCGTTCTCCTTCTTCGGCGCGACTGCCTCGCATGAAACACGCGCTAAGTTATCTGATCTGTCTGGCAATTGCGGTGTTCTCTACCATCAGCCTGACGGACTCTCTACGGCTCCTCTACGCAGACAGTCAGTCGACAACATATCTTGTCTCTGACGTTCAGTATGACGGTGTTCAGTACTATCTGGACAGTGAGGCGAGGAGCTTTGATTTCTATGAGTTAATCCGTGGAAACGTGCCAGTCAATAACCGCGTCATTTTCATTTTCTCTGGTCAGGATGTCCTGAATATCTCCTGCATCTATTTTGATCATCGGACTCAACAAGAACGGAGCCAAAATCTCGTCTTCTCTTTCTCCCGGGGCACCGATTTTATGATGGAAACCATGAATGAAAAATGCCATTAAATATACCACTTTACTTTATGCGCTCTGTGCGCTTTGGGCGTTTGCTTACGTGTCCTATCAGAACCTAAAATTCGCGCCCGATTCTCTGAGTATGCACTCCGACATGCAGATGTATGTCGACAAGTATGTCTATTCCAAAGAGCTGCAGACGTATTTCAAAGAGTCGAACACCATTACGCTTTCCTACGATGGAAGGTTCCGAGCGACGTCATCAGTGCTCAAGGAAAAAGCGTCGAACATTTGCCATTCTTCCCACCACGTCGTGTTTCTCCGGCACAATATTTTCGCGGCGTTTGCTGATAAAGAACGCGCTTCTATCCCATTAGAAAGCGATCTCATGAAATCGAATCTGGCCTACTCTCAACCGCTGAATATTTACCAGATTCTTTACTCTACCCAACACATGATTTGCACGTCTCGGCTAAAGGCACACACTGTGCAATGCCGAAAAATTATCAAATAATCTAAAGATGCATTGAGAGATACGGTTCAACTTGTTGATATTATTGTTAATTAAAATTTATATTTTTTTGATTTTTCATCGCCGACGCCTTTTGGTTTAATTTTCTGTTCTCGCGTGAGTGATGGGCTCATGGCAAGACATGTAAACGCGTCTCCCACTGTATCAATGAGGGGACTGGCAATGAATCCGCAGTAGTAGTTGAAGGTTATAAGCCATGAGAAGCTTGGTAAGTGCGTTAGAGTCGTTTATGGATCGAGAGATAGAAATCGGTGGCATCAACACTTTTACGCAGGTTAATGAACAAACAAACGCAGTACTCCTTAACAAGGCTTTATGTGTTGCCAAAGAGCTTGGCTTAGACATTAAAGAAGAGCGTACACAGTTGTCCGTAGTGATTTTAGCGTGTAATTTTGATCACATTACAAACGATGAGAAACAAGTGCTCATGGGATTGATGGGCAACGCATGTGAGTACACAACCCGAGTCATCAAACAGACTCCTCAGTACACCGATTTAATGTCTCTGCTCAACGCTGTGGCGTGAGGGGAGGTGGGAACGTTAACCTCGTTCCTGAACTCGAGGTATTAAAGGTGTACGCACGTACTCAAACCAGAATCGCCATTTGTTTTCTGTTCATTACTCAAACTTAAATTCACGCTTTACATTGGTCACGAGACGTTGACGAGAACTGTTCGAACGTTCATGTGGGGCAAATGGGGCGCTTACTTTGTCTAAAAGATGAACCATGTGTTCCAGCTGTCGAGTGTCGTCCTGTTGTGCGTTTGACAATAAAGCCTTGATTTCATAAATCGCAAACTCTTTCGCCGCGATGTCTTCAGGTAGACCAGTTTGCGTACACAGCCCGTAAGTGCCTTTCAGAAAGTGTGACCACTCCTCTTTCATATGATCGATCAACCTTTCATTGACGTTTGGGTTAAGACTTGACCACCCATCGCTCACGAGCTGTTCCAGTTTGTTCTGGTAACGACGAACAAACTCATTGTGGATGCGATCGGCATCCTGCAATGTGTCGACAATACTCAGCCAGGACACGTATCCCCTTGCGTAGAAGTCCACTTTCTGGCGTTCTTGGTGCTGTCCTGTGAAAGAATGGCTATTGACGGAAAGATCCAATGAGTAGGACGGCAATGGCATCACTTTTTGTGCCTGATAGGCGGCGATGTCAGACTCGGAAATAAGGGTGAGTTCCGTCAGTTGAGTACCCGTATAAAAATACGTTTCTAGGTAATTGAGTAGTTCCATGGCACCTTGTCTTATAATCAATGTCTTCGCTTATTCTACCTGACTTTTTATTGACGGATGCAGGTTCGGGCAGTTTTTGTTCACGCTGTTTTACCTTACCGTGTTGGCTACGGATTCCTCGCCACAGTCCCAATTACCTTTTTGACTGACAGCATGGTGTAGTTTTGTGGATTGTCATTATAGTGAGTGAAGTGTTCAGCCGAAGAATCTGTTGGCAGGGTCAGGCTTCTCAGATGACGTTCTGGTGACCATGAAAAAAGACTAGCCGTAAAAACAACTGGTCTGTCAAAAGCCAATTAACGAGTCAATGAGCTATGTGACGATATTCGTGTGAAAGAGGGAGGAGTTTGCTTAGGTCCTTTCTTGCCTTGAAACGTTACTCTCCGGACAAAACTTACAGGTATGTGTCTTAGTCCTTACACGCTAAGTGGTTGGTTACTGAAATGAGGGTTGTTGCCTGTCGGAAGACTTCCCATATTCGCGATGATTTAACGTGTGTTTTCTGCGACTTATCACTTCGTGCTCTATCTACGGACGGAGCGACCATTGGTTGATGGCAACAAGGCGAAATGCGGTTGACGCTCAGTGCTTAGACTTTAATGTACAACACCCGTTGTCATTCTTTGGTGTCCATATTCTACCTCCTACTGTCGTTACTCAGGCTACCAGAGTTTCTATAAAATCTAAGCGAAAGTCCCTGGCGCTTTCTGGTACTGAAAGGAGATCAAAAGTCGATTGACGTCTTAACCCAACGCTTTGTGGTCTCGGTTTTGACCCCCACTATTTTGTCATTCACTACGATGTGCAGCGATTGAGGGTGTGAGTCTCTTGTTTTCTTAAATGGCTGACTGACTCCGTGTGTGTATGAACGGATCTGATGCCATTCGTGAACATAATTTTGGCAGGGCGCACAATTCTATGTCTCCTAAAATATGAAATTATCAATAATGGAGCCTGTGTCACTTTTATTAAACAAGTAGCAGTCATTCTTTTATAGAAAACTCAATGTTATTGGCTGTATTTATATTTGTAATTGTTATTAATAAGACTTGTTTTCATGGAGACAAATGTGAAATTGACTATACGACAACGACTGATTTTGCTCACAGTTGCACCGCTGTTATTGATCGCGATGACAATGATGGTATCGACATTAATCGAAACCAATCGACTGACGGATGAGCAAGTGGCTGAGACTCGAATGGCCATGATGGAACAGAAGCAGCAAGAGTTACTCTCTTATCTCGATCTCGCGAGCTCCGCGTTGGAAACGTTGAGACAAAATAATGCGTCACGAGAGGATGCCATTGCCGTATTAAGGGAAATGAAGTTTGGACAAAACGGCTATTTTTTTGGTTACGATGCCCGAGGGACTCGGTTACTGCTGGGCAGCAGTGATAAGGGACTGGGGGAAAACTTCATTGACTTGCAAGACTCACGTGGAAATCGTCTGATTAAAAATCTGATAGATAATGCAAGAACCGGTGAATATACAACCTACTACTGGCCAAAACCCGGTGGTACGGAGCCTTTGCCTAAGTTGAGCCTCTCCCGAAACCTTGTTGGCTGGGATTTGATTATCGGTACCGGCTTTTACACAGATGATGTCGATGCCCAGATTGCGACGATGGAACAACATGCTCAGGCTGCGCTTCAAAAAGGGCTGTTTACCATCAGTGCGATTTCCCTGGCTATCATCGTACTGACGCTGGTGGTTGCAACACTGATCAATCGAAGCATTTTGCGACCACTTTTTATGTTTGATGACTCTATACGTTCCTTTGCTCAAGGGGACGCCGATCTTACGGCCAGAATGCAGCCGTTTTCGGTCCCTGAGTTTGCCAAACTCAGTCAAAACTTTAATGCGTTTGTCGCCAGTCTTCAGGCGATCATTTCTAACGTCAATGCGGTGAGTCAGCAGGTGGTTACTGAGACCAATCAAATGAAACAGAGAGCCACCGAAGTCGACGGGCTCGCGTCTGAACAACGCGAGGAGACGGAGCAGGTGGCGACCGCGATGACTGAGATGACAGCCACTGCCATGGAAATTTCCAGCAATGCGACTCAAGCGGCGGAATCCGCGAAAACCGTCGATGACAATGCCAAAGATGCGTCAGTGATCGTCGATCGCGCGGTGGATTCCGTGGAGCAATTGGCGGAGGAAATTTCGCAAACCAGTACGGTCATCTCCCAGCTGGAAGGCAACGTGAACAACATTACTTCTTCGTTGTCTGTGATCCAAGATATTGCAGAGCAGACCAATTTGCTGGCGCTTAACGCCGCGATTGAAGCCGCGCGAGCCGGTGAGCAGGGAAGGGGATTTGCCGTGGTTGCCGATGAGGTCAGAACCTTGGCCAGCCGAACACAGACCAGTGCGGCGGAGATCCATGAAATGACCCAGGCGCTGAAGTTGGCTTCCGATTCCGCTGTGAAGGCCATGGAGTCGAGCAAAACCCGTGGTTCAGCTACGGTTGAAGAAGCAGGCAAAGCGATACAAGCCCTTCGCAGTATTGAGGAATCCGTTGGTACCATCTTAGACATGAACTCTCTGATTGCCACGGCGACCGAGGAACAAAGCCTGGTCGGCAAAGAGATCTCCGAGCGCATCGTGGTGATTTCCGACAAGAGCTCGCAATCGGCGGGACTGGCGAATCGAAATCGTGAAGGCAGTGTCGAACTCAATGCCCGAGCGGATGAACTGCATGGGTTTGTTGCGCGATTTAAGGTTTAGTACTAAATCGGAAACAAGGACGCATTGATTTCATTTTATCGCAAAGGCAATCTGTAGGTGCTTCTTTGCTGTATCGTTGCCGCTTTGGTCTCTTTCCAGTGTTATAATGCTCAGTGAGCCAATCCGATCTGCCTCCCCAAGAGACTGATCGGATTGTGCTTTAGTGACAGTGAAAAATAGGTACGCACGTGAAAAGAACAGAAGATACTGACGTCAGGTCTCAGCTCATTGAGGCCGTTTCAAGGTTGTATGGTGCTCACATGTTTCTCAGCGACCTTGCCGAGAACGAGACGGAACAATCAGCCATTGTCCAGAAACTGATGCATGACGCGTCAGCTCGCATTGGTAAACTGGGTGGGTGTGTAGAGTATGTCGTGGACGGAGCGTCTCAACGCCCTGAAGCGCGTGATTTGCATGGAGGTCTTATTCCGTATGCGTGCGGGAGAGCGGAGTTCGCCAAATTGTCTGAGTGCCTAACCGCGAGTTAAGTCTGGCTTAGCGATAAAGTGCCTTGGATTTAAGCGCGATACGGACGTCGCGCGCCATGAATGATACCGATACGATTACCCCCCTGTTTCAATATTCGTCAGTAGTGCCCAGTCTGATTTTTTGCTTTCTCACCGCGCCAAAATCATCGTCTTTTAAAAACTCGGATTTAATGGCGGTCTCCTGCATCGGAACTAACGTGATTTTGTACTGAACTTCGTCGTCCTTTTCTACGATTTCAAAGACCAACTGGTATCCACCGGGCTCCAACTGCCAGTCCAATGTGTGCTTTTCAAAGGCGGAACTGACGGACAAGGGGTGTGATGGCGTGTAGGAAAATGGAACGGCTATACACCGCTGGTTGTTGACGTCCTGGTGGAATTCGGTCGCGATGGTTACTTGCACATACGCACCAAAGCTACCCTGTACAATGGGGTCAAAGACGACAAATCCATCATGCACAATGCACCCCTGGAGCAGGTTTCCCGCGCCCCACTGGCAGTACGCGCTCTCAAAGGGGCGGTTTTCCAACCTAATTTGTTGATGGGAAATTAATAAATCTAAAGTACGGTGTTGTGACATGTCTATTCACTCTGGTTTTTAACGGCTTGGGTGACTCGCATAGAAAGCACGTCGCGTTGGTGGCGAACGTCCGTTGTGACCATAATTTCGTGCGGTCGATAATCATTGATGCTGCTGTGAGTAAGGATGGACGACACCGACTGACCCGTGTAGCCATAGCGAAAATGTTGCTGCGTATCGTCCGAAAGTGGATGGCGCTCACGATGTTGCCTTCTGTGTCTTTGGTCAGCTGGGTCGCAGCTAAAAAGTCTCCATACTTGTCCTGTTCAATCGACATATTCGATGCAGGGTCAATCCATTCTCTCCATTCAACCTGACCTTTCTTCCCGTAACTGGCGATTTGAATGAGTGCCCCGGATGCATCAAAGTGGTATTCAAACGCGTTCGATTTACATTCTGGCTCATTATGGTGAAGAAGACCTGGTTGAATACCTGAAAGTATGAGTCTAAAAGGGAGGTATTCCAAGGCGGGCAGCGATGACCACAGACGATGGACGGTAACTATGCGCCTAGCGTGCTCGACCATGCTGCTTATGGTTTCCGGTGTGAGTTGTGCCGAGAGCGTGTTGATGTCTTGAATGACCTTGTATTTTGACATGGTATT
The DNA here is from genome assembly GCF_027924785.1 of Vibrio nigripulchritudo. NCBI lineage: Bacteria > Pseudomonadati > Pseudomonadota > Gammaproteobacteria > Vibrionales > Vibrionaceae > Vibrio > Vibrio nigripulchritudo. The sequence continues at coordinate 93,495 of NZ_AP027051.1, read as the reverse complement.
TGTGTCCTTATGATTGTAAAGGAAATCACTCATTCTCTGGTGGAGTGAGCGGTGTGCTCCTCAGTGCGTCATTGATTTTCATTTCGTTCGCTTAACATCTTTCCTTCAAACTGAATGAGTAACTGGGCTAAGCTGTCGGCGGATTTCTCCATCTCACCTATATCCATTACTCCCATGTCGACTTCATACACGCCGCTTTCATCCAGCTTCATCACCAACGCTGTCCCACCGCTGTCGTCTCCAATCATGACATGCCCAGGTAGATAAGCCTGAACTTCGTAGTCGTTGTTTCTGACCTCAATATCCGCCAGTTCCAGCAACACCAGTTCCTGACCCGTGTACAGACCGTCCGATAGTTTCAAGAATTCAAGGTATGGCTTTGGAATGTCGAACGTACTGTCTTTTTCCCTTTTCTCTAAACGAGCAGGGTCAACCCCTGGGTTCAGTTTGTACAGACATTCTAATGAGGATCTTTCCATGCTTTCATGTTCCTTTTGGAGCTCATAATGGGGTCTGGCACCGGAGCAGTCATGCGGTTACTGATGCACTTCAGTAAAGTAAAATCCTTTTAAACCCTTGCATCGGTTTTTGAATTCTTTCGTGACTAAGGTTTTATGGGGAGATTCCGCTACCCTGAAGATAGACGCCTTGCCGATGCCAGCAGTGCTTAAGAACAATTGAGTGATTCTGAGTGTCTGAGTTCCGGTTCGGTAAGTTTTTTTCTTTATGGTGGATCGCTCCTGATCAACGCATTCATAACTGTTGAGAACAAACATGGCGGAAAACAAGCTATTTTTCCGTCCCTTTTTGTCCTGGATCGTTACAGGAAACACCGCAATTTCACGCCCAATCAGATCCTGGCAATGAACCAGAAACCGTTGACTGACCAGCGGCAGCCCCAGGGTGGGCAGCAAGTCATAGCCGCTTACCTTGTCGTCGAGTTGATCAACCTCGTAACTCAGCTTTGTATCACCAGGCAGAGCGCCGTTTAGCGTGTCGACGTAGTCAATGGCGTTTGACTCTGAGTAAACAAAGAGCACATCACGATGGTAATATTCTTGCAATTCGAAATACATATATTTGGGTTTCTCTCGCCGTTAACCGTCCCTCATTACGCATGGTTTTTGTTGGCATTTCACGATATTTGGACTTTGAATTAATGCTTTCGCCAAAGTGAGACAGGTTGATGTTCGTATGGTTGTGTATTCGATAATCATGAGTCATTTCGGGTCCTGCTCACGATGAGACAGTGAGTCTTCACTCGCTGATAACCGACGCCTAAACAGCGCATCAAATGATTCTGAGATTTTCACCAGATTGCCTCCGTCTTCATCAAACAGGAACACCTTACCGATGCTTTCTCTGGTCAGACTGAGAAAGATAGTGTGCCCTCCGTCGTCGAAAGCGAACGGAATGTATTGGTGTTTGGGAAAGTGACAGGTGCCAGAGACCAAGCAACCGATGTCATCGATGAGTGTTTCAATGGTGACATTCCCGTGTTTGATCGGGTTGAATCCACCGACAGGTAACCACCAGTTACTTCGCTCTGTCTCTTCCTCTGACGGGAATCCGCCATTACACGTCAAATAGAAAGTGCGGAAAGAGGGCGGGATAGGGGCTGGAAAACGCGCCGCAAACTCTTTGAATTCTCGAGGAGTCAGTGCCGGACTTACACTGAGCATCTTTAATCCGTTGATTTCCGTCACCATGCTCATCGCGTCGCCCTTCGCCTTTTAGGTACGAGCTGAGGGAGCCTGACATTGTAATCACGGCAGTACTCGGAGAATGCCTGTTGAAGCGGCAATATCTTTATTCCCCTGAAGTCCTGTCCAGCCAAGTCATCCTTGACTTTCCTGTTTAGAATCAGATGACTGTGCAACCCATATACGGTCCCCAACAATTCAAAGAAATCATAATGTGTCGCATTGCGGGTCAGCGTGATCCTGCCTGTGGGGATGATCTCTTTGAGTCGACCGACTTCGAACGAGGAATGGTCAGTATCATAAAATACCCGGCTGGGGTGCATTTGCTCACCATGGCGCCACTCTCCTTGATCGAATGCTAGGTATTTGAACGTCGTGGTTTGCTCTTTCCCGTTCATCCAAACAGATACCGACTTCACTTTAAGCGGCGATGAAGTATAGTCAGACAACACATTGAAGAGCCTCTCCGACATAATGTGACCGTCAAAGTGGAGGTAATCGAAATCCAAAGCGATCCGCTCATTGAAATTCCAGAAGATGGTGTCCTGTTCGATGTATCTGACGTCATAAGGGAAGGCAATACTGGCGTTTTTTACTGGGCATCGCTTTCCTTTTTTTATGTCCAACAGTCCTAGCCGATTTGGCGGTGAACGATCATCACGAACGTCATTCATTAATACAAAAAATTCGTCGTTTCTCATGGCGGTGCATATCCTGAAAAAGGTTGAGGAATTATTTCCCATCACTGAGCAGTGAATACGCGTGATGTATCCGTATAAATGTCCATTTATCAAGATATTAAAGAACTCTGAGTGACGCAATAAGTCACGATATATTTGGCAACTTCTCGCTCGCTGGGCAAGTATGTGCCTGAATTGACATCACGAATTTAGGTCCAATAAAGTGTCGTGATGAAGTTGGGTATTAATATGTTTGTATGGGGAATCCAGACATTTTGAGTGTCGGGCGGAAACGGTCGATCTCATCATGACCGATCAGGCGAAACTTAGACTTGGAGAAAAAATCGGATCAAAGCCAATTACAATTCTCACAACCAGGTGTCTCAAAAGCTGTTGGCAAAAGGCATGGAAAAGGATAACGCACTTCCACCGCCCAAGAAATCGCAATCCATCACCAATTGGTTATGGATGATCTGCCATTGAACAGCGGTTTTCAAACTCGTACTGCAGCGCTTGATTGATGCAGAGTCAATGAGTTCATTTGTTTCCGAAAATCTTGTAAACGTGCGAATGACATCTTGGACCAAACCATTTATCGGTTTCGATTTCATGAATTATTTAGCTCGACATGTTCTATTTATAAACTCTCGATACGATCAAATATAGAATTATGATTTTCAAGGTCGCTTCTCTTTACCAAATACAAATTAGAATGTACTGAAAAATACAGTAGTTTGGATACTTTATGGTACTATAAATTTAGTTACATATCGAATGCATATCAGTCATTAACAAATCAGCGTATATCATAAATAATGTTAAGCTAAATAAAACCACATAGGAAAAGGTTGTATTTTGGAAAAGTACATTTTTATATCCACGTCAGGGATTGAATGTCCTAGTTTAGTAGAAAAAGTTGTAGAAAGTTTCAAAAATAATACAACTGAATCAAATGTTGTAATTTCTCATTTTTCTTTATCTTCTATTGAAACTAATAATCCATTTATGAATCATTGTCACAGGTTATGTTATTTATATTCCTTGACAAGATATTCATTAAAGTATTCGATAGCTGATCTGGCTATTGCTCTCGTGAATAAGAAAGAGAGTGATATAAACATAAATGAGCTACTCGAATCATCCTCTCAAGATGATATAAGAATTGTGTTTGAGCTTATGTCTTGGCACAAAAAATTCCCTAACGATAAAAATACAATTTCTGCAATTGAAAAAATCAAATCCTCTAAACTCCACGTCTTAAGTGAAAACCCAAGTTGGCAAGAGATCTTAGACTTTTTTAGTCATCAAGGTATTAATGTTTGCACTAGTTTCCATAAATCAAGGCAGGAAATACAAAATGCTCTTGAACAAGGCGCTCGTCTTGTGCCATTTCCAGGAAATTATGGTGATATTATGAATTTCGATAGCTACGGTTATGATATTTACCTTGGCGATAAAAAGCTGTCTAAATCCATAAGAGTGAATAGAGAAAATAGCTCGAAAGTAGAAGTTATAGAGCAATTTAATTAATGAATTTGTCATTAACCAAATACATTGATTATCAATATAATAATATGAAGTGCCTCTCATAATTTTCTCTTTACATGTTTCGAATTCGAGTCATTTATATGTTTATGTAAATAGTTTATTAATGGTGTTGTTTTTAAATTAATTAACAGTTAGTATCCTGAGAAAATAAAATAATTAATAACAAGATTGTCATTATTTGACATATTTCTTGTCCGTTGGAAAGTAGCAGTCCAGGCTTTGTTTTGTCATGAGAAAAATTATCCACATTGATATGGATTATTTTTACGCTCAAGTAGAAGAGCGTGATGATCCTTCTCTAAAGGTTCACCCTGTCGCAATCGGTGGACCAACGAAAAAGCAAGGGGTGCTTTGTACTGCAAACTACAAGGCGAGAGAGTATGGGGTACGCGGCGGTCAGTCGACATATGAGGCCTTCAAACGTTGCCCACAAATGCTGTTAATCTACCCTCAGTTTGAAAAATACAAAGCCATTTCTGAGCAATTCCTATCAGTATACCAAGATTATACGGACCTAATTCAAAAGGTAGGTTTAGACGAAGTATATCTTGATGTCTCCGAAAGCAAAACGTGTTCTGGATCGGCAATAAAAATCGCTGAGGAAATAAAATCAAGGATTTTTGAAGGAACGGGGTTGACCTGCAGTGCTGGTATCTCAGTGAATAAAATGCTTGCCAAAATTGCCAGTGATTGGCGAAAGCCTAATGGTATTTTTGCCGTTTTGCCGAGTGAGCGCGAAAGCTTTATGCGTACGCTACCACTCAAGAGAATACCTGGAGTTGGAATTGTCACATTAGATAAGTTGAAACAGGCTGGTTTTGAAACGGCTGGCGATGTAGTCAGGTCCGATATTTCTCGCTTGAACTTACTGATGGGAGAGAAAAAATCCATCAAGCTTTTTCAGCATTGCCAAGGGATTTGTAGAGACGAGGTAATTACTCATCGCCCAAGAAAAACCGTTTCCTATGAGAAAACATACTTCTCAGGGCTTCCCTATAATGCGTTGCCAAAAGAAGTGGAAAATGTCGTTCAAGGTTTATCACTAAAACTATTGGAGCTTGAGAACTTTCATTTTGATGATCGGTCGATAGTTGGTCTGACTTTGAAAGTTAGAAATACGGATTTTCGAACATTCACTCGATCCGTGCCGCTCAGTCCTATCGAATCCGAAAGTTTAAAAAGAAACAAAGTGATTTCTAGCCAACAAACGGAAAGTTTGTTAGCAGCACTGTCCGAATTTTCATCCATAACGATAATTCGATTACTAGGGGTTGGTGTCAGGTTTTCTGACGACGAGTCTCAGCAAATTGAAATGCTTATATAAATGAAGTGAATGTTCTATGTCTATATATAATCATTTCAACAAGGTTCATTATCATACATGGGGAAACCGTTCTCATCAGGCGATAATACTGATACATGGTATTGATAACAACTTGTGTATTTGGGATGAAATTGCTGATGGATTGGCTAAGTATTTTTACGTCGTCGCAATTGATATTCGAGGTAACGGAAACTCCCCATGGAATTCTTCAGCACACTACACAGAAGAAGACGTTTATACAGATATTAGACACGTTATCGATGAGCTGTTGATTACATCAGCAGTATTAGTTGGGCACTCTCTTGGTGGAAAGCTCTCTCTTTGCTTTACTGCTCGCTCTCCAAATATTATAGAGAAGCTGGTTTTATTGGATTCAAGTCCTGTCCTATCAAAATCCATGCAAGCCGTATTATTGAATTATATTAATGAACAACCAACGAGTTTCTCCAGTATAGAAGATTATGTGGATTACCTGACTCGTACACATGCTTTTTCAGACAGGAATAAACTTGAAGTATTCGCCAGTACAAATGTGAAACTCTCTGATGGAAGGTACGAGAAAAAATCAGATCCCGCATTTGCGCTTTCAATGCTTTCGGATGACGGATTTCTCTTAGACTCTGATGTTTGGAGAGTGATGTCAGAGTTAGCATGCCCAGTTTTAATTGTGAGAGGAAAGTTATCCTCAATAACGAAATATAGCGAAGCAGAACGAATGCTACGTTCATTTCGCCATGCATCATTAATTGAAGTTGGGAATGCAAGTCATTCGATAATGCTGGATCAACCTAAGAAAGTTCTCGACTCCATTTTGGGGTTTATCATGCTTTCTTAATTCAAAAATCTATTCACTAATTTAGCCTTATTTATATTTGGTTAAAGGCTTTTTGTTCTCAAAATCTTATTAAATTAAGAGGATGAGATACACCTTAAATAAATGATCAAGGACGCTAAAAATGAGAAAACAAGATGTGAGCGGCTCTATATCTAAAATTATTGAGATCATAGGTATTGACCCTGATGTCTGGAGCAAGTATTCAGGGAAAATGTTGATGTCAATTGGTCTTGATTCGGTTGATGTTGCAAAGCTTAGAGCAATAATTCAGCCTAAGCCCTCGTTCCAAAAACTATATGGCATGCGCCTTTCTGACATTGCCGATATGGTTGTGGATACGACCGCTTCAGAGCAACCCAACGGAGAACAAAAGCACGGAGGGTCTGTTGCACTTACTCCAATGCAAGAGTCTTACCTTTATGGAGATAAGCAGGGAACACCCTGCATCGTATACTCTGAATTTTCCTTGAAAAACGTCGATGTCAACATCCTCATCTCTTCGATAGACCATGTTATTTTGCAAGAGCCTATGTTGCATGCCTGCATTCACAATGACACTTCACAAACCATAAAACCAGAACATGAGTGGCAAGGGATATCCGGCAAAAAGATAGAGGACATAGTTGACTACGGCGAATTCCGTCGGTCTCTGATGGATAACTTGATTAGTAGCGAAGATCGCCACTGGGAGGTTTGTTTAACGAAAGGCTCTCAGGGACTCACGCTGCATGTCGCGATTGACATGTTGTTCATGGATGCGGCAAGTGCGGTGCTGCTGGCCAAGCGGGTTGCAAAGACGTATGAAGATTTACTGGGCGGCAGTTCTTTGAATTTGACCCCCACTGAACCTCCGATCTTTTTTGATTACGCCCAGCGTTTCTCAACACCTGTGATGTTCGACAAAGTAAGTGAAGAAGAAAAAGAAAAAGTGAAGGGCTTTCCCGGTCCTCCTCAACTCCCTCGTAAGAAACACGATTCACTGCCTACTCCGAGCTTCTCAAGAGAAAGTGGGGCATTGTCAGAAAAGCATTGGGATAAAATCAAAGAATTGGCTCAGATACATTCGGTGACCTCAAATGCAATTATGCTGGCTGCATTTTCAGAGACGTTATCCCTTTTTGCAGAAAATCCAGATTTTACGATCACCGTGACCTGTTCTGATCGAGTGTCGTTGTCGGGTCATCAGTTTGACGGCGCCATAGGAGACTTTACTAACGTCATCCTCTGCCCTGTCTCGACTGACAATCAAAATCTACTTGAGCTTGCGAAATCCATAAACACGCGGTTGATTGAAGGCATAGAAGAAGACGGTATTGGCGGACTGGATGCGGTTCGACTGCTCCGACATCTGAACCATGACCCCCATTTAAACTTTCCGATTGTTTTCACGTCATTTCTAGGTGTGGTTGAAACCGTCGCGTTGAAAGGTGCCGATGTCACGTTGTCTTATCAACAGACGCAAACTCCTCAATTAACGCTGGACCATCAGGTCTATGAGAGTAAGGGAAAACTTATTACTAACTGGGATTTCGATGAGACCATATATTCGTCTGATCAAATATCCAGTATGCTCGGTTGTTTCCTACGTGTACTGACAAAGTTTGCAGAAGGCGAAAACTCAGATGCCGCGCTTTCAAGTTCAGAGCATGCCCTTCGCGTTGAAATGAATCAAACAACCGAAGATTTTGAACCTGCTTCTCCCCACTTGTTGCATGAAATTGTACTTGCGCAAGCTAAGAATTCTCCTGATGCTCTCGCAGTCATAGATCAAACTGTCAGAATACCCTATTCCGAGCTGGTCACACTCGCTACTCACACCGCGTCACAATTACAAGCAAAAGGGGTGTTACCTGGAGATGTTGTCGGTGTGGTGCATGAGAAGGGTTGGGAACAAGTGGTTTCCACTATGGCCATTTTGATGGTAGGGGGGGTATATCTGCCGCTGAACCCAAGCCATCCTGACGAGAGACTTAGGAGCATTCTGAGTATCGCTGGAGTAAAGCTGGCGCTCGTCCACGCAGCCACCGTTGTGGGACGTGAGTGGCAGATTTACGAGAACGGTCAGGAAGTGCAATGTCATCATGTGCTGCGAGACATTGATGTCGATTTAAGCGATCAATTCGTCGCCGAGTCGATCTCTCCAAGTGATTCCGCTTATATCATCTTTACATCGGGCTCGACAGGGACACCAAAAGGTGTCGAGATCGCCCATGAAGGAGCGGTCAATACGTGCTTGGATATTAATCATCGCTTCTCATTAGGGACGGACACCGTCACTTTCGGTATCTCTTCTTTAGGTTTTGATCTATCGGTGTGGGATATTTTTGGCACGTTGAGCGCTGGTGGCACTTTGGTAATGTGTAAGCCGGATGGAACCGTGGATCCCGATTATTGGTGGCAGCAAGTACTAGAACACGGTGTCACGATGTGGAATACCGTGCCTACCTCATTCGAGATGCTGGTGCAGTCTCGGCAAGAACACGTCGAAATGCCAATTCGCTCGGTCTTGCTCAGTGGGGACGCAATCAGGGTCAATATGGTTGAGGAAGCCATTACTGCGTTTCCATCGTTGAAAGTTCATGCACTAGGAGGTGCAACAGAAGCTTCAATTTGGTCTAACTATCACACCGTTACTGATTCTACCTTTGACTTGGGTACCGATCTGGTTCCCTACGGACGACCACTTTCCAACCAGACAATGATGGTTCTGGACAATAAATTGCGTTACCGCCCGTCTGGCGCGGTTGGTGAAATTCATATAGGTGGTATTGGTGTTGCCAAAGGGTATTTTAAATCCCCCGAACTTACGCAAAAAAGTTTTATTGATACAGAGGAGTTTGGGCGGATATACAAGACCGGTGATCTGGGACGCTATCTTCCAAATGGTGAAATTGAAATCATTGGTCGCAAAGATTCTCAAGTTAAAGTTGGAGGTCATCGGGTTGAGCTGGCTGAAATAGAGAAGTGCGCAGAGAGCGTTAACAATGTGTCTAAAGCCTCTGTCATTCATATTCCCGGAGCGGGTGCCCGGCTGGTTGGTTTTGTTATCTGTAATGGTGATGACGACCTTGTTGTCAACGCGGTAAAAACACATATTCAGCAAAAGCTTCCTGACTATATGGAACCGCAAACATGGATCCCTGTCGATACTATTCCACTGACCGCCAATAACAAAGTTGATGCAAAGGCACTGCGTACGATAGCCAATTCTAACGTGACGAATGAACCGAAAGAGGCTCATACAGATTCTGAGTTGGTGGGGCAAATACTGGAACTGGCTGCAAACGTGCTCGGAGTTTCCGCTGAACATTTATCCTCATCATCGAACTTGGCAGAACAAGGTCTGACGTCTCTCTATTCGGTTAAATTGATTAACTTGCTGAGTGCCAAAGTCGGTCACCGACTGCCTTACACGCTGATTTTTAATTATCCAACAGCGAACAAACTGGCTGCGTACTTGCTATCTGAGTCTGATGTTGCAAAACGTTCAGAGAGTCATAGTGTCTCGCCAGCTGATGACCCCATCGCTGTTATTGCCGTGAGCTGCCGCCTTCCTGGTAACGTTAGTTCTTTGGATGAGTTCTGTTACGAACTGGAGCACAAGTATCATCCTGTTCAAGACGTACCAATCAGCCGATTTGATATTGCCCCTTTCTTTGACCCTGAGGTCGGTAAGCCAGGAAAAACGTATACGAAAGTGGGTACTTTCATAGAAAATATACATCAGTTTGACAATAGTCTTTTCCAGATTCCGCTTGGAGAAGCTAAGACCATGGACCCTCAGCAAAGAATGCTGCTGGAAATTTCCTATGAGGCATTCCTAAATGGCGGTTATGACTTGGATGCACTAAGTGGATCCGACACGGGTGTATTTATTGGTCAAATGAACTACGACTGGATGATGGACTTTGACCATTCCCGTCAATACGCAAGTACGGGGAGTGCCCCCTCTATTTCTGCAAACCGAATTTCCTACGCTTTTGATCTTATCGGTCCAAGCATGACCGTCGATACCGCCTGCTCCTCTTCGCTCGTGTCGATTGATCTTGCCGTATCCAAACTGCGAGCGGGTGAATGCAAATTGGCAATTGCAGGAGGGATCAACCTAATCCTGTCCCCAGAACCCTACCTGTTTACATGTCAAGCAAGAATGCTTTCACCTGATGGTCGTTGTGCCACTTTTGACGAAAATGCAAATGGCATTGCGCGTGGTGAAGGGGCGGGCGTTGTACTGTTAAAACGACTGTCAGATGCTGAAAAAGATGGGGACCCGATCCTAGGGTTGATTACCGGAACGGCTGTTAATCAGGACGGGAGAAGTGCTTCTCTTACGGCTCCTAATGGATTATCTCAACGAAAACTTCTTGATGCATCGTTAAGCAAAGCTGGTCTTCGTGGTGGCGAACTGGATTACATTGAATGCCATGGAACTGGAACGGCGTTAGGAGATCCCATTGAGCTGGAAGCCATAAGTCAAGCTTTTTCTGATTCAAGAGACTCGGCATTAGTGCTTGGTGCAGTCAAAACAAATTTGGGGCACCTTGAAGGGGCGGCAGGCATCGTGGGCTTCATCAAATCCCTTGGTGTGATAAACCGTCGTACCGCTCCAGCCAACATTCACTTCTCAACACTCAACCCCAAAATCGACTTGGGTAATTTGAAAGCGGTGATTCCCAGAGATTCGGTCACGCTCTCACCGGGGGAAAAGGGGTACATCTCTGCTGGTGTTTCTTCTTTTGGATATGGAGGCACGAATGCCCATGTGACACTGAAATCTTATGAGGGACAAAGCAAATTGAAAACCAAGCACAAGTCAGTCTGGACATTTTCAGGACAGGGCTCTGTTACTTCTGGGGCAATTGAATCACTTTACGACCATGTTCCGGTTTTTAGAGAAAGTCTAGAGTATTACCTTGGTGCTGTCGGTGAACTCCTGGGCGAGGGGAACTCTGTTATTGATGACTTGCTATCAGTTGTATTAAACGCCTCTTCGTCAAACACCGAAATTCTTCGCGATACTGCAATTCAACAACCTGTCATCGTTGCTATACAACTTGCCCAAATCAAGATGTGGACCGAATGGGGAGTTCAACCCAGTGCCGTATTGGGCCATTCTGTGGGTGAACTGTCAGCCTCAGTGGCTGCTGGTGTCATGACAGATGTGGATGCCTTGAAGCTGAGCGTTGCCCGGGGACGATTACTGAGCGAGTGTGAGCCGGGGTATATGGTAGCTGTTAAGACATCGCTTCAAGATTTACCAAGTCCACTGCCCGGTAAGCTAGAGGTGGCGGTTGTCAACAGTGACACGCAGGTTGTTCTGGCGACAACGGATTTGGAAGATTTGGATCGTCTGACGTCACATGGCTTTACTTGTCACAAATTGAGCGTGTCTCACCCTTTTCACAGCTCATTTGTGAAGTTAGCCAGTGAGCGTTTTCGAAAACACATCAATAACATTCAACTTAGCCTACCGGACTCCGGCATCAAGTTCATTTCTTCTGTTACGGGGCAAGTTGAGAACGAAAGATGGCAAGAGTCTCGCTATTGGGCTGAGCAAATCACTCGTCCGGTCGACTATGCGAGCGCAATGAGAACCTTGAGTGAAAGCCTAATTGGAAGTGAAGCAATCATAGAGTTAGGCGCGAATCGCGTACTGACGTCGCTCACAGAAGAATTGAAAGATAAGTTTCCCAGAATTCGGAGTGTCGTAAGTAAAGAATGCGTCAGAGGCTTGCCTTCACTGGTGGCGTTTCATCACAAAAATCTGTTCTGGGAACCGCCAAAGATCGGGCTTACCACTATACCTACAGAGAGCGCTCGGAGACATCAATCTATCAAAGTACCGAATTGGTTTGAGCGGGTAACGTGGGCAAAAAAAGAATCTGTCAATCAGGGAAGCTTAAATGGCGTGCTTATTGTGGGTCATGAAAATCCTTGGATAGACCCCAATGAACAAAGTGAATTCGTATTGTTTGACGAGTTCAGACGTGTGGTAGGTTCGCCTAAGCCAGAAAAGCCCAGCCAATTTATCTACATCGCAGATGAACGTTCTGACATCCTGAAAACTAGTGTGGAGTTTATCCAAACCCTTCAACAACTGGATCGCGCATGTGAAGTTGGTGTTGTAATTCGCGGTAGCCAACCTCACCAGGAGTCTGTTGCCGGGTTGTTCAAAAGTGCTTGCCTTGAAATACCCACAGCGTGTGTTTCTATACTCGTTTCGGAAGAGAAAGAACTCGATAATGCTCTTAAGACCGTATTGCCACTGCGTGGTGAATGCGCCCGGCTTGATAAAGATGGTCTCTTCTGGATAAGGACCACCGAACCCTTGTCTCTCGAGCACGAGCCTGCCCGAGAGCGTGAAGAAAACGGATTGCATGTCATTTCTGGCGGTCTGGGAGGCTTAGGCAAAGAAGCCATTAAAACGCTGGCTTCGTTGGGAGCAAAGTATTTCCTTGTTCTCGGGACCAAACCAATGTCTCTGATCTCTGGAAAGCTCAATGATCTGGCTCTTGAACTGAACAATATTGAAATCCACTATGAACAATGTGATGTCTCATTAGAACTTGATGTTCGGCAAGTGGCGCAGAAGTATCGGGCTAAATACCCTATCACAGGTGTCGTTCATACGGCTGGAATACTTGATGATGGGTTTGTTGCGTCTCTCACGGCGGAGCAATTTGAGCGTCCTAAGAACGTAAAACTTATCGGGGCACAAAACCTTTATACTCAGTTCGGTGAGCTTGATTGGTTTGTCGCTTACTCATCTATATCAAGTGAGGTGGGCGCGATGGGACAAGCAAATTACGTTGCCGCGAACTCAGCTCTTGATGGTTGGATCGAACAACTGGCGTCAAAAGGACACGCCGTTGCTTCTGTTCGTTGGGGGGTTTGGTCACAGTGCGGTATGGCTTATGAACGCGATCTGGTTGGCTCTCTTAGCCAGCTTGGCTACGGCGTCGTAAATAACCAAGATGGTTCGAGTATTCTCTCTGCCTTGGTGCAATATCCGCTGAGCGGGCTTTTTGCTGCCTCTCCGATTGATCGCCCGTCGTTTACGCAACGGCAAGAGCCAGTGCAACTTCAAACTGCCAAACCTGAATCATTATCGTTTGAGAGCGTTCAATCCATCACCCCTGTGATATGGAGCGAGGAAAAAGTATCCGCGCTTGTTACAAGTTGTTTGGAAGACTTCTGTGAGTCGGAACCGAATGATGAGCTTTCATTTATGGACGCAGGTTTGTCTTCATTAGACCTTGTCCAGTTCCGAGAAAAGCTACTTGCAGCTTTGCCTGAGAGTGTCGATATCCCTGCTCAATTTGTTTTCAACTACCCTACGCTTAAAGACGTGACTGACAATCTTGTTGAACAGCTACAAGATTGTATTGACGTTCCTCCGACCCAGAGCGATTCGGATACGATGGTATCCAGCATTACCTGGCAGAAGTTGAATGATATCGAAGGGGAGCAAGCCATCTTTTTGCTGGGAGGCGTCGTTGGAAACGTTGAGAAAACTTTCGCTCCTCTGGCATCATCCCTTCCATTTCCGGTATTTGCAACTATGCCTGAGATCCCATGGGACCTTGATGGGGGACGGCTAACTCTCGAGGGGCTGGCTGCTCAGCTAACGGAATCTCTACTGCAGCAGTACCCAAGAAGCCGCTACATAATTGGTGGTTTGTCGTTTGGTGCCACGCTGTCTCTGGAAATGGGTAAGCTCCTTGAACAACGGGGTCTACTCGAGAGAGTGCTACTTCTGGATCCTCGCCATATGGACCCATTCAAAGCTCCGGTGGATCCGGCTGGCTTTGAAACCATGCTGAGCCAATATTCATCGGACTTTGTTTTGAGTGAACCGGTGCACTTAATGCAGTGTGACGTTCCTGCCTGGGAATCCCAATCGGAGCTTATGCAAGAGGCTTCAAGATCCTTCATGCCCGATTCCCATATCCAGGAATGTTGTCGAAATCGATGTGCCAATATCACTGTTGAACGCGTCCAGGGTCACCACTTTAACTTCCTTTATAAGTTTAAATCGCAGACGGCATCGCGGATATCAGCCAGAGTACTTTCTGACGCAACAGAATCACTTCGAGAAGACATTGCGGTGATCGCAACATCGAGTATTCTCCCTGGTTGCAACGATTCAGACTCGTCTTTTTGGGCGTTATTAGAGGAAGGTAAGCACGGTATTCGTGAGATCCCAAAGTCACGGTTTGACATCGACGGTCGCTATCATCCGGATCCAAATGGGATTGGAACGACTTATACCCGTCACGGTGGGTTTGTCGAAACAGCAGAGCTTTTTGATTTTGAGTGGTTTGGTATTTCTTTAACCGAAGCTGAAGTGATGGATCCTCAACAACGATTGCTACTTGAGGTCACAGACCAAGCTCTTCATAACGCCGGGTATCCGAAAGGCTCATTAAAAGGATCGGATACCGCTGTTTTTGTTGGTCTGGCCAATGACGATTGGAGTGCGATGGGGAGAGATGAGTACGCTCATAGTCCTTATTTTGGGGCAGGTGTCTCTAGCTCAATCGCCTCTAACCGGATCTCATACCTCATGGGCTTTAAGGGACCGAGCATGACCATTGATACCGCATGCTCATCTTCGTTGGTGGCGCTCAAGTCCGCCGTAGATACCTTGCGCGAAGGTCGTTCAAAGATAGCACTTGTGGCTGGTGCAAATGTTATCGCGCATGATCGCATGTACATCAGTGCGTGCGCGACAAATGCACTATCTAGAAAAGGTCGTTGCGCGAGCTTTGATGCACAAGCGGATGGGTATTGTCGCGGCGAAGGTGCGGGAGCCGTTGTTCTCAAACGCCTTAAAGATGCGCAAGCCGATGGTGACTCTATCCTTGCGGTTATACGCGGAACGGCTGTGAACCAAGATGGAAAGAGCATTTCTTTAACTGCCCCTAATGGTAAGGCGCAGGAGGCTGTTATCCAGCAGGCTCTGAACGAAGCAGAGCTTGACGGTAAAGACATTCATTATGTGGAGTGCCACGGAACCGGCACCCCGCTTGGCGATCCGATTGAGGTCGGGGCACTTAAAGCCACGCTGGGAGCGGGACGTCAGTCTCCGCTTGTGCTGAGTTCACTCAAGTCCAATATCGGGCACCTGGAAGGCGCTGCGGGGGTGGCGGGGCTGATCAAAGCCATCGAAGTGGTGCGTCGTCGACAGGCTCCGGGGGTGGCGCATTTTTCCACTTTGAACCCAAATATTGATGTCACTGACTTTGACGTCGTGATTTCTAAAGACACCACCGCATTACCTGCTTCAGGACCTGTTTATGCGGGGATCTCATCGTTTGGCTTTGGCGGTACAAACGCTCACGCCATCATTTCAAGTTACGAAGGCTCCCGACCATATGAAGTGCGTCCGGTGCCGTATCAGCGAAGCTTTCTGCCATGGCGTCGCCTCCCTAATCCGCTCCTTAGCCGGACGATAGGCGAGGGCATCGGAGCCTCGTTACGCGGGGAGCTGGGCGCGTTATGGCAAGATCACCGGATCCAAAGCCGGGTGCTGGTTCCGGCAGCCAGTCACTTAACCATGCTTTCTGGTCTGTCTCTGGTGAAAGAGAGTCAGACGATGAGTTGCGTGGGGGCGGAGCGTGTTGTGATGCACCAGCCTGTAGAGGTCACAGGCGAAGAAGGGCTGGAGATCCGCTGCCTCAAAGAGGGGGAGGGCGCCAGGCTTGAGTTTGGTGTGAATGGTGAATGGCACAATGCCGTGTCTGCAGGCTACATTGGTCGCACAGAGCGCCCAGTACTGGCAGATGGTTTCCCCGGGATCGAGAGCGTTCGCTCACGCTGTGAATTCAGTACTTACGATGAGCGATACCATCGACTCGCCGAGCGTGGTGTCGAGTTCGGCTCACGCTATCAGAACCTTGAACAGCTGTACTTCGGAAATAAGGAAGGGCTGGGCTACATCAGGGTGGATGCAGGAGAGCCGATCGAGCGAGGACAGACCTTGTTGTCTTCCCCTGCGTTAGATGCCGGCATCCAGCTTCTTGGCCTTTGTGGCATGGAAAGCGACCAGGTGTATGTTCCTTACAGCCTGAAAAAGATCAGCCTTAAGGTACTTGATGCTCAACCCACGACTTTGTGTGCCTACGTAACACTTACGGAAACAGGGCAGGACGGAATCGAAGGTGACGTTTACCTTCTTGGTGAAGACGGAGAATGTTATGCCGCGCTATCAGGGCTTGTCTGCCGCCCTTGGCGACAGCAAGATCCTGTGTCGGACAGCCTGTATGAGGTTGACTGGCAGACGATGGCTCAGCCAGTAGGAGTGGAGGCATCGGGTGTGGTCATGAGCCGGAAGGAGCCTGGTACTCTGCCTTCAGGCTGGCGTTACACCACAGTGAACAGCGGGGCTGATCTGTCCCCGGTTCTGACTGAGTCTGCGTCTCTTCCCGAGCAGACCACGCTGGCTTTTCTGAGTCAGGGGGATAAAGAAGACAGCGTACTGGGTCTGAGCATGCTGCAGCAGTTGAGTGCACTGGGCTACAAAGGGAAGGTGCTGTTTGTTCTCAACCCAGCGAGCAAGGAAAGTGCGGGTTTAGCCGGACTGGTCAAAAGTGCGCAGCAGGAATGCCCGGCACTGCATCTTCAGTGTGTGGATGCGGCTCCTCACCATATTCATCGGGTGTTGTCAGAAGTGTCGGCTTTCCCAGATGAATCCCACCTTCGACTGACCGAGCAAGGTACATGGGAGAGTGCCCGACTTCGCCGTTACCATCGGGATGACACGGCGCCTCTGAAGGTAAGAGAGCACGCGACGTACGTGATCAGCGGGGGGCATGGAGCCTTAGGTCAAGTGGCGGCGGAGTACCTGATTGACCAAGGTGCGAAGCATCTGGTGCTGTTGTCCCGACGAGACATACCTGAGTCAGAATGGTCTGAGGCTCTGTTGACGCTGAAAGGTCATGCCCGGATAGAGAGTATGGTGTGTGATGTTTCTGTAGAGGAAGAAGTGTCGTCGTTGTCAGATCGTCTCTGGCAGGGTGACTGGTACCAGCGGTGGCGGGAGTTATTCACACCGCAGGTGTACTCACAGACGGGACATTGAGTAACCAGAATGCAGAGAAAATAGCGCAGGCGTGTTCGGTGAAAGTAGAAGGCGCAGAGCACCTGAAGCGCTGGCTGTCGCCGAGAGACTTTATGTGGCTGTATTCATCAGCGGCGTCGGTCTTTGGGTCAATGGCCCAGGGCAGCTACGCGTTAGCGAACAGTCAGTTAGATCACCTGGCGCGCACGTGGCAGGGGCAGGGAGCAGCTATCCTGTCTATTCAGTGGGGAGCCTGGTCAAACGGCGGCATGGCGGTGCGACACGGTGCTGTCGAAAGGGCTCACGCCGCGGGTTATGGGAGCATCAGCAATGCGCTGGGGCTGAAGGTTCTCGACAGGCTGTTATCAGACAGAACGGAAGGCAGCGTGTGTGTGTGTCCACTGGAGTGGGATCGAGTGTCAATGACGGATTCACTGGTCAGTGATTGGGTAGTACGCCCTCAAACGGTCGTCAGCGATGCGCCTGTGAACGAAGCTGAGGTGGTTGTGGCAGACACCTGGTCTAAAGACGGCATACGTGAAGTGGTGCGTGAAGCGGCGAAGAAGGCCATGGGCAAAGCGGTGTCGGACACGGCATCGTTAATGGCTAATGGTCTGGACTCGCTCAATGCGGTGGTGCTTGCGCAGGAACTGAGTCAGTCGTTTGACTTGTCTCTGGGAGCGGTATTCGCACTGAATCATCCGACGATTGAAGATATGGTCACAGAACTAGAGAAAGAAGCACCGACAATGCCTCTGAATACAGACCCCGTTTCTATGGGGGGGGAGGAAGCCATCGTTACGTCTCCACAAGACATAAAATACGTTGAAGCAAGTGCAGAGCCTATCGCTATCATTAGCACAGCAAGTCAACTCCCTGGTGATTTGAACACCCCTGACAGTTTATGGCGTGGAGTGAGCTCTGGTCTTGATGCGATTACTGAGGTGCCTAAGTCCCGTTTTGATATTGATGCGGTTTACTCGGAAGACCCTCATGGTATTGGTGTCAGCAACACTCGAAAAGGCGGCTTCATTTCTGAAGCGGAATATTTTGACTATACCCTTTTTGACATACAAAAAGCCGAAGCTTTGGTTATGGACCCTCATCAGCGGCTCATGCTAGAGGTCGGGTATCAAGCCTTTCATTCTGCAGGGTACGACAGAAGAAGTTTAAAAGGTAAGCGGTTTGGCGTTTTTGTTGGGATGGCAAATCAAGATTGGATGGTCAGTCAAGGTCAAGATAATGCACACAACCCATACTTTGGCGTAGGGGTTTCACTGTCCATTGCATCCAATCGAATTTCTCACCTGCTGGGGCTGAATGGACCTAGTATGACTTTAGATACTGCCTGTTCTTCCTCTTTAGTTGCTCTTGACTTGGCTGTCTCTAAGCTACGAGAGCATGACTGTGACGCGGCTTTAGTCGGTGGTGTGAACGTGATGATGCACCACCGGACATTTGTTGGCAGTTCTGCCGCCAATATGCTCTCTGTCCAAGGTCGCTGTGCGAGCTTTGATGCACAAGCGGATGGGTATTGTCGCGGCGAAGGTGCGGGAGCCGTTGTTCTCAAACGCCTTAAAGATGCGCAAGCCGATGGTGACTCTATCCTTGCGGTTATACGCGGAACGGCTGTGAATCAAGATGGTGCAAGTGCCACTATGACAGCGCCTAACGGTAAGGCGCAGGAGGCTGTTATCCAGCAGGCTCTGAACGAAGCAGAGCTTGACGGTAAAGACATTCATTATGTGGAGTGCCACGGAACCGGCACCCCGCTTGGCGATCCGATTGAGGTCGGGGCACTTAAAGCCACGCTGGGAGCGGGACGTCAGTCTCCGCTTGTGCTGAGTTCACTCAAGTCCAATATCGGGCACCTGGAAGGCGCTGCGGGTGTGGCGGGACTGATCAAAGCCATCGAAGTGGTGCGTCGTCGACAGGCTCCGGGGGTGGCGCATTTTTCCACTTTGAACCCAAATATTGATGTCACTGACTTTGACGTCGTGATTTCTAAAGACACCACCGCATTACCTGCTTCAGGACCTGTTTATGCGGGGATCTCATCGTTTGGCTTTGGCGGTACAAACGCTCACGCCATCATTTCAAGTTACGAAGGCTCCCGACCATATGAAGTGCGTCCGGTGCCGTATCAGCGAAGCTTTCTGCCATGGCGTCGCCTCCCTAATCCGCTCCTTAGCCGGACGATAGGCGAGGGCATCGGAGCCTCGTTACGCGGGGAGCTGGGTGCGTTATGGCAAGATCACCGGATCCAAAACCGGGTGCTGGTTCCGGCAGCCAGTCACCTAACCATGCTTTCTGGTCTGTCTCTGGTGAAAGAGAGTCAGACGATGAGTTGCGTGGGGGCGGAGCGTGTTGTGATGCACCAGCCTGTAGAGGTCACAGGCGAAGAAGGGCTGGAGATCCGCTGCCTCAAAGAGGGGGAGGGCGCCAGGCTTGAGTTTGGTGTGAATGGTGAATGGCACAATGCCGTGTCTGCAGGCTACATTGGTCGCACAGAGCGCCCAGTACTGGCAGATGGTTTCCCCGGGATCGAGAGCGTTCGCTCACGCTGTGAATTCAGTACTTACGATGAGCGATACCATCGACTCGCCGAGCGTGGTGTCGAGTTCGGCTCACGCTATCAGAACCTTGAACAGCTGTACTTCGGAAATAAGGAAGGGCTGGGCTACATCAGGGTGGATGCAGGAGAGCCGATCGAGCGAGGACAGACCTTGTTGTCTTCCCCTGCGTTAGATGCCGGCATCCAGCTTCTTGGCCTTTGTGGTATGGAAAGCGACCAGGTGTATGTTCCTTACAGCCTGAAAAAGATCAGCCTTAAGGTACTTGATGCTCAACCCACGACTTTGTGTGCCTACGTAACACTTACGGAAACAGGGCAGGACGGAATCGAAGGTGACGTTTACCTTCTTGGTGAAGACGGAGAATGTTATGCCGCGCTATCAGGGCTTGTCTGCCGCCCTTGGCGACAGCAAGATCCTGTGTCGGACAGCCTGTATGAGGTTGACTGGCAGACGATGGCTCAGCCAGTAGGAGTGGAGGCATCGGGTGTGGTCATGAGCCGGAAGGAGCCTGGTACTCTGCCTTCAGGCTGGCGTTACACCACAGTGAACAGCGGGGCTGATCTGTCCCCGGTTCTGACTGAGTCTGCGTCTCTTCCCGAGCAGACCACGCTGGCTTTTCTGAGTCAGGGGGATAAAGAAGACAGCGTACTGGGTCTGAGCATGCTGCAGCAGTTGAGTGCACTGGGCTACAAAAGGGAAGGTGCTGTTTGTTCTCAACCCAGCGAGCAAGGAAAGTGCGGGTTTAGCCGGACTGGTCAAAAGTGCGCAGCAGGAATGCCCGGCACTGCATCTTCAGTGTGTGGATGCGGCTCCTCACCATATTCATCGGGTGTTGTCAGAAGTGTCGGCTTTCCCAGATGAATCCCACCTCGACTGACCGAGCAAGGTACATGGGAGAGTGCCCGACTTCGCCGTTACCATCGGGATGACACGGCGCCTCTGAAGGTAAGAGAGCACGCGACGTACGTGATCAGCGGGGGGCATGGAGCCTTAGGTCAAGTGGCGGCGGAGTACCTGATTGACCAAGGTGCGAAGCATCTGGTGCTGTTGTCCCGACGAGACATACCTGAGTCAGAATGGTCTGAGGCTCTGTTGACGCTGAAAGGTCATGCCCGGATAGAGAGTATGGTGTGTGATGTTTCTGTAGAGGAAGAAGTGTCGTCGTTGTCAGATCGTCTCTGGCAGGGTGACTGGCCAGCGGTGGCGGGAGTTATTCACACCGCAGGTGTACTCACAGACGGGACATTGAGTAACCAGAATGCAGAGAAAATAGCGCAGGCGTGTTCGGTGAAAGTAGAAGGCGCAGAGCACCTGAAGCGCTGGCTGTCGCCGAGAGACTTTATGTGGCTGTATTCATCAGCGGCGTCGGTCTTTGGGTCAATGGCCCAGGGCAGCTACGCGTTAGCGAACAGTCAGTTAGATCACCTGGCGCGCACGTGGCAGGGGCAGGGAGCAGCTATCCTGTCTATTCAGTGGGGAGCCTGGTCAAACGGCGGCATGGCGGTGCGACACGGTGCTGTCGAAAGGGCTCACGCCGCGGGTTATGGGAGCATCAGCAATGCGCTGGGGCTGAAGGTTCTCGACAGGCTGTTATCAGACAGAACGGAAGGCAGCGTGTGTGTGTGTCCACTGGAGTGGGATCGAGTGTCAATGACGGATTCACTGGTCAGTGATTGGGTAGTACGCCCTCAAACGGTCGTCAGCGATGCGCCTGTGAACGAAGCTGAGGTGGTTGTGACAGACACCTGGTCTAAAGACGGCATACGTGAGGTGGTGCGTGAAGCGGCGAAGAAGGCCATGGGCAAAGCGGTGTCGGACACGGCATCGTTAATGGCTAATGGTCTGGACTCACTCAATGCGGTGGTGCTTGCGCAGGAACTGAGTCAGTCGTTTGACTTGTCTCTGGGAGCGGTATTCGCGCTGAATCATCCGACGATTGAAGACATGGTCACAGAATTAGAGAAAGATGCACCGAAACGGAATTCTGTTTCGCTCGTCAAGCCTGTTGCTCAACTTGATGCGAACAATCACGTGACTGAAGAGCATGAACAGGAAGAGAAGGAAATGGTCGTTGCGTCTTCAACGTCTCGTTATGATGTGGCCGTTGTGAGTACCGCGTGCCGATTACCGGGAGGAATTGATTCTGCAGACGTACTTTGGGAGAAACTGGTCAACAAAACAGACTGTGTGACCACCATTCCTAGCGATAGAATGACATTCTCTCCATATTATGATCCGAATCCGGATGCGGTAGGGAAAAGCTATACCAACAAAGGAGCATTTGTAGACGGCGTTGAGTTTTTTGACAATGCGTTCTTTGGGATACCTCTTGCAGAAGCGAAAGCGATGGATCCTCAGCAGAGAATGTTGCTGGAGGTTTCCTGTGAAGCCTTCTATCAAGCTGGCTATGAAATGGAAACCTTACGTGGTCGCAGCATTGGGGTCTTCGTTGGGCAAATGAGCAACGACTGGGCTCATATGCACAAAGATGACCAGCTGACCAACCCTTACTTTGGTGCGGGATCCTCTTCCGCGATCACCTCCAATCGATTGTCGTACATATACGGGCTACGTGGACCAAGTATGACCATTGATACTGCGTGTTCTTCATCATTGGTGGCTATTGATCTTGCTGTAGAAAAGTTGGCAAATGGTTCGTGTGAGGCGGCCTTGGTTGGTGGAGTCAACCTCATGCTGAGCCACCGTTCTTTCGTCGGTTGTTGTGCCGCTAAGATGTTGTCTTATGAAGGGCGTTGTGCGTCATTCGATGAGAGCGCAGACGGTTATTGCCGGGGTGAGGGGATCGGCGCCGTGGTATTAAAGCGCCTAGAAGATGCTCAACGTGACAATGACGATATTCTCGCCGTCATTAAAGGCTCCGCAGTCAACCAAGACGGACAAAGCGCTACGTTAACAGCTCCTAATGGAAAAGCTCAGGAAGATGTTATCTCAAGCGCTTTAGAGCGTGCTGGGCTATCAGGGCGTGATTTGGATTACGTGGAATGCCACGGAACGGGTACCCCACTGGGCGACCCTATCGAGATGGGTGCGTTGAAGCACGTTACTCAAGAAGGACGTGAGAAACCTTTGGTGGTTGGAACCATTAAATCCAACATGGGTCACCTAGAAGGTGCGGCAGGTATTGCTGGGTTTATTAAAGCAGTAGAGGTTGTCAGACATCGCTATTCTCCGGGTATTGTCCATCTTCAAAATCTAAACCCAAAAATCAATTTAGACGGAAGCCAGTTAAAGGTCTCTTCTCAGGGGGCTCCATTGCCTCGTGAGAAAGTGAGAGCTGGCGTTTCTTCGTTTGGATTTGGTGGAACAAACGCCCACGTGATTCTTGAGTCCTATGGCGCACCAACGGAGTCTTCTGCAAAAACAGAGACCGAAAACGCTGTGGAATACGCCACCATGTTATTTACAGGACAAGGATCCCTGTTCTCTGGCTGTGCTCGCAGTTTGTATGAGAAAGAACCAGTATTTAAACAAGAATTTGACCGTTTCACAGACTATCTAGACACCCTAGGCGTGGCGGTTAAAGATCTGTTGCTCGTTCAAAGTGATCGTCACAATCAGATGCTGACTCAAACCAACATCCAGCAGCCTGCTCTGGTGTCATTGCAACTTGCACAACTGGCGTTGTGGCGCGCCCGAGGCGTTCATCCAGAGAAGGTTCTTGGGCACTCTGTTGGAGAGATTTCGGCTGCGGTCGCCGCAGGCATTTTGAAGACAGAGGACGCTTTGAAGCTTGCCGTGATGCGAAGTGATTTCATGTTTGACTGTGAATTCGGTGGTATGGCGGCGGTATTGGTGTCCGCTGAGAAGATCGAGTCTTTACCAGTTGATGTGGTCATTGCCGCTGAAAATGGTCCTTCTCTAACTGTGCTTGCTGGTCCTAAAGGTGCGCTACAAGCGTACCTAAGTAAGCACTTTTCAGACAATCACATCAACCTTCCCGTGTCCCATGCGTTCCATTCCCCAATGATGGAACCTGCGTCGAAGAGGCTAGCCGCAGAACTGACAAATATTGAGTTCCATCCGCGTAAAGGCAATGTCCGCATTTTTTCGACGTTAGAAGGGAGAGAAGTCAATGAAGAGTTCGCTTCTTCTCGCTATTGGCCTGAACAGATGCTGGCTTCCGTTAAGTTTCTACAAGCCACAAGCGCGCTTTTTGATACCTATGAGCCTCGCTCAAAAGTCATCGAGCTTGGAGGAGGTAACACTCTGATTGGAATGACAAAACGAATACTGCCGGACCTTGAGACTACCTGGGTGGACTCGGTAAACGCATAACGTTGGTGCCGCTCTCTTGATGGGAGCGGCATGCAGTGGCTTAGAAAAATCTTGATAAATTAAGGCTAAAACAATGAGTAAAAGTGCTCCAAATTTCAAAAAGCAAAAGCTGAACTGGGAAAAGGAAACCCCAGAGAACCAATCCAATGAAGTGCCTGTTCAGACACCAATGGTGCCGACGGACAGTCAAATTACGGTCCAGGAAGAACATTTCTATAAGCGATATACCCAACCTTGGGAGGAATCGAACCCTCAGAAGAAAGCCACTTTAGGGATCAGTCGTAATAGCATGTCTGTTCATGCACTCCCAGAAAATTGGGACGTTACCCGACTGACGGACGCCAAGCATTTGGAAAGTTGCTTAAGTGAAATATCACCTGAGCGTCTCGTCTTTGTCAGCGATGGTAGCACGGATTCCATGCTTCTTTTTTCTGAGATGTTGAAGCTAATCTCAAGTTCAGAGTGGCTATCCAAGTTACAACTGGTTGTCGTAAAAGAGAGTCACAGCATAGAAGATGCAGGCTTATCAGGTCTGTGTCGAACAGTGAAAAGTGAATTTCCGGAAATTCAACTTACTCTGATCCATTCGCCTTCTGAACATCTTAATGTGGCGCTGCAGATCAGTGAAACAATTACGGATGAAACCGAACTGGAGGTCAGTGAGGATGGCCAGGTTTTTGAGCCCGTGCTGGACCACTGCTCTTTTGGCTCGCAGGGCGACTTAAACAAAATCACACCGGAGTCATCCTATGTGATCAGTGGAGGTGCCGGTGCTTTGGGTCTAGAAACGGCGGAGTGGCTTATAAAGCAAGGCGCCGTTCAAATAGTGCTGTTAAGTCGAACAGATTACTCCAATGCGGATAAGCCTGAGAAACTCGTTGAGATCCAAAATCAGGCTGATGTCAGATGTGTATGTTGTGATGTGACAAGCCAAATGAGTCTTAAACGGGCATTGGAGTCCGAACAGCGAAACGGGCTTTTGCCAGTTGGGGGGGTATTCCATGTCGCCGGCGTTTTGACCGATGGCACTCTGGAAAATCAGACAGAAGAGCTGTATTTGCGTGCGTTCGACGTGAAAGTGCTAGGGGCAATGAATCTTGAACATGTGCTCAAGCCGAAGGACTTTTTCATTGCATACACCTCTGTTGCGGGTGTACTGGGCTCTCTAGGGCAAGCGAGCTATGCGGCGGCAAACTCTGCACTGGATGCCTTGATGAAACATTGGACTCAGAAAGACAGACAATTTGTGGCGATTCAATGGGGACCCTGGGGTGAAGGAGGGATGGCTCATCGGACGGGAGCCGTATCACGCTCAGCGATGGCGGGTTTTGAACCCATATCCCATGCTATGGGCGTCTCTGCAATCGAAACGGTTTTGCGTTCTGACATGGATGGTGCGGTCATGTTCAGCCCTATCGATTGGAACAAAGTCGCCATTTATAACTCGTTAACATCCCGACTTAATCCTTCTGCGAGCATCGCACCTGCCGCCACGGCTTCAACCTCTGGTTCTGAGCACATTCGATTGGTCGTTAGGGAGGCTGTGTGGGAATCGGTTGGAGAGCCAGTTTCTGATGATGTACCTCTTCTGGAAAATGGGTTGAATTCTCTTGGGAGTATGTCTCTTAGAAACAAAATAGCCACTGAATTAAACATTACATTGCCTTCTGCGTTTGCGTCCGAATTCCCCACCATTGACGCGATGGTGAAACACATCTCACTCAGCAATGGTGAGGAACGCGCTATTTCAGTGATCAGTGAAAGTAATGATGAACACCCCATTCTGGTCGTGGGGGCAGGTCTGGGAGGTTTAACGTTTGCCCACCAGCTTAAGAAACTCAAAGTGCCAGTTCGGATCTTTGAAAAGAATGCGAAGGCAGGTGGTGTCTGGGACACGGTGGCTAATACGGACTCCAAACTGCAAATAGATTCTCCCGCGTATGACTTTGATAACAACTACTTACCTATTGATGGCGATCGTCAATGGGGTCGATCATTTCCAAACCAGATTGACATTGTTTCCGGAGCCAATGAGCTGTCAGCGTCACTTGGGGATGAAATTCAGTTTGATACCAAAGTGCTTAGTGTATCCAAGGTGGCTGACAAGAAATACGAAGTTACCTATGTGACCAATGGCGTCAGAAATCAAGGTCTGTTCTCTGGCGTGGTGTCGATGACCGGTGGATTGCACACACCAAAAGAAACGAAACTCGCGAATGAAGAAGACTTTGGCGGTCATCTTGGTCTAGGGATCTCGAACGATACCCCGCTCTCTACTTATAAAGATGCTGATGTGGTGATTGTGGGACATGGTGCTTTTGCCCTCGAAAACATGCGGACTGCCCTCGAAAATGGCGCCAAGCACGTGACCTTATTATGCCGCCGACGAAACCTCGTTTTGTCCACGTTTTGTAACTGGATGTTGAACTCCGCCGAGGGGGTCATGCCCGTTGGTGACGTCATGGAGATAATGCGACCATTTTATGGTGCCTGTGGCGTAGATGTAGAGACTTTACCCTCGTTTGTAAGACAAGAATCCGGAGACGTACTGCTTGACCAAACGACGGTACCACCAGGATCTGATTTGTTCTTCCTAGCACAACTTGCTGGCAAGTTAACTGTGGTTGAAGGGGAGATTGCTGAGTACCGCTCAGAGTCTATTTGCACCAAAGACGGAAAAGACATCAAGGCTGACGTCATTCTTAAATGCTTTGGCTTTAAGACCGAAGACACCATCCTGACTTCTATGTTTGGGGAAGAGAAAACCATAGAAGGGTTTTGGATCAATGGGGACCCGAACTTGTTTACCTACAACGATGGCGCTCAGGTACCTCGGAAGGTGAAGTCCCTTTTGTGTTCCAGTTATCTGTTCTTTGTGCAGTGCTTCGCTAAGGCATTTGTGCATTTCAGACAAGATGAACAACACTTCAACGATGCATTAAAACGGATTACGGATGCGTCTTCTCCAAATACGATAGCCGAGCGCATCTTTATCGAGGTTTGGGATTTCATTGAGCCTGCGAAAAGAAATGTCGCGGAGCGCACCAAAGCCAGATTACCTTTTGAACGATTCCTAGTTGAAAGGGAAAGGGAGTGGAAAGAATACGCCGAGATTCTGGGGGTTTCTGAAGAAATCTATTCTGATTTGTGGCAGTTTTTAGATCCTACCATTGCCATTAAAGCCCGCAGAGAGCCCGAATACACATCTGAGTCACGCGTTGTAGATGACAAATTCGGAGAATTTTCGGTCTTCCATACCCGGAGAAAG
Source organism: Vibrio nigripulchritudo (assembly GCF_027924785.1). Lineage (NCBI taxonomy): Bacteria > Pseudomonadati > Pseudomonadota > Gammaproteobacteria > Vibrionales > Vibrionaceae > Vibrio > Vibrio nigripulchritudo. The sequence goes on along the minus strand of NZ_AP027051.1, from coordinate 66,203 downwards.
TCCGTCCTGTTTTTGCCTGGGCAAGGTACCGATGCCCGACTTGCCCGCTCGTTGCTTGAGCGAACCGGATGGCTCGATCGCAAGGACCTAGAGTTCACAATTGTTGATGCTCCGTTTTCCTTACCGGCGTTCACCAACGAGGAACAATTGCAGCAGGTAGGGCTTGATGGACTTGTCGAGTTGGGCGTCTATGACAAGACAACACAATACAAAGAATGGCGGGCTGGATTCGAAACGTTATGGGAAGAATTTCATGGACGTGAGTTACCTGTTCACAATACGAAGGAGCGAGCGGATTGGGCATATACGTTTGGCTACTTGAAAAAACTCATTCAAGAGTTTGGACCGTTTGACGGAGTCGCCGGGTTCTGTGAAGGTGCCGCCGTGCTGACAGCAGCTCTCGCACAGGAAAAAATTGGTGCCGATCACGGTCTTGGTGACGTTAAGTTTTTCATTGCGATGTCGCCTTGGCTAGCGCCAATGCATGTTAAAGATGAACTTTTCCGTCATCGCTCATTGTCCATTCCTACCTTACAGGTGGTCGGAGACAATGATATGCCTGTGTTTATTGATGCTGCGCCGAAGTTTGCCAACACATTTACGGATATCACTCAATATCACCACAGTGGTCAGCATGTGTACCCCACTCTGACAAAACCTCTCGAGGAGCACCTTGATAACTTATTGAATCGAGTCATTTAAACCTCATCCACGGCACCATTTCTTATGGTGCCGTCTTTACTTAGAGTTATCTGAAAACATGAGAGTTTTTGCTATATCAGATTTGCACGTTGACTATCAAAGAAACTTTTCCTGGGTGGGCAATCTATCGAAGGCAGAGTTTCAAGAGGATGTTTTGCTGATTGCGGGAGACATCAGTGATGACTTGAGGTTATTGCAGGATACGATGGATATCCTGCGGTCTCGTTTTCGGGCCGTTTTCTACACCCCAGGAAATCATGACTTATGGACTGTCCCCAAACGCATAGAGTGCTCACTAGATAAGTTTTATCATGTACTCGAAATGGCGCGAAACTCCGGTTTACAAACGTCACCAGAGGTTATTGAGGGCATTCATTTTGTGCCATTGTTTAGTTGGTACGACTATACATTCGGTCGCCCAGGACAAGAACTGCGCAATAGTTGGGTCGATTACCAACGTGTTCGCTGGCCGCAAGAGTACAATGATGTGTCGATCGCTAAGTATTTTAGTGAATTAAACGAAAGATTTTTGGATATTCGTGACACTGAACGAAAAAGTAAAGTCGTATCAATGTCTCACTTTGTCCCTTCAATTAAGGTGCTTCCAACGATTATTCCTAGAAAGTTTGATTTTTTACACCCTGTTCTGGGATCAAAGATATTGGGAGAGCAAGTGGCAACACTCCGTCCTGATGTCCATGTATACGGGCACAGTCATGTCAATCAAACGACAGAAATCAATGGCGTAAGGTTTGTGAATCAAGCTTTAGGTTATCCGAATGAACATTACATCGCCCAAAAGGGACTGTTACAAATACTATAAAGGAGAAAGAATGGAACCGTCAGAATTCGTATTGGATGAGCCAGTAGCATGGCCTGAAAATCCTGCGATGGATGCTATTCCCAAGTCATTTGAAGACTTTTCCAGCCAAATATTGCCTCTTTTAGATGACAATTTAAGTGTCAGTCATGTTCTGATGGACAAAGAGAGCGAGGAATATGGTGCACTGCAATTCAATTTGGGTCAGAAAACATGTTTGTTTAGACAAGCGAAAACCACGCCCAAAAAAGTCGGGCAGTTTGTCACGATTTGGAAACGAGAGCATGAAGGGGCGGAAATCGCGCCATTTGAAGAGGAGGATGATGTGGATTTTGTTGTTGTCGCAGTCCATGATCTCCAACATCAGGGCTTCTTTATCTTCAGTAAAGACATGCTGGTGAAAAAGCGCGTGTTTACTGCAGGGCAGAAAGAAGGAAAGCGTGCGATTCGCGTTTATGCTCCCTGGGTGACGCCCACCGTAAAGCAGGCCATTAGCACACAAAAGTGGCAACTGACCCAATTCGTGTCTGCTAACAACGACACGCCGCAGCATCGACACAGAATCAATACTCTGTTTAAGCAAGAGAGAAGCATGTCGCTGTTTTGATTGTCTTTCTATACCAATGATATGAGTAAACAACCCTGTCAGGGGGCGAGCTCTTTCAGTCAACGCTGCTGAAAATCAGAGGGCGTAAAACCAGGGTGTTTGTATAAATGTAATCATAGTGCTAGTATTTACAACTATACAAACACTCCTTGTAGGGCGGTAATGGTTATGTACGATAAAGAACGCGATGAATCTGAAGACAAGGGTCTGCTGGTCAGCATGCTTCTCGATCCTAAATTGTTGCATAAGCACGGTCTCAACAGTAAAGGGGCCATCATCCATGAGCCCGGAGAGCCTGCAACTGACCCCATGGTACTGGGCGTGGCGGGTCAGGAGCGACACGCTTCAGGTGAACTGGGTCCCTATACCAGCAGCATCGATTTTTTGAGAGTCGCTTTGGCGGAGATGGACGCTTCAGGTGATGAGCTTCATGAACCACAGACTGATGATCTTCTTCAACTGTCTTCGGGCAGACTCTCTGTTACGTCGATGAATCTCTCTCGCCTAACGGGTCAGTACACCAACGTTGATTCTCACCTGAGCCGAATGAACAGGATGCTTGCGCATCATCTGCAGCAAGGTGATGTTGGATGGCTGCTTGATGAACTGGAACAAAAAGCCGGTCAGGAGTTCATGCAGTTTAAAGAGGCGATAAAACCTCATAATTCCGATCAGACACAATTCGACATTGCTCAGTCTTTGAATGACATCGAAGAGCGGATTGAAGACTATCCACTGTTGACCCCCAAACAGGCTGCAGTCCTAATGGGGGAGATGAACAGCAAAAACCCTTCTCGAGTGATCAATACTGCCAGAGAGCAGGGCAATATCCTGGTCTTCTATTTTGGTGATTCTAAGACTGCTCAGATACCTGCGTTCCAGTTCAAGCCTGGAGCCCAGGGCTTTGGCTCGTGGGAGGTAATGCCCAAACTGATCAACATCCTGAAAGGGGTGCATGATTGGGGAGTCTATTCATGGTTTACTACCGAAAATGAAGACCTGGGTTGCACGCCAGCAGACGCTATTGGCGATCCTGGTCGAACGAGTGATTTACTGTACCTAGCCGGGCTGTTTAAATCCGAAAGTACTTTGAGGGATTTGAATTATGTTCGCGCGGGTGAGGGCGAAGAATGAGCGTTACTCAGGAGGCTCCGACGCTGACCATACCGGCTGGTACCCAATTGTATCGAGCACTGAGCAAGGTGTTTTCATCTGAGGGAGAGCGAGCGTATGAGGCGCTTGATCCGAACCCTTATCTCGAACTTGAATGGTTGAGTGATATCCGAGCTTTGTACGAAGATGGCGTTGCGGTTGCTGGGCGATTTGCGCCGTTTCGAGACCAGAGCGGGTCTCCGGTTCCTGCGCTCTATCTGGCTCCCATGAAAGAGACCGCCTACTATGAGTTCGTGCTGCGTCCGGTCGGTAACTCAGCCATAAAAGCTTTATCCAAAAACGAATTTGTGGCACTGGAAGTGGCAACCGTTGTGTTTGAAGACGCATTGACCTTAGCCGACTGCCGGGAAAACTATTTGTTGGGAGGAGAGGATGAATTCTGGGACAAAAGCCATGATGAGCTGTTTCAGGCGAGTCAATTAAAGAGTCTTGATGCTGCCAGAACGCTTGCAAAAAGCATTTACGACCAATACCCCGACATCGATGGTTTGGTATGGCATTCCGTTCAGCATGGTCGGGTTGTGCCCGTTTATGTGATTTTCGGACCTAAAAGACGCGGAAGTATTGTCAGAACGATTGAAGCCTTGGATGACATTCCGACATGGAAACCATACCTGAGAGCGGAAGTCAGGGAAAAACGATTGGTTGTGAGCGCCGATCTTGCAGCTATCCTGTAAGTCACTTCCTTATTAAAAGACGCCCCTGCTCTGCAGGGGGATCGTGATAAAAGTGGTTGCATTGACTTCATTTCCTAAGCCCTCATTCACTGGAAATAAAACCCGCTCAATCCCTTCGGTAATTTGGTGACCGATTGTTTTACTTCAGGTCATGGTCCATTTGAGCTCACTTACTCCACACCGCCAGCTACCTTTTCCGAACGTTGAAAAGAGAGAAAGTCGTCCAACAATCATATGATCGATCAACGAATGTTGAGTGCTGTACCCAGATGAAAGCTCATGCTTATCTTCCTAAAAAATGGCTTCATAGAGGTCATTCCCATGTACAGGCTCCACTGGGGTCTGGGGTGATCTCCTCTACAAAAGGATTTGAATTGCCCTGCTTTTCTTTAATGAGGGCGTTCCTCATACTCTCCCAGGGACTGACCGGATCGGCTTCACTCCAGCGTTGAAACATGAGCCGCTGCTCATCGCTGATGTTGACGCCATGTGACATCTCCATATAGAACCATACTCGTGCGACGTCACCTTTCTTACACGTCGGTGGTTCGAAAACTTCACCAGCGTCCTTGGCGTTACATCGTTCACCGAACCCCTCGTAGGCGTCTTCCTCAGAGACCTCTCCGTATAGATTGTCTCTGCGGTACTGGTTTAACTGAGCTGCAGACGGCGCAAGATTGTGCAGGTCGAACATCATAGCCTTGCCACTCAGGCTGATGCTTTCACAACATTTGCGTCCTGAAGACACTGAAGCACACTGTGGAAAAAGTGCCTTGTTTGTCCAGCAACTGAATGAACCTACAGGCATGAGCGCAGCTGGCACGATGTGTTCCCACTGAATTTCATCGCGGTATTTTTTCCATTTTGATACACCCGCCAGACCGCACTTAACCCCGTCAATGTCGCCGGAGCCATCACTGTCATTGTCCGAATGGTATGAGCAACCGCAATAGAGTGTGGTTCGCTGTTGGTTGTAGATGGCATCGTCTGCCATGTTTTTCGCGGCAGTCCATGTCTCTGGAATGGCAGCGTGCGCAATGCCAAATGCCAATACCGAGAGACAGAGCCATGAGTATGTTATGCCATTCACAAAGGATCCTTCTGGGTCTGAAAAGACGGCGCCCTTAAGAAGGACCGAGGACTCAGAAAGGCATGAAACCTTGGCTATTAAGGCGCGTAGTTTGCTGCCCCAAATCGTTGCCAGACCATGGCGACTTTCTGGGGAAACGTATTATCTGGCAACGATACGATGCCACAAAACGTATTCAATGTATAAATGAAGGTTGGATGACAGCAGTGGTTTTCGACCTTGTCGATGTTAAGCAGGGCGATCAAAATCGTATTGCTGACGGCATTGCGATGAGCGATGCAATGCGACGGTTAAAAAGGGGTCCTTTGGGTTTGAATGTCTTCTTCGCTTGCGGCTTTCTGATGCCCTTATCTCACTCCGTTAGGTGAGATAAGGAGGGCTTGATGAGTGTGAACGGCTCATCTCAGATAACGTGTTGTTTCCAACGTTTGGATGCCAGAGCTTGGTCACTCAGTGGGACCTTTTATCAGCTCGATCACCGTCAGCCCATTAAAAGGTTGGTCAAAAGGGGCAGTTGTTGACAGCTTTTTCAGTGTATTGAAATCAAGTTGACTCAACCTATTCTTTAAGTCGTCGTCTCGATACAGGCGTTTTAGTCTGAGCCAGTCATCCAGTACTTTTTTGTCTCCACCATCGGCAACATAAGCGATCAGAGCGGTGTTGTATACGCCTTCTTCTGCCGCCACGCAGCGTTGAAATGCCATGTTACTGAGCACATAAACGGCAGTGCCAACGAGGTCTTTGTCCAGACTGAACAGCCATTCGTTATGCACTTCGTCTGCAGTGAAACGCTCTTTTCTCTGCTCTCTGCACTGGCCGTATTTGACGTCTAATGCCTCGTAGGCTGACTCTAAGTCTTGTTCTAAGCTTTCCTCCATTGTTAGGGAAGACGCTGAACTTGCAAAATGCAGCACAAACAGAGACCAAAACAGTAACTTAAAAGACATAGTAAATACCGCTCCTAGAATTTTTCTCTTTACTCACAGACACATCGCCAGTCAGGGGCGCGACATACTCTAATCTTGCGCTCGATATTGCCAGTCAAAGGGCGCTCATCTTCAACTCTTTGATGATTTCGCTGCGCGCTTTGAGGGCATTAATGCCTTCTGCACCATTTTCTCTGTTGCGATGCTGTCTTTCACCTATTTTCGTCATTGTACGTTGAGCTACAAAATGCATGTTGTCACATAGGTTGGATTAGGGACCACGATCACTCATAAGGCGTGGCTTTATGGCATGGATAGTACTCGTTCAATAAAAGCCGATTTCTTTGCTCGATATACTTTCTGAGACTCGCCCTCACAGGACACTTTCAGTTCATTGTATTGCTTAACCAAAGACACATCTGAACGCAGTCTGTCGCGAAAATGCAAAAAGAACTCAAATGCTGAGCCTTTCGCGACGACTTGAATGGCCACATCCTCTTTTGCCGTGGTTTCCAACATGCAAAGTTCACTGGTCCTCAATGTGTCGGCTTTCTCCTGAAATCCGAGTGAACTCAGTATTTCGACGGCTTTCTCCAGTCTTTGGGGCTCTACTCCGACGAAGATGTCCAGGTCTCCTTTCGATATGGTTCCAGGAATGGAGGAAGCGCCAACGTGTTCAATGACGGCGTCTGGGAGTCGTTCCTGTATCTTAGGTTTGTACTGGAGGAATAATGATTCACAATTTCCCTGATAGGTTTCTGCCTGATAAAACTTCATGAACTCTCCGAGCATTTCTCGTTTTCGATTTACAGTCTCCTGTCAGTTTATCGTCTGGACTTATCAATACAAACCTGAACCACCACCGCTTAATCATATGAGCTCAGGCAGGCGAATCGAGACTTCTCCCTGCTCCCACGTATAACCAGCCCGTCGAGTGAGAATCTCAGCAACGGTTTGGGTTTGTCATCGGTGAAAACTCTTCGTGGTTCTCACTGGCTTGACCCCATTTCGATGCCACCGTGGAATGACGCTGAAGGTTGGTCATTCAGACCTCAGATCCTGTTTTCATCAAGGTCAGTGCCAAAACAACGCACCATGTTCAGGTTGACAGCCGCCGCATTCTCAGGCTTCACTAAAACGCGCCAACGTCTATTATAAAAACTACGAACACCTAAGAATCATCAGGCAGGTTGGGTTCAAACCTCAGTATCCATCAACTGCCAAAAAGTATTCATGACATGTTAAACAAATCAAGTTCATCTTTTATTAACCAGATTCATCTGCAGCGTCTAAAACAGCTTTGCGCTCTGTATCCGATAAAGACACCGTGCTCCGTTGATGTTCAGACTCTGGCGCAGCAGTTGGTTTGTTCCGATCGCAACGTGGCTAAGCTGGTCAAAACTCTGGCTTCCCTCGGGTGGCTCACATGGCAGCCAGGGCGGGGCAGGGGCAACAAATCCACACTCGAAATTCAAATCAGTTTTGATTCGGCCTTGTTGGGGATGTTAGAAATGCACTGTCGAAAAGGACAGCTGACGGAAGCGTCACGATACGCTGAGCAATTTGGCTATTCCAGTACCTTTCGTAAACACTTACCTCAATGGTTGTACGATGCCCAGGAAGCACTCATTGAGAAAAACCACTTGGTTATGCTGGTGCCTTATACCTTGCCAGAGCTGCATCCGTTACATGCCATCCGACCCGTTTCCCGACCTCATATCGAAGGATTGTTCGACACTTTGGTCCGCTATGACAAAGAATCCGATCGCGTCATGCCTAATCTGGCGCATCATTTTGAGTTTCGTGGTAACGAATTGTGGCTCAGACTGCGCCCTGATGTGCATTTTCATAACGGAGAGAAGCTGTCTCCCGATCATGTGGTTCAGTGTGTGCAAGCCTTAATGGAGCGACCTCACCCGAAGCAAATTCTGTATCGTCACGTGCAGTCCGTCCATTCGCAAGGCGGGTGGGTTGTGGTGAAGATGACCTTCGCCTACCCCATGATCCTCAGAATGCTGGCAGACACTCATGCCTCAATATATCTTGAGCCTGATGGCAGCCCATTCCCAATCGGCACCGGACCGCTTCAACTTGATGTCGACCCTCACATTCACGAGGCGGAGCAAAGTGCGGCTTCTGAGCAAGCTGAAGGTCCCAAATATTCACCTTGTTATCCCAATACCCACTGGTATTTAGTAAGGAACCCTAATTATTTTGGGGTGGGGGCTCTTATCGACACGATAGAGTTCTGGACCATTCAAACTGCTTCCGATGCCGTTGATGCTCACATCGTTCATCACGGTTATTCCAGGACCGTGCCCGCCGCTTCAGTGAATGAGCAGCTCTCAATGGGGTGTGAAGTTATGGAGTTTCTTTACAAGGATGACATATTGCCCATCGATGAAAGAGCCTGGTTGGTGCACCATGCTCGGGACTATTGCCTTCAACATGATTCGGCGCAGACACCTGTTGCGAATTGCGTGTCGGGGTTGCATCAGAACAAAGGCATGTATCTGTATAGTCACACCAGAACGAAGCCGCATCGTCCTGTGCGTGTGTGGTGTGCCGATCTTGAGAGGTCGCATTATCTCTCCCTCATTGCACACTGGCGAGAGTGTGGTCTGGAGATAGACATGCTTTCTCATGAAGACAGTGATTTTGCTGATGTCGCTATCGGGATCTACGCTGCGCAGGATGACTACGCGTTAAATTACTATAAGTGGATCTTATGTAGCGATGCTTTTGACGCATGTTTGTCGCCTGAGCAGCAAGCCACGTTAGTGGGCATTGTTGACCAGCTGTTGCGATCCGTTTCCGAGGTTCGTGAGTTCACTGACCAGCTTCATCGCTGTGAAGACTGGCTGATACAACAGGGCGTGTTTGCACCACTTTGGCGCTGCTCCACCGCCTACAACATTTCAGATTCGATTCAGGGTACCGAAACTGACAGTATGGGGCTGATGTCATTGAAGAAGCTTTGGTTTGATGAACACGCATGATCCTGTTTCTGTTGAGAGAAAATTGCGCCTAAGTCAGTCTAATAGAGAGGGAGCTTGGGCGGGTTTCGTCCTGTCTTTTTAGAAAAGCGGAACTGCAGTTTTCTAACTGGTCATTATTACTTCTTGAAAATCACTGGATACTTGTTTTGTTTGATTACGAAAGGAGTATCTGATGTTTCCACATGACTACACACTTTACTCGCAGAACGCGAAGGAGTATTTAATCAACCCGGAGCAAAAGTTTTATGTAAAAGCTCAATGCTCTAGCTCTTCTTCTGCATGGTCGGTATTTGCTGCAGGGTTATTATTGGGTTGCCTTTCAGGTATTTTCTTTTTTTAGTTTCGGCTAAGTACTACTTTACTGCAAAAGGATATTTTCATTGGATATGTCTTAGTTGAACAATGAGGTGGATGTAAAAATTTTTTTCGCCCCCTAAATTTACTTATGAGAAGCTTGAAATGTCCGTTTCCATTGACTTAACTTCTCTAGTTACGATGGACCAAAATCGATCCTTAATGTCATTGTCTGAAAACTTCAGTTTATAGACTGGAATTCCCATATCATGAGAAACTACTTCTTTCATACTTTTGATTTTGTATGAATCAAAGTTTGGAAAGTAGTTACTCTTCCATTTGTGATGCTTGACTTCATGTATTGCTCTAGTTAGCTTTTTAACGTTCCTATAATCCACACGATTTCTAACGCAAAGATGCTTTATCATGTTGTCGAGTTCAAAAAGCATTTTCATATCGTCAATTTCAGAAAAAAAGAATAACCATCCCTTACATTTATTGCTTGCTATACATCCTGTTATTCTCAAATTTAGTTTCCAGAATAGAAGTGCTTTTGAGCGGTGTTTACCCGCATTTGCATAAGAGGTAAAAAGAGCGGCTATGGAATCTTGAAATCGCTTTTTACTAGCTTCTCTTACTGAAACTGACACTTCGCCTTTATGTTTTGTTGGGTTATATACATATCCCAGATAAGAGAACTCTTGATCTATAGGAGTTATCGTTGTTTTGTCCGAGTTTTGTTCTAGATCGTGAACATTCAAGCCTATCTTTGTAGCCTCTAGAACAAAATCTTTATAGAATTTTTGAGCATCTTTTTCTTTGCAAAAAATGAGGACATCATCGACGTATCTTTTGTAGAAGATGTCAGCTTTTTTCAGTTTCTTGTCTACCTCCATCATATAAATTTCAGCAAGTACATTTGAGATTGATAAGCCTTGTGGTACACCGATTATATTACTTTGATTCTTCTTGAACCCTGTAGATATGGCAGCATGAACTAACTTTATTGCATCACTTTCAGCACCTAGTTTTGCTAGTTGTTCCAAAAGACTTTGATGATTAATAGTAGGGTAGAAGTCTTTTATGTCTATCTTTATTACAGTTTCGTAAAGTCCAGAATCAAGAGCTTGTTTTACTTCTCTAGTTGCTTGCTGAGGTACCTGAACACTTAACTTTTGCCCAAAGTTTTTCTGTAGATAATTATTGAGGGCTTTTAGAGTAATTCGATCTCGTAGGGTGGGGATCGCAATTTGTCTGGGATGTTTTTTGGCCCCTTTAGATATCAATTTTTCTTTGTATCTAGTGAAATTATAATTACCAAAATAAACTTTAATGACAATGGTATGGAGTTCTTGGCTTTGTACCTTGGAGAAATGCTTTGGTTGAATACAGTCGACACCGGTAACTTTTGACTGAGCAAAGTGTGTTAAGTAAATGTCTCTTAGGTTTTCTGAGGTAAAGGTGTCGGATATCGAAGGAGTCATCAATTAGTCACGTCTTTAAAAAATAGAAAAATAGATTAGCAGTACAGGGGCTAACATTATTGCTGCGATGATGATGGCTTTTACAATACGCAGCCCAAAATATAAGACTAAGTCCAGTTTAGTCGCGACTATCGTCAGTTCACTTTTATTTTTGGTATTCAGATAAGCTTCTACTTTTGAGTTGATGAAGTCAGACCAAAAATGGTTCTCGCAGGAATCAAGGATCCGTGTGTACCTTGCTTCATCGTCTTCAGATAAAGATTCTTTGTGTTTAACTTTTGAATACAATGCGTGTAGCTGGATATAGCCACTTTTTATTTTTGTGGCTCTATCACTATAACGTCCTAATGAGGATAAAAGAGAAGCACAAAAAACAAATACAGAAAAGCAGATAAAAAGCTTTGAGGTGAGATCCGGTTGCTTCGCCCCGAGCACTAGCACTGAAGCAAAAACGCCACATAGTGAATACCAAAAAAGAGCTAGGTTTGACCATGTAGCCATGCTCTTTAATCTTTTTTCGGCATTAATCCAGTTTTTTCGTGTCCACCAAATGTTATCTTTATTCATAGGTACTCCGAATAAATGCCCTGCGGGAATACTTTAAGACCGTTAACGCCCTTAAAAAGAGCTACTTCACAAAGGAAGTAAGCGATAATTCGCTTCATGATTAGAATCACCTCCTTTGGAGGCTTGTAAACATACACACCGACAGGGCGGCAGCAATGGTAGCACTTCACTTTGTTGCATACAATTGTTTAGAATGACACCTGAAAAGTTTTTGATCGTTATATTAAGATGTTAGGGGCGTTTCCTTAATACAGCGATGAGGACAATTGATTGTATACCAGCCAAAACACATTCAAACTTCTATACCCAGTTTTGTAAGTTACGTCTGTAGTTGAGAAGCCCTCTTCAAATAACCGAGTAACATCCTTTCGGATAAGTTTCAATCGTGGAAATGCACGCTTCTAGATTTTGAAGATCATTTAATCTAACGCCTATTGGGGCAAAGGTGTGTTTGCGGTGATTGGCTCTGGAACACCTTTGGACAGGAATCAGTTAGACCTTATGCTCTAAAGCGTCAACTTCGGATAACTTCAGATTAGGAAAATGAAGCAGACGACTTTGTTGTCCGAGAGCCTTGGAAGCAGACACAGCCAAAAGAACGCTATTGCCAGTTGACCGGATAATAGCTCATATCTGTTAGTTGCCGATTTCACGCTCTGCTTGCTCGTATGTGCTATATAATTTTTCCACACGACCAACTAATTTCATTCCACCTTTGGTTGCTCTATCTGTCCAATAATGTCCTTCTAGTTCTTCGACTGGAGAACCATGAATTTCTAGGGCGAAAGAGCCATGATGCATTTCACTTCTTACACCTTGTAATTCAATTTTGGGTTCATTTCGATAAACGCCAACTAGCTTGAACAGATCTTCATCTTCTTGCTGCTCTATACTGTGAGCCACCAACACGGATCTAGATTCCTTTGTCATCAACCTCAAACTAAGAGATGTTAACGATTGCCTGATGACTGCATATCCATAGATTGGCGCAACACTTTCACCAGTATTAGGATCTATCCAGCTACTTTTCAGCTCAACTTTCCACGTCCCCCTCAAGTCCGGTCTTTTAACATACCAACCTTTAAATATTTTCCATGACCACATGTATTTGTTAAACAAGGTTACAAACAGAGTTATTACACCAACTACTGTACCAAATGGCTTTACAAAGTCCGCACTGAGTACAGGCATACCTTGAACCCAGAGAGCAAGTAACCAAACCGCGATCGTGAGACAAATAAATGATGAAATATGAAGTCTAGTTAGCATTACTCGTAACCTATGTAGTCCCATGCATCGCTTAAGAACTGATGCGCTCCCTGCCTCGTCCAAGGCTGTGTGCCTCGAAATAAGTACTTAAGCTCACTAACTTCACCCCATTCAGAACATTTTTCATCATTAATTGTATTGTTAAAAGTTTCAGCAAGAACTGCACGAACCATTTGGTTATATGTTGAATAGTTGAAGCAGGAGTTTGAAGCATTAAAAACTAAGCATTCGATCAAAAAGCTGGGAGCGTCTTTGGCTGACTTGATACCATTCTCGGCCATTTCATTGGATAGCGTTTTAAGAATCCGAACAACGCGCTTGTATCTTCTGGATGTAGCGTCGTTCTTTGATACGCCATTAGCATAATGTTGCTCTGGCCAATTTCGTACGATAAATGGTTTGCCATCATCAGGCCGCATTTCTACGCCTGATAAGTACCTAGTGGTAGACATATACCTTCTATGTTCAAAGAACGCTGCTACGTCTGACTCTACCCGATAAGTGTTTTCCTTAATGTCGAAAGACTTACTACCTCTAGATACGGAAGCTCTACCAAATCGAGCAACTAGAGCTTCTTCAAGCTCATTTTTAAAAGTCAAATAAGTGTAAGTGCCATCGCTAAAGCTTTTATTCAACTCTGCTTTGACGTTATCGTCAGGATATTCTGGGAAAAAGGCATCATAACAAATGACACCGATATCAACGTCACTATCTTTTCTTACATTTACCCGATTTCTGTAAGAACCTTGAGTAATTACTTTTATATTTCGACTTTGAAGCTTAGAGCTATTTTGAATTGCCTGCCTGATTTGGCGTTCTGCGTTTTCAGCTCGATCCTGCTCAGTTTTACTTGGCCCTTGCGCCCATCTTGAAAAAATTGACTCCCAATCTCTACTCATTCTTGTTCCTTTAGTGAAGCATTTTAGCAACTAATGCTTGGTTCAGGTGCGCCGTAGGCGTCACCTGGAACCACTTGTTAAATTCCAGCCATCTGGACCAGGCATTGACATACCTACATTTATGCCCGGAAGAAAACCGCCAATCAATCCAACTTCTGTAAATAGGTCAAACCCAACGATACTTGCTCCAACTCCCTCTGAGGGCGATATAAAATACATCCTTGTATCAATGGAAGAAGAAATACAAAATTGTAGATAGCCACCAATAGTAGCTGCATGCTCATCGCGAAGGATATTTGTAAGCGTGATAAAAGGTGCTCTCCACCAGTTTAAGCTGTTTACTTCAAACTGGGATTTCTTCTCTTCGATTAGATCAGATATTTCTTGTTTTCTATCACCAATGATCAAGAACGAACCATTTGATATATTTGCTTCTTCTATATTTAGCTCGGTCGGGTTTGTTGGTGAGTTTGATAGTTTGTATGCTTTAAGTGATGATGATTGTTTGCAATATCCAAATATTGAAAATTCACACCTAGCATTTGCTGGGTATGATTGCCCCAAGCTCATGATGTAACGCTCCCCAATCCTTTTTGCTAGTTCAGAAATTTGCAACAAGGTTGGTATGCGCTGTTCAAAGGGGTAGTCAGGTGCATCTGTGAAAGAAACTTCATTGAGATTACCAAGAAAGGCACTCAACATCTCTTTGACATTAGTACCGATCAGTGTGCTACCAGAAAATCCAAAACCTAAGCTTAACAACCTGATTGGTCTAACTTTAAAATAATCATCCTTTCTAAATGCATTTACATCGATTTTAAATAACTTAGGGCAGTTGTCCGTCATGACGCTGCCATTACTGCCAGTAACTCGAGAATCACTTACAGCCCAAATCACATCGGACTCTTCTTGGTTTCTCCAACAAATTATTGAAGTGATGATGAACTCCTTTGGAATTTAACAATTGACTCGCTCCCAAACAGGGGCTTCAAACACTCCATTTGGTTTTTCATATATCTAATGAAAACTGAGCCATAACGTAACCCAGTGTTTTTGCTAGGATATCATGTAATACTTCAAATGCGAGAATGAGAAATACGACAATAAATGGTATTTCTACGCAGCTCACGATTGGCATTAGGAAATCTATGGAAAGCTCTCGGTGTGGGAGTGAGTGGATTTACTTTCGCCAACAAGAAAAGGGGCTCTTTTAAGTTACGAAATGCCAACTGTGAAGGTTCTGGACAGAAGTCATTTTCGCGCTTCGATCAAACTAAGCGAGTTTGCATTAGAACTTGTATGGAAAAGGCGTTTTTAAGGCGGGTAATTGATGCTTAAAAGGGAATGGAGGTGTTGAGGTATGGATACTAATGAACTTACAGGTAAAGGCTTTAATCTCTACCTGTAAGGCTAAAAGCTTCTTTTTCATGTAATCTGGCATTAGTCCGTCTATCTTCCTCTATAGTTACATCAATACAGAGAGATAAAGAGTACCGCTAGCTGGAGGTATCAAATGATAAAACCTTTAGCCTTAACTTCAGTCAAACTTAGCGGGGTATGGGTCAGCCACTCCACTGCCTTCTCCCAACTCCGGTTGTTTTAAATAACGCTTCCAATGCTGCGCCTTTCCCGTGCCTACCTTAGAGTCGTTGCTGTCTAGCAAACACTTGTCGAGTTTACTTTCTGCTCGAATCTTGCGTTCTAAGAAAGAAGCAAGTTGATCTTCATCAAACGAGTGCTCTAAATAAGGAAAGCTAATTTTTAACTCGCCTTGTTGACCGTTTTGATATTGGCGATTTACCTTGCTGAAAAGCCGATCTAATCGACCAACGCGTTGCTCGTGATCGCCAGGGTTACCTGCTATGCCATAGTGATAAATGTGATTACACTGCAAATGTAGGTTCACCCCCTCCTGAAAGACAGAAGTAGCCACTAAAACATTTGGGTAGAATGGTGAATTAAAGCTCAACTGTAGGCTATCTCTGTTCGAGGTTTCACCACTGGCAAAAGCCGCTGGGGATGTGTGTCCTTTAAGTACTCTCCAGTCGTTTACGTACCCTTCTAACTCCACACGAGCGATCTTTTTACAGACGTCTTCAAATGTTTCCAATGCTGCTTTGAAATACCATAGCAGCATCGAGTCTGGTAACTTCTTTTTCGAATATTGGATGAAGTCTAAATAACGACCTAGTGCACTCCCTCCACTATGGTGTAGGCTGCTGTCGTTATCGAATTTATAGAACCAGCAAAACAATTCCACCATAACCGGGCTTGCAAACAAGACTCCTGCTTTGAAGTAGTTTGCAAAGTTCTCTTTCATTGCCGAACTCCAACGTCTCACTTTGTCCTTATCTTGCTTAGTTAACTGTGCAACTAAATGCTTCCAGATTGTTGGCAATGACTCTTCAACTTGCGCTTCTTTGTTAGGTGCGATTTTGTCTAGGCGATGGCGTTGAGTACGCTCATACAGGGCAGCCGTTGAATATATAGCTCGCTTGCGATCACCTGCTTGCTGTTCAAAGTGATAGTAGTAATCCTGATCTATATAGTCTAGCGCTGGCTCGAGAAACATAGAGAAGATGCTTTCGGGTTTTCTAAAGCGCAGACTCACATTAGTGCATTCTGTGTTGCGTGTTTCTTCAATTTCATTCGGGTCACGTTTTTTGACCACAAATAATTCAGTAATGCGCGAGCGCAGATGGTTATCATCGCTGCTAGGTTCACTATTCTCTTCATCGTCCTCAATTTCCAGTTCTTGAGACTCTTCCGTTTTTTGCAGGTAACGATTAAGCCAAGCCCGACACCAGTGACTTTGCTTCCATTTTTCTTGGTCAATCGAATTTAGCTCAAGTGCTTGCGAAATCTGAGCTCCTAGAACGTTATCATAGCGGACATTCACACGCTTTGTGAGCTCTCGAACTGAAGGAATTCGGCGCACAAAGACAAGACGTTTGATGTCATCGAGCTTATCTTGTTCAAGCATGTTTGGAACAAATTGATCCACCAACGCTTTATATTTGGGGTGCTCTGGAAACTGATTAAAACACTGGTAGTATTCTTGGCTTAGGTCGTGCAGTAACTTAGTATCAGGAGCTTTGCTGAATGCATCTTTTCCATACTCAGTATCTTGTTGCTGACTATAGACTTGAGTCACTTGAAGATCTTGCTCACCAAAAGATTCAAAGCCCTCAAGATAACCATAAAGAAACTGGCGATTAGAAGCCTTAGCTTGGAACTGTTTCACTAATTGGCGTTGATAAAGACCAAAAAATAGTTCCGCATCTTGATTTTCGGCAAATGAGACTGCATGCGCGAGTTCTTTACGGTAGTGCTGCTTTGCATAGTGAGCGTCATCAACACCTTGTAAAAGGCGTAAGCGTCTTAAACCATACTTAGTGAGTAACTTTGATGCATCAAAAAAGCTTTGGGTATGATTGTCTTGCAATTCGCTTTCTGGAACAAAATAACGGAGGATATTCTCCACATCATGGACCGATGAGTGTGTGGGCGTTGCCGTCATCAGCAATACTCGCTTTGCTAGTGGCTTCACGTCTTCTTTCTCGCCAAAAAAGGCTTTTGCCGCAGCCACTTTTTGTGAACCACCGTCTCGCGTCCGTAAGTAGTGAGCTTCATCAATCACTAATAGATCGAATCCTTGTTGATCTAGATAAACCATTACTCGTTCTTTAAGCATGCTTGCTTGATTACGTGCAAGACCTGCTTTATCGTCACCTTCAGAGTTTATAGTTAGGGTACTCAGTGCATGAATAGTGGTGAAATAAACATGATGTTCATGGTCTCCTACTCGCGATACCATCGCTTCAAGTTTTGATTCAGGCTTAGCCAGCACAAGAGGTGTCGTGGAGTCTCCATGCCAATGGTCTCGTTCGAAAGCCCCAAACTCACCTTTCCATTGTTTACAGATGTTTTTATTTGGTGCGATTACCAGTACTTTTGCATCCGATTTAATTTGCTGTAGTAAGCGAATAATGCCTATAGCTTGAAAGGTTTTACCCATACCGACTTCGTCAGCCAATATCGCAACGCGTTGTTGTTGCAACAATCGACAAAGATACGCGACTCCTTCCGCTTGTTTTGCTGCCATAGAGCCGTTTTGATCAACTTGATAACGCCAATTCATGTCACCCTCAACAAAACTCATCTGTTGTGACACTTTTTCGGGTGTCAAAGTCGCCCACTCAGATAGAGACATATTTGCATTTACTTTTAATTAGTTTGCGATACTTGGCATTACCGATTTTCTTTTGTAGATCTTTGCCGTGATTTACTCTATCTGAACCTTTGAAATAAAGCTCACTTAAGCGCACTTTTAGATTTCTGTCCATCGCTTGCTTTTCTACTTGCTCCACCAACAGATTAAATTCTTGTTTCATATACCAATTGAACACATTAGCGTCTTCAGCAAGTTCATGCCGTATTTTTTCCCCAATCTCCACTAAGCAACCAGGTACAACGAACGCATACTGCTCGAGCATGCGATCAGACTTCAGTGCCTGAACACGCTGTTCGAAGCTAGTCATCGCCTGAAACATGCGGAAGTAGCTTAGCGTTGGTGTTGGAGCTTGCTCTGCTTGATAGCCTGCCTCTTGTTCAACTAACCAGTCATGATCATTACCAAGAATTTCACTTCGTAACGAAGCATTGGGGTTGTTTTGTAATGTTTGCCCGTCAATAAGGTTATTGAAGATTTCGTCCAAAGATTCAAACTGTTCAACACGTCGCATCATGCTATTGTGCTCTACGATGAACCCACGATAACTTTGGGCGTCACTTAGCACCAATTCATAAGCGTGATTTGTTAGCAAAGCTTTTGGCTCGTGTGCCAATTTCCGTTCAATTGTGCTTTGGCTCTGCTCTACATCTTGCGAAAAGATCACTGGGTCTTCTATATCTGGTAGGCGTAGTTCCATGTCCTGCCAATCAAGTTCAATAGCTAACTTGTTAGCCTTAATGTGATATGTCAATGTTTGCCAATCGAACACTACGCTAACATCCACAGGCAGAAGAACAGGTACTTCAAGAGCATGATTACTAAGCTCTGCGACTTGCATGAAGTTATCTTCTTTAATATCTAACGGGTATCTAAGAGCTTGTTCAAGAGGCTGTTGATTTTCAATGATTACACCAGCTTCAATGTTTACTTGACCAACATCTTTCCCTTCTAAAACTATATTCGATCCTGATGTAGTGAAATTCCAAGAACCTATAGCAAGTTTATGTTTGCTCATCCAAATCTTGGCATGACACAACTCACTTCTTTCATCTCTGGTGATTGGATTGCGATAAAAACGTACTGACTCATCAGTAATGAAAGGTAACAAATCTGACGACCACCGTGTTCGAATCCGTTTGTTTTCTACTAAATCAGGAATCAAATGCAGTTTTAATTCACCTGACTTATTAGTGCTCCTTAGACGCTGAATGAATGCAGCCAAATCCTCAGAGAAATATGGCGACCAGACCACTAAATCCTTTGTTTGACTTTGTGAATCCTCAAGCATGTGGGTAAGCAACGATTTAGACCTATCATCACCACTATTTTTAATGAATGTATGCACAAAATGCCAGTCTGAATGTTTTATCTCAGCTCTTAAATTACTTGGAAAACGAATTGTTTTCTCGATGTTATGGAATTTAAACAATGGTTCAAAAAAGGCACGAATAGCTTTAACTTGGTGTAGGCATTCAATCATATGGAAGGAGAACACTTCTTGGTTGGTTGACCAACCATTCAGCGTTAAGTTAGCACTTCCTGCTCCCAATATTGCTCGCTCCTCTTCATCCTGAAGAAAGATCACCTTTGGGTGAAATAATGAATTGTTATCAAGTATGTTCTTTCTTCCACCATCAAGCAGAGCTGGGTTCATCCCATAGATTTCAATCGAGGTACGCTTTAAGTCACTCGCGTCATACATACGTTGATCCGCAAACACCTTGACATCAATACCTGACATGATTTTCGAGTGGGTCTTGCGTCCTTCTTTGATAGTTCCATTGAGCTTTTGTTGCATTAACTCAAAATCAATTCGGCTCCGAGGTTTATCCATCTGCAATAACGTTGACAACACATGTCGTTCAAAAAAATCGACATTGAGATTGAAAGTGGTGAACCAAGCATGCTTGAGTGGACCTAGGAATTGCAGTTGCTTACTCAAAGCTTCAGCCATTTTAAATGGTTTAGTCACTTGCTTTACCCTCTAATCCACGAATAAGCTGACTGAATTGATCAAGATAGTAACGGTGGAACCAAGTTTTATATGGTCGTCGCTCGGACGTTCGTAACTTGATATTGCAGCGGTAACTACCTTGGGTGTCACGCTCTACCCATGGGCTCTGCCCTCGCTGATTCATGATTGCACGATGATACTTAAGTAGTTTTTCTACCAAAGCTGTCATATTTTCTTGAGTATCAGAATCTTTAAGTTGTCCCAACGCAAGCAAAGCGTCATAGCGTTTTCGAGCGACACCAGAAAACTTCTCTTGGATGTTAGTATATTGTTGCAAATCACGTGCGAGTTGAATAATTGAGCTTACCTTGCGATCTAAGTCAAGGTAACGTTGATGAACTTCCTGTTCAGACTGTACTCGTTGACTCATTAGTAGCGTAAATAGCAGTTCACATTCCGCAAGTAGTGGCTCAACTTGACAAATATCGACGAGTTTCTGTTTTTCAAATTGATCACTCTGAAGTTTGATTGCCAGCTCAAAAAAAGGTTTAGCAGAGCAGATTTCATCACGTTTGCTGTTTATGGATTTATAGAGTGAACCTGCAGCATTTTGGTCAAGCTCAGTAACGCTAAGCCAAAACGCTTTACTCTGCTTGCCAACTATGGCTGCAGTTGCAAAGTGCTTGGCATAGCCTAGTTTGATTTTCTCAGGGATATCCTGCCATGTAGTTTGTGGGACCTTGTTGTCTTGTTTGATGATCATTTGTAAGAGCTGCACTAAATCCATTACCAAGTGATTCAACTCGTTGTTATCTTGAATAAACTGTTGTGTTTTTTCCCACTGATGAACACTGTTAGGCTGATGGTAGCGGTACTCTTTATCAAAAAATGCCATTTCGTTAAGGGGAGTTTTGTAACGACCACTGACACCTAATGTAAGTTGTCTCACTAATAGTTGTCCGGATTGCTCTTTAGTAAATCGTAACGGTTGCGTTGGCACTCCCAAGCTCATCTGTAGACGCGCTTTTGAGGCTCCCAATATACCCTGAGTTTGTACATTAATTTGCTGCAACTCTTCCGCTTGAAGTATGGAAAATACAAAAACGTTTTCTAAAAAAATCAAGCTGGCCTGTTTAAAAGCAAGTGTGTCAGTATGACCATAGATAGTCTGCAACCCGCGACTCAATTCAGCCTGACTTTCGACAACCTGTTTGATGACATAGTGATGTATAAGGTTGAGTGTATAGTTACGCACATCGTTGGAAATTGAGCTTACGCGATTATGAAAGATATCTTGACCAAGACGAGACCAAATCATCGTCATGCCTAGTGGGTCAGTATTTAAAGTTTGTGTAAGTGTATCGTCGTACTCAGTAAAAAATTGATTGAGAATCATAGAATTTCGTTTACTTGCTCATTGCGGGATAAGCACACTAAAAAGCTGCAATTTATTAACTTCAATAGTATTAACAAGAGTGTAAATAAATCGGTGTAAATACCTTACCACTAAGTATGTATGGTTAAGGATCGGCAAATGGGTAGCAGGATAATCAACAAGTACAAGGGAAATCCGTTTATTGTGCTGGTTCCCACCAGGTAAAAGTCTGGTGATGTACAGTGGATGAGTAATGGCAATCGCATAACTTGGTTAGCCAGAACTATACCAGTCAATAACCAGGACATTATACAATTTGTTCAGAGCTGATAGTCGCTCTATTTTGGTTCTGTTCAATTACAATAAGTATTTTCCTTCATATATACATAATATTGCATAATGTGGCATCTATTTAAAAGCTTTTTTGCGCAGATCCGGGTGGTTCCGTGCATCAGTGGTTTGCAGTCCGCTATTAGTAAATAGTCGCACTATTTTCTAGCGTGATTTACCAGTGTTCTGATGTAAAAACTCGAAAATGGGTACTTTCTAACAAAGAAGCGCCTCATTGTTGCTTACGACCAATATCCTAAGACATATAAAAATAGCTAGTTCTTGACCGCATTGCCATAACTATTGATTATGTGTTTGGTTGATTATAGTGTGTTTCCTAGAAGAACCATCATAACCAAAGTTATTGGTCGAAGTCTGTTCATTTAAAAAGTGGTGTGATCTTTGATGAACCGGAGATGTGCCCTAAGTGTTGCTAAGAAGAACTTTGGGTGGATAAGGGTAAGTCGGTTGTGAGTATGTTACGTAGGTTGTTTAGGAATAAGTATTAAAAGGTGAAAGGCTGCGATGAGTAGGAGTGAATATCAATGGTGTTCTTGGTGTTTTCAAAAATCTGAGCACAGATTAGTTGAACGTAATTATTTAACTAGAAATGAATATCAGTGTTCCAAATGTCTTAACTATACGGTTCAATGTAGAATTTGCTCAAATATGGCAACACATAAGCCTCATAAACCAAAAGATAAAGGGTTTACAGGTGATATCTGTCAATCGTGGGCTAGTGAATGTTGCGCTGAACACGATGGAATAATTGCAAGCTTCTCATCGTTAAATGAACAATTAGAGAGTATCACGGACTTTAAATATTTATTTGAAAATAGAAAAATTAATTTTGCAGCCGGAGGCAAAATTTTGGGTGGAATGGCCGCAGGAGTTGCGGTATTTGGTCCGCTATCTTACATTGCGGCTCCTGCTATTGCATCGTCACTAGGCAGTTTAGGATTGCTTGGTGCTGCATCAACAGGTACTGCAATAAGCAGCTTGAGTGGGGCTGCTTTGACATCAGCATCTCTGGCTGCTCTTGGTCCGGGTGGGATGGCTGGTGGTGTTGCATTTGTTTCGGCAATTGGTGGTGCTTTAGGGGGAACAAAAGGGGCTGTTGTAAGTAACAATTATTTCGGTGCAATAGAAGATTTCAATATTGTTCAAGTTAGGGAAGGTAAAGGATCTGCGATCATTTTTATTAATGGTTTTCTTTCGCAAAAAAATCAAAGTGCCAGTGATTGGCTAAAAGGAATAGAGCATAAATATCCGAATAACCCCTGTTATTTGGTTACATGGGAATCAAGTTCTTTGCTTGATCTCGGAATGATGGCAAACATTGGTGTAAATGCTGTAAGAAGCTCTATTGAGGATTCGTTTATCCTAGCCGCTAAACGAGCAACAAAAAAAGCTGCTGAAAAAATTGGACCATTGAGTTGGGCATCATTTTTGACTGATTTAATTGGTAACCCATGGCATACATCTATGGTTAAAGCATCAATGACGGGTATATTACTTGCAGACATTATTGCAAGAACTAAAAATGATGATGGTTATGTTTTAATGGGGCATTCTTTGGGGTGTCGTGTGATTTATTATTGTTTAGAAGCTTTGTCGAGCAAACCAGAAAATTTTATTAAGGATGTTTATTTATTCGGTGGTGCAGTCAGTTCTAAAGAATCTGACTGGGAAAATATCCTAAAGGCTGTTGAAGGTAATGTAAGGAATTACTATTCAAATAATGATGATGTTCTTAAGTATTTATATAAAGCTGCCAATGTTGGTTTATCAGAAGAGCCAATTGGAGTAAAAGTAATTAATGACTCTGGAATTCATAATAAAAATACTACAGATTTAGTTTCTGGGCATATGAAATACAAAGAAAATCTGGCTGCTGTAATTAGCTGATGGAGCTATTAGGATTATTGGACTAGTAGTTCATGTACTGATCCAATAGTTTTTGCATAGATAAGTGGGAGAAGATCATACTCTAAAAAGAAATTGTCCAAAATCTTCACTATCTGAATTCTTACCCGTGGCACCATCTAACACAGAAGCGCCTCTGTATAGATTACAGATTGTACTTGGAACATTTTTATGAGTTCTTTTACTCAGTTTATCTAATACATATAGTGCACATTATAGCCATCATTTCGAGGGCTTTTCCCTGAAAGCATATCTGTTTTCTTTGATAGATATAAAAGTGTATCGACAACAAAAAGTGCCTATTTGTGTTCAATGTTATCTAAAATGAATTTGGCACGTTCTGGGACAGAGACCTTTGGTACTTCCATTAATGAGTACCCGAAGTAGTGGTACGCATTTACCATTTCTATGTAGGTCGCGATCGCCTCGCTGAAATTCTGTTTACGTTCAACATCGTTTTCGTAAATGGAATCCCATGGAGGAAAAACAAAAACTTTTTGATTATAAATTAGTTCATTACAGTGTTTTAACAGTGATTCTGGTACAGGTATCTGTTCCAGCATGCTGTAGCCATAGGAGTCCACAATACTTCGGTCGAACAAGGTTAACGCCTTGTTGCTACATCTTCTAAAGTTATTAGTTTCTTCAATGACCATTTCATCCCGAAACGCCTCCTTATCCAACCAAGGCAGAGCGATTCCATTTATGTCTACTTGTCTTTGTATCACCTTTCGACCAACTTCGGGGACAGTGTCATAGCCGGCAGAGCGCATGTAGTTGATAACCGAGGTTTTCCCTGAGCCAGGACCACCGGTAAATACTATTTTGTTGTTCATATGAGGCTTTCTAAGTAATGTGTATTTTGTTTGAGCTATCGGAACCATTACCCACTTAGCTTCTGACTTATTGGGTAAATCAAGAAAAGGTTGTGCTTTTTGGTTTCAACTGGTTAAAAGCGGATTATTGGCTAAAGCGTGTTACCACTTTTGCTCATGGGTTGAACCAGGCAGCGTCACTATGTCGTTATGCGTTTTTGAACGCTTTGAGAAAGTTCCTATGGTGTTGGTGAAAGCGTACGTGTTCAGGGTGATTTAAACTGCGTTTTTTTAAATGGAGGGGGCAATGTGGCCCCAATTTGCGCATCTTGAAAAATAGACCCCGTAATAGATTCTGGCATGTTGCCACTGCTCACTCACCATCGTGTTTTCACAAGCGTTTTCTATAGACTTAACCTAGAGTCGATAAAACTTATTTTCATCAAAGATGAGGATGTCCGTTTCAAGCCATGGTCAATCATTGGATTGAATACTTCCCACCCGTCATGCAATAACCAACTGGTTAACAGGATCTCATTAGAGATGCTTTATAGTGTTTTTGTGCGTCGAAAGAGGCGGGGGGAGGTTTTTCTCGGCATAGTCATAGCCTAACGAGTGCTAGAAGTAGTGTCGGCAAAGTAGTTCCTGAGGAGTGACTTCAATTGGGACCCACACAATGGCTCTATGGAAATATCATCAACTAGTAACAGGAGCTACCCTCAATCTTCTGCCGTTTGGCAATATCGAGTATTAATACTAGTGTTCACATGTCGTGAGTGAATCGGTTGGTGCTTTAGACAATACAAAAAGAAAGGGGGTTTCGTCAAATGTGACAGTGCGTTGCAATTGGCGATAATCCGCTGAGTCTTAGGTGGGTTATTAAATGGAGTCTTTTCGTTATGGGGCGCTGTGTGAGTCTCTCGTTAAAGAGGGAATCATTCGAAAGCTAAAGAAAAGCTCTGACTAGATGCAAAACTTCATACAACGATCGACCATTGCTGAGCTTTACTTTGTTCTGTTCTTTTGATGGTTATAGGCTATCTAACCCCCTTAGCTTTTCGACTAAGTCTGCGAACGATTCTTCGATACTTTGATTTGCTGTATCGATACGCACTACATCCGATTTCCATGGCTCATACTGGCGGTTCTGCACCTGCTGCCAATCTGGCAGTTTTAAATTTTTCACTACCGTCTGACGAGTGTTGACTCGGTATTCATGTTCAATGCTATCTGAGCAGCATACTTCAATATTCACGTGCTTTGCCCCGACATCGTCTGCTACGCCTTGCCATTCCTGACGCGTGAGGTCAATTGGATTGCAAGAGTCGGAGATACACGATACGCCGAGTTGCAAGTTATCTCGGATAATTCTGTAGCTCAACCTATAGCCTTCGCCTTCCACATTGAAGTTGCAAAGGTCTCTCAGTCCTTGCTCTACAGTATCTATGCGCAGATACATAGCGCCTGTTTGAGCTGCAAGAAGCGATGCAAGAGTAGATTTGCCTGAAGCAGGAAGTCCTGAAAAAATGTATAAGATAGGAATGCTCAATTGACCCCGCCTATGTCTTCTGTGAGTTGCCTTTAGGTGTATCTTTATTGTGCCTAAAGCAAAGAAAAACAACAAACCTCTGGCATGAAGTAAAGAAACATAGCATATATGACGTTGCGGGTATTCACGGAAGGACATTATTGCTCGAATGTAAAAAAATTAAGGAGTCGAGTTCAGGTGCATTCCGAATCGACCGCATTTCAAGTGTGTAATGGTCCACACCGTTTTGGGGTGAAGGGGGCGTCCATTGATAAGAGCCATTTTCGTTCAGTGTTAACGGACTTTGAGGCTGTGATGTTTATGCTTGCTCAACGTACAAGTAACAAACCCAAAAGAAATTAGCCCTAAAGCGAGCTTTTCGCTGGTGGTTACTGCATGCCCAAACAACAGTGTTGCGATCAAAATTGATGTTACCGGGATGAGGGCTGGGAGTGTTGATGAGACCGCTGTGCCTATATATCTAACGGCTTGTGCGAACGCAAACACTACGACAATGGATGCAAGTACGCTCTGAATGAAACCCTGTGCGACCCACTGTGCGATCGATAGGTCAGACAGGGTAGAGTGCTCATTGAGGAAGTAGAACGGAAGGTAGATGACGCCGGATACCAAGTTCATCATAAAGATGGTTGAGACAGGTTCCACTTTCCAATGCTTCAACAGGATGGTGAAACACGACCAGGTCAACCCAGCCAGTAAGAACGCGACGACCCCCATGTTGCTTTGAGGTAGCGTATTCGGCGTATCATTCATAAGAGCATACAGTCCGAGCACAATAACCAAGGTGCCAATCGTCTGAATCTTGTTGAGTTTTTCGCTCTTCATCGACAGCAACATGGTGATAATCATGGTGAATGTTGGCACCATAACACTTGCATAGGATAACGGAGTCACCTGCATTCCCATATTCACCAGACTGCCATACAGGGGACCTGCCAACAGTGCCAATGCCACTGCTTTCAACCAATTCGACAGTCCTACCACTTTCCGATAACTAACTAGAAGTAGCGGCAGACAGATCGCACCCGCGACGCAATACCGAAGCATCGTAAGGTCATTGGGCAAAAAACCATTCCGAAGTGCATCGTGTGTACTGACGTTCATTATTCCCCAGCAACTGACGGTGACAAGACCGTAACCAAGTCCTTTTAGTAGGGGTACGTTGCAATTGGTGCCTGCTTTTGGGTGAGTCATGTTGTCTTCCAGTGAAAGTTTCCCAGAAGATTACGCTAGCGAAATGATAATAAATATTGATATATTTTTATCTATTGATGCCTTTTAGTTAACAAAAACAATAATGGAACTGAGACAAATAAAGTACTTTCTTGCCGTGGCGCAATCTGGTGGTGTTAGAAAAGCGTCCCAGTTGTTGCATGTCACACAGCCAGCAATCTCACGTCAAATCAGTGAACTGGAGGCTGAACTTGGACTCAAATTATTCAGTCGGGAGTCAAGGCGGCTCTCACTCACGCCAGCGGGTGAATACTATCGAGATCAGATGATGGACATCATGGGGCATATTGAGCGTGCCAGTCAGACTGTCAAACGAGTCGCGACGGGCTCGGCTGGGCGTTTAAATCTGGGCTCTGTGGAAGCGGTGTTATGGGATGGGTTAGTCCCCACTCATTTGCGTCAATTCAGAGAAGATAACCCAGGCATTGTCATGGAAATGGTGACAGACAATACGATAACTCTCCTAGAGCATATTGAGCGAGGGACGTTAGATTGTGCGTTTGTGTACTTGTTTCAGGGTTTAGGAAGTACATTCGAAACGATGGAGTTGCGCAGAGATCCCATGCTGCTTGCTTACCCTGCGTCATGGCATGAAGACCTAAGTGGACACATCAGTGTTGAACAACTCAATTCATTGCCCTTCATTCGTTTCCCCAGGGTGTCGTATCCGGAGTTTTTTGATTGGCAAGAGCAAAAGTTTCAATCTATAGGCTTATCCCCAAATGTGTGTCACTGGGCACATCATGAAAGCTCAATGCTGGCGTTAGTGTCCGCAGGGCTGGGCGTTTCTATTGTTAACAGCAGGCATATTGCGCGGGCTCCTACGCTTATTCACTTCGCTCCTCTCGACGACTTGGAATTGAACCTACCCCTTTGCTTCGTCAGGAAACGCGACAAAATGAAGCCCGTTGTAGAAAAGCTGTCGAATCAACTGGCTGATGATTTGAACCTCTGCTCCAGCTCTGCCAGGTGATCATTTCTCTGAGTTCGTGAACGTTAGGTCATGGTAAAGATATGAGACGTTTTTTCTTTGTTTATACCTCTATCGTCTTGAAAGTGGTTGCGTGGTCGAGCAGCCTGTCCGTTGGAGCCATGTCGACCTGCTCACGATCTCTATAACGTTTCCGCATTCTGCTTGCGAGCATGTATTGGTCTGTCAGGCTGGACAGCACGTTTATCTATGTCCCGGTAATATTGCTTCACACGTCTCTTTGCGAGTTGTGCGTCTCATAAACTTTAATTTATATGATGCTTTGCTCATATGTGTGGCAAAATTCCATTCATAACATTTTAACGTATGCCTCGATCTTGATATGGAACATCGCTGTAAAACAAGAGTTTCGAATAGCGGGTTTACACTTATAGAGCTTCTTGTCACTTTGGCGGTGATGATAGTCCTGATAAGTGCCTTTGCTCCGAGTTATTCCAATATTATTGAGTCCAACCGAGAAACTAAAATTCAAAGCGAGCTTGAAGAGCTTTTTAATATGTCTCGTAATGAAGCGGTGACTCAAAACAAGGTGATGTACTTACACTTTGTTGGATTACCCAAAAATAATAAAGTCACCACGGATTGGTGCGTTTTATTAACGACCAGTTCAACGGCACCTTTGTGTGATGCTAGTGCGGTTTTCTCCATTCACAGCGCTCATCATCAAAAAATCACGATGGAACGAACTTATCCTGACGCCTACATCAAATTTAATGAAGTTAATGGCAAACCAGTACTGAGCCATTTAGATCCAACGGGCAGGCAGAGTGTCATAAAGTTTTACGCTAATGCATCTGATGTCGTGGAATTTAAGAGTAATTTTTGGGGAAGAGCTGAGTTTTTTTGAGAGGATGCCACTTCACGCAAAGGATGGTGTATGCCGTAATACTGTTTCCTGAAACACAACAGAGATCCGCTGGTGATTGCTGATCATATCCATGTGTTTCAGGGATGCTCTGAACTGACGTTTACCGCTGAATACCACGGAGAGTGCTTTCGGGTTTTGTGTGATTCATCGGCATTTATAGAGAATCTTAATCACATTGAGGGCATCTCAGCTTACCCAATACTGTTTAGCCGCGATCATCGTGTTCTGCTCTCGGTAATGCAGCTGGAATACGAAATAGAATTGCATGTATTGATCCGCAATGAGTGTTGACTTTGGTACGCATAGAATCCGATTCTGCGTAACTGAGTGATACGGATCCATGCCTGAGACGGGATATTCCCACTCTCTCGCTCAAATCTGACAAAGACCACATATCGCTCCTATTGTTCGATTCAATGACCTGGATTCGCATTTTTTCCCACAGAGGTTCTCTGAATGCTTGCGCTCTGATAGTATGCCACTCTTTTTTTATTTTTTTTATTGCTTGTCGGTCATACAAACCGTGAATCCAACAATTATAAGCACTGTCTTGATTGGCAGTGCGTTTCTTTCTGGTTGCGCCACGATGCATGCCGAAGAATGTAATACTGCGAGTCCAATGGGTAGCGGGTATCACGATATTCAGTCAGATGATACTCCATCTTTGCATCGCCAGCACACCACAGGCTGTGATGACACGGATGAAGACTTCGGAGAAGACCAAGGAAGCTCTCCTTTGCCCAATTTGCTGCTGATGGGAGAGTGGTTATCGCACGGGTGTTGCTGATGAATGATCCTGGCTGGCATGAGGCAAGCCGTCTATGCCTGGCGCAGAGAAGCACGAACTCCGGTGGTGCTGACCGTCGATCAACGTAAAATAGGAGACCCCACTTATCCAAGCGACGCTTTGATGGAAAGAAAGGTGCCTGATTTCGCGCAAGACAAAGGTCTGACCCCCGTTTTTGTCAGACCTCTTTAGATTATCGTTCCTTCTGCCGTTCAGGCTGTGTTGGGGTGACATCGTGATCCCAGTCCAGTTCTTGCTGCTTCGGCGTCTGATGATGGCGCAACTGTTCACTGTGCTGATGATCGGAATAAGTGTGCTGGCTGGCGGAGGGACGGATGTTTGAATGCGTCGTATCGTCGAGCTCCGGCTCCCATCGATTTGCGTGATCGGTGTGCCGATTGGACAGCAAAGTCTCTACTTCGTGTTTTAATGCTTCGTGGCTGACAAACCGTACCTGGCTATTTTCAAATCGCTGGACTATCTGGTTTTTGAGGGTTTGGGACAGTGCCTGCTGCTGAGCACTGAGGATCACCAGAACCTGAGCACGTACTTCTGCTGGTGACAGGCTGATTAAGTCTTTCGTGGTTCCGACGTTTAAAACGTCGTATTTCCCAGAGGCGTGCGTCGCCGCTTCCAGCCCGTCTTCGATGCGTGTACTGATTATGGTGGTGTGGCGATCGGTGCCTTGTTCCACTTCCGTCCAGTGACCTTTCATGTTTCCTAGCTGTCTCGGGTTGATGGCGAGTTGTTGGTTTTTCTCTCCTTGTGGCGTGAGGTAAGTGATGTCCACTCCTTTCACGTTTTTTTGGTTGTCGTGCACGGCGACCAACATGGCTGGGTGGGTCTGTTGGTCTTCTGACGAGTACACTTCTTGGTGGAACCGGATCGATGAATGATGTGCGGAAGAGGCGTCAAACTGACTCAGGTAGGTTTCTAACGGCGTCTTGGTCACGGGGATCCCCTCTGACCAAAGGCGCTTGGCGTTTTCCTCCCGTTTTTTCAGAGCCTGTGGCAGCGTGGCGACCAGGGCATCGTGGTTAGGGTTGGCGATCAGGTGGTGGGTCTGCGGATCGGTCAGTAACTCGTGCGCGCGCGCCAGCGCCTGACCGTATCCTAGCTGTTCCTCGCGCATGATGAGGGCAATCAGCGGCCCTTTCTCTCCTCGACTTTCATCCTGAAAATGCCCGCGATACGGTCCAGTCAGGTTGACCTTGAGTAACGCTCGGCCTCGCCCAAACACCAGATGATCGCGGGTGCTCTTCGACTGGTTGGGAGAGCCGAGGTATTTTTTCGTCAAACTTTCCGTGTAGTGCGGTAAGGCGCCGTGCACGTATTGTGAGAAAGCCGGTCCGTTGAATGCACCATTGGCGTCCAGAAAGCGAGGATCTTCTTTGGGGAGAGGGGCATCATTGAAATACGGAGCGTGTGTCTGAGGTGTTTTCTCTAAGGTGTCAAGCGCGCTGAGTTTGGTGGTGTCATTAGCGAGCCAGGATCGCATCATGGATTCGGGGTTGTCGGTATACAGGCGCACGTGCTGGCTGCCCCGAGACACGTCAATGTAGGCTCGGCGTATATTGGTCAGTTGCCCTTTGCCTTTGATGGCGGTCAGAACGTAAGGGTAGGTGGCTCCCTGCGCCATGTCCGCGGTGCGAGTGTATGCGTAGTCCCAATGCCCATCTTTTGTCTGACGGGGATCTAGGGTTAAATGCTTGCCGTCCTCGGACTGAGCCGAGACTGCCGTCTGGGTCGCATGGGTGACGGTGTACTCCACGTTAGCCCGGATCCCTCTGGTTTTGTCGGTGAAGCGGGTCATGATGCGATCGCCTTTGGATAAAGGCTGGCTTGAGACAGAAAATACCGTGGTAAATCGGTGATCCCGATGGGCTGGCAGCAAGACCGACGGTTGTCCGTTACTGTCATCTTTGAGCATCACCACTCCCTGCGCCTGGTCGACTCGGGTGATAGTGGCATAGTGACCCTGTTTTAAGCTGACAATGCCGCCTTTCTGGTACGGCATCATGGTTTTCAACTCGGCGTTACTGGCCCCGATGGCACGCAGCCTCAGGGTGGGGATGTTTTCATCGCTCATTTCTTTTCGGGTCTGACGACCCTGACGGATGTGATGCGTGATGTCATCACGCTCCTGGTTGGTGTAGGCAATCACTAACGTCGCTGCCCTGGTTTTTTCTGTGCGTGACAAGTAGTCCTGGGCGACGCGCCAAGGTAGGGCTTCGGCTGCCATCTGACGGGCCAGAGCCGGATCCTGAATACGCTTATCTCGGGTGGATACGACGTGCTTTGTGCCCAGAGAGGCGGACGGGTTCTGTTGACGGAGTTTGGCTAACGCACTGTAGGGCTGGTGGTCGACCATATTGTGTACCGCTCCCCTTAATGCCCGGGGTTGCTGGCGCACAATGTCCGTCATGTAAGCCACGTCCATGGTGCCTCTTTGTATCGCCAGTTCAAAGGGTTTACCCGCTCCCAACGACAGAAGCTGTTCTTTGTCGCCCAGCATCACCAGTCTGGCGTGAGAAGACAGCACCAACTCCGTCATTGCCAAAGCCTGCCGGTTGCTGACCATGGAGCTTTCATCAAGGAAAAACAGGGTGTTCTGGTACTGTTCAGAGTGGGTCTTGCCTTGCTCCAGATCAGAGAGCAGGCTTGCAAGCGTCTGGGCCTGGATCCCTTTTGTTTCGAGTTCGGAGACCGCGGCATGAGTGGGAGCCAACCCCAGTATACGCGCGGGCTGAAGTGATGCCTGCACCGCGTGGATCAGCCCAACGTTGGTTTCCAGCATGGTGGACTTTCCCGTTCCGGCTAACCCTTGGACACCCACAAACGCGTCCGATGTGGTGCTGATGAGGGTGATGGCATCACGTTGCCCACGGGTGAGCGACGAGTGGCGGGTTAAATAGGCATGGGTGTCTTGTGACGTTGCAAACGGCTTGCGCTGATCTTTACCGGAGGCGATGTTGGTCAGGATTGCGTTTTCCGTTTCCATGGCGTCCCGGGTGGTCCATCGGGTCCCGTCGGTATAGTCGGCTGATAACGTGCCTTGGCAGTGCGCCAGAGACGACAGTATTTCCTCGCGCGTTACCGGGCTGTCCGTCTCGGAAAATGCGTAGCGCACCGCTTCCACCACCAGAGCCTGCTGGGAGAACGCTGCGTTGCGCTCTGACAGGTGTGCCAGCGCAAACTGGATTGCCCGCTCGACATTGGAGTGAGGGGGCGGCGATTGTCGATGCGTCAGAACACGCTGAACATCCTGTCGTACCGATTGGGCGGTTGCCTGACTGAGGTAGCGTTCCGGGGCTCCCTCTGCATCCATCAGGCGTTCAATGGCACTGGGACGGAGTTCATTGCGTTCAACGCGTTGAAGTGCTTTGGCCTCATCGTCGGTAAATACGTCCACTTTTTGGCTGCCATCGGTGAGCTCAGACAGCAGAGGTCTGGAGAGGGCGTAAGCCTTTGCCACCAGTAAAGTGTGGGGTTTTGGTGCCGGGTTTGCGGCGGTCTTTACGTACTCGTACGCCAGCGGTGCTCCGTTAAGTGCCGCTTTGTCCAGCGACGTGATTGCCCCTTTGGGACCTTTTAGAGTGACGGTGTCACCTTCGATGTGCGTCACTGTGTATGTGTGGTGAGCCTGCAAATGACGTGAACGGTCGGACTGGAGAGCGGTCACCCGCTCTCCAGTCCCCAGTGGCATGAGGGTGGGTTTCCAAATCTGCAGATCCCGTGACCGGAAAGCTTTAGACGATAAATTCCACTGTTGGCTTTGTCCGTCGGACTGGCGCATGACGTCAAGGGTATTACGCACTGTATCGCTCGAGATCACCAGATAATCCTGCCGCACTTTTTCTGTCCAGTTCCTCAGGACCATGCCTGGCTGATAATGCTTGGCAAGTGTCGTCTGTGCGGGTGAAAGCAAAGCGGGTTGCAGCGCGTCAATAACGACCCCCGAGCGCGACAACTGACCCGCATTTTGCAAAGTCTGACGGATCTGGTCGGTTAACCGCTTTTGGGTATGGCGAGCGGTTACCAATACCTGGGTCTGATCTTTGTCGGGCAATCGGGCGTAGGTCTGGGCAATACGGACCTCATCCAGGGGATGCAGAGCGACCAAACTGTCCGTATGGCGATGGTTCAGCCAGTCGGTTTGCACGACATGACCTTTCGCGAACACGTCCAGAGCATTGTGCGCCTTTCTTCCTTGGCGACTGGTGGTGCGATTTAATAACACGACTTTGCTGCGCGCGTCTCTGGCGTGCGATGACAGTTGCAACAGCTCACGCGCGCTCATCTTTTGCGCCTCGTCGACGACCCACACCGCCTGTGCACTTTTGTCCCCATTTGCCAGCCAGGGGGTCAACGCAGTAGGCGTCGGCAGTGTGTGCGTTTTTTCTGGCGACAACACCCCAGAGGGGTCGGATGGGATGGGTCCTCCCTGGTTGAGGCGCTGCGTGGTGATGTTCGACGCCGTTAAAGCGAAGCTTAATGCCGTCGAGACCTGATGTGTTGGACCAAACACGTTGATGCAATGAAACTGGCGCGAGCTTTGGATCAGGCGAGTTAATTGCTGCCGGTGTGTCTCATCGATGTTCAGGTCGCTCAATGCCCGCTCGCTGACTTGGGCACCCAGACCTTTTGCTCGCCCTTGCGTGGCGCTCAGCAACGCCTGTTCGGTCTCGATCATGTCTCGAGTGGTGTAGCGTCCTGTCCCTGCGACAGGCTGGAGCTTGCCATCGGCGATCCACTGTTCCACCGCTGCCTTGATGTCGAGCGCGCTAACACCTGTCTCGCGTACGAACTCAAAGGCGGCGGTGGCCACCAGAGTTTCAAGGTGCAGCGCATTGTGATGCTGCCCCAGATGGCTGACAGCCCGGATCAACGCTTCACGCGCGCCCTGTTTTACCAGCGGAGTCGCTCGTGAAGGGGCGTGGTTCTGTCGGCTCTGTGTCACCAAGTCACGGGCATCAAATCCGCTGTCTCGCAACGTTTTTTGCCATTGTTCCTGCAGTGCAGCCGGATCCTGGCGGGTTTTCTCCTGGCGCGTGTTTTTTGCCGCGTAATCCCGGGTGGCTTGAGAATTGTAACCTAACTCCAGTACGCGTTGGTCTATCTGGTGTGAGCGTGACGAACAGGTTTCAATCAGGGACACTGGCACGCCATCAATTTCAAACTGCCCCTTACCGGCTGCGCGGGTGGCGTACCCCAGACGTTCGCACGATTTGGCCAGATGGCTCTGATAGAGGGCGGTGTAATATTTCTGGAAGTGGTAAATGCGTTCGGACGTGCCCTGCAGGATCCCTCCGTCCTGTTTGAGGCGTGATGCCAACGCGCGCAGTCTGCCTTGACTGTCCCGGGTCATATTGAGCATCAGGGCGTGAGAATGCAGCTGCGGATCGTTTTCTCGGCTGGTCTGGTGCCGGATAACCGCAAACAACAGACGTCCCGTGTTTTCAAACGACTGAGTGCCTTTGGTGTGGGTGATCTTCGCTTGTGCGGTGTCCTTTTCCAAGTGTGCCAGCGTGTATTTGACCGCATGATCGTGCGCAGTAAGCAGACGCTCATCACCGCCCATCAATGCCATAATGGATAAGGATTTTGGCGCTGACAGAGTCAAATCAAATCCGCACCGATGCTGATGTCGTTTGCCGTGAATGTTTTCGCCACGCCAGGTCCCCTCGAGAGCCGCTTGCAGCTCGCCGGGCTTGACAGGCTGCCCTTTCATACCGGCTTCCTGAGCCAGTTTCCCTAACCAGAACGACGGGGGCTTCTTGGCGTCAGCGCCTTCTTTTTCGCCTACCTCTTCAGTGAGGTAATAACTGGCAGCCGTGGCTGCCGTTTTGATGGATGTGATGGAGAGCATGGTGAACTCCTCAATAGAGAATGTCAGTCGGCGAATTCGCCTAAGTCGGTAATGGCGGCTTCATCGAGCTCGCGTTGTGCGCTTTCTTGATAGTGTTTTTCTTGGGTATCCCGGGCGATAAGATCGGACACCGTGTCGCTTTTCATCGCCCGTTGCATGGATTTGGTCTCTGTGCGCATTTCCATCTCGTCTTCGTAGCGTGCTTCCTGCGCGCGCAGCAGTGCTTTACGATCGGCTTCGGACAGATGCAGTCCCGGGGCAACGCATTCGTAATACACGCTTTCCTCATACGCTTTTTTCATGCCTGCAGAGAGTGTCCAGTCTCGTTTATCAAACGCAGGAGCCACGTTTGCCATGCGGTCGTAATGCAGATCGAGCTTAGTGATGTATTCACTGCCCGGCGTTCGAAGGTAACATTCAAGGTCGTCCAGTCCCTGAATTTCACTCGGGGACACCACCCGGCGAGTGACCGTTTGGTGGCCCAGTGAGACCCCGTCCCGCAGCGTATTGGCTCCGTAAGACACGTTTTCTTTGGACAAGTCCACTTCCTGCTCTCCGAGGTCCCGAGACGAGATCTCTGCCATCTGCGCCGAAGGGGCGCGAAAGAAAAATCGGCTATTCAACAAATCAAACATCTCGTCAGCGGCATTGCGCCCGTAGGTTTTCAGTAGCTGGGCATAAGATTGAATGCCGATGAGGTAACAGCCCCCAAACTTGCGCACTTCGGCGATGATGGCACCGAGTTCAGGCAATTTATGCAGACTGGGCATTTCGTCCATGATGACCCAGATGCGCCGATCGCTGTTCTCATCGAGACCCAGAATGGCGTTGGAAGCGATGGCAAGCCACATGGAAATCAGGGGGCGCAACGATGCATGCTGCCGGGCATTGCTCGACAGAAACAAAAATCCTTTTTGTTGCTCGTCGTGGATCCACTGGGTAATGGAGAACGGTTTAGTGAGGGATTTGGGTCGGCTGCTGTGCTCCAGTCCGTCAAGAAAGCGCAGACTTTTAATGTAAGTGGCGAGCACCGACTTGATGGAAATAGCGGTTTTTTTGATGTCATTGGACACCAGCGAGGCCGACTCTGTGCCTTTCAAAAAGCTGCCCAGCATCTCAAGTTCTGAGGTGAGCAACAGATTCAGCAGCCGGACATTAGTGCAGGGCTTTTGGTCGCGCATCATTTGAAACGCGGTACTGGCGAATATGGTGCGCGCCGAATCCACCCAGAAAGGGTCGCCTTCGCCGTGCTGAGGGATCAGAGCAGCGGCCATGTTTTCGAAATCGGGGGCATCGCTTGCATCACTCCAAAGCGTCCAGTTGGCACAACGCACATCGAACGGATTCAGAATGGTGTCGGTGCTGGGGTCATAAAACTTGCTGACAAAGGTGCAGCCCTTGTCATAAATGATGGCTTTGTCGCCACGCTGACGGATCCACTCCACCAGCTTGCGAATCATCACGCTTTTGCCAGCTCCAGTGGTGCCGATCAGCCCGACGTGCTGCACTTCAAAGTGCTGTTTGAGCAACGCCAGCCCATCAATGCGAAAATCGGAGAGCCGTCCGTCTTCGTATCCCCGCCGTCGATTGCGCTTTGCTCGCGCCTTCAGGCTTTGTGTGACTTCGTGTGGGGTAGCGAGCTGAAAACCTCGAATGTGGACGTCCAGACTTTGTGCTTGACCGCGTTGACGAAAGAATCGCAGTGCCAGGGCGAACACGATGAACCCCGTCAGCAAACTCAGTAAAAAGTGCACCTGGATCTGGAACCACAACGTGTCATGCAACGCCAGCAAAGTAGGGTTGGTCAACTGAGCGCCTAACGTGTCAGAGTACCGCTCGCCTTGCCAAAGCGTGCTGACCTGACTGTCTAACGATTTGCCGAAATCGGCGTACAGAATATTGCGCCAGTAATAGAATTCAGCCTGCCACGCGCTGGATGGCGCGCGATAGAGTGTCAGCAGGAGAGTGGCAATGCCCACTCCCCAACTGACGATACGGATCAGTGCTTGGTTGACCTGGAAAAACATCCTTAAAGCGTGAAACGTGATTTGACCACCTCGGGTCATGTGGCCACTTTTGTCGCGCAGTGGTGTAGACATAGGACACTCCTTGCCTCTGGCATCGATAAGCCCCCACGCGCGATACACTTACCATGATCAATACACCCATCCTGGTAAGCGATGTCTTTCCGGAATTGGTCGATAACATGGGTATTTGATCTGCAGTCCGTATGTAACAATTTTGGGTACACTCATAAAGGCGGCACTGCCGTTATAGCGTTCAAACCGCTTCGGATCACGTTGTAGATCGCGTTCTAACGTTTCATAGATCAGGTTTTCGATGAACACGGTCGGGTTGGGGCTGTTGGGACTGGGGAGCCTCAGTTGCCCGCCTTTCGGGCAGAACCAGGGCACCACATTGGTCCGGATCTGTTGATAAACGCTCCCAGCGTGGGCTTTTTGCATCCCCCACAAGAAGGCTTTGAGTTGAGCATGCTCGGGCGTGCCCGGCTGATCAATGTGTGAGATAAAAAAGGATAAATTGTCAACTCTCGTCATATGACTGCGCTGATTATTTGACAAAGCTGGTGAGGCATATTTCAGCTTCAGACCGATGATCAGCGCTTTAAGTTGGGGACTGGGATCCCAGGGGGCGGTGTGTCCCCAGGATGGACTCGACAACAATCCACACAATCCCAGGATCATGAAGTTTTTCATCGTGAACGCTCCTGTGTCGTGCATCGGAGCCATGATGACAGGGGGACGATTTTATGTGCAACGGGTTTATCGGTCATACGGACTATTCCTGCTCGGATGTATCATCCTTGCGCCGCACATACTGTTTGTAGCCCTCGTACTGCTGCTCATTCTGCACCATATCCGGAGCGGAAGTGTGCGACTCCACCTTACGGATGTGCTCGGAAGGCGGTGACGCTTGAGAATCGTCGGACGACTCGCTCTCCGGGTCAGCCTGAGATTGCAGATGACCGCCCCAGACTGCGGCGTTTCCACGGACATTGCGGTGGTCGTCTGGGCTGAACAGCCGCTCACTGTCGTAAAGTCGGATCATGTCGGTGGTGATTTCTTCGATGCTGGACTGAGCGAGTTCGGCTTCAGATTGCGCCATGGCTTTTTGTTTTGGGGTCAGAGAAGGCTGAGAGCGAAGTTCGGGGGCAAGGTGCAACTCGGCCAGATCGTCCATCTCGTTGTACGGCTGCGCCAAACCAAAGTTGCGCTGGAAATCTACAGAGTTTAGATAGTCTTGGTAGTGTTCTCGGATTTCCAATATTTCTTCGGGTAATCGCGCAGTCATTAAACGTTGTATCTCCGGTTGTTCAAAGTTGCCTTCCAAATATCGTTGGAATCCACTCATGGCGCTGGCACTGAACGACGCGGAATCGCTTTCCATCTGGCTTTTCAGTGACGACAAGCTGTCCACCTTGGCGCTCGACTCACTGGCGCTGACCGCCAGTCCCTGGGTACGTTGGTAGTTCAGGGCAAAATCGTGGGCATACTGTTCCATGGCGCTGCGATTGTCTTTGGCGTCTAACGTAAAGCCGGCGCGTTGCAACGCGGTCGCCCCGTCGCTGTATTGGTGCGTCGCCTGATCCATGATCTGCTTTTGTTCCGCTGTCATGTGGCTGAACGCTTCGCGGTTTTCGTCGCTCCATTTGACCCCGGCACCGATGCTCGATCCCAGCATCTTGGGTGTTCCGATTTCAACGCCTGCACTAGCTGCCATCAGATACGCGCTGGACTGATCCTCGGTCCATCCCAAGGTTTTGGACACCGATTCGACAGCTGTCCCCATTTTGGAGTTGGCTTGTGCGATGTGACCTTCGGTTGACAACGTATGTCCTTCTCCGTACGACTGACTGCTGGACCAGGCGTCGTTCCAGCGATTCTGGATTTGATGACCTTTATTGAATGCGTCGGTTAGACTGGCACTGGTTTGGGTTTGGGCACTGACCGCCTGAGCATACTGATCCTGAATACTGGTTTGCAGCAGGCTCTGGACCTGAGTTGACCACAGGGCTTTGGATTCAGTGTCCTGTGAGTGAAATGTCTGCCGGTTCCCGTCATTGAAATACGTGTTGGTCATCGAGCCGTCAGGGTTTTGTACCGATGCCATACCTGTCCTGAGTGCAACGGTGTCGTCGAGCTTATTGGCCGTCATGTTATTGAAGGCGTGGTTGCTCATCTGCAGATTACCAAAATCCACGTTCCCGGTAGAGGCGGAGGCTGACACCCGCGCATTGGTGCTGTTGATCATGCTGGCTAGCTGGTAATTCATGCTTTCGACAAATCGTCCGCCCCCCTGAAGGATTTTTCCGGCCAATACCGGGATGCTCATCATTAAAAAGCCCGTCATCCACGCAAACCGGATGTGCAGTTCGTCCAGTGCGATGGCATTTTTTAATGACAACCCGTTGAACAAACTGGCCGTGGATAGGGAGCGTGACTCCAGAGTCCACAACATGATGCCGTTCAGAATGGCAAAAAGAGCGGGCCACGTCGCCAGATAGAAAAACGTGCGCACGTAGTTGAGCAACACCATTTTGATCATGCTGGGGATCATGGCTGCGGCAATCACAAAAAAACCGAGGCAGCTGAAAATGAAGAACATCATGGTGTGCAGCATGGGCAAAAACTCCCGGGCTTGCATGCCCAGCGTTGCCCACATGGAGGTCTGTTGCATCTTATTCTGAGTGTACGCGTAGTTCAGCGCGTTGGAGGTCGGATCCAATGTGTTGATGCTGAAGCGAACGGCGTTGATGGCCATGTTTTGCCGAAGGACATCCACCGCGCTGTTGCTGATCCCTATGAAAGAGTGGTAACTGTTGGACAGGGCTCGGTTTAGCTGCTCCGAGTACACACTGGCATGGCGACCAAACAGGTAGGTGCTGAGAAGGTTCAGGTCGCCTTTCGCCGCGTATTCAAAGTCGCGACGCAGGTCAGGGTAAAATTCCCGGCACGTCTGAAATTCCCCGTTTGACAAAATCACACCTCGAAGCGGACTCATGGAGTGTTTGTCCAGAAATCCAAACAGATCGGGAGCTTCCCCCAATTCATCCCAGGTATATTTGTCATTGATTTCCACATCGCCAATGATGCAGTTGTGAAAAAAGTCGTACCAGCGTCGTCGCAGCGCCACTTCCTTCACGTCAGCCTGGCGGGAAAGCAAAAACAGCTCAGACCCAAAGAGCATGCCAGTGCGTCCGTATCGGTGCTCGTCGCTGGTGGTGAAAATGGCTTCCACCGATTCGGTGACCCCTGCCATCAATGTGGATGCCGCCCAGGTGGGTAACGCGACCACAAACGGCACGTTGTCGACCACGTAGGTACTGCCTGGTTCGGTCAGGTCGATGACCAACATCCGTGCTTTCTGCTGGATCAGCAGTAGCGGCACCAGAGCAAAAACAATGGCCCACTTCCACAAGTGCTGGGGGTTGCGGGAAAAGGTGAACAGCCCCAATGTCAGCACCGCTCCAACCATGATGGCAATGCTTAACATCGATCCAAAGGTGGCGGTACCAAAAAAGGTGGCAATGGCGTTCAGGGCGCGCATTAATGCGCCTCCCTGACTGTAGGTGTAGTAATGAAGGGTGATCATGAGAGGTTCTCCCCAAAGGTGAGGTTTTGCTGGAGGCGATCACTGAGGCGTTTCCGATAGTCTTTGTCGTTGGCCTGATGGCGTTCTATCAGTTTTTGCTGCTGCAGAATTTGTGTGATGGCGTCATCGTTTAACCCGTCGGTAAAGGTTCGGGCACGATCGATGTCCCGTAAAATGCGATCAGTATCGGTTGGGTCCAGCGTGGTATTGACCATTGACCCCTGCACGGTGTTCAGCATACCTTTCAGGTATCGATTCAACAATTCGATGGCAATGACTCGTGAGTAGGCGCTGAGATTGGGGTGGCGGTCGGCAACGGCGGCACTTTTAAAAACACTCAGTACCGGTGTTTCAGTGTATTCAAGAAACGCTTTTTGTTCGGGGGTGAGCGACTGGTCGTTCAGCAATGCATGGTAAAGCGCTTCCAACGTCGCCCGAATTCGGCTCTGGAGTCCAGAAACCTCGTCGAGCGTGGCGGTGGTTTTGTCTGGTGTCAGACACGCCTCGGTTTCGTCACAGCGGTATACATCAACGTCCCCGCCTTCAAGCAACGCCTGAATCAGGTTATTGTTGTCGGTCAGCAGACTGGGGTAGTAGTGCGGGGCGCCCGTTTCTCCATAGATTTGAGTCCCGGTGAGGCTCATCAGAAACTCCCCAAGACCCGGATCGTCGGCCAAAAACGCATTTTTCATGATCCCGGACCACACCAGGTTGTGAGCCACGCGAGCCACATCCTGTAAGGCAGGATCGTGACGCGCCAGTTCCAGTTGTGCCTGAGCCTGACCTCCCACGCCACATTCGTGCTGCGCCGCTACCCAATCGGCAAACGCGTTGTTTTGAGTCCCCATCGTTGCACACACATGGCGTTTGACCTGAGGACCCGTGAAAGCCGCCAGTCCCCCCAGTGCTGCCTGAGCGGTCTCACACGAATTGATGGACTGGTTAAGCCAGCGATCGGCAATGGATTGCAAATTATCACGGATTTGTTTGATTTGCGGCGCCCACGTCTGCAAGGCCAGATCCACGGCAAAAGGTTTTGCATTGGCGACCACCGCTTTGCCAAACTGCACGAGTTGGTCAGAATTGATGTGAGAGAACCCCCCCATGAAAGCGTCAATGCCTCCGCAACCAGCACTGATCGCGGGCAAGGTCACGGCAGCTAACTGCGCATTCTGAATGGACGTTCGAACGTACAGTGAGCCACCTTGATAGTGATGTGCCGACTGCCCTTTGAACGCCACTGGGTGCGTGACATTGGTGTGGTACCCCAGATCATCAAAAAACGCGTTCAGCGATCCTTCGACCCCTTTTGCGTGGGCAAGTCGGATAGGAGCGCCCAGACAAAGCACCAGCCCGAGAATGACAACGGTGAAGGACTCGGCTGGGGGGAAGGACAGAGAGGTGCACTGACGTTTCATTCCATCGCCCTCAGCACACTGGGATCGCTTAGAATGTTCTGAATGCTGTGCGCCAGTGCATCGTATTCGACGTTACCCACGGACACGCGTACGTATTTCCGGGTGTTCACGTTAATCAGGAAAGTGGCCGGTACCACGATGTTTCTGGGATTGGGAAAAAACTGCTGACTGATGTCGGGGGTGACGGGAATCGGAACCGGATAGTCGGGCAGGGGACGACCATCCAGTGAAAATGCATACGTGGGCAACGCGTACGCCTGAGTTAACCGCTGCAGTTTCGGCGCAAAACGATGGCAGTCCGGACAACTGCTGAGATAGAAAAACACCATGGCGTACTGCCCCGGCATTCCCAGGGCGGGCAGTGACATCAACATCAGAGACAGTAAAGCGATGAATCGCATCGTAAGCTCCTCCTAAAAATCTGGGATCCGGTAGTCCGTCGCGGCGTTGTACACGCGACTGAGCAGTTCGGACTGTGAAATAAACCCGTACGCTAACGGTTTGAACTCCGCCGTTTTGGGGTGCACCATCAAGATCGCTGGCGTATACGGCACCGTCACTTTTCCACGATTGCGCCGGTTATGGCGCACCGCGTCGATAAAGGTGTCGTCTTCACTGACTCCCAGGAGCTCAAACTGATGTGCGTCAGCAAACTGTTGCAAGGAAGGCGCTAGCCTCTGGCTTATCGCATCGTTTCCCCGATACACAAACATCAGCCCCCACCCCCGGTCGACCAGCTGAGTGACGATCTCGGTTTTCTTCTGCCGCTCCCGAGCGAGGTAAGGACCTCGGGCGGCTTGCTGAACCGGACGGTCACGCACGTAAGAAAGCTCAGGATGGGTGAGCAACAACTGCTTAAACGTCATGCCTGTCTGTGAGACTTTCTCTCCGATGAAATGGTGCATACGCATGACCGTGAGGTATTTTTCAGGATTGCCCGGATCAAGGGTTGCGGCGTTTAATGCTTCCTGATACGTGGCATGGAACCAGTCCATTTGTTCTGTCGCCGTCATTACCGTGGTGACGGTATTCGGTGGCAACCCGGTTGACGGACGGCGAAGAACTTTCGGCTCTGCAGGTTCGTTGTACCACCGCCATCCTTGAGGAGACGTTGTCGCCAGACACAGGGTGGGATATAAGACCAATAAGCGGATGAGAATGGATGCCTTCATCTCTGACCTCCATACGCAGTGAGGAGACGTTGTTTGATTTCGGTGGCGTCAGGTACCTGAGTGCCATCGTGTAGATCCTGATAGAAATCATGAAAATTCAGGTGGTCGAAGCGAATGCCCTGCAACTGCTGTGGTGTGATCCCTTGGCATAACGGGCGCTCAGGCATGCCTAATGACAGCCCCAGCTGACCGACCGCGCCTTGACGTTGAATGATACGAGCGAGCTTGTTGTCAAACACGCAGTAGGCTTTTTTGGTTCTTGTGCACACCCCCAAAACGCGCTCTGCACAAAAAGTGCCCAGATAGACTGTGGTCTCAGCTTCCTTGGCGTGCCCCAGTGCCTGCTCTGTTTCGGAGCATTGATAGCCCAGTCCCTGCCCCCATCCGCCATCGGCACAACAGTCCCGAAACCCCACCATGCCCACAGAGCAATCCATCCCTCGTCCTTTGAACAGGATCGGTGGCTCCCCAAGCTGCGTTGCGGCAGCGGCGAGAGCAGACAGCGCCGAGGCTGCTCGGTTGAAATCTGAAGAAAGGCGAGGACGCGCCTCATAACAGTCACCGTCCAGACAAAATGACGTCTCCCCGCAGATCAACTCAGTGTGATGACACGAGGTTTCTTGACACTGAAGGGAAACCTGCTCCAATACGCAGATCCCTTGTTGAGTCAGACTGCACTCGGCGTTCATAAACTGACAATCCGAGAGGGCAGGACAGGTGTCTTCAAATGCACAATGGTGAGTGAGGTGGTAACGCCAGCAAGGCAGTGTGACCGATAAGCCGTTAATGTCTCGGGTTTCTTCTGGTTCAATACACTGCTCGGACGTACGCCGACAAGATGCCGTAAGAGGGCATTCTGTGTGCCACGTCAGAGTCTGTCGTATGCAGGTGTGTCCGGATAATGTGTGGTCGGTCGGGCAGGTGACTTGCGCAGGCTGCACCCTGCTGACCATTGCACAGATTTCCCAGCGCTTTCGCCAGCCGTCGTGTTCTCCACCCCGGCAGTTGGTGACATAGTGATATCGTTGTTCTCCCCGCCATCGACCCTCTGCCGCGCGCGTTCGTCGTCCTTCCCAGATGTAAGTGGTGCTGTTGAC
Organism: Vibrio nigripulchritudo; assembly: GCF_027924785.1. Lineage (NCBI taxonomy): Bacteria > Pseudomonadati > Pseudomonadota > Gammaproteobacteria > Vibrionales > Vibrionaceae > Vibrio > Vibrio nigripulchritudo. Next base: position 21,465 of record NZ_AP027051.1, on the reverse strand, counting down.
CCAACCGCAGTTGCCGCCCGATGACGATACGAAGTGGCGTTCGTCATATCGGCACTCCGGCTCTGTTCCGTGGCAATAGCGGCCAGTCCGCTGCCAGCCTTCCGGGCATACGTATGTGACGGGGACACTCGAGACCTGAAAAACAGGCAACTTTTCGCACACTACAGGGTTGTCGGTGGGTCGCTCGCAGGTTTTGGTGACGTCAACTGGCTGGCATTGTCGCCCTGCTTCACAGTCGATGTACGGTCCGGATTCTCCGTGGGTGATTGACTTAGCAAATTGCTGACCGATCAGGGCATGGCGATAGCTGCGATCCAAGGCTGGGTTAGGACGTCCACGATTGAAATTATCCGCCAGACTCGATGCGACGTCGTCTGTGAAGTATCTCTGGTTTTTCTGATGCTCTATCTGCGCCGGGGTTAAACCTTCCTGCCAGGGAGGGGAACACGAAGTGTCCTCGCACAACAAGGACTCTATCGACTGTGGGTCTATCCGGTCGGTGATGGAAGACTGAGTCTGCTGAGCCCAGGGCAACGCCTCATTGTAGTGCGTGTCCTGAGCGGCGTGACTTGGCATCACACAACCCAGCAAGAGGATGCCCCACCCGCATATTGTGAAGGGGCTCATGGCGCCATCCTCATTAACGCCGTTGCCGCCGCGGCGCCGTGTTGTCCCTCAGCCAAATGAGTGAGGGCGTCGTACATAGACACGTTTCCCCGCACCACATCAAAATGGAGCGGATCACAGGGTATTGCGGGCACACAGCGTCCCGGGCTAACCGACACAAACGCCGGCACTTCACGGATGTGAAACGTGCGGAACCAGTTTGGATCAATGGCAATGCCGCTGTGAATGCCTTTTTGGCTCAGCGGACTGACCAACGTCGCCACGCGTTTGGCCGTCGCGACAAATCCGTCGGCATGGATCCCCCGGATGACTAAGGGCACTCTGAGTCTGGCACTCTGGACCAGTAGGGATTCCAGTGCAGGACGAGGCATACTCAGTGAAACGAATGCCATGACCTGTGCTGGTCCAGAAGCTTGACCACTCTTTGGGACAACAGGCAGCGCTTGGTTGAGGTGTTGTGGGCTGAGCCGAGTCAGCGCTCCCCGTTGCAAGACCTGGGCTGTCATAGCCGGCGTATCCTCGGTTTGGGATATCATGGATGTCGACAGAGCGATCATCAGTAGACTCACGTTCATGTTGCCTCTTTTTACAAGAACACGCAGTTGCGTTTGCGCCATTGGACAAAACCAAAGTTATCGCCCGTGGTGGGGTTGTTGTGCCCCATTTCCCACCGACTGGTGGTCGTGGTGTACGGATGGCACTGACTCGCGTCGGGGATCGGAGCGCTCATCTGGTAGCGATAACGCGACTTTGGCAAGATAGGAGCGGCATGCTGGTAGCACACAGCGCCATCCTCTCCGCGGGTTTCCCAGACCAGTCCTTGCCGATGCAATTTGTAGTTCAATCGTTCCATCATCAATGTCGCCGCTTGAATGGGGCTGTCTCGGTAGTTGGTGTTGCCTGTTAGCGGGTACGCGCTGCCTTGAGAGCCCAGGCACCAAAACAGCGAGTCGATTGGCAATGCGTGCCCTGTGGTGGTCTTAACGGCTTCTGATAAGCACGCCAGCTGTGCGGTCGGCGAGCCGAAGATGATGGCTTCCGGGTTAAGAATGAAGGCGAGTTCATCGTCGTTCCACAACGGATCCAACTCTGTTAGGTATGCCACATCAAACGCCGCCGTTTCCATGCACGCGGCGGACTGCATCAACTGAAGCCAGTAAATAATGGGGTAACGATACCAGTGGGCGTGATAAAACCCGCCATCACTGCTGGTGTGGTCGCGTGAGGTGGTTCGTCCCCCGATACGCTGCGCATTGGCACCACTCAACCCCATGCCCATATTGACCATGCAGTACGGCACGCGTGTGACGTCTGTCAGGGCGTAAGGCTCCCAATACCCAATGTTCAGCCCAATCTGAACGAACACTGGCGGCGGTCGGGGACAAAACGAGATTGGGCTCGCCGGGTTTGACGTATCGGGGTACGACGATGGCATGAGTGGAACGGAACCCAACGTCATCGGGAACAAGCATGACCAGCAAATGTCGGTCAGAGGATTCACAAATTTGCCTGAGCAGGTTGCACCAGAGAAGGCGGGAAGATGAACCAGCAGAAGACTTATACCAAAAGCCAATGAAAAGTTCCGTTTCATTGTCTGGTCTCCTCGACATTTTTGAGGCTGATGTCGACCTCCGTTACCCGCCAGTACCGACCCGATTGCTCCACCCAACTGGGCACAGAGCGTACATGCAGGCGACGGACCAGATCTCCGCGCTGGTCAAAATAGACGGGACCTGAAAGGTCTTTAGTACTCTCTTTGGGGTTACCACCCGTCAATATCCAACGTATCGGGCGCGGATCTTGGAAAGACGCTGCCCAGCGAATTTGTCGTTGATCACTGGCGTCGAGAAAGACCAGTACTTTGTTGTAGCGAAAGTGTTGCAATCGGGTATTGGGTGGCCAGGTGTCGGGATCAAAGGGGTTTATGGTGTCGCCTGCCCGCGCAATGGGTTCTCTGGATACAGGGTGCAGGATGTCGTGTCCGAATCGCAGGGTTGGGTCAACATAAAAAATTTGAGGACGCTCTGTGGTCGGCAGACCCAGAGAGGGGGGAGTGGACACGGACTGGCGCACCCGCGCTTGGAAATCATCCACCAACCGTGTCAACTCTCCCGAGGCTTCCATGGTGGTCAAGCGCCGTTCGATCCAAGTCAGCAAATCTTCTTCCCCAATAGGAAAAGTAGGTCCCAGTTTTCCCAGGTCAGCGGCGCCGGTAGGGACACTCAAACACACGCCGAGCCAAATCCACGCCAGCTTCATGGTGCGATCCCTCGTTTACAACCCGCAGATTCTGCTTCCGGGCCGGAGGGAGGAGGTGCGGGTATGCAGACTCTGAGTCGGGTACCACTGCGCGGTTTTTGTAAAACGCTGACAGCCCCAGTTCCAGAGAAACGGGGTACGATGATTATCCGGATCCTCGCGCTCATGTCAGCGCTGAACCAGGCGGTCAACAAGGGAAGCTTCATGCCGCTTTCTCCTCTTGCTCTGCTTTCAGATGCCGTTCGTAATCCGCAATGTCTCTGCCGTAAAATCGGCGCGCCGTTTTCTCGATGGCTTCCATCAGAGGGGTATTTTGCGACATCAACGATTCACAGTACTCGTACTCACGTGGCTCTGTGCTCAGGCACGCCCGAGTGAACGGATCCGCAAAGACCCGATGAAAGCTGACGACACCACCGGCTTTGATGCGCAGGCAACTGTAGCCCGCTTCGCTGGCGCGCGGGAAGCTTCGGATGACACGTTGTTCCAGATCACTGAAGTAGTTTGGGTTTTCCGTCAGGAAGGTTTCAAACCCCTCGCCTTGTCGAAGCGTTAGGTGGATGTCTGAATTGTCAAAGCACGCTTTGGCCTCTGCATTGGCAAAAAAATCTTCCATGCCCTGAGTCACGGTGCAAAAAGCTCCTCCAAATTTTCGGGCCGTGCGATAACCGGTGTTAATGAACGTGCGAGCCTGGGCATTAGCGCCGCTCATCAGACTCCACGCTTCCTCTATGATGCACAGCTTTTCTCGGCTGCGATCTCCCGATAAATACATTTGCTGGTTGATGGACACGATCAACGCGAACATCACGGGGCGCAACATGTCTTCGTTAAACCCATCCAACTCCAATGTGGTGATGTCGATGTCGGGGTCAAGCATGGAAGGCAGGTTAAAGGTGTCCCCATACACCCCATTGCGACAGAATTTATTGAGTTGCACCGCAATGTCTCGGATCCGGCTGTCGTCGCCGTTGTCTTTCGCCAGACTGAACAAGGCGTGTTGCACGTCATCGACTTGAGTTACTGTACCTTTGGCTTCCCAAGCCTGAACAATGGCGTCTCCTAGGACCGCAAGCTGATAGGCGGAAAGCTCTGAGTAAGGCGAAGCGATGGTGGCAAACAGTGCCGTGATATTGCTCAGGGCTTCTTTCATTGGGTCGACGACCGTGCCCTGATCATCCTGGTAAGGCTGGGACGCATCTTGCTTAGTGCGATTGACGTTCTCGAGGTGCGTGAATGGGTTGAGGAAAATGCGGGTGTGATCCAGGTACGCTCCCCCTAGCATTAGTGTGAGTTTCTTATAACTTTTTCCTTTGTCCAGAATCCATACCTTGCCTCCCTTGGCGTAAACGGTCTTGGCGATCTGTTGAACCACAAAACTCTTGCCTGCTCCGGAGCCGCCTGTGAGCGCGATGTTCTTATTATCGCTGCCGCAGGAAAACGCATCGAAATAAGAAATTTGTCCTCGCATAGTGGGCAACAATACACCCGGTCCCCGGCGTTTGAAGTCCATGATGATAGGAAAGAAATTGACGAGGTTGAGGCTTTTGACGGTCTTGACCCGACCCGCGATCTGACTGTCTGACCAAAATCCTTCGCTCATCATAAAGGGCAGGACCGACAGCAGGCATTGAGACTGCATCATCGATTGGACCTTGATGTCGATACCCGAAGCAGAAAATGCTTCTTTTGCTGCCTGCGTGTCCCGACGGTGGGTCTGACTGGTGGAGAACAGCGTCAATGTCATCGACATTGCACTGAGCGTGAATTCACGATTAGTCAGTCCTTTTTGCAACATCCGGCGCTCGGTCAGTTCGTCTTCGGCGGTTGGCATGATCAAAGCCAGTTTGGAGCTGACTGTTTTTGTGAGATCCCCGATTTTGCGATTGTTCTCGCTTTCCACCTTGCCCGTTATTTTCTGCCGAAAGTTCAAGCTCAACATGTGGGGACAGGTTAAGTGCCTGGCGACATTGCGTACCGAGGCCAGGCATTCGGGGAGGGCGTAGAGACGAAAATCATCAGGAGTACTCGTCAGCCCAAGGTTCACTAGGCGAGTGGACACTTCGTATCCTTCTTCGCTGGTGTGCCGAATATCGGAGAAACCTCGGTGAAACAGCAGTTCGGTGTCTGGGGACAGTGTCTGCTGATTTAACCATTCGTACGGGTTATAGGCACTGGTCTTCGGGCGATCTTGGGCGGGGTCGAAATTCAGTACGTCTTTAACGATCGTCAGCAACCTTTCCCCGTTGATACGTTCAATGGAGACTCCCAACTGAGCAAAGGTTGTCTCAATAGCGGCGCGCACGTCCGACAAGCGATCATCGTCTTGTTCTACAGTCGATACAAAGAAGTATGCGTCGTAGTCCCGCAGGTCGAATCGATGTGACTGCCGATGAAAGAAGCCCTGACACGCTGCGTACTTTGCGTATTCACTCTCTTGCCTCGCCAGCTTTTCACAAAGCCCTCCTCGGACTGACAGCGCAGCCTCATTTTCTTCAATGTACTGGGCAGTCCGATGGTGCCCGAACAACGTCAGTTGATAGTCCCATTTGTCGCCTTGGGGAAGTTCAGAGACCAGTTTGTTGAGAGAGTGGATGAATTCATCATTGGCTCCGCCTAATACTCCCAGCTTGAATCCCATCCCCGTTGACGTCAGGTTGTGGAAAAAGGCGGTGGTGTCATCAAAGGTGCGATACGGCAATTCTTGGTGCAGGTGATTTTGATGCCGCTTAGCGTCTTTGAAAAAGGCAGACAGGGTGCCTAATGGTCCTTGAGAGTGCATTAAATCGGTCATGGTTAGTCCTTCCATATCTCGGGCGCGGGTCGACCACTCCACTGGCTGTTATGTAAGATCAGGTACACGTCGGTGGTGTCGACGTAGTGACCGTCTTTGGTGGTAAAGGGAAAGATCGTTATTTTGCGCACGGTTTCCGAAGTTCTTTCTGGCACTCCATGACGATCTCGGCGTGGTAAAACGAGAAATGGTGACAAGGTCTGAGGACTCTCGGTGGTGTGCTCCGAGTGATGGGCAGACAGAGAGAGTCGGTCCGAAGGCACGCCCATTTGGTGCCGGATTTCTCCCATGGTCGTGCATCCGTTTACCCCGCCGATTTGCGCGCAGCTGTACTCTTCGCCTAACCCTGCCGCACAGCCTTGCAGGACGAAGGGCACCATTAGTGCAGAACAAATACGTATCATTGTGTACCTCCTGAAGGCTGACCAAATGGCGTCGGTGTGGCGGTGATCCCCTGTTGTTTAAGTTCTCGAGCGATGGGGTTGAGGGGCGGGGTCGTCACGATGTCGAGTGCTCGATTAGACTGAGCCACCGCAGTCGCTTCCTCGCGTCTAAGCTCTTCGCGTCTTGCAAGCACCGGATCCAACGGAAACCCTTTTAAAAAGACAATGTTCACGATGGTTCCTGGGTTGATTTCAATGATCGGGTGGTAGAGCTCCGCCAGTTTGATGTAGTAGTCGGCAAGCTTTGCACCAACCGAACTGCCTGCGCTGCCTAAAAGGTTCAACGCTGCATTTTGACCGGACACGGTCTGGGTGGATCCCAAAGCGGATGTGGAGGTGGTCTGAGACAGGGCTTGCCCGGTCTCTCCGAGTCCGGTCAATATTCCAGAGATGCCTGCCATTTCAACGATTTTGCCGTTTTTTAAAATGGTGGTTCCTCTCACCCCGTTTCGTCCGAAATTGAATGCCGTCCCTTCGATGGAGACGTCCAAGATTCGTCCTCCGTCCTGAATGCAACTCATCCGGTTGGTTCGAACGATACCGCGGCTTGATGACACCTCGCCGTACGCCGATGCGGTGATGGTGCAGTCCTTCAGATGAGAGGTTTCTCCATTCGGCAGAATGCCTTTGTTCAGAGTTTGCAACACCAGGGGGATGGTGTCTCCCTGACCCAATACACCGGCATTGGCATCACCGCCTCCGGTGATTCTTGCGGTGACGAAAGTTCCGCTGGGTACGTAACTGGCTGTCGAACGGGGCTGAATATCCATATCGGAGGCTTCCCACGTGAAATCGTGGCTGTCAAAAGCCAGGTTGGGCGTTGTAGCGGAACCCTGTGGGCGGTAGCGAAACTCTTGAGCTTTTGCCTGATCCCCTGTCTGCGAAGCAGGGCGAGGAGGCAGGGAGCGTTCTCCGAACGTTTCTGCAGAGTTCACCGGTTGAGGTGAAGACGCTTTAGGGGCGGTCACGGGGGGTACTTTAGGCTGACTCGATGACGTGGACGTTGATGATGGTGTTGCCGTCTGGCGTTCTTGCTGGTGCAGTGCCTGCAGACGCGCTTCGGTTTCTTTGGCGGCTCGCGTGTAGGTGTCTTCTATGCGCTTGTCGACCTCTTCGGTTAACGTGCTCAGAGCGGACGATACCTGAGACATGGACTGAGTGAGCTTAAGGAGCATGGCATGCTGCTGACTGAGGGCGCTCTGGTTGTCTTTTTCAGTAAAGTCAGCATCAATTATGGACGTAAATGCCGCTTGGGTGACCGGTGTGGCAGTGGCTTTTGCGGGCTGCATGAACCGGTACAGACACAGCGTCCCAACGGTCAGTATCAGGAACGCAAAGGAAGTGATGAGATGGTTGCGCTTAAGGGTTTTCTGATTGACTTGATCGCCTTGAGAAAAAGATCCCTCCGGATCGCTGAACCAGCGCTTTTTCCAGTTACCTGACATGTGCTAGCCCTCCCCCTGTGACCACGTACAAGTGCGTACGCTTATCGGGTTCGAGTGACAAAGCGTCTAAGGCTGCGCTGCGTGCCGAAGGGCTGTAAAATTGCGCCGTGGTCAATGCCATGGTCTGACTGGAGCGATTGTGTACCTCGTACACAATGCCGGAGTAATGCTGTCCGACGAAAACCGTTTTGGGAATGACTGCCAGCGAAGACGCATCTGGGGGCAGTGTGTCGGGATCCACCTGGTGGGTCTGGAATCCAGCGATTGGTTGGCGGTCATGTTGCCACCGCATCATGGCTTCGGTGAACTTTACCAGCGCCGTCGGGTAGTCAAATTCTCTGTCGAAAACCGTCGGTTTACGCCGATGCGCATCGGTCGCCACAAATTCACTGACCACCGCAGGTGTTGCTTTGGGCGTAATAAACACCGCAAATACCTTGCCTTTTTCCGTGGTCAGGTGCGCGCTGAATGGCAAGTCCAAGTTGAGTTTGAGTGAAATGGAGCCGGATTTGTCCTTTTGGTGACCTGTGGTGGTGCAAAATCCCCGGGGACAAGTGAGATTGATGATCCGATCGTCTGCCACCATCAGACGGTTGATGTTGATGGAGGACAACGATATCGGTACGGTGTCTCCGTCGTTGAACGGGTAAACGGTCTTAGGCACATTGTTGGCGCTAGTGCCGAATGAGATCATCAAGCTGGCAAAGCAGCAATGAATGGCGGTTTTCATGGTTTGACCTCCGCTTTGGCGATACCGACGAGACCAATCACCCCATTTTTGTACTGCATCTGAACGATGTATGTGTATGTCTCTGTAGGCAAAGATCGGGAGCCGACTGTTTTCGTCAGGTCCCCAGTCAGTCGATATTGCAGATCCGTTATCGAGACCGCGCTGCCGTTAGGCTGGGGGGAGAAGTAGCTGGTGATCCCGTTGTTTTTGACGGTCTCCGCTTCCTGAGTCAGCGATTGCTGAATCGACGACCAGTGACTGGGGGGGACATACTCCAGAAGACGACCAAACTGACGAGACACATTGGTCGGGGTGACGTTCAGTTTGAGGTACAGGAAATACTCCCCCATCAGGGTCAAATAGGCGGCGTCAACCTGACCGTCCGACACCGTAAACGCGCCTGATAGGGAAGGGGGGACTAAGGTTCGGCTCTGGTGCATGACGGCGTAGGCTAGCCCAATCGACAAAGCAGCGGAGACGAAAAGCATGGTCAGAAACCCCAGACCTAGAAAAAGGTTGAATTGCTTGCTTTGGATGAGTTTCTCGTGCTCAATTCCACGTTTCATGAGTTAATCGCCTCAATAGAGCCAGTATCGATACTCTGCCGGGGGCGTGCGCTTAAAAATACGCCGGGCTATGGAAGCGGATCCCCACCAATAAAATGAAAGGGCGATGATGTGCGGACCATGCTGGATCTTGAGATACCGCAATCCTGCAAACCAGCAGATGGCAAGGAGGAATCCTACAAACTGGTGTTTAGCAAGAAACAAAAGGATGCCAATCCCAAGAGCCGGCAGGATTTCATCGCGAGGCAGTCCCATAAGCCGATTCCCTTTGTCCAGGTGGCGTGGGATTAAAAATGCTGAGTGGTTGCGATCCATCATCATCCCCCCTTCCCTCTAGGCAAGACCCACTAAAGGTTTGATGACTTCCCAAAAAATCATGCCTCCACCAAATCCTCCCGCGGCACCCAGCCAGTTTCGGGACATGAATCCTCCCGCTACGGCACCAATGGCACCTGCCGCCAGGATGGCATTTTCTACCGCCGAACCGTCGCCCGCGGTGTCTTTGATGGTTTCCTTCCCTGCTTGAAACAGATCGGCAGCCATGGAAGGAGCGCACAGTGTAATGAGGGAAAGCATTACAACAGGCAGGGCTGCATGTGAAATGGATAAGGTTGTCACGTTGAACTTCATGTTCGATTCCTTGGCCGTTTACCAGCCGATGAAAAACAAATAGTTAAGTCATGACTTACAACCGACTCGAGTCAGACCTCCGCAATTGTGGCTTGTGCGATGACAAGCAAAGTGTTGTTCCAATACCAACCTCCTGATGTGATTGAACATGATTGGTGCCTCGTTCCTGAACCACCACAATGAATACCGTACCCTTGTCCGGTCGATAAAACCTAAAACCAATGCGACCATCATCAACTTTTTTGTTTCTTAGACATTTCTCAAGTTTCTCAGACAAAGATTGTTGAAATTAAGTGTTTAAAAACAATAGTTAATGAAGTTTTAGTAGCTCGTTTCTCCTTTTGGGGTTGTTGGTTATTCATACAGATCCTAATCCTTTTAGTTTCATTGATCAACCTTAAAATTATAATAATTCATTAAAGTTAGAAAGATTAATCTTTTAGTTTTATTGGAAGGTCGTAAGATGGTCACAGACTTTTGAATGTAAAGTGAATCAGATGAGCGAGTTAGGAAAACGTCTGGAAGATCTGCGGCTGGGTCAGGGACTCACGCAAGAGCAAATGGGACGCATTGCTGGTGTGACAGGTGTCACCGTTGGAAAGTGGGAGCGGGGGGACGCTGTCCCACGTGATGAGAAACTGAAAGCGGTTGCTGCGCATTTTAGGGTCAGCTTCGAATACTTGAGAGTCGGGTTCGATCAGACGGCTCTGCTGTCAGCGACGCAACAAGAGGTTGTTGCGATCCCTTCGTATCGGTCTGGTGAAGACACGCTGATCTATGATGCCAGGTTATTGCCTCAGCAGCGCAGTCATCATCTGGTCTACCTTGCGATTGAAGGCGGAAATATGGGCGATGTGTTTCCGGTAGGAAGCCGAGTCGTGGTGGATACGGACGACCTTCATCTCAAAGAAGGGCAGTTTTACGCACTGGAACTGAACGAGTTTCTCACCATCCGAAAAGTATTCTACACCACGAATGGAGTGAGCCTTGAAATGCCTGGGAACACTCAACATTCTGAATCGATTACCTTTCCAGAAATGAATCGAATCACCGTCATAGGACGTGTGGTCGCAGGAGCAAGTCCTCGTTAAGCTGCGTTTTACTTACCGGATCTAAAAATATATTTAACTGTAATAATTTGATGTGTATTCAAACAAAATTCGCATAGGTTTTCTCTGAATTGAGTGGTCCGCTTCGTCCTATTGAGCTTTTAATGGAAAATTCATCTATCTCGATTCACCAACAGCGGATTATTCAAGCGGTTACTGTAGCTTGCCTGAGAACACTCAGATTCGCCATACCAAATAGTATTAGGAAAGTTATAAACAAGATGCTGAAGGGGTACATAAAACGTTGATCAGACATTAGTGGAGCTCCGAGAGTATAGCTTGTGGCGTTTGTGCTTCCATTATCTTGGAAAGATTTATTCATTACCGAGATGTTGCCTGTTCAAAAAATGCCTGAAGGACCAACTTCGAACACGTGTCTTTCTCTATTTGGAATGCCAAAACAGGGTAAAAAGGTTCACTTTATCCCCTGGTTTCCCTTAAATCCCGGAATGGGTGTCTGAAACGGCTTGATAATGCCCACGTAGTAAAGGCTTTAGACAGAAATGAGGCAGACTGATTTGCGCAGCAAACTACTGCGCAAGAGTTTCTTGTTCAATTGGAATGCGGGGGTTGTAGAACCGTTTGCTGAACATTGAGGGGAACAAGCTGTCTCCCTTAAATCGACCCTATGTTTGAAAGCATGGGGCTAAAAAAGTGAGGGAGGGTTTTCTAAATTTACATATTCATCAGTTCGAGTTGTCTCCAAAGCATTGTGAGTATCCGAGGGTTCACGGGACACTCTTATCAGCTATCAAGCTGAGCACAAAGTGGTTTTGAAACACCAAATGATGGAGTTTAAAGCTAAAGCAGTTGATCAGTATTCGAAAACATCCAATAGATCTAAGTCGAAATACACACCACGTAAATCATTCTTATCGCATAACGCTTTTAGCTTTTCATCGCAATACAACAAATTACACCCTTGCATTAAAGACTTGAAAACCCACTTATCAGTAACACTAGATTCTATGAACTTGAGAGATTCCAAGCCTGTTGGATACCCATCAATGTATTCGTGCTTCGTACTGACTTTATCTTCTTCACCAAAGCTCATTACATTGAAAACTTGAAATTTTTCATCATCAATCACGATAGGTAAGAATTCGCCATCAGAGCCGATGTATGGCGTTAGTACTTCTACCGCTCGTTGTGTTAATACTAGAAATGAGCCCCAAACAGATATATCTGGAGTCTTTGTAGACGTATTGTAGTGAGCAGTGAATTTAACACTCTCTTCTACCCAAACATCAGATAGCCCTTTTGAGGCTAGAGGCTCATTGTAAAGCCTATCCAATAGAGCATCGTCACCCGCATCGATAGCCCGTTGAAAAGGGTCATGCTCGAGAACTTTAAAGTGACGATTTACGTTTCTTATCTGGTATATACTCATTAATCTGGTTTCCAGGATGGATCTTTCTTCTTAAGAATTTCGGGAGGATGGGAGCCATCCTTTAGCTGAGTTTTAATGTTGACAAGCCTGGCTCTAAATGCACTTTCATTGTTTCGAATGTCGGCTAATTTTCCAACCCACCTCTGATAGTTGTGACCATGTATTCGCGAGTGAATCGGTGCTTTGGGTGTAGTGTAATGCCCCTTGTAAGCCGTCGAACGCGGTAACCAGATACCATTTATGGAGTCGTTGATACCTATGCCATACATGAACATCTGTAAGCGAGCGTTAATCATTGCTCTAACCTGACCATTACCCATAACGATATGATGTGCTGCATGGTTTGGAGATGGTTTTGGCTCTGCAATCGCGTATAAGTTACTGACCAAGCGATCGGTTGGATGATGCTTCTCTTGCGCCAGTTCAGTGCGAGCCTTGTCTTTGTTATCATCTCGATACTTTTCCAAGTCTGCAAGCAACTGTTCCTGCAATTTCGCATGCGCGTTAATCTTGGTCCGTTCTCTGTTAAGATGAACGATCGTTTCTTTCGCTTCCTTGATATCTTCAGGTGAGCTGTTATTTAGATTTTTTATCTTATGATAATGCTTGTACGCGTCGACCTGAAACCTATATATTGCCATTTCTAAACCTGACGGGTTCTTTGGTCTTAAAGGAAGCTTCAGAACGGGAGACTTACTTGAGATAACCTTGTTCATTATCTTTTCAAACCTTCAAAAAGATTAATGCTCCACTCACTAAAGACACTTGGTCAATTAGTCTAATTTGTTTTTGCGGGTAGTTTAAAAGAACAAAGAATTGGCAAACATATTAATTACACAAAGGGCTATACGCCGCTCTAAACACAACGGTATGTATTCCATTGAGTCTTCGGTCAAGTCCTGATTAATAAGAAAATACTTTGTAATTGTGCAAGCGTTTAAGTTGTCTTTATAGGCTTAAAAAATGGCATTGATTTTGGTTTGAACTTGGCGCGTTTCGCCTCAGGTATACAGGACTATAATAGTGTGAGCGATTAGTTGATCCTACGTCCATGTACTCAGTCAACGAGAGGGAGCGATTCTGGGTAAACAAAACTTTCCATAATCATTACTCTGTCGGACAGTTCTAAGTTAGGCATAGCTGCTAGCTCATATCCGGACAGAGCCAGAGGACCTAGACAAACATCCTTTGACAGAAACTAATGGCTTTAAGGAAACTCTAACCCTTACCATTCAATACCATTGCAGATATTGAACTGTACTGTTTTAAGGCTACGATCGAAGCACAACAAGGCTTAAATCCCTAACTTTTTAATCAATGTCCTCCCATCAAATGGCTGATTGAAAGCGGCTTTGATTCTGGCTATTTCCTCAATATTTAAACCCTTAATATATTCTGAGTTGTCTGCTGGCGAGTAAATCTCAATAAGTGGTTGGCTCGTTAGTTCAGGCAACTCAGAAAGCTTTTTCAATAACTTATCAACTGCTGGCTTTTCACAGCTGGCTGAGTTTTCTTTCCAAAGATATATAATTACGTTGATTTTATAGAGGCTTGGCAGACTTTCAAAATACTCATTCTGGGGGAAATCTAATGCATTAGCTTTTTCTAAAGAAAGGCAATATTTGGCAACCTTTGCGGCTGAATCGACAATACTTCGTAAATCATCTAAAGCCATGGCGGTATTCGAACACATTAACAATAGTAGTAACTTACTCATTCGCAGCATCAGATACACACCTCCAAACATTACTTTTCTTTCCGACCTTTTCGCCTTGAATGCATACGGATTTCCATATCGAGCCGACCAATTTCATCGTACCACTATACTTTTAACCTAAAGCTTGGCTAGCCAAGCCTAACGTCCTGGCTAGACCACTTGATGTTGGTGATTTTCCGCGAACCATCTTTGTTGCCGTTTCATGCAAAGATAAGTTTGCTCGGTTTATGTAATCGACAAAAAAACGCTTTTGAGTTAAGTGTCAATACGAACAAATTGACCTGACAGAGCTTCGAGAATCGTACTGACTTGCTCTTGCGTTTCCCCAACTATCGGTCCTATTACATACCCACGACCAAACTATCGGTAAAATGCAAAGGCTTTTAGTTTAGCCCCTTCATAAATCACATTGCCTTTGGAAATGCTCAACCCAAAATTTAGGCACATCGGTAGCGAATCTTTCGTGGTAAAAAGGTATACATCGTGCTCTTCTAATTGGCTCTGGATGTGTTTTGCTAGCCATTTACCTGCACCGAAAGATTGTAAACGAGGTGATGAAATCCCCATTCCTATGCTGGCGAAATTATTCGCCATTGGTCAGTTTCTCTCACTGAGAAAATAGAACCAATGGCAAAGAGCGGCATTAATCGACCGATTGGCTTGATTTACACGTACTGATTAAACCAATCTAACTGCTTAGCCACGACCGATTCAAAGTGCTTACCAGAATAGACTTGGTAATGCGTTGCACCTTCTTCAACGTGGAGCATTTTAGGTTCATTAGCACTGTCAAACAGGATTTGCGACTCCGTTAATGGGTTTACACCATCTTCTGATGCTGCCACGATCATTAATGGTTTGTTCAAGCTCGGTAATGCTTTCACAGGCTTGTGGTTGATGGTTTCCCAAACGGTTAGAAACGGGATCTTAATTGTCAGAGCAACAAATTCTTCCTTGTATTGATTAACGAAGTCGATCGATTGCTCATCACTTAGTATTTTAGCGATAGGAACCATCATTTCCTTACCTGTTTGCGCCTTTTTATCGCGCATACGCTCTAGTGTGGATAGGAATTTGTGCTTTTCTTCCTCCGACATGTCTCCGGTGATCACTGTTTCACCATCAGCAAAGGTCAACTGCGCAATTACGCATTTCACGGCATCGTTTTGGCTTGCTGCAATAATCGCATTCGCACCGCCAAACGAGCTGCCCCATAATGCGATGCGCTTTGAGTCTAAGGTTGATTCTCCTTTGGCCCAGTTGATCGCTGCATGAATATCTTCTATCTGCAGTTCCGGAATGAGTCGACCTGTTTCGCCTTCGCTTTCGCCAAACCCTCGGTAATCAAATGCAAGGACGGCATAGCCATGACGAGAAAATCGCTCAGCAAAAGCAGGCAGCAATAACTCTTTTACCCCACAAAAGCCGTGGCATAGAATAATCAAAGGAGAGGGCTGTACGCCATCTTCCGGCAAATATAAGTGACCGGAAACCGAATCCCCTTGGGATTTGAACGCTATTTTTTGATACATTTTTTTACCTTGTTGTGTGCAGCGCGACGTTATACGTTATTCCGTTGAGTAAAGTAATCCGACCTGCGGGCATCTTGTTAATAACGAATGTGTATTGTTCTGAAAAGCATGGTTTTCAGAGCAATACCAATGATCGACTCCCTCTAGGTATGCGAGCACTACTGATATTTTAATGGCTGGATATACGCTGCCTACGGTTTTGCTTGAACCACTACTCCATTATGCCTGCGTACAGAAATGACCACAGATTCGCTTTTGTCTATAAACTTTCCAGATTCAGTAGAGGAGTTTGAAACGATCTAACCGTCTTTTGACGTGATGGTCCTTTCTGTTCTATACGAAGATCCACGCCTTCCGTTAAACAGTTTTTTGCATGCTTGATCTGAAAGAGCGATTGCAGAGCTGAACGTTTTTTCCTCGATGGTATTTTTGGTATCGGTTAATGAGGTCAACAACAAGTCGCTACTGTGCTCGTGCTTATGCTGGAGTGTATGAGTATATCGCAATGATAATCACCGCCAACATGAGCGTGACTCGGGTATCCGTGTCACGCTCAATTCCCGACTTGCAACTGAATTTATGGAAGCGCTGGATGTCTTGCGAACTTGGTTCAACATCACAAAGAGTGCGCATGGGAACCGTTTCGAATGTGGCGCAAGTTTTTCTTATATAACCGTCACTATTTACCATGATATCGCTTATTTAAGGTCTGTAATGAAAAAGGCAAGCCCTGTATTCGATAGAAACGCCAACTCTTCCGTATTTGAGGAAGCAGTTCCCGTACTGATAGACATGAGGTTGATAGGTAAAAGTGAAAAGAGGACTCGACGCCCTACAGATGCGGAATTGGATAAGCTCAAAGAAGGGTTATAAGCTCGTCAGGAATACCGCTCTAACGGCAAGATATAGGTATATTGGACCGTAGTATCTTGACCTGTATGCGTATTGGTGATGTGTGTAGTTTGAGGTGGGAAGGCATCAATGAAGAGCATAAAACGGTTCTAGTTCGTGGCCGAAAAGACCCAAGAAAGAAGCAAGGCAATCATATGATTGTTCCGTTACTTGCAGAATCATTTGATATTGCAATGAGACAATCAAAACACGGCGCTCTGATTTTCCCATATGGCTCACGTAGTGTTACAGCAGGATTTCAAAGGGTTAGAAATGCACATGAAATTGAGGATTTGCGCTATCACGATTTAAGAGGTCGCTCAAGTTACAGGGCATAGGAACTTGAATATACTGTGGCAAGCTTATACCCAGTTACATCCAAATAAACTTCATGAAAAGACACTAAAAAAACAATAAGTTAACTAGTGCCCACTCACATTTTGACCTCGATATTACATATTAGTTTTTGACGATATGTACTATAAGAGCGTGGTTTCATTCTAACTGATTTGGGCAACATATTGCTCACACTTGAACTGTGTCAATATTATGAATCCATGAAGTAGCGATGTTCATTCGATGTGTTACGTTTCTATCAAGTTTAAATAATGATGGGACCCAATATGCCTGTAACAGCCGTCAAAGGTGACTTTTGTAACATTAATGGATTTACACCAAGTGATAAAACCATCAGAGCTATTGATGAAATGAATCACACTATAGAAATGACATCCTTGCTCGAAAAAATCATGATGATCGTTCCTTTAGTCGAAATCTTTATGAACAAAGGTGTTTCGATGAAATCTACAGCTAAGAACGTCACCAAATTCGATTGGGAACAATTTGCACAATCAGTAAAAGGGATCAGTAAACTTGAACGTTCAACACTTGAAAGAATTGCTATATCCACTGCTGATCGTACGATGGGGAAAGAACGTGAATTTTGGCTCTGTGTTTACAATGCTCTTTAAAATAACGTTGGTCATATCCACCACGTTATTTGCGCTTTCTGCAAGCGCATTATCATTCGAGAATTACTTGAAAACTCAAATGAAAGTCAAGTACGACTCTCTAAATCTAAAAGTGGAAGAATGCCTCAAAGTACGCAGAGAACATTTTAAATCAGAAGACTTCAAAAACGCTTGGTTTAACAATTTGTCAAACAAAGACAAACGCCGCGTAATAATAATGGTTAAGCAGATTAGTGATGAGCGCTGTTACTCTGATGAATTGAAGGCGTATTCTGATATTGTGGTTCAATATACAGCTAATACTGGAGATAAAACCGCGCTAAATGCGTATTTGAATATAAGACGTCATTTACCAAAAGAAGAGACTGAAATGTTGTCTCATTTGGACTTTGAGCAAATTCAAAAACTCAGTACAGAAAGTCCATTTGATAAGCCGTTTGATGCCATGAAAGCTATTAGTTTGTTCTGGCAATAGGCTTATACCCAATTATATTCAAATCACCCTCTGAAAAGGCATAGAGAACTCAACACGCAGCCTCTTCAAAGAAACTTTGAAAATTAAGCCCCTTAAGTGAACTGGTTCAATCTTTGTCGAAAATCAGAGTAGGAAAGCTGGAAAGTGAGATTTGGGGGCAATTCGATCATGCCCCCAATACTCAATAACTATTGAGGTAACAACCTAATCCAAGCGGTACAAGTTATTACGAATGTAGCGGTTAAACTCACCGTGCTTTATTCGTGTTTTACCAGTAGATTTTTTTAATTCGTCCCCCATCTTTTTTAGTTCATTGCGGTTTTCTTGAGTTTGACGCTTGTTTACTTTTTTTAAGTGATGATTAAGCTCGTGATCTTGGCTAAAGTTTACATAATCCGAATCATTCATGAATTAAACCTATATAAATATTACGCAACATTGCACCTATTATTAGATGAAATTTTGAGATACTAATTCAAGATCTATTTTCTCACGAAGATAAGCGCACGAGTTAAATCACATTGTGTACGGTTAAGTTATGTCCACCTTCCGTAAGCAGTCTCTTGGTAAGAAAGATGATTGTTATTGTGAACAAATATCAATTGAGAATTTCAGTCCCCCTTTTTCGTCTCTAAGATAGAAATTCTCTTGTCATGGCTATGCACTATGCCCGTCAGTCTCCAGCACGCCCACAACATAATCAAAGTGTTTGGAGTAATCTGCCAGCCTTCCAAAAACTTCATTTAATACCCCCCAAACTGATTCTTTAAGTACGTTTCTATCACTGGTCGAAGTATCCGCCCAAAGGTATCAATGTAAATACCGACCAACAGATACCAGTAATAGTCCGGTACCTGTTCCAATGCCTCAAAGCCTGCATAGGCATATTGGGCGTAGTCAGGTATGAAGCTGAGCAGCACAGGGATGGTGGTCAGAATCAATAGATACTCGTCTTTCCGGCCCCGCGTTTTCACGCTGAGGACGTCGAAGTCACTGGCGCTTATATTGCCCTGCCGGATACCTTCAAGGTGTTTGCTGTGAAGCTCGCGGTTGATTTCTACGTGTTGCTGGCGCTCTTCCCTCCGTCCTTGGAAGAAATCGCCAATCAGGGAGACTATCCCAAGCAGCGGAAATGCCATCACACCCTCCCGCTAGACCGCAGCCTTCCATCACCAAAGCGCGGTCAACGTATACCCCGCATTCAAACTTAATTATTTCGTAGACAGGATCGGGAATGTGGGCATGGGTTAACGGTTGATGTACTTCCACGCCCATTCTTACCGCAACGGTGTCGGCGTAAACGTCATCGGTTGATAATGTCGAACACGGTGATTAAGCTGTATCGGGTCATGTAGTTCTTAATGAGCTTGACATCCGCACGAATGCCATATTTCATGTGCGAAAAGGTGGCAAAGCGCCCGAGCAGTTCGACGCTCGTTTGCTCTGTCCACTGGTTGTTGTTGCGGATACCGCATGGCTTTATTGTAGTAAAATAGAGTGGATAGCGATCAGCGGGACTCAATCGGTCTCCCTACGAGCTTACACTATCCGTCACACGCGCAGCCTGGCGGTTGCTGGCAACTGTAATTTTTATTGATGCATGAGTTTCCGCAGGCTTTGCCCTTTCGACAGACTTTACAACATCCACCCGTGGCTATAATGTTGAATGTATTATCATTTGATTCTGAGGGCGCGCAACTTTGATCTACTCGTCCTTCTTCCGAGATCAGATTCGAATCCCCATACGCATTTTGAGACTGGTCCTGTAGCGTGCCTGATGTACTTGCAAAGCTTATTGTCAATAACAGCAGGGTGACCAGAAATTTCATTATCTTCATTAAACTTCTCCTTATGAAATTAAGCTCATATTCTGCTGTTCAATTTACCTTATTACATCATCGAATTCAATTAAGTATTACATAATACCTTTTGGTCAGTTCATGAAATGAAAGGAGAGCAAGGAATTTAGAGGTGAAAAGACCCGACAATTTCCTCGCTCTCTGACATAAACGAATTAAAGTTGCTGCAGCACCCGATCTGAAATGATGCTGGTTTCAAGCAATTGGACCGGCGCATCAATGTCCAGTGATGCCAACAAATGTCCGTTGCAGTACACCTCTGCTGAATATGGCGATAATGCCTGCTCCACATTGACATGGAATTTGTTCATGTAGTTCGCTTCCAGTCTCCTTGCGTATAGGTTGAACGTTTTGGTGCCATCCTCCTTGGTGTGGACGTTCAACTGACAAGAAGAGGGCGCAAAATTATCTTGATAAACGGCGCCGAACGAGCCATGGAGCGCAGGGTAGATATGGCCGTTCAGTACTTCGTCCGGATCATAGTAACCGACGAGTGTTGTGACGGGGACCCCTTGTTTATACGGAACTTGAGGTTTGGTGGCGGAACTCACTTGCATCAAATCGTCTTTGATCCTGTTGGCCCATGGTTGCATGGTTTTCGTCTTCGCATCCCACTTTCTGAATCCACTGGGTGAGTCCGGAGAGAACACCGCTTTGCTTTCAAAGAACGCCTGAATTTTACTTAGTTCATAAGGCGTGTGGAGTGTGTAACGATTGTGACGGACATACAAAGGTGCACCGCTAGACATGGCCCCCGCCCCAAACCGATGACCTAAATATGGTGCCGAACACTCGTCTTGATAGCATTTGTCCTGGTGCGTCACTGTCTTTTCGAAATTGGGCAAGAAGTGGTTAAGATCGGCATCCCACCCCCAGGTTGAGTTACGGTGTTCGGCTGACCTATTGATGGCTCCTGAGAACCCTCCAGGGAAGTGCCCCAGACCATAGTTATGCCCCAGTTCATGACTGAACTCATTGCCTTCTGACGCTTTGAGTGTGACCATTCCGTTTCCTCCCGACAGACCATGTAACTGGATACCATTGGCGTAACGCCCTATTGCGTTGTGGGCGGTGATCTGTGCAGCAGAATAGGGGTGCCATGATTCCTTGGTACCTCCCGAGGAACTGATGCCATAGTTGGCATTGTCGATACCGTGGGAAATGAGAACTTTCGCGATCTTCTGACGCATGGTGCCTCTGTGGATCCCACCATTACCGGGGTCGAAATCCGTCAGTTTTTCCCCGCTGGGCAATACGATTTCTGTCAAGTGCTGCGGCTCATAGACGGAGACGGTCAAACGTTGGATGGGAAGCTGCTGGTAGTACTCTCGATGTAACGCCGAGTCAGACTGAAAGGTAAACTGGTTGCGAGGCGGTGTCAGTAGCCCAAGGTCGATCGTGTGAATGAGTAACTCGTTTGGCGCACCAATGTTCAAACTGCTCACATCCCCCACGCGCTGACCATCGCTGAACTGCAGTGTCAGCCCGGGTTGTATGATTTGGGCTGGCAGGGCGATGGAGTAGGTGTCCGCACTGTACTTGATCTGGTTAAACTCTGCGTCCCCTTCTGCGTACCAGGCACCATTTACGTTTTGTAAGGTGAGCGTGTTGCCTCGAGTGAGTTTGCGTACGTCACGCGCATAATGAATGTTTGAGTAATACCCAGCATTTGATGAGAAGGTGACCCGCTTCCCATGGTATTGCTGCCCATTTGGAAGGTGGAAATGCCGTGTCCAATGCCCATTTCGGGTTTTAATCTGAATGGTGTCGTAGGCAGAGAGGAGTCCTGCAAAATATTCCCCTTTGGGATCGCTCGCAAAATTTGCCAGGGTCTTGTTGTCTGAAATCGTTTTTTCATATTGAGAAGGGCGCTCTATATGTCCCTTGAATGCCGTCTGACCTGCAATAGGAGGCAGGTTATCGGGTGGCAGCATTTGCTCTTGGTAGACCGTTTCTCCCGCCGTGTTTTTGACCAATACATGGATCTTGCCGTCTACAGGCATAGGGGACTTGGGTTGAAACAACAC
>NZ_AP027050.1:0-2181675 GCF_027924785.1 Vibrio nigripulchritudo | reverse complement strand
TATTAGGCATCCAAACGAATTAACTATTTTGCATTGTACAGCAATATCTAACTTTAACAATAAAAAGGTGAACAGATACTTCTGAGCAACCTAACATTAAATTAAGTTAAATTGACTAATTACCTGTAATTTTGACAAAGTAGTGACTTAAATCTTTCCTGTAAAGTTTCACGATGTCACACAGATTTAAAATGTTACAGCATCACTTATTTACAGTGTAAACGATATATTTATCTGTAACCTTCATCGAAGTGAAAAATCGATAATCTCTTCACCCAAACTCAATCCTATTCCATGAACCTAAAAAAGCGAAAAGCTATCTATCAAAGAATGAGCCTTGGTCTCAATTTAGATTAAACAAAAATCTTCAGATGTTTATGCAAGCAGACCTTAAGCCGCTATCAAATTCGTGAAATCTCACTTGGCAGGGGGGTAGTCAATCAAAAGGTAGGGGCTCTGTAGGATATCATTGCGGAAAAAATACCTCCCTTAAACATGGGATGTACCTTCCTCACGCTCCTATTTACAACGGAACGATTATTCAACACTTCTAAATTACGGTCACTGTCATTCGAATTTACAGCGCTCAGAATTTCAAATTCAGACCGAACTCTTTCAGAGCAATGCTTGATTTACGGAAAGATGATCAAGGTAGAGGCTCTTGATCATCTTTCCAGTCGAATTTGGTCAATTCGGAAGAATGATCATGGGGTTTATGAGTGTAAATTCGATCGCTTTGCCAACCAGTTCACACAGATCCAATTCGGATCAATGATCAAGTTGTATTCTTCTGTCGGAAGCATGAGAATTATCGTCCAGTTTACGGGAAGTGTAGATTGAATAAGGCATCACTGATTGGTCAACAGTCAGAACTGGTCAATTAACTGTAATCCAACTGACATTTATTGCCATCGACATCGCCTTGATCATGCTTCAATAAGCTCTGGCTGTGGAAAACTAAGCATAGACGGGCGGTATGGCTGTCTATCCGATTGTAAATTGGCGTGATGGACGCATGAAAGTATCCGTTCTCTTGATCATTTTTCCGGGTAGTAAATCAATTGATGCAGAAGTAAACAAAGGGAAGTGTGGATAACTTGTGAGGTGTCTTTGATCATGGTTTCGGAGTTGTCTTGATCATGGATTCGATCTGATGATGATCATTGTTTCGAGTATTTTTGATCATGCTTTCAAGAACTTATTGATCATCGTTTCGGGATTTACATGATCATGCTTCTGAAGGCTAAAAAAATAACTTTCTTTTATTCAATGAGTTACAAGCGCCTTTACAGCCAGATCATAAGATCACTTAATCACTTTAGATCAAATAAATCATAAAGATCAGTTTTTTAAGAGCCATAATTTTTCCTTTATTTATGATTTTTTTTTCTTTAACCTTTCGGAAAAATAGCAAAATTACGGTCAAGCGACCATGGATAACAAATGACGTCTGACGAAAAGATCTTAATCAAACATCCAAGAACCCATAAAGATGGACATCTGTTTTTAGTTAACGAACAAATTGTTGACTGGATCGAACAATATCAGCACTTCAAAGGCGTCACTAAGAGTATTGTTGAACTACTGAATCTTATCTCGCTGCGCGGTTTTAGTAGCAAGGATGGATATGTCTCTACCACCGAACTGGTTGAAGCCACTGACGGAAAATTAACCCGTGCAGCAATACAGCAGCGGCTGAGGGCGGCGGTGAACATCGGTCTGTTTAAGCAAACTCCGGTTCGTTTTGAAGAAGGACTGGCTGGAAAAACCATGCTGCATTCCTTTGTCAATCCTAGCCAGCTGATTTCCGTGCTCGGTGCCACCAGCCTGATGACAGAATCCAGCAAGCAAAATGAAAAGCAGAAGCGTTCCAAAGCGCTGGCACAAACTCAGGTTAACCGTCGGTTGCTGAATGAACACGGGTTGAATACTCCGCCGGCAATGAAAGACGAATCGGAACAGTTTGTAGTGTCGCCGACCAACTGGGCAGGCATTATTGATCAGGCGCTTGCGCCGCCCAGAACCCGCAAAAATTACCAGAAATCCATGGTCTCGATCTCGGGTAGCCGGGCGGTGATCGAAACACGATCATCAAAAAATATCATGACAGTGGACGATCTCATGACGCTGTTTGCCCTGTTCACGCTGACCGTTCAGTATCACGAGCATCATCAGGAAGATTACCAGATCAACGCGAAGCAGGTTCCGAACAAAACGCCGCTCTACATCACGGACATTCTTGCGCTTCGGGGCAAGAAAGACAGCGGTCCTGCCCGCGACTCGATCCGCGAAAGTATCGACAGGATCGAATTTACCGATTTCCAGTTGCATGAGCTGACTGGTCGATGGATGAGCGAGAACATGCCAGAAGGCTTCAAGAGCGATCGTTTCCGTTTTCTGGCCAGAACCATTACTGCGTCGGAAGAAGCACCTTCAGAGGACGCTGCGGGCGAAATACGCATAAAACCAAACCTGTACATCCTGGTTTGGGAACCATCCTTCTACGAAGAGCTGCTCACGCGCGATTATTTCTTCCTGTTTCCACCGGAAATTCTTCGTCAGCATACGCTGGTTTTCCAGCTGTATTCTTTCTTCCGAAGCCGTATGTCTCGTCGATTTACGGATACCATGCTGCTCAGCGAGCTGAATCTGAAGCTGGCGCGCAACATCGAATGGCGTCGTTTCTCGATGGACCTGATGCGCGAGCTGAAACGCCTGTCGGAAGGGAAGGGGACCGAAGATATGTTTGTGGTGAACCTGTGGGGCTACCACATCACAGTCACCAATATCGAAGAAAAGTCCAAAGTGGTGGACTACCAGCTCGATATCAAATGCGATGTGGAAGAAGTGCTTCGTTACTCTCGTGCCCGTACCACCAATGCAGGCAAACGCAATATGGCACCGACGCTGCCTAACCCGCTGCGCCACGAAATGGTGTCCAAACAGAAACTGGAAGAGCTGGCAGAGATCATCGACGGAGAGTTTGAACCGATCCAGCGAAAACCTGCCTCTCCGAAAGGTCGATTAGGGCGTCGGGTGAAGCTGAGAAAGCACCTTGTTGAGATCAATGCGGACGAATTGACGATCACTCTATCCAAATATACCTCTCCAGAGGCTCTGGAACGCAGTATAACGGCTCTTTCCGCAATGACCGGACATTCTCCGGGATCTATCCGAGAAGAGTGTCAGGAGCTCGTAGAGAAGCTCGACTGGCTCAGAGTCGGAGAAGACGTGGTGCCATACGAAGTACTCAGCAAGACAATCGAGCTGTTTAACGGGCAACGGGAAGTGAATCACCTCTCTATCGAAAAACTGATCAGAGGGCTCGCGGTGCGCAAAAAAGTGTGTAAGCAAGTTTTCGAAGGGCATATCGACGAACTGGTGATGCGAACGCTCGATGAAGTCGCCACCGGGCAATAGCCTGAGTAGTAAAGGTTTTCAGGAAGTTAGAGCCGCCAATTTTGAAAATTTACTTTTTGATAACTTTGACAGTTCTCTGACATGAACGAACAACATGCCATTTATTCTGCGCCCTGAGATAGCAACAATGTTGTTTATTTCTAATGAATTAATAAATGGCTCAATTGTTCATTCAAACAATGAATTACTTTAGCAGGTTGAAAAACCTGCTATTTTTTTGTCTGTTGTATGAGGTTCTGACCAACTTATCCAAATGCTTCTTCAGCATGTTTGTGGTTTTGCACTAGGTCACTGAAGAGTCGAACAATCGGAAACATGATCAAGGTTGTCGTGATGATCATGCGTCTGAATTCGGAAAGATGATCAAGGTGCGGAAGCATGATCGTAGATTGAGTCGAGAAGAATTTAGAAGGGCAGCCGGCTTGTGCTTAGATTACAAGCCGTTAGGGAGGTTCATGCCTTACTGCTGTTGAGACATGAACTCTACATGACACTGAATCTGTTTTTGTGACTCTTCCGTCCAGCCAAGCTGGTTACACTGTTCAAGCATCACCACAATCAGGTGGTCGAGTCGTTTCAGACACCAGTGTTTCAAATCAATTTCTGCTTCTGGATTGCATGAGACTGCCTGGAGTCTGGCATAGGCAAAGTTCAGATATTCATAGCCTTTCTGGGGAAGTTCCTGCCTTTTGTAGTATTGAAAGACCCTCAAACATCCGTCTAGCCAGCAAGCTATCGCCTTACTTTGCTCATCGGTGATTAAAGGACCCCAAACGGCTTCTGGCGGCTGATGAAGAAGTGGAATCAGCGATTCCACTTGATCATGCTTCCCGGACTGGTACCAATCTGACACTTTTTCCTGCCAGGCTTCCAGCGTTATCATGCAGCGTTAGTCCACTGCCTAACAAAGTGGTTATCGCCCACCTGATCGTACATTGGCTGCAAAATACCGCTGGTTGCGCGGATCTTATCGGCATCCTGAGAGTAATTTGGTTCGGAGTGAACAAGGTTGCCAAACGGAAGATCCGGATCTGGCACTGCTGAAATCAGCAGTTTGGTGTACGGATGCTGAGGATTCGTCAGGATCGAATGCGTGTCACCCCATTCTACGATCTGACCTTTGTACATCACTGCGGTTTCTTCAGCGATGTAGTGTGCCGTCGCCAGATCGTGAGTAATGTATAGGAAGCCAATGCCAAGCTCTTCTTTCATACGCTGCATCAGGTTCAGTACGCCAAGGCGAATCGAAACGTCCAGCATCGATGTAGGTTCATCTGCCAGAATCATTTCAGCACCTACCGCCAGTGCACGTGCAAGGTTAACACGCTGTCTCTGACCGCCACTTAATTCGTGCGGGAATTTTTTCAGGGTTTCTGCCGGTAGCTCAACCAGATCCAACAGCTCCTGCAATCTCGCTGGAATCTTAGATTTATCTGCAATTTGCTTGTGAATCTTAATTGGGCGCGTCAGGTGGTGCTCAATGGTGTGTGTTGGGTTAAGTGAACCAAACGGGTCTTGGAAAACCATCTGCACTTTACTGCGGTAATCAAGCACATCTTTGCGGCTCTGGATGTCGTTGATGTTTCTGCCACGGTAGAGAATTTCTCCCTCAGTTGCAGGGTAAACCTTAGTGATCAGACGCGCACAGGTACTTTTACCACAACCAGATTCGCCAACGAGTGCCAGAGTTTTCCCTTTATGCAGGTTGAAGCTCACACCCTGAAGTGCCTTGAACGTCTCAACTTTCGCAAAGCCGCCGCCAATGTTGAACTCCTTAGTAACGTTGTTCAACGTAATGATTGGTTCGCTCATACTGGCTCTCCTTGCTCTTTCTTATGACGTGCTTCGTGAATGTTCGGGAATGAAGCCCAAAGCTTCTGAGTATATGGATGTTGTGGGTTATTGCGGATTTCAGTCGAGGTGTTGACTTCAACCAGTTCACCGTGGCGCATAACCGCAATACGGTCACAAAGCTGACTCATCAGAGCAAGGTCGTGGGTGATGAACAGAACCGAGAAACCAAACTCTTCACGAAGCTGATAAATCTGCTGCAGAATTTCGCGTTGAACCACAACGTCAAGCGCAGTGGTCGGCTCGTCCATGATGATCATGTCCGGGTTTAGTGATAGGGCAATCGCAATAACCAGACGCTGACGCATACCACCACTGAACTGATGAGGATACTCGCTCAGGCGGTGACGAGGAATGTTCACCAGATCAAGCAGCTTTTCAGCGCGCTCTTTGGCCTCTGCATCTGTGCAGCCTTTATGGTGGCGCAACACATCAGAAAACTGTTCTTCGATGGTCAAAACAGGGTTCAGAGAGTTCATCGCACTTTGGAATACCATGGCGATTTCGCTCCAGCGAAGTACTCTCAAATCTTCATCAGACAAGCGCAGAATGTCGCGTTCTTTAAACCAGATTTGACCTCCGGAAATGAACGCTGGCGCTTTATGCAGACGGTTGATTGCGAATGCAATGGTGCTTTTACCACAACCTGATTCGCCTGCCAGACCGAATATCTCACCTTTACCAATATCGAAACTGACGGATTTCACCGCGTTAAAGTCACCGTTATCGGTAATGTAGTCGACACAAAGGTCGCGTATCTGAAGAATTGGCTCAGGGTGAAACGCCTGAGGATGTTTTGACTCACTCATAACAGCTTTTCCAGAATAGAAATGATATGAATTATCATTACCCATAATTTTTCATTAAAAAATAAGTTGGTCGGAAAAGGGTGATGAATGTCATGAATATACGGGGGTGAATTTGAGGAAAATGCGACTCAGTTCAAGTTGTGGATTGAGTCAGTTATCAAAAGGCTTTATCGATAAATTCGTCAGAAGAATGCTTACGATATACGGAATAATTTGAGTAGAAATGTAGGAAAAATCTAATCACTTTTCCTAGAGAGTAATCTTCTAAATCTAATCACCTACAACCAATTTATCAAAGTAATAATTGTAAACGCAGTGATATATTTTAGGAAATTCTGAGCTGGTCACATTCCGTATCGAATTATCTTAACAAGCTCAAATGGCTTTGCTACAGATTAGGTGTCCCCGGATTTATGAGGTTTTTTGGAGGCAATTATGTCCATTAATTCTATCGATCATTCTGAGATGTCAAAGATGGCGGAGAAATGGGACTTTAAGGATGAAGTCACAGAAGCGAAATCGGCTAACAAGCGTAAATCAGCGGAAGCACGTCGTCGGATTGAAATGCTTCGCGAAATCAAAGAGAGTGGGCTGACACTGGAAGAAGCTGAAGAGCTGGGTTTACTTCACTAGTATCAGTACGCACCCGCAAGTTAGGGCAGGGGAATTCCTCTGCCTTTGTTTATTTGGGTCTGATCTTGGGTTTTATGGGGTCTTGTTCTGTATGTTTTGGCAAGTTAATTCTTCACAGCAATAAATAAGTAGATCTCCCTACCTAACCGATTGAAAATTTACACTGTAAACTCAATCACGCTTACTTCTGCGTTTCCCTTGTTTCAGCCAGTTTTCTCAGAATTTGGATGCGTCGCTCAGCGATCACTTTTGGCGGTTCATCGAGTCCAACAGTTCGTCCATCAGATTCAAAACCTATATCTTTCAGCATATGAGGGTTTTGCCAAGGGATACTGAAGTACTCTTTTCTTACTTGTCTCTTCCAGGTTTTTTCTTCTCTTTTTAGCTCTGCTTTCACTAGCCAAAACGCCAAGCGAATGTAAATAGACTGACTCATACACACCTTCCTTCTTACCTATACTGGCTTGCTTTTTTTGTACTTTTTCTCTCTAACTGATTCATTTATTATCGAGATTAAAAGATGAAGAAAAATGGAAATAAATTAAAAGGATTTCACCTTTATGCGTTATTGGAGAGCATTAGCGTACTTTCGCGATACGTTAGTCCGAGAAGAGTGGACAAGCCTGTCTTTAGATGACATCACTCAAGCGTTGGTCTGTACCCGACGCAATGCGCAGTTAGTGATCAAGCGGTTGGTCGAAGAGGAGGCCATCGGTTGGCAGCCGGGAGTAGGGCGGGGTCACTTACCTAAAGCCATATTGCTGAAATCGGTCACTGCGAGAGTAGAACGCTACGCCAAAAGATTGATGAAGGAAGGTAAGACTGAAGAAGCCATCAGCCTGATACCGGCGAAAGAGCGCGATCAATTTATCGCGGCATTTGTTTCGCAATACCAAACCGGGACTGGTGATGATCATATTCTTCAAGTGCCGTTTTATCGCGGGACTCATGACCTGGATTCGATTGGCGTGTCGCGACGCTCAGAAGTCCATATAGCCAATCATCTTTATGCCTATCTGGTGACTTGGGATGGTGATACTCAGCAGTTCAGGGGGGACTTGGCTCACTTCTGGGAGTACACCGAACAGGGCGTACTGTTCTACCTCAGAAAAGGGTTACGGTTTCACGATGGCAGCCCGCTGCTGGCAGAAGACATAAAGCAGCACTATATACGCCTGATGAATTCGCCCCACCAGACCAAAGCGCTCTACCAGTTTATCGACCGCATCGTGGTGCACGATGATCTGCGTATTGAATTCATCAGCGAATCTCTGCCCAATTTGATACCCAAACTGGTCTCTTCCAGTGCGATGGGCATCGCCAAATCGGTTAATGACCAAATTGTCGGGTCTGGTCCGTTTATGTTGGTGGAGCAAACAGAGTGGCGCACACTTTTGAAAACCTCTCCTCATTATCACGGCTTTCGTCCCTGGATTGATGGCGTTGAGATATGGAATGTGGGCGACAAAGCGAAGGATTTTGAACTCAACAGCGACATGGTTCATGGCGTTCACCTTCAACATCGCTCTAAAGCCGGATTTGAAGAGAAAACGCAGTGGGAACCGGGATGTATTTACGCTCAGCTCAATCCTAATCGCCACGCTTGGATGAAAAAGCGAGCCAATCGGAAATGGCTTCAGCAGGTAATCCAGACTCTGCCACTGCCAGAAGTGACCTGGGGCGAAGAAGTGGCGTATGCCGAGGGAATGACCACTACACCTATCTTTGAAAAAGCCGCACCGAAAGGTGAAATCCCTTCACCCGCTAACCTACCCAAAGCCCCCATACGTGTAGTGTCCTATCAACTTAATGTTCACATTGCCGCGGCGGAACAAGTCCATCAGCGATTAACTGATCTGGGCATCGACTGCGAAATTACCATCTATGAGTATCCGGAATTTGACTCGGCAGCCACGTTGTCGGAAGCAGATATCATCGTAAGTGGGGAAGTGTTTGATGAAGATACCGAGCTTTCGTGGATGTTCTGGCTGCTTTGTACCTGCTCCAGCAAGGTGTGTTTTGCCACTGCTAATTCTGAGTGGCTGAAACAGAAAGTGGTTACGGCCTTGCAATTGCCCACCAGTGCGCAGCGTTTAAGGCAGCTTGAGAATATAGAAACAACACTGATTAACAAAGGGCTGTATCAGCCGATTTTGCATATCAGGCAGGACACCAATGTATCCGAGAAGCTTACCACCACATCACTTCTTCCTAATGGCTGGATCGATTTTACTCAAGTAGTGATCAAATCGAGCTGAATTTACAATGTAAACTCAGCTTTAAAGCTGAGGGTACCAATCCGGTGCTTGATTTAACGGTTCCTGAGAAACTTTGCTTGCCACTCCACGGGTAATGGTTACGACGTTCTGGTGTTCGCACTTGCTGGTGACGCAGTTTGGTGTTTCATACATCACAAAGCTCAGTTTGCCATTATCCAGCAACTTGAAATCAAACACTTTGGTCTCGTTGGTGGTGACAGCTTTTAGCCGAGGCTCGTTGTGCCACTGTGTCGCCAAGAGCGTATTTGAACCGAAAAAAGTCAGCCCGTGCTCGGGGGTATGTGTCGCCTTGGGATCCTGACTGGTGATTTTCCACCAGCTAAATATGGTGAAGAAGTAAGGGCTTTCACTTGTGGGATGAATGGTAAAGCGGCTTTTTCCATTCAGAATCTTCGCTTGGGTCGGTACTCGAGCCCCTTTTTCGGTCAGGACCTGCGTTTCCATCTCCCAGGTTCCGACAAGAGTGCTCAAAGATGGCTGAGTTGCAGCACTGGCAGAGAAACAGAACCCGATCAGTACAGACAGTAATAAAGTATTTAGAGCTTTCACGTTATGCTCCTTTTCAACGGTGAAATGTGCGGCGGCTATACTCCATGTTTGATGCTAATTGACTCAATGGTCAACATTCGGATGTTAAAGTTTCGCCAATACTTCCATTTTTATAATGAGCTCCAGACTAATAGGTCAACAGACCCTAGGAAACAGCATGAATAAGCAAGCAGTAAGAGCGCAGTACAATCAGTTTGAGCGAATTGATATCAACTTAACGGGCTACCAAAAATTCGATACAGGGAAGGTTGTTCGACTGGTCTCAGAACAATCTGGCGGCAGCCTGATTGCCTACTTCGATTTAGACGAAAGGAGTGCCGATCCAGCGATTGAAGAGGAAATGGAATATTTCCGAAAGCTGAACCGAAGCTTCGAATGGAAAGTTTATGATTATGACTCCCCAAGTGACATTACCAAACGACTGGTGGAGAAAGGGTTTGTTGCCGACGATCCTGAGTCCTTTATGGTGTTAGATCTAACGACCATCGAAGCACATCTTCCAGTTCCTGAACAAGTGATAGAAGTGACTGATGAGAAGGGTATTCGAGACGCCATTTGGGTTCAGGAACAGGTATGGAAAGAAGACCTTAGCGAGCATTTTGACTATCTGAACAACTTTAAGCAGACGCAGCCCGATCAGATTTCAATCTATGTAGTATACAGCGGTGAGCAGCCCGTCAGTTCCGGTTGGATTACCTACAATGGAGACAGTCCGTTTGCAGGAATTTGGGGTGGCAGCACACTCGAAACCCACCGTGGGAAAGGATGTTACACCGCGCTGTTGCACCAGAGAATTAATGAAGCCAGATCGAAAGGTATTCGCTATCTGACCATCGATGCGTCTGACATGAGTAGACCCATCGCGCAGAAACACGGATTTGAGCTGGTGGCGATAACGACGCCTTATACTTACACGCCTAATAATGAAAATGAGTGAATGGTAGGTAATTGGGTATAAGTGAAATTGTGTTCTTTTATTACCGATTTTTATTACACATATACTCATTCCATACTATTTACGTCAGAAACATGCATTTAACCTTTATAAAGCTTGTTAAGCACCACCATCTACCCCTTTAGGGTAGTTTTATTTTGTAATTGATTTACATCATGTGTTCACATCCATTAACAATCAACAATGCGCTCAGTTAACAAAATAATTATCAGGAAGTCTTATGAGCAAGTTGAAGCTGGTTGTGATCGGCAACGGGATGGTGGGTCATCGCTACATCGAAGACCTGGTAGAGAAAACCGATGTCGCGGAAATGGACATCACGGTTTTCTGTGAAGAGCCGAGGGTCGCTTACGATCGTGTTCACCTCTCTTCGTATTTCTCTCATCACACGGCGGACGAACTTTCTCTGGTCAAAGAAGGCTTCTATGAAAAGCCCGGCATTAACATCTTGCTGGGCGAACGTGCCATCAACGTCAATCGAGAAAATCGCATTGTGTATTCAAGCTCTGGTCGCGAGATCGCTTACGACAAGCTGATCATCGCCACCGGATCTTACCCATTTGTTCCTCCCATCAAAGGTCACGAAAGCAGAGACTGCTTTGTATACCGAACCATTGAAGATCTGAAAGCTATTGAGGCGTGTGCCAAAAACAGCAAAAGCGGTGTTGTTATCGGTGGCGGATTGCTTGGTCTGGAGGCAGCTGGCGCACTTAAGGCTTTGGGCGTAGAAACTCACGTGGTGGAGTTTGCGCCCGTTCTGATGGCAGAACAGCTTGATCAGCAAGGTGGCTTACAGCTGAAAAACAAAATTGAGCGCATGGGCGTTCAAGTCCACACCAGCAAAAACACCTTAGAAATCGCGCCAGAGGGCAGCAGTGCGCGCAATGTGATGCGTTTTGCTGATGGCACAGAGTTGGAAACCGACTTCATTGTGTTCTCGGCAGGCATTCGTCCGCAAGACAAGCTGGCTAAGCAGATGGGGTTGGAAATCGCGCCTCGCGGCGGTATCGCCATAAACGACCATTGCCAGACGTCGGATGAAAGTATTTACGCCATTGGCGAGTGCGCTTCGTGGAATCAAACCTTCTATGGTCTGGTCGCTCCGGGTTACAAAATGGCGACGGTGGCAGTGGATCACCTGGTTGGCAATGAGAGCCTATTTGAAGGCGCTGACATGAGTGCCAAGCTGAAACTGCTGGGCGTGAAAGTTGGTTCCATTGGCGATGCGAATGGGCGCACACCGGGCTGCAAAAGCTACGTTTACCAGAATG
This sequence comes from Vibrio nigripulchritudo, assembly GCF_027924785.1. NCBI lineage: Bacteria > Pseudomonadati > Pseudomonadota > Gammaproteobacteria > Vibrionales > Vibrionaceae > Vibrio > Vibrio nigripulchritudo. The sequence goes on along the minus strand of NZ_AP027050.1, from coordinate 2,169,908 downwards.
AAGAAGAGGAAGTCTACAAGCGCATCATCGTATCGGAAGACGGCAAAACGCTGCTGGGTGCGGTGCTGGTGGGGGATACCTCAGATTACGATGACCTTCTTCAGCTCAAGCTCAATGAAATTGACTTACCTGAACACCCAGACACTTTAATTCTTCCGGCGCATGCAGGCGCTGAAAAACCGTCTCTGGGAGCTGATGCTCTGCCTGAAAGCGCAGTGATCTGTTCGTGTTTTGATGTGACCAAAGGCAAGATCGCCACAGCAGTTGCAGAAGGGCACCACACGCTGGCAGACATTAAAGCGGTAACAGGCGCGGGCACTGGGTGTGGCGGCTGTATTCCGCTTGTCACTTCTGTTCTGAATGCAGAGCTGGCGAAGTCCGGCATCGAAGTGAAAAACTATCTGTGTGAGCACTTTGCTTATTCTCGTCAGGAACTGTTCCATCTGATTCGCATTGAAGAGATTACATCCTTTGATGAATTGCTTGCCAAACACGGCAAAGGCTACGGTTGTGAAGTGTGTAAGCCTGCTATCGGCTCTATTCTGGCGTCTTGCTGGGGGGAACACATCCTCAAACCGCAACTGGTCAAACTGCACGACACCAATGACAACTTCCTGGGCAACATTCAGAAAGACGGCACCTATTCGGTGATCCCACGAATGGCGGGAGGAGAAGTCACTCCTCAGGCGCTGGCGGCACTGGCAAGAGTGGGGGAAGAATACAACCTCTACACCAAAGTGACTGGCGCCCAGCGTATCGGTTTGTTTGGTGCTCAGAAAGACGATTTACCAGAGATCTGGCGCAAGCTGATTGAGGCTGGCTTTGAAACAGGTCAAGCCTACGCTAAAGCCCTTCGCATGGCGAAAACCTGTGTTGGTTCAACATGGTGTCGCTACGGGGTTCAGGATTCCGTTGGCTTAGGCTCTCGCATCGAGAATCGCTACAAAGGCATTCGCACCCCACACAAAATGAAATTTGGTGTGTCTGGCTGTACCCGTGAGTGTGCTGAAGCGCAAGGTAAAGATCTGGGCATTATCGCCACAGACGCAGGCTGGAACATGTACGTATGCGGTAACGGTGGTATGAAGCCTCGCCATGCCGACCTTCTGGCGATGGATTTAGACGAAGAAACCCTGATTCGCTACATCGACCGTTTCATGATGTTCTACATTCGCACTTCCGCTCCACTTCAACGCACTTCTGTGTGGCTGGAAAACATGGAAGGTGGTGTGGATTACTTAAGAGAAGTGATTGTCGACGACAAACTGGGTATCAACGAACAGCTTGAAAAAGACATTACCAAGCTGGTGGCGGAATACCGCTGTGAGTGGACAGACACCATCAACGATGATCAGCAGCTTAAACGCTTCTCACACTTCATTAACTCGGATTTGCGTGACGATAACGTAGTGTTTGTGCCTGAAAGGGATCAGCACCGCCCTGCTACGTTCACAGAAAAACATCCGGAAGCCAAAGGCGACATTCTTCACGTGGAATTGGAGGGCTAATCCATGACAACAGCATTCGAAACTATCTGCGATATCAATGACATTGTTCCGGGTACAGGCGTATGTGCTTTGGTACAGGGGCAGCAAGTGGCGATATTCCGCCCTAGCGAAGAAGAGAGTGTACTGGCGATCAGCAATACCGATCCTTTTGCTCATTCCAACGTGCTTTCCCGAGGGCTTATAGCCGAACATCAGGGGGAATTATGGGTGGCAAGCCCGTTGAAAAAGCAGCGCTTCAACCTGAAAACCGGTGCCTGCATGGAAGATGAACGCTTTAGCGTGAAAGCGTATCCGGCGCGTGTGAACAGCGGGATTGTTGAAGTGGCAACCAGTTAAATCACGCCCTTCAAGATTGCATAGCAAGAAGGCTTCTTAGGCGAGCCAAAAAACAAGCTCTGGGAGCCTTCGTCTATTCAATTTTTAATTTCTTAAGGAATAAGGACGAGTATGTCTTACGTGAAACCTGCTGACTTTGTTCAAACCATGATCGACGCTGGCGAAAGCAAAGTGTTTATGTCGACTCGGGACACCCTGATTCGCGGCATTATGGCTGGTGCCATCTTGGCGATAGCGGTTGCGGTCGCCATTACCACAGCCGTGCAAACGGGTATGCCTATTGTGGGCGCGTTAGTGTTCCCGGTTGGCTTCTGTATTCTGAACCTGATGGGGTTTGATTTGCTGACGGGCGTGTTTGCGTTGGCACCACTTTCCCTGTTTGAAAAGCGCCCAGGAGTCACCAAAGCGGGCATTCTGCGTAACTGGCTGCTGGTGGGGCTAGGTAACTTAATTGGCGCGCTTTCGGTGGCGTTTCTGGTGGCACTGACTTTCACCATGAACTTCAGCATGGATCCGGGTACAGTTGGTCAAGCTTTCATTAAAGCGTCTACTGCGCGCTCTGTCGGGTTTGCTGAGCATGGCTTAGACGGCTGGATTACCGTATTTGTTAAAGGCATTTTGTGTAACTGGATGGTATCACTTGGTGTCGTGGGTGCCATGGTGTCGAAATCGGTCAGCGGCAAAGTGCTGGCGATGTGGTTCCCTATCTTTATCTTCTTCGGCTTAGTGTTCGAGCACGCCGTGGTCAACATGTACCTGTTCCCACTGGGTATGATGCTAGGCGCAGACTTCACCATTGCAGACTGGCTTATCTGGAACCAGATTCCAGTCACGTTGGGTAACCTGGTGGGTGGATTGCTGATTACAGGTATGAGCCTGTATATCACTCACGCCAAAACCCAGCCAGCGCGCAACGCTTAATCTTCTTTTTCGCCCCGACCATCGGGGCGATCGTCTATGTGTGGAGTCTTCTATGTCGTGTCTCTCTAATTCTTCATCAAATACCGGCTTTGTTTCGCTAGTCGGAGCGGGCCCCGGTGATCCTGATTTGCTTACCGTTAAAGGCTATCGCGTGATTCAGCAAGCCGAAGTGGTGGTGTATGACCGATTGGTGTCGGCAGATATTCTGGCGCTGGCAAGTGACAATGCTGAGAAGATTTACGTGGGTAAAAAGCTCGATTACCACTGCGTGCCTCAGGAGCAAATTAACCAGATTCTGGTAGAGAAAGCGCTGGAGGGAAAACGCGTAGTAAGACTTAAAGGGGGAGACTCTTTTATCTTTGGTCGAGGCGGCGAGGAGCTTGAAACGCTGGCAGAAAACCAGATTAGGTTCGAAGTGGTGCCCGGAATTACCGCCGCAGCGGGTGCGACCTCTTATGCAGGTATTCCTCTTACGCATCGAGATTACGCCCAAAGCGTGCAGTTCATCACCGGGCATTTGCAAAAGAATGGGCAACCTATCAACTGGGCGTCTTTGACCCAACCAAATAACACGCTGGTGTTCTACATGGGGCTGAAACAAAGCGGCAATATCATGGACAACCTGATCACCCACGGCTTATCGGCAGACACTTCTTGCGCCATTATTCAGAAAGGCACCACAGCAGATCAGAAAGTATGGCAGTGCGACCTAAAAGACCTGTCCAACACTGCAAAGTTAGCCCAAAGCCCCGCCTTAATTGTGGTCGGGGAAGTCACACGTTTGCATCAGAAGCTGAAATGGCGATGATGACTAGGCTGTAAAATACGAACGCCGCTTTCGAAAGAAGCGGCGTTTTTTAATGGTAAGATTCGATGATATTTAGTCAGATTTTAACCATTAAATTTAATAAGGGCATGTAATATATATTTACTGTTAAACAAATGAACAAGGAAGGGCACTTTGAACAGTAGATATTTGCTTTTGGCTTTACCTGTATTTAGTTTCATTTGGTTTACCAGTACGGTTTTTATCGCTGGTTACTTTTATCCTGATTACAGCCATATTTCTCAGTTTATAAGTGAGTTAGGTGCAACAGGAGCGCCTCATGGGGCTTATGTAAACTATTTGGGTTTTATCCCAACTGAATTGTTCATACTTGGTTTTGTATTTGTTAGCTACTCCGTAATACCCCGTACAAAGTTAAACACTATCGGACTTATATTCATTGCAATCTACGGTATTACCCTTGGCATAGCCGCGTTTTTTCCATGCGACTTTGAGTGTCGACCCGATACACCATCAATATCTCATAACATTCATATGGCTTCTGCGTTTCCCGGTTATCTATGCGGGGTTATGGCAATATTTTGTCTATCTTCAGGTTCTACGTCGTGGTCAAATTCGAAGGTATTTAAGTTTACGGGTTATACCGCAGCGATAGTGGCTCTGATAGCATTTTTAAGCTTAGATCCGAGCTCAAAAACAGTGGGACTAAACCAACGTATCTTAGAGCTTACAATATATTCATGGCTTATTTTTCTTGGATACAGTTTAAGTAATTACTTGCATAACACATGTGAGCCTTCCTCGCGTCACAATAGATAACAGCTCTTGATTGGCATCGAGCTAACTATACTCAAAGTGACAGAATAGTATCACTTTAGTATTCGTCTGGAGCAGCTCTTATGAAAGTAGAATTAGTCACATCACTAAAACGTCAAGCAACTAAGATCCTTGCCGAGCTCCACGACACTAAACAACCCGTCTTAATTATCGAACACGGTAAACCATTGGCATATTTGGTTGATGTTGAAGATTACGAGTTTATGCAAAACCGTTTGGCAATTATTGAGGGGATTGCACGAGGCGAGCGAGAGTTAGTTGATGACAAAGTGGTTAGTCATGAAGAAGCTAAGGACAAAATATCAAAATGGGTGCAAAAATCAGCTCGAAAGGTCAACAGACCCTAGTAAGTTTGGGGGGAATTCATGTCATTTACTAGCGCCTCAGAGGGAGCAATCAATCTGTAGGGAATTTTTGTTTTTGGTGGAGCACACGCAGAATGCGGATAACTTCGCCTTCAACCCAGTACGGTACGATTATTGATACCTCAGGAATAATGAGTAAACGTCCACGGATTCCGTTTCTTTGCACGCCCATAAGAGGTTGCTCAAGCAAGTTTTCTACTTTTGCTTCAATGAGGCTGTCGGTTTTCTCTGCTGCATCAGGATTGAAGTCATAGAGAAACTCAAAGATCTTTTCACGATCATTAAGTGACTCTTCTTCCCATAAAATCATTGCTTACCTCGGTTGCGGATTCTGGCTTTGCGCTCTTCCATTCGAGATTTAGCCGATTCATGTTCAACGAAAACCGACTTTCCTGAGTCAAGCTTCTCAAATGCTAGGTTTACTTGTTCAGTTAGCCATGCATCGTGAGACAGTGTTTTTCTTTGTTGTTCAGCGAGTTGTTCAGTAAGTTCTCGGCAAGCATCACTCAATGTACGACCCTGACTTTCAGCCATTTGCTGAGCTAAGCGTTTTGTTTCCTCATCAACACGAAACTGAATTCTAGTGTCCATGATGTATTCCTTTGTTAGTGTGTGTACAAATGTTAGCACTAGCCTTTGACGTGAACAACCAACAAGTCATTTAAACGGATGTAGCTACATGGATTTCTCCGGCTGTCAAATATCTACAGAACTTCAAGTTATGGGCTGTTGTGACAGTTAGCTGCCTCAGCAGCCAACCTATATCAAACTACAAAGTCACCTACTTAATATCGTAGTTTCCCCCAGCCAACCCTACCCAAGAAAGTGCTGCTGCAGTTTCTGCCAATTTTCCTTGTTTGGTGCGAGAAGCAGGATTCCTTTGTTATCAGATCCGGGTTTGTAGGCTTTACCAGTTTCTAGGATTGCAGCGTAGCCACCCGATTCTCTGAAGACGAGCTCTCCTGCGGCGTTGTCCCAAGGCTTTGGTGAGCCGGATATTCCAAAGTGAACTCCACCTTCGGAGAGTGTTCTGTATTCGTGGCAGGAGCAACGCAGGGTGTTGATTCGCTCAAACTGAGACAAATCTTTAAACATGAAGTCGTATTCACTGGGCAGGAATGAAAATGCGGGTACAAACCCTTCCATTTCGGTAAAACTGTCCGTTGGTTTTGCGGAATAAACGGATGAGACTTCTCCGTCTGATGCGATGTGATACGCCCCTTTCCCTTTTACGGCGTAAGTGCAGTTGTCCATCACTGGGTCATAGAGAATACCACAGACGGTTTCTCCACCTTCTACTACGGCAATAATAATCCCAAATACCGGAACCCCTTTTACGAAGTTCCACGTGCCGTCGATAGGATCAATGATTACACACTGACTGGCAGTGTTTATCTTGTTTAGCAAGCTGGGATCATTCTCTACCGCTTCTTCTCCTATGATTTCTGCTTCTGGCAAGATCTCTGCGATCTTCATGGATAGGAGTTTTTCGGAATTCTTATCTGCGGTGGTGACCAGATCTGAGGCGGAACTTTTACTCTCTACAGACAGCTGGCTTGTTTTGCGAAAATAGGGCATGACTTCCTTTTTCGCGGCTTCTCGGGCGGCTCCGACTAATGCCTTTGCCGTATCGAGGGTAATATTCATAAATGTCCTTATTTATTTTTCCAATCAACTATTGGTTTTAACCTGATCGTGTTCGTTTGGGCTTGAAGGTTTGGGTGAGGTGGATGACTTATTGTATCTCGGAAAGGCTACGCGGAATGTCTCAATTCGATGACAACGGTACCTTTGAGCGTTAAACGCAGAGTGAAAATTGAGCATCGCGTTTGATAATAAAAACGCCGCAATCTTACTATGTCGAAATGCGGCGTTTTCCATTGAAGAGTGGGTTTAATTAGCTTAAAGACGGGATCTTGGGGATTGCCATGGGGGTGTGGGATTCTGGGTCGTCAATAATCCGGGCATCCAGATCAAAAACTTCAGCCAACATGGTTTCCGTGAACACCTCTTTTGGGCTTCCCTGAGCGTAGAGCTCGCCCGATTTTACTACCATCAGTTCATCGGCATAGCGACAAGCCTGACTTAAATCGTGGAGCACAACTACGACGGTTTTCCCTTGTTTAACGAGCTTTACCAGTAAGTGGAGCAGTTCATATTGGTGCGACAAATCCAGATACGTGGTCGGTTCGTCCAGCAGAATGATGTCGGTGTTCTGTGCCAATACCATGGCTATCCAAACGCGCTGCCGCTGACCACCTGAAAGCTCATCGACACGCCTGTCTGCGAGCGTTTCTGTGCCTGTTTCTACCATGGCGTCTTCCACTCGCTGTTTGTCTTCCTTGGTAAGCCTGCCCAATGTATTGAGGTAGGGAGCTCGACCATAGCCGACCAGCTCTCTTACCGTTACACCTTCCGGCACAATAGGCGTTTGGGGAAGAAGCGATACGTACTTGGCGTACTCTTTGTCTTTGTACTGATGAATGGGCTTCTCATCATAGAGCTGAATCTGCCCGTTCGACGGTTTCAGCAGGCGTACTAACGATTTCAAGAATGTTGATTTACCGCAGCCATTCGGACCAATCAGAGCAGTCAGTTTTCCTTTTTTAATCGATGCAGTCATCGATTGTATGATGGTGGTGTCTTGGTAACCCAAGGTCACATTCATTGCATGAAATGCAGCTATCTCTTTCATGTGTTTACCAATTCTTGTAGCGGCTGAGTAAATAAATAAAGTAAGGCGCACCAATAAAGGCAGTGAGCACCCCAGCAGGTAACTCGATGGGGGGCATAAGTATTCGGGCGAAGAGGTCGGCGCTCAGTAGCAAAATCGCCCCAATCAACAAAGTCGAAGGGATGATTGCCAAATGGCGTCCTCTTACCATCATCCTTGCAGCATGAGGGGCTACAAGACCAATGAATCCAATGTTGCCGCAAATCGATACCGCAACGCATGCCAGCGCAATCGAAATGATCAGTGTGAGCAACCGAACAAATGGGACTTTCACCCCCAGCCCGTGGGCGGCTTCATCCCCCAGCCCTAATATGTCGAGTTTGTAGGCAAGGTAGATGGCGAAAGGCATCAACACGAAAAGCCATAAGATAAGAGGCGGAATGTGGGACCAGTTTCTCCCCCAGACAGAACCCGTGAGCCAAACCATAGACGTGTTGATTTCTAAAGGAAAACTCACCAATAAGAAGTCGATACCCGCAGAGAATACCGCCGCAAGGGCGATACCAATAAGCGCAAAAGCCGCAGGGCGATTGAGCATGTCTTTGGCAAGCGCTAACAGCAGAAGCGTGGAAATGGCTCCACCAGTCAGCGCCACAAAGGGGAGCCAATGAACGGGTAGATCGTTAAAGAAAATATTGGTGAGCACCACCGCAAAGCTCGCGCCCGAGGTGACGCCCAGAATGTCAGGTGAGGCTAATGGGTTTCTGACAACGCCCTGAACCAGTAAGCCAGAAAGCGCCAATGCGGCTCCAACCAATGAGGCGACGATCATTCGTGGAATCCGATACCCGAATAGCGTAAATTCGTGCTCGTTTGACGCGCCTGTCAGTGTCGACCAAATGTCGTTCATTGAAATAGAAACTGCGCCCGCACTGATGTGCCAGACTGCAAAAAGCAACCAGACTGAAGCCAGAATAACCGCCCAGTAATACCAGCGAATCATGACTGCCTCCCCAGCTTAAAACGCACAAATGCTAGGAAAAAGAGCGCACCAAACAAAGTGGTGATGATGCCGACAGGGCTTTCTTGTCCAGGAGAAATATAGCGGCTGGCAATATCAGAAAAGAGTACCAGATTTGCCCCAAGTAAGGCGGCGACAGGCAATTGATAACGCACGTCTGATCCCACCAAAAAGAAGGCAATGTGTGGTGCAATCAAACCGATGAAAGCAATGGGACCCGCTACGCTTACGCAGCCAGCGATGAGCAGTACAATTACGAAGCAGGCGAGCCCTCGCACTTTAAACACACTGCCACCAACGGAGCGCATCATCTCTTCACCCATTTTCAACAAGTTCAGCTGAAAAGAGAGATAAACAGAGACGAACAGCCCAATTAGAACGCAAGGCATCACAAGGTTTGTGTCTTCCCAGTCGGTGTTTGCCACTGAACCGGTCAGCCAGTGTAAAACCCCATAGGCGTTTTCGTCGGCATATATTACCGCAGCACGAGTCAGTGAAATAAACAGAAAATTTAGCGCAATGCCTGCTAGTACGATGCGCAGAGGATGTGGTCTTGCGGTGTGCAACCCAGCGAGAAAGAACACCAACGTGCCGGATAAAGCAGCACCGACAAAAGTGACCACCAGAATCGGAACTCCAGCTAACCAGGGTAAAAGCCCGGTGGAAGCAAAGGCAAAAGCGAATGCTGATCCGGCACTGACGCCAAGGATAGAAGGGGAGGCGAGCGGGTTACGGGTAATCGACTGCATCAGTAGCCCTGCCACTGCCAGACCTGCACCCACCAAAAATGCGGTCAATGTGCGTGGAAGCCGAATCGAGGAGATAATCTGCTGATGAATGGCGTTTCCGTCTTGTTGCAGTACAAAGTCGGATACATCACTCCAGTTCATGGGAAAGCTTGGCGCGTTGATCAAAGACCAGCTTGCGCCAAACAGCAAAAGGGAAAAAAGCGCGAAACATACCACAAAGGTACGAATCGCGCTCTTTTCAGAAAAAGAGAACGAACCTGTCATTGTGTTTAAGCAAGCTTATTTAAGCAGGTGCTCGATTTCAGAAGCCATGATTTCAGCCGCGATCATACCGCGATTCAGCGACCACAAGCGGGCATCGGTTTCGACGTATTGCTCGTTTTTCACGGAGGTCATCATTGGCCAAAGTGGGTTTTCTTTGTACTTGTCTACCGTTGTTTCAGTGCCGTATTCGCCTACCAGGAAGTAATCAGGGTTTAGCCTGACAAGGTTTTCCAGAGTAGTACTGATGTAGGCTTTTCCGTTATCTTCAGTGATTGGGGAGCTAAGACCCAAGCGAGAAACAACGCCGCCAGCGTATGCCTTTGGACCGTGCATCCAAACGCCCTTAGCCGTGGACACAGCAAACATCACAGTCGCTTTTTTATTGATTCGCGCCGCAACTTCATCCATGCGTTGGTTGTGTGCGTTCACTTTTTTCTGCATCTCTGCTTCTCTGTCAAAAGCGGCTGCGACTTTGATGCCTGCGGCTAGGTTATCTTCATAAGTTTCGCCACGGCTTTTCAGGATAAGAGTAGGGGCAATGCGTTTTAAGTCTTCGTAGATGGCTTCATGACGCTCTACATCAGCAATGATCAGGTCAGGCTTTAGAGAGGCAATGACTTCCAAGCTTGGTTGGGAACGAGAACCAACGGATGTCCAGTCACTGATCTTGTCGCGAATCGGCTCAATGACTCGATTCACATCGCCATCATCCGCCACACCAACCGGGGAGATGTTGAGGTTGGCCAGAGCGTCGACAAAGCTAAACTCCAGTGCCACCACGCGTTGAGGTGCTTTTTCTAACGTGAGAGTGGAAAGCTCGTCCTTGACTTCAATGGTTGCTAAAACTGGGAAACTAAGCACAAGCAAAATGGAAAACAGCCATTTCTTAAACATGATGTGTCCTTTATTTTTTTAAGAATATAACTCAATACCTATATCATGATTGATAATTATTATCATTAACGATAAGTGGCAAAGAAGTAGGTTTTGTTCAGAATAGTGACCCCACAGAGCGAAAAAGGAGACTAACTTTTTATGCGGAGTAGAAAAGGTATTGCCGGAAAGATGATCAAGGAAGTGATTAAAAATCATGCTTCCGCATCAAGGCTCTTCCTATGGTGTGTGGCGCAGACGGGAAATGTATCTATCTTTGAAAGAATGGGCTTTGAAGTTACGCAACGTATTGAATCTGATATCTTAATTCTAGCCAGTGGTAGCCCTGCTACTGAAGTGCAAATGACAATGGATGTAAAAGGTTTCGATGGACACAGTGATCACCACGCTTAATGATTCCGACAAAGACAAGGTATTTGATCTCTTAACCGACCCCGAGGTGATGCGCTTTTTAGGTCCTCGCAGAGTACTCACACTGGCAGAAGCGAAAGATTGGTTTGAATCTGCCCAATCCGAGCAGGATCGATTTGCATTTCGATGCGCAAAATCGGGAGAGCTGGTGGGCTTTTGTGGCATGAAAATCATCGAAGGGAAACGTGATTTTGGTTATTTCATCCGCAAAAAATTTTGGGGTAAAGGGTTAGCGAAACAGATGTGCCAACTGGCACTTAGCCAGTTATCCCAGCGTTATGACCTGTCGACTTTTCACATCTTTATTGCAGAGAACAACATCGCCAGTCTGAAAGTAGCTCAGTCGCTGGGGTGGGTGAAGCAAAAGCCTTATCAAAATGATCATGAAAGCGGGCATCTTTATCAAATAGTGCAGGAGTGAAACATGAGTAACGAAAGACACTTGGCAATGGCAGTAGTCGTCAGGGATGGAAAGGTTTTGGTTCAGCAACGTTTCAGACGCAGCAAAGGCATGGTTTTTGAGTTTCCTGGCGGCTCTGTTGACGAGGGAGAATCCGGTGAACAAGCGGCTATCCGAGAACTCAGAGAAGAGACTGGGCTGGAGTCGGTTTCGAAACTGGCAGTCGAAATTGGGAAAAACGAGTTTGGTGGCGACATTTTCTATGTGGTTCTGTCCGAAGATGCTCACAATGAGCCAACCGCGACTGATCCTGAAAGACAACAAACGTTTTTTTGGATGGAACCGAAAAACTTGCCTTTGAACGACTTCTTTCCATCAGACATTCAGTTTATTCAGCGAGCACTGACAAAGTACCTGGATTGAACAAATAAGGCGTATCAATGCTAATAGGACAAGTATCCAAACACACGGGTTTATCGGCAAAAGCCATTCGGCTTTATGAAGAAAAGGGACTGATTCAGCCTCCTGCGCGTCGAGGGCGCTACCGTATTTATTCAGAGACGGATCTTGAAGTGCTTCAGCTCATTGTAGAAGCCAAATCACTAGGCGTAACCTTGGCTCAATTGAAAGGGGTGATCACTTACCAAGATGGTGAAGTTGATTGGCAAAAAGTGCATGTTTTCTTGTTAGAGATAAAAAATAATCTGCAACAGGAACTTGCTAGAGTTATGAAAAATATAGAAAAAATTGATGGTTGTATCTCAACCATAGATTCTTGCCCAAAAAGTCGTTGACTCTGACCTTAAGGGCAGAGATGTAATAGTTACCTCTTTACTGAACGAGGTCAGACAATGAAAAACATCTTAGTAATCAACGCCAACCCAAAATCGTCTAGCTTTTCTCATGCACTGGCAGACAGCTATGAATTGCAAGCCCGAGAACAAGATCAGGTTAAACGTATCAATCTGGCCGAATTGGACTTTAACATCAGCCTGGACAGCGGATACGATGATGTTCAGCCGTTAGAACCTAGTTTGGAATCTTTTCAGGAATCGGTTTTATGGGCAGATCATATTGTGATTGTTTCCCCTATCTGGTGGGGCGGTTTGCCCGCTAAGTTCAAAGGGTTACTTGATCGAACTTTCTTGCCCGGATTTGCGTTTAAATTCGAGGAAGGCAGTGTAGAGCCCAAGCAACTGCTGACAGGGAAAACGTCTCGTTTAATATTAACCATGGATGCCCCGCACGACTACGCCGAGATGCAAGCTCAGCCCGTGATTGAACAACTGGATCGTTTTACGCTGCAATTCAGTGGTATGGAAGCCGCAAAACTCACGCTAATTGGTTCTGTGATCGGTGCGGATAAAACGCAAAGAGATGAGTGGTTAAAACTCGTTGGCGAACTTGGTGCTACGGGGTTATAAAGTCACTGCAAAAGGGGGAGTCTCAATAGAGTTCCCCTACATGAAATAGATTTATCAGGAAGGAGAAAAGGTGACTCTAGGTTTAGCTCACAGTGAAGTCGTGCTCGCTGATTACGATTCTGATTGGAAGAAAGAGTTTGAGCGAGTCAAACAGGAGTTGGTTGCTCAGACAAAGGTTCATACATCTCGAATTCAACATATTGGCAGTACCGCGATTGAAGGGTTATGTGCAAAACCTATTATTGATATCGCTTTGGGGATCAGTGGATTTAGTGATTTGAATTCAGAGTTGGAATTACAATTAAAAGCGATCGGATTTCTGAGGCTAAAAGTTGAGATGTCTGATCGAGTCGTTTTTGCCAAATTTACCGATGACAGTTACCAGATTAAGACTCACTATTTACATGTCATGCCTTTTGAATCTGAATTATGGCACGACTTAATGTATTTTCGAGATCAGTTAATAAACAGCGCTGAACTAAGAAGCGCTTATTCCAAGTTAAAATCTCAAGCAGCAAGTACTAATCGTCACATGGATGATTACACGGACGCGAAAACCGAGTTTGTTGCAAGCGTTTGCCAGCAACGAAAACAACAATGCATCAGATGAAGGAAAACCATGACACCAGAACAACAAGCCTTTCTAAACCAATACCTTGAAACGCTCCCGCAAAATGAAAGAGAGACCATCCCTCAAGTTACTGCCGAGTATTTTTGTGCTGATGAATACAATGCGAACGAGTGCGCTCGGCTGATTAATGAGAGTATCAAAACCGCATCGTGCAGCCTGAAGCAAGGCTATGACATCGAAAATGAGCCGCTGCCGGTGGTTGGAAGGCTAACCATTGTATTGAACTGGAAAGAAGAGCCAGTATGCATTGTGAAGTTGACCGATGTGTCTTTCTCTCCGTTTAACCAAGTGACGAAAGAATTTGCTTATGCTGAAGGGGAAGGCGATCGTTCCTATGCCCACTGGCACAAAGCGCATGTCGAGTTTTTTACCCAATATGCCAGTGAAGTCGGTGCTGAATTTAATGAGGATTCAGAATTGGTGCTGGAACGCTTTGAAAAAGTGTTTCCGGTTTAGCTTTTCAGTTCGCCAGCCCCATCAGCAAACCGTTTTCTTCCCATAGCGTGACGTTTACACCATCAATATCGGTGGTGTATCGCTTCACTCCAGAACCTAACGAATCAGGCAAACGTGCCTGATACAGGGTATAGATCTCGTTGGTTTCCAAGTGTTTTACTTTAATTTGTGCCGCGAGCTTACCTTCAATACTGCAATAACGCCCCCCAATCACTTGCCACTGGCTGGTGGGAAGATGCTGAGAAGAGGTCAGCGAAAAATCTAGTCGGTTCAGATACGTGCGAATACCCGATAAGGAGCTTGTCATCACTTCCATTTGCATTTGACTGTTATGGTTGTAGGCAATTTCTGAGGAAATATCTAAATAGTGATTTCTGGTCGGAAATAGGAAGAATAACGAGACTGCGATCAGCAACATGGCTGCAATGGCGACTCGCTGCCACGGTAAAGTGCTTTTGGGCGTTGATGTTTTATGCAGCATCGCCTCCAGCTGATCTTCAGAAAGATGCTGGCTCTTATAAAACTGCTTAACGCCCTGTTTGAGCTTTTTGTCTGATGGTTTCTGATTCATTGCTGTGCCTCCTGATCTTGGAGGTGGTTAAATTCTGTCGTGATTCTTTTCCTGAGCCGGTTCAGTCTTGAGAGTAGAGTACCTTTTGGCGTGTCGGTCATCTCTGCGATTTCCTGAACGCTCATGCCCTCTACTGCCCACAGGTAAAGCAGTTCTCGCTCATGCGGTGTGACTCGGGATAAAATCCAGTCAACTTGCTGTCCATCAATGGCGATGTCTTCCATTGATTTCAGCACATCGCTTTCTTTTTCAATCGTCTCTAAAATTTCACTGTCGTCTTTAACCAGTTCGAATTGTTTTCGTCGATATTGGTCGATAAATGCGTGCCGGATGACCTTCATCATATAAGGCTTGATTTGCGTTGGTTCGACTATGGTTGTGAGTACTTTTTCACAACTGTACTGCACCAAGTCATGAGCCTGTGATTCGTCGTGGCAAAGCGAAAGCGCATAGCGATAGAGCTGGTTAAGAAGTGCTTTGTCTAAAGACGGATGTGCCGAGCGTTTAAATAAACCAAACATATTTAACGTGTTCGCCTACTGGCGTGTACCCGCAGGCGATGGCAGCTCCTTACACAATCGGTGAATCAGGCAGACTATTGGGCTTCAGTGTGCGCTTAGCTCGATGGAATACATCGCGGTAGGTAAAACGGCTACCCCCACCAAGCCTTACTAAAACAAGACCCGCCGCGGCGAGTGCAAATTCCCGTTTAAAGCCATTTAAGTTGGCGATAATGCCTTTGTCGACACTGATTTTGGTTACCATAAACCACAGCATGACCGCGATTACCGCTATTCCGGCAGCCTTGATTTGCTGATCTCTGCCAAATATCAACACCACCCCGATGACAGCCAGAATGATCTGCGGTGTCGCAAAGGTAGGGATTTTGGCGTAAGTGCCAAAAAAGCCGCCCACAATAAACGTCAAACCCAGGGAGAATCGCAATAGCAACCCGAGGGATTCCCAGTCTGGTGTTGTGTGATTACCCAAGTTTCGTCGGTAATCAAAGCTCCTCGCTCCTGCTCCGAGGTTAAACAGCACGAACATCATGCCGGAAAGGCTGATATCACGGATTTGAACGAATATTGCGGGGGACGTATAGGTTTTCACGCCCACCGATGCTCCGGGCACCGTGTCCACCGGGAGAGAAAAGACAAACGTCCACAAAAGTAAGCCGTAAAAAAGAGCAAGCGGGCGAACCATGAAGCCAATAATCAGGGCAATGCCCGAAGCCAGCTCAAACGCTGAAAGTGAAGTAAGAAAGAACCAAGGTGTTAACACTCCGTTGCTGAATAAATAATCCTGGAACAGTTCATTAATGTATCCGGTTGTCCCCATATAATTGGCAACCATACCCGCCTGCTTTGATGAGGAAAGCAGAAGGCTGAGCTTAGACAGCCCGCCAATCACAAAGACGGTCCCCAACCCAAAACGAAGAAACAGCGCAGCTTGCGCAAAAACTGAGTGTTTTTGTTCCATATTGATTCTCTTCTTTAATGAGTGAAAATTTTGCACTTCATTAGTAAGACGAATCAGCGAAAGTTTTGATTGCACTGAATTTGAAAAAAGCGATAGTCTTGTTGAAATCTTTACTCGTCACCGGCTTTAAGTGCTTATCCCATAGGAAGTTTTATGAAATTCGATATGTACACCAAACATGCAAAAGAGTATGCAAAGGCAGTGGAAGACAACATCTACAATGCCAATTTCGAGCGTCCATCTACGCTGGCGTTGGTCGGTGATGTGACGGGTAAAGTCGTATTGGATTTAGGATGTGGTTCCGGCGAATACGCCGACCATTTCTTAAAGGCTGGGGCGGCTAACGTTACTTGCGTGGATTTGTCTTCCGAGATGATCCAGCTTGTTCAGTCGCGGTTTGGTGAAAAGGTTCGTGCTTACGCTCAGGATCTGTCTCTCGGTTTGCCTCAGGAAAAAGCGGCAAGTGCCGATGTGATTGTATGCCCGCTTATGGTTCATTATCTCAAAGACTTATCGGCGTTTTTTAAAGAGTGCGCCCGAGTACTCAAACCAACGGGTGTGCTGGTGTTTTCTACCCATCACCCTATGGTGGATTTTTCTGAGTCACCAAGTGGCGATTACTTCCAATGCGAACTGATCGAAGAGGAATGGCATACCCTTAGCCAGCCTGTTGAAGTTTCTTTCTATCGCCGTTCTTTAACCGAGAGCTTCGCCGCCATCACTCAAAGCGGTCTTGTGGTTTCCCAATTTACCGAAGGGCAGGTAACAGAAAAGGTGAAAGAGATGTCACCAGACCGATACCACCGATTAAAAACTAAACCCCAGTTTATGTTTATTCAGTGCCAACACAGGCAATCTTTAGTTCAATCATAAAAAGGAAATTCTATGATTCAAACGTCTCGTCTTTCTATGTCACCTATTACCGAATCAGATTGGGAGCTGTTTAGAGAGCTTCTCACTAACCCTTCGGTGATCGCACTGTGTTTTGATGCGCCAGAGGAAGACGATATCCGACGACAGTTTGAATCCCGATTGCCTGAGTGGACGCCTGAATCAGAAGCTTGGCTTTGTTTGGTACTTCGTGAAAAAGCGTCCGGAAAGTCTATTGGCGTGACCGGTTTCTTTATGGATAAAGGCATTGCAGAAGTCGGGTACTTGCTACTGCCGGACTTTCACGGAAAACAATATGGCACCGAGTCTCTCAAAGCATTGCTGAAATGGGCAGAAAGTGAGCACCAACTTACTCAGTTCAGAGCCATTGTGTCTGAAGGAAACGTCGCCTCAGAACGCGTGCTTGAAAAGAGTGGTTTTGAACTGAAGGAAACCGTTCCCGACGCCTATGAAATCGGCGGGAAAATGTATGCGGATCGAATATTTACGCTCTCACTCTAATTAGCTGATTATGAAGGTCATAAGTTCTATGACCTTCTTCCTACTTTCCATTTCTCATCTTTGATTCCACTAATGCCACACCTGTTGCATCCAACTTCTCCCTGCAACACCACATAGATTTCACCTTTCTTCTAACTCTTTATTTATTAATGGGTTGTTAGACCATTTTATCCGGAACACTTTTTGATTATTGAGTTTTGAATAAACCAATAAACAGAAAGGAAATCTTATGTCTCTGAAAGGAAAAACAGTGCTTGTGACAGGTGCGGGGAGAGGAATTGGCAAAGGTATCGCAACGGAATTTGCCAAACTCGGTTGCAACTTAGTGATCGCCGATATCAATGTCGACAACGCCCAAACGACGGCAAAAGAGTTGACTGGCTATGACGTTGAGACACTGGCTCTGCAAAGTGATATTTCAAAATGGGAAGATGTGCAAAGCATGGTATCGAAAGCCGTCGAACGCTTTGGAACACTGGATATAGCAGTAAACAATGCAGGGGTACTCAGTATCAAGTCTGTTGAAGAATTAACTGAAGAAGACTGGGACTTTGTGAACAACGTGAATGCTAAAGGGGTGTTCTTGTGTTGCAAAGCTGAAATTGCTGCCATGAAAAAAGCGGGAAGCGGGCGAATTATTAATGTTGCTTCTATCGCGGGAAAAGAAGGCTTCCCCGATTTAGCGCACTATTGCGCATCGAAATTTGCAGTGGTCGGGTTTACCAATTCGCTGGCAAAAGAGATGCAACGTACAGGTATTACAGTGAATGCGATTTGTCCGGGTATTGTGCCTACCGCCATGTGGTACGGACCGGACGGGTTAGCTGAGCGTTGGAAACTGGAAGGTGAAACCATGGAAGAATCTTGGGCGCGCCACCAAGACATTCTGATCCCTCAAGGCGTAGGTCAAACCCCGGAAGATATGGGCAAGCTTGCGGTGTATTTTGCTCAGGCAGAGCACGTAACGGGTCAGGCGGTGAATGTGGATGGTGGATTTACCTTCCATTGACCCCCTGTTTCTAAGAACAGTTACGCTAGGGTAAAGAAGTGTTGCCACATTTAGTTGTGGCAACACCGAATCATGTTATTACAATCAGACGTAGGTTTGGATACGCTCGCGAATGTCCTGAAGCGTGTGGCGTTTGAGTACTTTACCATCTTTGAACACAACCTGAAGTGCGTTTTCACGGTCGTTCAACTCATCTTCACGAACTGTTTCCCAGTTTGATGCCTCGATTACCGCCAGGCGACCTTTTCGGGATGCTTTGTTAGGGTCGGTCGCTGGGTCTTTGTAGACGTCGTGCCATTTACCATCAATACAAATGGCAGAGGCTTTCATGGCAAACTTCATGGTATCTCGGTTTACCTTCTGCAGCAGTTCTGCACCCATACCAAATGCCAAGTTGTCTGCACTGATCTCTTTGGATTTCAGTTCCGACAGAATGCTTTCGATGGTGGTTTTTGAAATGCCGTCGCCCTGAATCACGCGCACGCAATCTGGTAGCATACGGAAGCCTTTCGAATTTCGGCTCTCGCCAAATTTCGCCATCAATCGCTCGATGGTTTGCGCGACGATCTCCACAGGGTTTCCTGAATCTGGTCGAACAACCAAGGTTCCGCCACTTTGTTCTACCTTCTCTTTTAGTTCGTCGCCCCAGATGTGGTCTATCGCGTGGAACAGGTCATAACTGTCGCTGACCACTGCCACCAGGCTTCCGGGTTTAGCAAACTGCTCAAGCATGTTTTGGTAGGCCAGCTTTTCGTTTTGTTGCCCCCATGCCGTTATGGTGCTGTGCTCCGCCGCCGGGATAGAATAGCCCGCAATGTCTTCGTTGTAGTAACGTCTTGCGTAAACCAAAGCAGAGACGGTATCTGTCCCCATAAAGTTAAGAAGGTGTGCCAACCCACCAATGGAAGCCGCCTCATTGCTTGCAGCACCACGAGCGCCAAAGTCATGCAGTTTGAATGGCAAACCGTCAAGGCTGTCGGCAGTCTCTTCTAGATAACGCCGGATGATGGATTTGATAGCAAAAGATTTACTGGCGACGGTGGTCGGGTACCAGACTGCCCTTAATAACGCCGTCTCAAGATAGCTGGTTAACCAGGCGCATTTTGGGTCCGTGTTCTGCACTTGCACCAACGGTGTACGGGCAGGCACGACACTGCCTTCAGGAAGCGCTTGAATTTCAACGGGCAGGTATCCTTTGTGCGTATCCAGAATGTATTGCCAGCCTTCTTCATTGAAGGGTTCACCGTGTGCGGTCAATACGGCTTTTGCTTCATCAATGTCTTCCTGAGAAAGAGGTTTCGACAAATATTGGTCAAGAAACATCTGCAAACCGAAATAAACACCTTGTGGGTATTCACCACCGCGGGATTCTATATAACTGGATACGAATTCTGTTTTTGGCGGATATTGAAGGTAATGGGAGGCTTTGTACGAATCGGTATTCAAAATGATGTTCATGAAACTATACCTGTCCAGTCTAGGTCAACAGACCCTAACGGCTTAGAAACAAAAGTTAAACAAATAGGTTGAGCTCGATTATGTGTATCTCGGTTATGAATCGCAAGTCATGTTGAGAAGACTCTGAACTGTGCCCGTTTTATTACATTTACACAATACCCCTTGGCAGTTGATGCGCTTATTTGTAACCCAATACCCTATAGGTAAAGGGGTTATGTCCCGTTGATAACCAGCTCGGGTTTGACTTTTACAACATGGTTGCCAGTGTCGCCGCGTTCCCAACACTCAAATGCCAGGTGGATCATCTCTTCCACATTTTGGCGCACCATAAAAGCGTTGTATGGGACGTAAGCGAGAAACGGGTGATAGTCAAAACAGCCAATTACCGAGCGCCTGAGCGGGTGTCTGTGGTTTTCCTGCATAAACTGAATGATGCCTTCAAATGCGGTAATGGAGTTAACAAAGACACCGGCAGGGGCGGGTTTTGAAGGCTGAAAGATTCGGCTGGCGGTTTCCTGAACTTGTTTTGGTAAATAACCTTCAGCATAGATGGCGCATTGGCTGTCAGGCAAATCCGAAGTGGCATGGTTAAAGCCCCGAATGCGTTCACTGGTGGCGTAATCTTCCGAATTACCGCCAATAAACACCATAGTATGCGGGCATGCATTCCCAATTCTTCCCCTTAAAGCAGAGACCAGATCTGTTGCCCCTGAGAAGTTATCTGTCACGATGGATGGGGCTTTTGAACCCGGTAAGTCGAGGTTGATATGAGGCACCGCAGCCTGCCGGCATAGCTCGCTGATGGCATCTGGATTTGATGCACCTGCTATAAACAGTGCGTCAACCGAAAAGGAGATCAAAGTTTCAGCGGTTTTGAGCTCGTCGGACGATTCCCGTTCGGTTGCGATAACAATAGGGCACAACCCGCGGCTTTTAGCGCTGTGGTCAAATTCCTGAGCCAGAGAAGCGAAGAATCGGCTGTCGTGTTGCGGAATCAGTAATCCAACCATCCCTGACTTTGCTGCTCTTAGCCCACGTGCCTGCATATTAATGTAATACCCTTTTTCTCGGGCGACTTGCTGGATGTGCAAGGCTTTCTTTTCCGATATTCGCCTGGCTTTCCATGTGCCATTTAATGCAGAGCTCACTGTGGAGGGGGAAATCTCCAGCTCTTTGGCAATGTCATAAATGGTGGTTTTTTTCTCTGAACGGCTCATAGCGCTTCCTTTTATGCCTTTCAAATTATTTGTCTGATTTGCATAAAAAATAATCATTTATTTTTTAGTAAGTTAGCAAATCAATAACTTAAATTTTATATCCGTATCAATAGTGAGGCATTCGTTTGTCTCAAGTATACATTACTATTTGCACTATCGATTGTGCTAAATCTGAGTCACTGAGCAAAAAAACGTGCGACAAGCTCATAGTTTTGTTTAGTGCCTAAGTAAAGTTGTTTTGCACAATCGATGGTGCTTTCAAGGTTGAGAGCACTGGATTCGGGCGAACACAAAGTTCGACCGTCCTGACTGGCAGGTGGTCTGCCAGATTCGATTTGCTACAAGTCGCTCAGCTGCACTCCAAATGGGGTGTTTCGAAGAAGGATTTTAAAGCTATGAATATTTTGCTTAGACAGATTTCAATTTTTGCTCTCGCTATTGTGACGGCAATGTCTGCCGTCGCCGCCGACAAACCCACCATGGGTGTGGTGGTGAAAATCGGTGGTATCCCTTGGTTTAATGCGATGGAAGAAGGCATTAAGCAACAGGGTAAAGCCTTGGGAATGGATGCTTTTATGATTGGTCCTACAAGCGCTGACCCTGCTCTGCAGGTTCGTGCAATTGAGGATTTAATTGCACAGGGTGTCGATGCGATTGGGGTTGTACCCAACGATGCCGAAGTGCTGGAGCCCGTGCTGGCGAAAGCGCGTCAGCAGGGCATTAAGGTTATCACTCATGAGTCACCCGCTCAGAAAAACGTGGACTGGAACTTTGAACTGGCTTCGGTGAAAGGTTTTGGTGATGCCTACGGTAAGTTGCTGGCAGAAAAAATGGGCGGTAAAGGCGAATACGCCGTATTTGTGGGCTCTCTGACGGTACCCCTGCACAACGCATGGGCAGACGCGGCGATCGAGTACATCAAAGCCAATCACCCAGATATGAAGCTTATCGGCGATCGCTATGGCGTGGCAGAAAGTGTGGATGACAGCCGTACGACTGCGCTGGATCTGATGTCGGCAAATCCGGGTCTGAAAGGCTTTTTAGCATTCGGTAGTCAGGGACCAATTGGTGCGGCTCGTGCGGTACAGGAACGTCGTAAAACGGGTGACGTTCTGGTACTTGGTCCGTTTTCACCGGGTCAGGGTCGTAAGCTGGTTCACTCTGGTGTGCTAACGGGTGGCTTCATGTGGAACCCAATGGAAGCGGGCAAAGTGTTTGTGACCATGGCAGACAAGCTGATCAAAGGCGAAACCATTCAGGCTGGTACAGAAATCCCAGGTCTGGGTGTGGTGAACCCTGAAGCAGGTTCCACTAACCTGATCGTTGACCAACTGGTCGAACTCAACAAAGACACCGTCGATGACTTAGCGGCGATGGGGCTATAAGCAACTCGCTCGCAGTTTACATCGTGTGAGCAGGGTGAATCTTCACCCTGCTCAAAATTCTAGGTCAACAGACCCTAGAAGTAAGCAAGGATACAAGGATTGTTGAGTGGAAAGATCAAGCGAAAAACAGGGTGAACCAAACGGCTCTGCAGCTCGGCACAGTGCTCCGGAAACAAAGCCCATACTGCGATTTAAAGGCATATCGATTCGCTTTGGCGGAGTTCAGGCTCTGGATGAGGTGGACTTTGAAGTAGGGGCAGGAGAAGTACATTGTCTGGCGGGTGAAAATGGGTGCGGTAAAAGCACCATCATCAAAGTCATTACTGGAGTCTATCAGTCAGACAGCAATACTGTAATGGAGCTTGCTGGTAAAAGGTTCACTAAAATCACACCTCAGATTGCTAGGGCGCAAGGCATCGCCGTTATCTGGCAGGATCTGGCGTTGTTTTCAGAGCTGACGGTGGCAGAAAACATTGCCATCGAGAGCAGCCTTGGCATGTCGCCGCGTTGGGTTAATCACTCTAAGCTGGCAGACGTTGCCACCCAAGCGTTGCAGAAACTGGGTGTCGAACTGGATTTAAACCTGCCTGTAAAAGCCTTACCTATAGCGCAAAGGCAGATAGTCGCAATTGCCAGAGCGTTAATATCCGATGCCAAAGTGGTGTTTATGGATGAGCCGACGGCGTCTCTCACTCAGGCAGAAACCGATTACCTGCTCGAAGTGGTTCGCAAGTTATCTGCCAGCGGTGTTTCGGTAGTATTTGTGAGTCACCGGTTGGTTGAGGTACTGGACATTTCCGATCGAGTTACCGTATTGCGCGATGGCAAATTAGTCGGTGTGTATGATACCGACAACATGACCCAGTCTCGCTTAACCGAGCTGATGACCGGAAAATCATTCACATCCTCCGTCTCTGCGGTGGATACTCACTCTTTACCCGTTGTTCTTCAAACCGAAAACCTGACTCGAAACAGAGAATTTCACCGCGTCTCCCTAACGGTGAGAGAAGGAGAAGTCGTAGGCTTAATCGGGTTGATCGGTGCTGGTCGCACTGAGCTTGGAAAAACGTTATTTGGCATGTCGAAACCGGATTCAGGCGCTATTCGGATGCACGACAAGCCTGTCATATTTCACTCAAATCGAGATGCGATTGATGCTGGTATCGCGTACCTGTCTGAAGATCGCCTTTCGCTTGGGCTGATTCAGGAACAACCTATTGCCGACAACATCGCACTGCCAGTGCTCAGCAAGTTGCTGGCGTCCACCGGGCTGATTTCAGCCAATAAAAAATCAGAATTAGTCACCCACTGGATCAAAGAACTGGCAGTCAAAATCGGCCAGCCGGAAGACGCGATAGCCACGCTTTCAGGGGGCAATCAGCAACGCATAGCGATCGCCAAATGGCTGGTGACCGAACCCAAATTACTCATTCTGGATTCCCCCACTGTCGGCGTTGATGTCGGAGCGCGAGCAGGCATTTTTGAAATTGTAAGAAAGCTGGCGAAACAAGGACTGGGCATATTGCTCATTTCAGATGAAATTCAGGAAGTGTATTTCAACGCTGACCGAGTTTTGCACATGGCAGACGGGCATATTGTCGGCGAATACGATCCTCGCCAACTGGAGCTAAAAGCCTTAGAGGAGGTGGTGTATGTCTGATGTTTCTGCTCATTCCACCTTGCCTTGGTGGAAAGAAATTTATCGCCATCAGGCAACGGAAGTCTGGCTTGGGTTTGTGTTGCTGCTGGCATGCGTGGGGCTATCGTTTTCCACCGAGCAATTCTTCACGTTAACCAACCTGTTTGATTTGTTGAATGCCAGCTCCATCAACCTGATTTTTGCTGTCGGATTATTGGTGGTGTTGATTGCCGGAGGCATCGATATTTCCTTTGCCGTCGGAGCATCCGTTGTTCAGTACCTGGTGGCCACCACCATTATCGATTTAGGCGGCGGGAGCTGGGCGATGGGGGTGACTTTGTCGGCTCTGGTCGGCATCGCACTTGGCGCCATCAACGCTGCGCTGATTCATCATTTCCGCATCATTTCTATTGTGGTCACCATCGCGACATTTAACGCCTTCTTTGGTCTGTTGATGTTCTTTACCCGTGGCGTTTCCATTTACAACCTGCCGGACTGGTGGACGGACAGGGTCATCATTTTTGAACACGAAATGCCGAACGGCTCATGGGCGGAACTGACGCTTCCGGTTGTGGTGATGGCGATATGCGTGTTCGCTACCTGGATTCTGGTTCGGCATACCAACATCGGCAGGCAGCTTTATGCGTTTGGTAACAACCCGGAAGGGGCTCGGCGCATCGGCATCAATATCGGTGCAATGCAATACATCGCGTTTGGGTGGATGGGCATGATGGCAGGTATCGCAGGGCTTATGCAGGTGAATTACGCTCAAGAAGTGGTGCCTAACGCCATGTACGGACGAGAGCTGGATGTACTCGCCGCAGTAGTGCTGGGCGGTGCAAGGTTAGGCGGCGGTCGTGGCACCGTGCTTGGCTGTATTCTTGGGGTGATGCTGGTGGCGGTAACCCAAAACGGGCTAAACCTGCTTGGGGTGTCTCCATACGCTTTCAAGATGGTCGTCGGGATAGTGATTTTAGTAGCGATCTCGGTGTCGAATATCGACTGGTCTTCCATTTCATTTGGAAACCGCAAAGATCTGGCGAAGGGAGGAGCGCATGAGTAATCCACGTGTTGGCTCTATTCAAAACAAGTCCACCAAAGATAAAACCGAAAATCAAACGGCTGACGGTGTGTGGTCGCATCTGATCAAAACCGTGGGTATTGAAAACCTTGGGTTAAGCCTGCTGCTAGCTGCTGTATTTGTCGGGTTCAGTCTGGCTTCCCCTCGTTTTTTATCAGCGGCGAATTTTGAGTCTATGGCGTTTCAATTGCCGGAGCTCGGGATTTTGACCCTAGCTATGTTGCTGCCCATTCTGACAGGTGGACTCAATCTGGCAATCACCTTTAGCGCAAACTTCTGTGGGCTAACGCTAGCCTGGATACTGACGCAATTTGGCGGAACCGATGCCTCTGTCGCGGCATTTATTGGTGGTTGTCTGGTGGCGTTGCTGGTTGGGGCTATATCGGGCTACATCATGGGAGCCGTCATTGCTTACACTAATGCTCACCCGATACTGGTTTCTCTTGCCATGATGATTTTCCTCCGAGGTTTGGGGGAGTTTTTGACGCGCGGTAAAGACATTTCCGGCTTTCCCGAATTCATTCAGCCATTAGGGCACGGCAGCGTGCTGGGAATCCCCGTTCCCCTCTTGATCATGCTTTCTGTATTTCTGTTGTGTTATGTGTTTCTGGCGAAAAGCCGATTGGGGCTGATCACCTATCTGATGGGGTCCAATATCGAAGCGGTGCGTTATTCCGGCATTCACACCAAACGGGCGCTGACTTGGGTGTATACCTTGTCGGGCGTGCTTTGCGCCGTCGCAGGTATAGTCATGATGCTGCGTTTCAACTCAGTACGTGTCGGGCACGGGGAGTCGTATCTGCTGATAACGGTACTGGCTTGTTTTCTTGGTGGTGTCGACCCATTCGGCGGTTTTGGTCGTGTGGTCTCGGTGCTTCTTGCTCTGGTTATTCTTCAAGCGCTCTCTTCAGGGCTGAATTTAATCGGAATCAATCAACATTTTGCCACCGCAGCATGGGGGCTGTTCTTAATCGCTGTGATGGTGGTTCGCTGGGGCTGGGTAAGGTTTCAACGAAAAAAAACTTAAAGGAGAAATGAGATGAAGGGATTTGGAGTACATACCAGTATGTGGGCGTTGGAGTGGACAAGAGAGGGCGCTGAACGTGCTATCGCCGAAGCGACCAAATACAAAGGGATCGATTTTTTGGAAATCACCATGTTAGATCCTCCGGGGGTGGATGCGCCCCACACAAGAAATTTGCTGGAAAAAGCGGAGCTAAATGCAGTGTGTTCACTGGGCGTGCCACTGGATCGTTTGCCTTCGCAGGTGCCTGATAAAGCGTTCGATTTCCTTAAGCTGGCGATTGATAAAACAGCGGTGCTGGGCGGTCAGTGTTTAACGGGGGTCACCTATGGCGGTATCGGCGAGCGCACTGGCCAACCTCCTACGCAGAAAGAGTTGGATAACGTAGCTATCACAATGAGAAAAACCGCTGACTATGCCAAAAAACAAGGCATTGAATTGGGGATTGAGGTGATCAACCGATATGAAAATCACCTGCTCAATACGGGAGAGCAAGCGGTTGAACTTCTGAACAAGATTGGTTCTGACAACATCTTCATTCATCTGGATACTTACCATATGAATATTGAAGAAAAAGGCGCAGCCAACGGTATTTTAGCGTGTCGGGAACACCTAAAATACATTCACCTTTCTGAAAGTGATCGCGGTGTGCCGGGGGCAGGAACGTGTGATTGGGATGAGGTTTTTGCAGCTCTATCTGCCATTCATTACAAAGGTGGCATGGCGATGGAAAGCTTTATTAATCTGCCTCCTCAGATCGCTTCTGCCCTTTCTGTATGGCGACCCGTTGCCAACAGCCCGGAAGAAGTAATGACCGACGGCTTGAGCTTCCTAAGAAACAAAGCGAAGCAATATCATTTGCTCTGATTTTCGCGGTAAATCTGCCAGATAGTCGTTTAGCTATCTGGCAGATTTACAATGTAAATTATGATTAAATACCAGAAAACCCACCTTCATAACGAAGGCGGGCTTAGATCGATAGAAACTGACTCGCCTCTATTTTAAGTAATCCAGCCATGGTGACTGGCGTTCAATAAAAGCATCAACCATCTCAGGAATACGACTACATTGATCCACTACAGGATCAACTAGCAAGGCTTGAATCACCAGCTCACGTGATTGTTCTAGCACCGCTTGCGCAGTCAGATCGTGGACGGCGATTTGGTTTGTAAGCAGCCCACCAATTCCCGGGGGCATATCTACTGCTATACCTTGCAGCCCTTCACTATTGACTAGTGCAGGTACTTCGACGCACATCCATTCTGGCAAATTGCGAATAAGTTGACCTGTATTTGGAACATTGACCGCAGCTTCCTCATAACCGCTATTAGTCAAGATTCCTTCAATAATAGAGACTACACGCTCTTTTTCGATCAATTCTATCTCACAAGGACCTTTTCCAAGGGCTGCTCGATAAAAGTCGTAAAAATCTTTTATTCCGCGATGATCTGAAACCTGATGTGCCCATTGAATATACTCGCCAAAATGGCTGTCTGTCGTAATAGGAAAATAGTCGAATTTATCCAATACTTCCTTAAACAGGGTGTGGTCGCTCCAGGGACGAGATGCCACCATGTCATCGGGATAATCATAGGGGCTAGAACTCTCCGTTTGCACTACTTCACCCGTATTTTTGAAGTTTTGGTATAGATCACTGTACCCTGGACAGCTTCTAAAATATTTTTCTGAATTGGCTCTTACATCTGGGTAGGCGTCTTTCCCTGTCTCTTTGTAAACAGCTTCTAGCATTACACTGAAATGGTTTAGTCCTGCTGCTCTAACTTTTAGTTTATCGTAGTCGACTCCAAGTATTTCAGGGAGGTGGCGTTTCAGTGAGGCAATTTCATGGCAAAGACCGATAAACTTAATTGCCGGAAATTTTCTATAAACTGTTGTACAGATTCTGCTCATTGGATTGCTGAAGTTAAATACCCATGCATCCGGACAGATGTCCATAACATCACTGCAAATATCAAGAATTGGTGGAATGATACGGAGTGAGTGGAATAATCCGCCGGGACCTCCATTTTCACCATAGACTTGGCGTATCCCATACTGTTGTGGTATTGACCAGTCCATATCCCACAAAGCAAATCTATCGCCGACCTCTATTGATGAAATGACGAAATCGGCTTGTGTTAATGCCTCTCTTCGGTTCAGCGTAGAGCTTACTGTAAAATTAAGGTCGTGTTTTTGTATAAACTGCTCTGCTTTTGCATGCGTACTTGCTAGTGCTTTTTCATTAATATCATGCAGTACAATATGGCTGCCATGCAAAATGGTACTTTGAAAAATATCACCTAACGCTTCGCAACCAAATTGGATACTACCTGCTCCTATTAATACGATATTTCGTGACATGCTTTGATCCTCAAATATTGAATGAATAATTACTGCTGGGTTTTAAAATTGGTGGAAGTGTGTTCCCTTGTTTGTCGAAAAGATAACAATGCTCTGGAGGTAAATTGAGTGTGATATAGTCGCCAGCGACCAAATTACTTCGCTTGCTGCGACGTATGATCCATGGTTCCTTTTCGCCAACTTGCACATACAGGTAGCTTTCATTTCCCATTTGCTCAACAAATAACACTAGTGCTCCATCTTCACTATTTGCTGCTGTAGCGATTAAATGTTCTGGACGAATTCCTAATTGAACAAAGTCATTTATTTCTTTGTTGACCTTTATCGGGAGTGTTAACTTTTCATTACCCAGCGTGCGAATCGTGCATCCTTCTGATGAAGTCGATATAACGTTAGCATCGCAAATATTCATTTTGGGTGAGCCGATAAACTGAGCAACAAACTTGTTTTTAGGTAAATCATACAGCTCAAGAGGTGTGCCTACTTGTTCAATGGTGCCCTTGTTTAGGACCACGATGCGTTCGGCAAGGGTCATTGCTTCAACCTGATCGTGGGTTACGTAAATAACAGTGGAATTCAGTCGTTGGTGGAGGCTGGCGATCTCCATTCTCATTTGAACACGAAGCCCTGCATCCAAATTGGATAATGGTTCATCGAATAGAAATAGAGTTGGCTCTTTAGCGATGGCTCGCCCGATCGCAACTCTCTGGCGTTGTCCTCCGGATAGATCTCTAGGCTTTCGCTCGAGCAACTCTTCCAGTTGTAAAATCTTGGCAGATTTATCGACTCGGAGCTCTATTTCAGGCTTGCTGAGTTTGGCTAACTCGAGCGAAAATGAAATGTTTTGCCTTACGGTCATATGTGGATACAAAGCGTAAGATTGGAAAACCATACCAATCCCACGCTCTGAAGGCGTATCATCGTTAACAAACTTATTATTTATGTACATGCTGCCTTTGGTTATCTCTTCTAATCCGGCAATCATCCGGAGAAGAGTTGATTTACCACATCCTGATGGACCAACGACGACGACGAACTCACCACTGGAGACATCCAAATCAATTTTTGGTATGACTTCACTGTGGTTTCCATAAGTTTTGTTGATGCCTTCTAAACGTAATTCAGACATAAGTACCTCTTGTTAGCCTTTAACGGCACCGTTGGTTAATCCACTGACTACGCGTTTTTGAAATGCAAGTACCAGTGCGATAATGGGAAGTGTAACGATAACGGATCCCGCCATGATTTTTCCCCAGGGCAAATCGTACCTTGATGACCCTTCCATGAGCCCAATTGCAACAGGTACAGTGCGGTTTTCTGGTGATATTGTAAAAGTAAGAGCGAACATAAATTCGTTCCAAGCACCAATGAATGCAAGTAGCCCTGTTGTCACAAGAGCTGGGGCTAACAGGGGCGCGAAAACTCGTGTAATGATGATCCAAGTGTTTGCACCGTCGACAATGGCGGCTTCTTCTAGTTCAGCAGGCAAGGTACGGATAAATGTCGTTAGCACCCATATTGTGAAAGGCAGAGAAAAGGTTATGTATGAGATGACGAGTGCCCCTAAGGAGTCGTATAAACCAAAAAAGCGAACCAATTCAAACATACCAGTCAAAACCGAAACCTGAGGAAACATTGACACACATAAAATGGTTAATAGAATGCCTTGTTTGCCTCGAAATCGAATGCGTGCGAGTGCAAAAGAGGCTAGGGTTGCCACTAGTAGGCTCATCCCAACCGACAGGGTGGCTACAATCGTTGAATTAAGTAAACTTCTGGCTACTCCGTCTATCAATAGAGCATCCAAGTAGTTTCTCCAGTGGAATGTTGTGGGTAAAAAATTTACCTGAAACAAGTCATTGCCAGTTCGGAATGACGTTAATATAGTGTTGTAAAAAGGGAAAACACAGAAAAGTGTCACCAGCAATACGGCGCTGTAGAGCAGTATTTGATGATAGTGATTTGTAAGCTTCATTTGTCATCTCCAAGTTTATATATTCGGCTGACATATAGGAACGAAATAGCAATACTTGCGATGAGCACAAATACTAAAACCGATGCGGCTGATCCCATCCCCATCTCCTGATATTCAATCAATTGGTCGCGAGCGTATCCAGAGATGGAAACTGTGGAGTCACTGTTAGAAGTCAATACATAAATCAAATCAAAGATTCTTAGTGCATCCATCATTCGAAATATTGTTGCGACTAAAATGGCTGGCATGATCAAAGGTAATGTTATGCGCCAAAATCGCTTCCACGCATTAGCACCGTCAATTTTTGCGGCTTCGTAGAGGTCAGCTGGAACAGTCTGTAGCGCAGCTAGGATCATTAGCGCCATAAATGGGACGGTTTTCCAGACATCAGCCATTACTACCGCCCACATTGATAAACTGGGTTCCGCTATCCATGCGAGTTTTTCCTCTGTGATCCCGAGACCATTGAGAATGGAATTCACAACGCCATATTGATCGTGGAACATCCATCCCCACATTTTGGCACTGACAATAGTCGGTATGGCCCAGGGCACTAATATTGCTGCTCTTAGGAACCCTCTCCCACGAAATTTTTGGTTCATCAGGAGAGCAAATAGCAACCCGAAAACCAGCTCTAATGAAACTGACCATCCTGTAAACCAAAGTGTATTACCAACGGCTTGCCACCAGAGCGGATCTGTTAAAACCCCATAAGAATTTCCCTCAAATACAAGGTAATAATTGTCAAAACCCACCCAGTCGTAATGTTCGGGGGTACTTAGAATGGCGTCAGTGAAACTATATAAAATAGTTCTTATCAAAGGCCAGCCCGCAACGGCAAACAGTAGGGTTAGTGCTGGTGCTACTAGCCACAAAGCGACCCGAGCGCGGCGTTGCTGCAAGCTTTTTTTTCTTTGGCGGGAGTTAGTGGACGATACCCCAGCGATTGTGAAAGTTCTCATTCAATAATTCTCTCTTGTCAGCGTTCAGGAATAGAAAGTGGGCAACGAGCAAAACGTTGCCTCTCACTGTGACGCGAAGATCACTTCCACTTGTGACCTTTAATTCGCTTCAAACGTTTTTCTAAGTCCACTATCGCTGTTGCTCCATCAACCTCACCGCTAAGTGTGCGAAATGCAGCATTGAAGAAGGCTCTTGAAACTTTTGCGTATTGCAATTTGGTTTGAGAAGAGGGGCGCGCCACGGCATCAGCAAAAATTGCTCCAAACTCTTTCATGTGAGGAGCTGCATTCAAAATTTCAGGGTCGTCGTATAGTGCTGTGAGGCTTGGGCTTAATCCTTCGAACATGAATTGCATTTTTTGTGCTTCTGGGCTGATCAGAATCTCCAGAAGCTGAAGAGACGCCTCTTTATTTTTAGAGTAATTGTTCACTGCCCATTGCCAGCCACCCAGAGCCGCCGCACCATGACCACTGTCGCCATTTGGTAAGGGCATTATTCCAATTTTACCTTTAACAGGGCTTTTATCCGCTTGTCCCAATACGTAAGCATATGGCCAGTTTCTCATAAACAGAGCATCACCATTTTGGAATACTGCTCGAGACTCCTCTTCCTGATAAGCCAAAACACCTTTTGGAGATATATCGCCAATCCAGCTTGCCGCCATGTCGAGCGCTTGCGCCGCTTTTGGGTTGTTGATGGTGATATTGCCTTTTTTATCGACAATGGCACCTCCCCCGTTTGAAGATACCCACTCAATGGCGTCACAGGTCAATCCCTCATAGGCTTTACCCTGGAAGACCAGTCCCCAAAAGTCGGTTGCCCCAGCTTTTCGCTCTTCGGTTTGGATGTATTTTGCAATACTCGCCATCTCTTGCCAGGTTTTTGGGAGGGGTTGATTGTATCTGGCAAGCAAATCCTTACGATAAAACAACAAACCAGCATCTAGAGAAGATGGCAGAGCTTTCAATTTGCCATTTACGATGTTGTTGTCCCATGCACCAGTAAAGAAACTACTTCTTTTATCGGAAAAATGTTCAGTTATATCCATTAGATGGGGGTCTAATATTCCAGACCAAATCACATCAATTCGAAGGACATCGACAAAGTCAGAGCTTTTAGCAGCGAAGGATTGCTGGAGAATTCCTAATTTTTCAGTAGAGGAACTGGGGAGTTCCATAAATTTAAGTGTATGGTTGGTTTCGGACTCGAATCGTTCTTTTATGTAGTTACAGTAGGGTTTACTCGTCCCTGAAGATTTACACTCAAACTTAACGGTTTGTGCTGAGATATGAAATGACGCTAATGCGATTGTGGCGATTAGCCAGGCTGGTTTACTTTTGATCATATGGACTCCCTGTCACTTTTCTGTTTATCAAAAACTTACCAATATGATGTAAATATGTTATCTGTGTGTTGTGTTATTTTGAAATTCATTTTTAACAGAGGAAATATAGATAAAATCTATATCTAGTAATGTGGAGAAGTTATGCATAAGTTTATGACTCAATTTCTTGAAGTCGCGACGCAAGGTTCTGTGACGGTTGCAGCAAAAAAATTGTGTATTAGTCAACCGACTTTGACGCATAACATGAAAAAACTGGAGCTCGAACTGGGATGTAAGATTTTCAATCGGACATCGAGAGGAGTTACTTTAACTGAGTATGGTGAAGTGGTTTACGAGAAAGCCCAATCAATGAAGAGAATCCACGAAAGGATGATTGCGACGTTAGACAATATGAATCAGCATCACCGGAACGAAATAAGGCTGGGAACAGGTGATGCATGGTGGATTTTGTTTGTCAACGATCTGGTTGAATCCTATTCCATCCGTTATCCCACAGCCAATATTCATGTTGAAATTGGCAGCCAACTTCTGCTGATGGACAAGTTGCTCAGTGAGGAAGTCGATATATTCCTTGGACACGAGATTGAAGGGTTAACTCGTTCTGGTCAGGTTCATTTTTTACCTCTATTTGTTCAGTCAGATTCTGTGTTTGCGCGAAAGTATCACCCACTTTCCAAAGGCACTGTGAGCCGCAATGATTTGGAAGACTACCCTAAAGTTAATATAGGGCTCAGCGATAGGCCGTATAGCTACTTAAAAGGTCTAGAGGTTTTTGATATTGAAATAGATCCTTTTTTTCAAAGTTCTACCACTTACGGGACAAATTCGCTTATGGTTGCGATTGATTGGTTGACTAGAACCGACGCATTGTTCGCTTACCCCAGCTCTATGTCAAATTATCTTGCAATGTACAATATTAAACCTTTGGATATTGAAGAAAAACATCCACTTTCGACGATCGGCATATACCTGCTTAAAGAAAGAATTGAGGATAATAATTTACAGACCATTATATTGGAAATTAAGAGCCGTATTCAGACCCTGCACGGTCAATAGGAGCGATACTATTGATGGTGGGGCTATTTGAAGAATAAATAAGGCACTTTGATGATATATCGTTAAGAATAATTGCCACTCAGTTTCGTTGTAAGTGCTAAGAACGCTCTCTTTTGATTTGGTATTGCGGCAATGCCACTTGATGCGGTCATCCTACGCGAAAAAAAGATAATTCACTTGGAGTGAGCGGTGTAATAAACACCACAGAATCAATAGTTCAAAAAGGATGGCTTGAATACTTAGATAAAGGAACTTCATGGGGTTAAATCTATTATTTCACGGGCTAAGTTATCTTTATCTGCGAACGCTTAAGTTTCTTTAAAAACAAAACGAAGCAATATCATTTGCTTTAGTTGTTGCAGGTTATCTGCCAAATGGTCGTTTAGCTATCTAGCAGATTTACAATGTAAATTATGATGTTATTCAAATTCTGATAAAGATGAAAAATTCACATCCGGTAAGCTCTCAAACCCCGGTTTCGCAAATAAGTATCCCTGCATTAGATCGACGCCCTGGGCCCGAAGCCACTGGTATTCCCCAAGGGTTTCAATACCTTCTACAACGGGGGTAACTCCCAAATCCTCAAACATTTGCAAGCAGCGTTTAATGATTACTTGACGGACTTTGTCTTGATGGATGTTTCTAATTAAATCCATATCTATTTTTACGATGTTCGTTTGGAAGTTTGCCAGCCTGTTTAAGCCTGAAAACCCTGAGCCAAAGTCGTCCACAGCAGTTTTAAATCCGAGCTTATTGTAGTGACTGATGATGTTTTTCGTGTGCTCAAAATCGTCCATTTTTTCCACTTCAGTAAATTCAAACATGATGTTCTGAATAGGAAAATCAAATGCTTTAGCGGCTTGTAAAGTCGTGTTAATACAGCGCTCTGGGCTATATATGGCATTTGGAAGAAAGTTGATGCTTAATACCGATGTCATGCCTAGCTTCGCAGCCATTGAAATGGCTTTTACTCTACATTGTTGATCGAAGGCGTATTTCTTCTCTTCAGTGACCTGAGACATGACGGAAATTGCGGACTCGTTTTTGGTTCCCCTCACCAATGCTTCGTATCCAAATAAGGTTTGGGATTGGGTACTGACAATCGGTTGAAAAGCCATCGTGAGTTCAAAACCAAGGTCACTTGCATTCGCACATCGCTGGCATCCATAAGCTTTAAAGCTATTTTCAGGTTCGTCCATAAACTCCAACTTATTAAGTTTGTTGTATATGTTAAACCTAGTTGCCAAGTGAATGAGAGACAAGAAATGCGTGGTATATGGTGACAAATATTCAATACATCATTTTTAAAAACACAAAGAAACCGAACGTCTCGCCATTGACCGTTCGGTTTTCAAAAAATCTAGTTAGGGATCTGCTTTGCTTAATCAACCAGATCTAATGCCACGATATTGACCGAGTGGTCTGGGTTTCCATCGCATCCGTCAACTCTAAGTGCGACCTTGCTTTTGGCATGATATGCAGAAAGTGACATTGATACGAGCTCTGAGAAGAGTGGGTGATGTTTCTTGATCACAAATTTCGATTGGTTACAGCCTGGGTATTTATAGCCTTCATGCGTAAAAAGATACATGCCTTCGCCACTCCAACCTGAAGCTACTCTAATCAATGTTTGAGGGTCGAGTGTTGTTTGCTGCGATGCATGTGTGGCAAATGAACACACGGCTATAGTCAAAGCGATAAAAAACTTCATTGGTTTAATCTCTTGTTTTCATTAATTGGAAATGTTTATCGCACCTGAAGGCGTCATGGTGTTGTAGGTGGTACTGGATGCAGAGTACCATCCGACAGGATTACAAGCATGTATATACACTTGTACTCTTTTCCCTGAAGTGAATGCCGCTAAAACCATGGAATAGACTTCTTTATATTGAGGGTGCGTTTTTTGAACGTAAAAACGGTTTTGTATCGTGCAGTTGCCTGGATTTCCAAAGTTACCGTAAACCATAAAGCCATTTCCACGTTCAATATCGACTCGGGTTGGTGTTGCGAATGACGTCCAACCTCCTGCATATACTGAAGTAGAAAGCAGTGCTGCTGAGAGTGCGATGAATCTTTTCATTATTGTTCTCATTAAATTAACTGATTTGCCAAATTACGAGGGGAAAAGTCTATAACGACAAGAGTGCAAGTAAAGTTGAAGGCAGTAGAAATGCGCGTGATGTTGCGGGATATTAGTTTTTGGTTGAAAGATACTGTTTTGTTCTTCTCTCATTATTATGTATCTAATTAATAAGAATAATTTTTGATTTCCCACCAATTCTCTCCACCAAGTGCATAATCGAAATATACCTATTTGATTGAGAGTGAGTTCGAATGGCAAAGCGTCTTTCTAAAGAAGAGAAATATCGAGCGTCTGTTTGTTTTGAATGTGGCTGTATACCGACGAAAAAGAAACTTGAAGAGATTCTGATTGAAAAAGGTGAAGAACTAGAAATTTTAAAGTATGTGACCGACCAATTTGGAATTGAGGTGGGTGAGGCTATAACGGTAGAGGGTTTGGCTTCAAAAGAAGAGATTCATTACGCAGCCGCAAACTACAATTGGGACGATGGTAATTTTGATGTTTTAAACGCATTTTTGGATCATCCCAAATGTGATGCTGGCACTGCAAATATGCTTTACTGGAAAGGTTCAGGGTTCCATGCCGCTAAGTTTTCTTCTAGTAAGCAAGAGAAGCATTTTTATGAAAAGCTTCTTTCCAAGTTTAAAGAACGAGGTTTTGCAACGTACCAAATAGCGTTCGATCCCTACGATGAACTTTTTGTTCCATCTCTCGATGAGTGTCTTGAACAGGGGTATGAGATTCCAGGTTATCTTTTCTGCCAATACAGCACGATGAAAGTTGATACAGATTAAAAGGGCATCAACGGATGCCCTTTATTTGTTCAGAATATTTACACTGTAAACTTACTGACCGCAGACGAGTTCCCAACTGCCATCGCTGCCAGGGATAGAGTCTGTCCAGTATTTGGCTTGATAAATCTTGCCCTGATAGACCATTTTGTCGCCAGTGCCAGCATGACTAGGGTTTCCTGCCCAGTCCTTCTGAGGCCAGTTCGGGTATTCGTTGACACCAGCGGTATTACAACTGCCACCACCTCCACCTGAGCCACCTGTTGTGAAGCTCGCAGTCAGTGTTACTCCAGAGAACGAACTGTATCCCGTGAGATTAATGTAGTAAGTGCCCGCTTTCGGGGAAGCAAATGGGCATGACTCACTATTTCCACTCTTGTACGGGCGGCAGTCGTGGCTTGTTGAGGTAGGTTTCGAGCCGAATTTCACGTACAGGTCGACATCGCCTGAACCGCCGCTGGTCGCGATATTCAGATTGGTTGCGCCCGCAGGTACGTCCAGAGTGTAGGTAATGGTCTGGTCTTTAGAGCCAGAAATACCAGTGACCGGAACACCATTTTTTAGCTTGCTGCCCGTAGGTGGGTTTGGATCAGGATCAGGTGTTGTGGTGCCTTTATCGATCACAGATAGCTTGTTAGATGCCTGAGTCAGCTTAAGCACATCACCTATTTGAGACGCCGACCACCAGTTAACCCCGCTTGGTAGTGCCAATGGGTTTGCGTTACGCTGATCGCGGCTCAGTGTCTCTGCGCCAGAACCAAATTGGGCTGTACGTACTTCAAGTTTATCTGGGCTAACGCTTAGTACCTTGAATTGCTGAATGCTGGCGAGATCGATGGTCCAGCTCTTCGGGTCGTTAGCACTTCTGGCTGGCGCACCCCAGCTTCCTTCACCCACATAAACAGTACCGCCAGACGTAGTAGCGGTGAAGTTCGAACCAGAAGGTTTCAGCGCTTCGGTTACTTTGTTGATATGCGTATCCGATTCCACCACCAGATTCATTTTGTGTTGGTAGAACAAGTTCGCCCACCAGGTAACCAGAATGGTATTGTCACGCTTGCCTGAATAGTGCGGATACATTGGTTTGTGGTATTGCGCGACTCGCCATTTTGCTGAAGACGCACTTGCCGAAAGATCCTGGCTTAACCAGTTATTCATCGCAGTGGCGTAGCTCGACCAGCCGCTGTCTTTAAACTGACTGTTCAGGGTATAAACACGCATCAGAGGCGAAACGTTAAACGCTCCGTAGGTGTCTTTAGGGTTACAGGTTTTGTTGCCATCGAAGTCGACCCCAAACACCTGACAGACGGTACTGTAGTTGTCGTCTTCATGGTTGCCGTGGGTCGGCACAAATGGATAAATACGCTTGTAGCTAACGCCGTCAATCAGGTCATTGGAGAACGTCAGCTGCCAGTCTTTCAGGTATTCAGACATTTCTGAGACTGAGTTTTGGTTGGTGTAATCGCCGCCATGCATAATGAAAAGCGGGCGGATTTTCGCAACCAGCTTGTTCCCTGCACGGCGATTTGTCCAACCTGTTCGGGTATCGCCGCCAGCAATCGCAACAAAAGGTGAATTGTCTGTTGGCGCAGTTCTAAACCACAAACGGTCGCCACAGCCCGCATCGTCACACACACGATAGTAAACAGGGGAATTGGCCGGCAAACTGCTAAGCTGCACAAAACTGTTTTTCAGTGAGCCACCAAACGTGTGGCTAAAGGTGACATTGGCTTTTTTCCACTGTTGCTCATCGGTTGTGAAGCCATATTTCACATGATGGTTTGCACTGGATGTGGGAGTGAACCCAACCGTCGCTTTGGAAGAAGGCGAAGCATCCCACACCAAACGGTGATATTGGCTACCTGCGAAGCTTTGACAAGCCATGGCAGAAAGACCAATCAGAATACTCGTTCTGAGGTAATTCATTTTGATAGTCCTTTATTATTCATTATTTCTTGAAGTGATTGACGATAATGTCATCTGCGAGGTATGCCCCTCGCGGTGCCAGTCAGCGACCAGCACCACAAAGGCAGCATTGCGATAAGGCAAAGGCTGTGCCTTGCCTTCAAATAAATTCACCGCCAGCGCTCCATGCTTTAGGTGTCGGAAATGGCGTTCCAGCGATTGCTGTGCGTTTTGTGTCCAGTAGTCGCTGTTCTTAATGCGAGGGAAAAAGTCCGTTGCGATTTGTGCCTGATGAGGGCGATCGTTGTATTCGAGTAACGCGATAAGCTCTTGCTCTGTCGGTAAGCGCCAGTGGTGAATACCACACAAGCCCGCCTTGTTGGTACGAGTAATCAAAGCATCCGTGTCACAACGTCCATTCTTATAAAAGCAGTCCCCTTTGTTGGCATCCCCAAATTCGCCGTTGTACCAGGAATACGTCCAGTCAGCATCGTGGATGGATTCATCATCCGTTTTGACTTCCCATAACAGGTCTTGCTCGGTATCGGCTACACATGCCCACGGTCCTTGCCATGGTTTGAGAGCGTCTCCAGATTTTGTGATTTTCACGTATCGGGGATGATCGAGCTGAACGGGCAGCGCATTAACAGCAAAGTAACTGTAAACCCCGGCAGCACAGACCATAAGCAGAGTGAAAAACAGGCGAGTTTTCATTTACAGATACTCCAGCTGAAAAGGTCGATGGTGGCGCGTGTGAGCGACCTGAGAGTGGTCAAATGCCGATACCCAGATGCAGGTGCCATTTTCCAGCGCCACGTCATGCTGAGAGCCGGTGTTGTGCTGACGGGACACTTCCAGAGTCCAGTAACCGTCTTTCCATATCCCGCGAGCTCGTACATTGGCTCTGTCGCCTTCAAACTGGTTGGAACGGTATAAGACGGAAGGAAGCTCTGTGCCTTCCGAGTAAGTGTCTAGGCTTGATTTGTAAGGCTGGCTGCCAAACCAGGCCAGAGGCTTGGTGATGTCTGACTCAGCTT
Source organism: Vibrio nigripulchritudo (assembly GCF_027924785.1). Taxonomy (NCBI): domain Bacteria; kingdom Pseudomonadati; phylum Pseudomonadota; class Gammaproteobacteria; order Vibrionales; family Vibrionaceae; genus Vibrio; species Vibrio nigripulchritudo. The sequence goes on along the minus strand of NZ_AP027050.1, from coordinate 2,130,459 downwards.
TGGGTAATCGCTTTGGCGTGATTTGGTTGGGGGAATACCACTTCCAGTTCATCTTGTATCCGCCACTGTCTTTGCCATCAGGTAAATATCCGGCGGTATATCTACGTTGACCAAACCGAGTGTTGCTGGGTGCACCAAAGAAATTATCGTCTGCCTGAAACATGTCGTTGGTTCTGACTGCCTTCCAGTGCCACAGGTCGCGAATCTTATTGTCCATGCTCGCGTGATAACCCTTGCCATGCCAGTTTTCAGGTTTTCCTTTAATGGGCTTTCTTCCAAGGTAGGCGGTTCCGTCTGCCCCGAATCCACATGTGCTGGAAATCATCACCGCAAACTTATCTTCGTAATAGACGGTTTCGTCAAACTCATGAAAACCGTTCTGGCGAACAACCCATTTTCCATCTTGCTTAAATAATGGAAGGTGAGCGAGGCTCTTAGTTTCGTCTTTCCAGTGAAACAGAAAGTAAGTTTCATACTCGTTTGCGGCGGCTTTGATGGACACAGTGGTTGCGCCATTTTCGAAATTGGCACCGCCTGTAGTTTTTACCGAAACGTAGGGAATGTCGCTCCAGAACACCTCGTCGGGCTTACCGTTGATTTCAATTAAGGTCTCGGAGCTAAGGCGGTGAACCTGCAGTGGCATCTGGCTGCTGGTGGTCATAAATGCCCAGCCAGCTCCGGCGGTTGTCAGTGTCAGTAACAGAGTAAAAGAGAGCCTTGCCTGCTTGAGAGTGCGAAAGGGGAGAACAAGTTTTAAAACAGACGCACCATACTGAATGATATAAACCAGGCTATGCAATATCAGAAAAACCAACATGCCAATCGCCGACCAAAAATGCCATGTCTGTAGGTTCAACCAATCAGATTGCCACCAGTAAAGTCCGCCAGTTATTAACGCCGAGGTTGTCACCCCATAACCAAAATACTGAACCCACAAGTGGTAGGAAGAAGTGGGTTTGGTTGCCCGTTTTTTCCGCAATGCAAGATACACCACATACCCAAATACAGCGGCAAATAAGATCACTCCACTCAGGTAATGAAGATCGTGCATTTGCCCTTCAGGCAGCAGTGGCGATAACCAGTAAAGGGAGCGATTCGAGACAAGATGAATACGAAGCCCGGTGAGCAAGTTCACTAGAGCAGAAATCGAAACGATAAGATGGAGCAACACAAAGTTGAAACGCTGAGGGTTCATGTTTTTGTTCTAAGCAACTAACCAATAAAATTATTAAGGAAAGATGGTAGAAGCTATTGAACCAATTGCTATTTAAGCAATGTTAAAAAACTGTGACTTACAAAAGTGGTTCTATTTTTTTATGCAACGAATTGAGTTTTTCAAAGAATGTATGTCACAGCTAACGAGAAAAAAAGGGTTATGCTCTTTTCCCGCTAATAACAGCTTCAACATTAAGCTTTGTTGTAAGGGTATGTTTTTGTTGCGTTTTAATATCTCGGTCGCAAATTACATGACTTTTACGTTAAACAGGCACCTGCGAAAGGTGCCAACCAACTAGTCACTGATCTTAACTGTAGAAGCCCTCTTAGGTTTACTTTTGTGTTTCCAGTCTTCCCAGTGTCGCCAGTCCGCTTCGAACTTAATGAAAACACGCCCTTTTTTGTCGAATTCGAGACCGGCATTTTCCAGTGTTTTGAAAGGTACAACACCAGTAAACATCCAGGCATTATTTAGTGCTTTCACTTTGCAGGCAGAAACGCGAAGTGTTGGTAATGAAGGGTAACGCTTTACCCATTGTTGCCACGCAAATAAAGATTCATTGTAAAACCACACAAAGGTGCCTTCACGCACACCAACGATGTGTCCGGGTGTTCTGGCTAATCTGGCTTTATCTTTTAGTTTCATCGCATCCTCTTACGGCACATATGACCGAATAACAGCAAGTTAATCTTGATGCCAACTGGATGGAGGAGAGGGTATTTTTTAAGTGCGATTATTTAATGTTTTTCTGAAGTTATCGCTACTTGATACCTATACGTTTTTACGGTTATTAAATCGCATTCGGTTTTGTGAACAATGAAGTTGTTAAATATGAGACTTGGCGTGTATAAACTGGGTAATGGTTCGAACACCGTGTTTTTTGCTGAACACGGCTAAAATGGCGAAAAAATTCAGCCAATTTTCCAAGTTTAGCCAGTGATTACGGAAATATGACAGTGCTACCTTTGTTCCAAATATTGCTTGCTTAAGAGTGAGAGATTTCTGGGTATAAATTTCTAAAAATAAAAGTAATTTAGCCAATCTCACTGTGAAAGTAAGACTCGTCGGTGTAATCAGTAAAAAATGCCACTAATTTTCCCTCTGGAACTGCCTGCAAATCTTGAGTATCAAAATCTGATATCACTCGAAGTTTTTTATGTAATGAACCGAATACGCAAGAATGAAAAGGTGTTCTAAATGTATATATGAGTTCGTTTAACCTAACTGGTTGTTCTGAAAAGCCATTAAGGGTATAGCTGGAGGAGAGAAATCGATTGCTTTGCTGTTGGCTATTCGAAAAAACATGAACAACGTAAGTTGAGCTACAAAAATAATAAAGGCTTAATATGAAAGTGGTGTACAACACTCAGGAAGATCCGGTTCAGGACATTATTTTCACCGATGAACAGGGGTGGTCTTACTCTTCGTTTGATGGCATTACCTTCAAAGGTGTTTATCAACCCATTTTTGACAGACAAAACAACATACATGCCTATGAAGGTCTGGTTCGTATTACCGATCAAAATGGGGATGTGGTGTCCCCCGATGACTATCTGAAACCCATACGAGGCGATTTGAAAAAGCTGATGCTTTTTTTTCTGATTACAGGAAAAATTCATTTTCAGAATTTCTCTCGTTTTTATCTGCCCGAACAGTCCATTTTTATTAACGCTCCACCCTGTGTTTTCAACACGCTGGGTAATTCTCTGGGCGCGATTGAGCAACTGTTGATACGCTTACAGGCTCTTGGTGTACCCAAGGAAAACGTCGTTTACGAAATCATGGAAGACAACAATACCGAGATGTCGTTAATGGCACAGGGTATCGCTAATTTGAAAGAAGTCGATATTCGAGTCGCACTGGACGATTTTGGCTCTATGGGGTGTGACATGGCGCGAGTACGTCGGCATGATGTGAACATTGTGAAAATCGACAAAGCGATGGTTCAGAATTTTGTGTCTACTCGGTCACAGATATGGGAAGTACTTGATTACTGTCAATCCAGAAACATCACGACCATCGCTGAGGGAATAGAGACGCAGGAACAACTCGCGATCATGAAAGAGTGGGGGGTGGACTATTTTCAAGGTTACTTGCTTGGAAAGCCAATTTCTGCACAAAATATACTAGGTGTTCAGAGTCAACAGGGAAGTAATGAATGAAGCCGATTTTGTTTGTACTGAAAATGCCATTTATGGATGAAGGGCAAAGCTGGATATGCTCGCACTGCGCCATGATTGAAGGTGCACTTCAGGCAAATCCTCACTGGGAGCAGCACACGGACGTTCGCAGAATAGCATTTCCCAAGCCCAGGAATGAAGTAATTGAATTAATAGGTGAGAACAATCAGTGGCTACCTGTACTCATTCTGGAAGGTAACAATACCCTTACGCATCCTGTTGAAATTATAAATTATTTGGCAGATGCGTTCGGTGGTGCTAAAGTGCACCCCTAGCCAAAAAATCTTCATTCTGTAACACTTCCTGTTTAACCACTTTGGACTTATGGTTGATCTGCAATTGATAATCATTATCATGTGCTCCATCTTTACTACTATAAGGTGTGGTTATGGCATCTCATACCGAAGGAACCATGGAGTTCTCGCTAGAGGACGCGCAATGGCAAGGTATCACTCTTACTCCCGCTGCGGCTAAGCGAATCCTGCAACTTTCGACGGACGGAAAGGCAATTCATTTGTCTGTTAAAGCGTCGGGTTGTACAGGTTATGCTTACGTCCTTGATCAAATCGAAGCTCCAGAGGAAGGCGATCTGTCTTTCGAATCCAATGGCGCAACAATCTACGTCGCCCTTTCTGCGATGCCATTCCTTGATGGCACCGAAGTGGACTATGTCCGCGAAGGGCTTAATCAGACCTTTACCTATAAAAATCCTAACGTCAAAGCCGAGTGTGGCTGCGGTGAGAGCTTTGGTATTTAGCAAATGACTGCAATTGAAATTCAGCCTGAAGTCCAAGAGGCAATGAATAAGGAAGGATACAAAGAAGGGTTCTACACCCAGCTTGACAACGACACCTTAGAAAAAGGCATTAACGAAGACGTCGTACGTGCGATTTCTGCCAAGAGAAATGAACCGGAATGGATGCTTGAATTCCGGCTTGAAGCTTATCGATTATGGAAAGAGATGGAAGAGCCACACTGGCTCAAAGCGGAATACCCGTCTCTGGATTACCAAGGCTACAGTTACTACTCCGCGCCAAGCTGCGGTAAATGTGAAGGCAATGACCTGGAGTCCGATGGCTCTAATGAATTCCTGACCAAAGAAGTAGAAGATGCGTTTGACCAACTGGGTGTGCCTGTTCGTGAAGGTGCGGAAGTCGCGGTTGATGCGATTTTCGACTCGGTTTCTGTGACAACGACCTATCGTGATGAACTGAAAGAGCAAGGCATTATCTTCTGCTCGTTCAGCGAAGCCATTCATGAATACCCAGACTTGGTACGTAAGTACCTGGGGACTGTGGTTCCACCAAAAGACAATTTCTTTGCTGCGCTTAATGCCGCAGTAGCGTCTGACGGTTCATTTGTATACGTGCCTCCGGGCGTACGTTGTCCGCGCGAATTATCTACCTACTTCCGAATCAACCAGGCAAAAACGGGTCAGTTTGAGCGTACGATTCTGGTTGCCGATGAAGGTGCTTTTGTCAGCTACATTGAAGGGTGTTCTGCACCTGTGCGTGACACATACCAGCTTCACGCTGCTGTGGTTGAAGTGATTGTTCACAAAGATGCCGAAGTGAAGTACTCAACAGTACAGAACTGGTTCTCGGGCGTAGAAGGCTCGAAAGGCGGTATCCTGAACTTTGTAACTAAGCGTGCCGTTTGTGAAGGTGCAAACAGCAAAATGTCCTGGACGCAGTCTGAAACAGGCTCTGCGATTACCTGGAAATACCCAAGTGTAATCCTCAAAGGCGATAACTCTGTCGGTGAGTTCTTCTCGGTTGCTCTGACGAATGGCGATCAGAAAGCCGACACAGGTACCAAGATGATTCACATCGGTAAAAACACCAAGTCGACCATCATTTCTAAAGGTATCTCAGCAGGTAAGAGTGAAAACAGCTACCGTGGCTTAGTAAAAGTTCTGCCAAGTGCCGAAGGTGCCCGTAACTTTACACAGTGTGACTCCATGCTAATTGGTGCAGACTGTGGCGCGCACACCTTCCCTTACGTAGAAGTGAAAAACTCTACAGCTCAGGTAGAGCACGAAGCGACCACTTCCCGAATCGGTGAAGATCAGCTCTTCTATTGTGTGCAGCGAGGCATCAGCGAAGACGACGCTATCTCAATGATCGTTAACGGATTCTGTAAAGACGTATTCTCAGAGCTGCCACTCGAATTTGCGATTGAAGCGCAAAAACTCCTTTCCATCAGTTTAGAACACAGCGTGGGCTAACCCAGTATGCTAGAAATTAAAGATTTAAAAGCCAGTGTTGAGGACAACCAAATCCTTAACGGTATTAACCTTTCCATCAAACCGGGCGAAGTTCACGCCATTATGGGACCAAACGGTTCAGGCAAAAGTACGCTTTCTGCCACACTTGCGGGTAAAGAAGACTACGAAGTGACCGACGGCGAAGTTCTGTTCAAAGGCAAAGACCTTGTTGAACTAGATCCTGATGAAAGAGCGGGCGAAGGCGTATTCCTAGCATTCCAGTACCCGGTAGAAATTCCGGGCGTAAGCAACAAGCTGTTTCTGAAAACCGCGCTGAATGGCATTCGTGAATACCGCGGCGAGCCAGAACTGGATCGTTTTGATTTTGAAGACCTGCTTGAAGAGAAAGCAGACCTTCTGAAAATGCCCGTTGATCTGCTCAATCGTTCTGTGAACGAAGGCTTCTCTGGTGGTGAGAAAAAACGTAACGACATTCTGCAAATGGCAGTTCTGGAGCCGGAACTTTGCATTTTAGATGAAACGGATTCAGGTCTGGATATCGATGCTCTGAAAGCGGTGTCTGACGGTGTGAATGCCCTTCGTGATGGCAACCGTTCATTCATCGTAGTTACGCACTACCAGCGTATTCTGGATTACATTAAGCCTGATTTTGTACACGTACTGTACAAAGGCAAGATCGTGAAATCGGGCGATCACACGTTGGCGAAAGAGTTAGAGGACAAAGGTTATGGTTGGATTATCGGAGAAGAGTAGAGACGTCGCACTGACGCGTCTGCGCTCTCTGGCTGGCCATTCAAGCTGGCAGGAAAACAGCTGGCAATCTTTGGCTCTTTGGGGAATCCCAACGGCTAAGCACGAAGATTGGAAATACACGCCACTGGATGGATTTCTAAGCCTCGATTACCGCGAGCCTAGAAAAAACAACATCGACAGCATTTCATTCGAAAGCATCAGCATGAGCTTTGATTGCTATCGTCTGGTGTTTTTTGATGGAAAGTTCAATCCAGAGCTGTCTGATGACATTCCAAACACCACGGTAACCGAGCTGAACGCGCTGGACGACGTTCAACAGCAGCAACTGGCGCATACCATCAGCCAAGAAGCGTTCTCTGCTCTGACGGACGCTACAGCGACCGCTGGTATTTACATCCACATCGCGAACAACACGCAATTGGATAAGCCTATTTATCTTTTCCACCTGAATTCTGGTGGGGACGGTGAACTGGTTAGCTACCGCCACCATGTAGAATTGAGCCGTCTTGCAGAGTGCCATATTTACGAACACCATGTGTCTCTCAACCAAGGTGGTGGAGTGACTTGTGCGCGTTTGACGGCGAACGTGAGCGACGGTGCAAGCTTTGAACACATCAAATTGATCGAAGAAGGTTCTCTACAGCATCATTTCGGTCACAACGACATCACGCTATACCGTGACAGCCGCGCGACCAGCCATACGTTCCTTCTGGAAGGCAAGCTGATCCGACACAACACCAGTAGCGTACTGAAAGCCGAAGGTGGCGAGATCGAAATGAACAGTCTGAACCTGCCGAAACAGGATCAGGTGTTTGATACCCGTACTTTCCTTCGTCATAAATCCGCACACTGCAATAGCCATCAAACACACAAAGTGATCGGCAAAGACAATGGTGTGGGCGTATTCAACGGCATGATTTACGTCGACAAAGGTGCCATCAAAACAGACGGTCAAATGGACAACCATAACCTTCTTTTGAGCGAAAAAGCGCAGGTTAACAGTAAACCCCAGTTGGAAATTTACGCCGATGACGTAAAATGCAGCCACGGTGCTACAACGGGTCAAATAGACCAGAATCAGGTTTTCTACCTGCAGGCTCGTGGTATTCCGAAAGCTAAGGCAGAAAAAATGATCACCTTTGCGTTTGCAGGTGAGCTGACTGATGCCATTGAACATGAAGAAGTTCGCAAACACATCATTCGTCGTATTGAACAAAAACTGGACCTGTAATGAGCACTGAAATAAACCAAGATACCAACCCATGGCGCAAAGACTTCCCGACACTAAATCAGGAAATCGACGGTAAACCATTGGTGTATCTTGATTCAGCTGCCAGTGCTCAGACTCCGACCAGCGTTATCGACCGCATGACAAGCTTCTACCGCGATGAATACGCCTCGGTGCATCGCGGGGTTCATCAGCTAAGTGCTGCGGCAACCGATAACATGGAGCAGGTTCGTGACAAAGTTTGCACCTTTCTGGGGGCAGACACTCGCGATGAAATCGTATTTACCAAAGGCACCACGGAAGCCATAAACCTGGTTGCCAACGGTTACCTGCGTCCGCTGCTTCAAGAACGAGGCGACAAGCCAAGCGAAATCGTGATCTCTAATCTGGAGCATCACGCTAACATCGTGCCCTGGCAGATGCTGGCGGAGCAGTTCAACCTGACCGTGAAAGTCTGGGAAGCCGACGAAAATGGCGAATTGGATATTCAAGCGCTAGAACCTCTGTTGTCTGAAAAGACGGTACTTGTGGCGGTGGCTCACATCTCCAACGTGCTGGGTGCTCGTACTCCGATTGAATCTGTGACTCAACTGGCGAATGAACGCGGTATTCCTGTGTTGCTGGATGGTGCTCAGGCGGTGATGCACGAAACGGTAGATGTGAAGTCGCTGAACTGCGATTTTTACGTGTTCTCCGCACACAAACTGTACGGTCCAACGGGGATTGGTGTTCTGTATGGTAAGAAGTCTCTCCTAGATGCCATGAGCCCCTGGGAAGGTGGCGGCGCAATGATCGACAAGGTCTGCCTGCCGACCGGCACTACATTCAACCAAGCGCCGTGGAAATTCGAAGCCGGCACACCAAACATTGCTGGAATTCTTGGGTTGGGTGCTGCGATTGATTACGTACAAGAAGCTGGTCTGGATACGATTGCTCAATATGAGAACCAGTTGATGGATTATGCACTGACGCAACTCTCAACTATTGATAATATTGAGGTTTATGGCAAACCAAGCCATCGAGCTGGCGTAATACCATTCAATCTTGGTGAACATCACGCGTATGACGTAGGAACGTTTCTGGACCGATACGGCATTGCGGTTCGCACAGGGCACCACTGCGCGATGCCCCTGATTAGCTCGTTGGATCAATCGGCAGTTTGTCGTGCTTCTATTGCCCTCTATACCACCCGTGAAGACATTGACGCTTTGGTGGCAGGGCTGAAACGAATCAATATGTTGTTAGGATAAAAGATGACACCAGAAAAACTGGTCAAAAACTTCAACCGCTGTCAGGACTGGGAAGAAAAGTATCTATACATTATCGAATTGGGAGAGCGTTTAGCGCCTATCTCCGATGATAAGCGAATCGATGATTACCTAATCAAAGGCTGTCAGAGCCAGGTTTGGTTGGATCAGGTTCAGGATGACCAAGGTGTTTTCCATTTTTCAGGCGACAGTGATGCCGCCATTGTAAAAGGGCTAATCGCAGTAACAGTGATTGCCTTTGACGGGAAAACAGCCAAAGAGATTCTGGATTTCGATATTAACCAATGGTTCGAAGAGCTAGAGCTACATAAACACATCACTCCCACCCGTTCTCAAGGCTTGTCAGCCATGGTGGCAAGCATTCAGAAAACCGCGGAAATTTATTCCTAACCGTTTCCAAGCACAAGAGGTTTCCTTATCCCTCTTGTGCTTGATATTTCGACCTTTCTTCCCAGCCCTTTCTTACAAGCTCCTACCCTATCCTCATCAAAACTGAAGACCTATTTTTTGCGACCTAAAAGCACGTTTATTTCATTAACGGCATTTTTACCGTAATGGTGTCTCATTTTTGATACTGAGTTTTTAATTTATCGACTATTGATAAACAAACTGCATGGCTGAGTTTAATGACCCTAATTGACGCTTTTTTACCCCCCATATACCTTCATGCCCATCAAATTGAATAAGGGCAGAACAGTGAAATTTATTGGTAAAAATACCTTTAAACATATACCTACAGCGCTTCTTGTAGTAGTGGCATTGTCGGGATGTAACGGAGGAGGAGATTCTGGCAATACCTCGTCGAATGTTAAGCCTGCTCCTACGCCGGGTGGCGGCTCGGTGATACCTGACCCCGTTAAGCCGAGCAATGTGCAAAAAGCGTTTACGCATACAACAGCTCTAATGAACAACGGAATGCCATCCAGATTCTCGATTTCCGGATCGAAATTTACTCACCCTCAACCAAATATGGGTAATGGCGCGGCATTCAGACCTGAAGTTGTGGTGTCTGAAAAACCTAATGGTGGGTACGTGGTTGCCTGGCGAGACTACAGTTCTCAAACGGGGGAAGGTGGCGTTGTTTTCACTGAGTTTGATGATGACCACAATGCCATTAGTAACTATCGATTTAGCCCCGAGTTGAAATTTGGTCAATCATACGTTTCCCGTGATTTTCGAATAACTCAGGCGGTTTATGGCTCTCCTCTGAAACCTATGCCCAAAAGGCAGGATGTGGTCACCGATAGAAAGGGACGAACCTGGACAATTCAGGGAGGTGTTTTTGGAGGACGTCATCAGGCGTCGACTCTGACCAGTCGAAACCTTCACTTTTCTGGTTGCTCGCTTTTTTATCATCGAGATGACGTCGCGTCTGCGAAAAAAGCGCTTAATGATCTAAAAAATAAAATAGCATCGGAAAGCAAAGCGACTATCTTGTCCAAACAAAATGCTCTCTACAATACGTTTAAAAATCAGCTTAAAACGCAACATGCACGAGAGGTTTATCAGGATTATTTAAAAGAGCTTGAAACCAAGTCCGAGAGTGAGCTGAAACGTCATTACGAAGCTGAAATCCATCAAGTGATTCAGGGAATAGAAAGCGGAGTCGTGAAAGCGTCGGATCCTAATCGATATGTAGAAGCGCGAGCCCTGCAAATCAAAGGCGGAACATGGGTCACCTACGACACAGAAGGCTATGTAAAATGCGAACAGTATTACGGGCTATTTCAGAAGCGTGAATCTAAATCCATCAAAGGAAAGCTCTCCAAACTGGTTGGGTTTACCGTTTTGGACAATGGCAACTACGCGTTCGCATATTCTTACGGAATTCGGGGTATGGGTGCAGCGTTTTTCAATGACGCACCAAGAGAAAAAACGGTCATTCGCATCATTCAACCAGATGGCACGTTAGTTAGAGAGAAGGTCATCTTTGGCGCGGACAAACCAAGTCAGCACAAAAGTAGATACAACTCGATGGCTTTGAGCACAGCTCGAATGGCGAGTGGTGATGGTTATATTGCACTGCACACTTCAACCCAGTTTAACTACCCAGGGCAGGGGGAGCACCAGTCAGGCTGGGTAGGTATTTTTGACAGTAATCTGAATCAGCTCAATGGCGATCACACCACTACGCTAAGTTTCCATAATATGGATCACCGGATGATTTACGATGCGTCTGAAAAGCAGTTTGTTGCGCTTTGGACATCCGATGGCGGTGGTGGGTTAACTGTCGGTGCTTACAAACCCGGAAAACTGGAAAGCAGCGGTAAGCCTTCAAAAGAAACGCCTGCCACCTCGCTGTTCAAGCCGGAGCAAAAACCTGCGAGTTCGACGACGAATTTCACTTATACCCAGTTAGGGCAGACCGTAGCTATAGGAAGTGGTGAGTATGCGAGTATTTTTACCGCTGCACTTAAAACCAAGACCATCTCGTCCAACTACAACCTCTTTTTCTACAAAGGGAAAATTGACGGAAAGCCAGTACCAGACACGGATTTGGTCCAGTACACGCATTTTACTGATGCAGGAACAGGCAATACAGGGAAAACCATGAATGGTACTAACATTGTAAACCCTAAGATGTTTCCGGTTGGTGAGAACCTTGTGGTTATTTACCAGAAAGTCTTGAAAGACAGACGCGAAGTCGATACCACTTATTCCATGGTCATTGATAAATCCGGTAAGGTGTTGCAGTCCGCTGCTCCATTGATTGACAACAATAATCAGCCTGTCCATATCCCACGAGGTGCTGAACCTCAGGTATTGAAAAATGGAGATATCGTCTGGGCTGTTGGAAGAACATCTTCGGCACCAGAGCTCAATGTTTACGCCATTTCTGGCAGTTATAAATAAGCTAGGTTTCACGGCTAACACAACGTAAATATGGCTGTGAAAGTAATTCCTAACTACCTCGGTCTAATAAATACCTGTTCCTTCTGGGGCAGGTATTTTCTTATCTACATCTTCTCATCAAACCGTTTTAAGACAGTAATCCTCAAAATTCTGAGCACGCTCTGATCGTGTTCCGGGTTTTCTGTCTATAAACAAATCAGATGAGAACCGACAGCGAGGTAAACATCATGTTGAATTGGCAAAGTGTGATTGAGTTCGCCAGCAATGGGAACCTGAAACCTGATCGCGTCATTCACAAATCTGAAGCTGAATGGCGTGCACAACTGAGCGACGAGGAATATCGAATTACTCGCCAGAAAGGCACTGAAAGGGCATTCAGTAGTGACTCGTGCAGCTTGTTTGAGCCGGGTATCTACCATTGCGTGTGTTGTGACACACCGCTGTTTGATGCGGATGTGAAGTTTGAATCTGGATCTGGGTGGCCTTCGTTTACGCAGCCTGTTCGGGCTAATGCGATTGCATACCATATGGATGAATCTCATGGCATGCGCAGGATTGAAACCACCTGTAACACCTGTGAGGCGCATTTAGGGCATGTATTCCCAGATGGGCCACCCCCTAGCGGGCTTCGTTACTGTATGAACGCTGTCGCGCTGAAGAAATCCGAATAGGAGGTCAACATGACTTTATCATTAGCCACAATGGGTGGCGGTTGTTTCTGGTGCACTGAAGCGTTTTTTCAACAGGTGCGTGGTGTTAAGTCTGTGGTCAGTGGTTACAGCGGTGGCCGCACCAAAAATCCAGCCTATCGGGAAGTGTGTAATGGTACGACTGGGCATGCGGAAGTGGTTCAGATTGAATTTGATGACAGCGAGATAAGTTTTGCTGACTTAGTGGAGATTCATCTGACGACGCACAACCCGACAACACCCGACAGGCAGGGCGCGGATCGTGGTACTCAGTATCGGAGCATTATTCTCGGGCACGACGAATCTCAATTGAACGTCGCCAAAGAGGTGATAGAGAAGTTAAAGCCTGAGTTTTCCGATCCCATTGTGACCGAAGTAAAGCCCTTTGAGGTGTTCTATAAAGCAGAAGGGAAGCACCAAAACTATTACCGAGCGAATCCGGAAGGTCGATATTGCCAGATGGTGATTTCGCCTAAGCTGGACAAGTTTCGTGTTACGCATAGCGATAAACTGTCCTGAACTAAGCGCCCAACCTCGGGCGCTTTTTTTGTTTAAAAGTGGATTGTTAGACCTTACGAAACCATTAACGAAAGAAGTTTCTGCATGTTGTCTAAGTCGGCATGCTCGCCCTGTTCTTCCGGAATAAACTCCGCGCCCAGCTTTCTGGCAGTTTCTTCAGCGGCAACGAAGGGCACCATGGTATCCACTTTGCTGTGTTGAAGTGCAATAGGGGCTGTAATGTTTTCAAATTCCTCGCAGGTCATTGATGCCTGGAAATGGATTTCCTGACCAAGTGCAAAACCACCGTGAGCCATGGTGAATTGATACATTTCACTTTCAAGCAATTCCGGTGATACCTCTGGGAACAGCATGTCGTGGAGTTGGTTGCCAACAGAAATACGGTCGCTGTTTCTTGCAAGCTCGTATAACTCTTCCAAAGTCGGTGGGTAAAGTTTCAGTATGTCCGGGTCGCACACTAAGGGCAGCCCGCTAAAAATCCATACTTTAGAAACCCGACCATCCAGTGCCGCCAACTGATAAGCATGGGGCGCGCCCGCAGAAATACCAAACAACTCACACTGAGTTATTTCAAGGTGATCCAGTAACTGCTGATAGAGTTTTGCGATGTCTCGATAGTGTTCAAATTCAACGGAGGAAGCATTACCGTAACCCGGGCGGGTAACGCTGATAAGTCTTCGATTATGAGAGCTAAAAAACTCCCCCAGTTGGTCCAGCTTTGCGCCGCCCAACAATCCATGAAAAGCAACGACTACAGGGTGGGATTTGTCTCCATAGTCGCCATATTCGATGTGGTGGCGACCATCGTAGCAATAAAGTGAAGTACTCATTGTCCTAATCCTTTATTGAGCCAAATCGCTGGTATCAACGCTCGCTTTTCAGTAAGCCATAAATGGCGTGATCAACAATTCGGCCGTTGAGATTTTCATTGCGTCTTATTATGCCTTCCAGCTTCATTCCAAGCCTTTCCGCGACCGCACGGCTTGGTTTGTTTTCTTCAGCCGCATGTAGCTGAACCTTTTCCAGTTGATAGTCGTCGAAGGCGATGTCGATAAGGGTCTGACATACTCGTGTCACGATGCCATTTCCCTGCGCCGATTCGGCGATCCAGTATCCCAGTTTGGCTTTACTCAAGTTGTTATCTATGTTGAAAACAGAGGCGTTTCCGACCAGTTCACCTTGAAATAGAATGGCACAGCTCAGCGACTCACCTTCTGCGTAGCTCTTTAATGAAGAGCGAACGAAGTTGAGGAAATCTTCTTCTGAGTCACAATGTGGTGGCCACGCCAGCCATTTTGAAAGGTACTCCAAGTTTTCATTGCGTAGCCTGAGATAATTAGCCGCAAACGAGGGTTGCACCAGTGCTAGCTGAATGTCCTTATCTATCTCTTTTGTAAACATATACTCAACTCAAAATCCTTCTTTTCAGACAAGGTATCGAATCTTTATAGGAAAGACAATGCACTTCAAATGGTATTAATTTTATTGAGTTTTTCTGAGAGCAAAGGGGAATCAAATTCGAACTCGGTATCGGCAACCGCGCCTTCCAAATCCACTTGAAAGGTTGCACCTGAAAGAGGGAGTTGCTGAAAATCTGACTCGCCCATTTCGTAGCTTGCCGTGGTGACGGCGAGCTTGTCATTACTGATAAAAGTACATCGGGTTGCGTGTTTAACGGGAAGTTGGATTCGCTGGAAAGGCTGACCTGTGTGGCGATAGGTTGAGATAAGACCCGCGTCCCAGTGGCAGATATAGAGCGTGCCATTGGCATCCACTTTTAAACCATCAGGCATGCCGTCTTCATCAGGTAATTTCACGATAATTTTTTTGTTCAGTACTTGTGTCCAGCTTGAATCCATTTGGTACTGATACACTTCGCGCTTAAACATATTACTGACGTAGGCAAGGTGTCGCTTTTTATCGAAAGCGATACCATTGGCGACCGAAAACCCTGTGTCTATTTTGGAAAGGCTTAGCGTCTTCCTGCTGAGGATAAATAGCTCTCCGTCGGGTGACTCCAGCTCTTCGCTGTTCATGGTTCCAACCCACAGATCGCCCGCTGGGCTGGCAACGCCATCGTTAGGTCGCAAAGTTGGAAAGTGCTCTACCGGGTTGGCGATAAATTGATGGAATTGAAAATCCTCATCCATTGCGTAGATGCCGATTTTGGTCACCACTAGCCAACCCGAAGGCTTCAGTTTTGCCAATGCGGTAACGGGCAGATCTACGTGGAATTGTGTGGTCTGTTTACTCTTTAGATTGAATCGATAAATAGAATCGGATTCCGCATCAACCCACAGAATGCATTGGTCAATGCACACAGGTGACTCACCGATGATGCATCGGGTATCGTCCAGAATAGAATAATTCATGGTTAATTATACCTTTAGAAAAAAGGCACCAGAACTCTGGTGCCTAATAGAGAAGGGATGATCAGTTAGAAAGGCGCAGTCGGGCTGCTGCCCAGTCTGCATGGTCGTGACCAATCCCATCACCAGCACCTGTCACTTTTAAGGTGAGTGACGTTGCTGTTGAAGGAATGGCGATGGTTACCTGGTCTGCACTGCCTCCGCCCGTCAGAGTCGAACTCTGGAACATTTGAGTGCCGTCGATTTCTACTTTGAAAATGACCGAGCCCCGATTACCAACTTCATCGTCTACCCCAATGACGGCACTGAATTGGTTATAGGTGCCCGCACTGAACTGATAGGTCACCACAGATTCAGCGTGAACGCCCAGTCCTTTTTCGAAGGTTTGACCATCTATGGTGATGGTGTTGCCATCCGCACTGCCTTGTTCTCCATTGGAGCGGTTTTTCTCAATCGGTCCCCATCCATTGGTTGAAGAGGATTCTGGCAGATCACTCAGGTAAACGTAGCGGGAAGGATTAGTCAGAGCTATTTGAGTTCGGAACAGGCTGCCGTCACCGGGATCTTCCGGATGTTGCCAGTTAGTTCCGCCATCAGGGTCATACGCAAATCCGATTCCTGAGGTTGGTCCGCTGCCTCCTTTACCGTTACTGATGCGCAGCTCGAAGCTATGCCACCCGGGGTTCAGGTTTAGGTTTTCGGTGGAAACGACATCTCTCCAGTGCTCACTTCTCAGCACCAGAACGCCATCTATCCAGAGACGGGTTTTATCGTCGATATGTTCTCTGAAAGAGATATTGCCGTCGGCATCGTAGATGTATCCGGTGTATATTTCGGTTGTATTTCCAGCAATGCTGTCTTCAGTTTCGCTCAAATCGATAGTCATGCTGGTTCTCGGGTTAACATCACTCACGTTGATATTCCCGGAAACCGTGCCGTAGTAGAGACCGATAACAGAAGGTGACTCCACTTTTTCCCGTAACTTAGCGTCTGCCCAGTCAGCATGATCGTGACCCACTCCGTTTCCGCCATCTTTGACCACCAGTTTCAGTTCTCCATGGTTGTCATTGATGGGCAAAATGACAGCTTGAGTTGCGCTGCTTCCGGTGAGTACGCCACTCTGGTAACTCAGCACGTCATCCAGATAAATTTCAAAGGTGACTGAGCCTCGGTTACCCACTTCGTCGTCCACACCTATTGAAGCGGTGAACTGGTCATAATCCTTCTGAGATAAGTCATAGGTAATTTCAGAATGAGCATGGACCCCTAGACCCTTCTGATAGGTTTTCCCGGCAAGACGGATAGTGGAGCCATCTCCTGAACCGGATTCGCCATTACTCTGATCCTTTTCGATTGGTCCCCAACCGTTGTCAGAGCTGGTTTCGGTCAGATCGCTCAGATAGTCGTACTTTGGTGGTGCGGGAGGCTCAGGCACCAGAATAGGCGGACCACCGTATTCAATTTGCTGAAGATAAGCGACAATTTTCGCTCGTTCAGCTGAGTCGGATACCGTGTGCTGGCTTCCAATCTGGAGTGCCTCATCCAGCGTTGCGGCTTGCCCGTTGTGGTAATACGGAGCGGAATCCCAGAGTCCAATCAAGGTTGGCGTTTCAAAGCCCACCCCTGCCAGTGGCTGGGAAATCCCTTGCCCCGAAGATGTCTGAATAGTGCCCACATCATGACGTTGGAAGTCTGTGAGGTAGCCTCCGCTATGACACGAAGCACAACCTTTGTCTTTGAAAAGCTCTCTACCCGCTAGCGCTTCTTTCGTCATACCCCCTCTTTCGGGTCGATATGGACTTTTAGGGAATTGATTTAAGCTGGTAACGTAAAAGGACAGGTTATCCAGATCTTCACTCAGACCCATTTTAGGCTGACCGAGTGGATCTTCGACGTCGCTAAACAAGCTGTCATCAATAAATCCTCGACCACCAAAGGCAGAGCGGATGTCATTCTCGAAGTCATGAATTTCATCGAAGTTGGCCGTCCAGTGAACCCGTCCATGCCCCAATCCTGTTCGCCCAACCAAAGGAATGGTGTTGCGCAGCCCTTCTCCGCGATCTGTGAAGTCCCACACTCGTGCATCAGAGTCACCGCCGGTGTGACAACTTGCGCAGGAAAGATAACCATCCTGAGTCATTCTGGCATCGGCGGCGTTGTGGAAAATCTGTTTCCCTGCCAGCACTCTGGGGTGCAGAGATTCGTTGGCGACAGTCGTGGTTTCTGCGACTCGGGTGATGTCGCCCAGATGACTTTCAAAGTTGCTGACATCGTAAACCACCACCGAACGAGACAAGAACCCATGAACAAACAGGTGATTGCCGGATTTAACCAGTCCAACTGGCGCTTTTCCGCTGTCTGCCAGTTCATTGACCCGACTCAGGTTGTACGCGTCACGTATTTCAACGCTGTTTTGCCCTTCAATGACGATGTACGCGTAGTCACCCAAATCACTGAACTGAATCGCTTTAGGCTGCGCTCGGTTATCAATATCGAGCTGAGCGCTGGTTAACTCTTGGTTAGTGTTCAAATCGATCTGAGAAACGATGGCCCGGATTGTGGTTTCGAAGGTCAATGCTTTGTCTTTACTGCCTTCATTGAACTCCCCTCGATCGACGTTGGCTTTGTTTGACGGTATCCAGGCTTTACCCCCATCTGGAGAAATGGTGATGGCATTCAGGTAATTCGGTATCCCCCGGCTGCGGTCTGGTCCGTCGATGGTGCTGGTGTCTTTTGCCAACTGAATCACTTGCCCAACCGACATCCCATTGAGGTTAACTTCTACCACTTCGGCATGGCTCTGCGGAGAGATAAAGCGCGTGATGTAAGCCGTATCGGAGTCGCTGTTGATGGCAATGCCTCTGGCAGAGTGACCCACCACCACTTCATCCTGAACTGCTCCGGTGGATGGGTTGAGTTTGAGCAATTTGCCGCTGGCGAGAAGCGTAACAAAGGCTGCACTTCCGTCAGGCGCAAATGCGACACCATAAGGCTGGGAAGCTCGCGGCAGATCAATGTCCCGCACTTTACTGCCCTGAGCGGTGAGCACAGTGATGGAGTCGTCGCTCTGGTTGGTCACCCAAATGTGCCCATTAGGTGCGATGTCCAGCGTTCTTGGTCTGTCACCGACAGGGGCTTCCCACACTTTGCTAAACGGGCTGTTTGCTGAAATAGCGGTGACGGTGTCGTTATCCTCGTTAACCACATACACCTGATTTCCGGACTGACTGATCGTAGAAGCGGTGACCGGAGGTGTAGACGTTGGTGGATGGTAAGCGGTGACACGCCTGGTGTTAGAGGAGCTGAAGTTAGACTCCCGAACAGTCACAACAGGTTGCCAGTGACCGGGAGAGGTGTAGGTATGGCTAACAGCAGACTGGGTAGAAAATGCCGTTGGTGAACTGCCGTCGCCAAAATCCCAGGAATACTCCAGTGTTCCGTTTCCTATGGCGTTGGCACTGGCGCTTAGGGTAATGCTTTGCCCGACCTCTGTAGACGACGGAGCAGAAATGGTCAGGTTGTGTGACTGAACATTTCCCGTTGAAAACAGGTACTGCTGTTGTGGCATCGCGTTACCTGCAAAGTCTTCAATACCATCAAGGGTGACCACATACGTCTGGTTGGTATCCAGGTTCTGACTCGGGCTAAAGTGAACAAAACCCAGATTGACACTGTATGTACCGCTTAGAGGAGTATTGTCACCGAACTTAGTGACTTTGAATGAGTTGCTGTTGACCGACTCCATCAAAACGCTGTCAGACAGCGATATTCCGATTCGGCTGGTTACAGGTACATGAGACTGTTCGCTGGCGGGCAGGGCACGAGTTAACGTAGGCGGCGTGGTGTCTTTGTCGGATTGCCATGCGATAAGCCCGCTACCGCTACCATGATCGTTACCCACCCAGACCATGTTCCCGAAAGCGAACACTTGTCCGTGGTCTGTGTCAGACCCAGTCGCATTTAGAGACCCCTTACCTAAACTTGAAATGTTATTGATATCAGAGACGTCTAACACCGAGATATCGTCCTGATTTCCCAGCATTAAGCGGTTGTCCTGAAGGTTACAGTAAAGGTTTACAAACCCGCTTTCAGAATCGCTCAACAGCGTGAATGGATTGGTGGTGGTGTCATAGATTCGGAGCTTGTCGCCCGCGCTTCTCGCACCAAAAAAGGCTCGTTTCCCATCCCAGCAAGAGGCGTAATAGGTTTCTGGAAGGCTAGAAAGGGTTTTGGTCAGAACCGGGTTTTCCGGATCATCAATATTCAGAATCGAGAACCCGCTGCGGTTATTCATGCTGGACAGATAAAGCTCATTCCCGAGTGCGAATATCGGTCCCACAGTAAAGCCACCCAGTTGATTGGTTGGCACGGTTTTCACCACGTGTGGGTTATCAACATCCGAAGTATCTACAATGGTTAGCCCTGCGTTCCCTCGCGCGACGTAAAGGTAAGGTGCCTGCCAGAAAAGTTGCCAGGACACATTGTTGTAATCGCCAAAGTTAACGCCGGATATCGCAAGTTTACTTCGCTGAACCGGGTTGTTTACGTTACTCCAGTCCCAGATTTCAATGCCTCGTCCGGTTTGTATCGCGATAAGGTGGTTTTCACTCAATCCAAAAGAGTGAGGTTCACGAAAATCGCGAGTTCTCAGACCATCTCCGGTGCGGTTGGCGTTGGAGGTATCAGGTTCGTAAATTTGCTTTACTAAGCTGATACTGCGTGGATTGGATACATCGAGGGCGATCCATCCCCCCGGCGCCTGACCACTATCAGGGGCGAAAATGCCGACCATATAGCCGTTGAGCATGGTCATCACATTCACACCAAAGTGCTTTCTTCCGGGATAGTCGGGTGGGAGGATATTGGTGGTATCGTCAACAGAAGGGGTGGATACCTGGGTGAAAACTTCACCAGAAGAAAACTGGACGTTTCCAAGCCCCGGTCCTTGTGCGGCCAAAGCCCCTCCTGAAAATAGAAAGAAGGTGCTCAACGCGGCAAAAAGCGCATTGGCACATTTCGTTATAAGCCGTCTGGATTGTGTTTCCCTACGACCAGAACTCGAAGGTTTCATAACTCGAATTCCTCATTCCTGTATTGAATTCAGTGGCTTTTTAACTCGGGTACAGAACCTAGAGTTAAAAACCACGCCAGTGTAAAAAGGTGTAACGACCCACTTTGTTGTTCTGATTTTTATTGTTTTGCAGGTTCTGTTACTGAGTAATGCTAAGGCTCCTTATTGCCTTGTGGAGAGGTACCAAAATGGTTGATCCAATCCGACACTTGCAGATAGCGGTCGTAACGTTTTTTTAGCGTCGCCTGATGAGTAGGTTCAGGCGTAAACACCTGCACCGGGCTTCGCATCGCTTTAACTGCCTCTTCAAAACTTAAAAATTGCCCCGTAGCATGCGCTGCAGCCATAGCCACACCCTTGGCACCTGCTTCGTTGCATTGAGTAATGTGAATATCGATATTGAGTACATCAGCAAATAGCTGGCACCAGAACTGGCTTCTTGCTCCGCCACCGGAAAGCAGAGCTTTGGTAAACCCTATGTTGGCTGTGCGGAGTTTATTTACATGTTCCAGATGCCCGAAAACAATGCCTTCATAGACGGCGTAGAGCAGGTGGGTTTTTTTATGCCAGCCAGCCAGATCAAAGAAATTGCCTCGGGCTGCTCCGCTATCGCCAGAACCGTATAGATAGGGGTGAAACAAGGGAAGGGTTTCGCTGATTTCGACGCTTTCCACAAGCTGATTGCAAAGCTCAAAAATGCTTTCACCAGCGCTTAGCTGCGCCTTCTCAAACTGGAAAAATTCCTGCACAAACCACTCCAGATTTGAAGCTGAGGTGGCGCTGCTCTCAATCGCCAGATATCGGTTGTCTGGAAACAGACAGGTCATAAAGAGCCGTTTATCCGGGATTTTGTTGGTGACAACCTGATTGATGCTCCAGGTGCCGGTCACAATAGACGCATCATTTTCATCCCAGACACCTGCGCCCAGCGCACTGGCGATAACATCTATCATGCCTGCAATAACCGGTGTTCCAGCATCCAATCCCGATTCTTCTGCCGCCTGAGTAGACAGCTTTCCGATGATCTCGTCACTGTGGACTGGTGTAGGGATGGCTTCGGTGATTTCCTGGATATCCAAGAGCGTTAGGAGCTCTTTGCTCACCTGATGGCGAGGAAAATCAAACAGTCCAGATGCACTGAGGTCGCTGTAATCTGTGTACCTCTCTCCTGTCAGGCAGAAGTTGAGGTAGTCTTTGCAGAAAAACACAGTGCCAGTCTGGTGATAGGTTTCAGGCTGGTTTTGCTTGAGCCAGCTCAGCAACGTTGCGGTTTGCGATGCCCACACACCCTGTCGGTTTAACTCTCGGATTTCTGCTATTTTGTCGCCCGACTGAATGTCTGCCACCAGATCCGTTGCCCGGCTGTCGAGGGATTGAATACCAAGCAACGGCTGGTGGCGTTTATCCAGTAAATAAGCGCCATTACCGTGACCACTAACGCCTATTGCGATGATTTGGTCGCCACTGATTCTTGTTTCCTTGAGTACCTGCCATATAACCTCACAGCACTGCTGCCATAGCCTGCTCATATCCAGCTCGGTATGTCCGGGATGAGGGAAAAGCGTTTCGATAGTGCTGGCATGTGAAGCCAGCTCGACCCCTTCCATATCCAGAAGCGCGGCTTTTATGGCGGTGTTTCCGCAATCTAATCCAAGGATGTAGCGACCCATATTTTGTTCCTGCTAGCGTTGATAAATGGCCAGAGCGTCATTAACCGAAGCGTTATCGTGGATCATCGCCATTAATGCTTCGACCACCTTTGCAGGGTTGGGGTGTTGGTAGATGTTGCGTCCGTAAACCATGCCAAGCGCTCCCTGATCCAGCAGCGCACGGGCTTTGGAAAAGACGCTCTCAATGTCTTCTTTGCCACCGCCGCGAACCAGAACCGGGCATCGGGCCGCCTCGACCACTTTGTAGAAGTCGTTCGCATCGCTGGTGGGGTCGGCTTTGATGATGTCTGCGCCCAGCTCTCTTGCTACCCGAACCAGAGTCACAATTTTCTCGCAGTCGCCGTCCACCATGTATCCGCCATTGCCCGAGTTAGGCTGCATCACCAAAGGTTCAATCATCAATGGCATGCCGTATTTTTCGCAGTCGAGCTTGACCTTACTGATGTTTTCAATGCACTGGCGAAACAGGTCTGGTTCATCTGGCAACATGAATAAGTTGACTACGACACATGCCGCGTCCATCTGAACGGCCTGCAATACAGGATCCTGATGGTTTTGCAGCAGTGCCCACATCACACGGTGACGTTCGGCATTGTAGGGGTTGCCAAGATCTATCCTCATCACCAGCGCTGGCTTGTCTTTACCCTCGATGTTCTGAAGCAGGTCTGACTGTCCATAAGTCATCTGAATGGCGTCTGGTCTGGCATCGGCGAGCTGTTTTACAACCGAAGCCATGTCTTCAAGACCGTCCAGAAAGGTTGGTTCATTACAGACTCCGTGATCGATGGCCACGTCCAGACATCGACCGTGGTTCATCAATCGTTTCAGTCTTACTTTTTTGCTCATATACATAATGCGTTCCTTGCAAGTTGAGGATAAGTGTCGGTTAACGCCTTAGCTGGCGTTAGCTGTAATCCGTTGTAAAAGTTGAGGCTGTCTATTGTAGCTTGATGCATCTGCATCTTGGTCTGGTCATCCCAGTCCAGCGTGTCTGCCATCAAGGTGATGATCTCGCAAAGAGATACATCTGAAATAAGCCCTTCGATAGCGATGGAAGTGCGCCTCTGAATTAAATCGAGTGGGTGGTGAACGTATTCGTTCTCTATTAAGTAGATCAGCTCTTGTTCTGTGTACTGAGGCAGAGTCGATAGCGCCTTTTCCGGCGATGTCATGGTGCTTAACATGGCTTCGCATTCTGTGCCATAGCGTGTAAGAAGACGTTCCACCATAGGTCGAGAGGTAAACGGCTGCGCGCTTAATCGGTCAAGATAATCAGAGTGTTCCTGCGCACTTTCAGGAAAGTTTTTTCCGCCGCCGATGCGAAGCGACTGAGTGGAGCGAAGGCGCGGCTTTCCTAAGCTTTCTAGCACCTTATCTGTGACCTGTTCTGCAAATGCCCGAAAGGTCGTCCACTTCCCTCCCACCAGTGAGTAGCTGGTGAGTTTGCCATCAACGAGCTTATCTTCTCGTATCTGGTGGCTTCGGGGGATTTGCCCTGCGGTTGCCTTGCTTGCAGTCCCCAAAGGGCGTATGCCGCTGAACTGATACAAAATATCCGAAGGCTCAATTGAGATGCTGGGGAAGATAAAAGAGACCGACTCGATAATGTAAGCCACTTCCTCTGGCGTGCAGTAGATACTGTCTGGCTCCGAAACCGGTATGTCGGTTGACCCGATCAACACTTTTCCGAGATATGGAAACATGATGCAAACCCGGTTTTCCTGATTCTCGTAATAGACCATGTCTCCTTTGAGCGCTGCCAATAGCTCTGGGTGGTCAACAATAATGTGTGACCCTTTGGTATTACTCAGGTAGGAGGTAGGGTGACCTCCCTGCTGGTTCACCTTGTCTATCCACGCCCCTGTGGCGTTAATAAGTTGGGTGGTGGTCACGCAAATCTGGTGACTGCTGATGGTGTCCGTTAACTGAATTTCGCCGTCTGGCAAAAGTTGGGCATGAACGTAATTCAATGCATGGGTGTTGCCTTGTAGAGCATTGGCTTCTTTGACCAGCTCTATGGCAAGCCGCTCTGGAGCGCTAATCCAGGCATCGTAATAATTGGCGCAGTATTTCACTTCTTGGGAAAACTGTGGCCAGCGAATTTCCGTAGCTTTATGGCTTAACATGCGATGAGGTGGCAACACCTGATCGTGGCTAGTAAACAGGTCATAAAGCCCCAAACCTAACTTCACAATCAGTGCTCCACGTTCTGAAGTAGGGCGCTCGAGCCCTAAAAATCGCAACGCCGCCGAGGTAATGCCTTTGAAAATGGAGGTTAACGGAATATGAGTTCTCAGCGGATGAACACAGTGCGGAGCGTTCTCCAGCAGCCGATTGCGCTCATACAAAGACTCTTTGACCAAATCGAATTCCGCATTTTCCAGATAGCGAAGCCCACCGTGAATCATTCTTGAAGGCGCGGCGCTGGCTTTACTGCAAAAATCGTCTTTTTCGACCAACAGAACCTTGAGCCCCTGCAAAGCAAGATCCCGATAGGTAGCGATGCCGTTGATACCGCCGCCTATGACTACGGCATCAAAGTGCGCTTTGTTCTCAATAGATTCCAGTGGGCGACGGTTTACCTTCATGCTCCCCCCTACGCGCTCTGATGGATGTCAGACAGGTGACGATTCACCGCAGAAGCAATCAGTGAAATGACGCCTTCAGAGAGTGTCAGTTCTCCGGCTCTGGCGTTTTCCTGCGCTTGTTTCGGGTTGCGTGCGCCGCAGAGGGCGTAGGTAATCCCGGGCTGGGACAAAGTCCATGCAATCACCAACTGAGCAACAGAAACACCATGGTCATCGGCAACGGGACCAATTTGCTGGCAGAAGTTTTGAACAAGCTGGCGGTTTTCCTGTGAAAACCAAGGATCCGATATCCTTTGATCATCACCACTGAACTGTGTCTGGGCAGAGACTTTTCCAGAAAGCAGCCCTAATGCGAGAGATGAATAGCTAAGGCAGGAAACCTGAGAGTTTCGAGCATGCGGCAGTAAGCTCTGCTCCAGTGAACGATCGATCATGTTATAGCGTTCCTGAATGGCGTCGACCGGACCGTATTTTTGGTATTCCTGAAGCTGTTCAAGAGAAGCGTTGCTGATCCCGATAGCGCCAATACGCCCCTCTTTTTTGAGCGCTAGTAGCGTGCTCATGGTTTCCTCAATGGCGGTGGTATCGTCCTGCCAGTGGGTTATGTAGAGATCGATGTAATCGGTTTTTAGCCGGCGCAGGCTTTGCTCAAGCTCGTAGCGAATAGATTCTGCACCTAAATAGCGGTGAACCTGCTGTCCTTCCTCTTCAAAAAAGTGGTTGCCCTGTTGAGTGTGCCAGACTAAGCCGCATTTGGTGGCGAGCACCACTTCTTCGCGTCTGCCTGAAATGGCTTCTCCAACCAGTTCCTCTGAGCGACCCAATCCATAAGCAGGAGCGGTATCAATCAGAGTGACACCGGCATCCAGTGCCGCGCGTATAGCATCAACCGACTGCTTTTCATCGGTGCCTCCCCACATCCAGCCACCCATGGCCCAGGTACCCAACCCGATCACTGATGTGTCGATGTCGGTTGTTCCGAGTGTTCTTGTCTGCATTTTTTAATCCTTTAAATCATGTGTTCCAGCACTTGTTTGGCGGTGTTTTCATCGGAGATTAATGTATTGATGAAATTGCCATTCAGTGCGGCGAGAATCGGCACAACCTTGCTTTCACTGGCTGCAATACCAATTCTCATCGGGACATTTCTTAGCTCTTCCAGAGTGAGCCCAACCAGCTTTTCGTTCAGCCTGTCCATGCATGACGCGCCCTTAACATTGATAAGGTGAGCCAGCATTTCGCCTTCACACAGGTTTGCCCGTATCTGGGCGCACTCCTCTTCCGACATGTTTCTTCTGAGGTCGAAGTAGCTTTCAGAACCGGTCGCCAGTGCACCAACACCAACCAATGCAATGTCGGCGTTTCTGGCCAGGTCGAGCACTTCCTTGCAGGTTTGCATTCCCATCAGTACATCCCGATCTTCTCTGGTATCGGCAAAAAGAGGGGCGTGAAGCTGGTAAGATTTTCCTCCCAGCTTTTCTGCCAGCGAGTAAGCGAGGTGATTCACATCGGTGAAATACTTCCCCTGAACCCCTCCGGTGGCGGGCACAACCGTGACCTTGTAGCTGCGAGTTGGCTTAATGACTTCCACCAGTGTGGATATGGCTTTACCCCCACTGACGCAAATCACGTCGCCATCGCGCAGGCGGTTGAGCAGAAGTTCGGCAGCCGTTTCTGCCACAAACTTGAAATTCACACTTGGGTCGGTACTCACCGAGGCACTGAGTGTGGCGTCCAGCAGGTTGGTTTTTTCCACCAACTGGCGCTCGTATTCTGCGACATCGGCGTGTTCGATGTTCAGGTTGATTTCCACCAAGCCATCTTCCCGTGCGCTGCGGATAATGCGGTTGACCTTCGCAGCAGACAGAGAAAGGTATTTCGAGATGTCTGCCTGACTTTTGTTTTCAAGGTAATGGAGTATCAAAACCTTACGCACCAGCCAGTCCGCTTCGCGTTTAGCCTGTACCGATTTGATGTTTGAGACGCTAGCCATCTGTTCCTCCTTAGCTCGGTTTCTTGTTAAGGATGTGGTCGACGGCAACGGCAAACAGCAGGATCAAGCCTTTGATGAAGTCCTGCCAGTAGACAGAAACATTTAGCAGAATCAGAGAGCTTGAGACCACGCTGAGCAGCGCGATGCCGAGAATGGCCCCCAGTACCGAACCCTGACCGCCGTTAAAGCTGGCTCCACCAATGACAGCTGCCGCGATGATGTTCAGTTCCAGCCCGACTCCGAAGTTAGGGGTTGCCGCACCAAACTTAGACATGTAGATGATGCCTCCAAGCCCGCAAAGTGCAGAGCAGAGCACGGTAACCCAAAGCTTGACCTTGTTGGTGCGAATGCCCGAATACTCTGCCGCTTTTTCATTGCTTCCGGTGTAGAAGACTTTGCGAAACGCCGTTGCATTGCGGAGCAGGTAATCGGATATGGCGACCACGACTAAAAAGATAATGATTGAGAAGGGAACCCCATACAGCGTGCCCTGACCAATGAACTTAAACTCAGGGGGAAGGGTAAACAGCGAAATGGGGGTGCCCTGTGTAATGATCATGCTGGCACCACGCGCAAGCCCCATGAATGCGAGGGTGACAATAAAGTGGTGTAACCCGATTCGGGTCACGCATAGCCCCATCAGATAACCGATTCCCCCCGACATCACTATCGACGTCAGGCTGGCTAACCAAGGGTTAACGCCGAGAATAAAAAGCTTGGCTGCAAACACCATTGCCAGGCACATAACCGCACCTACCGACAAGTCAATGCCTCCGACAATGATCAACATGGTCATACCCACAACCACTATGCCCTCAACTGAGAACGACAGCAGCATGGCTTTCATGTTGGCCCAAGTTAGAAAATAAGGTGATGCAAAGCTCATGGTGACAAACAGCGCCACGATGATCAGAATTAAGGTAAATTCGCGCATGTTCTTTGTTCGTGAGAACAGGTTTCTGACTGCGCTTTTTGATTGAGATTCCATGCCTTTATTGGCTGTTAAATTGTTGTCCATACTTTTTCTCCGCACCTGGGCGGGCCTCATATTAGCAAGCAGCAACGTGCTGTTGAGTAACGCCCGATGCCAGACGCATGATGTTCTCTTCTGAAATTTGACTGGCGGTAAGCACACCCGCGTTTCGCGATTCGCACATCACCATGATGCGGTCGCTAAGACCAATGACTTCAGGGAGTTCTGAAGAGATGACAATGATGGCGACCCCTTCATTGGCGAGTCTGCGAATCATCTTGTGGATTTCGGACTTAGCGCCAACATCGATGCCACGGGTCGGTTCATCCATAATGATGACCTTGGGTTTCACCGACAGGCTTTTGGCAATCGCGACTTTCTGCTGGTTGCCACCACTGAGCGAGGAAACCGGCGCTGACATACCACTGGATTTGAGATTCAGTTCGTTGGTCAGCCGCGTGGCCTGTTCGTCTTCAAGGTGATGCTGGATAAAACCGCGTCGTGAGACCTGATCAGGGTTAAGGGCTGAAACGTTGGATGCGATTGAAAGCTCCAGAAAGACGCCGTTTTCTTTGCGATCTTCCGAAAGATAGACAATGCCCGCTTCGATGCCGTCCTGATAACAACGGATGTCCAGCGTTTTGCCTTTGTAAGCTACATCACCACTCTGCTTCGCCTGCAATCCACAAATGGCTTTGACCATTTCAGATCGCCCGGAGCCTATCAGCCCTGAGATGCCAAAGATCTCTCCCTGATGCACACGAAAGTGGATGTCTCTGAAATATCGATTGTCCGACAGGTTTTTCACCGAAAGCAGAGTGGGATTATGTTCAACATCCTCTGCGCATTTTTCGGGGTAGAGATTGGTTAGCTCGCGTCCCACCAAATCGTTGACCACCTGCTCTGGGGTGGTGTCGCTGGTGGGGTAGCTCACCACCAGATTGCCGTCTCGGAACACTGTGACCTGATCGCAATGTTCAAAGATCTCCGCCATACGATGGCTGATGTAAATAATGCTGATCCCTTTTTCTTTTAGCTGATGCATGATCTCAAACAGGATCTTCGATTCGTTCTCGGTCAGTGCTGCTGTCGGCTCGTCCAGGATGAGGATATGGCAGTCGAGCGTCAGGGCTTTGGCAATTTCGACCAGTTGTTGATTCGAGATACTGAGCTCGCTCAACAACGCATTTGGATCGATGTCTGCCAGTTGCGAAATTGCCGCTTTTGCCTGCTCTTTCAGCGCTTTGTAGTCCATAAACCACTTTTTCGATGCGCTGGTTTTTGCCATTAAGATGTTTTCAGCAACGGAAACGTCCGGGCAAAGGGCAATCTCCTGATGGACAAAACCGATGCCTTTGCGCTGCGCTTCCAGTGGATCGGCGATGCGTGTTTTCTTTCCGTTCAGATAAATGTCGCCTGAATCTGGCTGATAGATTCCATCAATAATCTTCATCAGGGTAGACTTTCCGGCGCCGTTTTCTCCCGCCAGAGCGTGGATCTGACCGGGCATCAGGGTAAAACTGACGTCCTCCAGAGCAACGGTTTTCCCGAAGGTCTTACGTACGTTTCTGATTTCCAATACCGGTGTAACTGATGTAGCTGACATAGGTATCTCCTGTGTAGGCTGGGTACTTTTGTTTTTGCCCGAACAGATCACGACTCCTTTTGCTGATCTGTTCGGGAGGGCGACTTATGCTGTTATTCGTTGATGCCTTTTGTACCGCGTTTTTGTAGATACTTATCCCAGTAGAAATCGTCTGCGTTCTCTTTGGTCACAATGGCGAACCCATTGTCGACAAAAGGTACTCCCATTGGGTTGTAACCAGAGCGTTGGTAGTCGTTCATCGGGTCGATGAGGTTTGAGTGCGCCGCAAGATAGAGCAGCATCATGCCCATGTAACCCTGCATACCCTGATTAGGGTTGACCGCACCGAAGACTTCACCCGATTTGATCATGTCCAGAATTTTGGCATTCACATCCGCATTCATAACCCGGATTTTTCCGCCCAGTTCTTTTGCAGCTTGCGCAGCGCCCAATGCAGAGGTGGCTTCTGGCATGAATACCGCACCCAAGTTAGGGTTTGCCTGTGCCATCGTCATTACGGCGTTGTATGCCTTGGTGACGTCGGTGTTACTGGCGGCGCGGGATACCAGTTTCATGTCTGGCCATTTTTCTTCCATGCGAGTGATAAAGGCGGCGATGCGGCGGTCATGGTTGTCCTGCCCCGGGTTTTCTAATACCGCGTATTCACCTTTTCCGCCCATAGACTCCGCAATGGTGTCGGCTGCGTGGCGACCTTCTGCATAGTTGTCGGACGTAATAAAGGAGACACGTTCACTGTTTGGTGAGTCAGCGGCGAATGTCACAACCGGAATCCCCATCTCTTTTGCGCGATTGATAGGTTCAATAAACGGATCAGGATTCATTGGGTGCAACAAAATTCCTGCGGGCTTTTTAGCTAAAACCTGCTCAAATGAAGCTAACTGCTTGTTCACATCGTATTCTGGTGTGCCTGTGTAGACGGTTTTGCATCCCATCGACTTAGCCGCTTGTTTCATCATCTCGTACACGGGGAACCAATACTCAACACCGCTAACCATAACGTTCATGTAGTACGTTTCTCCGGGCTTACATCTGAATGGTTCAGAAGCAACAGCCTGAGTGCTCATTCCTGTCATGGCGACAATTGAGACCGTCGCTACACCAAGTAACTTCTTCATGTTTAAAGAGAATGGGTTGAACCTTTTCATTTAACACTCCTTGTTTTGGGCAATGGATGCCCATCATCGATAAGGTCATGGGGATAAAATTTCTGGCTGAACGAAATTTCAGAAAAGTGAAATATCTTTCAACTGCGTCAAGAATAATCACCCTGCCTGAAGAGTGTCAAAGCTATTTTGATACTAAAAATCTCATTTAATGTTGTTTTTGGTGGTGCTTGTTAACAAAAATAAAACAAGTTGGAAAGGGTAATACCTTGTAAATTTAAAGGTTTTTGAATGGTGAAAGGGGAAGCATCAAGTGAATTTTACAGGGTATTAACGAATCGTCTGAAGTGTGATCGATTTCTAATTATTAAGTCATTTGTCACTTATTATTTTATTATAACGATACAAAAAGTCTCATTATTATATTTACAATTACATCAAGTAGAGATTAGTATTGAAAACGATACATTATGTTTCGTTTTTGTTTGCTGGTTGTTTTGCGGTCTGTTTGCACTGTATGACCCGTTTAGTATCGGGCTCCGGCATGTTTAAAGTAGAAAAAAGGACTTTTGGAATGGTTAATGAAGTTCAACTGCCAAGGATTTTGAAAATAGGAGCGGGGGCGACCCAACAGACAGCGACATTGCTTAACGATCTTGGATGTCGTTCGCCACTGCTTATTACCGACAAAGTGATGGTCTCGCTGGGATACCCCAATCAAATAAAAGAGATACTCAAAGAAGAAGGGATCTCATGCACCGTTTTTGCCGATACGGTGCCTGAGCCAACGGTGTCTTCTATCGAACAGGGTGTCGAGGTTTTTCGAAGTGGCGATTTTGATGCGATTATTGCGTTGGGCGGCGGCAGCCCCATCGATTCTGCCAAAGCGATCAATATTCTTGGAACGCATGGCGGCCGAATGCGCGATTACAAGTTTCCGAGGATTGTCACCGAATCGGGTGTCCCGCTAATCGCTATTCCTACAACCGCGGGAACCGGGTCTGAAGTCACGCGTTTTACCATCATTACTGACGATGAAGTGGATGAAAAAATGCTGTGCGTGGGGCTGGGTTTCATGCCTGATGCGGCGCTGGTGGATTATAAACTCACGGAGTCTGTACCGCCTCGGGTTACCGCAGACACCGGAATTGATGCCCTGACTCACGCTATCGAAGCCTATGTAAGCCAGAAAGCCAACATGTTCAGCGATGCTCAGGCGACTGCCGCGATGAAGCTGATAGCACCAAATCTGCGTAAGGCTTATCACCAGCCAGATAATGCTCAGGCGAGAGAAGCCATGATGCTGGGTTCCACACTGGCCGGAATGGCGTTTTCTGCCGCGTCAGTCGCGCTTGTTCACGGCATGAGCCGCCCAATCGGCGCATTTTTCCATGTTCCGCATGGCTTATCTAACGCCATGTTGCTTCCTACTCTTACTCAATTCTCCATACCGTCCGCCAAAGAGCGTTACGCCAACTGCGCGCGATTTATGGGTATTGCATCGGAAGAGAGCAGCGATGATGCCGCATGCAATGCATTGGTTCAGGAATTAGTTGATATCAACAAAGAGCTTTCTGTTCCTACCATGTCGGAATTTGGTATCAACAAAGACGAATATTTTTCACTCAGCGAAACCATGGCAGAACAGGCGTTGGCATCCGGCTCACCCGGAAACAACCCACGAGTGCCAGTAAAACAAGAAATCGTTGAGCTTTACCACCAACTATGGGCATAAGGAGACCCCAATGGAACGTGTAGGACACTTTATCAATAACACTATTACTGGAACCCAGGATTCAGATTTTGCCGATGTCTACAACCCGGCAACCGGTGAGAAGATTCTCAATGTGGCGCTGGCTTCTGCCAAAACGACGGAGCAAGCCGTTGAAACCGCTGCGGCTGCCTTTCCTGGCTGGTCGAAAACCCCTTCTATGGTACGTGCCCGTGTGCTGTTTAAGTTCAAAGCACTAGTAGAGAAGTACCGTGATGAACTGGCAGAGATCATCACGGAGCAGCACGGAAAAGTATTGAGCGACGCTCAGGGCGAGATCACCCGAGGTTTGGAGGTGGTGGAATTTGCCTGCGGTATTCCCCACGCTCAGAAAGGGGAGCATTCTCTCAATGTGGGAAGACAGGTCGATTCACATTCTATGATGCAGCCATTGGGCGTCTGTGCAGGAATCACACCATTCAACTTCCCGGTTATGGTTCCAATGTGGATGTTCCCCATTGCCATTGCGTGCGGGAATACTTTTGTTCTGAAACCGTCTGAAAAGAACCCGACGCCGTCAATGTTTCTTGCAGAGTTGCTCAAACAGGCCGGATTGCCAGATGGCGTGTTTAATGTGGTGAATGGTGATAAAACAGCGGTGGATGTACTGCTGACGCATCCGGCAGTTCAGGCGGTTAGCTTTGTTGGCTCGACCCCCATTGCGGAATACATTTACTCCACGGCTTCTGCACATGGCAAACGTTGTCAGGCATTGGGCGGAGCTAAAAACCACATGGTGGTGATGCCAGATGTCGACACCTCTCAAGTTACCAACGCGCTAATGGGAGCGGCGTATGGTTCGGCTGGAGAGCGTTGTATGGCGATTTCCGTTGCAGTTTGTGTTGGTGAAGAAGCTGCAAAAAATACGGTGGAATCTCTGTTACTGGCGATATCCAAATTGAAAGTGGGTGCTGGTAATGACAAAGACGAGCCGGATATGGGACCACTGATCTGTGCCGCTCATCGCGACAAAGTACTGGGGTACATTAATCAGGGAATTGAGGAAGGCGCGAAGCTCTTGGTGGATGGCAGAAACTATCAGGTTCCGGGAGCGGAAAATGGCTTCTTTGTAGGACCGACTCTGTTCGATAAGGTCACTAAAGAGATGACCATCTATCAGGAAGAGATATTCGGACCGGTGCTTTCCGTGGTGCATGTTGAGACACTTGAAGAAGCGATTCAACTCATCAATGACCATGAGTACGGAAACGGCACGTCTATCTTTACCGAAAGTGGAAGAGCAGCACGTTTATTCCAGGAAAACGTACTGGTAGGGATGATTGGCGTGAATGTGCCTATTCCGGTTCCAATGGCATTTCACTGTTTTGGTGGCTGGAAACGTTCGATATTCGGACCACTCAATATGCATGGTCCTGATGGTGTGCGCTTCTTCACTCGAATGAAAACCGTCACCACCCGATGGCCTGAATCGGAAGGTATGCGAGCCGAGTTTTCCATGCCAACCATGAAGTAGTGGGGCTTATGTGCCTCAGAGTCGTGGACCTGAGGCACATTCTGATGTGGAAATGAGGCCACGTCGGTAGGTACATCGGCACCATGGGTATATACTGCCTACATAAGCGAAAGACATAACAGGACATTATGACAGCCAGCAGTAAACGTGAAAAAGGTTCCACGATCCTTAGAGTGCTAGAAATATTGCAAGAAGTGGCTTCCAGCGAGCAACCGCTCTCACCCACGGAAGTCGGAGTCAGGTTAGACATTCCCAAGCCAACCTCTCATCGTATTGTCAACACATTGCTCAAAGAAGGCTGGCTGTATACCGACCTTAAAGGTCAACTGGTTCCCGGTGACCATTTCCACAATATTGCCCTGAATGTGCTTCACACCAGCATTCATAAAACCCATTGGCGCGCCATCCTTGAACGGGTTGCTAAAGAGATGGATGAAACCTGCGGTATTGCCATTCCGGATGGCACCGAGATGATTTATTTCGACCGGGTGGAATGCGACTACCCTCTTAGGGTACACATTCCAGTAGGCACTCGCGTTCCCGCTTGGTGTTCTTCTAGTGGCAAGCTGTATCTGAGTAGTTTGCCGGACTCCCGACGTCGCGCCATGTTTAAGCAGTTTGATCTTAAGCCTATGGGCAAAAACTCCATTGTTGGTCCTCAGGCTTTAGAGCAGTCTCTTTTAGGTATTCGACAAACCCAGATTGGCGTCGACAATGAAGAATTTATGGACGGAATGAACGCCATTTCCGTGCCTATCAAAAGACCGGATGGTCGGCTGATCGCTTGCCTGTTCTGCCATGCTCCAATCGCAAGGAAAACCATCGACCATCTTGTGTCTTCGGTGGATAAACTTCGCCAAGCTGCTCAAGAAATCGAATCCGTACTCGCCGCGTTGGAAGAAGAGTAGATTCAGTTAAGAGTTGGCATAGAAAAGAATCGATAGGGTATTTCGCTGTTTTTCTTGAAGTGAGTAATGAGACTGACCGATGAGAAAAGTGTTGTTTTAATTGATTCTTTTATTAATTTAGTGCCAAAAGGTGCAGGTGTAACATTTTCATAGCATCCGATGCAATATAATGATTCCGGCTTTCTTTTGCTCGAAAATCGATCATATCTTGCTGATCGCGCCTTTCGTCAAGCATGCTGTAGCAGCCTACTATTCCTCGTAGCCGGGCTCCTATTCTTCTTTTCCTGATGCTCGGTTACTCTGCTAACAGGAGCTGGAAATTATGCCCAACCAAACCATTAACTCACAGTTGTACCTGGGTGGACTGGCTGAAACCCTGATCAAAGATTTGGGTATCAATCCTTATACCACCGAGATTCACTCCTTTGCCGAATATCTGGACGATTACTCATCAGATGAACTTGAAACCTATGAAGTATTGAGTGGATTTGGTGAGATCAACAAAGGTCTTTACTCGATGAAGACCTCTAACGAGTATTTTTTCGATGATAACCAACAACCAATAGAAAAAACGGTTGTCGACGTAAGTGCCTTCAAATGGAATGCATTTGGTGTGAAGGAGGCACTACTCATTACCGAAGCAGACATCGCCAACGTGAAAAACATTGTAGATGTGAATGTTCAAATGCTGTCGGATGAGGGTGTTTCCGTGAAAGTTGAACATGCCAAACGAGGGACAATAACTATGGGCGAGGGAGATGATACGGTTTTCATTTACCCTAAGTCTAATAGCTCACAATGGAGCAACGAGTTCAAAGTCGACCTAAATGGTGGCAACGACTTTCTTGAAATTACCTCTAGAGATGGTGATAACGGGAGGGATCGGGGACCTCACTCTGTGTTTACAGAATGGGAGGTCGATATGGGGACGGGTAATGATACTGTTGACGCCAGTGGTATTGTGGACCCGGTAAGAACCGGACTGAAAAGGCAATTTGAAGGTGGTGAGGGTATTGATGCTATCCATTTACCGGGAGGTCCCTCAGCTATTCCAATATCAGGTGGCAGTGGTAACCCCTATGATACTTTCCCTAAAACGCAGTTTTCAGGTTTTGAAGTCGTCGTTGGTACCAACCATTTTAGCTATCATCATTACAGACCAAATGCCACTTTTCTGAAGCTAGATGAGGATATATTGGAAGCTAACAAAAGCGGCTGGGGGGTAGGCGCAGATGGGAAAGTATACACAATGCTTTTCCATAAAGTGAATCTAGTCTGGCTTGACGCTTTTACTCATCAAGATACTGACGGTGATGATGATGACTGGGAAATCGACCCTGGTATTATTGCAAAAGTTGAAGCAGAGACGGACTTTTCTGCGTCCGACATTTCAGCAATAGAACTTCATACTGACGACGCCGATTATGTCATTCTAACTGCTGATGTCACATTTGATGATTTTTGGGCTTATTAGGGTCTGTTGACCTTTCGAGATGATTTTTGCAGCAATTTGTGGGTTCTTTATACAAGGCAGCGCTTATTCGGTGTAGTCGCTCTACATCAATAAGCGGTAACACAGTAGAAAGGAGCCACAAATGCTGCCCAAAGGGTTCGGTTCTATGCGCTTTACTCTTTGTTGCAAGGTATTTGCTTAGAATGACTAAGCTAAAGACCTTGCGCCGCGATTAAACTACATAGAACTCGAACAAAATTTAACCGCGAAAGGTCAACAGACCCTAGATCAACAGATCATCAAATCTACGGTGTTCTACCGATAACAGGTCATTGGCACAAATCGGATGCCATTGACCTGTTGCTCTGAATCCGTGGCGATAAAGCCGAATTTTTCATAAAAAGCGGCTGCATTAACTGATGAGCGTAAGCAAACTTCATTCTTATCCGTTGAAGAGAGCAGCGCCTCAAGCAATTGTTTTCCTAATCCCTTAGACTGTTTCTTCTTACTCACGAAAATATGGGTGATGTAATTCTTATCTCTCATCGCGCCATAACCCACAATTTCCCCATCCATCGTTAACTTTAAACAGAGGTACTGATCATTAGTCATGGTCTTTTCAACATCGGGAATCACACTGGCAGTGAAGGTTGTTTTACCTTGTTCATCAAAGTGAGGAAGAATGTCTACCCTTGTCACTTCTGCCACTAAATTTACGATGTCTTGAAAATCCGATGGTTCAACGGGTGAAATATCCATAAAGCCCTCCTTTGCTCTCTCAAGAAAACTACAAATCAGTCGTCGAATCAAGTAGTTAAATTATTTTCTTTCTGGCTCAAGCTTACGGATGCCGAATCGAGAGCATAAATACGGATAACATGATTGATTCTAATGACTGAAAAATGCAAAAAGGATGGCAAATCGAATCAGGGTCACTTTAATAATTACTGACTCATCAATTAATTACGTAAGTTTGCGAGTCATTTATAAAATGTAGATCGGCGAGATTGTGACCTCTTTGACTGGTTGATAGCTTGGGGAAAGAAGTAATCAATTCCAGTCAATTTAGAGGTACAAAACCTATGCAAAGTTTCAAATTAAGACCTTTGTTTGTTTCCACCTTGCTGGCAACAATGACGATCTCTACAGCACATGCGGCGAACTCGGCGTCAACGACGTGGCCCGGTCAGGAAGTAGGCGTACTTACCTACCAACTGAGCGCGGATAAACTTATTAAAACGGGTCCGATTCGCCTTGGACAAATGGACTTCAATATATCCGAAGCAGAACTTGATCAAATTCGGGCAAGTGCCCCTGATCAGGCAACAGCGGATAAATGGGTTGAGATAGCGATACTGAAGAGAAAGGTATGGCGCGCGCCGTATTCCTTTGTGATTCCAAATGAACGACCGCATTGGGCGATGGCGATGGCACACGCAGCCCAACTGTTCAAGAACGTGACTGGAATTGATGACCCGTTCCACAGCGCCAACTTATACGCAGCCAAAACGCTTCAGGAAAGCGCAGTAGGTGCCGACTATGACGCGAAAACTTTCACTTACCCAACACCACCTAAATACAAAGATCAGGATCCAAACCACTCGAATTATGGCATCTGGAGCACCTTGCACAATGGTCGAACCAAACACGACGGTTTCTTCCAGTTAGAGGGTCACATGTATTCCGCGTATGGCGAAATGATGCGCATGTTCCCGAACCGATTCTACAAAGGTATAAAGCCAGACTCCGTCTACAAAGCGGTCGCACCTTATGAGATGACATCGCCTATTTACAATGCTGTGTTCAAGCCTGAGCCGGGAAAAAATAGCTTTGTTCCGAGTGCCATTGGTGCGTCTTACTACAACATTTTCGCTTACTACATTCTGGCGCGATCTTCTGATGACTTTGGCAATTTTGTAGTCGAATCTAAAGACCCACTGGCGCTGACCAAGCTGATCTCTGTGGGTTACAACCGTGGATTAAGTCCAAACAGCATGGCGCTCAACCCGCTTAAACCTGAGGTAAGAGCCTACTGTGCTTCTCTGGACGTCATTGATGAGTGTTTCGACCCAGAAAACCAAGGTGGATTTGGTACCAGCTATCTCTATCAGGTGCCGTACAAAACGGCTGAGCTGAATGACGTAGCGGAAAATAATGGTCCCGGTTACCCCGGTTACTACACCAGCCAGATTGACTGGCCAACGGTCAGCACATATTTAGATGCGCTTGCTCCGCTATACACTCCGGAAGAAATTACTGCAGCTAAAGCGTCGGCTAAAGTCGCATTTGATGCCATTGCGAAGCAAGGCAGCATAGATTTTGCCAACCAGTTTGGCGCGGTTCTTGATGCGATTCTGCTGTCGCTACCTGTCGATACGCCGTGGACTCAGCTATGTAAAGCCGACGGCGGTGCTTACGATGCGTTTAACCGTGACGGAACCTTCAAAGGCGTAGAGCACAGCTACCGATGCAAGCCTGAACACATCAGTAAGCCTCTGATTTTGGGTACGCGTGTTGGCGACAGAGCACCAGTAGCGAGAGCTGGGGAAGATCAGGTGGTCAGCCACGTTAAAACGGTCACACTGGACGGAAGCCGCTCGTTTGACCCGGACGGAGACGCGATCACTTACGCATGGAAACAAGTTAGCGGAACGCCAATCGCTTTGACTACGCAGGGTTCTCAAGCGAGTTTTGATGCGCCATTGGTGGGTGCGGAAAGTGTTCACACATTCCAACTTGCTGTGACGGCAAATGGCAAAACAGGTACGGATAACGTTATCGTGACTCTGCGCCCGAATCAGGCACCAGTCATTAGCTATAAACCAGTGACCGATATATTTGTCGGCGATACTGTCACGATTGACGCGAGCAAAACCCTCGACCCAGATGGCGATGTGATCAGCTATCGTTGGTCTGGGCTGCCAGACGGGTCGGTTGTCAACACCACCACGCCAACCATTAGCTTCAAAGTACCTGCTGCGACGACTTACAACATTGAGTTGGCTGCAAGTGACTCCTTCAGCAATACGGCAGTAGCGACGATCCCTGTGCTTGTTGAATTGGTGGATGCAGGTTCGACCTGGGATCCAAACAAGATTTATCAGAAAGGCGATGTGGTTCGTCACCGCAATAAAGAGTACACGGCTCAGTGGCATACGGAGAATGAAGAGCCGGGTGTTGCAGAAGTGTGGTTGCAGACTTACGGTCCTGAAATTACGGAGTGGGATCCGAAACGCATCTATGGCAAAGGTGACCGAGTGCTTTATAACGGAGCAACTTGGGAAGCGAAGTGGTACGCCAACCATGAAAATGTTCCGGGAGTCGATGGCGCTTGGAAAAAGGTATAAGTCTCTGCTTATAGAACTTAACTAAAAACAAAGGGAGCGTGAATCGCTCCCTTTTCTATTTGAATTACGTCAATCCTGCTTGAGCAGATAAGTCAGAATCTCGACCACCTGACTGGGTGATGTCGCCCAAGCTTGCGCCGATGCATCGACTTCTTTTAGCGGATGAATCAGCGCTTCATCATGCAAGGTAATGTACGGCTTGCCATGTGCGGCGCAGTAACCGGCATCAAATGCCGCATTCCACTGGCGATATTTATCGCCAAAACGTATCACCGCCAAATCGCAGTTCTCAATGTGCGTTTTGGTTCGGATGGCATTCACTTTTGCAGACTTATGATCTCGCCAGAACCCGTTTTCTTCCTGACCCAGAACATCGCCTGCTGCATCACTGGCTTCGTGATTCGTCACCGCAGATGTGAAGGTGATATCCAACCCAGCAGCCTTACTTTGCTCAATAATCTGGTCGCGCCAGTCGGTGTGAATTTCACCTGAAAGATAAACGTTAAAACTCATTTTGCACCCCTGTGTTTACTCCACCTGAGAGGCGGGAGT
The DNA here is from genome assembly GCF_027924785.1 of Vibrio nigripulchritudo. Lineage (NCBI taxonomy): Bacteria > Pseudomonadati > Pseudomonadota > Gammaproteobacteria > Vibrionales > Vibrionaceae > Vibrio > Vibrio nigripulchritudo. The sequence goes on along the minus strand of NZ_AP027050.1, from coordinate 2,090,648 downwards.
GAGTAGTTGCTTTTTCTGTTGACTTCGAGTGTACGCTTTTCTCCAAATGTATTCCAAAGGACCTTGCTTAAAGAACCTTAAATACAGGTGAGCCAGCACAATCTGAATCGCAGAATAGGCAAGGGCGATATAAACATAATCGATTTGAGTTGAGGTTAAGTGGAATTCCGGGAACATCCACCTCAGTACAATGGCACCAACAATCGATTGGGAGATGTAGAGGCTGAACGCCAGTTTCCCAGGGGCTGCAAACAGATTAATTATGCGGCTGCCATTGGCAACTAGTTTAACCACAATATGCGCGTAAATGAGTGCCACGAAGACCGCAGACACACTGGCAAAAAGTGCGCTGACTTCTGTCGAAGCTGCCGCTAATTGAAGCCTGAGCGCCACATCCAAGCCAGTAAAGATCACTGCTCCAATGATGACTTTAATCAGAGCATTCTGTTCGAAACCTTTTGTGAAGAACTCATTGCGATACAGATACGCCCCCAGCATCATCAACCCTGCAACCTGCCAGAATACCCAGAGAGGGGATGAGACGACGATGATCATGGCAACGGCACTTTGAATGATCATCTGAATGCCGTAAGAGCTGAACCACTCGTTGTACAGTTCCATAAATGCAGTTGAACCTTGAACCAATGGAGGCTCTGAAAAATACAGAATTAATGCGCTCCAGCTCAGGTTCAACACTGCGCCAATCACCAGATAGCGAATGGCTTTCTTTCTCAACTGGTCTTGTGGAAGGTTAAGGGATTTAAGGACAAACCACGCGGTCACACTGTAAAGCAGCAATACATCGCCACCAAAGATGAATACTCCGTGTAAAACCCCAAACAGCATTAGCCATTTGAGACGAGGTTTAATGGCGTCTCGTGGAGAGATGTCTTTTTTCTTGTAAGACTGATACTGAATAGCCAGCCCGACACCAAAAAGAAAGCAAAATAAGCTTCGGAAGCGACCATCAACAAACACACCGTTAAACAGATCGACCAGCGTGTCACTGAGAGGAGCTAAAGCAGGAGAGACATACCCCACAGCAAAGAAGCCGTGGTAATAAACATTCATGAACAGGATCCCCAGTATGGCGATCCCACGCAATATATCGATGGACTGAATACGCACTGTAATAACCCCTTGCTAACTGTTCTGAGGCAAGCGATGCAAAAGCAGATGAATCCGCGGTCGCAGAGCGACAATAATCATAATTCTGCTCTTACATCGATGTGGGTATCAACGTAGCAAGGGGAAGGTTAATGTGCCCTAAAACTGGTATTAAGCGGTATTAAGACTCTGCAAGATCGAGCAGTTCCTGCCCGGTTAAGCGGTAACCGACCCACTCATCGAGCGGCTTGGCTCCGAGCGATTGATAAAAGTCGATGGCTGGCTGGTTCCAGTCGAGTACATTCCACTCGAAGCGACCACAATCTTTTGCAACTGCAATTTGTGCCAGATGTTTCAACAACAACTTTCCTGCGCCAGTGCCTCTTGCATCAGGTGTCACGTACAAATCTTCGAGATAAAGCCCGTATTTGCCAACCCAGGTGGAGTAGTTGAAAAAGTAAACGGCAAAACCAACAGGTTCACCTGCTTTTTCACAAATGATCGCGTAGGCAGTCGCGTCTTCTCCGAAGATGGTTTTTCGGATACTGCTTTCGGTGGCTAAGACCTCATGTTCAGCTTTTTCATAGGTCGCCAGTTCAGTAATGAATCTGAGAATCAGAGCGGAATCGCTTTCGACGGCTTTACGAATGGATAATTCACTCATTGTTTTTCATTCCTTGAGAAAATAAGCAGTGGATTGAATATCTTAAATAGTGTCCAGACCTAACCATTTCAAGGGATAGAGCGAATTTTCTTAGCTAAAGTTAAAATCGGTAGCCCGCACTCAGTAAGAAGTGATTATAAGTTGCCCCACGGTTTATATCGTCGATTTTGGCAAAAGAAATGAACGGCTGATAATCCACACCAAGCGTGAAGTTGTACAACGCGTATTTAAATCCGACTCCGTAGCCAGCTCCCCAGCTGTATTGGTTTGGTCTTTTATTCCACTTTGCCTCAATGTAAGACAGCGTTAACCGTGCTTGCATGGAAAAATTGTCATTGAAGTTAATTTCAGCCAACGGACCAAAATAGTATTCACCGGTTTTTAATTCGTAGGTTTGCCCTTTGTGCTCGATAAAGTTAGCACCCAGATGCCCACCGCCGCTAAGTGCACCGTAAATTTCTGACGTATCGATTAAATCAATGCCGATAGAAGAGCCAGACATTTCATCAGATGTGACCGCATCGGAATAAGAGGGGAGCCCGACTCGAACACTCAGGTTGTGGGCAGCCATTGATTGGGACGCGAATAAGAGAGTGAGAGCCAGAATTTTTTTGGTCATTGAAGGTATCCGACAGGTCGAAATTAGCATTTATTTCAGTGATGGTAGCACCCATTATCATTAGTGATTGTAAGGGTATGTAAGCCTGTGAAAGTGAGGTATTAACGGGGAATACTTGAAGTGCATATGGTGTCTATCAGTACACCGGATTTACACTGTAAAACGAGTGTTTAAGGCTTCTTTTATTTATCCCAATCCATTGCCAAAGAAACTGAATTGCTCTTTTATTCCACGGTGTTTTTTCCTATTGCAACAACAAAGTATAGAGTTTCGAATACCGTATCTTGAGGTAGTTTGGGTATCTCATACATGCGATAATCGACGTCTATTCAGGCGACAATTTTAAGGATAAGAAATGTCTGCAACCTCATATCTTAATGATTTGAACCAACGTTATCTGGCTATTCACCGCACCAAAGAAGATTTCTTCTGGGAAACCTACATGGGAACCAGCGATGATCATGAAGGGTCGTCGAAAGCTCAAACCGAGTGGACTCAATTTCTAAGCCAGGCTTCTCAAATAGAAGCCATCAAGCAGCAGCTTGAAGCGGCTGAAAACATCACAGACGAGCAGGAAAAGCAAAGCACGATTAAGGGGCTGAATGGCTGGCTGGCGACGTTTAAAGCACACGCGATTGAAGGCGAAGACAGCCAGAAGCTGAAAGCCGATTTGATTAAATTCGAGTTTGATCTGTTTGAGCGCAACCAGAACCACGCCATGACGTATGTGAATGAAAATGGCGAAACCGTTGAGGGATCTCTGCCTGTCGTTGGCGCTGCCATTCGTACTAACGAAAAAGAAGAAGTACGACAATCCGCTCACGAAGCTTTGCTCGGTCTGGAGCAGTGGCTGCTGCAAAATGGCTTTATTGAACTGGTTAAACGCCGCAACGCGTTTGCACGCTCTTTGGGTTACAAAACGTTTTTCGATTACTCCATCGTTAAAATGGAGAAAATGACCACTCAGGAACTTTTCAGCATTCTGGATGACTTCGAAGTGCGTACTCGCGACAGTCATCTCAACAGCCTGAAGGCACTAGCTAAGGAGAAAGGCGAACAAGCGCTGAGCGGTCACAACTTTGTTTACTCATTTGCTGGCGATGTCATGCGTGAGCTAGACCCATATGTGCCGTTTTCCAAATCACTACGCCGCTGGGTGGAATCGTTTGGTCGACTGAACATTGATTTTTCTGGTGCCGAGCTGACACTGGATTTGCTGGATCGCAAAGGCAAGTATCCGAACGGCTTCTGCCATGGTCCGATTCCTTCGTTTTACGATCAGGGGACCTGGGTACCAGCGCAGGTTAACTTCACCAGTAATGCCAAACCCGATCAGGTCGGCAGCGGATACGATGGTATCAACACCCTGTTCCACGAAGGCGGGCATGCGGCTCATTTCGCGAACGTAAAACTGAACGCGCCTTGTTTCTCACAGGAATTTGCGCCTACTTCTATGGCTTATGCTGAAACTCAGTCGATGTTCTGCGATAGCCTGCTAACCGATGCCGACTGGCTGAAGCAATACGCGTTGGACGATAACGGAAACCCAGTTACGGATGAAATCATCAAAGCGATGATCGACAGCCGCCAGCCTTTCAAAGCTTATGAAGAACGCAGCATTTTGGTTGTGCCTTACTTTGAACGCGCACTTTATGAACTGAGTGACGATGAACTCACCATTGAGAACATCACCAAACTGGCACGTGATACTGAAAAGCAAATTCTGGGGTTAGAGTGCAGCCCACGTCCGCTGATCGCCATTCCTCATTTGCTTTCAGACGAATCTGCCTGTGCTTATCAGGGATACCTGCTGGCTCACATGGCGGTGTACCAGACGCGCGCTTACTTTACTGAGAAGTTTGGTTACCTGACGGATAACCCCGAAATTGGTCCGTTGATGGCGGAGCATTACTGGTTCGGTGGTAACAGTACTTCGCACAATGACACCATTGTTAGCCTCACAGGCGAAGGGTTCAACGCTAAGTATCTGGCTGACATGTGTAACCTGTCTGTCGAGCAGGCTTGGGATGAAGAGGTGAAGAAAATTGAGGGCTTAGCGACACGTCAGAGAGCGGAAATAGCGTCACTGAATGCTACTATCAAAGTGGTGGATGGCGATAAAGAACTGGCTACAAACTCCAATTCAGACTCCGACATGTGCGATAACTTCGAACGTTTCATTGTCGAAACCTACGGTCGATAAACCTTAAGAGCCAGCCTAAACAGCTGGCTCTTTCTTTTGCTTTGATATCAGGTTAGCGAAACGACGGCTTCCACTTCGGCTTTGAGATCTGGATGAAACAACCCCGCGACCTGAACCAAGGCACTAGCTGGATATTTTTCACCGTAAACCTCAAACAACGCATCCCGAGCCTCGGGGATATCTGCCACATCGGTAATGTAGACAGTCACCTTGATGATTGAGTCGAGCGTTGTCTGGTGATGTTCTGCAATTGCAGATAACTGGCTGTAAATGGCTTTGAGCTGCGGTCCTATCCCAAGATGTTGAGCATCGGTACCAAAAGCGGTGAACCCGGAAGTGTAAAGCGTTCTGTTATGTTCAGTCGCATGAACATAAGGTCCTACGGCATCGCCTAAGCTGGGGTAGTGATGTCTTTTCAGTTCAGAGTCAGGCATGGTGCTCTCCATGAAGTTTGAACGCGACCAACTGGGCAGTCAGCTTTTGTACGCGAGGACCTAAAGCGATTGAAATGGCAGCGGCAGCAGGCCATGCCAGCAAAAAAGCTTTGATCCAGGACGAGAAAAAAACGTCGCTAAACCCTAGGTTTAACCAGGTCACCCATAGTGTCATCATGCTCGAAAGCACCAGTGACATAAGCAACCCAAAAATGATTCTGTGCTTCATACTGCCTCCTCATTCCGACAGTGAGTACAGCTTCTCGATGTATTCCACTTTAGTCAGATTTTGCGCAAGGAACGTCTTGGTGTGGGGCTGTTCAAAATGATTGTTCAAATCTTCTTCACTGTCCCAGCGCTCCCATAACGTGAATTTTGTCGGGTCATCCTGGCGTTCCAGCAGCTCAAAGTGCTGACACCCCGGTTCTTTCACGGTTTCTGCCACAAGTTTGCGCGCTTCCTCTAAAACGTATTCTCTGGGTGCATCGCTGGAAAGCGATAACCCCGCACTGATGCATAGTGTTTTCATGCTGTTTCCCTTGCTGGTTTTGAACACGAATAAAAGAGTAGATAATTCCAAAAAAGAAGAATATGGTTAAAAAATGAATTGCTAATTCCAATTATGAAATCATGTTTGATGATATCGCCTTATTTATTCATATTGTGCAGGCTCAGGGGCTCGCAGGAGCGTCTAAGGTACTGAACATTCCCCCTGCTACAGTAACCAGACGGCTAAAGAAACTGGAAGAGAAGTTGGGGTGTCAGCTAATTCATCGCTCGGCACGTCAGTTCCGCCTGACGGCAGAAGGGGAAGTGTATTACCAGTCGTTCTCCGACTTAGTGACAGAATTTGAAGCCAAAACTCGCGGACTAAGCCACGAGATGGAAACCCTTAACGGCTCGCTGACGGTACTGGCTCCGACCAATATATCAATTGGGTTTGCCCAGCCAATGTGGACAGAGTTCATCAGGCAATATCCTGACATTCAGCTCAGCTTAAAGCTTAACAACGAAAACAAAGACATCATTGAAGAACAGGCGGATATTGCGCTTCGAGCAGGTCCTCAAAAAGACTCCCGTTTGTATCAACTCAAAGTCGGTTCTGTTTCTACCTTCTTGGTAGCATCGCCAGATTACTTATCTCAATCTTCTCCTCTTCATGACTTAGAAGATCTGTATCATCATCGCTGTATCACGGTCGCGCATTTGCCCGTGTGGAAATTTCAGAACCGGAGAACGGGCGACAAGGCGACCATCCGCCAGCGAAGTGCTCTGAAAGTCGATGACATCAATATTGCCAGCCAGTTTGCAAGAGACGGTTTAGGGCTGGCTTTATTACCCGCGACGGAAGTTTATGAACAGTTGAAGTCGGGGGAGCTGGTGACCCCGCTGGACGACTGGTTTGGTCCGCAACGGGATCTGTATCTGATTTGGCCAAGTGGTCGGCTACTCGGTGCTAAAGCCCGGGTATTTAAAGAGCACGCGCAGCAATATCTGGAAAATGCCTTAGAAAGGCTAGGGTCTTTTAAGTAATACAAAAGTTAATTTTTGCTCCATTGCGCAGAGACGAAAGATGTCTCTGACTACTATACTGATTCTGAGGAGAATAAATTTATTAACGGAATTCATTTCAGGAGTAAATATGTGCCGATGGCTCGCCTATCAGGGAAAAGAAACGTATCTGTCTGACCTAATTTTCGCGCCGGAATATTCGCTGGTTCAGCAAAGCATGAGTGCCAGAAAATCGGTGACAGCCATCAATGCAGATGGATTCGGAGTGGGATGGTACGGGGTAAAAGACGATCCCGGTCTGTATCGGGAAGTCTTGCCAGCTTGGAGTGACTGCAACTTAAAAAGCTTGTCTGAACACATTGTTTCTCCTCTGTTTTTTGCCCATGTTCGAGCTTCGACGGGCACCCAGACCGCTCGCACTAATTGCCATCCGTTTCGCTATAAAAACTGGTTGTTCATGCACAATGGTCAAATCGGCGGGTACGCGGAACTGCGCTGGCATATAGAACGCCTGATCCCTAAATCTCTTTACGGTTGTCGTTTAGGGCAAACCGACAGTGAACTGCTTTTCCTACTGCTGATTGCCAATGGACTAATGGAAGGCGAAATACAGTCAGCCATCAGAAAAACTCTGGCGTCGATCGAGTCATTAATGAAAGAAGAAGAGGTGGATGAACCGCTTCGAATCAGCGCCAGTTGGTCGGACGGTGATACCATCTGGGCATTTCGTTACGCATCCGACGATCATGCCCCCACCTTGTTTTATAAACACATGGATGATGGCATTGTGGTGGCATCCGAACCTCTGGACAGTGAACGAAAAGCCTGGCACGCCGTAGAGCAATCTTGTCTGATGACGGTAAGCGCACAAAAAGTCGATATTGAAGATCTGAACCCGGCATCTTGAGGTTATTTGGGAGCAGGTCAATAAAGCATGACAATTTTAAGGTACACTGGCAGCCAAATTTCTTGTGAGCTCTACCATGTCAAAAAAGTTACTTCCTATCCCTCTGATTTTACTGATTCCGATCCTTTTGCTGGTTGTAGTGATTGTCGCTGCAGTTTATCGATTTAACATGACGGATGAAGAAATCCATGCCAAGCAGGGGTTCTCTCATAAGAAGGAACAAATAGCAGGCGATGACCCTGTCATGCTTAAGTTGTTTGCACTTCACGATGCGCAGCCTTGGCGAGTGCAGGTACCCAACAGTATTTCTAACGCTCAGCTCAGCCAATTTATCGGTGAAGCACCTTATCAGCAGGTAAAAGGGTTTTACACGGTTGATGGTCAGCGCGGAGAAGTGGTTCTGGACTACATCGGTATCCAGCCTCTGAATTTTGGTGATCCCGAATCGGAAATGGTGTTTGTAGTTCCTTACGCCATCAATAAGCAAGGTGGGAATAGTCTGCATTATTTAGGGCTATTTAGATTGCTCCACAAAGAAAAGAAAGTAGAACATCTCGACTATGTATTTATCGGAGATAATCTCAAAGAACTGAAGGCAGAGGTGGACCATCCATTCGATGTCAGCGAAGCTGTGCTGGCAAAATACATAGCGGGTGACGCGAATTCCGAAGTCATCGAAAAACAAATAAAAGTGAAACCCACTCGCTTCGTGAAAGAGTAGATTTTTAGTTGAAAAAAACCTCCCGGTTGGGAGGTTTTTTCTTTTTCTATTCGGCTAACAATACGTCGATACTTCTGCTTGTATCACTATTCAAAGAATGCCCGTTTCAGACCCATTTCTAAGCCCCTTACTTCTGCCAGTCCTTTTAAACGACCAATGGCAGAATAGCCGGGATTAACCTTCTTTTTGAGATCGTCTAACATCTGATGACCGTGATCCGGGCGCATCGGAATTAAACGGTGATCGCCTTGTTGGGCTCGGCGATATTCTTCTCCCAGAATGGCCTTCACCACGTTGTACATGTCCACGTCACCACCGAGATGTGCTGACTCATGAAACGTTTGTGGGTTACTTTCCTCTCGCTGCGTTGAGCGCAAATGAGTAAAGAAGATTCGGCTACCGTGCTTTTTGATCATCTTCACCAAATCATTATCACCTCGCACACCATAAGATCCGGTACACATGGTCAACCCGTTCATCTTGCTTGGAATTTCATTCACCAGCCAGTCGATGTCCTCCAGAGTGGACACGATTCTTGGTAAACCAAGAATGGGGCGCGGGGGATCATCAGGGTGAATCGCCAGCTTCAAGCCGTGAGTCTCACACACAGGGATCACCTGTGAGAGGAAGTAAGCCAGGTGCTCGCGCAACTTGTCTTTGCTGATTCCCTCATAACGGTCTAACTTAGCCTGCAAGTCAGTAAGTGTGTACCCTTCTTCTGTTCCGGGTAACCCTGCAATGATGTTGTTGGTTAGCTTCTGAATCTCGGCTTCAGTCATTTGATTAAAATAACCGAGTGCCTGCGCCTGTTCATTGCTGGTGTATTCTTCTGCAGCGCCTGAACGCTTGAGGATGTGAAGCTCGAAAGCGGCAAATGCTATCTGGTCGAAGCGCAGAGCTTTTGAACCATCAGGCATTTCATATTCAAGATCGGTCCTTGTCCAGTCTAGTACTGGCATAAAGTTGTAGCAGACGGTGTCGATACCACACTCCACAAGATTGCGTAACGTTTGTTTGTAGTTATCAATCCACAATTGGAAATCTCCGGTCTGAGTTTTGATTTCTTCGTGGACGGGCACGCTTTCAACCACTGACCAGGTAAGACCTTTTCCTTCGATGATCGCTTTACGTTTTAATATCTCCTCTTTGGACCATATTTCTCCATTCGGGATGTGGTGCAGGGCATTCACTATCCCTGTCGCTCCCGCCTGACGAATATCGTCCAGTGACACAGGGTCGTTAGGCCCGTACCACCGCCAAGTTTGTTCCATGGAATTAACCTCTTATGCTCACGTAGCTTTTAATCCTTTTTCTACCTGGTGAAAAAATGCGTTTTACAACGCGATATCGTTTTGATTGGGATCTTGGGCTTCCCCTCAATCTTTCTTTGTGTTCAGTGATATAACCGGATTGGAACTGAACAAGTAGCCATCAAAATCAGGGTCATCAATGTCGGACAGCTCTAACAGGCGATGTTTGACATTTTCAAGGTGTTGCCACATGGCACTTTTGGCAGCAATAGGATCTTTACGCTGTAATGTCGCGAGGATTTTGGCGTGATCGTCTAACCACTCTTGTCGGTAGTCTTGACCTACGATGTGAGAATGAAGTTTCTTCCACATCGGGCTGTTTTCACGTCGTTCCCAAGATTGTTTCAGCATATCCACCAACACAGAGTTTTGAGTGGCTTCTGCTATGCACATATGAAACTTTTCATCACCACTGTGTTCCTTCGCACCAGCTGCCAGCTCCTCTCGTTCCAGTTCGAGAGCTGCTCGCATTTTTACGATGTCATTAGGGGTAACTTGTGTTGCTGCAAACTCGGCAATATTACTTTCCAGCAATTGACGAGCCTGGAGCATTTCGAATGGACCAGCGTCATCGCTGATCGCATTCTCTCGGGAGCTTGGCTGAGATGGAATATCGATAACGTATACACCAGAGCCTTTTTTCACCTCAACCAGATTTTCCAGCTCGAGCATGATGATCGCTTCACGTACAACGGTACGGCTGACGTCGAGACGTTCTGCAATATCGCGTTCAGGTGGTAACCGGTCTCCTACTTTGTAGTGACCTTCGATCAGTTCTTGTCTTAAGACTAAACCAGTTTCTTGATACGGTCTTTTCGGTTCAAAAAGCATCATGATGATATTATCGCTATATTCCAACTCACTTATTTCGCCATCATAACGACCAATGAAAATTGGTCAACCTCTTCGTGCCAGAATGTGGCAACCCTTGTTTTTATGGCTATTAACCCTGTGAATTACTGCACTGCTTTGATTTGCTCAACCAGTTTATGTAATTCAGGATTGTTCTTTTCTATGTCTGTGTACATGGATTGAACGGCTGCAACAAATGGGGCTTTGTCTGGCTCTACAAACGTAACGCCAATCTTATTCGCTTTTGCCAGCTCTTTCGCTTCAGATTCTGCCCATAGCTTCTTCATATATTCAGAAGAGATGGCGGCTGCATCAGCCAGTGCCTTTTGTTGCTCTGGCGTCAGTTTATCCAGACTTTTGGTAGAGATAACCAACACGTCTGGCACCATGGTGTGTTCGTCCAGGCTGTAGTACTTAGCCACTTCACTGTGGCGGCTCAGGCTAAATGACGGGATGTTGTTTTCCGCGGCGTCGACAACACCTTGCTGCAATGCCGTATACAGTTCACCGTATGCAAGAGGTGTTGGGTTACCACCCAGTGCTTTAACCATCGCAATCGCTGACGGGCTTGGCTGCACGCGTACCTTAAGACCTTTTAGATCGGCAGGTGTATTGATTGGTTTGTTGGTGTAGAAGCTGCGTGCACCTGCATCGTAGTAGGTGACACCAACGAAGCCACTATCCGCAGAAGAGTTTAGAATTTCTCGCCCTACCGCGCCGTCGGTGACTTTGTAGTAGTGATTTTTGTCTCGGAATAGATAAGGCATATTGAAGGCTGAGTAAGCGGGAGAGAACGCTTCCAACTCAGCAGCGTTACTCTTCACCATATCCAGAGCCCCATTCTGCATTAGCTCCATTGATTCGCGTTGTGTACCTAACTGCGCATCTGGGTATATACGAATGCGTACTTCCCCATCTGTCATTTCCCGAACTTCTTTCGCCATAAGATCCATTGCTTTATGTACAGCATGGTCACGGGGGTGATTATGGCTTAGTTTCAAAGTGGTCGCAGCGTAAGCAGAGAAAGCTGTACCAAAAGCGACGACAGCACCTGCTGCTGTGCTTAAAAGGATCTTATGTTTCATCATTTTCATACTCCATTGACTGGTTGCCCAATATGTAGGGGGAATCTGTTTTTGGGCAACATTTCCTGTTCCGAAATCATTATTGGTGCTTAAAAAGCGACCTGTCAAAGCAAAATATCACATTGGTTGACCAATATCACAATTGGTAGGGTTTTATTGGTCAACCAATATTTTTGTGAATCGACGCACGTGACAACCGTATTGTCTAAATTATAATCTACTCGGAAAAGGCATTGTCGTTGACTACCCTTGTGTATAAGCAGGTGATAGTTATTGGTACACCAATTTCTGTAGGATACAGTCATTCACTAGAAGGAAAGCAAAATGAATAAATTGGTCAAATGCATCAACAGAGGACTGGGTATCTTTACCATTTCCCTGTCGACTTTCCTCGTCTTTTGCGTTGTCTGGCAAGTACTGTCCCGATACGTAATTGGCAAACCAAGCACCATAACGGATGAACTTGCCCGTTACCTTTTTATGTGGGTCGCACTCATTGGCGCGGCATACACCACAGGTCTTAAACGCCATCTGGCTATCGACTTACTGACGATGAAGCTGCAAGGAAAACGAAAGCTGATTAATGAAATCGTTATTCAGATTGCCATTGCGCTTTTCTCTTACGTGGTCCTGGTGCATGGAGGGCTTCAACTGGCATTGAAAACTCTGGCGACTGGTCAGGTGACGCCAGCGCTTGGTTTAAAAATGGGTTACATCTACTTCTGCCTGCCTATTAGCGGCGTCCTAATGATCTTCTATTCGGTCGTGTTTGCTTCTGATCGCATCAGACAATTGAAGTCTGGCGAAGTACTACTTACTGACAACCAAACGGATTAACAAGGAGGTCTCAATGGAATGGCAAGTAATTCTTACCTTATTTGGTAGCTTCGCAGTTCTTTTGGCGATTGGTGTGCCAATTTCTTTCGCTATCGGTTTATCTTCATTAGCCACCATTTTAATGAGCCTACCGCTAGAACCGGCTATCGCAGTGGTGGCACAACGCATGGCCGCAGGCTTAGATAACTTTGCTCTGTTAGCCATCCCGTTCTTTATCCTGGCGGGAAACATCATGAACCAAGGCGGCATTGCTCTGCGCCTGATAAATTTTGCGAAGGTGTTAGGTGGTCGCCTGCCTGGTTCTCTTGCACACGTAAACGTGATGGCGAACATGATGTTTGGTTCGATTTCAGGTTCAGCGGTGGCTTCGGCCGCAGCAGTGGGCGGTACTATGTCTCCGCTGCAGAAAAAAGATGGCTATGATGAGAACTTCTCGGCAGCAGTCAATATCACCTCGTGTCCTTCGGGCTTGTTAATCCCGCCAAGTAACACCTTAATTGTATTTTCATTAGTGTCAGGCGGTACATCTATCGCCGCTCTGTTTCTGGCCGGTTACATCCCCGGTATTCTGATGGGGCTTAGCATTATGGTGGTGGCGGGTATTATCGCGAAGCGCCGCGGCTACCCTCTTTCGCAGCGACCGTCACTGGCGATAATTTGGGATACGTTCTTAAAAGCCGCTCCTTCTCTGGCACTTATCATGATCATCATGGGCGGGATCATAGGCGGTATTTTCACTGCAACGGAAGCATCCGCTATCGCGGTGGTCTATACATTCATTCTTGCCGTATTGATCTATCGTGAAGTCAGGTGGCGCGATATTCCTGGGATCATACTGGAATCCGCGGTGACGACCTCTATCGTGTTGCTACTGGTTGGTGCTTCGATGGGGATGTCGTGGGCGATGGCAAACGCTGATATTCCTTACATGATTGCAGATGCGCTTCTGGCGATTTCAGATAACCCACTCATGATTCTGCTGATCATCAACATCATCTTACTGATAGTTGGGATCTTCATGGACATGACCCCCGCGATTCTAATTTTTACACCCATCTTTTTACCTATCGCGTTGGATATGGGAATCGATCCGGTTCATTTCGGCATCATGATGACCTTTAACCTGGCCATTGGCATCTGTACGCCACCAGTTGGGAGCGCACTCTTTATCGGTTGTTCTGTAGCAAACATTTCCATCGATAAGATTATCAAGCCGTTGCTTCCTTTCTACGTTGCGTTAGTGGCAGCGCTAATGGCAGTCACCTTTGTTCCTGAGTTAAGCCTGTTTCTACCTAGGCTGATTCTTAACTATTAATTCTTAACGACCAATTTTTAATGAGATAAACACCCGTAGGTTTACCTTCGGTAAAAGGAATACATCAATGAAGACGATTTCCAATTCAACTCTCAAAGAGCACGTTCAGGTGCCAGATTATGACCGCTCTGCTCTCAAAAGCCGTATCGTTCATATTGGTTTCGGTGCGTTTCATCGAGCGCATCAGGCACTTTATACCGACGAAATGCTCAGTAAATCGGGTTCGGATTGGGGCATTTGTGCCGTTAAGCTCTTTAGCGGCGCAGAGTTTACGCAAGCGTTACGCGAGCAGGACCACCTATTCACCGTACAGGAAAAAGGAGCACAGACGACAGAAGTGAAAGTCATTAAGTCTGTGACGGAATCTCTTCACCCCAAGCTGGATGGTATTCAGGCGGTGATAGACAAAATGTGTGAGCCCCAAGTGGCGATCGTTTCATTGACCATTACAGAGAAGGGGTATTGTGTGGACCCGGCGACGGGCACTCTGGACAGAAACAACCCTGCGGTGTTAGAAGATCTCGCCAGCCCCTCAACTCCCAAATCGGCGATTGGCTACATTGTTCAGGCATTGAGTATCCGACGCGAAAAAGGGCTGGGACCGTTTACTGTGTTGTCTTGCGACAACATGCAGGAAAATGGGCGGGTCGCTAAGGCGGCAATTCTTGAATTTGCCCGGTTACTCGATCCGGAGCTGAGCGACTGGATTCGAGAGAATGTCTCGTTCCCCTGTACCATGGTCGATCGGATAGTTCCTGCTGCGACAGAAGATACTCTGGCAGAAATAACCGAACAATTGGGTTGCAATGACCCCTGTGCCATTGCCTGTGAACCTTTCCGGCAGTGGGTGATTGAAGATGATTTCGTGGCTGGAAGACCAGACTGGGATCTGGCTGGCGCAGAGTTTGTTGAAGATGTATTGCCTTACGAAGAGATGAAACTGCGTATGCTCAACGGCAGCCATTCGTTTCTGGCGTATTTGGGGTATCTGTCCGGTTATAAGTACATCTCGGATGCGATAGCAGATTCAAATTTCCGGCAGGTGGTGTTCGAGTTAATGATGCTCGCGCAGTCTCCTTCACTGAACATGCCGGAAGGCACAGATATAGAGGGTTACGCTAATCGTCTGATTGAGCGTTTTTCCAATCCAAACCTCAAACACCAGACCTGGCAAATCGCGATGGATGGAAGCCAGAAAATTCCGCAGCGCTGGGGTGGCAGTTTGCAGTTTCATTTAAATCAAGGATCAAACTTCTCTTGGCTGGCAACCGCGATTGCGGGCTGGATGCGATATGTGTCTGGTGTGGATGAGCAGGGACGTTTCATAGATGTGAAGGACCCGATGGCAGAAACCCTCAGGCAGATCTGTGATCATCACGGTCTGAATCCGTCAGTGGTGCCTGCTCTGCTCGACATCGACACGATTTTCTCTCCTGACATTGGGAAAAATCCGAAGCTGATTGATGCAGTCAGTTCTTCCTATCAATCTTTGCTGGATAACGGTGCTCGTATGACGGTTCAGGCATTGGTGAGATAAAAGGAAGCCAATATGAAAAATTTTCTATGTGAAGACTTTTTACTTTCGAATGAAACGGCGCGTCGGTTGTATCATGACTACGCTTCTCATCAGCCTATCTACGATTATCACTGCCACCTAAACCCAGCGGATATTGCCGAAAACCGGCAGTTTGGCAATCTTTCCCAAATTTGGCTGGAAGGTGACCATTATAAATGGCGTGCCATGCGCACTGGGGGGATTGAAGAGCATTTTATTACGGGTAAAGCCAGTGATTACGACAAGTATCTGGCGTGGGCAAAAACCGTTCCTAAGACGCTGGGCAACCCTTTGTATCACTGGACACACATAGAATTGCGCCGTCCATTTGGGATAACTGATGTGCTGCTTAGTCCAGAAACTGCGGATGAGATCTGGCAACAGGGCAATTCGCTGTTAAGCGCGCCAGAATTTTCGGCTCGGGGCATTATGAAGCAAATGAAGGTAGAAATGGTGGGGACGACAGACGACCCTGTCGATTCTTTGGAGCACCATTTGGCGATTGCTAAGGACGACACATTCGATATTAAGGTGTTACCAAGCTGGCGACCAGACAGGGCGTTTAAGCTAGAACAGGAAGGATTTTCTGATTATCTGCAAGCGCTGGGAGAAGCATCCGATATTGAAATTCACCGTTTTGATAACTTGCTGAAAGCACTTGATACACGTCTGGCACACTTTGACCAGCACGGTTGCCGAGCTGCGGATCATGGCATTGAATTGGTTCGGTTTGCGGATATTCCGTCGGAGTCCGACTTGGATGCGTTGCTGGCTCGTCGTCTGAATGGCGATATCCCCACCGAGTTAGAGAGTGCTCAGTTTTCTACCGCGGTTCAGGTCTGGCTTGGCAAACGCTATGCCGAGTTAGGTTGGGTAATGCAGATGCACATTGGGGCTCAGCGAAACAATAATACCCGAATGTTTCATTTACTGGGAGCAGATGCAGGGTTTGACTCCATTGGAGACCGTCCGTACGCATTTGAATTGGCTCGCCTGTTGGATGAAATGGATAAATCTGACCAGCTTCCCCGAACTATCCTTTATTGCCTGAACCCACGAGACAATGAAATGGTGGCGACCATGATTGGCAATTTTCAAGGAGGAGGCATCGCGGGAAAAGTGCAATTTGGATCGGGCTGGTGGTTCAACGACCAGAAAGACGGTATGCAGCGCCAGCTTGAACAGCTTTCTCAACTCGGGTTGCTCAGTCAGTTTGTGGGTATGCTGACCGATTCACGCAGCTTTCTGTCTTACACTCGTCATGAATATTTCCGACGCATTCTGTGCGATATGATAGGGCGCTGGGCAGAAAACGGTGAAGTACCAAACGATACTTCACTGCTAGGTGCTATGGTCGAGGATATCTGTTTTGGCAACGCAAAACGCTTTTTTGAGTGTCGTGAATAGGGTCTACAAACCCCATACACTCCGACGTTTTGCATTCCAAAGCAGGGGCTATCTTAGCGTTTTGGTAAATTAGCGATCGCGCCTGTCATCTCAAGGAGTTTGTCCAGAATGCGCTCACCGTCGACACCGATACCGTTATGCTCGTATTCGTTGGTGATCCACGCTTTGCTGTTTGGAATACCAGCCAGAGTTTCCCGGCTGTAGTCCATTTCAACGTACATGTCGTCAGCGTATACAGCGCATGCTACTGGAACTGTATTGCTTGCCAGTTTTTCTACGTCATACAGGCTGCCCCAGTCGGCTTTCTCTGCCAACAAATCTGCCGCTTGTTTAAGCGGCTGCAAACCCTTGAACTGGTCGAACATCCACGGATAAACCATTTCTCCTGTAAACAGGAAAGGTTGACCAGGTTGGTAATGAAACTCCGGGTATTCATCACGAACTCGATGTGCCGACCAAGAAGAAGCCTCACCCTGGTTATATATCGATTCATGCAAGAGAGCGTAAATCGGGTTGGTGTGGAAGATTTGCTCCTGAAGCATGGCATTCAAGAAACCAAAGCTTAGGGTTTCCTTGCCATCCACGGTGACAAAAGCATTTTCCAGTAAGTAGTACATAGGTACGTTAGCACCACTTCGCCCTAGATTCGCACCGATTAACTGGAATTGTTCCACCGTAAACGGCTGACCATTCGGCAGGATGACTTCGTTATCCAAAATGAAATCGGCAATCTTCTGGCATTGCGCTTGTGCAGAAGGGAGCTGAGCAAAAAACGCATTGTTTTTATCGGTTACTCGCTTGTAGGTTGCGCGGTACACGTCGTCTGCATGGCGAACCAAAGACGGAACGCCACCGGTAATAAGCGAGCGTTCCAGTTTTTCAGGGAACATCGATAAGTAAGTTAAAGAGCAGAACCCGCCAAAGCTTTGCCCGAGGATACTCCATTTCCCGACACCAAGCTTTTCCCTGATGGCTTCAGCATCACGAACGATGTTGTCTGCACGAAAGTGGCTTAAGTATTCGGCTTGCTTCTGTGGGTTTTTTCCTTGCAGCGTTTGGAAAGTGATGACACTGCTGTTGCCTGTGCCACGCTGATCAAGCAGTAAAATACGGAACTGTTTCAGGGCACGTTTCACCCAGCCAGAAGCACCATCGACACGAGGAGAGGGGAACCCTGGACCGCCTTGAAAGTAAACCAGCCATGGTAAAGACGCTTCATCGGCATTGATGTCGACCAGCTCTCTGGCAAAAACGGAAATGGTGTCGCCATTCGGGTTTTGGTAGTTCAATGGCAATTCAAAGGTGTGAGGACGAAATCGCACTTGTCCTTCAATAAATTCTGATCGCACTTTCTTCTCCTTCCATATGAAAGCGACTCTCCACCCCAAGATGAGTAACATCTTGAGGCTATTGGTGCGTAAAGTATCAGAATTTGGCGTTAGAACCCATTAATTCCTAATGCGATAAACAATCCAAGATTGGCAATAAAACCAATGATATAGAAATAGCTGCGTGGGCTAGGGTTACGTTCTGTTGCAATTACGTAGTACAGCGCCATGTGAATCAAACGTGCAATGGCATAAATCCAGACAAAGATGGCCAGTGTGGTAGGAGACATGCCTGCAAAAATGCCAAGTATGGCTGGGACAACAAACACCACTACATTGTCGAGTGAGTTTTGATGCGTTCGGTGACTGCGGAATACGAAGGATTCGTGACTGAGTTTGCTGTCGACGATACCCGGAACATAGTGGTTCTGTTTGCGGTGGGCAACAGAGGCAATGATCGCCTGAACCAGAACGGTGAACAAGATCAGCCATAACCCCCAAAGGGATAACGAGTATTGAGAGAATAATTCAGCAAACATACAAACCTCTGTGGTATTAAAATTAAGTTGTGCGCAATATTAATTGCGCGCAACTTAAATGTAAATAGATTGCGCGCAATTTAATTGGTTTTTGAGTTGCTACATGAGCTGACCCTAGCTACGAGTTTCGCAGCGTATTGGTTCAGTATATTAGGGGCAAAAAAAGCCGCTACAGGAGCGGCCAGAGAGAAGTAGAGAGTGGTGTTACTTGCAAAGTTTCTTTGTCATGACTTGCATGTAGATTTCTTTGTCTTCGTTGTTGTTTGCTACTTCAATCGCGTCGTTAATTTGGTCATTGGTGAAACCTTGAGCCTGACCAACGCGGAACACGGTTGATGGTCTGTTTTCGTAAACGTGTAGGTACATTTCATCCAGCGCAGTTTCGCATTTGTTTTCTTCTGCGAATGGAATGCCTGCGATGCTGTCCATCGTAGGAATAATGGAATCATTTGGATCGGTTGAAACACAGCCAGTTGCGGTCATTGCAAGAAGCACTGCGGAAAAGAACTTTTTCATTACTCGATATCCTCAAAATAATATTTGTTGTCTTTTTCTGTGCCGCGTTCCTTTAGCACCAGAATGTTTTTGGAAAACGAAAACACCAGTTTGCGAGCAGGGTATTCGTAGACGTGTGACACCAAGTCTTCCTTATGATGAATGATGGTTTGCGCCATACCTAACAGTGCTTGCAGCTCCTGAGGGCTAGACTGACCTGTCACCAGTTCCTGAAGAAGAGTTTCAGAACGTTGAAGATCTGTACGTGTCTTGTTTGAAGCGTTGGATAGCATTGCGGTTATGGTTACCTTGTCTGTTCATTCCAGCATCCTGATTGGATGGCTTGGGTCATTTGCGGGGTGAATGCTAGCACGCAGAAAATGTGAGCTGTGTAAGGGTTTGTAAGCAGAAAATGGTAAAAGCACTTAACGCGATCTTAAGGTTATGTTTGCAAAACTGATTTGATACTCAATTGTGTTGCCAGCTCCTGACAAAAACTGGCAACTTTTTAGCATAGCCTAGGCGTAACTTGAGAATGGAAGCTAAGAGGAATTGATTCATGGATGAACAAATACAAGGTGTGTTTGACCAGTTTCCAAAGTCTGTAAAAGAACATTTGCTTCAGGTTCGAACTCTGATTTTTAGCGTGGCAGAAGGACATCAGCTTGGCAGTGTGGAAGAAACATTAAAGTGGGGGCAGCCCAGCTACATGGTCAAAACTGGCAGTACTGTTCGCCTTGGTTTTGATGCAAATGACCCACAAACCTATTGCGTCTATTTTCATTGCCAGACAACACTAGTGGAAACATTCAGAGAGCTGTACGGAGATGAAATGGAGTATCAGGGAAATCGTGCGATTGTCTTTCGTATTGATAAACCACTCGCAGAACCTCAGCTCAGACATTGCCTCTATCTCGCTCTAAATTACCATAAACTCAAACACCTACCACTACTGGGAGCTTAAACCAACCCTATGAATACTGTACTCATTTCTGCCGCCTTCATGAGCTTTACGGCTGCTTTTCTGCATGGTTGCATTGTGTTGGGTGGTCCTGACTGGTATCGGTTTTTTGGTGCCGGTGAAGCCATGGCGCAAATGGCAGAAGAAGGACGTTGGTATCCGCTTCTGGTTACCGCAGCGATAGGGACAGTGTTGGCGATTTGGGGAGTATTTGCGCTTTCTGGCGCGGGTCTGGTGTTCCCACTTCCATGGACAAAATGGGTGCTTCTGGGTATCACCTTAGTGTATTTGGCTCGTGGAGTACTGGGTATTGTCGCGGTGAACTTCATCGACCATCCGTATCTTATTGAGCTTCGGGCACAACAAACATTCATGTGGGTAAGTTCGGTGATTTGCACTGTTATAGGTATCACCCATGCCGTCGGGCTTTATCAGGTATGGTCAAAACTAAATTAGTGGGCAGCTTGAAGAAGGAGTTGTCCCATTTTTGAGAATGTGTGTCTTTTTTAGGTATTTCTTATAGATGCACTCGCCAGTGAAATCAGGCAGGGATAAATTGGAATCGTTATATCGATGTGACACGGAGAGTCATATGAAGTCATTTTCGGGTGAATTTACCATAACCGCATGGGATGAGAGCACCTATGTAGAACGAGAAGGCGGGTTTAAACAATCGTTGGCGACCGTCACGCAAAATTATCGCGGTGGCATTGAAGGGGCGGGTGAAATCCAGTATCTCATGTGCCATCAAGCGGCAGACCATGCCGTTTTTGTTGGCTACGAGATCATTACAGCGACCATAGATGGCAAAGCTGGCTGCATGGTAGTTCAGCACAATGGTAAATTCGAGAAAGGCGTGGCGAGCAGCCAGATGGTAGTGGTTCGCGATTCCGGTACTGGAGAGCTGCAAGGAGTAGAAGGCAGCGGGCATTTTCATGCTGAAGAGTCTGGAAGAGCGCTGTATCAGTTCACGTTAAAGTTTACGTAAGCAACAGAATATATCTTCTTTTTCCTGCTGAGTTGATAGTCGATTTAAGCTTCGTTTCTACAAAGCTTCGCTGCTTATCGCATGTTTTTCACTTCTTTTTCTTGTGTTTATTGTCAAAATCGTTTGAGGTTGCTTATTGGATGATCAATGAATCGATCCTATACTGGATCAGGATGATCGACCATAAGAAGAACGACACATATAGTGATCAAGCATGAGTAAAGATGATATCCAAAAGGCATCAGAAAACCTGCGAAAAGCGGTTCCTCTGATGATCAAAAACCAGGTACCAACGACACCAACCAACTACGCCCTTTGGTATACGTACGTTGACAACAGCTTGCCGGAACTCAATAAAGAAATGGACAAAGTGGTTTCTGACTGTGGGTTGTGCCCGCCAGCGACTGGAGAAGCGCTGTACAGAAACTATGTGGCCAGCAAACAGGAAACTGACGTTCAGCAACTCCGTACCAGCTTAGAAAAGCTGATAACGGAAGTGTCCCACTCTATGAACGACACTCTGGCGAATACCAGCACATTTCAACAGCAAATGGACAAAAGCTTCGACAGCCTTTCGCGTGTTGAAGATGAAGGTTTGTCTTTTGAAGAAGTGATGGGATTGGTGAGAAACCTGATTACAGAATCCAAAGATATTCGTACTACCACCCAGTTCCTGAATAGCCAGCTGAATGTCGCCAGCCAGGAAATCGAAGAGTTGAAATCTCAACTGGCGGAATTCCAGAAAGATGCCTTGTACGATGGCTTAACCAACCTTTTGAATCGTCGAGCATTTGATAAAGATTTAGCAACGTTTTGTCGCAATGAAAGCGCATTTAGCTTGATTATTCTGGACATAGACCACTTTAAATCGTTTAACGACCAGTACGGGCATATTTTCGGGGATGCCGTCATCCGTTCTATTGCCAAGCGACTAAGTGGTGCCTGCCGCGAGGGAATTACAGCATATCGCTATGGTGGTGAAGAATTTGCAATGATAGTGCCAGACAAGCAATTGCGCTTAGCGATCCGTTTTGCTGAATCTGTACGCACCGGTTTTGAAAAAATCAGCGTAAAAGACAAACGTAGCGGTAAGCAAGTCGACAGTATTACGTCTTCGTTTGGCGTGGCAGAATATCAGCCAGGTGAATCACCTGATGGTTTAATTGAACGCGCTGACACCCAGCTTTACGAAGCCAAGCGGCTGGGTCGAAACCGAGTTATGCCCATTCCAAAATAGTAAAATTAAATGTACTCACGTAAACACCCGCATACATGCGGGTGTTTTTGTTTTGGTTCAGTCTATTCATTCTAAAGCTTAAACATATCAAAAGTATGTCACTCAGATATTGAAAAGAAGAAAGTGATAAAAAATCTCGCTTGAGTGAAATTAATCGTTGAAGTTCGTATTTTTAACAGATAAGTTAAAGCTTAACCACTGCACCGTTCAGCAGTGCAAATAAGAAAAACAGGAAGATGTAGTATGTACCAAACCGACGACGTTCGAATTAATAAAGTCAAAGAACTGCTGCCCCCCGTAGCGGTGTTAGAAAAGTATCCGACCACAGAAGTTGCATCTTCAACCACTTTTGAAGCGCGCCAGGCGATTCACAACATTTTAGAAGATAAAGATGACAGACTTTTGGTGATCATTGGTCCTTGTTCTATCCACGATACAGAAGCAGCAATTGAGTATGGTCAGCGCCTGAAAGGGTTGCGTGAAGAGCTGAAAGACCGTCTTGAAATTGTAATGCGTGTTTACTTCGAAAAACCGCGTACAACCGTTGGCTGGAAAGGTCTGATTAACGACCCATACCTGAACGACACCTTTAAACTGAACGATGGTCTTCGCATGGGGCGCAAGCTTCTGCTTGATCTGACAGACATGGGCATGCCAACTGCGAGCGAATTTCTGGATATGATTACGCCACAGTACGTTGCCGACTTAATCAGTTGGGGTGCTATTGGAGCGCGTACCACAGAATCACAGGTTCACCGTGAGCTTTCTTCAGGGTTGTCGTGCCCGGTCGGATTCAAAAACGGTACGGATGGCAACATCAAGATTGCTTCTGATGCGATTCGCAGTGCTAGCTCCTCGCACCATTTTCTATCCGTAACCAAGTACGGTCACTCGGCAATTGTAGAAACTGCGGGCAACCCAGATTGCCACATCATTTTGCGTGGCGGTAAAGAGCCAAACTACAGCGCTGAGCATGTCGCTCGAATTAAAGAAGAGCTTTCTGCTTCTGGTCTTCCACAAAAAGTGATGATCGATTTCAGCCACGCGAACAGCTCTAAGCAATACCAGCGCCAAATGAACGTTGCTGATGATGTGTGTGAACAGATCTCTGGCGGTGAGCAGGCAATCTTTGGTGTGATGATTGAATCGCACTTGGTTGAAGGTCGTCAGGATCTGGTGGATGGCAAAGCCGCCACTTACGGTCAGTCGATTACCGATGCCTGTATCGGCTGGGAAGATACAGAGAAAGTCCTTCGCCAGCTTGCAGATGCAGTAGAAGCCCGCCGTAAGTAAAAACTCAAAGGAGACCAGCGTTAAGCTGGTCTTCTTATATGCTTACCTACAACCTTTTGAATCAACACCTTATATTCCTCAAACGACGTTACCCGCTTTGGTGTAACGTGATAAGTGTTCCCCACAATAACGGTTGGAACTGCTTTTACCTCTAATCGTTCAGCATCCAAAAGATAGCCCGCCAGTTTATTTTCCGTTTCCTTAGCTTCAAAATGTGTTTTAAACAGACTTGGTTTTATGTTCAATGATTTGGCGAAAAACTGTGTCATGGTTTTTACACATTTCGGTGCCTGTAGATTTTTGAGCGCTTCAAACATTTCTCGTGTGTATTGAAATTCGACACCGTTCTGCTGCGCAACTGCGAAGCTTTTGGCGTAAAGCAGATCCAACTCATCGTGAAGGCTAAAAATAGGGATTTTGGTTAAACATACCTGGTCGGGTAGGTGTTGTGAAACCTGATAATAGACGGAGTCAAAGGCTGCGCAGTGACCGCAACGAAAACTGAAATACACTTTAACGGTATCATCGACCATGATTTGCTGTGGAACTACATCATAATCTAACCCCTCTTTAAGTTCATACGCAGCAACAGTGTTTGCTCCGCACAGGATGAGCAGCGTAAGTAAAAGCGATTTCATTCTATTGTTCATACTCGATATCCACATCATAAAACAGATGAAGCGAGTATATTTTTTATTTTGGTTTTATGTCAAATCTTATATGTTTGATGTTATTTAGTATGCTTCCGTGATGCCTCGCTTTCAGCCTTGTGAAAACGTACTGAGGTTGCCTGGGTATGAGCGGGTGACTTTTCCCGCCGATTTTTCTTAATGAGTTATGTCACATTATCTGGAAAGATCTTGTATCAAAGTTAAAACCAGCGCACACAAAACAAGAATTCCTATTTATTGAAATAGTGATTAATAATAAAATGAAATAACGGTTTAAAAACGTTTTTGTTATTTTTCTAAAAGGAAATGTATTTCAATGAAACGGATTTCAATTATCGGTGAATGTATGATTGAGCTAAATGGAGAACCCTTTGGCTCAATGTGGCAAACTTATGGCGGAGATACGCTAAACACTGCCGTTTACCTGTGCCGAGAGCTTGAAAATTATCCAAATTCCGCTGATGTTCAGTATGTCACTGCTCTGGGGACCGACGCGTTGAGTCGGGGTATTGAATCTCGCTGGCAGGATGAGGGGATCAACACTCAATCTGTTCTAAAAGATGAAAAGCGTGTACCCGGTGCATACCTTATACAGCTGGATCAGCAGGGCGAACGTACTTTCCTATACTGGCGAAGCGAATCCGCTGCCAGATACTTGCTGCAACACCCTGATTTTCCGACGCTAAGAGCATCAACCTCTGGCTCAGACGTTGCCTTTTTAAGTGGCATTAGCCTGGCAATTTTGCCTGATGAAGACAAAGCGACGTTGTACGAGTGGCTGGGTGAATTGCGCCAGTCAGGAACCGAAATCGCGTTTGACAGCAACTTCCGCCCCGCGCTTTGGAAAGACATAGACAGCGTAAAAGAGGCGTATTTAAACGTCTATAAAAACACCGACATCGCGCTGGTTACTTTTGACGATGAACAGGCATTGTGGGGAGACGTTTCACCACAGGACACCTTCTCTCGCTTAAATGAGTTGGGTGTTCGAATTGTCGTGATCAGGCTGGGTGAAGAAGGCTGTCTGGTGCAGGATTTTTCTGCCAGCGACGGTTTTATTCCTGTACCTACCGAACCAGTTAAACATGTAGTAGATACGACGTCCGCCGGAGATTCCTTTAATGGGGCATTCTTCGCGGCCTACTTAAACAATCAGACATTGGATGAGTGCTGTAAACGGGGCAATCAGCTCGCAGGCAAGGTCATCCAACACAAAGGGGCGATAGTGCCTAGAACAACTGATCTTACAAACATTTAAGGAGATACTGTGAGTAATATAAGCGAGCAGCTAAAAGCACTGAAAGTTGTGCCCGTGATTGCACTCGATAAAGCAGAAGACATCATCGAGCTTGGAAAAGTGCTTGTAGAAAATGGCTTGCCAGTAGCCGAAATTACCTTTCGCTCAGATGCGGCAGTGGAAGCAATTCGACTATTAAGAGAATCTCAGCCAGACATGCTGATTGGTGCTGGAACTGTGCTTAATGCGGAACAAGTGAAAGCGGCAAAAGAAGCGGGTGCTACCTTTATTGTGTCGCCGGGTCTGAACCCTAATACCGTAAAAGCGTGTCAGGCAGAAGGCATTGATATTGTCCCTGGTGTGAATAACCCAAGTGCTATTGAAGCGGCGCTGGAGCTGGGTCTGAAGACGTTGAAGTTTTTCCCTGCAGAAGCATCAGGCGGCATCAACATGGTGAAATCTTTGTTAGCGCCATACACGGATATCGAATTGATGCCTACAGGCGGTGTTAGCCCGAAAAACGTGAACGACTATCTAGCGATTCCAAGAGTCATCGCTTGTGGTGGTACATGGATGGTAGATAAAAAGCTGATAGAAGAAGGCAAATGGGACGAGCTGGCGAAGCTGACCCGTGAAGCGGTTGAGCTAGTCAATAAATAAGCCGGAAAATAACCTAAAATAAAGGGAAGATTTATCTTCCCTTTATTTTTATAAAGTATTAATCATTATTTAAAAATAAACTCCGCGCATCGATAACCGATCATCATTGCTGGCGCATTTGTATTTCCCGCGTTTATATTTGGCATCGCAGATAAATCGCATACTCTTAATTTTTCAACGCCTCGAACACATAATTTCGCATCCAGTACGGCAAGGGGATCATCATCCGCCCCCATTTTGCATGTACCACTCGGATGGTAATTGGTTTTTACGGTCTTTTGGCAGTGCAGTGCGATGGCTTCATCAGTCAAATCATTTGGATCGGGAACGGCAACCTGTTTGATTCTCTGTGAAAGAGGACCCTCCTGGAATGCGCGCACAAAAAAACGTTGTGCGGCGATCATCTCATCCATGTCTTCCTTTTCACTCAGAAGGTTAGGGGATACCAGCGGCATATCCTCCGGATTGGACGAGGCTAATTTCACCCAGCCACGAGATTTGGGTTTGATCACCACGGTGGTGACGGTTAAACCGTAAGTATCGATATCGACGGTATCAAGAATATCGCGATCCAGATAAACCGCCGGAACACAAAATGCCTGAATGGTTGGGGTTTCCGTACGATCATTTGGATTTACAAAAGCCCCGGCTTCCACACCGGCAGACAAAATAGGACCGGAACCAAACAGTTTGAACTGGATGCCGTTACGCATCATGCGCCAGCCTTTTCCCTGTCTTGCGTACCCATACGGTCCATTGGCGATGCCGACCACAGGCACTTCCGGATGGTCGATCAAGTTTTTGCCTATGCCGGGCAGGTCTGCTTTGCACTCAATCCCGTGGGTTTCCAGCTCTTCCTTTTCTCCGACTCCGGATAGCATCAGCAATTTAGGCGTAATCAAAGAACCTGCCGACAAGATAATTTCTTCGTTTGCGTAGGTCTCTATGCTTTGACCTGCGGCATTTTTGAAGAGCACCGATTTGGCGACTCCTTCTTCAATCACTACTTTTTCGACTTTGGCATTCAATACCACGGTCAGGTTAGCGAGCTTTTGTAGCGGTTCAATATAGGCGTAAGCCGAACTGCTACGGCGTCCGTCACGGTTCATGAACTGATAGAAACCTGCACCACGCTGAGATTCACCGTTGAAATCGTGGTTATAGGGTTCCCCAATTTCCTGCATACTTTGCACAAACCAGCGGGACATAGGCGTGATATAGCCAGGGTCTGACACCAAAAGCGGACCTTCTGCCCCGTGGTAGTCATCGTTAAGGCGGTTATTGCCTTCCATGGTTTTAAAAATTGGCAGTATGTCTTCCCAGCTCCAACTGGCTTTCTTCTGATTGTTTTTTAGAATCTCATTCCACTCGTCGTAGTCGGCAGGTCGCCCGCGCATATACACCTGAGCATTCACCGATGATCCACCTCCCAGCACATTACCCTGTGGGATGTCGTGTACCCGACCGCCCAAATGATCTTGGGGTGTCGTGTGGTGATAAGACATGAACTTACTGCCGTTGATCATCTTGAATATGCCCGGCGGCATATCGAGCAACGGGTGATGATGGGAATGCCCTGCTTCAAGCAACAACACTTTAGCGTTGCTTTCTTTAGCCAGTCTGGCAGCAACCACACAGCCTGCTGCGCCGCCACCCACTATGATGTAATCGTATGTTGAATCCATTCGCCGTACTCCAATACACCAGCTGCGTTATTGCCAGTTCACGTAAGACGTCTGCTTACGGTAGTAGTTGTCCAGTCCAAAGACGCCATCTTCGCCTCCCAGACCAGACAGCCCCCAGCCAGTATGAAAACCCTGAACCAGTTCGCCGCAGGTTCGGTTGATGTAAAGTTCTCCGAACTGGAATTCATTATGGGCGCTCATAATGCGTTTGAAATTCTGGGTGTAGAGATAGGCAGAAAGCCCATAATCTGAAGCGTTAGCTTTCTCTATGGCTTCCTCGTAACTGTCGACTTTGATGATTGGAAGTACGGGTCCAAAGATCTCCTCTTTAACCAATACTGAATCGTTTTTTAAACCTGCGACCACCGTGGGTTCGATCCAATGCCCTTTTTCAAACTGAGTCGTTTCCGGTCTATTCCCACCAATTAACACTTCTGCACCTTCTTGCTTGGCTCTACCGAGCTGATCAGCCACCTTCTCCAATTCTGGTTTGCTGACTTTAGGACCCATATCAGGGTTATTAACGGGGTTATCCAGTGTTAATCGGCGAGTCGCGGCGAGCATCTTTTCGACCACCTGATCATACACAGCAGCGTGGACGTACATTCGCTCATTACAGGTACAGATTTGACCACAATTGGTGAATCGTGCGGTCATGGCACTTTCGACGGCGGCATCAATATCTGCATCGTCCATGACGATAAATGGGGCTTTTCCACCGAGTTCCAGCCGCAGGACTTTGATGTCGTCTGCTCCCGCGCGATAAATTTCCCGCCCCGCACGCACACTGCCCGTCATGGTGACAAGCTGCGTATTCTTATTGGTGACCAGTGCTTCGCCCAGATCTCTGCCTCCCCCCAATACCAGATTGGCTACTCCGGCTGGGAAACCAGCTTGGTCGATAAGCTTAAACAGCTCGACTGTCGCCAACGGTGTGACTTCGTGAGGTTTTAAGACGACGGTATTCCCGGCAACCAGTGCAGGACCAAGCTTGCGTGCAGCCAAGGCTAAAGGGTAATTCCACGCCGTTAAGGCAACCACTACACCAAACGGTGCCCGGCGAATCCAGACTTCTTCATTTTCCATATCGGACGGGAAAATATGTCCTTCGGTTCTGCGGGCACTTGAAGCCGCATAGCTGAGAAAATTAGCAGAAGCTGCGACTTCGCCCATGGCCTGGTTGAGTGGCTTACCTTGTTCTAACGTGATTACCATGGCGAGGTGATGCTGGTTTTCCATTACCAGCTTTGCCAAGTTGTCGATCAATTCTGCTCGCTTGACCGGAGGCAAGCGGCTCCAGGCTGACTGCGCTGTTTTGGCGCTCTGAATGGCATAGGCTGCGGTGTCAGTATCGCCGGATGGAATAGACGCGATAATCAGCTCGTTGGCTGGGTTTTCTACATCCATCCATTGGGTTGTATGTTGAGTGGTCCATTCGCCATTCACGTACATCTTTGGCGTTGCAATGGCATTTAAAGTATCACTGACCGACTTCATAACCTCTCCTTGGTATGACCATAAACTTAATTTTATGGTGTTGATTCTCGGTTTTTGCTAGAAAAATGACCTTTAACCTGTTTGATCCTACCAAGAAAAGACCAAAAAACAACCAAAATAATTGGTTTGGTGTCACAGTTTTATTGGTCAGATTTGGATGAAATCTTAGGATTCTAAATAGGAGAGATAGAATTAATTTTTATTTAAAACATGAGGTTACTTGTTTGTGAGAAATGAAGATTTTCAATGCTGGCTCAAAATACTATGCCATAGCCCGGCAAATTTGGGGTATAAAATTGACTCAAAATCGGCTCTGGGTGTAGGCTTAGGGGAGTTTGGAATAACCAAAATGACCTCGGGGTTTAGATAGTGTCGGTTTCGAAAAGATTAGAAGAGAAAGTCTTAAGCAACGCATTCAATGAAGGTGACCGTTTACCACCTGAAAGACAATTGATGGAAGAGTTTGGCGTTTCTCGTACCGCTATCCGAGAGGCGATTGCTGAGCTTGCCGGTAAAGGGTTGCTGGAAACCAAACCACGACACCGCCCGATCATCCGCCGACAGAACTATGGAAACTCTATCGAGTCATTCCGAAACACGCTGGATAACCTGCTTACCGACGATGATGGCTTAAAAAGCCTGTATGAGAGCCGTGTTTTCTTTGAATCTGCCCTAGTCAGGCACGCTGCCCTTAATGCCAAAAAAGCTGACATCGACAACTTGCGCCAAGCGCTGAATGCCAACAAAAATGCCATTGGTCATACTGAACAGTTCCATGCAACAGATATAGATTTTCACCGAGTGTTATATGGCATCCCGGGCAACCCAATTTATCCGATGATCCATAATACGTTCGTATCCTGGCTAACCGGAAACTGGCGTCGTCAGGAGCGTGGAGCCGACATTAACCGCGTCATGTACGCAGGGCATGAAGCCATATTTGAAGCCATTGTGGACAGGGATCCGGAAGGAGCAGAAAAAGCACTAGAGCGCCACCTTCAAATCGCCTGGGACTACGTTCGCAGTGTAATGCTTCAAGAGTCTGCTTAGAAAAAATAAATAATATTGAAATTAAAATGATATCGCTGCGTTTTGCGTAGCGGTATTTTCTTTTGGATAGGATATTCAATGAAAAAACTATTATTGGCGCTTCCGATGAGTTTGTTGGTTGGTTGCAGTTCTACTCCTCAGTATAAAGATGGAGATACTTTGGTCACTGTTGATCAAAACTATTTTATCGGGTACTGGGAATGTGTACCGCACTTGTTTTCAATAGACGATCCTGATGACCGAATTTCTGATGTAAAAATTCATCGTGAATACGATTCTGGCAGTAATTACACAATGGAATTGAGCTTTAAAGTTGAATCTCCGGGTCATGATGCTCCTATAGAAGCCACCATAAAACAGACGGGACATTGGAAATACAATGTAGAAAAAGGTCGGTTAACTGAATACCCAAGCCAAGTTGATGTCTTTGCCAATCGCAAAAAATATGAAAAAGAGATAGCGAAGCAAAGACTTCTTTTTGGCTCCAGAGCGCGAATCACCGTAGAACCAGACAGTAAATCCTCAATGGTGATGAATCTGTATGGCAATAAAAAGATGCTTTGTATAAAGCCTGAAGAAGAGCAGGACATATAGACATGACTCTGCTCCTAAGTCTTTTTTCTGCCAGACTTACACCTGCAAATAAGGCTTGAGTTTTTCCCAGTCAAAGATCACCCCAGTGCCCGCGGTGTTGGGCGCAACGGCGAGGTGGTCTTCGACAACCAGTGGTCTTGTCGTGTATTGATCAATCGGGAAACTGTGCACTTCCAGCCAGCCAAACTGGCTTTGAGACGATACCAAGCTTACATGTAACTCCTGCATGCCGTGCGAGCACACCACAACATCATGTTCCTTCGCCAGTTTCGCCGCTCTCAGCCAGCCGGTGATCCCGCCACAGTTAGACGCATCAGGCTGAACATAGGAGAGTTTTGACTGCGCCATAGCATGTTCAAATTCATGAATAATGTGGAGGTTTTCACCCATAGCAACGGGTACACCTGTTTGCTCGAAGATAGCCGCATACCCGCTGTAATAATCTGGGATAATCGGCTCTTCAAACCAGGTAATGTCGTAGGGTTTGATTTGTTTCGCAAAGGCAATGGCATTGTCTAGCGACAGGCTGTAATTGGCGTCGACCATAAATCGGACATCAGGGCCAATTAACTCCCGAACCGCTTTGACTCGCGCTACGTCCTC
Organism: Vibrio nigripulchritudo; assembly: GCF_027924785.1. Classification (NCBI taxonomy): domain Bacteria; kingdom Pseudomonadati; phylum Pseudomonadota; class Gammaproteobacteria; order Vibrionales; family Vibrionaceae; genus Vibrio; species Vibrio nigripulchritudo. Next base: position 2,059,282 of record NZ_AP027050.1, on the reverse strand, counting down.
GGACAAATCCGGTTTTCCTACCTTTATTTTTACGGCGTTAAACCCTTTTTCGAGATAACCACGAATGTTGTCCAGAAGCTTTTCCTGGCTGAACAGCAAGTCGATGCCACCACAATAAGCCTGACAACGATCGCTGCCTCCCCCTGCTAGTTTCCAAAGGGGCTGATTTTCTCGTTTTCCTTTTAAATCCCACAGGGCGATGTCGACAGCAGAAATCGCAAAAGATGCAATTCCGCCTCGACCTACGTAATGAAGGTGCCACTGCATTTCGTCATAAAGCGAGTCGATCTCACGAGCATCACGCCCTACCAGAAAGGGCGTTAAGTCTTTATCCAACATAGAAAGAACAGCATGTCCGCCTACACCGCCAGTATAGGTGTAACCCGTGCCTTCACTTCCGTCCTCTAAGGTGATGGTAGAGGTGATCAACTGAAAATGTGTATGAACTCCATGCATCGCGTCAGCCAGTGGTTCCGACAGCGGAACGTTGAACAGCTGGTTATGGACAGATGCGATTTTCATTTTTGCTCCTCGGTATTTTTCCCTGACAAAACCCAGATTCCTTTCTGCAGGGAGGCTTCTTAGTTACTTTTTACTTTTGGTAAAACCAAAGTTGCTAAAATTAAACAAGTTGATAGACCAAACTGTTTGTTTAGTCGCATGATAGGCATGTTAAAGCTATTTTTGCTCCGAAAAATTACAATTTGGTTCAATAATCGTGATTGAGATCTGTTTTTGGTTGGTTTTGGATCGTTGTAAATGCATTTTTGTGATTTTAATCTCTTTTTATGGTTAGTCCAAACGTGTACTTTGTAACCAGTTGACACAAATTGATAACAACGGAGATACCAGAACATGACGTTCGACTGTGATCACCAAACCACGTATTCCCGAGATGAGCTGCGTACGCGTATTGTTCATATCGGATGTGGTGCTTTCCATCGTGGGCATCAGGCGGTTTACAACGACATTTGTAATGACCTTGAACCCGAAGATCTTTGGGGGATTGCAGAAATCAGCCTGAGAGGCAGTACTAGCATTGCACAGGACTTACGTGATCAAGAGATGGCGTTTTGTGTGCTGGAGACCAGTGCTCATGGTAGTGATACCCGATTAATCAGAACCGTCACTGGAGCGACAGACATTGCTCACGAAGGATATGGCAGAGTTGAAGAGTGGTTCGCCCAACCTGAACTTAGCATTATTTCTCTTACCGTTACCGAAAAAGGCTACTGCGTTCACCCTTCAACAGGCGAGCTGAATCTGGATCATCCAGACATAACTCACGACTTGTTGAATCCACAGCAACCCAAGTCGGCAATCGGGCTGATTGCTAAAGCCATCTGCACACGCTACGACCTTGCTCTTACCGGAATTAGCGTGCTTTCTTGTGACAACATGCCTGAAAATGGTGACGTGCTGAAAGCCGCGGTCATGGGACTCTTACTGAAAGTGAATCCGGAAGTGGCCAACTGGGCAAAAAGCAACGTTAGCTTCCCATCTACCATGGTGGATCGCATCGTCCCAGCGATGACAGAACATTCTCATCAGCAATTAAAAGCATTAGTAGGCGCTGATGACAAATGCGGTGTGGTGGGAGAGTCATTCAAACAGTGGGTGATTGAAGACAACTTTGTTGCCGGGCGACCAAACTGGCAACTGGCTGGCGCAAGTCTGGTTTCCGATGTAGTGCCTTATGAAGAGATGAAGCTTCGTCTGCTCAATGGCAGTCACACTTTCCTGGCTATTGTTGGCTCATTGATGGGGCTCCAGTCGGTCAGTCAGGCTGTGGTTCATCCCGAATTAAAACCTGCATTACTTACCTTAATGCATACCCAGAAGCGTTCGCTCAATCCCAAACTCAATATCGATATTGATTCTTATGTCAGTGCGCTGATTACCCGCTTTGAAAATCCCAATATCGAGCATTTGCTTAAGCAAATTGCCACAGACAGCAGCCAGAAAATTCCGGTGCGACTGATCGCACCAATGAAGAAATTGCGAGAAATGAATCAAAGCATCGAACCGCAGCTGTTTCTGCTGGCGGCATGGGTGACGTTTGTTGAGCGCTATGCCAATGAAGGATTGGCGGATCCAAAGTCTGATGTCCTGTCTGAACTGGTGCCTTCTCTACAAGCAAACGAATCCATTTGCCAAAGAGTTTTGGTGACATCTGGTTTCTTTGAACTTGAAGACCCTATTTTTTCAGATTTGTTGCCATCAATTGAGTATTGGTATGACCAAATACAAGAACGCGGCGTGAGCACCGCACTGAACAGCTTAAGCAGCAAGTCTTTACACACCAAAGGAATGCAATGAAAACGTTAATCTGTAATGCCCCTCATGACATGGAATACATTGAGCGTGAAAAGCCAACGCACCAAGCCAATGAGGCACTCATCAAACTGAAAGCGGCGGGAATCTGCGGTACGGATATTCACGCTTACACGGGGAATCAACCCTTCTTTTCATACCCAAGAGTATTGGGACATGAATTGTGTGGAGAGGTAGTGGAATGTGGAGAAAGCTGCTCGGATATTCAGGTAGGTGATCGAGTCTCTGTGATTCCATGTGTGGCTTGTGGCGACTGCGTGGCGTGCGCTGAAGGCAAAACCAACTGCTGCGAAAATGTCTCTCTTTACGGGGTTCATCAGGACGGTGGGTTCTGTGAATACCTGGCGGTTCTGGAAAGCAATCTGGTTAAGGTGAATTCTAATCTCTCCGATTCAACGGTCGCGTTAACCGAATGCTTTGCCATTGGCGCTCATGCTGTCCGTCGTGGTCAGGTTGCCGATGGCGAGAATGTTCTGGTGATTGGTGCCGGTCCTATAGGCATTGGAGCGGCGGCGATCGCTAAAGCGCGTGGCGCCAATGTTGTGGTCGCAGATGTGAACCCGTCTCGACAGGCTCATGTGGAATCAACATTGAACGTCAAAGCCGTCAATCCACTTTCGGACTCATTTGAAGCAGATTTGAGAGCCCAGTTTTCCGGTGAATTAGCCGATACGTTAATGGATGCGACGGGCAACAAAGCTTCCATGACCAACGCGGTGAACTTCATCCGACACGGCGGAAAAATGGTCTTCATTGGCTTATACATTGGTGATTTGCAGATTGATGATCCGACTTTCCACAAAAAAGAGACCACACTGATTAGTAGCCGTAATGCGACAAGAGAAGATTTCGAAACGGTACTGGCATTTTTTGAAAGCGGCGCGCTTTCGGAAGACATGATGGTCAACCAAGAATTCGATTTCCATACCTTTGGTGAAGATTACGCCTCAGTGGTTGCGAGCAACCAGACTCTGATTAAAGGCGTAGTGAAATATTAAGCTTTAGGTTTAATACAAGGACGAAAGATGACAACAATAAAAGTAAGCCCAGATACCCTACACCAACTGGCACAACAAAGACTGGCTGAAGCGGGTCTGACAGAAAAAGAAGCCAGCCAGGTCGCCGATGTTTTAGTGCATGCTGACATTCGCGGCGTTCACTCTCATGGCGTGATGCGAGTTGAACACTATTGCAAACGCATTGCCGAGGGTGGCATGAATGTTCGCCCTCAATACAAAATTGAAGAGGTTTCCCCTTCTGTTGCTGTGCTGGATTCAGACGATGGTATGGGACATACCGCGCTGATTGAAGCCACTGAGCTGGCTATTTCTCTTGCTGGCGAAACAGGCATTGGTTTTGTACCGGTTAAAAACACCAGTCACTGTGGCGCTCTTTCCTACTTTGCTAAACAAGTCACTGACGCAGGCAAGATCTGCATCTGTATGACTCAAACCGATACCTGTGTTGCCCCTTATGGTGGTGCCAAGCCGTTTTTTGGCACTAACCCTATTGCTTTCGGTTTCCCGGTTGAAAATGGCGATCCGGTTATTGTCGATATGGCGACCAGCGCCACGGCTTACGGCAAATTGCTCCATGCAAAAGAAACGGGGAATGCCATCGGTTTAGGTCTGGCGATTGACGAAGATGGCAACGAAACCACTGATCCGCACAAAGCCAAAACACTGCTGCCCTTCGGTGGTCACAAAGGTTTCGGTATCGCACTTGCCATTGATGCGCTTACCGGTGTGTTAATGGGCGCTAACTACAGCAACCATATCGTGCGCATGTACGACGACTACGACAAGATGCGCAAGCTCGCGAGCCTGGTGATTGTGGTAGATCCTGCCAAGTTTGGTGGTCACTCTTTTGCGGGCATGATGGCAGCCATGGTGCAGGAGCTTCACGAAGCCCCGACCGCACCCGGAGTGGATAAAGTACTCGCTCCTAACGAACCCCAAGTCGCGTATCAGAAGCAGTGCGAGCGAGAAGGCATACCTGTGCCCTCCGGCGTTTATGACTTCCTGAGTCAGGCTAAGTAAGCAGGGTGCATAACAATGGAATGGAGCCGTAAATTATTCCGTTTTAGTGTCGACTTACTGTCGGCTGCAACACTGGTTGCCATGGTGGGGCTGGTCTTTGCAAATGTCGTGTTGCGCTATGTCTTCGACTCCGGGCTTGCCTGGTCGGAAGAAGTATCCCGCATCGCATTTGTCTGGGTGGTGTTTCTGGGAATCGTGATTGCGTATCAGGAAAACGAGCATCTGGCAGTCGACATTGTGGTTTCTCGTCTGAAAGGAAAAACCGCCAAAGTGATGGGCGTGATTCGTACCATTATCTCTGTACTGGTCTTGCTTGCCTGTGTCATTGGTGGCTACAAACTTATGCTGCTGACTCAGGGGCAGGGGCTACCGTCAACGGGGTTACCTACAGGTATTATTTACCTGGCAGGCGTCTTGTCCTGCTTAGCCTGCTGCGTGATTCTGCTGTTCTTCCGTCGCCAAAATAAAGAGGAGGAAGAAGCATGATCTGGCTATTTCTTGTCTCTCTGTTTGGGTTGTTGTTCAGTGGTGTGCCTGTTGCGATTGCTCTTTTGGGTTCTGCTGCCGCGCTGCTGTTTGTAGTCGGGCTTTATGATCACCAAACCATGGCTGAATATTTCATCAATGGTGCCAACAACTTTGCCTTGATGGCGATCCCCTTCTTCATCTTAACCGGGGAAATCATGAAGCAGGGCGGGGTGTCACAGCGCATCGTGGATTTTGCGATTTCGCTGGTCGGGCACATCAAAGGTGGTCTTGGCTATGTGGTGATCATCTCTGGTCTTATCTTTGCGGGTCTGTCGGGTTCTGCGGTTGCAGACACGGCGGCACTTGGCGCGATTCTGATTCCCATGATGATGTCAAAAGGGTATTCAGCGAAATCCGCGACCGGAATTGTGTGTGCAGTGGGGATTGTCGCATTGGCGATTCCGCCTTCGATTCCGATGATCATTTTCGGGGTGATTGGTGGTGTGTCAATTACCAAGATGTTCATTGGTGGCGCGCCTGTCGGGATTTTAATGGCCATTGGTTTGTCTGCCATGTGGGCGTATCTCTACCGTGGCTCAGACAGCCTGGTGTTTGATCGCGAACCCTGGTCCGAACGTTGGAAAAAATTCAAAGACGCTTTCTGGGCATTGTTGCTACCCGTAATCATCATTGTGGGTTTACGTGGCGGTATCTTTACACCAACAGAGGCGGGGGTAATCGCCGCTATTTATGCTGCTTTGATTTCTCTTTTCTATCGAGAATTAAAGCTGAATAAGCTGCTGGATATTTTCCGCTCAACCGTAAAAACCACCGGCATTGTCATGTTCGTCGCTTCTGCGGCTATGGTGTCGGGTTACGCGATTACCGTTGCTCAGATTCCAGCGGAATTGATTCAACTGCTGAAGAGTATTTCAGATAACGGCACCGTCGTGCTTCTGACCATTATGTTGTTCTTGCTGGTGGTGGGTTGCGTGATGGATCTCGTGCCAGCCATCTTAATTTTTGCCCCTGTTTTGCTGCCAGTGGTGAAGTCCTTCGGGATTGATCCGGTGTATTTCGGGGTGCTTATGGTGATCAACCTGAGTATTGGTTTGATTACCCCACCGATTGGAACGGTGCTCTACGTGGGTTCAAGCATTTCCAAGATCAAAATGGGTGAACTGACCCGAGGGATATGGCCATTCCTTGCGGTTCACATTGCCATCTTGTTCCTGCTGGTGTTTGTCCCAGAAATAATAACTCTCCCTATCCAATGGATTGGTTGATAAGGAAATTATAATGAAACAACTGAAAACACTAATGATTTCACCTTTGTTGCTGGTAAGTGCTGTGTCGCATGCGGGGCTGTTTGGCTCCGACAAAACCATCAAGATTGGTCATTATTTTGCTGAATCTCATCCTCAGCATATAGCCCTCCAACAATTTGAAAAAGAAGTGGAAGAGAAAACCAATGGCGACATTGATGTGAAGATCTTCCCTAACGCTCAACTGGGTTCGGAAGAGCAGCTTATCAACGGTATGCGAAATGGCACCATCGAAGTGGCACTGTTTGGTTCACTGATGCAAAGCCTGGACCCGCGCCTTGGGTTTACCGAAACCCCTTTCCTTATCCGTAACTACAACCATGCCCGTAAAGTGCTGGATTCTGATGTGGGTACAGAAATCGCTGGTGTATTTGAAGAGTTTGGCGTGAAGCACCTGGCGTATTCGGTTTCCGGTTTCCGTGTGATTTCTTCCAACAAGAAAATCGAGAAACCAGAAGACTACGGCGGCTTGCGTATGCGTGTGCCAAACGTTGCCATGTTCCTTGAAATGGCAGGTCTTCTTGGCGTGAATGGTCAGGCAATGGCGTTTACCGAGGTATTTACTGCGCTGGAACAGGGTGTGGTCGATGCTCAGGAAAACCCAATGAGTCTGATTAAAGCTCAGGGCTTCTACGAAGTGCAGAAGTACATCATTGAAACCAACCACATGTTTACCTCGCTTAACCTTGGTATCAACAAAGCGTTTTTCGAAGGTCTGACTGCCGAGCAGCAGAAAGTAGTGACAGAAGCGGCAGCTAAGTACAGCACCAATTCCTGGCAGGCAGTGGTGAAAGACAACGATGCAACGAAAGCCTTCTTTGTTGAGCAGGGTGTGGAAGTGATCACCCCAAGTGACGAGTTGGTGAAGTGGAATCAGGATGCGATGAAACCTCTGTATCAGAACATGTTTAAGCGTCATCCATGGGCTGAGGACATGACTAATCGCGTCCGCGCTCAATAGGTCTTTTGTATTCAGAAAAACTGGTATTCCGAGATAAGTAATTTGTACCCCGAGGATTGGGATAGCGGAGCCTGAACTGGCTCCGCGAAATGGCAAGGAGAATGGAATGAACGCCGTTGTACGAACTGTAATGGAAAAGAACATCATATTTGTCACCATCGCGTGCTGCATTGTGTTTTATCTGATCAGCCCGCGGTTTATGAGCATCGACAACATGTCGGCGATTTCCCGGCAGATAGTGCCGATTGGGCTGATTGCACTAGGGCAATTCTTTGTCGTTGTTTCAGGCAATATCGATTTGTCTTTAGGTATGGGATCCGTCCTGTTTTCCATTGTCTTAGGGGTACTTTTTGGATTAACGGGTGGCGTGGAATGGGGCATTGTGGCGGTGGTCGTATGCTCTGTGGCGATGGGATTGGCAAATGGGTTGTTAGTGTCTCGTCTTAAATTGCCAGCTTTCATCGTTACCCTGTCTACCCTCTTTATCGCGACAGGTTTGTCGGGATTAATCATTCCCAAAGGTCAGATGATCTTTTTGGTAGGCGACTTCTTCCGCTTTGTAGGGGCGGAGAAGTTCGCCGGTTTTTATATCTCTTTCCTGTTTCTTGTATTGCTGTATGCCCTGGCTTACGTGGTTTACAACCACACCCGCATTGGCGCGTACATCATTGCCATTGGTAATAACGAAGAAAACGCCAAGCTTTCCGGCATCAATGTGGATGCGGTTAAAGTGGGCGTGTTTACCTTTGCTGGTCTGTGCAGCGGCTTCGCTGGACTGGTGTTGTCGACCCGAATGGGGTTTGTGCAACCGGGACTGGACGGCAACGGAATTTTAATGGATGGCATTGCTGCCATCATCATCGGAGGCACCCTGATTCTGGGGGGCAAAGGCACCATAGGCGGCGCTTTCTGGGGCGTGCTTTTTATCGGTGTCATCAACAACAGTTTAAATCTTTTGAACGTGGAAGACGTCTGGCATTTGGTGTTTAAAGGCTCGGTGATCATTGCCGCCTTAGCACTGAACTGGCTGCTTTGGCAGTCACGTCAATCCACAAGTTACTGAGTGTATTACTCATCAGGAGCCCAAAGTTGCATCAATATCAACATCATTGATACCCGGAAAGGGCGCAGTGTGACCCTTTCCAGATCCGTCAGGCGACCTCTATTACAGGCTAAGCCAATCTCGCCGGCAGATCGCTAACGACAATAAGGAGATTGTCATGCTCAACACTGTGAAGAAGATTAAACGTGTGGCAATGGCTGCACTGGTGTCGCTAGGATTGGCTTCGCCAACTCTGGCCGACGAAGGTTTGGACATTGTATTTATTAATGACGGTCACGTCGCACCGTATCACGTAGCGTGGCTGTCTGGGTTTGAAGACGCCATTAAGGCATACGACAAAGAGTTCGGAAACGTTTCTGGTCGATGGTTAAGCGCAGAAGGCAGCCTGGAAAAAATGCTGCTTCAGGTAGAAACCACGATCAACGAAAAGCCAGACGTAATGTTCGTCAACGCCATCAACGTAGACGCCTTTGAACCTTTGGTGAAGAAGGCACAGGATGCCGGTATTACCTGGGTTGCGGTTCATAGCCCGATGGAATCCGCAGACTACAGCTTTACGCTGGGTGATGTGACCAATGGCTACAATCAGGGGCGCGCACTTGGTGCGTTGCTGGAAGGTGACGTGACGGTTGCGATCATGCTTGGACAGGCGGGTAACCCTTCAGGCGAAGCGCGTCGTGAAGGCATTCTCAAAGGATTGAGTCACTACCCGAATGTTAAGGTGGTTGCCGAGCAGCCTGCCGACTGGGATACCATCAAAGCGCAGAGCATTGCCGAAAACTGGTACACCAAGTTCCCTAAACTGGATGCGATCTCCGTAGTGACGGACGGCTATCTGTATCCCTCTCTTGCCATCGCCCAAAACCGAGGTATCGACAATATTACCTTCTGGGGTTACGACGGCGACATTCCTATTCTCCAGCAAATGAAGGCGAACAATTCTCCTGTGAAAGCGGACATTCTTTTGAGTGGTACACGCGAAGGGTGGAACTTCGTCCAAATGGCGTATCGCATCCATAAGGGTGAGACAGTCGACAAGGTATACGACTTCTACACGCCTTTGGTGATGACCAAGGAGAACCACGACAAAGCACTGAAAAACGGCTTCCCCAAAGACATTGTGGTGTATGACGTAGACAAGGCGCTGGAAGTGGCTCAGTACGGCTATCTGGAGTTTGGTCCTGACTCAGTGAAATAAGCTGGGTGGCTGTCAGCATGTGCTGGCAGCCAGGATCAAACGATTGAATTAGGTGATGAAGGATGGACAGAACGGTAACGAAAATGGGCACCGAATCAGCAACAGCCAACACCAAGCCGACAAACAGCACTAAGCCAACAAACAGCAATGGGAACGCGTTTCGAACCCGTTATATGTTGCTGATTGGGCTGATTGTGATTACAGCGGTTGGCTTCAGTATTGCGAACGAAAACTTTTATTCTCTGGCGAACATCGGGATTCTCCTCAGAAGTATCGCCGTGCTTTTCCTGCTCAGTATGGCAATGACTTACATTATGCTGACCGCAGGCATCGACTTATCGGTGGGCTCTAACGTCGCTTTTTCTGGCGGGGTTGGGGTAATCGTCCTGACTACCACAGGCATTCCGGTTCTGGGTTTTGCTGCTGCGCTGGTGGCAGGGGTTGCAATCGGTTTTATCAACGGATTCTTTGTCGGAAAACTCAAACTCAGCGCCTTTATGATCACGCTCGCTACCATGGCACTCGCGCGGGGGCTGGCACTGGTTATTTATGACGCCGATTCCATCGACGTGACCGACCCTGTTTTTCTATGGCTCGGAGGCACGTCCTACGGCTCGTTCCCTGTGGTGATTGTTTTTGTTGCTTTGGTTTATCTGGTACTGGCGACCCTGCTTTATCGCACCGCTTATGGGCGTGATGTTTACGCAGTTGGCAGTAATGAAGACACCGCGTACGTCAACGGACGCAGACCTCAGCGCACCATTATGTCGGTGTACATGCTGGCGGGGTTAATGGCAGGGTTGGCAGCGATTGTGACAGTCGGGCGTGTCTCGTCTGGTCAGCCATGGGCAGGGTTATACCTTGAATTCGACGCCATCACGGCGGTGGTTCTGGGCGGAACTAGTCTGTTTGGTGGAAGAGGGCGTTTATTCGGCACCATTTTAGGGGTTTTGCTGTACGGCATCATCGTGAATGGTCTGATTCTGACCAACACCAATCCATATCTTCAGAGCGTTATCAAGGGCTCGATTTTGCTAGGCGTTGTTCTGATCGACACCTTGAGTCAACGTCGCCATAACGCTAACGGATAATAGGAGTGCTCAGAATGAAAAGCGAAAAACGGCTTGAAATGAACAACATCTGCAAGCGCTTCTTTGAAACCAAAGCATTGGATGCGGTGGATTTTACCTGTCAGTCTGGCGAGGTGCATGCGTTGGTGGGGTTAAATGGCGCGGGCAAATCGACCCTGACCAAGGTATTAGGGGGTGTATATTCCGCCGATGAAGGGGAAATATTGCTCAACGGTTCCCCCATTCAGATCGATAAACCTTCCGATGCTAACGACCATGGCATTAGCACCATTCACCAAGAATATTCCCTTATCAATGAACTGACGGTGTTTGGCAACATATTTTTAGGGCGAGAAATTCACTATTCGGGCACGCCTTTTCTGAATAAAAAAGAAATGATTCGACGAGTGCAGGAACAGTTGGATCTCTTTGGTTTAAGCATCGACCCAGCGGCTCCGGTTCACACCCTGAATTCGGGTGAAAAGCAGATTGTGGAAATCATCCGTTCCATCATGACCGACAGTTGGTTGATCGTGATGGATGAACCTACTTCTGCCCTTTCAGAAGAAGACAAGCTCAAGCTGTTTGAGTTTGTAGAAAAAATGACGCAGCAGAACATCAGCATCATCTATATCTCTCACCATATGCCGGAAATCTTCGGTATTGCCGATCGGGTAACAGTGATGCGCGATGGCAAAATTGTGCTCAGTGACAAAGTCTCGGATACCTCAGAAAGTGACGTGATTCGCGCCATGACAGGCGACGATCTGGATGACTTTGTGAAGCCTGAAAAACAGGTGAGCGAAGAGGTTTTGCTTTCACTCAGAAGCCTTTCCAAACAGGGTGCATTCGAAAACATCTCATTCGATATTCGCTGCGGTGAAATTGTGGTGATGACAGGGCTGAGGGGCTGCGGCGCACCTGAAATTGCTAAAGCGATATTCGGTTTAGACAAGCATTACACCGGAAACGTGGTGTATGAAGGGACAACCTTAAAGCCGGGTCAGGGTCCCGATTCTGCTGTCAATATGGGGATGGGTTTTGTGTCGGAAAACCGCGACAAAAACGGCATTCTTCCTTCGCTTTCGGTCGAAAGCAATATCGTGCTGCCCTTCATTCACAAACGCACCAGAGGCGGGTTGATTCAGCAAAGCGATGTGCAGGAAGTGGTGGCAAACGCCATCAGAGAAACCAGTACCAAAACGGAATCTCCCGAACAGGAAATCCGTTTTCTCAGTGGCGGTAACAAGCAGAAAATCTGTTTCTCCCGCTGGCTGGATAAAGATCTGAAACTGCTGATTTTGCTGGAGCCCACTCGGGGCATCGATGTACATGCCAAAGCCGATATCTACCGAATCATTGAAGAGCTTGCTAGCCGGGGTGTCGCGGTGCTGGTGCTGTCTTATGAAATTGATGAAGTGATCATGCTGGCAGACCGGGTGCTGACCATGTACGAAGGCAAAATTGTTGCCGATTACGGTCTGCAGGATATGGATAAAGAGCAGATGTTGGCAGACATGGCGGGCGTAAAGTCTGCCAGCTAACGCAAATTTTCGCATAACGAACTGAGAGACGAAACGTCGCTCAACTCGGAGGATGTGATGACAAAACGAACAAAAGAAGTAGTGGACGAGCATGGGCAAGTCCGCGACAGAAGAGGGGAGTGGCGTTCAGGTAACCCCGTATTTGAGGAGCCAGTGTTTGTCTGGCCGCCAAAACCCAAAGCTTTCCTGAAGTGGTTTTTTGGAATGCCGGGTTACCTGTTTCCGTGGAATTTGGGTTACCTCATCATGACTGTGATTGTGATGATGTATTTCACTCCAGAACTCAGCCGAATGGAGACATTTGCAACGGATTGGGTGGTGGAAATCCTGATACGTAACATTGTCTTGCTGTTTATTGTGGCTGGGTCGCTGCACCTCTGGCTTTATAGCTACAAAAAGCAGGGCAGGAAATTCAAATACAACGGTCGATGGATGGCGAAGAACGACTCGCTGTTTCTATTCAAGGATCAGGTTTTCGACAACATGTTCTGGAGCATTGTGTCTGGCTGCACCATCTGGACCGCTTATGAAGTCGTGCTCTGGTGGATGTACGCCAACAGCCTGCTGCCTTATATCGACTTCCAGTCAAACCCGGTCTGGTTTGTGTTGTGGCTGGTATTGATGCCAGTCTGGCGACTGTTCCATTTCTACTGGATTCATCGTCTGATCCATTGGGAGCCGCTTTACCAGCGCGTGCATTATCTGCATCACAAGAACGTGAATATCGGTCCCTGGTCGGGTATGGCGATGCACCCAGTCGAGCATATTCTCTATTTCAGCTGTATGCTGATCCACCTTATTGTGCCGAGTCACCCATTCCACATGCTGTTCAATGGTATTCACACCGGCGTTACCCCAGCACAAGGGCATTCTGGGTTTGATGAAATTGTCCTGGGTGATGAGATGAGTGTGAAAAATGCGCAAATCATGCATTACATGCATCACCGCTATCACACAGTGAATTTTGGCGAAAGCATTATCCCGCTGGATAAGTGGTTTGGCAGTTTTCACAACGGCTCTCCGGAAGCTGAAGAAGCGTTTCGCCAGTCCAAGCGAAAAGCGCGTGAGTCCAATGAAAAATCAGCGACATGAGGGAGCAGATGAGCAAACACATTGTGATTGTTGGAGGCGGATACGCAGGGGCATCAGCGGCAATCTCTGCCAGAAAAGCGGGCTTTGAAGGGAATATCCATTTAATCGGCGAAGAAGACGGACTGGCGTACGAGCGCCCTCCATTGTCGAAATGGCAAGGAGAAGGTGTTCAGAATAAGCCTGTTTTTCCTGAAAGCTTTTATGGTGACTCTGGTATCTCGGTGCATTCAGGGGAACGCGTTGAATCCATAAATATCGATACTAAGCAGGTAGTTACCCGCAAAGGGCTCAGCCTGACTTATGACAAGCTGATATTGGCAACTGGTGCCACGGCTCGCACATTGCCAGGGTTCGAAAGATCCAAACGAGTGCATTACCTTAGGACGTTGCAGGATGCTCAAAAAATCCAACGTAACTGCACGGGTGCAAAGAAAGTGGTTCTGATTGGTGCCGGGTTTATCGGGTTAGAGCTTGCTGCCTCAATACGTGCAATGGGCATAGAAGTAACAGTTATTGAACAGGCTTCGCAGATACTGAGTCGGGCTGTTCCCACCGAAATCGCAAACATTCTGCATGACAAGCATGTTGAAAATGGCGTTGAATTCAAACTGGGTGAAGTTTGCCAATCTATGCTGCAATCAGCACAAGGCGTTGTTGTGCAGTTAGAAAGTGGCGAGTCGGTTGAAGCGGATTGCGTGGTTGTCGGAATAGGGTCGGTGCCCAATACCCAACTTGCTGAACAAGCGGGGTTGTTGGTTGAAAACGGCATTCTGGTGGATGAGACGCTGCGTACTTCCAACCCTCATATTTATGCGGCGGGCGATTGTTGTCGCTATCAAACACCTGTGAGTTGTTCGCTGCGGTTGGAGTCCTGGTTAACGGCTGGGCAACAAGGCACAGTTGCAGGAAAAAACGCCGCAGGTGAAAACAGCGCGTATTCGGATGTGCCTTATTTTTGGTCTGATCAAATGGCTATGACCTTGCAAGTTGCTGGCTACCCAAATTTGGGAACGAAAAACGTTACCAGAAAGCTCGCCGACGATAAGCTGATGCATTTTCAGTTGGATGAATTCGAGCGAGTGATATGTGTGGCTGCGGTGTCTGAGGGAAATGCGCTGGCAAGAGACGTTCGAGCCATTCAGAAAGCGATCGCGAAAGGCAAAGTGGTCGATTCCGATAAACTAAAAGATCCCTTTCATTCGATAAGGGATCTTGTCTAAACCTAAAGATTAAAAGGGTAGCTAAGCTACCCTAATTCTATGTAAACCTTACCCTCTTTGAGAGTGACTGGGTATGTTTTTAAGTCGATACAGGCAGGGGCAACCGTTGCCATACCATTTCTGTAATCAAACGCACCAAAATGCCGCGGGCACTCTATTTCGTACTCATCGACTAATCCTTCAGATAAATGCGCCTCTTCGTGTGTACAGTACCCTGCGGTGGCGTAAAACTCTCCATCTGGACTGCGATAAATGGCGTAAGTATGATTGTCTAAATCGAACCTTTTCACGCTCTCCAATTCCATTTCCTGCTCTTCACATACGTAATGTTGATTTTCCATAGTGCTTCCTTGTACTACCAAAAATATCATTTATGGTAATACCATAATTGGTTAAAGATCCATCAGGTTGAAGATTTTAAGGCGCAATGTTGCAAGAATAGGACGAGTTGAAACGTGGGATTATGAACAGCGAATATGTTGAACGCTAAAGAGGTTCATTGAACATAAAAAAACGCCAGCATAGGCTGGCGTTAATGGTGAGTATTTGGGGTTGATCAGTATTCGAAAATGCTCGGGTTATAGCGCATCACCATGCCTTTCATGGCTTCATGAATGATTGCCTGGTGCTCTTCGTTAACGTGAGCCATGGCATCTTGCAGTTCTTTATTGATGATTTGCGACAGCTCGTCGTGCACTTTTTTACCTTTCAACGTCAGGAAGATCTTTTTCGCGTTCTTATGCGTTGGATCTGGAGTCGAGGCGATGTATTCATTCTTTTCTGCGTGACGAATAAGGCTGGTCATGGTGCCTTTACTACGTTGCAGACGCTCAGCTAACACACTTGGACGAAGACCGTCTTCATAGTCCAGCTCCATCAAAACAAGCAGCTGTTCTACATTGATCTCTTTGTAAAGTTTTTGGATTTCCAGCTGGATTCTGTTCTGCATCTGACGAGTCGCGATCCAACTGATTCCAGCCGTTGTTTCGTAAGGTTTTGGGGGTTTTTTGTCTGCCACGTTATTGGCCCTCGACTTATTCATATGATCTATAACCATATCTTAAGCATATCAAGGTTCGAAGTAAAAGGTATTTAATGAGTAAATACATTTTTTTGCGATCAGTCACTTTATGATTCTATGTAAAATACTTTTCTATTTCATAACTGGGCAATTTATTGCTCATTATCCTTATGATTTTACAAGATTAAATTATTTGATAATGATCCTAATTTTGAAAGTAAACTAAGGTATGAGACAAGGTTTTACGTTGGATAATTATGCAAATGATTTGTATTTTTTCTATCTACCCTTCATATATTGAATAGATTCCACTTCGAGCTTAATTTTCTTTACGAGCTAAGTTGAATATTTACGTGCTTCTTTTTTGTCCTGAATATTTCCGAACTCGATAAGCACTTCTACACTCATATATGGCGCTATTTAAGTCGTCTCATGACACTTAAGCGAATACCAATAAATGCCAGCTTCTTTGACCAAGTAAGAAATCGAATGGTATGTTGTCTTGAAATATGAAACTGGTTGTATTATTAAAAACGAAAACTGCGATAAATGATGGAGTTGGTTGTGATTAACAAAAAATTTTTTAAGACTAAGAACGAAGTGGAAGTTACCTTTGAGTTGGATGAGAAAGAAGCCAGCTCAGTGGCGATCGTGGCGGATTTTCTGGATTGGAAAGCAACGCCAATGAAGCGCAATAAAAAAGACAAAACGTTTAAGTTTAAAACCCGTTTACCCAAAGATCAGGAATTTGAGTTCCGCTATCTGGTGAATGATTCGAATTGGGTCAACGACTCCAATGCTGACAGATATGTACCGAACTCGTTTGGTCAGGATAATTGCTTAGTTTCGACTCGTGAAGTGTAAGTGGTTTCTAGGGTCTGTTGACCTTTCGCGGTTAAATTTTGTTCGATTTCTATGTGTTTTAATCGCGGCGCAAGGTCTTTCGCTTAGTCATTCTAAGTAAATACCTTGCAACAAAGAGTAAAGCACATAGAAACGAACCCTTTGGGCAGCATTTGTGGCTCCTTTCTACTGTGTTACCGCTTATTGATGTAGAATGACTACACCGAATAAGCGCTGCCTTGTATAAAGAACCCACAAATTGCTGCAAAAATCATCTCGAAAGGCCAACAGACCCTAAGAACTCAATGGCAATAATCAGCTTCCTATCTGGAAGCTGATTTATTTTGAAGAACTGCTCTGCGGAGGTAGATTCTCAATTTTTTGAATGAGCTGAGGCGGTGAAAGCGGGCAGGAATAGAGATAGCCCTGAATAGAGGTACAACCCATTCCAACCAGCTTATTCAGTTCCAGCTCCGTTTCTACTCCCTCGGCCACGATACTTACCTGAAGCTGTTTCGCCAGTTCAACGATCAATTTTACGATTCGTTCAGACTTCAAATTGGTCAGCATGTTCTGAACAAAGGTTTTATCGATCTTGATGCAGTCGATGTCGTAACGGTGAATGTAATTCAGACTGGAGTAACCGGTTCCAAAATCGTCCAGCGCGATCTTGAATCCTTTTTCGTGCAACCCTCGCAGAGCCTGACGAATATCACCAGACTGAGTCATGAGGACGGTTTCGGTAAGCTCTATGGTGAACTCATCTGCGGCAAACCCATAACGCTCTAACTTTTGAGTCAGTTGGGACAAGTACTGCCTTGGCTGCGCCAACTCTTTTGCTGAACAGTTCACACTCAGTTCAACGGAGTAGCCCAATGTCTGTTCCAGGAAGCGTTTGGCTTCGCAGGCCAGTTCAAAAACACGTTCGCCCAAACGATTGATAAGCCCGGTATGTTCAGCCGCTTCAATAAATTCGTCGGGCGTGACAATACCCAGTTTAGGGTCGTTCCACCTTGCCAAAACTTCAAACCGACTCCAGTTGTCGCCATTTAGAAGCACGATAGGTTGCAGAGCGACACTGAGTGCGCTTTTTTCAACGGTTGCCGCCAAATCCAGCTTCAGTGCCTCGATGACTTGCGAGCGGCGTAAATGCATCGCACTTAGTCGGCTGTCATAGTATTGGATATGGCAGTTCTGGCTCTGCTTACACAGTTTTAATGCAAGGTTAGCTTTAAGCAACAAGTCGTCACCGCTTTCAGCATCTGAAAAGCTGACGATCCCCAGGCTGACACTGAAGTTAAGCTGCAAGTCTTCATACTGAAAGCCAGAATGAAGCTGCTCAAACAAAGCATCTGCTCGTTGTTCGACTACGTCGCCTTCACATATGGCGGCAAATTCGTCTCCACCAATGCGATAGATAGTATCCACATTGTCGAAAGCACTTCTGATGGCACTTGCAGAATGCAGTAACACGCGATCGGCGATATGGGTGCCGTACAAGTCGTTAAACTCTTTAAAACCATCAATGTCGATCAGAACCAGACTCGATTTCTTTCCTTTCACTTCCATCAAATGTTTCAGATGGTTGGCAAGGGAAAATCGATTGTACAGATTAGTGAGATTGTCTCGCTTGGTCTGTTCACTAAGCTGGCTTAGCAAGGTGTCGGTTTTTTCAACCAGCCATTTTGCTCGGAGCTGGTGGATGATGATTTTTGAAAAGAGTTTGTGGTAGTGAAGAATGGGATCTGGATTAGTGATGGGGGTTTTAAATGTTGAAATTAATATCCCCAAGGTTTGCCCTTGCGCATTTTTCAACGGATAACCCAAATACGATTCGAGTTGAAGATCAACCAAAAACGGGTCTTTAGGAAAATGTTGGTAGGCTTTTTCTGCGTATATGCAGAACTCGGTATCTGAGTTAGAAGCCTGTTCACAAGGGGTGTTGTTGATGTCGTATTGCAGGTCATCCATTACGGTATTTTCCTGCACATACGCCAGCGTAGATGCAACGTGATTTGCTTCGTTCAGTTCCACTATGCAGGTACAGAACGAATGAAGCTTTTCATGAAGCAACATACAGGTTTGCTCCAGAAGCTCATTTCCATCCAGTAAAAGTATCCTGTTGATGTCACTTATACTGATGGTTGTATCATTGAAGTCCTTTCTTTCCATGACCTACCAAAACCCAGCGCCGACCTGATTTCTCAATCATCAGATACAAACACACATACCGTATGTTATTTTATAAAATATAGATATAAATTTCTTATAGAACAGAAGTATAAGATCTAAAAATACGTGCGAGTAAGAAATATCCCGATCTGACTCTTTATTGAGAATGATGTG
Source organism: Vibrio nigripulchritudo (assembly GCF_027924785.1). Taxonomy (NCBI): domain Bacteria; kingdom Pseudomonadati; phylum Pseudomonadota; class Gammaproteobacteria; order Vibrionales; family Vibrionaceae; genus Vibrio; species Vibrio nigripulchritudo. The sequence goes on along the minus strand of NZ_AP027050.1, from coordinate 2,040,758 downwards.
CGCACTTAATCATAAGCAATGACCATCATTCACTAGAAAAATTCATCTTTCAGCCAAGTGGCTTTACAGTCGGGCTCAAGTTGCGCTTTGAGTGCAAAATGGGTCACTTTGAAGGAATTTCCTGAGCCAGCCGATTTTTCAAATGTTCGATGAAAAGACGGGTACGAGTGTGTTCATAATCCAGTTTTGGGTAATAGGCATAAATGGTGGTCGTTTCGGTTTTCAGCCCGGGAAGTACTTGTACAACTTCTCCAGAATCGAGCATGTCGCGGATCATCATCTTACTGGAAATCAGTATTCCCATTCCTGTTTTTACCGCGTGATACAGCGCTTCTGGATTGGTCGTGGCGAAATTGCCTTTAAAAACGACTCTCTTTTTGTTTTCGAAAAAGAATTCCCGTTCAAGTTGCTCGCCCCAAATCAACATATTGTGTTTGGAGAGATCATCGAGTTGTTCGGGTATGCCATGCTGTTCAAGGTATTGGGGGGAGGCAAAAAATTCAAACGGATACTCGAACAGTGGGGTAGCGATAAAACTGAGGGAGTTCATTTGCTCCAGTTCCCGACTGATGTACACATCCAAATCCAGCTCCGGCAACTGACCGGGCACAGTCGTCACTAGCTGGACTTTGATGTCTGGATACTGAGAAAGAAAATCATCCAGATACCGGACAATAAATCGAGAGCCTACGGCGACGGTAGCGCCGATTTTTAACCGACCGACTGGCGCTTGGGTAACAGATCGGGTTTCATCCACAATAGATTGCCATTGCTCCATTTGAGATACGGAGCGTTCAAAAAACAGGGCACCAGCCTCAGTCAGGCTGATTGAGCGTGTGGTTCTTTTTAGCAGCTGTGCGCCCACTACTCCTTCTAACCAGAGTATGCGCTTACTGATGGCTGAGCTTGTGGTATTCAAGCGCCTGGCAGCGCCATTAAAACTCCCTTCTTCAACCACTCTGATGTAACTTTTTACGCTCTGCATCCAGTCCATTACTGCTCCTCTATTAGTTCCTGTCAGGATGTAATCCGTTTCCCAATTACGTGATTATCATTCATTGATAACAAAGTAAACTGATTTGTAAGCATACCCTTATGTGTGAACTTGCCTAATTTTCTACCCGAGTGCCTGTATATTTATGAAAAGAGAAAACTTCAGTAAATTGCCTTTAATGCTTGCGATGATGGTTATCGCTACCGGACAGGTCGGGGTAAGCATTTACTTACCCGGACTGCCAGAAATGAGCAGGCAGTTTTCTGATGCGACTCTGGATATCCAATGGCTGGTCACCATTTATATGGTTGGGTTGGGAGCGGCGCAGCTTATTTATGGACCCGTTGCGGATTCCTTGGGCAGAAAACCCGTCTTTATCTTTGGGCAGGGGCTTTACCTTGTTGGAACCAGCATCTGTGTGTTCCTTCAGCACGACCTGAACTGGATTATTTTTGGTCGATTGCTTCAGGGGTTGGGAGCAGGAAGTACCGCGGTCATTGCCAACAGTATTTTGCGCGACAGTTACGATGGCAACACCCTTGCAAAAGCCTTGTCTTACGTGTCGATCATGGCATCGGTGATGCCGATGGTTGCGCCAGTGCTTGGCGGTTGGCTAACGTGGCAATTTGGATGGGAATCGGTGTTTGTTTTTGTCTTTGCTTACGTCGCGCTGATTTACGTAACCGGATTGCTGATTTTACCGGAAACGCTGCCGTATCCGGCCAAGACACCCCAGTTATTCGAGTCTTTCAGAGCCTATGCAGATCTGATTAAAACGCCACAAGTGATAGCAACGACAACTTATGGCTGGGTAAATTTTTTGATGATTATGCTTTCATTGTCGGTGATGCCGTATCTGCTTCAGGAGCAGCTAGAAATGAGTGCCGCGCATTATGGTTTGGTGATGATACTGCCCTCTTTCGGGCTGATGATTGGCAGTGTGCTGCAAAACTTTTTAAATCGTCGATTGTTGCCCAAGTCGATTTTAGGTGTTGGGTTAGGCATCGCTTTCCTTTCGGGAGTATGGATGCTTATCGGTTCGGTGAGTGCTTTCAACCTAATCGGGGCACTAACGGGGATTGCTATTGCTCAGGGGTTGATGTTCCCTGTCATTGGACGAATGCTTCTTGAGCCACACAAAGAACGTGCGGGAACCGTCACAGCCTTGTCAGGATCGTTACAAATGTTAGTCACAGGCGTGTTTGGCGGACTAATTGCTTCATTTATTACAACTAAGGCTCTGCTTGGCGCATTTTTACTGGTTGGAACACTAAGTTTAATTGCACTTTATTCATTTCAGCGAAAAGGCAAGCAGTTGGATTTAGAAGCGCCAGTTGATAAGGCGTTGCCCAATATGTAGTTATTTATATAACTGGCTTTTAATTTGTATCATTTTATAAGTTATGTCGTGTTGTGACGATGTAAACACAATAATGTGATGTAACGCTATGTGTGATGTTGTGCCAAAAATTTGCTTTGAATCGCGAATTAATCAAAATGACCGCTTAAAAATGCGGAATTTGTAACAACTGAATGTCCGTTCTGTTGCATACAAATTTCGCTCTCGCTAACGTTGAGCCATAAACATAAAAATACCGTTAGCTGGGTGAAATTTTGGATAGACATGCATTACTACGAGTTGTGTCATCAGCTCGAGATCACAAAGTGATCGCCGACGGAATGTTCCAGTTTCTGTCTGAGAGCTTTTCTCCCAAGGCTATGTATTTTGTCCGGGACCCTTCTCTTGGTAAGCAGTTATCTCCCAGCTATTCAAAAGGCTCTTTTACTTCCCCACATTGCTTTCCCGGCTCATTCTGGACATGGGCAGCTCAGTTTGATACCTCCGATGGTCTTATCCCTTTAGAAATCAACACCTGTTCCTGGAACTATCTCGATGCATTGGGTGGTGAGTGCCTGATCATGATGGTCGACAACCATCCAGAATGGCGCACGTACCTGTTTATTGAGAAAGTGGAACTGGAGAAATATCAGGTCAATTCAGCGGAATCTTTTATCGATATCCTGAACATTGCCTCTGCCAGATGGCAATGTTTGAGGGCAGAGCGCAACGCTTCTCTGGAGTTTAAAAACCGTGATATACGGGAAGCTAAGTATCTGGATGAGATCCGCCAGCGTGAAACGTTTATCGATAAAATGAAGCTGGTCCAACAGGTGGCTCTGGAACTTTCGAACCCTGCAACACTGGATGATTTGTATAAAGGTGCAGTGGAAGCGGTCCGAGATCGTCTGGGTTTTGACCGCAGCGTATTTATGCTGCTGGACATGAAGAAACGCTGTTTTACCGGAACCTATGGTACAGACGAATACGGAAAAACAGTGGCGGAGCACCATACTATTTATGATCTTCACCAACTTGAAGAAGAATATATTGAGGCGCTTCACACCAATGACGAGTCGTTGGTGATTATCGAAAACGCGCCCTTGTACACCACGGGTAATGTAGTGGGACAGGGCTGGAACGGCATGCTTATATTACGTCATGAGAATGAGCCTATCGGGTGGCTGGCGCTGGACAACTTTATACATCGGGAACCGATTACCGATTACCAGCGTGAGATGCTGAAGTCTTTTGGTTCACTTCTTGCTCAAATCTATATCCGCAAGAAACAGGAGCAAAACGTACGTTGGCTCCATTCCAGTATGGTCGCCCTTTCCCGTTGTACAACGGTGAATGACGTGTGTAAGTCCGCAGTAGATTTTGCCATCAATAATTTGGGTCTAGATCGTATGGCGGTGTTCCTGACCGATCCGGATCTGACCCGTTTGTATGGGACTTGGGGTACGGACATTCAAGGAAACGTGGTGAATGAAAGCTACTATGAAACCGAAATGCAGATAGACCGACCACTCGTCGCCAGTGCCATTCATAATCCGAATACGTTATCAGTTGAAGAGTCGGTACCCATTTATCACGACAAACGCATTGTCGGGTTTGGCTGGACAGCCATGACCATGCTGAAAAGTAGCACCGATGGACCTATTGCATTTTTAGCCGCTGATAACCTTTTAACTCGCCGCCCTCTTACCAGCCAGCTTCAGGAAATGATGCTACTGTTTGCATCCAACTTAACAGAAGTTTTGCAACGTACAAAAGCACAGGAAGCCATCCGTACCCTTAACGAAAATCTGGAACAGGAAGTGCGCAACCGCACTCTGGAGCTAGAATTAGCCAACCAGCAGCTTGAAGCTCTGTCGAGTATCGACCCGCTTACCCGTTTAGGAAATCGCCGTCAGTTAGTAAAGCATATGGATGAAATCCGAAACCGTCAGGAGTCTGCACCTCAGAATATTGGATTGATATTGCTGGATATCGACCACTTCGGACTGTTCAATCAGGAGTATGGGCATCTAGAAGGTGACATCGCTTTGATTCGGTTGGGAAATATTTTGAGCAACTTCTGCGACAGCAATGATGAAACTTTTTGCCGTATCGGCGGTGAAGAATTTGCATTACTGCTTTCCGACACCACGGAAGACAAAACCAGAAAGCTGGCAGAAAACATTCGCCAGTGCATTGAAACCGACGCCATCCCCCATGCTTTGAACGACAGCTCGTCAGTACTCACGGTATCCATCGGCTATTTAACAGAATCCGTTCTTCCATCCAAATTCGACTTTGATTCTATGTATCAAAAAGCCGATAAGGCGTTGTATCAGGCTAAGGACGAAGGGAGAAACCGCATTGTTGATGCAACTCAGGTGCTGGTTTCTGTTTCTTGATCGGTGGTGTAATACGTTGTGAAAAATCTAACTAATGAAATACGTCGGTCAAGATATTATTTGATCTGAATGCTATAGGATGAAGCCTAGTCAATTAACAGACCAAAAAGAAATGTACTGAAAAACAAGATATTCACTAAATCTGACTGTGATGATTACTTTGATATAAAAGAAAATAATTTTTTGAATTTGTTCGAAACTTAACTTGTATTTGAGCCTTTAAATAAAGATTTAATTCATTGATTTTCACCTCTTGATTCTTTGTATACCAATCGTGTATTACTAGAAAATAGTTGGCATGCCTTTAAATTCTAAAGGCGTTTTTAAGATGGGATTATCATGAAAAAATATTTGGCTCTACTTATTGTTTTATTTTCATCAAGTTCTTATGCAAGAACGGATTGTCCAGTTGCTAAAGTTGAACATATTCAAGTAGAAGGAACTGTTGTTTTATATAAACAAGTTGGTTTTCCATGGAGAAGACTTGGGGTATTGAACGTAAACAATGGTACAGAGCAGAGGCTTAGCACTATTTTAGCAGCTCAGTACAGTGGGAAAAACGTAATGGTCGCTCATTCAAAGAGTGGTTTTGACTGTAATTCAGCCAATTTTGTCGACACAGCATTTATTGTGAGGACCTACAATTAATAAAGGTCTTAACTTAAATTTTTCCCTAGTGATAAGGTCTTTTATTTTACTTAGTAAGACCTTTTCCCAAAATTGAGATTTATTGACAATGTTCACATTTGTAAATTTAGGTAAATGCACTTGCAATAGTTTGACGGTATTTTACCAACGTCTCTTAAATGGGAAGGGCGGTAGCGTATGAATTTTTGGCTCTGGCGTTTCCGACTCTGAGAAAATACTCCTAATTAATATAAGAAATAGTTTATGAAATCAGTGGCAATTGTGTCAGTTCTCGTTTTGGGGGGCTGGCGATTTATTTTTTCATTTCTCAAAATCATTCCGATCCTGAAATACATCAAAGTCAGACTGTCGAATTAGATTCGGCAGAATCTGGAATTGACGAAACTGATGACCTATTCAGTGACGATATTTCTTATCCTTCTCCTGTTATCGAACTCCAACAAACATTAGCGCATGGCATTCAAAATCTGGATGCCCCTGAACTGCCCCTTGTTCAGGGCGATCTGAGAAATTTTTCAGAAAAGAATATGCCCGACGATATTCCACCCCCAGAAGAACTACAAAAGCTAAATCAAGAGCTTGAGCGTCTTGAATCTTTGATAGAAAGTTCCACGAACTAGTCAACGTTTATTTGTTCTCTATACACAATTTATTTTCACCTTTCGTAACGGATAACGAACTCAATGAATACAAAAATGCCTACCTTATTCTGTTTAAAAAATCCGATGGCTAAACAATCTAAGTTACACAATTATTTAAGGCTTACATTGTTCAGTCTTTTGTCGCTGTTCAGCGTACTAGCTTACGCGGCGGCACCGGTTATTCGAGGCGATTTTAATGTGTCTGGGGGGCAGGCAACATATTCACTCCCAATTGAAGTGGTTCCGGGTCGAAATGGTCATCAGCCGACACTTGCGATCAGCTATGCCAGTGATTCCCCAAATGGTTATCTTGGTATGGGGTGGAATCTCTCTGGACTCTCGTCCATAACTCGATGTGGAAAAAACTTGGCTAAAGATGGGCTCTGGGGTGGCGTTCGTTTAAATGACAATGATCGCTATTGCTTAGATGGTCAGAGGCTAGTGGCAATTTCCGGAAAAGATGGTGGGCACCTAACGGAATATCGACTAGAGAATAATGGTTTCTCTAAAATAGTTTCATTTAAAACAAATTATAGCGGTCACGGACCTTCTCACTTCAAAGTGTGGAAAAAAGACGGCTCAGTTTATGAGTATGGGATGGAAAATACGGCGCAGGTGAACCTGCCAGGTCAATCTCATATCTATAAGTGGGCGCTAAATAAGATCACGGACCATACGAAGAGTAATCATATAGAGTTTAAGTACTATGAAAATAACGGTGCTGGACGCCATCGCATTAGCTCAATTCACTACATGGGTGGTTCGGTTGAATTTGGCTATGAGGCTAGATCAGATAGTACTTCCCAGTTATTAATGGGTTCAAAGCTAACAAGACCTCAGCGACTATCCAAAATCTATGTCAAAAACCAGTCCACACAAACGGTTAGAAATTATAGCCTATCTTATGTTTACTCAACTGGTACTTCTCGCAGTTTACTTACCTCTGTAAAGAAATGTACTGGTAGTGGGATGGGAGATTGCTCAAACCAAATTAAATTTAATTGGACTTCTGATAGAAATACTCAGATAGAAAGAACGGCGAAAACTCATATTCGAGACGTTAACTTTTTTGATGTCCAACGAGATGGAAAGAATGAGTATTTTGGTAGAGTTTCGAGTACTCAATTTCGAAACTTATCCGGGCAAGCTAAAAATATAAGTTCTTCAACTTATATTGGGCTTTCTGGAAGTCTAAAAGACATACAGATAAAAACCAGTAATGTCCCTTTAGGGAGCTATGATGCTCATGGTACTGGCGCTCTAACAACATACGATAGCAGGACTTGGTACTCAGGTGACTTAAACGGAGATGGAAAGGAAGAAAAGCGTGACCGTCGAAACCTAAAAATAGAGAAGACTGGTGATTTAGATAATGACGGCAAAGATGATATTTACTTCTATTCTCACGGCGCACGTAAGTTTTACTATTATTTAGCCTCAAACTCGCACAGAGAAAGCGCTATCAAGTTAATGCCTAATACCGAATCTGTCCGAGTCACTGACATAAACAATGATGGCTACAAGGACTTAGTGACAGTCGAGCGCCATAAAAGCAATGGTGCATGGATAATATTCTACCTATTCAACGGCAGTACCTATTCTTACGATACCGAAATAGTTGCTCATCACAATATTTCAGATATACGTTTTTTTGATTACAACGCAGATGGATATCCTGACCTCTACACCAATAAGAACATTCACAAAAATAATTTTGGTCGAATTAGCTGGGGTACCTACCTACGAACAGGCATTCAAAAATTCTCTGGAGTTACCGATTTAAACTTTGATGGTAGAACTGATTTGGTTCTTGGAGAGTCGAGCAAAGTTAAGTCTGTTCAAGTTTCCAAACCTTATGCTCAAGATAAAATTCAAAAAATTACCGAAGAAGGGCTCGTTTACTCAATAAGCTACAAACCGGCCTCAGACGCTAGCGTTCACAAGCAGAAGCAATACTTCCACTACCCAGTTATTAATTCCACTCCTACTCGATATCTTGTCTCACATGTGAGCAAAAAGCCACACGGCTATAGCGCAACCACCTACGACTACCTGTACGAGGGAGCCAAGTCTCATCGTAAAGGATTAGGCTTCCTGGGTTTTGACAAGATTACTGTGACTGAAAACTCAGAGATAAAAACAACCACCGAATCTGAATTTACACCAAGAAATAGCTCAGGTGTTATTACCGACTTACGCCTTGCTGGTAAGCCAACAAGAATCACAGTTAAAAAGAATGGCAAAATAGTTAAGGATACCCATTTCCAGAGTTATCACGCGGTGACTCGATCAGGTATCAATGGCGTTAAGTATTACGAAACTTCACCGAAAGTCGTCAAAGTAGATCATTACGATAACAATGGAAATCGCGTAAAAACGACCACCACTACCACGGAAAAGGACAACAACGGTTTTGGTAATGTGGTTGAAAAAACGACCAATGTAGTAGGTGCTACAGCCAATTCAGGTTCATTCACAACAAAAGATATATTCGATTACGTTTCTAACGGCACAACTCAAACATTTCAGGTGCTGTCTATTACTAGCACTAATGTTCCCAATATCGATACCGTGTTTAATCAATTTATTTATGGAATCATGAAGTATTGTGGCACAGACGGTAAGGTATACGTAAAACCGAATGATCAGTTCGTTCTGATTCATGGTGATATAGACGTGCCGTTGATTCTCAAACGAATGAAGTATTTCTATCGTTTTGATGTCTCAACCAGTTCAAACTCACAGAATTGGTCTGATCAACAGGGCTCTTTAGTTAAAGTGTCTGAAGCTACGTTTAATGCTGCCAAACCAAGATCTTGTGGCGCTTTGGCGTACCAAGATTTTAATGGAGATGGTCGCAAAGAACTCACCAGCAGCCACTTAAATGTAACGCAGTTAGTCACCAAGTCGGGTAGTGAATTCTGGCAAGTCGGAGCCATTAAAAAATCCACCCAGAGCATCACAGACAACACCAGTGGCGACGTAAAAACCACGGTATCGGACTTTGAATACACCGCTAAAGGTCTGCTAAGCAAACAAACCATTACTCCGACGGCTTACCAGTCTGGTGGTGTTTCTGGGCGAAACCTTATCACCCGTTACGGCTATGATGACTTCGGTAATATCACTTCTCAGAGTGTTTCGGGTTCTGATCTTGATCTCCGTACAACAAGTACCGCTTACGACCGCAACCAGTTATATATCGACAAAGCGACCAATGCCAAAGGTCACGTTACCGACTACACTTACGATGCATCCGGTCGATTAACTGAAGAAATTGCACCAAATGGGCGAAAGGTGAACTATCAGTACGACAGCTTTGGGCGGCTTATCAAAGAAACGCATCCAGGTACCAATAACTTCGTAGCCTACGGATACCTAAGTGTAGGCGCAGAAGAATGTGGGAACGCCGATACCGAAACCCTTCGCTGTGTGAAATCCACCTCTAGCCAAGGGGGAGAAAGCTGGGTACAACTCGATTTTGCTGGGCGAGAAGTGCGCAGTGGCGTCACCAGTTTTGATGGCAGAATCTCTTATACCGATACGCATTGGGACCGAAACGGCAGAAAGACCAGCGTTACCCGCCCATACTTCATTAACGATCCGGTGTTCCACGTTGAATTCGAATACGACACCTTAAACCGCGAGATTCTCAAAAAAGAACCAAGCGCGACAGGTGGTCAAACTTTATGGCGAACGAACTACAACGCCTTTACAACAACGTTAACGGATGCACGTGGTTTCGAGCATAGAACCACCACCAACGTGCTTGGGCATATCCTTAAGAAAGAGGAAGCGGTCGGGAAACCCGATTATAGCTATCAGACGTACACCTATTTCCCAGATGGAAAGCTCAAGTCTTCTGTCGACAGTAAAGGGAACCCAACCCATGTTGAATATGATAACTTGGGCTACCGTTCAAAACTGGATGACCCAGACTTAGGCGTATGGGTATACCAATACAACGCCGCCGGTGAACTGCTTGAAAAGAAAGACGCCAATGGTGTGACCACAACTTATCGCTACGATTCTCTAGGGCGTAAGGTATACCAAAAAGACGGCAGCAACGCCGCTTCAACATGGGTATATGATGAGCGAGGCAAAGTGTCACTGGGTGCGCTGACGTCGATGTCTGGGCATGGTAGCAGCAGTAGTTATTACTACAATGCCTCAGGTTTATTAGAAGAAAAAGCCACCTTTATCGATAATGAAAAATTTAGCACCCTTTATGTCTATGATGAGTATGAGCGCTTAGCCAGAGAAGTTCGTCCAAATGGTACAGACACCTCATTAGCAAACGTTGCTGTGAAGCTTGCCAAAGGCACAAATCCCAAAAACCGACTAGCACTAGAGTACCTGTACAATCAAGAAGGCTATTTGGCTCAAATTCGCAGTCCTTATACCTATGCCGATGTCGCATTTGTTGAGCAAAGCTTCCGTGATGAAATTGACTTTCTGATTGAGGAAACGCTCAACGTTGCTAGGCAATATCTGAACAAAGCAGAGCGCTACGCACAACAGAAAGATTTCTTCCAGGGTAAAGTCAATGAATACAACTCGAAAACCATAGGCTTACACCACTTAGATTCCGCATCTCTGCATATTTTAGGTTCAGAAAATATCTTTCGCCTCAAACGCTGGTGTGATGCCAATGGCAAGTGTTACCTGCGCCCAGGGAGCTGGGTAATACTGCACGATGATGTGTCGATTCCAATTGATATCACTCTTGATGGTGCTATATATGAGCTACAACAGAGATTGGGAGATACAAGAAATGGTGTCCGTAACTATCATTCGAGTCTAATTAATACTGGTCTCACCGACAGTGCCTTCAAACAAATGGGGCTAAACCCTGCGGGTGATTTCCGTGTGGTGGATTATGACAAAAATGGCACGCTTAACCTTATGGCAGCGAATGATGCATATGGTGCTCGTGCAGACTCTTCCACTCAGCAAGAACTGGTGTTCAGTGCAGAGGAACTGCAGCAAGCTGCGGATATATCGAATCGACACTATCTTTACTACACCGATTTAGCTCGAGATCTTTTGGCATTAGCTAAAAAAGTTCTGGCGCTTAAAGAAGTGTATTGCGATGCTGCAAACCGCATGGTGGGAGCCAATCATAATGATGTGTCCATCGCTTCACAATGTCGAGACGACAAGGGTAATATTGAAAATAGACCCAATCAGATAGATCATCTCAACGCCTTAAAAACCAATTCAAAACTGGCGGAAGCCAGCCAGTCCGGTGCATACCAAATCTACTGGCAACGCCGTGAAACTGATGCCTACGGTCATACGCTGTCGGAAACGCTTGGTAACGGGTTAGTTAACACCTACTACCACAGCGCATCAACGGGCAAGCCGATGATGATCACCACACACAAAACGGGGCAGGTACTCAGCCATCGTTACAAGGACATTACCGGTAAGCAAAATGCCTTTGTGGGTTCATCCGATTCGACTCGTTGGTTGGAATATAAGTACGACGATCACAATAACGTAACCCAGCGTTACGACCAATCGTTAGGCATTCGCGATTATTACACCTACGACGGGCTGGATCGCGTTAAAACCAATAACATCGTTTTTGATAACGGCAGCAGCCAAGCAAACGTCACCAAAAACAGCACCTTCAGCTACGATTCCATTGGTAATATCCTGAGCAAAACTGGGGTATCTGGCACGTATGAATACAGCAGTATTGGGGCAGGTCCTCACGCAGTAACCAAGGCAAATGGGCTAACGTACCAATACGACGCTGTAGGTAACATGGTGAGCGCCAAACGCAGCAACAACAGTACCGAGCGCACACTAAGCTGGACGGCATTCAACAAGCCAAGCGAAATCACTCGTGACGGCAAAACCGTTTCGTTCAGCTACGATGCCAACCACAACCGCTATAAGAAAGTATCTGGCACTCAAACTACAGTTTATATCGACAAAACCTACGAGCGGGTGACTGATGTCGCCACAGGTGAGGTTCAACACCAGCACTTTGTGTACGCCGAAGGTAAGCTGATTGCCCTAAACAGCCAATCTGAAAACACGGATGGCTCCATTACCAATAAACAAGTGCGCTTCTTGCACTACGACGCGCTAAACTCCGTGGATATGATTACCGACTTGTACGGTTACGTGGTCGAGCGCCGCAGTTACGATGCCTTTGGTAAGCAGCGTGATATCACCCCGCAGCGTGATATCACCCCGCAGCGTGATATCACATCGCAGCGTGACACCAGCAAAAAGTATAATTACGTAGAGCAAATGGTGCTCACCAACCGAGGATACACCGGGCACGAGGAAATCGAAGAAGTCGGGCTGATCCATATGAATGGACGGGTGTACGACCAAAACCTAGGGCGGTTTGTGAGCGCAGATCCGATCATTCAGGCTCCGTTTGTGACGAATAGCTTTAACCGTTATGCGTATGTGTGGAACAACCCGCTGAAGTATGTAGATCCGACTGGGTTTGAGATTAATGAAGAATGGCAAGATGTCATCAACAATAAGCCACATAAAGAAGGTGGGTACGAAAGTGACCGATATGATCATGGTAACGGTGGAGCTTCGGACAATGGTACGAAGCACGTTCAGACGTCTAATGAGCTTTATGGTCGCGAGAACAAGAATGTAACTTGGCGCGATGGCGATGAGGATATGCGACATCTAGATGAGATTCGTGAGAATTCTTACTTGGTCCATGGTGCGGATGGGATACATTTCAATCTTGATGGCACTGGAAATTATGATCCGGAGTTGATACATGAAGTCATGAGTGAAATGCTATCTGCTCACGGTTCTGCAAGTGGTTCGGCGTTAATCGCGTACGCATCGGTGTCTGTCCCTCTTCCTACACCCACGAAAGCAAGTCTCGCAGCGAGGTTTTTTGGTTGGATTGGTAGTAAGCTTGGTTTTTCTAAGAATATAAGAAACCTTGCTGATATAAATACTAAAATATCTAATAAACAGTTAAGGCATATCAAAGGTCGAAAAGAATGGGTCAATAGAGGGCAGGGAGGCTATTTGAATAGTATGGATGATGCTCAAGAAATTCTTTCTGCAGTTCATGCGGGAAAAGTTAAAGTGCTTGGAACGAACGCTCAAGGATTCCCTGTAATTCGCTATAAAAAGGTTACAGGCTACAACAATAATCCGGGAGCTGGTTATGTAGACCAGCCGACTAACGTATTTGTGATTAAAGGGACATCTAAGCCTAGTGTTGTCCCTACTAACCCTAAATGGACACAATGATGAAGAATCCAACAATAGAAGATTGGCTTTGGGTAGAGGTTATGCTTATACAGGCTATGATCGGGGGCATTTCTCGAAATTTCAAAGAAGTACTATTGTCTTTTGAAGATGAAGTTTGGGTAATTAAGGTAAAGTTGAGAGCCTGGTCCGATGAAGACGTTGAAGAAATTGAAGACATTGAAGATGAGTTCTCCATACTTTTAGATGGAATTAAAGATAAAATTTCAGATTTTTCCTGTGGAAAGGTTAAGTCTGAAATAACTTTAGAAGATGGATTAGCTAGTAAGTTAAAAGATTCCGAAAGGATTATTTTCAGATTTAAGTAAAAAATTAGTGGGACAGGCACTTTTAGAAAAATCTTGAAGTGTCTTCTTGTCGCTTACGCTGAGCTCTATTCGTATCGTCGAAATTCGGTCTTATATGTAGGGTATTTGCCTAGAAAGTGGCGAATACCTCTTATATCTTTGATTTATGCGTGCGCGAACCCGCTAAAGTGGTTATTGGTTTAGGAATTTTGTCTAGCTTTAATGGAATGTTAGCGATCCGGTAATCGAAAGCCAGATATTCGCTTTCGGCTTATCTTCGGCATAACGTGTTTAATGGTGGTTTTGCAACCAACGACCGTACCTTTTTCCAGTTGAGTGCCAAGCGTTCATCTAAGTCGCTTGGTCGATATCCAATCGGTTTAGATTGGAAGATGTGTATCTAATTGTCTTTATCTGTCTTCACGGTTTAGCATTCTAAGTCAATCATACTAATTTAAACATCTCTTTGATTTATATATAACTCAAGTTGTGTAGTAGCTTTTAAATTGGCGTAAGCTATTACTGCTAGGTTTGTTTACCATAGGAGAAAATATGAAAAAATACTCACGATTTCTTGTCATCCTTTTCTTTATCATTTCTTCAAATGCGTATGCGGAAAAAGGGTATGTTAAGGGTACAGTAGAGTTTATCCGGGTACATGATGATTATTCCGGTCATCAATGGAAGCCTCCAGTTTTTTGGTTTACCTTAAATGGTGTAACCTCTGCAGGTAATTGTCCTAAATGGAGAAATCAAAATGTACTGTTTGTAGGCACGAGTGATTTTGCCTATTCTATGGTTTTAGCAACTTATTCTTCTGGAAAAGAGATTGCTTTAAGTTTTGATGATTCAATCAAGAATGCATCTAATTTTTGTATTGCAAAATACATTACTGCAGGCGATCCTCCACCATTGAACTAAATAATTCTAGAAAGTTAAAGAGTAGAAATCTTAAGAAAAGATTTAATCGCGATCTCTTCCACCATTCCTATCCATCTTGTTCATCTGTTGGTTCCCAATCAAATGGACAGGTAGAATTGAATATTGATGGATTTCTCTCTTTTTATTCATTTATACGTAGGATGACTTTTTATTAATATTATCAATATTTTGTGATTTGATATTTGTAGTATCGCTCTCGTTTTTTACCTAAAAAAATTGCCTTTCATTGATGGTGAATTATCAATTCGCTAGCATTTGTGCCGATTATCTAAAGTCTGCAAGGCATTAAAATGATTAAGAAAATATTACTTGTCGCCAGCATAGTGATGAGCTTTAACGCAAGTGCAATCAATACGAATTCAGATGGGGAATGGATCAGCTTAGGTGTTCCTTCTTATGTCCATATTGGTACCGATGGGCGATTTTTCTTAAATGGAACTAATCAAGGCAGTTGCGCCAACAAGCGTCCTACCTACTTTCGTATGGACATGAATAAGCCGCATTTCGAGAAAACGTATTCATGGCTGTTGATGATGAGTACTCAATCAAAACCTATCGACTGTGTGGTCGACTCTGGGTGCGGCAGCTCTGAAGTTTGGGTGTCTTATTGTCGTGGACCACTTCAGTAACCGAATTCGAATACTTCATAAGTAAATATTCTGGAAATGTCGTCAAAAAGGAACGTCAGAGTGAACTATTTAAGTACAACCACTGTTTTATTACTTTCATCTATTTCGTTTAATGCAATTGCTGCCAATTACACCTGCTCGGGAAAAGTAACTGGGGTCAGTATTGACGCAAAATCAGGCGATGTCCTAGTTGAGAGAATAGGACCCTTAGTTTGGCCAAGGTTGTGTAAAGTTGACAACGAAGTGCATGGTATAAGTGCCAATGCATGTAAAACCGTCTATTCGACATTATTGACTGCTCAAACAACAAATAAAGAAGTTGTTATGTGGTTTAACGATGGGAAATCCTGTGAGACAACAGCAAAACCTTGGAAATGGATAACTGGTTGGTATTTTGGTCCAAAACTTGTTAATTAGATAGGTATTAAAATGAAAAAAATAACATTACTGGCTTCGGTTGTTGGTTTATCTCTAATCAGTAGTATTGCTAATGCGGCTTGTAATAGGGATGAATGCTACGGAAAGGGCGCGCAAGTTGTTTCTTCTATGATGGTTCATGAAGGTGGTGTATATATTATTCCACCAGAAAGCTCGCGAAATAATCTGGATTGTCAGCTAGATGGAACTAGCATGACGTTGAATAAGAATCATCCATATTTTGATGAAGTGTATTCTACGATATTGACAGCTATGGCGGCTGGAAATAACTTGATGGTAAGAATCAAAAATGGTTCTAAAGGTTGTCAGGTTTCCTATGCAAGAATTTATTATTAATCTGGTTTGAAAATTAATTTTTGTTGGAACTATATCGGTGAAGATATAGGTCTGTTAATATTTCTTCTTAGGTAAAAACCTCGTAAGAGGTTTATTTTATCGGTGTATGCTTTGAATATAAGATACTTCTTAATTTTGCTAATTATATTGTTCCCATTCTATTCGGTCGCCAGTCAAATTCTCGAACCCAAAACTATTGTTCGAACCTTTTCTGAAGGCTCATCTAAGGCTGGGTTTTATACTTCTGAAGGTTTGCTTCAATGTAAATGGGGAATCATGTATATCGATCTCTCTACAGAAGCTGGAAAAGCAATGTTCTCCCAAGTGCTAACGGCAAAGTCAGCTGGCTTCAAAGTGGTCAGAATAGACTACACAAAATCGGGTGAGCTTTGCACAGCTACCGGGCTTCACATCCAATAACCTCATTACTGTAAAAGTGACCAAATGAAAGTAATAAAAACCATTTTATTTAGTACGCTATTCTTGCTACCGAATCTGGTATTGGCTTCAGGTGTTAGCTCAGATAAGGGGCAGATTAAGCTAATCAACATGCAAAGAGAAGGGAATTTCGTTCGAGTCGATTTTTCTCAGCCTATTAAAAACCCAGGCAACTGCGAAGGAACGAGCTTCTATGTTGCTGAGCTTAATGATTCTGCAGGGAGCAACCGTTTTTATTCAGCACTCCTGGCAGCTTATACGTCGAAACAGACGGTAAATTTCTGGATATCAGGTTGTACTAAACAGAAATATTGGGGTCAAACCAGACCCGCCATTTACGATATCTATATGCACTAATGTTTAACCTCAGTTGGAAAAGATAAATGAAAAAAATATTGGCTTTATTGATGCTGATGATGGCATCTACCTCTGTACATGCGAAATACACTGCGAATTTTTCTGGCGTGATTACCGATGTGCTCACTTACCCGGGTAGCACTTTGATTTTAATAAAAGTGACCAATATGCCTAAAAGTCACCCAAAGTGTACTCTGCTTGATTTTATGGCGGTTGACCCCGCGATTTCATCTGAATCTCGTCAATTAGTTATGTCACGTATTCTTACAGCTTATACAACCAAGGAAACAGTCAACATAGGCTATGACAGAGAGAGTCATTCTGACTCTTGTACTGGTGGTGACCGTTTACGAGTTCACCGGGTGGGCTAAAAGATGAAAAAACTCATTGTTTCTTTAGTTCTTGGTCTTCTTTCTTTTCAAGCATTTGCTGACTGTTCGGGTCACAGTTGTACTGGGGTTAAAGTGAGTCGCCTATATTTGAATACCGACGGCACTTCAGTTATTGGAACTTCTGGTAACGAAGCAAACTTGACGTGTGAAGCGGGTAAGAATGGCTATATCCATTTGGATCCCGCAAGTAAAAATTACAACGCAGTATATTCACTGCTGCTTACTGCTCATACACAGGGTCACCCAATTTGGATTCGCACAAATTCGGATTCGAGTGCATGCAAAGTAGTTTATGTAGTTTCAGATAGATAAGAAGAGAAAGATATGCCAAAAAGATGGATTAATCGAAATGTTGTGCGCGCTTTGTTTTTCATAGCAGCGTCGTTAATTGGAACGAACGCAGTAGCAGGAAATTACACAGGGACATTTCACCCTTATTGGTATGGCGGAAGCCTATATATTAAGCCTGTGTCTGTAGTGAAATCAGATGTCCCAGCGTGTGCCAAGCGACAGTTATTGAGACTTCAAGAGATGGACATCTCAGGTGATGTGTTTAAGTATAAGTATTCGATGCTGCTGACAGCGTGGGCGTCTAATAAGTCTATAAAGCTAATTGGTACAAATAAGTGCACTGGCGAAGGTGATGAGATTATCTTTGTGGTTAACTATCCTTAGTAGACGTACATACGAAACCGAAAACAAAGCCAGCGTTTGCTGGCTTTGTTTTTATCGAGATCAATCCAACCTTATCTTGGTGGAATCCTTCGCGCCTTCGTTGTCTGTTACTGTCAGCCTTACTGCTTTCTTATTGGCAGGTAAGCGTGTGAATATCACACTGCCAAATCGAACGCGGTTTTTGCCTAGTTTCCAACGCGTTTTGATAATGTGACCATCCGGGTCGTAGCTGGTGGAATACAGCAGGACAAATCGCCCAAATAGCGGGAAGTAATCGCCTTGTGCAACCGGGGCTTCATTCACGTCTGCAACAATTTCGACCTGTTCAGAATAGGATGCAGTCGCGCCATCATTATCGGTCACTGTTAAACTCACTGTGTATTCACCCGCTTCAACGTAGTGCCATGTAGGGTTGATGTCGGTGCTGGTTTGTCCGTTACCAAAGTTCCAAAGGTAGCTGGCTATTTCGCCGTCTGGGTCACTGCTGGAATTGGTTGCCGTTACCGACATACCATTAACTTCCAATGTAAACGCAGCGGAAGGTGCTTCATTCGGTTTCTGATAAGAAATCTGTACGACCCCATAACTGTTGTCTTGCGCTTGATGAATCACTTCAATGGATAACCCTACTTCTGCCAGTTTGCGACCGGAATGAGGAGCAACTGGCGAAGAGTAATCTTTACTATCATCGAACAAACTGACTGGTGTTAAGTTGGTGTCTTGCAGCAAGTTACCCTGATCATCGACAAGAACCAGTGGTGAGTTGTTTTCTAGCGAGAATGCAGCATCACGAACCTGATACCTTGAAATAGCAACATCGCCATTCGACCAGATAAACGGCGTTTGATCCGCATCGACTACCCCAAGCCAGCCTTCACCCGGATGTAAGCCGACCCAGTTGTCTGTGAACGAATTGTCGACGTACCATACAATCAATCCCGGGTCATAAGAGATCAACTGCCCGCTACGACGAATATTGGCTAAGCCCTGATCCACACCATCGTAGCTGCGCCATTGCAGCAAATAGTAATGATCGGCGAAATGATATCCCGCATTTCTCTCAAACCCATTAAACCTAAAGCTGCTTTCGTCCCCTTCCGCGTCATCTACGTTCTCAATTACACCATCTGCATCGAATACGATGTTATCGATATACAGCCCTTCCATTGCCAGACCGCCATCAGTGACATAATCGAATGTAAGGGTGATATCAGTTCCCGCCCATTCGGACACGTTGAACACCGCATCAACCCAACCACCAGATTCGCCTGTAATGGCAGGTACAAGCCCAGTGTTGTACGGGTCCTGCATGGTTGTGATGTTTCCGGGAATTTGAGTTCCATTAACCAATACACGAGCAAAGTCGTAGTCTTTTTCTATCTCATACCAAGCTTTGAATTTGAGCGAGACAGAGCTTCCTTCCGGTACCCGAATTTTTCGGCTCATAGAGTTGTTGAGATCGTCTCCTTTCTGGCTGTAGAAGGCGAATTTCCCTTCAAATGGACTGGTGTTGTCCACCTTCTTGGCTGAAAGGTCAATTCTCACCATATTAGGTCGAAGGTTATCAGTGGTTTCAAACAGGCTCAGATATCGAGGCTGATCCAGATCCGCAAGCGAAAGCTGAGTCGAATTTATCCAGTTTCCCCCTAACGACTCCTGCAAAAACTCTTTAGCGTAGGAGCTAAATGCGGTGGGCTGAGTACCCGCAAGGCTGCCCGCCCAACTACCAGAAGACATAATGGACCAGTAAGCCACTGGCTCGCCGTTTCCTGTGCCTCGAGTGTCGTACTCGTCTGGTAGACCAAGATCGTGCGCGTATTCGTGTGCAGCTACCCCAACAGCGGCATCAATGGGCTGAATAGTGTAATCAAAAGCGGCATATTGCCCATTGAAGCGATCGGGTAAAGAACTTGTTGTCCCCGGCAGTAAATGAACACTGCCCAGATCCCAACGGTGTGACCAGATTGCATCCTCTCCAATCGCACCGCCACCTGCTTCTTCACCCACAGACGAATGAAAGATCATCAGGTGGTCAATAAGCCCGTCAGGTTCGCGATAGTTTCCATCGTTATCGTAATCATATCGATCTTCGATATCGTAATCGGCAAGGTTAACGCTTGGATCTATGGCAAGCTGGTTAAGTGCTTCGCGAACCAGTTCTCGAGGGTTGAGGTCATTCCCCGAATCTGCGGAGTTCCCTCCATAATAAGCCGCATTGTTTGCCGCTCGATACCAGCCAAATCCATCCCCCGCTACTGAATAGCTTCCGCCAGACTCCTGTTCGTAAAACTGCCTCATTGAAGTGAGGTTCTCACCATTGGGACCTTCGTAACCCGAGGATGCAAACAACAGGTCGGCGTAATGAGAGGTGGGGTAGCTGTCATAGAGCATGTCGGTGTGCTCAGCTGTAATGCCATTGTCATCCCAGGGTAGATCTGGGAAATCAATCATCAGAGCGATGACTCTGTCAGTTCTTTTTACAATAACTGAACGCGCCCCCAATGCACTGGCATCCAGTTTTTGTCCTTTTTTCTGTGCGAGGGATTTTAATATCTTATTTCTTTTCTCTATTGCCTTTTTACCGAATTGGGCATTTCCATTTAAACCGTAGTTGTTCTTATTTTTTAAATAAGCGTGTACTGCGGCTTCTTTTTCACTTTGTGTTGCATCTTTGCTTAATTTTCCGGAGCGAATGAGCATATTTGCTATTCTTTCCTCATTAACAACGCCCATATCTGCCGGAGCATGGGCGTAAGAAATTCCACTGAATATTGCGAGCGATGAAGCCAGCAATACGGTGTGTTTCAAGTTTGCCATTTGATGTTCCTTAGTGATTGTTATTGGTTCTATTTCCCTTTTATTTGAATGTTTTGTCTCCTTTTATTTATCTGGTTTCTTTGAATTTCTCGCTAAGAAAAGCAGGTAGTTCTATCGTTGTTGACTATTTATTGTTAATTGAGTGAATAAATAATCAGGTTGCAATAAAAATAACTTTGGAAGGGTAGTTGAAGTGAATTTTGAAAATTTTGGATATGGTTCTAATTCTTAAATTTAAAATAGTGGTGAGACGAGTTTTATATAGTGGATGTTTAAAAAGTTAGAATGATTTCAGGTTATTTAGAAATCGTTGAACGGGTTCCTTTATTTAATTTTGGAACAAAAGTCTCGATATTATCAATTGAGTTCTAATGTATATCGATCTTTGGTTTGTGTGTTTTGAACATCTGTTCAGGCTTTTTTCTTGATCAAGAAAAAGCCGCTTCAATAGGGTTGGTGAAGTCGAGTTGTCCATACCATCCGCTTGATGACTGGCTCGGCAATAAGAATTTTACAAATTCTTTACTAAAGGTTTGCCGCAATCAGCCGATGCTTATTATTGAGACAAGAATCATTTGATAGACTCTGAGCCGATAAAGAAGGCGTTAACTGTGATAAGTTGGAGTTTATCGTGACAGCACCAACTTGATTTTCTGGTGCTGAGTGAAAAACGGAGTATTCACCATCATGAGCCAGACAGATTTTGAACAAAAGCGAAAATACTATCGATTGCGTTACCCAAAGCAGGAAAGACCTGTTTTGCGCGTAAAAGATCAGTACTACCACATTTGCGAAGTCTCTGAAAAAGGTATCCGTGTGCTAATGGCGAACGTAGCGTCGTTATACCGAGGGCTGAGCATGGCGGGTACTTTGCGACTGAATGCCAATACACACATTCCGGTAGAAGGTTCACTGCTGCGATTTGACAAGAACGAAGTCATTTTTCAGCTCTCTAAAGGTCCAAGCCTGAAAAACATGGTTGAAGAACAACGCCATATCAGAAAAAAATACCCAACATTCTTTGCCAAGCAGCGCCCGATAGCGGCGGCATAAAATATAGGCGTCAGCGATCTTTCGCGAGTAAAATGAGTATAAGATTAGCCCTGATTGACATCGTCAGTTAGGGTTTTTTGCATTTTCTATCTATGAGGCTTTGCTATGAAGTTTTCCTATGTTAATCCAACTCTGATCCATTTTGGTCAAGGTCAGATCGCAGCAATTGCTCAATCTGTCCCTGCCGATGCCAAGGTATTGGTGGTCTATGGTGGCGGTTCCATCAAGAAAAACGGTGTTTACGAACAGGTTGCCAGTGCGTTGGAACACCACGAATGGCAGGAGTTTTCTGGCGTGGAGCCAAACCCGACCAAAGAGACACTCGACAAAGCTGTTACCATTGTTAAAAGCGAGAACGTGGAATTTATCCTCGGAGTTGGCGGCGGTTCCGTAATTGATGGCGTGAAATACATCGCTGCTGCGGCGCATTATGAAGGGGACGGTTGGGATATCCTTGAAGGTAAACACCGCGTAGAAAGTGCGGTGGCGCTGGGGGCTGTGTTGACCTTGCCTGCAACAGGGTCTGAATCCAATGCAGCAGCGGTGATTACCAAAGCCGAAACGCAAGACAAATTGTCTTTTTACCACCCAGCCGTACAGCCAAAATTCGCCGTTTTGGATCCTGATGTGATGAAAACATTGCCAGAACGCCAGTTGATCAATGGCATTGTCGATGCGTGGGTACATGTGTGTGAACAGTACCTGACCAAGCCAAATGGCACCATGGTTCAGGATGGCTATGCAGAATCTTTGCTGAAAATCCTGAAAGATCTTGGTGAGCGATTTGAGCAACGCGACAATGATGAATGGCGTGCCAATCTGATGTGGGCGGCCAATCAGGCGCTTAACGGTCTGATTGGCTCAGGCGTTCCGCACGACTGGTCGACACACGCCATTGGGCATGAACTGACAGCACTTTACGGCGTGGATCACGCGCATTCTCTGGCTATCATCCAGCCCTCGCTGCTTCGTAACCAACTGAAATTCAAGCGAGTCAAATTGGAGCAACTTGGGCGTAATGTGTTTGGGTTGGCTGACTCCCCAGATCTGGCGGTTGAGACCATTGCCGTAATGGAAGCGTTTTATCAGAGCTTAGGAATGCAGACCAAACTCACCGAGCACGGTGGTGACAAGGCAAAAGCGGTGCAGGATGTTTTGGATAAGCTGGAATCCCATGGTCAGGTTAAACTCAGTGAGAATGGCTCAATTACGCTGACTGAATCGAAAGCCATTCTGGAAGATGCCATTGCATAAAAACACATTCTACTAATCGAATTTCACCTCTGATTTTCAAGGAATTTGACGATGACATCGTCGTCAAATTCCGCAAACCTATTGAAAAGTAAATGAGCTCCAAATAGAAGCGCGAAATGTGGTTAGATCCCCTTTTCTTAAGGGAATAACAGGGTATAAACGTGATTGGTCTCCTATCATTTTTAGTCAATGCAGGAAATAATGTCTTTAATTTTTTCCAAAAGTGACATAATTCATGCGCAGTGATGACTTAATCCTTTTCTATCAGGTGGTTGCGTTAGGCACCTTCAGTAAGGTCGCCGAACAGAACGACCTGACCAACTCGGTGGTGAGTAAGCGAATAGCCCGCTTGGAAGAAGAGCTGGGCGTGCAGTTGCTGTATCGAACCACCCGAAAACTGACCCTTACCGAAGCAGGCAAAGCACTGTATCAAGGGGCGAAAAACGTCAATCAGGCAGTCAATGAAGCCATGGACGTGATTGTCGGATTTGGGGAAAAGGTGAGTGGTCACGTTAAAATGTCGGTGCCTACGATTTCCGGAGACCTGATTCTCGCGGATGCGGTTGCCGAGTTTTGTAATATGCATCCGGGCTTAACGGTTGATATGTCTTTGGATAATCGATTTGTGGATCTGGTTGAAGGTGGGTTTGACCTGGTAATTCGTACGGGATATCTGGAAGACTCCAGCCTGATTGCACGCCATATTTTAGATTCTCAATGGTTAGTTTGTGCTTCTCCTTCCTACATCGCAAAAAACGGCAAACCCCTCAAGCCAGAAGATCTGATCAACCACAATTGCCTCCAATACGCCTACCAAACCACTGGTGCATCAGATTGGGAGTTTAAGTCATCCAAAGGTAACTACATTGTGAAGGTGTCAGGCTCTTTCTCTACCGACAACGCGACGGCACTTCGAAAAGCAGCACTAGGCGGTCACGGCATTGCTTATGTACCAAGGTGTTTGGTATATCACGACATTCGAAGTGGAGAGCTGGTGGACATCTTCCCTGAGTTGGTTGGCAAGAAGCTGGGCATCTACGCCGTGTATCCGTTTACTCGTCAGCCGCCGAAAAAAGTGAGTCTGCTCATTGAGCACATTCGCGCCCGTTATCTTGCCATTTCTCACTACTTTTAGGTGATGTGTGGGTGTATCAACACTCTTTAGAACGGTTACGTTTAAAGGGCTTCACATTGCTGGAGGTGTTCTGGGCATTGTGAACATTGTGGTAGTACTCGTAGCCATTTTTGCCCACGCATTTGGCGGCATACATGGCTTTGTCCGCACACCGGAGAAGTTCGGGTAACTCCAAGGCATCCTGACGATAAATCGACACGCCCACGCTTAGGGTGACGTAATTCACTTGATTGTTCACCTGATAACCGTCATTAAACAGAGACATAATCCGGTGAAGAATACTGTCTAGCGCTCTTGAGTCGGGCACGTCATAGAGGAGGATGACAAACTCATCGCCAGCGTAGCGTGCGATAGAAAATTCGTCCTTCTGATCTTTACGATTCTTAGTGCGAAGATTGTTTGCCAGCCTCTGCCCAAAACTTTGCAAAACCTTATCGCCAATGGCATGCCCGTAGTTGTCGTTAATCTCTTTAAAGTTGTCGATGTCGACAAACACCAGTGCAGTGAGCTTGTTACTGTTTCTGAGTTCTTTCAACTTGGGTTCAGCCCATTTTTCAAAGCTCCAGCGGTTAGCAAGACCGGTCAATGCATCGCGATAAGCCAGATCCTCAATGCCTTCCTGATAAAGCGACAGCACGTAATGATTGGTTCTGCAGTACTGGTAAGCGAAGTAATGACAAATAGCTAAAAAAGCCATCATGCTGGTAAGAAAACGCCCAACTGAGAACTCGGAGTAATCCGCAGACAGATACGGGAAGTTGGGAGAGGTAAACGCCACAATGCAGAATATATAGAAGCTTACGGTGGCAATCAGAGCGCTGCGTACCGAATTAACGAAAATGATGGTGGCAAGAATCGGGTAGATCCAGTAAACCGAAGATTTAGACAGCCCGCCCGTTAATATCAAAACAATGGCATGCGTAATAAGCACAATGGTGAGCACATGAGCTGCGTGGGTGTAGTGACCGCGGCTCAGGAACAGAGCCAGATTCGAGAAGATGACTAATGCGCTAATGTAATTCACAGAGCCTTGAAAGTGGTCTCCGTGACTGATGCTGAGAAATCCAAATACAGAAAGCAGGATAAAAACAATAACCGACAGTACCACAATGGTTCGTTTGCGTCGGAGCAAACGGACATCAGCCATTTCTTCCAGCTTTCGACCTGCCATGTTGTACATGAGTCGAGCCTAGCCTTTTTCTAGTTATGTGGCTAAAAGCATAGTACATACATTCATATTTGCTTATTCAATGTGTGGTTTTTTTGCATAAAAAAATGCCTCTTATCAGTAAGAGGCATTTCAGAATTCTAACTGCTTGAAAATTAAAGGTTATGCAACCAGCTCTTCATCCAGATCGAACGACGCGTCAATCAGTTTCTGCGTGTATTCGTTCTTCGGATTGTTGAAGATCTCTTCTGCCGTACCTTCTTCCATCACTACGCCTTTCTGCATCACCATTACACGGTCAGACAGGGCTTTCACCACACTCAAGTCGTGGCTGATGAATAGGAAGCCAATGTTGTGCTTCTTCTGAAGATCTTTCAGAAGGTCGATAACCGTTAGCTGAACAGAACGGTCCAGAGCCGATGTTGGTTCATCCAGAAGAATGAATGAAGGCTCAAGAATCAATGCACGTGCAATCGCGATACGCTGACGCTGACCACCAGAGAACTCGTGTGGGTAACGGTTGATTGAGTGTGGATCCAGACGCACTTCTTCCAGCGCTTTACGAGCACGCTCCATACGCTCAGCGCGAGAAAGCTGAGGCTGGTGAACGGTCAGTGCTTCGGTGATGATATCGCCAACGGTCATACGTGGAGACAGAGAACCGTATGGGTCCTGGAACACCATTTGAACGTCTTTCTTCAGTTCAAATTTCTCTTTCTCAGTCAACGTGCTCAGGTCACGACCACGGTAGGCAATCTTACCTTCAGATGGAAGAAGACCAATCAGAGCACGACCTAATGTCGATTTACCTGAACCAGACTCACCTACGATACCCAGCGTTTCACCTTGTTTCAGTTCAAGGGAAATGCCTTTTACTGCTTCAAAGTACTGGTTTCGGCTCTGGATGAAGTGAGACTTGATCAGGAACTTCACGCGAATATCATCCGCTTTCAGCAGGTTAACTGCGTCATCAGCAACAGGGTCTTTGCTGCCGTGCGGAATCGAGTTGATCAGCATTTTTGTGTAGTCTTCCGTCGGGTTCTTGAACAGCTCTGCTGTTTGACCTTCCTCAACTACGTCACCTTTACACATTACGATTACACGGTCGGCAAAGTGTTTTACCACACCCAAATCGTGGGTGATGAACAGGATAGCCATGCCCATCTTTTCCTGAATTTCTTTAATCAGGTTCAGTACTTCAGCCTGAACGGTTACGTCCAGTGCTGTTGTTGGTTCATCTGCAATCAGAATGTCTGGTTCGTTCATCAGCGCCATTGCAATCATGATACGTTGCAGCTGACCGCCCGAGAATTCATGCGGGTACTTGGTGTACGCCGTTTCTGGGTTTGGCAGATGAACTAGGTTGAACAGTTCCAGTACCCTTTCTTTTGCCTGAGAACGCGTCACTTTGCGGTGACACATCAAGGCTTCCGCTACCTGAATACCAACGCGCATGTACGGGTTCAGAGAAGTCATCGGCTCTTGGAAAATCATGCCGATACGGTCGCCACGAATGGCTTGCATCTCTTTTTCAGACAATTCCAGAATGGATTTGCCTTCAAACTGAATATTGGCGCTAGGTGGAATGATGGAGTTATCTGGCAGCAAACGCATCACGGCGTTAGTCGAAACCGATTTGCCTGAACCTGACTCACCAACAATGGCGAGTGTTTCACCTTTTTTCAGGTCAAAGTTTACGTTTTTTACTGCATGAACCGGACCGTCATTAGTGGTAAAGGTTACCGACAGGTCGCGAACTGTAAGAATTGGGGACTGTGACATTGAACTTCCTTATTATTAATTCAGAGTGTAAACGGCGCTGGTTCGCTCTGAATACAGCTTTAATTGGTTGAAGTGATGGTGTGCTTTCTGCAGCGCATCCAATTCCAGTTGCCACTCTGAGTTGCGCTGAGCGGCGCAGAAAGCGGCAATATGTCGGAAAATGGTTTCGCTGTGCTGGATTAGGTTTGGCTCAACGGCGCGAACGATGTCTTGCTGTTCCAACGCAAGAAACTGCATGTGCGCGTAGGCTTGATTCAGTAAATCAAACGCTTCCTGTTGTTGACCCATACGGTTGAGGATTTCAGATTGACTGATCGCCGCGTCTTTGAAGCCCGCTAGCAGGCATGACATTTGGCATGGTTTGATGTCATCACTCTCGACCGCTTCAGAGATATGAGAGGGAAGATGGTCCAGTACATCTTCAAAGAGGTATCGTGCTTCAGGCCAGTGTCCTTGCTCTAGCAATTCTTCTGCTTTCATGAAGCGCGCCCAACACTGCTCTAAATCCATATCTCGATCCTGTTTGCACAAAGTGGGGGATAATTTAAATGAAAACCATTATCAAATGCAAATAATTCTACTTCTTGCGTGATTATTAGCCTTTTGTTCCAGCCCAGGTTGCTGGTATTAGAGATAAGGTGGTTTTTTCACGAATTTCCCACTTCTAAAACCATATTTTCTACATAGCTCACCTGATATTGAATGCAGGTCTCTTTTCTTAAAAATAAGAATGTTATTGATAGTTTAAATAATTGTTTAATTTGTGTGATCGTAATAACGTGGTATCTCTGGAAAAGCCGATAGTATGGGGCTTAACAGCAGTGTTTATGGAGGCTGGATACTCATGACTTATCACGCACAAGGATCTCAGTTAGAGAAATTAAACCAGTTTCAGGATGAGCTACTGGGTTTGTTTTCTGGTATGTTTAGTTTCGCCAAAATGGCAAGTTATTTGGTGGACGATCAAGCTAAACCTATGTGCTACAAGTCTGTCAAGATTCAACCTACCATGCATCGGGAGTATCTCGAACATTTCTACAAAACCGATCCACTTCATCCTACTAACTTTCGTTTCTCAGAAGCAAAGGTCGTGAAGATGAGCGATTTGGTTCCCGCGCATAACCGGGAGTCACACACCTACTTCAAAGATTTTATCCGCCCCTGGAAAATCAACGACATCATTGAGCTGTTCTTCCATGTAGACGGTAAGCTGGTGGCTGGTGCCGCCATGTTTGTTGGCAATAACCAGAACACCATGGGGGCAGACGATGTAATGAAGCTGCATCATATGCATCGCTACATCGAGTTTTCTCTCAATCAGAGTATGTCCACGCCGGAATCCATGAGTTACCAAGCCTTCTGCGACCAGTATTCTCTAACGGAAAAAGAGCGCTTGGTGGCACAATTCGCTTTGCAGGGCATGCCGAATAAAGCCATTGCCAACGAGCTTTGTTGTAGCCTGCCAACGGTAAAAACCCACTTACAACACATTTTCGCCAAGATGGAAATCAACAGTAAAGTTGAGCTGACCAGCTTGGTATACCGTAACAATTGCGAAGTTTAGTACCTCCCCGTTTCTGACGAAAATCCCGCAACCATTGGGTTGCGGGATTTTTTTGTTTAGGAAGCCTTTTTCTTCAGCGACAGAGCGTAAACGACGATCGACAATACGGTCAGTCCCAGTAACGTAGCGCTGATAGGGCGAGTGACCAGAATACTTAAATCGCCATCTGCTACCCCTAACGCCTGACGCATCCGCACCAGAAAGACAGGGCCCAACACCAATCCCAGTACAACAGGTACGGCGGGGATGTTTTTCTTACGTAAAACGTAACCCAATCCTGCAAACCCGAGCGCGATCATGGCATCAGAAAATTGGTAGTTTTGGCTGTAACTGCCAATAAAACCCAGCACCAAGATAAAAGCACCAATAAAGCGACCGCGAATTCGGGTTAAGTTGACGATCCATTTTGTGGCAAAGGTGAGGTAAACAAATACCACGATATTGATCAGCAATAGAGACAAGTACAGACCAGAGATAAACTCTGGGCGTTCCACAAACAGCGTAGGACCGGGAATGTAGTTGTGCACCATAAATACCGCCAGCAACATCGCCATCAGGGCATCGGCTGGAATGCCAAACGCGAGTAGGGGAATCATTACCGACGCAGTCACCGCATTGTTGGACGTTTCCGAGGCAATCAGCCCTTCTTCTGCGCCGTCTCCGAATTTTTCAGGTGTTTTTGAAAACTTTTGCGCAAGGGTATAAGAGAAAAACTGAGAACCAAATTCCCCAACACCAGGTAACAAGCCCATGACGACCCCAAGAATGGCGGAGCGCGCAACGGTTACCTTGTGTTTAGCCAGCGTAATCAGCCCCGAAAAGTAGCCTTCGCCCTCAAGTTTGGTGGCTTTAGAATCTCCGCCTTTTTGGGAGAGCAGCACAAACGCTTGCGACATAGCAAACAAGCCGATCACCGCTGGTACAAGAGGAATACCACCGAGCAACCATTCCTGACCAAAGGTATAGGTGAGAGTGTTGTAGGAGCGATCCACACCAATAGAGCCAAAGAAGATCCCAAGCCCCAGCATCATGGCGGCATCCAATACTTGGTTACGGTGCGCCAGCACCACAAACACCATGCCCAGTAATGCCAGCATGGCAAACTCAGCCGAACCAAAATTGGCGGCGATCTGAGACAGGACAGGCGCTAAAAACACCAGAGACATGATGCTGACCAAACCGCCCACAAAAGATGCGGAATAAGCGATAGACAAAGCTTTCTTGCCTTCGCCCCGCTTGGTCATGGGGTAGCCATCGTATGTGGTGAGCACCGCCACTGGAGTACCCGGGGTATTCATCAAAATAGCCGGAATAGCACCGCCATACCATGCGCCGCCGTATACCCCGACCAGAAGGCTGACGCCCGCTAAAGGCTCCATAGAAAAACTGATGGGCAGTAAAATCGCCATAACGCCAGCGGGCTCTAACCCCGGAATCGATCCAATGGTTACGCCGATCAGCGCACCCAGCAATATGGCAGTAATGACGCTAACCGTGCCGACTTCCGCAAGCCCTAACATTAATGCTTCCATGTCGTCTCCTTACAGATACTGGTTAGCAAACAGTGACCATTCTTCTGCCAGTAACCCGTACAGCCAGACATCCGGTAACCAAAGGTTGAGCATGACTCTGAAAATCAGCACCACAGCAGCCACGCTAACTAAACTGGTGAGTATCCAGAACCCATTCAAAAGTCGGCTCACCCACAAAAGAGTCAGTACAAACAGCCAGGTAGCAGGGGCAAAGCCCATGATCGACAAAGAATGGATATAGAGCGCGAATAATGCGCTGGCGATGATGGCAACTCGATAGCTGGCGACAGCGTCAGCACCGGAATCAAGGGCTTTGAGTGGATGAAGGTGAAATTGCCGAAGGTGCTGAAAGACTTTCAATACAGCAAACAGAACAAACACACCCAAACCCAACGCAGGTCCCATCATAGGTTGGGTATACCAGCCTCGCTTGGTTTTCACCCAAGCGGCTTCGTTTGGAAGCTGCCAAAGCAATAGCACGCCAGCGATGGCGAACAAAACAAAAATACCACCGGTCGCCCGAGTCCATGTAGGGCTGGACTCAGGCGAGGTGGAAGGTTGTTCTATAGATTGGGGTTCAGAGATCATACGGCACTCCTTACAAAGGGGGCAGTACCCCCTCTGGTCTTACTGGTTCATGAAGTTGAGCAGCGATTTCGCTTGTTCAAAATCTTTTGCCAGCAAGGCTTCGGCATCTTTGCCACCCAACCAGTACACGCCGGCACCGGTGTTCATGCTGATCTCTTTAACACGGTCTGCCTGCAACGCTTTTTCAGCGATACCTGCGATCTTGTCTTTGATGTTTTGAGGGGTGCCTTTCTTCACAAACAAGCCGTTCCACGTAGTCTGGGTGATGCCCGTTTGTTCCGCTAACGTCGCCACATCCGGTGTTATGGACAAGCGGTCGCGGCTGATAGACGTCAGAAGCTTTACATCACCCGAGTTCAGACACGCCAAAATCAGCTGTGTGGTGGTGTTGATGACGTCGGCATCGCCATTTGCCAAGGTTGAACAATCCAACACATCGAACGGAGCATCAGAGGAGAACTTAATCCCAATCTGATCAGCCGCTTTAAAGGTAATTGCCGTTGGCAGAGCTTGATAACCGAAGTGACCTAACGTGACTTTGTTACTTTTAGAGTATGCGGCCAGTTCTTCGAGGTTGTTGTAGGGTGCATCGGACTTAACCGCAATAGCGAATGGGTAATCGAGGAAAATCCCTACAGGTTCAAAGCTGTTTTGGTCAAAAGGTGCCGTGCCAAACAGTACCTGTGTTGTCAGTATGTCTGCCACAAAAGAGCCGATCACTAAGCCGTCTGGGCGAGAGCGAGATACGTCGGTTGCCCCGACTACACCCCCACCTCCGGGTTTGTTGACGACAGATGCGGGTTTGCCCGTTTCTTTCGACATCTCTTCTGCGATAACGCGAGTCAGGATATCTTCCAGATCCCCAGGTGGCCAGGGCACCACGAATTTCACCGGACGGTTAGGGTAATTGGCGGATGTGGCTGCAAAGGTGGTCATCAGACCGGCAGCGATAAGAGCAGCCTTCATGGCTTTAGTTACACGTTTCATAAACTTCCCTTTATTGTGTTTGACTGAGAGGGACGATAAGGACAGGGATGTCACTCTGACTGATGACTTTGAGGGCAGTTGAGCCCAGAAACAGACGCGAAATGGCGTTTGCTTCCCTGTCTCCCATCACAATAAGTTGCGCATTGTGTTGCTTTGCTGCAGAGAGGATCACCTCGTGAGGTTCACCTATTTGCGATTCAATGTCTGGTGGCTGTTTTAAGGCGCTGAGGCTATCCAGTTCGCTGTCCAGAAAGTTTTGGATGCGTGCCTGAATATGGTTGTGCGCTTCCGCCAGAATTTGTTCGGTATGCTTTTGGTTCGCTTTCTTTGGCAGATAACTCACCATGACTTGCTGAGTGAGTTCACCAATGGGAGGAATGGCATGCAGAAACACGATTTTGGCATCGTGCTTGATGGCTTGCTGAACCGCGTTACGAAACGCAGGGCGACTGCCTTTTTGCATGTCCGACGCATAAATAATGGTGTTCACTTCCGTAAGCATGTCCATTGCCTCCACATTCTTTGTGTATTGAACCATTCAAATTCATCCCAAGGACCTCAGGTATCAACCATTGGGATGAGGCTGTGCTAACCCTTTCTAGCGGTTGATATTAATCAGCTGAGGTTGGGTATTTTCTAACAGCCCTTCCTCGCCAAACTCCACGCCAAAACCCGACATCTTGTTGCCGCCAAATGGCGCGTGAGGCAGAACTTCGGCGTGACCGTTTACCCACACAGTGCCGCATTCCAGTTGCGCAGCGACCATTTGAGCCTGATCGACATCACTGCCCCAAACTGAGCCGCCCAGTCCCAAGTCGCTGTCGTTGGCCAACTGGATGGCTTGTTCAACGGTTTGATAAGGAATGACGGGAAGAACCGGACCGAATTGCTCTTCATCCACAATGCGAACTCCGTTGGAGACATTGGTGACGATCGTGGGTGGGAAAAGATAGCCAGATTCATCCAGTGGTTTGCCTCCGGAAAGCACTTTTGCACCTTGTGCGACGGCATCTTCAATCAGCTCTTGCACTTTCTGGAATTGGTTACGGTTCTGGACAGGTCCAAAGGTGACGCCTTCATCCAGCCCGTTACCGACGGTTTGTGCAGAAGCAATGTCTGCCAGCGCCTGGCATACTTGGTCGTATTGGCTTTCGTGGACATACAGGCGCTTCAGAGCAGCGCAGGTCTGCCCCATATTGATGAAAGAGGTCTGGAACAGTGGCTGAGCAATGTCGTTGATGCTGCTGCCCGGAAGGACAATAGCTGCGTCATTGCCACCCAGCTCCAAGGTTAAGCGTTTCAGGTTGGTCGACGCGGCACTCATGATGCGCTGCCCCGTCGCTGTGGAGCCTGTGAACACAATCTTGTTAATGTCTTTATGTTCGCTGATCGCCTGACCCAGCTCGCCACCACCAGACAGCACATTGATAACGCCGTCGGGCAACACGTCCGCCATTATCTCAATCATTTTTAAGGTGCTGAATGGTGTTAATTCAGATGGTTTGATGATGACGCAGTTGCCTGTACGCAACGCTGGCATAACATGCCAGACGGCAATCATCATTGGCCAGTTCCAAGGTGTTATGGAAGCGACAACGCCGATGGGCTTGTGGTGAAGTTCAATGCGTTTGTTGGCGTCATCCTGAATGACTTTAACAGGCACGTCGGCATCGGCGGCGTAGCGAGTCCACGCTACGGCTCCACCCACTTCCATCATCGCCAGATCAAGCGGCTTTCCCTGCTCTTCCACAATCAGTGTTGCCAGTTCTTCTGTAGCGCCTTCGATTTTGTCGGCAATCTCGGTCAGCATGGCTTTGCGAGTGATATGGCTGACATTTTTCCAGCTTTTGAACGCGACTTGTGCCGATTCCACTGCGAGGTTAAGCAGTTTGACTGATGCTTCTGGGGCGTTACGCAGCACCTCTCCGGTGGCAGGATTTATTACGGGTCGGGGCGGCAGGTCGCCGTCGCGTTTTTGCCCGTTTATGATCAATCCAAAGCGGTTATCCATAACAAATTCTCCTGATGATAATGCGAAGGGGCGGGTCAACTGACCGCTTGCCTTTGCTGACTTTCTCGATAGTTGCTGGCTGTGACCCCCGACATGCGGCGGAAAAAGCGAGCGAAGTAGGCGGGGTCTTGAAACCCGAGTTCGTAACCAATCTGCGTAATGGGTTTTTGAGTTAGCCCAATCAGACGTTTGGACTCTTGCAGCACGCGCTCATTAACTAGGCGCTTAGCGGATTTACTGCTCACACGCTGGCATATGCTGTTGAGCCGAGATTCGGTCACGCACAGCTCGGTGGCATAGCGGGATAAGGTCCAGTGTTTAACAAAATTGGCTTCGATAAGCTGGTGGAACTGATGAAATATCTGGGCATCTATATCGCGTATAGAAGAATGCGAATCCGACTCGCCAGACATTCGAATGATCTCAATCAGAATCAAGCGCACCAAGGCATACATGGCTTTGGCTTTTTCTGTGCGTTCCTGTTCGTGTTCGTCTTCAAGCAGAGTGAGGTACGCCAGAGTACGCTTTAATGCGTTACTGTGTTTTTTAAATGGAATGCATATGCCTTTGGTGGCGAACAGCCCTTTATCGTTTAGCGCCATGCACTGGCTGAGTATTTGCCAGACGAATTGCTGACGAATGGTCAGCACATACCCTTCTGTTTCGGTGGAAATAGTGAAGCCGTGAGGCACGGTTGGCGGAGTGAAAAACAGAACCGGGCCTTCACACTGGTAGGTGCGGTTGTCCAGTTGCAACCGAATCTCTCCCGACATCACCACATGAATTTGGTAAAAACGGTCGTGATAATGCACAGGCATGTCGTGACCGAAAAATTGTGCGAGGTTTTGAATCTGTTCGAAGTGAACTTCGCTGTCGATGTAACGACGATCGTAAGCCTGACCAATATCGATATTGGGAATGTGCTTGCTGGCAGCGTTTTTCATGTTCATGCTCCTCCCTAAAAATGCTTCTTCGCTTACGGTTAAGGGGTCATCAGCGAAGAAGCGTCAAACCGTGATTACTGTGCGACCGCCAGATAATGCTTCACGAATTTAGGAGACACGATGTTCCAGCGAACTTTGGTGCCTTGTTCTACAAACCAAGAGTCGCCCTTCACGTAGGTGTGAGAGATTCCTGTTTCTTCATTAGTCAGCTCTACTTCTCCTTCCAGCACGGTTGCGTGCTCAGTAAACGGGTATTGCATGCGGAACTCGCCTTTTGAACAGCCGAACAAGCCGCAGCTCACGGCGTCTTCAGGAGCGCCTGAAATCATCGCCACTTCGGCTTGAGGATCGCCAGAGATAACTTCAGAGCC
Source organism: Vibrio nigripulchritudo (assembly GCF_027924785.1). Lineage (NCBI taxonomy): Bacteria > Pseudomonadati > Pseudomonadota > Gammaproteobacteria > Vibrionales > Vibrionaceae > Vibrio > Vibrio nigripulchritudo. The sequence goes on along the minus strand of NZ_AP027050.1, from coordinate 2,005,762 downwards.
TAAGTTTTCAATGCTGCCTACAGACATCATTTCCGGAAGAGGTTGGTTTAGTAGGATCGGTTTCATGAGATTTCCTTTTGTTGATTTCTTTACTTCGAATAGTGATTGTCTTGCGGGGATAGCTATCGTCTGCCCAACCAGTATCCCGAGATTTGGTGGAACAGCTTGCCACTGGTTACCAGCAACGGGCGTGCGACGTCTTTGCCAATCACGCGAGTCAGAGGAACAGAGCTGACAAGGTTGTAGCGATCGGTTTTCTCACTCATACCTTCCGCTAATACCTTGCAGACGATGTGGCTCGGGGTGACGCCAAAACCGGAATAGCCCTGCACATAAAACACATTGTCGTGATCAGGAAGTGTGCCTACCTGAGGAAACAGGTTGGCGCTGCAGCACAAAGGACCGCCCCAAGCCATGTCGATTTTTACGTCTTTGAGGTATGGGAAAATGGTGAGCATGTGTTTACGGTTCCATGCTTTTAGATCTTGTGGCATGTATTCCACCCAACGAGTGGCACTGCCAAACAGCAAGCGGTTTTCTTTGGTGACACGGTAGTAGTCGATCACCGGACGAATGTCGCTATAAGCACCGCGAATCGGGCTGATGCGTTCGATCATCTCATCAGAAAGTGGCTCAGTTGCCATTTGAAACGCATAAGTATTGATGGTGTGCTTGTGAAGGTGCGACTCCATCCCCTGTAAGAAGCCATTACACGCCCAAAGCAACTTATTTGCCGTTACGGTTCCTCGGGCTGTGCGCACTTTGATACGTTCACCATATTGAACGTCAAGGGCTTGAGTGTTCTCGTAGATGGATACGCCCAGCTCTGACGCAGCTTTGGCTTCACCGAGCAGCAAGTTCAGAGAGTGAATATGACCCGCATCCATGTGTTTGAGCGCGCAGGAATAGGCAGGAGAGCCAATGACTTCTTGCACTTCCGATCCGGTGTGCAGGGTGATCTCTTCATCCGGTGTGGCTTTTTTAAACTCTTCTTGCCAGGCTCGAAGGGTTTTTTCCTGGCGACGGTTAAAACCCAGGTAAGCGTAACCCTGACAGAAATCGGCGTCGATGTTGTACTTCTCAACACGTTCGCGAATGATGCTTGCGCCGATATTGCCAAGCTTGAAGAGCTCTTCCAGCCCGTCTTTACCCACGTGTTTTTTCACCGTGTCGATGTCGTGCCCAAGCCCAGCCATGATTTGGCCACCATTACGACCAGTACCGCCGTAACCCAGGTGCTTGGCTTCCAGTACCGCAATGTCTGTGATGCCTTTTTCTGCGAGTTCAAGCGCGGTGTTAATGCCTGTGAAACCACCGCCAATGATCACCACATCGACATCAATATCCTGTTCCAAAGAAGGGAACGATAAATCGTATTTCTTCGTTGCTGCGTAGTAGGTAAGAGAATTTAAGTGTTCCATAATCTTATTCTTCTGATTTCCATTTGAGGTATGGCTCCCATTTAGCCAAGTTTTGTTTTGGGGCTATATCAACCATCGGGATGAGGTTGGTTAACTCATTAACTTAAAAGGAAAATTTTATAATCCGCCCATTAACATGTACTTGGTTTCCAGATAATCCTCGATGCCCTGACGAGCGCCTTCGCGCCCTAATCCCGACGATTTGATGCCGCCAAATGGTGCGACTTCAGTCGAAATCAGACCTTCATTGATGCCAACCATACCTGCTTCGAGTGCTTCTCCGACTCGCCATGCTCGGGCAAGGGATTGGGTATAGAAATACGCTGCCAAGCCAGAATCGGAATCGTTGGCGCGTTCAATTACTTCCTGCTCTGAATCGAAGGGGAAAATCGCCGCGAGTGGACCAAAGGTTTCTTCATTCGCCGCGTGCATGTCGTCGTTCATGTCGGTGACGATTAACGGATTAAGGAAAAGGTCTTTGGGGGGATTAGGATCACCAGAAATCAGCGTTGCGCCTTGCTCTAGGGCATTTTGGACGTGTTCGCATACTTTGGTGACAGCCGCTTGGTTGATCATCGCCCCTATCTGAACATCGGCACGAAATCCGTCCCCGACTTGTAAGGCTTCCACCGCCGTTTTGAACTTAGCAATGAAGGCCTCGTGAACCTTGCGGTGCACAAAAATGCGATTGGCACACACGCAGGTTTGCCCAGCATTACGGTATTTGGCGACCATTAAGCCCTGAACCGCTGAGTCCAGATCGGCGTCATCGAACACAATGAACGGCGCGTTCCCGCCCAGTTCCAAAGACAACTTTTTCACCGTATCCGATGATTGATTCATCAGAATCTTGCCCACGTGAGTCGAGCCCGTGAAACTGATTTTTCGGACGATAGGGCTTTGCGTGAGTGCTCCTCCGATTTGAACGGCGTCTCCGGTGATGATGTTTAATACGCCAGCAGGTATGCCTGCCCGAATCGCAAGCTCACCCAGTGCGAGCGCAGTAAAAGGGGTTTCGGGAGCGGGTTTTAATACGACCGCACAGCCCGCTGCCAGAGCAGGACCGCATTTTCGCGTGATCATGGCGGCTGGGAAATTCCAAGGGGTGATCGCGCCTACGACACCAATGGGTTCTTTGGTGACCACAATCCGCGCATCGGCTTTGTGGCTTGGAATGGTTTCTCCGTAAGTGCGCTTTGCTTCTTCCGAAAACCATTCGATAAAGCTGGCGGCATAGGCTATTTCACCTTTTGCTTCGGCAAACGGCTTGCCCTGTTCCGTCGTCAGGATGGAGGCGAGATCGTCCTGATGTTCGAGCATCAATTCATACCAGCGACGCAGGATTTGCGAACGCGTTTTGGCGGTTTGAGCTTTCCAGCCTTTTTGTGCCCGCTCTGCTGCGTTTATGCTTGCCTGTGTTTCTTCGCTGCCTAAACGGGGAACAAACCCCACTACGCTGTTATCAGCGGGGTTGTAAATTTGATCAAACTGGGCACCGTCGCCCACCCATTCACCGTTGATCAGGCATCGTTGTCGAAACAAAGTTGGATCGTTTAATTTCATCGTGCGCTCCTTTGCAAAAAAGCGCCCTCAGGAAGGGGGAAGGGCGCAATGATTAAGGTTGGTAGTTAGACCGTAAACAGAACGTTGGCTTGACCCGTTCCAGAGCTGGGGAAATATTCGCCAATTAAGGTGCCTTTCCCTTGGTAGCTGTCCCAGCCAAGTGCGCCGAACAGCATGGCGGTATCGTGCATGCCACCTTCGCCAGAACACAGCTCGGCATAGTCAGGTAACATTTCCAGGAAGGTTTTTATTTCCCCTTTCTCCCAAAGCTCCAACACACGCAAATCCATTTGGCGGTTAAACTCACGAGAAATAGTGAAGGTGCCGTTGTTGGCTTCGTAGTCGTCGTTATCCCAGATTCGGTGAGACAGAGACCCTGAAGCCAGAAGCATGACTCGGCTGTCGCTCTCCTCAATGGCTTCTCGGATCGCTTCACCGACCTGGCGAGACGATTCGATGCTGTGTACTGCACACCATCCACCAATGGACACGACTTTGAAGTGGGCGTCGTCGTTCATGTAACGCATTGGCACTAAGGTGCCGTATTCCAGGTCGAGTGTTTCAACCTGGTGAGAAAGGGTATGCACGCCTTTGGCCATCGCTTTCTCTGCAATGGCATCGCCCAAATCCGGGTTGCCGTCGTAGTGGTAAGCGAGGTTTTGAATAAAGTGCGGAAACTCGTGGCTGGTGTAGATGCCGTCGAAGCTTTTATTGGCGTTGACGTGATAACCCGCGTTCACCAGCCAGTGCGTGTCGAGCACCACAATGGTATCAACGTTGTTCTTTTTCGCCAGTGCCGCGAGATGCTTGTGACCGTCGATGGCCTGCTGGCGACAACCGAACAGTCGACCGGGTTGTTCCGACATTAGCATGGTTGGAACGTGTGTGATTTTGGCTGCAATGACCAGTTCACCCATAATCATTCTCCTTGTGTTTCACGTTGGATTCTTTCCATTCATTGGATCATTTGATTCGCGCTGAACGGATCAGCACGATGCTCACTTCGCCAGCTTTTGATGAATGTTGTTCTTCTTGTAATTCAGGGTTGGGTGGAGCTCCGTAATCTCCAGCCCAAAACTCAGGTAGTGGCGTTCAAAAACAGAGGCGAGATAATCCGTCATAAAGGCGTGTATGGTGTCACCCACGTCTTTGAGTGTGTCTTCGGTTCGCCCACTGCCTACCTTGATGGAAAGCTGCAAAAAGCGGTTTTCCGGATCGCCCTCAGCGACCCGAAACTGTTCACAGCGATGCGCTCGAATTCGGATTCCACCGAGAGGAAAAACGCCGGTTGTTTGAGCGACGTTTGCCAATTTTTCGAATAAATCTGGGAAGTTGATATCCGAATCGAGATTGGCGGAGTACTCCATCACGAAATGAGGCATTTAGCTCTCCTTACCCAGTTTCGGTACGGTGTGCAGGTCGTGAGCAATACAGATGTTTTTGGTTTCCATGTAGAAATCGAAACTCCAGTCACCTCCGTCTCGTCCTACCCCTGACATCTTCATGCCACCAAACGGGGAGGGAAGGTTGCGGTTGTTTTCGGAGTTGACCCAGACCATGCCTGCTTCGATTTTGTGGGCACAGCGCAAAGAGCGGCCGGTGTCGCCTGTCCAGATATACGCAGCCAACCCATAAGGGGTATCGTTGGCGATCTGGATTGCCTGTTCTTCGTTATCGAAGGTGATGACAGAAAGCACAGGGCCAAAGATCTCCTCACACGCGACTTTCATTTTGTTGTCGACATCAATGATGAGCGCGGGTGCAAAGTAATAACCATCTTCAGGGGCATCTGATGAAATACTGCCACGTAAGACGTTGGCACCTTCTTGCTCGGCAGAGTCCAGGTAGCTCAGCACTTTATCGAGGTGAGTTGGGTGAATCAGTGGACCGACTTCGGTGTTCACATCCAGCGGGTGACCGACTTTCAGAAGACTGACCCGCTCTTTCAACTTGGCAATGAAGGTGTCTTTGATGGACGAGTGAAGCAGCAGTCGGCTAGAACTGGTACAGCGTTGACCGTTAAGGCTGTAAATCATAAAGACCACGGCATCCAATGCGCGTTCTATGTCGGCATCGTCAAATACTAAGACGGGGTTTTTGCCGCCTAATTCGAAATGGACACGTTTTAACGTTGGAGCGCCTTGCGCCTGAATCATAGAACCTGTGGTGGTTTCGCCCACAAACGCGACGGCTTTGATCGCGGGGTGTTCAGTCAGCGCTTTGCCTGCGACTTCACCAAACCCGTTCACCATGTTCCACACACCATTTGGCAATCCGGCTGCTTGCGCACATTCCGCGAGAATAGCCGCGCTGAGAGGGCTGAATTCCGCAGGCTTGTGAACAACGGTACAACCGGCGGCAAGTGCTGGCGCAATTTTCCACGTGGAGAGCATGAACGGTGTATTCCAGGGTGTGATGACACCCACAGGGCCTATTGGCGTTCTCACCGTGAAGTTGGTGTGGGATTCCTGAAACAGTGAGTCGCCGTTCTTTGCTTCTGGTGCTTTATCTGCAAAAAAACGGAAGTTTGCTGCGCCGCGAACGGCTGCCTGTTTCATGAAGCGAAATGCTTGTCCGCAGTCTACCGATTCTACCAGCGCGATTTCTTCTGCGCGGCGTTCAATTTCATCTGCCAGCTTATGCAAGATTTGACGTCGTTTGGCTCCGGAGAAGTTTGCCCATTCCTCGAAAGCGTTCTGAGCAGCAAGGCAGGCTTGATTCACATCTTCTGCACTGCCTTTGACGACGGTTCCCAAGCGTTTGTTGTTAATCGGGCTTTGGTTTTCAAAGGTGTCTTCGCCGCTACCCAGCGTCCACTCGCCATTGATGAAGTGACCTAGGGTGTCGGTTTTGAATCTCGCCAGATATTCTCGGGCTTTGGTGATTTGAGAGTCTAAAGTTGTCATTTTGCTTAATCCTTGCGTTCAAAATATTCCGTTTCACTGACCATGTAGGTGGTGAGCGTCCCCAGCCCTTCAATGGAGCAGTCCACAACATCACCGGGTTGGGTGTCTTTCAGACCTTTTGGCGTCCCCGTTGCAATCATGTCACCCGGCTGTAATGTCAGGGTTTGGCTGAGGTAGGCAATCAACTCTGGCACGCTGAAAATCATGTCATTGGTGTTGCCCGTCTGGACGACTTCACCATTCACTCGCGTTTCCAGTGCGAGGTTATCGATATCGGGTAATTGGTCTTTACTGATTAGCCATGGACCAATCGGGCAGAGTGAATCGCGGCTTTTTACTTTCAGGTTCGGGCGATAATAATTTTCCAGGTAATCGCGTATCGCGAAGTCGTTGCAGATGGTGTATCCGGCGACATAATCCATCGCGTCTTCTTTGGCGATGTTCTTGCCTTTTTTCCCGATGACTGCGACCAGCTCACACTCGTGATGCATAAAGTCCACATTGTCAGGCCGGTAGGTGTTGCAACGGTGCCCGGTCAAGGTATTCGCCCCTTTGATGAATACCAATGGGACTTCAGGTGCTGAAAAAGCCAGTTCTGATGCGTGATCTGCGTAGTTGAGCCCGAGAGCGAAAATAGTGCCCGGGTTTTCAATCGGGCAAAGCCATGTGATGTCGTTTTGGGGAACAACATGACCATCGGGACCAATCAAATGACCTTCGGCATCAATGGTGACGTTGAGCGTTTTGCCGTTTTTCAAAATGCGTGCGGTTTTCATGCGTGTGACTCCCCTAAACGGCTGGTTAGATGGTGATGCCCATTGATGCTGGATTCGATTTTGTCTCCGGCGCGAACCGGAATACGTTCGCCGTGGAAACAAGGGGCGATGATGTCCCCGGGCTCTAGCGTCATGATGCGAGAAATACGTTCGATCAATTCGGGAATGCTCATCTCAAATTGATCTGTAGAGATATCGCCTCGCCATTTGCCATTGATTTTGGTCGAGACCACGGCTTTCGTTGGCGAGTCGAGCAAGCTGACAGGCTGCCAGTTGCCATTCATGGCTGCTGATTTGTCGATGCCTTTACCCAAAATATCTGGTCGGTAGTAGCTTTCTTCTGGAGACGAAATGTCATGCACCACACTGATGCCACTGATGTATTGCAATGCGTCCTCTCGGCTGACACGTTGGCAACTCTTTCCAACCAGTAACGCAAGGCTTGCGCCGACCACAAGCGGTGCGTTGGGAGCATCCATTGGGATCAGTGAGTTGTCTTTGTTCCAGGTGTTTCGAGGCTTAAAATATAAAACGGGTTCAGTCGGCAGCGCTTTGTATGGGGGCTGTTGAAACTTATCGCTCCAGATTTCGCGGTGACGTACGTCATTGAGTGCGACACAAACGAGTTTTGAGCTGCTGTCAGGTAGAATCGTCATGAGAATCCTTATTTAGTATCCGCTGCTTGTTGGCGCGGTATCTTGTTGTCCTTTAAAGCGAGAAACGAGGGCTTTCGCACCGTTGGAAAGCAGCAATGTGTCGACTCCAATGCCTATAAAGCTGGCGCCACAATCTGCGTAGTGCTGCGCTTTTTCCGGGTTCAGGCATAAGATCCCTGCGGCTTTTCCTGCTTCTCGGATGGTGCGAATCGCCTTTTCAATCGCTGCCTCTACATCAGGGTGGTCTGGATTGCCCACATGCCCCATGGAGGCTGACAAATCCGTCGGACCGATAAACACGCCATCCACACCGTCGACCGAAACAATGGCTTCGAGATTGTCGAGAGCCGTTTGCGTTTCTGCCTGAACCAGCAAGCACACGTTGTCGTTGGCCTGATGAACATAGTTCGGAATTTGATTCCAACGTGCAGCGCGAGCCAGTGAACTACCCATGCCGCGGCGACCTGCTGGTGGGTAGCGACAGTCCAACACTAGCGATTGCGCTTGTTCAGCTGTATCAACCATTGGTATTAGAAGCGTTTGTGCGCCGATATCGAGTAACCGTTTGATGACCGTGGTGTTGCCCTCAGCAGGGCGAACAATCGGGGCAGCGGAGTAGGGGGCAATCGCACGTAGGCTGGCAAGAAGATCGCCTAGCTCAAAAGGGGCGTGCTCTCCGTCCAGAAGCAGCCAGTCGAAGCCTGCACCGGCACAAATTTCTGCGCAGGTAGGATCTGGCAACCCTTGCCACAAACCCCATTGCAATTCGTGATGAATCAATTTGTTCTTAAATGTGTTCTTCATGACGGTTCCTTACACGAAAGACACAGAAATTCCGCCTAACGGACCGTAATCGGCATGCACCGTGTCGCCTGCTTTCACGGCAACAGGGCGGGTGAAAGAGCCAGACAAAATCACTTGCCCCGCTTCTAAGCCAATCCCATGCGGCGCAAAGCGTTTGCACACCCAGCATATGCCGTTGGCAGGGTGCCCAAGCACGCCAGACGCCAATCCGGTTTCTTCGATTTGGCCATTGAGGTACAGAGCGGCACCTGCCCAGCGAATGTCCATTTCGTCGGGGCGAATCGGGCGTCCGCCAATGATGATTCCACCATTGGCTGCGTTGTCTGCGATGGTGTCGTACACCTTGCGGGTGTACCCAGTTTCTGGGTCGGTTCGGTGGCATCGTGCGGCAATCAGCTCAATGGCCGGTACCACGTAATCGGTAGCATTGAGAACATCAAAGATGGTGACGTTTTCGCCTTTGAGCGGGGCTTTCAACACAAAGGCAAGTTCGACTTCAATGCGGGGGTCGAGGAAATCTCCCGCCGGAATTTGTGCGCCATCTGGAAAGAACATGTCATCCAGAAGCACGCCGAAATCCGGCTGGTCAATGTTGACAGCCATCTGCATTGCACGAGAGGTTAGCCCTATCTTGTAGCCTTTCACCTGAGCGCCGTTTTCGATCTTTTGATCCACCCAGTTTTTCTGTATGGCATAGGCGTCATCCATGGTCATTTCTGGGTGAGACAAGGTTAATGCTGGGATTTGTTGTCGACTGAGTTCCGCTTGATACAGTTTTTGAGCTGCGCTCTGTATTTCTTCCTTAGTGAGCATACGACTTCCTTATTTTAATTATTCAATTGGGTGATTCTAATTTTGGCTAAGTTGTATTTATCTATATCAAATAGATTCATTAAGTAAAAACTCTTGGATAATTCGCTTGGTATTATTGATTGTTAATATTTATATCTATTTCAGATATTTAAATTTATTTTGAGTTTTAATGAGGTTGAAAAGTGCAATCCATTAATAGGAAAAGCCATATCTAAATATCCCCCTTTATCTAATATGGAATTGTGATCCTACACTCGAAGGGAATATGAAAATGGAACAGGATAAACAAAAAATATTTAGAGATGCCATGTCAAATCTTGCAGCTGCGGTAAACATCGTGACCACTGGAGGAAAGGCAGGCTTGGGCGGTATTACTGCAACGGCAGTATGTTCAGTGAGTGATAGTCCAGCAACCATGCTGGTGTGCGTAAACCAACAAAGTGGCAGTCACGATAAGTTCCGAGAAAATGAGAACGTTTGTATTAACATTTGCAGTCAGGAACAAGAGCCTATGTCATATCATTTTGCGGGAATGACAAAGCTGACCATGGATGAACGTTTCCAGTTACCAGATTGGACGCTCTCTGAAATTGGTGTGCCAAAACTGGATGGTGCGATTGCAAACCTCGAAGGAAGAATAAAGTCTGTTAATGAAGTGGGTACGCATTCTGTATTTTATGTAGAAATTGAAGACATCAATATTAATTCAAGTAAAGACGCCCTTATTTATTTTAATCGTGAATTTAGAACGGTTAAAAATGCACAAGCAACGGCGGCTTAATTAAAAAGTACCAACGTTTATTTTAAAAATACAATAATGTGAGACGAATTATGAATACTCAAAATCCTTTACTTGAAGAACTAAATAAGATTCTCCCAACCATTGCCGAAAATGCTGCCATGGCAGAGCGAGACAGAACCCCTCCGGAAGTGAACATTCGGCTTCTAAAAAGCATCAATTTCCACCGTGCCTTGCAGCCAAAAGCTTACGGTGGTTTAGAAGTCTCACTTCCGGAGTTTACCAATTGTGTAGCAGCGTTAGCTGGCGCGTGTGGCGGAACTGCATGGGCAGCGAGTTTGCTTGCCACACACAGTCACCAGATGGCGATGTTCTCTCAGCAAGCGCAAGAAGAGTTCTGGGGAGAAAACCCTGACGCCACGGCAAGTAGCAGCATTGCACCGTTTGGCAAAATTGTGGAAGTAGAAGGTGGGGTACTGTTTAACGGGCATATGCGTTGGAGCAGTGGTTGTGACCATGCCGAATGGGCGATTTTAGGTTTCTGGCGCGAAGGCATTCAGGGGGAACGCATCTACTCATTTGGCGTTGTGCCAAGAAGTGAATATGCCATTCAAGATGATTGGTTTGCGGCAGGCATGAAATCCAGCGGAACCAAAACCTTAATTTTAGAAGACGTGTTTATTCCTGAACATCGTATCGAAGCCGCAAAAGATATGATGGAAGGCAAATCCGCTGGGTTCGACTTGTATCCTGACAGCAAGATTTTCTATGCCCCTTACCGTCCATATTTTGCCTGTGGTTTCTCAGCGGTGAGTTTAGGTATTGCCGAGCGCATGCTGACCGTATTCAAAGAAAAGACCCAGAACCGTGTTCGTGCATACACAGGAGCGAATGTGGGTGCCGCAACCCCTGCATTAATGAGGCTGGCGGAATCGACTCATCAGGTGAACGCCGCGCGCGCATTTTTGGAAAAGACGTGGGAGGAACATAAAGAGTACGGCGAACAGAAACGTTACCCAGACCGCGAGAAGCTTGCACATTGGCGCACCAATCAGGCGTATGCCGTTAAAATGTGTATAGAAGCGGTTGATCGCTTATTTGAAGCCATGGGCGGGAATTCTTGGTTTGAAGACAACGAAGCACAGCGGCTGTTCCGCGATTCTCACATGACAGGTGCTCACGCATACACCGATTATGACGTGTGTAAGCAGATCTTTGGGCGTGAATTGATGGGGTTAGACCCTGATCCAACTATGGTTTAATGGTTCTTTTTATTGCTTAGAGCAAAATTATCCAATTAATTTTGATGCGCGGTTCGCTTTTTTTTCAAGAGCGAACCGCGTTTTCGTTGTCGCTAACCCAATGAATAGAAAAGAACATTTTTTAAGTTCGAAGTAGAGCACTTATGCATCAAATGTAACAGATGAGAATAATTCTCAATATTTTGTTGACAATGAAAATGAGAATGACTATTGTTTACCTGTCGGCGGGGAGAAGAAAACAGTTTGTTCCTAACAAGCCAATTCTTAATTCCGTTTGACACGACATTGCTCACATTGCTTCCAGTGTAATTTATAGCTTTTGGCAAGGTTGAAAATTTTCAGTCTGCCTCATTTTTGCTAAGCGACTCATGTTTATGAGTCGCTTTTTTCTTTTCTGCGTTCCAGATCCTAATCTAGAAAATTTAGTGCTTGGTATCGAGCCGCATATTCTATGCGTTACACCCCTTATTCTTCCTGAACTCTTACTGTGAATTTTATTTAATTGATTGATTTGTTAGGTTTTTCGTGAATTGTTGTCGCTATTTTAGTGTGTTATACAACAGCTTTTCACCATTAGCTATCTAGGAAACACAATGAAAACTTCGATTACGTTATTGGCTGTGCTCGGTATGGCCTCTTTTAGTGTCAATGCGGGTGAGCAAACAGGGAAAGTGGCCACACTATATGCTAGAGCTGCGGACAACCTACACCTTGTCACGTTGACAGGAGGATCGGCTAAAACAAATTCCCCAGCTTGCGCTACCCGAGATTATTGGTTGATTCGCGATGAGCAATCAACGGCTGGAAAGTCGCAATTCAGCCAGCTTCTGGCGGCTAAAATGTCAGGAAAAACGGTACGGATCTCAGGACTAAATACATGTAGACGATGGGGTGATGGAGAAGATATCAATACCATTGTGATACTGGATTAATTCAATCAGAAAAATGGCGTCGGTGCCCAACTCCTTTGGAAGTTACCTCTTACTTACGGCGCCATGTTTCATCACCTCACCTATAAAAACGTTCACCTTTCACCTAGCTATTCACGCACCTAGCGATCTGAAGAAACTTATACCTTTATCCGTAACCGATCTGACTTTATCTGCCATATAACCTAGATTGGTTATAAAATGTGCAATTAAACCTAAAATTCCCTCTAATGATAGTTGAGCCACATCTCAGACCCATTCTCTATGCTAACTTGTTGAATATGGGCGGCTTAATTTTGTCGCCTTTGTGTCGCCACATAGCCTAATCAGGCTCTGTCAATGGATAGAGAAAACAAGAACTAAAATCTAGTGTAAGGAGGCGTTATGGGGATCAAAGAACTGGTATCAGACGACTTATACGTTCAAGCTTTAACGGAAGATTTTGAATATTCGTCAACCAAGACTATAGAGCCGATCGACGAGATTGTAGGACAAGAGCGCGCGCAAAAAGCCGTAGAGTTCGCTATGTCCATTAAAGAGAAAGGCTACAACATTTACGCGATTGGCCGTAACGGCTTAGGTAAGCGCACCATGGTGTTGCGTTATCTGAATCGTCACCCTGTTGATAACGAGTCAACATTCGACTGGTGTTATGTCGCCAATTTTGAAGATATCCGCACCCCTAAAGTGCTTAAGTTGCCTGCTGGAGTCGGTAGCCGCCTGAGCAAAGACATTGAAAAGCTGATGACTAAACTGGTCAAAGCCATGCCGTTGGCTTTTGACAATGAAATCTACTATTCACGCGCTGATAAGCTGAAAAACCAGCTTGCTGCCAAACAGCAAACCGAGCTGGAAGGCATTAGCAAAGAAGCGAAAGAGCGTGGTATCAGCTTAACTATCACCAATCAGGGTGATTACCAGTTTGTGGCCATGAATGGAGAAGACCTGCATACCGAAGAGTCTTTTGATGAACTCACATTAAAAGAGCAGGACTATTTCGATAAAACCATCGATTCGCTGGAAATCTCCTTACGTTCCATGGTTCGTCAGTTGACGGAGTGGGAAGAAGCGTACACCGAGAAAATCCACAAGCTGAACAGTGAAGTAACGCTGGATGTAATCAGCCATTTCATCAAGCAACTGAAAAAAGACTATTCCGATTTCTCGGAGGTGAAAAAGTACCTGAGCGAGTTGCAAAAGGACATCATCGAGAACGTTGATATCTTCCTTGAAGAAGCGAATGAACACGGTGAAGTCTCTACCGCGGCACTGGATAAAAAGCTACCGCGTCGCTACAAAATCAACGTGCTTGTCAGCCAGAAAGATGAAAACTTCCCAATCATCGTGGAAGACAACCCGAACTATCACAGTTTGTTCGGTTATACAGAAACCGCGACCTTTAAAGGAACGGTGTTCACCGACTTCTCCCTAATTCGTCCTGGTAGTCTGCATAAAGCCAATGGTGGCGTGCTGCTTATGGATGCGGTGAAGGTTCTGGAACAACCTTATGTTTGGGATGGTCTGAAACGAGCCCTACGCGCGCGCCAACTCAGCCTGACCTCACTGGAGAAAGAGTTAACGCTAACTGGTGCGGTTTCACTCGATCCAGAACCGATTCCGCTGGATGTGAAAATTATCCTGTTTGGTGATTACCGAACCTATCAATTGTTGCAGCACTATGATGCGGAGTTTGGTGAACTGTTCCGTGTGACCGCTGATTTTGAAGATGAGATGACGCGAACACCGGAAGCGGAGCTTCATTACGCGCGCTTTATTTCCAGTATCGTGCACGATAATGGCATGCTGCACTGCGACAAAAAAGCCATCGCCAGAATCATCGAGCACAGCTCCCGCCGAGCAGGTGATTGCACTAAGCTTTCACTGCACTCAGCGCATATCGCCAACCTGTTGCGTGAATCAAACTACGTAGCTCGTGCGGCGAAATCGAACTTGATTCGTTCCAGCCACGTTGAACAGGCGCTGGCTAGCCAGGAGATGCGAGTAGGCAGGTTGAAAGACAGTGTAATGGAAAGCTTTACCAACGGAACAACCTTAATCAAGACGGAAGGGGAAGCCGTGGGGCAAGTGAATGCGTTGTCGGTACTGAGCACCAGCGATCATATGTTTGGCGCACCAAACCGAATCTCAGCCACTACAGCCTATGGTGACGGTGAGGTGATCGATATCGAGCGTAACGTTGATCTCGGCGGTAACATTCACTCTAAAGGTGTTATGATTCTGTCGGCTTACTTAGCCTCCGTATTTGGCAAAACCGCTAGAGTGCCGTTAACCACTCACATCACGTTTGAACAGTCGTACGGTGGGGTGGATGGCGATAGTGCCAGCATGGCAGAACTATGTGCCATTGTTTCGGCGTTCTCTAAATTGCCAAACCGCCAGGACATCGCGATTACGGGTTCAATGAACCAATTCGGTGAGTCTCAGCCAATTGGTGGGGTTAACGAGAAAATCGAAGGTTTCTTCGACGTATGTGTGATTAAAGGACGTAACTCATCGCAAGGTGTCATTATCCCTCAAGCCAATGTTCATAACCTGATGCTGCGTGCAGATATTGTTGAGGCGGTAGAAAAAGGCGAGTTCCACATCTGGGCGATTGAACATGTAACCGAAGCCATCGAAATCTTTACCGGGAAGAAACCTGGCGATTTGGGTGATGAAGGTGCTTACCCAATCGATTCGGTGTTTGGCATTGCTCAAGCGAAGCTGAATGCGCTGCGTAAGTAATAACTGATGATCAGATTAAAGGGGCGAAAGCCCCTTTTCTTTTAGCTCGTATTTACCATGTAAATTCTAAAATTGGTCAACTAAGAATTTGTCGTGACTCCCCTCTAGCATTCAACTAGCACAAGTAGTCACTACTCAGGTTCTCTATTACTGTATTAAATATTCACTTTTCCAAACTTTCTTTGAGTGTTCAGAACAATGTCGGGAAAAGACGATAACGCTCAATGAAAAGGTGACTTTATCTATCCGAAATGCGCGAATCTCCAGTACTCACCAATTATAAAAATCCCCAAACTGGTTTCGCATTTCGTTTTTGCAAGGATCTAACATGTACAAACTTGAAATATTTTGTCAGCCAGACCAAAAAGACAAGGTGCTCAGTACACTGCACGAAGCTGGCGTCGATAAAATTGGCAACTACGATCACTGCTGGGCGATTGGCTCTGTAACGGGATCGCATCGAGCGTTGCTCGGTTCCAGCCCCGTATTTGGTGCTATTGGTGGGGTAGAAAATTACCCACTGCTAAAAGTTGAAATAAACGTGGAACGTCAATTCGTACAGGGTATCGTTGCGCAGTTAAAAGAGTGTTTGGGTTGGGAAGAACCATTGGTTAACGTATTGAAATTGCACAACAACGAATTCGATTTTAGTTAGCGCTTTAACTCTGAATCATGGAAGGTTTTATCAGGAGGAATCATTGAAAGTCGCGATATTGGTCGATTATCAGAATGCCGTCACTCAGCTCAGTTGTTTTGATTTACTGAAAGATCATGAAGTCACCGTTTTCAATGACACCATAAAAGATCCAGAACGTCTCGCAGAGAGGTTACAGCCTTTTGATGCATTGGTTTTGATTCGTGAAAGAACAGAAATTACAGATGCACTGCTTGCTCGTCTACCGAACCTTAAGTTGATTAGCCAAACGGGAAAAATCAGTAACCATATCGATCCAGCTCTGTGCCATCAATATGGCGTCGAAATTGCGGAAGGAAAAGGTTCGCCTGTCGCGCCATCGGAATTGTGCTGGGCTCTGATTATGGCAGCGTCGCGCCATATCCCTTCGTATTCGTCTCAATTAGCCCGAGGGCAATGGCAGCAATCGTCTATGGGGTTGGGGCGAACATTACACGGTCAGACTCTAGGTATTTGGGGATACGGAAAAATAGGTCAGCGCATTGCGCAGTTTGCCAAGTTATTTGGTATGCAAGTAATGGTGTGGGGCAGTGACAATTCACGCCAAAAAGCGCAGGAAGATGGTTTTCTTTCAGCAAATTCTAAGCAAGAGTTTTTCCAGTCGGTAGACATTCTTACTCTTCATTTGCGTTTGAATGAAGTGACCAGAGGCATTGTGCGACAAGAAGACCTGGCGGAGATGAAAACTGACTCTTTGTTCGTGAATATTAGTCGCGCAGAGCTGGTTGAGCAAAATGCACTTTATGAAGAACTGGTCCGTGTACCCACCAAACAAGCCGCCTTGGATGTGTTTGAAAATGAACCTGCAACGCCCGAGAATGAACCTCTTCTAACCTTACCAAATGTTGTTGCTACTCCCCATTTAGGCTATGTGGAACAAAACAGCTACGAGCTCTACTTCCAGATTGCGTTCGAAAACGTCGTTGCGTTTGCTAGCGGTCAACCCAAGAATTTGGTGTCTAAAGATAGTGAGTTAACAGAATAAGAAAGTTATGAATACCTTATTTCCTCCTAAATTAAATAAAGGAGAGAAGATAGCATTCTTTTCTCCTTCGTCGCCTGCTACTGTTTTCGCACCTAAAAGATTTGAACGCGCTAAGAAATTCCTTGAGAACAAAGGTTTTGAATTGATAAGTGGTTCATTGACTGGTCAGTCAGATAAGTATCGTTCAGGGTCCATTCAAGCACGAGCGGAGGAGTTAAATTCGTTAATCCGCGACCCGAGCGTGCGTTGCATAATGTCTACCATTGGCGGTAACAATAGCAATGCACTTCTCCCATATATTGATTACGACGCGCTGAAAAAAGACCCAAAAATCATCATTGGTTATTCGGATGTTACGGCACTTCTACTAGGTATTTATGCAAAAACTGGGTTAGTCACCTTTTATGGTCCTGCTTTAGTGGCGTCTTTTGGTGAGCTTTCTCCGTTGGTTGATGAAACATGTGCATCTTTTGAGCAATTTCTGGTACGAAGACCTTCTGTTCCGTGCTCCTATCTAATGCCAGAAAACTGGACTGATGCTCGTATTGACTGGGAAACTCAAAATGCGCCAAAACCCGTTTCAAAGAATCAGTGGGATTTCCTGGGAGAGGGGAAAGTATCTGGTCGATTGATCGGAGGAAACCTCAATACCATGACTGGGATTTGGGGTAGCCCGTTTATGCCAGAAGTCCGTTCGGGAGACATACTTTTAATCGAAGACAGTTTGAAAGGGATTGAAACCGTGGAGCGATCATTTGCTCACTTAAAAATATGCGGTGTGTTCGATAAAGTATCAGCAATTGTATTGGGCAAACATGAGCTGTTTGACGATAAAGGTACAGGTAGAACACCACTGGACGTCCTAGTTGAGGTATTAAACGGTCAACGAGTGCCTATCTTGTACGGTTTTGACAGTTGTCATACACACCCTATGTTAGTGACACCTCTGGGTGTGGAAATGTCGATAAATTTTGATGAGAGAACAATCAGTATTGAGTCACCATGGATCTTAGACCAATGAACTTATCAACATTGCCTATTCAAGCTCAGTTAATTGAAGATGCGGTTTGCGCGTTCGAGCCCAATCAAGATGCTTTAGCTGCAATTCTTGTTGGCTCATTGGCAAAAGGAACTGGTGACAGAGTTTCGGATGCCGACATTTTGGTGTTTACTCGTCATGGGTTCCATCGGACATGTCAGGCTGCTTTCGATGCGTTTGAGACGGGAAAAGATATCTTCTATCGATTGGAAGGTAACCACAGCGATAAGGCTTGCTTTCGAAAGTACCTGTTTGGTGACATGACCAGTGCCGAGATTCATGTACTGGATGAATCGGAAGCGTTTCCAGTTTGTAACCCTTACCAGATTCTATTTGATAAAGCGGATATTGTTCCGCCAAGAGTTGTTGAAACCCCTCCACCAGAGCATAAAGACTTTCCGGTTTATACCAATGGCGATGAGGGGCTGATTTGGGAGCTGTTTGATTGCATCAAATGGCTAAGCCGCGGAGACAGTCAGCTGGCGAAAGGATACCTCAAGCGATTAGCCGAAAAACTATGACCGATTGAACTGGCTGCGAAAGTCGGAAGGGGTCATGTTTTTGCTGCTTTTGAATTGTCGATTGAAGTTGGACATATTATTGAAGCCAGAGCGCTCTGCAACCAAAGAGACAGGGATTTCAGTGTTGACCAGCAATTCACAAGCTTTACCAATGCGAAATTTCTTCAGGTGTTCTGAGAAACTCTCTTTAAAGTGCTTTTCAAACAGGCGATAGGCAGAACTTTCACTCATATGAAGGCTCTGGCAAAAATCGTGGATCTTTATCGGCTTATCATAGTGACTTTCAATGTACCGTCTGGCAGCCTCAACCCGATTGAAGCTCTCGTCCGGCTCTTTCATTCTCTCTATCGCGTAGCTTGAACTGGCTAATGTTTTGGCTTGTTCATCTTCCGCCAGAACCGTCAATGCTTCTAATACGGAGAACAGTTGCTGATGAGCGGACTGAGTTTTGTATCCTTTGAGAATGTTATGAACCGCTGCCCCAGTTTGTGAGGAAAACTCCAGTCCTTTATATGACCTTCTAAGCATGGGTTTGAGGTGTGTCAGTTCAGGAGCGGCTTCGATCAATTTGTCTATCCAGCTTTGAGTAAACCAGAGAATTAAGGTGGTGTGGGCACGAGTGGCGTCTGCTTTGGAGCGCCCAGAAATCATATGAGGCAAACCCGGTCCATATAGTAACAATGTATTGTGGTCCACGTTGCCTATATGGTCGCCTGCAAAGTAATTTCCATTGAAGGATTGCCCCGGATCGATATAAAGCACCAGTTCGTATTCAACGTGATAATGCCAGGCGCACGTAAACCCACTTTTAGGTACATCGCACACATAATCCTGGATTTTCCAGTTGAACTGAGTTTTATCGCTTATCGCTTCTACAAAAGGGCGCATGAACTTTCCAAGTATTCAAAATCGGCTGAGCTCATCATATTGTGTACTGTATTTTTCTGTCAAAGTGAAAAGGAAATTTGAAGGAAAAGTATCGACAGACGACAGATTTATACCAATCTATCAACATATATTGAGTAGACTTATTTTTAGCCACTGACTTCCCCTCGAGTCGGTGGTTGTTTATGTCGGAGTGGCCACTCTGCGTTTTTAAAATGCAATCTGAAAAAAACAATAAAACGAAAAGGATAAGGTCTATGTGGAAAGATCGAACTGTCTTACTCTTTATGTTTACGACGTTCGCTACAGGTTTGTGCGGGTCATTTTTCTTCCCGTTATCAAGCCTGTTTATGGTTGAAGCGTTGGAAGCCACTCCTGCAATGTTAAGTGCCTATTTGGTACTCACCGTTTTTAGTACGGTTGTGGTATCTCAGTTTATCGCTTACTACTCCGATCGTGGATGGAGCAGAAAGGTCATTTTGCTGGTTGCGTTCACCTGCTATCTCATAACGGTTCTGGGTTTCGCATTTATCCGCGATTATTACCTGGCAGTTGCTATCGCTTTTGTCTTTGGCAGCGTTGGTGGTGCTATCTATGGTCAGGCATTTGCTCTTGCTAGGGAATACGCCGATGAATTCTTGGCTGACAAAGCCACAACGTTTTTATCTTCTATGCGTGCTGCGATGGCGCTTGCCTGGGTTTTCGGACCGCCAGCGGCATTTATTGTGAAAGCAGAATTTGGTTTTGCGGCAACCTTTATGGTTTCAGCGGTGGTGATCGTGGCGACGATTGCGGTTATCTTCTTTTTTCTCCCTGACGGGGTCATGAAAGAAGAACAAACAGAAGATTCTCCAGTATTAATCCCTTGGTACAAAAAAGCCCCCATCGTTTTGTTTTGCTTCGCGATGTTGATGACATTTTTTGCCAATGGCCTGTACGTAACGGCGATGCCTTTATATGTGACCAAAGAACTGGGCTTGGGTGACAGCTGGCCTGGGACTTTTTACGGCGCCGCGGCACTTTTCGAGATCCCGATTATGCTGGCAGCAGGTTGGCTAGCCACAAAGTATGGCAGTAATAGAGTGCTGGCGGTGGGGTTAGTCTGCGGAATGTTGTTCTTTGCAGGCATGCTCTACGTGATTTCTCCTTGGCAGATTATTGCAATGCAAGTTTGCAATGGAGTATTTGTAGGGGTAACCGCAACTCTTGGAATGGTGGCGCTTCAGGATATGATGAGGGATCAACTGGGTGTTGCATCGACTCTGTTTTCCAATGTTTTGCAAGGCAGTACGCTACTGTCTAGCGTCGCTATCGGTGTAGTTGCGGGTGTGTACAATTTTTACAGCACTCTTTACCTGAGTCTGGCAGGCACGATTCTGGGTCTGATGTTCTTGGTACTTGCTGCTCTGAGTGCCAACAAAACCCAAGAAAGCGTTCAATTGGCGACGGAGTAAACTTAACAAACCTTACGCAATTCGCGATATATGTGCAGGTTCTTCGTTTTTGAGCTGGGGTTCGTATTTGGGCAGATTTTCTGACTGATCGACAGGAGGAGACTCTTTCTCCTCCATCAAATGAATGAAGTAAGCAGAAAGCAGGAATGCCAGCGACACAAGAACCAGAACCTTATTCATAGACTCCCCCTTCAATTCGCATTGGAATTCAAAATAGGGTTTACGAAAGTGCTCAAACCCTAATGATAATTATTATTAGAAAATAATGAATTTTTTGTTAGGATCAATTCGGCGTAACGTATTGTAAATTATAGGCTTTTATAATTACCTAGATAAAAGTCGATGTAACATTTTGATAATAATGATAAAAGAATCACTAATTGTTCATGAAATAATTCGGCTTACGTTCGATAAATGTGAGTAATTTCAAAAAATTCGGGCGGCTTCATGTATTTATATGCCGTAAATTGCACTTACTGAATGGTTTACACAAGATACCGGATTGTTTTAGGGACAGTTGGAGTTTTATATGGATATGACTACTACCCTGGCTATCACCATTCCGCTGGTGCTAATTTTCTCGATACCTGTGATTGTTATTGCCATCATTGCCAGAAATCGACGCAAAGAAAAAGCTCGTCAGGAATTTATCGATCACTTTCCATTCGAAAATCATCTTCCAGACAGGATCAGAAAAACCTATCCACACCTAACAGATTCCGGGATTAAGTTTGTTATTCAAGGGTTGAGAGATTACTTTCACATCTGCAACGCTGCCGGTGGGAAAACGGTCGCGATGCCTTCACAGGTTGTTGATGTGGCGTGGCATGAATTCATTCTTTCTACCAAGGCTTATCAGCGTTTTTGCCAAAATGCACTTGGTCAGTTTTTACATCACACACCAACTGAAGCCATGGCGTCACCTACGGTGGCTCAAGAAGGGATAAAGCGCGCCTGGAGGTTAGCTTGTCGGCGAGAGGGGATAGATATCCGGTATCCAGCCAAACTTCCTTTGATATTTGCCATTGATGCCATGCTGAATATCGAAGACGGATTTCATTACACCCTGAATTGCGATGGTAAGAAAAGCGACCAATATTGTGCCTCGCATATTGGTTGTTCGGGCTCCGCGGGCTGTTCGTCTGATACTGGAAGTAGCTGTGGAGGAAGCAGTTGCGGAGGAGGAGATTAGTGGGCAGAAGAAAAGTACTCGTATCGGGTTCAAACGGGTATGTCGGGCGACACATTGTCCGGCAATTTGAATCCTGCGGATGGGAGGTCTTCAAAGTGCAAAGGGGAGAGTTACAGAGCGCACAAGATGTTCGTCTTGAAGATACGAGTATGCACAGCTGCTTTGATGCCGTTGTCAACTGCGCAAGACCCCATTGGTCTGAACATTCGCCAGATGAAATTGCTTCTATCGAGCGAACTCTTTTAACCGCTTTGAATGCCTTTGCTAAAATGGGAGCAACCAAGATTCATACGTCTGGTGTCTGGTTGTTTGGAAAAGCCAACCCTTCAGAGCTGAATGCGTTTCAAATTAAACCGTTTGATATTGTTGCGCCAGATGAGAAGACCATTTATCAAGCGAGGCAAGGTCTTTGGAAAATTGTCTATTGCCCCAGTCTTATCTATGGAGGGGAAAGCTGCCAGCTCTTCAGAATCTTGAGTGAAAATCCCGGGAAAGAACTGAAATATGCATCGCCATCTCATGGTGTTAACCGCTATGTGCATGTCGAAGATGTTGCCGCTTTTTACCAAACACTGGTTGAGTCTCAGCCAGATGAGGCTGAGTACTTCATTGCTGAAGAGCGAGGATACACACCAGAAGACTATGCAAAGCTTTTACTTAATTCAGGGTATATTGAAGCCGCTATTCCGGTAAGCTGGGAGAAGTTCGAACAACAACATGGCAAAGATGCGGCTGATATAGAAAAGCTGAATATCCAGCCGGTTGTCACCACACATTTTAGAGCCCGCCATTCTCTGGCAAATTACTTGGAAGATCAGAGCTTACAATATGCAACGAAACCAACCATCTGAAAATGATGAACTCTGGCGTGCTTTCTATCAGAAAACATTAAATAGAAAGCCTTCTCCCTGGACAAAGCGCGCCATAGACCTCAACCGATCGGGACACAAAGTCGCTGTAGATTGTGGTTGTGGTACAGGAGCGGACATTCATTATCTATCTAACTCGGGCTATCAGGTACATGGGTTTGACATACAACCCGAAGCGATTCGAATCTGTCATGAACGCTTTTTTGAAAATGCGTTGGTAGAGGTCGAAAACAACAGCTTTGAGGAGTACGACTACCCTTCTTGCGGCGTGATGATAGCCATGTCCAGCTTGTATTTTGCCGATCCAAACCAGTTTGAATCCACCTGGCAAAAAATATCTGACAGTCTGGTATCCGGAGGTGTTTTTGCTGGTGGCTTTTTAGGACCGGAGGACTCTTGGGTGAGTGAACCGGGCAGAGTTGTCACACCACTTCGTCGAGAACAAGTCGAATTGTTATTTGAAGGCTATGAGATCATAGAGTTTCATGAAAGAAATGAACCGGGTAAAACCAAAATTGGTAATCTAAAGCACTGGCATACATTTTTTGTCTTAGCAGTAAAAAGATAGAGGCAGCAGACTCTGGTATTTCGACCTCATTAACAAGCCAGAGCGTAGCCTGAATGAAAAAGCCAGATCTAAAAAACACGAATAAAAAACTTCATCAAAAATGGTAGAAGTCTAAGGCTAGGTATATGAAACAAAAATTTGATCTTCTCAGAGGACAAGGTGGCGTTTTCTTTGCTGTGAACGGAATGACTGCCTTGTCGTTTGCGTTTGTCCTTCCAATCATGAGCCTTTTTATGGTCAGCGGTTTGAACGCCGATCCCGTCTACCTTGGTTTGTACACCACCACCTATTCGATTATTACCATCTTCGTTAGCCAAAAGCTGTTGGGGCTGATAGACAAAGGTGTGTCGAGTAAATGGATATTTGTATTAACTCTTTTTGGGCTGCTGTTATCCGCTTTGTCTTTTTCTCTTGCTACTGAATTTTGGCACGCCCTACTGGTAGGGGTGTTCTTTATGCCATTTGCCTCGTCTTCAATTCCCGTCATCCTTTCTATGATTCGCCGTTATGCTGATGCCACTGGAAAAGACAGCACTAAATTGAACTCGCAAATGCGATCTTCCGTTTCTCTGCTGTGGATTGTTGGACCTCCGCTGGCGTTTTTCTCCGTTGATAATCTTGGTTTTCAGTCTAACTTTTACGTTTCTGCGGGCATTGCTTTTGCGGTGATATTGTTGGTCTCGCTTTATCTTAAACCGCATCAATCATCTAGCCCCAAAAAGAAAGCGGATGAAGCTGAACCGAGCACCAAAATGCCCGTTACCATCTGGTGGCTAGGTGCGGTAATGGTTATTGCTAACATCGCGAACAGCAGCTACCTCAATACCATGCCTTTGTATCTTACGAAAGATCTGGGGTTCCCCGATTCTTATCCGGGAATTTTACTTGGACTAACGGCTGCGGTTGAGATCCCGGTTATGTTAATGGTTGCAACATGGTCAGCGAGAATAGGCAAGTTAAAAGTGATGGGGATTGGTTTCGCCGTTGCTATTGTGTTTTATTCGGGCATGTTTTTGTTTTCCTCAATGCCAGTATTGTTAGCACTGCAACTTCTTAACGGTTTGTTTTTTGGTATTTTTGTTGGGCTTGGCGTCACCATCATGCAGGATCAGGCGCCTCACAGCATCGGAAAAGCCTCGGCAATCTATACCAACTCAATGCTGATAGGCACTATGATTGGCTCCAGTTTGATGGGGCTGATTTCACAGTACTTTGGGTTTAAAGCACCGCTTATGTTGTGTGCTGGCAGTATTATCGTGGCGGCGATACTGCTTATCGTGAGTGAAAAGAAAATTCAGTCTTTCACTACCCGTGAGCAAGCGTTACAGGCAGAAAATAGCTAAGGAGGCACAGTGGACATATTGATTGAGCAGGAAAAAGCATTACATCAACCTGGCGTGCGAAAGAATGGAGAAGAAATTCATCGGCTTTTGCACCCCGAGTTTGTAGAAGTTGGTAAGTCCGGCGTCACATACAACTTTGAAGATATGCTCAAAAATATGGAGCAGGAACCAGATACCCAACCTCCCGTTCACTCTCAAGATTTTGTTTGCATGACTCTTAAGCCATCGGTTCAGATGCTCTTGTACAAAACCGCTTTAATCAATGAGCAGGGCGAGTATTTCGATCATGCCAAGCGTTCTTCTATATGGATGTTTACTGGTGAGGGCTGGCAATTGGTCTATCATCAGGGAACCTTATGTGAAGCATTTGAAGTGACTCAATAAAAGGGAAGGATTATGGGACAACAATCCGCAGAGCTATCGGACAAGCATATCGAGTTTATTCAGAAGCAGAAAATCTACTTTGTGGGTACTGCTGGTGAAACGGGATCCGTTAACTTATCGCCAAAAGGGGGCGACTCGCTTCGTGTTATCGACAACAAAACCATCGCCTGGCAGAATTTAACAGGGAGCGGTAATGAATCCGCTGCCCATGTGCTGCAAAACCCCAGAATGACCATCATGTTCTGTGCATTCGAAGGCTCGCCGCTGATCCTCAGAGCGTACGGAAATGCGCGAGCTATCCATTCAAGCGATGAAGACTGGTCAAACTACGTTGATCTGTTTCCTCATAGTGTCGCAACCCGTCAAATCTTCTTACTCGATATTAATTTGGTTCAGGCATCTTGTGGTATGTCAGTACCGTTTTATGACTACGTCGGTGACAGAGAAGAGTTGGCGAAGTGGTCAGAAAGACAAGGGGAAGAAGGAGTCAGAAAATACTGGCTCAAGAAAAATCAGCACAGCATCGACGGCTTTGAAACCGAAATCGTCAAACGCGCGGGTTTGGAGACGGAATAATGAAATTGCCCCGAGAATACGGGGCAATTTTTTCACTTTGTCGTAGAGCGATCGAAGCAACTTAATCGCTTTTTGTCAGATCCTGGGCAATGTTTCTCCAGTCATTCACCTCTTCTTTGAAGTGTGCTTTCTGTTTATCGTTCATCAGGTTAATGACTTTGGCAATGCGTTCGCTGGCAAGTTGCCTGTTAAATTCAAGTTTCTGTTTCAGTTCTTCAGTGTAGAAGCTTTCAGGGTCATCAAATATTCTGAAGAAAGTAGATTGGAAGTAACTGGCTTCGTCACGGCGTTTGAATAAAGTGTTGAGTTGTTCGAACATGACTTCGTCGTGTTTTGCCCAGTCAAAATACGTAATTTTGATGTCCTGTGACCAGTCTTTGATGATGGTTTTCTGTTCCTTGGTGAGCTTGCCGATCCAGTCTTCAAGGTTTTCTTCCATACGCTCCTGATAGGTTTCTCGCCTCTCTTCTTCCGTTTTGTCGTTGTTTTCTTCGCGAAACTCTTTGTTTTCTTTGGCGGTATTTTCCATCAATTCATCGATCTGCTCTTGGTCGAGTTGGCTGACAAGCGCATAAATATTGGGTGATGCCTTAGTTATAATGCGTTCTGCGTGTTGACGAAATTTCTCAATCTGAGCATGGATATAATCAGTATCCACCGTTTCGGGATTCATTTTTTCCAGTTCATTCAAGTGCTCGATGTAACGGGGGAGTTCTTCTGTGCGATGCCAGTCACTGAGTTTTTGAACGCTCAGTTCAATAATGTCTTCCTGATCTGAGGTAAGGGAAACGTAGTCCTCGATATGATCAATCACGATCCAGTCGAGGTTGCTATAAATTAGTTTGGTGGTACATCCAAAAAGCCCAAAAGCGAAGACAAGTAGGAAAAGACGTTTCCAGAGCATAGCGATTCCTTGCTGATTTAATTCTCAGGGATGTTACTCAAGCAAAGGAAAGAACCTAGACCCGAGCATCAAAGGGTATATCTAAAATATACTTTCTTTATGACATCCGAGATCAATGTGCGTTCCATCGGTTATGAACCAGATTCTTCCGTTTTCAGCTCAGAAATCCACCATCATTGATTTACGCATGGCGTTTTATAACTGAGACAATTTTTATTGCGTCATAAGTGAAACAGGTTTTATATTGCTATGATTTGCAAAGTGCATTTGCAATTTGCGAATGTCATTGTATTTTGTGGCGATTTTTTGAGAGATATGATGGGATTTCGAACAAAAATGTGATCTAAAAAGTTGGCACGGTTGCTGCATTAATAAGAGTGACCCTTTTTAAAGCCGAGGGTCACCTAGCCAACTGACGTTGTTAGTGAACCGATATTTGTTCACAATTGATTTAGCCACCCGCGTTTTGCGTGTGGCTTTTTTTCGTCTGAAGGTTATGCCAGGAATGTTGAGGGGCGTTACGGGGTGATTGGGATAGCGTAATGGATACAGGACGCCTCTGAGTTTTCTTTGTACTCTGGTCCGTAGATTTCCAGATCCGGACCCAGCGTGTGAACACAGTTCTGATTAAGTAGCCAGTTGGAATAGATGTAATTGACACTCTCGTCTAGTGCCTGTGGGTAGCCTCGATGAGCAAATTTGGCATAACGCGCACTTGGTATCCTCACCAGTGAAAATCCATCAGGCAGTGGGGTATCTGGTTCTACCTGAACTGCAGCATAGTATTCCAGCAGGTCCGTGTTGTCGTGGACGGGCTGAACAACACCGTAGGCGGTTGAACTGTCTGTCAGATTGCCGAGTTCTTGAATTCTGGGAAGAAAGTCATTCCAAAGTGCCGGGAGCTTATCTGCGATATTGTTCTTATCTGAATCTGAACTGTGAAAGCGAGTGTGCAGACCAGCAAGCCACAACTCAGGCTGATGATAAAACTCTGGCAAGGTATCGGAATTGCGTGCCAGTTGTTTTAGATAATCGGCGGTGATTTCATTTTTCTTCAACCACTGCTTTTTGTGTTCAACGTGACGGTATTGGTTAGGATTGATTCCAAACAGCGACTTGAACGCACGGGTATACGCTTCCTGAGATTCATAACCCGCATCGAGAGCAATATCAATGATTCGGTGATGGTCAGATTCGAGCGCAGCAAGAGATTGCGAAAGCCGGCGATTGCGAATGTAAGTTTTCAAGGTTTCACCAGTCAGCGCTTTAAATATTCGTTGAAAATGCCACTGGCTCATTCCTGCGGCTTTTGCCACTTCATGCAATTCGAAACGGCTGCTTAGATGTGCTTCTACAAAGGCAATTCCTGCCTCTATGCGCTCGATGTATCTCAAAATCAGTTTCCTTGTTCTGGGACTTCAAAAAATCCGGTTTCTGCAATCAGCTTTCCCTGTTCGTTGTATTCACCGAAGCTGATGCCTTCTCCCAATATTTCACCTTGGCGATTGCACATGTTCCACTTGGCAACGCTTTTGTTATGGTGGCTTAAAAAATAGGTGGTGACAAAGTGTCCGCCATCAATTTGTTGGTGAAAATCCAGCATATACTGCACAAGATCGTCTTTTGTTCGAGCCTGCGTCAGGGGGTCTGTGTATACCGACTTTTCAGCCAGGCACTGGTCAAACAACGCCAGCTTCTCTTCTGCTGTTTCCACTTTCCAGCTTTGTACGTACGTTTCCCAAATATCACGATGTTCCATGGTGTATCTCCGTTTTTGTTTAACCCTTGTATTTTGAACAGAGCGAGGTAGCGAGTTTTGATATTTTGTGCGGAATCGAAAAGAAGAAAGGATCCTCTATTTGACAAGATTAAGATCCGGAACTATTGTACACCTTATGGTAAACATTAAAGATGAACAGCTCAGCCATGTATTTATGGCATTGGCAGATGGGACAAGACGCGAAATGGTTCGCCAGTTAGCGAATGGATCCCTGCCAGTGAAAGAGCTCTCGAACCCCAATAACATTTCCAAATCTGCGGTGACCAAACACCTAAAGGTTTTGGAACGTGCTGGACTGCTTACTCGGCAGGTAGTCGGGCGAGAACATATTTGCTCGCTGAATCCCGATCCGCTGGTGGAAGTGAATGAGTGGCTGGCCTTCTATCAGACTTTCTGGGAAGACAAGTTTGATGCACTAGAATTCTACATAGACAAGCAGTTAACGGAGAGCGAGTAACGATGTCGGCTCAACGGGGTTACGCAGCACTAAAGTTGCAACGAGAATTCCGGGCAGATGATAAAACTCTGTTCGAAGCATGGACACAAGCGGGTGTGTTAAGTCAGTGGTTTGGTCCGACTGATCACAATGTGATTTCAGCAAACGTGGATGCAGTGCAGGGCGGAAAGTACGAAATTGTCATTCAATCACCGGAAGGAAATGAAATCAGCCATTTCGGGGAATTTGTGATTGTAGATCCACACGTGCAGTTAGTGTTCACATGGGTTCTGGCAGATCAGGCTTGTGGTGGATGTGAAGATCAGAATGTATCCACGTTGGTGACATTAAGGTTTGAGCAGGTAGAGAATAAGCGGACACGTCTAACATTACTTCATGAGAAGCTGCCTGATGAATCTGCTTATGAAGGGCATAAGCTGGGTTGGCTCAGCAGTCTGGACAGTTTGGAAGGGTTGATAAGCGACTAGGGTAAACAGACCCTACGCGCGTCAATCGTTCTTAAGTGAAACGAAGCACTGATGCAGTGCTTTTTTTAAAACTAAATAGTACACCTTTTGGTGTACATAAATGGCAAGGAGCACGTTATGACGAGCATACATCATCATGTAGTCATGGAAACCACACCGGAAAAGCTGTATCAGGCGATCACCAGCAGTGAAGGGCTGTCCAACTGGTGGACCAAAGCAGACGCCACCAGTATATTAGGGGAAAACCTTTCCTTTTACTTTGGTCCTCAGTGTGATCATAAAGTCGAAATGCAGTTGGTGAGTTTGGAGAAAAACCGAAAAGTTGTGTGGCAATGTGTAGAAGGACCCTGGCAAGAAATGGGGCATTTTACGTTTATCATTTCTGAAAACGACCGAGGGGCAGCATTGAGCTTTACTCACGAAGGCTGGCCAGAAATGGGTCCCTTTTTTGGGCACTGTAACTGTAAGTGGGGGCTGTTTATTGGGCTTAGCCTGAAGAGTTATCTGGAGACTGGAAAAGGGGTTCCACACCCTAATGAACAGAATATTTAAACTAATCCCTCACTCGGTTCTGCGAGTGAGGGCTTTCTTATATTTCTACATCACTCTTTCACAAAAAATGGGTTGATTTGTTCCGGAATTTAGAACAAGTATTAGGCAGTTAACCACTTTTCCTAATGGAGTGCTCTGTGAAACTGCAAAATATGGATTTGTTCAAACAGCTTTGTTATGTCGATGGAAACTGGGTTGGAGAGGCGGCTGAACAACAACCCGTGTACAACCCGGCAACGGGTCAAAAGATTGGTCAGGTTCCTGTTTTTGGCAGAGAAGAAGCAGAGCAGTGCATTGCTAAAGCTAACCTGGCACAGAAAGAGTGGCGCTCTCTTACTGCCAAAGCGCGCAGCAACCTGCTTAAGAAGTGGTTTGAACTGATTCAGGAAAACAGTGACGATCTCGCCACCATCATCACCACAGAACAAGGTAAATCCATTCACGAAGCAAAAGGTGAAGTCGCATACGCGGCGAGCTTTATTGAATGGTTTGCTGAAGAAGCCAAACGTGCTTACGGAGAAACTATCCCTTCTCATAAGCCCGACGCCCGAATTGTGGTGACTAAAGAGCCAGTGGGAGTAGTCGGGGCGATAACCCCATGGAATTTCCCTGCTGCGATGATCACAAGAAAATGCGGTCCCGCTTTAGCGGCAGGCTGCACAGTTGTACTCAAGCCCGCTCCCGATACGCCATTTACAGCTTTGGCGCTAGGCGCTTTGGCTGAAGAGGCTGGCATTCCACCCGGCGTTTTCAACATACTCACTGGTGATGCGGCAGGCATTGGTGGAGCATTCACCGATAGCAAAATCGTTCGCAAAGTCTCGTTTACCGGATCAACTCAAGTAGGCAAACTGCTGATGTCTCAATCGTCCGGTTCTGTGAAAAAACTCTCCTTAGAATTGGGTGGCAACGCGCCATTCATTGTGTTTGAAGATGCAGATTTAGATGCTGCGGTTCAGGGAACATTGATTGCTAAGCTTCGAAATGCGGGGCAAACCTGTGTCTGTGCGAATCGCATATTTGTCCATCGATCGGTTCAGGAAAACTTCGTCTCCAAACTTAAGGCGGCGTTTGAAACGCTTAAAGTAGGTGATGGTCTCAACCCTGATAACCAGATTGGTTCGATGATCAATCAAGCGGGTCTGGATAAGGTTTATGACCATTTAAACGATGCTTTGGACAAAGGGGCAAGCCTGGTGCTGGGCTCTAAAGAAAAGCCGACCAATCTGTTTTGTTCTCCTATGATAGTGACGGGAATGACTGACGACATGCGGGTCGCCCACGAAGAAACCTTTGGACCGCTTGCAGCAATCTTTACCTTCGATACGGAAGAGGAAGTTATAGAGCGCGCCAACCAGACAGATGCGGGGTTGGTGGCTTACTTCTATTCTCAATCCCTAAGACGAAGCTGGCAGGTTTCAGAGCAGCTAGAGGCAGGCATGATAGGGATCAACGAGGGTCTGATCTCAACAGAAGTTGCCCCATTTGGTGGTGTAAAAGAGTCGGGGCTTGGGCGCGAAGGCGCGCGTCAGGGTATCGAAGATTATCTGGAAACCAAGTACATGTTAATGGGCGGGTTGTAGTTCAATTTCAGCGAAAGCACAGACAGATTAAGGCAGCATGACGCTGCCTTTTCCATATTAGTTTTTTGTCTGAATTTGTGACTATGTTGCAAAAATGTTAACAAAATTTCGAAAGTGTGAGCTGATAATCTAGTAATTGATTGGTCAACTTCTATTCTTTCTCTTGTTTCTATAACACATAAGAGAAATTATAAAATGAAAGTATTGATCTGCTCTCTCACATGCTTAACGGCATGGATCTCCACGGCGGCTTTCGCTGCCATATCACAACACCCTGTCATTTTGATTCATGGCTTTCAAGCCAGCCAGCTAGAGCAAAAGCCGAATGCTCAGCAGGTTGCTAAAACTGGTGAAGAATACTGGCAATCTTACTGGTTAAGCCGGGCTGACGAACGGATTGACTGGCCATCTCACGAGCGTGTGCAGGGTAAAATCGCGTCTGATTATGTGTGGCCAAAGCTCCAGTCACTATCGCGAAACAATACCTGTTCACGAGGCTGCATCATCGTGACACATTCAACGGGCGACTTGATTGCCCGGCATATTCTAGACAACCAGAAACGCTGGCTGGAAAACGCAGGGATGGCACCGCTAAACATCATCGCGACACTGGACTTTGCGGGTGCTGGCGGAGGTTCAGAGCTTGCAGATATGGCGATCAATGCTGCGGAAGGAGGCGGCGTGGGTAACTGGACATTGCGACAAGCGCTGTCGCTTTGGCTTGGTATGACCCCAACAACAGATAACGTTGGGGTATTGAACGATTTGAAAGTCGGCAACGCAAGGCAACTGTCACCTTTGCCTGACAGCCGGGTACCAAGGATCCGTGTCGTTGGTGACAGTTCTGACTTCTGGGGACTGACAGCAGGTTTTCTTCCCGGTCATGACGATGGTGTTGTTGCCGCGCATTCAAGCTGTGGAGCCCAGTCTTCTGGCAGCTACAACAGTTGTTCGTCCTTTGTGGCATTCGATGGGAAGCTGGCTGCCCAGTCCAGAGGCGTAACAAGTTTTATGGCGCATCACTACCCATTATTGATGGGCGAAGATTATTCCCACAGCACGCTTATCGACAATGCTCACGAAGGTAGAGTGGCTCCGGTCAGAGTCAATCTCACTTTGCCTGATGGCAGCAAGGTACGCGTTTTGACGGAAGATCAAAGTTCATGGTGGTCAGGCAATACTTACCGTTACGTAAAAGATTCAGATTCCAAATCAATGTCTCAATTGACTTATGACCTGCTGGAAGGTGCACGTTAAAGGTGATTAGAATTTGTCCACCTAGCCCGACAGTGCATATCAAAGTGCATCTGTCGGGTCGTCTTTCGCCAATTGAGGTGTCTTATGAAAATGCCCGGTTCGGTTTATTTTTCTGGGAATGTATATGTAAGAAGGTTCGTGATTTTGCTCGCCATTGTATTGGTTGGTATGGTCACCTGGATGGAGCTTTGCGACGATGACATACTTCATCAGAATCCGACGCAGGAAATTAAGCCAGACAAGCCTCCAGCAGCGACCGGGCATTCAGAGCCCCATGCCAACGTTGAGCTCACTAGTGAGTCTCCAGAGACTGATAAACCGGACACAAATGAAAAAGAGCTGGAAACATCTCTGAAGGAGCAGTTCAGCATCATTGCCAGCGCATACGCAAAAGAGCTGCAACATCCAGGCTACTCACCACCGCTTGATGATGAAGACCCCAGAGCCCTTAATCCGAACCGATTTCATAAGGTGGAACTCCCTATTCTGGGAGGAAAACAGAAAGCGGCGATTCGGTTGGAAAAGTACCGGTACTTTTATCCCGAGCCGATTCGGGTATTCATTGAAACGCCACTTGAAATTCAGCAGGTTCACGTAGATTTGAGAGATGTAAAAGGCGGAAACAGCCTCGCTCGTCAAACCGTTGAAGGAAGTGAGGTGATCTTCAAATCAAAATCAGACTGGCCAGAAGAATTACGGGTGAAAGCCAAAGTAACGTTTGCTCAGGGAGACGATGTACTAACGGCTGACTTCCGGTATTACCTGCCCGTTGGCAAAGTAACGGGTGTCGAACCTCCGGTTAGTGAGAACGCGGATATGATCATCCCCGTTAGTCTGGAATTGAATGAACAAGGGACATACCGCCTCCGTGCCAGCTTGTTCTCCTCTAACGGCAAGCCCGTTGCGTCACTGACCGCGACAAAAAAGCTGCCATCTGGTGGCCAGGTGCTTAACCTGAAAGCCCACAAAAGTGTACTTAACGGGCATCAATCGGAGTTCGAACTTCGTTATATTCAGTTGGAGAAGTTGTCGGATTTCCCCGGTCAGAAAAACGGGTATGGCATCAGTGAACAAGCCACTTATTCACTAGGTCAATTCGACCTTGCTCAGTTGAGCGATGAACCTTATCAGCCATCAGAAGAAGAGAAATCTCGTTTGGAATTTTTGAAAAACGCCAGTCAGTAAGACATTTTGCTCAGCAGAAATCCCTAAAAAGCGGTGCATTTCTCACTTTGTGGATTACATCGAATTTGCCATGCATGCTTATGTAATAGGTTGATTAATATGTGATAAAGTTTTCGAGTATTGCATAACGGCTTAGGGCGACAGCATGAAATTGATACGGAAATCGCGGCTTCGATATCAAAAGGACAATTCCGATAAAGTGTACGAAGTGGATCTGGTGGAACAAGCATCCTCAGACCCTAATCGATACTTAGTGAACTTTCGCTATGGTCGACGGGGCAGCACACTTCGAGAAGGCACAAAGACCCGCGAACCAGTGGCGCTTGAGCAGGCTGAACGTCTGTTCGATAGCGTGGTGGTGTCCAAAATCAATAAAGGCTATGAAGATCTGAAAGCGCTTTCTGCTTACACGTCATCCAACGAAGAAAGCGAAGCGAACCTGTTTGATCATGCGTCGTTGGTTAAGCGCATTGAAAATGAGAAAGACAGTTACGCTCTTGGTCGCCAAATCTGGCGTTTACGCCCTGTCGCGAACCCCGATCTCGCGGCACTGATTTCGTCCAAACTGGGCAGTAAAGTCTGGCAACTGGATTACGCCATATTGTGGAGCCTTGGCCGGATAGGAAGCCAATCCGACATCAACACCATCAAGCCGTATCTGAGCCATGCTGACGCCAAATTCTCTGCTCTGGCAATGGAAGCCATTCTCTCTCTGACACCCAAATCAGAACGAGCGCAAACCTATCGCGATTTATCTGGTCACGCTTTGCTGGAAGCGGAAGAGTTCACTCGTAAAGTTGATCAGTTTGTGGCGCAAACCACGCCGGATACCAACATCAATTCGCTGTTGAAACAGGCGTATTTGCAATCCTGGTTTGACGAGAACATTCAAAACGCCCTGCAACAGTCATTGCCTCGCATACCTTTTGTGCCTAACGCCTTTCAGGGGATTCGATACATCCTGAAAATGAGCGAATTTCGTCTTGATGCCACTACGTTCGCTATCGCTCAATTCCAGCTTGAGCAAAGAAACCCATTTTTCCAAAAGAGCTGGCGATACTACTATTCGCATCAGCATGGTCGGTTAGAGGTAGAAAAAGAGCTGAAGTCGCCAGAGGCGCGGTTGGCACATTCGCAAAATACACACAATTATCTGGTGCGCCGCCAGTGGCGAGTGTTAAAGCAGCTGGGTGTGAACGAAAGCCCGGACTACGTGCGAATGGCTACTCAGATTCTGCTGCAATTTAAAGACAGCGACGGCAAAAAGCCCAAAACGTCGGAGATCTACGAGTACGATTCAAACTGGCGTCGGCAGTTGAAATCGGTCAATCATTACGATGCGTTTGCTCGCTATGCCACCTTTAACGCCGTTTTGAGAAAAGAGCATTCAGCCTACGCCCGAAGCGAAGCGGGGTACGTTTGGAAGTTCAACCCAGATGTCACCTTTGAAGGGCGAGGGGAAGCGTTTTCCCAGCTCTGGGATCAAGTGCCTCACAATTTGCTGGAACTTGCTTTGGCGAGTCAATGCCAGCCTGTTTGTGAGTTTGCCATTCGAGCCTTGCAAGACAACACCAGCTACATAGAAGCACTCGGCCTCGATATTCTGGTGAATTTGATGGTCAGACCCTACAGTGTTTGCCAGCAATTCGCTAAACCACTTATAGATACGCGGCTAGAGCGTAATAGTTTGTCGGGTGAGCAGTTGGTGCTTCTGCTAGAAAGTGGTATTGAAGCTGCCCAGTCATTGGCGTTAGAACAGCTCGATAAGATTGCCGACTTATCCAAAACTACCGATGTACTGGTCGCGCTGCTCACCATGGAGTCTGCCATTGTCAAAGACTGGCTGGATGAAAAAATGCAGCGCAATGGGCTGTTCAGAAGCGGTCAGGCAGAAGTGCTGAACCTTCTGACGCAACGTCTGACTTCCCATCCTTTGCGTTCAATTGAGCAGGCGCTATGGTTAGCCGAATGGTTGAAATCGCACTGCAAGGATGCGTTGTCTGGCTTATCCCTAGTCCAGATTGAAGCGCTTGTTCTCAGCGAATATGCTCCGAATACGTTGTTGGGGTGTGAGCTATTGATGTCGCTTGATGTCGCATGGTCAGATATTCCTACTGGCATTTTTGATGCCATTCAAGCCAGTGATTCTTATCATATTCAGTCTTTCAGTGTCGCATTACTCTCCAAGCAATCTCCTGATGAACTGATGGAGAACCTGCCGTATTTAATGACGTTGCTGCTAAAGAACAACGAAGCCCAACGAAAAGCGGTGTTGACCGCACTGCCTGCCGCTTACCAAAGAAGCAATGACAACCGAGGTTTGGTGTTTGGCAAGTTGGTGGCACTGCTGAATCAGAGAGAACTCGATCAAGATTTGCAACGTTTGGTCACAGACTTTATTCAGCAAGAATTTGAACGCGAGCTGTCGATAAAGTCACTCAATGAAGTGCTTTTACTGGCGACGGCAAAATCTGAAATGGCACACAACGTCGTGCTCCCTATTCTGTCTGATAGCTTTAACGCTCGCACACTGGACCGAGAACTCGATAACGAAAGCTGGTTGTTACTGGCAAACAGCAACACTTTTGCGTTGAGAGAAATCGCCAGAGCGCATTTTGAGCGTGAACCTAAATCACTGCTTGATGACAGCGAAGGGTTTCTTGCTCTATTAGCGAGTGCGTGGCTGGATACCAAAGAGTTTGCGTTTGAGTTCAGCCGCAAACATATGACAGCCGAGCACTGGACCCCAGAAGCCATTGTTTCAGTGTGTGACAACCCAGATGGTCAGGTGCAGGCGTTTGGGCGAGAGTTGCTGCAACGTTTCTTTGATGAAACGGATGGGAAACAGTACCTACTCAAGTTGAGCCAGCACCCTGCTGCCAATGTTGAGCTGTTTGTGACCCAGTTCCTTTCTCAATATGCATCGGGGGACGAGTCCATTCTGCTGGCGTTAAAACCTTACTTCATCTCAGTGCTCAGCCGCGTAAACAGCGGGCGGGCAGCAAAAGATCGAGTGCTGGCTTTCATGACAGAGCAAGCCACTGCTTCCCCGAAGGTGATGGAAATGGTGTCAGAAATCCTGACTCGTCAGTCCCTGACTTCTGTTCACAAAGACAAAGCACAAATTCTAAAAGCCATGCTGGCACTTAAACAGCAAGAGAGCAGTCTGGCGATGCCCATTGAAATTAAATCGCCGCGCCACGTGGCTTCTTCAGTTGCCGCGACCATGGAGAACGAATCATGAAAGTGAGTTATCAATACGCATCCAAAAGTCAGGTTCGTTCTGGTAGCCAATCGACCGATGTCGCGTTCTCTCCAGATACATCTCGCGCCCCGACATTCTTTGTGGGTGAGGTAAAAGAAAAACACATCTTTCGGGAAGCCATTTCTGCGCTCCATGATGTGGTCATTTCGGACATGCGTTTTGTGCCCAAAAACCGGGATGAATATCAGAACTGGCTGGCGCAGGAAGAAGAACGATTGCTGGCGGAATTTGTCAGTCGCTCTGGTGAAGTCAAGCAAGAGCTAGAAGAGGTCAAAGCCGAACTGACTGAAATGAGTAAAGCCTCGGCAGAAATCATGTCGCCATTTTACAAAGCGCAGGACAAGTACTTTAAGTACCTGTACAAGCACGACATGGATGCCTGGTATGTGCTTGACCCCGTCATCACGGTTCACCCAGATCAGGTCTTTTTTGAATGTTTCTCAGAGGACGAATCCAGTTACGGCAAACTGAGCTGCAACTACGACACCTTTGAAAACGTCAGCGATAAAGAATGCGGCACCACCAATATTGACTACTCCCAAGGGCTGTACGACGAATTTCAGAAGATTCGGGACTATCGCAAAACGCTGCTGAAAGTGGATCCCGACGGGTTCAACGTCCAGACTTCCGGCAGTGCAGCATTCGATGAGAAGAAAATTGATCTTCCCGATTCGTGGGTACGGGGCTTCCTGCAAGTCAGCTCTGCCATGACATTGCCAATGGTGAAGTTCCGGCTTCATCCAATGGACATCCATAACATCTGCCTGTTGCTGAAACGCAAAAAAGAGCGCGTTGGACCGCGTTCCATGCGTTTTGAATTAACACCCGATCAACCGATTAAGATTGTGATGGAGCCATGGGGCGATGTGATTACCTGTCCTCGTTCCGTCTACCGTGGTGATGAAGCCCGAACCATTCGCACCTGGGGACGCAGGCGCATCCTGATTCTAGAGCGTTTATTGCCTGTCGCAGACAGCTTTGATGTCTGCTTGTTGGGGGATGGCATGCCATCCTTTTATGTCGCGAACATGGGTGATATGACATTCACGCTTGGTTTGTCTGGGTGGAGCGCTAATGACTGGTCTGCTGCTGGTCAGTTTGACCTGCTTGCACCGCGAGAAACGGTGAATGAACTGACCAGTCAGCGAGTCTATTTAGCACTCAAGGAAACCCAACAAGAGAGCGCTTCCAGCCTGGCATCCCGGTTAGCGCTGGACGTGAGTGTGGTGAAATCGGCGCTCGCGCAATACAGCCAGTTGGGACAGGTTTTGTATGACCTGAGTCTGGATGTGTACCGACTTCGACATCTCTACAATCAACCTATCGCACTGGATCAAATTCGCTTTACCAATGAAAGAGAAGAAAAAGCCAGCCGTCTGGTCGCCGCCAATTTAGTTTCCGTGATTCAGGTTACGGAGCAGTCTGGTATCAAAGAGATAGTGGGCGTCACTCTGGACAACGGAAAAGAGTATCGCTCTGTTCTGAGAATCGACCGAGATCAGCGTCTGATAGGAGGCGAGTGCGATTGTCATTTCTGGCATACCAACAAACTGAGACAGGGACCTTGTGAGCACATGCTGGCGCTTCGGATGCAAGCTGCCCGAGAACTGGGCGAGGAGGTAACCGCATGATGAACGCTGTCTTATCAAACCCGGACTGCCTCTCAAAACAGAGCCAAGTCTCACAATTTTTACTTGCTGAACAAGCCATTAGACATACAATGGGAAACCATAGCAGCGCGGCAGAAGAACCTTGCATCTCGAATGGTGGATCGCCATTCAGGTTTAAAGACTGCCCACGCATCACTGATGCTATCTTTACTGAGCCGTACAGTCACCTATACCGCTATTGCGGTGTGACTTCACAGAAGTCAATGAGCGGTATAGGTAACGTACGGCATCGAGTTGATACCCTCAGTACTAAGAACTCTTCGAAGGAATATCGCGTCGCGCTGCTTTCTCCTTCTTCCCTAGTTTCCAGACTTTTTCATCACGGCACTACGCCACTGCATACCCGTTTGATTAAAGGGGAGGCGGTCTATGTCTGATACTTCTCATCACTCATCCCAATCCGATAGCCAGGAGGCAACGTTGTCTGACTCAGCCCCAAAACTGACCCGTCAGGAAATCTATGATCGCATTCGGGAAACCAGTAAAGACGAGTACATTCTGCAAGAAATGATTCGCCTTGGTTTTTGGGATAAGGACGAAGAGCAACCCAACTTAACGCAGGAATTCATTGAGCGACGCGCTGAACTGATGCGCAAAATGCGTGAACTGAGCCAGCTCGACAGCCTGTATTCTGACCCTGAAAAGGCATTGGAAGCGCTTCATAAAGAGCGAAAGAAAGCGGCGCTGGAAAAGCGGGAGCAGACACGTCAAGCTCGTAATCAAGAGCGATACGAACGCGCGCTGGCGTGGTATCACAAACAAAAAGAGAGCTTCACCTGGCTGGGTGACGACGTTTCGCTGGGGTTAGTGAACAAAGAAAGCGATGCCAGCAAGCTGGAAAGCCAAGATCTCCCCCATTTTGAAAATATTGCTTCACTTGCTCAGGCGATGGGTATTTCGGTCTCTGAACTGCGGTTTCTTGCCTATCAGAAAGACGTATCGAATGTCTCTCATTACCAGCGTTTTACGATTGCCAAAAAGTCCGGCGGTGAGCGCCATATTTCTGCGCCTATGCCAAGGCTTAAACGCGCTCAGTACTGGCTGCTCGATAATGTTCTGGAGAAGTTAACGATACATCAGGCAGCGCACGGGTTTGTCTCAGGGAAAAGTATTGTTACTAATGCCCAGCCTCATGTCGGCAAGGCGGCGGTGATCAATATGGATCTGAAAGACTTCTTCCCAAGCATCAGCTACAAGCGGGTGAAAGGGCTGTTTCGCGCGCAGGGTTACAGTGAGGAACTCGCTACGGTATTTGGGCTTTTGACCACAGAGCCGGAAGTTCAGGAACTCGAGATGGACGGTAAAACCTGGTTTGTCGCTCAGGGTGAGCGCCGGTTACCGCAAGGTTCTCCATGCAGCCCAGCCATCACCAATGCTCTGTGTCGTCGGCTGGATGCAAGGCTACAAGGAATGGCGGATAAACTCGGGTTTACCTATAGCCGATACGCCGATGATCTGACCTTTTCCACCGATGATCCCGACAAAGTGCAATCGCTGCTTTGGCGAGCCAAGCAAATTGTTATCGACGAAGGGTTCACGCTCCACCCCGAGAAGACCCGTGTGATGCGCAGCCATCAAAAGCAGGAAGTCACGGGTGTGGTGGTGAACGACAAGCTGTCGGTGGATCGTAAAACCCTTAAACGTTTTCGAGCGGTATTAAAGCAGATTGAGTTAGATGGTCCGGAAGGCAAAACGTGGGGAACGGACGATTTGTTCCGATCTCTTGAAGGCTATGCCAATTTTGTCGCGATGGTCGATCCGGAAAAAGGCATTCCTCTGCAAAAGACCTTGGTTCACCTAAAACGCCAATACGGCATCCAGACCAAGCATGGCAAAGTAACGGCACTGAACAAGCGCTTGCTTAGAGCGAAAGCCGCGAAAGGGGAAGCTCCGCGTGAAGACTGGTGGCAACCAGAGGAAAAACCGGAACCCGAACTGGAGCTCACGCCAAACCAAAAAACGGAACAGAAACGAGCAGAACAAAGCGCAAGAAGAGCCGAGCAGCGAGCAAATACGGAAAGTCAGAATGTTGAATCTGAGCAAGGTGACGGCTGGGATGAACTAGATTCTGATGCCAACAAGGTATGGACAGCCCGAGAGTACGTATTGGTCACACTTATGTTGCCTCTGGTTTTGATTCATTTGTTCTTCCGCGCACCCTGGAACGTCAAGTGTATTGTTGTCGGTGTACTGTGGCTTCTGTATCTCTATCTCACTTGAGCAAACCCGAATTCAGGTTAAACTACGCGCCATTGAACGCAAAAACAGGATACGCAGTTGGAACTGTTTAATATCGATTTTTTAGGGAAGCCATTACGACTGGAAGGGTCCATGGCAGGCTGGCAGCAGCTATTCTGGGATAACACCCTTGTTTCGCAGCTGGATGCAAACGCTGACAGACAGGAACACCTGCACAGCTTTCAGTTGACCAATGGCGAGCAAGCCATTGATTGCCAGGTCAATGTGGATTTGAACTGGCAGCCGTTCTATGTGCACTTCGCTGCCAAAGCCAATGAGCTGGTAGTGGCGGAAGGTCGACGCGACGCCAAAGACATCGAAAGACAAACCCCGGTAACACCCGCAAAACAAGAGCGTAAGTTCAGCGTGGTCGGGCTGTTTGCTCTGGGTATGAAGGCACTGAAAAGTGCCAAAGTCATCAAAGGGGTGCTAGCCGCGTTGAGCTTGGCGGCGTACTCGTGGTTTTTCTCGTTTGAATTTGCGATTGCGTTGCTGGCGTGTTTGATGTTCCACGAATACGGGCACATTCGCGCAATGAAATACTTTGGTATGAAAACCAAAGGTATCTATCTGATTCCATTCTTGGGGGGTCTTGCGCTCTCGGATGAAAAAATCAACACGCGCTGGCAAGACGTAGTGATATCGATAATGGGACCAACCTTTGGTTTGGTGTTGTCTTTGGTTTTACTGGTGGTCTACTGGGTAACGGGCAACATCTTCTTTGCTGGTCTCGCCGCCTTCAATGCGTTTCTAAACCTTATCAACCTGCTGCCTGTATTGCCGCTAGATGGCGGGCACGTACTAAAGAGCATCAGCTTTTCATTTAACAGCGTTGCTGGGTTGGTGATGTGCATTCTTGCAGCTCTCGCGGGTGTGGTTGCCAGTTATACCTTGGGGTTAGCGTTGTTTGGCTTCCTGTTGATCATGGGTAGCATCGAAATTTTGATTGAATGGCGGACTCGGCACAATAGCCATCTTCTTCCGCTAGACCGTTACGGTCAGGTCGTTTCTTTTGTTTGGTATCTGGGATTGGTCGCCTCTCTGGTGGGGATCATGGTGTACATGGCATCATCCGGTGACGAGATCCTTCGCCTACCTATGCTGATTATGGCGAGCTAGCTTTTTTTCAACATCCCATTCGAGCGCAAAGGCTAAGGTTTCTCCCTTAGCCTTTTTTCGTTTT
Source organism: Vibrio nigripulchritudo (assembly GCF_027924785.1). NCBI lineage: Bacteria > Pseudomonadati > Pseudomonadota > Gammaproteobacteria > Vibrionales > Vibrionaceae > Vibrio > Vibrio nigripulchritudo. The sequence continues at coordinate 1,964,097 of NZ_AP027050.1, read as the reverse complement.
CTCAAGCCTGAATCATAATCAATGCTGATTTTTTTATTCAGCTCATAAAGTGACGTAACCAAAGTTGTTATTTTATACCCAAGTACCTTAAGGTCACTTGGGTATATTTACCTTAATAAAAGTCTTGAAAATTAAAACGTTGGCGAATTGGAGTGCAGAATGGATTCTGAGCAAGTGGTTGAAAGGTCAGAAAAAGCCGTAATTGACAGAGTAACAACACTGATGGAAGAAGGGCTGTATCTGGATGCGCTTCATATGGCAGAAAGTCAGTGGGGCAACCATGCTGACTGGGAAGAGACTCAGCAACTTGAGCTACTTGCTAAATTACTCCGCCAGCTTGGCCGTGCTCGCGCAGCGGAATATCTGACACTGAAAATCTGGCGTCGAAACAAGTCAGATAGCAACGCCGCATTTCGGGCATTCTTTTATTTCTTCTACCAGAAAGGTGCCGTGCACTGTCACGACATACTCGCAAAATGGCGAGAACTGGCATCCAAGCCATCAGAAGTATCGGACTGGATAGCTGCCGAAGCCATTTTTTATTCCCGTTTACGTGATTTTGCCACAACTCACAGGCTACTCGATGAAGCCAGCGAGCATTCGGATTCGCAAGACTGGCTCACCCGAATTCGGGTTCGGGTACTTGAAGAAGAAGGAAAGCGCGAAGAAGCGTATCAGCTTGCGTTAACCAGCTATGAAGACAAAAAAACACCTGCCGCGCTCGAATCTCTAGCTTCACTGACAAAATTGTACAAAGGTAAGCAAGCCGCGATGGCGTTGATGGAACCTTTGATTACCGAGTTTCAGTCGGTTCCTTTGTGGCTGGATTACGCCATCCTCTGTTTTGATAATCTCGAGATGGAGAAGTGCGAGCAGGCGTTGGAAAAAGTGGCTAAATACAGTGTGCATGGCACGAAGCGTTCTGATGATTATCTCCAGTATCTCAAAGCGGAAATCGCGCTGCACAACCAAGATCTTGCTCGGGCGGTGGAGCACCTGCAAAGCGCCAGAACACCATTCAACAAAATACTTAAAGAGAATCTGGAGAGAAGCTCAGACTTTAAGCCTGTTTTGAAAGTCGCCGTTCCGGACATCGCTCAGAAACACATGACCTGCGCACCCTCATCTTTGGCTGCGATTGCCCAGTTTTGGGGTAAGGAAGTCAACGAAGACGAGATTGCTAGTCTTATATGCTATGGCGGTACACCAGAAGAGAGCCAGCGAGAATGGCTATCAGACAATGGTTTTGCCTATCTGGAGTTTGATCTGGAAGAACAAGCCGTTATGGATGTTCTGGGTGCAGGCATTCCGCTTACATTGGTCACCACTCAGGGGCTTTCTTCTCACCTTCAGGTAGTACGGGGCTACGATCCCAATTCTGGACTGCTGATGCTGATGGACCCGTCCAATACGGGTAACCGCAAAGCGCTTCTGAAAGAAACCATAGAATGTGATGCCGTTAATGGCCCCAAATGCGTGGCGATTGTGCCTGAGGAGCAGGAATCAAAACTCGCCTTGCTCTCGCTGCCTGCCGCGAATTTGTACCCCACCTGGAGAAAACTGGAAGCCGCTTATGCCAAAGAGGATGTCGCCGCATTAAATCGACATTTGCGAGCCATGGCATCTATCGATGACCAACATCGACTTATCTTACTGGGTCAGCGCCTTGCCGCCATTCTGACTAGAGATAACCAGACCATTTATGACCTGAACAAAGAATTACTGCAGCGATTCCCCGATGTGGTTTACCTGATTCGGTCACAATACCAATGCATTTATGCCTTAGAAGGAGAGAAACCAGCGATAGACTGGCTGGCAGAACAGTACAAAGCGTACGGTCATGGCGATATTTTCAATAACCTGCTGGCGGCGACAGACAGTAAACCTGAATACCAAGAACTAAGAAACTCTCTGATTCAGCAAGGAAAAGCGAGCATTTGGGGAAGCGCAGAATTTTTCTGGAATCTTGGGCATGCGTCGTGGGAACAACTCGACAAAGAACAAGCTTGTCAGTACTACTTCTGGGCGGTTTGTTTAGACCACATCAACTCGTCTTACATCCGCAGCTACTATCTGGCGTATCGCCAGTTGGGGCGTTCAGAAGAAGTGCTTGAAGCGTTGAAGGCTGATTTTGAGCGTTCGATCACCGCATCCGTAAGCCCTGCGTATTCGCTGTTTTACGCCTATGAGATGGAAGACAGAATGGAGCAGGCGTTCGATACTCTAAAGGTTGCCGCTGAAAAACACCCAGATGATCCGTCCCTGCACCACATGTATCTGGAGAAACTGCTGAGTTACGGGGTTTGGGATACATTCAATCCGCTCTTTGAACTCAAAAGTCATGTGCTTGATGAAATTGACCGTCAACGATTACTGGCGGCGAAAGAGTCCCGTTTGGGCAATAACCTAAAAGCCATTAAGTTGTATGCAAAGGTCTCGGAAAACCCAGTCAGCTCTGTGGAAGACCTCGAAAATTACCTGAACATCCTTAAGCGTACTGGCATGGTTCAAGAAGCCGATCAAGTGCTAGGTAGAAGGTTGAAAGAAAGCCCGGATAGTGCCGCTTTGCTTTGGAGCTATTCTCACCTGCACTCTCTTGAAGAGAAGCGAATTGATGCTTTGAAACAACTGCTGGAGAAATTTCCAAACGACTACGATGCGATGTGCAAACTGGCAGAGCATTATCTGGATCAAGAGGATTACAGCAATGCGAAGCCGTTACTAGACAAACTGGAAGAGGCTCAGCCTAATTCGGCCAATGTCTGGGTTCAGATCGCTCGTTATCACTCCATTCATTCTGAGTGGGCCGAAGCGCAGCGAGCGGCATGCAATGCTTATCAGCTCAACCCTAATCACGATCTGGTAACCACATCCATGGTCAGAAGCCACATCGGACCCAAAGATCGATTACGCGCTTTTGCATTTATGATTGATGTACTCAAAAAGTCCGGTGATATTTCTGATGCGATCTGGAATTTCTGGTCGTACGCCGATGGCTGGCTGCCACTGGATCAAATGCGCAGCTTCTGTGAAGAGATGCTGGAATTACACAGCGACACCTGGTCGGTGTGGGTGTTAAGAGTCTTGCAGCACAAATCGGAAAATGAATTGGATGAGGCGCTTGCCCTTGCTCAGCAATGCTGTGACAAATTCTCTTTGATTCCCCGCGTATTTTACGAAAAGGCCGAATTGCATTTACTCAAGCAAGATAAAGCGGCGGCGGCAGAAGCGTTTGAAACTGCTCTGACTCTTGCACCCGGCTGGTCGACGGTTGCCAAGGCGTATTATGATCTACTCGAAGAACAAGGAGAGGCGAAGCGCGGGCTGGCGATTCTTGAAAAATGTAAATCCCACAACCCCAATGACGAATCTCTGTATGGCTATATTGGTTACTGCTACAAAGAGTTTGGGCGTGACGAAAGGGCTATCGAACTGATCGAGCAGGCACTCCACATTGATGTGGATTATTTATGGGCTTGGCGAGCGTTGCGAAACTGGACGCAAAATGGCGAGCGTTTCCATAACCTGCTTAATGCTAAAAAAGTGGAGATGAGCGACAGACCAGAGATCTTTTTGGTCGAGTCTCAACTGGTTGATAGCTATGAAGAGAAAAAAGCCTGTTTAGAAAAAGCGCTGGCGCTGTCCCCAACCTACATCCACTGCCACATTCACTATATTGACTTACTTATCGAGCATCGTGAGGACTCCCTAGCGTTAGAGCAGATAGATGCACCAATCTGGCAGGGGACACCGCCGATCACCATTGCCATTAAACGCGCAGAGATTTTTGCTCGCTGGGGTGACATGGGGCAGGCAATGAAATCTCTGTCGGATCTGTTGTCTGATAACCCAAGATTTGTCGAGGCGTGGAAGTTAAAGCTCGACTGGGCAAAAGCGCTCAACAGCCGATCAGAGATGTTGGAAAGCGTAGAGGCACTGGTGAAGCTGTGTCCTCATGATCCTGAAATTCTAATCCAGTGCGCGCGTGGTTATGAGGAGCTGGACAGTGGAAAATACGAAGGAGACATCCTTCAGTTGTTTGAAAATGCGTACAGTATTGCGCCTTCTAACGCCGATGCCGCATTTTCACTGCTCGATTTTTACCTACAGTTAAGCTGGTTAGAGAAAGCCCAACATCAGCTAACGGAAATGGAGCGCTTTCACGAGTCGCCCTGGCTGGACGTTCGCCGGATTGAAATCGATCTGCGCTACGACTTGCACGAATCCGTCTTAGCTCGCTATGAGCGCTTATTAATGTGTGGCGAAGATACGGAATGGTTATACGCCTATTCACTCCATATTGCTGAACAGAAAGATAACCATCTGTACCGCAAGCTAATGATCATGACCAAAGTGAATCTAGGTGATGATCGCTTAGATCCTGCGGCGGCGTCATCTTGGGCAGAAAAAGAAGTTCAGGAGAAATTTGGTTTCGATACAGTGAAAGAAGTGCTTCGAGAAAGCGAAGTGTCTGATGCCGTATGGAAAGCCATTTCACGGGAATATCTAAGCGGTGTCACTAAACGGAATCAGTATCCAGATGACGCTTTTTGGCAGAAATATGACCAGCTAACAGAACAGTTCCCAGACATGGTAGATGCGAGGTGTTTAGCTCTGTTCCTGTTAGAGCGCCGCTATGAGCTCGTAACCTATATGAGCAAAGCCGATAAATTCGATAACCCCAATGTATCGGCAGCCTCATATTATTACCTGGCGACAACCAGTGCAGAAATCAAAAACTATGATGTTGCAAAGCGAGCCGTTGAAACTGGGTTACAACGTTCCCCAGACAACAGTTTTGATCGCCTGTGTTTATGGCGGCTGAACTTTGCGATGCGAGACCATCAGCCTGTCTATCTCGCCGATTTAGAACGAGTTAACCCGGACAGGTTGTCGGAAGAGGAGAAAACCATACTCCGCTTGCTTAAGATAGCAGCGCATTGCTACGAAAAAACAGAGCAAGGTCAGCCGCTAAGTGGTAGCGATACAAAGCACGCGAACTACCTGAATATTCAGACCGGATCTGAACAAGACGCTAAAAAAGCGTTAATCAAATACGTTATCCAACTTAAACAGCTGACAGGTATCGCGGCGTTATATGAAAAATTCAAGCTAGGTTTGAAAATTAAGTAGCTTGAAACCGAGTAGCTGTGATAACTCACGGTTACTCGGTGGCTAAAAGAACCACCGCCTGCGCGTATACAGACGATGGTATTGAGCGATACTTATACCTTTACGCCGCGTTTTTATTGCCAGTTGGTTTGCACTGACTTCTTGCCAGTTTGTTCTTCGAAACCTGAATATGTGCCAGTGCAACATGGTATCCCAGCAAGTTTAGCCTGTTGTATGCATTTCTTAGGTTTACCTTTGAAAAGAAAGGCAGCTTGTGAGGTAAGGCTTTTACACCGTATATCGCAAAAACAACACGGTAATCATTGGCATTTGGCTGCTGCTTAGAATTACTTAGCGGCATCACGTTAGGGTGGCTGTCGTACAATTTTTTACGGGCTTCCGCGCTACTGCGGAAAATCTCAGCAGAGACAACGCCTTGACTGAACAAGTGGCTCAATTCAGCCGACGAATTTTTATAGTGTTTAACGTGAATAAGGTCGAATTTAGAATCTGTACCATTATTCGAATTGGCTAAATCGCAGAACTCAAAACGGCTTTTTCCACCACCCAGCATAATGTTTTTGGTGTCCAGTGACTGAATTTCTGTTCGCTGTGCCGCCACATCACAGTTATACGCGCCTTCATTTTTGTGGTCATAATCCGGCAGCGAGTATTGATACGCAGGTATTTGGGCAATCGCGTCATTCACTTCTTTGACAAAGTCTTTGTTCATCTGATACCAAACACCATTACGTATCGCAAAGTGCTCCCCGTTATGCACCAGTTCACCGTAAATGCATTCGAGCCCCGACCAAGTTTTGACTGTTTGATGGTTATCATCTTTCGCATATATTTTGCATTTAGTTTTTAAGTGGCTCAGTTCGAGTGCTCGCTTTCCATTGAGCGTGGCTGCCTTAACGTAACGAGAAAGGGAAAGCATCTCAAACATTTGGGTGCTTCGTTTTTCGTAGCTATAACCCGCAATCAAATCCAAGTCGACGACCTCCGGCTCCAGAAGGTAAAAATCATTCTGCGTGGGTTGAGAGAGCGCATTAACCAGCGCATTGTTTAGAGTGTCAATGAGCTTGTCTTCAGTCACTTCCGCGATGTTCTCTACCCACTTTAGCTCGGGCTTGAGCGGCGCTTTAAAGTATTGCCAAGCTTTGGTCAGAATGGTTGGCAACAGTTTTAAGTCGGCGGTCAGCTTGATCCCCAGCGCATAGCGATTTCCAGAAATCTGACTATTGAAAATCGCCTCAGATGACTTTCCAACAATGGCCTGCAACATGTCTTCATCAACGTCGATGGGAAAGTCATTCACTTTGGTGCCTTTTCCACACTGCATGCGAGTATTTAAAGGCGCGGCTTTATTAGACGCCGTATCTACACTCCGAACTTCCTCAATATCCGTCGAGTTCAAGGCAACACGCAGCCCGAAGTTGGGTTCAAAGTAGTCTTTGTCTAGCAAGTGGTAGCCGTGACCAAAGGTGAGATAGAAGGTGTTTCCAGCGAATTGAACTTGCAACACACCCCCAGTGGATTGGTTAGACCCGAAATCCATCTCTTTAAAGTTGGGTTGTTGTGTGAACAGATCCGCAAATGCCGGTTTATTACTTGAAGGCTGCTTGATGAATAATTTTGCCTCTGTCCCCTCAATTTCAAGACTGTGCTCAATGCAGTCATGGGTGTTCATTACAGCGGTGTTGGAGGATACGGAGCCCTTTAGCAGATAGATTGAAGTAGAAATTTTTTTCACGTTATTTTCCTTTTATTTTTAGTGCGTCAATTAAAATGATGCACTTATTCTGCGTTGACAATAATAAACTTGTCAACTATTATTTTTGCATCAAATAAAATGATGCAATTGGGATATGAAGGTAAAATTACAGGACATTGCGGACATCAGAGCGGGGCATCCGTTTCGCGGATCAATCAAAGAATCGGCGGATGGAAATGGCTTTGTGATTCAAGTTCGTGACCAAGATGAATATGGAAATATTCACTGGAATGCGTTGGTAAAAGCGGATATTGGGGGGCGAAAAGAACCCGAATGGCTACAGCCTGGCGATATCGTGTTTGCTGCACGTGGAGTGAGAAATCTCGCCACCCACATTGCCGACATCAATAAACCTGTCGTATGTTCCCCTCACTTCTTCCAGCTCAGAGTGAATCGCGATAAAGTGTTGCCAGAATTTATTGCCTGGCAAATCAACCACACACTGGTTCAGCGCTATTTCTTGCAATCTGCTGAGGGAAGCGTACAAGTCAGCATAAAAAGGGCAGTGCTAGAGCAAACGCCGATTTCAATACCACCGCTTGAAAAGCAAAGGTTGTTGATGAAACTAGTGACTAGTGCAGAGCAAGAAAAGCAAGCTTATCAACACCTGATTGCGCTAAGGCATAATGAGCTAGACGCCATAGCCACCCAAGTGCTTAACGAATTATAGAAATATCAGAGATTACCAACCATGTCAGAGAACACCAGCCAAGTCTCCAACCTACAAGAACAAGTGAACAATGCAGTATGGGCGGCTTGCGACACCTTCCGTGGCACTATCAGTGCCGATACCTACAAAGACTTCATTCTTACCATGCTCTTCCTGAAATACATCTCGGATGTGTGGCAGGATCATTACGACAACTACAAAGCCGAATATGGTGATGAGCCAGAGCTGATTGAAGAAATGATGAACAGTGAACGTTTTCAATTGCCTATGGTAGACATCACCGACGATGAAGATAAGGTCATCGAAACCTTCAGAGCCAACTTTTACAGCCTGTATGAGCGTAGGCATCAGGCAGGCAACGGCACCCGAATCGATCAGGTATTGCACGCCATTGAAGAAGACAATGGTTCCAAGCTAAAAAACGTGTTCCAAGACATCAGCTTTAACACCGACAAACTGGGCGATGAAAAGAAAAAAAATGACTTGTTGTGTAGTCTTCTGGAAGATTTTGGTAAAAAAATCCTCGACTTAAAGCCCAGTCGAGTCGGTAACCTCGACATTATTGGTAACGCCTACGAATACCTAATCAAACACTTTGCGGCTGGCAGCGGCAAAACCGCGGGCGAATTCTATACACCGCCGGAAGTCTCTGACTTGCTCTCTATTCTGCTCGACCCTCAGCCGGGCGATACCATCTGCGACCCAGCCTGTGGCTCTGCCTCTTTGCTATTGAAATGCGGTAACCATATTAGAAGGCGCTTTGAAGGTTCAAAGAGCTACGCGTTATATGGGCAGGAGTCCATCAACTCAACTTGGGCGCTGGCGAAAATGAACATGTTCCTGCATGGGGAAGACAACCACCGCATTGAATGGGGCGACACCATCCGCAACCCCAAGTTAAAAGTGAGTGGGAAAGAAGAACTGTTAGAGTTTGATGTGGTGACCGCCAACCCACCGTTTTCTTTGGATAAGTGGGGGCATGAAAACGCCAATGATGATATTTACCACCGTTTTGAAAGAGGAACTCCACCTAAAACCAAAGGCGACTACGCGTTTATTTTGCACATGATTGAAACCATGAACCCCGCCTCTACTTCAAGCAAAGGGGCGCGCATGGGTGTGGTGGTGCCACATGGTGTGCTATTCCGCGCGTCGGCAGAAGGCAAAATTCGTCAAAAGCTGATTGAAGAGAACCTGCTGGATGCGGTGATCGGCTTACCGGAAAAACTGTTTTTTGGCACCGGTATCCCAGCAGCAATTCTGATCTTTAAACGACACAAAAAAGATAACAACGTGCTGTTTATTGATGCCTCGCGTGAGTTTAAATCGGGTAAAAACCAAAACCTGTTAACAGACGACAATATTCAGAAAATTGTCGATACCTACAGCGCAAGAAAAACCTTGGATAAATACGCGTACCTCGCCACACCAGAAGAGATAGCCGAAAACGACTTTAACCTGAACATTCCACGCTATGTCGATACCTTTGAAGAAGAGGAAGAAATCGATCTTATCGCCGTTCGCACAGAGCGCCTGGCACTGCAAGGAGAACTTGCCGAGCTAGAAAAAGAGATGGCAGGTTACCTAAAGGAGCTCGGTTATGGCTCGTGAGTTAAGCTTAACTAAAATCCCTAAAGGTTGGTCTTATGGGTTATTGGATGATTATGCTGAAAGGTGTAGTGGGCATACACCCAGTAAGTCCTTTCCTGAATATTGGAATGGAGGAATCAAGTGGATTTCATTAGCCGATACATTCCGCTTGGATAAAGGACTTGTGAAAGAAACAGATAAAGAAATTTCCTCGCTAGGTATTGATAACTCTTCTGCCCAGATACACCCTGCTGGGACTGTTGTCATTTCTCGCGATGCAGGCATCGGAAAAAGTGGTGTCATGGCAGAGCCTATGGCAGTTAGTCAGCACTTTATTGCTTGGAAGTGTGATTTTAATTTAAAAGCTCATAACTGGTTTTTGTATAACTGGTTGCAATTGAATAAGCCTGAGTTTGAGCGACAAGCTGTTGGTTCGACTATTAAAACGATCGGCTTACCTTACTTCAAAAAACTCAAAATTGCTCTCCCACCGTATGAAGAACAACGAAAAATCGCCAAAATCCTATCCACCTGGGATAAAGCCATTGCCAAAACCGAAAAGCTGATTGAAACCAGCAAACAGCAGAAAAAAGCGCTGATGCAGCAGTTGTTAACGGGTAAAAAGCGTCTGGTGAATCCAGAGACAGGGAAGGTTTTTGAGGAGGAGTGGGAGGAAACATTAATTTCAAGTATCGCCAAGTGTTTCTCTGGTGGTACTCCATCTAGAAAGAAAGATGAATATTACGGTGGTTCAATACCATGGATTACCTCAGGCAAGCTGAATGATCGATTTGTCTGCTCTGTTAATGAATACATCACCGAGGTTGGAGTAAAAAACTCATCAGCTAAATATGTTAAAGAGGGAAGTCTTCTAATAGCAATGTATGGTGCAACTGCTGGAAAGGTGGCAATTAACTATCTAGTCGGAGCCACGATAAACCAAGCTATACTCGCATTGCATGTTAGAGAAGAGCATTCAAATACTTTCTTGTTCTATTTACTTGAAAGAGAAATGGAAAAAGCAATAAATCTTGTTCAAGGTGGTCAACCAAACTTAAACGCTTCAATCATTAAGGGCTTAAAAGTTAATATACCTGCTTTTGAAGAACAACAAAAAATCGCCGCTGTCCTAACCGCTGCCGATAAAGAAATCGAAACTCTGGAAACCAAACTCGCGCACTTTAAACAAGAAAAAAAGGCGCTGATGCAGCAGCTATTAACGGGCAAGCGCCGTGTGAAAGTAGATAGAGTAGAGGGGGTATCATGAATACCAAACGCCCTCGTACTATTCAGATATTTTTGCCCAGTGGTGACCCTTCGGGTATTCGTATTGCAGAGCAAACCACGTCGATTATTCGTGTTATCGAAGTGCCTCGCAGCAACATTGCCGACTTTGTTAATATGCCAGAAGCCAAACAAGTGGGTTTGTATTTTCTTGTTTCTGGTGACAACAAAGAGGAGTGCTATATCGGGCAGTCGAGTGAAGTGGGTGCCAGGTTAATGCAACATCACCGAGACGAGAAAAAAGACTGGGAGCGAGCACTGGTTCTGGTTTCGCTCACCAACAACCTCATGCAATCCCATGTGTCGTATCTTGAATCACTGTCCATTGAAAAAGCCAGGGCGTGTCAGCGCTATGACCTGCTTAACCGTAATGGTGGTCAGAATACTCACACTACTATTCCATTGAAAGCGGACTGCGATGAAATTCATGATGTGGGCAGCTTGTTGCTGGCAACCTTGGGTTACCCCATATTTGAAGCCCTTACAGAACAAACAAAAACCAAAGCCGAGCAAACCTTTGTGTGTAACCGAGCAGGCGTAAACGCCAAAGGGATTTACACCAACGAAGGCATGGTGGTGCTAAAAGGTTCTTCCGCACCCATGACAACCAAAAGAAAAACCGACCAACGGTTTTACGATAAACGCGACGCATTGCGCGATAAAGGGGTTGTATCGACCGAAGGCGACCGTTTTGTGTTTCAGCGCGACTACTTGTTTCGCACACCAAGCGGCGCGTCTATGTGTTTGTTGCTAGGCACCTCAAACGGATGGGTAGACTGGAAAACCGAGCAAGGTGTAACGCTGCACGACCATCAGGGGCGTACGCTGGAGACTGGCGTTTTATCCCCTAACGAAGCGTGTTAAGCGGGCGACGAATTTGAATAGGAAATAGCGTAATGAGCGATAAAACGCCTCAAGGTGAACAAACGGCTTTGCTCGCCAATATCCGACAATTACTCAATCAGGGGCGAAAGCAGGTTGCTGTTGCTGTTAATACCGCCATGGTGCAAACCTATTGGGAAATTGGTCGGCTGATAGTGGAGGATGAGCAGCAAGGGCAGGCACGCGCGGAGTACGGAAAACAGGTACTTAAGCACCTCTCCGCCTCACTCACTCAAGAGTTTGGTAAGGGGTTTGATGCGTCTAACCTGAGAAATATGCGTTTGTTTTATCTCGCTTTTCCGAATCGTGACGCACTGCGTCACAATTTATCGTGGACACATTATCGCACGCTCACACGAATTGAAAATGAGCAAGCCCGCCATTGGTACATGAACGAAGCCATTGATCAAGGGTGGTCGGCAAGAGCACTAGACAGGCAAATAGGCGCACTCTATTACGAACGCTTACTGACGACCCAAGCCAAACAGCAGGATATTCAGCCTGTCCTTGATGAAGGGGAACAGAAAATATCTGAGCTTGCTGTTACCGCCAAAGACTATTTAAGAGATCCTTACATCTTTGATTTCCTTGGGCTACCTAGTGGCACACTGCAAGAAAGTGAACTGGAGCAAGCACTCATAGACAATTTGCAAAAGTTCTTGTTGGAGCTGGGCAAAGGGTTTGCTTTTGTTGAAAGGCAGCAAAGGATCTCAACCGACGATGGCGACTACTACATCGACTTGGTGTTCTATAACTTCCACCTTAAGTGCTTTTTGCTTATCGACTTAAAAATGCACAAGCTGACTCATCAAGATGTTGGGCAAATGGACATGTATGTGCGCATGTACGAAGAAAAGAAACGCCAGAAAGACGATAACCCAACCATTGGTTTGATTTTATGCACTGAAAATAACCATACCGTGGCGAAATATTCCGTGCTTAACGACAGCGAACACCTCTTTGCTTCCAAATATATGCTGGAACTTCCAACCGAAGAAGAACTGCGCCAGCAACTCGAAAAAGAGCGCCAACATCTATTGTCACAGGTCTCAAATAATAAGGATAAAGGCTGATGTTGCCCAATTTCCGTGAAGAGCAGAGCGCTAAAATTCCGGCGCTCGCTCTTCTTACCCAATTAAACTACACCTTTATTCCACCCTCGCAATGTAATGCGATAAGAGGGAATCGTTCTACCGTCATCCTTCCCGATATTTTGCGCCGAGCTTTGCAAGAGAAAACCTACCTGTTTATGGGTGAAAAGCGCAAACTTCAGCCAGCCTCTATCGATAAGATAATCCATGAACTGACGCCAGCCATGAACCTTGGGTTAAAGGAGGCAAATGAAAAGCTCTACGATACGCTGACTTATGGTATCGGGGTAACGGAGTTTGTTGGCGGCAAGAAAGCCAGCCCAACCATCCAGATCATCGACTGGACAAATCCGAGCAATAATCACTACCACTTTACCGAAGAATTTGATGTAACTAACTCGCATGGTACAGGTAAACGCACCCCCGATATTGTTTGCTTTGTTAACGGGCTTCCGTGGGTGGTGATTGAAGCCAAGCGTCCCGATTCTTCCCACTCAGGTAAACCAACGGTCGCAGAAGGGATTTCTCAAAACCTTCGCAACCAAAAGAGTGATGAAATCCCCCATCTTTTTGCTTACAGCCAGCTTTTGTTATCTGTGAACGGTTTGGAGGGGCGTTATGGCACCTGTGGTACGCCATCCAAGTTTTGGGCGAAGTGGAAAGAAGAAGCGATAGCCGAAGCCGAATTTCATCAACTAAAGAACACTGCGCTGACCGAATCGCAGCTCGATCTTCTCTTTGATCACCGACCTGAAGAAATGAAGGATGAATACTTACGTTTAATCCGTGGTGGGGCGCTGCAAGTCACCGATCAAGATAGGTTGTTGGTGTCATTACTGCGCCATGATCGGTTATTAGAAATGACGCGTCTTTACACACTCTTTGACAAGAAAGTCGGCAAGGTGGTGGCGCGCTATCAGCAGGTTTTTGGTATTAAAGCACTTATAGAACGCGTGACGTCGTTCGATGACACCTTACCCGGTAAGCGAAAAGGCGCTCGAAATGGCGGCGTTATCTGGCATACGACGGGTTCTGGTAAATCCTTCACCATGGTCTTTTTGTCTAAAGCACTTATCTGGTTTAAAGAACTCGCCAAATGTCGAGTGGTGGTGGTGACCGACCGCGTGGATTTGGAATCGCAATTATCGCGTACCTTTACATCTGGCGGCGCGCTATCAGAAGTAGACAAAAAGTCTGCCATAGCCACCACAGGGAGCCACCTTGCCAAACAAATCGGCAAAGGAAATGAGCGCATTATCTTTTCGATTGTTGATAAATTCCGTACCGCGATAACACAGCCCGATTGTTACAACGAAAGTGCTGATATTATTGTTTTGGTGGATGAAGGGCACCGTAGCCAGAACGGTGAGAACAACATCCGCATGCAGCAAATGCTTCCGAAAGCTGCTTACATTGCCTTTACCGGTACACCTTTGCTGAAAGGAGATAAAACCGAAGGTAAATTTGGTCAAATCATTCATTCTTATACCATGCAGCAAGCGGTGGAAGACAAAACGGTTTCTCCTTTACTGTATGAAGAGAGAAAGCCGGATTTAAGCACCAATGACAAAGCGATTGATGCTTGGTTTGATCGCATGACGGAAAAGCTGACGGAATCGCAGAAAACCGATCTTAAAAGAAAGTTCTCTCAGAAAGGTCAGATATACCAAACCGAAGGTCGCCTGGAACTCATTGCTCATGATATTTCCGACCATTTTCAGAACTTCAAACAACAAGGTTTAAAAGGGCAGCTCGCCTGCCGTAACAAGACCACAGCGATCAAGTACAAACAATTTCTAGACGGTATCGGAAAGGTAACGTCTACGGTGGTGATGTCGCCGCCAGACACGAGGGAAGCCCATAACTCTGTTGAGGATGAAGATACGCCGATTGTTCAACGCTGGTGGAAAGAGAATGTGGGCAGTGAAGACGAGAAAAAGTACACCGATCGCCAGATAAACGCGTTTGCTCAGGATGAAGGTCCTGATTTGATGATCGTAGTGAATAAGCTTTTGACGGGCTTTGATGAACCAAAAAACACGGTGTTGTACATCGATCGCTCATTGAAAAAACACAATTTGATTCAAGCCATAGCTCGGGTCAATCGCCTTCATGAGAAGAAAAAATTTGGCTATTTGATTGATTACTATGGTGTATTAACAGAGCTGGATACCACCATCGAGAGCTACCAGCAATTAGCGGAAAGAACTCAAGGTGGCTACGACATCGAAGATATCAAAGGCTTGTATCACAGCATGGATACGGAGTACAAAAAGCTCCCTAGATTATATAAACAGCTTTGGTCATTTTTTAGTGAGGTAGAAAATACGGGCGATTTTCCAGCATTGATCAGCGTTTTCACGCCACGTATCGAACTGATTGACGGACAGTTAACCGACCTGAACTTGAAGAAGCGTGCCGATTTTTACATCGCACTGACTGAGTTTGCCAATTGCATGAAGGTGGCGCTTCAGTCTGCCACGTATTTTGAAGACAAACGTTTCGATACTATTGACCCAGAGACTAAGCTGAGCAAGCGCGATCTTTACAAGCAGACACTTAAGCGGATGTCTGATTTGAGAAAAGTCGTTCGTCAGGAAGCGGAAGAAACCGTGGATTATGATGAGTACTCTGAAAGTATTCGCACTATGCTCGACAAACACATTTGTGGGGTAGAGATCCAAGAAGCGAAAGGGGCGTACTTGGTAGGAAATATGGGGGAGCGAAAAGACCCTAAAAAGATGTCTACCCAAGAAGCGCGAAACCAAAAGGATGTCATCACGGGGCGTATCCGAAAAACCATTGATCAAGACCTTGAAGATGATCCTTACGCCAAGGAATATTTCTCCAAGCTACTCAAGCAGGCAATTGAGCAGACAAAAGAGATGTTTGATGCGCCCATCAAGCAGTACCTCCTATTTGCAGATTTAGAGCAGCAAATAAAAGAGCGAAATATTGAGACGATACCAGACGCACTTTTTTCAGATTTACCCCCTAAAACCAAACGATATGCCAAGGCGTATTACGGTTTATTTATAGTTGAATTAGAAGGGGAAAATACGTTATCGGAACAAGAGCAATTGGCGTATGCAATACAGATTGATGCGGTAGTCACCAAAGCGGTGGCAGAGTTTTCAATTAACCCCAGTGAGATAGAAAATCAGATCCGCAAGGCGCTTCTGCCCACCTTATTCAAAGCGATTGGAATGGACAAGGCAAAAGCGGTGATCGAAGAAGTTATCAAGATCACTCGTTTAGGGGTTAACGGTTATGGGGCAAGCAGGGCTTCATCGTGACGGCAATTTCTTCAAAGGAAACAGACAGCGAAGTATACAGCTTTGTTTATGGTGATGAAGCGATTGGCTATGAAGTGGTTCGTAGAGCGGTTCAATCTCAGCCAAAGCGAAAAGTGACCATTAGCATAGAACCCAGTTGTGAAGTGATTGTTTTTGCTCCAGAGGATGCCTTGAGAGGCGATATCCACGATGCGGTAATGAAGAGAGCATCGTGGATATATCAAAACCTGAAAGAGTTTCGAACCCATCAGGAGTATGTGCAGAAAAAGCAGTACATCAGCGGCGAGATGCTTTTTTATCTTGGAAAGCGTTACGTCCTCAAGGTTATTGAAGACGGCGATTCCAATGCCAGCGCTAAGATGATGACTGGAAAACTGCAAGTCACATTGCCACGGTTCAATGATGACAAAACTGCTATGGTGAAAGCATTAGTTCGAAATTGGTATAGAGTACGCGCCGAAAAAGTCTTTCACCAGAGGTTGGCTGTGCTTTTACCAAAAGCGACATGGGTAGAGGGTATGCCTAGTTTTCGTGTCATGCCGATGCAAAAGCAGTGGGGCAGTTGCTCTGCCAAGGGGAACCTCATGCTAAACCCTCACCTTATTAAAGCGCCACGAAATTGTATCGATTACGTCATTTTTCATGAACTTTGCCATATCGCCGAGCATAATCATAGCGAGAGGTTCTGGCGTTTGTTAACCAGCGTTATGCCTAATTGGAAAGAAGTGAAAGTACAGCTTGATGGTATGGCTGAACTTTACTTGAGCGAATAACGCTTTATATCGGAATTCAAACCAAGACAGAGCCGTAATCTGACCGTTTATTCCCAACGATGAGTGGTCAATCACACTTTTCGCTAGTTGACTGATTGCATTGAAATATTTCCATTCCAGCTCAGGTCTGTCTACGGTAATTCATAAATTTAGTACTCGCTGTAGTACAGAACTTACGGTAAGTTTGTATTTGGTAGGTACATTCGTTACCGCTATTCGTATCTACAGCCAATTATAAATAAAGGGAATATTATGCAATCTGCTCTCTATAAGCGTGCAGTTATTATCGCTGTTATTGTCGGAACCATCCTCAATTTAATCAACCAGTACGATGCTCTGTTTGGCTCAAAAGAGTTTAATGTGATTAAAGCGCTTCTCACGTACTGTGTTCCATTCATTGTCTCTATTGTGAGCAGTCAGATTACTCTTAAGTCGGTTGCCAAAAACATGGTTGCACCCGAATGCCCAGAAGATACAGCAGGTTTGGTGTGTCGTGACACTTTGTCTGGAGCAAGAGAGAAAGTGCAGTCAATGCGCAATAACGCAGGAAATGTGAATCAGGCTTCTAAAAAACGCCTGGCGTTTGCAGAAGCTGTGGTGGATCAAGCTCATGAAGTGACGACAGGGTCGTGTGAGCTGGCAAAATTGGCGGAAGTCTCGCAGGAGCAAATCCACAGTGTCCATGACAACTTTAACGTGATGAACAAGCGTCAGACAGAGTTTATGACAGAGTTCTCGCAAGCTTCAGATTGGGCTGCGAACTTAAAACAATCTATCGACAACCTGAGCCATCAATTTTCTCAGATCGAAAACATGGCGTCGTCCATTACGTCTCTGTCAGATAAGACGAACCTGCTTGCCTTGAACGCATCAATTGAAGCGGCACGAGCTGGTGAATTTGGTCGTGGATTTGCCGTTGTAGCGGAAGAAGTAAAAGGGCTGGCGAATAAGTCAGGTGAAGATGCTCAGCAAATCAACGCACTTATGGGAGAGCTGAGTTCAACCAGCACAAGGCTAGCGGACGATGCCAGATTGTTTGCTGAGTCTATGTCTAAAATGCAGGAAAATACCAGCCAGGAAGAAGCGGAGCAGGTGGCTGTTGCCATCGATCAGATTCGTTCTGCTGCATCGGATGTTCATGGACGAGCTCAGTGGCAAATTGCAGAGATGGAAAAGGTGGCTGGGAAGGTTCAGCAATTGGCTGAAGATGCCAAAGCCGCAGTGGAAGGTTCCGCCAATAATATGGAGCTCAGCGAAGGATTGATTCAGGACCTCCAGCACGTTGTGAAAGCGTCTTAGAAAATTTCTGTCAGTTATTTGAAATGGGCTGCGCTATGACGCAGCCTTTTGTTTGCCTGTAGAGTTGCCAGTGTTTCACGATTCCATTAAAGTTAATTCTAATTAAGATTCTTAACCTTAAGTAAAATAATGGATAAAGTGGACACCATCCTGCGGCAGTGGCGGGAACAACGACCTGATCTCGACCCCTCTTCTATGGCCATTCTTGGCCGTATCAGCCAGCTCAGAGATCATATTGCGCCTAAGCTCAACAAAACGTTCTCGGAATTTGGTCTGAACTCTGGTGAATTTGATGTGTTGATGACCTTGCGCCGTTCTGGCGACCCTTACACCCTTTGTCCACATAACCTGCTTCAATCTATGATGCTAACGTCTGGTGCAATGACCAACCGTATCGATAAGCTGGAATCCAAAGGGCTGGTCGTGCGCAGCGCAGATCCTAATGACAGACGTGGCGTGCAAGTATCTCTTACCGAAGAAGGGCTAGCACTTGCTAATAAAGCGGTGGAAGCGCACATAGAAAACAGTGAAACGATTCTGACAGGGCTAGATAAAGAAGAGCGAGACGCGCTGGCAACATTGCTCAGTAAGCTACTGGCTTCTCAGGAAAAAGAAGATTAAGAAAAGGCGACATAACGTCGCCTTTTTTGATCGTTTTGTACCGGTTATTGGCTCTCAATTCTTAGAATGGCTGGCAACGGGGGCAGTTTGGTGGCGGAGTTGGCGTACCTGGAACATGTACGTAACCCAGAGACAAGCCATCGGAGTATTTGCCGTCAGACAAAGTCACAGAAACGCTATTCACGCCGGGGTTTGCTGGTACAACACTGATGACTTTAGAGCCACTTAGGCTACTTAAGCTGTAGGTTTTTGAAGCTGTTCGACCATACAAATCATCCCTGACGCGAATGGTCAGTCGGGCATTAACGCTGGCATCTTTTGCAGCAGTCGAGTATTTATCGACTAAATACTGAATGTTCGCTTTCACACTACCGGAAGACTGGTAAGCGTTACCTTGAATGATACGAGGTTTTTTCTGTACCCATACCCCTTCTGCGGAACACATTCCACTGGCTCTGTTTATCCAAACTAAACCGTATCCATACGTATTAGAGAACTTCATATTGTGGTAAGAGTTCGCATCCCAGTTGGATTTATCTTTCCCAACGTAGCCAAATTCTGAGTTGTTAAAACGCACATATGCCAAGCGATCAAACAGATTGCCTTTTGCTCGGAATACTTCGTTTTGGGCGATGTGTTTTGGCACTTCCACGCGTAAGTAGTCGAACGAGTTAAACAAGTTAAGAAGTGCCTCAAAAAAGTCCTGATACTCTTGCTGGTTCTCTTGGTAGTTTGGGTCTTGGTAGATATCGTAGCCGTTGTTTACCGCTTGCTGCACATCTTCAGATTTAAAGTCATAAGACTTTACTCGTCCATACTCACAGCCAGGAGGGAGATCCAACGTTTTTGCCTGAGATGTCAGTGAAGTGGATGCAAGCGCAATGGCTGCAATAGGTAGGATGTATTTATTTTTCATTAACTTATTCCTTGTTAACTGTCTAGCCAAAGGCAAAAGTGAAGAGGCTTCACATAATGCGTTCGCATACAGATTTAACTGAGGAAGGAATCTAATGATAGAGCAATCAAGCGAGCCAGTTTTGCAAATGAGAGCACTTCTTACTTAATTGGCTTAGACTCTCACTTGCTTTCATTCCATATTCATAAATGTTCACAAAACATACAGTGTTGGTGACTGTTTATTGGGAACTCCGCTACTGAGTGGCGCTATCTGCCCACGGAGAGCTAATTTCCGTTATACCGAAATTGCCTGCACGTGTGCTTTCTATGATTGAGAGGCATGCAAACTTATAGGGATAAACGGTTCTCTTAACAGCTTCCCCAAAAAAGGCGAACAATGGTCGCCTTTTTACTTTTATTTCAATAAGTAATGAGCCTGAGTTCAGGCTATTTAGCTGAAGTCGTCAAATAGAAATCCACGGAAAACTTAGGCTGTTCGTTTGAAATTGAGTCTGGTGTAGGTTCTGGAATGTAAATATCCGAAAACGTGAAGCTGACGCGATGATCCGAGATGTCCAACTGAAGCTGAGCATTAGTAGATACTGGCTTAGGTTCATGGTTTTCCGCTTGCAAATACACCTCACCATTAATCATAGAAAAACGGAATGTAACGATGTCGTTTCCTAAATCAATATCAAAAGGGTGACGAATGTTTTTGCCTAGCATGAATTGAAGCCCTGAACTATTGAGAAAGGTTTCATACACCTCAGGACCATCGGGCAGGTATTTGATTTGAGACTCTTTTCGGCAATCTGAACAGCTTGGTACGTTCTGGTTAACGTTCCAGTCATCAACGAATTTTTTCTCAAAAAGAAGCTGATCGTTTTCGACTGAAAACTGATTGATGGGTTTCTCCGCACCTGCTTCGGAGCAGGCAGTCAAAACGCCCAATATGAATATCCCGCTCAGCAACTTTAACATCAATCAATAGCCCCTAACTTTTTCAAGCGTTCAAAAAATTCGGCAGAAGGTGCCGCTTCCACAATATATTCCTGACTGTCATTTGCTAAATAGTCGTGCGTAACTTGCTCCGAGTTCTGGGAAGTTACGCGATAAGCGCCTGTATTGCCGCTGTATGTATCTCGGAACCTTAAGCTAACCGCCCCCCAGTCATTAAAATCAGTCAGGCTGGTCTTACCGTTGGTCTGGCTGGTGGCACTCACATTAGTGAGATCCAGTGACACTGCGGTGTCATTGCTATCACCATCGCAGTTAAAGTCGACTCTGTCTGTTACGCTTCGACCCAGCCCTTTCGTTTCGTCCAGATTCGTTTCGTCCAGTGGCTGACCAGAACCATCTGAGTAATCGATTTTAAAGTTGTCCGGCGAGCCATACGGACCGTTGATCAACTCTGATGTAGTGGTGGCATAATTCTGAGGCGTATTCCGGCAGTTTTGATTGGCAAGTTGTTGCTCATAGTTCCTTAAGTAATAGCGATCTCCCTCGGTCTGACCAAGTGTCGAAAGCCCGTCCAACTGATACATGTAGTTCATCACACTATAGTAGTTGGGTTTGAAATTAAGGTTTTCATTGCCACCGTGAAGGAGACCCAGATTATGACCAAATTCGTGCATGATGGTGCCAGACTGGAAGTTAATCAGGGTATTTCTGGCGAGTACTGAACGACTATTAAGTCCCCATCTTCCTAAGGTAATGAGGGAGTCATTTCCGTTGATCTCCGCGACTCCTGAAGACCCCGATGCCCCAGTTCTGTTCTGGCTGTTGCCAAACATCATGTAATAGAAGACCAGTCGACGGCGGATATCCATGTGCTCGATTTTGTAGCTTTGCAGAGTCACCGGATTGTAAGAACGGCTCAGACTGATACCAGGAGAGAAGGGCACCTGATTACCACCACCTAGGTTGTGATCCTGACCGTGCAGTGATCCTGTATCGAAATGCAGCGAATAACCTTGGTTCTGGAATGCAAACTTAACTTTGTCGAGTGCTTCTTTACGTGGAATGATGCCCTCATCAGCCGCCTGGCGATTGCCATTTGTGGCGTCCATGTAGTCAATTTCAATGAAAATATCCGGTTGGTTTTCCCGAGCGCCCCAACCATACATGTCCATGCCTGCGTAAGTTGTATTCGGGCGCTCTGCACAGTCCGGAACGTTGTCATTATCGGTATCTGACGTACAGTGATTGACGTCGTTGATGCCGCCTGGTGTTGCAAAGGTGACAACTGCCCAATCTTCCGCTTTATTGGTATCAGTATGATTTTGGGGGCGCGATAAGCTTCTGCCAAGAACTTGTGGCAGTCGTTCAATAGTCGATGTACCTGCCCAGTTGTTTCCAGATGTCGGGGAGGTTGTATTTAAACCAAAACGGACGAAATCTACAGTTTGATTATTGCTGACCTGAACAATTTCGACAAAGCCACTGTCTGTCCAGTATGGCACGTAGCTGTTTTCAGTAATGGTAATAACCTGATTTGAACTGCCGGTTTCCGCATAGGCATTATTGATAGCCTTTGCCTGAAGCAGAATGTACCCCCCTTTTTTCAGTATGATTTGAGGTAGCGGGAAACTGTATTTATTCAACTGATTGTACTGATTACGGATCGCCCCCGACTTCAATACATATTGGCTAAGGTCGATGTCTTTACTGCCAGAGTTGTAAACTTCTACCCAACGTTGGTCCGAAATGTATCGAGTTGTGGACACCTCATTGATGATCAAAGTCGGTAGCGTTGAGCGATTAGGATCATTTGGGAAAGCGTCACTGTTGTCACCTACGCCATCTCCATCGGAATCTTTCTGTTCATTAGGATTGCTTGGGAAAGCATCACTGTTGTCACCAACCCCATCGCCATCGGTATCTTTGGATTCCGATGCATCATTTGGAAATGCATCGCTATTGTCACCGACTTTATCACCGTCTGAATCCGCATACTCATTTGGATCTGTTGGAAAGAGGTCAGCACCTGCTGGCCAGGCTCCGTGAGTATTTACGTTCCAGTTTGTAGCTGAAAGCAGGTTTCCCTGTGCGTCTGTGTGATCCCAATACCCGTCATTATCGCGGTCGTTTTGAATGACTGCCGTGGTTGTGCTGTTGGATGCGGTAATCTGAACGGTTTTATTGTCGAAGCTTGGGCTCGGCTTTGATTTTTCTGATTTGATGAGTTGCCCAATGGCAGCGATTTTTTCCTGAACTGCGATGTCCGCACTTTGTTTGCGCGCATTTGCCACAGTTTGAGATTCTGGAATTAAAGATTGATGAACCAAAACGCGAGCGGCAAAAGCAACATCGGCAAGATTCTCTGATTTGTAGTCTTTTGAAACGCTGGAAGCGTCAATTTGCAATTCGGACGCGACGGCTTGCTTAGCTTGCTCAGCAGAAGAACCACGGTCCATCTTCTGTTTGAGCAACGTGGTTAAAGGAGTAATGATCAGATCGCCGGGAGGCGCGCTCAGTAAAAAGTTCCGGGTAACGGCTGCACCTGAGTCTTCGTCTATCGTTGTGCCTTTTGTTGCTTCGACAACCACAGGGTAAGAAGAAGGTGATGAGATATTTTCAACATTTAAGGTAGCTTGACCGCCTGTTCCCGTTGTTGCTAAGGGTTCATTGATGTCGTGAGCAAAGTTGTTGTTAAGGTCTAGCCAGACTTTGGCGTTTCTCAGATAACCGTCAATAGCCGTTACATTCAGCTCTTTTGTAGGGCCGCTACTTGGGGGAGTTGAGCCACTTTGACCATTGTTAGAACCTTCTCCTCCGCCACATCCCGCGAGTGCAACTGCCAGAGAAAGAGTACTTATCTTCAGAAACGTTTTCGTCATGATTTACCGCTCGACTACTGTGTAATGATGTTTTCGTTTTCAGCACACGATACTACTACGGATTCTGTTAACAGAGTGTAAGTTTGGGTAACTGCGGGAGAGGATCTCATTATAAATATTTATGAGATGAATATTTGAGCTTATAGATGAAGAAAAAGACCTCCGTTTGAAGGTCTTAGAGTAGTTTTTTATCGGGGCAGGCTCATCTAAAGAACATTTTGGCGTTTTGCATTGAGCTTTATGGAAAGCCGACCAACTTGGGCAAATACAACGACAAACTTGGGAAGAAGGCGATGATAAAGACCGCGATCACCGAGGTAATCACAAACGGATGAATTCTTGCCGTTATCTGCTCGACTGTTGAGCCGCCAATTCCCGATGCCACGAAGATGTTTTCCCCAAGGGGCGGAGTGGCAAAGCCAATCGACAATACACATACCACCACAATGCCGACGTGAGTGGGGTCTGCCCCCAGCATATACATGATCGGCAGCAGCACAGGCACGATGATCATGATGGCAGCCAGAGTTTCCATAAACATACCAATGAAGATCAGCAAACTGATGGTCAGTGTCCACACTAAGTACATATTGTCGGTCAGGCTAAGCAGCGAATCGGCAACCACCACCGGGATTTTTTGTTCCACCAGAAGGCGACCAAAAACAGTGGCAGCGAAAAGAATCAGCAACACGCGACCAGTTATCCAGGTTGTGGTAGAAAGCGATTTGATGATGCTTTGAAAGGTGAGTTCACGGTGAAGAAATAGCCCGACAAACAGCGAGTAGAAAATCGCGACAACTGCAGATTCTGTCGGCGTGAAGATACCGCTGTATATCCCCCCTAAAATGAGGAACGGTGCCAAGATAGACCACACGCCCTTCTTCATTGCGCCATGAATGTCTTTGGGATCCCAGTTCTCTTTTAAACCTTTGTAACCCCTTTTCTTAGCGATCAAATAGTTAGTCGCCATCAGCGATAGTGCCATGATCAATCCCGGCAGAACCCCAGCTACGAAAAGCTTGGGAATAGAGACGGTTGAAAACGTACCGTGTTCGGCAATTGCTTCAGGTGGCGGCATTAAACCCATTGAAGAAATACCAAAGATGACCAACGGGATTGAAGGCGGGATAATGATTCCCAATCCACCCGACGCAGCAGTGACAGCAGACGCGTAGCTTTTTTCATAATCTCGCTTCACCATCGCAGGAATCATCAACATGCCCACCGCAGCGGTGGTCGCAGGACCTGAACCGGAGATCGCACCAAAAAACAGGCATGCCACCACGGTTGCCATACCTAATCCACCAGTGACAGGTCCTGCTAAATTCTCGGCAATGTCTACCAGCCGTCTCGATATGCCTGCCGCTTCCATCAGTGCCCCAGCAAGCACAAAGGCTGGCAGAGCCATCAATGGGAAATTGCCTACCGAAGTGAACGCAATTTGTACCAAGGCGATGGGGTTTTTATCTAAGAGTAAATAGGCTGCCATTGAAGCGCCCGCAAGGGAGACGGTAATCGGCGCTCCCAATATCAGCAGCACCAAAAAGCTGCCAAATAGAATCAGAGTTAAATAGGCTTCCATGCGTAGGGCTCCATCTTACTCAGCCTTGTAGGCCGTGCTTTTCGAAAATTTGCTTTTAAGAAAATCGTCTTTTAACGAATGTTTTTGAATCTCTTCACTTTCCGGGTCTGTCGCTTCAATGCCCAGTACCAGTTTTTCGTAGTTGTTCCACAGAATGCGTACCGACATCAAGAAGAAGGCGATGGGCAAAATCAGGTAGAAGTATTTCATTGGGATCCCGGTGGTTTGGGACTTCCAGAAGAGGTTCATTTTGTTGAACACAAAATCGTAACTGAGATAGACGAAGTACAAATTGAACGCGACCCAAATGAGGTCTGCAATGGTTTCACAAACGGTTTTCACCACTGGCGGGAAAAAGCGAAAGTGAAAGCTTACGCGGTTGTGTGCCGACATTTTTGCCGCCACGACTGCCCCTAAGTAGGCGAACCAAACGAACATATAGGTAGCGACTTCGTCACCCCACGGAATCGAATATTGGATGGACTGTCGCAGTACGATCTGCGAAAACAAAAGAATCACGAAAGAGGCGAGTAACAAGCAGCATGTGTACTCCTCAATGTTGTTTAGATGTTTCCTGAATGACTTCATGACGCTGCCTCTGCGAGCTTGAAAGGCACCCCACCTAAAAAGGTGGGGGTGCCATGTGTTGGAGAGTATGTAAGGACTAAGCCTCAATACCTCGTGTAAGGCGTAATTTGTGGCGATAGATGGATTTATCGACCCAGGGATTTCAGTGTGTCATCCAGTTTTTGTTTTCCGCCAATGCTGGAGTAAAACTTCGGCCAAACCTTTTGTGTGACTTGGTCAATCCACTCTTTTTCATTATTGGCTGGCTCGGTAATCACCATGCCTTTTGCCACTAAGTCCTTGCGAATTTTGTCTTCAGATTCCAGCAAGAACTGATAGCTGTGTTCGGTCGCTTCTTTGCCTGCCGCCAGAATGGCTTCTTGTACCTCTTTGGACTGCTCCTGGAAGATAGACTCGCTCACAATCAAGGGCTCGATAGAGAAGATATAGCGGATGTTGGTGATGTACTTTTGTACCTCGTTAAACTTCATCGCGTGCACGGTGATGTATGGGTTGTCTTGCCCATCTACCACGCCTTGCTGCAAGCCGGTAAAGGTTTCTGACCACGCCATTGGTGTTGGGTTGATGCCCCAAGCCTGATAGGCCGAAATCATGATGTCGTTCTTCGGTACTCGAATCACCAGCCCTTTAAGATCTTCCAGCGTTTTGACTGGGCGCTTAGAATTGGTCAGCACACGGAAGCCAGAATATGCCCAGCCAACAATACGAACATTGGCATCGCGAATGGTGTTTTTGATCAGCTCTTCACCAACAGGACCTTGCGTCAACGACTTCGCTTCTTCCGCACTTTGGATAAGATATGGCATGGTCAACAAGCCAACGGTAGGAGAAAACGGCGTCACGTTATTAATAGCCAGTACCGAGAAGTCCAGCAAACCGATGGCGGCGTTGTTCACCGTATCTTGCTCGTTACCCAATTGACCGTTCGGGAACAGATCCAGCTTGACCTTTCCGCCCGTTTTTTCTTCCATTAATTCACTGAATTTGGTGCCCAGCTCCCACTGAGTACCGCCTGCTGCATCGCCCAGTGCCATCTTAAATGTTTTGGCGGAGACGACCGGAGCGGCGATAACGGCTGCCATCAGCGCCCCCAAAGAGATCAGTTTTGTTGTGTTCAGTTTCATTGTTGTAACCTTTCTTCCATGTTCGATCTTTGCGTAGCTCGCGAATTCGCTGTTTAAAGGGTGAACGAAACCCGCAAGACGCCCCTGTAATCTCGCTATTCTCCTCAGTTGTCGATGTAAAATGGGTGCGGTTTACAGCACCTCATCCTTCAAGTGATACCACTTGTAAAGAAAACGTTGTCCCAGACGGCGAAACGGTGCAAACGCTTCGGATTCCACCACTTCGCGCACGTTGGGAAACGGCAATTTTGATTGAAATATAGGTAAGTCGAGTTGTTTTCCTTCACCAGCAATCCACTGGGCGAGCCTTTTTCCTGCCTGAGCCGAGTACATTACGCCGTTACCGCCGTAGCCCAGTGCGTAGTAAATGGACTCACGATGATTAGGTTGGAAAATTCTGGGCATCATGTCGTGGCTGACATCCACCCACCCCCACCAGGAGTAGTCGATATCAATGCCCGTTAGTGCCGGAAACTTACGGTGTAAATCGTTGATAAGAAATTGTTTGAATTTGTCTTTTGGTGCCGATTTTCCGGTGATGGCACTGCGTGACCCGATTTGCACGCGGTTGTCTGGCAACAAACGATAGTAGTGGCGCAGCACTCGAGTATCGGTAAGAACTTGCTTGGTGAGGAAGTTGCATTGTTCCAGTTCTGTTTCCGTCAGCGGACGTGTAACAATCGAATTGGACAAAATAGGCAGCAGGCGGTTTTTGAGTTCTGGATGCAACCCTTGAGAGGTATATCCACCGGTCGCAACGCCAACGGCTTGGGTTTTTACAATGCCACCCGGTGTTTTGATGTAATGGACGTCGCCTTCCGATTTCCACCCGATCACTGGGCTGCTGGTGTGTACTTTGACCCCCAAACGACGTGCTTTTTCAAGATAACCAAACGCCAGTTTTCCAGCGTGAATGCCAATGCCTTCCGGTTCGTGCATGGCACCTGCTGCTTCTTTGTCGTCGACGAATTGCTTTTTGACGGTATCGGCATCCAGAATCTGAGCATCGTAATGAAAGGTATCGCGCAGCAGCTTGGCTTCTTTTTCCAAGGTTGGCATTACTTTGCTGCGGTGCGCAATGTACAGGTGCCCGCCGGGTTGTGGATCACAGTCGATATCTTTGATGAGCTCTTTGAACGTTTCCATGCCATCCAGACATTCTTGGTGCATCTTCAATGCGGTGTCTAATCCCCAACGCTGGATCCATTGCGAGCGTTTCAAACGACCGCTGGCACACTGAGCTTGTCCACCATTTCGGGTACTGCACCCCCAGCTGGCTTTGTTGGCTTCCAATACGGTAGCGCGAATGCCGTAATGTTCAGCGAGGTAGATGGCCGCCGTTAATCCGGTGTATCCCGAACCGATGATCACAACGTCGGCATCGGTATCCGACAGAATAGGACCATCGTCTTCTGGGGGAGTACCAGCGGTGCCTATCCAGTATGTTGGTGCGTAGGCTTGACCTGTGCCCGGATTATGGCGTGTCAGTGGATCGTAACTTGGGTCGTAGGGGTTATGGGATTGGCGGTTTGCCTTCCCTTGGGTTTCTATACCTCCGACCATGTTGGCGTTCATTGATTCAGAGTTCATCACCTTCCCCTTGACTATGCGACGTCTTCGGATAAGACGGGACGATCTTTCCTGAACGCGTTTTTCACTTGGATTTTTCCATCGCGAACAGTAAACACATCCACCATACGAGCTTCAATTTTGCCGCCCTCTGGTGTGGTTGCACAAAACGTTGATTCAGTGACGGCGCGATCTCCAGAGACAAAATGCACAGGGTCTTTCCACTCAACATCCGGGAAATTCTTCCAAACTACAGCAAACGCATCGCGCAAAGCGTCTTTGCCTGTGAATGTGTTGCCTTGCAGCCCATGACCTGCGGCGGTGTGGAACACACAATCATCGGTCACGAAACTGAGTAAAGCTTCAATGTCGTGAGCATTCCAAGCGTCGCTAAATCCTTGAAGTGTTTGAATTGTGATTTGATCTTGATTGCTAGTGTTCATTTTCTTGTTCCTTCAAAATGGGCAGAACAAACATGAATCGATAAGAGAAAAATCAGGAAAAACGCCCTGAATGAAGTCAGATTCAACAACCGTTTGTTTCGCTAGATTACAGTTTTATTATTTCAATATGCGATACATTACGTTCCATATTGAGATATGGATACCAATATTTTTTAACAAAGCATTTACAACTTAGCGTGATTTTTGAACCGAAAACCCAAGGATTTCAAAGTTCTTAAAGGCCGCCAGACAGTTTAAAAACTGCCCAGCAGCGGCTGCCTGTTACACGTAATCTTTGTACTTATCGAGGTGACGCACAGGGGTTGATAGAGCATCTCTGCGGAACGGGTCGCCCAGCTCGCGAGTACACATAATTTCGATGATGGTGGTTTTGCCTTCGTTCATTTGCATGTCGATGGCTTTTTGCAACGTTGGACCCACATCTTCTAATTTATCGACTGTGATGCCTTCAGCGCCCATAGAGCGGGCAATGTCTGCGAAGCTTTGGTTATCAAGTTCACCAGCAACAAAGCGGCGGTTGTAGAAGTCCACTTGGTTTTTCTTCTCTGCGCCCCATTGGCGGTTATGGAATACCACCGCGGTGACCGGAATGTTGTGGCGAACACAGGTCATGGTTTCGACCAGGCTCATACCCCAGGCCCCGTCACCAGCATAAGAAATAGCAGGGCGGTGTGGCGCAGCTACTTTGGCACCAATTATGGTTGGGAAGGCGTAACCACAGTTACCGAAGCTCATGGCTGCAAAGAAGCTGCGCGGCTTTTCAAAGCGAAGATAGCTGTTGGCGATGGAGTTGATGTTACCGATGTCAGTCGACACCATCACATCTTCAGGCATGGCTTTTTCTAGCTCACGCAAGACTTGGCGTGGGTGTAGGTACTCACCACCAGAGAATGGGGTTTCCTGAGCGTTCTCTTCGATCATGTCTAAGCTGAAAGCATCTTTTTCGTGCGTCCAGTTATCCAACTCTTCTTCCCAGGCGGCTTTTTCTGCTTGAATCTTCGCAAAGCGCTCTTGCTTGTTGGCATCACAGGCAAGATTGCGACCATCCAGTCGTTGAGTCAGTGCCACAGCAGCGGCTTTGGCGTCGCCACAAATGCCGACAGAGATTTTCTTCACTAATCCAAGCATCTTGTTGTCTGCGTCGATCTGGATGATCTTGGCGTTGGTTGGCCAGTAGTCCATGCCGTGTTGTGGCAAGGTGCCAAATGGACCTAAGCGAGAACCCAGAGCAACCACCACGTCTGCCTGTGAAATCAGCTTCATCGCCGCTTTAGAACCTTGGTAACCAAGTGGCCCACACCACAATTCGTGACTGGCAGGGAATGAGTCGTTGTGCAGGTAGCTGTTAACCACTGCCGCACCTAGGCGCTCAGCCAGCGCTTTACACTCTTCGACAGCGTCGCCCATGACAACACCGCCACCAGAGATGATCACTGGGAATTTTGCTTCAGCCAGAATGTCTGCTGCGTCGTTCAGGCTTTGTTCGCCGCCCGGACCTCGATCTAAGCGTGCCGGTTTCGGGATTTCACATTTGATGTCGCCGTAGAAGTAATCACGGGGAATGTTGAGCTGAGTAGGACCCATTTCACTCATGGCGCGATCAAAACAGCGACCAGTGTATTCTGCCATACGACCCGGGTGGGTAACGTGCCCTTGGTATTTAGTGAATTCCTGGAACATAGGGAGCTGGTTACATTCCTGGAAACCGCCCAGACCCATAGTGGTGGTGCCGGTTTCTGGCGTAACGATAACCACTGGGCTGTGTGCCCAGTATGCAGCCGCAATGGCGGTGACACAGTTACTGATGCCGGGACCGTTTTGCCCGATCACTACTCCGTGCTGACCAGAAACGCGTGAGTAACCGTCTGCCATGTGAGCTGCGCCTTGCTCGTGTACTACTGGGATCAAGCGAATGCCAGCAGGGGCGAAGATGTCCATCGCATCCATAAATGCAGAACCCATAATGCCAAACATGTCCTGAACATCGTTCGCCACCAGTGTTTCTACAAATGCCTCAGAAGGGGTCATGCGTGCTTGTCCTTCAACCACGCTTCTTGTTTTCTCGCTCATCTCATTCTCCTTGATGAAGTAAGTCAAATTTCAAAATATGGAATCAAACATCTCGTTAACTGAAATTTAACGTCACTCTAATTGGACAAAAATTGAACGTCAATAAAAATATTCAAATTGGAATTATTTGTTCCATAAAACGATATTTACATATCAAAAATGGGCATGGACGGTATTCAAGCGACACTGGCTGATGAACAATGAGTGGAAAATGAAGAAAGGGATAAACGATGGAGATGAGAAGGGATCAGCTCACGACCCAGTATTCGGTCAGGGAAACCTTTGGTTTGGACGTGAACATGAGCGTAGCCGGATTTTCAGAGCCTACGCCCGATGTGCCTGAAGTTGACCGAGCGTATCAGTTCAACGAAGAAGTGACCTTGGCGATATTGGCTGGGTTTACTCACAACCGACGAACCTTGATTCAAGGTATGCATGGTACTGGCAAGTCGACGCACATTGAACAGGTGGCGGCACGTTTGAACTGGCCTTGTTTACGAGTCAATCTGGATGGACATATCAGCCGTTTGGAGCTGGTAGGCAAAGACACCATTGTGCTGAAAGAGGGAAAGCAGGTTACAGAATTCCAAGAGGGCATTTTGCCCTGGGCGGTGCAGCGACCCGTCGCGTTAATCTTGGATGAGTATGATGCGGGTAAACCCGACGTGATGTTCGTTATTCAGCGGCTTCTGGAAAAAGAAGGCAAACTGGTATTGATGGAGCAGAACCGGGTGATCACGCCACACCCGCAGTTTCGATTGTTCGCGACCGCCAACACAGTCGGGCTTGGGAACTTCAATGGGTTGTATCACGGGACTCAGGTTTTAAACCACGCTCAACTTGATCGCTGGAATGTGATTGCCAAGCTCGATTACCTGCCTGCTGACAAAGAAGCCGAGATTGTTTTGGCTCGGGTGCCTGAAAAAAATAATCCAGAAGGCAAAGCATTAGTTGAGCGTATGATTGCGATGGCAACACTGACCCGGCAAGGGTTTGCAACGGGTGAACTTTCTGTACTGATGTCGCCGAGAACCGTGATCAGTTGGGCGGAGAATTGCCATATTTTCACAAGTTGCGAGCTGGCGTTTCGCCTCTCTTTCTACAACAAATGCGAAGAATCCGAACAGACGATATTGGCTGAATATTATCAACGCTGCTTTGGACGCGACTTGTTCCCTTCTGAGTGATGGTCGCTATGGCATTTAAAGAGAATATCAGTGCGAAACAATCGAAGCAGCTCCAACGGGAGCTGATGATGTCCACTCTACGTTCTTTACTCGACGAAGAGCACCTTGATCTTAGAGGTCACCACCTTTACTTAAATGGTAAGAGGCTGGTCTATCTTGCTGCACATTTGCAATGGCACCCGTTACCACAAGAGCAGGATGCACAAAGAGGCATGGTAGATGGCTGGACCTTGCATCTCATGCATACGGATTTGCCTGTTTTCCACCAAACTCGTCCCAGTCACGCCGTGGCGGCTTGGGTATTCGATTTTCTTGAGCAGCTTAGAGTCGAAACCCGAGTGTCGCCACTGCATCAAGGCATGACACACAATCTTGACGCAAATTTCGAACGCTGGTCCTCTGGTTTTGTAGAATCGGGTTTATTGGAAAGTCAGGTTGGCATACTGCTTTTCTCCATCGTCCATATGGTGCGTTCCCGACTTAGCAGCCAGCCTTTGCCTGAAGGAGTCGAAGACCAGATCGAAGCCACACGAATGTGGCTTGCCCCTCTTATGGGGAAGGCGCTGCTTGGTCTTCGTCAAAACAGGCAAAGTCAGGAAGATTTTGCTCAGCATGCAAATGAGATAGCCACGCTCGCCGCCGAGCATATTGATGAATGGCTTGAAGACGAAGTGAGTCAGACCCCAACCAATAACCGAGCGGTGTTTCAACTGCTGGTGGACAGCGAATTTCAAATTGACGCCTCTATGCCAGTTGCTGAACTTGGCAACGCTAAGTCGGTCTCTACAGAATTAGAGGATTACCATGTATTTACACGGACGTTCGATGAAGAACGCGACGCCGCTACTTTGGTTCGATCTGCGTTATTGAACGAATATCGACAAGAGTTAGATTCTGAATTTCTTCAATCAGGTCTATCCGTGCGGCGAATCGCTCAGCGGTTGTGCCAACGCTTTGCATTGCCCCGCGAGCCGCACTATCAGTATGGCGAAGAAGCAGGCAGATTAGATGGACGTCGATTGATGCAGCTGATTGCCTCCCCAACGGAGAATCGGGTGTTTTACACCAGACCGAATCAACCAAAGCCCAATGCAGAGCTGGCTATTCTGGTGGACTGTTCAGGTTCAATGCGTCAGCACATCAAATCCGTTACCTTATTTATCGATGTTTTGGTGCGCGCCACGCAACTGGCTCACATTCCTTCTCAAGTGCTCGGGTTTACAACCAGAGAATGGAATGGCGGTCGAGCGTATAAAGAGTGGATGAAGCAAGGCAAGCCAAAGCACCCTGGTCGCCTAAATGATGTTCGACATCTTATTTTTAAAGAAACAACCGACACTTGGGCGCAGTCGAAAGGGCAAATTGCGGCATTACTCAAGCAGGATTTGTTCAAAGAAGGGGTAGACGGTGAAGCGGTTGCCTGGGCGAGCCAAAGGCTCCTTGAGAGCAGTGCTACACACAAATTGTTATTGGTGATATCCGATGGCTGCCCGATGGATACGGCGACTCAACTTACCAATGGCGAGGATTACCTCACGCACCATTTATGTAGGGTCATTCAAAATATGAGTAAGCGAGGTATCACGACAATGGGGGTGGGCGTTGGGCTGGATTTGAGTGCTTTGTATCCCCATCATATTGCAGTCGAACCAGATCAGGATTTCCACACCCAAACTCTCCTGAATGTGGTAGACAGACTGGCTGATGCGGCGACGCACTCTCGGTGAGATCTCCATTTAAAGGGTGCGAACGTACTCTTTGGGTGTGATACCGAAGGTTTGTTTAAAGCGATTTGCAAAACGTGTTTCCGATTGATACCCGCAAGATAATGCGACCGACAGCTGACTGCGAGACTGCTGCATCAGCCCTAATGCATACACCATTCGCACGTTTGTCAGAACCTGCCGGAAGGTGGTATTTTCCGCTGCGAGTTTTCGGTTTAAAGTCGCGCGACTCATAAAAAAGTGCTCGGCGACAGTTTCAACTTTATGATCATGCCCCGGATTAACATTCAGGTACTGAGCCAGCTTTTCTTTGATTTCAGTGGGTTGGTGAGGGAATAACTTGTGCAGTGCGCCCGCCTGTTTCAGCTCTGCATAAAAGCCGTAAAGAAACTGCTTTTGTGCCTCTCTGGTGAGGTCGCTTTTCGCCATTTCAAACAACGTTTCGAAGCAGAAAGCCAGAGTAGGCGTGACCTTAATTCTCATCGGACTGTTGTCTTTCTGCAGTTCAGACTCGGTCACCCAGTCACTGGGTGGTGGTGCTAAAAACGTTAAGGTTCGGGAGTGGAAAGGCAACAGGGTAGGTTCGTTAACAAAAGTAAGGTAGTGACTGGCGGGGCTAACCAGCCAGTCAGATTCGGTGTAGTTGAGTGTTTCCTCATGCCACCAAAGGCGCTTTTCACCTTGGGCAACCCAAATGATCGTGGGCGCGTAAATCAACACGTTGCGCAGCGGTTGAGATGTTGCTGCATGAAAGTGTCCAGCCTGAATTAGCGATGCGGTCATTTGAGTACCTGTTTTCTTTTCGTTTAATCTCGTTTCGAATAACCTGAATGCTGTTACTCACGCACGTAGGTCGCGGTGAGTGTAGCTTTGCCTAAAGATGTGCTGTTTAAGGTGTAACCCACAATGGCATTCGAAGCAGGTTCCGGTATGTTCAGGGTTTGTGTTGGTAATGCCCAAACCGTGAATTGGTAACGGTGCATACCGTGTCCTTTCGGTGGGCATGCGCCACCAAACCCGAGCACGCCGTAATCGCTTTTACGCTCTTTACCCGCAAACGAAACCTGAGTCGACGCACCACGCTTTAAACTCGTTACGTTGGCAGGAATGTCTGTCGCCACCCAGTGCCACCACCCGCTTCCGGTAGGTGCGTCTGGATCATAAACCGTAATGGCGAAACTCTTGGTGCCTTTCGGCGCATCTTTCCAGCTTAATGCCGGGGAAAGGTTGTCACCCTCGCAGCCAAAACCTTTAAATTCGAATGTACTTTCCATCCGAGAGCCTTCCTGAATGTCACTGCTGGTCAGCGTGAACGCTGCACTATTCATTGATACAGCAGTAAGCATTAGAGCAAGATATTGGGCTTTCATCATCGTTCTCCTTGTTTTGATAGCCTTTAAAAAAACTAAGGACAAGGTTACGAAGGTTGAGCATAACGAAATGCACAGAATGGCTCAAATTTGATTTTATTTGGGTTATTTTGAGCGATTTGGGTGTTTTGAGTGTTATCAAGTTTACGAGTTAGAGAAATCCGTTCAGTTTGATACACTTGCTGCAAAATTCAGCCTCTTAAGGAGAAGAAATGAAGCTGTTTGTATTTGAGCACTGCCCATATTGCATCAAAGCAATGATGGTGGCGGGGCTAAAAAACCTTGCTGTTGAAGAAGTCTTTCTGCAAAACCACGATGTCGATGCTCGTATTGAAAAGGTAGGGGCAAACATGGTGCCGATTCTAGAAAAACCAGACGGTAGCTACATGGCAGAAAGCCTGGACATTGCTCAGTACCTGGATGAGTCTGACGGTTCTCCGGTGATTACTGAGGCTAAGTTCAGCGACAAGATCAGCGGTTGGTTAGGACAATCCTTTGAGTTCAGTGGACCTTTGTTATACCCGCGCTGGCTAATGATCGAATTGCCAGAATATGGCAGTGAAGACGCAAAAGCATGGTTCACAAAAAACAAATCTGCGATGATCGGGATGAGTTTTGAGGAGGCGTATGCCAAGACGGAAGAGTACCTGGCAAAAATGAATGCGCACCTTGAGCAGCTTGAGTGGTTAACCTTGCCTTCTGAACGTGGTAGCGCCATCAGCTACGATGATGTAAACCTGTATCCACATTTGCGCAACTTAACTGTGGTGAAGGGCATTCAGTTCCCTACGCATGTACGACAGTACATTGATGAAGTCACCAAACTCACTAAGATTCGTCTGTTTGACGCAGTGGCGGTTTAATTAAGCGAAAAATCCCGATTTAATCGGGATTTTTTCTAAGTATCCAATGGAATGACTAAACGCCAGTTGCTTGTCTATTCAAAAAAACGAGAGTTTTATCTGCCACTGAAATTAAGAATATAAACAGTACGGTCAAGAATGAGCTGTTTTTAAATATTAAATATTTTGTTTAATCAGAACTACTTTTTAGATATATTCTAGGCTGTAAATAGAAATCCTTGTGTCATTAACTAATATACATCAAAGAAGGTTTGGAATATTTAAATTCTAAATTAGCTCAACAATCACCTTAAATTATTAATGGTTGCTGATACCGTATATCGAAATGGTCTTGTAAGTAAAAATAACATAAGAATATGCTTATAAAGGTTTTATTTATCTGTTTTGATTTTCTATTCTCCAATATATAAAAAGAAATAGCTGAATAGGTTCTATGGGTTTTTTTGGAATTAAAGGTGAATTAATACTGAATATCCGTGCTCTATTAATATATCCATCATTGATAATGATCTCATTTGTATATATGCTTTGAATAAAGATCCTGTTTTATCATTTATTAGGAATAAAAATACTCCCAGATATTTAAATATTTAGTCGCGCAATACGCGCTTCTTTTTAATCAACAAATACATGGAGAGTATCAAGCATGAAAACTCTTATATTAAGAACTTTAGCATTAGGATTGGGTGTGTTTAGTGCCGCTTCATACGCTGTACAACCCAGAATCGTCAATGGTGATGAGATTACGCATGAGTCGGCACCGTATATGGTCGCATTAGTTTTAGTCACCGACGACGGGTATCGACAAGGTTGTGGTGGAACGCTGATTTCAGATGAATGGGTGGTAACAGCAGGTCATTGTGTCGACGGATTCAACTCTGACAGATTCCTGAAAGTCGCTATTGGAGAGGAAGATTTAAGCCAGATTGAGCAAGGGCAAATCATCGATATTGACGAAATAGTTTTCCCTCGTGATTACAATCCGTTTTTCGTTGAGCCAGACATTGCTCTTATCAGGCTGGAAACCAAAGCACACGAAAAATACACACCGACCAAAATTCCGACACGACAAGTGAAACGCGCAATCGCATCCAAGGGGGATTATTTACGCGTTTCAGGTTGGGGTATGACTGAAACAGGGAAACCTTCACAAACACTCAGGTCAACCACGGCTCCAGTTATCACTAAACGCGAATGTCACGACAAGCTGGCGGAAGTACTGGATGTCGGCGAGTTTGACAAAGAAAACTACAAGAATGTCATTTGTACTTATGAAGGTGCTTCATCTGCTTGTTACGGTGACAGCGGTGGACCTCTTGTGGGAGCGATTGGAGACACAAACTTCCTATTTGGTGTTGTCTCTCGTGGTGCACCTCAGTGTGATGGTGCAAGTGTTTACACCAACGTAACTCGCTTCAATCGTTGGATTAAGTACATCACAGGCGTGAAACCAACGGATCTTTAAGCCAATACGCCACTATTAAGTTCAGGGATTGGTTAGCGCCAATCAGTTAATAATGTCACCTGTGTGTTTCAGTGCTCACTCTATTTCTTTGACTCCCGTCAGCGTGATAACACTCGGCAGGCAGGTGGCATTTTAGTCTGATTTAAAAATACAACTCTGCGAGTGTTTTCCAGTTTTCTATACCAATGATTGTTGTCACTTTTGATATAAATACTTGAGAAATTTGATCCTCAGAATCGAAGCTCAGGTCACCAACAAACGCATCAAGACTGGCGTGATACTTCTCAAGCAATCTGTCTAATTCCCACCAGAATGCCGTTCCTTTCACATAAAACAGTGGATAATATTGGTATTCATTGTGTTCCGAAACTCGTCGGCTGGCTTCTAACAACCCTGTGTTGGCAAACGGGAATGTTTGAGAAAAAGACTGCCAACTTGCGAGCGGAGATTTTGCAGGAAAGCGCGTGCCACGTAGCGACTTATTGGCATAATATTCAGCCAAACTTTCCGATGCCCATAATGGTAGACCTGGGCTTTCTAATTTATGCACAGATTCATGAGCTGCAATTTTTAGCATCATTCCGAGTGATTGGTCACTTAGTTTTCCCTTATAAACTGGAGCATTCACTAGAATCTGATTATGACCGGCTGCGCCACCAACACTTCCTGACTCCGTTTCTCTACTAAAAAAGGTGATTTGCCAATCGCGGGTATCGGTATTTTGAAATACATTCGTTAGGAATTGCAGTTGATTGGCGAGCGTAGGTTTCCATCGGTTAAGGTTCTCTATGACCTGAGGGGTGTCACTTTGAATCACAACGTGATGCCCCTGAATGTCGATACTTGTGCTTTCTTGCCCCCAAGCCAACAGCAATGGAGGCTCTGTTTCGAGAGGTAGTGCCTCGCATTTTCCATTGGGTAAACACACAGATGTTTCTATTGGATTTGAGTCGTCGCTGACAACTCTAGGAAGTGAGTTAAATTCACTGACAAAATACCATTGCTTCTGTGGGTGGTACGTGTCTTCTTGTTGGGATACATCCATTCCTAAATCATCGGCTGAGTTGAGTTTTAGTAACCAATGAATTGAGTCGCACTCAGAATTTTTAGCGTAATGAAGTGGTGAAAGTAGTCCGCTACTTTTTTGACAGAAAAGCTCTGGTTGAGTTGAATCTGCCATAGAGGTTCGAGCTGGTTTCACCGTGATATTTGAAAAAGCTGATGTGTTTACAGCAACTTGAACTTGGTTGGGTAATGCAGATTCAACGGACAATTGATATTTAATTATTGGTTGAGCACTTGAGATTGTCGCCGAAAGCGAGCTAATTGCAGCTATTAAGATGTATATATGTTTCATTATAGGATTCGACAGAGAATTCGTATTCTCTGACACAAGCTGAGTCAATTAGTTCAGCGTGGTGCTCACCAGTGGATTATCGTCGCGGTTAAAAGTGGACAGCGAAACCGCCAATGACCTGATTGTCAGTATTTGAAATGGTGCCCTTGCTCGATCGTTCGTCGTAGGCAAAGCGTAGGTTGATATCGGAAACGTGACCTTGAGTTAGAACGCTTCGAAGTAAAATGTCGCTATTGATTTGATGGGTTGTTACTTCCCATTGAGTGTTGTCTTCAAAAAGATTGAATTCGATTCTCATTGATTTCCTCTTTGGTGGTTTTGTTTTGGATTTTTCTCTCGGCACTTGTAGAACCAAAAGCGATGTCGTC
Organism: Vibrio nigripulchritudo; assembly: GCF_027924785.1. Taxonomy (NCBI): domain Bacteria; kingdom Pseudomonadati; phylum Pseudomonadota; class Gammaproteobacteria; order Vibrionales; family Vibrionaceae; genus Vibrio; species Vibrio nigripulchritudo. The sequence goes on along the minus strand of NZ_AP027050.1, from coordinate 1,925,235 downwards.
CCATAGATTTAGACATAATGTTTTCCTTGGTAATTGAATAAAAAGAGTTAATACCCAAGTAACCTCAATATGTTTGGTTCAGCGAGAATTAACTGGCTTTCAGACAAGACACCGATTTGAAGATCTAGTGGTTCTAAATCAAAAATCGGTAACGCAGCATGAAAGCCAGTTAAACTCGCCCTTGGGAGCCCATATTCTGTCCCATTTCATCGTCAAAGAACTTGGAAAGGACTGGTCATTCCGCGCGTTCTTTTTCTTGAACTGAAACAGAATATGAGGCTCTGAATCCTGCATCTTGAGGTCACTTGGGTATAAGTACCCTCGCTACCACTTAATTTAAGACTGCGAATGTTGCAGTTTTTGGTAAATTTTAAAACGATTTAATGACGTTAGCTCAATAAGCATAGTCAGTATCGAATAGAAATAGCGTTAGTTTGCTGGATTATATGAGCTGAGAAAGTTCTGAAGAGAGTCGTCTGAGCTGAATGTCATAAGGCGAAACACAGAGTACAGCAAGTGTCATCACCTTGCAAACCAACCGATTTCACAACGGCAACACGAAGCCGTTGAAAGTTATGACAGGCAAAACTTCAAATATATCCCCGCCAATGAAAAGAAATGGACTAAAAGTCATAGAAACAAGATTCTCGAATTTACAGACCGTTGTTTTATGGAATAAAAATTAATTTTATAAAATAAATTCAAGCGCTGTTTACTTTAACTCGCAGCGCACTTTAAAAGGGTGAATTCATGCGTTTTGACAGAGAAGATCTCAGCCAGTTTGTTGGGAAAAGTTTTATCTACAACTACGACAAAGGGTGGCGTTACGAGTTATATGTAAAAAACAGGACCACCATTGATTACCGCGTCCACAGTGGCATTGTGGCTGGTCGTTGGGTAAAAGATCAAACGGTTTGCTTAGCTAGGGTGGGTGAGAATCTTTACCGAGTTTCCTGGACTGAGCCAACCGGTACGGATGTTTCGCTAACCCTGAATCTCCATGACTTTGTGGTTCATGGCGCGATTTATTTCCCGCGTTGGATTGTGAATAATCCCGAAAAAATTGCTTGTTACCAAAATGAACATTTGGAAGAAATGGAAGACCTGCGCGACGCTGGTCCTATATACCCAACGGAAATCATAGATAGCTTTGCCACTCTTATCTATATGCGGGATTGCGGTCCCGATAACGAGCAAGTCATAGCATGCCCACCAAGTGAGCTTCCTGAAAATTATCCATTCTGTCTGCCGGACAAAAACCTACTACCAGAGAGCGCTGCGACAGCATAGCCAGACATTTCAGGTGCAAAGACTTGGGCTTTTGCATCTGAAATTTATCTTTCACATATAAGGTCATATAGATTGTAGCGCCGTTTTACTGACACACGGAGGTACAATATGTGTGGTCATCAGAAGAATCCAACAGCAAGCCATCGGAATTCCAATGAGTGGAAGAAAAGTGTACTCGATTCCGACCAAAGACGTCGATATGCCGAGTTAGCAAATCAGGCTCAGGAAAAACGTGAAACCAGAAGAGCAAACAGAAAAAATCAAAAGAAAACCAAGAAACCTAACTTCTTAAAAGCGCTATGGCGTAATTTTCTGGACGTGAATGCTTAGTCTGGTCAAATAACAGTGCCTTGCCAGCAGGTGAGATATCTAAAATTACCTAATCCAACCTATTACAGCACCCAGAGAATACAGCCGAACCTGTGGTGAGGATCATTACTTCGTAATCGTATTTGGAATCTGACATATCATCTGAACAGCTTCTGGTACGATGAAGCGCCATAACCTGCGTTGTTGGCTTGCTTTCAGAAGTGAAGGTGATGAACCATCGGTTGATATGGTTATTGCTCTGAACAATACTTTTGATCGAAAACTCTTCTCTATTTTCATCTAAGTCTTCGAATATGACGCTGTCCTTATTGAAGTTGAGTGACCAAAAAGGCTCTGTACCTAAGCATTGGAGTGGAAAGCGCATATCTTTCTCTGCACTGAAGCTAAAAAACGATAAGCCTGAAAGTGTAAAAACGCTAAGTCTTTTTATTAGGGGGAGCATAGATATTTCAGTTTGACGAAAAGATGACTCAGCTTAGGGTTTGAGTTTGGATCAAACAATAGGACTTTTCTGATTTCTCGGTCTGGCTCAAACTGGTAGGAGTGACTTTCTTTAGGCTTTACTCAGAAGTCTAATCAACGAAAAACGACTGATAATGTTTGGGCGTAATGGCTAAACGCTTTTTGAAATGTCTTTGGAAATGAGCTTGGTCAGAAAACCCGGTTTCTGTGGCTGTTTCTGCTAAGGACAACCCATTTTTAAGTAACGATTTTGCTTTAATTATCCTTTGGTCGAGCTGATATGCGTGAGGAGATAACCCAAAATGGTGGTTAAACGCACGGATGAGCTGGTATCGGCTCATATTGGCTTCCTGAGCAAAATCATCCAGAGCGATGTTTTTATCAAGTTGGTCGCCCATCATTTCTAAAACCCGATTCAGGTTTGGTTCTGATTTCTGTATGGACTTTCCATCCAGTTGTGGCTGTCCGAATACCATAGCGAGATATTCAATCATTAACGACTCTGTGGTCAACGGATTGTCTTCCAAAAGGAGTGCTTGGTATAGCTGGTGGAATTGTGTATACAGATTTGGGTGCTGTTCATAGTTGCGAATGAAGGGTAGGTAGTCCTGCCCGTGTTTTCCTGTCCACTCCTGCTGAAGTTGCCCAATCCAGTGAGTATCTACAAACAGCATTCGATATGACCATTGGGCTTTTTCTGGGTTACAGGAATGCATATCTCCGGGATTAATGGTCACTGTGTGACCTCGGTGAACGTTATGGACTTTTTTCAGATTATGATAACTGGCACTGCCGCCATCAATCACTCCAAATGAAAACTCATCATGCGAGTGAGCCTGATAGCATGCAAAAGAGTCGCATGCGGTTCGCATTTCGACGAAGGGCAAGCTTCTTGATTGAGCGAGAAAAACCGAATCGTCCTGTTTCATTAATTATTCCCACCACATTCCAGCTACTGTTATTGCGAGCAGTAAACCCATAAATACATTAAACATTCTTTGTCTTTTACAACTGTTTAGCCAACGACCAATGGCTTGACCGAAAACCGCCCAAATCGCGACACCAACAAAACACACTACTAAAGAAATAGTGACGAGCAGGGTTAAATACAAGTTCGCATAGTTTGTTCCGGCAACAAAGAGTGAAATCCCCGATGATGCGTACAACCAGGCTTTAGGGTTTAAACCTTGCGTCATTGCCCCTTTACCAAATCCGGGTGGGTCAGCTTTTGCGTTCGTTTGTTGTAATGCTACAGGCGAAGATGAGGCAATTTGGTACGCCAGATAAAGCAGAAAAAGAGAACCTGCCACTTTTAGGTAGAATGAAAATTCCGGTACAGAAAGCAGAATCGAACCAATGGTTAATCCACATAGCAATACAACGACGGCATAAGACACAGACGCCCCAACAACATACACCAATGCTTTTTTCACTCCAAATTGTGCCCCCGAGGCTGCTGCCACAATGTTCACTGGTCCTGGAGTAGCAGCCCCTGCAAAGGCAAATACCACCATTGAAATGATGAGCGATTCCATTTTGTAACCCTTTTACGTCATTCAGACAGTCCAAATTACTGAATGCGAAAAAGTAAGTATTGAATGAAATTGCAGGAGACAGCTCCTTACGTTTTTGAAGAGGCTGTTCGAGAAGTACGTGAAGTCGAAAGATGGTCTGGCATATCAAAGACAAGAGCTTAGAAGTCGAGTTTCTATCGATTTAAGCTTAGCTTCTTGATTTGTCTTAGGTATATTAAGGTTCGCTGTTTGGCAATCAATCAGTTTGGCTAGATAAAAACCTCATATATGGACATAAATAATGAGCATTGAAGCGACTGAGGTTGATACAGAACCTCAAACTACCCCGGATTTATCCCATTATAGATTGGCAAGCCCTGGCAGGCGTTACGTTGCGCAGGTCATCGACGGTATTGTGACCTGGTGTATCTACCTTATTCTGCTCAGCAGTTTGAATTACTTTTCGGTAGAAAGGGATCTGACGGACATTATTTCACTCTGTCTGGCGGGCATGTATTTTGTTTTTTCAGATGGTTTACCTAAAGGTAAAAGCCTGGGCAAACATCTGCTGGGGATGACCGTTCTAAACAAGAAGAATGGTGAATACTGCTCGCTGTGGCGGTCTTTTTTACGCAACTTCTTTTCCCCTATTTTATGGATTTTTGATGCCATGTTTATTTTGGGGAAGAAGAGACAGCGTCTTGGTGACAAGTTCGCTAGCACCATTGTTATCAGGGACCAAAAGTAATGGATCTTTTGCAATTACTTCTATTCATTCCTGCGTGTTTTGCTCTCAACATGACGCCGGGACCCAACAACTTGTTGTCTCTGAATAATGCTCGCTGCTACGGTTTTCGAACTGCTTTTATCGCAGGGCTTGGGCGCATTGCCGCATTCGCTGTCATGATTGCACTGGCAGCTTCTGGTCTTGCTGCTGTTTTATACGCTTCAGAAACCATTTTCTTCGCCATTAAACTGGTGGGTGCGGCTTACCTGCTGTGGATAGCTTTTCAGCTCTGGCGTTCAGAAGCGTCACCTTTGCAGCAAATGGGTAACCTCAAAAGTAAGGCTGGCTTGGCTAAGCAAGAATTTGCATTGGCGGCTGGAAACCCGAAAGCGATTCTGATTTTTACCGCTTTCCTGCCACAGTTTGTCGATACCAGCGGAGATATCAATACACAATTTGCGATATTAGGGAGCCTGTTTTTACTGCTAGAACTGAGTGCCATAAGTTTGTATGCACTGTCTGGTTTGTACCTCCGCCACTGGTTTGAAAAACCACGCATGGCAAGGTTGTTTAACCGGGGATGCGCTCTGTTTTTAGGTGTTTCAGGTGGAAGCCTACTGGTTTCTAAACAGTCTTAGGGTTGGCAGCAAATCGGTTCAGGGAATAAGGCGGCTTAATGTCGCTTTAGGTGCATGTCTGATTTAATGAATAGCGGTTGGATATTGTCCAGATAGGGGGAACGCCATGTCCACTCGCACCCGTTATGTCATTCCTTTTGCTTTCTTCTTTGTGGTCTGCCTCTTCTGGTCTTATTTTTATCTTACTTCCGGAACCTGGATACATTTTCCATCAGACAAGCCCGAGTGGTTTTTATTGGTCGATGGGCTAATTGCCTTACCTTTACTGTGTTATCTGTGCATTAAAGACAAAAAGCAGGCAACAACAGTCGCCATGATCTATTTTGGTGCGGTTGTCACACTCGGAAGCTTTATTCTTCCTGCCAGTTCTAAGTTTCTCTGGTCTTATTTAGAGTATGCCCGATATTTAATTGTGCCTTTATTTCTTATCTTTGAAGGCGCAGTGCTAGCCACGGTCATTCTTATTATTCGGCAAAAGTTGAACTATGGGGGAGATCCAGACAGAGCAATAAGTCAGCCACTGGAAGACAAGTTTGGGAAAAACTTGCTGACCAAATGGGCGGCATTTGAAATTCGAGTCTGGGCGTACGCGCTTTTCTCCCAAAAGATAGCGAAGACCCATTTCCTTGGCGAAAAGCACTTTAGCTACCACCAAAAAGATGGCGCACAAAGTAATGTCTTGGGGTTTATTCTCATCATCGTGTTTGAAATTCCCTTCACGCACATCTTGCTTCACTTCCTTATCAATCCTTTGGTTGCAAACGTGGTTACTGTGCTTACACTCGCCGGGATGCATTTTATGATTGCCGAATACAAAGCATTGAGTCGCAGACCGATCTCGCTGGGCGAAGATCGTTTATACATTCGGTATGGTGTTATTCACTCTCGGGAAATCGAGTACGCAAAGATACGCTCGGTACAGTTACATGACCAAGCCGTGAAATCGAATAGGACAACTCAGGTGTTAAACCTGTCTGGAGTGCCTAATGTGAGAATCGCCTTGCGGTCTGGAAATCTCATTTATCTTGGTGTCGATTGTCCTGCTGAATTTGTAGAGAACTTAAGCTGGAAGATAAGAAACGGATAAACGACCTGTCTTGCTTTGTCTTCGGCTAAAATATGCATTATCGTAGCGGCTGCTTAATGCCGTATGAGGAGATAGGTATGAACGCCTTAGAGCACAAATTTAATCGTTGGAAAAAGAAACGCAAAGCTGGCAAAGCCAGGTACATCATTACTTGGGCAATTATTCCTGCCTTTTTTGCTTTGCTCTCTGGGTATGTTGTGCCAGCGCTTGATGAGACGGTCGTTGTTTCTCTTGACCTATCTGTCGTAACAGGAATCGGTTTTGTAGCGGGTTTGATTTTTGGTGCGCTAAGCTGGTTTGTGAACGAAACCTGGTATCAGAACGAGCTTGAAAAACGAAAAGAAGATTAAATCACTGTTTCCTTATTCGAGAAGAGTTCACTCTACAGCCCACCTGCCTTTCCCATAATTGATACTATGCGTATTTAGCTCATTCTTTCACTGCAAATGGTTGCCTTATTTTCTATGCTTTTCTAGCCCGAATCTCTTGTGAGGATAGGAAAATGTTAGATAGCGCGAAGTACTTTCTGGCAGGTGGAGTAGGAGGTGTACTGCCCAAACTGGTTATGCTGGCAACGGTTTTAACCCAAACCACAAACGCAAAATTGACCGAGCCCATTTCCTGGAGCTTTTTTGTTGGGCTGCTCATGCTCTTCGGGATCGGGGGGATCGTGGCGGTCAGTACGGTGGAAAACAGTCGTAAAGTCCGGGATTTCATTATTGCAGGTATTGCGGCGCCAGCCTTAATCGCCAGTATTGTTGGAGGAGTAGAGAAAACCACGGAAAAGAAAGGAGCAGGGGATACTGCGCCTAAATCAACGACAATGAGTTTTTTTATATCTGGCGCTTATGCTGCGACAGAGCCCAAACTGGTCGATCCCACAGATTCATACAACTACACGTTGCAATCCATACCGTACGGATCAACTGACTGGCGTCAAAACACTTTGGGTTACGATGTCGTCGTCACAGACAGTCAGGGGAACAGTAAAACCCTGAACATTAATGGCTGGTCAGAGGGACCAATCAAACTCACCACCAAAACCCCCCTTCAAGATGTTCAGATTAACGATAACGATGGCAACGCCATTACCAAGTTTAACGTCGATGCCGTTGCGTCTGGTGAGATCGTGGTGCGTCCGCAAATCGCTTCAGAGAAAGACTTCTTATGGGCGTTAGGAGCAAAAGGTAAAGCTAAAGTCGTTGGCGGGCAAACCGAATTCGTTCCTCTTGAAACCAATAAAGAAACAAAGAATAACCCTCTTCTTGAGAATAGAGGGGAGTAGTTCTGGTCTTGTGAGGCTGGAAATGGTTGATAAAAAAGGCGTGGATGAGTGGAAGCACCACGCCTTAAAAAACGACACGAGCTGCCGTTTTTTAATACCTCGAATTCAGCTTAACCAGTGCTGCATTTTTCATCATCGCAGTGACTGAATGGGTCTGTTGCCTGCGGTGTTACAGGGCTAAACTCCTCATGAAGTAAGTCTGTAATCATTTTCGCAACTACCATATCGTCTATGATTCCGTGATGACTGAATCGCAGTTGCCCCGACTTATCAATAAGAATCAAGGTAGGTGTACCGGGCAAGCCGTATTCAGCCATCGTAAGCGGAATGTCTCCACCGGATGGCGCATCTACCCCGATAGGAAAACTCAGCCGATACTCATGAATAAAGGCTTTCAGGGAGTCGAGCTGCATCGCCTGATGATGTTCAAACACAGTATGAAGCCCGATTACCTCTACATCGTCATCCCTGAATACTTTATGTATTTTTGATGCCTGAGGAAGCCCATGGCTAACACAGCCGGGGCAAAGCATCTGAAAAGTGTGTAATACCACGACTTTTCCACGCAGATCTTTCAGGGTGATTGGTACATCGGCATTCAGCCATGCGGAAGTTTTCCACTCTGGTGCAATGGGAAGAGTGTTCATTGTCGCCTCCTTACTGATTCACAACACCCGGCAGGCTAAGGTTGCCAGACGCCACATCAAATACATCTTTAACGCAAAGCAATGGTGAGTGAGCACTTGCGTTTACTCGAAGCCCGGCGGTAACGCCATCAAAATTCGCCAGTTTAAGAGCATCAATGTCTTCAAACTTAACCTCTACGTTGAGCGACTCTCCGTCGAAGTTTGGTGTGTAGTCCGGGCTATCAATCAGAAGCGGTAATTCTGGCCAGGTTGCGGGCAGTTTTGGTTTTGCTCCCTCTGGAATGTCGACCACGCCCAGCGCTCCGGGGCCGCATTGTTCATTGGGGTGAAGCACTACCCAATGGCTGTGCCAGACATCACCATCGTTCGCTTTATCGCCATCGCCATTTTCGTCGTACAAAGGCGTATCATCAAAATCGGGATGAGAGGTAACGGCAAAGGCCAGTATCCCTGCGTCTTTTTCGAATCCGACCTCGGCGCTGTTTAACGTTGTTGGCCATACGTAAGAGAACACGTCACTGCCTGCCAGTTTCCCTGTTGGCGTGGGCTTAACGTTTCCAGCCTGACCAGATACGGCAATGTGAAACGTTGCTGTATTTCCCTGTGTGGTGACTTTGGTGTGAACAATGTCAAACGCAGACACCGCCGCATTGCTCATTTCCGCTTGCAAGCCACCCGAGTGAGCCGTGTGTGCAAAGGTTGCAGGTGAACTTGCCAGAAACACGACCGAGATGGCGGCAGAAAGAACGGTGATATTGGAATTTTTAGTACTCATATTGCTATCCTTAATTTGGTTTCGAGTCGAAACTAAATTAGATCTACCAGACTATAAATAAACTTGTCAATAAGGTTTTGAGTCGATACTATTCAGTTATGAGCACAATCGTTATTCATCAATTACTCGACAGAATCGGAAATTTAATCCGAAATGAATCCAGAGCAGGTCTAGCCGAACATGGCTTGCAGCCTGTTCAGCTGGATGCCCTGTATTATCTGTCGATCTGTAACCGCTTTTCCGACACACCCAAAGCGGTAACCGAGTATTTAGGGCTGACAAAAGGGACGGTATCTCAGAGCCTTAAGGTCTTGGAAAATAAAGGTTATGTGGAAAAAGTGGCTGACCCCGACGATAAGCGGGTCACGCATCTGGTTATTAACCATCAGGGCAGGAAGTTGATTGAACAAAGATACCCTTCACGCTCATTGCTTTGTGCCCTAGAGGGGGATAAGGCGCAGTCTCCAGGGCTGGATGTAGATACATTGCAAAAGCAGTTGGAACTGTTGCTTTTGAATGCTCAGAAAGAGAATCAGTACAAATCTTTTGGTGTTTGTAAAACCTGCTCCCACAATCAAACACTTGATAACGGTAGCCACTTTTGTGGACTTACCCAAGTGCCTCTGAGCTCACAAGATGTTGAATTAGTCTGTGTGGAGCATAAGGCTTCTTAAGCCCATTTAAAGTTTTTTTGCTAACTCTGATATTTTACTCTTTGGTTTTATTGATTTTTTTAGGTGTGATACTTTGCCTTATCAATATAAAAAAAGAAGTAGGCTAGGTAGATGATCAAAAAATGGTGGGTTGCTTTGGCGTCAACAGGAGTATTGTCCGGTTGCATTATAACGCCACTCAATACTGGAGAACCCCATTTTTTAAAAGGTAGCCAAAGATATGAAGCGCATGGGCGTCAAGGCTGGATGCCTGGTAAAAACATCAGGTTTGGCAGTTATGCTAGCGAAATAAACAAAGGAAAAACCACCAGCGACAGTCACTATAACTCCACGGAAAGGTATGAAGAAGAAGACTACAACCGAGAAGTGGTAATCACTCAGGCTGGTCCCGATGGAAGTCATATATCATTAAAATATAAGCAGCACTGTGCCATCAAAAGGTATCATTCGTCCTACGAAAATGAACTACTCCGGAAACGCGTTAAAATGACCCACACCCCGAATATTGGTGGGTTTGAACTCAATGGTAAACAATGGCATCTCAAACAATGGGTATTGGATGATCGTGCTGGAAACCAGTTCCGAATTGACCCACAAACTATTTTCCTCAACAACAGGGTTGTCGCTGAGTTCTCTCCGGCGCCTTGGAAAATTCATGATCATGTTTGGCTAAAAGCTGAGGCGAGTGAAGAAACTAAGTTAATTTCTGCAGTGCTGCTTAGCTATGTAATGACTGAGGAACCTTTACCCTGCAAATCCAGATTAATTATGTTGAACTTAATTAATGCGACTAGCCCTATGCTATCCAATGAGGATTTTTAAGCTTATATAGGCATGAAGTTTATCGTGTCGACCATAGTGATCTTTCCCCTTGTTACAAGGTTCTCTTGGCTATATCTGATATTTTACCCTTTGGTTTTAATGAAATTTTTAGGTGTGATACTTTTGCCTTACTAATATGAAAAAAGAAGTAGGCTATAACCCCACGAAGGCAGCCCCCTTTCTTTCGTAAATCAAGTTTGGACCAAACCCACGTAATGAATATCGCGCTATTTGACTTTGACGGCACCATCACCACCGAAGATACCTATACCAAGTTTCTTTTCTATGCCACGCCTAAGCTGCGTATCGCAATAGGTGGGTTGTTGGCGTTGCCTGTAATTCTTCTCTACAAGTTAGGTTGGCTACAAGCGTCTAAAACCCGACCAGTACTCTCAAAAGTTGCGTTCTGGATGCGTAAAGAAAATGATGTTGCTCAGATTGCAGAACGGTATGCCGATGAATATCTCAATACGGTTATCCGACCCGAAGCCAAAGAAAAACTGGACTGGCACCGAAAAAGAGGTGACCAGATTTATCTGGTTTCAGCGTCTCTCGATGTGTATTTGAAAGTTTGGTGCAAACCTTTAGGTATTACGCCTGTCTGCAGCGAGCTTGAAGTGCGAAATGGTCGCTATACCGGGCGATACGTTCAAGGGGATTGCAGTAAAGAAAATAAAGTGACATTTCTCAAACGAGCTGTTGACCTGGCTGACTACGATAAAGTGTACGCTTATGGGGATACTTATGAAGATCTTCCAATGTTGGAATTAGCCGACGAAAAACTGTACCAGTGGAAACCGATGAAATGAAAAGAGAGGTACAGGTGAAGAAAATACTAATATCTATCCTTATGCTTTTTTCTGTTGCTGTCGGCTTGTGGCAACTCAGCAAAGCAAGAAGTTATCAGTTGTTCGGCGATATAATTTCTAAGGTTAGAACGTCAGAAAAAGTCATCGCTCTTACGTTTGATGATGGTCCCTGGAACCAAGAAAACACAGCTAGAGTATTAGCGACCCTCAATGAATATGGAGTAAAAGCGACCTTCTACTTAAACGGTCGTGGAATTCAGTCGAATTTTCAAGCTGCCAAACATATCGTTCTCGATGGTCATGAGGTCGGTAACCATGGCTACACTCATAATCGATTGGTGCTAAAAAGCATAAGTGAAATCGAGCAAGATATTGAAAGCACGAACGATCTCATCCGTTCAATCGGGTATTCTGGTGAGATAACTTTCAGACCGCCCTATGGAAGCAAGCTATTTACGCTTCCCTACTACCTGAATCAAAACGGGATCACCACCGTTACGTGGAACATTGAGCCAGAAACCTACCCAGATATTGCTAAAAGCCCCTCTTCAATAGCAAAACTCATCAATGAACAAGCTGTACCCGGCTCCATCATTCTGCTGCATGTCTTTGGTAGCAACAACGAAGTTTCACGCCAGTCTTTACCTTTAGTGATCGAAGGGCTTACAGAGCAAGGTTATCAATTCGTGACGGTTTCGGAGCTTTTGAGGCTTAGGAGCTAGTTTTGATGCTTTGTTTAGTTGGAAGCTTACAAACCGTTTAATCCGCCAGCTAACTCATCATTTGAACTTCACTTACTGTGATTTTTTGTCCAATTAACGCTCATGATTTATTAGTGACATGCAAGAAGGCGATGGACTTAAATGTCATTTTTATCATATAGTTACTTGCTGATTTTTATATAATTAATTGATTGAAATTCAATTGTAAAAAGTAAACGTTCAGGAAGTAATGCAGTATGAGCGGCAGTTGGTCCGAGGAAGAATTAAGAGCCACAGTTAGAATATATTTAAAAATGTCTACCCAAGAACAAAAGGGAGAGAAGTTCAACAAGAAAGCGTATTACCGAAAACTGTCACAAGAATATGGGCGTACAGAGAAAGCATACGAATATAGGATGCAAAACATTTCGTATATATTTGCGCTATTAGGTCGAAGTTGGGTGTCTGGTTTAAAGCCCGCTAAAAATGTGGGTCGGGTAATCGGTGATAAAATTGAAGGTATAATTGCTGAGCTTGAAAATCGACCTTCAAATCCTGATGTAGGCTTTGAAATAGAAGTTTCTTCCTATCAAAAAAGGAAGGCAACTGATAAACCAGAGGGGATAAATGAACCTAAGGTTAATTACAGTTCTATTCGTGTTTATGAACGTTCGGCGAAAGTTAAGGCTTGGGTGCTGAATCGGGCTAACGGTGTGTGTGAACTATGTTTAGATCAGGCTCCTTTTACAGCACTATCCGGTAAACCTTATCTAGAAGTCCACCACGTTAGACGTTTATCATCCGGAGGTTCCGACTCCGTATCTAACTGCGTCGCTTTGTGCCCTAATTGCCATCGTTCTCTTCACTACAGTATTAACGCACAACAACTTATAGATAAGTTGTATGAAATGAATCCAGAACTTGAACGTGAGTGACTGGCTGATCATGGCTGAAGTAATTTAGGCGAAACTATTCTTTACTACAAAACTCACTCAACAGGGTAGAACGTGAAATTAGATAAAATTACAAAACACAATATATATGAAGTGATGCGCCTGGGATTAAAGGAGAGTCAAAAAGGCTTCGTCTCTTCAAATGCACTCTCAATTGCGGAGTCATCGGTTAATCCTGATTATCGAACAAGAGCAGCAGTCGTAGGTGAAAAAATAGTTGGGTTTGTCATGTATACCGAGTGGGTGAATGCGGTTTGGATGAGAGAGCAAAAGCCAGGTGAATATTATATTCCAAGGGTTATGATTGATAAGTCACACCAAGGCAAGGGTTATGGACGACAGTTGATGGTGTTTGTGCTCAATGAAATAAAAATGAATCAGCCAAAAGCCATTCATATCGTTTACCGTGCGAAAAACACTGCGGCAAAAAATTTGTACGAAAGTTTCGGTTTCAAAGAGTATGGAACGGATGCCCATGGAGATACGTTAGCGAGGATTGATTTTTAGATTTCGCTAATCGCTTTAAATTAAGGAGTTTTTTTGGAAAAAGTTTTAATCAGTTCTTGCTTGGTTGGAAATAAAGTTCGATACAATGCGAGTTGCTTGTCTGTACCAGAGTCAGATTTAGATTGGCTCCATTCCAATCTAGAACTTGTAGTTTTTTGTCCTGAGTTATCAGCGGGAATGCCAATTCCTAGGGCTCCAGCTGAGATAATTCAAGGCAAAGGTAACGACGTTATCTTAGGTGCCGCTTCTGTCGTAGGTGATGACGGAATTGATGTTACCAACCAGTTTATCGAAGGAGCCCAAAACACATTAGAAATGTGTAAAGAGCATCAAATAAAGTATGCGGTAGCTCAAAAATCTACGATGGAACTTTTAGTGGAACCAAAATCGACGGTTCAGGCGTTACCGCAGCACTGTTAGAAAGCGCTGGCATTAAGGTTTTCAGCCAATACAACCTAGCAACTCTTAGAGCTAAATTAGAAACTGAATTCTTATAAGGCATAAATTGCGAAACCATTTGAGCGTTCTTCCCACGCTTGATGTTTTTGTCGATGTTTAAGCCACTTGTTCTGGCGTTATGTAAAAACTGAATGTTATATGAAAATTATTGAGAAAACTAAAGGGCTTGAGCTTGACGAATTCATGTCAAATCCGCTTTATGCCTTCCTTGCAAGTGATACCGATTTTAATCCGTGCTGTTCACCAGTCTGGTTTCTTTGGGAGGAAGAGAAGATATGGATCATCTCTGTTAAAGGAGATTCTTTCCCCAAACGGATAGCGAAACAGCCAAACTGTGCAATAAGCATCGTCGACTGGGATAGGTTTTCCGGGAAGTCTATACATGCAGGTTTTAGAGGTAGTGCAAGTCTTAAAAGCTTCGACAGTCATCGTGCGGAACGCTTACTAACTAAGTATTTAGGTGACGATAAGTCTTCTTGGAACAGACGATTCTTAGATTTTCAGTCAAACGCCGAAAATGTCTTTGTGTGTTTTGAACCAGAAACGGTTGTTCTGAGGGATCAATCATATTGATGGTAGTGGCTTGGGTATCGCTGAGTTTGTTCAATCCTAATACTTAGGACGAAGATTCACCTGTAAAGACTTGAATTGAGTATTGCCTGAGAACTAACCTAATCATTGGTATCCACAGGGAATTCAGAATTGTGAAAAAAGTCTTTATGCGTTATTTAATTCAGCTAAGGGTCATTCTCTTAAAAGTGCCATCAGATACACTTCAGTGCTCACTCTCTGAAGGAATGTTTCCTTTGGAAGCACATGCCAAAATAGCCACTAACTTTGCTTTGAGGGGATATTGCCCACTTTTGGGTGTTGAAGTGATTTCGTTTGATCAACGAGAAAGTGGACTTGCGTCTTTGATAACACAGATCGATGAAACCTTAAGTTACCTCAAACAAGCACCAGATATAAAATCGTTCGACGACAATGTAATGCTTCAGGATAGAGCGGGTTTCGCCAATGTCAGCTTACCTCAATCTGAATTCATTTCTCTTTATATCGTTCCTAACTTATTGTTTCATATGAGTATGGTTTATGCGATTGCCAAATCGAATGGGGTAGAGCTAGGGAAAGGGGATTTTGATGGTTTACACGAATACCCAAAAGGATTTCATTTCGTTAAATAGCCTTATTAAGCAAGCAATAAAAGAATGGGAGTTCTCACTCCCATTCTTTGTAGGACTTACCCCATCTCACTCACTAGCTTTTCAGGCTCAGCCAGCAATTCCTGAAGCCTTTTGTAGTAAAGAGAAATGTGCCAACCGTCCATTAAGGCGTGGTTGGCCTGAACAGAGACGGGCATATCCACATACCCATCTTTATCAATGATCTTTCCCCAGGAAATGAGCGGAATGCTAGAAGGGATATTCAGGTTCACTGGGTGAACAAAGGACGTGAACCTCAGCCACGGTAAGCAAGAAGTGTAGATAACGTCGTCTCTGTCTGGACCGCCTTCTAAAGTCACCTTTTCAGAGATACGAGCCTTTTCTGCCTCAAGATACTCTGCAAACTGAGAAAAATTCTTGCCATTTTCTACTTCACCAAAGCTGAAAAGAGGGGGCTCTTTGGTCATGGCGATAAAGCCAAATCGCAAAGACTCATATTCCACAACCTCATCACTGTGGATCCTCAACCTGAACTCTCTAATCTCGTTGGCTGCCGCGAGCACGGCGTAAGACACCAAGTTAAATATCGAAATGGAATGCGCTTTTGCGTAGTAATAGCTGTTGGTGAGTTCTACATCGGCGCAAAATCCGACATAAGGGTAATCTCGCTGGCTAAAGTGTTCAAAGTGAGGCGTTCGCCCCCAGGTCGTTTTATCAACGGTTTTTGCTGACGCTGTCATACATGGTTCCTAGCTGACTGTTGTTGTTAATTGTTATGTGTATTATTGCATTAATTTAGGCATTGCTCCTGATGAATTGGCGACAACATACACCTAACGCAGAAAGATTGCTGGGAGCAAAATCCTGCTGACAAAAGCTGACATCTTCTTTAGATAGAATGGGTTGATATCAATTCCAAATAACGAGGTCACCATGTTTCAGCAAGAAGGGCATCTTAAAATAGACGGCGCGAGTATTTACTACGAAGTGAGCGGGGATCCAACGGGCAAACCGCTGCTGTTTTTGCATGGTGGGTTGGGTTGCATGTATGACCTGAATCCATTGCTGGATTTTGTGCCCAACGGGTACAAAGTGATATCCGTCGATTTTCGTGGTCACGGGCAATCGACAATAGGCGAATTACCACTAAGCTACCAGCGTTATCAGGAAGACATTGAAGCGCTGCTGTCCCATCTAAAAGTCTCCCGATACTCAATATTCGGGTTTAGCGATGGAGGGATCGTTGCCTACAGATTGGCTTCGGCTCATCCAGATTCAGTCGAAAAGGTGGTGACGCTGGGTTCACAATGGCGGCTGACAGAGAACGACCCGGTAGAACCCATTTTGTCGTCCCTGTCTGTGGAAATGTGGCGAGAAAAATTCCCGAAAGACGTCTCCAGATATGAAGAAATTAATCCGCAGCCCGATTTTTCTACTCTGATTGATAGAGTAAAGGCTGTTTGGCTGGATAGATCGGAAACGGGTTATCCTGTCAATCAAATGGCCAGTATCACTTGCCCGGTATTGATCATAAGAGGTGACAATGATTTCCTTTTTTCGAGGGAAGAAGCGACTTACCTTGTTGATCTACTGCCAGACAGCGCGTTTATGAATGTTCCGTTTTCTGAACATGCGACACATCAGGAACATCCTGAAATGATAGGATTAGCCCTCAATCAGTTTCTATGATTTACATTGTAAATTGCTCAAACGGATCTTAAGCAGGAATAAAGAAAAGATATGGACGTGATTTTTCTCAATGGACCGAGCAGCAGTGGAAAAAGCACAATCGCTAAAGCACTTCAATCTCAGCTGGCGGGTTACTACCTGCACATTGGTATTGATACTTTTATCTCGATGATGCCGGATAAGGCAAACAGCCTTGGAGACGAAACTCAGCACGCTGATGGATTCTATTGGGAAAAGGAATGCTTAGAAGGTCGCGACGTATTTCGCGTGCGTAAGGGGCAATACGGTATTCAAGTGAATGACGCCTACCGAACAACGGTTAAACATCTGGTTGAAAGCGGGCTAAAAGTGATCGTAGATGACGTTGCTGATGGTAATGAAGAGATAACCCTGTGGCGAGATGTACTCAAAGGAAAAGACTGCCTTTTTGTTGGGGTAATCTGTGAAGAGTCGCTTTTGGAGCAACGGGAAAAGTCACGTGGAGACAGAAAGCTGGGGTCAGCCAGGGAGCAGTTGCGCCGCGTACATAAAAATGTTGAATACGATATGTGGGTTGACACTAGCAAGGAAAGCATAGACACAATTGTGTTGAAAATTGGGGCAAAAGTAGAGGCGAAAATCTCAAGAGAAAATAGGTCTTAAAAGAAAAGACGACTATAGAAACTAGGGGACAGAAATGAACATCGACAATAAAGAGGGTTTTGTAGATACGTTTCTTGAGCATTATCTCGACAGGGGTTTTGGTAGCCTGTCAAAAAGCGAAATTGATATCTTGGTGATGTACCTGTTGTTGGAACACAGCGACCTAAAACACAAATCCAATTTCGAGTTGAGTTTACAACTTCAAATTACCGAGTCGCGCATCAAGACCATCAAACACAAAGCCAAGTTGCTGTTTCTGGACAATGCAGACGAATTCATCAAGGCGGAGTTCTTTTCATTACTGCACCAATCTAAGTTGCAAGGGGAGCGCAAACAGGGAGCGCCCGCCAAGATTGTCATGGTGATAGAAGATGCGTTTGTTAAGCAGGGTGTGCAGGCGAAATTGAAAGCTTTAGGGCACTTTGCAGACAACTCATTTAACAGCGAGATCGTAAAAATAACTCAGTCTTCATTTGTGGATCTTATCGATCACTTCTTTAGTCAAAGTGAGCGAGAAAAAATTCTGCAGGACGTGAATCAGGTGATTCCAGAAGAAGACTTCATTGATTTCAAAGCATTGTTACAAGACTTTCTATCTGGAGTGGCGACCAAATCAGGTGAGAAGGTTGTGGATTTAGGCGCTGTCTTCGCGACGGGTGGTGCAAGTGAAATTATTACACTGACCGAAACCATGAAAGCATTCTTTGGTAGTGACGAATAGGGACAATAACAGGGAGAAAACCGATGAAAATTTCGGGTGAATTTGAAGTAAAGCTAGAACCAATGGAGACATTTGCTCAGGGTGTGGATGGCGTCAACCTCGGCCGCATGTCGATTGATAAAGAATTCAAGGGTGAGCTTTCAGCGCACAGCAAAGGTGAAATGCTCAGTGCAGTGACGGCAGTAAAAGGCTCCGCAGGCTATGTCGCCATCGAGCAAGTAGTTGGAACCCTCGGTGGTAAAAAAGGAAGCTTCGTGTTGCAGCACTACGGCATTATGGCGAATGGGAGCGATTCGTTAATACTAGAAGTGGTGCCCAACTCAGGATCTGATGAGCTACAAGGGCTGGCGGGCAAAATGAATATCCGAATTGAAGAGGGTCAGCACTACTACGATTTTGAATACGACTTTGTATAAAGTGCACCTTGAATAAGTGGTAATGATACTCCACATGTTGCCCATTAAATTAGCTGTGCTAGATTAACTCCCTTAAATAAGCCTTTGAAGATGTTCATTTTAGGGAGAAAGCATGAACTACGTAGATGGAGTGCTACAGGTAGAATCATTTCTGGCGGTGACTCTGGGAATCATTGTTCTGTTCTTGGGTCGTCGCCTGACTCAGGCGAGCCACTGGCTAAGGGAATTCAGCATCCCTGAACCTGTCTCCGGGGGCATTTTGATCTCCGTTCTTTTTGCTATTCTGCACTACGTGACTCAAGTGGATGTCGAATTCGATCTGGCGGCGCGTGACCTTCTGCTTGTTTACTTCTTCACCACTATCGGCATCAATGCCAGTCTGAAAGATCTCTTCAAAGGTGGGAAACCACTTATCATTTTGCTTACCATCACGATAGGGTACATGTTTATCCAGAACCTAACGGGTATTGGCATTGCGACCATGTTGGGGCAGCCGGATATCGTGGGCTTGTTGAGTGGTACGGTTTCACTGATAGGCGGACACGGAACAGCGATTGCCTGGTCACCTAAAATTGGTGAAAGCTTCGGTTTAAACACGGCAATGGAAATAGGCATAGCCAGTGCGACTTTTGGGCTGATCTTAGCCAGTATTATGGGCGGTCCCATCGCTAAATTTCTGATTAACCGTCACAACTTAAGCCCGGCTAAAGTCGAAAAAATGGACGTCGGAACATCGGCTGACAACCCTAAACCCAGTATTAATGCGTATGACTTTCTAGATGCGGTACTGGCCATCCATATCTGTGTGATATTGGGGGCATTTCTTAATGAAGCGGTTTCAGAATTCGGACTGGATTTGCCATTGTTCGTGACTTGTCTGTTCGCGGGTATTCTTATTTCTAATCTGATTCCGGACTCTTACCCTCGCTTAACCGGAACACGTTGGCCAAAACGTACCCCAGCCATCGCCCTGATAGCCGACATTGCGCTGGGAGCATTTCTGGCGATGTCTTTAATGAGTATGCAGCTTTGGGCTTTAGTTGATTTGGCTGGACCTATTTTCGTCATCTTAGGTGCGCAGTTTGTGGTCGCAATCTGTGTCGCTATTTTTGTTGTATTTCCGCTGATGGGTAAAACCTACGATGCTGCGGTTGTTTGTGCCGGTTTTGGTGGTATTTCACTGGGGTCTACTCCGACTGCGATGGCAAATATGTCTGCCGTTGCGCAAAAATACGGAAACAGCCATCAGGCCTTCATCATAGTGCCGCTGGTCTGTGCGTTTTTTATCGACCTCGCCAACGCTTTAATCATCCCATATTTTGTCGGATTACTAAGTTGATATATTTAATTTAAAGCTCATTAGTTGTTCTAAAATTGGCCGTTTCAATAAATGAATTATGAATATGATTGGGTAAAGTTACATTTACATACAATATAGATATATTTTTACATAATCTATTTTGTATTTATAAAACATAAAGATATTAAGTTTTTTATAGTCAGAATGATAAATGTTAATGTGATGTTACTCCCAATATTTTTGCAAATAAGTACAATTCTTATCCTGTAATTATTGGCTCACCGTGAAGGTGACGAAAAAACTGACAGGTACAAGAATGATTAATTTTGGTTTTAAGCAGCGAGTCATTGCGGTAGCCGCCTTGCTGCTTGTTTTATCCCTTAGCGTTTCACTCTACATCTCATATTACTTTTTAGCTCAAGATAAGCAGCAAAGTATTGATTACAGTGCGTCTTTGAAAACAGACGCAGTCAGTAACTCTATAGAAACCTGGATGAACAATGTCAGCCGTACACTACAGAATGTTGCTCCGACTTTCGCTACAGAGTATTCAGAAGAGGATACTCAATTACTTCTTAAACAAGTGGCAGACTCTTCTCAGGTATTTGCGATTGTTGTCGGTTTTGAAAACGGCAGCGCGTTTAGTTCACGCTCAGGTAAATACGATTCAAACAGCTATGACCCGCGAGTACGTGGTTGGTACAAACAGGCAAAAGCCAAGCGCAGTACGGTAATTACAGGTATTTACCGCGGATCGTCCACCAAAAAACTCATGGTGAGTGTTGCAGAACCCTTCTACGAAGGTACTGCGTTAAAAGGTGTTCTTCTGGCCGATCTTACGTTGGAAATCATGAATGAAAGAATCAATGACAACCTTCCAGAAGGCGCCATTGCTTCGCTGTTTGACTCACAAGGTACTGTCATTGCTTCCTCGTCACCGAAAAGCACGGCGGGCGAAACCAACCTGTCTGATATTGCATCACTTGCTCCACACAAAACCACAGTTCTGAGTTCGGGTTACGGTTCATTCGTGTTCGACAGCGCGGGTCGCAATCGTATCGGTTACCACGACGAAGTTCATTTGGGTTACGGCGTTTCGTGGTATTACCTGGTAAGCGTAGATCAGGCAAAGGCATACCAGAGCCTGAGCGACCTTGTCTTCAATATGGTACTGGTGGCTGTGGGTCTAATTATTCTCTCTGTACTCGGCATCATGCTGACACTGCAGATGCTGTTTAAGCCGATGAATCGTCTGCAATCTAAAGTGGATGATCTGACAAACGGTGACGGCGATCTGACCAAGAGTATCGACGTCACTAACGAAGATGAAATTGGCAAAGTAGCCATAAGCATTAATGCTCTGATGTCGCAGCTTCAGAACCTGATTTCCGACACTAAATCGCTGGGTAAAGACATCTCGACCAGCATGACTGCGTCGGCAGAAGGTGCGAATAAAGCGCAGAGCTTTATCGCTGACCAGATGCAGGAAGTGGATCAGCTTGCTGCGGCAATTGATGAAATGTCTGTGAGCGCAAAAGAGGTGGCAAACCACTCTCAGCAAGCTTCAACAGCAATCCAAAGTGCAAACGGCAATATCGAGAAGAGTGCCGTTCTGGTAGAAGATTCAGCCCGATCTACAGATGCACTGTCTCAGAAAGTTCAGGAAGCCGTGTCTGTGGTGACGGAACTTAATCAGGCGACCAAACGAATTGAGTCTGTGCTTGAAGTGATCAACGACATTGCAGATCAGACCAACCTACTGGCGCTGAATGCCGCGATTGAAGCTGCAAGGGCGGGTGCGTCGGGTCGCGGGTTTGCCGTAGTGGCGGATGAAGTACGAACTCTGGCTCAGAGAACTCAGGCTTCAACAGAAGAAATTGGCACCATGATTGATGAGCTTCAGGCGGGGTCGAAATCGGCATTGGTGGTCATGGAATCAAGCCAGAAAGAAGTGGTTCAGACTTTGCAGCATTCGCAAGATGCGGACTCAGCTCTGCAAGCGATCCGCCAGGCAATGGGACAGATCACCGATATGATTCATCAGATCGCATCTGCCGCAGAGCAACAAAGCATTGTAAGTGAAGAGGTCAACCGTAATGCTCAGAAAACCAAAGACATTTCTGTGAATGTTTCTGACTTTATGGGCAACCTGACGGGTTCAATCAGTGAGCAGCAAAAAGTGGTTGAGGAGCAGGACAAATTGCTGAGCCGCTTTAAGGTTTAGATCTTAACTGACTGAAATCAGAAGGCACGCTATGGCGTGCCTTTTTAAATTTCGGTTAACAGAGATTGATCTTTATCTATCAAGACCTTGCTCTCTGGTGGTTCGGAGATTGACGCAACAAATCTTCCTACAATTTTTCTGCCATCTTTGGCTTCGTAGGTCACTTCGTAAAACACATCTGATATGAGCAGTTCCCCTTTTCCTGGGCTCAAATTGCTCTTGCCTTTCGGGGGATGACTCAATGCCCTGCAATGACAAAATACTTTTCTTCCTTCGTGTTGGGCAAGTAACTGTAAGTCCCGGATAAACATTTCAATACCAAACCCCTGCACTTCCTGATTGAGTGCTTTGGGGGCGTACATCAAGCCAAGTTTGGCTTCATCACCAAAGCCATGTCCCCAGAGGTGCGCTCTCTCAAAGCCTTTGAGAGAATGCCCGTTGTAACGCTTTTTGGAGGGGGAGGGCAGTTCATCTTTAAAATCCATGCCTTTTTCCCCTCTTATTGATGAAATAGAGGGTTTGACTTCCCCTGCAATGTCGAATTGAACCTGTTTGTTGGGGAAAATGATCGCTCGCATCTCTTGTATTGCACCAGTGAGTCGGGTTTGTGCCCATTTTTTCTGGTCCAGTTTCATTGATAGCCAAATCTTGGCATTCTTCGGAGCAGCAGGAAGCCAGTCGCCTTTATCTTTAATATCGAGGATGGCTTTAACGGGCTTGGTAGCGCTATTCAGCATTTTCTTAGCACGCAAATATGCCCCTCTTTTTTTTGCTGCTTTCAGGGCATCGGAATATTCAGAAACGGCTTTGCTCATGCCTTTGGTTGAGGCATTTTTCGACTTCATCAGTCGCTTTCTTAAGGACATGGTAATGGTGTCCAGAGCAATGACGATCTTAGAAATCTTGAGCGGAGGGGTAAGGTCTAACGCTTTAGCCACTTTTCTGCCAGCGACACCTTTTTGTACTTTGCTAGCCATTCATTTTCGCCATTTTCTGGAAGAACTTGCTGGTGAGATCCGCTGCTTCGTTGGCAACACCAGAGATTTTGGAAAACTTTAATGGGGGAAAGAACATTTCAACCAGGTTGTAGACAAGGTAGCCAAAGTAGTAGCCAGAAGCGGCAGGGGTTCGGGATATCGCGTCTCCAATAGCGAACATCAGCTCATCACTGGTTTCCGTAAAGAACGTTTTTACCTCTGGGTAGAGTTCTTCGGTGAAAAGGTACCACAAGTTGTCCCACGGAATTTTGCGCAACACCGCGATGAAATCATCTGCGACTTCCAACATAAGATTGAAGGCATCACCCAGTTTTCCACCATGTTTAAATGCGCCAATGATCAATTGTAAAATTAGGGAAAGGGTATCAATAAAGCCAAGAATAGAGTCCACAATACCGTCCCATACCCCACCAAAAAAACCGATAAAGGTATCAATGCTTTCGTTGAAATCAGGGCGGTTTTTATCCATCCAGAGTAAAGCACTTTTGGCATGGGCAAGAAAAGAAGCAAACCCCGCCTTAAATCGCTTGAGTAGAAGGGTGAGTGATACCACCAACCCTTCTGCAAATTCGATTGCATCATCCAGTGTGTCCACAATGCCTTTGAATATATCGATGATGGCATCCATTGCACCTACCACCCAGCTTTCGAGCTCCTTTAGCGCGTAATCAATGGCAGACTGTATGTCACTGATCACCGACTCCATGGCGACTAGCATCCTGTTCATACCATTATTGATGGTTTCACCCGCCTCCCGAACCATCTGGTTGAAATCCGCCGGACGCTCTTTTGGATGCCAGAGCTCTCTGGGCACGTGAAGATCGGACACCAGATCCTTGCTAAACCCGTCTAATATCTTGGAGAGCGACTCTAGCGATTCCACAATAAATAACTTGAAATCACTTTCCTCCGATTGTTCTCCGTTTTCAGAATCTTGCCCATCATTTTTTAAATCCAGCAGAGTCACCAAACTGGTGGTGGCTTTGCCATCAAACATCTCAACAAAGATGGGCAAAAGATGAATAAGGCGACCACTCATACCCATGGAGTGCTCAAGTCGCTCGCCGGGCACGGTTAAGATGAAGAGTGAATTGGAAAGTACATCCCCTTCGTTAACTTCCGCGTAAATGGTGCCATCGGCTGCTGTATTGCCTTGCTTGTGGTAGTGAGCAAGTAACTCAACCGCGCTGCTCCCAAGATAGATATCGTATTCATAACTTTCGCCGGGCTGCAGATTATTCAGCTTTCCCAAATACGGCACTTCGAGCACTTCGGGCGTATATGTCACCCGAAGCCTGAGCATTTTGGTTTTCCCCGGATTCAGAATGGTGTAATCACATCGTCCGGATACTGGCTGCTCTGACATCATTTTGTCGGCATAGTGATGAAGTCGCTGGTGTTCGTTCATAGCGAATTAGACTTCACTGTCGTCGTTAGACGCCGGTAACGGGGCGAGTCGGCTGTCACCCTGACCAATGCCTTCGCCATCAATACAAGGCAGACCGTTTCCAACCATGGCAGCCGCCTGATCCTGCACGATGGTAAGGTTAGTCGGCACCTTAGTATCCCAGGTTTCGGTGATGGTCGTTTCCTCTGCCTGCGACACTTCCTGAGCGATAGAAAGGTACAGGTCGTTCTCAGAATCCATCACTAAGCCCTGACCAAACCAGACCTGTCCGGTTTGCAGATAGTAGGTGACGGCATCTTCAAACCCCGGTCGCAAAGGCACCACAACCCGCGCCATTCCAGAGGTGATAAAGGCGTTGAACTTACGATTTTTGGTGACTTGCGCACTGAGTTTCGCCGTCCAGTCCCGCTTCTTCGCGTAGTAGTAGGGATACAGATGGTAGGCCATGTCATCCCAGTCAAACGCCTGCTCGAAAAAGCGCACCATTTCGCTGTGTTTGTCGAGCTTGTCAGACAAACGCAATTTGGGCAGCTTGCCTTCTCGTTCAATGTAATGATTCTTTGCAACCTTGATATTAAAGGGTTCCTGAATCATATACATGGCGAGCTGACGCAACTCTTTTTGGATGATTTCGTTTTTGAATCTCGGGTTGGTGTTCGCGCTGCCGAGTTGAGCCTCATGCCGCTCCTTTTCTTCGTCATATTGCGCTTTCTGTTCGCGGTAGGCATCCATAATGTCGTTAAATGCCCGCAACTGCCATTCTCGATAAATACGTCTTCTGAGTCGGCAGTGCACTTCCACATGGCAAGTAAACGAACGGTGGTACCAAGGTAGAATCACCGAAACTGGAAGCAAGGTGCTAACGCTCGGCTCGAAGTAGCGTTCGGCTTGAATTTCTCCGCTCACAGATTCGCTCGGAATGGGGTCAGTGCCGAGTTTTACGTAAAAACCAACGGTAAAAGGAATAGCATCGGCGCTCTCTTCCACAGGTTGATGCCGAGTTGCATCTAAGAAACCGGGGGTTCCTTGCGTTGATACTTTAGCAAAGTAAGCGGTGTAGTTTTCAGGGATTTCGACTTCGTACGTTGAGGTAAGCACATCCTCGTAAGGAACATTATTTAAGTCTATCGGTTCGGCCAACGGCGGTTTGCTCTCGGAAAACCCACGCATCAAGGTGATTTGGTGCGGGGGCGGTGCTTCAATCGAAATACCGTAACGGGCTGCCAGCTTTCGATAGTTATTACGGGTAACATCGTTTGGCACCTTCACTCCAAAGCGTTTTGGCTTTTTAGGGGCACGTTTGGTGAAATCATCTTCAGGCACAGCCAACTCCTGAGCTTGAATGAAGCGCTTGGCTGGCTCTGGAATACTGAATTCAATCAGGGCACGCTGGCCAACATGAACCAGACGGTGGCGATAGATTTTATCCAGCCAGCGATAAATGCCAAACACATGGTCTTCGCCTGCTCGGTTATCTAATCCGTGCTTGTTGATTTCTTCATACTGATGCTGGCGCAGCTCTCGTCTTTTGCTGGTGGTTTTAGACATGATTTTTTGCTGCACGCGCTCGGTGACACTTTGAGCGTACTGCAAGGCTTGAGAACGGCTTTCCTGCCGGGAGTGAGAAGTCGCAAACGTCATTGCTGTATTGGCATAAAACTGCAAATACTTAGGACCACCCGACACCCCCGCATTCACGTTAATGTTGCGTGAGGAGTCCTGTTCTAACACTTCTTCAACCGCAGAGCTGATCTCGTGTCTTGTTGTGCTTTCTAAATCCGATTGCTGCTCGTAGGCACTTTCGCTGGTCGCTTCGGTTTCAATTTCTGTCACATCCAAACGACGAGTTGTGCGCTCTTTGTATTCTCGTGCTAACAGGTTTTCAGTTCGGGACGGTTCTCCCGCTTCGATACACGCCAGTTCCTGTTCCACTCGATAAAAATCCACCATGCCAATTTGGTTTACCCCAAACAAGGTGGGAGGAGGTGTACCAAGTTCGTCCAGCCCTTCCGGTACCCATGGCAGAGTCGTTGATCCGGTCTGAAGCTGGCTGACTAACATCGTCGGCATAATAGTGGCAGTTTGAGAACCGGCAGTAGTCAGGTGCAGATCAACGTTCACTGGCTGGCGAGAAGAATCAGGTAAGTCAAACCTGAAAGTCTGGAAGCCACCGACACGTTCGGGCAAAGGTTCACCGCGTAATGTACGACCGTTGATCTGGACCTCTGCATTGCTGAGCATCGGATCACCCTGATCTCTGAAATAAGTCACATGAAGCTGCGATTCTCCTTCTTCTTCCGAGATCCCGGCCATAACGGCTCTGTTAGGAATGCGCTCTTCGACTGCGATCTCCGTGCCCATAACCAGAATGGTGCTTTCCTGCTCGATTTCATCATCATCTTCATCGGCTAATGTAAGTTCGGCATCCTCCGACTCCCCTTCCACCATACTGAGTAATTCATGGGCATCCGCAGCATCCATAGATAAACGTTGAAATGTACGAGTTTGGGAAGAAGAAAGGCTTAGCGATAAATCGTCGAGTGAAACAGCAGCAGGTTGAAACACAGCCGTAGAGATATTTGCGGTTGCAATTGTGCTGGTGGTACTCGTTGCCGAGGTAGCTGGTGTAGAAGGAGAAGTAGGCTGTTGCCGAGATCGCCCAATCCTTTTTACCTCGCGTCGGATTTGATCTTTTAGCTGACGAGTCTGTACTAACTTATCTGCGCGGATGTTTCGTTTATGAATGTTTTCCAGCAATCGGTGTTGCACTGTCGTGAGCCCAAAATCAGGTTCAGTACTGACGCGGTTATCGACAATCGCTGAAATCACTGCTCTGGCATTTTTTGCCAATGTTAGCCTTCGGTGGATCTGTGCCTCTTCAAGGGAGTCGTCACCCCTTACATCTCGGTGAACCCTAAGGAAATGGTCACAGGAGATAATCGCAAGAATGTGTTCTATGGTGACCTGGCTATATTCCACCCAAAGGCGGTGAATCAGATTATCCCACAATAAACTTTGCTCGGTAGGCGACAGCATACTGGGAGCAGCACTGGTTATCGCATCGTCGATATCATCAAAAGAGGTTCGATAACGTTCGTCGTGTACCTCTCTGTGGAACTGAATCAGGCTTGCGAACTGAATTTGCAACTGTGCCAGAGAACGCAGATTTTGAAAGCTGTCGCTTAGTGAACGCGCTGCTGCCTGCATGCGTTGTGAGCTGGAAGTGGGAAGCTGCGATAAATAGTGCGTGGCAGCATGCGCGTTAGCTGTCAGCCGAATGGCGAAATCCCGTTCATCCTGATGGCTGATCGTTTGGTGGTTTCTCGGTGTGGAGAAACTGAACACTGGATCTTTCATATCCCTGTACCGTGACGTTGTGTGAAGTTTTTATAAAACTTACGGTATCAGGGTTGGTTAATTATTAACCGTTTCGAATGTGAGAAATGTTGAATGTATGACCAGTTGATTGGGTAGTTGTCGTAATCGACTTTATTGTAAGTGCCTGAATCAATTTTGATTGTGTGAAACTCAGCATCGCCTTCTGTATTTATAAAGTTCACCGCAATCCAGACCTGCCCATTTTCATCTATGGAATCGACCTCCCATAAATGGTCGGTATGGATCAGCTTGGAATAGATCTTGGAAGTGGTATACAAATCATGATTTGGGTTTTCAGCGGCTTCTGCTAAATCTCTCGGTAAGGTATGAACCTGAACGAGGTAACTGACGGTTTTCATTTCGTATCCACTAAGCTAGAAAAATGGCAATGCATCGATAGGCTCATAATCAGGCAATTTTCCTTCGCCAAAAGTCATGTTACCGTTCACACAATCCAGTTCAGCAATCACATCCTTCCCTTTGCTGACGATGATCCCCGCTTCCGTCAGGTGCTCATAACTGCCGTCTTCGAGCCTTTCTCCACGCATACTTCGACTGAAAACCGTGTACCCGTACGGACCGTTTTCAAACAACAGATACCCTGCGCCACCACCACTGTAACCCTCGTGGTATTTGGTGACTGGTGATTCAATCTCCATTTCAATTTTCTCGGGTGTGCCAAAACGGTAGGTAATGGTGTCTTCGCTTGCAGTGCAGACAGACACACTTTTCTTACCAAAGCTGCACTGTTGGATCATCTGCTGTTCCGACTTACATAAGTTAGCAGCCATAGTGGTGGACAAAACAGGCAGTGAAAGAAACAGCACCAAAACTCGTTTAAACATACAAACACCCATCAGAGTAAAGAACATCGAATTATAGGCGATTTGTTGCTCGGTTTATGCCGAGTTTCTGAACGAATTGCAGGCTTTGTTCAGGCAGCGCTAGAGGTGCTGGAAAGTCAATCTGTATCTGGCTGATTGTAGGTGGTTTCTTCTATGTTTGAGCCATGCTTAGCAAGTTAATAATGTCAATTCTGGCGCATAACATACTTGTCGATAATATCCCCAACCTTGGAGAAAGAAAGGTTGTTATATGAGATGTATTGTCGCGCAAATGTGGATGCAGCAAGATGCCCAGTCTCAAATTGAATTGGTTCAGAATCTGGTCATTCAAGGTGCAAAGCAGGGGTATCGTATTTTCGTATTCCCCGAACTTGCTGTCCCCGGCTTTAATCGCAAAGTGGTGGATTTGGCCACTCCAGAAAATTGCCATAAATGGGAAGTGCTTCTGTCTGAGTTGGCTCAAAAACATCAGGTTCACTTGTTTGTGGGAATGCCCAGAATCGATGGTTCTGATGTATACAATTCCTACTTCTGTTTTGCGCCAAGCGGCAAAAAAGTGTGTGTCTGGGACAAAATAGGGCTTACCCCAAGCGAGCAAACATTTTTTACTCCGGGCAATAATCGCCCTGTGATGCAAATTGAGGGGATAACCTTATCAGTCGTGCTATGTCGAGAAGTCTTGGATTTAAAAGAGGTTGAGGCTGAACTGTCGAATTCTGGTGTCGATCTGATCTTATGGCCAAGTTACATTGGCTATGACACGCAAAAAAGCACGAATGGATCTGAAGGTCCAGTTTACGAACGTGAAGCCAAGGCGATGGCTAAGCGTTTAAGTGCCATGATGATTCAGTGCAATTGGCCAAACGGTACCAATGTGCCTGATGCGAAGAATATGGGCGGCAGCAAAGTCATTTCTGCAGACGGAGAAGAGGTGTACCAAGCCCTGTATGACAAGCCAGAAGTCTTTGCCGTTCATCTAGCAAAGACGTCTGAAATAGCGGTGGAAATCTTATCTGATTTTACATACTAGGCTTGTATCACACGGTTAAAGATGACTCTTTGTGCCTCGGCTTCCCCGACATCCATAATAGAGAAACTGACAGGGGAACCCGGAGCTCTTTGCGCCAGTTGTCCTGTGCCTAAAGCGCTCAGTGAACCAATTTTCGGATAGCCACCAATGGTTTGCCGGTCTCTCATTAAGACGATGGGTTGTCCGTCTTTGGGGATCTGGATGGCACCATAAGCGATGCCTTCAGAAACAATGCCGTCTCTCTCCCCGTGAATCGGTTTCCCTGTAAGGCGATAACCCATGCGGTCAATATTTTGTGATACTTCGTAAGTGCTTGAAAGCATGGTCATCAGCGCACTTTTCGGGAAAGATGCGCTTTGATATCCCAACATCACACCCAGCTCAAGAGGGGTGTTGTAATCCGGAATCGCCCATTTTGGCGTGCGGGATTTAATGTCTTTACGGGAGGCATTAAAATGGAGCACGTCCCCCTCTTTTAACGGCTGACCTTGAGTCAGTCCCCCAATTTTTTCCCGTGGAACAGAGGCAACGCTGCCTAATGTTTCTGCCAGTTGAAAGCCTCCGACAACCGCCAAATACGCGCGAAGCCCGCTGACTGGAGCATCAAAACTCAGAGTGTCACCCTTTTTAACCGCGTAAGTGTGCCAGGGGAGGATTTTCTGGTCATTCAGGCGCGCATTCAAGTCAGCACCAGTTAAGGCGACGCAGGTATTGGCACTGGCCTGAAGTTCAAGTTTTCCCAGCGTAATTTCAAGCTGGGGGGCGTTTAACTCGTTGTCGAGTAACCGATTTGCCCAGCAAAATGCATGTTCATCCATGGGACCCCCAGTGGTGATACCCATGTGTTGGTAACCATAGCGTCCTAAGTCCTGAATTAAGGTAAGAAATCCGGGCTTGATGACATTAAAGCTCATCGAAACTGCCTCCTAATTCCAGAAATTCCGGTTTAGACACTGACCGAAACCGGACGTAGTCGCCGACTGCAACTTTGGCGAGTCCGTCACTTTCCCAATCGATCATTTTGGTGGGGGTTCGCCCAATGATCTGCCAACCACCGGGGGTTGGACTGGGGTAAATAGCGGTTTGGTTGTCGGCAATCCCGACACTGCCTGTTGGAACCTTTAATCGTGGAGTTGACTTGCGTGGTGTGGCAATGCGCTCATCAGTTGTGCCTAAATACGCAAAGCCCGGGCTAAATCCTATCGCATATACCTGATACAGCTTTTCGCTATGAATTTGAATTACCTGATCTCGACCTAGCCCATTGTGTTCGCATACCTCCTCGATATCGAGCGAGACTTCTTCGCCGTAGTAAACGGGCAGATCAATCACGTTGGATGCCTGAGTATTGGTATGAGCCGACTTGATGCCTCGCAATACTTTTTTTAACTGTGCGATGATGGTGAATCGGTCGGTTTTATTTACGTCATAGCACACCAAAATCGAGGTGTATGACGGAATGATATCGACGATCTGGTCACTCAGCTTTTGACGAAGACGACCGATTGCCCAACTGACCTTTTGGGCGGTTTGTTCACTGATGGTATCTCCAAAATAAACGATGCAAGTCATTTCGTTGACAGCTTCAATCCGCATTAGGCAGACCTCCTCATCACAGCCGCCGCTTGGCAAACACTTGCTGCATGTTCGCCGTCTCCGTGAACGCATATGGTATCGACGTCAATCGCAAGTTTTTTCCCCGTAATGGTGGTCACGCAGCCTTCTTCCATGATCTGGCAGATCTGGTTCCGAATGCTCGTGAAGTCGTGGTAAACCGAGCCGTTCATAGTGCGGGGCACCAGGTAGCCATCGTCGTTGTATGCACGATCGGAAAAGGCTTCAAACCAAACTTCGATGCCATGCTCATGTGCCATGGTGCGAATGATGTCGTTGTTGGGTGTAGCCATCACCACTAATGGGCAAAGTGGACGCACTTTACGTACCGTTTTCATGATGGTGGATAGCATCTGCTTGTCTTTCATCATTTGGTTATACATGGCGCCATGGGGTTTGATGTAGCTGACTTCTGTGCCGTATTTCTGACAAATCGCATCCAATGCTCCAATTTGATAAATCAGCATGGCTTCGAGTTCGTCGGGCTGGCAGTGCATGTTTCTGCGACCAAACCCCACTAAATCGGGGTATCCGGGATGGGCACCAATCTCGACAGTGTTTTCTACCGCCAGTCTTACGGTAGTGTCCATCGTTAGCGGGTCTGAGGCGTGAAAACCACACGCAATATTAGCCATATCGATAAACGGCATGACGTCAGAATCCTG
This sequence comes from Vibrio nigripulchritudo, assembly GCF_027924785.1. Classification (NCBI taxonomy): domain Bacteria; kingdom Pseudomonadati; phylum Pseudomonadota; class Gammaproteobacteria; order Vibrionales; family Vibrionaceae; genus Vibrio; species Vibrio nigripulchritudo. The sequence continues at coordinate 1,893,462 of NZ_AP027050.1, read as the reverse complement.
TCCTTTGGCCCAACAGCCAAAGGACTCACCCATATCACAATTTAGTTTCATTGGTTTTTCTCTTAAATAACGCTCGTTATCTTTGTGTCATGGTGGTGGGCAGGTAAGTGACGATGTCTGGGAATATCGTGATCAACACCAGCCCAATTAGTATCAGTAAGAAGAAAGGCAAAGCTGCTCGGGCGACATACAAAATGTCTTTTCCGGTAAGCGCTTGAATGACAAATAAGTTAAACCCAACAGGCGGTGTAATTTGAGACATTTCCACCACCAGTACGATGAAAATACCAAACCACAATAAGTCGATGCCCGCCTGCTGCACCATTGGCATTACAACAGCAACCGTCAGTACTACGACCGAAATGCCATCCAGAAAACAGCCGAGAATCACAAACAGCACCGTGAGGTAGAGCAGGAGTTCAAAGGGGGATAAGGTGAATGTCGCAATCCATTCCGCCAGTGCACGAGGGATACCGAGAAAGCCCATTGCTAACGTCAGGAAGTGCGCTCCGACTAGGATCAGCCCGATCATACATGAGCTTTTGACCGCCCCGAGCAAACTGTCCAGGAAGTTATCCATTGATAACGACCCCGTCGCTTTTGCCAACACGATAGCCCCGAAGACGCCCAATGCCGCTGCTTCTGTTGGTGTGGTTAATCCGCCATAAATAGAACCCAGAACGAAAAGGATCAGCCCAACGATAGGCAATAATTTCCTGAGTGCCGCCAGTTTCGCTGAAAAAGAGATTTGCTCCGAGTTATGAGCGGGTAAGCCGTCTTTATTCATTAAAGCCCAAAGTGCGGTATAGCCCATAAACATGACGACTAACATGAGCCCCGGGAGTGCCCCTGCAATGAATAAGCGACCAATGGACACTTCCGCGGCGACACCATAGACAATTAAGATGATGGAAGGAGGAATCAGTAGCCCCAAGGTGCCTGAACCCGCGAGTGTGCCAACTGCCATTTTTTCGCTGTAGCCCTGCGCTTTGAGCTCGGGCAAAGTCATACGACCAATGGTGGCAGCGGTAGCTGCAGACGATCCGGATACTGCCGCGAAAATGCCGCAACTCAGCACATTCACATGGAGCAGCTTACCTGGAAAACTGCTCAGCCATGGTGACAACCCTTTAAACAAGTCTTCCGATAATCGGGTACGGAAAAGCAATTCACCCATCCAGATAAACATGGGAAGAGCAGTCAATGACCAACTGGTGCTGCCTCCCCAACTTGAGGTAGCAAAGAGCAGCCCGATTTGCTCGTTTCCCGTTAGGTAGAGCCCAAAGACCCCAACACCGACGAGTGCTAACGACACCCAGATCCCTGCCGCGAGCATGAGAATCATCGTCAGGGCAAGAATGATAGAAATGATTGAAATGTCCATGTCGGCTTCCTTTATTGTGTTTCGCCTTCATGGGCTTTGTATGTCGGTGTTCCGCCTTTCAGTGCGATGATCAAGTTATCAAGCACTGCGAAGTTGAGTCCTATCATGCCAATGGCAACGGGCACCTGAGGGATCCATAACGGGATAGGGATATAGCCATGGGTGACTTCTTCGAAATCGTACGATTCCCATACCATGTGGGCACAGTAGAAGTTCATGAATGTCACTAAAAGGAACGCGAAAATGAGTATGGCGATTTCCTGATACTTCTGAACACTCGCAGGTAATCGCTGGATCACTAACGTGACCCGAATGTGCCCACCTTCGCGAAAGGCATATGCCAGCCCAAAAAAGGTAGACGCTGCAAGCGCATAACCGGAAAAGTCTTCCGCTGAGGGGACAATAAACCCAAACATTCGACCGATAACCTGAGCCAGTATGATCAGCATCATAAGCACAATGCACAGCCCAGAAGAATAGCCGGACAACATGTATAGAGTGTGTTTAAACGTATTCACTGAAAAACCTCACAGCAATACCTAGGGTCTGTTTACTTTAAAAATAAGGCTCCACCGAGCAGAGCCTCTCGTATTATTGGTTGTACTTGTTGAGCACTGCTTTTACTTCTTTTGGTGCTTCCTGTTCCCATTCTTTAGTCATGGTCACACCAATAGCTTGTAGTTCAGCGATCAGCTTGTCAGACGGTTGAGTCACTTTGATGCCGTTGTCCGCCAGAATGGCTGTATCACGTGCTTCGCGCTCTACCACCAAATCCCAAGCTGATTTTTCTGCTTTTTCAGCGGCCTGGCGAATCGCTTGTTGCTCACTTTTGTTCAAACGTTTGAATGCGCGCTTATTCACCACGACAAAGTTTTTAGGAATCCAAGCTTTTACTTCGGTGAAGTGGCTTAGGTAATCCCACGCTTGCCCATTGGCACCAGTAGAAGGTGAGGTGATCATGGCGTCGATGATTCCAGTACTAAAAGCTTGTGGAATATCAGGAAGCTGCACAGTTGTTGGGGTGGTGTTCATCAAATCCGCAAGGCGAGAAGTGGATGGGCTGTACGCGCGCATTTTGCTGCCTTTCAGATCATCAAGCGAATTGACTGGCTGCTTGGTGTACAAACTTTGGGCTGGCCAAGGCACAGTGTATAGCAGCATCAACCCTTCTTTGCTGAGTTGCTTTTCCACTTCAGGCTTCGCTGCTAGCCACAGTTTTTTCGCCTGTTCGTAGTCAGTGGCTAAGAATGGAATGTTGTCGTGTTTGAAGATCGGGTGCGTGTTGCCCATGATGCCAATGAAGACTTCGCCCAGTTGAACCTGACCAGTACGAACCGCACGTGGAATTTCTGGGTGTTTCATCAATGAAGCACCAGAGTAGACAGTAATGTCGATGTCACCGTCGGTGTAGCTCTTAATATCCTTAGCAAATTGGTAGGCGATTTGTGTGGGTAGATGTCCGTCGCCATAAGGGGTAGGCATATGCCACTTTGCTGCCATGGCTCCGTGAGCAGCCAGACCACTGAGCAATACTGCTGCGGTTTTTGCTATCCATTTCATGTTGTGTATCTCCATTTTTATTTTGCTTTTGTATGTTTGCCTAACGGGAATCGGCGGATTACAGCACCGCCAGTTCGTCGTTAAGGCAATCTGTGATGAGCATTTTCCCGGGTACGTGTGTGATCGCAATCGGTGGCTTGGCGTGTGCAATTGCCACCTGCGGGGTCACACCACAAGCCCAGAAAACAGGTAGTTCGTGCGGGTGTACCTCTGCCGCGTCACCAAAATCTGGTTTCGATAAATCGTCGATACCGATCAGTTTAGGATCCCCGATATGAACAGGGGCACCATGGGCTTTTGGCAGACGAGAGGTCACCTGAATAGCGCGAATGGCATCTGCGGCTAAAAACGGGCGCATCGACACCACCATGTTTCCATGAAACCGACCACTCGCGGTTGTCTCTATGTTGGTTCGGTACATAGAGACATTGGTGTTAGTTTCAACGTTTCGCACCGTCAGACCTGCGCGCTCTAATGCGTCTTCGAAAGAGAATGAACACCCTAGAACAAAGGTGACAAAATCTGACTGCCACAGGCTATTGATGTCGGTGACGGTTTCAGTGAGTTTTCCGTGGCGAAAAACATTGAATTCGGGCACATCGGTGCGGATGTCAATGTCTTCACCTAAGGTATTGAGGAGCGGGTAACCTGGCTGCGAGACCGCGATAAGTGGGCAGGCGACAGGGTTGTTTTGACAGTATCGAAGAAAGTCATTTGCCCATTCTTGAGGGAGAATGACGATGTTTCCTTGAACCAGTCCAGATGCCACGCCGCTGGTGGGTTGGTTGAATTTACCGATTCGGATTTGTTTTCTGACTTCCGAGGCTTGAGCAAACAGCTGCGACTTGTACGCAGAAGGCTGAGAATTCTTGATGAGCATTTCGCAAAGCAGTCCGTTGTTAATGAAATGTAAATCAAGTGTTGCTCTGTTAGCGCATTAAGTCCAATTATGGTTTTTTAAGTCTGGCGATAAATTTTATTTATTGGCATTGAGTTCGAACTCAGACGCGACATTCACCGCGATGTCAGCTGCCAGCTTGGCGGCACTGTTAAATGGAACCGATGGATAAGAGGCAGTGAAGCTAAGCGCTGAAGGCTCCCATTTTGCATTCAATTTTTTGAGTGAACCCGCTGTGATTTCAGGCGCGACCATAGCGTAGGGCAGTGACGAAATTCCGATTTGGTCCTGAGTCAGTTTTAAGCAAGCAGAGAGGGAACTGGATGAGAAGAAACGCGCAGGAAGCCCATCAATCTGCATAAACTTTTCGCTGATTTCGGTGAAAGGGCGCGTGTTGCGTGCGTAAGTGATGATTGGGTATTGAACCAGTTCTTCCAGCTCAATGGTTTTGTCTGGCAAATCCAGTTGAGTGCTGGCGATCCAAACTAAGGGGAACTGGCATAATTCCAGGTTGTTGACGGTCGGTTCGGAAACCGGACCCATTAAAAAAGCAAGATCCAAAGAGCGATCAAGCAAGCCATTGCGAAGATTTCCAGTCACATCCACTGTCATATCTACGTCCAGGTTAGGCAATTCTTGGTGCAAAACTTTGAGAAAATCGGTGAGCCAAGTATGAACAATCGTCTCTGATACCCCCAAACGCAGAGTGCCAGAAAGCAGCCGGCTGATATCGGCACGCTTGTGCATTTGTTCTGCCATATAGAGCATTTTTTCCGCGTAGGGTAAGAGTTCTTTGCCTTGCGAAGTCAATACGATAGGGGACGCATCGCGATCAAAGAGCTTTACGCCGAGCTCTTCCTCCAGGCCTGCAATACGAGTGGAAATAGCAGGCTGAGTCGTAAATTGCTGCTCAGCAGCTTTGCGAAAGCTGCCTAACGTGGCGACGAGTACGAAAGTTTCGATGCGTTTGAAGTTCATTGTTCTTCCTTTAGGGTCTTTTCCAAACTTAATGAACGAACAGAGCCTCTGCAAGATTCTTGTTATTTTTACTAATTAGGGATGTGACTGAGCGGACAAAGTGAAAATTAAGCTCGCTACCTCAGAAAGCGAGCTTGTTGAGTTGATGTGATTAAGGGTTACTATCAATTTCTGCGGGAATATAGTGCTCCGCTTTTAGCTCGCACATTTCCGGTAAAACCGTAGCAATCGAAATGGACGACCAGGTGCCTGAAACAATGCCGATAAACATGGCGCTGGCAAACCCTTGCAACGGTGCACCGCCCATCAGCCAAAGCGCACCAACAGTGACCAGAGTGGTGCCTGATGTCACCATGGTTCGCGAGAAGGTGCTGATCACCGCTGAGTTGATGACATCACTGGTTTTCCAGTCCAGTTTTGCCAGAATCTGTTCCCGGATTCGGTCTGCAATGATGATGGAGTCATTCAACGAATAGCCTAGTATCGCGAGCAGCGCAGCAAACACGGTTAAGTTGAACTCTTGTTGGGTTAATGCAAAGAAGCCCAGTACCACAATCACGTCGTGGAACAGCGCCAGAAGTGCACCGCTCGCCAGTCTCCATTCAAAGCGAAAACAGAGATAACCCATAATGCAAAGCATGCTGACCAGAATCGCCATGCCCCCTTGATCAAATAACTCGTCGCCAACTTGCGCGCCAATCATACTGCTGCTGACCACTTCGGCGTGGGTATCCAGTTCAGCTAAAGTCGACTTCACTTGATCTAGAGTTGCGCGACTTTCTGAAGAATAACGGAGTGTCCAGCGACCCAGTTCTCCCCCTTTGACGATGGAGAGAGAGTCTCCAACGACTGGGCCAAGAGACTGAGTCAGCTCCGTTTGGCTAACGTCTGATAACAGGCGAAATTCACTCACCATTCCACCGGTAAAATCCAACCCTAAATTCAGCCCTCTCACTGATAAAAGAGCGATGGAGATAACCACCAGAGCAATAGAGAAAATGCCCGTCCAGCGACGAATTTGAGTCATGTTGTTTTTAATATTCATACTAAACTCCTATACGCGAACGTCACGGCGGGCATCCTGCCCCCAAATGAGGTTGATGATGGCACGGGAAAGGAAGATGCCCGTAAACATGCTGGTTAGAATCCCCAGCCCCAGAGTAAGTGCAAAGCCCTGAACCGGGCCATTACCAATCGCGTAAAGCACTACGGCGGTGATTAAGGTGGTGATATTGGCATCCATGATGGTGCTGACAGCACTGTTAAACCCGAGGTTGATGGACTGTGCGAAACTGCGCCCTTCGCCAAGTTTGTCTTTAATGCGCTCGAAAATCAGGACATTAGTGTCTACCGCCATGCCAACCGTCAATACCAAGCCCGCTATTCCGGGCAGGGTTAGAACTGCCCCGGGAATCAAAGCAATCAAACCTAACAAGCAGACCATATTGCTGAGCAACGCAAGGTTGGCAACCCACCCTAACCGGCGATACCAGACTGCCATAAATGCCAGGGTAAGCCCCATGCCCAGAGCCAGAGCAGAGAATCCGTTTTCGATGTTTTCAGCCCCTAACGACGCCCCAATAGCCTGTTCTTCTACAATGGTGACTGGTGCAGTTAATGAGCCAGCACGAAGCAGCAGCGCCAGTCCTTGCGCGTCTTGCATGCTGCCAGCACCTGTTATCTGAAAGCGCGTACCTAGCTGACTTTGAATGGTTGCCACACTGATTACTTTGTCTTGCTTACTCAAGTTACCCTGTGCATCAGACACATACTCACTGAACAGAGTTGCCATCGGCTTACCAACATGAGTCGCTGAAAAATCACTGATGTCGCCGCCGCCAGCCAGATCAAGAGAAATGTTCACCACGGCGCGTCCCATTTCATCTAAGCCTGCTCGGGCATCCACAATGTGTTCACCTTTCACTACGGGCTTAGAGACCAGTCGCACTCGGTTTCCGTCTTCATCTAACGCGCTAAAAATCCGACCTTTTGAACTCTCGGTTTCTACCTCGTGAAACGCCAGGCTAGCGGTAGCGCCAATCACACTTTTTGCCTGTGAAGGATCCTGTACCCCCGGTAATTCGATTCGTATGTAGTCGTCTCCCTGACGCTGCACGGACGCTTCGGTTATACCAAGCTCTTCAATGCGCGAACGGAGAATAGTGAGGTTTTGCTTCAGTGTTTGCTGAGCAAATTCATCGATGCTTTGTTTTGGCATCGACAAAACCAGCTTGTTGGATTGCCCATGTTGTTGCCATTGTGGAAACGCTTCCTGAATCGCTTTCCCGATCTCGCTTCTGGAATCTTCGGTTTGTGTGGTGACAGTAATTTGATGATCAACAGAGTGGCTGATCTGAATGCCTCGAATATGCAATTTTCTGGCTGTAGTGCGAATGTCATCCGCTAAGGTTTGCTGTTTTTCATTCAAAGCTTGGTCTACGTCCACTTTCAATAAAAACTGAACGCCACCACGCAGGTCTAACCCTAAGTCGACGGGCTGAAAGCCCATCTGGGTTAACCAGACTGGTGCGACTGACTGGTAAGCCAAAGTGATTTGCGTCTCTGCGCCAAGAGTAGGGAGCAGAGCGGCTTTGGCATTGGCTTGGTCGTGTTCACTTTCAAGCAGCACCACCATTTGGTTGCCGGTGTCAGTGATTTCGCGAACAGGAATATTGTGATGTTTTAGTTCAAGCGAGACCTGTTCGATACTCAGATCTGCTTTAGGCTGGTCGATAATTAAAGCAGGCTTGTCGCCATACCATGAAGGCAGGGCACTTAAAGCCAGTAATACAATAGCGGTAAGAAGCACTACGTATTTCCAGATGGCGTAGTGATTCATTCGCTCGGGCGCTTTCGCGCGAGTGCGTGGAGAAGACATAGTCATACCTCTTTGATGCCGAATGCCAGCGCATACGGCACGACATCAGGACTGCCTGATATCGCAATAAACTCATAAAAAAGGGAAGTGGACGCAGGTGCGCCGGGAGTTTAAAGGCTAGCTTCTCTGATTGAGCTGGACGTAAAGTTGATTGGAGTCTTTCCAGCCTGAGACCCGGTACGGATTTGAGCCGACCGCTTTTTCAGACCAGAGGACAGATGGGATAGAAAGAGTAAAAAACAGATAACTCGGCGGGCGATCTTCTCCACCCAACTGAGCAATAAGTTCGTAATCCGGGGTGGGAACGACGCGTTCCTGTGCCCACGAGACAACACGGGAAGAAGCTATAAGCCCTTCGGGTATGCGCTTAGAGTGGGAATCAAAATCGCCAGATTGGCTAACATCGATGGAAGAGGGAGATTCATCACCGAGTTGTATTTCAATTTGATGGGACTGAGAGGGATAGCCAGAAACCTCCGCCTGTGCAAACGCGGATTGGCTAAAAGTCAGCAGTAGCGAAAACAGCAGGACTGCCAGAGTTCTCATTAATATAAGTCGCTCATCAAATTTGTTGGGTCGATAGTATTCCTGAACGATTCTTCGGACAACTAAAAAAATCTAAATCTTACTTATCAATTTCTGATCATAGAGATTTAAACCTCGATCAGCGATTCGCTGTCGCTGCCAACGTGACGCCTGCGCCAATAAATGTGGTGCCAAAAATGCGGGATAATCGGCGAACTGGTACAGTTTTTGTCGAACGCCTGAGAAGTTTAGTTCCCCAGTAACCATAAGCGGTTAAACACAAAGCTGAACACACAATCAAAGTGCCAACGAGCAAGGAAAACTGCGCGGCAAGAGGCTCACTCGGTGTAATAAATTGTGGAAACAGAGCCGTAGTAAAAACTATGGCTTTCGGGTTGGTAAGTGCCACCATAATGCCCTGAAAATACAGGTTAGATTTACGATACTGATTAGGTGACTCAGAAGCATCAAAGTCAAACTGAATCCCATGTCTCCACATTTTCCAGCCCATGTACATCAAATACAAAGCGCCAATAAACTTGATCGCCAGGAATGCAGATGTAGAACTGAGTACTAAAGCACTGAGCCCCAATACTGAACACAGAGACATAATGAATAATCCGCTGACGTTGCCAGCAATCGCCATGAGTGAGCGTTTAAATCCTTTACTTAATGAGTGAGTCATCACCAACAGAATGGCAGGACCGGGAGTAACGGTGGCAAGAAAGGCAATCGACAAAAACGCCAGCCAGTTTTCTAAAGACATAACACCTAAGATACTGAAATCCATTTCACTTACCTCACACAGAGACACGAACCTTCATCATACTATCCTGCTTATTGATTTAATGTTAATTAAGGGCGAAGTAAGGGCGAAATTTTGTTCGAAAGCGCCTTTCAAACCTCAAACCTGTGGGTAGGGTCGCCATTATCGGAACTGCAATAACATTTGTAATTGTCTTTTCTATCAACCTAATACAGAGTGTGATTTCTAAATGAAAAGGAGTAATCAATGACAGCAGCAAGCTTTTTTCGATTGGTATGTCTGGCCGCCATTTGGGGCGCGTCATTCCTTTTTATGCGGATCGCTGCCCACAGCTTTGGTCCTGCTTACCTGATCGAGTTTCGTGTACTTTTTGCTGCCATTAGCCTGTTACTGGTGTCGCTGTTTCTTCGTCGTCGCTTAGTTTTATTCAAATATCCGAAGCACTTTCTGATCATTGCATCATTCAACACGGCAATGCCTTTTATGTTGTTTGCCTATGCCGCTCAGACCCTGAACGCGTCTACTCTGTCGATTCTAAATTCCACCGCCGTCATCTGGGGGGCAGTGATTGCCTATTTCTGGCATCGCACGCCTCTGTCGATGAAAGGCGCATTAGGCTTAGTGCTCGGTGTGATTGGTGTGGCAGTGTTAGTTGGGTGGGATGCCGTGAAAATCGGTGAAGGTGCAACCCTACCTATTATTGCTGGAGTGATGGCTGCCTCTTGTTATGGCATTGCGACTAACTATGCGAAGAACGCCCCCAAGGTATCGTCGTTCGATAACGCACACGGCAGCATGTGGGGAGCGGTTATTCTGGTGTTGCCACTGTTACCCTGGCTACCCATGCCGCAAACTCCTACAACGGTGGAATGGTCCTCTGTTGTAGTACTTGGGGTCTTATGCACTGGTCTGGCTTACCTTCTTTATTTCCGGCTGGTGGATGATATTGGTCCCGCCTCTACGTTATCAGTGACTTTCCTGATTCCTTTCTTCGGGATTCTATGGGGCAATCTGGTGCTGGATGAGCCTATTGGTTTCAATACCATGATTGGAACCCTACTAGTGGTCACTGGCACCATGTTGGTAACAGGTTTCTCCCCCAAAAACGTTTTGCGCAGGAAATTAGCTTAAAGCCCGGGTTTTTCCGCATTCTCTTGAATGGTTATTGTGATGTTTTCAATGAAACTCTTAGGATTACTAACTGGTTAGAAGCTAAATCTGAGCAGGACTTTCTGGATGGGTTGGAATTTCTACCGATTTCAATTCGAATATGTGCTTTAGCTAATGTAAGCAGTGAAAATGCCAATTTCCTATCACAATCTCTTTCTCTGAATGTAAGAAGAAAGTAAAAGCCTTCCTTGAAAACATGTGTTGTTACAATTATTTCTGTCTCACAAATGCGAAATAGAGATATTAGTCGACTATTAATGTGGTTTTGAGTCAAAACGGTTTGATTCGAGATCCCCTACTGCTTATGTTTGTATTCAAAGGCACTTGCGCATCACTGATCCGATCAGCGTGCCTTAAAAAGGAATGAGTAGTAGTCCAAGCTGAAAGGTAGTTGCTAAATGGGCATAGACGTAAAACAATCTGGTCACGATCTCTGTTTACGGAACCAAACTGGTTCTGTGCCTCTGCCCCCCCAAGACTTCTCCGGGCAAGACAAAACCCGCTTTCAGTTTAAAAACGAAATCATCGTTAGCGAAAATAAGAAGTTACTTGCCAGCGAGTTGTTATTGTCGCAGGAAGACGCGTCTATCCACACTTCGTTTATGAAGGGAGAGCTTGGAAAACGTCTTGCCAAAGATATTCTGGACCAGCAGCTTCACTTCCTTATTTCTGTCGATCCCGCTTCTTTCCCATTTGAATGTCTATTCCTGAATGTTGAACGTCATGCCCTTGGCAATAAGAAGACAGTCAATTTACTGATAGCTGTACACTCTCATTTGCGAAGCTATGGTAAGTCTCTGGTTATTGAGACCACTGAAAGACAATATTCAATTGAAAACAAAGACTACCTGTCTGGAATTGAAAAGCTGAAACAGGTCGGAGTGAAACTGGCTTTGGATGATTATCAGGTGGGTGATGACTTTCGGGACGACGAGCTCAGTGCTGGCTTTTACGATTACGTGAAAGTAGACAATCCCTTTTTTAATCTTGAATCCGGACTCGCTGAACCTAATCAGAAGCTGGACATCATTCTTAGTCAGAAAGCCGCCAGCGACGCGAAGTGGATTGTGGAAAGGGTAGAAGATCAAGATTCACTCAATCAATTGCTACCCTTTGCGTTTTGGGGATATCAGGGGTATCTCTTCAATCCGTTACAGGAACATTATCCTGAGTATTCTCTGTTTTAGCGGCTGGAGCTTTGATTCGACGTTTGGTTCGCCACAGGTTGATAAAGTTAGGCAGCAGTGAAGCGGCGATCATACCCATCATTAATCCGATTTGAGCGGCACTGTAACTTTCGTTCATGAGCAATACTCCACCAGTGATACCCGCTACCGGGTTTGCGATTCCACTGAATGTGAACTCAACAACCGTCATCTTACGAATCAACCAGACATACATACCATACGCAAGTGCGGTATTCAGAAGCACTATCCATGTAATACCCGCCCAGTTTCGAATGCTGATGTCGTTACTTAGAACGGCTTGATAAGTGGCGGGGTCTACCCAAAACTGAAGCCCGGTAACCAGCCCCAGAACTACCCCGCCAATAATGAGCTGCCAGCTCAGCACTCCCCACCAGTGCATGTCCTTAGACAGATTCTGAGTGAGCATGCTGCCAATAACAATACAACAGATGGCACAGAACATGGCGATCAGTCCGACAAGGTTGAGTGACAACTGGCTAGGATCAAACAAGAACCACGCAAATGCCACCAGAATTCCCCCGGATACCACCTGAACCATCGACGGTCGCTTTTTGAACCAAAGCCATTGAAAAATCATGGCAAAAATAGGGACGGAGACCATACCAACACCAGAAATTGCTGCGGGTAGCGTTGCCGCCATCAGGAAGATCATCGCGAAGAATGCACCAATGTTAATCACAGACAAGATAAGAAGAGGTTGCCATTGATGTCTTGCAGGTATCACGGGTTTCAGTGCGAAAAGCAGTAAGCCGGCAGGCAGAGCACGAACAAAACCCAGCAGCAGAGGTGGCCAGTCCGAAACGGTGTACTGGGTAACTGCGTAAGTGGTACCCCAAAAGAAAGCGGGGATCATGGCTAGGAATATGTTCATGTTAACTATATTAATGTGAAGATAATGGAGGCTAATGTACGCCTATTTTACATCTATGTAAAGTATCTTTATATGAAGATATATTTAATTTCAGAGAGGGATACAAAACCAGTATCTGCAACTAAGCTTATCATTTGAGCTATATAAAAAAGAAATATTAGTAACTTTAAAGCCCTGATACGTTCAGGTTTGATGGGGGCGTGACCGAGCGATAGGCATGAGAAACGACAAGCGAAGCTGCTGATAAACGGAGAGAGTATGTGATTGGAGAAAGAGTGTGATTAAAGCGAAACAGCTCTATATGCCTGCCATTGCGATGACTGCATTGTTCGTCGGCTCGATTGCTGTGCTTCAGAAAGCCTTGTCAGAATCATACGTCAGCCTGATCACAAATGAACTACACATTGAGCTGGATAGTATTATTTATGGGTTGTCTGTTTCCGTAGATTCCCCTTCTTATCAAGCCTTTGATGAATTTATTGAGAAAACGCCTTTTGCTCAAAAGCGGCATGAGATCAGCATTATTTCGGAGCAGGGTAAGCTGATTTTTGATACAGGATTATCCAAAGCCCAACTGATTCGCCAGCCTCCACAAAATAACCATCCAGAGTTTTCAAACGCACTGAAGCTGGGAGTAGGCAATGCGATGCGCTTCAGTGAAACCAAGGGGATCGAATATCTGCATGTCGCTAAACCTTTCGCCTTACGCGATTTTTATGGCGTCGCACGGATATCGGTTCCCATCGAATACATCAACTCAGCCATAGACAGGTTCATTACCTTCTTTTTCTTGGTGATGTGTTCTGCGCTGGCGGTGATGCTGGTGATTACCTACCTAAACAACCGCCAGATAGTTCAACATCTGGCGAAAAAAGAAGACAGATACAAAGCACAGTATGCACAGCAGACTCGGGAAGTGGAGTTACTCAACCGCCTAGCAAGCTTGCTGGCGGCATGCAGTACCATCCATGAAGCGGAGCAGGTGGTGAAAGATCTGGCGCCTAAGATACTTGGGGATGTTTTAGGGGCGGTTTCAATAATGCGTTCTTCAAGAAATTTGCTTGAAGTAAAACTGGTGTGGGGCGGTGACTGGATTGGCGATAACATCTACCCACCGGATGATTGCTGGGCACTGCGAAAAGGGAAAAGCCATATGGCGAGAGACGATCTCGCTGCCATGCCCTGTAAGCACATGCCAAATGTGAATGATGAGCAAGTGCTTTGCATTCCTCTAATCGCGCACGGCAACACTGTGGGTATGATGCATTTGGCTTTTGGGGACGAAGAGGAGTGCCGACGCCAGTACAACCTCTGTCGCACTGTTGCGGAACATATCGGGTTAGCCATTGCGAACCTGGAGCTTCAGGAAGAGCTGCGACGACAGGCACTGAGAGACCCTCTGACTGGTCTGTTTAATCGCCGCTATATGGAAGATGCCATCGAGCAGGACATGAATGTTGCTAGTCGCAAGAAACAGAGTTTCTCGCTGCTGATGGTCGATATGGATCATTTCAAAATCTTCAACGACAATTTCGGGCACGATGCCGGTGATTTTGTGCTTAAGCAGCTCGCAGGCGTGTTGCTGAAAGCCACTCGGGAGCAAGACAAAGTGTGCCGGATTGGCGGAGAAGAAATCGCCATTTTACTGCCCGATACGTCACTGGAAGAGTCTATTCTTGCTGCCGATAACGTATGTAACGCCGTCAGAGACATCAACCCAAAACTTAATGGTCAGATGCTTGGAAAGGTGACGGTTTCGATCGGTATCGCAACCTACCCAGAATCATCCAATGGAGTGGAAGGGTTACTGAAAGATGCGGATATTGCTTTGTATCAGGCAAAAGAGAATGGGCGGGATCAACATGTGCACAGCGGCTTAAAAACCACCGCTGTGCCCCTGAAAACGCTGCCTCGTGAGGCAAGTTCAGGGTAGAGAAAACTTAGTTCAGAGCTTTGTCCACCGTTTCTTTAAGTTGTGCGTATGGAATAAAACCCGGAACGATTTCATCGTTAATGATGATTGCCGGAGTACCTCTCAGACCCAGTTCGCCGAAAGCCTGCATGTTTTTCGACACGATGCTTTGCTCTCGCTCACCTGTTTCCAAGTACCTTTCTGTTCCTGTGTCTTTAGCGATGCGATTGAGTGAGTCGGCATCGTGACGGGTTGGGTGAGCCACCAACTGGCGGTGAACTTCGGCAAATTTCTCTGGCTCTTTTTCCCACACTTTCAAAGCGTAGAAAGCAGAGTTGGTGTTGGTACCACTTGCAATCTGCTGCTGTAATGGCACGTAAACATTCACCACCTGCACATCTTTAACTTCAGTAAGTAACTTCGCCAGACCAATTTCCAGTCGCTTACAATAAGGACAGTTGTAATCCGTGAAGTTAATGATGGTCAGTTTCGGATTGTCCGAACCTGCTTTACTGTGTTCTGGCGCTTTTGTCAGCCATTCTCTTTGATCTTCTAATGCCTTTTCCGTGCGCTCCAACTGCGCAACGTAACCTTTCAGGCTTTGATTTAAGTCTGCAATGATTTGTGGATGACTGCGAAGAATAGAATCGATTTCCGCCAGTTGAACACTTTGCTCCGGTGTGAGCTGTTCTGAAGGTTTGACGGCATCGGCGACACTTACGCTCACCATACTGAAGGCAAGACCTATTCCGCCAAGCCACTTGGTTATTTGAGTCATTTTCTGGTTCCTTATGCCAGCAACAATCTGAGCCACAATCCCCATGGAGTTGAGAAACCTGTGGTCATTGAATGAATTTCACCATCTTTGACGATGGCAATCGTTGGGGTAACTTGAGCTCGCCAGTATTGATTAATGCTGCCTTTCAAGTCGTTGATGACTTTGAAGTCATAGTTTTTATGTGTCATGTATTCCTGAAGGCGTTCGTCTTCACCAGAAGCGAGCGCTATTGAGACCACTTCATAGTGACCGGAAAGCAAATCAATGGTTGGGCTGGTCAGGGTGCATACGCCACACCAGGTCGCCCAGAAGTAAACCAGAACAGGTTTTTCCTTGCTGAGCTCTTTTAAATCGACGTAGGTGCCATCTATGGTCATCCCTCGCGTTTCTGGCATGTCATAAAAGTCGACATGCTTGGTTCTCCACCAATCCAGTAAGCCAGTAATAAGGACAATCAGTAACAGGTAGCCAGTGAGGTTTCTTATTATTTTAAACATTGGGTCAGTTTCCTCTCGCCGCTTCTAAAGAGCGTGAAATCGAATCATGTGTAAGCAAAACAGGCAATGGAGTGCCTAAAGGTGAATCTGGTCCATAGACAACGTTTAGTGGTACGCCATAACGTCCGTGGCTCATTAAAAATTCGGTAATTTTACTGTTGGCAGTCGTCCAGTCTCCGCGCATCAGTACGACATTTTTTTCCTGTAAATGTTCATACGTAGGAGACTGAAGAAGTGTGCCGATTTTGTTGGCTTTACAAGTGATGCACCAATCTGCCGTAATGTCGACAAACACCAGTTTGCCATCAGCGACGTGAGCTCGAATGGCTTGCAAATCGAGCGGCTGCCAGTTTAAGTCATCGACGATTGGTTCAGCCCAGTATGATGATGTTGAACCTGCGATAATCATACCCAGCCCAACCACCAGTAACGTCGCGCTGCTGAATATTGCTACAAGCCTTGCACCGTACTTTGAAGTGAGAAGGACCAAGAGTAAAACCAAGGTCGCGATTCCCGTGACGACGGTGCCAAACTGACCGATATGCGCATGTAGTAGCGAGATCAGCCAGAAAGTGGTGAGCGACATCATCAATGCAAAGACAATCTTCAGCTTATTCATCCATGCGCCGGGCTTGGGAAGAAAGCGCGTGCTATTCGGAAAGAGTGCGAAGACGAGCCATGGCGCTGCAAAACCCAATCCAAGAAACGTAAAGATAAGCAAGACATTCTGAACGCTTCCGCCAAGCGCAAATGCGACGGCGGTGCCTAAGAACGGAGCACTGCAAGGTGTCGCCAATAAAGTAGCAAATGCCCCCTGAGCAAAATGATTACCTAACCCTTTTCCGCGATCCTTCGCCAGTGAGTCTGACACTTGTCCTGGCAATTTGATTTCGAATACACCAAACAGGTTGAGGCTGAATGCCAGGGTAATCAGTGCCAGAAAGGCAAGAAACCATGGCTGCTGAAACTGGATACCCCATCCGATGGCGTACCCTGCCCACTTTAAGCCAATCAGGGCAAACGCAATCAGCCAGAACGAAACCAGTATTCCAGCAGCAGATGCAAAAAACTGGGCTTGTTGAGTTCGCTTGTTTGGCGCAGATAAAAGCAAACTGTTTATTTTGATGCCGAGCACAGGCAACACGCATGGCATGACGTTCAGAATGAGACCGCCAACAAAAGCAAACCAGAGCATGGAAAGCAGATTGCCGCTGATCTGGAAGACGTTTCCTTTCTTCCACGTCGTCGATAGTTCCTGCGCGAGTAGATCATCCAGAACCGTAACTCGCAAAGAAGGCAAATCAAATTGAACTTTGCCAAAGGTATTCGATACCTGGCTTACGGCTGCTAACGTTGTTCCTTCTATTGATAGAGAAGGTTGCTGGAATTGATCGTCTGAATTTTCTGTGGTTTCGATGAATACGTTCGGATTCTGCCAGCCATCAGGATGAAACAAAGTCACCTGAATCATTGAGCTTGTTTCATCCCAGACAACTTCTCTGACTTCGGTTTTTCCCTCTTTCAAAGGCACTTTGGACATCGCCTGATTGTGACGCAACAATATTTCAGAGTCAGGAACTAGTTCAGATGGAGTAAGACTGAGAGAGACAGGGTAGTCGGTGAGCACACAGATGTCGGTACAGCTTGGCAAAGTTATGGTTGCGTTAAACGTGGCACTTTCGTCCCAGTTTTCAAGCTGAATATCGAGCGGAAACGCCACGTAGTTTTTATAGCCCTGAACCGTTAAGCCAAACTGCTGGAAGTAGTTTGGACTTGGCCAGTGCCAGTTTACCTTATCGATGTTTGTAGATGGAGATAACCTGATGGAAGGTGCTACACCGCCCTCTCCGGGTGATCGCCAGTAGGTTTTCCAGTTATCTTCCAGCGTTACTTCTAACAGCGCGTGCACCACCTTTTGGTCTTTATTCGTGGTGCCAGGCAGCGATAACTTCACTTGTACTGGAGGGTGCTGCTCATTCGCTATCCACCCGGTTGTGTTCGCCGCAACACTCGGCGAAATACAGAAAAAGAGCAGCAGAAGTAGCAGCAACTTAGGGCAGTTAGGCATGATGTAAGGTGCGTGATGGTTTCTCATATCTTTTGAAATTGTATACCTAATACCCAAATTCGGGAGCGAAAGGATAGTGATCAGGGCTGCGTTTTCATGGTTTGATGAACACGAAACCTGAGCTAATCGAAGAATCTGGCAAAAGAGTTGTATCAATTGCGAGGGAATAGACCCGGGTTTAGCGGAAAATATTCCCAAAAATAAGAAAATTTTTTTGACAAACAGAGGGTTCGGAAATTGGAAAAACGAGAAATTCCTACAAAACTTTCATGAACTCTGTGTGAATATTGTGGAATTTGCACACAGATATCACAATCAACGTTATTTTTTGACGATAATCGAAGAAAAACATATACACACAGCGGAAACTCGCGTAACTTGGAGGTTGGCCTGTACACAGACCTATTTATTTGCTGTTTCTGACTCAAGAAGTCTTCTCTAACCTACTGCTCTGCGGTCTGTTCCTGAAGTGTTTTCTTTTCGATGTTAAGACCTCTCATAAGTAATTCTAATTCCGGCTGATATATTGGCACGATTGTCGTGCTACGAGATACAAAGATTCAATTTAGGAAATACCCATGTCTAAGACAACTGGCACAGTTAAGTGGTTTAACGAAGAAAAAGGTTTTGGTTTTATTACTCAGGAAGACGGTGGTGCAGACGTATTTGTACACTTCCGCGCTATCACTGGTGACGGATTCAAAACACTTGCTGAAGGCCAAAAAGTGTCGTTCGAAGTAGAACAAGGTCAGAAAGGTCCACAGGCTGCGAACGTAGAAAAAATCTAATTTAATCGTTTAGATTAGATCAGAATATCGCGCCCCGCTTTCTCTATGAGAGAGCGGGGCGAATTTGTTTTTAGGATAAGAAAGTGTGTTTCTTACCCTTTGTTTTCTATAGAAAATACAATTTACGTTAGGCTTTGAGTGCCAATTTTGAACCATCAAATTTGAGATGGCTTAGGAGTTTCTGCACATTCTTTTTACCCTTCTCATCAAACATCATCCCGTAGCGGGCATAGTGATGAGAACGCTGCATATTACATATTGTTCCACTCAAAATAGGCAAATCCAGTTTGCTGCGGGTACGTTCAACAATCGCAATCTGAACTTTCTCTTCGATCTGGAAGGTCCGAATCAACGGGCTGGTTACGATTCGACAACCACCTTTCGAAAGATCACGTACCTCACACTCCAAACGCTGACCGTTATATGCCACAACCGCGGCAAGAGAAACGTCGTATCTTGGTTCTTTTCTTAGCTGAAGTACTTTCATGGTGCTCGGGATAGAAATCATAATCATGCGAACGGGCTCGTTCACAATGTGCATGATCTGACTTCTGAAATAGATGAGTGCACCTTCTCCGCGGGGTGAAATGGCTTTCACGTTCACCCAAAACCCTTCTTGAAAGAAGTATTCGTAGTCTTCGTCTGAAATATCTGGGGCTGCAAGTAGAATAAAATCTGATCCATACGTACCGATAAAGGGCGTAATCCCCTTGTAATTGATACCTACAGGTGTCGAGATATTGATCGTCGTGTCACTATTGTGCTCAATCATCCCTAATGCATCAGAGCTTTTTAGTGTTGTTTCTGCGCCTTTAAATACTTCTTGCTCAGTATTGCTTTGAAGGTTAGCCTCTGCAGAGTTTCCAGCCATGGTGTTCCTTTTCGACTTTAAGTCTTTGTAATGCTTTATCTTATCGTTGTTTTTCCGATTACAACGGTACTCATCATCTACAATAAGGTCAATAGATTGAAGTACTTATTAACAAAGTTAGTGAGTACGATGTCATTATAAGGAATGATTTATAAAACAGCTAAATCATCATTGCCTAATGTGAGCTGTGCGAATAAATTGCGCTCAATTTTCCAGCATCGGTCCGGCACATACATTCAAAAGCTCAAATTTGAGTCATTGTATGTGTTTAGTTTAGTAATAACTCACTCTGTTAGCTAATTCTTGCCAATTGAGCGAGAATACACAGCATTCATCAATACTCTAAGAAATTCTGAAATGGACAAATTGCAGCCACCCTTTGCGCCGTGTAAGAAAGCACTCATCCAAAAACTGTGGGGTGATTTTGGGCGGCTTGAGCGCTGGTATCTGGACTCTGAGTGTCGTCAGTCTGTTATTGCCAAATGGATAGAACTGCCGGACACACTTGCTCATCCCAGAGGGTGGAATACAGCGAGATCGACAGAACGAAAGCTGGCTTCTTACGTGATTGAAGCAAACTGGTATCTGCATTTTTCCAAACAGAAAGATCCTCGCTGTCTAATGCCCATTGGTCTGGATGTGGATCCCAATCCAGCCAACTATGTGATCGTTATGTCTGACCTCAATGATTGGGGGCTAACTCAGATAGTCAAAGAGTCTTCTCTTGTCCATTGGAAGCTCTGCCTCAAGTGGCTCGCCAACTTTCATGCAAAACATTTAGGTTGTGAGGAAACCAATCTTTGGGAGCAGGGGACATACTGGCACTTCGACACTCGACCAGACGAATGGGAAGCGATGCCAGACAGTGACTTAAAACAGCAAGCGTCAGCCATTGACGAGGCGTTAAAACGTGCCCCATTTCCTACCCTGGTTCATGGCGATGCCAAGCTAGCAAATTTCTGTTTTTCTGAGGACAACATTCAGGTTGCGGCTGTCGACTTTCAATACGTCGGGCATGGTTGTGCGATGAAAGACGTGATGCTGTTCATCAGCAGTTGCGTACCTGTCGATCAGGCAAAAGATTTTGAGGAATTGTTGTTAGATTACTACTTTTCTCAATTTGAAGAGGCGATTTTGTTCTATCATCCAGAACAAGACGCAAAGCAGATCACCGAAAGCTGGCGTCCCTTTTACTACCTGGCTTGGGCGGATTTTCTAAGGTTCCTTGAGGGATGGAGTCCAGAACACTGGAAGATCAATAAATATTCAAAAGCATGTGCTACAAAAGGGTTGTCTTACCTCGCGAAGTAACGAATTTTCTGGAATACCATATTTCCAAATGATTGAGCTGTTTTTGTTGTAAATGATAATTATTATTGTTTGATATATTGTAAACGTTACAGAAATTTTGTAGTTTTTCTCAACAAATTTGAAATAGGTAAGTTTTTGGGATGCGTATCGCGGTTAGCTGAGGTAAAGTAGCACGCTGTTTTAGCTCAGTTGAACACTAAGTAGCCCATAGCTCTTACCTCTCGGACTGATAGTTAACACCTATTGTTAATTTACTTGGGACACTGATAGTTTGTGTCCCATTAAAATCCCTCTTTTAAGGAAAGATGATGGTAATACCTGAAAACAGCTGCATCGTTATCTTCGGTGCCTCTGGCGATTTGACTTACCGTAAGCTGATCCCTGCTTTATACCATTTGTATGCAAATAAGCAGCTTCCAGAGTCCTTTGCGATTTTAGGCGTGAGTCGTACCGAGTACAGCGACGAGTCTTATCGCGACAAGTTGAAACGCTCTCTTCAGGAAATGGAAAAAACGGAACCTGAAACGTTAGATGCGTTTATTGATCACCTTCATTACCAAGCGATCAATACTTCTGACACTAGCGATTACGCAAAACTGGCAACTCGTCTGGATACACTATCCGACACTTACCAGTTTGAACAAAGCAACATCCTCTTCTACCTAGCCACTCCACCAAGCCTGTACAGCGTGATTCCAGCAGCACTTGCTGCTCATGGTCTTAATGACGAAAGTAAAGGCTGGCGTCGTCTTATTATCGAAAAACCATTTGGTTACGATCTGGAATCGGCTCAGAAGCTGGATAAAGAAATCCACGAACATTTTCAGGAACACCAGATTTACCGCATCGACCATTACCTGGGTAAAGAGACGGTTCAAAACCTGCTGGTTTTCCGCTTCTCTAACGCGATGTTTGAACCACTGTGGAACCGTAACTTCATTGATTACGTTGAAATCACAGGTGCAGAGTTCTTGGGTGTTGAAGAGCGCGGTGGATACTACGATGGCTCTGGTGCGGTTCGCGACATGTTCCAAAACCACTTGCTACAAGTACTGGCAATGGTGGGTATGGAGCCGCCTGCTCAAATCAACGCAGATTCTATGCGTGATGAAGTGGTAAAAGTGCTTCAGTGCCTAAAGCCGCTTGATGAATCAGACCTTCGAAACAACCTTGTTTTGGGTCAGTACACAGGCTCTGATGTACGTGGTGAATTCCTACCGGGTTACCGTGAAGAGCCGGGTGTGGCAGAAGATTCTCGTACCGAGACTTATGTTGGCTTGAAAGCTTACATCAACAACTGGCGTTGGAATGGAGTGCCATTCTACGTTCGTACCGGTAAGCGTTTGCCAACTCGTGTAACAGAAGTGGTCATTCACTTTAAACGCACGCCTCATCCAGTATTCGGTTTGGATGCGCCAGAAAACAAACTGATCATCCGTATTCAACCGGACGAAGGCATTCAGATGAGCTTTGGTCTGAAAGAGCCGGGTGCAGGTTTCAACGCGAAAGAAGTGAAAATGAACTTCCATTACGCTTCTCTGGAAGAAACGCAAATGCTGACAGCATACGAGCGTCTGCTTCTTGATGCGCTAAATGGTGATGCTACTCTGTTTGCCCGTAGTGATGCAGTAGAAGCTTGTTGGCAATATGTTCAGCCTATTCTGGACTTCAAACAAGATCCACAAGCGCTGTTTGGCTACGCATGCGGAACATGGGGACCAATCGAATCCGACAAGCTGCTTCAGCGCGACGGACGCGCATGGCGCTTCCCTTGTAAGAACCTTACCGACACGGATTACTGCGAACTATGATCAATCATAAGATCTTCCAAACTGCGGATCAGGTAGTAGAAAGCCTGGCAAATGAGCTGAAAGCGTTCAGCGAGCAAGGCAAGCCTGTTCACATTTCTTTGTCTGGCGGCAGCACGCCAAAGATGTTGTTCAAGCTGCTTGCGACAGACGCTTACGCTACATCCATTCAGTGGAACAACCTTCACTTCTGGTGGGGGGATGAGCGCTGCGTAGCACCGGATGATGCTGAAAGTAACTACGGTGAAGCGAACACATTGTTGTTCAGCCAAGTAGATATTCCGGCAGAAAACATTCACCGCATCCGTGGTGAAGACGAGCCAGCGGTTGAAGCTGAACGCTTTGCGAAAGAAATGGCAGATGTAATCCCAACTGAAAACGGCACGCCAGTGTTTGACTGGATCCTGTTAGGTGTTGGTGCAGATGGTCACACTGCCTCCCTGTTCCCGGGGCAAACCAATTATAACGATGAGAACCTAGCCGTTTTGGCTTCTCATCCTGAATCCGGTCAAATCCGCGTATCCAAAACAGCGAAAGTTCTGGAAGCGGCGAAGCGCATTAGCTACTTGGTGCTAGGCGCAGGCAAGATCGAGATCGTACACGAAATTCACACCACTCCAGCGGAAGCACTGCCTTATCCGGCAGCGAAAATTCAGTCCAAAGCGGGCGAAACCGAGTGGTACTTAGATTCAGACGCAGCAAGTAAAATTGCCTGATCGATTAATGGAGATAAATAATGAAAGGTGATATCGGTGTTATTGGCCTAGCAGTAATGGGTCAAAACCTTATCCTAAACATGAACGACCACGGCTTTAAAGTGGTTGCTCACAACCGTACTGCTGCGAAGGTAGACGAGTTCCTAGAAGGCCCAGCGAAAGGCACAAACATTGTTGGTGCATACTCTCTAGAAGAGCTAGTAGAAAAGCTAGAAGCGCCACGTAAAGTGATGCTAATGGTTCGTGCTGGTGACGTTGTAGACACGTTCATCGAAAACCTAATCCCACTTCTGGACGAAGGCGACATCATTATCGACGGTGGTAACACTAACTACCCAGATACAAACCGTCGCGTAGCGCATTGTCGCGAGAAAGGCATCCACTTCATCGGTACTGGTGTATCTGGTGGTGAAGAAGGTGCACGCTTTGGTCCTTCAATCATGCCAGGCGGTGCGCCTGAAGCTTGGGAAGCGGTTAAGCCAATCTTCCAAGGTATCTCTGCAAAAACTGACGCTGGTGAGCCTTGCTGTGACTGGGTTGGTAACGATGGTGCGGGTCACTTCGTTAAGATGGTACACAACGGCATCGAATACGGTGACATGCAGCTTATCACTGAAGCATACCAGTTCATGAAAGACGGTCTTGGTCTTTCAGCTGACGAAATGCAAGCAGTATTCGCTGACTGGAACAAAACTGAGCTAGACAGCTACCTAGTTGAAATCACGGCTGACATCCTTGGCTACAAAGATGAAGACGGCGAAGCTCTGGTTGAGAAAATCCTCGACACAGCCGGTCAGAAAGGTACGGGTAAGTGGACGGGTATCAACGCACTAGACCTGGGTATTCCTCTAACGCTTATCTCTGAGTCTGTATTCTCTCGTTGCCTGTCTGCACTGAAAGACCAGCGTGTTGAAGCTGAAAAACTGTTCGGTAAGACGATTACTCCAGTTGAAGGCGACAAGAAAGAGTGGATCGATGCACTTCGCCAAGCGCTTCTTGCATCTAAGATCATCTCTTACGCTCAAGGCTTCATGCTAATGCGCGAAGCGTCTAATGAAAACGGCTGGGACCTGAACTACGGTAACGTAGCACTAATGTGGCGTGGTGGTTGTATCATCCGCTCTGCATTCCTAGGCAACATCCGTGATGCGTACGAAGCAAACCCAGACATCGCGTTCCTAGGTTCTGACGAGTACTTCAAAAACATCCTACAAAACAGCCTGGCAGCATGGCGTAAAGTAGCAGCGAAATCTCTTGAGTCTGGTATCCCAATGCCATGTACGATTTCTGCTCTATCTTTCCTAGACGGTTACACAACTTCACGTCTACCAGCTAACCTGCTTCAAGCTCAGCGTGACTACTTCGGTGCTCACACTTACGAGCGTATCGACCGTGAGCGTGGCGAATTCTTCCACACGAACTGGACTGGTACAGGCGGCGACACTGCTTCTACAACTTACGACGTTTAATTGCTTCGTAATCCAAATTTAAAGGGTGCCAATCGGCGCCCTTTTTACTTTTTAAAGCTCCTATATCCTGAAATTGGATCACAATTGCAAACTCGTATGTGAAAAATAGCCCCCTTCCTACCTATTCATTGAAGTATGGTTATCTGCAATAGATAAATTATATATTCGAGGCAACAATGGCTTTAATCTTCATTCCCTTCGTCTCTCTGTTTTTTGTATGGAGAGATTTGCATCGCACGGAATGGATAGGAACATTCTACTTTTTGGTTTACGCCATCTATCTCACTTTCTTTGTCGAACTGCCTGACCATCATCGGATAGGAAGCTTTGCTATTGGAGTCCCCTTTGCTTCATACATGGCAATTTTATTCCCAAGTTGGCAGCAGGAATACCCTGAAGGTGTTTTGCAGGCACTCGGCTTTGGTGGGATTACGGTAACCTTTATAAGTTTGCTACTGCTATTTTAACTGCTTTCTAAAACGAGCAATTTTGTTCAAGCTGAGCGATGATAAAAGACGTAATCTGAACTCATGAAGGATGAACGGGAAATTGACCATGCAGGATAAAAATCAATTTCACTATCAGGGAAATCAGAGTATTGATGGGCTGATGCTGCTGAGCGCCAGCATGAGCGACTTTACGTACGACAAACACGCCCATGAAGAATATTCCTTTGGCGTAACCTTAAAAGGTCGGCAAGACTTCTTCTGTCGAACCCAGTTTCACCAAAGTCCAGCGGGTGGGGTGATGGTATTCAACCCGGAAGATGTGCACGACGGGCAATCCGGGGGTACAGAAGATCTCGAATACGTCATGCTCTATGTTCATCCAGATGAATTGGTTTCGCACTTTCAGACTTTGGGAGTCGTAAACCCCAATCAGGCAAGAGTCAAAGAAACGCTATCGAGCGACCCTATACTTCGTCAGCAAATTTTGACCCTGTCACGCTGGATGTCTGAAGACGGCGTATCTAGTGTGGAATACGATGCTGCGTTGCTTGAAGTTGCCCATTCCATTATTCGAATGAGTGGGCAGGCACCTGAGATACCTGTGAAAAACACACGCCGTGAAACACTGCTTCAAAGAGCCAAAGCCTTTATTCATGCGCATGCCAGAGAGGACATCTCAATTGATGACATCAGCCACGCATGCAGTATGTCGAAATACCATCTGATTCGGGTTTTTAAAGCGCAATACGGCATGACGCCTCATCAATACGTGCTCAATTGCCGACTAAATCTGGCGAGAGGGTTTCTTGAATCAGGGAAAACCGCTACCGACATTGCCCAAATAGCCGGATTCGCTGACAGCAGCCATTTCAACCGGCGCTTCAAACGTGTTTATGGAATGACGCCAGCACAATACCAAAAACAACGCCTTTCCTAGGGTCAACAGACCCTAGACTTTTATCAAGAGATAGATCCAATGTTAGAAATCTTCGCCTACGCCATAGGGGTCATGTACACGCCCGGACCTGTAAACCTGCTGGCACTCAACGCTGGGCTGCAAAATAACACCAAACAATACATCGGCTTTTACGCTGGAGTAGGTGTCGCAATGTTCATTTTGTTTGCCTCGATAAGCTGGGCAGGGAAAGCGTTAATTCCAACAGCATGGCTACCCGTGGTGGCGGTGGTTGGGTGCAGTTATATCCTTTACATCGCCTGGAAACTGTATCGCAGTCAGGTTGCGTCGCTAAACGTGGCAACTCATGCTCTTAACTTTAAAGACGGTTTTGTTATGCAGTTGCTTAACCCAAAAGCGCCAGCTGCCGTTTTGCCCGTTGCCGCTGTACAGTTTCCTGCAATAGGGATTCAGGGGAGCGAAGCAATGCTTTGGTCTGGCGTACTTGCCACATTAGCTTTTGGTGCCCCCACTTCTTATTCAATGCTAGGGGAAGTAGTCGGTCACAAACTCAGGAACCCAAGGGTTTTCTCTATTTTTAACAAAGTATTAGCTTGGCTACTCGTTGGTGTCGCGATCAGTTTGGGTTACGAAACCGTCTACCTTCACCTCTTGAATCATGCCGTATGAAGCTCATCGCAAACACTAACTTCTGACAATTGATTACACAATCCTGATTGAATATTGAGCACAAAGTCATTAGTATCTGCTTCTTTGTTGCGTCGCACTCATTGTTCAGGCGCAGTAAATCATGCAGTTTGAGGTTCTAAGATGTTCAATAAATACTATGTGTTCGTACCAAGTGAATTGGAAAACGAGCAAGATAACAAAGATAACTCGTCATGCGAGAAGGAAGCTCAACGTCAGGCATTGGTAAAGCAAGCCCAGGAAGAAGCGCTTTAATCCAATACACTTGGATTCCGCAATTTCACTGCTCCATGCATTTAAAAAGCCTCGAAGACCATATCGATCTTCGAGGCTTTTTTGTGTGTCCACAACGCGTTTTGGATACTCAGATTAGCGAACTCGTTCATTCCCTTTTACACTGAAATCACGCCAAATTTGATGATCTTAGATTTAGGTAACACAGTATAACCGTGTTCAGCTAAAACCTTATTTGAGAGTATTTGATGGATCCATTAACGCAGGGCTTACTAGGCGCTTCTTTGCCTCAGTCGGTGAGTAAAAAACAGAATGTGGTTATCGCCGGAGCTTTAGGGCTGCTCGCAGGAATGGCTCCGGATTTGGACGTGCTCATTCGTTCATCAACCGACCCACTGCTGTATTTGGAATTCCACCGGCAGTTCACTCATTCACTCCTGTTCATCCCCATTGGAAGCTTAATCTGTGCCTTGGTCTTGCATCCGCTTATCGCAAAAAGACAGGGGCTATCGTTTCGGCAAAGCTGGATCTTTTGTGCGCTAGGTTATGGTACTCATGCACTGCTGGATTCTTGCACCAGCTACGGCACGCAGCTGTTTTGGCCCTTGAGTAATGCGCGTTATGCCTGGAACACGGTGTCTATTATTGATCCTGTATTTACGCTACCTATACTGGTACTACTTATATTTGGAATACTGAAGCGAACCCCTTTGTTCGCCCGTGTCGCCTTTCTTTGGGCACTGGTCTATCTAACGTTTGGAATGATTCAAAGAGACAGAGCGGAAGCGGCAGGCTGGCAATTGGCGCAAGAAAGACAGCACGCACCGATTAAACTTGAAGCCAAACCCAGTTTTGCGAACCTTTTACTTTGGAAAGTGGTTTACGAAACCGAAGACAGCTATTACGTGGATGCAGTAAGGGTGGGAACGTCGGTGAAAACCTATACCGGTGAATCCGTGGCTAAGTTAGATGTCGGGAGAGACTTCCCTTGGCTCGAACCTGATTCACAGCAAGCCAAAGATATTGAACGTTTCCGCTGGTTTTCCAATGGGTATGTCGCGCAGGACCCAACCGATAAGTTACGTATCATTGACGTGCGTTATTCTGTTGTGCCCAATCAGCTAAATGCGCTTTGGAGCATCAGGTTATCTCCAACCGTTTCTGAGGACACGCATGTAGAGTATGCTACTCACAGGGACAACTCCCCAACGTCCAGAGCGTTGTTTTTTGAAATGCTATTGGATGATTGATGGAAGCCACTTTGGTGGCGCATAACATAGGGAAATGAATCGCTTATGAACTATCAGACCTTTCAACCACACCCAGATCTAGAGTCGCTAATCAGTTGCTACTGGACTTTGGAAGTCCCTGAAATGGAGGAAACTCAAAGACAGCGAATCATCCCAGATGGCAATATCGAAATGGCGTTCATTCTGGGAGACGATATCAAAAGGTATACCTCTGAAGATAGCTTCATTCTGCAGCCCAGAGCCATGGTATTAGGGCATATCATCGACCCTTTTTATATTGAGGCGACGGGGCGCGTCGACACATTTGCTATCCGATTTTACCCCTACGGATTTGCTAATTTTATAACCGTACCTATCAAAGCATTGGAAAATACCGAGACGCCTTTAGCTCAGTTATTCGACGAAAAAACGGCTAATCAACTGGAACAAGACATTATTAGGGCAGCAGATACGAAACAAAGAATAGAGATAATCGAATCGTTTCTTCTGGATAAGCTTAGTGAACAGAAGACAGTTGATAATATCGTTAAAACAACAATAGACACTCTATTCGCAACTAAAGGAAGCACGTCGATCAGCAAGATCCTCAAAGAAGAACCATCCAAAAGAAGGCAACTAGAGAGGATGTTCGTTAAACAAATTGGTGTCAGCCCTAAACAGTTAGGTAAATTGATTCGGATTCAAAGCGCGTTAAAAATGATGCTTAACCAAGAGGAAAACCTTACCCAAATCGCCTACCAGAATGATTACTATGATCAATCGCACTTTATTAAGGATTTCAAAGAGTTTACTGGAGTCAGCCCAAAAGAATTCTTAGGGAATGAAAACATGAATCTCTCTTCCATGTTCTATAAGTGAATTTAATCTGTCGCATTTTTACAATTCCTTTTTTCATTGCCTGCATAACCTTTCCGTAACATTTCAATCAGTAGATGTGAGGGTTAAATGAGAAAGGTAATGCTGAGTCTTACCGTTGCAATGTTAGCTTTTGGCTACACTGTTTGTTATGGCGCAGACCGAGTTGAATCAGAAAAACCAAAAGGCGATTCAGCCATGAATCAAAATGGAGAAGGTATGAACAGTTATATTTCTATTTTTGAAATCCCAGCAACAGATATTTCAAGAGCCATCAATTTCTACCAGGCAATCCTCGGCATCAATATCGAGCAGATGGAAATGCCGGGCATGGAAATGGGCTTATTCCCTTATGAAGATCAGGCAGTGATTGGCGTGGTTTTAAAAGAAGAAGGTTTTCAACCTTCGTCAGGTGGTGTCACGGTATACCTAAACGGGGGAGACAACCTTCAGGTTGTTCTCGATGAAGTGGAAAAAAACGGCGGCAAAATCGTTATTCCCAAAACCGCTCATGCTGACGAAAGTGGATTCTTTGCCATATTCCTCGATTCAGAAGGAAACAGAATGGGGCTACATTCCCCAAATTAATTCAGGAAGAGCTAACACCTGATACCGGTTAACGAATAACGCCAAGATCATGCTTCAGTCTCGGAGTGTTAATTAACCCTGCACATAGACTCTGCTTATTTGAAAAGCCTCGAAGAATGTAATGATTCGGGAGGCTTTTTTGTGTTGTAGTGAAGTGTAATTTGCGAAAAAAATCCCTGCTCTGGATTAACCAGAACAGGGATCAAATGAGAGAATACTAAAAATAGCGGGTATTAGTTGGCAGGTTCCCAGTTACCCCACTTATCTTTTTGATATGACACTTTAGGGTTATCACCACCCTGAGCCCAGTTTCGCGCTCTCCATTTTTCATTTTCGAAAGTTACGATATCACCAGTTCGGTAAATTTTTGTCGCATCCCATAGGTCTGCAGGCGGCTCAGTTGGCTTTGTTGGCGGCTCAATTGGCTTCGTTGGCGGTTCAATTGGACCGATAGAACCAGCTTTAACACCTGTTAGGATTTTACAGTCCTCTTCAGTCAGCTTGTTTCCGTTAACGTCGATAAGTCCACACGTATTAATAACGTTAGTCATGTCCAGTTTAGTTTGAGTGACTTTGTAGCCTAAACCTTCACGTGCAGCATTGATGTGGTAACCAGGATCGTGATCGACCATCCAGTTGAAAATACCGCCCAGATTACGTTTTTTCGCGTACGCCGCTTTCGCGTAAACTGTTCGTGGAGTATCAACACTTACGTACTGTTTTGTGGTCTTGTTGAACAGGAAGTCTGCATTCGCGTCGATGTCGGTGTAAATCTCATAGCCCTGCATGCCAGCAGCACCTGTGCTCTTAAAGCTCACAAGCTTGTTCGCATAATCGTAAAGCTCAGAAGAACCCGTATCATAAGATTTGTTTGCAGCATTACCCGGCGTAAACGAACCAATCAGTGGAGAAACGCTTTGAAGGTTCACCTGACCAGCGTTACGGCTATAGTTTGCGTAGCCAATCTGAATCGCTGTTGATGGAATGCCAAGCACGTCGATCATGTAATCAATGGATTTCTCAGCAGAGTGGAACGTATCGTCATTCTTAAGCTGCTCGCCAGACAGGTTAGTGTGGTGAGCCAGTTTGTCCTGCCATTCACCCATGAAGTCATACGTCATTAAGTGGACATAATCCAAACCGTTATCGATCAATGCTTTGATGTTTGATGCGTCCAGTTTTGAAGCAGGCGCACCAGCGGCGATAGCAATTTTCTTGTTTTGCATACCAGCAGCATCTAGAGCCATACGAAGCTCTTTGATAAGAAGCGCGTAGTTCTTACCGTCGTCTGGTGACCACGAGTTTTCGCTCGCACCCGCACCACCTGGGTACTCCCAGTCAATGTCGAGCTGATCAAACATTGGATACAGAGTGAACCACTTCACAGCACTGTCGACAAACACTTTACGAGATTCAAATGTGCTTGCCATACGAGAGAATGGTTCAGATAGCGACCAGCCACCCACACTGAAGGCAAGCTCTAAGCCTGGGTCGCGCTTCTTCATTTCACGAAGAACAGCAACCAAACCACCAGCGTGTTCCTGACCTGCTTCAAAAGTTGCAGGGCCGTTTAGTTCACTTACCCAGTTACCGCTACCTGCGCCAAGATCCTTATGGAGATCTGCAAATGGGTCGGTAAACACAATGGTGAAGTCAGGGTAACCGCCTTCGGCACACACTTTCTTCGCAGACTTAACAGCAGAAGTAATCGTTGGGTCACCAATCTCGGTGCCACAAAGCGCCATGAAGGAATAAACTAACTTGTCGTATTTTCCTTCAATGTCATTGATATCAAAACTACGCTCGTATCCACCCCAGTTAGAGACATAACCTGCTACTGGTAATAGTGACGCGTTGTCTTCATAAGTATTAAATACTTGTTCCGCCTGAGTCCATTTCGGACCACTATACGCAGCAGTACTACACGCTGCTAATATAGCTAAACTTACTATTTTCATAGATGTTTTCATTTTATCTACCTTTAATAAAATTTAAGTTTTAATGATTTTAAATGTTTCTTGTTTTACCAAGATTATGTTTGTTGCTGCTAATAATTACGTTATATATTTTATAAAATTTGATCCATATGCTTGTTGTTGTATATGTGTTTTATTAAAGTCAGATTTTTACGATGACTTGGTTTTAAAGTTAAATAAAAACAATAGTTTGAATTTAAATGTCAATTTGATGTTATTATATTTTTCCTTTGTTAATGCTTGTTCTGTGATTTTTATTCGAGTTATTTTTTGAAGAAAAAATACTGTCTCAATAAGAAGACTAAGTTGTTTTAGAAACAATAATTCGAATAAAAATTCAAAATTAATGAAGAAGAATAATGATTGAAGTTAGATTTTTAATGAGAGATATCGATTTTTATTATCAGCATGAATATTTATTTACAGACAAAGATACCGTACAGGGTAAATATTGATAATGACCAATACTGTTATTAATTGGAGTGTAATACTGTATTTTTCTGTATCAGATAATATTATTTTTGAACGCGATTCAGAATATTAGGCGACGAGGCAAACGGCTCTTTTTCTAGAGATGCCAGACCAAGTTGTTAAAGCCCAGGTTATGACCCTAGCAGAATGCTAGATTTTCGTGTACGGGAGATACGTTATTTGAGGCAGGGCAGTAGTGGCTGCTGTACTTTTCGATGAGTGCGATAGCAGAATCTCGGTAACTTGTTTTCGCGTCAATAGGTGGTATTTCTAGGGGCTAAGCATAAGAGCGTAAGAAGGCCCCTTTTCCTAAAGCTTATTAGTTGCCAAGTCCTTCACCATTTTCATGAATTTTCCTGATTAACTTAGCAGGCGTTCCGCCATACAGTGAATCTGGCGGAACATCGCTATTAACTACTGAATTGGCTGCAATCACAGATCTCGCACCTATGGTGACACCTTGGTTGATCACAACATTGCCGCCAACCCACACATCGTCCTCAATGTTTATAGGAACACAGGAAGTTTCCCACTTCCGACGTGCAAGGTAATTCAGTTCGTGGCTAGCACAGTAAAGCTGGGTATTCGGACCAATCAACACATTATTGCCAATGGTAATTTTCGCGCCGTCCAGCATGGTCACGTTCATGTTGATGAAGGTCTTTTCGCCAATTGAGATGGTCTTACCGAATTCACAATAGAAGGGAGAGCGGATCAAGCTAGAATCTGGAATGCTGTCCATAAGCTGTCGAAATAACACACTGCGTTGATTCCCATCGGTATTTTGGTTAATGGCTTGCAACAAGCTAGACGCATTCTGACGGATACGGTCAACACTGTCTGCGCTACCATCAAAATCTTTCCCTGCGAGCATCTTTTCAAATTCAGTCATCTTGCCCCTCAACTCGTTATCTATCGGTTTACTGCGGTAACATTGTATCACCGGTGGAGCTATCTATTCATTGGTTCGCCAGTAGAGGGAAACCATCCATTGTTCGAATTCCGTTTTGAAAACTATCCAGATTTTTTAAATACTCGAATGCTACTTTATTCGACTATTACAATGATGTTTGTGAAAACAAGAATATCAATATAAATCGATATTTAATTTTTTGATTTAAATTTTATTAAGGATTATTTAACTTCAACTCCTAACTATTAATTGTTGAATGAAACATTCATTGTAAATATTTTATTTTATGAGTCTCAGCACATAATGAATAACTGCTTATCTCTGATTTACACAAACCGCTGTACGATTGCAGTTCGTAAATGTAGCAATAAACCCATTTTATAACAGTATGTTAAGTTAAGTTTGCGGGCTGGTTAATTGTCTTTCCTCGTTGAGTGTTTACCTCATAGTTACAAGTGCTGAATGGGTAATATTGCGCTGTTTCAAAAGATTTTTATTTGAATTTATGGACAATTAAATATGAAGACAAGGTTTTACGAAATAGATTTACTCAGGTTTTTGTCAGCAATTTTTGTTGTGATTTTTCATTATACCTATTCTGCACATATGGCAGGACATGCTCCTGTTATTGATCTAGAAAATACTCGTATTTGGAGCCGATACGCCTATATGGGTATCAATTTCTTTTTTGTTATAAGTGGCTTCGTCATTTTTATGAGCGTAGAAGGGGGTAGCGCTCGCAAGTTTGTTGCATCTCGTTTTTCCCGTCTGTTTCCAGCCTACTGGGTCGCATTGACCGTGACCAGCATTATTACCGTCTATTTTGGCGCTCCCAAATTCACGGTTGACGGTGCACAGTTCCTTGCCAATTTAACCATGGTGAATCACTGGTTTGGGCATATGCCTGTAGATGGGGCGTACTGGACGCTATTTCTGGAAGTGAAATTTTACTTATTAGTCTTCGCGCTGCTGCTCTTGAGAATGATGAAGTATTTTCTGCATGTTATTGCCATAGTACTCATTGTATCAACGGCCACTCTATTCCACCCATGGGCTAAAGAAATGAACATGTGGGTGTCTATTTTTCCTCACTGGAGCGGGTATTTTGCCGCCGGAGGCGTGTTCTACTTTATTCGTCGTGATGGCGCATCTGCCTTTAAAATGCTTCTGCTGGCACTGTCGTTCATTTATATGGTTAAGCAATCGACATTGTTTGGTGAGTTAATGTCTGGCTGGTTCTCTATCACTTTCAACACCACGGTCATTGCCATTCTCAACATCGCCTTCTTTATGCTGTTCTGCGTTACCGCCTTCTGTAAAGAAAACATACTCAGACAAAAGTGGCTGTACTACCTAGGCGTGCTGACTTACCCGATTTACCTGGTACACCAAAACATTGGCTACATCATCTTCAATCACTTTGGTGATTCGGTTGATCCTGTTGTATTAGTCACATCAACCATCGCTCTCATGCTGGTGGTCGCCTATGTAATCCATACACAAGTAGAACGCAGGCTGGCTCCAGTGTTTAAAACGGCAATGCTGAGGCTTTTGCGTATTCCAGATGAAGGTAAAAGTCGAAAAGTAGCCGAGACAGTGCAGTAAAGGGGGAGCTGGTCTGGTTTTGGACTGGGTGAGAGCATTTTATGGTGAGCCACTAATAAGTGGCTTACTATCTACGATGCCTAAATAGAGCAATCAGAGACTGTCTTCTGTTATTGCGTTTAGGAAGGATTGAGGGTCAGAGTTTAGGAGCATGTGTTTTAGGTTCTGTAACTTGTTTTTGCCCCTCAATTGCTTAGGATGAATATTCTTCGCAATAGCACGGAGTACATTCGCATAAGATAATCTTATTCTAGAACAAATTGTTGTTACATATATTTGGTCTATTCTTGCCCCCTATGTTGTACCACGCCACCACCTCAGAAATGAATTTCTAATTTGAATACTTGATTCTCACTGTATGCATACCCATATGAGCATATGGGCTCATACCATCGTTAAGGAGATCTGTGTTCAATGTCTATTCAAGCTCATTTCAATAAGTTCAATAAGAATATCTATTTAACTAGCCACTCAGAAGGATATAAAAAGGCAAAGGACAAGGATAAAAGCATTTTCGAGGAAATAAAAAGCGCTTTCAAAGATGCTGGTTATCCTGTAGTCGATTCATTCATGCAAGGATCATTTGCGGTTAACACTGCCATCAATAGTTTGGAAGGTGATTTTGACATAGATCGTGCAATTGTTATTGATGCAGAGAAAGCACCTGAAGATCCTATTGCTCCAAAGAAAGTCATCAAAGATGTGCTGGATAAGCGTAATTTCAAGGATCCCAGAATCAAGAAGCCGTGTGTAACAGCGGATTACAAGTCTATTAATCTGCATATTGACTATACCGTATACAAAAAAGAGACTTCTCTTTTTGGAGATACTTATTACCTAGCTGTTGGTAAAAATGGCTCTAGCAATGAACATAAAGAGTGGTCAGAAGCCGATCAGAAAGGCCTTATTGAGTGGATTGATAGCGTAGATGATTTTGTTTTTGGAGCAACTGCAAAACGCAAGCAGCTTAAGCGTTTGATCCGCTATATTAAGCGCTGGCGAGATGTGAACTTTAATTGTGAAGGTGTGAGAAAGAAGGTTTTTTCGATTGGTCTAACTATCATGATGAAAGAGCAATACTGTCCTAATCCATTTTCTTCAGAGGTAGATGACGATCTACAGGCTTTGAAAAACACTGTTGATGCGATTCTTGATGCTGACTACATTTCTGCCCCGTGGGGAACTGATGATTACCGCGTTTATGTCAGGTTACCAAAAGCGCCTAAACGGGATGTTTTTCAACATAAGGTTGAAGGAGGGCTCGCTGATGGTAGTGATCTAAATGTCGGCACTCAACTAAGAAACAAGCTTCTTAAGCTTCAAGATGAGCTTCAAAAAGCCTTGGATGAATCGGACGAAAGAAAACAGTGCCAAATCTTAAATAAGGTGCTTGGCGACGATTTCGAGATTCCCAAAGAAGAAAATAAAGCATCCTCTAATACCGCATCAACACTTCTGACAGCTGGGGTTGCCCCCCTAAGCACAGCAGGAGCTTCCGGAACGTCGCAAGGGGCATAATGTGAACTACGCAACTGTTCTAGAGCACTTCCTCGATAGTGACTATGAGGTTCAGCCCTCAAGTTTTTCAGGTCTGGATACAATTTCAGTCAGTGTTGAAATAGAAGGTCGCTTAATGACCTTGGTGCATTTTTGCATCAATGAAATACAGCAGTTACCTCATTTTTATTTGGAGGACCATGCATTTTTTGGTGTTTTAGCTCATGTACTTCCTTCATCGAATTTTGAAGGGCTTGGGAGCATTTGTGTGAACCAACTGGACTCAGTGTCAGTTAATTTTGAGCGGCCAGAATTGGCTTTCGAAGAGTCTATAAGGCGCCATATTAAACTGCTAAGTAAACTAGTAAGAGACTCTAAATTTAATCAGAGCGAGTTGCTCAGGGAATTTAGTACAAATTGGTATGCGAATACTAAAAGTCTGCTGAGTTCTTCACCTAAGACCCTATATTGCACATCACGAGTTACTCATTTTACCCAGTTAGATGTCTATCAACCGTTAGACAAAAATAGTCATATGGACATTTCTACATCTTTTTCTGCATTACCACACGAGGGGAATGATCAAGATGTAGCTCGATTCTTACAATTTGAATCTCGACGACAACGAAAAGATGCCACAGGGTGCATTATTCCGTTACATGCTGTAAACCCAGTTGTTCCTTCCTGTTCTAAAGGGATGAAAGTGTGGTTGTTAGAAGCAATTCATAATCTAATTCCTGAGGTCAAAGATAGAGTAGTAAAAGAAATGTGCTCTGTCAGAATGAAAGAGTTCTGGTTGGTGCTAAATGTGCCGACGCCATCAGGTAAAGCTTGGGTAGGATTAAGGCTTAGTTTGGATAAGAAACGGGCATTCCCTCTAACCACTGAAAAGATGAAACAGTGGAAAGTTGAGCCTATTTTTGTGGAAGCATTTAACAAGGAATTAATGCTACCCCGCAGTGGTGCCAACCCATCACTTGATAACAAAAAAGTGGTTTTGTTTGGCAGTGGTTCCGTGGGAAGTGAGATTGCCCATAAGCTAGGAGCTGCCGGAATTGGACGTATTGATATCGTCGATCCTGATCATTTCAGTACATCGAACCTTTACCGGCATACCCTCGACGGTGATAAAACAAATTGGTCTAAATCTTTAGCTGTAGCCTTTCAGCTGCAAAAAAAATTTCCATGGATAAAAGTAGGTAATTGTAGCAACTCTTTGCTCGATTATAGAAAGCGTATAGTTTTAAATGCGTATGATCTCGTTGTCATTGCTATCGGGGTACCTACTCATGAACGTTTGTTCCATGATTACCTAGTGAAATCGGATGTTAACGTTCCGGTAATATATAGTTGGCTAGAGGGGTACGGAATTGGAGGGCATGCTGTTTTAGATATTCCGAATCAAGTCGGGTGTTTGCGTTGTGCGTATGTTGAACCGAGTAGTGGGATTCGTGGTTTAGCATCCAATCTTAACTTTATAGAACCGGAACAGAATGTAGTTAAAAACTATGCTGGTTGCGGTGAGATGTTTATCCCATATGGTGCAATCAGCTCTGCACAAACAGCTCTAGTCGCAGCAGACTTAGCTGTAGGGTATTTAGAAGGGAAGCTTACTGAGTCAAAAAAAGCGAGTTGGAAAGGTGATAGTGTAGATGCAGAGCATGAAGGACTTAACCTAAGTAGACGATATCAAACTTTTACATCTTCTTTAAAAAAGCTACCTTTACGGCATCCTCTATGTGACATGTGTCGACCTCGGGAATTTATTACCTACAGAAGCAGGTGCGGGAAAGTTCTTCACCTTCCTCAGGTACTTAATGAAGAATTGTGTTCATATCGACAAGAAAAACCGACATCTGTTGAGTCTGCTGGACTCCTCATCGGGTATTACAACCAGAACGGTGAAGTACTAATAGATACTTTTACCACCCCAAAAGAATCCGATCAAAGAACCAGAACAACATTCAAGCTAGATGCGCAGGCTCACCAGAAAGAAATTGATGAAGCCTATATCGCCTCAGATCAGCTGTTAGGCTATGTTGGAACTTGGCATACACATCCTCAGAGCTTTCCGTTTCCCTCAACCCCGGATAAAACTGACTGGCGAACACATGAGCGCGACAATCCCGACCGCCCATTATTTTTTATTGTTGTAGGCATAAAGAAAACATCGATTTACACCTTGGACAAAGGAATAGTTGTTGAATTATCAATCAGTTCTGAGGAATGTTGCTGACTATGTGGGAACGCTTTAAATGGCTGTTTGTTACAGCATTAAAATTTAAACGTACATCGTACCCGCGAACAAAATGGGGAGTTAGAGCCTGCCTCGCCGCTTTGGGAACTGGTTTATTTTCGGTTGGCGTACTCAACGTGAAATTTGAAAGTGGCTATGTTGTCGACACTCTAAGTCTTGCTGATAAAGAGCCATCATTATATGCGATGTACCTTAGTGTTGCCTTGTTCATTTTGGGCATGATGCTCATTTTCTCTGAGTGGAACCAAAAACTTCGACACACCGCGAGGGTTATCATTTCAGCAATGCCAAGTGTTTCGACGGATTTTCCTGACGAGGTACTGGAACCGTCCGAGAAAGCTTTTTGCAGAGAGCCAGTTCATCTTGGCGTACCCCAGACTACGTCTGAAAATATAGAGCAGCAAATCCGACGATATAATGCGGAATTAGAGGTGGATATTTTTAAACGCCATATACTTCAAGATAAAGGTCAAAAACTTTATATAGGAGGACTAGCCCGCATCCCATTTTTAGTTGCTTATGGTGCCATGCTGAGAAACCTTTCTGTGGAGGTTTTATACTTTGATAAGCTTCATAGTAACGGAAACTATGCACTGTTATCTGATGAGTACACCGGAGTCAAGTTAAGGGAATCTCCTCTAGTAAATAAGGTCAACAGCTCAGGAGATGCTGCGATAGCTATAAGTTTTAGTACTCCTATAATCCTCAGTCAAATTCCTGAGGAGTTCCAAAATTCAATTACCATGTTGGATTCTGAACAAGATACTTCGAGGAATCTGATTAAGAATAAGGATAACTTACAAGAGGTTTCAGCAAAGGTTGGTGAAATTATTGACAGATTATCTGCAATACCAGGTTGTAAAAAAATTCACTTATTCTTGTCTGTCCAGTCGACCTTAGCGATTGAAATCGGGCGTCGTTATCAAGAAGGGACACAGCAGAATTGGGTAATTCATAACTTTGACCCATCATTGCAATCCTATACATGGGCATTGGAATTATCACGTTCGGGGGTTTCTATCTACTCTTAGAAAACACTAAACAACAGTTTTGTTATATTCCAGCAGGCATTAACAAATACAATCTTGGAAAGGCAGTGCTCCTTAGTCTCATTGCCTTTTAGCTTGAGCCGTATCACCCAAAATAGTCACACTAAGTCAATGTTACTCATCGTAGATATAGTTAGCCGTAAATAGCTAATTTAGCAAAATCGCTAACTCAATAATGTCTAAAAACGCACTAGGAAACCCAGACGATCTCGCGTACTTCAAAATATCCCAACCCTCCTACTCTTAACGTAACACCACCCACTAATTACAACAAACCAAAATGCGAAGTAGTAGCAGAATGAAGAGAGGGACGCTAAGAAATCGAGGTGTTGTTCAATCTCTTGCTCCGTGTAGCTTTGCGAGACGAGTTTGTAATAGTAGGCGTAAAGAATGCCTATCGACCCATACCCCAGGTTGAACATCAATCCCTTAAAACTCAGAACGGTGGCTCGGTTATGCGATTCAGTCTTTTTATTAAGGTGGTAGCTTATGAAGATGTTCATCGTCATATTAATGAAAATCAGCACCAGAACGGGTATCACTCCGTAAATCGACCAGCCAAGGCTGATCAAATAGTACGTAATGGCAGTGGCGATACCCATCACCAAAAGAAAAGTTCTCGGCGCTATGCTTTCTGCTAAACGTCTGCTTTGCCCTGCCAGCAGAATTTGCAGCAAACTTATCCCAGCCCCGATAAATCCGAAATAGATAATCGGGATATCGATGGCGCGATAATATTGGCTGTTCATGGTTAAGAACATCCGTGATATGTGCTCGAACAAGCTGTAATAGAGCAATATAAACAGCACGTAAGGGGTGGCAATGACCCACTTTCCTGTATCGAGTGTCAGCTTGAAGCTGGCGACTGTGGTTTCCCATTTGCTGTTGTGGGTTGGTAGGGCGTGATTGTCTTCTTCCATGTTTATCGCAGCATATATGGCAATGATCGCAACAAACAAGGTGGCAAAGACGGGAATACGCATGATGTCCTGAGTATTCTCTGGTGGAGCCAACCCAAGAAATTGATAGACGCTTGCCATAAAGTTCACGTCGTACATGGCTGCACCCAGCAAAGTAACAAAAATGCCGATGCCGGAAGAAAGGCGAAGCTGGATTTGCAGCACCTGTGGCCACACTTCTTCTTTACCTTGGGCTTTTAAGGTGTCGTAAGCCAGTGCTTCATCCGCACCACTCGCCAGAGACATGGCTAATCCACTCAATACCCGGTTGATCATAAACACCACGAAAACCAGTGTGGGGTTGCCCGTAGGCACAAGGGCGATCATGGCGATTTCAATGAACATCACCACCGAAGACAAAACGACCAGTTTTTTACGCCCCAAGGTGTCGGCAAACGCGCCCGACGGGACTTCAGAAATCACAATGGTTGCCGCCCAAATCACGTTGAGTATGGCGAATTGAGAAAGGGTTAAGCCGTAATCCAGATAGAGCAGGGTGAAAACAGGGTAGTAAAAGCGCGCAAAGTAACTGCTTCGAAACACTAGGTAGTTACGCACATTGCGGATTTGCAGGATTTCTTTGAGTGTCATGAAGTTTTCAGCACTTTGAACAACATACCATTAGGTATATACCCTTTTAAATTGAAGGTAAAAGCCTCTATGGGTGAAATCATGGGGCTGTTGCAAAATCCACCACTTATTAAGTGAGCAAGTCAGCTTTAACGTTCCGAATTCCAAATAAACAAAAGCCCCTGACGGGGCTTTTTCATGGGCGCTAACCCAAGACAGTGAATAAAAAGATCCCTTGCAAAAGGATATGGACAGAGGGAGAGATTCCCAGAGCAAGGGAGGGGAAACTTACAGTTTGTCTGCGCTTACGGTTTTGATTTCAGGCCAGTTGCCATCAGCCGTTTGCACAAAGCCTTTTACATCTTCTAACCAGCGCTTCTGAACAGACTTATCTAAGTTCAGGTAAAGCTTGCCAGCTTCTACTTTCCACGCCAGTGGGTCGGTATCAAACTTCTTACCCATTGCTACACCAAATGCGCAGTAGCCGCCGTATTGTGGTGCGTATGCCGCTGGATCTGCACGGAATGCATCACGGTTTGCCGCAGTAGAGAAATGGTAAATCGCGTTTTTGTAGGTCGCAGAAAACTCAGGGTTACCTTTCGTTGGCTCTGCTGCGTTGAAATACGCTACCGGGTCGTAACCCTGAATGGCCAGGTCATTGGCATCTGCACTTACATCGATGTCGGCAGCCATTACAGAGAAAGGAAGCATTGCGATACCGCCTAAACTAATAAGGCGCTTAAGAGATTTGTTTG
The DNA here is from genome assembly GCF_027924785.1 of Vibrio nigripulchritudo. Taxonomy (NCBI): domain Bacteria; kingdom Pseudomonadati; phylum Pseudomonadota; class Gammaproteobacteria; order Vibrionales; family Vibrionaceae; genus Vibrio; species Vibrio nigripulchritudo. The sequence continues at coordinate 1,851,975 of NZ_AP027050.1, read as the reverse complement.
AAACAGACATAGGAAAACTCCTTTTTATTATCTTCTTAATGTCAGGTTTCCGTAATTTCTGCGGCTTGCCCTGACCGTGTGTGAAGTAATTTAAGGCAGATGTCCGGTCTATTTGGGTACATAAGTGCGTAAAAGTGTGCCAATAGTACGGAGGAAATATGGATGCACTTTCGAAATTAATTCAGCAACTCTCTATGCGATCAGAAGTTTTCTATTCTGGTCAGCTTTGCGGTGTGTCTTCATTCAGCGAACCGCACCGCAATCAGGGGCATTTACACATTTTGCGTGGCGGGCATTTGAGACTGCGAGACCACAAAGGGCGGGAGCTGGAAATTATCGAGCCCTCGCTGGTGTACTTTCCTTTAACGGTACCGCATGTGATTGAAGGGCTTTCTGATGGCGCTCATCTGGTCTGTTCTACCATTGAATACAGCGAGGGAAAGTGGGAGCTACTATTTTCAGCTTTGCCCGATCGCATCGTGATCCCGTTCAAGACCATGCCGTCGCTTTCTCCAATCATGGAGGCACTGTTTTTAGAGGCAGCGAACGCGGATTTAGGGCAACAGGTGATCTTAGATAAGCTGAGCGACGTTATGATGATCATGCTGTTTCGTCACATAGTTGAACAAAATTTGATGAAAGAAGGGGTGTTGGCCGGTTTGTCTCACCCACGGCTCGCGGATGCGCTTAATATGATCCATCAGCTTCCATATCATCCATACTCGTTAGAAGATCTGGCGGAAAAGTGCGCCATGTCTCGGACCGTGTTTATCGAAACGTTTAAAAAGGTTGTTGGGATGACCCCAGGGAACTACATCGCTCATTGGCGGATCGGGGTTGCGCAGTCTCTGATATTGCAGGGTAAGCCGATGCATTGGGTGCTGGATCAGGTTGGATACGAGAGCTACTCAGGTTTTACTAAGGTATTTAGGAAAATCACCGGCTTGTCACCACGGAACTGGATTGCTTCCAAGGAAGAAACAGGAAGAGGAGAATTATGAGCGGAATCATTGTATTCGGAAGTGTAAACGCCGATCACGTTATGCAAGTGCCTGAATTTCCTCGTCCGGGTGAAACCATAACCGGAAGAAATTACCGAATTGTCGCCGGTGGAAAAGGGGCGAATCAGGCTGTTGCGTGTGCGCGGTTAGGCGCAGATATCCGCTTTATTGCCTGTGTAGGCGATGATCCTTTTGGGCTTGGTATCCGCAAGCAGTTTGAATCGGACGGTATCGATGTAACTGGTGTGAAAGTGGAGCCCGATTGCCCGACAGGTATCGCCATGATCCAGGTGACGGATTCCGGTCAAAACAGCATCTGCATTTCGGCGGAGGCGAATGGTTACCTGACCGCTCCTGTGGTTTCAACCTTTACCGACACCATTCAAAGCGGCGACTACCTACTCCTTCAGCTAGAAACACCGTTGGATGGCATTGAACACGCGGTGGACATTGCCCACCAATCCGGTTGTAAAGTAGTGTTAAACCCCGCGCCCGCTCGCGAGTTGCCTGACGATCTGCTTGCCAAAGTTACGATGATTACTCCGAATGAAACTGAAGCGGAAATCCTCACGGGCGTTGAAGTGACAGACGATAAGTCTGCGTCTCAGGCATCCCAAATTCTTCATAAAAAGGGCGTGGAAACCGTTCTGATTACCTTGGGCGAGAAAGGCGTCTGGGTCAGCCAGTCTGGTGTTGGGTATCTGGTTCCCGGCTTTGTGGTTGAAGCGGTGGATACCACAGCAGCCGGAGATACGTTTAACGGTGCGTTGCTTGTAGGGATGTGTCGAGGAAGCACGTTAGAAGGCGCGATTGTGTTTGCACATGCGGCTGCGGCGATGTCGGTGACTCGTTTCGGGGCTCAGACTTCCATTCCTTACATTGGTGAAGTAGAAGCCTTCTTAAGAAATCAGGGGCAAATGGATTAGCGAACGCTGATCACTAACAAACAAGCAGTTCGACTTCGTGCTGCTTGATCACTTCTACCAGCTCGGCGGCGGGCATTTCATCGGTAAACAATGAATCTACCTGAGAAATGTGCCCAAGGTTGACCATAGCACCGCGATTGAATTTACTGCTGTCTGCGGCGAGTAATGTCTGGCGGGAACTGGCGATAATCGCTTGCGCAATCTTCACTTCTGAATAGTCAAAGTCCAGTAAACTGCCATCGGAATCGATGCCTGAAATGCCGATGATGCCAAAATCCATTCTGAACTGTTCAATAAACTCGCGGGTCGCTTCGCCAATAATACCGCCGTCTTTGTTGCGGATCTGCCCGCCTGCAATGATCACCGTGAAGTCTTCTTTCGCCATTAAAATGCTGGCAACGTTGATGTTGTTGGTGACCACTTTAAGGTCTTTGTGATTGAGAAGCGCGGTAGCGACCGCTTCGGTGGTGGTGCCGATGTCGATGAAAAGTGAGGAGCCGTTTGGAATCTTCTTGACCAGCTCTGCGGCAATTCGGGCTTTTTCTTCCTGATGGCTGACTTTTCGGGTGGAATAGGCTTCGTTTTCGGTGCTGGAGTAAAGAGAGGCACCGCCGTGGTGTCGGCTGATCAGCCCCTGTTTTGCCAGTTCGTTCAGGTCGCGACGAATGGTTTGCGGGCTTACGTTGAACGTCTCAACAAAGGCTTCGGTGGAGAGGAATCCTTGCTCATCCAGCAAAGCGAGTATTTCATGATGACGTTGGGTTTGTTTCACAGCTAACTCCGGCTTCTATTGTCCGGCAGATAGCCTAACACAGATTCGCATTCGCCCAATCAGATCAGCGTCTTCTTATAAAAGATTTTGTCGGTTCCGCCTTTCGGGTAACCCTGATAGCGTCCTACTTCCTGATATTCGTGTTTTTGGTAGAACTCGGGTGCCTGAAAATTGTAGGTATCGAGAAAAATCTTTTTAACCTGCATTTTTCTGGCTTCTCTTTCTGCGGTTTTAAGCAGTTTGGTGCCGATGCCTTTGCGACGGTAATTGGCATCAATCCAGATACGATGAATATGAAGGGAATCGTAAAACAGATGAGCAGCAATACCACCTACCACACGGTGTTGATGATCGCGAATAAATAGCGCGAGAACTTTCTCGTCTAAGTCGGGGAAGTACGGCTCGTTAAATTCACGCAACGCTTGGTAGATGGACTCTAAATCCTGCTTATCGGGGTGGTACGTTACCTCAATGATCATGCTGCCTACTTAGGTCTATCAGGTTGATTTATCGAAAGTATATACCCTTATTCTTTTCTATGCATTTTCAAATCTTAAATTTAAACGGGCTCTCATAAGTATGAGAATCAGGCCGTCATCTGCCGAGCGTTACGCCATCGCCTTGCCCGCTTTGTGGGCTCGTTGAATGGCATCGACAACAATCTCATGAGTGATTTTAACTGGCTCATTGTACGCAATGCTGCCTGCTTCGCAGGTTTTGGTGGCGATGATATCGATGGCATGAGTGTCGGTCGGCTTAATGCCTAAATCATCCAAATTGCAGGGCAGATCTATTGCCTGAAACAGCCGGATGACTTTTTCGAGTTCTGGCTGAGGTTTATCGTTCAGAATCATAGACACCACCACACCGAAAGCGACTTTTTCACCGTGCATTAAAAGATGAACGCGCTCGTAGCTGGCTGGCAGTTCTGTTAAACCGTGATGAACAGCGTGTGCAGATGCCACTCCCACCGATTCGAACCCTATGCCCGACAGCAGAATGTTGGCTTCCAGCACCTTTTCAAATGCAGGAGAAAGACGATTGTTGCGGCAATCTTCTACAGCCTGTGCGGCGTTTTCAAATAAAGTGTCACGACAGAGCTGTGCCACCATGTTGGAGAGCTGAGTCGCAAACCCACCACAAAAATTCCCCGTACCTGAATTCAGGCACGATTCCGCTTCGTACCAGGTTGCCATAGCGTCGCCAACGCCAGCCGCAAAGGTTCGGGCTGGCGCACCGATCACAATGGCACTGTCCACCAAAACCAGATTGGGCGGGCGCTTCACAAACAGATCTTTAACGAAAGTGCCTTCTTCGGAATAAATCACCGCCAGAGAAGAGCAGGGTGCATCGCTTGCAGCGACCGTTGGCACGCTGACAAAAGGAATGATTCTGCCCAGCTTATCCGACAGCATGTCGGCACTCGCCCGACATAAATCGATCACCTTGCCACCGCCCATTCCGACAATGCAGTCTGCGTTGTACGATTGCAGATCCGCCAGCGTCAGTTCAATTTTTTCCGTGGTGCATTCGGCTTCCACAGAAAACACCGACACATGGCTGGGAATCGGCTGCAATGCGTCAATCACTGCCGAGTAGGCATTTTGGTCGATGTAGATAACAGGGTGCTTCCCAAGCTTATCAAGCTCAGGAATAAGCTGCGCCATTGCTCCAGAACCCTGCACATAGCGGGAAGGAAAATTGGTGGTGAGCAGAGTAAGGGATGTCATGGTGTTTAACCTTTGGATAATGCCTTGAGAAGTTCATCGCGGTTGAGTGCTACAGGCAGTTCGGAAGGAAAGCGATCCCGAAGCTCAGGAAGCGGCACACCGATCACTTCCATGCCTGCGAGCATGCCCGCTTTGGCTCCTAATGGGCTGTCTTCAATCACGGCCAGTTTTTCTGGTTCAATATCCAGCAGATATGCCGCTCTCAGGTAGCCCTCAGGGGAGGGTTTGCCGTTCTTCACGTCGTTTCTGGCGACCACAATCATTCCGGGGATTTCAATCTCCAATGCTGCCAGCGCCGCATTCACCAGAATACGGTCTGAATTGGTCACCACGGCCTGAGGGACGCCTGCCTTTCGAAAAGCTCGGAATAAATCACAGCCATAAAGCGGTGTGATTTCATCGCTATGCTGACAAAAATACTGGTAGTTCGCGTTGCGATAATCATCAAAGGAAACAGACAAATCGTACTTGTCACGGAAGTACTCAAAGGTTTTGATGCCTTCGGTGCCGAGCACATTGAGCAGATCTTCGTGTGTCGGGTCCACACCCTGCTTGTTGAGTGTGGTGCGAATGGCTCTTTCATGGATGGGTTCGCTATCGGCGATAGTGCCATCCATGTCCCAAAGTACGCCTTCAAATTTCAGTGTCGATTTGTCAATGTCTCGCATTCTGATTCCCTATTTTGGGCTACCAGCAAGTGTAGCCGCCGTCTGTTTTTAAAATGGTGCCCGTCAGCAGGCTGGATGCCTGACTGCTCAGAAAAAGCACGGCAGAAGCGACTTCTTCGGGTTTCCCCAATCGCTTCATGGGTGTGTTGTCTACCCATTGCCGATACATCTCTTTATCTTGTGTCACGTAACGGTTCATTTCGGTGTCGATGTAGGTGGGCGCAACGGCGTTAACACGAACGCCACGTTCTGCCCACTCGGCAGCCAGCGATTTGGTGAGCTGATGTACCGCCGCTTTCGAGGCGTTGTACTGCGCCTGCTCCTGCGGTCGGTTGACGATGTAACCCGACATGGAGCCCATATTAACGATGCTCCCTTCACCTCGTGTCAGCATTTGCGCGCCAAACGCACGGCAGCAGTAGAATACACCATCGAGATTGACCTGAAGTACCTTGCGCCAGACCTCATCCGTCATGGATTCAGCGGGGTGATTACTGATCGCAATTCCCGCGTTGTTGACCAGAATGTCTACCGAGGTTCCTTTTTTGGCAAGTGTTTCAGCCGTGTTGTTCACTGCCTGGGAATCGCTGACATCCAGAACCAGCGTCTGAATGGTGGTGCCTTTTTCCTGCGCCAGATCGTTCAATACCGACTGCGCTTTTTCTAACGCTTGTGAATTAATGTCTGTGATGATGATGCTTGCTCCGGCATCGAGCAGCGCATGACAAATCTCAAACCCAATTCCCTGTGCTCCGCCTGTAATCAGCGCGGTTTTTCCCGTTAACTTAAATTTTTCAAGGTACATGTGACTTTTCCTATTCTAACCGCTGCTTTTTGCACGTAGATGTGTTCCGTATTGCAAAAGCATGGCAATCACAATAATAAGACCCATAAAGACCTGTTGGTGGTAACCCGGCACCTTGGCAAGGTTCATCAAGTTAGCAATCACTCCCAGAATCAAACAGCCGATCAGCGTGTTTAACGCCGTTCCCCGACCGCCCATCAAACTGGCTCCGCCTATCACAACGGCGGCGATGGCATCCAGTTCCGCGGCAACCCCTATGGTGGCGGAACCCACGCCTGTCCGGCTGGTGGAAATGATGCCAGCAAGGGCGGCTAACCCGCCGGAAATTACATACACCGAGACAACGTAACGGTTGACGCGAATACCGGAAAGTCGCACTGCTTCGCTGTTGGACCCTATTGCCGTCACTAAGCGACCAAATCGGGTGTAAGTTAAAATGCCCCCGGCGATCAAAAACAGAGTGAGCATTAAAATCACGGGTAAAGGCACACCAAACAGGTAACCGGAACCAAACTGAGTCAGCAACTGACCGGGTTCTCCCATCACGATGGGTTGCCCTTCCGAGAAAATCAGCGCCAGACCGCGAACAATGGTCATCATCGCAAGGGTGGTCACAAACGGTGGAAGCTTAAGATGGGCAATTAACACACCAGAAACCAGACCACAGGTTGCGCCAATAAGCACAGTGACGACAACAGAAGTACCCGGAGCCATATGTTCGACAAACATGGCAGACAGCACGCTGCCGAGTGCCGCAATCGAACCCACAGAGAGGTCGATACCTCGGGTTAAAATGACGAACAGCATGCCTATCGACAACAACCCAATGCCCGCAATCTGGCGCAGCACGTTCATGATGTTGCGCTCGGTTAAGAAGACATCCGACTGGCTGCTGGCAAAGATCAACAGCAGTACCAGTATCATGGGGGTGCCCCATTTCTGGAGGTGGTGTTGGATTTTTAACGCGGTTTCAACCATATCCATTTCCTTATCTTTTTTATTTCTGCCTGAGCTTTCGGGAATTAGCCATACCCAAGTGACCGCAAGATGCCTGGTTCAGCGAGAATTAACTGGCTTTCAGACAAGACACCGATTTGAAGATCTAGTGGTTCTAAATCAAAAATCGGTAACGCAGTATGAAAACCAGTTAAACTCGCCTTTAGGAGCCCATATTCTGTCCCATTTCATCGTCAAAGAACTTGGAAAGGACTGGTCATTCCACTGCGTCCTTTTCCTTGAACTGAAACAGAATATGAGGCTCTGAATCCTGCATCTCGCGGTCACTTGGGTATATCAGCCTGCTCCGTGGCAATCATTGCTAATCGAAGTAAATTGACTTCCTGATAATCGTCAGGGGTAAGTTCGCCGGTGATTTCGCCTTCTCGCATCACCAGAATTCGGTCACACAAACCAAACAGTTCCTGATGTTCAGAAGAGATCACAATCACCGCGACACCTAAGGTCGCGAGGTAGCGGATCAGGGTATAGATTTCGACTTTGGCACCCACATCGACACCGCGTGTAGGTTCGTCCAGAATCAATACTTTGCATTGAGCGTGAATCCATTTCGCCAACACCACTTTCTGCTGGTTGCCACCCGACAGACTGGAAACAGGATCGCTGCTTTGGTGGTATTTCACGGTCAGCTTCTTCGATAAATCGGTGACGATTCTGGCTTCTCTGGCTGGATGAATCAGGTCACCTGCGATCAGAACGTCTTTGAGGTTTGCCATGGTGATGTTGTGGGTGATGGAAAATTCGAGCACGGTCCCCTGCGCTTTGCGATCTTCAGGAACCAGACCAATACCGTGTTTCACTGCGTGATAGGGGGAGTGAATGGATACGGTTTTTCCTTCGATTTTGATGGTGCCGCTGCTGGCTTTGTCTGCACCAAACAAAAGGCGCATGGCTTCGGTCCGACCCGCCCCCACCAGACCACCCAACCCGAGGATTTCCCCCGCACGAACGTCCATATTAAAGGGGGACAAGCGTTTGCCGTCCGACAGGTTTTCTATCGACAACACGGTATCTCCCAGAGCGTGATCGGTTTTCTCACCAAACAGATCTTTCAAAGGTCTGCCGACCATAAGTGGGATCAGGTCATCGACGGTAAGCGATTCCGATGTGGTGTTGTCCAGTGTTTCAATGGACTGCCCGTCTTTGAGCACCGTGATGCGATCTGCGATTTGCAGCACTTCATCCAGACGGTGTGAAATGTAAATAATGGCGACACCGGTTTTTCTCAGGTCGTCAATGATGGTCAGTAAGCGTTGCGCATCACCTTCGGACAGCACGGCGGTTGGCTCGTCAAACACAATGATCTTCGCGTGAGTCGAGAGGGCTTTGGCTATCTCGACAATCTGCTGGTGGGCAACGGGCAATTCACCGACGGGGAGGGACGGATCCAGCTTAAACCCAAGCTTGCGGATCAGTTCCGACGCGCGGCTTTGCAACGCTTTTCGGTTCACCAGACCGGGCAGTTCTTTCAGAAAAATGTTTTCAGCAATTGATAAATCCGGTGCCAACACCATTTCCTGATGGATAACCGCAATACCGGAGCTGAACGCGTCTTTGGGGGAGCGGAAGACGGTTTCTTTTCCCTTAATGCTTAGCTGACCTTTGGTGGGTTTGTATTCGCCCCCGATCACCTTCATCAGGGTGGATTTCCCTGCGCCGTTTTCCCCGATCAGGGCGTGCACTTCTCCCTTTTTCAGGGAGAAGTTAACACCTTGCAGGGCTTTGACACCGCCAAAGTAGCGGTGTAAGTCCTTCACTTCTATCAGTGGGTGTTCATTTGCCATAACTGCCTCAGAACACCGCGTCGTCGCGTAGGAAGTCGTCGACGTTATCCTGAGTAATGACCGCAGGCTTGGTGTAAGTGAGTTTGCCTGTTGTGGCTGGCAATTTTCCGTCGATGGCTTGCTTGGCAAGATCCACTGCTGTGGATGCAACAAGGGCAGGGTCATTCAGACCAGTAGCTCCGTAACCGCCGCTTTTGATCAGTCTGAGTGCTTCTTTCTGACCATCGGCTGCCGCAACCAGTAACACGTTGCCTTTCAGCTTGGCGGCTTCAACGGCTTTCTTCGCTCCCAATACCATGGAGTCATTTTCACCCAGCACGACGTTCACATTGGGGTTGGCGACAAGGATGTCTTCCATCGCTTTCAATCCGCCTTCACTGTTCCAGCCACCCCAGCCCTGAGCGACGATTTCAACACTGGTTTCACCTTCGTTTTTAAGCTGACCTTCAATGATTCCAGCAATCACACCTAAGCGACGTTCTTTGCCTACTTCGTTACCTTTTTCACCAGACAACAGCGCGACTTTCAGATCTTTGCCTTTCATCTCTTTGGCGATCCAGCCACCCACCAACTGCCCGTTCTGGGAGTTAGAAGACTGAACCAGAGTGATGAAATTAGCACTTGGGTTCAGGGTGGAATCAATCACAATCACCTTCACACCTTCTGCACTGGCGGCATTAACGGCGGGCACCAGTGCTTCACTGTCGCGAGGGTTAATGATCAATGCCTGAATGCCTTGCGACACCATGTCTTCTACATCCGCGATCTGCTTCACCAGATTGTTTTGGGCATCGGTAGACAGCACTTCACATCCTAGGCTTTCGGCGTGTTTTTTGGCAGACACTTCCTGTGCAGCAAAGTAAGGCGCACTTAGTGTCTTCATTGAAATGCCAATTTTGCATTTGGCAGCGTAGCTCAGTGGGCTGGCAGCCAAGCAGGCTGTGACGATAGCCAGTTTTACTAATTTGCTCATGGGTCAATCCTTTTCTTAATTAAAAGTACCGAATAATTCGGTTTTCCTGCTCTTTTTGCTTTTTTCTCGCCATAAAATGTAGTTTTAGAACATTGAGTGGCGAAAAAAATCCAAACCGATACACCTCATCGATATGGATAAATTCAGTCTTCTTCGAGTTGATCTAAAGCGGTGTAGAGACCGCTGGTGGCATCCTTTATCTGATTAAACACGGGATACATACGATCGTATCTGGCTTTCCAGCTCGGGTCTGGGATGATCTCTTTTTCAAACTGCACCAGTTGCCTGGCGGCTTGAGATAGAGAATCAAATTGCCCCGTCGCGGTCGCAGCTATGGCGGCACAGCCGATCACGCCACATTCCGGTTCTTTAGGTACCAAAATGGGGGTGTTGTACATGCTGGCTTTGATTTTCAGCCACAATTCCGACTTGGCACCGCCGCTGGCTGCAATGATGCGCTCAACCTGATTATCGGCATGGCTCATCTGTTCGATATGACGTCGTACCGCGAAAGCCACACCTTCCAGAACCGAACGGTGGAGATCTGCCAGACTGTGCCCGGAATTCAGGCCAAAGAACTGCGCTCGGGAATTACGTGTCGCGCCAAGGCGTTCTCCGGTCAGGTAAGGTAAAAAGAACAATTGGCGGCTACCCGCTGGTGATTGCTCTGCTTTTTGTGTGGCTTCCTGATAAGAAAGCGTGTTTTCGTTCATGGCGCGTTTTGCCCAGCGAACGGCGTCGCCTCCCGCATCCAGCAACGAGAATGCCCCCCAATGGTTACCGGGGATCAGAACATTGCACACTTCTTCATGTCGAACGGGCTCTGAATTGGCAAGAGTGATGATGGAGGAAGTACCCGTCACATCAGAACCTAAGCCCGGTTCGGTAATGCCTGAACCCACAAGCGTTACCGGAAAGTCGCCACCCGAAACCACCACAGGCGTGCCTTCAGTTAAGCCCGTATCCCGAGCCGCTTTGGCGGTGATGCTTCCTAAGATATCGAGTGGATCGCACAACGGAGGCAGCAGACGTTTGGGAATGCCTAACTGCTGAATCATGTTATCGGACCATGTTTTTGAATCTGCATCCATTAAGAAACTGGCGGATGCTTCTGTGGTATCAAATGCAATTTCACCCGTCAGTCGAAAGTTAATAAAGTCTTTCGGCATCAGCACTTTCCAACTGTTCTCAAGCAATTGTGGTTCATGCTCTGAAAACCATTGGAGTTTGAAGCCCGGCCATGCCGGAGTGGGAGGATTGGCGGTATTTTTCAGACAGGAATCCAGCCCAAAGTCCTCCTGATAACGATTCACCAAATCGATGGTGCGTTTGTCGTTCCACAAAGGGACGAACTCACGGGTGGGTTCGCCCGATTCATCAATCAGAACCGTGCCGTGCATCTGCCCGCAACAGGCAATAGCGCGAATGTCCTTAGATAAGCCACCCAATTTGGCAAGCACACCGTGGATAGACTCACACGCGCCGTCCCACCAGTCCGAAGGGCGCTGTTCACACCATCCATACCTTGGAACATGCTGTTCATGCTCTCGGTTGGCAAACGCCAGTATCTGACCACTTTTATCAACGGCGGCGGCTCTGACAGAGCCAGTACCGACATCGACGACCAAATAGATTGGGCTCGACATAGTTAATCCCCAATTCTCATTTCAGTTTGAATATCGAAATAGTGCGCTTTGGACATATCCACTTTGATTTTACTGAGCTGCCCAACACTGGCAGGGAAGTGGCTGTCAACTTGTGCGGTGAACGGTTCGCCTGCTAACTCGGAGATCAGCAAGGTGTGAGAACCGAGTGGCTCTATCGCTTTGGGTAAAACACCCACTACATTGCTGGTTTCCTCCAGTGCTTCCAGCGTGTGCTCCGGGCGGATACCAATGACGACCTTTTCGCCTCGGTATTTAACCAGGCTGGTCTGGTGGGGTGAGGCAATGTCTAGCGTTTCGCCGCTGTCTAAAGTAACGAAGGTTGCGTCTGCGCCCACCGTCACCCCAAGGAAATTCATGCTGGGTGTGCCGATGAATTCGGCCACAAATCGGTTTGCGGGCTTTTCATATATTTCGATGGGCGAGGCAAACTGCTCAATATGCCCGTTTTGCATCACGACCACTCGATCTGCCATGGTCATGGCTTCGACCTGATCATGGGTAACGTATACCGCTGTCGTGCCGAGTTTGCGTTGCAGCTGCTTGATTTCTGTGCGCATTTCTACGCGCAGCTTGGCATCCAGATTGGAAAGTGGTTCGTCAAATAGGAACAGATCTGGGTGACGGACAATGGCTCGCCCAATCGCAACACGCTGGCGCTGCCCGCCTGAGAGGTGACGAGGTTTTCTGTCCAGCAATGCATCAATCCCCAGCAGGGCACTGGCATCGGAAACACGTTTTTTGATGACGTCTGCCGGTTCTTTGCGCACCTTCATGCCATAGGCGATGTTGTCGTACACCGTCATATGCGGATAAAGCGCGTAATTCTGGAACACCATGGCGCAGTTGCGAGTGCCGGGTTGCTCGTAGGTGACATCGCGATCCGAGATGGCGATGTGCCCATCGGTGACGGTTTCCAGTCCTGCGATCATTCTCAAGGTAGTGGTTTTGCCGCATCCGGACGGACCCACAAGCACCACAAACTCACCTTGCTCAATATTGAGGTTGAGATCCGGGATAACGCTGATGTCATCATACGACTTTTTGATGTTGGTTAAGCTAACGTGTGTCACCGCATCGACTCCTTGTACATCCTTTGGTTGAGTTCAATAAGCTGGGTTCCGCCACCGCTGTGGTAGCGGAACCAGACAGGCTTATTTCGCAGGCAGACCCATGGCGCTGCGATACGCTTTAAGCTGTGACTCGCGACCGAAATCGTCTGTGAGTCGGTCCCATTGCTTGGCAATGCTGTCTAAAGCTTCCTGTTCAGACACTTTGCCTGCCAGAGCACGAGACAGTTCGATTTCCAGAATTTCGGTGTAAGCGAAGAAACCCGGAATTCGAAGATCGAGCGCCACGTTGGGTGCATCCAGAGACGCACGTTGCGCCGCTAAGTATGATTCCGCTTCGGGTTTAGAGAAGATCGCCAACCAGTTATCGATGTTATCGTAGTGACTCAGACGGTATGGGTTAACCCCCGTATTCGCGGTGACGATGGCTTTGGAAGACTGCTCCTGACTGGTCACGGTTTTCACAAAGTCCCACGCTGCCGCTTTGTTTTTAGACGACTGAGGAACCGCTAACTGCCAGCCACCAAAAGCAAGGAATGGAGAGGCAACGACACCGCCGTATTCCACCCATTTGTCTTCTTTGGCGTTCCAGATGGATTTAGAGCCTGGCAGCATGGCGGTGCGTACATTACCCACAATACGGGATTCCTTGGGGTTTGCGCCTAGCACACCAGAGTCGGCCCAGTCGATGTTCATCGCCACCTTGCCACCTGCATACAACGGACGAACGTCACCCGAACCATTGTTTAGTGCACCCGGTGGGTTGTAGTCTAAGCCACGCTTGTAGTCCTTCAGGGCTTTTAGCCAGCCAGCGTTGTTGATTTGTGCGTCCATGGTGTCTGGATCGAAGAACATCGCGCCCGGATTTTTTGGATCGTTGGTGTAGCTGGCAGCATGAGAGAAGAAGTACCAGAACTGCTGACCGCCACGTTTGTAAGCTTCCGCTGTGCCGTATAGACCTTCATCCGGGCGAGTGAAGAATTCAGCAATGTCGTAGTACTGATCCCAGGTGACTGGCGCGGCAAGCTCATAGCCGTACTTCTTCTTAAAGGCGGCTTTTTCACCAGCATCGTTAAAGAGATCAGCGCGGTAGTTCAGCATGTGCATGTCGCCATCCATGGTAGCGGATTTCACTTTGCCGTCCCAAAGCATCAGACGCTCACGATAAACGGGGTGAATGTCTTGCCAGTATTCGCCTTCCTGCATGCTTTTCGGCATTTCTGAAAGGAACAGGTTAAAGTCTGGCAGCCATGCCGGAATGTAGGAAATGACGTCGATCTCACTCGATCCTGTCTGCATTCCCGTCAAAAATTTAGGAAAAAGCTCGCCAAATGGAAACTCGACAATTTTCACTTTTCCGCAGGTTTGTGTTTCCCATGCATCCCCTGCGGTGCGCAGAGCGGAGGCAATAAAGGGACCATTTTGAGACCCGACGGTCACCGTCACACCGGAGTAATCAGGCTCGCACGCTGCCAGTGTTTGGGTCGAAAAAGCGGCTGCACCTAAGCTAAGGGCAACGGCCAGTGCTGAAGAACGTATTTTCCTTTCCATGTTTAATTCCTTCTAATTTGCCCTTATCAGTAGGTAGGGCATCCATGGTGAAAGTTGTTATTTTATAGAGCCGGATAATAGTCCGGATTTCATAAGTCGACCGAGCAGAGACACAACGATGATCATCGGTATTATTGATATTAGTGTTGCGACTGAAATCGCCCACCATTCATCGCCTCTGCTTGAGTTTTGCCCTGCTAAAACCACTGGCAGGGTTTGCCAACGTGACGAAGTCAGTAAAAGTGCAAACAAGAACTCGTTCCAAATAAACGACAGCGTAATCATAAAGGTCGCTATCAAACCGGGTTTCGACATCGGCAATACAATGTCGAAGAAAATGCGCAGCCTCGGTACGTTTTCGACCATGGCGGCTTCTTCCACTTCAACTGGAATGGAACGGAAGAAATCGCGCATCAGCCACACTGCCAAAGGCAAACCAAATGCGGTGTACGCCACCACCATGCCAAAGAAACTGTCCAGAAGCTGAACGCCCTGCTTTCCGAGTTCGGCATAAAACAGGTAAAGAGCGAACGCAGAAACAATGGGTGGGAACATGCGTTGGGACACAAACCAGAAGGTCACATCGTCGTTGCCCAATACCGGTCCGGGTAAGCGCAGTTTGTTGATAAAGAACGAGCTGACAAACGCCGCCACCAGAGAAATCAATATGGCCTGAGGAATCGCAAATTCAACCAGTTCGGTAAGGGCTAAGAACCCTCCGATCCCTACAACGGCGAACGTAATACCAGCCAGTAAGCGGATACGAAACTCAAACCTTGCGATGCCATAAGCTGCCATTGAGCCCAGCAGTACGGACAGACACGTAGACACCAAAGCAATCAAACTGGAGTGCCAGAATGGTCCGACGAAGTCACCGCGAATACCGGAAATGACTTCTCGGAACGCTTCCAGAGTGGGAGCAAAATCGATAAACGGCAAATACGTTGCGCCGCCATTGACCGCTTGCGGTGGCTTAAATGCGGTTACGGTGACCCAGTAAAACGGAGCCAGCAGAAATAGCAACCACACGATACAGCCAATAGTGGCGATCCACTTAAAAGTGAGATCCGTCTGCGCTTGTTTCATCGAATGTGGCTCTGTCTGACGATGACTGCTGTTCCCAGAACTTGGTTTTGACATAGCGGGTTTCACATCCGTGTTCGAGGTTGAAAGTTTGTCTGTGGCGAAATCGGTCATGTGCGTTTCTCCACAACAGGTTTAACCGCAGCCAGGTAAACGCTACCCAGAACCACAATCACAATAAGGAACAGGAAGCTTAGTGCCGACGCTTCACCTAAGTTGAAGGTTTTGAAGCCTTGGTTATAGGCGAACAGGGTGAGGGTTTCGGTCGATGTACCGGGACCGCCTCCCGTTAAAATGTAGACGGTATCGATGATCTTGAACCCTTCGACGATCCGGATGAAAACGACTACGACGGACAAAGGAAGAAGCATAGGGAAGGTGATATCCCAGAACTGACGCCAGGGTGGCACGTTCTCTAGGGAGGCGGCTTCATACACATCTTTAGGCAACCCTTGCAAACCCGCCAGCATCAGCAAGGTCACAAAAGGCGTCCATTGCCACACTTCCACAGTAACCAGAACGCCGAGTGCCCAGCTGGTTTCGGTCAGAAACGGCAAGTTTTCAAAACCCAGCAGGCTAAAGAAATCGTTCACCGGTCCGAGTGCGGAGTGGAACATCATACGTGCGACCAGCGCAACTGCGATGGGTGCCATAAACATAGGAAGTAGAAATACTACACGATACAGCTTTTCCCCCGGCACTTTGTTGTGCAACGCAAGAGCCAGCATAAATCCCACTACATACTGAATGGCAATAGAACTCAGAACAATCAAGAGAGTGGTGCCGACCGACTGCCAGAAACGGGCAGATTCCAGTAACGACTGATAGTTATCGAAGCCAACAAACCTGACTGGTAGCGGTGGGATCAGGCGTACCGACTGAAAGCTGACCGTCAGCGCGTAAATCAGTGGGAACAAGGTAACCAGCAACACAATAAACAGTGCTGGCCACACAAACAGATACTTGATGGAATCTGTCTGGTTGGGTTTGAGTGTCCCTGTCGGCATTCTGTGACTCCTTGAATGAACCTGTCCTTTGGTAGTTTTACTTTCCTGCCCTTCGTCATGAAGCGCTATGTACAGAACTACAACTTAGCTTAAATGTATTTTTAATACACAAATCCGTATTGTCAAGCT
Organism: Vibrio nigripulchritudo; assembly: GCF_027924785.1. Classification (NCBI taxonomy): domain Bacteria; kingdom Pseudomonadati; phylum Pseudomonadota; class Gammaproteobacteria; order Vibrionales; family Vibrionaceae; genus Vibrio; species Vibrio nigripulchritudo. The sequence goes on along the minus strand of NZ_AP027050.1, from coordinate 1,835,795 downwards.
CATATTTTACACTTTATTAACTTTTTAAGGTGAAAATATGCACAATTTAAATCTCAAAACGGGTTGATCTTTTATTTGTGTGTAGTATTAATACTAAAAAGAGCTGAAATTCGAACTCATCATTCTTAACGAGCGTTGTTATGTGTTTATGCCGTTTTTTATGAATGTTCAGTCAAAGAGTAGGCAATTGTGATGGAGAATGAGGGAATAATTATGTCACTTATGGATCCAGTGAGCTGCCACATTGATGTGTCTTCCGGCAGCCTGACAGGGACAGATCGGCGATATCAGAAGCGATTTGATGACTTGGATGGTCTCTACGCAGACCAGAATAGCTATCAACAACTCAAACCAAAACTCGGAGAGCAGGTGGTGTACGAAGTCACCGACTACCATCCGGGAGAGCGGTGTCAGGATATGATTTTTGGGGTCACCAAGATGCAGCCAGGTAGGGTAGGCAATGAATTCTTTATGACTCGCGGTCATATCCATGCCAATGCCGACCGCCCAGAAGTGTACATTGGTAAAAAAGGGCATGGACTGATGCTGATGGAGTCGCCAGAAGGGGAAACCAAGGTGATTGAAATTGGTCCTGATGATGTCTGCTACGTACCGCCATACTGGATCCATCGCAGCGTAAATACAGGTGATAGTGAATTTGTGATGTTCTTTTGCTACCCGAGCGACAGCGGTCAGGACTATTCGATTATTGAAAAATCGGGTGGTATGAAGCATCGCGTATTGTCGGATGGCAATGGTGGTTGGGTGCTTTCTGAAAACCCCGAGTATCAGCCCAGAAGTGACGAGAGCATCCAACAGTTGTACAGGGGGAGCGTCGGATGAATTTAACGCCCGCCTCAAAGCCCACCTTTTATTTCGTTGGGGTGTCCACCAAGCACAGCTCGATCATGAAAGTGTTTCCGGAATGGGCGAAACACTTGCAGCTTGGCGACGTGAAGATTTCAGGTATCGACTTGCCTCTGAACGCACCCGCTAATGATTATCGCAAGGTGACAGAATTCATTAAGCGTGATCCGTTATCTGTTGGGGCGCTGGTGACGACTCATAAACTGAATCTCTTTCAGGCAAGTCAGGATTTGTTCGATTCAATTGACGATCATGCCATCAAAATGAATGAAACCAGTTGTCTGTACAAACGAGGTCAGCAGTTTGGATGCAGTGCCAAAGACCCCATTACTTCGGGCTTTGCGCTGGATTACATTTTACCTGAGCGCCATTTCCCTAATACGGGTGGAGAAGTGTTTGTGATGGGGGCTGGTGGCAGCGCGACGGCGATTTGCTGGCATTTGGCGCAGGGATTAAGCCAGGACCAGAGACCGAATAAGATCGTGGTATCGGACATTTCTCAGCATCGGCTGGATGAGTTGGCGGAAGTATTGAGCCGCTACCAGATAGAGGTGGACGTCGACTACGTTCTGGTGGGCGAAGCGCAAGGAAGCGAACAATCAGGTAACGAGCAGCTAAGCAACGAACAGCCCAGCAACGAACAGACGTTAGCCAATATGCCTCCGCACTCTTTGGTTATCAATGCGACCGGGCTTGGAAAAGATGCACCGGGTTCCCCCATTAGCAATGACGCGCGTTTTCCTGAGTATGCCATTGTGTGGGAACTGAATTATCGCGGCGAACTGGATTTTCTGCATCAGGCCAGAAAACAGGAAGAACAAGCTCAACTGGCGATTCACGATGGCTGGGTCTACTTCATTTATGGATGGACGCGGGTGATCGCTGAAGTTTTTGATGTCAACATTCCGGTTCGTGGTGAAGACTTCGACACCATTTGCCAAATTGCCCAAAACGCCTAAGCCGAAGGAGTTAAGCGACCCATGGAAAAGGGAAAAATTCTGATCACACCGCGCTCGTTGTCTTTGAATGGTCACCCCGCTTTTGAAAAGCTCAAAAGCTTGGGGTATGAACTGGTGTTCTGCCAACCGGGAAAATCCCCGACCGAAGAGGAGCTACTGGAAATTGTGCCTCAGTGCGTAGGCTGGATTGCCGGCGTGGAGCCCGTTTCTGAGCGGGTGATTACGTCTGCATTATCGCTCAAAGCCATTAGTCGAAATGGCACAGGGGTAGATAATCTGCCTTTGGATACCATAGAAAAGCAGGGGATAGCGGTTTGCAGAGCGGAAGGAGCAAACGCCCGAGGCGTCGCGGAACTGGCAATTGCCATGATGTTGTCTGGTCTGCGCCATATTCCGGAAACCGCAGAAGGATTGAAGCAAGGTCAATGGACAAGAGCTTTGGGGCATGAAATTCAGGGCAGAGTTGTTGGCGTGATTGGTATGGGAGCGATTGGTCGTCAGGTCGCTCAAATGTCGCTAGGGCTTGGAACACAGGTTATTGCTTACGATCCGATTCTTCAGGGGCAACTGGTATTGAACGACGATTTTAAGTTTTGCGAAGTGGACAATTTGCTTCGCCAGTCCGATATCATCACCTTCCATTGCCCTGCGCCATTAGACGGCAAACCCATTATTGGTGCTGAGAACGTACATCAGCTAAAAGATGGGGTGGTTATCATCAATACGGCCCGTGCTTCTCTGGTGGATCACGATGTCATCTATGATGGGTTGTGCAGTGGTAAAATTTCGGTGTACGCGGTGGATGTGTACGATACCGAGCCGCCGGCGAATCATCCGCTTTGGCAGCACGAGCGCTGTATCGCAACCAGCCATATCGGCGGGTATACGCAGGAGAGCGTGGATAAGGCTACCCACGCGGCGGTCGATAATCTGATTCAGGTTTTAGAGGTATAGAACAATATATGCAGGTGCAATTCGAACCTTTGGTATTTGATGGTGAGCTGGCTGACTTTTTAAGCCAGTACCTTCAACCGGAAGCGTCGGTCAGTTTGTTCTGGTTGGGGCAGGCAGGCTTTTTGATTCGTTATCAAAATCAGGTCTGGCTTATTGACCCGTATCTGTCTGACTCTCTGGCAGAGAAATATCAAGGTACGCGTTTCCCACACATTCGAATGATGAAAGCGCCGATTTTTCCTGATCAACTGGCACATATTTCAGGCGTATTTTGTACCCACAAACACACCGATCACATGGATCCAGCCACCCTTCAGCCGATTTTTAGAAGCGCAGACAATGTATTTCTGGTTGCCCCCAGAGCGGAAAGTAAAGAAGCACAAAACAGAAGTGGTTTGGAAGAATCCAAGTTGACTCTGGTGTCGGATGGTGAACACATCCAGCTTAATGAATTCATTAGTGTGCATGTTCTCCCGGCGGCGCACGAAGCGATTGAACGGGACGAACAGGGCAATAGCCGCTTTTTGGGCTATGTTCTGGATATTGCCATTGAAAATAGAAAGGTAAGGGTGTGGCACTCGGGAGACAGCGTTCCATTTGATGGCTTGGTTGAACGGGTTCAAAAGCTCAAGCCAGATGTGGCTCTATTGCCTGTTAATGGTCGGGATGAAGCGCGACGATCCAATGGCGTACCCGGAAACTTCCATCTGAAAGAAGCGATAGAGATTTGTCAGCAGGCACAAATTCCGACACTGATTGCGCATCATTTCGGCTTATTTGAGTTTAACACCATAGAACCAGAAAAAATTTGTGCAGCAGCGCAGCAAAACGCTGATAGTATTTCTGTTTTCCCTGCGCAATTGAATGTCGAATATCGTTTGAGGTTAAGGAGTTAGCATTGCAGCAAAAGCAGCCTAATGTCATTGAAATGATCACCCGCTCACTGGACCAGCTCCGCAAGTCGGATCGCAAGGTGGCGGAGTGGGTATTGTCTGACCCTCATAAAGCCATTAACAGCACCTTGGTCGAGACCGCGAAAGCCGCAGGAGTCAGTGAACCCACAGTAATGCGCTTTTCCACGGCTGTGGGGTGCAGCGGGTTTCAGGACTTAAAGATTCGTCTGGCTCAGAGCATTGCCCTTGGTGTGACGCCAACCCATGCGGCGTTGGAAGAAGGCGACAGCACTCATGTGGTGTCTCGTAAACTGTTCGACTTCACGCTTACCAGTCTGGACTGGGCGCGTCAGCATGCGGATATGGAAAAAATGGAAGCGGCTGTTGAGCTGCTTTCCAATGCGTCTCAAATCGACTTTTATGGGTTCGGCGCTTCCGGCATTGTTGCACTGGATGCGCAACAGAAATTCCCCCTGTTTGGTGTGCCTTGTAACGCCCATACGGATGCGCACCAGCAATTCATCGCCTCATCCATGATGCGAGAAGGAAATGTGGTGGTTGCGATTTCAAACAATGGAGAAACCATCGACCTGATTGAGACGGTACGTGAAGCCAAAGACCATGGCGCAAAAGTTATTGCTATAACGGGGCGTCGGGGCTGTTCGCTCAGTCAGGAGTGTGATTTAAGTTTGGTGGTTGAAACGCTGGAAAACACCGATCGCTACACCCCTACTATTTCACGCATTGCCGCGTTGGTGGTGGTGGATATTCTGGCGACCGCCGTGTCACTGAATAAAGAAGAAGGGCACCGAGACCAAATCACCTCGATGAAAGAGCGATTGTCGCGCTTCCGTTCCAACCATTTTGATAACGAATAAAGGATAAATTTATGTCGCAGGACGTCTTTCAAACGCTGGCGCAGCATAAGGTTGTGCCCGTTATTTCTATTACTTCTTTAGAGCAGGCTGAGCCTCTTGCTAATGCGCTAATGGACAATGGTTTACCCGTTGCAGAAATTACATTTCGCACCGAAATGGCTGCCGAAGCGATTGCTATTATGGTCAAAGCGCAGCCAGAATTGTGCGTGGGGGCAGGGACGTTAATCAAACCCGAACAAGTGGATGCAGCCATTGCGGCAGGAGCAAAGTTCGGAGTAGCACCTGGGTTCAACCCGACGGTGACGAACTATTGCAAGAGCAAAGATTTTGCGTTCATTCCCGGAGTGAACTCCCCTTCCCAAATTGAAATTGCGTTAGAAAGTGGCTTTAGTCTGCTGAAGTTTTTCCCGGCAGAAGCCTCGGGTGGTATTCCGATGCTAAAAGCGCTGCTAGCGCCTTACGGTGACGTTAGCTTTATGCCGACTGGCGGAGTGAATATCGGCAACGTTAAAGACTATCTCTCCATCGATCGCGTTGTATGCTGTGGTGGCACTTGGCTCGCAAGCACAGATCTAATGGAGCAGGGCAAGTGGGATGAAATCGGCAATCGAATCCGCGCGGCGGTTAGCTCTGTTTCCGGTTAAAGTATCAGGATTTGGTAAAACTGGGACTAGTTCCTGAGCAATTGGCACTCCGACACTTCTTACCCTAAGTTTTGTGAGATGATTAACTTGTAAAACTAACCAAAGGAGTGCGAAGTGCCAAAGTATCCAGAAACCAAACAGTCAGACGTTGTTGACCAATATTTCTCGACCAAAGTGGCTGACCCTTATCGCTGGCTGGAAGATGACCGCAGCGAAGAAACGGCAGACTGGGTAAGCCGCCAGAATGAGGTTACATTTGCACACCTCAATCAGATCCCTTTCCGCGATGCAATTCGTAAAAAACTCGAAACAGTAAATAACTTCGAAAAAGTCTCTCAGCCATTCAAGCACGGCGATTACACCTACTTCTACAAAAACGATGGTATTCAAAATCAGGCCGTGCTTTATCGTCAGAAAGAAGGCAGTGAAGCACAGATTTTCCTCGACCCTAATACTTTTAGTGAAGAAGGCACCTCTTCACTGGGTGGTGTTTCATTTTCTAAGTCAGACAAAGTCGTCGCGTATTCTGTTTCAGAAGGTGGCAGTGACTGGCGCACCATCTACGTAATTGATGCGGAAACAGGCGAGGAGCTTGAAGCGCCTATTCTGGACGCAAAATTCACTGGCATTTCCTGGTTTGGTGACGAAGGTTTCTACTACGCCAGTTACGACAAACCAGAAGGCAGTGAGTTGTCGGCGCGTACTGAGCAGCACAAGCTTTACTACCACAAGCTGAACACACCACAAAGCGAAGATGTATTGGTGTTCGGCGGTTCCGATGCTGAGAAATTCCGTTATGTATCCGGCTACACCACAGAAGACGATGCTTTTCTGGTGGTCTCGGGAGCGCAATCTACGTCGGGCAACGAGCTCTATGTTCGTGATTTGCGCCAGCAAGATGCACCACTGACATTGGTGACCAACAAAAATCAGGCAGACAGCTACGTTGTTGAGCACCATGACGGTGACCTACTGATATACACCAATTTAGATGCGCCGTTGGGTCGCGTGGTGAAGGTTAATGCTCAAGCGCCTGTTGATGAAAACTGGGAAGATTTGATTCCGGAACAGGAGCAGCAGCTTGATATTGAAACTGGTGCGGGTTACTTATTTGCGTCCTACCTTGTAGACGTAAACACCAAAGTCGTTCAATACCGTTACAACGGCGAAAAAGTCCGTGATGTTGAACTGCCGGGTCTGGGTTGTGTGTCTGGTTTCGATGGTCGCCAAGATTCCAAAGAGCTTTACTACAGCTTCACTAACTACATCGTAGCGTCTTCATCCTATAGCTTTGACCCAGAAACGGGTGTGACTGAGCTTCATCGTGGCTCTGAGTGCCAAATCGACAGCGAGCAACTGGAATCCAAGCAGGTCTTCTATCCATCTAAAGATGGGACTTTGGTTCCGCTGACCATCTGTTACCGCAAAGGTCTGGAGCTGAATGGCAATAACCCAACCATGCTTTACGGATACGGCGGTTTTAATGTGAGTCTGGAACCGTATTTCAGCCCATCCGTTGCAACCTGGATTGAAATGGGCGGCGTGTATGCCGTGGCTAACCTTCGTGGTGGTGGTGAATACGGCAAAGCGTGGCACATTGCAGGCACCAAACTGCAAAAGCAGAATGTGTTTGATGATTTCATCTCTGCCGCGGAATACCTGATTGCAGAAGAGTACACATCATCAGACAAGCTAGCTATTCATGGTGGCTCGAACGGTGGCTTGCTGGTAGGTGCGTGTATGACTCAGCGTCCGGATCTGTTCAAAGTCGCAATCCCAGCAGTTGGCGTATTGGACATGCTGCGCTACCACACGTTCACCTCTGGTGAAGGTTGGGCATACGATTACGGCACTTCCGAGCAAAATGAAGAGATGTTCAACTACCTTGCGGGTTACTCTCCGGTTCACAACGTGAAGGAAGGAACGCACTACCCAGCGACTTTAGTGACCACGGCGGATCACGATGATCGCGTAGTGCCAGCTCACTCATTCAAGTTCATTGCTGAACTACAAAGCAAACATGAGGGGGAAAACCCAGTGCTGATCCGAGTGGACACCAATGCGGGTCATGGGGCAGGAATGCCAATGAGCAAGATTCTGGATCTGAATGCCGATATTTACGCTTTCAGCTTCCACCATATGGGTTTTGAGCCTAAGGTTTAGGCCAGATTTCAATTCAGTAAAAGCCTCCATGTGAGGCTTTTTTTTATGGTGTGACTGAAAATTTGCTCAGTTTTCCTGCCCATCAACAGACACATCTAAAAAAAATCTGAATCATCTTGAGTTCAGTATCTAGCGAATTCAAATTGTTTTATGTAAGCCAATTCCTCTTATTGGTTTCTAAAATGGTACTTTTTCAGTGCCTCATGTCTGACTTTCTTTCCTAATTAGAAAATTTAATACCTCACGTAGTGATTATTATCTATTTGAAAAAAGGTTAAAAATGATTTCGTTCTCTCTGAAGCGCTGTTTGTTCTCACTGCTTCTAACCGAAAAGTCTTTACTACAGAAAAATAAATGATGCGATATAAAACAATTAATGAATTTGGTACAAGGTTTGTAATAAATATGGCTAAGAAACTATTGTCTTGTGATCGCGTGGTAGCAATCAGCGAGTTCCGAAAAAATCCAGTAAAAGAAGTTACCGAAGACTTTGGCACATTGGGCGTGTTGGCAAATAACTCACCCGCTCTTTATGCCATTTCAGTCGAGGAATACGAATGGGTTCTAGGGCATCTGGCAAAGCAGGGCATAGATATGGATGAAGTGTTCAAAGCCTTTAAACAATACAAATCTCAGTAATAATTTGAGGACAAATCTATGAAGAAAACACTTCTTTCAGCGTTAATCGCAGCAACCACCGCTTTTGGTGCGCAGGCCGTGACTTTCAAAGCACCAGACCGTGAATTCATCGCAGCCGCAGAATCTATTGGTATGACGGGTCAAACATGGGAAACCCCTGAATATATTGCGTCTGCCATGCCTCATGTCTATAAGCTCACCCACAGTTACACGCTTCATAAAGGTGACTTTGTTCTTCAATTCGAGAAAGGCGTACCGCTCGATCTTGAGAAGGTGATGGTGCCTGAGTTTGATGGCAGCATTTCAGCAAAGGATTTTCTTGCTAACCGCATGCAAAATCATAATGCAGTGATCATCAAAGATGGAAAAATTGTTCATGAGCACTATGGCAATGGTCTGAATGAATTCTCTACTCATCTTGATATGTCTGTATCCAAATCATTTACTGCGATGGCTGCCGCTATTGCTGTGGGTAAAGGTGCGCTTGACTGGGAAGATCTGGCAATCAAATACGTGCCTGAGCTGAAAGGAACTGCATTTGAAACGGCGACGGTTCAGGAAATCTCTGATATGCGTACTGCGGTTGTACTGGCTGCCGGCACTGCCGAGAAATACTGGGATACTCGCCTTTCTGACGCGCAGGGCTATTACGGTGAAGAGGCATCTGAACCCTACCCAAATGGCACCCTAGATTTCTTTCCTCTGATTACAGAACGACAAGACTACGCCATGGGTGAGAAGTACGATTATCAGGACGTGAACAGTGAATTACTGGGTCTGATTGTCGATCGTGCAACTGGCAAATCGTTCACTCACATCCTTGAGCAGGACTTACTGCAAAAAGTGGGGGTGGCAGCAGATGCGCACTTTATGTCAGACAAGAAAGGGCTCGCGATGGGTTCTACTGGCATGAACATGGCAACCAAAGATTTGGCGCGTGTTGGTCTTCTGTTTCTGAACGATGGAAAGAATGAGAAAGGCGAACAGGTATTGCCTGCCAAATTCGTAGCTGACCTTTGGAACGGTAACGATGAAGTACGAAGTGCGTGGCTTAAGAGTAAAGAGTCTGCTCTGGCTCCGGGCTATTACAAAGATCAGTTTCGAGTTCTTGAAGTAGGTGGCTACCGAATTCTGGCGATGGTCGGTGTGAATGGTCAGGTATGCGCTATCGAGAAGACAACCAACTCAGTTATCACTCTGAATGGTGGCTATCCAATGGCAGAAACACCACGTTTTGCTGCTATGCAATTCCACCAGTTCGTTCCTGCCATCCTAGATGCGCTTTCTAAGTAAGGGGTTGATATGTCTATTCAGGTTAAAGCTGCTGTTGTCTGTGCCATTGTGTCTGGGTGCGCTCTGTTTCATTCATGCGCGACCATGGCAGAAGAAACACAAAACGATGTGAACTATGGCGACCCGACTGCCTCATATCGTGGTTTGGGTGTTCAGCGAACCAACGATGGTACACAGGCATCATTTGTATTTGGTACTGGTGAGCACATTGCGTCTGCAGACTTTGGTTTGCAGGACAACGGCAAAGATTACAACTACCGTGTTCGTTATTTCAACGTTGATCAGGACAACGGCTTCGGATTGTCGGTAGATTTTATTGGCGGCAAAACTGGCGATACAACAAGTAACGGGTTACTTGGCGGCATGGTTCAAAAATTTGAGCTGACACCTAACGTGATGCTAGTACCTATGCTCGCAGCAGGTAAGGTAGGAGCTCAAGATAACGGTCACAAAGTAGATTCCTGGATAGCACAGCCCGGATTGTACGCTATGTATGGGTTCGATGCCGGCCACTGGTTATACGCAAACCCCAAAGCGACATACGTTTACGAAGCCAAAGACTGGACCAACGAGCTGGAGCTTGGAGGTGGATACATGTTAACGGACGAATCCAGTATCGGGTTTAAACATGAGCTGAGTAAAGTCAACGGAAAAACAGACAGCAAGACCTGGGTTAATCTCTATTACTACTTCTGAGCAGTTTTCTAATTAATCGCCAATTAGAAAAATCCCCGAACTAGATGATTCGGGGATTTTGCTTTGAATGAGAACAGACAGATTTTTAGTGCTTTAAACAGAAGAGTTTTAGTCGCTTGTAACTCACAACACTTCACCCTGACTAAGCTCTACGCACTCACCCCGATACAGAATCCGACTGTTCGGATTTTCATTCATCGTAACCAGAAGCTCTGAGCTATTTTTTAGCGCTTTCCATTCCGTTGGCGACATAAAGCGAACTTTTTGAATGTTGGCTAAGCTATCGATGAGTTTGAGTTCACCTGTTGTTTTGTCTTTCATCCAGACGACGGCTTCAGCCATTGGGAGTGTCTGCAGCCCAAGGTTGAATTGTATTTGAATGTTAGACTCTCCGGGTTTGTCTCCCTGATACGCAACCAATGCAAAGTGATTTGGATGGGATTCGGAGGACATCATCGCCAGGTAGCTCACCGGGCGCACATTTGCACTATCAGGTATTGTGGAAACCGGAATCAAAACGGGTTGAATCAAGGTGCCAATGAGTAACGAAAGCGTCATCGCTGTCGGTAACCACCACCATTTGAATCCTTGAGGTGATTTCTTAATGTTGAAGGTACTTGCTTCTATCTGCTGCCAGACTCGTTTAGGCGGCGCTGCAAGTTCTTCTGAATCTCTAAAAAGCTCGGTTGCCGGGTTTAATCCAGCTAAATGTGAGTGCCATGATTCAATGTGTTCCCACCAGGACGGGTCAGAATCCATAAGTTGCTCAAGCCGTCGGCGAACTCGTGGGGTTTGTGTTCCCAGTACGTATTCACCAGCCAGTTTGTCTCTTAACTCAGAGTCAAGATAGCGCCGACCTTGGGTTATTTGGTTAGGCATCGTTTTAACTCCTGCAATCCGCGGCGAATATTCGACTTAACGGAGCCCAAAGGTGCTTTGATGTGTTGCACAATCTCTCGGTGGCTCATCCCGTGTTGATAAGACAAAACAATGGCATTGCGTTTGTCTTCATTTAACTGGTTTAAGCACCGTTTGAGGCCTTCATCGACATGATGGTGAGCGGTGTGGTAATGATCTTCAGAAAAAGAGGCAAGCACTTTTTCTCTCTGTTTCCCCTGTTTTCTGACCTCGTCGATCGCGAGATTACGCATACTCTGACAAAGCCATGCCCAAGGATAATCTATGGGGAACCGGCTGCTGCTGTACCAAAGTTTCACAAATCCTTCATGCAAGAGATCTGCAGCGATGTGCTCATCTTTGACGACACAAACAATGACGTTAAAAAGCTTTGTGCTCGTCAACTGATAGAGCGCTTCGAAAGCCTCGCGGTCTCGAAGCGCAACTTTGGAGAGCAGTAAACCTATCTGGTGTTTATCTAAACTCACAGTTTCCTCATCGCTTAACCAAGTGCCATACCTGCTTTACACCATCTCCGTTGGTCTCTCCCGGCTTGGTGTCTTGAAACCATCGGTAAAGAGGCTGATTTTTGTATGTCCATTGATAGGTGTTGTCCTTTCTTTGGGTAACACCAAAATCACCAGACAGTTTTAGCTTGTCTGCTCCTCGTTCTATGAGCTTTGAATCAACGTAAGCGGGTGGCCACTTAACCTGACATTCTCCATAGCATACTGATTGATCTTTTTTGTCTTTGTCGAAGGTATAGAGCGTTAAATTGTTACTATCGACCAGAAATCGACGTTTTCCATCATTGTAAAGCTTTACGCTAACATCATCGGCACGGGCAAGAGGCCAAACACCTTTTATACCTGCGCCCGTTATGTCACCCGACTTTGTATCTTTGAACCAGCGATATAAAGGCTTGTCATTCAACGCCCACTGCTTAGCTCCGTCATTTCTTGTGATGGTGCTGAATCCTTTCTGCCCATAAAACAGGGATTGATTGCTTCCCTGAGCAAGTAGAGGCGACCATTTTTCAGCGCATCCACCTGTGCACACGGATTGTCCGGCAGGGTCTTTACTGAACGTATATAAACTCTTTCCTGAATTGTCCACATAGACATCGCCAATGCTTGTCTCTACAGAATCTTTGGAGGCAGTTGCACAACCCAGAGGGATCAGAGTAAGTACCGCGATAAGCGCTTTTTTCATCATCATGTTCCTTATTATTTGATCTTCATGACAGGAGACGAAGAAACAGCCAATTTGGATGCAGAGAATTGAAATTTATTTGATCGTGTTTGGCGCTTCTTAACCGTATGACATGGAGTTTTGGTTTTAATTTTTTAAGAAGGGTTGGAGCAGAAGTGGTATTGAAAAAGAAGAAAGCCACCTGATATCTCGGTGGCTTTCGCATTTAAGCGCATGGCTTATTTTCAGATAAGATTCATCTGATTCTATTTATCCAGTTCTTCAAAAATATTGTAGATGGAGTCAAACACGTAGGTCATGACCAATTGCTGCCCGGATGGTTGACGATAGTTACCCGTGATAGCAATGGAGTTTCCGGTGCTGTGGTCAAACGCAGAAAACTGACCGTTCACACCTATCATGGTTGAGATAGTACGCCCATTATGGGTCATTGTACGCCATTGGTTTTTGTAAAACGCATTTGGCACCAAAAGGTGCTCATAGGAAACTTTATTCCAGGCACTTTTTACCTTGGCATCACCTTTCTTGACTTCATCAACGTACTTTCTAGGAAGAACCTGCTCGCCTTTCCAGTTCTTACCATCGTTAGCCATCAGGTAAGACGCGATAGCAAAATCACGGGTTGTAATATTGAAAGAACCAGATGCCGCACTCTCATTCAGATAATTGGTGTACATTGCAGAGTCGGATGTAAATCCGCCCTTGGTCCAAAGATACTTTTCAAAAAACTCTGCCAAAGTCATACCTGATGTGCGCACAACCACCTGACCCAGCATCTCGGTGTTCAGATCTTTGTATTCGTATACTTCACCCGTTTTGAAGCTCGGCTCAATATTGTTTGCGAAGTAGGTTAGATATTCGCTAAAACTGGTTAGCTCACCAAGTGAATCGGGTTTTGGAAGAACAGAACCGTCCTCTTTAACGATGTGTCCGTTATAGCCAAGTACGGATGGCATCGCACTATCCCAAGACCCTGAGGCACCTGAACCGTATGACGACCAGTGGTAACCATCGCGGCTTTTAGGCAGTTCCTGAATGCCGCTAGTCATGTCGGCAAAATCCTGAATTGAAACCTGAGCCCAATGTGTGCCACGCAGTTCTGCAATGTATTTACTCGCAGGTTCAGAGCGCTTGAACAGCCCCTGTTCTTCTGCGATAGCCAAAGCCATTGAGGAGAATGACTTGTGAGAGCTCATGATGTGGAACAGTGTATCCTTGTCAGTACCGTTCCAATATTCTTCCTGAAGAATTTCACCGTTTTTATTCATTACCACAAAGCTTGAAACCGACCCTCGATCTCGCATAACGTCGTAAACACTGATTTTCTTGTTAGGTACAATGTGATCAATCAGGATCTTAGACACATCCAGACCACCAACCACTTTAATGGGCATTGCCTCACCATGTTTAATCATCGCGTGATGGTGGTACAGATGAGCGTCTGACATTGTGAATGGCATAAAACGCGCTTCTTCCCAGTTTGCAACCCCTGCACCATAAGCATTTAAGTTTGCTTCCATTTCTATGCTTGGCTGGTGGTATGTCACTGCATGAGCGCTAAAGGTCGCAGCAGCGATTAGAGCAGACAGAATTGTTTTTTTCATAACTATCTCCGAGGAATATGTTGGGCTGTGAATTACGAATTTTTACTGAGATTTTTATCGACCACTTTTTTGATCAGATCTTTGTACTCAGAAAATGAAGTCACACGTTGCGGAATTACCTGATATTGGTTTCCGACAATAACGGATGGAACAGCAGTAATCCCCATCCGATTCGCATCTAATAGATATGCATCAACTTTTTTATTGGTTTCTTGCGAGAGGAACTGCTTTTGGAAAATCATCGGTTCGATACCCATCTTGCGACCAAAGAACTCAGTCATGGTATTCAGGCATTGTGGTGCGCTGCCTTTACGCATTTCTGTGAACATACGAGAAGTGTATTTCTTCTCCAATCCATGAGACTCAGCAACCGCTAGCCCTTTGGCATGCAAAACATCCAATTTGTCTTTCGGATCAAAGAGAATCACTTTCTTAACGCAAGCATCGCCCGCCAGTTCATCGGATACTTCAGCAAAGATGTGGTCCAGAGTAGCGCAATGACCGCACCGGAAGCTGAAATATACTCGTACATCATCATCCTGTTCTACTGGGACGGTTACTACGCGGTAATCTGTTCCCTGAATCAGTTCTTCAGCCTGTGCCACATGGGAACCGCATAGAGTGGAGATAGCTAATGCCAGCGTGGTCATTACTTTTGATTTGAATTTCATGTTTCTACCCCAGTTGAATCTCATACAAAATTTAATTGGTTTTATATTAAACTATTTTGAGGTGTTTATTAAGTATTAACTGATTTTTAGTAGTAAATCTTTGTTTCTAATTTTGATTTTTCTTAGTTTTATTTGATGTGTAACTATCTGAGATGTACTGATAAGGTTAGCCTCAGGAATTAACCCGCGGTGCTCACGTGTGAAAGGATGGTAGTTTGCTTATGTGTGGCAGGAGAGAACCACTTGTTTGTAGTGTGCCTTCGATCTTCAATAAGTTTTTTCTATTGGCTCAATATAACCTTGAGCTTTGACCCCGAGACTTGGGAATTTGCTACAGATTCAGGTAAAGGCATTTCAATTTAGAGACACTATGTAACTTTTCAACCATTGCGAGATGTTCATTCATTCTTCATTTTTAGTTCATTGAATCAAGCCAAGCCCGGCGCATACTCCGCGCTATGGTCGCCCGACCTTTTGTCTCAATTGAAGTGCTTGGTACAAACATGAATTTAAAACTCACGCAAATGCTGTACGCTGGTTTCTCCTTTATATTACTAACAACTCTAATCCTGTCTTATATTGTTTGGTCTGCCGTTCAGGACTCTGCCAAACTTGCCGAAGAAATAGAATACGACAATGTGCCAGGGGTACTGGCTTATCTGAATGTGAACGACAAAGTTGCAGATTTACAGACGTATGCACTGGAATACCTCAATGGGGAAGAGGATGAAATAGAATCTTTTCGCACTAGTGTTGCCCGATTCGAACACTATTACGCGCTGCTGTATAAGCTTGAATCTAACAGTCAGGCTGAAATCGACAAAATGAACAAGATCAGAGCATTGGCTGACCAGTATATTCGTTCGGTAGAGCAAGAAGTATTTGCTAAATATTCCCCCGCGACTGAGCAGAAAGCAAAACTCTGGGTACAGGAACTGAACCGAGATATCGGTGACCCGCTTGAAGATCTTCTCGACAAGATGAAAGAAGAGGAATTTGCTGACGCATTCAATACCACTGAGCTCAGTGAGTCTCTCAATGACGACTTACCCGGCGTTCGCTATTACTTAGAAATGATTGATGAAGCAGGGGATATGATCGCCTCTCTTAACGCTTATATCATGGGGGATGCAAATGCCCGCCAAGCCTTTGCTGCTGATGCCAAGTCTTTTGAAAGCTATCTGGAAAAGCTAAAGCCATTGGAGCGACGTCCAAATGAGGTGAAAGCGATTGAGCAGATAGAAGCCTACTATTCGCAGATTCTAAAAACCGCAGATAGGGTATTCGACAGTTTTGACCCTGCGGCAAAACAAAAGGCGATAGCTTTGGTCAATACGCTTGAAAACAGCGTGGTATTGCCATTGGAAGAGATCCTGGACCGTTCGTCACGGGAAGAAAAGGCAGACGTAACCAAAGACATTTCCGCAGTAAACGACAAGATGAATCAGATTGTCGCTTGGTTATCCATTAACGCGTTGGTTGTGATCATCGTAAGTATTGTGGTCGCCTTGATGCTGACTCGTGTCATCAATCGCCGTATTAGTGTGATTTACGAAAAAGCTGACCATATCGCTCAGGGGGATCTCACATCGCCAGCGATTAACGAAACTATCAATGATGACATTGGGAAACTGGCCAATTCAATTGATGAAATGCAGGACTCTCTGCAAAAACTGGTTTCGGGGATTTCGTCTGTTGCCGGAGAGGTCACCAGCAATACCAAACAGGTGGATGAAATCAGCAATCAGGTTGCCAGCGACATTCAGGTTCAGGCAGACAAAGCAGCGTTGATAGCCAGTGCTGTTGAGGAAATGAGCGGGACTGTGCGAGAGGTTGCGATGCAGTCTTCTGATGCTGCACAAAGCTCTCAGGAGGCGGGTAAGGTCGCGACAGACGGGGGCAAACTGATGCAGGAAACGGTTCATGGAATGCAGAGAATTGCGGATGTAGTGAACGAGTCGGCAGTGACGGTCGATAGCCTTGGAAGGAAAGGGGAAGAGATAGGCGATGTGATCAAAGTGATCAACGATATTGCCGAGCAAACTAACCTTCTGGCTCTGAATGCTGCGATTGAAGCGGCTCGAGCAGGCGAACTTGGACGAGGGTTCGCAGTGGTTGCCGATGAAGTCCGAGGGCTGGCTGAGAGAACTTCTAAAGCGACCGAAGAGGTCAGCGGCTTGATCACCTCTATCCAGAACGAGACCCGAATTGCGGTGGAGCGAATGGGAGAAGGTACCCAGTTGGTGACGGAAGGCGTTGAACTGTCGAACTCGGCAGGTGAAGCGCTGGAGAAAATCGTTCAGCGTGCGGGTGATGTGAATAATATGATTCACTCAATTGCGACTGCAGGAGAAGAGCAATCCACCGCAACACAAGAGATGGCGCACGACATCGCTCAGGTCAGCCAGATTGCCTATTCATCGGTTGAAAAAACACAGCGCAGTTCTGAGTCCACCCGAAACCTCTACACCAAAGTTAAAGAGCTTGAAGGCATGGTGGCACAGTTCCAGTTGTAGCCTTTCTGTCTTACCTTACCCAGCCCCGCATCAAGCGCGGGGCTGCTATAGAATGACGTTCATCTGCCCATCTGATACTAAACTGACACTGTTTCACTTTACCTGAACCTTTACCCTAATGCTTAACACCAATTAAGAATAATAGGGAAAGTTAACCATGCAACAAGATTTCGGAAACGTGAAAAATATCGCTGTCATTGGCGGCGGAACATCCGGTTTGGCAACCTGCTACTACCTGTATCACAAGCTCTCAGAAAGCAATCAACTGGACCAGTTTCGCGTTCACTTGTTCGAGAAAGAACAGGAACTGGGCGGCAACGCGCATACCGTTGTTCTGAACATGGGTAAAACCAACAGTGTTGACTCAGAAGGTAACAACATCGATCCGATGACATTGGTACGCTGGGCCGATATGGGGGTAAATGATGTTAACTTTAGCGAGTACCACACCCTTAAAAAGGTGATGACGAAGACAGAATATTTCAATGAGAGGAACCTAAAGCCGATTGAAGATACGGCGTGCTTTTTCTCTCAGGATAACCAACACCTCTACACCGATGACATCCATGTTTCTATGGATCGCCCGATGGATAGACGCTTTAGCCTGTCAGGTACACCGCAAGGTACAGTATTTACTGCGATTGTGGATTATGGCACCAATATGAGCAATTGTGAGAAAAAGCTAAATGCAGCGTGGAACATAGAACTGCAGACCTTTTTTGAAGTGGTAATCGCCCTCGCTGAAGGGTTTCCGAATAACAAGGAGCAATCGCCAGAATTTGACATTTGTTTTGATGCTTACCAAGCCATCCGAAACGAACCTTCTCTTGTAGATATTCCTGGTCCTGAACTGGCAAAACTGATCATTGAAGTCCGTGATAACCTGTTTTTCCCACGAGTGGCAGCCATGTTCTTCACCTTAGACAAAGGACCACAACATCTTCCACTTGCCTCCCCATTTGGCTACTTCAGCTATCAAGAAGGGAAAGGAGCTAAAGAGCAATTCCCTGATCGCCGCTACTTTGTCGGCGGGACAAAAAGATGGATTGAGCACTTGACTGCTTATCTATTAGATAAATTTAACCCGCCACAAAGTGAGCCAAAACTGTTCATTTACACTGGTGCGGATGTAAAGTTCAAAGCAGAAGGCTCCGGCTTCTCAATTGCTAGTATTAAAGGCACAGAAGACGATTCATTAAGAAATGCTCCGTTTGATGCTGTGGTTAGCACCATTCACGCGAATCATGCTCGCACTCAAATTTCCTTCGATGCTGCACATGCCGAGCAAGGTAACGTGTTGGATCCTATTCTTGCCCGAATTAAATATACCCAAAGCATTGGTATTGTACACACAGACGCCAGCGTAATTTCTGCCAATGTCAACAGCTGGAGAACGTTTAACGTGTCGATTCGCCATGGCGAAGCCATGATGCCTTACAGCATCACTTTCCAGGAAAACCGTCATCAAAACGACTGGTGTAACCCACAAATCAGGCATGCACCAGAGCTGAGCTATTTCGTTACCCTGAATCCAACACAACCTATTGCTGATAAGTTTGTGCTTCGCACCGTCGATTCCAACGAGAATCTGGATTTCTTGTGTGGTACAGACTTAACAGAGCTTCCTGAGTCGACACAAAAGCACCTGAAATCTGGTAGCGATAAAAACCTGCTGGGTCGAACAGACAATAAAGCCATTTTCTACTTTGCTCACAACGTGTATGACAAAGCAGCGCACCAAAGCCAGCTTGATATTGAGGAATACCATACGAATCTGGCAATCAACGTAAAACAAAATGGCTACGCGCCTATCGTTTACGCTGGGTCTTGGTGTGCGGAAGTGGGCTTGCAGGAAACGTGCTGGAAACAAGCTGCAAATGCCGTAGATAAGCTTCTGCCTGTCTTCTCATAAAGAGATAGCTATCTTAGCGTAAAGAAAATCCCATTCGTCTATTTTTGACCGAACCACCCAATATGTTGTGTTGAGTATTGGGTGGCTTTTTGCTTTTTATAGCCTCTAAAAACCTTTATTCCTTTTCAACTGAGACCAAACTGAACCAGATTCTTTGCCACCTTAAAACTAAGCTGAATACGTTGATTTTTTTTAAATACTCTTTGTAAAAGGAAATACTCATGTCCCGGTTCGCGCTTGGTGGTTGGTCTAATTTTCGTCAATTAAATCTGGAAGATAAGTCGGTCTTCAATTCGGCATTTGATGGATTTGTTGGTGTTCACTACGAACCCTTTGAAGTCCAGACTCAAGTCGTTGCTGGAGTAAATTATCGCTACCTGTGCAAAGCAAATCGGGTTAATGAGCCTGCTCTGCATTTCTTTGCCTGGGTTTCCATTTTCACGCCTTTAGATGGTGGTGCCTACATCACCAATATTCAGCGGATTCAGGAACCTAACGTGGTTCAAAATCAGAAGGTGGATCAGTTTGAGCTGGTTAGCCTGACTGCGGTTCTAAACAATGGTGTGGCTGAATCTGCAGAGGACGTACTCGGCTTTGAGCACCTGGTGAGAGAAGGGGACGAATGTTATCAGTACTATCAGGCGGAGCGCGGATTAGGGTTAACACACGCCAATCAGGTTATGTGTCCAATGGGGCTGGGTGTGATTGACGGTTACAAAGTGAGTTACAAGCAAGCCATTGAGCTTTTCCATACCGGAGACTGGGGAGGAAAGTTCATTTACCTGACGCTTTCCAGAATCGTTTCACTCAATGTCAAAGAACCCGTCTGGACCTTCATTTCGGATCTTGGTACTCAGGTTCAGATTGGTGCCAACACGGGTGAAATTCATGAAGCGGTGCTGACTGAGTTGGTCTAAACGTGATTTGGGATGAAGCTGCGATACCTCCCTCTCTTATGTTTGGGGGAACGTAGGAAAGCGAGAGGTATCCATCCCTTATTTTATATCTCTACATGAGCATGTGAATCTCAGAAAACAGGCATTGTATTCAGCTCATCTGTAGAGATCTGAGCTTGCAAAATATTCGCTTGTTTTACCTGTTGGTTAAACGCATCCAATTGAGCCTCGGAGCTGTTATTAGTTAACAATGCCAGCATTACGTCAGCCTGATTCAGATAAAGGTCGCGCCAGGGCGATGGTTCACACTGCGATTTCAACTGCTGCTGGTAGTTGGCAAGCAGCGTACGATCTTTTAAATTCCAGGCAGTTCGAATGCCTTGCTGATAGAAACGAAGATGATTGTGCCCTGCACAAGGCTGGGCAAGCCACTGCTCTCCCGTATCCAGCGCCTCTCTTGCTTCTTGCCAGAATGGGCTGACCATGGCTTTGGTTCCGCATAGCCAGGGACCAATAAAGGCCTGGAGGTTGTTTTCCTCGACCAGTCTCAAACCCTTGTCGATGAATGCTTTCGCTTCGTCAGGTTTATTTTGATACCACTTGAGGCGAGCCTTGGCTTCCATCAAACAGGCGATGAACCTGACGGCGTTGAATTCCTCGGCGATAGAAAGAGCCATGGTAATTTCGTTGTCTGCCTGCTCCAGTGCGTTGAAGTCGAGCAGGATCCACGCAGCGGTTAAACGTGACACAATTTCAGCTCTTCGGTTACCCGTTAGGTAGGCAAGCGTGGCTGATTGTTGAGATTGTTGAAGCGCCTGAGACGTTTCCAACTGATAAATCAGAGTAGATGCCAACATGTAGCGGTTTGATGCTTCTATCTCAAGAAACTGATTTTCCTCACATATGCTTAGGCTTTGCCTAAAGTTGTTGTATGCGTTGGTCATGTTGCCACGTAAATATTCACAATCGCCCAGACCGCTTAACGCCTTGGCTTTTGCTTTGTCGCAGTTAGCTTTCTGGCTGTACTCCAGCGCTTTCTGATGCTCTAGCTCGCAGGCTTCGATATTTCCTGTTGGGAATAGGATGTTGCCTCTCATTGAGTGTACTTCAGAGAGTTGAGCATATTGCTTGGAAGGTTCCGAAATATCTTGGGCGGTTTGTAATATCGAAAGTGCCTTATCAATCGCATCCACTACCTGATAAGGGTTGGCTAAATCTATGAAATACTGGCTCGATGCGGTGGAATCCGTGTTGTGATTTGCTGCCTGTTCTAGAAAATGGATGCATTCTTTCACTTTACCCATCGAGTAAAGGCAGTTTCCTTTCAGGTTTAGCGCATACGCAGTTTCGCTTTTGGGGACGATTTCAATCGCTTCTTCAATCAGTTCCAGTGCCTGCTCAAACTGGAAGCTGGCAAGGTATTCCTTGGCGCTTTTGATCAGAATAGTGAACGCGTCTTTACACTTGGCACGTTTAGAGTGCAGGGCGAACTGTTTTTTGTCTCGCTCTTCAAACCATTTGGCGCAGTGCTCATTCAGTAACTGTTTTTCACTCTCCGAAAGCTGTTTCTGAACTGCAGAACAAATCAGGTCATGGTGGAACATAAACCCTTGATCGGAATGTTTGATCAGACCGACTTCAAGCAAGGTTTTTGGGTAGTAATTGTCGTCATTAAGGACGAACTGAAGTTGCTCCAGGCTGAAACACTGACCAAATACCGACGCGGCTTTAATGGCAGACAAGCTGTTGGAATCAAGCTTACATAGTTGCACCATAACAAGGTGTTCCATTGACTCCGGAACAGTATTCCCCAGCCGGGAACAAAGTAAAGACTGACGCAAAAACAGGGGATGCCCACTGGCGCGCTCAACGCATCTTTGGATAGCATCCTGGTTACCCGGTGCCATCCAGTTTGCCAACTGTATCGATTCATCCATATTAAGAGGGGATAATGCGATCGTCTGAGCGGTCTGGAACCAGTCTGGCGCATTGAGCAGATGATTTTCAGAGCGGAAGGTGAGCACAAGCATTACTGGGAATTTATGACTTTGTGCCGCTACGATCTGAACAATGGTCAGTAACAGCTCATTTGCCCAATGCAGATCTTCAATCGCGACGATGAGCTCTTTGGATTCTGCAGGTCTGTGAGTCAGCAGTGCGATGATGCTCTCTTCAATAGCGCGCTGGCGAGATACATGTTCCATAACATCGAGTAGTCTTTGCTCTGACTCGTGTAGCTTAAGCCCCATCAGCCAGTAGATAAACAAGTGATGAGAAGAGGCAATAGGGGAGAGGGCGATTCTCTGGCGAATATCAGCATGATCGTCATTTTCACCAAACCCAAACAACGCGCGAATCAGTTTAACAGTCGGCAGAAGCGAATTCACAACCCCAAAGTTTAAAACCTGCAGACGAACAGGGGAACGGTGCTGTGCTTCTAGCATGTCGATAAACTTGTGCAACAAACGGGTTTTGCCTATCCCTGCCATACCTGTGAGGCAGACAGTGGTTCCTTTTCCGTGTTGGTAGAGGTCCGCGACCATAGTATTCAGTTGACTGAGTTCAGATTGCCGACCGACAAAGTAATCGGTCTGAACCTGACACATGGATACGATGCGCCAGTCTCGGTAATCTGGGTTTTCAGGCAGGAACACGTTTCTTGGTCTGGCGCAGTTTGAAGACACGAAACAAGGGCAGGCAACAATGTCTCCCCAGGTGACTTGGTTAAGCAACGTTTTTGTCGCTGATTCAATACTTTGATTATCAATCTGGTTTGTCGGCGATTCACTGGCTTCCACAAAGAGGCGGATCTGGTTCTTCAACGTGAATTGCAGCATGGCGCACAGCCGACGCATGCGTTCAAACACAAATTCATCACTGGAATTTGTCAGCCATCCAAACTCAAGAAAGTTGCCGTCTTTGTGGTAATAGTTGTAGGACTTATCGTTGAGCTCTTCAACACGCTCGCGTAAGTTCTCGTCGGAAATTTCGATAGCAAGCCTTAAAACCTGACGTTTGTATTCTGGTACAGTAGCCAGCTCTTTTTGCAAATCGGGTGCGGAGTTCTGAATGAGGCTTTCTACCGATACATCATAAAATTTAGCCAGTTCTTTCGCTGTTCTGTAAAGGATGCTGCTTCCTGATTCGGCACGCTTAATCGAAGACAAGGACACATATAGGCGTTCTTCTGCACATTGTTCCGCTAACTTCTCCTGGCTTAATCCTTTCTGCTTTCGAAGTTGTTTTAGCAAATCCCCGTTTAATGGCAGGCGGCCATCTTTAGAACTCATTTTTAAAATCCATTTAGTTAATCGGAAGCGCAAGATGCTCAAAACTCTGTGCCCGAAAACACAAAGGTCTTACTGATAGAAAAGATAGTTATTGCTTTGAATTGCTTAAAAAATAACTAATAGCAAAAAATGAGAGACATTCAATTCATTGATACATTTATATGTTCTCATTATCACAGTTTCTAATATTAAAATGAGCCAAGTAAAAAACAATGACGATTATGTTTCAGAGGGCTAAATGTGGAAGGCGTTTTCTAGAAACAGGCGTAAGTTGACCTTTTAGTCAATTCTAACTGCATGAATAAAAAGTAATTATTGATTTATTTATAAATTTGAGGGATTCTTAGAAAAATGTAACGGAATTTGTTGCAGTGCGTATTCGGAATAAAGAAACCCTCGCCAGATTGACGAGGGTTGGAGTGAAGGTTCACTGATAAATCAGAAGATGAGGTGAGCAACACCTGCAATCACTGGAAGAGTGATTAGCGTACGCAGAATGAAGATGATGAACAGTTCTGCTAGGTTAACTGGGATACGGCTTCCTAGCAGTAGTGCGCCCACTTCAGACATGTAGATAAGCTGAGTAACCGACATGGCAGCGATAACAAAACGAGTCAGGTCGCTTTCAATAGATGCCGCTAAAATCGCAGGAATGAACATGTCTGCAAAGCCAACAACGATGGTTTCAGAGGCTTTTGCCGCTTCCGGAATATTCAGAAGCTCAAGGAAAGGTACGAAAGGCTGACCAAGAATAGAGAATACCGGAGTGTACTCTGCAATAACCAAAGCAATCGTCCCTAACGCCATCACCACTGGTAGCACGCCGAATACCATGTCCACTGCGTTTTTCAGACCTTCAACACACACTTCTTTTGCTGATTTCACACGGCTTGCTTTTTCAACCGCCAGATTCATACCCCAAGACCAGCTGTTATAACCTTCAGGAATCGCATTTTCGTTGGCGTCTGGTGCAGTACCATCAATGTACTCGTCTTTTTTGTAACTCAGTGGTGGAAGGCGAGGAATGATAACCGCGGCGACTAAACCAGCCAGGCAGATTGCACCATAGAAAGGCAGGAACATATGTTCAAGGTTTACCTGAGCCAGTACAACCAGGCTGAAAGTGATCGATACAGCAGAGAAGGTAGTACCGACAACCGCCGCTTCACGTTGGGTGTAGAACTTTTTCTCGTATTGCTTACTGGTCAACAGGATACCAACGCTGCCATCACCTAACCATGAAGCCATACAGTCGATAGCACTACGACCCGGCAGGTTAAACAGAGGGCGCATGATTTTGCTTAAAAGCGTGCCGAATAGCTCCAGCAGACCAAAGTTAAGAAGCAGAGGAAGAAGCAAGCCAGCAAAAATGAAAACAGCAAACAGTGTTGGCAATAGTCCTTCCAGTACAAGCCCACCAGTGTTTTCTTCCCAGATGGCTTTAGGACCCAATTGGAAGAAAGTCATCAGTACAGCCACACCACCAATGGTACGAACGGCAAACCAAAGAGGAGAAGGATCAAACAGACCCGTTAGAAAAGTGTTATTAGCAACAAAAGCAGGCTTTGCGATTTTATTAATGATGGTTGCGACAGACATAAAGCCGATGACTGCAGTAACCAAAGGTACAACCATGTCGCCCAATAGATCTTTTAGTGCACCCGCTAAGATCGCAACAGGGATAGTGATATCACCCTGATAGCTGACGGGTGCCATGAATAGGAAAAGACCCAGCAAGGAGGGGATCAAAAATACCCAGAAATTCTTTTTGCTCTTGGAGGAGCTGACTGTGTTTACGTTATCCATCTTCTTATACTCTTGTTACCGCTAGTAAATAATTATTCACTAAACATTAGTATTCATTCATTGATGCGAAGAGTAACTATTTTTCATGGTTAACGCAATACTATTCAATGTTAATTACTAAATATTCAGTGATAACGGCGGCTAATGGTTTGATAGGTGGAGTATTGTAACAACTATGTTGCATTTAAGTAGCGAGATATACAGAAGTGATAACTGGATCAAGAAGTAAACAGAAATGCCACCTTATGGGAGGCGGCATTGTTCGCAGTCACTGCGACGTTTTCCGGTAAGAAGCCATGATATGGTATAGCGGTGCTTGGCGAATCTGAGGTATGCCCAGTCTGCGACGACACAAATACCGGGCTTGCGTAGCCAGTTGACCCAGGGTTTGCGTTCAACAGCATTCCACGCGGCTTGGGTCACATCCAGACCGAGCAACAGGTTTCCATTCCCATCAATGGCATGAAGAATGCGATTCGCGCTTGCTACATCAATCTGTGGGTATTGCTCACTGAACTGAGTCTGATAGATATCGACGAGCTTCAGCTTCTGATGGGTATCGAAGTTTTTTAGCTGGTTCATTTCCGCTTTACATAGCGGGCAGGTGCCGTCATAAAAAATAGTGAGTGTCATGTCTTTCTCGTCAGCGGTGTCTTCAGACATTGTACGAGTAACCTTCCGCCAAGATCAAAAAAGCTCCGAAATTCGGAGCTTTGAATTCAGCGTTTATGATGAGGTTAGAAGCGGTTCGAAAAAACCAGCTCTACAGAACTGTTGTCGTAGCTGACCGCATCAAAATCTGTGCTGGTTGGAAGATTTGTTGAAGAAGCTAAGTAGTTCAGACCCATATCCCATGCACGATTTATCTGGTAGTTAACACCTAGTTTTGCCGTGCTGTGCTTATTGTTACCCCAAACCTGATAGCGGTATTCACCGGTCAGATCTAGGCTGTCGAATAAGGTGTATGTAGCGCGTGCTGTCATCGCAGGCAGAATACGCAGGTATTCACGTTTTTCATGCTGACCTAACTCTTCAGCATTTGCGATCTCATAGCCGAAATGGTGTGCGTAGAAGCCCAAACCAAACTTCACATCGAAGTTATCTAAAGGTTCGTACCCTTTGTAAACATTACCGCCCAACATATAGTGGCGATATTCGCTCACCAGAGATTCACCCTTGTTGTACGTGGTATCTTGGTATTTGAACGTTTCTTTCGCTGTGCCATTTACACGCAATTCCGTTGGGATGAACTCAAAGTCCAGCATGTCGTTGTTTGAAAGCTCACGCGAGTATGTGATTCGCGTGTATGGCTGCAGCTTATCGACCTGTTTTGTGTCGCTGAAGTGGCTGTTTGCGATCAGGTCTTCCGTGAAGAAGTTCAGGTGAGACCCTAAGCCCACTTCGATTTTATTGTAAAGCGGCGTAGCAATGTGCTGGATCTTATCCTTGGCGGTACGCTCTTTGTTAAAGGCTTCTTCAGTAATGGTTACGTTAAGCGCCATGCCGTCTTCCGTCTGCTGCGCGTTCATGTAAACACCATCGGCAGCGTAAGGAGACACAAAATACTGATTCACCAGGAAAGAAATACCAGCACTGGCGGTTACATCACTCACGAAGTGGCGTTTACCATGTACACGGCTGTAAGCCACGTAAGACGCTGCTGCATAGGCTGGGATGCCCCACTCTGCACCGTAGCGCATTTGCAAGAAATGTGCGCCTGAGAACCCTGCTGCCGCATGACCAGAAGGGTAAGAGCGTGGGCTGGTTCCACTTGGTCGCTGGCGACCTACTACTTTTTTAGTGGTATCTACAATGATTTGAGAAGCCAGAACAGAATATGTCAGCTGTTTTGCGCCTTCCCAGTCGTCGTGCATCCATGCCGCCATATAGCCACTAAGCGGGATGAATAGTTGCAGCATATCGCCAGTTTCAACGGTTGAGTCTGAACGAATATTGGTGATTTCGGACGCTGCCATAGCCGGTGCGGCCGTACCCAGTGCGCCGATGATCATCGCGGCACAAGCACGTAACTTCATTGTGTTTCCTTTTAATTGAAATGATTCATTCTTGGAATCAATCTTTAATGCAGCGGCGTATTATACGTGCTGTTTATATAACTGAAAGTAAATATTCTAATTGGGATGAGAGCCTATTTAATGGGTTTCGTTAAACCGTCTGGCATCTCTATTCAGCAAGATTAAAAAACGCAGCACAAGGCTGCGTTTTTTAAACCCAAGCTTACGCTTTTACAGCTTCTCAACACCCATGTTGTGGAGTGTAAAACTGTAGATATCCGCGTATTGCTCAATCACTTTACTGGTTGGAGTACCAGCGCCATGACCTGCGTTTGTTTCGATACGAATCAAGGCAGGGTTAGAGCCCGATTGCTTGGCCTGAAGCTCAGCGGCAAACTTATAAGAGTGCGCTGGTACAACCCGGTCATCGTGATCGCCTGTGGTCACCATGGTGGCAGGGTATTCGACACCTGGCTTCACGTTGTGAACCGGAGAGTAGGCTTTCAGGTACTCAAACATTTCTTTGCTCTGGTCGACGGTACCGTAGTCGTATGCCCACCCAGCACCTGCTGTGAAGGTGTGGTAGCGAAGCATATCAAGTACGCCAACCGCCGGAAGCGCCACCTGGAACAGTTCTGGTCGCTGAGTCATGACCGCGCCTACCAACAAGCCTCCATTCGAGCCACCGTTAACCGCCAGTTTCTCTGAAGAGGTATAGCCCTCATCAATCAGGTATTCTGCGGCAGCAATGAAATCGTCAAATACATTTTGCTTGTTAAGTTGTGTGCCTGCTTTGTGCCATTCTTTTCCGTATTCACCACCACCGCGAATATTGGCAACCGCATATACGCCGCCCATTTCCAGCCAGGCTGCACGAGTCGGGCTGAATCTCGGTGTCAGGCTTACATTAAAACCGCCGTAACCGTACAGAATAGTCGGCGCACTTCCGTCCATTGGTGTGCCTTTCTTGTAGGTCACAATCATTGGAACTTTGGTGCCGTCTTTTGATGAATAGAAAACCTGACGGGATTCGTACTCTTCAGACGCAAATGGCGATTTTGAACGATGGTACAACTGGCTTTCACCTGATTGAATGTCCATCTTGAACATGGAGCTCGGTGTGCTGTAATTGGTAAAGGAAAAATACAACTCAGAGTCGTCTTTTTCTCCTGAGAAGCCGCTTGCACTGCCAATTCCCGGCAAGTTCACTTCACGAACCAGATCGCCGTTCATTTTGTATTGCTGCACCATGGAAACTGCATCGACCATGTAGCTGGCAAACAGATAGCCGCCAGCGGTAGAAGCGCGCAGAACATGTTCTGTTTCTGGAATCAGATCTTGCCAGTTTTCAGGTTGTGGCGCGTTGGCATCCACCGTCACTACTCGTTTGTTCGGTGCATCCAAGTTGGTCACCAAAAAGAGTTTGCTGCCTTGGCTGTCGATAACATAAGTGTCCGATTTGGTTGTGTTCAAAACGGGTACCATAGGCTTCTCTGGATGAGCCAGATCTTTAATGAACAACTTGTTGCCAGAAGTGGATACAGCCGCAGAGATCATCAGGTAACGATCATCCTCTGTGGTGTAACCGTAAACATAGCGATGCTTCTCTGCTTCAGTACCGCCGAACAGGAGCTGGTCTTCGCTTTGCTTGGTATTCAATTTGTGGAAGTACAGTTTGTGCTGATCTGTCTTGGCAGACAACTCACTGCCTTCTGGCTTGTCATAACTTGAGTAGAAGAAGCCTTCATTCCCCAGCCATGAAATGCCACTGAATTTGACGTCTACCAGTGTTTCGCCCACTTGTTCTTTGGTTTCGGCATTTAGAACAACAACCTGCCGCCAGTCACTGCCACCTTTGGAAATTTGATAAGCCACCAGAGAGCCATCTTTGGAAAAACGAACACCAGACATCGAAGTAGTTCCGTCTTCACTGAACGTGTTCGGATCAATAAACACTTCTGGTTCACCATCGTTCAACTGACGATACAAAACGTACTGGTTTTGCAATCCATCGTTTTTATAGAAGTAGGTGTATTTCCCCTTTTTGAAAGGGCGGCTGACTTTCTCATAATCCATCAGCTTGGTAAGGCGTTCTTCAATGCTCTGACGGTATGGAATGTGCGAGAGGTAATCGAACGTCAGTTGGTTCTGATCTTTCACCCACTGAGCAGTTTCGTCGCTGCGGTCATCTTCCAACCAGCGATAAGGATCTTTCACCTGAGTGCCAAAATACTCGTCTACCACTTCAACCTGTTTGGTGACCGGGTATTTTAAAGCCATGTTTTCTATGTGCTGTGCGAATTGATTTGATGTGCTCTCCGAATTGTCGGAGGGAACGCTACAGCCGGAAAGTGCAACCGCAGTTGCCAGGAGTAACACTTTGCTTTTCATGAACTTCCTTGAAACGAGTGTTTGAGGGAAAGCGAAATGTACTACAAAATACACCCCGTACGACGTTTTAGTTTATAAGAGCCCATATTATTTGTGACAAGGCTCGACGAATGGTACTGAGCAAAGCATAAAGTAACTTTCAAAAGCATCATCGTATATTGAAAATGATTTGATGTGATATGATTTAGCAAACGCATTTTTTACTTTCGAGGCATCATGAAAGAGCAAATTTCCCGACGGGAACAGCAATCCATCAAAATTGGTATCGCTGCCAATCTGGTCATGGCATTCAGTGGTTGGTGGACTTTCTACCTGTCTGGATCAGAGGCACTGCTTCTGGATGGCAACATGTCTTTTATCCTGTTTGTCTCATCCATGGTTGCGCTAAAAATTTCTAAGATAAAAAGTGTTCGCAGCGAAGTCTTTCCCTTTGGTTTGTACGTTACTGAAGCACTGTATTCCATGATGAAGGGGCTACTTCTGATAGGGGTGATCATTTCAGCGATTTCTGGTAATGGCACTAAGATCTTCACCTACTTGCAAGGTGGAAATATTGCGCCAATCAATACCGGACCGATCGTGTACTACGCCATTGCGATGGTTTGTATCTGCTGGGGACTGTCGCTGCTCTACCACGTGCAGAATAAGCGTATAGGGAATGCCAGTTCGATGTTGAAAGTAGACAAGAAAGCCTCGTTTATCGATGGTGTGCTTTCTGCTTCTACCGGATTGATTCTGATTGTTATCGGATACGTGCCTGCTGGAAGCAGTTGGGATTTCTTACTCTATATCGGTGATGCTCTGCTGGTGGTTGTTTTGGCTACTCTGATGATCAAGCAGCCGATTGGAATCATTAAGGAAGCCTTTATCGAGTTAGCTGGTGGAAAACTTCAGGATCAGGTGCAGCATGAAAAAATAGAAACGTCAGTCAATCAGCATTTGCAAGCCTGTGGTATCAGCGCAAAGAGTCTGAATATCAGTAAAACTGGCAGCAGTTACCTAGTAATAGTGGGGTTGGCGTTGGAAGAGCTTGCAGACAAACCTGCGGGTTCAGTTACCGATGCTCGCCACAATATGAAACAGGCTTTAGATAAAGACTTCAATTTTGTGGATGTTGAAATGGTACTGGTTTGAAAAAAGGGGAATCGAAAGCGATTCCCCTTTTCCTTTTATGTTAATGGGTACAGAAGCTTAGGGCTTTAGATCACCCGACTGAATGCCACATCGCCAGACTGCAGAAGCAGCAGTCCAAATAAACCCAGAACAACACCACCTGCCAGCGTCATGTAATGAGGAGCCCGAGAGGAAGAATGATGATGGTGATGATCATGGTCGTGGCTGTGGTCATGATCGTGCCCGTGATGGTGGCTGTGCTCATGATGATGCTTGTGCTTTCGGCTAAACAGATTGGTGGTGACTTTTTTACCACCCAGAGTCAACATGGCGATGGTGGAGGTGGTTAAACAGGTTCCCGCCGCCATCAACAGCGCACTCAGTACACCTACCCAATAGACCCCAACCATGTTGGCAAACAGCAGGATCATGATGGCACCAGTGCAGGGTCTGAGACCGATAGTCAAAATCAGGCCGACAACTTCTTTCCAGTCATTGGCAAATTTAGGCTCATGACCATGACAGCATTGTGAGGGGTTTCTTATCTTCCGAATTGATCGAACGATCATCACCAGACCAAACAATAATACACAGAAATAGCTGACCATCATGACGGATTCTGCCTTGGAGTGAATGTCGCGCATGGACGCTTTGTAAACCCAAAGGAGAATCGAGACCAAACCTATGGCGACTATAGCCTGAACAAAAGAAGAAACGATGGTGATGATTAGGCTGGTCTTCACCTGAGTTGGTTTTGCGACCAGGTAAGTGGAAACCACCACTTTGCCGTGACCAGGTCCCAGAGAGTGCAGAATACCGTAGATGAAGCTGATTATACTGAAGCTTAACAGTGCCCCCTGATGCTCTTCCTGAATGTCATAAAGAAGGTCGCTTAACTGACCATTAAAGTCTCGCTGTAGCTGAATGCTCTTAAGCAGTAGCGTCGGCCAGCTTTGCCACAACTGATAACCCAACGCCAGAAAAAGGAATGCAAACGCCCATTTGATATAAGGCTTTGAAAAAAAGTCTGGCATGGTTACCCCTTGCAAGTGATGTAGGCGTGTTGGGTGAAAAGTTGACCTAAGGTGTTATCGGGGTCGGCATCTTGCGGCAGTGAAAGGGCATAAGCCATTTGTTCTGCTGTTGGTGTAGGTTCTACCACATCAAAGCTGCACTGTTCTCGAAGTGACGTGCTGAGTTCTATAGCGCTGTTGGCTTTCCAGCTCATGTCCACGTAATAGCTGGGTTCGAATATCATCAGCTTTAAATTCTTACCGTTTGCGTCTTTGTCTTCGGTTAACGGAAGTTCGAAATGAAGGGTGAGTTTGCCCCGGTGAAAAGTCAGCTTTGCGTCCATGACCTGTTTGTAACGGATGGGGTCATCGCCTTCGAAAAAATAAGTGAAGTAGTGCTCATAGAGCATGTTGTCGATAACAGACAGCGCAAGTTGCTGAAGTGTGGCTTCCCGAACTTCTTCCGACATGTCTTCACCGTCTAGCATGTAGGCGGAAGTCATGGCATCAAACGTCCATTCCATTGAAAAGCCGGAAATATCAGAACCTTCTCCAAGAACACGAGTTTTCATATCGACCCACGAGTGTGGATGCGCGAAGGAGAGCGAAGCAGGCAGGAGTAAAATGAGAATGCGACATAGCTGAGTCAGCGTTTGTCGCATTGGATGCATCAATTTCATTAGAATTGGTTTTATATTAAATTTCTGCCAAGACTAAGGGAATTGATACAAAATGACAATCAGAAAATTGTTACATTATAACAGGGTTAAACTAACTCTTTCTTCACGCTAACTTCTGGAAAAAGCGTGAGTCGTTCGCCATTGTTGAGATGAGTGGTACATGCCACTCGTAGGAGAGAAGCAAAGTTCCTTATCTCTCCACGCTTTTCAAGCACTTCCTTGTAGATCTGGGTAACAAAAGCACCGATGGAAAGCTCAGATTTTTTGGCAATGTCTTCAATGATCTGCCAGAAAATGGCTTCTAGTCGAATGCTGGTTACTACACCGTCAATGCGGATAGAGCGGGTTTTTAGTTCAAAAAGTTCTTCTTCCGCGCCGGAATAAATTTCACACATAATTGTCTCCCAAATGTGAGATTTAGGTTTTGTACCCAAGTAGCCTCAATATATTGGTTTAGAGAAGTCTCTCGGGTAATTAGCCTGATGAATCGACCGTTTTGCGTCCTGCAAATTACCAACTCATCATTTTCTGTCGTTGTGTGATCGATAATAAAGCAAAAACAGCCAGAAGAAACCCTGGCTGTTACATTGAAATGTTAAGTGAACCGAGAAATTGCTTATAGAAGCTTTAATAACTGGGCTAACCATGCGGGGTGTGCAGGCCAGGCTGGTGCCGTAACCAGTTTGCCGTCTGTGTGCGCCTGGTCCATTGCGATGTCCTGATACTGACCGCCAGCCGCGTTTACTTCAGGCGCACATGCTGGGTAAGCCGATACGGCTTTGCCTTCAATAACGTTCGCTGCTGTCAACAGTTGTGCACCATGGCAAATTGCTGCAATAGGCTTGTCTTGCTGATGAAACTCCTGAATCAGTTTCAATACATCCTGATTTAGCCTTAAGTATTCTGGAGCGCGACCGCCCGGAATCACTAGAGCATCGTAGTCAGAGGCTTTTGCATCTGCAAAAGAGGCATTAAGTGCGAAGTTGTGGCCAGGTTTCTCTGTGTATGTCTGATCGCCTTCGAAATCGTGGATAGCGGTTTTGATGGTGTCGCCAGCGTTTTTGTCTGGGCAAACCGCATCAACCTGATGACCGACCATTTGCAGTGCCTGAAATGGAACCATGATTTCGTAATCCTCAACGAAATCGCCTGCAAGAAGTAGAATTTTAGCCATTGTATTTTCCTCTCAATATAGCTTGGATACTTCGCCATTTCATTGCCTCACCCAAGCTGGGTTTAGGCTTCATGAATGACGATGTCTCCTGTTTTCCTTGTCGGGCATAGAATTGCCGAACTCCAGACTGTACGGGTAACAGTGGAATACTACAGCCGAGATATGACTCACAGAGTGATGGAAATGATGCAATTTTGTTAAATCAGATGAGAATTATATTTTTTGAGAAAAGCTAGTCTTCGCTAGGCTCATAATGAACGGTGACCTGATCTTTCCCCTGATGCTTCGAGGTATACAGTGCGCGGTCTGCGTGGCGAACCATAGTATTGAAATTGGATTTCGTCTGACCGAAGTAGCCACCAATGCTGACGGTGACAGGAAGTGACAGGTCGCTATGTGGTGTGGCTTTGATCTGATGGCGAATTTCTTCGGCCAGTTGCTCCAGTTCTTCTGGAGAACAAGAAGGGTGGAAAACCATAAACTCTTCACCGCCCCAGCGGCAAACCGACGATATTCTGGGTATTACCGAACTGATTCGCTTAACAATGGAGATCAGAACGTCATCTCCAACCAGATGTCCGTATGTGTCATTGACAGGTTTGAAGTTGTCGATGTCCAGAATCAGCAGCCCAACGTCAGATTTACTGTTAACGTAGCTCGGATACACGTTGTCGAGTTCGTCAAAGAATCCCCTTCGGTTCTGGATCTTGGTCAGTGGGTCGATACGCATCAGTCTTTGGTTACGACGGAAAGCGACGTAAAGGAAGTAGGCACTGAAGCTCAATACCATACCGATGAGTAGCAGCATCCAAACCGTCATTGAATGTTTGATGCCCTTGTCTCGCAATTGCTCGCGGCTGACAAAATGCACCAAATCCAGTTCATTAGGCACCACAGATCGCCAAAGGTAGAATCCGTCTTTGTCCTCTACCCAGTTCATCCCATCCGAAGGGGCAGGGAAGTTGATGGTTTCGTTTACCTCAAATTCCGTTAACGAGGATACGATTTTCTTGTTTTCATCCACAAGGAATGACTGACCTACAGAGTTACTGACTTGCAGAAGATCCAGCAAACTGTCGATGCCAATATCGATGGCGACGACACCAAAGAACTCATCATGGATCCAGACTGGATCGGTAATGGTGACCATCAACCCCTGTCCACCACTGTCTTCATACAGATCTGATACAAACTGCCGACCGTAAGGGTTCACTTTTGGCTGAGCCTGAACCCAGAATGGGCGTCTGTAGTCTGCTTCACTGAGTTGAAACTCCCGAACTGGCAGCTCCGGGGAAAGGAATAGGTATTTGTTCGCGGAAATGTAATACGACCATACCGCGACACCGAGCTCTCTGACCAAAGTACTGATTTGCTCATTCAGCGACAACGCAGCTGTCATTTCGTAACGCTGCTTTTCATTGGTAGGGTTAAAAGGCTCCATCATGGTTAAGGTGCCTTTTAGCTTTGACGCTTTCTCTGGATGATCAAAAGCGGACAGCGCGTAAATATCGTATTCGGGGAAATACTCTATCGCATTGATCCACTGTGGAAGGTTGATCTTCCCTTCTTCCGCGAAATGGTACGAGTGGATCATGGTATTTTTAAGCCCGGTGTTATGGGCTGAGATGAGTTTGAAATACTGCTCGAACAGCCCCGCACGAACATTCACTGTGTTGATGGAACTGCGACGGATTTCATCCAGCTCAGATTCGTAATACACATAGCCGACAATCGCCAATAAGGCTGAAAAAAGAGTAGGAATGTACAAACTTCTCTTCATTAAGTGTGTTCCACTGTCGGTTAAATATTTGGTTCTTTTAGGGTTACGGGAGTTCGGGCTATCAGTTCGTTTCTGCGACAATATTACTTCTAAATCTAGCTGATATAACTGCGGTTAACCATTACATCGTCAAATAACTTGGATTCAGCTTGTCAAATGTGGGAGGCGGATCAGTAGAACTAACCAATTACGGTTTGATTCCGACCTGCTTCTTTGGCTTCGTAAAGGGCAATATCCGCTTTTTTCATCATTTCATCGACCTTAATGTCGGCAGAACTGACGGTTAATCCGATACTTACCGTTACTGTGAGTGATTTAGAACCGTGCTTGCTTTTTGCAATGGCGAGGTGAATTTTCTCAGCCACCCAATGTGCCCTGTCCAGCGTCGTATCCTGAAGGAGAATGACGAATTCCTCGCCACCCCAACGACACGCCACAGAAGACTGACTGGCCACCCTCCGAATGTCGGCGGCTATAGAGCGGATCACTTCATCGCCCACATTGTGCCCAAAGCTGTCGTTAATCTTTTTAAAGTGATCGATATCGATCACCAGCAAACCACACTTTTGCTGGTTTCTTAAAGACTGCTGGAAAATAGGCTGAATGAAAGAATAGAAACCGCGTCGGTTATACAAGCCTGTTAACGGGTCAACCAGCATCAATTGCCTGTTTTTCTTGGCAGAAACGTAGGTAAAAAACGAAAGAATACTCAGCACACACCCTATCATCAGAAGTGACCATACAGTGGATGACGCTTTCATGGCTTCAAGCAGCAAGGTTGTCTTCTTCAGGCGATGCACCAAGAACAGTTCTTTGTTTATAGTTGGCGTGCAATAGAACCAACCTTCATCCGACTCTTTCCAGTTTTCTCCAGTATCTGATACCAGGATAGGCAGCTTATCGCCCAGCGCGAAAGGGCTAAGGCTGGCGGTTAATTGCATGTTCTCATCAATCAGGTAGGACTCACCGGGTGCTGCGCCAACTTTCAGTAGGGAAGTCATCAGATCGAGACCAATATCTATTGCCACAATGCCTAAGAACTCATCTCCACGATAAACCGCATCAGAAATGGTGATCATTAAACCCTGCCCAGCGGCATCGTCATAAAGTTCTGTCACTACCTGTTTTCTGTCTGGGTTCTTTTCAGGCAGAAGCTCGGTCCAGAAAGGCTTTTCATAAAGAATGTCACTGAACTGGAAAGTTTCGACAGGCAGCTTTGGAGAAAGAAACAGGAACCGGTTTTTCGACAAGTAATATGCCCAAACGGTCATTTTAAGGTCATCAATGACTGTTCCCGCTTGCTCATTAATTGAGAGCACAGCAGCAATCTCTTCTGAGATAGGATCATTTGCCGACTGTAACGGCACATCCATGGTTAATGTGCCTTTTAACCAATCCCCCAATTCCGGTTGATCGAAAGCCGACAGAGCGTAGGTGTTGAACTCAGGGTAGTAAGTGATTTCTTTAATCAAATCGGCACGCGCTTTTAAAATAGACTTTTGCTGCACGTCCAACTCGATAGAGTTTTTCATCGCGGTGTTTTTGGCAGACATCAGCCGCACGTACAGGCGAAGCAGATTCGAACGAACCTCAAGCGTTGATAAAGTTGTCTGGCGAATTTTTTCGGCTTGATAATGGAAGTGGGAAAGACCAAGCGCCAAAAACACCATGATTAACACGATGGGATAAAGGGTAAGTTTTGACATCAGAGTTTCTTATTATTTTTCCCTTGGAGTTAACGTTGATTAGCAGTCAAAATCTAAGTGGAACAAGCGCGATCCGACAGAACCAAAACAGTTCTCTAAAATATTGATTAATGATACCTAACCAAAGCATTATGCAAGTTTGATTTTTAACTGATAGTTTTGACATTTCCTCTTAAGGTTGAGCCGTTTAAATAATAAAGCAGATATCGTATAGATATTGTTCGATGAAATAAAGGTGCTATTGGTGGGTTGTTTTGATGGTGTTTTTGGTTTTTTTTACTGCATTTGAGGGTTTATTTGGCTCTTGATATTTTTGGTACTTGTTGAATATCTATCTAGTATGTATGCGCGGAATTTCACTTGCCTATATGTGCTTCATACCTGAGACGAAATTGATGTGCATTTCATAAAAAGAGGAAATCATTCTCACAATTTATTACTGTTTTTACAGGTTTCATATTTTCGTAATATCCAAGAAAACCTTTCCAGTTCCTGTTAGGTTCGATTTTAAATCACCTTTGATCAAAGTGGTGAGTTTCCCTAGACACGAGGCTCAGCCATTTTGGTGTTAAAACAGTGTGAATTGGTCCCCCCATTAGGTTTTCCCCCGCCCCTTTTTGGGAGCGGGGTTTGTTTTAATGATCCAAATACAAATAGTTCTGCCAGCTCTTCATTCTGATAAGAACTTTTCGCATCACAGACACATGAGTAAAGCTGTCTGAATACACCGCGATTTCTGCATTGCTGCCCATTGGCAGATGGTAGCTTGATAAATCGTCAGTAATTTTCAGTTTCACCAGAGCACGCCCGTTGCTGCGGATGGCACTGGAAGAAAGCAGCGCACCCGACGCCTGAACCTGCCCTTCTCCAATCGCTGGGATCACTTCAACAACTTCACCTTTAAATACTCTTCCCGGTAAGGCTTTAAAGAGAAACTCGGCTTCAAATCCTGGCTCTAAGCGTTGTAGGGAGTTTTGACGAAATGCCCCGACAAAGTATTCTTCTTCGGTATGTACAAACGTCATTACCGGACGAAGGGGCAAAGGCACTGCCATCATACCTGGACGCAATGCCAGTTGAGTCACGTAGCCATCAGTCGGGGCTCGTACTATGGTTTCATCCAGATTGAACTGAGCCTGAGCAACCTCAGCTTTCATTCTGGCAATCAAGGTGTTCTCGCCATTGATTTCGGATTCATAAGCCAGTTGCGCTTGTTTGGCTTTAGCCAGAAAAGCCTGATAGCTGGCTTGCGCCCCTTTAAATGCCTGACGTCTGGTATCAAGTTGTTGCTCGGTAAATGCGCCTTTTTTAAAGCCTTTATCGTACCTCTGGAATTCTCTCTCCGCTTTGTCTTTGTCTGCAAGCGCTTTTATGGACGCTGCCTGCGCTTCTTTATACGCAGATTCGAGTTGCAGAACGGTCTGCTCTGCTTCAGCTAACGCCGACTGCTTTCTTATTAACTCGGCTTCAAAAAGAGTTGGGTCAATCTTGAACAGCGGCTCACCCTTTTTCAACGGTGTATTTGCTTTTGCAGAAACTTCAACCACTTTGCCCTGAACGCTTGGCACTATAGGTGTTGTAGAGTAGTACTGACCACCAAACTGAGTGAATGGGTGGTTGTAGTTCATCAGCAATATCAGCGTACCAATCAGAACAACGCCACCAAGAACTGCGGTAGGAACCGTCCATTTGTTTAGCGGGATTTTGAATATTTTAAAGATGGCGATACACAGCGCGGCGTACGTCATAATCAGCAGTAAATCCATTATTCGTCTCCCTGCTTGATTTCATTATTCGGATGTTGGGCGGGCTGCGTGACAGTGTCTCTGGATTTTAACTCCGCTACTTCTTTTTCCAGCGCGCTGACTTGATCGATAAGCACGTCCATACGGTGGTGCATGTCATGCTGCTCTTCTTCCAGTTTGTGAAAACCCCAGCCCCTTTCTTTGCGCCACAGCGTTGCCCAGATCCATAGGAAAGGCCAGATAGCATGCAGGGTAAACAGACTGACCCAGCCGGAAACGTGAATGGCGTCCTGATGAGGGTGGTCTCTTTCTTTAGCGATTTCATAGGGAATATCGTGAATGACAATAATGCCGTAGAAGAGCACGAGAGCGACAAATACCAGCAGCCCCAGTGCAAAGTAATCAAGAAACATAAAACGCTTCCTCTTAATTTCTGTAGAAAATTCAGACCTTAATATATCGCTTGATTCATATGGAAACCAATATTTATCCGAGCTGCATCATGAGAGTTGCGCACCAATTGGTGATAGCGGAATGAGTATGAGATTATTTTCTCTTCAATTTAGATAGGGAAATCGAGTGGGATACATAGGAGAAGCGGCGGCGTTACTCGCGGCATTAGTTTGGGCGGTTGCTACCTGGATATACGGGCGTTTTAGCCACCAGTTTTCTGCTTTGCAATTAAACATAGTGAAAGGCGTTATTGCTTCTGCAATGATGCTGGTTGTGTTGCCTTTGTTGCCAATGCCAGCAGAAGCCTGGCTGATGGACAGTCAGCACTTTCTCATTCTGGCGATCTCCGGAGTGATCGGTATTGCTATAGGGGATAGCGCCTACTTTGCCGCTCTAAAGCGAATCGGAGCCAATAAAACCCTGCTGCTGGAATCCTTAGCACCTCCGCTGTCTGGTGTTCTTGCTTTGGTTGCTCTAGGTTCACAGCTGAGCTTTCAGAGTTGGTTAGGCGTAGTCATTACGACTGCTGCGGTCACGTTTGTGGTGTTTAAACCGTCAGGCATTGACCAAAAAGCTTCTGTATCGGGTATCGGTTTTGGCTTGCTGGCAAGTGTGTGTCAGGCAAGTGGTGTGGTGATTTCTCATTATGCTTTGGTGGCTGGAGACATTCCGCCACTGCTGGGCGCGTTGATTCGGCTGAGTATCGGGGTGATAGCAGTAGCTGCTGTGATTCGCCTGCTTGAGCCTGCGCCATTCAAATCCATTAAAAGCAACTGGGGAAGCATGGATCGCAAAGCCCACCTTACATTGCTGCTTGCGATATTAGTGGGGACGTTTCTCGCGCTCTGGTTACAGCAAATTGCGTTGAAAAATGCCAACCCGGCGATTGCACAGACCCTAATTGCGACCAGCCCATTGTTCATATTATTCATCTATGCGTGGAACGGAGAGAAAGTGTCGTCCAGCAGTGTGATTGGTACTCTGGCTGCTGTCGGTGGGATCTCGCTCTTCTTTCTATAAACACAACGATTTTTCCGATCAAAAAAGCCATCCGGCAGGATGGCTTTGCGTAAAGAATTTTATATCTACACTTCGTAACAGACTTGATTTCGACCTTTGGCTTTCGCCCGGTACAACGCTTTGTCTGCTCGGTAGAAAGTACGTTGAGTGTTTTCCCCTTCACGGTGATTGGTCACACCGATACTGACGGTTAACCCACGCTCACCGAGGATTTCACGCCAGCCAAACTGGAAGATTCGTTCGCGGTAGTGTTCTGCGTGCAGAACAGCCTGCTCAACATTGGTATTTTCCAGAATCACCAGAAACTCTTCACCACCAAATCGCACGCAGGATGCGCCGCGGAACCTGAAGTGCGCCGCCAGTTCGTGCGACACATTAACGATTGCCTTATCACCAACCAGATGACTGAGTTCATCATTGATGGATTTGAAATGGTCAATGTCGATAACCAACAGAGTAAAAGGCGTTTCGTGTAACAGAAGATCTTTGAGCTTCACATCCAGCCAGCGACGGTTGTGCAGGCTGGTTAGTGGGTCGGTGAACACATCTTGCTGCAACTGAGCCACTTTGTCTTTCTGGGTTTCGGTGGTTTCCTTAAGCTCTTTATTTTCTTGTTCAGACAAGATCAGCTTGAGTTGAAGTTCGAAGCGGGACAGGCGACGAAGCTGGAAGCCAGCCAAGTCACTGATAGGGATATTCTTCACCAAATCCGTGCCAATTCGGAAGGCTTTTTTCTCAAACGCCAATGCCTGTTTAAAGTCTTTCTGAGAAGCGAAAACATCGCTCAGAGACTCATACAGACTTTTCAGAAGCACAGGCGAGTTATTGAGCTTGATTCGCTTTACCGCCGAATTAAGGGTGTATTCGGCCAAATCGGTTCTGCCAACCGCATTTAAGCTACGTGCCAGTTCCAGCCGCATCATGTTAGAAAGCCAGAACGCGCTCACATTGTTGAGCGAGTAACGTGCTTTTGCCAGTACTTGCAACGCTTCCTGATACAGCTTTTGCTTGCGCAGAATGCGCGCCTGATAAAGGATGATTTGACCTGCCAGCACTTTGTCTGAAACCAGAATACTGAGTTCTTCGCATTCTTTAAGCTGTTCGTTGGCATTGGCAATTCGACCAAGAGAAATCAGACAAGACACCATGTACAGCTTACAACGCAGACGCAAAGAACGACTGCTGATGGCGTGGTCGATACCGCTGATTTTCTGATAATACTTGAGCGCGCGAGCGTGATCGCCATAGGCATCACATAAGTTGCCCATACCAAGTACCGCCATCACGTAGTAGTCGATGTAGCCGTATTCCACTGAAATGTTGGACAATTCAACGCACTCTTTCAGTGACAGCGCGTAATCGCCGTTTTCATAAAGACGATCTGCGAGCGTAGATTTGATGGTCAGAATGTCTTCAACATCTTTAGGAAGCGAAAGCAATGCAACCGCTTCACGTAATTCATCCAGGCTGGATTTAGGTTGATTTAACTTAGCGCGATATTCTGAACTGATAAGGTAGCAGTGAGAGCGCTCAAGATTTGTGGTCGCAATGTGCTGGCGAACGTGATCCCAGAAGATGATCGCATCTTCGCCAGTAACAGAAGCCGGATCCAACCCAGCTTCAGAGACTTTACTTAGTAACGCTTCCATCAGCTTGCTCCGTTTGGGTTGATTTTTCGACCAGTTGATCGAGCGTGAATGGGAACGTCAAAATATCGTGTAACGACGTTTTCGGTGCTTTGCCTTTCAAGCCTCGACGACTCCACGGATACATGGAAATCATTTGGCTGACCACATCATAAAGTTTGTTTGCCTCGTCACCTTTTTCTGAAATCAGCATGCCTACGCGGCTTTCATCCAGTTGAGAGATTAAGTCGCTGCGACCACACAAACAGTGGGCGAGCTCTATACAAATCTCCAGATAGTTGCTGTCTTCATGCTCAATCATGATGACCGCATGGTTCGATTTCATGAGTTCTGACTTGAACAGAACCATCTGCTCCCACCAATAGGTTTCAGACACCACATTGGAGTAGCGTTTTTCGCGGTTGAATTCAATCTGACCACGAATACGATTAATCAGTTTTCTCGCGCGCTGTTCGAGCTGTCGTTTTGACCCTCTGGCCTTATCCATACCCAGACGGTTGGTCTGTTCTTTGAGCATCTGTATGGAGTAGCGACGGTATTTCTTAAACGATTGAAGTGCTTTTTCGAAGTTTTGACTTTCTTCTGCCACGACCGATTGCTGAAAGCAAATTTGTGAAAGAAGTTCACCGTTATCGAACGGTTTTGCGGCATCTTCCGCTTGTTGAAGAAGCTCACCTGCGGTGCTGAAGTCTTTGCGGATAAGCTCTAAGCGGGCGCGGCTAATAAAAGAGTGCGCTTTCATCCAGGTCAGATCGTGTTTGATCGCCAGATGATGGGCTTCCATTGTGGAAGTTTCAGCATCATCCAGACGTTCGAGCCCGATCAGTGCCAAACCCCGAAAATCGCAAATTTCTGCGCGCCAGGTTGGGTCCTGATGATATTTCAACGCTTCTTCTGCGCCATCAAGCACAGAGAGCATTTCTACGTAGTTGTTAAGTAGGTAGTAATCCCAGGCAAGTAAGATACGAGCTTTGCCTTCCAACCAGTCAATTCGGGCATTGTTTGCAACTTTTACGGCAAGTTCGTGTGTAGACCTTGCCAAATGAATGTCTTCCGTGATTCTCCATACGTTACCCAAACCAATCAGAGACTCAATTTCAATCGTGGATTCACCAACCAGAGCGGACTGCTCCAGCGCGTTGATCCAGTATTGTTGAGCGGAATAGTATTTGGCTTGCCCCCAGAACTGGAGTGCGTGAATATGAAGAATTTCAGGAAGATAGTTGTCATTGTCGAGTCGGTTTTGACCTGCGAGCGCTTCCTTAATGGCTTTCATGCCTTTCTGGTAGCTCATCAAACACCAATGACAACGGGAGATGACGATGTAGGCTTGGATAACGCCTTCGTGATACAAAATCTGTTCTGCACGAGCTAAACATTGCTTCGCCTGAAGCAATACCCCTTCGGGTTCACTTTCAATTCGAGCACGTAGTTGCTCTAGCTCATTCTCAATTAATATCTGGGCTTTATCCAATGTTTAGTCCAAGCAGTTACGTATCTTAATTTCAACTTTGTTATTATATTGTGCGCTCATTAAGAATGGCACCACCAATACAATGATAATAGCCACATTTTCTCAATGAAGTACAACTAATGTGGCAGATTGCCAATTATCTCATTGATGAATGTTATGCATTCAGAACCTGATTCTATAAATCAGGACAACAAAGTCCGTAATGTAAGCGGCTTGTCCGCCAACCCAAGTTGTTGTGCAGGCGTCATTCCGTTCTTGTCTTGGTAGCACAAATTGTGCCAAGCTCGGAAAATATCCAGTAGAGGCAGTAATCCGCCTGGGCGGAGTTTACGTCTTGGTTCGTTGATAAAGCTTTCAAATAGCAACTGAAAACGTTGCTGGTAATATTGCGTTTGTTTCGTTGTAGCAAGGCTTAGCCAATGTTCCAGGTCGGCGTTGTCGCCTGCCAGGTAGCAAATGCCTTTGGCTCGATTCTCTTCATTCCTGATTGCCCACCTGTCTCGCCACCATCCCATGTGTACGATGTCAATTTTTTGAGCAATTCCACCGTCTTGCCAGTTGCCATCTTCTTCGACGTACATTAAGTCAATATTATGGCGCTGGATTCTCGGAAGGCAGACAGAGAGCGCTGCCGAGCGCAATACTGGGTCTTGAGGCATAAAGATCGAGACCCGTTTTTCTTCCTCACACATATTTAGAATGTGAAGGTAATGTGCATAAGAAGTGTACGGCGGTCGAATCAATGCACCTTTGGAAGGGTAGTTGAATCGGGACAAGTTCCCCATAGGATCTTCAACATTGCCTCGT
This sequence comes from Vibrio nigripulchritudo, assembly GCF_027924785.1. Taxonomy (NCBI): domain Bacteria; kingdom Pseudomonadati; phylum Pseudomonadota; class Gammaproteobacteria; order Vibrionales; family Vibrionaceae; genus Vibrio; species Vibrio nigripulchritudo. The sequence goes on along the minus strand of NZ_AP027050.1, from coordinate 1,791,988 downwards.
GCCAGAATCTCCTGATACTTGTTGTCGATCTTTTCCCGCAATGAGGTTGCAGGGCGAGTCACGGCTTCAAAAGACTCTGGCTTGTAGTCTTTGGAAACAAAGCGAGAAGGTTCTTCATACGGGTTGTGATCGACGTTACCTGCCGGTTCATCATCGAAGGAATAGTTCACATGCTGGGAAAGCACGTACCCGGTATCGGCGTCGGTAGTCACTATCCAGAATACGCCATTCTGGCTGTTAGGTTGCAGCACGGTGTAGTGAGATGACAGGTGATATTCCGAAGCGTGATTCATCCATCGAGCATCAAACATCGCAAGCTTACGACGACAGCGACTGGCGATCTGGTCTACGTGGTCGTAGAACGTTTTAGGATTAATGGCGAGTTTGCGGCAAATTTCCCGAACGGAATAGCCAGTAAACAGGTAACCGAGGAGATGTTCCTGAAATTCGATTTTGGCATTGCTGCCAGACCATTTATCAACAAACGTCGATTGGCAGGATTTACAGCGGTATCTTTGACGATCGCCACTATACCCAAACGCATGATAAAGGTGTTTGTGGGTATGGACGGTTTTGCCAGCATTTTCACAATTGGGGTTACGACACGCTGGCAAACCGTCGCTATGCACGGCTCTAAGCCTGCTCAGTTCATTCAGAACTTCGCGATTATTAAGTAAGGGGGGGAAAGCACCACACTCACGGCACACCATCGCCGGACGCTTAGGGTTAGCATGCTGCAAGACATACCGTTCTGCATCACTCAATCCAAAGTTGTCACACGCCAATGTTTTACAAAAGTTGAGTTGCAACCCATCTGCATCTTTTGGCAGCTTGCCATCTGACACGATCGCCCCCTCGGGAATAAAATGGTTGTAAAAATTACAGGTTAATTGCGGTTTCTAGTGCAACTGTCATCATGTCGTTGAATGATTTCTGACGATCTTCAGCAGACAGCTTCTCGCCACGGATAATGTGGTCGGAAACAGTAAGAATGGTCAGCGCTTTTGCACCAAGTTCAGCAGCTACGCCGTAGATGCCAGCGGCTTCCATATCTACGCCCAAGATGCCCAGCTTCTCCATTTTTTCAAAAATGTCCGCTTCAGGTGTGTAGAAAAGGTCGGCAGAGAATACGTTGCCCACTTTCACCGGCACGTTATTCGCACGTGCCTGCTTCACTGCTTCTTCCAGAAGACCAAAGTCAGCGACTGCTGCGAAATCGTGGTTCGCGAAGCGGATACGGTTCACTTTAGAGTCCGTCGATGCACCCATGCCGATAACGACGTCCATTAGGTTTACGTCGTCTTTTACGGCACCACAGCTACCGATACGGATGATGTTTTTAACACCGTATTCAGAGATCAGCTCGTGAGTGTAGATGCACGCAGATGGGATACCCATACCGTGACCCATCACAGATACTTTTTTACCTTTGTAAGTACCAGTAAAACCAAACATGTTTCTCACATCACAAACTTGCTTAGCGTCTTCCAGGAAGTTTTCTGCAATGAATTTTGCGCGCAACGGATCGCCTGGCATTAGGACTGTTTCTGCAAAATCGCCCGCTTGTGCGTTAATGTGTGGGGTTGCCATATTGATACTCTCCAAAGTGAGTTCTGGTAATTCGCAGGAAACGTGCGACAACAATTACCAAATCTGTTGAACAGGGTTTTCTTCTTGGGAGCAATACTAGCCCTGTCAGCGTTAACGCCTTGAGATCTAAGTCACAGAAAAACGCTATTTCCTACCAAATACCTCTATTGATAACCAAATGTGTTGAAAGCGGGAATGCAATCGATTTGCTTAACGTTTGCTATTCAGACGCACAGTTTTGATATCAATGCTGTGTCAAAAATGACATTACTCTTTTCCCCATATTCCATCGTTTGAAGTCAGGGTGTTAACTATCTGTAGTTGGCGTTATCTACAAAGAAACAAGGAAGGAGAAACATGCCAGATAACCGTTATGTGATTGGGGTAGACGTTGGAACAGGTAGCGCGCGAGCCGGGTTGTTTGATCTGAAAGGCAAACAGATTGGCTCAGTTAAGCAGGACATTGTTATGTTCAGTGAGGGCAATGCGCACTATGAACAGTCCTCAGACCAGATATGGGAATCGGTTGGTCACTGTGTCCGAACGGTATTGTCTGAATCGGGTGTGCCAAAAGATACCGTAATAGGTATCTCGTTTGATGCCACCTGTTCCTTAGTTGTGATTGGAGAGAACGATCAACCTCTTTCGGTTGGTACTCATGGTAAATCTGAACGAAATATCCTTGTCTGGATGGATCAGCGTGCAACACCTCAAGCAAAACGCATTAACGAACAAGGTCACTCAGTGCTGAAATTTGTCGGCAACCGTATTTCTCCGGAAATGCAGACGCCAAAGCTCATCTGGCTGAAAGAAAACTTACCAGATACCTACAACAAGGCTCGTTACTTTTTTGACCTGACCGACTTTCTCACCTGGAAGTCCAGTGGTTCTCTTGCGAGGTCAATCTGTACAACGGTATGTAAGTGGACATATCTGGCTCATGAAAACCGTTGGGACGAAAGCTATTTTCGTGAATTTGGCTTAGATGATTTGGCGGATGGCGGATTCAGTAAAGTTGGAACCGATATTGTCGCTCCGGGAACCGCGCTTGCAAGCGGGCTGACTCAAGACGCGGCTGAACATTTGGGGCTTAATCAAGGCACGGCAGTTGCGGCTGGCTTGATTGATGCTCACGCAGGTGGGGTAGGATCTGTTGGTGCTCTGAATGAAGAAGGAGAAGCTGACCCCAGTGCCAGCCTGGCTTATGTGTTTGGGACTTCCGCTTGCACCATGACATCCTCACCGAATCAGGTATTGGTTCCGGGCGTCTGGGGTCCTTACTACTCAGCAATGGTGCCGGGCATGTGGCTCAATGAGGCGGGTCAGTCGGCGGCAGGAGCGGCTATCGATCATTTGGTGAGTTTACATCCTGCCTACTCAGAGCTGAAAGCCATGGCGAATATCGATGGTAAATCGCCAGTGCACTATCTATCTGAAGGTGTGAAAAGCCAGATCACAGAGTGGAGTGACGCGGTCACTATGGTGGAAGGGATGCACGTATTGCCTGAGTTTTTAGGTAATCGGGCTCCGAATGCCGATCCTGATGCGCGCGCTGCCATTCTGGGTCTGGATATGGAACATTCGATAGATAATCTCCAAAAGCTTTACGTAGCAGGCGTTTGCGGTCTGGCTTATGGTTTACGACAGATTATAGAAGTGCAGGAAGAGCGTGGACTTAGCATCAGTCAGGTGGTGATAAGTGGTGGTGCAGGACAGGATCCTCTCATACGCCAGATTCTTGCGGATGCTACGGGAGTGAAAGTGGTGGCACCTCAGGCACCAGAGCCCGTGATGTTGGGAAGCGCGATCCTCGCGGCAGTCGCTGCCAACGCGTATCCAGATATGCAGGAAGCGATGAAAGGGATGTCTGTGTTTGGAGAAAGTTATACACCTGCTGATGGTCGAATTAAGCAAGTTCACGAAAAAAGATACCAAACCTATATTAAGTTGCAGAGACTGGTGCGTGAATCCCGAACGTTCTGATTTTATATCAGTTTTCTAGTTCTTCTTCTCGAATCTTAAGCTGTACAAAATATCGATACAAAAATATTTTTTGTATCGATGTGATCGTTTTGCTATAGATAGTTGTACAAGAAAAATAATTGTACAAACTAATCAATCCACCTGATTCAGGAAAAAGGGGCGAGACTATGGCTACGAATGAAATCAAAATTGGTGTGAGCGCTTGTGTCGTTGGTGAAAAAGTTCGTTTTGACTCCGGCCACAAGATCAATAATTTCTTAGTAAAAGACTTTTCGGAGTACGTGAAGTTTGTTCCTGTATGCCCGGAAGTGGGTATCGGAATGCCTGTTCCCCGCCCTGTAATCCGTCTTATCAGTGAAGAAGAGCGCGTCGCTCTGGTTGAATCCAAAAATCAGGACAAAGTGTACACACAACAAATGCTGGATTACTCAGAAAACAAAGTCGAAGACCTGATTTCTGAAGACCTATGCGGTTACGTGGTGTGCGCCAAGTCTCCCACTTGCGGGATGGAACGCGTCAAAGTGTACAAAAAACACAGCGCATCGAAAGAAGGGGTGGGCTTGTACACCAAAGTTCTGATGGAAAAAATGCCGTGGTTGCCTGTAGAGGAAGACGGTCGTCTTCATGACCCGTTTCTAAAAGAAAACTTTATCTCTCGCATCTATGCATTGAAAGACTTCTATGACTCGATGGATGGAAAGCCGACACCGAGGAAAATAGTCGAGTTCCATTCCCGCTATAAGTTGACGCTGATGGCACACCACCCGGCATCTTACCGTTCTCTGGGTCGCTTAGTTGCCAACATCAAAAACTACGACGCAGAGACATTCTACCTTGAATATCGCACTGCATTTATGAACGCACTCAAGCACCGCGCCAGTCGCAAAAACAATACCAATGTGCTTATGCATTTGCAGGGATACTTCAAACGTGATTTAGACAAAGGGCAGAAAAAAGAGCTGGCTGATACCATTCACGATTATCGTCAGGGCTTATTGCCATTGCTGGCACCGTTAACGCTGATTAAGCATTACCTGAGTACATTCCCAGATGCTTACCTGCAGCAACAAAAGTTTCTAGACCCATACCCACAAGAATTGAGATTACGATATGCATTATAAAACCCCTCGCTTTGCGATAAGAGAGGTTTCAGAAATGACGGGCATCAAGCCCGTTACATTAAGAGCGTGGCAGCGCCGCTATGGGTTAATTCAGCCTAAACGTACCGAGAAAGGACACCGACTCTTTTCAGAAAAAGACATCGACCTGATACGAGAAATTCAGGGCTGGCTCAATAAAGGCGTGCCTATCGGCAAAGTGAAAGAGCTGATTAAGAACGGAGCTCAGTCCAGTCAGGCGCAAGTGGTTGATGAATCATTACATGAAGTAGAACAGCTGCTTCAGGCTATCGCTGAAATGGACTCGGGAAAAGGCGACAAAATCCTGTCGGGGTTGTTTAAGGAGTATCCCACACAGCACGTGGTTGATAAGGTCATTCATCCGGTTCAGGAGGCACTGGAATCGGTGAAAGCGACGCAGCGATCGCTTCAGGTTTCTCTGTTCCAGTCTTTGTTGATTACGGTGTCGAACCGAATCATCGAGTCTGAAAACAAGGTTGCGGCGAACAAAAAAGCATTGCTGGTGAGTTTTGACTCAGCAGGCAGCGTTGATACCCGAATCCATGCTTTGCTGCTTTCAGACAGCGGAAACCGAGTCACCATGTTAGAAGGGGTGGAAGACATCAGCGGTTTGTCTGAAATGCTCGACCCGGGCAAAGTGTCTCAGGTGTATTTCCATTGCAGCAAAAATATTGGTGCCAAAGTCGCGGGTGACATCAAAGAGTTTGTTGAATCTAAATTTTACGAAGTAGGGTATTCACCGCTTATCCATCAGGTCTACTTCAGCAATCAGGAGCAAGCTTAGCCCTATGCAAATCGTATGGTTTCGTCGTGATCTCAGAACGATAGATAACACCGCTCTAAATCAGGCAGTCGCGACTGGTGAACCCGTTGTGGCACTGTTTTTGGCAGCCCCTCAACAATGGAAATCACACAACAAAGCGCCGATTCAGGCAGATTTCCTTTATCGCAGGTTATACGAATTGCAACGGGAACTGCATGAACTCAATATTCCGTTGTTGTATCAGGAAGTCTCGATGTTCGCTGATCAGGTTTCCATGATTCGTTCTTTGTTGTGTCTTGAAACCGTTAATGGTGTGCACGCGAACCGCGAGTATGAATTGAACGAGCAGCAACGTGACAGGCAGATAGAAGCTCTCGAAATAGAAGGAAAAGACGTTCATTTTTATCACGACAAATGCGTCATGCCTCCGCGAAGTGTGCTGAATAAACAGGGCGACTATTTCAAAGTATTTACCCCTTTTAAGCGCGCATGGTTAGCCAAGGTCTCTATGGCTGGTGTGACTGTTTCGCCAAGGCTGAAGCGCGCAAATGACGCTTTCCCCGGGGTAGGGTTGTTGCTCAATATCGTTGAAGAATTTAATCATAAGTGTCATTTCACATACCCAACGGAAGACAGCGCGGCTTATGCTGTGGACACCGAATCCATCATCCAGAAACTGAGAGATTTCTGTCGCGAAAGTGCTTCTCAGTACAAAGACGACAGGGATTTACCTGCCATTGAGGGTACGAGTCGTCTTTCTCCCTATCTGGCTTTGGGGTGCCTTTCTCCAAGACAATGCATTGCTCGCCTAACCTATCAGGAAAATGACAGGCTAAAGAACTTTGATGAGCTGAATGAGGGGGAGCAAACTTGGCTCAGTGAGCTGATCTGGCGCGAGTTTTATCAGCATCTTCTCGAATTTGAACCAAAACTGAGCAAAGGCTTACCGTTTGTTGACTGGAGCATTGACCTTGAGTGGCACAATGACGAGGATTGGTTAACACGCTGGAAAAACGGTGAAACGGGATACCCAATTGTGGATGCTGCAATGAGGCAGCTAAACCAGACTGGGTGGATGCACAACCGTCTAAGAATGATCGTCGCAAGTTTCCTGACTAAGGATTTGTTGATCGACTGGCGAAAGGGCGAAGACTACTTTATGTCTAAACTGATTGATGGGGACTATGCCGCGAATAATGGCGGATGGCAGTGGTCTGCATCAACCGGGTGTGATGGTCAGCCTTATTTCCGTATCTTCAACCCTATATCTCAGGGGGAAAAATTTGATGCTCAGGGCGAGTTTATCTGTAAATGGATTCCTGAATTAAAAGAAGTACCTCAGAAGTTTATTCATCAGCCATGGAACTGGACAAAGCGCCACACACTGGACTATCCCAAACCCATGGTTGATCATAAAACCCAGCGTGAAATGGCGTTAGACATGTATAAGAAAGCGAAAGGATAAAGAATGAAACAAGCCGTATGTCGTATTTGGTGGTTGTCTTTGGTTGTACCCAGCGTGCATGCGGCGACATTTCCTCTGCCTATTGAAGGCAGCAACCTAGCCGGAAAGGTGCAGCGTCATGTGGTTCAGGACGGTGAAACCTTTGCTCTGATTGCCAAACAATACGATGTAGGATTTCTCTCTTTAATGGCTGCGAACAAAGGGTATGATCCATTTCTTCCTCCTGAAGGCTCAGTGTTAACCATTCCTTCCCATTTCATCCTTCCCGATGCACCTCGCGAGGGCATTGTGATTAACCTGCCTGAACTGCGCCTATACTATTACCCGAAAGGGCAGGACGTGGTTCATGTCTTTCCTGTGGGGATCGGGCGAGTTGGTCGGGATACACCAGAAATGACCACACGCGTTTCTGCCAAAATCCCTAACCCCACCTGGACGCCTCCAAAATCCATTCGCAAAGAGTACGAAGCCAAGGGCATCAGCTTGCCAAGGGTCGTTCCTGCGGGTCCTGAAAACCCGCTGGGTGATTACGCCATGCGCCTGGCGTATGGATCGGGTGAGTATCTGATTCACGGTACAAACAAGGATTTTGGGATTGGCTTGCGTGTGAGTGCCGGTTGTATTCGTATGGAACCTAAAGATATAGAGTGGCTTTTCCAACGTGCTAATAAAGGTGAAAAGGTACGCATCGTTAATCAACCGATAAAAATGTCGTTGGAGCCAGACAGAAGCGTGTTTATCGAGGTACATGAACCTCTGACAAACAGCAAAGGTGTGCAGGCGAGACTAGAGTTGCCGATGGAACTAGGCTGGTGGATGGAAGAATTCAATATCTCAGACGCGAAAGCCAGAGCTGCCGTTCAGGTACAAAACGGCGTGCCAATCGAAATTGCCACGCCGTAAGTATTAAGATCTGTCGTTTATAACCGACAGCAAGCGAAAATATCTGGGTGCTATCGCACCCATTTTCTATTGCTCAGGATATCAATTTATTTTGTATAAGATTGAGCAATGTTATCGATGCGGCTGTTTGCTCGCGAAGCTTCCTGTTGAGCTGACATCGCTGCGTTTTTCGCACCGTTTGCTGCAGAAGCTGCTTCTTCCGCTTTCATGCTTGCTTTTTCTTGAGAAGATTGCAGTGAGGAAACTTGCTGACTGAGCTGCTGAACCTGATTAGTCAACTCATCAATTTTTTTAGACGTTGTATCTGGCGTACCAGAGCAACCGACCAAAAACAGAACTGAAGAAATACCCGCTGCTAAAAGTAATTTGTTGTTCATATGAACTCCTTGTTGGACATTTTTACGTAGCTGATTCTACCCATGTAACCGGACCGCTATATCAGTAAAGGGTACTGGCATGTCATGGCTGCTACTCAATCATAGTGTCGGACATAGCCGTACGTAAATTCGAACCCATACCATGTCGTCACTTGTCTCTAATATGGCACAAAAATTCGCCATCTGACGGCATCAACCTAAAATCTAACATGAAAATGACAAATTTGTAGATAGCGTTACACAGGGAGAATGCGTCAAATTTCCGTTAAATATAGAAGTGTTAACTATTTTTTGTGATCTAACCCTTAAAAAGGGGTATTATACGGCGCTATTACGGTCTATCTGACTTTTATGTGTACCGCCTAACTGGAGAATCCTTTGCAATTTAAAGACTTAGGGCTAGACAATCGCTTACTGAAAAACCTGAAGCATTACGACTTCAAGCAAGCTACTGACATTCAGCGTCAGTCCATTCCTGTTGCCATTGCGGGTAAAGATCTGCTGGCTTCATCCAAGACAGGTTCGGGTAAAACGCTGGCATTTGTGTTGCCTCTTCTTCACAAAGCCCTTAAGACGAAAGCCTTTTCAAGCAAAGATCCTCGTGGTGTGATTCTGGCTCCTACCCGTGAACTGGCAAAGCAGGTTTATGGTGAGCTACGTTCGATGCTAGGTGGTCTGTCTTACGATGCGACCCTGATTCTTGGTGGTGAAAACTTTAACGACCAAGTGAAGGCGCTTCGTAAGAACCCTAAATTTATCGTTGCGACACCGGGTCGCCTTGCCGACCACCTTGAGCATCGTTCTCTGTTTCTGGATGGACTGGATACGCTAATTCTAGATGAAGCTGACCGCATGCTGGACTTAGGTTTTGCTCCTGAGCTGCGTCGTATCCATAACGCGGCAAAACACCGTCGCCGTCAGACTTTGATGTTCTCAGCGACACTGGATCACGCTGAAGTGAATGACATTGCCTCTGAAATGCTGGATTCACCAAAGCGCATTTCAGTTGGCAGTGCGAATGAAGAACACAAAGACATTACCCAGACTTTTTACCTTTGTGATCACCTGGATCATAAAGAAGCCATTCTGGAGCGCGTGCTTGAAGAGGCAGAATACCGTCAGGTCATCATCTTTACCGCAACGCGTGCAGACACCGATCGTTTAACCAAAGAGTTGAACGAGAAAAAGCTGAAAGCCGTTGCCTTGAGCGGAAACCTGAATCAGACCCAGCGTAATACCATAATGAGCCAGTTTGAGCGTCACGTATTTAAGATACTGGTGACGACGGATGTTGCTTCACGCGGTTTGGATATTGCGAGTGTCACGCACGTGATTAACTTTGATATGCCAAAGCATACCGAAGAATACGTTCACCGAGTGGGTCGTACTGGTCGCGCTGGTAACAAAGGGTTTGCGATTTCTCTGGTTGGCCCGAAAGACTGGGACAGCTTTAAGCGAGTGGAAACATTCCTTCAGCAAGACCTGACTTTCTCCAAGTTGGAAGGGTTAGAGGGCAAGTTCAAAGGTTTGAAACCTCGCAAACCTGACTACCGAAAAGGTCAGGCGAATAAAGGCAAACGCAAGCCTCAGGCGAAGAAGACAGCGAAGAAACCTGTTAAACGCGATAAGTCATTCCACACCAATGTCGACGTTGGTGATCAGGTATTTATGGTGAAAAAGAAAAAGCCTGCACCGAGTAACGACGGCGACGAGTAAGGTTCACTAAGAACCAGAATTAATAAAGCCCAGCATTTGCTGGGCTTTTTAATACCTGTAATTCAGCTGCTAGAAGGGCGGTAGTCTTGAGCGATTGCGTTCACAGAAAGCAAACAGCTCTGCGGCATTACCCACTTCCAGCTTTTTCATCAGACGGGTTTTATAAGTACTTACCGTTTTTTCACTTAGGTAAAGCTCTGACGAAATTTCTCGATTTTTCATGCCTTTTGCAATTGAAGTCAGCACCATCAATTCTCGTTGAGATAGTGATGAGACTTTGCTGGCATCGGAATTAGTGTTGTTTACTTCAAGTTCTTTTGGGAAGTATTTTCCACCGAGCAAGATGGTATCGACGGCTTCTACAAATTTATGAAGCTCATCGGATTTAGATATAAAACCAGAAACATCAAAGTTCGCAGTTAAATTTACCAAGCTCTCATTTTCAACGGCACTGAACACCAGAAACTTTGTGGATGGGGAAGGTGGATAGCGCTTCATTACCTCAAAGCCATTCAGTTCTGGAATGCCAATATCCAAGATAACCAAACCTATCTCTTCAGACTGAAGAATGTTCACCGCTTCTCGACCATTTATCGCGTTTAGAAGCGTATACCCTCGGTCTCTGAGCAAATAGTAAATGGACTGTCTGACGATAGAGTGATCATCTACAACAAGAATTTTCATCTGACACCTGATAAGACTATTTTGACCGATATTATGGCAGAGATTGTAAGGCACCTAAGTATATGGAATGTAAGCGTATGTCAGCGAGCATACGCTTAGCGAAGTAGGCATGTCTGCTTCGGTTAGTCTTTCGCATTACCAGACGATGGTGGTTAGCAATAGTAGAGACACAAATGCCAATGAATGAAATTTTTCGGTAGTTGTCATGAGCTTTCCTTAATATCGAATTATCAGTATTAAAAGGGCAGTGGATGACTGATAATAAATAAGTTCTCTTTGTGTTGATTTAAATATAAATAAATACTCTTGATTTGTCTTGTAGGAGTATTCTTAAATATTCAAGTTAATTTTTTAAATGAATTAACAATACTGCTAAAAATTAACCGTTTTATGTAGGATTGTTCCTATATTCATTTCTGTTTAGTGCCAAACCAAGATTAATTGCCTAGTCTAACTGTATGTTCATAGCCCAATGTTCAAAGAAAATTAGCTAGGGTATAAATTGACGAATAAAAATATTGAGCTAGACGTTTTTTATAATATTCGAATATGTCCAATTGATAGAAATGTAAAAGGAATTGAGGTTGAATATTTAGATGGGTTGACAACAGAAAGCCATCGAGTCGAATTCTTTAATCGACATATTCTGCATTTGGATATGGTATTTGTGACTATTGTGGACTCGATGAATGAAGTTTGGGGGGACGTCATCAATGAGATAGACGACGGGGTGAAGCTCTATCTTAGAATCCCGCTAAATGTATACAGAATGACGGTAACTATGACCCATATGGCGAATTTAATGGGTCACTACGATGTGTTAAAAGGTCGAATGGTACTGACTATCGAAATGCCCAACATTGAATCTGTTTTTTTGCATGAGGAGATTTTCTCAAGGCAGTCACAGCTCTTTAACGAGAATGGTGTGAGAGTCGCGTATTCATTGGAAGACTTTCGTCATATAGAGTTTTGCTATTTAGAGAGCATGGCTTTCCATAGTGTCTATGAAGTTGAGTTTCCCAAAAGGAGCTTTGTTCTTACGGGTGAAAAACTTGACTGCTATCGCTATACAGTAAAAACCGACTTGTACGCGCTATCAACAGGAATAAAGGCTCTATCGGATTACTTAGGTGTGCATCTTCTTGAGCACAGAGTGGAGCCTACGTTCATCTTATAACTGGAATACAAGGTAATGTCATATAAGGACAAAAAACACAGCAGGGAGGGTGAGGGAACAATGAATACCGAAAACTTGGGTAAGATAATCGATGCAATAGAACATATGGATACTCATGAAGTAGAAATAGTCAGTAGAGCTATTAGAAAAATGCGTGACAATTCAAATTCTAAATCGGAGATAAGAAATTCCCTGATAACAGATGAAGAAATAAGATATATAGCAGATGTTTTTTATTCTAATAAGTGAGTAATAAGAGAGTTCTTACAATCTATTTCTGACTGTCTATGATATTTTAACATGTTTATCCAATCATTATTATCGATGAATAATGATTTAATGTGATGATAAATAAATTTTACTAACCTATTATAATATAAGAAATATAAGTTCATTGTATCCCAGTGTTCTTATATACCCAATTATCTTGAAATAATTAGGGATTAAAAAGTAAAAATTCACGTTGCTGGAGTTAAGGAAGTTTAACCATGAAGGAATCAACACCTCATATTCATTATTTTTTTCTGGATTTCATGAAGGATCCATTGGAAGAACTGCGAGAGATTGAAGAACTTATTCAATATCGACGCATAGTGCTCGGTCACATGGCTAAGCAGCCATGTCCGGCGATCAAAAAGAGGTTGATCGCCGAAACAGTTCCTTAGTTAAAGAGCTATTCAGCACTTATGCTTACTTGGAAGCGAGCCAGTCTTTTACTTTCGTGACCACTTTATTCGCTTGGTTCTTCCCGGCTGAATCATCAAACGAGTGATCGAGCCCAGTAATTGATAGGTATTCAATGTTCGATTTTCCTTCCTTTTCCAATGTTTTATATTGCTTCTCTGCAAGCTCAACTGAAACATTGGTGTCGTCCTCTGACTGAATTAAAAGAACTGGTACTTGAGATTGCCTCAATACCTCAGTCTGATTTAGCTCTAGCATCTCGCGCCACCACTTAAAGCCATGACCGCTTACATTGAATTCAACAGGCTCGCTATTCAGGACGAATTGAGTGAACTCATTAATTTCCTGCATTACTTCGGTGTACACCTTTTTTTCCGGAATCTCGAGCTTAACTGCGTGTTCCAGGTCGTCCATAAATCGAGCGCCACCGCCGTTAAATGCCACGATTTTTGATACGTGATCTGGGTGCGCTGAAAGCAGGTTGGCGACCAGAGCGCCTTCGCTTCCTCCGATCAGGTAGACTTGCTGATATTTGTGCTGAGATTTGATTTTCTCCAGAACTTTTAGGTAGTCGTCCATACGCTGACTCAGGGCATCATTTTGAATGAAGGCTTCTGGGCAGTCTTTGCGTTCAGGGTCCTCATCGTAGCTGAGTTTGTTGGTGATGCCGTATTTTTCTACGGTAAGAATATCCGCAGTAGGAGCGGCGGCGGGGAGATCTTCTTCAATCATCTTAATCTGGGTCACGCTATTGCAATCAGAACCCTGAATCAGAACCAGAAGTGCCTCGGATGGCACCGCTTGCTTTTTGTTTAGGTAGTAGTGAATTTCGCTGCCATCTTGCCGGGGTAAGGTTAACGCACTGTTTGCCACTGCGAGCGTTGAACACAGAGAAGTGATTAATCCTAATAAAATGATTTTTCCAGTCCGCATAACACTGTTCCATTGTGAAAAAGAGGAATACGCAATATAGGATGCGGGTGGTTAATTTTACCGAAATGGTGACTTAGTGGATTGCCTGACGATGAGCTCAATTGGGGGAACTCGTGGGTCAAACTCATCTCCGGACAGCAGTTTTAACAGCGCATCCGCACTAACAGCACCCAATTCCTCTATTGGCTGGCGTAAGGTGGTTAAAGCCGGAGTAAAGAATCTGGATGTAGGGAGATCATCAAATCCGACAATAGAGATGTCTTCTGGAATGCGATAATTCCTGTCGTGCAGAGCTTTCATCGCGCCATAAGCCGTCTCGTCGTTAGCGGCAAACAGAGCGGTAAAATGCACATTCGAGTCCAGCAACTCGATGGTTTTTTCGTAACCAACTTCAGATGTGAAGTCGCCCTGTTTGATCATCGCCTTAATCGGCTTTATCCCTGCTTCTTTCAGTGCTTTCTGATAGCCCGAAAAGCGGGCACGAGCATCGGGTTGGCTGGCATGCCCTTTAATATGCGCAATAGCCACATGCCCCTGTTGCAGCAGGTGCAGGGTGGCCATGTAACCACCAAGTTCATTGTTGATGCAAAGTGAACGAACTTTGTTCCCATTCACATGGTAACCAACGGCGACTGTGGGTAACGCTTCGCTAAATTCTAAGATCTGTTTCTCGGTGAGGCTGCCAGTAAAGATGATCACCCCGTCTACCTGACTTCGTGCCAGATACTCTAGCGCGTGCAACTCGGCTTGGTTTTTCCAGTGACCCGACGCAATCACCAATGAATACCCATGATCCATCAGTAAGCTTTCCATGTTGATCAACATGCGATTGGTGTGCGGGCTTTCCGGGTTCTGAACCAGCACGCCAATCGTCATGGAGCGTCGATTTTCGCCGAGATTGATCTGGAAATTGGGTTTGTAACCTGTGCTCTTTAGTGCTTCTTCTATCCGTAAGCTTTTTGATTCTGAAACATAGCTGCTGCGATTCAAAAAGCGAGAAACGGTGCTGACGGATACACCAGCACGTTTAGCCACGTCATACACAGTGGCGTCTTTTTTCTTTCTCGTTTTTCTATTTGATTCAGTCATACAACTCAAACATTTGCACAAAGTCAGTCAGACGCCAGCGATTTATCACTCATTACGTCGAAAAGGTGAATCGCGTCCATATCCATGTAAAGTGTCAGGCAGTCCACATCCACTTCTGCTGCCTGAGTTTCAATGGTAAGTGGTTGCCCATCGAGTTCGCCTTTCAACAGAATACTGGCGCCAAGCAGCTCTTTATCCAGAATTTTTACAGGTACAGAGTATACGTTATCGTGTCCTGTTTGCTCTGGTCGAAGGTGGATATCTGTCGGTCGGATACCAAAATGCAGTGCTAAGTTTTTGCTGGCGTTTTTTTCGAACCGTTCAGGGAGCGGTATCATCAAAGAACCGAGCCGAATGCACCAGTTATTCTCGTGCTGCTCCAACTTGGCATCCAGCATGTTCATTGATGGGTTACCAATAAACTGGGCAACAAATTTGCTGGCGGGACGCCTAAATACGTCCGTTGGCGTACCGACTTGCGCTACGTATCCGTCTTTTAGGATGACGATACGATCAGCCAGCGTCATGGCTTCAATTTGATCGTGGGTGACGTAAATAGTGGTGGTTTTCAGTTCCCGGTGCAGCTGTTTGATCTCTTCACGCATGGTGCCGCGCAATTTGGCGTCCAGATTCGAAAGAGGTTCATCAAATAAGAAGACCTTCGGGGTGCGAACCATCGCGCGTCCCATGGCGACCCGCTGGCGCTGCCCACCGGAAAGGGCTTTCGGCTTTCTGTCTAGTAAAGGTTCCAATTCTAGCATTGTCGCCGCTTTACGCACTTCAGCATCAATATCCTGCTTAGACATGCCTTTGAGCTTCAGGGCGAAGGCAATGTTTTCGTACACCGTCATATGCGGATACAAGGCGTAGCTCTGGAACACCATGGCGAGATCCCGGTCTTTGGCATCTATCGGGTTCATCAATTTATCGCCAACAAAGATTTCACCAGAAGAGATAGATTCAAGCCCCGCCAACATCCTCAGAGTCGTGGATTTCCCGCAGCCGGAAGGACCAAGAAAAACCACGAATTCGCCGTCATCCACGGTAAAGTCGAATTGCTTGACGACTTCGACATCACCAAAAGATTTTTTCAGATTTCTGAATTCCACCTTAGCCATTTTGTTGTCCTCCCCGACGCTCTAACAACATGTTTCGGTAGGCAATGGCGCTGTTTTTCAACGTACGTTTTTGGGTGGTGTAATCTACGTGCACAATGCCAAATCGTTGCTGATAACCAAATGCCCATTCAAAGTTGTCCATTAAGCTCCAGGCAAAGTAACCACTTACTTGCACTCCTGCCTCAATGGCTTTGTCTACCGCATTAAAATGAGACTGATAATAGTGCATCCGCTGTTCGTCGTTGACGCTTCCATTTTCCAGTTTATCGTTACCTGCTGCCCCGTTTTCAGTGATGTAAATAGGGGGGAGATCCGGATAGTAATGTTTGATTCGGAGCAGGACATCAGTCAGTGCCTGAGGGTAGATTTCCCAACCGATGTAGGTATGTTCGGCGTTTTCTTGAGTGACCGACTGAATGTTTCGATTCGAATCAAAACGCACGACCGAACGGGTGTAAAAATTGATGCCCAGATAATCGATGGGAGCGCTGATGATTTTCAGGTCTTTCTCCAAAATAACAGGAAGGTTGTTCGCCTGTTTTTCCAGAACCAAATCGGGGTAGCGACCTTTCAAAATCGGCTCCATAAACCAATGACAGCTTTCTGCATCTTCGTAATCTGCCGCTTTCTGATCAGCCTCTGTTTCCGGATACGCTGGTGTCACATTCAGAACAATTCCATGCATCGACTTGGGGGCATTTTTTCGAAGGTATGGCATGGCTAATCCGTGCGCCAGCAATAAGTGGTGTGACGCCTGAAACCCTTCTTTCTCTCCTTTGATGCCCGGAGCGTGAATGCCCCAGCGGTAACCCAGAAAGGCAGACACAAAGGGTTCATTCAACGTGGTGTACACGTCAATTTTATTGCCAAAATACGCGCTGACCACCTCGGCGTATTCAGCAAACTTATAGGCGGTTTCCCGGTTGAGCCAGCCACCACGATCTTCAAGGTACTGAGGCAAATCCCAATGATAAAGGGTGACGAATACGCGCAACCCCTGAGCATGGCATTCATCAATGATCTGCTCATAAAACTTCAGCCCAGCCTGATTGGTTTCACCGTTCTTCTTGATGATTCGTGGCCATGCCATCGACAGGCGATACGCATCCACGCCTAAGTCTTTGATCATCTGAATATCCTGTTTCCACAGGTGGTAATGATCACAAGCGATATCACCGTTATCCTGATTGTCGACGGCGTTAGGTTTAAGGCAGAACGTATCCCAGATGGACGGGCAACGACCATCCTGAGTCACGCCGCCTTCAATTTGGTAGGAAGATGTGGCCACGCCAAAAGTGAAATCTTTAGAAAGCATGGCGGAATGTTTTGGAAGCTGATAGATATTCATGGAGATTTATCCTTTAACGGCTCCGGAGGTTAAGCCACTGATCATTTGCTTTGAGGCAAAAAGATAAGCTGTAACCAAAGGAAGGATGGAAATAGTGGTGCCAAGCATCACAGCACCCCAGGGCGTATTTGGGATGCCCTGTACACTGCGTAAAGCCTGAGTAATAACGTAATTTTCTGGAGAGGTGAGCACGACCAGCGGGTTCATAAAGCTGTTCCAGAAGAACACGAACTGGACGATGGCTAAGGTCGCTAATGCAGGTTTCATCAGGGGCAGTACCACACTCCAGTACGTTCTGAATTCGCCTGCACCGTCGAGCTTTGCGGCTTCCAGCAGTTCTTTTGGAATAGAAGCAACGACGTGCTGGCGCATAAGAAAAATACCAAATGGTGTCGTGGTAAACGGTAGCCAGACCGCAACATGGTTATCCAGCAACCCGAGGAACTTCACGATCATGAAGTAGGGGATAAGGCTAAGCACAGGCGGGATCATCATGGAACCCACCAACATGCCAAACAGAATATTTTTGCCTTTGAACTGGTAAACCGCAAACGCGTAGCCGCCCATTGAACAGAACAGCAGCGAAATAGCCGTACCCAGAAACGCTACGTAGATGGAATTAAACATGGCTTGCCAGAAAGGCATGATTTCCAAAAGCTTGGCGTAGTTAATGGTCAGGCTATCTCCGATAGCAAAGCTGATGCCAGACCCAAAAATTTCAGTGCGGTCGCGGGTAGAAAGCAGTGCAGACCATAAAAATGGAAACACCGTCATGAGCGCCGAAACAATAAGTACAGTCGCCAGAGCAATCATTAACACCTTGGTAGCCAGTTCTATCCAGCGTTGATTTGGATTGAGTGTATGTGTCGACATCTATTGTTCTCCCAGCCCTTTTTTACCGAAGAAGAAAAACTGAATGCAGGTGCAAAACGCAATCAGCGCGAACAATAGCCAGGAAATGGCAGACGCTGTGCCCATTTCTAACCACTCCCATCCCACTTTGTAGAGATACATAGAGATGGTTAAGCCGGATTGCCCGGTTCCCCCCGTACCACGTGTTAAAACAAAGGGTTCTTCAAATAACTGTAGGTTACCGATGATGGTCATGGTGACGGCGAAGAACACAAAAGGACGGATCATGGGAAGAGAAACACTCCAGAATCTGCGAAATGCGTTGGCTCCGTCCATGCGTGCTGCTTCAAGAATGTCTTTGGGAATGGTCATTAACCCGGTGGTGTAGAGCACAATGTTGAAGCCGGTGTACTTCCAGAACACCATGATGGCAATCGCTGGTTTTACCAGCGTAGCGTCGTCTAGCCAGCGTATGGGCTGATAGTCATTCACCCAAGCGAATGCCCAGCCAAACAAGGTGCTGTCGGCGAGGTATGTCAGAGACTGATTGATGATCCCGCTGTTGGGTGAATACATGTTGAAAAAGATCAGCGAAGCCGCCACCGTTGAAGTGATGAAAGGCAAAAAGTACGCTGAGGTCAGCCAGTGGCGAAGTCGGTCTCCCATCGAAACCAAAATGTAAGCGACAGGAATCGCGACGAGATGTTGTGCCACTCCTGAAGTGATCGCTAACCATAAGGTATTGTTGAGTGAGCGCCATAACCAGGGATCAGTCAAAGCAATTTCGTAGTTTTCCACACCCACAAATTTCATGGCCGACAGACCTTCTACCGGGTTCCAGGCATGAAACGAGAGATAGACGGAAAACAACAGAGGAAACACTCCGAATACAGAAAAGATCACGATAAATGGCAACAAAAATCCGTAAGGCGTGAGCTTGTTTAGCCTGAACCGATTTGTTTGCTGCTGATCAATTAAATCAACGGGTTTGCTGTTTGCGGTGTCCATAACCTGCTTACTCCAGATTAAGGAGGCGAAACACGCCTCCTATTCATTTACAGGTTACGGGTGCGACGCTTGATCAATCGCTCAGCTTCTTTCAGTGCGGTTTCTATGTCTTTACCTTCATCCAGCACTTCCATCAGAGCATTTTCCAGAATGATCGAACGTGCGACGTGATCACCTTTGCCCGGCTGGACGGGTTTGATGTTTTTGGCAACATCTGCAAACAGCAGACGTGCTTTCTGACCACCAAGGAATGCCACTTCCTGTTCAAAAAGCGGATCGTTGTAGGTGGTGGTGTTGGCAGGAAACGCAGCAATGGTTTCGAAGTGGGTCAACTGAACATCACGATTGACTGTCATGTACTCGATCAGCTTCCACGCTTCATCCTGATGCTTAGATTGCTTAGGAATGGAAAGAAAAGATCCTCCCCAGCTACCGTAAATACCGTCTGGCAAGTGTGATACCGCCCACTTCCCCTTGGTGTCTGGCGCAATCCAGTTGTTCAAATGCCCAAGCAGCCATGCGCCGGAAAGTTGAGTGGCAAAGGTGCCGTTTCTGAATCCTTCATACCATTCGTTCGACCACGCCAGAATTCGCGCGTCTAGCTGTTTATCCCGAATCTTTTTAGCGACCTGAAAGGCGTGAACAAATCGTTTGGAGGTCACAACGGGATTGCCTTCTTGGTCAAAGTACAAGCCTTCACCCTCTGGCACTGTGGTAAAGATGATTGCCTGTGCGACATCCGCCGCAGAGGCAATTAACTGGACACCTTGTTTTTTCAGAGTTTCTCCGGCTGCAATGTAGGAATCCCAGTCTTTGATTGCTTCCTTTACGTCAATTCCTGCTTTCTCAAAAATGTCTGTGCGGTAATACATCACCCCAGGGCCCAGATCGACGGGAATGCCATACATAGAACCGTCGCCACCTTTTCCCTGAGCCCAGGCGTAGGGAGCAAACTGAGACTGATACTTATCGGCACCATATTGTTTGGAAAGGTTGACCAAACCACCGGAAGCCACAAACGGACCGATTTTTTCTACGTCTACGACGATCACATCACCAGCTCCGGAGCCTGTGGCTAAGTTGGTCGTCAGCTTGGTGTGGTGATCACCGTGGTTATTCATCAGGTAATCCACCTGAATACCGGACTGCTTCTGAAAGTCAGGAAGAATGACTTTCAGGCTGCTGTCAAAGTCGGGAAAACCGTCAAAACGAATCTTGTTGTCTTCAGCATAAGCGGCAGAAGCCAGCCCTAAAGCAAGCGCGCAAGGTGCGGCTAACGTGCGGAGTTTCATGATATGTCCTTATATTTTTATGATGTAGGGAGTAGTGCTAGTCACTGGATGTGGAGGGAGTATTGATAAATGCATTCAAACAAAGAGTGATATAAATCACGCTAAATTCGAATGAAAAATACGCATTTCCTGAAAGGTTGAAAGGTGAGGCACTTTAGAAAATCTTTATGAAACAGTTTCATGAAGATTAGTAACCTTTCAAAGTAAATGTTGATGGTTTTATTGTGATGTATATCACGTAATGTGGTGTTTGTGACAAGTTATTAATGGAATTTCATATCTGGTAATTTGTTTTATTATCTGCTCACAAAGTCGCTTTATAATGGGTGTTTTAACTATATCTGGATATAAAGTGAATTAATATTCTGGACATGATGTGTTTTCTGATTTCTTGTTTCGAAACTAAAAAGTTTACGATTGAATGACAATTAGTCATTTGAACTTATTTTGTGTGATTCACTTCAAATAATAATGAAAATGATAATTGATCTCATTTTTATTTGAATGCACCATGCGCGCCCTTTTATAAGTTCCATCAATATCTCTAGGGTTGCTTATGCGCTGGCGTTCATCTTTTGTTTTATTCACTAGTCTGTTTTGCACGTCCGTTTTGGCTCAGGATGAGTTCGACTGGCTTAGAGACGACGCACGCAGCAACAGTGAAGTGAAGCAATTTTTGTCAGAGCAAAACAATGCGACAACGGAGTATCTGAAAGGGAACGAAACCCTAAAACAGGCACTGCTTGATGAGTGGAAGAGCGATAACTTTGTCAAAGCCGATTCACCCTGGCTCTTGATGCGCGGGATGTATTACAAACTGGGCGTCAAAAATGGTCAGCGTGCCATATTGATGAAAAGCACACAGTCTGCGTCCGAAGAAGTATTACTGGATCTTTCCAGCAGGCAGCAAGACCACGCCTATTACCATTTGGCTGCCTGGCGTTTGAGTTCTGATGGGTCAAAAATCGCCTTGGCTGAAGACATCACGGGAACCGGTGAGCACCGAATTTCTGTTGTTGATCTTGAGACGGGTTCAGAGTCTTTGGTCGCAGACGGCACAGAATCGACGATTCTATGGAGTTCGGATTCACAATCCATTTTTGTGATTAAACAAGAACTGCCTACGTTACGCCCTTACAAGCTGGTTCAGATAGATCTTAAAACCAAAAAACAGACTCCGGTCTTTACCGAGAGTGATTCTGCATGGCTTGTTTCTGCGTATCTGGCGAGCGACAGTCGTTGGGCGGTAATTCAATCCAACAATGAGTCGAGTGTTGAGCAAGTTCTGCTTAACCTGAAAACAGGCGCGCTTTCTAAAACACTGCTACCGAGAAAAGACGGCAAAGAATACTTTGCCGATGTTGCTGACGATCAGCTTTTCCTGAATTCAAACCATAACAATGGCTTTGCCATCTGGAAAAAGTCATTGAGCTCTGAAAATGGCGAGTTCCAACTGATTTTCCGACCTGAATCAGGTGAAGTGATTGATAATTTCTACCTGTTTGAATCGGCATTGGTTGTGGCGACGCTACGTGGTCAGGATAAATACCTCACGGCAGTTCGTAATGGTAAAACGCTGTGGAAAAAATCCCTCAGCGAAGATGGCGTGGTGACCTGGGTTAAACGCAACGGTGATTTTTCCAGTAACCGAATTCGCCTTCGTAGCATGTCTTTGATGCAGCCACCAAAGTGGTCGGAACTGGATGTGGAATCCGGAACTGTTTCCGACTTATCTTCAGACTTCTACCCAGAACATCACCCTCAAAAATACGTCTCTAAACAAATTTGGGTTGAGAAAGGTTCGATTCGAGTCCCTGTCACTCTCGCATATCGAAAAGATACTCTGACTGAAAACTCGCCAGTTATTTTGTACGGCTATGGCGCATATGGCGTAACCATGCGTCCGTACTTTATGCCGCAAATTGTGAGTGTGCTTAATCAGGGCGCGATCTACGCCATTGCCCACGTCCGTGGTGGCGGCTTTCTGGGTAGCGACTGGCATGTTTCTGGTCGCGGTATCAACAAACAAAACGGCATTGATGACTTTCATATTGCCAGCCAGTTTATGAAAACCTTCAAGCATGGTCAGCGTCCTGTGCTCGCCATTGGTGGCAGTGCTGGCGGGACTTTGGTAGCGGCTGCCATTAATCAAAAACCAGAACTGTATCAGGGTGCGGTATTGCAGGTTCCGTTTCTGGATGTGGTGAATAGCATGTCTGACAGCACCCTGCCACTCAGCTATCAGCAGCATCTGGAATGGGGAAACCCTAAAGATGTGGAAGAACAACGCGTGATGCTGGAATTCGACCCGTACCAAAACCTTAAAAAACAAAGCTATCCACCTGTGCTGGTGCGCGTGGGGTATCAGGATCGCCGGGTGCCATTCTGGGAAGGGGCAAAATACATTGCCCGAATGCAAAAGCTGAGTACGGCAGACAACCCTTATCTTCTGCGTACTGATTTTGTTTCTGGTCATCGACCGGATCGCCGACACGCACTGAATTTTCAGGCGGAAGAGTACGCTTTTCTCCTTTCACTTGTTCAACACTCATCAGCGGAGTAATTGATGAAACTTTCTCCTTTATCTGTCGCAGTATCTGCTGCGTTGTTTTCTCATATCTGCTTCGCTGAAAGCGGCACAGTTTCTAACCAAAATGAACAGGAGTTTGTCGAAACCGTCGTTGTTACGGCAAACAAAATCGACACTCCTCTGTTTGAAGTGCCGGGCTCCATCTCTGTGGTTGATCTGGACAAGGTGGAAAAGGAAGGGGCAACAGAACTCTATGACGCGCTAGACACCGAACCGGGTGTTTCTGTTACTGGCGGAGCGGGTCGACCTCAGAACATCGTGATCCGAGGGATGACAGGGAACCGAATCGCCATTGTGAAAGATGGTGTAAAAATGTCGGATGGCTACGGTGCTCTGGATCTCAATGATGGTGCGGGTCGCGATACTTTTGATATCAACAGCCTCAAGCAAATCGAAGTTGTGAAAGGGGCGAGCTCCAACATTCACGGCTCCGGTGCTATTGGTGGGGTTGTGGTACTGGTTTCCAAGAAGCCAGAGGACTATTTGCGGGGGAAAGATTTTCACTCTGAGATAGGCACCACCTATACCCAGGTCAGTAACAAAACCAAAAGCTATGCTCTTTCCGCATTTCGTTTTCAGGATACCGAAGCACTAGTTCGCGCCAGCTACTGGTTGGGTGAAGAGACCCGAAACTATAAGCAGGATCTCTATAATCGCGACATCGACGGCTACAATCTGGATGCGGTGGTTGACCATTATCTGCACGACGATTTTATTCTTAAAGCCAAAGCAAATTACTACCTTAACCGTGTTAATCGCGATGAAGGCACGCATATCGTACAGCCGGATGGCAAATGGGATGTTAGCCATTACAACGACAAAGTCTTTACCCGGACGATTGGCGTTGAACTTGGGACACAGCATACTGTTTCTAATGCATTTTACGACGAGCTGAATACCAAGGGTTACCTGCGTGATTCTACCTCGCAGCGCGATCGCAATTACTCGATATATCGTGATAACAGAGGCATCACGGAGTACCGCAATGAAGATGATCATCGTGAGTTTAATGACAGCGCCATCGGCATCAATCTGGACGCCAATAAACTAACTGATTTCGCCGATATGCAGCATCAGATCGTTTACGGTGTAGAGGTAGACCGTCGTTCGTACAATCGCCCGGTTACCCGCAAGACATTCGACACCAATGGCTTGAACGAGCAAGATAAGTCGCCGTTTGCAGGAGTGGTGACTCACAGATTCAGTTCATACATCAAAGACAGAGCAACCCACGGCAACTGGAATATCGATCTTGGGGCGCGCTTTGATTTCCACCATCTGGAACCGGAAACAAGAAGTGAGATTGGTGGTTATGAAATCAGCAATACCCGAAGCTCAGAATGGTCACCAAGTCTGTCCGTCACCCACAAGTTCACGCCATCTCTGAACGGTTACATTAGCTACAACCATGGCTATCGTGCCCCGAGCTACGACAAGGTGTACGGTTTTGTACCTCACCTGTTTAACCTACTTGACCCGTTCTACATTATTCCAAATTTAGATCTGGAAAAAGAGACCAGCGACTCTTACGAACTAGGCGCTAAATATCAGGACGGTCAGTGGTCCTGGTCGACAGCGGTTTTCCACACCCAGTACAAAAACTTCATCGATGTTAAGCGAATAGGGCGCGATTCAAACGGCAATTCGTTGTACCAGTATGTAAACAAGAAAAATGTGTTTACGCAGGGGATGGAGTTCTCTGTCGCTTACCAGATTGATGAGCAATGGGCAGTGTCGACCAAAGCAGGCGTAGTCGATGGAAAAGATGGCGATGGCAATTACATCCGTTCTCTGACTCCTTGGGAAGGCAACGTTCAGCTCGACTACGAACAAAATGCATTGAGTGGCTACCTTCGAATGAACTGGGCTGCTGAAATGACCAGAACGCCTGTTTGCAACAATGAACTGCAAGTGGAAGTGCCGTGTGACCAGACTCAAGCTTGGCAGTCACTGGATGCAGGTGCAAGCGTTGTCCTTTGGGATGACCTGACTCTAAGCGCTAACGTGATCAATCTGCTGGACAGTCAATTTACGCGTTATCAGGACATCGCTGGATTGGGTAAGCATCAGACCTCTTTCTCAACCGAACCTGGTCGCTATTTCACACTTAACGCGAAATACGAGTTTTAGGGAGGCATGATGAAAAAGTACCTCTTGCCGACCCTGCTTTGTGCCTCTATTTCATCTGCAATGGCTGGGGAATGGGACTACCCGAGTAATGCAACCACAGTGACCAGTGATGGTGAAGCACTGAACTATGTGAGCCAGCGTTATGCTGATGTTGGTTCATTCCGTTTGCGTTACGTTACCGAAAGTAAGCTCGGCAAGCACTATAACTTCGATGTGTTGGTGGGTGGCGAATACAAACATCAGAGAGCGGTCGTTCTGAGTGTGGATAACGATCAGCGTGTTACCCGTATATTCAAAAGCCTTGAAGATACAGTTGTTCGAAACGGGTTAGTCATCACTGCGATTGAGCTAGAAAATCCGAGGCGTCTTGAGGCACTTGAGCCGCCAGAACTGGCAACAGGTTCCATCAAGTCTGTGAACGTCAATGTGTTCGACCCAGATCTTCGTACGATGGATAAGGTTCCGCAGCCCGATACTTTGTGGAAAAACCTGGAAGACTACCCGCATTCTATTCGTTACGTGAGCAAGCCTGTCTCTGTTCTTGAATCTGGTGGCAAGCTGTATCTGGCAAACGAGCGTGTGCGTCAGGTGGATGCGAAGGAGCTTCAACAAAAAAATGCGGATACTGGAGCCTGGGAAACCAGCCCGACCAGCTCGTTTCTGGCTCAGGAAGGTGTTGCTGAATTTGCTTCTGAAGCAGCGCTAAGTTCAGTGACTTATGACATGCCGGAATTTGCGCAGATTATGGCGTTTTACCATCTTGATCATTCGTTGCAATACCTGTCTTCACTGGGTTCTGATTTGTTTTCTGAACCCGTTCGCTTTGACGGAAGGGGACTGTCGCAAGATAACTCGACATATTACTTCGGTCCTAAAGCCGCCATGTTCGGAATTACAGGTTCGCCAGACGCAATAGATGCCGATGTGGTAATCCATGAATTAGGGCATGGCATCCATTATCAGATTGTGCCGGACTGGGGCTATGGTCATACCGGAGCCATCGGAGAAGGTTTCGGCGACTATTGGGCAGGGTCATACAGCTACCGCGTTCAGTACGCGCAGAGCGAATCTTTTGAACTGGATACCTTCGCTAACTGGGATGGATTATTTGGCTTCAAGAAAAATACCCGGAGCCTTTGGAATCAGCGTGCTCGCTACTTTGAAAGAAGTGAATACCGACCACACGAATATGTGGGTGGAGAACTGGGCGATGAGCTTTGGTCAACGCCTTTGTTCCAGTCACTGAAACAATCGGTCGCCAAATACGGACAGGTCGCTTTCTCGGAGTTTGACACCATTGTGCTGCAATCCATGTATGGTTTAGGTCGTGGCATGAAGATGCATGATCTGGCAGAAAGCATGATTTTTGTTGCCAACAAACTGTATTCGGACAAGGAATACGCTCAGATCCTAAAAGCCAATTTTGATATTCACGGGCTGATTAAAGAGCCATTTCGTGTGGTCAATACGCCCAAATTTATCGATCCTGAGCATGGCATTGATCTGCAAATCCAGCGCACCTTATCACTAAGCAGTATCGATGGTGTTGCCCGTACCGATTTGGCGAAAGAGGTCGGCTTTTCTGATGCCAGTTCGGCTGTTCAGAAAATTCATATTTCAGGTCTGTCGAATGGTGTTTGTGCCAAGCCTTTTGATTTGGCATTAGACATCCAATATCAGGTTACGAGCAACCAGTCTGTTCGCCACTGGCAGCATACAGAGCAGCTTGTTTACGGACAGCCGAACTTTGTCACACCAGTCACTTCCGTCAACGCCCCCATTCCCGATGCGGACCAGAACAATAACTTAGGCGTTAAGTCGTTCAGCTATGACGTATACGCTCAAAAAAACATCTCAGACAACCTTGGGGTCTATTTCGAGTTGGAGCATGAAAAGCTTACGGATATCGAACTCAAGCTGACCAGCCCAGATAACGTCGTTATCCGAATTAAGCCTCATGAATACAGCAGTGGCAATACGTTCAAACGCTACTTCGCAGCGGGCAACTCTAAGGAATTAGATGCCCTGAAAGGAACCAGCATGTATGGCATCTGGCGACTGGAAATCACCGACTTTGCACACGAGGACACAGGCACTTTATTGAAATGGGGTGTCAGTGAACTGAGTGGGTATCAATGTGAGAATACGACGACAGATAACAATAAAAAGCCGTCGACGACGCAATCTTCAGGCGGGGCGTCCATTGCCTGGCTAAGTTTGCTCATTCTATTTACCGGAGCCTGGCTTCGGAACCGCAAGTACTACTAAGAGTTCATTATGAAAACAAAACTGACCCTGCTTTCGGCAGCTCTCCTGCTCGCCGGTTGTGGTGGTTCGGGCGGCGATTCTGCCAGCTCAACCAGCCTTCCGACTTATGATTTGTCTGGCAACATTACGACAGCAAATGTCCCTGCCAGCGCAAAAGTATGCGTGGATGCAAACCAAAACTACCGTTGCGATGTATCTGAGGCGAGCACAATTGCACGAAACGGCGCTTTTACCATCACCAGTACCAGCCTGAGTATTTATGATTTTCCCATTTTAGCGGTGATGGACACAGGTGTGGCGCAAGCTTCTGCATTAAGCAGTGTTAACCCTGTCTCTGCGGGAAGCCAGACTGTTTTGGCGGCGCCGAATCGTCGAATGAAAAGCGACAACGTTATCAATGGCATCACGACACTGATCTCTGGCGCAATGGATAACGGTTTAACGCTGACTCAGGCGGTTTCTCAGGTAGAAACGGAAATTAAGCGCGCGAATATCGCTCTGTCTGGCTCTTTGTTAAAAAACCTGAATGCCAACGAACTAAGTGTGCTTGAAGCGAATGTGGTCAAGCTCTCTCAAGCGGCAGGTGATAAGAACCGCTCCAGCGTTCTGGCATCCGCTGGGCTTTCGCTAGCAGACTACAAAGCGTTGACGGAAGCTAACGCATCGGCTGAAGATCTCACTAAAGCAGTGACTGAACTGTCGAAAGCCAAATTCACTTTACAGCCATTGAATGATACGGGTCTGACTAAGTTCTTTTCTGATGCTTCAAACACTGAAAACCAGACCGAAAACCCATCGGATTACCCGGGTCAGGATGCTATGTATGGTCTTGATGTCACGGATAAGCAGGCTAATACTGGCAACGGTTTTAAATTCAAAAAGCTTGATGCTCAGGGTAACGAGCTGGCGGATGATGCCACTGAATGGTCTTGCGTATCCGATGAGCGCACCGGATTGATTTGGGAAGTGAAATCTAACGATCCCTCCTCCATCCAGCATATGGAACGCTTGTTTGCATTGGAAATCAAAGACAGGTTTAAACCACATTCTTATGATGTGTCTTTAGTAAATTGTCAGGCTTCTGGCGATGGTATTTGTACCACACAGCAGTATGTGGATGAGATAAACAAGCAAAAAATTTGTGGACTATCGACATGGCGCTTGCCAACGGGTCATGAGCTTTACGATATCGTAGATTTTGGTGAAGAAGGTAAACTACCAAATGGTTCAATTGCTGGGCTTTCACTGGAGTATTTCCCAAACCAAACGATCGGTACTGAAGATGATTATCCATACATAAACAAAGGTATTGTTTGGACGGATCACTTCCTTCATGGAAACTTTTACTCTGAGGCCAAAGGTAAGCTGTATTTTTATGCTGTTCACCTCAATGGAACAGATCCATCTGATTTAGGTAGCGGTGCAGTTACATTGACGCGTGGTCAATCAGCGCAATACGAAATCTGGACCAATGAATACGCACAGCTTGAATGGGAAACTGAGTCTTATTCTTTTCCAACTCGTTTAGTAGCGACTAAGGAGACCAAGTAATGAAAAAGTTTATGCTAACCATGTTGCTCACTTTAACTTCGTCTGGAGCGATGGCTCAAATATGTGCCGCAGATATTACTAAATCAGCACCAAATTCTCGTTTTGTCGCTGAAGACAATGGCACGGTGAAAGATCTGAAAACAGGACTGGTATGGATGCGTTGTCCACTTGGTAAAACATGGAATAATGCAAGTGGTTCATGTTCAGGAGAAAACCTTGGAACTCAATGGCAAACAATTTTGAATGAAGTTGCTGACATTAACTCAAAACCACTTCACAAGTTGCATAAGTTTGCTGGTTACGAAGACTGGAGATTACCAAACGCCAAAGAGCTATTTTCCCTAATTGAAAAAAGTTGCATTAAACCTGCTTTGAATACAAAGGCTTTCCCAAACTTCATGCCTACAGATAGTTTCTCGACTACTTCATCTTTATGGAGTTCAACAGCGGTAGGTTCCGGTGATGCTGCGCTAGTGATGGATGCGAGGTTTGGAGATGTTTTAACCCAGTTACCTAATAAAACGGGTGGTAACTACGGTGCATTGCTGGTTACAGATCAATGAAGCAATCAACCTTAATGTTGCGCTTTGCTAAGTTTCTGTTTGTTTTTTTATCAGCCGCTGTATCTGCACCATCATTGGCTTCAAGTGGATTGGTGACTGAAAAGCTCTGTAATAAACTTAAACGAAATTGGTATGATAGCAACAACATGATCGTAGCGGGTTATGAATATTGTCTTCGTGGAAGCTACGGCCACATTGTTAATCTGACATCAAGCCCTTTATATATTCATAACCCAAGGGATCCTAGTAAAATTTATGAAGTGGATGCAAGCAGTAGACTTCGCTTGGAACCACGTGCTATTCCATCTCTAAACCTACTGACTAGATTAAATGGTCGCGTATACTTGGTAGGTGATAAGTTGGTTGTCTCCACTTATGATACAGCCAATGAAACCAAAGGTTATTACCGTAGTGTTATAAACTCTCTTCGAGGATCGAGGATTAAATATGTGAGTAAGTTTAGAGTTCGTGAAATGAGCTACGATAGTAAAGTTTTTTTCGATAGTCCAATCCCCGGATTTGAGAAGGTCCAAAGGAGCGCCCTTCCAGTAGTTGTCGCTGTTGGTATTGGTGGTGCTGGGGCGGGCGCACTTGATGCTTGGGACCCTGATAATGCTTGTTTTGGAGATATCCTCAGAGGAGCTTTTGAAGGAGGAGTATCTTCAGTTTTAGGAGCATTAATAGCTATTCCTGGCGGAATGGGAACAATTGTTGGTATGGTTTCTGGTGGTGCAGTGAGTAAAGTGGTTCAGGCTACTTGTTCGCAGTGTCACAAAAGCTACTGTGGGAAACACTGACGATTAAATTTCATTGTTTTAATCACTAGGTAATGCCAAAACCTTCGGTACGATAAAAAGTCAGTCTTTGTTTTAAAGGCTGGCTTTTTTGTTTGTGGCAAATGAAAAAGGGTCGCTGCAAAAAGAGGGGGACGCAGCGACCTAATCCTCAAACAAGGGAATAGAGGTTTAAGGTGTGGTCATTTCCAGAGAGATAATCGAGCGGTCATCAAAAAATTCTTCGGAAGTTGACCCTTTAATATTTTCAAAGTCAGAAACTTTGGTGAAATCGAGCTGTTCTACCCGTGCATACTCTTCTTCCCAATCTGACACTTTCGTTCCCTCTGGCATGGTCAGATACCCATCGCTGAAGAGCTCCAGTGTCCGCACGCTTTCTATACTCAGGGTGGTATCAATGACATCGTTCATTAAAGGCAAGTTGCCATCCAGTGTGCTGAACCCTAAAGGATGCTCGCCGTTATTGGCATACACTTTCTGGCTGACAATACCTTTAAGAACAAATCGTTCGAGATCCTCATATGAAGCAATTTTACTGTGTTGCTCAAGTACTCTTGCCAGTATGCTATCGACATCCTTTTTGTCGATGATCTGGTCGCTTACCCCGCATTCGATACCGTGAAAAGAGAGTCTGCGTGTGACTTTTTCTAAGGAATCCGGGTCTGGAAATACGTCCTTAAGCCTGTGATGAATGGCAATTCTTGTGGTGGTTGCAACGGAATCAATAGGCTTGTGGTGGCAATAAACATCAGTGCCATTTACCCGGATCCCAGAATCTCCAACATTAAGAATGCGCAGAGCGTCTTCCAGAAAAATCACCATTGATAGGGTCGTTGATGGGGAATGCACAAATTTGTGGTTGGACATACACTCCGCGAATCTTTCGGAAATGCTCCGCAGAATAAACTCAGCGGATGATTCCCTAAATGCCTTGTCACTGAAAAGTTCTGCGCAAATCGCCGCAACCGTGTTGGACGCGTATCTTCCAGAACTTTCTCCGCCTTCTTTAAAACTGGCAAAGGGGTCGGTTGCACCGTCTAACAGCGCGATGATGTTTCCCGGAACGATGAGCATAGCGTCATCCCCCGGTTTTTTATTACTCCGACTTTTCGAACGTGAAAAGGCATTTATGTTCATAGTTAAACTCTGTTGGTGAAATACTTAAACAAACGATGATTCGCTGTCATCTGAGAAACGGAAAACCGTGTAAACACAGAGCCCAGTGCTCACCAGTAGAATGGTCGAGAGTGCTGCTGCAATACCAAATTCCCCGTCTAATACCGATATGTAGATTTTGATCGGCATGGTTACCGTTCCTGAGTTATAGAGAATCAATGTCGATGACAGCTCATTAATTGCGGTGATAAAACTCATCAGTGACCCGACAATTAGCCCGGGCAGGATGAGAGGAACAGTGACAGTCACAAATGCCTTTAACGGGTTTGCGCCTAAGTTAATGGCTGCTTCTTCCAGAGAAGGCTTAATCTGTCTTAGATTGGTTGTCGTGGAACGAACGCCATAGGGAAGTCGCCTGATAAAGTAGATCATAATGATGATCGCGGCAGTTCCGGTCAGGTCAAACATTCCGGTTCTGAACGTAGTAACAAAACCTATGGCGATCACTACCCCGGGAACCAGATATGGCACCATCATCAGTAAGTCGATCATGCCGGATGTTTTGGTGTCCCGGCGTACAATCAGGTAAGAAATCAGCCCCGAGAAAATCGCGATAAGTGCAACGGCAACCAGCGCAAAAGAGAAGCTGTTCACTATCGCTTCCGGCGCATCGCTGATAACCCGAGCATAGCTCTGTAAACCAAACCCTCCGGTAAAGACGGGTCCATTGGTTTGCAGGAACGAGGTATAAACCACCACCATGGTAGGCAGCATAGCGACCAGTACGACGGCGTAACAGAACACGTGTGCTAATACGTTTTGTATGCCTGTTAGCTTGCTGACGACGGGTCTGTTGGTAAGAGCACTGGCGTATCTGCGTTTTGCCAGAATCTTGCGCTGTACCAAAAGAGCCAGCATAGAAATAGCCATCATGACCAAAGAAATGGTCACAGCCATGGTCGGTTTTCCGCCTAGCTCAGAGGTATAAGCCGAATACGCAATGGTTGAAAGTGTTCTGAATCCACGCCCTAAGATCGCAGGTGTACCAAAGTCGGCAATAGAAAGAACAAAGCAGATGATGGCTCCCGTACTTACCGCCGGGAAAACCAATGGCAAAGTGACTTTGAAGAAGCGTTCAAGCGCATTGCAGCCGAGGTTTTCAGCCGCGTCTTCGAAAGACTTATTGACCGATTTAAGTGCCGTTTGTGTCATCAGGTACACAAAAGGAAAGAACTTGAGTGTGAATACCAGAATAACCCCACCCGCTCCGTAAATGGTAGGTGTTTCTATGCCAAACTGGGCGAAGAAGTTAGTCACAAAACCGTTTGATCCAAACATCATAATCCACGCATAAGCACCGATAAACGGTGGTGCTACC
Source organism: Vibrio nigripulchritudo (assembly GCF_027924785.1). Taxonomy (NCBI): domain Bacteria; kingdom Pseudomonadati; phylum Pseudomonadota; class Gammaproteobacteria; order Vibrionales; family Vibrionaceae; genus Vibrio; species Vibrio nigripulchritudo. The sequence goes on along the minus strand of NZ_AP027050.1, from coordinate 1,759,477 downwards.
AGTACCAGAATGGCTAATGTTGAGATGAACTGTTTTCCCCAAATGTGGAAACGAGCGGTGAAGAAAGCTAAAGGTACACCCAGTAAACACGCACCCAGAGTCCCCATAAAGCCTACGTAAAGTGAATTTTTTAACCCAGTCAGGTAATAATTTTTAGTGAAAACCTTGATGTAATTATCGAGTGTAAATGCCCCTGTATTGGCATCGAAGAAGCTCACCACAAACACGCTAAAGATGGGTAGTATCAATAGGATGAATAAGATGGCGACGGTGACGATGGAAACAAACGACCAGAAATCCAGTTGACGGAATTTAGGAAACAGGCTGGTTATTCCCTGTGGCGCCGCAATGCGAGGAGTATTCATTGCAATCTTCTCCCAGTTTCTGAATCTTCAAACAAAGAGATGTCTTCTTGGTCAAAAGACATGAAGGCTTGGTCTCCCTCTTTGATGTTCATAATGGTTTCGTCTGGGCGGGTAACCGCTTTTAGTATTTCTCCGTCAGCCGTTTTGCCATGCACTTCCATTTCTCTACCAATGAAACTGATTTGTTCGACCGTGACCTTTACATCAAAAGTGTGTTCAGAAGGGGAGGTTGCATGTAAAGAGATCGCTTCGGGACGAACAGCGGCGACGATTTCCATCGATTTATCAGCATCAGCAGGATAGTCACCTATCACTTTATCTGCGCTGGTCAATGAGATGAGACCACCTTGATTGGAGGTTCTAAGAAAGTTGTTTCCACCAACAAAGTTGGCAACAAAGCGATTCGCCGGACGGTTATAAACTTCGAACGGTGGCGCTGCCTGTTGAATGATCCCTTTGTACATCACACAAACCGTATCGGACATGGCCAGTGCCTCTTCCTGATCGTGTGTAACATATACCGTGGTCATTCCCATTTTTTGCTGAATTTTTCTGAGCTCGGCACGCAGATCTACCCTGAGTTTTGCGTCCAGATTAGAAAGCGGTTCATCCATAAGCAAAACCGTTGGGTTGATGACGATTGCTCTGGCAAGCCCTACACGTTGCTGTTGTCCTCCGCTGAGTTCGTGTGGCATGCGTTTGGCAAACTCAGAGAGCTGAACCATTTTCAATGCGTCTTCTACGCGCTTTTTCATTTCGTTTTTTGCAACTTTGCGCTGCTTCAAACCAAACGCGACGTTGTCTTCAACGCTTAAATGAGGGAAGACGGCGTAATCCTGAAATACCATACCAACATCGCGTTGGTGCGCTGGTTCGTTCTCGATTGAGTGCGAGTCGACAACGATTGTCCCTGAATTCTGGCGGTGAAATCCTGCAATGGTGCGGAGCAGGGTAGTTTTTCCACACCCACTTGGTCCTAGTAGCGTGTAAAAGGAACCCGATTCAATCGAAATATTAATGTTTGACAATGCGACAACGTCACCATACTGCTTTCTTATTCCGTTAATTTGTACGGCTGCCATTTCATCACCTCTGTAATCTGGCTAAAAAATACAGTGGCTCTGCTTCAAGCCACTGCTTAATAAGTCGTTTTCTAAAAGGTTAATCTGGATTCTTTACTGAACGTCTAAGACCCAATCTGCCCAGTTTTCGACAAGGCGTGAGCGGTTATCCGCTGCCCACTTAAAGTCGTAATCCATGACAGGAACTCTTTCTAACGGAATAAGAAGTGGGTTGGATTCCACATCGGTACGCACAGGTCGGCGACCAAGAGAAGCAACGACTTTCTGACCTTCTTCTGAAAGAATAAAGTCGATGAATTTTTCAGCACCTGCACCATTTGGGCTGCCTGCAACTTTCGCAATGGCATCGGGTGCCAGTGCAGTGCCTTCAGATGGGTAAACGATTTCTACCGGACCGCCCCCTTCTTTGTATTGCAATGCGGCATCTTCTAGCGTGATGCCGATAGGGGACTCGCCATCATTAACAAATCGAGGAACCGCACCAGAGCTGTTGGAGAGGACGAAATTTTTCAGTGCACCTTTGTAGATAAGAGCAGCTTGTTCTTCCACAGAATAGATCTGCATAACCGTCGCATACTGGATAAATGCGGAGCCAGAGCGATCGGCTCTTGCTGATGAAATTAAGCTTTTATAGATGGGTTTAGATAGATCCTCCCAACTTGCCGGTACAGGCAGACCTTTCAGCTTTGCTTCGTTGACAATGAACACCATGACAACGGCAGTGAAAGGCGACCACATATCACTTTTAACCAAACCCGGAATGAGGCTTTCAGCATGCACCGATTTGTACGGGCTAAATAGGGTTGGGTTAAAGTCGATGACCGTGCCGTCAACACTCCACAAAACATCGGCGACGGGCTTGTCACTTTCCGCGGTCAGACGATTCAGCAGTTCACCTGAGCCAGCTTTGATGACCTGCACTTCAATGCCTGTCTGTTTCTCAAATTTTGGCACCAAAGCGTCAACAAACTTCTGAGGTGCAGCGGTGTAAACCGTAATTACATCAGCAGCATATGAGCTAAATGAAGCAATTCCCACAATTGCTGCAGCCAGTATTCTGGATGTTATTTTTTTACTTAAACGCATATTGTTTCTCCCTCTCTGCGTCGATTTCCTTATTGTTAGAATTGATATTAGTGATTATTTTACACAATGTAAATTAATCCAGAGGATAAAAAATGAACAGCTTAATTTGTTTTGAAGTTGATCAAATTTTCTGAATTTTGTTTTCGCATGGGGGGATCAGTGTGATGATCTAAAAAACCAATAAAATGAAGTGAATGGAACAAAGAGTGGTTGTAAACATTTTTGCAAAGTTGAATATTCGACGGATTGTGGCACACATCCGACGATATGGTCCTCAGACGCGAGCTACTCTGACCAAAGAGCTGGGCGTGACGCCAGCAACAATTACCCGATTAACCAGTGAATTGCTTGAGCATGGTGTGATGGAGGAAATACCGGATCCGACTAAAAAGGGTCAAAAAGGATTCCCCTCTAAATTACTAAAGCTCAAATCAGAGAGTCTGCTCACGACGGGCGTGTATTTTGACCCGGATACCTTGTATACCTGCGTGGCAGATCTAGAAGGAAATATCATCACGGAAGAGCAGTTTTCCATTGATAACAGGGATTTTCATACCATTTTGACTAAGGCCAGTCAGAGCATTCATCAACAACTGGAGCAGTCTGGCAGTGATATTTCCCGAGTGGTGGGGTGCGGCGTCAGCTATCCCGGGCAACATACCGATACGCCGGGGCGCACATTAAAAACTCAGCAGTTTGCCGACTGGCCGTCGATAGATTTTAGAAACGATCTCGCCCAGTATTTTGAATTTCCCGTCTATCATATCAATGACGCGAAAGCCGCCTGTCTTGCCGAGCTTTACTATGGTGCCTGCAAATCGCACCAGCACTACTGCTATATCTGGTTATCTTATGGTATCGGTGGTGCGGCTATTATCGATCAAAGCCTTTATTTAGGTCACAGTCAGGTTGCCGCTGAATTCTCAGGGCTGTTTCCGAAATCTAAGGAAAGACCATCAGGTCAGGATTTACTGGATACTTTAGTCAAAGAAGGAATCGAACTAGAGCGACTGGATCAACTGACGGATGAACACCTGAACACACCTTGCGTTAAAAAGTGGGTTGCCCGTTCTACGGAGCAGATAAAGTGGCTTTGTTTGGTGATAGCCCGAACGTTCGCCCCGGATGCGATTGTGATTGGTGGAACCTTACATTCCAGCCTGATCAATCAGATCCAGGCGTCCATTAGTGAAGAAACTGAATTAGGTGAAGACTTTGCCATTCAGCCGCCGAAAATAGTAAGAGCGACGACTGATATAAAACCTCAACTAGGTGCTGCGGTCCTTCCTATAGATGAATTGATTAACCCAGCAAGATATCAGGGGCGGATCCATAAAACAGACCGCTAGAGAGTTGTGGTAGCGCGCTAACAAAGAGAGCCTAGCAGTTTCCCTGCCAGGCTCTCGCTTTTGAATCTCTAATTAATGCGGGTCATATTGAATCACACGGCAGAATGATCCAACCGTACCATTTGTATAAACGGTCGCATTTCTTTTCCCTTGCGTGAACATTGCCAGAGCGACAGAAGTTCTTATTGATAATCCTTTTCCAAATAACGTTTTTATTGAAGGTACAAATCTTTGATTTTAAACCAGGACCCTTCACAGCCCTCAATAGTGACCGTAAGTTTCATACCTGATGCTTTTGCAGTAAGAATGGTTGACTTAATAACATCGTCCGACTTGGATAACCCTGCCCAACCGTTATTTCTACTGCACTGATTTGCTCTGATGGCATTAGGGAACCCACCATCAAGTTGTAGTGCAATTGCCCCATTCGGATTCGCGAACACTTTCTTTACTGTATTTGTGTCTTGAGAGTAGGAAGCTGCGGATGCACTACCAAGAAATGATAGAGATGCAGATAAAAGAAGAATATTTCTAATCATAGTAACTTTATGTGTCTAATTAACTAACGCTTTTAACAATGTATCGAAACAAGAGCTAACTTAGCTTGTTGAATATTTATTGGATTCAAGAATCTTATTCCTGGAAACCGCCATTATTACATTTGGACCACAATGTAATTGAATGTTGGATAATTGCCGTAACACGTATCCACCACATTGAAGCTGACCTTTTTTCCAGCCGTAGAAGCGGTCATTAACAAACTCAAGGTTTCTTTCCCTGATACAGCATTGTCTTTGTTCCAGCGGATGGAACTGGAACGGCATTGTGTGGGACCCACAGTGGTGTCTAGAGTTGCGTAGCATGTTCCATCATTCAAATGGCAACCGATTTGTTTGATGTCTCTCCAGCCAGACCCCTTTGCAAGAGCTACATTGGAAGTCAGTAACATAGAAGAAATCATTGTGAGTTGAATAAGCCTTTTCATTTTATACCTGAAGTTGTTATTTGATTTATTTGTCAATTTTGAAATTCTAAGGCGAATTCATTTCCCTGAAAAATCGATCGGAAGTATGCCATTGATAAGGCTTTTTTTTACTTTATTTCCATACATTTACAACCTAACTCTCAGTTAAATAAAGAGAAGCGGGTTTTATACATTCTATTTTGCTGCTTTTGTTGAAGCGTGCGTATTCATTCGAACCAAAAAAGCCAGCAATGCCCTACACATTGCTGGCTGGTTTGCTTCCAGATTCCCTAAGCCAGAAGCAAATAGGTCGATCTGTCTCGATTACTTGGAAGCGATCAGATCTTTATAGGCGATGGTTTTGCCTTGTGGTTTCTCGTTCGCCAGTTTGGCTTTCGGAGAGCCCGGTTGAGCTAACCAGTATTCTGCGCCTTTTTCTGGGTTCAGCTTAGGACCACATTCGCCTTGTGCTTTACTGCGCTCTAAACGACGAAGTACTTTGTCTTGTGCTTTCGCCAAGCCGTCCAGTGCTTCTTGTGGGGTCTTCTCGCCACTGGCTGCTTCAGACACGTATTGCCACCACAGCTGCGCCAGTTTTGGATAGTCTGGCACGTTGGTCCCGGTTGGTGTCCACTGTTTACGCGCATCACTGCGGTAGAACTCTACCAGACCACCCAGTTTTGGAGCGGCATCAGTCATCGCTTGCGAATTGATGTCCGATTCACGAATCGGCGTCAGACCCACCAGCGTTTTCTTCAAGCTCACAGATTTAGACACCACGAACTGCGCGTATAACCAAGCGGCTTTGCGGCGATCAAGCGGTGTACTGTTCAAGAAGGTCCAGGAACCGGCATCCTGGTAGCCCAATTTCATGCCGTCTTCCCAGTATGGACCGCGTGGCGAAGGCGCCATGCGCCATTTTGGTGTGCCGTCTTCGTTCACCACTGGCAAGCCCGGTTTGGTCATATCCGCAGTAAAGGCGGTGTACCAGAAGATTTGTTGCGCGATAGAACCCTGTGCTGGAACAGGACCTGCTTCACCAAAGGTCATGCCTTGTGCTTCTGGTGGCGCGTACTTCTTCAGCCAGTCTACGTATTTTGTGGTTGCATAAACGGCTGCTGGACCGTTGGTGGCACCGCCACGAGAGACATCCGATCCCACTGGCTGACAACCTTCGATACGAATACCCCATTCATCGACAGGCAGACCGTTTGGAATCCCTTTGTCACCAGCACCGGCCATGGAGAACCATGAATCGGTGAAACGCCAGCCTAAGGAAGGATCTTTCTTACCGTAATCCATGTGACCGTATACAGGCTCGCCATCAATGGTTTTCACTTTGTCGGTAAAGAACTCAGCGATGTCTTCATACGCAGACCAGTTAAGTGGTACGCCCAACTCGTAACCGTAAGCGTCTTTAAACTTGGCTTTCAAATCGGCGCGCTCGAACCAGTCGGCACGGAACCAGTAAAGGTTGGCAAACTGTTGGTCTGGGAGCTGGTAGATTTTACCGTCTGGTCCTGTTGTAAAGCTCAAACCAATAAAGTCTTTCAGATCCAGCATTGGGTTGGTGACCACTGCACCTTCACCGGCAATGAAGTCACTGATAGGAACCACTTTACCGTAGCGGAAGTGCGTACCAATCAAGTCGGAGTCATTGACGTAAGCATCGTAAATATTACGACCCGTCTGCATTTGGGTTTGCAGCTTCTCTACCACATCACCTTCCTGAATCAGGTCATGGTTAACCTTGATACCCGTGATTTCATAGAAAGCCTTCGCCAATACTTTCGCTTCGTACTCGTGAGTTGTGATGGTTTCTGATGCGACATTGATTTCCATTCCTTTGAATGGTTTTGCAGCATCGATGAACCATTGCATCTCTTCCTGCTGTTTTTTCACAGAAAGTGTAGATGGCGTAAACTCAGACTCCAGCCATTTGTTGGCTGCAGCCATATCGGCACTCGCATAAGGTGACACCGCTGCCATCAAAATGGCCAGCGACATACAACGTCCTAAGTATGTTTTTTTCATATCCTTTTGCATTACTAATAACTCCTGTTATTCATATATTTCACGTTATGTTTATGTGTAGCTTTTAGCGTCATTATCCCCATTTCATTACGGTACATAGCCAAACTACAGAAACTGCAAATGGCACCCAAATACTGATTTCACTCAGCCCTACGAAGCCCAAATGAATGAAGGCTCCGCTGAGTAAACCAATGAACAGACGATCCCCACGGGTGGTGGAAATTGGCAAAAAACCTTTGCGTTCCACACAGGGGTATTTGATTTCCAAAATCGTCATGGTGACGAGGATCAGGGCGATCCCCGTGAAAAAGAGTGCTGATGGAGTTGTCCAAGCCATCCAGTTCATGTTGTTTCTCCTTAAACTCGTCCGAGGGCGAAGCCTTTCGCCACGTGATTGCGCACAAACCAGATAACCAAAATACCGGGCAGAATCGTCAGTACCCCTGCCGCGGCCAGCACGCCCCAGTCAATCCCTGAGGCGCTGACCGTTCGGGTCATCACCGCTGATATGGGCTTGGCATCCACTGAAGTCAGGGTTCTTGCCAGCAGCAGTTCAACCCAACTGAACATGAAGCAGAAAAAGGCCGTTACCCCGATGCCAGAGCGGATCATCGGTAGGAAAATCTTCATAAAGAATTTCGGAAAGGTGTAGCCGTCGATGTACGCGGTTTCATCAATTTCGCGTGGAACACCCGACATAAAGCCTTCCAGAATCCAAACTGCCAGCGGCACGTTAAACAAGCAGTGGGCTAGGGCGACCGCAATGTGCGTATCGAACAGCCCAATCGATGAATAAAGTTGGAAGAATGGCAACAGGAATACCGCTGGTGGTGCCATTCGGTTGGTCAACAGCCAGAAGAACAAATGTTTGTCGCCGACAAAACGATAACGCGAGAAAGCGTATGCTGCGGGTAAAGCCACAATCAGGGTGATGATCATGTTCATCACCACGTAGATGATGGAATTCACATAGCCCATGTACCAGCTGGGATCTTCAAAAATCACCTGATAGTTGCGGAACGTCCAGTTCTCTGGGAAGAAGCTTAAACCGCTCAGGATCTCCTGATTCTCTTTGAACGACATGTTGAGTAGCCAGTAAATCGGCAACAGCAAAAACACCACGTAAGCAATGAGGCCGAATAGTTTTGATTTAGTCATGATTCAATCCTCTACTTGTTCTCTGTGTGCGTCATTGCGGTGTAGAACACCCAACAAACCAGCAAGATGATTAGGAAATAGATGATGGAGAACGCCGCCGCCGGACCAATATCGAACTGACCGATCGCCATTTTGGTCAACGCCTGGCTGAGGAAGGTGGTCGAGTTACCCGGACCGCCACCCGTCAACACGAAGGGTTCGGTGTAAATCATGAAGCTGTCCATAAAGCGGATCAGCACACCAATCAGCAACACGCTTTTCAGTTTCGGAAGCTGGATGAAGCGGAAGATGGCCCAGTTTGAAGCACGGTCGATTCGAGCTGCTTGGTAGTAAGCATCTGGAATCGCACGCAGACCGGAGTAGCACAGAAGCGCGATCAATGATGTCCAGTGCCAAACGTCCATCAGCAACACGGTGAACCATGCGTCAACAGGGTTGCCTGCGTAGTTGTAGTTGATGCCAATGCTGTTCAATGCCCAGCCGAACAGACCGATGTCGGCACGACCAAAGATTTGCCAGATGGTGCCGACCACATTGAGTGGAATAAGTAGTGGCAGCGCCAGAACGATCAAGCAAAAGACTGAGCCTTTGCCTTTAGCTGGCATCGCCAGCGCCACCAGAATGCCTAAAGGCACTTCGATCAAAAGAATGGCAAACGAAAAACCAAACTGGCGAAATAACGCCCCTTGTAAACGTTCGTCGTTGAGCATTTCTTTGTACCATTCCGTTCCCACAAAGTAGGCGGTGTTGGCGTCGAAGATGTCTTGCAATGAGTAGTTGACGACCGTCATCAATGGGACGACCGCACTGAATGCCACCAGAAGAAATACGGGCAGCACTAAAAACCAAGCTTTGTTATTGGTGACCTTGTCCATTAGTCTTCCCTCTCCCCAATCAAAAATTCATCCAGATACACCATGGTCCATTGCTCTGGGAAGCTGATGTAAGCCACCTTGGCTGGCACAGGCTGATCTTCTTGCAAGCGGGCTTTGATTTCCTGTTTGCCCACTTTAAGCGTCAGAATCTTATAGGTGCCGAGGTCTTCTACATGGGACACGTCGCAGCGGATTGCGCTGTCGTTTTCTTTCTCCCATACATGAACAAACTCGGGGCGAATGCCAATTTTGATGTTGTGGGTGTTGGCACCCAGAATTTTCTCTTTCAAAGCGTTGGAAAGTGGCAAGTCAACGTCGTCGAAACGCACGCCATTGTCGGTAGGAATCACCTCAATCAGATTCATTCCCGGACTGCCGATGAAATACCCTACAAAGGTATGGTTCGGTTTTTCGAATAACTCACGTGGCGTACCAAATTGCACAATTTGACCGTCGTACATCACCGCAATCTTGTCGGCAAAGGTAGAGGCTTCGAGTTGATCATGGGTGACGTACACCATGGTGATGTTGAATTGCTGGTGGATCTGCTTGAGCTTACGTCTAAGTTTCCATTTCAGCTGTGGGTCAATCACCGTGAGTGGTTCGTCGAACAGAATCGCGGAAACATCATCACGAACCAGTCCGCGTCCCATGGATACTTTTTGCTTCTCATCTGCCGTCAGGTGCTCGGCGCGTTTCTTTAAAACGGGCGTGAGTTCTAAGATTTCGGCAATTTCGGTCACTTTTGAGTGAATTTTGGCGCTGTTCACCTTCATATTGCGCAGTGGGAATGCCAGATTGTCGTACACCGACATGGTGTCGTAGATCACCGGAAACTGGAAAACCTGCGCGATATTTCGGTCTTGTGGAGGAATGTCATTCACCTTCACCCCGTCAAACAGCACTTCGCCATCCGATGGGCTCATCAGCCCGGAGATAATGTTAAGCAGGGTGGATTTCCCACACCCAGAAGGACCAAGCAGTGCAAAAGCGCCCCCTTGGTGCCAGGTGTGCGTCATTTCCTGGATGGCGTAGGTGGAATCGGGACCTTTCTTTTTGTCGTATGTATGCGCCAGGGCATTAAGTGTTATCTGAACCATATCAATTATCCCAACAGATGATGACTAGGGGCATGGATCAACTGTTCATCCATGCCGAACACGTAAAACTTATGAATAGGGATGTAAATCTTGATCGATTCATCAACGTCGTAGCTGTGAACCCCCGGTAAGTGCAGCACCATTTCAAAGTGGTTGTTGCACACGTGGAGGAAGGTTTCAGAACCGCTGATTTCAGCCACTTCAACCTGAACCGACAATTCAATGTCATCGTCGTTTTTCGGCAGCAAACTCAAATGGCTTGGACGCACGCCGAAAATGTATTCCCCTTGTCCTAAATGCTTCAAAGATTGATTCAAAGGGAAGTGAGCTTTTTCATCGAAACACACTTCGCTGTCTGTCACTTTTCCGCGCATCAGGTTGATTGGAGGTTCGCTGAACAGGGTCGCTGACGTAACGGTATTGGGTTTGTGGTACACCTCGGGTGTGATGCCCGACTGAATAACACTGCCTTCGTGCAGAATAGTGGTGGTTCCGCCAAGGGCTAATGCTTCGTTAGGCTCAGTTGTGGCGTAAATGGCGATGGTATGACGAGTCTGAAACAGCTCGCGCATTTCCTGACGAAGTTCTTCACGTAATTTGTAATCCAGGTTAACCAGCGGCTCGTCGAAGAGAATGATCTCGGCGTCTTTGACCAAAGCTCTTGCCATTGCAGTACGCTGCTGCTGACCACCAGAAAGTTCCAATGGTAAACGGTTAAGGTATTCTGTAATTCGCAGCATTTCTGCTGTGGCGTGTACTCTCTCCTGAATCTCTTTGTCTGCCATGCCTGCCAAGCGCAACGGAGAGGCGATGTTTTCGAAAACCGAAAGGTTGGGGTAATTGATGAACTGCTGGTACACCATTGAGATATTGCGTTCACGCACAGGCATACCTGTTACGTCTACGCCATTGACCAGAATTCGTCCTGAAGTGGGCTTATCTAAACCGGCTATGAGCCGCATTAATGAAGTCTTCCCCGCCAGCGTTCTCCCTAATAGCACGTTAAACGAGCCCGGTTCGAACGTCAGGCTGGCTTCATTGATGTGGACTTCGTTGTCCACCAATTTGCTTACCTGCTCAAGTGTTAATGACACTAAGTTCTCCTTAACTTCGAAATTATCTTTAAATTTTTGGGTATGCTAATTTTCGATAATGTTCGTTATTGCCAGAACTGTGCCAGTTTGTTGTTAAACGAAAATAAACGGCGTTTTAAACAATCTAATGCCTTTATAAACAATGAATTAATATAAATATCACTTTAACTTTATGAGATATTGAGCTTTTTATCCTTAACAGTGTGAGATCACATTTGTTAACAAAATGTGTTCAAAGTGTTCAGTTTGTGCTAATTTGAGCTGAGCACTGATTGAACAGTATTTTCGTTTTCGAACATTTTTCGCTCATCCTTTCGAGCATTGCTTAGCTGTAATATGTGGTTTTCATGGACGAATATAAGAATAATGATCGTTCCCACCAGTCGATCATAGAAAGCTCGTGGCGACGCTGCCGTGATGCTGGGCTGGCGCATTCCAGTACGCCAGTCATAGAAATGGCAAGTGACGCCGACTTCACCTCGTCACTCGATCAGCACCATGGTTTGCTGCAAACGACGCAGCAAAAAGTGCTGCCGTTTTACGACAACCTTCTCTCTAACAGTAATTGCTTAGTGATGCTGGCAGACACCAACGGGCAGGTGCTGAACAGCTGGGGAGAGCAACGGTTCTTTCAGGAAAATCAGCCTCATGTTTTTCGCCACGGTGTGCATTGGCAGGAAGGATTGATAGGAACCAATGCCATTGGCACGGCTTTAGAAACAGGCAACATTGTTCAGATTTTCCATGATGAACACTTTCTCGCTTCCAACCGATTTATGACAGGCTCGGCTGCCCCTTTGTTTGACGCTGACCGCCGAATGACAGGGGTGTTGGCGATATCGAGTGACACCTACATGCCTACAGCCCATACGCTTGGCATGGTGAAGCTGATGTCTCAGGCCATTGAAAACCAGCTGATTGTTTCCCGCTTTAATTCGGATCACTACTTGTTCTGGTTTAATACCAGTGAAGAGAACATCGATAGTCAATGGTCCTGTCTATTGGTGTTCAATGAACAAGGCACCATTGTCTCTGCCAACCGGCGGGCAGAAGTGGTGCTGGGTTGTGACTTGGCTCTTCAAAATCTGGATCAGCTGTTTGACGTACGCATGGATCAATTACTGGCACACCCTTCTTATACCCCTCTGGTTCTGAGATCCAAACATAACTTCAATTTCCATGGCATTGTGATGCCACCGAAGATCCCGCAAGGGCGCTCACTGGACTTTCGTAATGCTCCGAAACCTGCGGCCAAAGCGGTTTCGAAAGATGATGTACTGGATCTTGAACGCCTGAACATGGGCGATCCAAGGCTGTCGAAAGCCATCACTCAAGCTAGCAAGATACTGAACACGGATATTCCCATTTTGATCAATGGCGAAACTGGAGTCGGGAAAGAAGTGTTCGTAAACGCGCTTCACCTGTCGAGTGAACGCTCACAAGCCCCCCTTATTGCTGTGAATTGTGCTGCGATTCCTTCTGAACTGGTGGAATCTGAATTGTTCGGATACGAAAAAGGCGCGTTCACGGGCGCGCACACCAAAGGGTATATCGGTCTTATTCGCAAAGCCGACAAAGGAACGTTGTTTCTCGATGAATTGGGTGACATGCCACTGAATGTGCAGGCGCGTTTATTGCGCGTGCTTCAGGAAAGAAAGGTCACCCCGCTTGGTTCAACGACCTCGTACCCTGTGGATTTCAAATTGGTGTCTGCCACCAACCGACATTTAAAGCAAGATGTCGAAGCGGGTAAGTTTCGACAAGATCTGTACTACCGCGTATCGGGTCTGAACATTACCCTACCACCGCTTCGCGAGCGTACTGATAAAGACGCTTTGGTCCAGTACTTATTGAGTAAGTTTTCTAGTGGCGATCAGCCAGGGCAAATTTCTATGGAGGTTTTGTCTCTGTTCAAGTCGCACCCTTGGCCAGGCAATATCCGCCAGATGGTTAGCGTGATTCAGATTGCACTCGCGATGGCAGAGCCGGAAGCGATTCAGGTGGATGACTTGCCGGATGATTTCTTAGCCGATGTACAGAGCTCAACAAATCATGATTCCAATATTCGTCCATTCGTCGCGCCAGTAAATACGAGTTTTCAATCCCAAACCACGGTAGAAGAGAAAGAAGACTGGTTGGAGGCGTATGAGCGAATGAACCGCAATATTTCGAAAACCGCCAAAGAGCTTAATATCAGTCGAAATACACTTTATAAAAGACTGAGAGAAAGTGGTCTGAAATAGTAAGTACGTTGTGATCTTTGTGATTGTTTTTATTGAGTTTTTTATCTATATCCTGATTCTTACTGTGGCTTAATTTTCTCCTCTTATTACGAATTTTATGACTATTATATGCATACATAGTCATTATTTCCTTATTAACATATTGATTTATAAGGTATTCTGTTTAATTTTTTAATGTTAACTAAAAGTGTTGCAAATGAGAGTGCAATGCATTGCAATAAATTTTAATTTATAAATTATTTGCTCGATTTATAGGCATTGTTTTATAGCAGGGCAGCTTTCGAATGGTTACCTATTCGGGTCACCAAAAAGCAAATTGCATAAATGCGTAATACAAGGAATGAGTAAATGATTAAGTTAAACAGAAAGAACGTCGGGCTATTTAAGCCTACCGTATTGGCTTTGGCGATGTTCACATCTGGCTATGCTGTAGCCGATAATTTCACTCAGGTTTCAGAAGCTGAGCTGCCTGTTAAATACCTAGTGAAATTTAAAAGCAATATGTCTGAAAGCCCTGCCAGAATGGGCTTGAGCCAGTTCGCTGGGGAAAGAATTGTACAAGAGTCTGTGTTGGATCGCATTAACGCACAGCAAATAGAAAAATTAGGTGATAGCTCAGTTTACAGTGTCGAAGTTGACCAGGCTGCGCTAAGCGCTCTGCAACACAATCTGGACGTAGAATACGTTGAAATTGACCAACCACGATTCTTGCTTAGTGAGCTCACACCATGGGGTCAAGACTCTGTAGGTGCAACGTTATTGTCCGACGTTAACGCGGGTAACCGAACGGTATGTATTATCGACTCAGGCTACGATCTTGCGCACACTGATCTGGCGACAAACCAGGTAACAGGTACCAACGACAAAGGCACTGGCGACTGGAGCGTTCCGGGAGCAGGAAACGCTCACGGTACTCACGTAGCAGGTACAATTGCAGCAGTAGCGAACAACACCGGTGTTGTAGGTGTAATGCCTAACCAAAACGTGAATCTGCATATTATCAAAGTGTTTAGTGAGAGTGGTTGGACATACTCTTCTGGTTTGGTTAAAGCAGTGGACACTTGTGTCAGTAATGGTGCGAATGTTGTTAACATGAGTCTGGGTGGAAACAAGCTCAGTGTAACGGAAAAAGCCGCGTTTAAGCGCCATAGTGATCATGGTGTCTTATTTATAGCTTCTGCTGGTAACGACGGAAATACTAAGCACAAGTACCCTGCATCTTACGATTCAGTGGTATCGGTTGCAGCTGTTGATACAGCGCTGGATCATGCGGCCTTCTCTCAGGCAACCAACCAGGTAGAGATTGCAGCACCGGGTGTGGCGGTACTTTCAACCGTTACAATGGGCGAAGGTGTACTTGCTGATATCGAGTACAACGCACAAAGTTACTTTAACCGCGGTATTGTTCCTCACAACCGTTACATCAAAAACGCATTGGACAAATTCGAGCCAGCTAAAATATCAGGCACTCAAACTGCTCCTGCCGCAGTCTGTGATACGACAACAGGCAAATATGTCTGTGGTGACATGAAAAATAAAGTCTGTGTAGTTGAGCGTATTGAAAATCAGCGTCCTGGTCTTCGTCCAGAAATCGATGCTGTAAAAGCATGTTACGACGCGGGTGCATCTGCAGCTATCGTATACAGCAACTCAGAACTGACTGGTCTGCAAAATCCATTTGTTGTAGATGCGAAAAATGAAGCACCACTGCTTTCTGTAACGGTTGACCGTACACTGGGTCAGGAGTTTGCAGCGGCGGCTGGCCAGCCAATCACGGTGAGCGTGACAACAGGTGAAGATTATGCCTACTACAACGGTACATCTATGGCAGCTCCACACGCTGCGGGCGTTGCAGCTCTAGTATGGAGCTACAACCCTCAATGTACTGCCGCTCAGGTTCGTAAGGCACTAAGCGCAACGGCAACTGACCTGGATGTAGCGGGTCGCGACAACCGCACTGGTCATGGTTTAGTGAATGCAGTAGCAGCTAAAGAATACTTAGATCTTGGCTGTAACGGTGGTGAGCCAATTCCAGACCCTGCTGTTTGTGATGCGACTGGTCTGAATGTTTACCCTAACTGGCCTCAGGCTGACTGGGCAGGTAACCCAAACCACGCAGGTGTTGGTGACAAACTGGTTCACAACGGTGCAGTTTATCAAGCAAACTGGTGGACACGTTCTATCCCGGGCAGCGACAACAGCTGGTCACACGTATGTGATTTGTAATACCTCAGAGTGCCTCTTCGGAGGCACTTTCTCTTAATAGGATCTTGAATGAAAAATAAGCGAGTAATAGGTGTATTGATGTCAGCAGCCATTGTGGGTTCTATTGCAATTGCCCATGAAACGGAGGCGACCATGAAGCACTACGTGAAGTTTGTGGAAAGCTGTAAAGCCGAACTGCAGCAAAGCTTGGCGTCTGAAAGCATTACGGTGATCGATGAACTCATCCACGATAAGGTTCTTATCGTAGAAGCCACTTCAGAACAGGCAAAAAGCCTGACGAATCAGGCTTGTGTGGAATACGTAGAACTGGTTCCGGAAAGAGAAATGCACAGCGGTTCCGACCCTTTTTCTCACTAGCATTGATACCCAGACAGTTTAGGTACTGGGTATAGAGTGGACTCAGACAGCATGCTGCAAGTTTGAATCGCTGATGTGTCTGTTTAAATACTGCTCCAGTTTTTCAACTTCTAGCGAACTGAACTCAATTCCTAACTTGGAGCGTCGCCACAAAATATCTTCACTTGTGACCGCCCATTCGTGCTGAATCATGTAGTCCACTTCGGCTTGATACAATCCATGGCCGAAATCGATGCCCATGTCCTGAACTGAACGACGATTTTCCACTATGCGATGGCTTAGTGTACCGTAAGACCTTACCCAGCGACGGATGATAGTTCGGTCTAACCATGGGTAGCGATTTTTGAGTGCAATCTCCAACTGTTCTCTGTTGATGAAGTCTCCGCCGGGCAGCGTTGCTTCTTTTGTCCACGGCGCTTTCATCGAAGGGAAGAACGGAATCAGTTTATTGACTGCGGCTTGCCCCAGTTTTCTGTACGTTGTTAATTTGCCACCAAAAATTGAAAGCAGAGGGGCATCATCAAACATGTCGTCCAGTTCAATGGTGTAATCTCGCGTTACTGCTTGTGCGTCGGAAGATTCGTCATCGCACAAAGGACGAACACCAGACCAGGTATTAATGACATCTTCAGGAGAGACTTTCTCGACAAAGTGCTGATTGACGATGTCACACAAGTAATCCACCTCGTCATCACTGATTTCGACCTTAGAAGGATCACCCTGATACTCAACATCCGTAGTGCCGATGCACGAGTATTTGTCCTGATACGGAATAACAAAAACAATCCGGTTGTCTTCGTTTTGCAGTATGTAGGCGTGATTCTCAGGGTACATGCGCGGCACCACAATATGGCTGCCTTTTACCAGTCGGATCCCACGCGGTGATGGCAGACTAAGTTGATGATCAAAGAATCGATCAACCCAGGGACCTGCGGCATTAACCAAGGCTTTGGCAGATACGGTTTTGACGACATGGGTTTGAGTGTTTTCGATATCGATTTCCCAGCCAGAAGAGCTGCGAGATGCGCCAGTGCAGCGAGCCTGAGTCTCAATGTTTGCACCTAACTGGCTTGCTAACTGAGCGTTGGCAATGACCAAGCGGGCGTCATCCACAGCGCAGTCTGAATACTCAAATCCCGCTTTCATTTCTGGGAGTAACGGGCTGGATTCTCCGAAATTAACCCCATGGCTGGCAGGAAGTGAAACGCGCTTTCCTATGTGATCATAAAGAAACAATCCTGTGCGAATCATCCATGCAGGGCGAAGGTGTGGTCTGTGTGGTAGCTGAAAACGTAAAGGTGCAACCAAATGGGGGGCGCTTTTCAATAAGACTTCGCGTTCTGCCAGTGCTTCGCTCACCAAACGAAACTCATAATGTTCGAGATAGCGCAACCCGCCATGAATAAGCTTACTGCTTGCTGATGAAGTGGCGGAAGCGAGATCGGACATTTCGAATAGCCCCACTTTTAATCCCCGACCTGCCGCATCGGCTGCTACAGCAACGCCATTGATACCACCACCGATGACAACAACGTCGTAATCTTCTCTGTTTGGATTGTGTTCATTAGCGGAAGCCGTTTTATCGAATTCAGCTTGGGTAGACATATCTTTACCTTCGTAAATGTTCGTTTGTTTTCGTTATTGCGCAGTATATACACATATTGATAGGTGGGTCGAGTGAAAAATAAACAAAATTTTATTGTCTATGAGCTTGTCACAGTATCAATACTGTCCTTGAATTGTCATATGGATAAAGTACGGGTGACACTTTTGTCAGGTTTAACCAAGTTCACAGTTATTCATTTACACTCGATTAACCTTTGAGTGTTTTATTGCGAAAACGAACATTTGATGGAAGAATGAACATCAATTTTCAAGAATGGTAATGAAAAAGGAACACGGAGCACTCATGGAAGTTCGCAACAAAGTCATCGTTGCCTTAGATCAGGGAACAACCAGTTCTCGCGCTATTATCTTCGATCAGGATGCCAACATCCTGAGTACCACCCAGCGCGAGTTCAGTCAGATTTATCCAAAAGCCGGATGGGTGGAACACGATCCAATGGAAATTTGGGGAACCCAGCGTTCTTCTCTCACCGAAGTGCTCGCCCAGTCGGACATCGATAACGAACAGGTAGCGGCAATTGGTATTACGAACCAACGTGAAACGACCATTGTCTGGGATAAACACACAGGTCATCCGGTGTATAACGCCATTGTCTGGCAGTGCCGCCGAACTGCTGAAACTTGTGATGCCATTAAAGCCGAGGGGTGGGGTGAATACATTCAGAAAACCACTGGGCTGGTCATTGATGCGTATTTCTCTGGTTCCAAAATACAATGGATTCTCGACAATGTTGAAGGCGCGAGAGAGAAAGCCGAAAACGGTGATTTGCTGTTTGGAACGGTCGATACCTGGCTTATCTGGAAGCTGACCAATGGTAAGTCTCATGTCACTGATGTTTCTAATGCGTCTCGATCCATGCTGTTTAATATCCATACGCTGGAGTGGGATGAAAAGCTGTTGGAGCTGTTTAACATCCCCCGCAGCATGCTGCCAGAGGTGAAATCATGCAGTGAAGTCTATGGCTATGCCAGCATAGGTGGAGGCTCTGAGATTCCAATTTCAGGCATCGCAGGGGATCAGCAGGCTGCGATGATCGGTCAGCAGTGCTTCACAAAAGGCATGGTGAAGAACACGTATGGGACGGGGTGTTTCCTTCTGATGAATACCGGGAATCAAGCCATTCATTCCAAACACGGGTTGCTGACTACCATTGCGTACAAGATTGGGGATGAAATCGCCTACGCATTGGAAGGCAGCGTATTTATGGGTGGAGCTACCGTTCAATGGCTGCGTGATGAACTTGGTTTGATCCGAGATGCGTCCGATACCCAGTATTTTGCTGAAAAAGTAGAGGACGCGAATGGTGTGTATTTAGTGCCAGCGTTTGTCGGTTTAGGCGCACCTTACTGGGACCCGCATGCCAGAGGAACCTTGACTGGATTAACGCGCGGAACCAATCGTAACCACATTATTCGTGCCACTCTGGAATCCGTCGCTTATCAAAGTCGGGACGTGCTGGAAGCTATGGAAGAAGACGCAGGTATTAAACTGAATCAGGTTCGTGTTGATGGCGGTGCTGTAGCCAATGATTTTCTGATGCAGTTCCAGTCGGACATTGTTCATACCAAGGTTATTCGTCCTTCTGTGACCGAGTCTACTGCATTGGGTGCAGCGATTTTGGCGGGGCTGGCAGTTGGGTTCTGGAAAGACAAACAGGAGCTGGACAGCAAACGCCAGATCGACAAAGTGTTTTCACCTCAGATGGATCGAGAAACTCAAACCAGACTCTATAAAGGCTGGAAGAAAGCGATTCGTCAAACCCAGACCCAGTAAAAAAAATACCCAAGTGATTGCTGTTTCAATCACTTGGGTATGTACACCTTAGCATCGGATAGTTTTCAGGACTCCAGGTCAACAGGCCCTAAACAACCTCAAACAAACCTACCTTTCCATTTTTATGATCTCATGAGTGTTTCCACGCAGTACCTTGAGTTCCAGAGTCTCTCCGTCACGAGCGTTCGGTAGCCAGCGTAAGATTTCGCAATGTTTTTCAGGATCAATATAGGTGGTATCGCGGTAGTTCACTTTCAGAATCCGGTCTCCTAACTGAAGACCTGCCGATTCAGCAAGAGAAGGTGATTCCAAGAAGCTAACATACAGGGAATTTAGCTCACTGATGGCTGTTTTGTATCCCCAACTTGTTCGTTCTTTACGCCTTTCCTGAAATTTATAGAAATACGCATCTCTATTTGGGTAATCGAGCGTTACGATGTGGTTCTCCAGTAGCTTGGCACCGATCAGAGAAGGAGGGGTAGTTCTTGTCCAGGCATGGAAGTCTTTCAGTTCAAGGCCTCCAACCTCCATACTCTCAATTGGAGTTTGGTAATACACGGTGGATTCTGCCTGTCCGCCAGCAGATTCTCCAAACGAGCCGTGTCCCTCAATTTTGGGGTTGGACAGCACACCATCGGTAATCATCTGATTAAGAGCAAGCTGGTTAAGTTGCAAAACTTCCGTGTTACCTGTGTCGAACATAAGGTTGTCGGTAAACTTGTCATTAATTCTGTGTTCCAGAATCGGGTGGTGAGGATAGCCGGATTCTTTCAAAATCGCGCGCGCTGCGCCTTTTGTGTAATCAAGTTTTCGCACGTCGCTGGTGATAACAATTTCACTGTCTTTGAAGTTGAGCTGCCAGGCAGCAAGCGGGAGGATCTCTGCACCAATGATGCCACCATCCAAAAAACACTTCGCAGAAGGCAGACCTGACGGATCAAAGATGAAAACCGGAACGTTTCTGAATGCCACATCACCAATCTCGATAGAGTCTGCAATGGAAATATCCATCGAGACGAGATTGTTATTCGCATCTCTTCCCTTGTTGGTATCCATGACTTCCAGACCAAGTTCGTCGGCAACCTGTTTGGTTAAAATGGTTGGTGAACCCGTATCCAGAATAAAGCTGTAGCGCTTGCCATTGATGCTGGCATAAAGGTGTGTTTTGTTTCCAATGGTAAGAATAGGAATAACAGAGTGAAAGCTCTTAGTTTCTGTATACGGCTTAGTTAACAGAACTTCGGACAAGTCACTTTGTTGAGTATTGCTTGTGCAGCCAAGCAAAAGTACGACGCTGATGAACATTATTGTAAGTTTTTTCATAGTAGTTCCTGATTGGTCCGTATCGGGAATGTACACAACTTGTTTTACAGCATTCGCTAGATAGATTTTGTCGTAAAAGCGAGACTGCTAATATATTTGACCTTCCTCTTACAGAACACACCTCGAATCCCTCGTTACTGATAGAAATATTTGGCGCTGATCACGCTTCGCAAGATTTTTGCTGATGTGACTGGCAAAAATATGAAAAAGCGTTTCAAAAATATTATTTAGTGCGTTCTAATAAAATTGCACAGGGGAAAGGACGCTTTTCAACGTGCACATAGACTCGTTTTCTATGCTCAACGCCTAATGGTTGGGTTACAGAACAATAAGCAGGGTCGTCAGACCCTAGCCACAACAGGTTTCGAAGTTAAGGAACAATATGAACAGCTTTCTTCTGTTTGCTGGTAAACGGCTGGTGTCGATACTCGTCACCATATTCGCTGTTTCCATTGTCGTGTTTGCGGTGATCGACTTGCCGCCCGGCGATTTCGCCTCGTCTAAAATTGCAGAGCTCCAGTCCATGGGGCAAACCGTTGACCCCGAAATGATTTACACGCTCAGGGAAATGTATGGGTTGGATAAACCTCTCCTTGAGCGTTACGCCAACTGGATGATTGGTCTTATGACTGGTGATCTTGGTATCTCCCTCACCAACAACCAACCAGTCTGGGACACCATAGAGCCACGAATCTGGCCAACAGTGTGTCTGGCACTTGCTGTGTTCCTGTTTCAGTTCTTAGTGGCTATTCCAATTGGTATGTATTCTGCTCTGCGCCAGTATTCGTTTGGCGATTACGTGGCGACTATCTTTGGCTTTATTGGTATGGCAACGCCTAACTTCGTGATTGCCATCATCGCGCTTCTGATTGGTTATTACAGCTTTGATACCGTGGTTTCCGGTCTGTATTCAGAAGAGTTTCTTGATCAGCCAATGTCATGGGCGAAGTTTATGGATGCCGCATCCCGAAGCTGGATCTACATCTTAGTGGTCGGAACCGCCGGTTTGGCGGGCATCATCCGAATCATGCGTGCCAACCTGCTGGATGAATTGAAAAAGCCTTACGTGAAAACCGCGCGAGCTAAAGGGCAGACAGAAGCCAAACTTATCATGAAGTACCCAGTTCGCATCGCGATCCTTCCTATAGTTTCTACGATTGGCTGGATGCTACCAGCTCTTTTAGGTGCAGACATCATTGTTAGTCAGGTGATGAACATTCCTACGCTGGGACCTCTGATGCTTTCTGCATTGCGCGCTCAAGACATGTACGTTGCGGGTGACGTCCTGCTCATCATGTCCATCCTCACAATTATCGGTACCCTGATTTCTGACCTGCTGCTGTACTGGGTTGATCCCCGCGTACGCGTTGGCGTGTCGAAGGAGTTTTAATCATGACAACGTCTACTATGAATTGGTTTGGAAAGCTGCTTAGCCGCAAGAAAAAGCAGCCATTGGATCTCAGCACAGCCACGCAATGGCAACTTATCAAGATCAAGCTGCGTCAGCACAAACTTGCGTGGTACAGCATCTGGTTCCTTGCGGTGATTTACTTTGTCGCTATGTTTGCCGAGTTTTTCGCACCGTTTGACCCAAGCGAAAACTGGCGTCGATACACCTATGCACCCCCGCAGTCTGTAAGCCTGTTTGAAAGCACGGATGATGGCTGGCGCTGGGCTCCGCATCTGGCGTTTTACAAGAGTAAAACCGACATGCGAACCCTGAAACGCCATTACACTCTGGATGAAAGCAAGAAGGTGTACTTCGAGTTCTTTGGTAAAACCGAGAAATATGAACTGATGGGCTTTATTCCAATGACTTACAAGTTCATTGTGCCTGAAAACCCAAGGCAGCCTTTCTTTATCCTAGGTTCAGACCGAATGGGACGCGATATGCTGTCTCGCCTGATCTACGGTGCGCGAATTTCTCTGTCTGTCGGTCTGATGGGGGTATTTACGACCTTTGTTCTGGGTATATTAATTGGTGGTATTTCTGGTTACTTCGGTGGTGCGATCGATAACTTCATCCAGCGCAGCATTGAGTTTATGAAGTCCATTCCAACACTGCCTTTGTGGATGGCGCTGTCTGCTTCTCTGCCTTCAGAATGGAGTTCTCTGACCAAGTATTTCCTTATCACTATCATTCTGGGTTTGGTGTCCTGGCCCGATATGGCGCGCGTTGTGCGAAGCCGCTTTATGTCTCTTCGTAGTGAAGAGTACGTCGCCGCAGCTTGGTTAGATGGCAACAGCCCATTTGAAATTATTCGCCGTTACATGGTGCCGAATTTCCTTAGCCACATCATTGCTGTCGTCACTTTAGCAATTCCAGCCATGATTCTGGGTGAAACCGCGCTGAGTTTCCTAGGTCTTGGCCTGCAGGCACCAATGGTTAGCTGGGGGGTACTGCTTCAGGAAGCGCAGAACATCCGCGCACTGGCTGAAGCATCCTGGCTTCTTATTCCGGCCGCAGCAGTAGTGGTGGTCATTCTGGCGATGAACTTTGTTGGCGACGGTCTGCGAGATGCGTGTGACCCATACCATGATCAGGGAGCAAAATAATGTCTGAGAAAATCCTACAAGTAAAAGACCTCAATGTGAGCTTCCCGACCAGTACGGAGCATTTCCACGCGGTAAAAGGCGTTTCGTTTGACCTGTACAAAGGCGAAACCTTGTCAGTGATTGGTGAATCAGGCTCTGGAAAGTCAGTAACTTCCAGTGCCATCATGCAGCTTCTTGACCGCCCCGGTCGTATCGATTCGGGCGAGATTCTGCTGACGACAGATTCTGGTCAGGTAATCGACATTACTCAGATAGACCCACGAAGCAAAGAAATGCGCTCGTTGCGTTGTTTTAATTTCTCTCTGGTATCGCAAGAGCCGATGGCAGCATTAAGCCCGGTGCATACGGTTGGCGACCAGATTAAAGAAGTGCTATGTCTGGTTGATCCGGATATCTCAAAAAAAGCGGCGCACGATCGAGCCGTTGAACTGCTGGCTCAGGTACAGATGCCGGAGCCGGAAAGCTTAATCAATAAGTACTCGTTTGAATTGTCAGGCGGTCAGCGACAGCGCGTCGTGATTGCCATGGCAATCGCCACCCGCCCGGACATTCTGATTGCCGATGAGCCAACCACAGCTCTGGATGTGACCACACAGGCAGAAATACTGGAGTTGTTCGATCAACTGCAAAAAGAGATCGGAATGGCGATTCTGTTCATCACCCACGACTTAGGTGTGGTTGCCCAGATCTCGGATCGCGTCGCGGTAATGGAAAAGGGCGTGTTGGTGGAATGTGGCGATGTGCGACAGATCTTCGAAAACCCTCAGCATCCCTATACCGTTAAGCTGATGCATGCCACGCGTGCGTTGGAAAAGCCGTCGAAAGTGAAAAAGCCGTTCCAGCTTATTGAAGGGAAAAACGATCAGCCAATTCTTGACGTGATCAGTGTAACCAAAGAATTTGAAAAACCGGCGAAGATGTTCCAGAAGAAACAGATCATGACCGCGGTAGATGATGCCAATCTGGTGCTTCATCCCGGTGAATCTCTGGGCATTGTCGGTGAGTCTGGTTCAGGTAAAAGTACTTTGGGACGCGCCATTCTGGGAATGGCACCTGCCACATCGGGTTCTATTCAATATGTGGATAAAGAAAATGGTATTGAGCTGGAGTTATCAGATTACAAACGTATTAAACGCGATCCACTGTTTGCGGATTTGCGTCTGATTTTCCAGGACCCTTGGTCGTCATTAAATCCGCGTATGACGGTATTCGATATTATTGAAGAGCCGCTCAAGCTACTTCGCTCTGAAATGAATGCAAAACAACGCGAAGAGCGCGTCAGGAATATGATGAAGTGGGTGGGCTTACCACCGGAGTTTTCCAGCCGTTATCCGCATGCGTTTTCCGGTGGTCAGCGACAACGTATCGTGATTGCACGCGCTCTGGTTACCTTACCAAAGGTGGTGATTGCCGATGAAGCGACGGCGGCACTGGATGTATCGCTGCGATCTCAGGTACTGGATCTGTTGATTGAATTCCAGAACACCTATGGCACGGCCTTCATTCTGATTACTCACGATATTGCCACCGTTAAGTACTTCTGTGACCGCGTAATCGTGTTGCAGCAAGGACGAATTGTGGAGCAGGGGAGTGTGGAAGAGGTCATTCATAACCCGACTCAACCTTATACGCGGGAACTGATCGCGGCCGTTCCTGTGGCCGAGCTTCCAGATTCCATAGAAAGTGAGCACGTCGCATAACCTTTATTTTGGTACAAGAAAGCCTCCATGTTTGGAGGTTTTCTGTTTCATTCGCGGTAAAAAATCGGCTTAAATTTAAGATTTCGCTGGGTATAGATATGCATGAATATGCGACGATAAGCCGCAGATATAAGATTGGAAATCGTTTTCTTTATGCATAATTACGCATTTTTAAAATTAATTTAATAATGAATTAATTGGGTTTAGTTTATAAATTTATAAGATAAATACGAACATAGAATAAAATGATTGAGCTGATAAAAGAGGTTTAAATCATATTGATAGACAGTTTATCGCACATTAAAATTGATGCATTTAGGCGTTATAATCCTGATAATTCATTATCTTATTAAAAAAAATTGAACACCTACCAAGTCAGAGTTCAAAAAAAAGTTTATGACTCTTTTTTTTATAGAACATTATTTTAAATTGAATTAGTTAAATTTGGGATAGTGGTAATTTTTCATTTATGTTGAATTCTTGAAATCAGAAGACAACCCGATGACTTTGGCAGGGGACGCTGAAGTATTCCACCCATAACCAAGCTATACGTGGAGTAATAATGACAACAACAAAACAACCTGAATCGGTATCTTCGGTTCTAAAGACATTTGGGATTTTACAGGCACTGAGTACGCAAAAGGACATTGGTATCAGTGAATTAGCTCAACGGCTTATGATGTCGAAGAGCACAGTTTACCGTTTCCTACAAACAATGAAGACACTGGGTTACGTTTCTCAGGAAGGGGAAAGTGAGAACTACTCCCTGACGCTGAAATTGTTTGAACTTGGCGCAAGTGCCCTAGAGTATGTTGACCTGGTTGACTTGGCAGACATTGAAATGCGCCGTATTTCTGACCTGACCAATGAAGCCCTGCACTTAGGTGCGCTGGATGGTGATGGCATCATCTACATCCATAAGATCGATTCTAAATACAACCTTCGTATGCAGTCTCGAATTGGTCGCCGCAATCCGTTACACACGACCGCGATTGGTAAGGTACTGCTAGCTGAGCGAGACGAAGAAGAAACGCGCAATATTCTTTCTTTTGTTGAATTCACTAAATCAACGGAAAACACCCACGAAGATGTGGAATCACTTCTCGCTGAACTTCCTCAGGTAAAAGAGCAGGGATTTGGTGAAGATAACGAAGAACAGGAAGTTGGGCTTCGCTGTCTTGCTGTTCCCGTTTATGACCGATTCAATCAGGTAATTGCTGGCATGAGTGTGTCACTGCCAACGATTCGTTTTACTGAAGAGAAAAAAGTGGAATACATTGCCGAGCTTCATGCGGCAGCAGCGCGAATTTCTCTCAAGCTAGGTTGCAAAGCTTACCCGCACGGAAAGTAATTAACCTGAAATCGGGATGAAAGGTTAGCTAGAGCGGAGGTCTACCCTCCGCTTTTGTTGTTCCAGGGAGCGCCAGACAAGCGCTCTTTGAGTAGCGCGAGAAAACCGGATGTTCGGCCAGATCGTTCTGAACGGTGAGTGCTGAGCAAGGCTATGATATCTGCATTTGGCAGTTGGTAGTTTGGCAGCACTCGTTCTAGTTGACCACTATTGAGCTGTGGCTGGACATCCCATTCCGATCTCATGATGATCCCCATTCCAGCTATCCCCCAGTCTTTGACGACTCGTCCCTCGTTACTCGCCATTGCGGGATCAATTCTTACGGTTTCTTCTTTGCCATTTTCAGGGTTGGTAAACGTCCACAACGTAACATCTTCGTTATTTTCTCTCAGAGCAATGCACTGATGGCTTCGCAGGTCCTGAGGTGCTTCAGGGGAGCCTTTGGTTTTCAGGTATTCGGGTGAAGCACATAAGAATCGCTGATTTTTAGCCAGAGTAACCATTCGAAGTGTCGAATTCGGCAGCTTGCCAATAAATATGATGATGTCCCATTTGTGATGGTGAGACCAGGTAGGGTTGTCGGAAAGCTCTAATTCGACTTCGAGCTTGGGGTGCATAGTTTTGTATTCTGCCAGCAGCGGCGTCACATAGTCATTGCCGAACCCAAGTGGCGCAAGGACGCGCAGTTTTCCACTTACCTCTGTTTTGTTTTCATCCAGCAGCTCCTGCAACTCATCCAGATGATGAAGAATGGATGCGCCTTTATCGAGTAACAGTTGCCCCTCCTCTGTCAACGACACGGTTCTGGACGGGCGCTGAATAATGGTAATAGAGAGCTTCTTCTCTATGTTCTGCAGCCTGAGTGTGACGGAAGGGGGCGTAATGTTCAGAGATCTCGCGACATCGGATAAAGTCCGATGGCTGGCAACCACCTGTATGAATCTTAAATCCTCTGTGGTGATCATTTGGTTTAAACCTAATTAATGTCTTAAATAATGTAAATTTTAGTCTAAATAACTTTCTTCCATACTACAAAAATTACCTGAGTTTCGAATATGGAAGTCAACATGAAAAACAATACAAGTACTAGGCTCAGCCCTCCAATCACGCCTTACCTGAGGCTGGATAAACCTAAATTTCTCAGCAATATAGATAGATTGAAACGACGCCTTGAAAGCTCTGGCGTTGCTTTGAGACCTCATTTGAAAACCGTTCGCTCTATTGAAGCCGCGCCTTATCTCCTTGCTGACTTTGATTCACCTGCCACGGTTTCTACTCTGGCGGAAGCCGAAGCTCTGGCGAAGGTGGGTTATAAGAACTTTCTTTATGCCGTTGGCGTGTCAGAAGAAAAACTGCCCCGGATAAAAGATCTGATGGAACGGTATCAGGCGAATATCTCTGTGATTGTCGACACCATCGAGCAGGCTGAATTTTTAGCGTCCTTTGCTAGTGAAAGTCGATGCCCAATTCCCGTGTTGATTGAATTGGACTGTGATGGTCACCGCGGTGGAATCAAAGCCGACTCCTCTCAGTTGATTGCCATTGCGAACACAATTGCATCCAGTTATGCCGTGTTTCAGGGCGTACTGGCGCATGCGGGAGAATCTTACTTCTGCCAATCCCCACAAGAACTTAAAAATGCAGCAAAGAACGAGATCGAATGCGCGAATTTGGCGATTGATCGCCTCAAAGCACATGGAGTGGAATGCCCAATTGTCAGTGTTGGTTCAACACCAACTGCTTTCTACGGCGAGGATTATACGGGCATCACTGAAGTTCGGGCTGGAGTGTATTGCTTCTTCGATCTGGTCATGAAACATGTCGGCGTCTGCCAGTGGCAGGATATTGCTTTATCTGTGGTGACGACCGTGATTGGTCACAACGAGGAAAAAGGCTGGCTCATTACCGATGCTGGCTGGATGGCGCTCTCATCCGATCCGGGTTTGAACGCTGACTGCTTCGGTTTAGTGACGGATCACAATGGGAACCTGATACCTGATATGCAGGTGACGCTTTTGAATCAGGAGCACGGCATTATTCAGCTATCGGATGCCTCTTTGGATGCTTTTCCCATCGGGACTCAACTGCGAATCTTGCCCAATCATGCCTGTGCAACAGCAGCGATGCATCTGGAATATCAAGTCGTTGACGAGATGGGAAATATCGAAATCTGGAACAGAATTAAGGGGTGGTAACAATGATTCATTTAAGTGAACAAGAAACAAGGAAGTTGATCAGTCACTCGCTGGCATACGAGGCGATCAAGGCGGCGTTTAAATCAGTTAATGGAGATGCCCAACTTTTCCCTGTTGTGAATGCGGAAGGTGCAGAGGAAGGGACGATGTTCTCTCTTAAATCTGCGTCGACTTCTGATGTCTGTGGGTGGAAAACGGGCAGCTATTGGCCTGGGAACGTGGAGCAGGGGATACCTTGTCATAGTACGGTCATATTTCTGCTGGATCCGAAAACTGGGCTTTTGATGGCGACGGTGGAAGCGAGTGAAGTCAATGCCTATAGAACAGCGGCGGCAAATGCGGTGGCGACAGATGTTCTGGCAAGATCAGATGCAGAAACACTCACTGTGTTTGGTACAGGTCATCAGGCGTTTTATGAAGTCTGTGCGATAAATGAAATAAGAAACATCAAGCAAGTCATGGTGGTTGGAAGAAGCAAAGAGAAATCGGAAGCGTTGATAGCCAAGCTACGTAAACAGGGTATTGATGCATGCCATTCTACCTCCAAAGAAGGATGTCAAAGCTCCGACATCATTGTTACGGCAACGACCTCACAAGCCCATTTGTTTGAAGCCGACTGGGTTCGTGCGGGTACGCATATTTCGGCTATGGGAGCAGATAAAATAGGTAAGCAAGAGTTACCTACCGAGCTGTATCAAGACGCTGATTTGTTCTGTGATTATGAAAAACAGTCCAGAGTGATTGGAGAATTTCAACATGCGCCGAAAAAGAAAGACATTTCGGAGATCGGCGACGTTCTAAACCATTTCAAAGACGGTAGGAAAAATAGCGAACAAATAACACTATTTGATAGCTCTGGAATCGCGTTACAAGATTTATATATTGCAACCAGATTACTTCAGGCTTCAAATACAGAAAACAAGTGAAGGAGATAAAAAAGCAAACGTTTGTATTTTGTTAATGAAGCTAATATTTAAGTTAATACTTAACTAATATTCGTATTACTTAAAAGAGAATTCAGTTTTTACCTATTATCTAATGCCTCAATACGCGATATTCTAAAACGGTTAAGAAAAACACGTAAATCCGGGCTATATAGGGTTGATAACCCAGATTGGTGGTTTTCTTTATAATTCAAATAAAGAAACGTCAGGAGGTAAATTATGGTGATTCGGGTACTGCCAAAGGTAGTACATAGATGCTTTAACGCATTTACTTAAAGCTGCATTTACATTAATTAAAACAATTTGCTTGTGTGGAAATTAATCATGCAGCTTTAACAAACTCTGCTAACACAGCAGAATTACACGAAATTTTTATTAACACGCTACTACTAGTTCAGGTTCCCGCAAAAGCTTTGCGCTTCGTTCAGGTCCTTGAGCCATCATCCTTGCTGGTGGTTTAATGCAAAGCTTTTGCTTTTTTTCCTTCGGAATGAAAAAACGCTTTCAGCGCCTCCAAAACTACTTCCACCTTTTTAGGCACAGATCGGCTTACGGTTAAAGCCTGTACTTTGATATTCGGCCACTTCACGCCGCTTAACACTTCGCATAAATCACCGAGGTTTAAATGTTCGCGGACAAACTCCTGCGGTATAAGTGCTAACCCTTGCCCTGTTATCGCAAAAGCGCGAGCCACGAGATCATTGTTTACTTTAAAGCGAATATTGAGATCGCGTTTATCTTCAATGTTGGCAACGCTGCAAATGGTTTTTTGAGCGCAGCAGTCGGAATTGATTATCCAGTGGTGGTTGGCGATATCGACGATGGAATCTGGTGTGCCATAGGTATCAAGATAATGAGAAGAAGCACACACGACTCTTGGCATTTCCCCAAGAGGTCGATAGACCAGATTACTGTCTTTAGCATCGCCAAGTGTTATGGCAATGTCGATGTTTTCCTGAACAATATCTCTTGCTTCTTCGCCGGTAATGAGGGTCACCCTTAATTCAGGGTAGGCAGATAAACAGCTTGAAAGTGCATTGGCAATCACTTCTTGTGCCATGCCAGCAGAACACGAAATACGAACCTCCCCACGCACGCCTTCGCGGCAGTCGGACAGCTTTTGTTCCAGGCTTTCAAAATGGGAACGCATTTGACCATAACCTTGTAGCAAGATCTGACCTGCTTCGCTAACGGATAAACCGCGAGTAGAGCGATGTAATAATGTGACTCCCAGAGCGTTCTCTAATTGAGAGATATTTTGACTGATTGCAGAAGGGGACATACCAAGTCTTTTTGATGCTGCTGTCATACTTCCCGCACTTGCAACGACAGAAAAAATACAATACCGCTTCATATTCTCCAAAGTACTTCTCCCATAATAAAAATTGAAATACAAACTTATTCAAAAAATTTGAATATAGTCTGTAGAATTTTTAAAATATTCAATGGTAATGAAAACAGTTCACTTGAATTAAGTGAGTACAGAAATTAGGAATGAGTACGTGAAATGAATATCCATCGTTATACGACTTTCCTAGCTAAACGTTGTGTTTTGTATAGTTTTAAATCTCATTTTATAGATTTTATAGATTTAATTTCAAGTCAATTTTTTGAAAGGGAATTGTATTTCTCAAATAAACTATTGCACAAATAAAACAATGAATTTCATTGCAGAAATCGAGTGGAACAAGTGTCACAGAAAGTGACGTTTTCTCTGAGATTTGCCAGGTGAAAAAGTCGAGAACAAAGCATGTTTGTGTGTTGTAATGTGTTACAAAATTTAACTAAAACTTTCAGTTCGAGTGTTTTTTGACCATGCTGTCTATCCCTCTGCCCTTTGTTGTGGTTTTACTTCTGGTTGTCTTGTTTGCTTCATTGTCGCAGCGCAAAAACAAATCCTACCTGCCTGCGTTGATCTTTATTGCATGCAGTGCGGTCACAATTAGCCTGGTGGGGCTAAGGTGGACGACGGATTGGGAATGGGTCAGGAACATTCAACCCATAGTGGCATCATTAGTTCCACCTTTGACCTGGTGGTGCTTCACACACGCACTCTCTGGAAAGGGCAAGTGGCAACTTCTTCAAACCCCCGTGGTCGCCTGTGCGGCTTTGCTGATTTCTTATTCCCCAGCGCTTTATGGTTTTGTCGATGTATTTATCGTCTTGGTTTATCTGGGGTATGCGGTGGCGTTATTCCGACTCAATAAGCGTTCATCGGACGTTTGGGAAGGCGTAAAGTTTTCCCAAATGCCCGCGTTCAAAAGTTTACTTTACTTCGCCGCCGGTTTGCTCGCTTTCTCTGCACTGGTGGATATAGCGATAGTGGTCGATTTCGCTCTTTCAGAAGGGAAAAATGTGGTTGCCATCTTGTCGGTAGGGCACAGCTTAATCCTGCCCGTTCTCGCTTATGTTGTGACCGTAGCAAGTGGAAGCGTGGCGGAACCAAGTGAAGCGCTGCCTGTTGTCACTCAGGTAAAATCAACCCGTTTGGAAGAACAGGATGAAAATGAACATCAGGCAGTACTGGATGTGGTTCAGGAACTGCTTTCAGAGCACAATTTGCACGCTGATCCGAACTTAAACCTGAACAAACTGGCAAGGAAGGCTGGCATACCTTCCAGAAAAATCTCGTCTGCGGTGAATGCACTAAAGCAAAGAAACGTTTCCCAATTTATCAACGAGTACCGAATTCAAGATGCCATGAGACTTCTGGAAACCACTAATCACACCGTAACCGAAATCTACGAAATGGTCGGCTTTCACAGCAAATCGAACTTTAACCGTGAATTCAGCCGGGTAACAGAAACCACCCCAAGTCGATATCGCAAACAAGCTTAATCGAAATGGGCACCGATAATACTCGTGCCTAATATTTGTTTAGCGGCTAAATGCTGTTTCCAGAAACTGGATAATGGATTGGCTCATGGCTTTATGAAGTTCATGCCTTGAGCGCTCATTACCATCGTCGCAGACTATCCCGTCCCCTTTGTACTCTTCCTCAATGATAGCCCTGCCAGCAGGCTTGCAAATCTGCATAAAGCTGAAATGGGTTGCGTCTTCATAGCGTTCATAATGAGATAGCTGCGAAGGTATGGCACTGGCAAGGTAGTCCGATTCCAGCTCATGGGGCAGTTGTGCTGTGTTGGTTCCCGCCGCCTGAATCAGAACCGGAATAGCAATGTTACTCAGGCTGTCAGGGGAAAAGCCCCTCGCTAGCCCTAAGTCCAGCGATACCACCGCTTTGAAACGCTTGTCTTTTAGCTGGTTTTTTCCATTAGTCGGCTTATCTAACCCCATTTCTGGCAGCAATTCGCACACTCTGGGGTTTTCATACTTCTGGCATTCATTAGCGAGGTGTTGTGCGTCCACCTCGCCACCTGCTAGGTTGATAACTGTCCATCCACCCATAGAATGCCCAATCGCAGCAATGTGCTGAGAATCGATTTGGTCAGAAAAGGCTGAGTGGTCTAAAAGCCAGTTTAATGAGCGGGACATATCTTGTGGTCTTGCCCACCATTTTGCAGCCTGTTCTGGAGATGTATTAAATGTTGTTGTACCGGGATGATCGGGGGCTGCCACCACGTAACCGGATTTCACCAGTTCTGCTGCCAGCCAGTTGAGGTTTCTCCAACTGCCTCGATAGCCATGAGACAGCAACACCAATGGCGCTGGTTCAGGCTGAGTGGATTTTGCATTCTTTCGAACATCAATGCCTTCAAAAGCAATATTCTCTGCGACTCTTTCAATCGGAACGGACTGATCAACAGTGGGATACCAAAGAGTGATATGAAGATCTCGATCTTGTTCTTTCAGAGTGGTTTGCGTGAAGCCAACATCGTGACCAAAAGCCGATGTAACGGAAAGGGACAGTGCCAATTGCGCAAGGATTAAAGATGTTTTCATACTGGAGTCTCATATTAGGTGAATGAGCACTCACTATGATGGGGAAAGTAAACTCGGGCGTCCTAAATCACGATCCAGGACGCCCGAATACAGGATTTGATACCTGAGTTTACCAGGCTAACAGACCCTAGAGTGTACGCTTTACCTGTTTTAGGAACTGTTCAACTTTGTCTGGTGAAACAATTTCACTTTGATACAAAGAATGCATCCTGAACTTACACTTGCTGGCACAGGCTTCTAGCAATGCGTATTTCAGAATTTTGTATACTGGGCGTCGTAGCACAAACCTGTCAACCCACCAAGGAGCACCAAGTGTGGTGACTGCCGTAACCTTCTTCAGCTTATCTAAATTGGGGGTGATGGCTTTCATGTCTGGGGAATGGTTATAAGCATGACCGGGTACCCAAACGCGATCGAACCATCCTTTCAAAATGGCTGGAAAGTTGAACCACCAGGTCGGAAAAACGAGTACCAGATACTCTGTTTCTTCCAACTGGCGAATGTCGTCTGCGGTTTGTTCAGGCTGAAAGTTCTGGCTGTAATAGCTTCCTCGTTCAGATTCGCTAAGCGCAGGTTCAAAATTTTCTTGATAGAGGTCTTTGACCGTTACTTCATGGCCTTGTTTTTCTAGGTGCTCAATGACGTTTTTAGCCAGATACTGACAAAGGCTGGTTTTTAATGGGTGCGTAACCACGACCAGTGTTTTCATTTTCTCTCCCTGAGATTTATAGGTATACCTTTAGCTGATAATCGTTTCTACCTTAACGCTTTCGATCTTAACGCCGAAACTCCGTATTGAAGGCAGGGTGCAGTTATGGTGCTCTCGAATTACGGCACCGCTCGCATGAGGTTTGTCATGAGTGGTATGCGCGTCCGCCAACAGAGTGATGGGATACCCTAAACCAGCCGCACGGCGCGTCGTGGTATCGACGCAAAACTCTGTCGCGTAGCCGCAAACGTAAAGGTGGTCGATACTCAGATCGTCCAGTACCTCTTTTAGTTCCGTATTGTTGAAAGAGTCGGGAGTATTTTTGTTTACATACTTATCTGATTTCGCCTGAATCAGTTTTTCGTGAACTTGCCAGCCCGGGCTATGACGTTCAACGATAGAATCTGGCGCTTCGTGTCGAATAAAGATGACAGGGATATCGTTTCGGCGCGCCCATTCAGAGGCAGTATTGATCCTTTCTATGACTTCATATGCCTCGTAAGGCTGTGGTTCTGGCTCAATAAGAGCTTGTTGTACATCAATCACAATGAGTGCGGATTTCATGGGCATCCTTGGTTCTAAGGTTATTTTGACCACCACCTATTGCCGTGGCGGTCTGAGAGGCAGTTATTCCAATACCAAGCTGATGGCGATGGCAAGCATCATCACACCAACCAGAAACTCCAGTATTTTCCATGAAGTCGGCTTCTGGAACAATGGCTTAAGCAATCTGGCACCATATCCAAGGCTAAAAAAGAACACGAATGAGGCGTTGATCGCACCCAGAGCAAAATAGAGTTTTGTGGATTCATACTGGGTAGAAATCGAACCCAGCAAAACTACGGTATCTAAGTAAACGTGCGGGTTAAGCCAGGTAAAGGCTAAGCAAATCAGAACGGTTTTCTTCCATGACGATTCAGATTCTCCTGCCAGATTCATGGCATGGGATTCTTTAAACGCCGATTTGAAGCTCAGAAATGCATAGGTAAGTAGAAACGCAGCCCCGCCAAAACGGGCGACTTGTTCGATGATGGGGAATTGCTTAACCAAAACACCAAACCCCGACACTCCCAATGAAATGAGGATGGCATCTGAGCTTGCACAAACCAGACACACCAGAAAGACATGTTGTTTTTTGATGCCCTGTTTAAGCACAAAGGCATTTTGAGAACCGATAGCCAGAATCAAAGACAACCCAAGAGTAAAACCGGCTATGTACGTCGAAAGCATTTGAAATCCTTTTGTTATTGCTTATTGAAGAATAAGAATGCCTGAGAAATGACTAATTACTCAAATAGAAATTTTAATGGTATATAAGAATGTCTAAAGAAAGTAAAAATGTCCCTAAAGTATGCAGCAGATTGATTAAGAAAGGTCTTTAGGTTTTGCTATGATTTGTCGTCAAGATTTTTAGTTAAGGAAAAACAATATGAAAGCTTCTCTTATTGCCGTAGTAATGGCTCTTTTTCTCGGCGGTTGCGCCAAAACTTGGGATGGTGTGAAAGAAGATTCATCTAAGATCTGGAAAGACACCAAAGAGACGATTCACGAGGCGACAGAGTAATTGTATTTATACTCAAGTGACCTCAAGTTGCAGGGCTCAGAGCTTCATATACTGTTTCAGTTCTAGGAAGAGAATGCAGCGGAATGACGAGCCCTTTCCAAATTCTTTGACGACGACATGAGACAGTATATGAGCTCCCAAGGGCGAGTTTAACTGGCTTTCATACTTCGTTACCGATTCTTGATTTAGAACCACTAGATCTGCAAATCGGTGCCTTGCCTGAAAACCAGTTAACACTCGCTGAACCTAGCATCTTGAGGCTACTTGAGTATATGCTAAGTGCACAAACTCACTTAGCCTGATTTAACTTGCTCTAGAACCGATAGGCGTTTTTACGCTGATCGTATGTTAGCCCTTTGGTGTGTTCTCCCCGTTCACCATTGAGGACTAACTGAAAGAACCCTTTAACCACGTCGTTGGTATACACATGGAAAACACCATGCGTGTTATCGACATCCGGTCCATCCGTAAAATCAAAATACGCTGCGTTTTTCGCAGTCAGGTTATGTGCAGTTCTTCCCAGTCTGTCTTTTTGAAAGTTCGCATCAGACCATTTCAAAACACCATCATTTTCATTGATGGTGACATACACGCGTTTTCCCGCTTCAATGTTCTCCACCCAACATGCGTGGTCTGAATTATCAACGTCTGCCTGACACAAAACCACGTTATCGAAAATGCGGGTTTCATCTTCATAAAGGGCATTGTTCACGTAATTCTGGAACAGAAAATTACCGAGGCTGTAGGTCATCAGCGAGAATTTAGTGTGACAGGCTTTCAGTGCGTTTTTATCAAACGGAGCTTTAAGGTATGCGCCAAGTTTTTCGAGCGTGGCGTCTAGTGCACCGATAGACGCCAGCGCGTTTCGCTTAGCTGTTCGATACTCTTTGGTGACAAAGCCCCCCGGATTTGATGGCCAGGAAAATACGATCACTTCTACACCATAAAGCATTTCGATATCATGCGCTTTGTTTAAGCTGGATTCAAAAGACTGGTTGAATCCATGTACAAACAACACACCATTTTTTCCACTGGCTTGCATCGACTGCCGTAATTCGACCAGAGCGTGCTTCGAAGGTAAGTTTTGGTGAGTCAGTTTGGAGGGTTCTTTTAACATGTTTACCTGCCATGTATCCCCGTTTTTCTGTGCTTTCGCCAGCCGGACCTCGTTTGGTCCTTTACTGTTGAACCCTTCTCCAAAGGCTTGATGATCGCCTGTTCCGTTCACAAAGTGGCTTTTCTGAATATTTCGGTTGGTGATCACAAGCATGCTTCCTCCCTTCCCTGACGAGGTTGATAAATTGATGTTTATTTTATCAATAGGAGATAATCAGAAAGTTGCTATGCACTATTCAGGTTTTCAGTGTTTTTTCGTGCTCAAGCATGAGGATAAAAGTATTTGAGCTAATCAAGTAGCACGTAAGTATTGCCCTTTGGTTTGATAAAACTGGAACAGTTCCGCAGAATTGTTCCATATTTAAGTTCAACGTTCAGCGATACACTTTCTTAACTGTCTTGAGCTTAAGCATGGAGAAGAATATGCAGGAAAAGATTCAGAAGGTTCGCTGGGGAATTGCTGGGTTGGGCAATATCGCTCAACGATTCGCAAAGGCGCTGACGGAATATAGCAAGCAGGGTGAACTCTACGCTGTGGCAGCAAGAAGCCCAACTCGGGCAAGTGAATTTGGAAAGAACTACGGTTGTCAGCGGTGTTTTGGAAGCTATGAAGATATGGCTCGTGATCCCGGATTGGATGCGGTGTATGTGGCTACCGTTCACCCGTATCACAAGCCTGTTGTGGAAGTTTTTCTAAAGCACAAAAAGCATGTGTTGGTAGAAAAACCTGCATTTACCAATGTCGCCGACTGGCTGAAAATGCGTGCATTGGCGAAAGAAAATGGGGTTCTGCTGCTTGAAGCGATGAAGACAGTAGCGTTTCCAGCATATCGAGAATTGAAATCTTATTTGGTTACCAACCAATTTTCGTTGACTTCAATTGAAGCGGGTTTTGGCAATTATCACGACTTTGATTTGGACCTGTTTATTTTTAATCCAGATTTGTCAGGCGGCGCGACTCTGGATGTTGGCGTGTATGCGCTCTGGCTGTATTGCGATTTGTGTGACACGCTAGGAGAGAAAGTGCACTCACCTGAAGTGACTTTGAAAACCCATCACCCCGAATCCCAAGTCGATGAAGATGCTCGTTTTGAATTCCATCAAGGCGTGAAAGGGGAGATAGCCGCATCCATTGTGCAGAACCTTCCCAGACAAGCCATTCTGATAGGAAAAGGCGTCACCATTACCATTCAGGATAAATGGTGGAACCCACTAAACATTGACATTACCCATGGTACTGAAACTCTGTCTCTTACTACTCCGGAGAATGGCAATGGGTTTGAATACGAAATCGATCATTTCTCTGAACTGGTATTGCAGGGCAAGCTGGATTCCGACATTTTAAAACCTGCGATTACAGAACGGGTATTGAGGTTGATGGAAGAGGGACTCAAAACGTCTGGATACGGGCACCTAACTTAAAAAACAATGGAAAACCAAAGAAGAAAACTGGAAATATATGAAGGGATCTTTCGTGCGTACGGTCCGGGAGATTCTGCTTGTCAGCTCAGTGAACTTGCGGTGCTACTTCATGTTAGCGAACGTTATGTCCAGACACTTATAAAAAAGCTGGTGGCGCTGGGGTGGCTGAAATGGGAAGCGCAATCTGGTCGAAATAAAAAGGCGACCCTATCCTGTTTGAAAGAACCGATAGACGCGTGTTACCAATTAGCCCAACCAATGGCGGAAAGCGGCAGTGTGGATCAACTTCTGAACTTGCTTGGGTTTGGTGGACGTGATTCAGGCAAAGAGCTGGAAGCATTTCTATCGCGAAGCGATCCTGGCGTACAACGAACTCTGTACATTCCATTTCACCGAGAGCTGGAAAACCTACATCCCTTAAAGTCACTACGGCGGACTGAGCGATTCTTGGTGACTCAGGTTTGCCAGCGCCTGACCAGAATTACTCAAGGAGAGATAAAAGGGGATCTTGCCTATCACTGGCAAAGCAATGCCGACGGGACTTGCTGGCGATTTCAAATTCACAGTGGTGCCAAGTTTCACGATGGAACATCACTGACTGCCAATGACGTGGTACGTTGCCTCAGTGCTTTGATTGGCAGCCGTTACTGGTCTCGGCTCTACCAACATATCAATACCATTAAAGCCCTGTCTCCTGAAGTTATTGAAATACAGCTTAATGGCACAGACTGGCATTTACCGCGTTTGTTTTCACGAGCAGAAACGTCGATTTACAAATCGATTGTCAAAGGTGGTTTAGTGGGATCGGGTGCTTTTTCAGTTGCTGTATTTTCTCCCAAAATGCTTCGACTGGTTCGTCATACCGGCTATACCTACAAAGTTCCTTTCGTCGAACGTGTAGAACTTTGGGTTTACCCTGAATGGGCGGAAAGTAAAGTCTGTGCAGTTAACCAATTGTGCGTAAAGTTGCCTGAAAAAACGCAAAGAATAACCAGTAAAAAGCTCTCCACTTTTATTGAAATTCGTAATTCCAATTCCCTAGATGATTCAAATGAACGAATCAGTTTTGAAGATAACTCCGAGTGCAAAGCTATCTTTCAAAGCCGTCATCCTAAATCAGAGGGAGAAGAGGTGCCTTATGCTCAATACGACAAGGAATTCACCACCGTTTTCTGTAGCGTGATAGAGGAAGATGATTCATTCATATCCTGGCTTTCGTTCCTTACTTTGTTTCCGTTTAAACAGGGTGAATTCGATGTGGAGTTATGCAAAATCCGAAACACGCCAGATCTGAAAGAAGCAGAAAAGTACCTGACAAATTTGTTCCAGAGAGCGCAAAAAGAAGAAGTGCTCACCTTGCTAAAAGATGAGCCATTTCATTTAGAGATCTCACGCAAAGTCGAGAATACAATCGTCAATGGTTTTGGCTGGTGTGAACTTGGAGACGTTTGGGTATCGGATAATATGATACAAAACGGTTTTAAATAGGAATTGATGAAAGTGAAGCAGAATTCAGAAAGGTTAAATAGGTTTCTTAGTGCTGTGGTTCCAGAGCATCCACTGCCAGAAGAATCAATGGAATACTTTTCTGTTTTAGATCGAAAAGACAAAGAGCGGATTTTTTCAGAAGGAGAAACCGTATCCGATGTTCATTTTCTGCTTTCCGGTATTGGTCGCTACTTCTATCTCGATGCAGAGGGAGTTGAGCGCAACAAATCTTTAGTGCGGGCTGGAGGGGCTTTCACCAGTATCAGTTCCATCGTAGAGGGCAGCCCGAGCCCGCTTTATGCTGAAACCATTACTCCCTGCATAACCGCTTCCGTTCCATACTCCAAACTGGTCGAACTCTCAGAGTATGACCTTTTCTGGGCAACTTTCATCCGAAGAATTTACGAAAAACTGGTTTTGAAGAAAGAGCGGCGCGAAGCTGAGCTGTTGATGCTGGATGCAAAAACTCGCTACCAGAATTTTTTGGTGGAATTTGGTGACGAGAGCACTCAAATCCCGTTGCGCCATGTTGCAATGTATTTAGGCATTACCGATGTGACCCTTTCCCGGATTCGCCGAGATATGGGCTTAACATAGGTTAAGGTAGGCAAATCCTTGAACGTTAGACTGGGCGTCATTGTGTGGTCAATGAATTCTAAGGAAATGCCAATGAAAAAGTTACTTCCCCCCTATCTGTTCCTCATTTCTATTATCATCATGGCGTTGGTATGTTGGTCTTTAGGATCTCCGCATCTAATCGGGCAACCCGCCATTTTCTTCGGTGGAGCATTGGTGCTCGCGGGTATTGGTTTGGCTGCCAAAAGCAGTGCTTTATTTCGCAAAGAACAAACCAACATCATGACCTTTGGCGAACCCGACAAACTGGTGACTACCGGGGCATTTAAATACACGCGAAACCCAATGTATCTGGGGTTTACGGTTGCCCTCGTCGGATTTGCAATTTTATTTGGAGCTGCCATTTCCTCATTTGCAATCGTAGGGGTTTTTATACTAATTGCCGACCGTTGGTATATCGCGTTTGAAGAAAACATGATGCGTAGTAAGTTTGGTGAGGAGTACGAAGACTACAGCAAGTCAGTTCGACGCTGGATTTGAAGGCGTCACCCCATCTGATTTTTCCGTCCATGCTGCTTGTGTATAAAGCAGCATTTCATTCTTCACGCTAGCCATTCTTGAGCTTTTAATTAAAGTTTTGGCTTAATGCTAATCGTTGCTAATGTTTTGAATTGTAATGGTTTGAAATGCTCTCTTTTCTCCTAAAATTAAAAATTTAGCTCAACTATTTTTCTCAAGTCTCACAATCAAGTCACTTCCTTGCACTCTTTATTGAGTATGGTCGCTGCATCAATCAGTTCTTCAATTCATGTTCGATTAGACGGAATTTGCTTGCTCATCTTCGAACCGAAGAACTGCATAACAGCAACTAAGGAATCGTCGTGGAAAATAGAACGAATTGGGTGGATTACGCCAAGGGGATAGGGATCATCTTAGTGGTTTACGGGCATGTTGCTCGCGGACTGCAAAACGCCGGGATTGAAATGTCACCGACGCACTTTTCATTGATTGATAGCGTGATTTACAGCTTTCACATGCCTCTGTTTTTCTTTTTGTCGGGGCTGTTTTTCTATCAGTCTTTTGAGAAAAGGGGCTCGAAGAGGTTGATTTTCAGCAAAATAGATACGATTTTCTATCCCTATATTTTGTGGTCGATCCTTCAGGGGGGAATAGAAGCAGTACTGTCTAACTATACCAATGGCAACGTTACTTTTAGCGAAGTATTTGCGCTTCTTTGGGAGCCCCGCGCACAATTCTGGTTCCTGTATGCGCTGTTTCTGGTTTTTGTGGTCAGTACTTTCATTTATTCGTTTGCTGCCCGACCTTTGACGGCGATTCTGTTTGTTGGTACTGCTCTGATCTACGTCTTCAATACCTTTTTACCTGACGTTCAGTTACTGAACTATCTATACCAGAACTTAGTGTATTTCTTCTTCGGTATTGCTTTCAGTGTGTACTCCAGAGAGAGTGTTTTTGCGAAGCCCCAGTTCCTGTTGATCTCCTTTGTCACTTTCGTGGCATTGCAAGCTGGATACCACGGAATATTGGGTATGAACTACAGCCAACGCGGGCTGCTTTCGTTGATTCTAGCTATAAGTTCAATTGTGTTTGTGGTGTCTTTATCTATGGTCTTAGAAAAGCGCTCTTTGCGCTGGCTAAGCTATATCGGGTCAGCATCCATGGGCATTTACCTTATGCACATTCTGGCGGGGAGTGGGGTCCGAGTGGTTCTGACCAAAGTGTTAGGTATTCAGTCTTTTTCAGTCCACCTAATTGTTGGGTGTTTGGTTGCCATTGTGGCTCCTCTTATCGCTCTGAAAATCACCGAAATGATAAAACTAAGGTTTGTTTTTTCTGCACCCATCAGTAAATGGTTTGGTTCAAAAGAAGGCGAAATAAAGTCGCAGTCTGCATAGAAAAATATAATCAGCCAGCCGTTAGGGCTGGTTGAGTGATAAGCGAATTCTTAGGTACTGGTCGAGGTAACCGCATGAAACTCCGGATAAACTGGAGAAAAAGTAATGAAGGTTCCTCAGTATGGCTAATCTCTTTGACAACATTCCATCCCAACTCCCCGAAGAAATCTTTGAAGATCTGGTGAAAACAGAAAACATAAGAATTGAACGTATTCTCTCTAAAGGGCAATCATCACCTGAGTCGGGTTGGTATGACCAGGAAGAAAGTGAATGGATACTGGTTTTATCTGGATATGGCGTTATCGAATTTGAAGACGGTGAAAGTGTCACATTGCAGAAAGGAGACTACTTAAATATTCCTGCACACCAGAAGCACAAAGTTGCAGAAACCTCGCCAAACGAGACCACTGTCTGGCTAGCAATTTTCTACTGAGAAGCAAGTCGCATTCCCCATCCAATAAGTGTTGTTGTCCTAATAAAAAGTTTATCTTTCATGGGGTTATTATTACAGCGAGCTGGATGTCAGATGAAAAAAATTGGGATGAAGTTACTTGGTGGCGGCTTTGTGGTATTTTTAATTGCAGGAAGCCAGTTAGGCTGGTTTGCATCCAGCAACCCCGATTCGTTTCCCAAATTACCAAGTGAACCCGACTTCGCTGTTTCCAACGCTTTCGATGGAAAATGGGTCGGTCGTCGACTCGACGAATCCAACAGCAATATGTGTGAGCGAACAACCATTGAAGGACATGTGGTTGATGGCTTCGTCCATCTGGTTTTAACCTACAATGGCACTTCACTTAAAGGATGGATCTCTGAATCCAACCAGATCAAATTCTATGCAAGCCACCCACAATGGGACTACCGATTCTCAGGTATTGCAGAGGGCAATAAAATCCAGGGAGAATGGAACCTGCAGAATGGACCATGTCATGGCACTTGGTACATTGAACATATACTCAAGTGACCTCAATGTGCAGGATTCAGAGCCTCATATTCTGTTCCAATTCAAGGAAAGAAACGCAGCGGAATGACTTGTCCTTTCCAAGTTTTTTGACGAAGACGTGGGACAGAATATGGGCTCCCAAGGGCGAGTTTAACTGACTTTCATACTGCGTTACCGATTCTTGATTTAGAACCACTAGATCTTCAAATCGGTGTCTTGTCTGAAAGCCATTTAATTCTCGCTGAACCTAGCATCTTGAGGTTACTTGAGTATATAGGGTAACAACTTATATCGGATAGCTTGTCTAAAGTTACTATTTGTTTTATGTCGGTCTATTTGGTTTCATCTGTCTCTTAAAGCTTTATTTTTGTCTTCTATCTTCTCCTAACCTCTATTTTACTATTGTTCAGTGTAAAGACTTTAATCCTATTTTTAGTGCCTATGTCTTAAAGCTTTCTATCTCTCTTATTTATAAAGTATCGAACATTTCAAAGAATTTTTTAAAATTATTATTTTTGAAATTCAATAGGTTACTTTAGATTTAAAGGTTTAATATTAAATATTTTAATATTAAACCTTTAAATCTAAAGTCAGTCTGTGTACTATACGCCTCGTTGTCACGAATGAGACACATCGAGGCTTTTGTATTGCTTTCTGTTTCGAGTGTGGAGCATTAGTTTCAATGACAAATCTTTTGAGTTGAGAGTCTGAATGGATAAGGCTCTCTATGTGAAACATGGACGTCTTAACCAATCAAAGGTTTTAAGATGAAAAAATCTCTTATCGCTCTTTCTCTAGTTTCTGTTTTTTCTGCTGGTGCTTCTGCTGCAACTGCGGAGTTTGAATATTCTACGGTAGACGAAGTACGTAGCTATATCGAATCTAATGTTCGTAATGGTGTGCTTAATGTAAGAACAATTAACAAAGGTGAAGAAGTTATCATTACCGATAGCCAAGATGAGTTTGGTAAAGATGCGATTTCTATTGCGAAAAACCCACATGATGGAAACTATACTATTCACACCGCTTCTGGCCCCAAATTGGTCGAAGTGAATGATAAAGGTGAGATTGTTTCAATTGGTGGGGAGTCTGCTCACATCAATGTTGAAGTCGAAGAAAATAAAGAAATGACGGACAATGCGCATATTGCTGATATGAGCAATCGCATCAAAGAGCTTGAAGAAGCGGGCGAATTTGCAGGAAAAGAAATAATTAATGCTGCGTCTGCTATCGAAGGTCGCGTGGATAGCCTGGAAACACGCTTCAACGATATGGCTGAGCGTCAACACCGTCAAGAAATGCGCATCAACCAAAACGAAGGCAAAATGTCTAACGGTATTGCTGGCGTAGCGGCAATGGCAAACATCCCAACTGTATCTGGTAAAACAACTTTTGGTGCGGGTGTTGGTCACTTCAACGGTTCTAACGCGATTGCAATCGGTGCGAGCACTGGCTTCGAGAATGGTATCTCTCTAAAGGGTTCTCTGTCTTATGCAAAAGGCAAGTGGGATCAGAAAGAC
This sequence comes from Vibrio nigripulchritudo, assembly GCF_027924785.1. Taxonomy (NCBI): domain Bacteria; kingdom Pseudomonadati; phylum Pseudomonadota; class Gammaproteobacteria; order Vibrionales; family Vibrionaceae; genus Vibrio; species Vibrio nigripulchritudo. The sequence continues at coordinate 1,714,918 of NZ_AP027050.1, read as the reverse complement.
GTAGTAGTTGGTGCTGGTATCGGCTACAGCTTCTAAAGGTTTTTTAAAACCGAAGAACATTTCAAGGGCGCATTCGCGCCCTTTCTTATTGAGGTGACTATGTTAACAACAAAATTGATTCAAGCATCAATTGCTGGTGTGAAAGGATACACCAGAACTTTTGATTTCAATTTTTTCAAACTCACGGAAGAGGTTGGGGAACTGGCGGTTGAGATCCAAATCGCTCAGGGTAAGTTACCCGCCGAAAAAGGTGGGGATGATGGTGTTGTTGGCGAAGCCATCGATGTTGCGTTATGCGCACTGGATATCGCGTTTCTGGAACTGAATAAACAAGGAATCAGTAACATTGAAGAGATGGAAACGATCCTTAATCAGGTTGCGAGTTGCAAATTAGCCCGATGGGAAAGAAAACTGGAAAAGCTTCAGAAAGAAGAAGTAATTTCTTAGGTTGAATCAAAGTTTCTGGCAGATGTATCAATACCAACACTTGAATCTACGTGCTACAGCCCACAGTTAATGGTCGTAAGCAAATTATAAGGATTCGATATGTTAGGAAAGTTGAAAGCGTCATTGGGTATTGGAGCGGCAAAGGTCGACACTGTGTTGCAAAACATGAGCGTAACGCAGGGTGATACCTTAAAAGGCACCGTTCATATTCAGGGTGGAGACGTTGAGCAACAAATCGATGCTATTAAACTGAAGCTTTGCACTCAGGTGAAAGTAGAGTCTGACAGTGGCACAAGCTACCCGTCGTTTGTGCTAGGGCACCTACAAGCGGTAGACCCGTTTGTTATTGGTCCGGGGCAGGAAAAGCAGGTTAATTTTGAACTGAAGCTTCACGAAGAAACGCCCGTTACTGCGCTGAACGCCTTACATAATCAATGTCATGTCTGGGTAGAAACAACTCTGGATATCGATTTTGCTATTGATCCAAAAGATCGCGATTTTGTTGAAGTGAAGCCTCTGCCAGTGGTATCGAGCGTGATTTCAGCAATCGAATCAGCAGGCTTTACCATGGTAAAAGCGGATGTTGAAAAAGGGCATCTACGGGCAAACACCTTCCAGTCAAAGTCAGGCTGTTATCAGGAAATCGAATTCCGCAACAACGGATTCGTCACCAGCAAAGAAATCGAGCTTTCATTTATTCTTGATGGAAATATGGTTCATTGTCTGGCTGAAGTGGATCGCGCAATGAGTTTACGCGGCGACCAATACGTCGCTTTCAGCCTGGACCGAAATGCATCTGCCGGGCAAATTCAGGATGCAGTCTCCCGCGTATTGTCGGTATAACCTAACAAGCGAAAACACAAAAGGGCAGTTCTTACTGCCCTTTGTTCATTTCTACTACTGATTATCTCAGCTTTTTCAAAACGTCTTCCATTGTGCTGACAATGGCTTCAACTTTCGCTGCATTGGTTGCGTCTGGGTGTGGTGGTGCCAGTTTTCCTGAGTCGTTATCAAAATACTGTCCGTTAGCGTGCGCGAATTCTTCATTAAGTGAAGCTCGGGTCAGAATTTCCGCGCCGATTCGGATGTCTCCACCGGGAATGCCATAGGCGTCTTTAACCATTTTGCTGCCCAAGAGCGAGCCCGGGTTGACGGCAATAAGAACAGGAGCAGGCTTCGGTAAAGTGTTTGCCAGATGGTGGTTCCAGGCAGTGAGTGCCAGCTTACTTTGCGCATAGGCTGCGTTGTCAGAAAGCTTAGACTGACCGCTCAATGCACCAAGGCTAACAGGAGACTGGGCAGCCGAAGACAAGTTGACGACTCTGCTGTTTCCGTCAAGTAAAGGCAATAGTTCTTTCGTGATCAGGTAAGGCGCGTACGTGTTCACCGCAAAACGAATGTCCAGACCGTCTTCAGTATCGGTATGGGGCGTGGTGTAAACGCCAGCGTTGTTTATCACGACATCAAGGTGGCTGTGTTTGTTTCTAATGTCTGCTATTAAGCCTTTCACTCCACTGATCGTCGACAAATCCGCAACGTATCGCTCGAATGAACCTTCACCACCAAGGCTGGACAGCAGGGATTCGGCATCTGCCAGTTTAGATGGGTTTCGACCATGCAATAGCACGTGGTGCCCGTCCGAATAGAGCATCTTTGCCGTTTCTAAACCAATTCCATCGGTAGCGCCTGTTAGTAAGATTGTTTTTTTCATTGCGATCTGTCCGTTGTGAGAATTTCTGCATGAAATTGTAATTAGTATGTCGTAACTTGATAATAGTGTATTTAATATATTCACTTTCAAAATAATATTGAAAATAAAGCATTATGAATATTGAACATCTCAAACTGTTTTTGCGAGTAGCGGTGACTCACAACATCAGCGTAGCAGGTAAAGAACTCAATCTTTCTCCTGCTGTGGCCAGCTCTTACATCAGTAAGCTGGAAGAAGGGTTAGGTGTCAGGCTGGTGCACCGAACAACGAGGAAAGTTTCTCTCACCGAAGAAGGCAAAATTTTCCAGCCATACGCAGAAGAAGTACTGGCGAGTATTGAAGCGGCGAAAGCTTCTGTTGGGGCAGGGCAAACACATCCCGCGGGAACGCTTAGAGTCACAGCGCCTGCTTCGTTTGGCCGTATGCACCTCATGCCGGTACTTAAAGAGTTTCTGTCTCGCTATCCCGACATCCAACTGGATGTAAGGTTTTCAGATGCGATTGTCGACTTAGTGGAAGGTGGGTTTGACGTTGCGATCAGAAATGCAGAGCTCAAAAACTCCAGCTTGATTGCCCGAAAGCTTGCACCAGATAACCGTATCTTGTGTGCGTCACCTGATTATCTCAAAGAATATGGTGAACCTAAGACACCCGATGAATTAAAAACGCACCAGTGCATCCACTTGATGGGGCTCGACACCTGGCAGTTTGAGTCGGGCGATAAAACGCTGGCAGTCAAAACCTACAGCAATTTCACGGCTGACAATGGAGAAGCCGTGCGGGATGCCTGCGCAGAAGGACTAGGAGTAACTATCAATTCTACCTGGAGCGTGTACAAACACTTAAAGCGTGGCGATTTAGTGCAGATCCTTGCCGATTATCCGCTTAAGTCGGACACCGCGATTTGGGCGGTGTACCCAAGTTCACGCCAGTTAGCACCGAAAGTACGGGTGTTTATCGATTTTCTTGTCGAAAGTTACGGAACGCCTCCGTATTGGGACGACTGTCTGAACAATAAAAACGAAGAAGGAGTTTCGTCATGCTAAATGCCATTCATCACTGCGCTATTATCTGTTCCGACTACGCGGTGTCTAAAGCGTTTTATTGCGACGTATTAGGGTTGGAAGTGGTTGCAGAAAATTATCGTGAAGAAAGGCAATCGTATAAGCTGGATTTACGCTTGCCCAACGGAAACCAGATTGAATTATTCTCCTTTCCAAATCCTCCCCTGAGACCCACACAGCCTGAAGCCAGAGGGCTACGCCACCTCGCATTCTCTGTTGATGATCTAGACCCGGTTATTCGTCATCTTGAAGAAAACAATATTGAAGTGGAACCCGTGCGAGTTGACGAATTTACCGGGTGTCGGTTCACCTTCTTTCAGGATCCTGACGGCTTACCTCTGGAATTGTACGAAATTCGCTAAAATTTACTTAATATGCTGTTTAGATTGAAAAAGTTAGTCTTCTCAGAATTTTTTTAACGAGCAGTATTTATGAGAATAGTGATTATGCGTCACGGGCGACCAGAGCTCGACCTTGATGCATTGAAAAAGCAGAAGTTTTCATCCTTAAAACTGGGAGAAATCGTCGAGCAATACGAACAGTCAGCGCTTGAAAAATCTCAGACCATTCCACATTCCTCACTGGCGATTTCCCAGAGTTGTCAGTTTGCCCTAAGTAGCGACTTGCCCCGAGCCATTGGCTCGATAGAAAAGTTAGGCTTGAAAGAGATTCACGAGACCGATGCCGTTTTTCGCGAATCCCCATTGCCTTATTTTAACTGGTCGTGGCCCTTTTTATCCTTCTTCACATGGGCAGTTGCATTACGCGTCTTATGGCTGTTTGGCTTTGCTACTAATGGTGAGTCAATCAAAACTGCCAGAGCGAGGGCGCAAACCGGAGCCGGAAAACTGCATCAGTATGCGACTGAGCACGGATCGGTTTTTCTGCTTGGGCATGGCATAATGAATCGATTGATCGCCAAAGAACTGAGCTCCAAAGGATGGAAAAAAGTTGAGTCAAATGGCGAAAATTACTGGTCTTACTCGGTTTATGAACGCCTATGAAGTATCAAGTTGTTGAGTTTAAAGAAAAGTACGCCGAAGACATCACCTGTTTTTGGCGTAGCACCATGCAAGAGGTGCTCAATATCAACCCTGTCCATTCGTTTGAGTCTCATCTTCATTTTCTTAGCCACATCCTTCCTCTTTCTTATCGAATCCGTGTTGTCACCAATCATGAAGACCACGCTATTGGCTTTATTGCGTTTAACGAAAAGGAAATCAATCAGCTCTATATTCGATCCGACTATCGAAACCAGGGCATAGGGCATTATTTGGTTCAGCTAGCCAAACAACAGTCATCAGGTTGCCTCGAATTGAGGACTTTTGAAGTCAATCAACGCGCAGTTAGCTTTTACGAGTCTCTTGGGTTTGTTGCATGCGGAGGCAGTTGTGACAATGAAGAGGGGCTCCCAGATATTTTGTTTCGTTGGGTTCAATAGTGTTCTTACTCCTCTGGCTCTTCTACACGAAACCTTGCCTTTAAAGTACAAGATTCAATTTGTTTCACTAATGAGAAAAAATAAATGCTCAAAACATATTTATTCATCTACCTAATTTAAGGATTAAGTTAACTATTTGATTAATAATGCTTTGTTCATACATTTATTACTCAACCAAGCGCATTTAAATATCAAGATATAAGTATCAATTCTAAGATTTATAAAAGAGTAAATCGATTTTCTTTATTGACCACATTTTAAGTAAGGTGTAATCATTACACGTGTACAAGGTGCTAGAAGCCGACTGCATTGGCGCAGTAACCTGTACCGTGTTGTTGCCTGTCGAGCCAAATCAGGTGCACACATTGAGCTCTGATATCAGGATCAGGTCAGCCTCAAAAAATGCATAGCAAAGGTAATGAAGCCTAAATGAATTCGCTGACCCGAATTCATTTAGGCTTTTTTATTTACGGACTTTTTTACTACGAACTTTTTATTTACGAAATAGTGGAACTGGGATTACGTATGGAAACGTATCGCGTCGGATTGCTGTATTCAACAGACGGCACCTATCGAAGGATTGCAAGCAATGCGCTTCTTGGTGCGTCTTATGCCATTGAGCAGGTCAATGCAGATGAGCGCTATCCATTTCGGCTTGAAGGGGTTCATGTGAACCCAAAGGGCAATCTGGATGAGTACATAAACGGCGCGCAATCTCTGCTGAAAAGCGGTATCCGGCACATTGCAGGCACCATAACATCAAGTGCTCGCAAAGAAGTGATCCCGGATGTGCACGAGCATCAGGCATTGCTCTGGTATGGCAGCCCATATGAAGGCTACGAATGCGATGAGCATGTGGTGTATCACGGCGCATGTCCAAACCAGAATCTGCTGCAAATCCTTCGGTATGCGGTTCCTCGTTTTGGAAAACGAGTGGCGCTGCTGGGCTCCAATTATATTTGGGGTTGGGAGAGTAACCGCATTGCTCGTGATGCCATCGACAGTATTGGTGGAGAAATCATCGAGGACACCTACTATCGGTTTGATACCACCGATTTCAGGCTGTCTATCGAGAACATCAAATCGCAGAAACCCGATTTCGTAATCAATAATTTAGTTGGTGAATCCAGCTATGCGTTTTTGCATCAATTGAATGATGCATGGAGCGCCGAATCCCTCCCAGTCTTGAGCAGCAACCTCAGTGAATGTGAGTTAGCAAGCATTCGCGCCTTGCCTAACCTGCGTTTGTTCACGGCATTGACTTTTTTCCAGTCGGTGAACCCCCAATTCACTGAAAAGGTGAAAATGGCCATGTCATGCGGTGAACCGGTCTCAAGTAACTTTGTCGGCGCTTATCTTTCTATTCTGAGTCTGGCGAATGCCATCGCTATTGCAGGAAGTGACGATGTCACGTCTATTCGTGCCGTGTTAGGCAAAGTGTGTACAGACACACCAATGGGGCACACTTTAATGATTGCCAAAAACCAGCACGCGATATTGCCATGCTTTATCGGTGAGCGTGACGGTGATGACTTCAAAACAGTGAAATGTTACCCACCTATCGAACCGAATCCGTATCTGATAGCACAGCAGTTTCTTACTGACATAGAGCGTCTTACGGATATTGAAACAGTGAATAGTTCAGTCAAGCTGAGGGTAGTCAAATGATCAATGCTTCCCTTTCCATCGACAAAATCACTGTGGTTTCCCGAGACGAGCGAGCTTGTGGGCAAATCCGAAAAGCGGCAGAAAGAATGGGCATTGAATGCTACATCACTGATTCTGTCGACAATACGAAAACAGATCTACTGCTTATCGATGTGCAGCACTATTTCAGCGATATGCATACTCAAAAAGCCATTCCGCAGTCACTGCCAATTGTCGGGCTGATTGCCCACGGCTCGCCGACCGAAATTGAGCGCGCCATTGCCATGGGAGCGATGTCGGTTGTGGGTAAGCCCATTCATCAGACGGGGCTGTATGCGGCTTTTCATATGGCACTGAAGCTTTCTCAGCAACAAGCCAAAATGCGCCAAGAGCTAGAAAGTTTGAAGATGCGGCACAAGCTAAGACCTGTCGTTATTCAGGCAGTGATCGGGGTAATGGACAAGCACCAGATCTCCGAGTCACAGGCATACGAATTACTTCGCAGTTATTCTATGCAGCGAAATGTACCTGTTGAGCAGGTATGCATTGAGCTGACTCAGGGCAATGTCGCCTATGAAAGGCTGCGAGGAGAAGGCTAATGTGGAAATCTCTGCTTTCGCGACCATCTGTATGCATTTCGGTAATGATTATTGTAGTGATCGTGTCGCTGGCTTTAGGCGCGTCCATCTTTGCCCCTTACGACCCGACAGAGCAGTTCTTTGAAGGGTTAACCTTAGAGGGGGCACCTCTACCTCCAAACGAAGTCTTTTGGCTAGGAACGGATCTTCTTGGTCGGGACTTACTTTCCCGCATCATTTACGGTTCTCAGACTTCATTACTCATTGGTGTAGTAGCCAATGGGGTGGCGATTCTGGTAGGAACCACGGTAGGTGTGATTGCCGCTTATTTCAAAGGTTGGATTGGCACCGCGCTGATGCGTTTTACCGATTTGATGATGGCATTTCCTGCCTTGCTGCTGGCAATTGCACTGGCTGCCATTTTTACCCCCAGTTTGTGGATAGTGGCGATGGTGATCGCCATGGTGAACTGGGTACAGATTGCCCGAGTGGTGTATTCAGAAACTCTGGCAATCAGCGAGAAAGATTTCATCGCCGCAGAGAAAGCGATTGGCGTACCAGAATGGAAAATTCTGCTTTCTCACATCTTCCCTCATTTAGTGCCCACCATGCTGGTATGGGGAACACTGGGCATTTCAACAACCGTGCTTCTTGAAGCGACGCTGTCTTATCTGGGCATTGGGGTGCAGCCGCCCATTCCAAGTTGGGGAAACATCATTTTTGAAAACCAGACCTACTTTAGCGTTGCTCCCTGGCTGGTGTTCATCCCCGGCAGTGTGATTATTCTGCTGTCCCTTTGCTTCAACATTCTCGGGGATGCTTTGCGTGATGCGCTAGACCCAACGTTAAACGGGAGAGAAGCGGGATGAGTTACTACCTGATCAAACGATTGTTTCACGCCGCTCTGATTCTGCTTGGCGTGACATTCATTACTTATCTTCTACTGTATCTGTTACCGGCGGATCCGGCGCGTCAGATTGCGGGTCGAAGTGCCACGGCAGAAACCGTTGCCAACATACGTGAGCAGTTGGGTTTGAATCTGCCGTTTTACGAACAGTACTGGCGCTACTTAACCAATCTGCTGCAAGGCGATATGGGGCGATCATGGCTACAGAAAACCGAGGTTTCGGAGCTGATCGCGGCACGTTTGCCTGCCTCTTTGCAACTCATGGTTGCGGGGATTGGTGTGGAACTGGTTATCGGATTAAGCCTTGGCATAGTGGCGGCGCTCAAGCGCAATAGCGCGCTGGACAGAGGCTTAATGATCTTCTCTTTTGTGGGCGTTTCTTCGCCCCATTTTGTGGCTGCAATGATGTTTCTTTATCTCTTTGCAGTGCAATGGTCCTGGTTCCCGATTGGTGGGTATGGCGAATGGAAACATCTGGTTCTGCCTGCCATCACACTCGGTGTACTGGGAAGCGGTTGGTATGCGCGAATGATGCGTTCTTCAATGATTGAAGTACTGCATCAGGACTATATCCGGACTGCAAAAGCCAAAGGGCTCAGCCAAACCCGAATCATCTTCCGACATATGATTCCTAATGCGATTTTGCCGATCATCTCAATGATCGCTATCGATATAGGCATCTTCATCGGGGGCATGGTGGTGGTTGAGTCTGTATTTGGATGGCCCGGAATTGGGCAGCTAGCTTGGCAAGCGATTCAGCGTGTTGATATCCCCATTATTGTGGGCGTCACACTGGTCTCTGCAGTTGCCATCGTGTTGGGGAATTTGCTGGCTGATCTCCTCTCACCTTTTGTCGATCCAAGGATTGACCTGAAAAAACTGTAACAAGGACAAGTGTGATGAAAAAGTTAGCAGTAGCGACAGCGCTGTCTTGCGTGATGGCGTCGCCTCTCGCAATGGCAGACATCAAGCAGGGTGGCAGTATGATTGTCACGTACAAGGATGATGTTTCAACACTAGACCCCGCCATTGGTTACGACTGGCAAAACTGGTCGATGATCAAAAGCCTGTTTGATGGCTTGATGGATTACAAACCGGGCACAACCGAGCTGGTGCCAGATCTGGCAGAAAGCTACACCATTTCCGAAGATGGCAAAACCTACACCTTCAAGCTCAAGAAAGGAATCAAATTCCATAACGGCAGAGAAGTCAAAGCCGCCGACATAAAATATTCCATAGAACGAACCGTCAACCCTGCCACACAAAGCCCGGGCGCAGGATTCTTTGGCTCGCTGGAAGGGTTTGATGCCTTTAACGGTGGGCAGTCCAAAGGGTTAGCCAGTATAAAAGCAGTCGATGACTACACGGTGAGTTTCCAACTATCTCGCCCTGATGCCACCTTCTTACATGTATTAGCGATCAACTTTGCGTTTGTGGTTCCGAAAGAATCGGTTGAGAAATGGGGGGCAGATTTCGGTAAACACCCGGTCGGAACGGGTGCATTTAAGCTGGGCGAGTGGAAGCTCGGTCAACAGCTGACGTTTGTCCGAAATTCGGATTACAACAAACCCGGATTGCCTTATCTGGATGAGATACGTTTTGAAGTCGGGCAGGAACCCGTTGTGGCCTTGTTGAGGCTAGAGAAAGGCGAAGTCGATATCGCTGGTGACGGCATTCCGCCGGCTAAGTTCCTGCAAATGAAGAACAGCCCGCAATACAAACCGCTGATCATCGCGGGTGACCAGCTACACACTGGCTACATCACCATGAATGTGAAGATGAAACCCTTTGACAATGTCAAGGTGCGTCAGGCGGTGAATATGGCGATCAACAAACGTCGTATTGTCCAGATCATCAATGGTCGTGCTACTCCAGCCAACCAGCCTCTACCGCCAGCTATGCCTGGTTACTCTCAGAGTTATAAGGGCTACGCCTACGATCCAGATGGTGCTAAAAAGCTACTGGCTGATGCAGGGTTAGGAGATGGGTTCACCACTGAACTTTATGTCGCCAATACCGATCCTCAACCAAGAATTGCCCAGGCTATTCAGCAGGATCTCGCCAAAATTGGTGTGAAAACGGAAATCAAAGCTCTGGCGCAAGCCAATGTGATTGCGGCTGGTGGTGCGGCGGATCAGGCGCCAATGATCTGGTCGGGTGGTATGGCTTGGATTGCTGACTTCCCGGATCCTTCAAACTTCTATGGTCCTATTCTGGGCTGTGGTGGTGCGGTAGATGGAGGATGGAACTGGTCATGGTACTGCAATCAAAGCCTCGATGATCGCGCAGCCAAAGCAGATGCTATGGTATCTGAAAGCCAGCAGTCTGCCCGTATGAAAGAGTGGGAAAGCATTTATGTGGATCTGATGGCAGATGCTCCCTGGGTTCCTGTTTTCAATGAACGCCGTTTTACCATTCGTTCAGAACGCTTAGGTGGTGATACCAGTATCTTCGTCGATCCTGTACACATCCCGGTTAACTACGAAAATGTGTGGGTGAAAGATGTGCAATAACTCATTGATAAAAACCATCCACAGTGTGCACCACCACCATGGATGGAATAACGCCATCGAACCTGCTTTTCGCGTAGGTCGAGGCACAACGCTGGAGTTCGAGTGCCTCGACAGCTCCGGCGGTCAACTGACACGGGCATCCACTGTGGGTGATATTGCCGGGCTGGATTTCGGCAAAATCAACCCAGTGACTGGTCCTATCTATGTCGAAGGGGCAAAACCTGGTGATGTTTTAAAACTCACCATCCACGAATTCAAACCCAGCGGATTTGGCTGGACAGCCAATATCCCAGGGTTTGGTCTGCTAGCGGATCAGTTTGAAACCCCGGCATTGAATCTTTGGTCTTACGATTCTGCGACTCTGGCTCCTGCTGCGTTTAGCACTATGGCAAAAGTGCCACTCAAGCCTTTCGCCGGGACCATCGGAGTTGCTCCTGCTGCCAGCGGCGATCACTCGGTGGTTCCGCCAAGGCGTATTGGTGGAAACATGGACATTCGCGACTTATCGGCAGGGACAACGCTGTATATCCCTATTGAGGTCGAAGGTGCCTTGCTTTCCATCGGTGATACCCATGCCGCTCAAGGGGATGGAGAGGTTTGCGGAACAGCGATTGAAAGCCCGATGAATGTGGTGGTTGAGCTGGACGTTGTAGACAATCTGAAAATACAGACGCCTTATTTCACGACAACGGGCCCTGTGACCCGTCATCTCGATAGCAAAGGCTATCAGGTGACGACAGGTGTGGAACCCGACCTCATGGCAGGCGCAAGAAGTGCAGTGAGTCAGATGATTGACCTGCTTTGTGCACAGCACCATATGTCGCCGGAAGAAGCCTACATGCTTTGCTCGGTGTGTGGTGACTTGCGGATCAGCGAAATCGTGGACATACCAAACTGGCTGGTCTCTTTTTACATACCAAACGTGGTGTTTGAATAAGGTCTAAGTTGAGCTAATAGATACAAGGAAGGGGAAATGGATAAGGCATTATTGTCAGTGGAAAACCTGTCTATTGCGATTGCAGCAGGTCAACACCTTAACCGAGTGGTGGATGATCTTTCGTTTTCAATCGATGCAGGCGAAACCGTGTGTATTGCAGGTGAATCTGGCAGTGGTAAGTCCTTATCCAGCACCGCCATCATGGGGTTACTTCCTCCGGTAGCCAAAGTCTTGGGCGGGAAGATCTGGTTTGAACAACGCGACTTACTGGCTTTCTCTGAGAAGGAGATGCAAGCCATTCGTTGTGACGACATTGCCATGATTTTTCAGGAGCCAATGACCTCCCTAAATCCACTCATGACCGCCGGGCAACAACTGTGTGAGGCAATACGAGCACACAGAGAAGTCGACACAGCAGGTGCCAGAAATATGGCGATCAGCATGCTGGATGCGGTGAAGGTCCCTCACGCTCAAAAACGCTTTGGTCAGTACCCTCATGAGATGTCTGGCGGTATGTTGCAGCGCATCATGATTGCCATGGCGTTAGTGTGTCGCCCTAAAATACTGATTGCCGATGAGCCGACCACAGCTCTGGATGTGACCATTCAGGCTCAGATTCTGACTTTGTTGAATGAGTTGAAAAACGACTTTGATACGGGTGTCTTGATGATCACTCACGATATGGGAGTGGTCGCTGAAATGGCCGATAAAGTCGTGGTAATGAATCAGGGCATTGTTGAAGAGCAATCCGATGTGCGCAGCATCTTTCTTGCCCCATCCAGCAACTACACCCGCGACTTGCTGGCGGCTGTACCTAAGCTTGGGCACGCCAAGCCAGTCGATACGGTGGAACCTGCTTCTCCATTGTTAGAGGTAAAAAATCTGTGTGTGCGTTTTCCCGTGCCGTCCGTCTGGTGGCAAAAAAACAAACTGGAAGTGCGCGCGGTCGAGAATGTGTCGTTCTCGATTCAACCTGGTGAAACTCTGGGGCTGGTCGGGGAAAGTGGTTGTGGCAAATCAACCACAGGGAAAGCGCTAATGAATATGCTGTCATTTGTGGGTAGCGCAAACCTGAATGGAAACGAATTGAACGGGTTAGCGGGCCAGGATTTAAGAGCGATTCGAAAAGATATTCAGATGGTGTTTCAGGACCCATACAGTTCACTGAACCCGAGAAAAACCATCAGACAGCTATTAAGCGAGCCATTGTTGATTCATGGTATCTGCCAGCCTGACGAGGTGGGGCGTTACGTCGCCCAACTTTTAGAGCAGGTCGATATGCTGCCGAATCACATGCATCGCTATCCGCACCAGTTTTCTGGTGGTCAGCGACAGCGCATTGCGATTGCCAGAGCCATCGCTTCTCAACCTAAATTGATCATTGCTGATGAATCGGTGTCGGCGCTCGATGTTTCGGTGCAGGCACAAGTGCTCGAACTGTTGGAAAGGCTGCAAAAGGAAACGGGCGTCAGCTACCTGTTTATCTCTCACGATATGGCGGTGGTCGAGCAGGTCTCTCATCGCGTTGCCGTGATGCATGGCGGAAGAATTGTGGAGATGGGACCAAGAGACGAAGTGCTCAGCTCGCCGCGGCACAGCTACACCCAAAGACTGATGCAGGCTGTGCCAATAGCGGATGTGAACGTGAAACGCGATCTGACTTCGGTTTTATCCCAACACAAAATGCCCGATCCAATTCGCGAAACCTCCGTTGTAGATGAAGCTTTACATTACGAGCAGGTCGGCAACGGGCATATTGTTGCGATGAATTATTAGCACCTGTCACCCCAGATGGCGTCGGCATAGCTTGGAACATCGATGAATGGATTTCGGTTGCCTTGCAGTTCAAAGATGCGCTCGTTTCGTCTTCGTTCCCAGTCTGATGGCTGATCGTTCAAGTGCCATTCCAACAGCGTACAAAGGTGTCCAAATTTGGGCTTTTTAGCCGCTGTAGAACCCCGATGTAAGGTTAAATCTGGAGTGCCGCCAGTATTGCCATCATAAGCAACCGCCATGTAGAAAATCATTCTGGCAACGTCGCCTTTGACCGCTTCTGGTGGTTCAAATGAGTTGTTATCGGCGTGCGCTCCCAAGACTTCTCCATGATCCTGTCCGCCATCATCAAACAGCTTGGAGCCGCGTGAAGAGTTTACTGTAACATCGGCCGGTCTTAAGTGGTGAAGGTCGGTGTACGCCGCCTGTCCCTTGGATGGAAAGCCACGTGATTTTGCCCAGACATGCTCTCTGTTCCAGTGGTCGTTGTTTCTGCCACCTTTATATTTGGACGTTTTGCTCTGTGAGCGCTGAGTGTACAGAAGAATCACGTTATCGGTGTTGAACGGGTCTTCATCGGTGTAGTCGAGCGCTGTATACACTTTCTTATAAGAGAGCTTTTCATGATCTCGAATGATCAGGTTAAGTGCTTGATGAAGCTCTGCTCCGGTTTTTCCCTGCGCATCTGCGTAGTAACTTCCACCCATCAATTCAACCGAATCGGCGTCGCTCTTATCGTCAGGCTGAGCTTCTGAAACTGGGCTTGCGGCTAAAATACCACCCAGCACGATTGCCAGCCGATAACCTGCCTGCTGGATTCTGTTTTTCAGAATAGGTTGGTATTTGTCTTCAAATTCTGCAGAAATGACGCCATCTTCGGGCAATTCCTGATAAATCTGCTGAGTGATTTGGTAAGACTCGTTTGCCCAGTCCAGCGTATTGGAACTCTCCCATGCCTGAGTGTCGATAGCGACCAAGTCATTGTAGAGATCTTCCCCGTATTCCAGCCAGGTCATATCCGACTCATCAATCAACTTGCTGTCAAAGAAACGGTGGAGATTGGAGCTTTTACCATCATGGGTAATATTGACTTTATTACCGCCTAAATCTTCGGCGTAGGAGACGTGTAAGGGTTGGTGAACATCGCCGACAAAATGCCCTAAAAACATCAGAGCTTTGGTCTTGTCATTGAAATACAGAGGGTTACCACTCGGTTTGCCAGCCAGAATATTCTTGTATTCTTCAATTGCAGAAACCACGCAGCCTTTATCGTCACAGCGTTGCGTGAGCTCCACATTCTGAGCCCCTTTTTTTACATTGATGTAGTGATGGGGTTTCGCGCGATCAAATTCTGGGTTGCTTTTAACTTCATCTGCCCAAACACACGCTTCGGCAAAGGTAGGGTATCGAGTGTCTTTCAGCAGGGCTGCGACCTGATCCTGAGATTTTGCAGACATGGCTCGCCATGCGACGTCACAGACTACCTGATGCCCATATTTTCCAAATGCAAATGAGGCAGAAGAAGTTAACAGGCATCCTGCCAATGCAATGAAGGTGATTCCTTTATTGTTCATAGCTATCTATCCAGTTTGTTGATATTGACGTGTTGTTCGACTTATCAACAAAGAGTTTAGAAGCGGATTATTACGTGTCTGTTTGACTATTAAGACAGCTGCATATTCTTGGCAGGAACCAAAAGAAATGTGGTGTGTTGTTTCATTGTTAATACAAAAATCTGGCAGCAACAGACAGAAAAAAGCCCTCCATAGGAGGGCATTAATCATCGCTATATATCAGGGATTATTTATGTATATGTTCCCCTGATTTATTTTAATTATTGCAGAGAATGCTGATGTTCGCTGATAAGCATATCAATTTTTTCTTCTGCTCGGTTTAGTGCCTGAGCATAGCTTTCTTCAGCAGCAAATGGTTCCACCACTTCGTAGTAGCATTTCAGTTTTGGTTCGGTGCCTGACGGGCGAACCACCACACGAGAGCCGTTGCTCAGATGATAGATCAGCACATCACTAACTGGGAAGTTCAGCGCTTTTTCGCTGCCATCTTCAAATGTCTGTTTAGACAGTTTGAAGTCTTCAACACTGGCAATCGTCTGACCCGCAATGGTGGTTGGCGGGTTCGCGCGAAGAGTATCACCAATAGGTGGCGCAGACGGATCAAGCGCAATGCTGTGCTGGGCGTTAACGACCATGCCGTGCTGACGGTAAATTTCTTCTAGCTGGTCCCAAACGGTTTTACCTTGTGCTTTTAGCGCTGCTGCGAGTTGAGCAAACGCTACCAGCGCTGTTAAGCCATCTTTATCCCAGACAAGCGTCCCGACTGTGTAACCCAGCGCTTCTTCATACGCGAACAGGAACTGCTTGTCTTGCGTTTGCTCTTTCATCGCAACATTAGTCAGCCATTTAAAGCCAGTCAGGGTTTTGTAGAACGTACCACCTGCGGCTTCAGCCACTTTTGCGAGCAAGCTGGATGATACGATAGTCGCACCGACCAGTTTCTGGTTGTCATTGGCCTGATTAAGCAGGTAGTGACCGAACAATACGCCCACCTGGTCGCCAGTCAGCATTTTGTAATCGCCGTCTGCCTGGCGTGCAGCAACCGCAAAGCGGTCTGCATCCGGGTCGTTAGCACAAGCAAGCTCAGCATTGTGCTGCTTAGCTTCTGCGATAACCAAATCCATCGCCCCTTTCTCTTCCGGGTTAGGGAAGTTCACAGTAGGGAAGGTGCCATCCGGTTCGCGTTGTGCCGCCACGCTATGAACCTGAGTGAAACCCGCATCAGCCAGAAGGGTCTCAGCCATGTTGGCTCCAACACCATGCATTGCCGTGTAGGCCAGTGAAAGGTTTTCAGGCTGCTGCTTGTTTTGTAGAAGAGGGCTGGAATTCGCTGTGCTGCGATATGTTTGGTAGTAGTCTTCTTTCAGCCAAACCAGTAAGCCTTTTTCTTCAGCTTCTTCAAGTGGCATCAGGTTAAGATCTTTCGCTGCCGCGTCGTCAATTTCTGCTGCAATACCAGAATCGTGCGGTGGGATAATTTGCGCACCGTTTTCCCAGTACACTTTAAAACCGTTGTACTCCGGTGGGTTGTGGCTTGCCGTTACGACAACTGCCGCAGCAGTACCAAGATGCAGAACGCCAAACGCCACGATTGGAGTCGCCGCGACATCGTGAGTCAGATAGACCTTAATGCCCTGAGCGGCAAGAGCTGAAGCTGTGTCATGCGCGAACTGCTTGGAGTCTGGGCGACCATCGTAGCCGATTACCACTCCTTTTGATGCCGCGTCTTGTTGCGATTTCAACAGGTATTGCCCAAGACCAGTGGCAGTTTCCTGAATTACCAGGCGGTTCATGCGGTTTGGACCTGCACCTACAACGCCGCGTAAGCCAGCGGTTCCAAATTCCAGACGACCTTTAAAGCGATCCGCCAGTTCTTCGTTGTGATTACCGCTTTGAAGGGCATTCAGCTCTTCGCGAGTGCGAGGGTCAGGATCTCTTTCCAGCCATCTTGTTATCAAGTCATTCATAGTCTTGTCCTGTTAGAAATGCTTTCAGCCTAAATTAATGTATATCCAATGTCGTTCACACCTTTTTTTGTGGATTAGATCTCACAATGTGGTCGCAATCGATAAAATCGACTCTCCTCATTTTTACCGCATGATTGCAGTTTCAAGTATAGGAAAGCAGTGACATAGGAATGACCCATTTGGCGATCAAAGTCTAATTCCAAAACGTGCGATGTTGCTTAATTCTTGAACAATTGTCGTTAAGAATCTAGGGTTATTAACAAAGCCATAACAAATAGTTAGCAACTTGGAAATAATTTCAAAGTTCTATGGCGTGCTTTCCATCACAGTCCTGTGAGGAAATGCGAAGTGGATCACTGCCTATAAAAACACAAACGGAATTGGGCGGAGATCTGATACTTGCCAGTAACGCGTTGCGCTACCAAACGCGTGAAACGGCAGGTGGAAAAACAGAGGAGAAATCTTTTGAAAAGATTAACGTCTTTGTGTTTGTGGGGAGCGCTAACCCCGTCGGTGGCATGGTCTGGAAGCCAATACAATATGACTCGGGGTGTAACCCGTATTAGTGAGCAGGTTTATGACCTGCATATGCTGATCTTTTACATCTGTGTTGTTATCGCTGTCGTGGTTTTCGGTGTCATGTTTTATGCCATCTTTAAACACCGCAAATCTCAGGGAGCGGTTGCGGCCAACTTCCATGAGAGCACCAAAGTGGAAATTATCTGGACGGTGATTCCCATTTTAATCCTTGTTGCTATGGCTGTGCCTGCAACCACCACGCTGATTGAAATGGAAGACACCAGCCAGTCCGATCTCACGGTCAAAATCACGGGATCTCAGTGGAAATGGCATTACAGCTATTTCGGCGAGGATGTCGAATTTTTCAGCCTTCTTGCAACCTCTTCCAAGCAGATAGAGGGTGACGAGGTAAAAGGGGCCAATTACCTTCTTGAAGTAGACAACCCTCTGGTTCTGCCAATCAATCGCAAAGTCCGATTCCTACTGACGTCAGACGACGTTATCCATTCATGGTGGGTGCCAGACTTTGCCGTCAAGAAAGACACCATTCCCGGATTTATTAACGAAGCCTGGACCCGTATTGACGAACCCGGAGTTTACCGTGGTCAGTGTGCGGAGCTGTGTGGTCGAAATCACGGCTTTATGCCCATCGTGGTACACGCGATGGAAGAACAAGAGTTTGATGAGTGGCTGGTGGCTCAGAAGCTTGCCGCGAAGCAGGCGGCAGAAGAAGCCAAAGCAGCACTCAGCAAAGAACTTTCAATGGACGAGCTGATGGCGATGGGTGAGCAGGTGTATAACGAGCGCTGCGCCGTATGTCATCAGGCAAATGGTCTTGGTGTACCGGGTGTTTTCCCGGCAATGAAAGACAGCCCAGTCACATTGGGAGACATGACCACGCACATTGATGTGGTGTTAAACGGGGTAGCTGGCACGGCAATGCAGGCGTTTGGTAATCAGCTAACGGATGAGCAAATCGCGGCGGTGGTGACCTACGAGCGAAACGCTTGGGGGAATGACAAAGGCGACATGGCGCAGGCATCTGATGTTAACGCGTTGCGTGGCGGGGAGGGACAATGAACAGTTCAACCGATGTAAATTCTCATGAAAACGAACATGATGATCATCATGCAGCGCCGTCTGGCTGGGCTCGTTGGGTGTATTCCACCAACCACAAAGACATAGGTACGCTTTACCTCTGGTTCAGTTTTGCCATGTTCTTGACGGGCGGCTTTATGGCGATGATCATTCGCGCCGAGCTGTTCCAGCCAGGGTTGCAGCTCGTTGATCCTCAGTTCTTTAATCAAATGACCACAGTACACGGTTTGGTGATGGTGTTTGGTGCAGTAATGCCAGCGTTTACCGGGCTGGCAAACTGGATGATCCCAATGATGATTGGCGCTCCAGACATGGCGCTGCCACGCATGAACAACCTGAGTTTCTGGATCTTACCTTTTGCGTTTCTCATCTTGATCAGCTCGTTGTTTATGGAAGGGGGCGGTCCTGACTTTGGCTGGACCTTCTACGCGCCGCTTTCGACCACTTACGGACCAGACAGCACGGCATTGTTTGTGTTTTCTGTCCATATCATGGGTATTAGCTCCATCATGGGCGCAATCAACGTGATTGTGACCATTGTGAATATGCGTGCTCCGGGTATGACGTGGTTTAAGCTTCCTATGTTTGTGTGGACCTGGTTGATTACGGCTTTCTTGTTGATTGCGGTCATGCCCGTGCTGGCAGGCGCGGTCACCATGGTGCTGACAGACAAATACTTTGGTACCAGTTTCTTCGATGCGGCAGGGGGTGGTGACCCAGTGATGTTCCAGCATATTTTCTGGTTCTTCGGGCACCCAGAAGTGTACATCATGATCTTGCCTTCCTTTGGCATCGTATCGGCCATCATTCCCGCCTTCAGCGGTAAGAAGTTATTCGGCTACCACTCTATGGTTTACGCGACCTGTAGTATCGCGTTGTTGTCCTTCCTTGTATGGGCGCACCATATGTTTACCACTGGGATGCCTGTATTTGCTGAACTCTTCTTTATGTATTGCACCATGCTTATCGCGGTGCCGACAGGTGTGAAGGTGTTTAACTGGGTAGCCACCATGTGGCGAGGGGCTCTGACCTTTGAGACGCCAATGCTCTTTACCATTGCGTTCATTGTGCTGTTCACCATCGGTGGATTTTCAGGCTTGATGCTGGCGATTGTCCCAGCGGACTTCCAGTACCACGACACATACTTTGTTGTGGCGCATTTCCATTATGTGCTGGTGTCTGGTGCGGTCTTCTCGATTATGGCGGCGGCGTATTACTGGCTTCCTAAGTGGACGGGGCATATGTACGACCACAAGCTGAGTCTATGGCATTTCTGGTGCTCAGTGATTTCAGTCAATGTGCTGTTCTTCCCTATGCACTTTTTAGGGCTGGCTGGAATGCCCAGACGAATTCCGGATTACGCCATCCAGTTCGCCGACGTGAATCAGATTGTGTCGATAGGCGGTTTTGCCTTTGGTCTGTCGCAGCTCATTTTCTTGTGGCTGGTGATCAAATGCATCAAAGGTGGTGAAAAAGCGGAAGCCAGGGTCTGGGAGCGAGCCGAAGGGCTTGAATGGACAGTGCCAAGCCCAGCGCCTCACCATACATTCAGTCAGCCACCTAAAATCGACTGACAGAGGGCAGAACAATGGAATCGGCAAATCGCTCTAATCGCAAGCTTACCGGATGGTTGCTGCTGAGTGTGGTCGCCATGTTTGGTTTTGGTTTTCTGTTGATCCCGCTGTACGACATCATGTGCGAGCAGTTGGGCATCAATGGTAAACCCAGCAATGAAGCGGTCAGCAGCCCGGTCGGCATGCAGGTAGATACCTCCCGTGTTATCCGGGTTGAGTTTATGGCGCACGTAAAGCCAGACATGCCGTGGACGTTCACACCTGCCAAAAAGGTCATGGATGTTCACCCCGGAGAAGTCATACAGACACGCTACATTGCCACCAACTTAAATCAGGCGGATTTGGTTGGGCAGGCAGTGCCATCGATTGCTCCGGGGAACGGCGCGGCGTATTTCAATAAGATTGAATGCTTTTGTTTTAACCGCCAGCCTCTGGAAGGCAACAAAAGCGCCGAGCTGCCAGTGATTTTCTACATTGAGCCGACGATCCCCGATTCCATTCATACCCTGACTCTCTCTTACACGCTATTCAATATTACAGAGCCCGAAGAACAAAAAACGGTGGCTCTGATTTCACGCTCAGAAACAGATCAAGGAGCGGTGCAATGAGTACACAACACCAAAGTTATTACGTTCCATCCCACAGTATTTGGCCCATTGTTGGGGCTATCGCGCTATTTTTTATTGCCGTAGGGGCAGGGGTAACGGTGCAAAACCTGGAAACGGGCAGCGTCTTCGGGCGTGTGTTCCTGTTCGGTGGGTTTTTTGTCTTTCTGGTGATGTTCATCGGGTGGATGCGTAATGTGATTGGCGAGTCCATGTCTGGGTTCTATTCCAAACAGATAGATATCTCTTTCAGACAGGGGATGAGCTGGTTCATCTTCTCTGAAGTGATGTTCTTCTGCGCATTCTTTGGCGCACTGTTTTATGCCCGAATGGTCGCTGTCCCCTGGCTTGGCGGGGCAGACAACAATGTGATGACTCACGAGGTGTTGTGGCCAAATTTTGAAGCTATGTGGCCGCTCACGCTGACCCCTTCAGGGCAAACCACCGAAGCTATGGGGTGGCAGGGGTTACCTTTGCTTAACACCGTTATTCTTCTGACCTCATCTGTCACTCTGCATATGGCGCACACCAGCTTAGAAAAGAATCATCGAATGGCGCTGGTGGTGTGGTTAGAAATCACCATTATTCTGGCCATCGCTTTCTTGTTCTATCAAGTTGAAGAGTACGTTCATGCCTATCAGGAAATGGGGCTGACCCTGCAATCGGGGATTTATGGCAATACCTTCTTCTTACTGACGGGCTTCCACGGCATGCACGTTCTGTTAGGCACCATATTCCTTTCGGTGCTGCTGGCAAGAATTGCTCACGATCACTTTACCCCAGACAACCATTTCGCGTTTCAGGCTGGCAGCTGGTACTGGCACTTTGTCGATGTGGTTTGGCTCTGCCTGTTTGTCTTTGTCTACGTGTTGTAGGAACCATTAATACGGGCGTGGGTTGGGAACGACCCAGCCTGCTTTTAAAGCCACAAGTAAAAGCACAATAACCAAAGCGGAGAAGATCAGACGACGACCCAGAAAGTGACTGGCAGGTTTATCGCTATCGCCTTTCACCATCACCACTAAAGCGCGACCAAGGTTGAAGATAATGAAACAGAGTGTCAGGACCAGAACCAGTTTAAACAATGAGGCAGCCATGTTGACCTCCTGGGTTGCGTTGACGTTAAAACCAAAATTTTGGTTCGCCCTGATTTTAACTTTGGTGGTATTTACCGTGCTTATCAAGCTGGGTTTCTGGCAATTGGGACGTGGAGAGCAAAAGTTAGACTACGAAAAAGCACTGGCTGATCGCGCCACTATGACGCCCATTACTCTCGATGAGCTGAATACTCAAATCTTAAAGCAACCCGCCAGTCTGGAGTACAACGTTACCGGAACCCGTGTTACCGCAGAAGTACAGCCAACAAGTGACAAGCTGATATTGCTCGATAACCAGATCTGGAATGGCAAAGTTGGGTATCTTGCCCTTCAGCCTGCCAAGGTACTCTCTGGTTATGAGACGTCAGGGAAAACGGTTTTGATTGAACTTGGGTTCGTTGAAACCGGATCCGACCGACGTGTCCTGCCATACGTTGAGACGTTAACATCTATAAGCGCCACTCGGGTTGAAGGACGTGTTTACCAACGACAAATCAATCCGGTCAGCGATCAGCTTTATGCCGAAGCTGGCTGGCCAAAGCGTATTCAAAATCTAAACCTGACTGAATTGGAATCTGAGCTAGGGTTACCGCTACTTCCTTTTGTGATTCAGCCTTCCAACCTTGATATCCGACTGGAACAACCATGGCGGCCTGTTCCTCTCTCTTCTCAAAAACATTTTGGTTACTCGTTGCAATGGTTTTCCATGGCGGCGGTATTCGCATTGATTATGACCATGATTCTGCTCAAGGCGCTCGGTGTGCGTCTGTTACCCAAAGGGGAAAATGATGACAGTACAAAATCTGAATAATGTGCCGTCTCCCAGCGTTAACCGTGGGAGGCTGATATTGATTGCGCTAGTGGCTCTGTTTGCCATGCCCGCTATCGTGGCGAAGTTGATTTTGGAAATGAACTGGTATCAGCCGGGAGTAACCAATAAAGGCATGTTAGTGGAGCCAGAAAGCTATCTTTCCGATTTCAAGATGCCCGGCTCACAGGACAAGCAGTGGCAACTGGGTTATGTGCTTCCCGCTAAGTGCGGTTCTTTATGCCAGCAACAGTTGCACTTGCTTCAACAAAGCTACGTTTCACTGGGAAAGTACCAAGACAGGGTGCAGCCCACGGTTTACGTGACTTCGGAAAGTGATACCTCAATGCTCAATGACTACAGCTTTGAGCGCGTGACATCGACCAGAGCATTTCTGGCGAAATTCGAGCAACAGGAATACATCATCGTGGATCCTCGCGGACAACTGGTGATGCATTATCCAAAGGAAATCAATCCGGATCTTTTGATTCAGCAAAGCAAAGGGCTGATTGCCGACTTTAGGAAGCTACTCAAGCTCTCCCGAGTAGGGTAAGCGTGTTTTTCAGGGATTAGGGGGCGCGTATGAACATCATCAGACTGATTCAAATAAGCCTGATACTGACCTTTTTTGTCATTCTGATGGGTGCCTATACCCGGCTTGCTGATGCGGGTTTGGGCTGCCCTGACTGGCCGGGCTGTTACGGTCACATCAGTGTGCCTACTTCCGAAAAAGCGCTGTCTAAAGCCAGTCAGCTTTACCCGGAAAGCGTGGTTGAACCTTACAAAGCATGGCTGGAAATGATCCACCGTTATCTGGCTGGAACATTGGGAATGATCGTTTTCGCCATAAGCTATCTTACGCTTAAAGCCCGTCATGGTGGTCGGGTGATTCCAGTTAGTCTGTCTCTGCTTGTGGTTTTTCAGGCGGCTTTAGGCGCCTGGACCGTAACCCTCAAATTAATGCCCGTGATTGTGATGCTGCATTTGATCGGGGGCTTTACTCTGTTCAGCTTGCTTTTCCTTCTCTATGCGAGGTTGAAACAGGAAATTGGTTATGAACGAAATGAGGTAGCGCATTTTATGGTGAGCGACGGGCATCCGTCCTCGGTTACTTCAAAACATGATCCTGTTCAGGTAACCAATCCGGCACTGAAGTTTTATGCTGCGGTAGCGCTGATTGTGGTGGTGGTTCAGATTTTACTGGGGGGCTGGACATCCTCCAACTACGCCGCATTGATGTGTACTAGCTTGCCAATTTGCGACGGGAACTGGACCAGTTATCTTAACTTTGCTCAGGCTTTCGATTTCAGGCAGGCGGGTCACACCAATTATGAGTTTGGGGTATTGGATTACAGCGCCCGTATGACCATTCACGTTTCCCACCGTATTGGGGCGTTTGTTACTACCATCGTATTAGTCGGACTGGCGCATCAGCTGTTTCAGCAAACACACATTCAGTTGCGTAAAGGGGCATATTCCCTGATGGTGTTGCTCAGCCTTCAACTTATGCTAGGTATCAGCAATGTGGTATTTAACCTGCCGTTGCCTGTGGCGGTTGCGCACAACCTAGGGGCTGCATTGCTGCTGCTCTGTACGGTTTATATCAATTTTCATGTTTGGCGAAGTGTGTCGGAGCCCTTGGTTGCGCAGGAAAGGAGGTTGTAACGATGGACAAATCAATAACTCAGACTGGCGTTGAAGGTTCAACCTGGCGCGACTACTACACGCTAACCAAGCCAAAAGTGGTGGCACTGATGCTGTTGACGACAGTCGTCGGGATGATTCTGGCCACTGACGGATACTTTCCTCTTACTCAGGCTTTGATCGCCCTGGCAGGAATTGGGCTTATGGCGTCCAGTGCTGCTGCTTTTAACCATCTGGTGGATCGCCGTATCGATGCCATCATGGCGCGAACATATCAGCGCCCTCTGCCCACTGGTCAGGTAAAAGCGGTGAACGCCTTTGCATTCGCTGTGGTACTGGGTGTGTTGGGGTTTGTGGCGCTCTACTGGCAGGTAAATGAATTAACAGCGTGGCTGACATTGGCGAGCCTCGTTGGTTACGCTTTGGTATACACCCTGTATCTCAAACGAGCCACACCACAAAACATCGTCATTGCGGGAATAGCAGGCGCCATGCCGCCTTTGTTGGGTTGGACTGCGGTAACCAACGAACTGCATTCTCATGCCTGGTTGTTGGTGATGATCATCTTTATCTGGACGCCTCCGCATTTCTGGGCTTTGGCTATTCATCGCAAAGAGGACTACTCCCGTGCCGATATTCCAATGTTGCCCGTGACGCACGGTGTGGAATACACAAAGACCAGTATTTTGCTATACACCATCCTGTTGGCAATTGCGTGCCTGTTTCCTGTGTTGGTAGGCATGAGCGGTTTGCTATATCTGATTGCCTCCAGCTTCTTGAGTGCAGGGTTTATCTATAAAGCTTGGAAACTCAAATATCGTGAAGAAGAGGGGGATGCCATGCGTACCTTTATCTTTTCGATTTACCAACTGATGTTCTTATTTGTCGCGTTACTGGCAGACCATTTCCTTCGTTAAAGTATAAATATATTTTCTTATTGGCTCACTGTTGATGTTGGATTTGTGTAGTGCTTTATTCGGGCTTCAAACCTGGTTAGCTGTGTAAGGGAATAAAAATGCATGAAAATTCGCTATTTTTAAGGTTTCTTTATACAAAGTGAATGAAATTTCACTCTTAAAGAAATAGATAATTTTGTTTAATTATTAGTGCAAAATATGTTTCCAAATAACAAGGTCTTACTGATAGATTTCACACAATACCAACAGAACTAGCTGAGTTTTAATCAAATGAGTGTGAAATCTAAACTGGTGACGGCTATCGGGTTTCTGATAGCTTTCACCATCCTCGTCACGTCCGTTATCGGGTACTTCGAATTTAAAACTGCCACCACCGACGACTATCGTAAAAACCTTTCCAATAAATCTTTCCTTGTTGCGAAAGCCGTTGAAGGCAAAATGGATAAATATTTTACCGCGTTGGAAACAGTCGCAGCAGGTATGTCCATAGATGCTACGGGTGATGTGGTTATTGATGAAGCTCTTATCAATACCTTAAAACAAGGGAAAAGCAGCCTGAAAGTGCTGAACATGTATGTAGGTCTGCCAGATGGCACAACTTACGATACGAATGGCTTGATTGCCGATTTCAACGCCAAGCAAAAACAGCGTGAATGGTACATCAAAGGATTCAGTGGCGCGCAACGCACGGTGACTAACCCTTACATGGCAACCACCGGTCACTTGACTATGTCGGTAGTGATTCCGTTTCGCCAGCATGGTGACATTCATGCTGTTATCGGCTTAAGCTTGAAAATGAGCGACATCACCGAGTACATCAACGAACTGTCGGCAGAGCCTAATCTGTTTGTGTCACGCTCCGATGGATTTCTTATGGCGGCAAGCTACCCGGAGTTTATCGGTAAGAACCTGTTTGAGCTGCGCCCCAGCTACCGTCAGTTTGGATCTCATGACAAGAGTGAGCACTCGTATACTGTTCCCGACAAAGGTGACTTTTACGTGGTTTCTTCTCGAATCGAATCTTTAGGCTGGTCTGTGTGGGCTTGGGCAAACTGGGACGACATTAACGAACCTTCCAACACCATGGTATCCATCAACAGCATTGCCGGTCTAATCTTTGCGGTTATTGGCATCGTAGTGGTTTACTTCGCGGTAGAAAAACTGATGTACGGCCCAATTGGTGGCGAACCTAAAGAGATTGAAGAATTCGTTGATCGTATCGCCAAAGGGGATCTGACTAAGGTGCGTCCTTTACAGGGCAACGAGACGGGTGTATACCGCTCAACGCTCATCATGGGTGAAAGCATCAAGCAGATCATCAGTAATATTGATGCTTCTTCTGCGGCACTAACGGATCTTTCTGGTCAGCTTGAATCTTCTTCTAATCAGGTTAATCGTTCTTCAGAATCTCAGATGATGCAGTTGGAGCAGGTCGCGACAGCCATGAATGAAATGACGGCTACGGTCGCTGAAGTGGCACAAAATGCAATGCAGGCATCAACGTCTTCCAATGACGCCAGCGCGTCCTCTTCAAACGGGTTGAGTGTGGTCAGTGAAATGAACGACGACATCAACCTGCTGGTCAGTAACATTCAGAGCGTTCAGTCCTCTATTTTGGAAGTTGAAAAGGAAACCCTGAACGTAGGCGGAATTCTGGACGTGATTCGCGGCATCGCAGAGCAAACTAACCTGTTGGCGCTGAACGCCGCGATTGAAGCTGCACGTGCCGGAGAGCAGGGCAGAGGCTTTGCGGTGGTGGCAGACGAAGTACGTAACCTGGCAAACAAGACGCAGGAAAGCACCAACGAGATCCAGTCGATGATCGCTGTGTTGCAGGAGCAGGCGAAGCAATCCGTTAGCATGATGGAAGAAAACGCCGAAAACGCCAAGAAAACTCTGGTGAAATCAAATGAAGCAAGCCAGTCGCTACAAGTTATTCAAGACGAAATTGGCAAGATTCAGGACATGAACAACCAGATTGCTACTGCCGCTGAAGAACAGTCGCATGTGGCGACAGACATTAATGAAAATGTGGTGAATGTGAACGATCTGGCACGAAACACCGTTCAGGACGTTCAAAGTAATGTTCAGACGGCTATGGAGCTGAACTCCGTATCGAGTGAACTTCAGGCATCGGTGAATCGCTTTAAAGTATAAGTTAACCTCTTAACCCGAGTTCAGGTTAACAAAAGAGCCTCGAAGCATATTCGGGGCTTTTTGTGTTGAAGGTCACGTGCTTTTAGCTTGCTTGCTGCAAATACTTACTCACCAAATCGGCCAGTTCTTCCTTATAGGGTGGCGAGATAAAGCTGGCTTCGATGGCATTTAAGGTAAATTGGGCGAGCTCTTCTTTGGAAGGGGAAAGCGCATCAGAAACCGCTAAAAAATTATCTGTCATGTAGCCTCCAAAATACGCTGGATCGTCAGAGTTAATGGTGACGCACAGCCCCTTGCGCAACAAGTCCACAATATTATGCTCTTTCATATCACCAAACACTTTGAGCTTAGTGTTAGAAAGCGGGCATACAGTCAAAGGAATCCGATCTCTTGCCAGTCTTTCCACTAGCGCTTCGTCATCCACACATCGCACGCCATGATCAATACGAGTGATATGAAGCATATCCAATGCATCGGTGATGTTTTGTGCCGGTCCTTCTTCCCCTGCGTGAGCAACGGTTAAGAAGCCTTCCTTGCTGGCTTTGGCGAACACACGCTCAAATTTTTCCGGTGGATGCCCAACTTCAGAAGAATCCAGACCAACTCCGATGATTTTATCCTTGAACGCAAGTGACTCCTCTAATGTTTTGAAAGCGGCGTCCTCATCCAGATGACGCAAAAAGCACATGATGATCTGACTGCTTATTCCAAGCTCGCTGTTCGCTTTCTCTAGCGCTCTGGAAATACCATTAATGACGGTTTCAAAAGCGATACCTCTGTCGGTATGAGTTTGCGGATCAAAGAAAATCTCGGTATGTACGACGTTGTCCTGTTTACAGCGAAGTAAGTAAGCCCAGGTAAGATCATAAAAGTCCTGTTCGTGGATAAGTACGTTCGCTCCCTGATAGTAAATATCCAGAAAAGACTGCAAGTTGTGAAAGTGATACGCGTCTTTCACTTCCTGAACCGATTGAAATGGAATGGAGACATTGTTGCGTTTTGCCAGCTCAAACATCAGTTCCGGTTCCAGAGAGCCTTCGATGTGCAAGTGCAATTCAACTTTGGGTAATCTGCGGATAAATTCCTGCATAGAAACTCCTTATTGATGACCGTAAACCTCAATGAGATCTCAGGATGTTGTTATGGGAGTGTCTTTAGCATAGCTCAGTGAGTGGATAATTTTTGAGCATAAGGACGAGGTTTTAGACAAAAAAAACCAGCGTATCCGCTGGCTAAGGAAATTGAAGTGACGTTGTTAGTCGGGAAATGAACTCCTGATGCCCTGAAGCTCGTCAAAGTTCTCTAGGAATATTTCGGTGAGTTTCGGGTCGAAGTGTTTCCCTGCTTCTTGTTGGAATAATTCAAAGATTTTCTCGCTCGGCCAGGCATCTTTGTAGCAGCGTTTTGATGCTAAAGCGTCAAACACATCTGCGACGGCCGTAATACGGGCTTCAATAGGAATGTCTTCACCGCTGATTTTATCGGGATAGCCGGAGCCGTCCCATTTCTCATGGTGATACCCCGCTATATTGGCGGCGATATTGAGTATTTCTAAGTTAGACCCTTTTAGAATCTCTGCTCCCACGCTGGCGTGAGACATCATGGTGACCCATTCTTCTGTATCCAGCTTTCCGGGTTTGTTCAACACGGCATCTGGAATGGCGATCTTGCCAATATCATGCAGTGGAGAAGCGAGTTTGATCTTTTCGCACTGCTCAGGAGGCAAGCCAAATTTGCATGCCAGATAGCGCGATATTTCCGCTACGCGTTTAACGTGGCTTCCGGATTCTTTTGAACGCGTTTCGACCACTTCACCCAATCGATATGCGATCTCTTTTTGGGTGTCTCTGACCTCGTTAAGCAGAATCACTTTTTCGTACGCAATGGTGATGTTTCGGATGAAAATATCGAGGATCTCGATGTTTTCTTCGATGCTGTTTTTCGGACAGTGCACCACCAACAGACCAACGCTTTTGTTCACTTTCACCGGGATCAGAAATTCTTCATCTTTCACCTGAATGAAACGGTCTTTGGTTGATGTGACATCGTCCACTGAGCATGAGATGAACTCATTCAGGTCTTTACCGATCAGACCTTCGCCCCCTTCGGAAGAGGCCACGACTTGCCATTTTCCTTCGACTTCCTGTGCAGCAAAGTTAAAGGCATGCACCTCTCCCAAATGCAACAGGGCAGAAAGCTGAGAAAGAATACCGTCCAGCCAGTGTGCACCGTTGTCTTCCACCAGAATGGATGCGGAAGAATTAATGATGGTGTTGAGTCCTTTTTTGGTGTTCTCAATCACCATGATGTCACGGTAAGAACGAAGCGCTGCGCAAAGCGTGGTATTCAGCTTGGTTGCTGTCAGCTCAGTTTTGTTCTTGTAGTCGTTGATCTCGTATTTTTTGATGACTTCTGATTCTGGTGCGTCACCGGGTTGACCGGTTCTCAGAATGATACGACTCGTTTTGTTGCTCTGTTCGACACGCAGCCAGTCAACCAGGTCCAAACCTGCGTGGTTGGACTCCATGACTACGTCAAGAAAGACAACCGCAATGTCGTCATGTTCAGCGAACACTTCTTTGGCTTCCGCGGCGGAATAAGCGTTCAAAAAGTTGAGTTTCTTTCCTAGGTATTCGAAGTCGTTCAGTACAAATTGGGTGACTTTGTGGATATCGGCGTCATCATCGACAATGAGAATTTTCCACGTCTCACGCTCTTCAATTTCTGTTTCTTCTTCATGATCTGAAAAGAGGAATTGATCATCGTTTCCCATCGTTAACCTCGTATCTCAGTCTGTCCCTGTGTAAAGCTTTGTTATCTGACACTCTGTCCTCACGATAACGAGCAGCGCAAAAAGCTTCCTATCTGAATCAAGTGTAGACAAAGTTTTCATTTAAAGCACAAATTCTGCCCGCTCATAAAACTCATCGGGCTGAGAAGCGCCAGAGCACAGGGGTTGAGGGAGAAAATTACTTTCTATATCAAGAAAATCTACGGTCACTGTCTATACTAGATCAGAAAGCGCTAAATTAACCTCTTAGCTCATGGGGTGAACGTAACCTGTACAAGCATTTAGTGCGAATAAAAATACCCAATTCAAAGCAGCAAAAAATTTGAAGCAACGCGATGGCATAAACACCATGAAAGGATGAGGGCAGTAGATGAGCTCAAGCGTTTCAGACAGCAGTAAATCTCAAAGAATGGCGCCAACGCTGAAAACTTTAAACCGCCATAGTCTGGCAGTTCGGTTGCTGATATACATCGTGTTATGCAGTTCTATTCTGGCTGTGGTTATTACCGCCGTTCAGCTCTACTGGGATTACAAGAAAGAAGTGTATGCGCTGCAAAGCTCGATTGTGTCGCTGGAACAAAGTCTTGCCTCCTCAATATCAAACAGTTTGTGGAATCTGGATGAAGAACAAATGCAGATCCAGGCGCGAGGTATTCTGACCGCCGCCAATGTGGAATACGTCGGCATCTTCTCATTTCATAACGGTACGTTAAATTCCGTCGTCGAGTTTGGTGACCAAAGCCTTACCAACGAATACAGCCAGCTATTCAATCTCATCCACAAAGAAGAAAGGATCGGTGGACTGAGAATTGAAGCTTCCTACGACCAGATCTATGGCAAATTGTGGGAAAGGGCGATCATCATCTTAGAAACCCAACTGGTGAAGATATTCCTTGTCGCTATGTGTGTGCTTTATGTTGTTTATCATGTGGTTATCAAGCATATCAATCACATCTCCGTTTTTGTTCAGGGGCATAAATTTGAGCAAAACGGCGAAGAAAATATGCTCCAGTTGGACAGGAACGAGCACAGAGATGAACTGGACACGCTCGTTGCGTCGATCAACTCCTTGCGGCATCGGATAACCAGTGAGCTGAACAAGCGAGTGAAGACCAATTCACAACTGGAATACGAACGCGACTTTACCCGTGTGATTATTCAGTCTTCTCCTTCTTTGATTTGCTCGCTCAACGATAGGTTTGAAATTCAACTGGTGAATTCTGAGGTTGAAGAGCTGCTGGGCATTAAGGAAAGCGACCTTATTGGCAAAAGCTGGTTTGAATATTTTGTCGATGAAGATGTCGAAAAAGAGAGCGAGGATGAGCTGGTACAGAACATTCCAGAATTTGATCTGGTGTTCTCAATGGAAGATCAACACGGCAGCCAGCGGTTCTTGCAATGGCGGGTAGTGGAGAACAAAGAACAGAAACGGGTCATGTGCTTTGGAATAGACGTAACCGAGCTGACCAATGCGGAAAATCAGCTGATTTCTCTCAATCGCGAGCTGGAACAGAAAGTGATGGACAGAACTCGTTCTTTGGAAGAAGCCAATCATGAGCTCTCCGACACTCTGAGCCAGTTGGAAGATACTCAGGAATCTCTTATCGAAGCAGAGAAAATGGCGTCGCTTGGAAGCTTGGTTGGCGGTGTTGCCCATGAAATCAATACTCCACTTGGCATTAGCGTAACTGCGACCAGCTTTATTGATGAGAAAGTCCGCGTTTTGCAAAAAGGTTTCGAGACGGGAAAATTGTCGAAAAGCCAGTTTTCTGCGGCGATTGAGTCGCTAAAAGAATCAACTCAGATCTTGTCAACCAATCTGTCCCGTGCGGAACAATTGATTTCAAGCTTTAAGCAAGTAGCAGTGGATCAAAGCAGTGAGTCTGTGTATCCCTTCAATGTGAAAGAAAATCTGGAAAAAGTACTGCTTTCATTGTCCCATGAGATCAAAGTCGCCCGCGCCAAAGTGGAAGTGGAATGCCCGGACAATATTAATATTGAAAGCTATCCAAGCTGCTACATCCAGATTTATACCAACCTCATTGCTAACAGCATCCGCCACGGATTCGATGAGTGGAAAGGTGACAAAAATATCTTCATCAAGGTTGAAACTCAGGAAGATCACCTGGTAATTCTTTATCGAGATACGGGGCAGGGCGTAGACGAAAGCGTACTTAAGCGTATTTTCGAGCCTTTTGTAACCACTAAGCGCGGAAAGGGTGGCAGTGGGCTAGGGGCAAACATCATTTACAACCTTGTGAACCAGTTATTACAGGGCAAAATCGAGTGCTCCTCAGAGCTCGGAAAAGGGGCAGAATTTGTGATTACTGTGCCGCTTCAACTCAACCTTGAAGAGCAACAAGAATCTGCCTGATCGCATTCCAAACATTTCGTTACTCGCCCTCGTTGTGGTCCCCCGTCACTTAAGATTATATTAATCGATTACATGCTAGCTTGACCCGAATTATGGGGCTTACGGCTTTAAAGACACTGGAAAAGTGTTGAAGGAAAGGACGAGGAAATAAGATGCAAGTCTTGATCATAGATGATGACAATCAGTTTGCGGGAGCATTGGCAGATTACCTGGAACTGAAGGGCGTGGAATGTGATTTCGCTTACAACGGACAGAGCGGATTATCATTGGCGCTTCAAGGAGACAATGATGTCATCATTTTAGACGTAAATATGCCCAAGATGGATGGCTACGAAGTTTGCCGAATGCTACGTGAAGCACGTGTCCAGACTCCGGTACTCATGATGACTGCTTATGACACGGTTGAAGATGAGCTGGAAGGGTTCCGTAGTGGCGTCGATGATTTTGTCGTTAAACCCTGTCCAATGCCCGTTGTTTGGGCAAGGCTTCAGGCTCTTTCCAAACGTACTCAGCCAAATGTGTCTAGCAACCTGAAAATTGGCGACCTTGAGCTCGACCTGAATACACAAGAGGCGTATCGAGCTGGTAAAAAACTCAAGATGACGCCAATTGGCTGGAAGATCCTTCATTACTTAGTGTTGCAAAGCCCGCGCGTTGTCCCACGACCAGAGCTTGAAAATGCGGTTTGGCCGGATGACCCTGTCGAGCCAGGCAATCTGAATGTTCAGCTTAGTAACCTGCGCAAAGTGCTGGATAAGCCTTTCGGTGCTCCTTTGTTGCATACCCGCATTAATGCTGGCATCCAGATTAAGGAACTGGAATGAAAGCCTACTCTATCTCACTGAAAAAAGATCTTATGCAGAAGCTGGTGCTATTCGGCTTCTTCCTTGTCATCGACATGATCATTATCGCCATGGTTCAGTATTCACTGAGCCTGGAAAAAGTCTCAAATACAGCGGCGTGGATGGACGTTCGCGCTATGGTCAGGCATCTGGAAAAAGATCCGGATTCCAGTGTTACCACACTTTCTTCTACTAAAGCTTATCGCAACTGGGAAAGCCTGCCTCAACACATCAAAGAGACATTTGGTTCAGCCGACAAGGTCCATGTTGAAGATGAAACGTCAGTGATGAAAGAGATTAATGGTGAGGAATACCACATCTCCATCATGTCCCATTTACTGAATAATGGTGAATACGTCTATCTGGTGAGCCAGTATCCGGTCGAAGACATTGAGTGGTTGATTGAAGAATTTGCCAGCACCGTTATAGAGCAGAGTATATGGTCGCTCATTTGTTTCTCTGCAATACTCGTTCTGGTGGCACTTTGGTGGATGCGAAGCATAGGTGCACCATTTGTTCACCTTAACCGTTGGGCTTCGACACTTGGTACGCCGAATGAAGAGCCAAGACCCAAATACCGTTTTACTGAACTGAATGAGCTGGCAAAGCAGCTTGAAGACGCCATCGACCGAGTCAGTCGATTCAACGAACGTGAAACCCAGTTTTTACGCCATGCCAGCCACGAACTTCGCACTCCGCTCGCAATCATGCAGGCATCGCTGGACACCATAGACGAACAAATTCCTCCTTCCCGCCCATTAAAGCGCGCCCGTTATGCGCTGGATAACATGCAGTCACTGACTCAGTCATTGCTTTGGCTGGCACGAGAGTCCGGTCAGCCTTTAGAGAAAATGGATCAGGATTTAAGGGGCTGTTGTGAACAGTTGGTGGAAGATCTCGGCTATTTAAGACAGCAGAAATCCCTGTCTGTGAATGTTCAGGGTGAAAGCCAGCTAGATGCAAACCCTGACTTGCTGAAAATCGTGTTAAGTAACCTGATCCGTAATGCATTCCAGTACGCCGAACACGGCGAAGTCGGGATTGAAATCGCAGGTAAATCGGTGTGTATTTCGAATGCGGCAAACTATCAGGGAAGGCAGTCCAGCGGATTTGGGCTTGGTCTGGAACTGGTTAAACGGATTTGTCAGACTCAGCTTTGGGGCTTTGATTTTGCTGCCAAAGACGGCATGGTGTATGTCACCGTTGAGTTTGAAAAACAAAAAGTTCTTAAAGCCTAGGGTCTGTTGACCTTTCGCGGTTAAATTTTGTTCGTGTTCTATGTGGTTTAATCGCGGCGCAAGGTCTTTAGCTTAGTCATTCTAAGCAAATACCTTGCAACAAAGAGTAAAGCGCATAGAACCGAACCCTTCGGGCAGCATTTGTGGCTCCTTTCTACTGTGTTACCGCTTATTGATGTAGGGCGACTACACCGAATAAGCGCTGCCTTGTATAAAGAATCCACAAATTGCTGCAAAAATCAGCTCGAAAGGTCAACAGACCCTAACTTCATTAGAAAGAAAAACGCGCTGAATATCAGCGCGTTTTTTGTTTCCATCGGCAGTGTCTGTTCTCTAAAGAGAGGCTAGGGCACTACTTTCTTTTCCAGAATCTAAGGGTTTGGCAGATTTAATCTCGGATACTAAGACCTTCTCATCAAACGATGTTTTGTTTCTTCCGAACAGCGATGCCCTGAAGCTCTCCGCTTCTACTAAAAGTGCTTCATCAGCGTGGTAGGTTTGTTTCCACACATTGAAAGCACGATCAAACGCAATACCATCTCTACTGCTGATTGCCCTTAGAAGGTCAACTTCTGAACCAGACGACTTTCTGGATGCCTTTTCATTTAAAGCAGGTTTTGATGTGCGTTTGGCTTTAACAAGCAGTGCCAGAGTGATTAACCAGAGCGTCGCAAATCCTGCTGTCAGATAAGGCCAAATGCCTCTGTCGGTTACGGTGACTGTTTCTACTGGGATCTCTGGCTGAATCATAGGGCTAACGGCAATGGCATCACCTTGTTCCACCATGATATTCATACTGGATGCGGTGGAGGTTCGCTCTTCACCATTAATGCTGTCCCACCAACGAATATTCACTTCTGGTAGAGTGAACTCGCCCGCTTCTTTAGCTATCAATACCTGCTTGAGCGTCATGATAATGTCGCCATCATTACCTTGCGAAAATTTCGGCGCTTCGTCATATACACGAATCTGATCTGGATAATCTATCTTCAGATTAGGCAATTGCTGCTGGCTGAGATTTTTCGCGCGTAGAACCAAAGTTCTCTGGATTGGTGTACCCACTTTAGCTTTTAGAGTCGTTGCGTTGATGCGCTCCCCATCTTCATCCTGCCATAGCTGATCCAGAGACAGTGAAGGCGTCGGCAACCACGCTCCCTGATACGAATCGGGCTTTGCGTTGACCTTTAACACTATTGCCGGCGAACTCTTGTCTAGCTGAATCAGTCGAGTGCCACCGTTTCGGGCGCGTTCCACCAGTGCGCCGGTTAATCGCGGTGGATGAACGGTCAGCTGACCAGCACGTTCTGGGATCACGTAAAAAGACTGGTCCACAACAGTGGCTTCCACTCCGTCGATCACGCTTTGGTACTGGTTACTTTCTCCCTTTGGTTCGATTGACAGCCCTTCACCAAATGCTGATTCGATGTTGGTGTTTTGCAACCTTCTTAAGTCGGCTTTGATGATCAGCCTTGCGTGTAATTGAGTTCTTTCTCCTTCATACAGTTCGTCCTTATCCAGACTAGCCGTGAACTGAATGATGTCATCCTGAGTACGACCTTGTGTATTGTTGGTGACCTGAATGGCGATAGGGGCGGTTTTTGCCCCCTCAATTTCGAAGCTGGGGATAGTCAGAATGCCCGTTTTAGTGGCAGCAAGTGCGACTGTCCATTCGCTGCTGACCGAAGAGCGTCCATTGATGTAACGCTGAGCGGAACTAAAACTTGGTCTTCCCATGTAAAAGTTGGGTTGCAGTACAGAGAAATCGACCGCGTTGTTTGATGCACGTGTATTAACGGCGACTTTCAATTGAAACACTTCATCTTTGTTGACAGTTGTTTTGGTCACGGTCGCTGTCGCGACGGTGTTTGCCCATGCCGATGACACGGCGAACATGCTGATGAAAGCCAATGAGAAAAACCAACGAATTAATGACATTGTTTTGCGAATTACCATGTTTGCTCAGACCTCTGCGGTGCTGGGTTTTGCCTTTCCTGTAAAATCATTTGTGCGCGAAGCAAGTTACCTGCGTCGCCCTGTTGCTGAATCTGTTCTAACTGTCGAATTTTAGGGTCGACTTGCTCTGCATTGTCCTGTTGGGACAACTGAGCTGGTGAACGCTCCTGACCTTCCTCTTTTGAAGACATTTCATCCGAATGTTCAGATTCATTCTGTTGCGGAGTGTTCTCCGACTCATCAGCTTTACTTTGCTCTTGCTGCTCTTGCTGCTCTTGCTGCTCTTGCTGCTCTTGGGCGTCATTTGCCTGTTCTGAAGACGGTTGAGGATCGCTACTGCTTTCCTGTTGTTCATCTTGATTTTCAGGCGTGGACTGCTGTTCTGAGTTTTGTTGACTTTGTTGTGAGTCGCTTTGAGAATCCTGCTGTTGCTGTTGCTGTTGCTGTTGCTGTTGCTGTTGCTGTTGCTGTTGCTGTTGCTGTTGCTGTTGCTGTTGCTGTTGCTGTTGCTTGAGCGCGTCTTCAACAACTTTAAGGTTCTTCGCCGCGTCTTGATGATCGGGGTTGGCTTTTAGCACAGATTTGTAACCATCGATGGCTTTTTGCAGCTCCCCTTTTCTGGCATAGGCATTGGAAAGGTTGTATTGCGCATCTGTTCCTTGGACGCCTTCCAAAGTTTCGATGGCTTTGTCATAGTTTCCTGCCTCATACCATGCAGCGCCAGCCCATTCTTTTGACTGGAACTGTTCTGCCGCCTGTTCAAACTCTTTATTCTGAAAAGCTTGAAACGCTGCCTGATCGTCTGTTTGGAATGGCGCAGCTTCTGCCGGAATTGGTTGAGGTAAAACAAAGATCAACAGGGAGAATATGAGTCCCTTACGGAACAGAAACAGGCTAGCCAATACCAATACAGGCAACAGCCAGTAGCCATTGTTGATTCTGTCGCTCACTTCCTGCCCAAGTTCTTCCTGCGCTTCAGAGGCATTAACAGAGAGTCGGGCAATGGCTTCCACGTCTTTACCGTCGCCTCTGAGTGTTGAAAACACCCCACCAGTCTGACGAGCCAGATTCCGGAAACCAGAAAAGTCCGTTTTTGCGATAACCGTGTTGCCACTGGCGGATTTAAGCAGTTCGCCTCCTGGAAGCTGAATAGGCGCACCTTGCTCAGTTCCGACTGCGATGGCAGAAAGACGCCATTTTTCACCCAGAATCTCTGCGATGTCTTCTTGCTGACGTTGAGAAATTTCATCAGCGAGCAGTACGATGTCACCCGCCTGATGCCCCGCATCCGACATCAACTGAACCGCCAACTGGGCGGCAGCTGCCACATTACTTCCTTGCGTTGGCATAATTTCAGGAGAAAGGTCTGGAATCAGGCTGGCAAGTGTGCTGCTGTCTGTGGTTAATGGGCTAATAGTGTATGCCCCGCCAGCAAATGCGACTAAGCCGGTGCTGCCTTCCGTCCAGAGTGGAAGTAAGTCCAGCGCTTTGAATTTCAATTGCTGCAATCGGTTTGGCTTGATGTCGTTTGCATACAAAGAGCGCGACATATCCATAACCAGCACTCGGGCGTGGCTGACATTGAATGCTGGTCGGGTTTGCTTTTCGAAGCTAGGACCGGAAAGGGCGATACAACTCACGATCCAGAATCCGAGCCAGAACAGATGAAAATAGTGTTTTCTTTTTTGACTTACACCCAATGCCTGAGCCAGGTGTGAGGCGATAAGCCCTTTTGAGCCAGAACCCGCTTTTAGCCATAAGGCAATCGCAATGGCAGGTAAAATACCGAGTAGCCATAGTGGGTTCATCAGTTGGAAATCAGCCATGGTTTCTCCTTAGCGTTGCGAGAACCAGTGAAATGAACAGAGAAAATATCAGAGGCAGCCAAAACCATTCTGCTCTTGGTCGCCATGTCTGGCTGGCACTGGAGACGGGTTCTAATGCATTGATGGTATCGTAAATGGTTGCCAGCTCCTGACTATCTCGCGCCCGAAAGTATTGCCCGCCCGTCATGTCGGCAATCTGGATCAGCGTTTTCTCATCCAGATCCTCTGCTGTGTTGACCACACGTTCAAACAAGAAGTCTTTCACCACCATTTCGCCCGCACCCACACCCACGGTGTAGATGGTCGCGTTGTATTCTTTGGCGATGCTTGCCGCTTCAATAGGGTCGATCAAACCAGCGGTATTACTGCCATCACTCAGAAGGACCATCACCCGCTGTGGGGCGTCGCTATCAATGAAGGTTTTCGTGGCTAAACCAATTCCATCACCAATAGCCGTTTTTGTGCCTATCAACTTAAGTACAGTACGATCCAATTGCGACTTTACCGCTTGTCTGTCGAGAGTGAGGGGCGTTTGCAGATAAGCATGATCGGCAAACAGAACCAGACCTAAGCGATCGCCTTTACGTTTGGTGACGAAGTCTCCCACCACTTGCTTTACCGCACTCAGGCGATCGATGTAGTCCCCGTCTTTCTGCATATCTTCCTGGCTCATTGAGTAAGAAAGATCCACAACCAACATCATGTCGCGATGTTCAGGGAAATATTCGACGGGATCGCCAAGCCAGACAGGGCGTGCTGTAGCAGTTACAAGACCCAGCCACATGAGTAGCAAAAGGATCCGCTGCCCGCTTCGATTGGGCGTATGACCTAACTGAGTATCCGGCACGCTGGGTAGCTGGATTGCCTGAGGTTCCTGCGCTTTAGGGGCTAAAAAGTAAACCAGAGCAGGTAGAGGTAAAAGCAAAAATGCCCAAAGCCATTCAAAATCAATCATGACTTCACCTTCTTCAAATTCACTTTAGACTGAGGAGGCAATGCCTGTTTGATCCATTTTTCTGCTTCCTTTAATAGTTCCTGAGAGGGCTCTGCAGAGGCATAGAGTGCGTTGTTCCATTGTTCTGATTTTTCCGCAAAGCGAGACTGACTGTTTTGCGCATCCAAAAACTCGTACCAAGCCTCTCCAGTGAGCGGTGCAACCTGCTCTCGGGGGAAATAGCTGAGTGCTGCTTGTCTGACGATATTCATGGATTCAGACGCCGATGTAATATTTTTGATCTGCTTAAGTGCTTCGCGCTTTGCACGGACTTTTTTCTGGTACTTCTGAAAGAAATAGACACCGAGCGATAATGCGATAACAACAGCCGCAATGAGCGCCCACCATCCCCAGGCAAGTGGCCAGATGCCGGGTTCCTGAGGAAGATGAATGGGGGCCAGTGGAAGAGATTGAGTACTGCCTTGCATTCTAACCTCTGTGTAGTTGTTCCATTAGGCTTTCCCCACATGAAATGTGGCTGAAATGAATGCCTAACTTGTTAAAGCCTGATTTCAGTTTTTCTGAGCGGGACTCAAAATCTTGCTGAAAACTTTGTTTGGTTTTGGAAGATGAAAAGTCGACCCATCGACTGCGCCTGCCATCGCTAACGGCGTTTTGACCCTTGTAGTGAGTGACGCCCTGTTCTAACGGGTCAAAGATCTGAATTGCCCGGATGCGGTTGTGCTGAGCGATTTGACTCAGACGAACAAATTCATCGTCTTCAAACGATAGGAAATCACTCAACAATACGATATCGCTGCCCTTTGGGCATAAGCGATGCAGTGCTTCCAGTGAGGTTGTCCATCCAAGCCCTTCACGTTTCTCTTCGGTTGACTGCAACGATTCATTATGCGCATTGATCAGCGAATCCAGTACATTCAGAACCCCTTTCGCACGGGCGGTTGGCTTGATATCAATCATCTTATGACCGTCAGAAATCACAGCGCCTAGGCGGTCACCAGTTTGAACTGATAGCCAACCAACCAGGCTTGCAAGATGTGCAGCCTGAACAGACTTCAAAAGTAGGGAAGAGCCAAAACGCATACTGCTGCTCAGGTCAATAAACAGGATGACAGGCTGCTCTCTTTCCTCTTCGAAAAGTTTGGTGTGTACTTTTCCTGTACGTGCCGTTACCCGCCAGTCGATAGAGCGAATGTCATCGCCAGCTTGATATTGTCTGACTTCGGCGAAGTTCATTCCTCGTCCTTTCGCCCGGCTTTGATGGCTTCCGCTCAATTGTGACCACAAGCTTTTGGCAGGAGGAAGCCATTTGCAGGTCTGGCTTTTGTAGTAGAGCAGTTCTTCAATAGAAAGAAATGCACCATTGGCGTAAGGTGGCAATTGCGACATGGTTCCCCCTACGCGCTGCCAACCAGAGAGAGTAAGGTTTTCACCGCGTGGTTCGCTGTGATGCCTTGTGCCTGAGCCGAGTAACTCAGCAACATTCTGTGGCGGAGTACAGGGTAAGCCATCACCTGAACATCTTCTGGCGTCACAAAATCGCGACCACTTAACCAGGCGTGTGCTCTGGCTGCGCGATCAAGCGCGATCGTTGCGCGAGGACTCACCCCCATTTCAAGCCAGTTGGCAAGTTCATCGCTGTAAGTCTCTGGTTGTCTTGTCGCCATGATCAAACGGATGATGTATTGCTCGATAGACTCATCCATGTGCAGCGAAAGAGCGTCGTTTCGGGCTGCAAAGATATCTGCTTGGCTAATCTTAACGGGCTGAGCGGTTTCATGATTTAGCGCTTCGCCTCGGTTCAGACGCAAAATAGCCAGTTCGCTCTCGGCATCCGGGTAATCCACTTCAAGGTGAAGCAGGAATCGGTCAAGTTGCGCTTCTGGCAACGGATAGGTGCCTTCCTGCTCAATCGGGTTTTGCGTAGCAATTACCAGAAATAAATCAGGCAGAGCGTAAGTTTTACTACCAGCTGTGACCTGACCTTCCGCCATGGCTTCAAGCATTGCTGCCTGTACTTTTGCAGGAGCACGGTTGATTTCATCAGCCAGAATTAAGGAATGAAAAATAGGACCCTTCTGGAAACTAAACGTGCCTGTTTCCGGACGATAGATATCGGTTCCGGTTAAGTCTGCTGGCAACAAATCAGGGGTGAACTGAACTCGGTGGAAATCGCTTTCAATGCAGTCTGCCAGACACTTTACAGCTCTGGTTTTGGCAAGACCGGGTGGCCCTTCAACCAAAATGTGACCATCTGCCAGTAATGCAACAAGTATTTGCTTAATCAGCTCATTTTGACCAATGACTTGCGAATTTAAATGTGCCTGCAACTGCTGAAATAAGTTCATTTGCATGTCTAAAAGGGCTCCAGTTAACAACTTTGTCGACAAATCCGACTAACAAAAATGAAAAAAGTTCAGCAACAAGATATTGGTTCGTTTAGAAAAATCAAGATTAAAGGCATCGATTCATAAAACGCTTACAAGTAAATTGTAAAAATGTCAGTAAAGGTTCTGTATAATCTGCCGATACGTTACAAACTGTTACCTACTTCAGCCTAACTTTGATTGACAAAAAAAGAACGTTGAAGACTCCTCCTACCCCTAGTTTTAAATAAGGCAAATCTTATGATCGGCTCTCTCTCTATGAGCATTAAACAAAAGATCGTTATTGGTATGGCTTTCGCAGTGCTAGCTTCTACCAGTATCGTTGGCTTTATGGCTCAAAACCAAGCACGTGATGTATTAGAACATCGCCTAGTTCAAATTGAACTTCCTTCCATGCTGAACCTAGTCAGCTCTGAAGTGGATCAGGAAGTCTCTCAGCTTCTTAACGCTGCTGAGCAGATTGCTAACAACACATTCATTCAACAGGCAGTCAGTACAACAGACCGCGATCCGGCAACAGAAAAAATGCTGGTAGAACAATTAAATAATGTTCGCGCTCAGTACAATTT
Organism: Vibrio nigripulchritudo; assembly: GCF_027924785.1. Taxonomy (NCBI): domain Bacteria; kingdom Pseudomonadati; phylum Pseudomonadota; class Gammaproteobacteria; order Vibrionales; family Vibrionaceae; genus Vibrio; species Vibrio nigripulchritudo. The sequence continues at coordinate 1,673,005 of NZ_AP027050.1, read as the reverse complement.
GAATGATGCGTCTGTTGCAAACCGTGAATCCGCGTATTACTGGAACCAAAATGGGTTCCTGCGTCAGTTAAATCGTCAACAGGATGGCTGGTTTTTCGGGTTTACTTCTTCTGGTCAGGAAACCATGGTGAGCGTATTTACTGAAGCAAATGGTGAAGTGAAAATGTTTGCCAACTATCAGATCACCAGTGGTAAAACCATGTCTGGCTTATCTAAGTCTCTGAACGACATGGTTTCTCTTCTTAACAGTTTCCAGATTGAACAGTCCGGTTTTGTCTTTCTGACTGACTCTCAGGGTAAGGTTCAGATTCACAAGCAATCTTCGAAAACCAATACCAACCTTTCTGGAATCTACGGTTCTGAAGCTTCTCAACTACTGAATAAATCTGGCTATAACATTGTTCGCTCTCAATACGACGGTGTAGACGTTTTTGTTGTTAGCCAGTACGTACCTTCAATGGACTGGTTTATCGTCGCGCAGGTGCCGGTAGATGAAGTATTTGCGGAACTTGATTCCACAGCACAGAAGATGATGATTACGACGCTAGTCGTCGCGCTGATCTTCGTAGCATTAAGCCTGATTCTGGCGGGCAGTATTACTAAACCAATTAATGTGATAGCAGAGCGTTTCCGTCAGCTAGGTGAAGGTGACGGCGATTTGGCTCAGCGTATTGAAATTAATGGTAAAGATGAAATCGCGAAGCTGTCTCAGGGCTTTAACGGGTTCATTGAAAAAATCCATAATTCTGTAAAAGAAGTGGCTGAAACCAGTAATGCGCTTCAGATTGCGGCAGAGGGTGTCGCCGAGAAATCGCACATTACCCATGACAACAGTCAGAATCAGCGCGATCAGACCATTCAGGTGGTGACGGCGATTAATGAGATGGGTGCTACCATCAGTGAGATCGCTTCAAATGCAGCAACAGCAGCAGAGACTGCAAGTGGCGCTGAATCAAATACTGAAGATGGTCGTGGCGTTGTTTTCCGTGCCAAAGACGCAATCAGCCGCTTGGCATCGGACATTGAGCACATTGGTGGTGTTGTACAGAAACTGGCAGGCACAACACAGGACATTGGTTCTATTCTGGATGTGATTCGAGACATTTCAGAGCAAACAAACCTGCTGGCATTGAACGCCGCAATCGAAGCAGCGCGCGCAGGTGAGCAAGGGCGTGGATTTGCTGTTGTAGCAGACGAAGTACGAAACCTGGCAAGCCGCACTGCGGATTCAACAGAAGAAATCCAGAAGATGATCAATCAGCTTCAGGCTGACGCACAAGATGCAGTATCTGCAATGGAAGCCGGACAGGCGGTGACCATGGAAGGGGTAGAATCTACCGATCAGGCTGTGGAAGTTCTGGGATTAATTTCTGAAAGTATCAGCGATATTTCAGACAGAAATACTCAGGTTGCAACGGCGACAGAAGAGCAGTCTACCGTGGTGCACACTATTAACGAGAACATTGAGGAAATCAATTCCATCAATGAGCTGACAACGAATACAGCACAAGAGTTGGCAGATGCCAGTGCCGAGCTTCAGTCACTCTCTAAACGACTGGACGCGATGGTGGGTAACTTTAAACTTTAAGATTCTGAGGCACTGATTGTGCCTCGTTTCTTCTGGTTCATGTGCCGAAACTGGAATCTTAAGGCAACTTGAGTATAAAATTACGGAAGTGATTTTGTAAGGTAAAGCGTTATGAGTGATTTTGAAAAAGAACTAGAAGCCATCTCAGAAGAGATGAACAGTGAGCCAGAAGTGAAGCTACCTTCTATTGAAGAGCAGCGTGAGATCGTGGCAAAACTGAAAGAACTGGAAGCCCGCGGAGAGTTGACTCCTGAAATCATGGAAGAATATTTTGGGAAGTTTGTTGAGAAGGGTGCTACCCCAATTCACTAAATTTCTTTTATTAGAGATCATATAAGACATCAAAGCGCCTGTTAGGGCGCTTTTTTATTGCCTAGTAAACAAGACCTTAAATTCGGTGCTGACTTTTCTGTCGGAAGCGACGTCACTCATTCGAAATTTTTGACAATGATTATTGAGATACATATCAATATAATTTAATCGGGCAGTAGTTTGTAAACCTTATACCCAAGTAACCTCAATATGCTAGGTTCAGCGAGAATTAACTGTCTTTCAGACAAGACACCGATTTGAAGATCTAGTGGTTCTAAATCAAGAATCGGTAACGCAGTATGAAAGACAGTTAAACTCGCCCTTGGGAGCCCATATTCTGTTCCATTTCATCGTCAAAGAACTTGGAAAGGACTCGTCATTCCGCTTCGTTCCTGATTTTGAAATAGAGAGGCTTGAACTGAAACAGAATATGAGGCTCTGAATCCTGCATCTTGAGGTCACTTGGGTATATTTATTTTTACAAGAAGATGTGCGCCAAAATAAAAAGTTTGGCGTGATTCAGTCGCAAATAAATACACACACTTAGTGATATTACTCACTTTATTATTGAGTTCTCCATTCGATAAAATTAAGCAAACAGAATTCTCAAATAAAAGATTAAGATTGTCTCAATTGTGAGATTTCTTTTGAATCAATTGGTTAGATAGGCTATTGATACGCATTCTGTTGTATTTGAAGTGCGTGCCTTGACAACGAAAAATATATTAATAACGTATAGAGCTCAATCAGATTGGCATAATAAATATAAGGAACACCGTTGTGTTTACCCTAATAACAAATAACACAATGCAATCGCAGCTGCTTCAGCGATCTTTGGAAGAATCTCTCCATATTTATATGGAAACGCTTCAATTAAAGTCGATATTGGAAAACGAAGATATTCATCTTTCTCTCCCTTCTGATAGCTTCGTTGTCATTGACATGAGCGTAATTTGTGATGAATTCTTATCCAAGTACCTGAAATATAAAAAGCGACATTTCCCTCAATGCCAAGAGGTATTGCTGAATTGTGAAAAGGAATTGGAATACAAATCGCTGATGAATTGGCCAAATCTGGTCGGTGTTTTTTATTTAGACGATTCAATAGACACCTTGTCAAAAGGTATTAATGCTATTCAGAATGGCGATATGTGGTTGAGCCGCAAGCTCGCTCAGGAATACATCGTTTATTATCGCCAGCGTCAGACCAATACCACAAACGACCTTTATTCAAAGCTCACACGGCGCGAACAGCAAATTATTCGCCACTTAGCGAAAGGTGCGACCAACACAGAAATTGCGGACAAGCTTTTTGTTAGTGAGAATACGGTGAAAACCCATCTCCATAATCTGTTTAAGAAAATTCACGCAAAGAATCGACTTCAGGCTCTTATTTGGGCAAAGGAAAACATCAGCCAGGAAGAGCTGGTTTAATTCATTTAAATTTCGCCGAATCAAGTATCTTGAGGATACTTGATTATATATGGTCTACGCTTTTCTAGAGGAAGTCCGCTGGGGGAGCGAGAGTATGGCAGACAATGAAGACAAGCCCGAAAGCTTGCGAAGCAGAGAAGCGATGGTTGATGACCTGCATGAAGAAACCTGGGTTGAGAAGATTGAATCACTTATTCTGCACTTAGAGCAGTCCAATCAAACCCTTCACAAAGAGGTGTTTGAACGCATAAAGTGGACAGATGGAATCAACTGATCTTTGTTCAAAAAAACAGAGCCCGAAAACGGGCTCTGTTTTTTTATATGCCTTTCTCTCTCAACAACCGTTTACAGGCTTTGCCATCTTTATGGAACAAATGACAGCGGTGCGGAGCGATGCCGACGTCAAAATGCATCTCTGTTTCGACTTCGATTGTGTCTGGTGCTCGGTAAATGAACTCGGAGCCGGAATGATCAAGAGTCAGATAAACTTGCGTTTCGTTCCCTAGCTTTTCTACAACCTGAACAATGCCACCGAGTTGCACTTCAGATTCTTCAGCGTCGGTAAGGTGCTCTGGTCTTATTCCCAATACCATCTGTTCTCCACCTACCAGTTCAGAACCATCAACTTGAACCCAGAATGTCTGGTCTTGTGAAGCCTGAACAAGAACACGTTCTGATTCGGCTTTTTCAACCCGTACATCTATGAAGTTCATTTTAGGCGATCCGATAAAACCAGCGACAAACTGGTTTTGAGGGTAGTGATACAGTTCTAGTGGTCTACCTACCTGCGAAACGTAACCTGCATCCAGTACAACGATTTTATCGGCCATTGTCATGGCTTCGACTTGATCGTGCGTAACGTAGATCATGGTGCAGCCCAGCTGCTTCTGCAGTTTGGTGATTTCGCTGCGCATCTGGACTCGTAATGCCGCATCTAAGTTGGATAAGGGTTCATCTAGCAAAAACACATCTGGCTGCGAAACTAAAGTTCGACCAATCGCAACACGCTGGCGTTGTCCTCCGGAAAGGGCTTTCGGCTGTCTTTCTAGCAAATGGCTAAGCTGAAGTATGTCGGCGGCTTTGGTTACGCGCTCTTTTATTTCTCCCTTATCTGCCTTTGCCAACTTCAGACCAAAAGACATATTGTCGTACAGGTTTAAATGAGGGTAGAGCGCATAAGACTGGAAAACCATACCCACTCCACGTTTGGAGGGTTCAACGTCATTCATCCGAGTATCACCAATGAACAGATCGCCAGATGTAATATCTTCAAGACCCGCGATGCACCTTAATAACGTTGATTTTCCGCAACCCGATGGACCAACAAATACGACAAACTCGCCTTGTTCTATATCCAAGTCAATGTTCTTTGAAATTAAAGTATCGCCATAGGCTTTGGATACATTCTTAAGCGTTACGCTTGCCATACTGCTTTCCTTTCTTGTAAATCTTTGAACTATAGGGATAATTCTATCTGTCGGTATTTCCAGCTATTCTAGCCGATTCTCGCACTGTCTGGGTATATTGCCCGAACAGGGATTGAAAAAGATCCTCCTGATTTAAAGGCGGACAGGGGGAGTAGGTGGGGAGGAGTACGCTCTAATCAGTCATCAACGGAAGGCTTTCCCCACCTGAGACTTCTTGGGGCTAGTCACACTAACGTCATATTTTGTGATCTTAATCTTCATATAAACTCCAAATTGATCACGAAAGTGTAATACAGCCCTGAAGGCGTAGTGATTAGGATGATGATGTTTCATTGGAGGTAACGCAGTATTAGCCTTGCACCCTACATATTAAAAAGGATAACAATATGAAAGCTCCCATTCGTGCGATTGCACTTTGCACTCTTGCCTCTATCGGAACTTTACCAGCGTATGCTGCGATTGAAGAAGGTCAGTTAACCATCTGGATTAACGGCGATAAAGGGTATAACGGTCTGGCTGAAGTTGGGAAGCGCTTCGAAGAAGATACCGGAATTAAAGTGACGGTAGCTCACCCTGATTCTTTGCAGGATAAGTTTCCTCAAACGGCGTCAACTGGTGATGGTCCGGACATTGTGTTCTGGGCACACGACCGATTTGGTGGTTATGCGGAGTCGGGTCTATTAGTGGAAGTGAACCCTTCGAAAGAGATCAAAGAGGGCATCGTTGATTTTGCATGGGATGCGGTTACCTACAAAGGCAAATACATTGGTTATCCTGTCGCTGTTGAATCTTTATCACTGATTTACAATAAGGACTTGTTGCCAGCGCCTCCGAAAAACTGGGAAGAAGTTGAAGCCATCAATGCCAAGCTTAAGAAAGAAGGCAAGTCTGCCATTATGTGGAACCTGAAGGAACCTTACTTTACCTGGCCTTTGATGGCGGCAGACGGAGGATACGCGTTTAAGACCAAAACTGGTGGTTATGACGTTAAGAATGCTGGCATCAATAAAGATGGCGTTGCTGCAGCCATGAAATTTGTGAAGTCTCTGGCTGATAAAGGCGTGATTTCTCCTGACATGGATTACTCCGTATCGGAATCTGAATTCAACAAGGGCAACGTAGCGATGACAATTAATGGTCCTTGGGCTTGGGGTAACATTGAAAAATCTGGCATCAACTATGGTGTTGCAACCTTACCTAAATTTAACGGTCAGCCATCTAAACCATTTGTTGGCGTCTTAACCGCGGGGATCAGCACGGCGTCTCCAAATAAAGATCTGGCTGTCGAGTTCATTGAGAGCTACTTACTGACTAACGAAGGGCTACGCACAGTTAACGATGACAAACCGCTTGGTGCTGTTGCTTTGAATTCCTTCCAGCAGGAAATTGCTGCAGATAAACGAATCGCGGCTACCATGACAAACGCACAAAATGGTGAGGTGATGCCAAATATCCCTCAAATGAACGCATTCTGGAGCTCGGCTAAAAATGCTGTGATCAACATCGTCGATGGTCGCCAGAGCGTTGAGTCCGCGTTAAGTGATGCAGAAAAGCAAATGACCAAGTAGATCTAAATGGCGGTACACTCAGGTATTAGGGTGTACCGTCTTTACCATTACTGACTTGATCTTATTCCATGATCACGGTGACTCAGGTCAGCAGACCTCATTATTTGTTTTTTTGCAGGTGCCAATATGCAGTCAGTGTCGAGCGCCGGACACTTCAAAGAACCGGCTTCTCCTTCCTCTTCTACAAAAGGCTCAGCAGTTAAGTGGCTGACTCTGCTTGCTGTATCTTTGCTTAATGGTTACGCAAGTGTCTTGATGTACGCTCAGGGTGAGTTTGCGTTCGCTATATTAACCGTTGTTTTAACAGCACTCGCTATCGCCATTTTTGGCAACAGAAAAGCTTATGCTCATCGTTACATTTACCCCGGTATTGCCGGGATGATTCTGTTCATCATTTTCCCTCTGGTTTATACCGTAGGCTTGGCTTTTACAAACTACAGTGCGAAGAACCAACTGTCTTTCGAAAGAGCTCAGTCGGTGCTTTTGGCACAAACCTTTCAAAGTGGCGAGAGCTATCCTTTTCAGTTGCATTCAATTGACAGTCGTTACCGGATATACGTTAAACAAGGCGATGACTGGTTAGCCTCTCCGGCTATAGATTTCACACAGCCGCCAGCACAAGCCATTCAACTGGAGCCCACTGAACAGTTACGAGGCACTAAAGAGAAGATTAAAACGGTCATCAAGTACAGAAAAACGCTATCTGACCTAACGTTTAATGCGCCAGATGGTGCTTCTTTGACCATGAATGGTCTGAGAAAAATGGGGTCAGTAGCGCCAAGATATTCGTTACTTGAGGATGGAGAATCACTTCACAACAACGAAAATCAACTGACTTACAAACCTAATTTCGATATTGGATATTATCAGCCGTATGAGAATGGAGAATATGTAGGAGACCCCGTATCGCCCGGATTCATTGTTACCATAGGAGCTGCCAACTTTGAACGTGTCTGGAAAGATGAAGGGATAAAAGAACCCTTTATAGGTATCTTCATCTGGACCATTGTTTTCTCGGTGTGTACGGTTGTATTTACTTTGATGATCGGATTGGTGCTTGCGAGTGTCGTTCAATGGGAGGCACTGAAAGGAAGAGCTATCTACCGAGTGATGCTCATTCTTCCTTATGCGGTACCGTCTTTTATCTCAATCCTGATTTTCAAGGGGTTGTTTAATCAGAGTTTTGGTGAAATTAACCTGGTACTGAACGCACTGTTTGGAATCAGTCCGAGTTGGTTCTCGGATCCGTTTCTTGCAAAAGTAATGGTTCTTACAGTGAACACCTGGCTGGGCTTTCCGTACATGATGATTCTTTGTATGGGGCTTTTGAAAGCCATTCCTGATGACCTCTACGAAGCGTCAGCAATTGACGGTGCAGGACCAATTAAGAATTTTGTTCACATCACCTTTCCTTTGATGATCCGACCGCTAACGCCTCTGCTCATTGCGACCTTTGCGTTCAACTTTAATAACTTCGTGATGATCATGTTGTTGACGGAAGGGGGACCAAATCGAATCGGAACATCCGAGCCTGCAGGTTATACCGATCTTTTGGTGAGCTACACCTACCGGATCGCATTTGAAGGTGCTGGAGGTCAGGACTTTGGTCTGGCAAGTGCTATTGCTACCTTGATCTTCCTGTTAGTTGGTGGGCTTGCATTGCTCAACCTAAGATTTACCAAGTTATCAGAGCGATAGGAGAATAATATGCCAATGGTTCAAGGAAAATCGCTCAGGTATCGAGTCTGGGCAACGCATGCCGCATTGTGGCTTTTTCTGGGGTTGATTCTATTCCCACTCGTCATGGTCATTGCGATTTCATTCAGAGAAGGCAATTTTGCTACAGGCGAGATCATTCCATCTAATCCTTCGATGGAACACTGGAAACTGGCACTTGGCTTTTCTGTTACGCATGAAGATGGTTCTGTTACACCACCGCCTTTCCCGGTTTTGCTCTGGTTGTGGAATTCTGTGAAGGTGGCTGCCGTAAGTTCCGTGTTGATTGTGGCTTTGTCTACCACATCAGCCTACGCGTTTGCTCGTTTAAAGTTTGGTGGAAAGGAAACCATACTGAAAGCCATGATGATTTTTCAGATGTTTCCTGCTGTGCTGGCGCTGGTCGCACTTTATGCATTGTTCGATAAGTTAGGGCAATACATTCCCTTTGTTGGTCTAAACACCCATGGAGGGCTTATCTTTTCGTATCTTGGAGGGATAACTTTGCATGTGTGGACGATAAAAGGTTATTTCGAGACCATTGATTCCTCACTGGAAGAAGCTGCAGCCTTGGATGGCGCGACTCCGTGGCAGGCGTTCAGGCTGGTTCTGTTACCACTTTCTGTTCCAATTCTCGCAGTGGTCTTTATTCTGGCATTCATTGCGGCAATCACAGAAGTTCCTGTCGCTTCCTTGCTTCTTTCTGATGTAGAGACCTATACTTTAGCTGTAGGTATGCAACAGTACTTATATCCACAAAATTATCTATGGGGAGATTTCGCTGCAGCGGCTGTTTTATCTGCAATTCCAATTACTATCGTGTTCTTACTCGCGCAAAGGTGGCTAATTGGAGGATTGACAGCGGGTGGAGTTAAAGGATAATAGAGGTTCGTGATTTATTCACGAGTATAATAATCTGTGTACAATCAACAAATTGGTTTGGCCGCTGATCAGTTGATTCAAGTACACAAAAAAATTACTTGGTTACGCATAGCTGGCTGTTAGCCGAGTTCCTTACATTTTGCTGACAGTTTCTTGTAACAACAGCCCGAGCTTTAAGCTTGGGCTTTTTATTTACTGCTATGGAAAGCGTGCATCCGGTAAAGCGTGTGAGCTTTCCAAATTAGAACTTGCTAAAGGAGACTTTGTGAATATAACAGGAAATCTTGACTTGCAAAGGCTGAGCGACACTTAGTAATCAACCTATCAATGAAATTGCGGCTCACTTCAATCTTATTAGTGAGAAAACTGTAAGTGAGGAGTGCTAAAGATTTTCCTTGCTGGATGGAGCCCAACCCAAGTGTTGCATCAATACGTATATGCTCTCCTGATCCAAAGCCACACGACGAAATAAATCCGCAAACACCTCATCACCTCCAAAGCACGTCTGAATGTAGTGGTTGATTTCATTGGATTGATAGCCCTCCACATACAGAGTTCTTACCCACTGATATTCCACTGACTTAAGATTCCGGATTGTCTGTTCACTTAATTTCATCATTGTTGATTAAAAGCTTCTTGCTGTTGTGTATGCTGAATTTTGTTTCCATTGGCAGGAAACTTCGTGCTTTCAGATAAAGGAAGCATCGCACATTGAAGCAAAAATTCGTTAAGAAATGATGACAGTGGGCTTAGTCGAAAATGAGGTTTTTCCGCAAATACAGTGCCTTGGAAATGAGTGGTTTTGTTAGCTACCGTGAAAGAGTTTATGAGCCAAATAAGAAAGAAAATAGCTGTGATATTGCTCACGCTTAAGAATTTTAAGAAGAGCTCACTTTTCGTGCCACAGTGATAAAGTGAGCCATACGTTAAATCAGTTATTTACCTTTAACATGGGCTTCCATCTCAGCACCAATCTGTTTTCTCATTTCCATCAAGCGAATCGCTGATTCTCTGAGTTCGATATCTTCTGGGGTAGAAGGCACCCATTCAGGGACTTGGGTGGGCTGACCATTTTCATCCACTGCCACCATGATAACGATACAGTGCGTAGTGAGTATCTTGGATGCGGATTTTGGGTCTCCCGCCTGCACATCGAGTGCAATGTGCATTGAAGAGCGACCGGTGTATATGACTTTGGCTGTTACTTCTACCAGATTACCTACTCGTATAGGGGCGACAAATCGAATGCCGCCTGCGTAGGCTGTAATGCAGTATTTACCACTCCACCCAGCCGCACAGGCGTATGCGGCGAGGTCAATCCACTTCATTACGGCGCCACCGTGAACTTTGCCACCAAAATTGACGTCTGTCGGTTCAGCCAGAAAGCGTAGTGTTATCTCTCTTTGACTATTGCTCATAAATTCCAATACCAAGTGTTAAAACTTAAGTGTAGCCCAGGGGTATTGGGGGATCTGTGATAGTGGTAACCCAGCGTAAATTAAAGCTCAATTAAATTGAAATAAATCAACAATAAATTGCATATTTATAAGCTTGATGATTATTTTTGCGGTTGATGTCATGCATTCAAATGAATGCAATATGGTAAGTGGCATCGAATATCGTACTGTCTCTACGTTGCAATGACCCTAGCACTTTTTTGGCTGGCATTCTCAGTTTGCACTAATATTCTAGTACTGAGTTTAGAAATGTATTAGAAAGAGGAATTGAGAGAAAAGTTTTATAAATCTACCTTATTAGTATGTGGGTATTTCTCGTCTCAATACTAAGAAAGAAGTTATAAAGGTATATATATAGAATAGTTTTTTTTGCAAAGTCACTTGGCAATTGTATACTCTCAAGTTTCTGCTTACTTTATTAAGTCGGTTGACTAGATAAGAATGATGCTAGAAAACAATGAGTACGGAGATACTCTTACAAAAAAGGCATTAACATAGACTGATGGAAAATTGGTATTAGTATGGATAACGCAAGCAATAAAGCTAATATAATGTTCATTACCAACAAGAATATTCAAAGTAACTATTTCAAGAGTTACGTTGAATCGCATGTGCCACTTACGGTGACAGTGGTAGATTATGATGGCTTAGAAAACGGACTTCTCACGGGACAAGAGTTCATTGCACTTGTGGATTTGAGTGTTAAGGACAACATTGATTGGATCGCCGCAGTATTGGCTAAATCTGAAGAGTTGGCGGCTGTAGTCTTGCTTAATAGTGAGCAAGACATTGAATTTAAAGAGCTAGTTAAGTGGAAGAAACTTCACGGGTGTTTTGGTGCAGGGGACGACTTAGAAAGCGTATGTAATGGATTGTTATCCATTTCTCAGGGAGAAAACTGGTTACCCAGAAAAGTGATTAATCAATTGCTGAGCTTTTATCAAAAAAATGATTCAAGCTACATGGAAGATGAAGCTATTCAGGTGGACCTGACCCGTAGAGAAATAGAAATCCTGGAAACTTTGAAGACGGGCGAATCAAATATTGAAATCGCAGATAAGTTATTCATAAGTGAGCATACTATCAAGTCACATCTCTACAATATCTTCAAGAAAATTGAGGTTAAGAACCGCCTACAAGCTATGGCTTGGGCTAAAAAACACCTGTAACGCCCTTCTTGCTTAAAAACGATGACAAATAGGCACTAGTTTAGGATGAATTGAAGTACTAAATTTAGTGCCTACTAAAATCATTCTTTTAACCACTTAAATAATTTCAATTTTTCGATAAATTATCTACCGAATTATCAATCATAATAACTAATCGCGTAGCTCTTTCTGGCTTTTATGGTTACACTTAACCTGACAGATAATATAGGTATCTATGTTCGTCTGAATGGTTAGGTGTGAATTAATAAGTAAAGAGGTACGCAATTGCGTGTACTTTAAATCAACACAACTATCGGTCAGATATGGATATGGAAAAGAAAGGGCTTGATCCGCTCTTATGAGACTGAGTTTGCTTTCTTATTTCGGTTAGCTGATATTGGGATAATAGGTGGTTCCCTTTTTGTTTTAACCTTGCTTTATGTAGGCGAGTTTAATCGTGATTACAACCTTATTGGTGTTATAGCGATCATCTCGTATCTACTGTGTGCAGAAAGTGCAAACCTCTATCGATCATGGCGTACAAATACGCTCCGGGAGCAGTGCCAACTGACTCTCCTTCCTTGGTTTGTCGCAACCGTAATTCTTCTTGCTTTAGGCTACTTCACAAAAACAGGTGTCGATTTCTCACGTGTCGTTATTGGTGCGTGGTTTGTTGTCGCACCCGTTATCCTAATGCTATGGCGATGTGTTTATCGTTTCGCATTACTTAACCTTCGTAAAAAAGGGTTCAATACCCGTCGGGCCGTAATTATAGGTTTGACTGAACACGGACTAAAGCTGGCACGCGAGATTGAGCGCAACTCTCAACACGGTGTGGTTCTGGAAGGTTTTTACGATGAAAGAAACGCTGAGCGCCTGCAGAAATCGACGTCTTACAAAATTCTAGGAAATGTTGAGAAAGCTTTGGAGCGAGCAAAAAAAGGCGAAATCGAACACGTCTACATTGCGATGCCGCTTCATGCTAACAAGCGAATCTCAGATTTCTTGGCTCGTTTTTCCGACACTACAGCCAATACCTATCTGGTTCCTGATTTCTTCACATACAACCTTCTGCATTCAAGATGGCACCACATCGGCGATGTTCACACACTGAGTGTATTTGATACGCCATTCAATGGTTTCTCTTCGTGGATCAAGCGTCTTGAAGACATCGTTTTGTCTTCCATCATTCTACTGATGATATCACCTGTGCTTCTTGCCGTAGCGTTAGGCGTTAAGCTTTCGTCTCCGGGACCTGTTTTGTTCAAGCAGGACAGATATGGTCTGGATGGAAGAAAGATCAAAGTCTGGAAATTCCGTTCAATGAAAGTGATGGATAACGGCGCGGTAGTTAAGCAAGCCACGAAGAACGATCCGCGTGTTACTCGCTTCGGTTCTTTTATTCGCCGGACGTCATTGGATGAACTTCCTCAGTTTTTTAATGTTCTTCAGGGCTCAATGTCTATCGTTGGTCCAAGGCCTCATGCTGTCAGCCATAACGAAGAGTTTCGTCAAATAGTCGATCGCTACATGCTTCGTCATAAAGTGAAGCCGGGGATTACTGGCTGGGCTCAGGTGAACGGTTACCGAGGCGAAACAGACACCATTGACAAGATGGAAAAACGTGTCGAATTTGACCTTGCGTATATCCAGAATTGGTCGTTTGGCATGGATCTAAAGATCGTATTTCTGACTATATTTAAAGGGTTCACAGGCAAAGCAGCTTATTAACGCAGAGAGCAGTAAGACTATGAAGTATTTCGTAAAACGTTCCTTATGTCTTGTGTCGGGAATAATGGCGTTGGCAAACGTTGCTCCAATCTCAGCTGAACCTTTTGTCACAGAGTCTGGTATTGAAGTTGCTCCTGGGTTCAAAGCCCGGTTTGGTCAGAATGACAACCTGTTGAGAGTGTCTGACTCAAACGATGCGACTTCAACGTCTTTCCTTGTTGTCGACCCCGGTGTGTCTTTGAAGTTTCAACCACGAGAAAACGAGTTTCTTTTATCTTACAGACTCAGTCATGGGCGTTACTTTTCTAGCTCAGAAGACAATTTCACCGACCATTTCTTTGATAGCCGCAACTTGATCAAGCTGGGTTTGCGTCATGCAATCAAAGCCGACTTGAGAGTCGCGAGTTTACATGAGGCTCGCGGTACCGGGCTTACGGAAGGTGATAATACTTCATCAGCCATTGACAGACCGCTGGAATATGTAAATCGCTCTATCGTCACGACATACATTTACGGGGCTCCGGGAGCAAAAGGAAGAATCGAAGCCAAGTTGGGTTACAGCGATTTGGAGTACAAAAATTTTCGCCATCTTGGCGGTGTTTCAGACTCCAGAAGTTCACGCTTCAAAGACTATGACAATCGTTATGCTGGACTGAAGTTTGCGTATCGTTGGTTAACCAACACAAAGGCGATTTTTGAATACGAGATTGCTAAGAAGAATTATGACTTCACTGCAAACGGTGTGCCTTCCCAAGATAGCTTGACCCACAACTACTACGCTGGTCTTGAATGGGATGTTTCTGGGAAAACCTCCGGATATGCCAAGGTCGGTATTCAGGATAAAAACTTCGACGATTCTGACCGTGAAGACTTTACTGGACTCAGTTGGTTAGTGGGGCTGGACTGGAACCCACTGTATCACTCAACCTGGAGTATTCAGACCTCACAAGTGGCTAGGGATCCTGATCAAGATGGGGATTTTGTGAAAGAAACCATCCTGAATGTTGGGTGGAAGCATTACTGGAGACCGCAGATTTATACGCGCGCAACTGCGGTAGTAAGTAATCAGGAATACACCGGTGCATTTCAGAATGGTGTGTTGCGAGACGAACGTGCAGTCGAGTGGTCTGCCAATGTGGGTTACGAGTTTAATGAAATCGTCGACTTCTTTGTTGGGGTTAAAAAGACGAACAAAACATCAAATTGGGAAGGTTACGGTTATGACCAGTTAGTCTGGTCACTTTCTGGTGCCATTGCATATTAGTTGGAGTTATGAAGAAAACATTTTTATCTTTTTTTGTCGCGATGCTCTCTTTGCTGTCCTTTCAGGGGCTAGCGGCATCATTTGCGACAACTTACCAAATCGGACCTGGTGATCGAATTCAGATAAATGTCTATGGCGAGCCGGATCTTTCTTTTAACGAGCTTTTGATTAACTCAAGTGGCACCTTCGATTACCCATACCTAGGCGAAATGGTTGCAAAAGGGAAAACAGCTCAGCAACTTAAACTTGCCATTGAGAAAGGGTTAAAAGGTGATTACCTGATTAACCCTAAAGTGATGGTTAACTTCATTTCTTTTCGTGAAATTTACGTGAATGGAGAAGTGAAGAAGCCAGGCGGTTACGAGTATCAACCTGGATTGACGGTTGATAAAGCCATTGCCCTCGCTGGTGGATTTACCGACAGAGCTGCGCGTAAAAAAATCAATATTACGCCAAATGGCGAAGGGCAGACCCAAAAAGGGGTTCCCCTTGGGCAGTCTGTTAACCCTGGTGACATCATTGTCATTGAGCAAAGTTTCTTCTAAATCATTGAAAATAAGAATTCAAAATCTATGTTAGTGAAAAGTGACGACTTAAAGCGCAATGACGAGTTCATTGATTTAAGTAAATACATTCAGCTAGTTAAAAGGAATTTACTGGCTATCGTTGTCTTTGCTGTTTTTGTTACTGCTTGTGTAACCTTTTACGTATTGACCATTACTCCTGAATTTAAAGCAACATCTACGTTGTTAATTGAAAATCAACAGAAAAAAGTCATATCAATCGAACAGGTAGTTGGTGTCGATACCAGTAAGCAGGAATATTACCAAACGCAATACGAAATCATTCGCTCAAACCGAATTGCAGAAAAAGTGATCAGCGATTTGGGTATTGGTGTGATTGAAAGTGCAAATAATGCGATTTCAAATTCTGGTGAACCTTCTGGGCTGAAAGCTTTTATTAAAAATGCTAAAGAAACGGTATACAACCTACCCGTTTTATCCAACTACATTAAAAAGCCTTTACCTGTGTTGGACGAGCAGCTAGAAGACAGCCACCGTCAGCGAGTGTTGCGTGAATTTAAGAGTAATTTGTCAGTAACTCCGGTTAAGAATACTCAGTTGGTACACATTACTTTCTTATCAAAAGATCCTTTAATGGCTGCCAATGTGGCCAATGCGGTAGGTGAAGCTTACATTCAAAACCACGTTGAGTCTCAATTAGAAGCGAACCAACAAGCCTCTATTTGGATTAACTCTCGTTTGGGTGAGTTGCAGCTCCAATTACAAGCCTCTGAGCTAAAACTGGCTCAGTTTATGGAGCGAGAAGGATTGGTGGATGCCGCTGGTATCGACAGTCTGGCTACCACAGAGCTGACCAACCTTACCAACCAATTGTCTGAAGCCAGAGATCGCCGTTTAGCGGCAGAATCCCTTTACTCTGTACTTCAGAAAAATCGTGATGCCGATCTTTCGAGCCTGTATGCAATCAAGCAGGTCTCTAATCACCCGCAGATTCGCGACATCCGTTCTAATGAAGTGGATGCGGAAAAGCGCGTATTTGAATTATCCAAGCGTTATGGACCTAAACACGACAAGATGATTCGTGCTCAGGCAGAGCTGAAAGCATTACAGAACCGTTCTACTAAGATTCTGAAGCAGCTTGTTGTTGGTATTGAAAAAGAACTGTCAACGGCGTTGGAGCAAGAACGCGGCTTGAAGAGAGAGTTAGAACTGAAAAAGAAAGAATTCCAGTCCGTAACACTCAAGAAAGCCGAGTTTGAAACACTGCGCCGTGAAGTGAACACCAACCGCCAGCTTTATGATTTGTTCCTGACTCGCCAGAAAGAAACATCGGCAACGAGTGACTATCAAAATGCAATAGCCCGCTTTACGGACCGAGCCAGTATCCCATTGGTGCCAGCTAAACCACGCAAGGTGTTGATTATCGCAATTTCAGCGGTGAGCGCATTTATTATTGGCTTAGCAGCAGCATTCATACTTGAGGCAATGCGAAATACGTTTGAGCGTCGTGCCGATGTAGAAGAGAAGGTGGGTCTTACTGGGCTTGGTAGCGTGCCTAAAATTATAGCTAAGAAGTATCGAAAATCTAAGATTGGCGCTGAATTGTTCCTCGATAAAGAACATAAAGACTTTGGCGAATCGATTCGAAGTATTCGTACCTCATTGATACTCAGCCTTATGCAAAGTAAGCGCAAGTGCGTTGCAATAACCTCTCCGATTTCTGGAGAAGGCAAAACCACGGTGTCTGTAGCACTGGCGGAGTCTTTTGCTGCTATGGAAAAAGTGCTTCTTATTGACTGTGACCTACGTAAGCCATCAGTTGGTGAGAGATTCAGTCTTAGCAATGCTCAACCGGGTATGACCAACTACCTCTTGATGGGAGCTGAGTTGGAAGATTGTATTTATCACCATGAAGAGTCAGGGCTGGATGTGATGACATCAGGTCTTTTGATACCAAACCCTCAAGAGCTGCTTGGTTCTGAACAATATAAAGAAATGATTGAATCACTGAGCGAAAAGTATGATCGAATCATCATCGATACTCCGCCAGTGAATGTAGTGAGCGATCCAATGTTGGTGGCTA
The DNA here is from genome assembly GCF_027924785.1 of Vibrio nigripulchritudo. NCBI lineage: Bacteria > Pseudomonadati > Pseudomonadota > Gammaproteobacteria > Vibrionales > Vibrionaceae > Vibrio > Vibrio nigripulchritudo. The sequence goes on along the minus strand of NZ_AP027050.1, from coordinate 1,655,871 downwards.
ACGTGACGACGTCTTGCGTCATGGTAGTGAAAGCAAACAGCACCAAGGTCAATCAACTGAATTTCGCGATTTCTCGCATGCTCAAATACAAGAGTGTGATTGAAGGTGTTGTTCTCAATCAGGATCAAAGTAAAACGCAGGATGCTTATCAGTACTACGGCTATGAGCACAGCTAGGTTATAAAAAAATGGAAAATGTAAACACACCATCAGTTGATATTACGATCCTGTCATGGGATCGGATAGACGATACTCTGGACGCTATTGATAGCGCACTTTCACAGCAAGGGATTGACCTTAAAGTGATCGTTGTGGACCAGGGTTCTAAACCTGACGGGCTGGCAAAATTGCGTCAGCATTGTCTTAAAGATTCTAGAATTCAATTAGTTTGTAATCGCCAAAACTTGGGTGTACCTGGAGGTCGAAATCAGGCATCTGACCAGGGCACAGGAGAGTTCATTGTCGCTCTTGATAATGATGCAGAGTTTGTTGATGAGCATCAGCTTGCTAAAGCTTGTGAACTAATGCGTGCTGAGCCAGAGTTAGGTGCCTTGGCGTTCCGAATCTTGCGCTTTGGGAGTCAGGAGGATGACCTGACAAGCTGGTCTTACCATGACAGTGCAAGCCAAGCCGCAGAAACCACTTTTTACACAGATCGATTTGTCGGTGCTGGTCATATGCTGAGAAGAGAAGCATTTGATGGGATAAAAGGTTACGACTCAGACCTGTTCTTCCTTCATGAAGAGGTTGATCTATCTAAGCGACTGATGAACGCTCATTACAAGATCAAGTATTCACCTGAGGTGGTGATTGGTCACAAAGTGTCTGCTGAGCATCGAGTGGCTTGGACCGGTGGTCGTTGGACGTTTGATGTCCGCAACAAAACTTATCTTCATTTCAAGTTCAGAACTTTCCTGCCAACTGCAGTTTTTCATACCGGCATCCTGGTCTGGAGAGGTATTCGTTCTGGTCTTATCTGGTCAACGTTTAAGGGGCTTTTCCAAGGATTTGGAATGGTACCAAAAGCGGTTCGTGCGTGGAAAACTCAACCAGCCGTTGTTTCTGACGCACAAGCAAAGGCATACATGGATTCCTGCTCTCCTACTCAGGGGATGACCGTTATGCAGCGAATCAAAATGCGCCTTCAAAGTGCTAAGCCTGTACCAGTAAAACCAAAGGGATAAAAACGTGGAAAACCTTGCTCCAGTCATTCCATTCAACGAGCAGATTTTGGATTCGTTGAAGCAAACTTTGCTTGATAACTTTCGACCTCATTTAGAGAATCAGGATGCGATTTTCATCGATTATCCTGTTCACCTGAATGTTGGTGACTTACTTATTGCGGAAGGTACAGAAGCGCTATTTCGTGCTTTGAATGTCAATATCGTTGCCCGCATTTCAGAACGAAATCAGGAACGTCTTTTCTATCGTGATATCTCAGAAGACACAGTTTTGGTCCTTCACGGTGGCGGTAATTTCGGCGACCTGTATCCGCATCATCAGTCGCTCCGCGAGCGAGTCATAGAGGCATTTCCAAATAACAAAGTGTTGATCATGCCTCAGTCGGTTCATTACCAGGATCCTTCTCAGTTGACTCAAAAGGTGCCGCTCTTTAAGTCTCATAACAATCTTTATATGTTTGTACGAGATGAGCACTCATTCGACGTAATGAGTGAAGCCTTCGATGATGCACACCTAAAGCTGCTTCCAGATATGGCATTCGCGATGTCAGACCGCTGGAAAGGGATTGTTCGTACTTCCGAGGGGACACTAAGCCTCAGAAGGCGAGACATCGAAGCAACAGATACTGGTGAAGATGGCGACAGATTTGATTGGGATGATCTTTTCAAACCATTTGATGAACGTTGCTACAACATCGCCAGAAGGCTTGCCAGATATGAAAATAAACTGCATTTAAATTTGGGTTTGGATGCATTCTGGAAATGGTACTCCAATCACCTGATCAAAAGGGCGGTTGAGCGATTTACATCCTATAACGTTGTCGATACAGACAGGCTTCATGGCATGATTTTGTCTTTACTTGTTGGTAACGATGTTGTCATGCGTGATAACAGCTACGGCAAACTGCGACGTTATGCTACGTGCTGGCTTGGATTAAAGTTCGATGAGGCCTACGCAGAAGACGCAAAGAAAGCTGCAAATGAATAGCCGTGTTATCAAATTGCTGTGGATTGCATTTGAAAAGTTTGGCATGACAATTGTCTCTATCGCCACGTTTTTCATTTATGCAAAGCTTCTGACTCCGTCAGTATTTGGTATGGCGGTGCTTGCACTGTCTATTGGTCAGGGGGCGGCGTACATTTTTGGCAATCTGTTTGAAGATGCGCTGGTTCAGCATAAAGATCCACAGTCGGTGCACTTTGATACCGCGTTTTGGGGAGGCATTAGCTTAAGTGTTGCCCTAAGTTTTTCGATATTGGTAGTCTGCTGGTTGCTTGCTTTAGACACAGAACTCTTTGGTCTAATTGTATTTTCGTTACTCCACATCATCTTAGTCAGCATGGCATCGCTTTATGTAGCGATACTTCGTCGTACAGGGCGATTTGATACATTGGCAAAACGTTCGATGTTATCTCGCTTAGTTGGAGCCGCTTCAGGAGTTGGTTTGGCCTTGTATGGATTTGACAGTGTCGCTGTGGTTGCCCACTCAGTGATGATTGAAGTTGTCGGTCTGGCTTATCTACTTCTGGTTTCCAACCACAGAATTGGACTGAGCTTTCAGCGCAAAGTCTTTTTTGAGCTAGGTTCTGTTGGTTGGATGCTGTGCGTTCGACGCTTAAGTTGGGACGCTTCAATTCGAGGTATTCCAATTTTGCTCGGAGTGACATCAGGGACAGCGGCAGTCGGTCTGTTCGGATTTGCATGGCGTATGGTTGAAATGCCACGTAGTGCTATTGCAAGTGGGTTGCTCAGTTACGCGTTGCCTGTATTTTCACGTCGACAAAACGAAAAAGAAGAGCTGCGTCAACTGTTCCTGGCATCCACAAAATTCACTGCCATGATAGTCACGCCATTGTTTGTTGGGTTGGCCTTAGTGGCTCCAACGTTTGTTCCCTGGCTGTTTGGTGATAAGTGGTTAGATGCGATTTTACCCACTCAGATCTTTGCCATAGTCGCCGTGATTAGCCTTGCCCGGATCTATGTTCCAGTATCATTTACTGCGGTAGCAAAACCGAGTACAGCTTTGATTTCTGATGTAGTTGCTACATTGGTAGCGTTAGCCACTACCGCATTGCTTGGTGCTACCTACGGTGCGATGGCAGCCGCATTTGGCATGCTTTTACGTGTTTTCGTAACGATGCCGTTTAGTATGAAAGGCTACAACAAAATATTCGGGCTTAGCTGGTTTTACCAGATTAAACCCGTTTCCGCTGCTTGGTTGGCTTCACTTGGAATGACGTTTGCTGTTGTAATCTCAGGGCAGTTTATTGAATCGTCATTAGCGATAATATTTTTAGCCTCCTGTTTGATCGGTGCGGCGAGCTATGTGGTTTGCATGAAATTAGTGTATCCCTCCTGGCAGCAGGATTTCCGCCAATTTCTGAATAGATAAAGTTGAAATGATATGAATAACGTCATTATTTTTTCAAACCATCTTCTTGCCTACTCAGAAACGTTTATCCGATCACAGGGAGAAGCATTAAAGCACTTCAAGGCACAGTATGTAGGGAGTGATCAAGTCGAAAAAGGACTTTCACTTCCTAGTGACCGTACTCATCTTGTTCGAACAGGCATGCTGGGAACTTTGACGGACAAGTTGTTTAAATTGGGTTTCGTGCATCCCAATTTTCTCAGAAGAATGAGAAAGCTCAAACCTGAACTGATTCATGCTCATTTTGGTCCAAATGGAATGACTGCACTATCGCTTGCAGAGAAGCTAGGTGCCCCCCTTGTCGTCACATTTCATGGTCATGACGTCATTGAATCTCCAACAATGGAAAAACATGGGCGCTTGCATATCCGGTATATGGATCGGAGATCGAGACTTGCAGACAATGTGACTCAGTTTATTGCCGTATCGAAGTGGGTAAAAGAAAGAATGGTAAAACTCGGGTTTCCTGAAAGTAAGATCATTCAGCATTACATTGGTATCGATACTCATTTTTTTTCACCAGATGAATCGACTCACCGTGAAAAGATCATTCTTTGCGTTGGGCGCATGACTGCCTACAAAGGGCAACGATTCTTAGTTAAAGCCATGTCTAAAGTTCAAAAACTTGCCCCCGATTACAAGCTGGTGCTGGTTGGAGATGGCCAAGAAAAAGCGCAGCTTGAAGAACTGGCTCAATCCAAAGGAATTCGAGTTGAGTTTACTGGTCGGCAAACACCAGAGCAGGTTAAACAATGGATGCAGAGAGCAAGCGTGTATGTTCAACCTAGCATCAGAATGCCAGATGGAGAGGAAGAAGCGCTTGCCTTAGCTATTGTGGAAGCACAGGCAGTGGGGACGCCCGCTGTGGTTTTCAATACTGGTGGAATGCCTGAGGGCATTATTGATGGTGAGACAGGAACCGTGGTTAGCCAAGAGAACAGTGACGAGTTAGCCGATGCGATTTTGAACCTGTCTTATGACCATGAGCGTTGGGACCGATACAGTAAAAATGCCATTGAGTTTGTGCGTCAGACTCATAACTTAGATAAACAGTGTGTAGCACTTGAGAGTATTTACCAGAATGTGCTGCAGCAGAATTAACAAAATTTAGTAGGGATACGTCAGTGAAACTTTCCGTAATTATTCCATCCTACCAATCTCAAGATAACTTGGGGCGTAACCTGTCGGCTTTGGCTAAGCAGATGGATAAGGTCGATGCAGAGGTATTGGTCGTCGACTGTTCTCCTGGAAATGAAGTCGACCAGATTTGTGCTCAGTACCCGTTTGTCCGTTTGCTCAAAGAAGAAAAACGTTTTAACCCTGGTGGGGGGCGTAATATTGGGGCTAAGTCAGCAAACGGTGATTATCTTGTTTTTGCCGATGCTGATGTTGTCCTGGATGAGCAGGCGCTTCAAAACGTCGCAAAACACGCTTCAGAAGGAGCGAAAATATTTGGTGGCGCGCTGGACCTCGATAAAAAAGGGGATGTAACGCTTACCTCTTACATTGAGCATTACTATTTTAATCATGAAAGCCAGTCTTCTCGCACGCCTACTGAGCGCGCGAATTTAAGCTCGGCGCTTATGATCATCGAGAAAGCACTGTTTGATGAAATAGGTGGATTCAGTGATATTCCACGTATGCAGGACACCGAATTGACGGAAAGACTGGTACGTATGGGGCATACTCTGCATTTCTTCCCTGATGTGATTGGCTATCAGATTCAGGATTCTCCCTTCAAGAAAGTCATCAAAAAAATCTACATAACAGGGAATAATCTCTTCTTCCTCCGTTATCAGAAGAAGGATGGCGGCATGAATAAATGGCTACTTGCACTGCTACTGCCTTTGATGATGCTGGCAAAAATTACTCGGATTAACCTTCGTAATCTCAAGTACGCATTCAGCCCATTCATGCTGCTCGTGTTATGTCCCATCATGTACTTTTGTGGTTTTGCCTGGATGCTGGGCTTTTATAAAGGGATATTCGTCAGTGATGGTATCGCAGCAGGTCGTTAACCATGGGCATTGCATTTTTTTCGCTGACCGTTTCTGAAATGGCGTTTGCTTTTGTCTTCGCGATTTCCGAGATGAACATAGAGTTGCCTTTGGTGGCTATTTCTTTTGCTACCTGTTTGATTGGCGTAGCAAGCCGTGTTGTTTGCTTAAAACAGATTTCTTCGTCCTGGCAGTTGGGTATTCGCCAATCTCTGAATAAAGTCGAAATAATATGAATAACGTCATTATTTTTTCAAATCATCTTCTCGCGCATTCAGAGACATTTATACGGGCTCAGGGAGAAGCTCTTACCCAATATCGAGCACAATATTTTGGTAGTGACAGAGTAGAGTCCGGGCTTCAATTACCAGAAGCGAGAACGCATATAGTGAAATCTGGGATGTTCGGAGTCATAACCGACAGGCTGCTCAAGCTAGGTATAATTTTGCCTAATCTTCTGAGCCGCTTTAAGTCTCTGCGACCAGATCTTATACATGCTCATTTTGGTCCTAATGGATTGACGGCTTTATCTCTTGCCGAAAAATTAGATACTCCGCTAGTTGTAACTTTTCATGGTTTTGATGTGATTGAACGCCCTTCATTGGAAAAGCACGGGCGATTGCACTTGCGGTATATGGATAAGCGTTTTGAACTGGCTGACAGGGCGACTCAGTTTATTGCCGTTTCAGACTCGATTAAAGAACGAATGGTACGCCTTGGGTTTCCTGAAGACAAAATCATACGTCATTACATTGGTATAGATACTGATTTCTTTACGCCCTCTGAAAGCATAAAACGAGAAAAAATCATTTTGTGTGTCGGTCGAATGATTCCAATAAAAGGGCACCGATTTCTGATTGAAGCTATGTCGAAAGTTCAAAAACTTGCCCCTGACTACAAGCTGGTGCTGGTGGGAGATGGTGAAGAAAAAGCCCATCTTGAAAAACTGGCTCACTCAAAAGACATTCAGGTTGAGTTTACTGGTCGGCAGACACCAGAACAGGTCAAACATTGGATGCAAAGAGCAAGCGTGTATGTACAACCAAGCGTCAGAATGCCTAATGGGCAGGAAGAGGCGCTTGCTCTGACTATTGTGGAAGCGCAGGCAGTAGGGACGCCGGCTGTGGTTTTCAATACTGGCGGCATGCCTGAAGCCATTATTGATGGTGAGACTGGGACTGTGGTCAGCGAAGAAAGCGTTGACGAGTTGGCCGATGCGATTGTTAACCTGTCCTATGACCATGAGCGTTGGGACCGATACAGTAAGAATGCGGTCGAGTTTGTTCATAAGACTCACAACTTAGGTAAACAGTGTGCAGCACTTGAAAGCATTTATAAAAATGTGCTGCAGCAGGATTAACTAAATTTAGTAGGGATACGTCAGTGAAACTTTCCGTCATTATTCCATCCTACCTATCTCAAGATCACTTGGGACGTAACCTGACTGCGTTGGCTAAGCAGTTGGATGTGGTTGACGCAGAGGTATTGGTTGTAGATTGTTCACCGGGGATTGAAGTCGACCAGATTTGTGCTCAGTACCCGTTTGTCCGTTTGTTTAAAGAAGAAAAACGTTTTAACCCTGGCGGTGGTCGCAATATAGGGGCTAACGCTGCAAACGGCGATTATCTTGTTTTTGTTGACGCTGATGTTGTTCTGGATGAACAAGCGCTTCAAGACGTTGCAAATCACATAGCAGATGGTGTGAAGATATTCGGTGGTGCACTGGATCTCGACAAAAAAGGAGACCTAACACTGACCTCGTATATCGAGCATTATTATTTTAATAACGAATCCCAGTCCTCTCGCTCGCCAACAGAGCGCGCAAATTTAAGCTCGGCGCTCATGATCATCGAGAAAACGCTGTTTGATGAAGTGGGCGGGTTCACTGATATCTCACGTATGGAAGATACGGAACTGACGGAAAAGCTGGTACGCATGGGTCATACACTGCACTTCTTTCCTGATGTGATTGGCTACCAGATTCAGGATTCTCCCTTCAAGAAAGTCCTTAAAAAAATCTATATAACGGGGAACAATTTGTTCTTCCTTCGTTATCAGAAGAAGGATAGTGGTATGAATAAATGGGTACTTGCGCTACTACTGCCTTTGATGATGCTGGCAAAAATTACTCGAATTAATTTTCGTAATCTCAAATACGCATTCAGCCCATTCATGCTGCTCGTATTATGTCCCGCCATGTATTTTTGTGGTTTTGTCTGGTTGCTGGGCTTTTATAAGGGGATATTCATGAATGACGGCATAGTGGCAGGTCATTACTCATGAGTATTGCAATTTTTTCAATCAGTGATCAGTACCTTAAATTTCATCGTCGTCCTTTTATCAAGGCGATAAGTGAGGAGTTGGGTAATGAAGACACACCTCTGCTTTATTTTAAAAGGCCAAAATGGTTTTTAAAGGCAGACAGTAGCTACAAGACTCCGGAAAAGATTGGCAACGTACAAGTGCTGCCTTTACTTACTTTGCTGCCTGTCAGCTGGACAATGAACAATGCACTTGCTCGCTGGCTCACGGTAACCTTGCCGATTAAGTGGCAAGTAACGAAAGCGGGAAAGCGTTCTGGCAGCAAAGTGAGTTGTCTCTGGTTTTACAAGCCAGACCAATACCTTTATCTAAAAGGGGTTGGGGTGCCGTACGCTTACACTCACTACGACAACTACGATGATGATAAAGAGTATCCGTTTTCTCATTACTCTTCTTATCAGCAGACATTGAAAGCCTGTGTGACTAACAGCGCTGCATGTTTCGCAACCAGCCATCAACTGGTCGAGAAGCTTTCTAAGCTGACTTTACATTCAAATGTACAGTATTTACCTAACGCTGTGGGCAGTGAATGGGTGAATGCATTCGACAGAGAATCTGTCTCAGAAAACGTTATTGGTTTTGTAGGTTCTATCGATCAGTCGACCGATGAGCGTTTAATTGAACAGGTTTGCGAGCGTTATCCTGACATGACCATAATGATGGTAGGAAAGGTTGGAAATGACGCCATTACGGCTCTTTCTCACAAATATTCGAATTTAACGCTGACAGGGCTAGTTCCTTACGAACAATTGCCCAATTTTATGTCCACATTTAAAGTCGGAATATGTCCCTACCGAATGTCTCCTTTCAATCAGTACCGTAACCCTTTGAAGTTATATGAATATTGCGCTGCTGGTATTCCGTCTGTCTCTAGCCAATGTGACTTTGACAAGGAAGGTAAACGACTGGTCCACGTTGTCGAAACGGATGATGAGTTTGTTGATTCAATAGGCAAGGCAATTGAATCTGATACTCCATCAACAAGAGAAAAAAGAAAAGCGTTTGCAAAACAAAACACTTGGGCAGTACGAGCAAAAGAAGCGCTCAACTACATTAAGGCAGCAGTTTAATGAAATTGGAATTTCGTCAGTTCGTTTCAAAAATTACCGTATTTGAATCAACCGATCGGGTTGTTCAACATTGTCGTCAGAATCTTGAAGAAGGAAAACGGCTCAATATTGCATTCCTGAATGCCCATGCTTTTAATCTCGGATGCAGAAATTCGGGCTTTGTCGATTCCATCATGGCGAGCGATCTGGTTTTACGAGATGGTATTGGTGTAAAGATCCTTTTCAAAATGCTGGGTAAGGAGCCTGGATACAACCTCAATGGCACCGATCTCATTCCTGTATTGCTTACTCAGGTGTATCAGGGGAAAAAAGTGGCATTGTTTGGTTCAACAAACAAAGAACTGACGGTTGCCAGACAAAAACTTGAAACTCAGAATGTACAAATAGTGACCGTTCTTGACGGCTTTAAGGAACCCAGTGCATATGTTCAACATCTTGCCGATTACGAGGTTGATTTGGTGGTGATGGCAATGGGGATGCCTAAGCAAGAAGCCGTGTCTAAAATGATATGCGAGACGTATCCAAACATATCGACCATCAACGGTGGAGCTATTGTGGATTTCATAGCTGGTAAGGTTGAAAGAGCACCTGAATGGGTGCAAAAACTCAGCTTAGAGTGGGCTTACCGGTTAATGAGAGAGCCGAAGCGCTTGTTCAATCGATATGTTATTGGAAATGTCACTTTCTTGACCCGAGCTATGATTGTGAAATTGAGTGGATAATATGTTAGTCAGCAGGAAGCGATACTCAGCAGTATTTTTCGTTTGTGCACTTTTGACGATGACTTTTTCTTCGTCAGCCAGCCAAAAAAAAACACTTCAACAAGAAGAATTTATTTCTACAGAAAATCCGGTTTCATTCGTTTACGAGTGTCATCCAGAATTATGGGACAAAGGATCGCTCAGCACGTCTGTAGAGTTCAAGCTGAAGCCTAAAAAAGGCAGGAAGCGCTGTGAAATTGCAGTTCAAAAAGGGCTTGAACGAGACAAACCCTTCTCCTTGAGTTTTCGCTTTTTGGTTAACGATACTTACCAGTATTCCAATCAGTGGCACAGCTATTTCCAAATTCATTCCTTCCCTGACAAAGGAGAAAGCTGGCGTTGCCCAATCATGGCACTAGAAACTAAAAACGGAAAACTCAGAATGTACAACCGCTGGGATCAGAAGAAGATATCCAGCACCAAACGTGGCTCCTGTGCTGCAAATGGTAATTCTATTCGTTCTCGGACGCTTTTCGAAGGTGTGAGCTACGCAGCTAATGTATGGAATCAGTTTAGAATAGAAGGCGTTTTGTCTACTTCTGATAACGAGTGCCTCAAAACTTATTTAAATGGGGTTTTGCTAAGCGAAACCTGCGGCCCAAACACATTTAACGATGCCAAAATGCCATTTTTTAAACTGGGTATTTACAAGCCAACAAGCTGGGATAAGTACCCCGAGATAAGCCTGAAAGTTAAGGATCTGGAGCTTAACTAAGTATGCTGATTCGAAGAGACTCTTTTAATTTTTTCTGTCTGACTGCACTGTTTTATCTGGTACTAGTCCGATCCACTAACATGGGTTTCGGTTACCCGGCTGCTCAACACCTATTGGGTCACATTAGCTATACACCGCAAAAGTTCATGCAGATGGCGCAGCTTGCTCTAATTGCCTTATTCTTTTTCTTTACAGGGAAAAGGTTATTGGCGCAGCTGAGGATCAGCGTTTTGGCATACATCATTATTGCGTTTAGCTTACTTTCGATTTTATTTTCTCCAAACTCAAGTCTCGCCCTTAGATATTTGATCTCAGTTTCTGTTGTTTCGATACCAGTCTTTCTCTATTACCGGTATTACGGACCAGAAGCGCTATACAATACGCTGGTCACCTTTTTTACGGCAGTCGTCGTGCTGAATGTCTTATATGTCATTGTGTTTCCGCAATACGCGATCATGAATGGTGTGCATGCGGGTTCTTGGCGAGGGCTCTTTGTTCATAAAAACGGAGCTGGTTCGTTCTTTGCGGTGATCAGTATTATATTTTTTCAGCGCTGGTGGTTTGAATCAAAACGCAGGGATATGAAACAACTGGGTTTATTCTTGTGTTGTTTGCTAATGGTTATCATGTCTCAGTCGATAACGGCGTTGCTGACAATGGTCATAGTGATGACCACTTTTTTCTTCGTACGTTTTGTAATAGCCAAACCACTGATTCGTCAGAAAATAGTATTGCTGACTTTTTACTCCGTAGGCCTTATTTTCTCAGTGACATTATTGAATGTCTTTCTGTACGACATTCTCATCTTACTCGGGAAAGACCCGACTCTGACAGGTAGAACAGGGCTTTGGGAAGTGCTATTTGGGTTGATATTTGAACGACCGTTGTTCGGGTATGGAATTGGTGTGTTTAGCCGGCCGGAAATCATGTATCAGTATTCCTCGGCGTTTGGTTGGGCGGCGAAAACTACGCACAGTTCCTATATGGATCTCGCTCTTGGTATTGGCATTCCTGGGAGCATAGCTGTATTTATCTGGATAGGTAAAAGTATGTTTTCTGCCCTCATGTCTAAGACAATAACTCACACTTATGAGCAGCAGTTAGCGGTTGCAATTGGGGTAATTACTGGCGGTTTAACTATTGCATCTGCCTCAAGTGGTGTGTTGTTAAGTAACGCTTTCATATGGGTTCTAGTTCTAAGTATGATTTTGTTCTGCCACTCAAGAGAGGTAGAGGATGAAGTTCAACCAGATTAGTTACTCATCTGTGGACTTCGTTGTTGGTTAGGTCGAACAGCCATCTGAATACGTGCAAAAAACTTAGCTTAGAGTGAACTCAGCGGTACTTTTTGTTTGTGCACTTTTGATGATGGCATTTTCTCCTGCCAGCTCCAAAAACAATTCAGTAAAAAGAATTTATTTCTACGGTAAATCCGGTTTCGTTGGTTTATGTATGCACCGACGTTATGGAACAAAGGATCTGGAGCTTAACTAAGTATGCTGATTCGAAGAGATTCTTTTAATTTTTTCTGTCTGACAGCACTGTTTTATCTGGTGTTGATCCGATCAACCAATATGGGATTCGGTTATCCTGCTGCTCAGTATTTAATTAGTAACATCAGTTACACACCGCAAAAGTACATGCAAATGGCACAGCTTGCCCTTATTGCTTTATTCTTTTTCTTTACGGGAAAAAGAATATTGGCACAGATGAGGATCAGTGTATTGGCATACATCATTATTGCGTTCAGCTTACTTTCGATTCTATTTTCTCCAAACTCAAGCCTCGCTCTTAGGTATTTAATCTCGGTTTCTGTTGTTTCGGTGCCTGTCTTTCTTTATTACCGGTATTACGGACCCGAAGTGCTATACAAAACGCTGGTCACCTTTTTTACAGCAGTCGTCGTACTGAATGTCATATATGTGTTCCTGTTTCCACAGTACGCGATCATGAATGGTATACATGCTGGTGCGTGGCGAGGGTTGTTTGTTCATAAAAACGGAGCAGGTTCGTTTTTTGCTGTAATCAGTATTATTTTCCTTCAGCGTTGGTGGTTTGAATCAAAATGTAGAGATTTAAAGCAACTGATTTTATTTTTGTGTTGTTTGCTAATGGTTATTATGTCTCAGTCAATAACAGCATTGTTGACAATGATGGTGGTTATAACCACTTTCTTCTTTGTACGTTTTGTAATAGCCAAACCCATGATTCGCCAGAAAATAGTGTTACTGGCGTTTTACTCCACAGGTCTTATTTTCCTGGTCATTTTATTAAATGCGTTTCTGTACGACATTCTGATATTACTTGGGAGAGATCCAACTCTGACAGGAAGAACAGGGCTATGGGAAGTTCTTTATGGGTTGATATTTGAGCGACCATTGTTCGGGTATGGAATTGGGGTATTTAGCCGACCTGAAATTATGTATCAATATTCGGCGGCGTTTGGTTGGGCTGCAAGATCAACACACAGTTCCTATATGGATCTTGTTCTTGGCATTGGCATTCCTGGGAGTATGGTTGTTATTGTTTGGATAGGTAAATGTATGTTTTCTGCGCTCATGTCCAAGACACTGACTCACACTTATGAACAACAGTTAGCGATTGCAATTAGTGTGATTACGGGGGGGTTAACCATTGCATCTGCGTCAAGTGGGGTATTGCTAAGTAACGCTTTTATATGGGTTCTAGTTCTAAGTATGATTTTGTTCTGCCACTCTAGAGAAGTAGAGGGTGAAGCTCAGCCGGATTAGGCACTAATTCATTAGTTTGGTATGAGTAGAGCTAACTCTTTGATCTACATGTAATTGAACACTTCTTCTTTTATTTTCTTATTTATTGTTACTAATAAAAAAATAGTACTGAGTTTTTTTATTCATTATTTTTTAAAAAATTGGACCAATATTGTCATGCCTAAAATTAGGAAAAGTCACCTTATTTAATTAACCCTTTAATATTAGGTTAGTAAACCCTAATGCTGTAGTCCTATTTTGTCATTATTGTATGTCAGGGCAGTGTCAAATTGATGTTAAGGTCAATATAATTTTTCCTGATATCAATAATCTGGCATCAAAAATAATAAGCCTTATACCTTGATGCTGGTTAACTTGTGTTGTTAATAATTGGAGACATGGAAATGACTACAACTTATGTAGGGACGACGAATACAGATGGCACAGGCTCAGCGTCAGGTCTGAATGCAGGCAACGCTGCTCTTTCTCTTATTGGAACTGGTAGCGTGTCAGCAGATGGTGTAAGCCTAGAATCCACAGGTGGCATATTGAGTGCCACAGTTCTTTCTTCTGATACCTGGAACAAAGCAGGTTATAAGGAAGCAAAAGTAGATGGCAATGATAATCTTGTTTACGTAAACAACTTTGTTGACGTAGATATTGATAATAATAATTCGCAAGGCGCTTCAATCCTGGTAGCAAATGCTAAACGCGGTACGATTGATACGGGCAACGGTAATGATGCAATTACTATTGCTGCGTTTTCAAATAGCTTGAACTGGGGCAATTTATTTGAAGTGAACAGCGGATTTGGTAACGATATTATCACTATTACCCATGCAAAGAATTCCCAATTTACTCGTTTTGAAATAGACGCAGGAGCAGGGAATGACGTTGTGGACGTATCAGGTCTATTAGGTCCAGCTGTCGGCGCAGAGCATCGTTTTGCTGATGGCGGTTCAGGTTTTGATGTACTGAAACTAAGTGGTACGGATACGGTATCATTTGAAAACTTCGAAGTAGTTCGTGGCGCAGGCAAAATTGCACCAGCAGCATTGACCATTGATGACGCATTGCTGGCGGCAAACAACGCGGAAGCAGAAGTCGGCTTCGGTCTTGTGCTGTCCAACATTGATATCACGTTGGATGGCAGCATTCTGGGTCACGACAGTTATGAGCTAACTGCGGATGAAGCAATGTATCTTGACGCTCAAGGTCTGGATGCGGATGACTTCTATTCTGTTACTGTGTACACAGAAGAGGGTGCTTACCAGATTCTGACTTCAGATTCAGACTACGCACCAGCTGTTTAACTGAGTATTACTGAGGGATCGCTTTTTCGAAGCGATCCCTTTTCATACTTAGCTCATGCACAGGTTTGAAATTATTCCCAATGTAACTTTTCGATATGCCCGTTGAATCAAAGGCATCCTATACTCAGGCTTCTTAATTTTTGGTTGTGGCTTTTCTTAACAGCGACAGACAAAAGTTAGGGTGGTTAGGAATAATTATAAAAAACTCGCAGGCAATATACGTCTATGAAACTCTGGTCAACTTTCTCAACGTACCAAAAGAAAAACTTTTTCTATTTTCAAGTTTTCTCGGTATTCGCCAATCTTCTGGTTCTCGTACTGCCAATTTACAGTTTGCAGGTATTCGATCGCGTTCTTTCTTCAAGAAGTACAGACACGTTGCTCTTTCTCGCGTTAATTGCGATTTTCTTGCTGTTAGTGCAAGTTTGTATGGACTATACGCGCCAACAGATTCTCAATAATCTGTCCTCAATTTATGACAGTTCTTTTGGTGAATTGCTGATTCAAAAGAGCTTAGGCTTATCATCTAAAAATGCTGCGGCAGCACACAAAGCCGTTCAAGATCATCAGTTAACGAAACAGTATCTAGCTTCGCCGTTCCATCGCAGTTTGTCAGACCTCCCCTGGACATTTATTTTTATTATCGTTTTGTTTTTGCTGCATCCATTACTGGGCATGTATGCGCTGCTCTCTACCGTGGTATTGGGTGCCGCCAGCGGATTACTGCTTCTCTTTACCCACAAAAATATGAAAGAGGCACGTTCGCTTTCTGTTCAGCATTCCTCTTCTGTTCAAAAGTTATTCAGTAAAGGCAAGTTGCTCAAGTCTTATCAGGCATCCGGAAAAGTCGTTGATCGCTGGAGACAAAAACAGTCAAAAACACTGGAACAGGATGAACGATCTAAGCGAATGACCAACCACGGACAAACGGTACTGAAATTTATTCGCATGTGTGTTCAGGTTGGTGTATTCGCCGTAGGTGCCTGGTTGGTGATTCAGGAACAGATTATGGCCGGTTCTCTGCTGGCTGCTTCCATTCTACTGGCAAGAATCCTCGCCCCAATCGATCAGGGTGCAAGCCAGTACTTTGGCTGGCTAGAATCAAAAGAAGCCTACAAGCGTATTTCCACCATTCTTGCTAGCCATCAGGACGACAATAAGATGGACATCGCAATGGAAGAGATTGAGTTGTCCGTAGACAAGGTTACCTATCGTGGAATCGGTGAGCGATTACTGGTTCACAACATTGGCTTCAATCTCAAGCCCGGACACTGTTTAGCAGTGAAAGGTGCTTCTGGTTCGGGTAAGTCAACGTTACTCAAGCTACTCGCTAACTACTACTCACCCACTCAGGGGCAGGTTCGAGTTAATGGCATCAATGTTGATAAGCTCGATCCAAACCGTCTGGCTCAATCGATTGGTTACTTACCTCAGGTGATAGATGTATTCGATGCCTCGGTATCCGACAATATCAGTGGTTTTGGAGATCATCTCGATCTGGATGTACCTGAAAAAGTAGTGAAAGCCAGCAAAGCGGCACTTTGCCACAGTTTTGTAGCGAAGCTTCCTCAAAGTTATGGAACGACTCTGGGGCTTGAAGGTGTGGAGCTTTCTCGCAGTGAAATGCAGCGTCTTGCGCTCGCCAGATGCTTCTATTATCAGCCCAAACTTCTCATTTTGGATGAACCAACGTCTTTCTTAGATAACGCCATGGTCCAGCAACTGGTTAAGAATCTGGATGAATGGAAAAAGGCGGGGGTAGGAATCATCTTCGTCAGTAATTCACCTCAGATGATGAAATTGGCGGATTACGTGGTTGAGCTGAAAGACGGCGTTATTCACGATGCTTTCGAAAACAAACCCAAACAGAATAAGAATAGCGTGAACATTGCTAGCCATAGCAATTATCAGGCTATTAAGTACTAGGAGCGGTGATATGAAAGATTCTCTCTCCTTAATGACAGATAACAATCGCTTAATTCGTCGTGCGTTAGTATTCCTTGTAGTTAGCTTGGGCTTCTTTGCTACCTGGACATGGTTTGCCAAACTCGATTCTGCCGCTATCGCTTCAGGTATCGTGATTGTTGAAAGTAAGCGTAAGAGCATAGAACACCTTGAAGGTGGCATTGTTGCCGATGTGTATGTCCGCGAAGGACAGCAAGTCGAGAAAGGTGCGCCTCTGATTAAGATCTCAGACATCACTTTTCAGAGCCGCCTTAAGCAGACCCAGTTAACGTGGATCAGCCGTCAGATCGAATACCAGCGTCTGCTGGCAGAGCGAGGCAATCTGGATCGGTTTGTGCCTAATCTGGAAAAGGATTTGTTTCCACATTTGGTGTTGGAAATTGAAACCTTAATCGCGAACCAGCAGTCTCTATTCGCAAGTCGTGTGGACATGCGTAACAAAGAACTGGATATTGTCGATTCGCGTTTGAAACAGACCAAAAATCGCCGAGCATTTTCTTCTCAGATGCTCGCTCAGCGCAAGCAAGCCCTCGAATTCCTTAATGACGAAATTGAGATGCACGATCAACTTCTTGCTGACGGTTTCACCTCACGTCTGAAAGTGCTGGAACTGAAACGATCAGAAGTATTGCTCGTATCTGACATCATTTCAGTTCAGGCAGAACTTGATGGTCAGATTTTGTCTGTTTCAGAGCTTGAGCAGCAAAAGAGTGCCATTCAGCAACGCAACCGATCTGAAGTCGAAACCAAAATTGCAGAAGTTCGCAATGCCCTTATCTCGCTTGAAGCAGAGCTCAAGTTAGCCAGTGATGTGCAGGCGCGAACGGTGGTTAAAAGCCCCGTTAGCGGTGTTGTACTTGGTTTGCAGGTGAACACATCAGGAGAAGTTGTAGGCGCAGGTGAAAGCTTAATGGAAATTGTGCCAGACAACGACAGCCTGATAGTCGAAGCCATAATTAACCCGACGGATATTGATGTAGTGAGAATAGGGCAGCAAGCCTTAATTCGCCTTTCTGCATTTAACTTCCGGACGACGCCACCAGTACATGGTGAAGTGGTTTACATTGATGCAGACAGAATTGAATCCAACGGCGAGGAAGTCAGTGGATTTAAGGTGAAGGTAAAGCTTAACCAAGACGAAATTTCTAAGAATCCAGATCTGGAACTTTATCCGGGTATGCCAGCGGAAGTCTATGTGCTTCTCGAAGAGAAGCGTCCGCTGGACTATCTACTCGAACCACTAAAAGTCAGCCTTCTCAGGGCATTCCGAGAGAGTTGATGACATAACTAAAATCCAATTGAAATATCGCGAGGGTAATGTCGACAGGTCTTGATATACCCACGCGAGTACATTTACCAATAACAATAAAGATATAAATTTTTTGGGCAAGGACCCAAACAGGACTAAGAAACGGAGTTGTAATGATCAAGAAATGCTTATTTCCGGCAGCTGGCTATGGAACGCGCTTTTTACCGGCAACGAAATCAATGCCGAAAGAGATGATGCCTATCGTAAACAAACCTCTTATTGAATACGGGGTTGAGGAAGCGATTCAGGCAGGAATGACGGACATGTGTGTGGTGACAGGGCGTGGTAAACACTCTCTAATGGATCACTTCGACAAAAACTACGAACTGGAGCATCAGATCAGTGGCACTAACAAAGAAGAGCTGCTGATCGACATTCGTGAAATTATTGATGCCGCGAATTTCACCTACATTCGCCAGCGCGAAATGAAAGGTCTGGGTCACGCGATTCTGACAGGACGTGAGCTGGTGGGTGACGAACCTTTTGCTGTGGTTCTTGCTGATGACCTTTGTGTAAACAGAGCGCAAGGCGTGCTCGCTCAAATGGTCGCGCTTTATAAACAGTTCCGCTGTTCTATTGTCGCAGTAGAAGAAGTGCCAGTTGAAGAAACCCACAAATACGGCGTGATCTCGGGTGAGATGATCAAAGACAAGCTCTACCGAGTTGACGACATGGTCGAAAAACCAGAGCCAGGTACAGCACCAAGCAATCTGGCTATCATTGGTCGCTATATTTTGACACCAGACATCTTCGAACTGATCGAGCAAACAGAGCCGGGTAAAGGTGGCGAAATTCAAATTACTGATGCGCTTCTAAAGCAAGCCAAAGCTGGTTGTGTTCTGGCGTACAAGTTTGATGGTCAGCGTTTTGACTGTGGTAGTGTTGAAGGTTACATCGAGGCAACAAACTACTGCTACGAAAATGTTTATTTGCAAGGGCGCTCTTCCGAGCTTGCAAAAGAAGTGACTGGTAAGAAATAATACTCTGAACCGAATTCAGAGAAATATTGAATGAAAAACTTCGATACTCAACAGACCAATCATGCCAATTTCGTGGTTGGTCTGTTTGTTTTGGTCGTGCTAAGCGTTGCTAGCCTTTCGATTTTGAAAAGTGCCGGTCTGCTTTCTGGTGATCTTGGACAGGCAGTTCAGTCACACGACCTGATTTTCCACGTCGCATTTGCCTTGGTACTGGGTGGGTTAGCTGGGCTAGCGAGTCGCGCTTCTAACAAGCCAATGGTCGCGTTATTGCTATTTTTTGTGGTAACAGACGAGTTATTGCAGATTTGGTTACCAACAAGGCAGTTTTCCTGGCTGGATATGGCTTGCAATGTTTTTGGGTGTCTGGCGGGTGTACTGATATGCCATGTCACTTTATTTGCTCATGCTCAATGGTTTAGCCGGTCGACAACCTAAAAATCGCTGTCATTGATTTCTACCTGCTATTACACTTGTGCGATGTTCTAAACGAAAAACAATGACATGCGCATCATTCACACCTCAGACTGGCATCTTGGGCAAAACTTCTACACAAAGAGCAGAAAGAACGAACATCAATCCTTTCTGAACTGGCTCCTCCAACAAATTGAACAGCATAATGTCGATGCGTTGATTGTCGCGGGAGATATCTTCGATACAGGATCTCCCCCAAGTTACGCCCGAGAAATGTATAACCAGTTTGTGGTGCAACTGCAAAAATCAGACTGCACTTTGGTGGTATTGGGAGGAAATCACGATTCAGTATCCGTCCTGAATGAAACCAAGCAAATTCTCGCCTATCTCAATACTCATGTGATTGCCAGTAGCCTAGAACAAAGCCAGGATCAGGTTGTGGAATTGGCAGACGGCAGTGGAAATGTCGGTGCTCTGCTTTGTGCGATCCCGTTTTTACGTCCACGTGATTTAGTCGTTAGCCAGTCAGGAGACTCCTCCACTGATAAAAGGTTAGCAATTGCAGATGCAATTAAAGATCATTACGCCAGTGTTTATCAGGCAGCAGTTGAGAGGCGAAAAGCGTTAGGTGTCGATGTTCCGATTATCGCCACAGGGCATTTAACGGCATTAGGTGTAAAGCAGTCGGAATCTGTACGCGATATTTACATTGGAACACTGGAAGGGTTTACAGCCGACGGCTTCCCGCCCGCTGACTATATTGCTCTGGGGCATATTCATCGCCCGCAGATTGTCGCAAAGCAAGAACACATCCGATACTGTGGTTCCCCCATTCCACTCAGCTTTGACGAATTAAAGTCGAACAAACAGGTGCTTTTGCTCAATTTTGAACATTCCCATTCTCCAGAGATCACGTCGTTAGAAATCCCAAGCTTTCAGCCAATGGCAACTGTATCCGGCTCATTAACAGAGTTGGAAACCGATCTTAAAAAATTTGTAGAGAGTAAAGAAACGGTTTGGTTGAGTATTGAGGTTGAAATCGACGACTACCTGTCAGATTTGCAGCAAAGAATTCAAAAGATGGTAGAAGATCTTCCTGTTGAAGTACTGCAGCTTAAACGAAGCCAGTCCTCAAGGAGAAAAGCGCTCAGTCAGGAACGAAATGAAACGCTGGACGAACTGAGCCCATTAGACGTTTTTACCAAACGCATTGCGCAAGAAGTATTTGAAACGGATGAAGAACTGGCTCGCAAAGCTCGGCTTGAAGAGAAGTTCATTCGCATTGTCGCTGAGGTCGAGGAGGAGAAAAAGTGAAAATACTGTCTCTGAGGCTTAAAAACCTGAACTCTTTAAAAGGTGAATGGAAGATCGACTTCACTCAGTCACCATTCACCGACAATGGTTTGTTCGCGATTACTGGTGCAACGGGTGCAGGAAAAACCACACTTCTTGATGCAATCTGTCTGGCGATTTATCACAAAACGCCTCGGCTTGGTCTGCTAACCCAATCCAGCAACGAAGCCATGACCAGAGGAGAGTCTGAGTGCTGCTCAGAAGTCGAATTTGAGGTAAAAGGAAAAGCCTACCGAGCGTTTTGGAGCATGCGTCGCTCAAGGGGCAAAGCGGACGGAAAGCTTCAAGGTGCAGAAGTGGAGCTTGCGGAGGTGGAAGGCGGAAAAGTGATCGCCTCGCAAGCGAAGAAAAAGCTGGAAGAGGTAGAGCGCATAACCGGGCTGGACTTTGACAGATTCACCAAATCCATGATGCTGTCTCAAGGTCAGTTCGCGGCTTTCCTAAATGCCAAAGAATCCGAACGTGCAGAGTTGTTAGAAGAGTTAACAGGCACCGAGATCTACGGTCTCATATCAGAACGAGTTCACCAGCATTGGTCAGAGTCAAAACAAACCTTGATTGCGTTAGAATCAAGGGCTCAAGGCGTTCAGCTGCTTGATACGGCTTATCGTGAATCGCTAAATGAAGAACTGTCTTCGCTAAAAAACCAGCATGGAACTGCGAAAAAAGAGAAAGAGTCCTTTGATCAATGCGCTAACTGGATAAAAGAAAAAACCGATTTGGCAGCGGAGCTTAGCCAAACGTCGCAATCGCTGATTAATGCTGAAACAGCACTTGCCGAAGCCAAGCCAGAGCTCGATAAACTGGCTGATGCCGAGCCTGCAGAGCAAATCAAACCACTGCATGACAAACTTTCTGACATACATAATACACATCGCCAGTACACGGAATCCCTAGAGAGCCTTCGCAAGCAGGCAACTGAGCTGGAGTCAGAATGCAAGGACGTTGATGCGGAAGTTAAGGTTTCAGAATCGACGTTGCAAAGCACTAAGGTCGCTCAACAGGCGTTAGAAGACCTGATCACACAAACGGTTATCCCTTTGGACAGTGACATTTCACAAGGAAAACAAAAGCAATCGTCCTTGCAGTCTGAAATTCATGAGAAGAACAACAAAAAGCATACACTGGATGCGTCTTACCAACAGCTCACAACCAAACTGAAAGAACAGAGTGACACGATCGCTGAGAGCGAAAAATTCATTGAGCAAAATGCAAATTTGAAAGATGTGGCTCCAAAGCTGGAAGGTTGGAAAGTCCAGCTTACAGGTCTGGAAAATTCAAGCCGCGAACTCACCGAGATTGTTTCAAATCTGTCTTCACTCGGTATTCAGCAAGCTGAGCATATTGAAAAGCAGAAAAAAATAGAATCTGAGTTGGAGCTGGCTCATTCAGAACTCAAATCGAACAAAGAAAAAGAACTTCAACTGAGTTCAAGTCATCAGGCTTTGTCTGGGGCTTCCAGCCTTGAAGAGATGGAAGCTCAACAACAAGCGATGAATCAGCAAGTTATTGTTACCCATCAGTTGCAAGGGTTTCAGGAACGCTGGTCTTTAGTCTCTAATGAGCAACAGCAACTGTCTCAAAAAATGGCTCAGCAAGAGTCTGAACTGAAGCTTCAAAATCAGCAGCGAGACAGCTTGCGGGAACAATACAAATCTCAGAATCAGCTAGCTCAGTCACTTGCTCAACTTGTGACACAGGAAGAACATCTTGCTGTCTACAGAGCTAATCTGAGAGATGACCAGCCATGTCCACTGTGCGGCAGTCTTGAACATCCGATACTTGCTGATGGTGCCGTGTCAGTGCCAGAAACTATTGCACAAAAAGAAGAAGCAGAAAGACGTTTATCCGAGTTAAAGCATCAGGGAGAAGCGCTGTCGGTCGAGATAAAATCTGTTGAGTTCCAACTTTCAGAGAATCAGAGCAAGCTGTCGGCAGGGCAAACGGAACTGGAACAACTCCAGTTGCAGTGGAACCAAAAACTTCCGGCACTAGACACAACCATTGATATTGTTACGCCTTCCAGTGCAGCAATTTTGACAGCAAGCCTAGAAGAAAAGGTCAAAGCCAGTCAGTCTCAGATCAGTCAATTAAAAGCCGCAGAAAAAGCTTTGGAAGAGTCGCAGAAGCAGACTTCCACACTGTCAGAGAAAGCAGTGCAGCTTGAAAATCAGCTTAAGCTTGAAACGAAAGACACCCAATTGATTGAGAAGAAACAACAGGATTTTGCTGAGCGTAAGCAAAAACGTGAGGCTCAACGCTTGGAGCAACGTCAGGAGCTGCAAAGTGCGATGTCTGAAGCGAATCTGAAGGTTCCAGACCAGAATGTCGAACTATGGATTAATGAGCTAAAAGATCAGGTTGACGCGTTTCAGAATAAGGAAAAATACCTTAATGATCTTCGTCATTCGGTTACCCAGCTATTGGCAGAGCAGAAAAATCTCGACTCTCAGCAAAGTGAGTTAACAGATGCTTTAAACCAGTTGCAAAAGCAGTTGGTCGAAACGTCAGATCTGCTTAATGAACGAATAGCGAAACGAGCGGAAGTGTTTGCAAACAAGTCAGTTGACGATGAAAGGCTGAAAGCTCGCGAACAAGTGGCACAGGCAGAAAGAAGCACCGAGCTGATTCAGACTAAGCACAAGTCTCTGAAAGAAAAGCAGGCATCTCTTTCCGGGCAGCAATCTTCAATCAATAAAAGCCTAAGCAATACTGTGGTTTCAAAGAGCCAGATTCAGAGTGAATGGGAACAAGCTTTGTCATCAAGCCCCTTTGATACTGTTGAGCAGTTCCAAAGTGCGTTGTTACCAATCGAGGAAAAAGCTCGCATTCAGCAGCTCAAACAGTCGTTGAATGATTCCGTTACTCAGCTTAAAGCCATTCAGGAAAGCGCTAATCAGAAACTGAGTGCTCTGAACTGCCATGAGAAAGCGCCTGAATGGATTGATATTAAGTTAGAAGACATTCAAAACCAACAGACCGAAGCCCAAAGACATCTTGAAGGGTTGACGAAACGTGAAGGCGAAATCACTCAGGAACTGGTATCCGATGACAAAAGGCGAGAAGAGCAATCTTCATTGTTTGAAGAAATTGAACAGTACCGGGTTGAGTATGATGACATCCAGTATTTGCATTCGATGATCGGCTCCCAGAAGGGCGATAAATTCCGTAAATTTGCCCAAGGTCTGACCCTCGATAACCTGATTTATCTGGCGAACAAACAACTTTCAAGGCTCTATGGTCGATATCAATTGCAAAGAAAGCAAGGGGAAGGGCTTGAGCTGACAGTATTGGATCTTTGGCAGGGCGATAATGAAAGGGACACCAAAACACTATCGGGCGGGGAGAGCTTTCTCGTGAGTCTTGCTCTGGCGCTGGCATTGTCCGATCTGGTGAGCCACAAAACCAGCATAGATTCCTTGTTCCTGGATGAAGGTTTTGGCACCTTAGATGCGCAAACATTGGACATCGCGCTGGATGCGTTAGACAGCCTGAACGCATCCGGAAAAATGATTGGTGTCATCAGCCACATAGAAGCGATGAAAGAACGCATTCCAGTCCAGCTAAAAGTGACCAAGAAGAGTGGTTTAGGTATCAGTGAGTTAGCGCCTGAATATCGCTTTAACCCTTAACTCCGACGACCTTAGAGATCTGATAAGTAATGACAAGAGATAAAACCTCTGAAACCAAAGAATTAAAGCTGGAAAATCAGTTCTGTTTTCCTCTTTACAGTGCAACCAATGCCGTCGTCAGGGCGTATCGTCCTTTACTTGATAAGTTGGACCTGACTTATCCTCAGTACTTGGTCATGATGGTGCTTTGGTCACAAAATGGCATTAACGTCAAAGAGCTAGGGAATAAACTGTATCTGGATTCAGGTACACTGACCCCGTTGCTAAAGCGGCTGGAAGGCAAAGGGCTGGTGGAGAGAAAGCGCGCGCAGCATGATGAACGAGTGCGCGAGCTTCATCTGACACAATCTGGGCAGAAATTAAAAGCACAAGCGGAATCAGTTCCTAAGGAAATGATGTGCTCGCTCGATATGGATCTGGATGATTTGATCACTATGAAGCGATTGTGCGAAAAACTGCTCAATAAAATCGGCTAGCCGTATCGGAACCTTTTGGGTATAGAATTTTCAGGGAGTGAAAATGAACACAGTATTGGTTGAGAATAAGAAGATAAGCCCTTCTAAAGTGTTGTGTGTGGGAAGAAACTACTCGGAGCACATTGCTGAGCTTAATAACAGCATTCCTGACCAAATGGTGGTATTTAACAAGCCAAACAGTTCTATTAGCACGACGCTAACCTCTTATCATCAAGAACCTCTGCACTACGAAGGTGAAATCTGTTTTGTTATCCATAACAGCCAAATTACTCATGTTGGCTTTGGTCTGGATTTAACCAAGCGCGCATTGCAGTCGGAGTTAAAATCTAAGCAACTTCCATGGGAAAGAGCCAAAGCCTTTAATGGAAGTGCTGTTTTCAGTCGATTCATTCCCATTTCCTATGCCGATATCCCAAACCTAACTCTAGAGCTGTTTATTAATTGCGTTCGAGTGCAATCTGGCGGCGTTAAAGACATGATGTTCAAACCGTTAGAAATTGTCGATGAACTGCTTGGATATACTCAACTGGAGGATGGCGATGTGATTATGACAGGCACTCCCAAGGGGGTTGGGACCGTTGAGAAGGGCGATGTGTTTCTCGCCCGAATCAAATGCAATGACAAAACTCTGATTGAAACAGAGTGGGAAGCAAAATAACTTAGCTCGCTTAAATCGGGAGTGGGGTCGAAACGTCAACTAAAACCCCAGCAGGGTCTTCTAGTAGTAAGCGTTTCTGCCCATAAAATGTGGGCTCCGGCGTTTGCAGTACAACGTAGTTGTGCTGTTCAGCAGTCTTGAACACGCCTTCTACGTCTTCAACCACCAAAGTAACAAATAAGCCACTGGCAGCTCCCTGATATCTGGGAGGAACTAGTTCATGCCCTGCGACGATCAAACCCAGCTCAACCTTGCTTTTTGGGTGAATCAATTGAATAAACCATTCACTTTCAAATCCGATTTCAAAGCCAAATAGCTCTTGATAAAACGTTTTAGACGCAAGCAAATTATGGGTGCAAAGCGTGGTCATCAGTCGATCGACAGACATTTCTAGATTCCTTCCATATTGTCCGCTCGCGGTGTGGCGAGCTTTAAGAGCAAGACAATGTTTTAGCATAATTTTATGACCGAAGTAAGAATCTCATTAATCAGATGTTAATCAATATAATAGCCAATCATGTGCAGTGATATTTGTATAACTCTTTGAAATTTTTAAAACAATTCATCAGGTTTGTAGAAATTGCGTATCACAAAATTTGTGCAGCTCCTCTCAAATTAGCCCTCTCAAACATGCGACCATGTGAATAACACATGATGTGAAAGAAAATAAATGGATGTTAAATAAACACTTTTTAGCTGTACTTTCGTTGGCTGTTGTCGGTGGTTGTTCTCACGTTCCCGATACAGAAGTCGCGGATTTCAGCCAATCCGCATCAAACATGCTTGAACACGTATCAGGTGTTGTTAATGAGTATAACGACGCGAAACTACATCGGGATTTAACCCTGCTTGCGGCAAAATACAGTGGCTCTTCCAATGCAAACCTCAAATCTTCAGAGTTCGAACCTTTAGCGGAATTCCAGTTACCCGATTCATCTCCAATTCTTGGTATTTCTAATGCTCTGAGAGAATACGCGAACGCCTTACATCGACTAGCTATAGCCAGCAATGAAGCAGACGTAAGCCTCGCAGCATTCAACTTTTATCAAGCAGCTGAATCTTCGAGCTGGAATGGGCTGAAACCGTCAGAGCAGGAAGCTGGTCTGATTCAAAGTGCGATGGCAACATTGGCGAGTGGATACAGCGAAGAGAAAAAGCAGAGGGTGCTGAAGAGCATCATCGTTTCGTCAGATCCAGCTATTTCTGAACTGAGTGACTCCCTAATGGAGCTCATCAAGAAAAATCAGATAGGCACAGCCATTTACCTCTCACGTTCGTACGTTTTGAGCGAAGAAATACAAGACTTCAACCGTCGTGCAGACATTCGACAATTACCCCTCAACAAAAGCCGTGAAGAAATAGAGCGTTTGTATGAACAATGGGAAACCATGGCGGCAACCCCTTTATTGGTCGAGCAAACACTACAGGCGATTGATACCTTTAAGTCGACACACAATGAGTTGGCGTTGAGCCTGCTAAACGAAACCTTCTCCAAAGCCACATTGATTCAAACGCAGGCAAGAATGAAAGAGGTATCCGCGCGATTTAACACCACTAAGAATCTACTGGCTAGCTGTAAAACAGGCGTAGAAGTTCAAGACAGCAAACTAGTCTGCAAAGGCGAGGCAAAATAAGATGACGGATAAAGTAATCGATGAAATACATGCGAGCCTACAAGCCTTAAACCGAGCCGCAGAGTTGGCTACAGGACAAGAGCAAATAGAAATACGAGAGCAGCAACAAGCCTTGTTTCAGCGTCTGGATCGCTGGATGTTTGAACGCACAGGCAAGGTTTCTGGCGATGTAGATTCTGCTATTGCCTTATTGAAAGATCAGCAGCAAGTTGCGGCACAAGCCGAAGAGGGTCTTAGCGATCACGTAAAACTGCTGGTCATTTCCAAGAAGGTTGTAGAAGCGATCGACAAAATTCTGGATGTGGTTTCCTGACAAACGCCTCAATCTGCTTTCAGTGTTTGTCAGGGTTGAAAATAACTACATGATCACCACGTGATCAAGCACAGCGACAACGTTAGGGTGACCTCGAACAATGATTCGAGACTCAAAAACTCCGGATGGATAGATAATTTTATACGTACTCAAGTTATCGGTGCCTTCAGGAGCGTATCGGTTTTTTCCTGGTCCACCTTTTCCATTTCCAACTCCAGCCAAATCAGAGTAGTCTCCATTGTAGTTTTGCCCGGTTGGGAGCCCATTTTTATGGAGGACACGAATGTCTGTCCATTCACTCCACACTTTATACTGAACGGCAATCTCTCCTTCTTTGGCACGGTTGTAAGACCCTAGAGAAACACTGAGTTGTTTGATTTCGCGTCCACTGGTACTTTCAAACGCAATATTGGCGTTATCTCCTCGCAGCAGCAGTGTAGAACGCCCATTTGATTCTTTCTGGTTGCTGACTGATACGCGGACATTACCAAAGTTCTTTGAGATGTTTTTGCCCCATGCACCAGCATCTGGAGAGTCAGACCCCGTAAGTTCATCGTTAGTGAAGGTCAAAGAAAGCATATTGCCAATTTGAAGACGATTTCTCACAGACCATACGTGACCATTAACCCAAGTGCCGTTTACTTTGCTATCTATACGCCAGTAAAGTGCATCTCGGGCGTCATTGACGTTAATCGCGACTGATCGCTTGCTTCCCATTAGGCTGGAAAATTCGGGGCGGTTAAGAGATGGATCAAAACCATAGGTGAGCTTGAATTCACTCGCGTTCTCATTTTCCCATTTAAGATTAATGGGTTGGTCAAAGAATACTGCCTGACCATTAAAAGGAGAATGAGTGTAGGCTGGGTGGAGACCTCTTGCAATTTGCTTGACCTGGTCTGGAGTCAAAGCATAAGTAAATATCTGGACGTCATCAACATCCATTTTCTCTGAAAGAAATTTTGTTGATGTTTCCCAAATACTTGGGTTCTTTTTGCCTGCGTCGGAATTGGTTGTTCTCATAAACCAAGGTCCATAAGATTCGGTATGTAAGTCTCGCCCTGAGCTATACCAGTAATGTGTACCACCCGGGTAGATACCTCCAAAGTTTTTAGGCAAAGGAACATCTACCATAAATCTTGCTGGATCGCTGTCCAATGCCATTGGTATGGCGTTTCCATCAACATATGTTGTGACGGTATTTGATTCTCGGTTTACCACCCAAGTGATCACGTGAGGTTTGTTATCATTGATGACAACAGCGTCGGGTGACGCATATGCGTGGACCTCATGCGGGCGTTGACTGAAATTCTGCTGAGTGAAAAACTGTCGCCCAACCAATGTCCATCCCAATCCTTTGGCTGGTTCACCTTTCGATACCACCCTATGTTGATTGCCATTGAAATAGGAGAGCGAATAGCCATCATCCAGTTTTCCCTGTCCAACCAATGACAGCTCCTGAATCGTTTTGTGCAGCTGTCCATCACCACCACGGGAAATGAAATCACCATCCTGAGTCAGCGTTAGGGAGACAGAGAAGCTTGATTTCCCCGGAGCGAGCTCATGAGGCATATAATCTCGATGAGTCATGGTGTCATTTTTCTCGTAGACCGTGTCGTAACTGCCTTCCATTAGTACTTGCTGGGTAAAACCGAGGTTAGGGTACTTAGGATTGCGGTGGAGCAGGGAAGTATACTGCTCCTTACCAGCCAGGTTATGAACCTGATCAACACGATATTTTTCTCTCGCGTAAGTTTCTAAGTCATGTCTCTGGTTAAATCGACTCTTCTTGAAAAAGGCGACTCTGGAGTCGGATATAACTTTGACATGAACCTCTGACTCATCTTTCATTCCTGAATCATCAATGATTGTGTAATGAAAGTGGTCGTCTCCCACAAAACCTTTTGGTGCTTGGTAAACCACCTCTCCATTCGGACTCCAACTAACGCTGCCAAAGGCATGAGAGCGGGAATCTACGTGATGGAGTTTGATGCTCCCACCTTTGAGGGGGCCATTGGCATCAAAGTCGTTTTCTAATACGTTAATGGATGACTTCCCATCTCGATGAACATCCAGATGATCAATATTGGCGTTCGGGCTTATTCTTGACTGCAGCGGACCAACAATCGTTCCTCTGGTTGCAGCAGGAGAGGACTTCATTACCGAAATTGCATTAGTAGGAATGAGTTCCACAGCACCCATTACACTATTGGTTTCAGGACCAATGTTGTGACCCAGGTTAAACGCATGACCGATTTCATGAAGGGTGCACCATGCTGACAGGCTGAATTCACAGAAGCTGGTAAGCCCGGCGTTCGCGCCAGAATTTCTTGGACCAGTAAAGTAGTGAAACAGCGAAAACTTCCCTTTCAATGCTTTTCGTAGTGCGCTTTGTTGCTCTCCCTGCGGCACAGAGCCGGATTTTTGCGTGATTAAGCCACCAGGGTAACTAAAACGGATAAGGGCATCTCGCGTAAAAAGATAATCCAGCAGGTTTGCTACGTAGTCCATTCCGCCAATTGCTGATTCCAGATTACTTCCAAAAATCTTGGTGTAGCTGTCTTCCGTTGCGTGGAAGGTAATATCAGCTCGCTGGAGGTAGAACTCATTTTTTCCCGGAATAGGGTTGGTTAATGAAGGCTCGGGCAATTTATGGCTGCTGGAGGTCAGCTGAAGATCAGACGGAGAGCGATTCATATCGTCCAATTGGCTTTTCGTGTTTTTTTGTTGAGTTTCTACATCCAGGTTTTTTATTTCCCAGCTTTTAATCCCCCCATAAAAGACTCGCCCGTAGAATTTATTCTGACCATCAATATATCCCACAATCATAGATTCGGGCTGCCCGATCACTTTACCTCTGTAGCTGCGCACTTCTGGAACGTAATCAAGCAGCTTGATTTGGTTGGAGTCATCTGAATTGAGCACGTAGAACTGTGCGTTTTTCTGTCTTACTGAGAATTTCTCTAGCTCAATCATATAAGGTCGACCAGCGAACTGAATAGTTTTACTAAACGTCTTAGGTAACTGCTCGAACTGATTTATTCCAGTATCTGGAATGTCGGGTTGGGTGGGTTTTGAGTTATTTCCACTGGGTGAGGTTCCGTTTGTAGGGCTAGAAGAATCACCACCACACCCAACCGATAAAGTCGCAATTAAAATGGATAGAACTAAAGGCTTTTTAATCATATTTTCAGCAAAAGCAAGGGATTAGAGCAGGCTGAAAATTATATTTGATTGAATACAGGGCTAGTGTGTAAAGCGTTAAACAAAACGCCATGCTTGATTAAGCTAGGGAAAGATGTCAGCTCCCATAAAGGGAGCTGACAACGTTTTACTTGAGGGAATACACGGATAACGTGCCACTGACTTCGTTCGCTACCAATAGAAGTGGGCGGTTAGTCGGGCTATCTTTTGCGCTTACAAACTTAAACCCTTCCGGAGCTAAATCACCGGCTTCGACATATTGACCAGTGGTCGCGACTGGGTCGGCTTCGTCATCTATCTCAAACTTTACATCAAAATCTCGGTTAACCACATAATCTACAAAGGTCGAGTTGGCTGGGGAAGTAATGTCATAAATGACAAAACCACCCATTCGCTCAAGCCCGACAAATGCGTATGTTCTGCCATCGATTTTGCCAAGAGCCAATCCTTCTGGCTCCACACCTTTATCATCGGAACGGTTGTCCATTTTGTTTTTGGTTTCGTTGGTATTCAGCATAGTCGGATAGTGCTGCGCGACGACTTTTTCAATCTCTCCTGCGCTGTCAAAGACCTGCTTTCCATTCGCATCCCAAATGGAGAATGAGCGTCCTCCGTAGGCGACCACTTTTTCATAAATGCCATCGCCATTTTCGTCGCCCATTGCGGTCGTGACTTTTAAACGACCAAGCTCCGCTTTTGCTAAATGGTTGGCTTGAGGGTGGTTGGGAGCCAGCTTTAGCTTTCCTGCACGGGTTTCTTCGCTGTAGCCAAGGCAACCATCTTCTGCATCAAACTCTTTTCCTCCTGCCTGAAGGCACGTGACTTCGTTCTCAGCATAAAACCAGTAATCTCTGGCGTCTCCTTCATTCGCGGTCACGATGTAATCATTACCTCCAACCTGATAGGCTGCGATCGTATCGGGTTGATACAGGCCATAAACGCCTTCCCACGGACGAACGTTTACCTTGCCGTCTTTGTCGCTGACATCCAGAGCATTCTTAGCCTCGCCATAATCTTTCAAACCTAAACCAGATACCTGAACGATCTTTTCTGCGGCTATGTCGATTTTGGCTACTGCGTTATTTTCTTGCAGGCTGACCCAGGCGTAACGGCTATCTGGGCTGACAGCGATGTATTCTGGCTCAATATCCTGAGCCAATGTTGTTCCTTCTGGGCTGGCATATTTAAACCCTTGGGAAATCAGTTTTGCCTTCTGGTTTTCGAATGTTTTGAATGTCATGTGAGAAGCATTCTGTGCTGGCAGACCGTTCTTCACATTTATCTTAGAAATAGATCCTTCAGGGTCAATTTTGTAGTCTTTGCTTGGCTCACCTTCATTTGCAACCAATGCAGATCGACCATCTGGGGTAAACGTCACCATATCAGGTAATGCACCCACTTCCACAGCATGTAAATACTGCGAGACGTTGTCTTTTAATCGATAGAAAATCACCACGCCCGGCGCTTGTTTGTTTTTGTTGGCAACGGCGACAGCCATAAGATCATCGTGTATTGAAATCGAGTTCGCTCCTCCCAGAGGAACGACTTTCCCGTTTTCGAGTGTCACAGTTTGCGGAAGCAGCAGCGATTTAGCGACGAGGGTATTTGCCGTGGTTGGGTTACTCAATGGCGTTGACGACAATGCAGACAGAGCAAGAATGTCGATTCGGTTTTTGGCGCCATTAACCACATAAGCCATGCCTGAGCGCTTGTCGAAATCGACAATTTCTGTTGCACCTTCACCATAAATGCCAGACTGATAACGTCCGACTAAATCCACTTGAAGAGAATTTGCCTGAGAAACAACAGACACAAAAAAAGCGCTACAAGCGCCCAAAAGAGATAGGGTCTTCATCCTGATATTCCAATATATCCATATACTTTAAGCACTGAGAACCGCAAATACGCAAGCTTCAATACCTTTCAAACTGACTGAAAAGTCAGTGGTAATTTCACAGGTGGATGACTTAGGACCAAGAACCCTAAATATATACCCAAGTGACCGCATCTTGAGGTTACTTGGGTATATCATCATTCACCGCACTAAAGTCTGTGCGGCTTTGATGACACAAAAATGTCAGTTTGATGCGGGTTTTATGATGCTTTTATTACCCGCATTAGAAATATATTTGTGACGTCGTCACTTATTTCGTAATTCACCTAAATACGTATGCCAGTTCGTACTGATGGTGTTGTAGTTGTATTCGCAGTAGCCTTCTCTTTCTTCTCGGTAATCTTTCCCTATTTCATCCAGTAATCCGGCGAATTTTTCTGGATCGCTGCCATATACCAAGCAAAGCGTCTGAAAGTATCGTTGTAAGTTAAAGCTATGTTCGCCTGCGTATTCAACCAATTGGTAATGATCGGGTTGCCCCTCTGTTTCAAAGTCAAACATGTCGGCAGCACTGATAGCCGCGTCTGCGCCGTTTTCAACGTATTCAATCATCACAATCGTCGCGAGGTTGTCTACTGCATCTTCCTCTTTACCTAAGACTGGGATCTGTTTGTCTGCGATGTAAGCGTGTCCAAGCTCGTGCAACAAAGTGTGGAGTACAGTGTCTATCGCGCCTTGTTCAGCCGTCTTACCGTACTTTTTCTCATAACTGTTTTTGGCAAAGTAATTTTGGGCTTCACTGACAAAGAAGTAAGGCATTTGGACGATGTTGGATTCAGGGTCAAAAAGAGGACCGTCGTCTGAGCCGTATTCGATGGTCAGTGGCTTATCAAAGGGAAATAAGTTTTCTCCGAAGCCGACAACTAATTCGTTAACACCACTTGAGACGAGTAGCGACTTTACGGCTTTTTCGTCTTCACTGTTGGGTTCTAAGTAGACGAGTTCAATATTGTTTTTTGCCAATACAGATGCTGAAAGAAAAGCGGTCGCGAGTAGGCTGCCATTAAGTATCCGTTTCATAGGGCTCTCTTATTTTGGGAGTTTTGAGTATAAAAGTAGCATTGACTTTTAAACTGTTGAAAGACAATATTGCGTCGAATTAGACAAAGGAGCCCTTTTATGGCAAAGAAAGGTAAAAAGGTGCAGCCAATATCAGACCAATCTGAAGTGTTGCAGCATGAACATGGTAGGGGAGTGATTCAAGATAACGCCCTGAAAGCGGTAGTAACCAGCGAACTATTTCGAACTAGAGTTGTTAAAGCGAAGAAAGGAAAAGGCAGCTTCAACCGTAAAAACAAACATAAAGGCAAAGAGCCCTATTCAAAGCAAGCTGCATAATACGCTTCTTTTGAATAGGGCTCTTTTTTTGTGGGGTATATGACTTACAGGAACAAGATGCCTGTCCAGACCAGTCCTGCAAGGAGTAAAGCAACAAAAACGGCTGCAGAACCAATGTCTTTTGCGCGTCCACTAAGTTCATTCCATTCCGAACCAAATCGATCCACCACCGCTTCTACCGCAGAGTTAAGCAGTTCAACAATAATGACAAGCAGTACCACACTGATCATGGCAACTTGCTCAAGCGGTGTAACAGGTAAGAAAAATGTCATGGTGCTAAGGAAGATTAGAAGTACCACTTCTTGACGAAAAGCAGCTTCATTTTTCCACGCCGCTTGTAGCCCTTTCATAGAATATCGAGTCGCATGAACCACGCGAGTCAGTCCGGTTGCACCTGGTTTCATTTTTTTCCTACAGTTTCCAAAAAACAAAGAACGCATTGTACCCGATTTGTGAGGTTGGGTGCTATGTTGGATTAAATTGAGGTTTATAAAGAGTTATCGGAATATTTTATTCTTTTTTCATAGGGTTAATTTCATTGACAGCTATGAGTGGTTTCTTACTCTATGTAGCACACGCTTTGGCAATGGATTCTGAAAAATAACAGGTGAGTAACGGATGAACTACGATGTCTTTAATGGGGATGCAGACGGCATTATTGCGCTATTACAACTTCGATTAAAAGAGCCCCGCGACGCGCAGCTGGTAACAGGTGTGAAGCGTGATATAAAGTTGCTTGGTAAAATTGAAGCTCAAAATGGCGATCAGGTCACGGTGCTCGATATCTCCATGGAAAAGAACATAGACGCCTTGCACAAAGCGCTTGAAGCGCAATCTCAAGTTTTCTATGCCGATCATCATCGTCCGGGTGACATCCCTGCGTCTGAATTTCTGCATGCACATATCGATACGGATCCTAATACCTGCACTGCGCTGATAATAGATAAGCTCCTCGAAGGTAAATTCAGGTTATGGGCAATCACTGCAGCTTATGGCGATAATATGATTGCAACCGCGGATGCTTTGGCAGATGAGCAGGGACTCAATGACGAGCAGAAAGCATTGCTCAAAGAATTTGGAACGCTGTTAAATTACAACGGTTATGGCGCTAAAGTGGATGATCTTCACTATCATCCAGCCGATCTTTTCAAAGCGCTACTGCCATTCAGTTCTCCGTTTGATGCCATCAATAGTGCCGAATCCCCATATCACGTTTTAAAAGCAGCTTATGAAGAAGACTTTGCGAACGCATTAGCAGCAAAGCCTGTTCATCAGTCAGATAAGCTGGCGGTTATTCAACTTCCAAATGAGCCTTGGTCTGGCAGAATCAGTGGTGTACTTGGCAACCATCTAGCGAATCAAACCCCTGACTCTGCTCATGCTATCGTGACCCAAAATGCGGATAGCACTTTTACGATCTCACTTAGAGCCCCTTTGAGTAACAAACAAGGTGCAGGGCAAATCTGTAGTGAATTTCCATCCGGTGGAGGTCGAGAAGCGGCGGCTGGTATCAATGCATTGCCAGCGAATTCTTTGAGTGCGTTTATCCAAAGGGTTGAAAGTTTTTACGCATAGGTGCAGCTTCAAAACCAATGAAATAATCTGCGGTTCTTTCTGGTCTGTTTAATGGTTACTGCAAATGGACAATGACCATGAACAAGACCGTTTTTACATCAATACTCTCTGCTAGCTTGATGACTGCGACGGGCGCAACACTATTTGCGTCAAACGCTGTCGCTCAAACCTGGACTCATGAAGGGCAGCCAGCTCAACTTGTCGAGCTGTTCACATCCGAAGGGTGTTCTAGCTGCCCTCCGGCCGACCGCTTTCTTAGCAAATTCCAATCATCTGCCAAACTTTGGAAGGACATTATTCCTGTGGCTTTTCACGTCGACTACTGGGACTACTTAGGCTGGAAAGATGAGTTTGCTCACCCTGCATACAGCCAACGCCAACGACTGTATCGCGCGTATGGCTCTCTGAGTTCGGTATATACACCGGGTTTCGTTGTCGATGGAAATGAGTGGCGCGGTTTTTTCTCCAGAAGCCAGTTACCGGCCAGAGAAGTTAATGATAGAGGTGCCCTTACTTTGAATAAAGAAGGCGATAGTTTCCGTCTGAACTATGACCAAAATGGAAGGTATACGGCTCATCTTGTGCTTTTGGCGATGGATGAACGTACAAAAATTGCAGCAGGAGAGAACAGAGGCAGAGAGCTGGAGCATGACTTTGTTGTACTGAACAAATACCAGCTTACCTCTGAGAAAAAGTGGAACTTTAATGATGTCATGGTCGCAAACAACGCTGATGCCGTTGCGGTTTGGCTGACTAAGGGGAACCAGAGTCAGCCAGTTCAAACCGTTGCGGGTTACTTCCAATAATCTTATGGATGAGTAACAGGGGAAGGGTAGGTGTCATCCGGCTTTGATAATAATCTTGCCCAAATCGCTATCAAAACGATGGAAAAAATCAGCCTTCCCCACAATACGGCGTAGATGTCTGCGCCGAGAAGCAGAATAAGCAAGGTATCCTCAATGATGCTGTGGCAAAGCCCAAGAAAACAGACCACGATAAGAGTGTCGCGTTTGGATACCTTGCCCTGTTTTACTTCATCAATAAGCAGACCAGCACCAAAGCTCAGCCCCAATGTGATGCCAATTATCGTAATGTTGGTGGCTTCTTTTCCTATGGTTAGTCCCTTCATTAATGGAGCGAGAATGAGGTGCAGCAACCGTTCTATGCCAAGCACGCGAAGTAACTTCAAAAGCATCATTAAAACAGAAATGATAAAGAAGATAGAGATCAACATCTTAAGCTGATCCATAGCCCAATCGCTCCAGCCTTCACCGAGAGGTTCGGGCTGCCATAACAGATTGACATTGGATTGCTGCCAGCCCCCAGCCTGATAAACGGAATGCGCCAGCCAGCCGATAACAAGCCCTCCTCCAACGCGAAACACTATCGTCATCCACCAGGGTACGCCAGCGGCTTTCGCAACCGCACCTTCCATAGGGAGTGAGTGTGCGAACAGAATGAGTAGCCCTAAAACCGTAATTTGAGCACCAGTAAAATCTGCCTGACCAGCGACTTCGTAAAATACAGCCATTGCTGTGTAAATATTGGTGAGAATGGCGACAGCCCAGACTAACCCCCATTCTTGTGGTAAGCCTAAAGCTTCCATAAATGGCGAGAGCAAGATTGCCAGCCATTCTGTACCTCCGAGGCTATCAAGAAGTTTAACCACGATAAGGGTAGGGACCATGATCTTCAGCAGAGTCCAGTAAACCCTTAGAATATCCTTTCCCAGTTTAATACCGCCATTCCACAACGCTTTCATTAAATCTTCCTTACTGATTGACCTGTCAACATTTTAAGGGAGTAGTCGAAAAATAATTTTAATTAATTAGGTCTATATTTTTCATAAATTTCTTTTTTAATCTGTTTTTAATAATATTGTTTCTCTGGAGTGTGAGCATAGCATTCATAGCCGTTAGCATAATCTACACCAACTCAAGGGAGGGATGTCGTAAACTGTCGCTTGAATCCCATATATAGATAAGGGTCTTTAAAATGGTACACAGCCGCCAAACTAAAGTGTTATATACCCAAGTGACCTCAAGGTGCAGGATTCAGAGCCTCATATTCTGTTTCAGTTCAAGGAAAAGAACGCAGCGGAATGACCCGTCCTTTCCAAGTTCTTTGACGAAGAGATGAGACAGAATATGGGCTCCCAAGGGCGAGTTTAACTGGCTTTCATACTGCGTTACCGATTCTTGATTTAGAGCCACTAGATCTTCAAATCGGTGTCTTGTCTGAAAAGCCAGTTAATTCTCGCTGAACCTAGCATCTTGAGGTTACTTGGGTATACACCTGAATTGTTCAGAACAACGCTTGCACGATGCTTCATTGTTGATCACAAGAGATAGAACATGGATTAAAGCTTAGAAGGGAATATAAGATGTTTTTAGATAGGCTGGACAAAGCCATTTTACGCCAGTTACAAGAAGATAGCTCGATCACTAATGTAGAGCTATCAAACAAAGTTGGTCTTTCTGCTCCTGCATGTTTTAAAAGAGTTAAGCGATTAAAAGAAGAAGGCGTCATTAGAAAAGAAGTGGCGTTGGTCAATCATGCCAAACTTGGACCTATGATCCATATGGTTGTCGAAGTGTTTATGGAGAGGGATCGCCCTGAAATGAATCGTACGTTCATCGATAAGGTGCGTAAGAGCATTGCAGTGAAAGAATGTTATAAAGTGACGGGAGAGGTGGATTTTGTGTTGCTCATTGACTCGCCAGACATGGAAAGCTACGAAGCACTATGCGAAGAACTGCTTTATTCCGACCCAAATGTAAAAAACTTCACGACGCTCATCTCAATGAACATGGTCAAGTACGACACCAAAATTCAAATTTTCGATTAAAGCCTGTCCACCTTGATTCAAAAATCAGCAAACGGTTGAGTTTGTGAGAAAAAAGTGATGCGAAGGGGTTCCAATTCTCAATACCTATGGCAATATAGAACTCGTTCAACGATGATGCGTGCATCGTATAATGGCTATTACCTCAGCCTTCCAAGCTGATGATGCGGGTTCGATTCCCGCTGCACGCTCCAGATTTTATAGCAAAGCCCACACTTCGGTGTGGGCTTTGCTTTTTGTGTCAGAAAACCATATCTCCCCCTTTTTCGCTCAGCGCGATTTTCAGCTCCCTTACTTATTTAGAAAGCTCTTATTTTTCTTAAAGGCTCATGTTTATCCAACTCGAGGTGAATTATTGAGTGTTTTATCCGTTATGTTCACTGATAAAAACACAACTGTATAGATTTATTTACTGTAAAAATGGTTTTTGTTAATGAATAAATTCGACAATACAGTTAACTTTTAGTCATATAGTCTAATTAAATGATATTAGGTGAATATAAAAATTCAGGTAATATGATCTTGGTTCAAATTTAATAATAAACTCAAATCATATGGAATGATGTTCTGTATGTGTTATTATCTCCGCGAGATAAGGAAGCACTACTGTATATGGAATGGATGTTGCCAACGAAATGGTGGCATTTGTGGAACAAGTGGAGCAACGTCATGAATAGAGACATATCTGAAAAGGCTTTAAATTATTTGTTGGCAGACAATCTAGAGGGGTACAAATCTCACCATCCCTTTGTGAAAGCGTCTTGGCTTGATGACGTTCTGCTTTCTATCCAAATGAATGCTGACCGTTGTACAGAGTTTTTAGGGCAACAGGGAAGTGTGAGAGACGATCGAGAGTATGAATTGATCATGCAACAGTCTATCAAAGCTCGAAATGCGTTTGCCTGTGGCCTTTGGATGTCGAAAGAACCTCTCTATTATCAAATGCGTTTTTTTGAGAATGCCTCTAAAGATGAAGTCTCTTATCTCGTCACGGAAGTTTATCCTCACGTAGAACATACGGATTTTGTACTTTCTGAGTGTGGGGTGTGTTGGAATGATTACTCCAAAGAAATAAAACAGTGGTTAAACTCAGTGTTTTCATGCCCTGCCGCGGTTCAAGATGCAATTGAGCGGATGATGTCTGTTGATGGCTTAGTCAGTGATTCAGACCTCGCTCACTTTCTCAATCTCCAATATTCAAACGGCGTAGACTTGTTCGAACAATTTGATTTTCTCATCAAGATATTACCAACAGATGAGCAAGGCGCATGGGTGGAGTCTGAGCTCTTAGAAGTAATGTTTACGAACCAGCGAGATTGTTTTGCTGACCATCACGGCTTTTATGAACGGTTGCCAATGACATTGGTTAAGAAAGCCTATCAGAGCGATCCGAACTTACCGTTTTGGTACAACAACATTCCATTACTTGCAAAACTGATTGAAGAAAATGATGCAGTTGCGAATGCTGCGTTAAATCATGAAGATTTTAATGGATGCCCAGACAACGAAACAGAGAAATGTTGGCAATACACCATCTTATACATGCTGATAGAAAACAAGTGTCTACGTGCACTGGTAAGACTGAAATCTCTGTATCAGGGGCGTTATAATTTCTGGGGAAAGGCGGGGAAGTGCTTCTTTGAAGAAGACAATAACAAGGTCCTTCCGCAGCTTCAAAAGTACGGTTTAGTGTCTCGGGAAGAAAGGGAGCGATTTCAGTGCTAAGTAACCTGATCTCGGGATAACCATTCCAATACCCTCAGACATAAAAAACGACGGCGCGATGCCGTCGTTTTAAGTTCAAAGAGATGACAGAATTATGCCTTCGATGTTTCTTGAGCTTCTTCTAACTCACAATCTTCAGCAATGAAACCACCCGTCTGGTGAGCCCACAATTGAGCGTAGATACCACCAGAGTTAACCAGCTCCTGGTGAGTGCCTTGTTCCACGACATTCCCTTTGTCCAGAACAATGAGTCGGTCCATGGCTGCAATGGTCGACAAACGGTGAGCGATTGCGATAACCGTTTTTCCTTCCATTAGCTCATTCAGGCTATGTTGAATGGCAGCTTCCACTTCAGAGTCCAGAGCAGACGTCGCTTCGTCCATAATCAATAAAGGCGCATCCTTTAGCAGAACACGAGAGATAGCGATACGCTGGCGCTGACCACCCGATAACTTCACACCTCGCTCACCGACTTGTGCGTCGTAACCTAAATTACCAAACGGGTCGGTCAGCGTTTCAATAAACTCATGTGCTTGTGCCTGACGAGTTGCGTTGATCATGTCATCTTCAGTAGCGTCTGGGTTTCCGTACAGGATGTTATCTCGGATTGAGCGGTGTAACAGAGACGTATCTTGCGTCACCATTCCGATCTTACTGCGTAAGGAGTCCTGGGTAACTTCAGCGATGTTCTGACCGTCGATCTTAATTTTCCCGCCCTCAACATCGTGGAAACGGAGCAACAGGTTTACCAAGGTGGATTTTCCTGCACCTGAACGCCCGACCAGACCGACTTTCTCACCCGGTTTAATATCAAGATTCAGGTTGTTGATTACACCCTTATCTTCGCCGTAATGGAAACTCACGTCTTCGAACTGAATGCCGCCTTTTTCGACAGACAGATCTTTTGCATCTTTCTTATCTTCGATGGCAATGGGTTTGGAAAGTGTGTTTGCACCATCCATCACCGTACCCATATTTTCAAACAGAGCCGTGATTTCCCACATGATCCACATAGACATGCCGTTGATGCGCAAAGCAAGTGCAATGGCGATGGCAATCGCACCTACGCTAATGGCGTTGTCCATCCAAAGGAAGATAGACATACTTGCAACAGCAAAAACCATCAGATAATTAGACACTTCAACGCACACGTCAAAGCCGGTCACTAAACGCATCTGGCGGTGTACCGTATCCAGAAAGCCCTTCATTCCTTCTTCAGCGTAAGCCGTTTCTCGTCTGCTGTGCGAGAACAGTTTAACCGTCGCGATGTTTGTGTAGCTGTCTACGATTCGTCCAGTCATGGTAGAACGTGCGTCAGCCTGCTCTGCCGCCACTTTTTTCAGACGAGGGACAAAGTAAATCTGAATGCTGACGTATGAAATAAGCCAAACCAGCATTGGCAGCATAAGTCGCCAGTCTGCCTGGGCAAGAATGACAACGATGGACGTGAAATACACAGTGACGTACACAAATACGTCAAAGGTTTTCATAACGGTTTCACGCACTGCCAGAGAGGTCTGCATGACCTTGGTGGCGACTCGCCCAGCAAAGTCGTCCTGATAAAATGACAGGCTCTGTTTTAGCAGGTAGCGGTGTGCCATCCACCGAATAGACATAGGGTAGTTACCCAACATAGTCTGGTGTGTCAGTAATGAGTACACCAACACCAGAATAGGCATGGCAACGATCAGCAGAAAACCAAACCACATCAGAGTATCTTTGTTTTCCTGCCAGAACGTTTCTGGATCGCTTTGACCGAGTAAGTCAACTAACTCGCCCATAAAGCCAAACAGAGAAACTTCGATAATGGCAACAATGGTCGCGAAAATCGCCATGATAACGAGTGGGATTTCATACCCTCTCGTGTAGTACCTACAAAAAGCGAATATACCTTTTGGGGGCTGTTCGGGCTCATCCTTTGGAAAAGCTGTGGTAAAGCTTTCGAACAGTTTGAACATAGATCCTTCCTAATAGAAAACCACTCGCCGCATAAGACGCAGGGAGTCGCGCAACTGAAAAAATATTTTTAGTTTGTTTAAGTGAAATTAATAAAGAGGAGAGGAGCTCTTCATGTATTTCTGGCTACTGGAATAAGCAACGACAAGATAAGAGATTGAAGTAGCTCAGAAATATTCTTGATTTCTCGTACACACCACAAGAAATCATGAGGGGCACACTTTACACCAATACTTTCACAATGTAATCAACTAAATGCACCGTATAGAGTGTTTTTTGAGCTTCTTTCTTCTATCTGCTACCTGACGTCTCACATCTGGCGATACTCTATTTCAATGCAATTTATCAGCATAAACATACATTAGTTAAAAACTTATTAACTTGATGCAGCCACCAGAATAATCAGAGAAATGTATTGGTAATAGTATGGTATTCAGAACATTCAAGAAAGTTATGACTATTCATTTATGATATGAGGCTGCACTAAGTAGCCTCTGATTTGCAGCTAAATTTTTGGTTAATTAATGAATTTGCAGTGTTTTGGTCAAGTTTGTCGACTAAACTTAAAAGAATTCAGTGAAAAAGCACTTAACATAGTGTTTACAATTCAAATGTGTTCCATCCAAAGTTGTCAGGGAAAACATGTTTAATTCACCAAATCATAATGTCGATGCCCTCCTGTGTAGCGAGCAGGGTGTTCAAAATGCAAACTGTGTTGTTATGGTTCCGCCAAAGGAATTTGCATTCAACGCCGAAACTGCTCAGGACAATGAGTTCCAGCATTCTGTCAATGAATCTACTGAGGTTATCAGAGAAAAGGCAATGGCAGAGTTTCGCAATATGGTGAAGACGTTAAGACAAAATGGTATTCAGGTTGTTGAGTTTGATTACCCTACAGGTCAGGCTGAAACGCCAGATGCTGTGTTTCCCAACAACTGGTTTAGTACAACT
This sequence comes from Vibrio nigripulchritudo, assembly GCF_027924785.1. Classification (NCBI taxonomy): domain Bacteria; kingdom Pseudomonadati; phylum Pseudomonadota; class Gammaproteobacteria; order Vibrionales; family Vibrionaceae; genus Vibrio; species Vibrio nigripulchritudo. The sequence continues at coordinate 1,613,136 of NZ_AP027050.1, read as the reverse complement.
GGCAATGGTGAATTCTTCACTTTTCCAATGGCATGTGAAAACCGCCGACAGGAAGTTCGCTCCAGTGCGTTAATCGAAGCCTTAGAGCAGTCTGGCAGGCAGGTCCATTCAACGAACGAAAGCCTACTTAAGTACACAGATAAACATGCTTACTTAGAAAGCACTGGTGTTATGGTGAAAGACCATATAAACCGAACCTTGTATGCCGCTTTATCCCAACGCTGTGATCGAGAAGTTTTGGAAGACTATGCAGAACAGATAGGTTACGACAGGGTAATCAGCTTTCAGACCGCTTTGCCAGAAACAGGGCACCCTATCTATCACACCAACGTCATGATGGCGATTGGCGAGTCGTTTAGCGTCATTTGTGATGAAGTTATCCCTGAATACGAGCGCCGTTTCGTGATGAAGTCGCTGGCGAAAGATCGTCAGGTGATCAGCATCAGCATTGAGCAGATGAACCAGTTCTGCGGAAACATTCTTGAGCTACAGTCGGTGAATGGCGATAAGCTGATTGCTATGTCTTTGTCTGCGTACAATGCATTCAGCGACACACAACGTACCCAGCTATCTCAGCACGGTAAACTGCTTCCTTTCGATGTTTCTACTATTGAGACCATAGGTGGCGGAAGCGTTCGCTGTATGCTTGGCGAAGTCTTTCTGCCACCACGAGTTGCAACACTCTAGAGTCAACAGACCCTAAGCAGCCTTCATAATAACCTGGTTTTTTCCTGCGTCTTTAGCGCGGTACAGTGCGAGATCAGCCCTCTCAATTGACGAGTGTTGATCTTGCGCTGCTTTGGTCAAGCCAATACTTACCGTTACTTTCAGTTCAATGTCGTTGAAACGGTAATCCGTGTTCTCTATTTCATCTCTTAAATGCTCTAGCCTTTCGAACGCTTCCTGACTCGTTAATGCATCAAACAGAATGCAGAATTCCTCCCCTCCGTAGCGGGCAACACTGATGCCTCTGGGAGCGGAAAACAGGGATCGCATCGTATTGGCAACTTCAATAATGACGTGATCGCCACACTGATGACCATAGGTGTCATTGATGGATTTGAAATTATCAATATCGACAAAGGCCAGATAGCGGTTTGGAGAATCCACAGTCGTACTCAGGTGTCGATACAACTGAGGTTTGTTGTCCAGATTGGTCATGCCATCTTTGTTTTTGAGCTTGTGATTCAGCATAAGATTAGAAAGCGACACTTGGGTAAAATCTCGCACCAGAAGAATCAACGTTCGGTAGGTTGGCAAACTGCAACACAGATAGATAACTCCTGTGAGTTCCCCTTGGTTGATCAATGGAATGGTGTAGTGCCTAGAATCGATTTTCAGGCTTTGCGCCAGTTCATCACCATATTTTGCGGTTTTATAGCTCAAATTAGTCTGGTTACCTAAGCGACTGGCAAGTGACTCACTTTGCAGCATGACTTTAAGATTGCCATGGTAGTCAATGGAAGAAAATGCATGAGTATCGGAGTCATACAGGCATAACTGGACACCATTGTGACTGAAAAACCGCTTGAAGATGTTCTTCATCTGGGTTTTAAACTCCAGCAGGTCTGATGCCCGATTCAGCTTGGCAAGATCCTGATTAAGCTGGAAAGTGATGTAGTTAACCGCAACCGTCAGAAATAACAGGGAAGAAAAAACAATCGCGGTCAGGCTGATTTGATAGGAGCTGGCCAGAATGTCTGCTCGACCCGTTCCGGATACAAACACCCAGTCAAGATCGTTATCTGCATCGAACACCGATATTTTATTGTCTCCCTTGTAGTAATACTCAATCTTTCCGTACCGCACGCCACTGTCTACCCGATCTTCAATGCCTGCACCATAGCTGATGGAGCGAGTACCTACACGCTTAGGGTCGGGGTGAAAAACCAGTCGTTTCTCAGAAGCATCTACAACAAACACATACCCATCTTCCAGAGTTTTTAAGTCTTTGAAATGTTGAGTTGTATAGAGAAGATCAAACTCAATCCAGACGTTAAACAGTAACTTAGGATTGGAATGTTTGACGGCAAACACCCAGTGACCAGGTTCTTTTTCGTAAATCGAAGACACGTAGAATTCGTCACCATAATCGTGAAGCTTTCTCCATGTGAGTGTTTTTTCTGAGCTGTTTGTTAAAGAAGTTCCGTGATAGGAACGATACTGATCTTTCGATTCAGAATGCAGGACGATATCGGAGTAAATAGGCGTTTCCAGCAATATTTGCCGAACGATGTTTTGGTATTCGCGAAAACCCTTTTCCAGCCAAGTTTGTTCAAGAATATAGAACTTGCTGACCGTTGATTCCAAATGAGCCTGAATCAACGAGCTTGCCGTACGAATGTTGGCCTGTGACTGTCGATAAGCCAGTGCCTCTGTTTTTTGCAGTTCTAAATAAGCCAAATAGAACATGCCCGCTATCAAAAATACGATAAACGGACGTATGAATCTGATTAGAAATTTTGGTAAAGCCATAGACGTTTTTTTATTAAAATTTGGGCATAGATCCCATTTTTATTTTCGTCATATTAGACCTAAATTCATGGTGCTTCAATGCAAATTAGTGCACTGCAAACAGAATTTAACAAATCTGTACAAGAAATGAGTTGAGCTAATTTATAAATGTTAATGTGATGTATGTCTAAATTTTAAATTGGGAGTAAAATGCTCCCAAAATTGTTAATTGTGCAAAATCATAAGCGACATAGGGGTAACTAATTGTTCGCCAGAGACCTCTTCGTCGGCTTTATGGTTTAACGACGTATCGCAGATAATTTGCCAGTGTTGATTCTGGGAGTCTGGCAACTTATATCTGGCAGGTACACTGGACTGATTGATCAGGTACAAGAGTTCGTTACCGGTTTCGCCAATGCCAAGGTGGAGGGCAATCGCACTCACCACATTCCAGTCATCGTGTGACATTACCTCTCCATCGGTACGTAGCCAGGAGACTCGATTATCGTTTCGCGTATCACCGCTGAATGCCCGGACGAAAGGCATCATGTATTTTCTTCTTCCCTCAATGACGGTTGCCAGCCAGTCTTTGAAGTGTTTTTGGTTTTCCGTGAGGTTCCAGTTTAACCAGCTCAGTTCATTGTCCTGACAGTACGCGTTGTTGTTACCGTCTTGTGAATGGGAGAGTACGTCTGCCGTTAAAATATGCGGGATCCCAAAACTGAACAGCAAACTCGCCATAAAATTGCGTTTTTGCTTTTCGCGCATCGCTTTGATGAGCATATTGTTCGTTTCGCCCTCAACTCCGTAATTGGCGCTTCGGTTATCTCCATGTCCATCACGGTTACTTTCACCGTTTTTCAGATTGTTTTTGTGTTTATAAGACACCAAATCCTGAAGGGTAAAACCGTCGTGATAGGTGACGTAGTTGATGGTGAGCTTTTCAGGCCAGCGACTGGCTGAGTAAATGTCTCTGGAGCCCATTAAACGTGTAGCAAACTCTTTGAGGTAGCCTTGATCTCCTCGCCAGAAACTCCGGCTAATGTCTCGGAATTTGTCGTTACATTCATTCCAGCCGTCAGGAAAACCACCGACCTGATATCCGTGAGGACCGATATCCCAGGGCTCCGCAATGAGTTTGGTCTCTCGAAGAACAGGATCTTGCCCAACTGCCTGAAAGAAGGAAGCTTTGTGATTAAAGTGATCGCGGTTTCTGCCTAAAGTGGCGGCGAGATCAAATCGAAACCCGTCGATATGATATTCCTCTACCCAATATCTCAAAGTATCCATAACCAAATTCAGGGTTGGCTGGTGGGTGAGGTCGAGAGTATTTCCGCAGCCAGTGTAATTAGAGAACTGTCCTTCATGAGACAGATAATGAAGAGTATCCAGAGTCTTCAGGTTGAATGCGGGTCCATCAATACCCCCTTCAGCAGTATGGTTGTAAACCACATCGAGAATAACTTCGATGCCGTGACGGTGCAGTTCGCGAATGGCTGTTTTAAGCTCAATGACGGCATTTTTTTCCGCATAACGCGGGTCTGGAGCCATAAAGACAAAAGGGTTATACCCCCAGTAATTTTGCATTCCCTGCTCTAACAGGTGAGGTTCATGCATACATGCGGCAATGGGAAGAAGCTGCAAAGTGTTGATGCCCTGCTTCTTATAGAATTCCAGCATGGGTTTGCTAGCCAGAGCAAGATAGGTCCCTTGTTGTGATTCTGCTATCTCGGGGTGGAGCTGAGTCAGCCCCTTTACGTGAGTTTCAAATAAGACCAAATCTTCACGAGGTCGGTTAGGCGATGTAACACCCTGCCAGTCAAAGTCGGTTTGAATAACCACACTTTTGGCAAGCTCCCAACTTTTCTCGGACGTATAGGGAGGAACGTAGTGCAAAGGGGCACTCAATGATTTGGCGTAGGGGTCAGAAATCAGCAATTCATCATCATTGTGGTTTGTGATGTAACCGTATTTTTGACCTGGCTGTATATTTTCAATGTATACCGCTTTTATACCCCGTCGAAAACTGTTCATTGGGTAGCAGACAAATTCATCGTCAGAATCAAACAATGCGAGCTGAATGTCTTCTGCATCAGGTGCGTGAACAGAAAAGTTGCAGCCCATCGAGTCTAGGGTTGCACCAAGCGGAAAAGGACGTGCTTTATTGGTTTCCATATCTCGTTTTGTTCTTTGTTTTTGGCGGCTCGCGTTAATGCTTTCCGCTATACCTACAATTCGTACGCCGAGAACATTCCTCAGCGCTACCTATTGATATGCATAGGTTTGAGTAATAATTTAAGTATGATTTTTAATGACCGTTCGTCAACCTTACTAAGCATTATTTTTTAGAGAAGAAGTATTTCGGTTTGATGTTGCCAGGAGATTTAAATTTTTGAGTTTTATCTCGGTTAGTAGGGGTTCGACATCACAATTTGTATGGGGGATTTGGGTTAATTGATCAAAATGTGTGGTTTGTTTAGCGGACAGAGCCAAAAATCTGAAGGTGATAAATGGCTGATTTTAATGAGCTAGATACGAAAAAGAACTCGAGAGACAATTTTTCAAACAATTCACCCTAAAAATGACACAATAAAACCGTTACACTATAGCCTGTTTTCACCAGCAGCAGCCCCATATGAATGTAATGACCATCGCCATCGGTGCATCCGTAATCTGTCTCGTTTTAGTCGGGATAGGTATGATCACCATCAGCAACAAAAAGCGTGCGGAAGAGAAAGAAAAAATCGCTCGCGAAGCCGCATATAAAAAGGCGATGGAAGCATCAAAAGCCAAAGAACATCAAGAACGGGTTTATAAAGCTGAGACCGGGCACATTCCAACTCAGTTGTTTTTGGCCAAAGAAGCCGAACTGGGTAATCCAAGAGAAGCTTTACACTGGTATGAGCGTGCAGCAAATGCAGACAACGAAATCGCGATGTACAGCGTGGTTCGCTTGTGTAACCGCTTTAGTGATAATCACATGATGAACCTCAAAGGAAAGTATTGGAACAAGGTGATTGAAGCACGTGGTGGTGATAAGCAAGCCCAGTTTGAAGTAGGGTTATGTTTGCTGAAAGGGCATGGTATTGATCAGGATATGCAGAAAGGCATCGACTTGATTGAAGAAGTTGCAGAAGAAGGCAATATCGATGCCCAGCTATACATGAGCGACTGGCACGTTGCGGAATCCAACCCAAATCCCGATGCGACTCTGGCGGCTGAATGGAGCTATCGTGCGGCTCAACAAGGCTCCACTGAGGGTATGATTCGTCTGGGTCGTCATTACGCGGAAGGGCAAGGCGTCGAGCAAAACCAAACCCGAGCAACATACTGGCTTGAGCGTGCAGCTGAAACGGGAAGTGGCAGAGCACAGTACTTTGCCGGAGAGTTGTGGGCAGACACAGACTCTCGTGGTAATGCTCTGGCATACATCTGGTTCTTCTTATCGGCACATTCTGGCTTTGCAAAAGCGAAAAAGCGTCGAGACGAAATTGGCAATGCAATTGGTATCGATGCAATTGTTGGTTTACAGGGGCTAACCAAGCCTATTCAAGCTCGGATGGATGAAGGGAAAATCAAAAAACACTCCATTATTAAAGCTCTGAATAAAATGTATAAGCGTGAAGAATACTTTCCTGAAATTCATGGCGACGAGTTTGTTGTTCGAACGCTCGAGAATACAGAAGAAACCAAGCCAGCCTCTCCTGATTACACTCAGGCAATGACCTAAAAGAATGGATAGAAAAATGCCTCGCAAATTTGCGAGGCATTTTTTTAGCTTTATTTTTCTAAAGACTGACAGACCGCAGCGGTGAAGACGACATCTGTAGAACTGTTTAACGCGGTTTCTGCTGAATCCTGAATCACACCAATGATGAATCCGACCGCGACCACCTGCATCGCCACTTCGTTTGGAATCCCGAACAGGCCACACGCCAAAGGAATAAGCAGTAGAGAACCTCCCGCAACCCCTGACGCCCCACAAGCTGAAACAGCCGCGACGATCGACAGTAACAGTGCCGTCATAATGTCGATTTGAATACCTAAAGTATGAACAGCGGCGAGAGTCAGTACCGTAATAGTGATTGCTGCTCCACCCATGTTAATGGTCGCGCCCAGAGGAATAGAAACTGAGTAAGTATCTTCGTTTAGTTTAAGTTTCGAACACAGGTTCATGTTGACTGGGATATTAGCTGCACTTGAGCGGGTAAAAAATGCCGTCACACCACTTTCTCGCAGGCAGGTAAATACAAGCGGGTAAGGGTTTTGCTTGGTTTTGTAGAAAACAATCAGTGGGTTAATGACCAATGCCATGATCGCCATAGAGCCAAGCAAGACCAGCAACAAGTGCGCGTAGCCAAACAGTGCGTCAAAGCCTGTGTTTGCAAATGTGGATGCCACCAGACCAAAAATACCGAATGGTGCCAGGCGAATAATGAAGCGAACAATCTGAGATACACCATGGCTTAAGTCTTCAAATACCGCTTTTGTCGTATCTGACGCATGGTGAAGCGCCAAACCTAAAGCAACAGCCCAGGCGAGAATACCAATGTAGTTAGCGTTCATTAAAGCGTTGACCGGGTTATCAACCAGCTTAAACAGCAGGGTATGCAACACTTCGGCAATACCTTGTGGAGGCGTCGCGCCCTCTGCTCCCGCTACCAGCGTAAGAGAAGTTGGAAACGCAAAGCTCATGATCACCGCAGTCAGAGCTGCGAAGAATGTACCCAGTAGGTACAACGCAATCACGGGTTTCATATTGGTGTGTTGGTTTTTCTTTTGGTTAGCAATAGAAGCAGCAACAAGAATGAAGACTAAAATGGGAGCGACTGCTTTTAAAGCGCCAACAAAAAGTTCACCCAACATGCTGGCTTGCTTTGCTGTCTCTGGTGAAGTTAATGCCAAAGCAACACCAAAGGTGATGCCAAGAAGTATCTGTATTACGAGGTTGCCGTTTGCAAGGCGAAAGAACAAGGAGGAACTGTTCATGAGATTTCCTGTAAATCTATCGTGTTTTTATAATCATTGATGATGATATAGATAACAGTATTATTGTCTACAATATAAAAGTTATTAATGTAATAAAAATTAGATAATAATGTTAATTGTAGTTTTATATGTTGTATGTTTTGAATTATATGGTTTCTTTGATTTCTAGCCTTCAGCGTCTTACTAAACCAAAGTTAAGTTTTTTGAGAACAGATTCACCTCGCATCAGGTTGATTCGCTGAAAGAAAACTCTGAGCTGTTTAAAAAAGTACCAATAAGCAACTGGTTTTTCATCTAGTCGCGAAATCCAGACTATGCTTAATGAATAAAAAGCAGACGTTACAAGGTTATCGAATGACTATCTTAAGTAGCGTATTGAGTTGGAAAGCTAGGTTAGGCCTGTCCCGTCAGACATTGTTTCTGTTGTGCACCTTAGGTGTTCTGTTCGCGGTGCTATCGTCCCTTTCAAGCGTGTTTTGGGAACACAAGGCAAGCTCAGAAAGAAAAGAGGCCATACTTGCGTCAGTTGATACGTATTTCATTCCTAAAATACAGCAATTTGCCCTGATTCAAGACGCCGTCAAACTGGAAATGGTGGTGAAAGAGCTGTACCGCTTTGCCGAAGTGGATGGCATCAGTGTCGTTCCAGCGGTTAATGATGCACTTCGCTTAGGGCTGTTCTCGTCGGAAAGGTCGACTATCCTCACGTGGACTCTGGAACAGGACGAGTTCTTACCAGAACAAACTTTGACGATCGCACTCGCGAAGCCTGAAAGCACGGTTCAAGATATCGGTTCGATACTTCAACAGGTTCTGTCTCAGGTAGTTATTGCTCTTATTGTGTCCATGTTGGGGTACATGGTTTTAATGAAAAATGTCATAAAACCAGTTCGCCAGATGGCAAGACGAGTCGGTGAAATCGACGAAAACAATCTCCCACGCAAAATTCTCCTCCGTTCTCGGCTGTTTCAGGACGAAGTGACTCAATTTAACGAACGTTACAACAATGCAGTTGATCGCATTCGGGAAACCTTCATTCAGCTTTCAGACAGCTGTCAGCAGGCAGAGATAGCCAAAGCGCGAAAAGGCGAGTTAATGGCGACAATGAGTCATGAGATCCGAAACTCGTTGAACAGCTATGTTGGAATGGTATCGCTGCTAAAAGAAGAACCCAGTAAGCAAGAGCTTAAAGAATTCAGTGAGCTCATCCACAAGGCAACAGGGAATCTACAAGATCTGGTTAACGATATTCATGACATGTCCCAGCTCGAAAACGGTCGGCTGGACATCGTGAAGAAAGACTTCAGCATCAATGATCTGGTGGATGATATTGATGCCATGTTCCGTTCGAAAGCTACAGAGAAAGACTTACTTTTCCAATGTACTTTAGATTCCAGTATCAGCCCTCGCTTGCTTGGTGACAAAAACAGAATTCGTCAGGTGTTACGTAACTTGCTCTCTAACGCCATCAAGTACACCGATAACGGTTACGTCATTCTTGATGTTCAGCATCTGTCTTACGATGAAAGTTCAGAAACCATTCTTTTCGAAGTGAAAGACAGTGGAATAGGGATAGATAAATCCCAACAGGAAGAAATATTCGATCAGGGAAACAGTCAGGATGTGGAACGTGCGACCGCAGGTGTCCGGTTGGGGATCACGCGTAATCTCATTCACTTAATGGGTGGGCAGCTCAAACTGGACAGCGAACCTGGAATTGGCACGCATTTCTCGTTCACTTTGCGCTTTTCTCATTCCGTTGAGCAACCAGTCATTTGTGATGAAGACAACGAAAAGCCGAGAGTGTTGTTGCTGGATGATTACTGCCTGAATATGCGAATCACCTCGATTCAGTTGGATAAGATGGGGTGGGAGTCTACCTGTTGTCAGGACATCAGCCATGTAGGAACCATGCTTCGCACTGCATTAAAGAAAGGGCTTCCTTACCGTCTCTTGGTGATTGATCATGATCTGGCTTACCTTGATAGCTTTGATTTTGTGAAAAAAATCAAGAAAGACATCGGAGAACACAGCCCTGCAATTATGATGATTTCATCGTCTAAATTCGATCACAAAGAAGCGATGAAATTCGGTGTGGATGTTTGTCTGGCTAGACCCTACGAAACCAATCATTTAGAAGACAAGGTTCGGGCTATTTTTGAGCGCCCATCGGTACCCGTTGCCACCTCTGGCGAACATGAACCGTCTCCGATGAAGACGATGCTGAAAGTACTTCTGGTTGAGGATCAGGTTTCCAACCAAGTAGTGATGAAGAAGATGCTGGAGCGCCTCGGTGTTGAAGTGAGCCTTGCAGAGAATGGCAGAGTTGCCGTATCCAAGTGCGCGATAGAACATTACGATTTAGTTCTTATGGATTGTCAGATGCCCGTCATGGATGGGTTTGAAGCAACGTATTCAATTCGGAAGATGGAAGCCAGTTCCAGCCTCAGAGTCCCAATTGTTGCCTTAACAGCAAATGTTTTGGCTGAAGAGAAAAAGCGTTGCTTTGAAGTGGGGATGGACGGTTTTGTGTCCAAACCCGTTAATCTCAGCAAGTTGTCAACGGTGCTGAGAAAGCACGTCGCAAACTTCGAGTTTTTGGTAAAAGACCCCAAACCGACCGAGAAAAAATCGGAATCTCATCGAATGTTGTCTTAGTCCAATGGAGTCATATAGAAAGCCCACAGAATGAAACCTGTGGGCTTGTTGTTTTCAGACAATCATTCAACCTGGTTCTGGCATCACTCCATGGATTTCTGATGCCTGCGATGAGACTGAACGCTTCGATACATCTTGGTCAGTGACTTAAATTTTTGCCTTTGCTCTGCGAGAGTCGCACCATTGCGCTCTTGCTCTCGAAGAAGCTTAAAGTAATTATTCAGTCGCCTTTCCTCTAACTCACCATTCTGAATGGCTTTTTTGATGGCACAACCCGGTTCACTTCCATGCTGACAATCACTAAATCGACATTGCAGCGCTAATTCTTCAATGTCGGAAAAGGTGATGCTCACCCCCTGAGAACAGTCAGCCAGTTGAAGCTCTCTCATCCCAGGTGTGTCCAGAATCAAACCTCCGTTAGGTATCTGATGCATGGATCGAGACGTTGTTGTGTGTCGACCTTTGCTGTCATCTTCCCTAATTCCCGATGTTTTTTGAGAGTTTTTCCCAGAAAGCGTATTGATCAGAGTCGACTTACCTACACCGGAAGAACCGATGACGCCAACCGTGGTACCTGCTTTGCACCAGGGACGAAGCTGCTCGACGCTCAGTTCGTCTAAACCATTAATGGCGGTCACTGTCATCAATGAGTCTAGCTTCTGTGCCTGAGCAAGCAGCTCATTGGTTTGCTCGCTCAAGTCACTCTTAGTCAGCACGACGACTGGCTGAATGCCACTTTCTTTCGCAAGTGCCAGATAACGTTCAATCCGGCTTAAATTAAAGTCGGCATTCAGTGAACTCACAATAAACAGAGTGTCGAGGTTTGCTGCAATTAACTGCTCCTGAACCTTAGTTCCAGCCGCTTTTCTAGAAAGTTGGGAGCTTCGGTCAAGCAGTTTGGCAAACTGATTTTCTAAAGTCAGAAGTACCCAATCACCGACTGTCATTTCAGGAAGACTGGATGTTACAGGTAAAAACACGGAACCCTGCTCAGTCCACACCTCATATTGAGAACGGTGATGAGCAGCAACACGTGCAATACGGTGAATTTCGTAGTCTTCTAAAGTCAGTTGTTGTTGAAAAAATGGTTGCCATCCAAGTTGTGGCAAAGTGTAGTTTAAATTCATTTGTCTTCCCCAGACAACGCGCACACGAATGCGCCATATACAATGGTATTGGGGTCGAATTACATTGGATGTACGTCAGAAAAGACGCATAGACCCCGGCTGAGAATCACCGGGCAACAGAAAGGAATCGCGAATTAAAAGCTAATGAATTTATCGACGAACGTTTTCTTTTGCCGGGTGGGTATTGAATACAATCATCATGTCTCCTTATCTTTGGTAGAAATAAAACAGGAGCTCTGTTTGAGCTCCTGTGCATCATATCGCTGAAACTTTACGTTAGCAACTTAGTGATGATGATCGTGCTTGTGTTTCATGCCTGACATCACCTTCTTAATCGGCGCTTTCAGGGTTTTAACTTCGCCATTTGCAAAAGTTAAAGTCAGGTCTGCAGAATCCCCTTCTTTTAGGGACTTAGTGAGATCAAACAACATGATGTGCAATCCACCTGGCTTTAGGGAAACATCACCATTAGCAGGGATCTCAATGCTGTCTACCTGACGCATTTTCATTACATCGCCTTCAGTAATTACCGTGTGAAGTTCTACACGACCCGCCACAGGTGTTGTGGCAGATACAATGGCACGGTCTTTATCTGAAGTGTTCATGATATGCATAAATGCGGCGCTGGTTGGCGCGTTCGGTGGTGTGGCACGCACATAAGGCTCGTGAATCATCAAATCTTCAGATTTGTGGTTGTGATCATGATGCGCTGCGCCAACCATTGGAGCAAGGGTCAGAGCGGCAAGTAGAAGAGCTTTACGTTTCATCAGCTTATCCTTAATTATTCTTTATAATATCTTTCATAGCAGCCAATACAGGTGCTGGTGAAAGAGCGTGAGGAACTTTAGTAATTAAACTTCCATCGGGCTTCAAAAAGTAGAAATAGGAACTGTGGTCAAGCGTGTATTCCAACGCAGAACCTTCCAGTTCGGTCTTTCTAAAAATAACGCCATATTTGCTGGCTAATGGTTTTGTAACATCTAAAGGTGCAGAAAGCCCTTCGATGTCTTTATGAAAATAAGAAGCGTATTCGCTGGCGAGTTGCGGAGCATCTCGTTCAGGATCCAGCGAAATAAACAGCGGTCTGAACTGATCTTTATCTGCATCGTCCAGTTGATTCAGTGCGCCTGCCAGCATTGCAAGTGAAGTAGGGCAGACATCAGGGCAACGTGTAAAACCGAAGTAAATAACACGAACTCGGCTGTCAGCCTGATCGTAGAGGTTAACAGGTGTTTCGTCGGCTCCGAATAGTGTGACAGAGCTATCAGCAGATTGCGCATTCTGATTAGCTAATTCACTCTGCTGATCAAAATACACCTTTAAAGAAACGCCAAGTGCGAAAGCCACAACCAGCGCCAGTGCCCAGTTTTTATTCATGTGTCATCCTTACTGCAGTTTTTACGTTCTCATCGCCGTTACTGAGTTTACCTAACCAGGTCATGGCATCCAGAGTACAAACAGGCAACATGAGTTCACCTTCGTAGTTGCCATTCCCTTGATTTTCCAACCGGAACTTAACAACCCCCATATCCATTTCAAGCCCTTCCATCTCTAGAGTCAGAGATTGCGCGGTACTTTCCGGCCAGACAACAAAAATACGAGTTGGCTCCAGCGGTTTGGTGGAGTCGTGCTCCAGTACAATGGTGGCACCTTCTGTTTTGCAGGGTTCAGTTGAAAGCATGCAGTATTCCGCAAGATCCACTTCTTGGTCATCAGGTAAGAACTGCGCCAGTATGGTCGGGGCGAAATAACCTGCCAGCATCGCCAGAAAAATTAAAGAAACAGGAATCAGTCTTTGGAGCATGTGTGGTTAAGTTATTAATTTATAAACGCGTGAATGCTAGCACATAGAATACGGTACGTAAGGGTATTTACGTCAGAATGTGACTATCGTGTATTCATTCGAATAATAAATCGGCGAAGGAAATAAGCAAAACGATTGCGTATACTTTATCGAGAGCTGGATCGAGCTACCTGAAAAGAAAAAGGCTCTAAGCGTGAGCGCTTAGAGCCTTTGATAACAACCTTTAAGTGTGTCCTGCTTAATTCTAAAAGCTAAGCCGAACAGTGTTTACACGTGGTTTCTTATTGAATATCCACTGTGTAATCTTCAGCTTCACCGTATCTGAATGTCCCACAAGCACTATTAATTGAGTTGTAGCTCATAATAACGCGCATGGTTGTTTTCCCCTTTTTAGCGGATTCAGGGACATTGAACGTACCGTTTACGCTCCCAGCAGCGGCGGATGAAGTCGCAAATACACTTTCTCCTGCGTCTTCAAAATCACCATCCTGATTCAGGTCGATCCAAACCTTCCAGTGCTCACGATACGTGCTTCCAGAATACCCCGGAGTCAGAGTAAGGCTGTTTTGCCCCGATGTGACAGCAATGGATTTGTTGATCTTAGATTCCGTATGATCGCTGTAGACTGCAGCATTAGATTGATGCGAGAAGTTGCCTACGTCTACTTGCTGGATCCACTCATATCGTGCATTGCCACTCTTTGTGTCACAGTAACCAGTTGCAGGAGGGTTGGTGCCACCCGAGCGGATATTCACAAATTCAGCGGTAATGGGTCCCCAGTTACCTTGTGAGTCTTTCGCTCGCACATATACCATGTGCTTACCCTCGGACAAGCCGGTAGTATCAATAACCCCTGTAACCTGCTCTGTTTTTTGATTAAATCCGTCTACTGCGTTCAGCGCGATTGGTGTCGGATTATTTGCCGTTTCCCAAGGCGGAACATCAATGTAATACTCCGCCGCAGCAATGTTTTGAGAGGGTTCAGCACCATTGCGATTATTGTATCGGGTATCCGAAGCCGTCGCGGTTATAGTGAGTTGAGTACCAGCATTGACGCCAGAGCTAGACGCACCGTTACTGATATTCACTTGAGTTGTGTCAGGACCAGAAGGTGTGACATAAGGCGTTCTGACAACTTTGGCAGCGTAAATCAGAGCTTTCAGGTTGTCGGGCTTGATCTTGTTTTCGTAACTGGTGCAACTTTCAAAGAACTGTTTACCGAGTTCAAAAGTAAACGCAGCCACACCCAGCTCGCCATAGCTCACCCCATCACTAGTGCCGTCTGTTGGGTACAAACCAATGGATTGTGTAGGGTAGTAGTTGTTGAAGTACGCTAGTTTCCGACCAAGAGTCTGTAACTGAGGACCGTTTGGTGCCGCTTGCTGGGTTCCTCCCCATGGCCAGAGCATCAGTTCGCTGTAACTGTGAATATCGAGGTGAATACCGCTGGTATCCAGTGGTGCAGCATCATTGATGTTAGGACCTCGTCGGTCAGGCCATAGGTTTCTTGCGTAAGCCTCAATAACCTTGGTTTCTGGTTCAGATGCCGGGCTAGTTCCGCGATAAGTATTGTCGCATTGATTACCACTTGAACCGTTTGTGGTGCTATTCCAACTGAAAGTAAAGTTCCGATTCAGGTCTGCACCACGCTGATTGCTTGTTGGTCCACAATAATTCGTGTTGGTGTTCTTTCGCCAGGACAGACCGCTTTCTGCCATTTTTCTGCCATCGGGGTTGGACTGAATCATCAGATGAATTTCATGATGATCGAGAATCCAGGTGGCATCAGCGTCATTTCCATACCCTTCGAGTAGGTATCTGGCGAAATCCAGCGTCAGCGCAGCAGTTGTATATTCGCGAGCGTGAATCGCAGAGTTAATGTACAGCGCGGGTTTATTGCCAGCTTTAGCTTTATTCGTCAGCTTCAGCACAAAAATATCATAACCGCCATTTCTCTGAGTCTTCTCAAAGGAATCGCCGACGTCTTTCCACTCCGCCAGATTTGGGTAGGTGGTGGTAAAGCCTCTGGCTACCGAATAGCTTTCTTCAACCGTTTCATAGCAAGAATACCCTGGAATGCCTTGTATCTGACCCGTATTCAGAGGAGCAGAATTAGAGCGAGCGCGACGCTGAATATTGTCGATTCTCTTTTCCAGTTTCTCATTTCTCTTATTGATCCAGTTCTGAGCATCAGAGAACTTGAATCCCAAACGTGTGAGGTCGTTTTTCTCTTCATCCGACACTGACATGATGAAAGTCATCTTAGTCTCATCGGATTCGAGAACTTTGGATTTGAGTGAAATCAGTGCTTTTCGATACAAGTCGGGGTTTGGAGCCTTAACGGTGTAGATACTGGCAGTATCGTTCATTTCCTGACGTATCAAACTTTCGATTTTTTGTGTATCCGGGCTCGCAGCTAACGCGAGATTGGCTGCAATCATCGTCGGCAGAAGTGCAGTGACTGAAAGCAGTACTTTCTTTGTTTTTTCCGTTTTCATTATATTCTCCTGACTGAGGTGTCAGGGTAAAAGGTAAGGCTGAAATATAGACAAATGTCAGAGTATTGTGAGGGAAGCTCGGGTTTCAAAAGTGGACGCAATTTGTGCAATTTACTTTGAAAAATCAGCCGTTTGTTCCAAAAAAAGTGAGATATTGGAGGGAAGAAATTCCTCGTAAACTGGAGGTGTTTAGCTGGTGGGGAGCAAGCGGCGTAATCCTCAAATAAAAATGCCAGTCAGGTTCGCTGACTGGCATATTAGGTAAGATCTTTGGAAATCGAAATTATGATTCAGTTCGCGAACCTACTTTCTCAAGCCCCCAAACCAACCCGATACCTACCAGCATCATTACGATGGCAAGAGTCAGTTGAGACGGTTGTTGAATAACAGATTCGAATTCAAACGGAGACAGATTGTGTTGAACCAATGGCACCTGCTCCCCTTTGGAGTTAGTGCGCCAGGAGATTGTCTCTTTCCATGGCCAGATCTTCGGTAGGGTACCCAACATAAGACCTGTCAAAAACGTCAGCGTGTAGTCTCTGAAGTTTTTCAATAGCCATGAAAGAACATGAGAGAAACTTAGAATACCCACGACACAGCCCAGCATGAATAGCATCAGAACGTCGATCTGTAGCCCTTTTGCCGCAGCCAGAATAGGACCATACATACCCAGCAGCAAAAGAATGAAGCTGCCTGAAATGCCAGGAAGAATCATGGCACAGATAGCAATCATTCCTGCTATGAAGATATTCAAACTGGTATCCGCCATCTGAAGAGGGCTGACAACAGTGATGGTGTAAGCAAAGCCGACGCCTAGCAATAAGAAAACGCCAGTCACGATGTTCTTCTTCTCAACCTGTTTCAGTACATGCACAACTGAAATCAAGATCAGACCGAAGAAGAATGACCAAAGTGGAATCGGGTGTTCAACCAAGAGCCACGAGATAAGTTTGGCAAGCGTCAGAATACTAAGAATGATGCCGCTGAACAGAGTGATAAGGAACAAACCATTGATGTGGTCGAAGGCGGCTTTAAAACCTTCTCTTTTCCAAATGCCGATAATAGAAGGGTTAACACGACGAATGCTTTCCAGAAGCGTGTCGTAAATGCCTGTGATAAATGCGATTGTACCGCCAGACACGCCTGGTACTACGTCGGCAGCACCCATGGCAACACCTTTAAAAAAGGTTTTTAAAAGATTCATTTAGGTCGTTCATTCTCTTCGATAAAAGGTTGAATGGATTATGATATAGAAAACCAATGAAGAAAAGCGACATATTAATGAGGATGTATGTCAGTTGTGTTCAGAGGTGGCGCTATTTTCCGACTGAGTAATGAGTCATTTACAGTAACTTAGATTTTAGTTTTGAAAAGTTGGCACACCCATTGCATTTATACATGTGACCCTTATTAAAGCCGAGGGTCACCTAGCCAACTGACGTTGTTAGTGAACCCGATTTGTTCACAAAAAATATAAGCCAATCGCCCTATTGCGGTTGGCTATTTTTTTGCCTAAACAACCATAAAATCAATATAACCCTCTGTATTTAAAGAATATTTTTAAATATTCATGACATTTCTTTTATCACTCTCATTTTTGTGACAATGGTCGATAAAGCGACTGCAACTGCTGACAATTAAGTCAATACAATATGCGATCTGTTTTACATTTTGCAGTGATTTGCAAAATGGGAATTGCATTATGCGAAAATGAAGAAAAAACTGTGCTCTAGGGCTCAACTTCTTCCCAATTTGGATTTGAATGCACTTCACAAAAGTAAAGATGCGTTGAGTGATTAAAATGGGTTGACAGGACTTAGTCGGAAACAAATGCCCATCGAAATGCCTGATAGAAAGCATTTTTCCCGTCTTTGCCTACTGTCAGTCCATTACTTGAAATTATGTGCTCAATTGGCCAGGTCAACACTTCCTGAATCGACGCTCTAAGGAGAGACATTCTTTCGAATTGAGTTCTGTCAGAAAAGGGAAAAACAGTGCTTTTACCTGCACCAAAAATAACGGTAATCAGGCGCTGAGGTAAGGGTAGATGGGGTTGGTTGGCTAAAAGCAGATCAGGCAGGATTAACGTTCGGCTTTGCGGATCGCAAAAAATCACCTTTCTGGGTGACTTTGAGCCTAACAGAGAGGTTTGAAGCAGTTCACCTTGTAACGATTTATGAGTTTGTGAGGAGAGTGCATCATCGAAATGCAGATCTGAACGCTGCTGAATGACTGTTGGTGTAGCAAGAAACTGCGCCTCGGAATAGGCAAGCCACCATTCAGAAAGTGTAGGGTGATAGGTAGGTGAAGTTACACAGATCTGTTTTATAAGCCCTAGATCAGACAGAGCCAGTTGTAACTGGGTGGTGAGTTCCACCGGATTAATGATGATAAGCATCCCGTCAGAGCGCTTAACCACTATCATCCGGTGAAGGCAGTCAAACCCATGGCGACGAATTCTGGTATCGCAATACCAAAATCTTTTTGGGTGCCACTCAACTAGCATCAGACCTCCTTGTCCGCTTCTTTACGCTTTATGCGTAGCCCATTAAATGCAAAAGATTTTCAGCGGTTTCTATTGCCTGCTTTCTATTGGCAATCGCCAGTTTCTGGTATAGGTTACGAATGTGAGTTTTGATGGTGGTTCCTGCAACATCCAGCTCCTGCGATATCTGTTCATTGCTCAAGCCTGCGTAGATTAACCCTAGAACCTGCCATTCCCTTTGAGTTAGCGGGCTGGTTCGGACCAGTTCCGGAACATTGGGGTGATTCACCAGTTTCTCCACCAATTGTTCATCAAAGTGCACCGATCGGTTTCGGTTTCTGCTACTGATGTCCTTGAGTAGCTGCTGAATACGGTGTTTTTCTAAATCACCTATCTTCTCGTTGCTGAGCAGTTTTTGCAGCGGCGAGATCAAGATTTCACCTTCAATCAGGTAATACCCAACAAGACCTGTCTGAGTGGTCAGCTTAATGGCTTGTTCTAACGCACTTTCGGCAGAAGCCGAATCGCCAAGTTGTATCTGGATAGACGCTTCAACGATCAAGTTTCGATTTTGGTCGGTGACCAAGTTGGCTTTCAATGCCTCGCTTTGCAAAAATGCCAATGTATCTCTAGCCTTTTCAAGCATATTTAAGCTTGCGTAGGCTCTGCAAATGTTTCGCCACTGAAGCTGGCTGAAGTGGTTTCTTGCGTCTGTTGGGCGATGGACGCTACCAAGCCACTGCTCAATCTCTTGTGTTGCTCCTTTCGCCTGCCAGAAAAGCAACAGTGAAAGTGAAGCATTTGCACTCCAGTCAATGTGGTAATCAGAAAGCTGAATCAGGTGCAAAATTTGATCGACATAGCGCGATGCCTTATCCAGTTCTCCTCGTCCAATGGCAATGCGTGCAAGCATAGAGTAGCCATGAAGGTGGTTGCTTTGATCATGTTTACCCAGAACATCCAGACCTCTGTGGACGCAGTCCTCAGCTTCATCCAGTCGGTTCCAGCCCCAAAGTACCTGAGCTCGAATTCTAAGCAAAAATTCGTGAAGCGGAAGCTGGTGTAAATGCTGTTCTTCCACCAGTTTTAATGCGTTGTCCTGAACTTCATAAGCGGCCTGAACGTATCCCTGAGCGATAAGTATTTCACTCTGCTGAAGCAGTGCCCACAAAGCCTGCGGAATGATCTGATACTGTCTCGCCAGTTTTTCGGTCTGCTGCATAAGGGGTAAAGCACGGTCGAGGTGCCCTAATACGTGATTCACTTCCCCCATAACGGAAGTTGCGACTATTCGGCTGCGATAGGTTGTCGCTGAAAGCTGGCTCAGCGCTAAATCTGCCAGCGTCTGCGCTTTCTCGGGTTCATTCTGGTTAATTGCCACCTGCGCAAGTAGGGCATTGACCTGACCTTGGTCATTATTGGTGAGTTCTATATTGTTTAACTTAAGCTGTTGCTCTGCTTCTGTAAGCAGTGAGGCGACCCTATCATACTGGTGCTGGCTCTGAGCTAGCCACGCACGCAGTAGCGCAAGGCTGGGCTGGCTGAATCTTTTTTCGGGTGGTAGATACTCCAACGCTCGATCAAGCAGAGCCAGTTCACCCTTATTGAACATTGCCCAGCCGTGTTTATCCAGTACATCCACAATCAGATCATCATCTTTCGATTTTAAGGCATGACTCAGAGCTTGATCCGGATTTTTCAATGATAGCCAGGCATGAGCAGCAGAGCTATGTAGCTTATTGTCTTGTGCGGGGAGGTGGGTCTGGCGCTCGTGATTCAGAAACTCACCGAACAGGTTGTGGAATCGATACCAGTTCTGTTCTCCTTCAAGAGAATAGATGAATAAGCCGAATCGATTTAGTGTTTCGATCATTCCAAGCGCATCTTCCCGACCTGTTACCTTTGATGCCAGCACATCATTAAACGTATCGAATACGGAGCACTGCATAAGAAACTGGCGGGTTTCTGAATCCAGTAGTTCAAACACCTCTTCGAGTAAATAATCCCAAAGATGCGTATGGTTAAAATCAGACAAGGTTTCAGCAGACTGCACCAGAGACTTTTTCTGATGTTGAGCCTGCAAGGCAAAGAGCTGTAATGCAGAAGGCCAGCCTTCGACATAATGACGCAATGCGTTGGCAGTGGAGTCGTCAATCCCGTCTGCTACACGGAGTTTGAAAAAGCGAGCGGTTTCTTCGTTGTCGAATGCCAGCGAGTCGTTATCTACTTCGATCATCAGATCGCGAACTCTCAAATTAGCCACGCCCAACGGCGGCAGTGCACGGCTGGTTACGACCAGTGTAATGTTGTCTGGCAAATGTTTAAGGAAGAAGCGCATGCCTTCATGGATTTCTTCATTCTCGATACAGTGGTAATCATCCAGAACGACAAAACAGCTTTTTGTAACCTGACTGACTTCAGCAAACACCTCGCTAAACAGAGTCTTAAGGGAGGAAAACTGACGCTTTTCCGCCAGAGACTGAGATTTGCGACAAGCATTATCGGTTGCGACGTTCAATGCCCGCAAAAAGTAGTTCACAAAGCGAAAGCTCTCGTTGTCGCTGTCGTCGATGCTAAACCAGCCAACGTTTGGCTGTTCTTCCAGCCACTGAGCAGCCATCGTCGTTTTGCCATAACCGGCAGGAGAGCGAAATAGAATCAGTTTGTAGTGCGGAGCCTGTTTCAGCAGCTCAAGAACTCTTGGGCGAAGAATGGCGTTGTGCAAGCGTTTAGGGCGAGTAAGTTTAGAGGGAATCCACATAATTTTTCTTATTGATGTTTTCTACGCCGGATACTACGAGGAGGGGTTCTCACCATCCTTGATCGATCTCTTAAATCTAAAGATAGGGGATATTCTGGGGAGGACTACGCCTTAATAGTGTGACTTGGATCTTGTTTATGACTCAACTTTCCAGAGAAAATTAATGAGTAAACACATAAAAAGGGAAATTTATTGCTGTGTAAAGTGACAATAACTGCACCGTATTGATTCATTTGTCGAATAAAATTTGCTTGGGAGCTACTTAAACATTCTCAATGTTGGTTCTATTGCATTAAAAAGGTGAAGTATGTCACCATCCATGAATCGTTTGCACAAGTTTTGCTCATTGGCTCACCAATATCGTTCGCTCTACTACCTACGCCCTTAATCCTCCTCCTCCTCCTCCTTTCATTCAGGATGATGTTTTGCTCGCGTGTTCGGCTGAAGATAAACAACGCTCCGGTCTTTAGGATCAACAGCCCTTAATACGGAGCAACAAATTTTGAACCCAAGTTAGCTTTCTTGTGCTGAATTTTCGTCCGCGGATGGCTCGACTGATTCAGGTTAGCAGCGTCTGGTAGTCCGATGCGTGAGTAGCTTGGGGGGACATGGAAAACCAACAGCGAGAATTCCAAATGAAGCCGACAGAGCACGTGAATTTCAATAAAGAAGAGTTCAAAAACGCAGTAAAAAAGCATTTGGCTGCCACTTATGCGACCACCGTTGAAAATGCATCAGAAAGAGCATGGTATTTGGCGACAGGTCGAGCGCTTGCAGAATTAACTACATTTGACTTACTAGAGACAGAAAACGACCCAAAAATTAAGAATGCCCGAAGCGTTAACTATCTGTCTCTTGAATTTCTGATCGGTCGTCTTACCGGTAACAATCTTATTAGCCTTGGGCTGTATGACGTTGTCGATGAGGCCGTCAAAGAGTTAGGGCAGAACCTGACTGATATTTTAGAAAACGAACGCGATCCGGCACTGGGTAATGGTGGCTTAGGTCGACTTGCCGCCTGCTTTATGGATTCCTGCGCCGCGCAGCAATTCCCGACAGTGGGGTATGGTCTGCACTATGAGTACGGATTGTTCCGTCAGTCTTTTGAAGACTGCCATCAGAAAGAAGCGCCAGATGCATGGGCTGGAGTTGAAGGTTACCCATGGGAAGTCGCGCGTCCGGAACTGGCACAACAAGCCGGATTTTATGGTCACGTGGATGTTTACGTGAATGATGACGGCGTTGAAAAGCGTCGTTGGAAACCGGGGATGTATGTTCAGGGAATGCCTTGGGATATGCCGATTGTCGGATATCAGAGCCGAACCGTTTACCCATTGAGACTCTGGGAATGTCGTGCAATAGCGCCATTCAGTCTTGAAAGCTTTAACAACGGCGATTACTTTGAAGCTCAGCATGCGCTTATCGATGCCGGAAACGTCACTAAGGTGCTATACCCGAACGACAACCACGAAAAAGGCAAAACGCTTCGACTGATGCAACAATACTTCCATGTTCGTTGCTCAATGGCCGATATCCTTCACCGTCATCAGGCAAATGGTCATTCGCTCGAAGACTTACCAAAATACGAAACCATTCAGTTGAACGATACTCACCCGACGGTGGCGATCCCCGAACTGATGCGAGTTCTGGTGGATGAGAACGATTTTGAGTGGGATGATGCCTGGTCGATCTGTACGAAAACCTTCGCTTATACCAACCATACTTTGTTGCCAGAGGCGTTGGAAACCTGGAGCGAAGCGCTTCTGCAACGCTTACTTCCCCGTCATATGGAGATCATCTATCACATTAACCACCTGTTCCTGCACGATGTGAAAGAGAAGTGGCCGGGTGATGTCGATAAGATGCGCAAACTGTCGATCATTGAAGAAGGTACGCACCGCATGGTTCGTATGGCGAACCTTTGTGTTGTCGGATCTTATGCCGTTAATGGTGTGGCCGCGCTTCACTCTGCTCTGGTAAAGAAAGATCTGTTCCCAGAGTTCAACGAGATGTTCCCTGGGCGTTTGCAAAACGTCACAAACGGAGTTACCCCGAGACGCTGGTTGAAGTTCTGTAATCCAGAATTATCTGATTTGATTACCAGTAAGATTGGGGAAGACTGGATTGTTGATCTCGATGAGTTGAGAAAAATAGAAAAATTCGCAGACGATGAAACCTTCCAGCAAGACTTTATGCGTGTGAAGCAAGCTAATAAGCAGCGTCTGGCAGACTGGGTTAAAGAGAATATGGACATTGAGCTGGATACTAACGCCATTTTCGATGTGCAAATCAAGCGTCTGCATGAATACAAGCGTCAGCACTTGAATTTACTACATATTCTGTCGCTTTATCACCGATTGCTTAATGATCCGAAATTCGATATGGCACCCCGCGTCGTATTCTTCGCAGCAAAAGCCGCACCCGGCTACCATCTTGCAAAAGAGATCATCTTCGCCATCAACAAAGTGGCTGAGAAAATCAATAACGACAATCGCGTTAAGCACAAATTGAAAGTGGTGTTCATGCCTGATTACCGTGTAAGCATGGCTGAAATTATCATCCCTGCTGCGGATGTTTCCGAGCAGATTTCGACCGCAGGTAAAGAAGCTTCAGGAACCGGAAACATGAAGCTGGCGCTCAACGGCGCACTGACCATAGGTACGATGGACGGAGCAAACGTAGAGATTCGTGAAGAAGTGGGTGACGACAATATCTACATTTTCGGTTTAGAAGTGGATGAAGTTCAGGCGTTACGTGAGAAAGGCTATAACCCATACGACTACTACCATGCCGACCATTTACTGAAAGCTTCGCTGGATCTTCTAGTTGGGGACGAATTCACTCCGGGGCAGCCGGGACGTCTGGCAGCCACCTATGAAAGCCTGTTAGATGGAGGGGACCCATATCTGGTTCTGGCGGACTTTGCTTCCTACATCAAAGCGCATGAAGATATGGATGCGCAGTACCGAGACGAGAAAGGATGGGCGCGCAAAGCGATTCTGAACACTGCACTAGTGGGTAAATTCAGTTCTGACCGCAGTATTCGAGATTACGTAAACAACATCTGGAAACTGGAAGCAGTAAAACGTTCATAACGCTTGTTGCTGAAACTGTGGATACCGACTTTATCAAGGTATCCACAGTCAGCGAAAAAGAGGGCATAAGTCACCTCCGGAGAAAATAATGAAAGAAGTCCGAAAAACAACGCCAGAGGCTATTAAACAAGTCGCGATCAAAGCGAACATTGCAGAAAAGTACATTAATGCCATGGGGCAGGAAACCGATGTTTCTATTGATACCATTACGCATTTACTAAATTCACTCGGCTACGACGTCTCGAATGACAAGGCTTTGCTAGCATCTGCCGAGAAGAAGCACAAGAAACCGGTTCTCGAACCGATCCTCATTCTGACCGACGATCAGGATGTTCATATTGAACTGAATCTGGGCGCCAGTGCCCGAGAAAGCGAGTTTAGCTGGCGTCTGGAAACCGAAAACGGTGAGATGCTGGAAGGATATCTCCAGTCCCAGATTGTCAGCGACAAACGAAAATCAGGCGGTCCTTTAGTTTTTGCGCTGCCAAACAACCTGTCGTGGGGTTATCACAAACTTAGTATTACTCGTAAACGTCGAAAAGCACCTTATGAGATGACTCTGGTTATTGCCCCTAAGCGCTGCTACAAACAGGAACCTTTGCTGTGCGGCGAAAAAATGTGGGGACCGAGCGTTCAGTTGTACACCTTAAGAACCTCTCATAACTGGGGAATGGGGGACTTTGGCGACCTGAAACAACTCGTGAGTCAGGTAGCGGAGCGTGGTGGTGATTTCATTGGTCTCAACCCGATTCACTCTCTGTTCCCAGCTAACCCTGAAGGCGCAAGCCCGTACAGCCCATCATCTCGTCGCTGGCTAAACGTTCTTTATATTGATGTCAGTTCGGTTCCTGAATTTGCACTTAGCAGCGACGCTCAGGCACTGGTAGGAAGTGTTGAGTTTCAGCAAAGGCTACAGGAAGCCAGAGAATCTCACTGGGTCAACTATAGTGAAGTCTCAGCACTGAAGATGAGTGTCCTGCCCATTCTCTACACAGAATTTAAACGACGTCACCTTGAGAAAAATACCGACCGTGCGACTGAATTCGTTTCGTTTGTTGATCAAGGCGGACAGAGCTTGTTGCAGCAGGCGACCTTTGACGCCCTGCATGCCTATCTTAAGGAAGACGACAGTGATACATGGGGTTGGCCGGTATTTCCTGAAAAATATCGCAAATACCACAGCCCAGCGGTAAGAAAGTTTATTGTCGACCATGAGGATTTGGTTCAGCTACATCTTTACCTGCAGTGGTTAGCAGACTGCCAAATCAAAGAAGCGCAGTTACTTGCAGAAGAGAAGGGTATGCAGGTCGGATTATACCGGGATCTGGCCGTTGGTGTCGCGGATTCAGGCTCTGAAACCTGGGCAGATACGGGAGAACTGTGTCAGGACGTCAGCATAGGGGCTCCGCCAGATATTCTTGGTCCGTTGGGGCAAAACTGGGGGCTTCCACCGTTGAATCCTCAGGAATTGCAAGCGAGAAAGTTCAAGCCATTCATTGAGCTGTTACGAGCTAATATGACCCATTGCGGAGCACTACGAATTGACCATGTTCTTGGTTTATTGCGTCTTTGGTGGGTTCCTAAAGGGCATAACGCATCAGAAGGTGCGTATATCTACTACCCAGTGAAGGAGATGCTGGCACTGCTGGCGTTAGAGAGCCATCGCCACCAGTGCTCCGTTATCGGCGAAGATTTGGGAACCGTGCCTGATGAAATTGTCGAGTTGCTTTCTGAAGCGGGCATTCATTCATACAAAGTGTTCTTCTTCGAAGTGGCGGAAGACGGTGGGTACTTCTCACCTCAACACTATGCTGAGCAGTCGATGTCTGCCCTCTGTACTCACGATATGCCAACCCTGAGAGGTTTCTGGCACTGCGATGACCTCAAAATGGGTGAAGAACTGGGTTTGTACCCCGATGAAGAGCAGCTTAATAAACTGTTTGATGATCGTCTTCGCTCGAAACAAGAGATTCTGAATAGTGTAGCGTGGCATGGTTACTTACCGGAAGGTGTGGGTCGAGATGCCTCTAAAGTCCCGATGGACAGACACCTGAGTGAGGCGCTTCAAATGCACCTTGCTGCCGGTAGCAGTGCGTTACTCAGTATTCAGCTCGAAGATTGGTTAGAGATGGACAAACCCGTCAATATTCCGGGCACTGTGGATGAATACCCTAACTGGCGTCGCAAGTTGTCCTCTAATCTGGATGACATATTTGCCAAGGATAATATCCATCAGTTAGCTGAACGTTTAACAGAACTTAGAAAGCAGCGTTAAACAAAAGCCAGTAGCCTGAATGATGTTTTAGGCTACTAGCATTAATATGCATTGGCTTTCACTTTCTGGCATCCATGCTAGACTGAATCGCTTTCAATATACCTGTGCGGTAACGCTGTCTGATTCAAGCTCAGATGTTATTCATCAGGAAGGGGCTTAACCGCTCACATTTATAATCGTCAGGGGACAAGGCGTTGAATAATAAAACACAATCCAAACAAGCCTATGCCCAACTTTCGCAAGCTGCATTTGCTGATCCATTTTCTTTTCTGGGGCCGTTTAGTCAGGAAGAAGGTATCGCGTTAAGGATCTGGATTCCGGGTGCAGACAATGTTCAGTTGGTATTAGAAGATCAAAATCGCATTCCACTCGAAAGAGAAGAGAACAGCGGTTTTGTATTGAAAGGCGACATGGACCTGAACCATGTTCATTATCGCTTAGCGGTTGACTGGTCTGGCACGGAACAGATCGTCGATGACCCATATCAGTATCACGCGTTATACGCAGAGTACGAAGATTTACATACCCCCAAACAGATGTACCATCAGCTTGGTGCTCAGTTTATCTCCCTCGAACGCGGTGGAAAGCAGGTCAACGGGACTCGCTTTTTGGTCTACGCGCCTCACGCCAGTGCGATAAGCATCGTTGGTGCTTTTAACTACTGGGATGGCAGAAGGCATCCACTGCAAAAGCTGGATTACGGTATCTGGGGGCTATTTATCCCTGACCTGCCAGAAGGCACTCAATACAAATTTGAAATGAAAGGTCCCGACGGGGAAGGGCTGCCACATAAAGCCGATCCTTGGGGTTTCCATTCTGAGCAGCATCCATCATTTGCGTCACTTACTTATGATCACCGCCGATACGACTGGCAGGATGAAACGTGGCAGCAACGCCCAGTCACCCAAAAGCGAAAAGAAGCGCTCTCTTTCTACGAACTTCATGCCGGTTCCTGGAAACGAAACGAGAACGGTGAGTTTCTTAATTATCGTGAACTTGCTGACCAGTTGATCCCTTATCTGGTGGATCTCGGTTACACCCATGTCGAGCTGATGCCAGTATCAGAGCATCCGTTTTACGGATCTTGGGGGTATCAGCCTGTTGGTTTGTTTGCACCAACCAGCCGATTCGGTTCACCGGATGATTTCAAATATTTCGTTGATCAGTGCCATCAGGCAAATATTGGTGTGGTGTTGGACTGGGTTCCTGCCCATTTCCCGTCAGATGATCATGGTCTGGCGAATTTTGATGGTACGCCACTTTTCCACGATCCTGATCCTCGCAGAGGATGGCACCAGGACTGGAATTCATTCATCTATGACATGGGAAAAGAGCACGTCCGTCGCTTCCTGGTTTCTAATGCATTGTACTGGTTTGAACAATTCCATATAGACGGTATTCGTGTGGACGCGGTTGCTTCTATGCTTTATCTCGATTATTCCCGTAGCCACGACCAATGGTTACCTAATATGGATGGTGGAAACGAAAACTACGATGCCATTGCCACTCTGAAATGGATGAATGAGGAAGTGTATAAGCATTTTCCAAATGCCATGACCATCGCAGAGGAATCTACGGCATTTCCCGGAGTTTCCGCTCCCACATTTATGGGTGGTCTGGGATTCGGCTTCAAATGGAACATGGGGTGGATGCACGACAGTCTCTCGTACATTAAAGAAGACCCGGTGCATAGAAAATACCACCACGACACCATCACGTTCCCACTAGTTTATGCACACAGTGAGAACTATGTGCTGTCGCTGTCTCATGATGAAGTCGTGTACGGAAAAGGTTCCATTCACAATAAAATGCCCGGTGATGAGTGGCAGCAAACGGCTAACCTCCGAGCGTACATGGGCTATATGTATGGTCAGCCTGGGAAGAAACTGAATTTCATGGGCGCGGAATTTGGTCAGACGGCCGAATGGAATCATGACGATCAATTGCAATGGTTCTTATTGCAATTTGACCGCCACAAAGGAGTGCAGGATCTGACTCGCGACCTGAATTTCCTCTACCGGAAAGAAAAAGCGTTACACGATCAGGACAGTGACCCTGAAGGTTTTGAGTGGCGACTGCAGGATGCCAAAGATGCGAGTATTCTCGCTCATGAGCGAATCAGTGAGTCTGGAGAGCGTATCTTGATTGTCTCCAACTTTACGCCTGTTCCACACGAGCGATTTCGGCTTGGTGTTCCCAATGAAGGGGCATACGAATTGGTACTGAATACTGATGACACTAAGTACAACGGCAGTGGGTTTGATGTTCACTCAGTTGTTCAAACGGAAAAAGTGGAAAGTGAAGGGCTGGAGCAGTCACTGAACTTGCGAATTCCGCCGCTTTCGACGGTGTTCTATAAGCTAAAATAAGTCGCGTTGTAACCAGATGAAAATAAAAGAGCGAGCCAATTGGCTCGCTCTTTCTTGCTTGCGGGATCTTAAACTCGGAATTGACCTAGCAGACGGCTTACCTGATTACCAACTTGGTTCAGGTTCTCTGCTGAGTCTGTGGTTTCCATGGACTGAGTAAGTGTCTTATCGGAGATATCAGACATGGTATTCACATTTACGCTTACTTCATCAGCTGCGGTAGCCTGCTGACCGGCTGCGCTTGAAATCAGACCGATAGAGTCGTTGATTTGAGCGATAAAGCCGTCGATGGAAGTCAGTGCTTCTTCGGCAGACTGAACTTGAGCAGCGGTTTCTTCTGCATTTGAGCGGCTCTTCGTCATTGCCTGACTCGCACTTTCAGAGCGTTGTTGCAAGCTAACGATGATGTTCTGAATTTCTTCCGTCGATTCCTGCGTTCTGGATGCCAGAGAGCGAACTTCATCAGCTACCACCGCAAATCCACGACCCTGTTCACCTGCACGAGCAGCCTCGATAGCGGCGTTCAGTGCCAACAGGTTGGTTTGTTCTGCAATGCTTCTGATAACATCCAGAACTGTACCAATCTGCTCACTGTCTGAGCGGACTTGCTCTACGGTGTCACTTGCGTCAGAGATTTGTTGGGACAGACTTTGCATCGAAGTAGCTGCTTCAACCACAACGCTTGTACCTTGTGATGCTGCTTCAGCAGTAGACTGTGAAAGCTCCGCCGCTTGCTGAGCGCTATTGCTCACTTCTTGCGCACTTGCTGACATCTCTGTCATCGCAGAGGCTGCCAGTTGAGCCTGAGATTGCTGCTCACGCACTTCCTGTTGCGTACTGCTTGCTTTCACTGTCAACTCTTGCGCAGAGGTAAGCATGCTGGAAGAAGCGGTATTCAGTTCAGTGACGGTTTTTTGAAGTTTCTCGGCAAACGTATTGTAGTTACTCGCCAGCAATGCCAGTTCGTCACTGCCGTTTACAGGGATACGAATGGTCAGGTCACCTTCACCCTGCGCAATGTCTTTAAGCACATCGTTAGTAGACTGAATTTTGCTGGTAATGGCTTTTGTCACCACAAAAGAGACGAGAATACCAACAATCACCGCCGCTGCCGCTAGCATAAACAGCAATGATGTTGATGTTTCCGTATTTGATTTGGCGTGATTGGCGGCGTCGCCCATCGAACCACCTATAGAAGCTCTAAGTTCGGCAACCTTGAGCGCAATTTGAGGACCTACGGTATCTAAAATCTTGATACCATCGTTTCGGTCATAAATCATTTGCGAAACGCTATTTGCAGCAGTCTCATACTGATTTAATAGCTCCTTGGCTTCAGTAGTTAGGCGACGACGCTCGGGATTCTCAAGCGTTCCGAGTAGTGTGTCTAACTCTTTCTCTGAAGCATTGAATTCTTTGTTGAAGCGCTCTACCTGTGCAGGCTGGTTTTCAACTAGGAACTTGGATACGTAAAGACGGGAAAGTAAAAGAGCACGTATCGCACGTCCGGCATGGTAAGCCGCCACGACGTCACCGTCGCGTTTAGCTGTGTCCATTACCTTGGTCAGTTTACGTTCAATCTGTGGACCGTTAGCATTGAGTGTACCGTTAACAAGATCGTTACGGCTGTTCATATTGGTGACCACTGTACCTTTGAATGTGGAAAGGTAAGTAGCCTTCATTTCTTCAATGGATTTCAGCATTTTTACCCGCTCAGGATTTTGAATCTCCTTGTAAGCGCGAGTCATGTCTTCAGTCCATGATGCAGCTTGCTGATCGAATTTATCAACAAACTCCTGTTTCCCCGTTTTTATAAAGTTCTTAACCGTTAAGCGCAGGCCGTAAACACTGTCAGTTACTTCCGCTGCTAGCTCAGTATCTGGGGCTAAATCAAAGGAAATCTTATTCATATCCTGTGACAACCCATTTAACAGATTTGAGCTCACTACAGCGATAGCTATTAATATAGCAATCAGCACAGCCGGCGTTATCGATAATTTTTTAGCAATAGAAATATTGTCCAAACCCATTGTCTTTTCTCCGTAAAAGATAAAGCCGCATTTATTATTCTTCTCATAACTAAAGTAGCAAAAAATGGAACATTCAACATAAAATATGAAAAATATTCTCTGAATAATGGAATAAGCGTCTACATATCATTAGCTTATGATATAAGTTGTATGGAAAGCAATCTAATAGTGGAAAAATATCAAGATTGAGCTAGCTGAAATAATAATCATACGTAAACCAAAATATGAAAATATATTAACAGAATGGTTTTTGCCTATAATTTCGGCGTTATTAATTGTGCTTTTGTATGAAATAACGTTCGCTATATTTACCGAATGATAGTACCCAACAACATCAAAAACGAGTCAAGGTGTATTGTTTTCATAAAAGTTTATTTCATTTAAAGGTCATGGCTTATTCAAGAAAAATACCAATAATAATCATTTGACCTGAATTAATTTGAAATTTTGTTTAAAACATACTTCAGCGCAATCTTTAGCCTGTGATTTGCAAAGAGACTTGGGTATATACTGGTTCAACTCATAAGAAAAACCTGGAAGACAGTGGGCAGAAAACCATATGGAATATCAAATAGAAGCGGTATCGCTGCATAAGCGATTCAAGTCTGTTGTTGCCGTTGAAGAGGTCAGCTTCGGTGTAAGGCAAGGGACATGTTTTGGCTTACTGGGTCCAAACGGAGCAGGGAAAACGACGACACTGGAAATGCTAGAAGGAATAATGCAGCCTACAGGCGGCGAAATTCGATATCGCGGTAAGCCCATCACTAAAGACGTGTATCACCGACTTGGCATCCAATTTCAAAATACGGCATTGCAGGATTACCTTACAGTAGAAGAAACACTCAAGATGTTTGGCGCGTTTTATAGCCGTTCCATGCCTTATGACGAGTTAGTCTCCTTATGTCAGTTATCGGATTTTGTTTCTCAGGATCACCGAAAGCTTTCAGGCGGGCAGAGGCAAAGGCTGCTTCTGGCATTAGCACTCATTAACGACCCAGAGCTGATCTTTCTGGATGAGCCAACGACGGGGCTCGATCCTCATAGCCGACGCTTATTCTGGGATTTGGTGAATAAAATCAAAGCTAATGGCAAAACAGTGTTGCTTACCACGCATTATATGGATGAGGCACAATATCTGTGTGATGAAATAGCCATTATGAACAAAGGCAACATCATTGCGATGGATACGCCGGACAACCTTTTGACTCAACATTTCTCTGGCGCACTTATCAGCCTGCCAGAATCGCATACCGCTAACGCCTCTTTGAATGGCGAGTCGGTGCATTATTCGGAAGGGCGCTGTTTTATTCAGTCAGAAAACGTAGAAAAAACGCTCACAAACTTAATGTCATCCAATATTTCTCTGGAAGGTTTGCAAGTTAAATCCGCAAATCTGGACGACCTGTTTATAAAGCTGACCGGGCACACGCTAATAGAAGAGGAAAGCGAAAATGTTTAGCCGATTTTTAGCCGTGCTTGTCGCACGAAATTATGAGTTTATGCGAGATCGAAGTGCATTGGGTTGGAATTTGGTTTTTCCAATATTAATGGTGATTGGTTTTGCGTTTGTCTTTTCGGACGAAAATAAGGTTTTGTATAAGGTAGGTGTAATAAATCTGTCACATGAAACTTCGACACCATTTCAAGAATTGAAATATTTAGAGTTTATAGAATATAAAGACAGTAAAAATGCTGAGCTTAAATTGCAACAACACAAGATTGACCTGTTGGTCGATTTTAACCAGAAAGCATATTGGATAAATCAATCCTCTTCGAGTGGATACATTGTTGAAAAATTACTCTTAGGACAACAACCTGAATTTATAAAGTACACAATAGACGGAAAAGCCATTCGATATTTAGATTGGGTGGTTCCAGGTATTTTAGGTGTAAATATGATGTTCTCGTGTTTGTTTGGTGTTGGATATGTGATTGTTCGTTACCGGAAAAACTCGGTACTAAAACGGCTCAATGCGACACCTTTGAGAGCCATCGAGTTTTTGTCTGCTCAGGTTTTGTCCCGTCTCGTCATCGTTATGTTTATCAGCTCAGGTATATTCCTAGGTAGCCACCTGATTTTCGATTTCTATATGCTTGGCAGCTTTTTTACTCTGTTTCTGGTGGCATTCCTTGGAACGTCTTCCATCATCTCTCTTGCGCTGTTAATTGCCTGCCGTTCTGAATCTGAAGAATTCATCGGGGGAATGCTCAATTTGATTTCCTGGCCAATGATGATGCTATCGGGTGTTTGGTTCTCACTTGAAGGCAGTCCTCAGTTTATTCAGGAAATGACCAAGATTTTCCCGTTGACGCACATGCTGGAATCCGCCAGAGCAGTCATGCTGGATGGCGCAGGAATCGCAGATATATGGGGGCACCTTGTAACGCTTGCCCTGATGACGGTTGTCTTTCTTCTTGCTGGAGCTTACTTCTTCAAATGGCAGGGAGAAGCCCGTTAACGCTTCATTGATACGTTCAGTAGAAACTTCTCATCCTAATTGACTGAGTACCAAGAGCCCACATCGAAAGAGATGGCAATTTGGCAAGATGATGGCTATTCAGTGAGGATTTAACCAAACGGAGGTGTTTTCGCCTCCGTTTTTGATCTCAGATGAAAAATATCACCTATATTTAAATTATTTGAATCATACCTTTGGGCTATTTCGAAAAGGATTTTTGGGGGTGGCAAATGAGCGAGATACTCATTGTGGACGATGTTGCTGAGAATTTGCATGTATTGCGAAAGATATTGGTGACAGAAGGCTACAAAGTGCGGGCAGCAACATCGGGAGAGCAAGCCATTCAGGGAATGTTGACGAACACTCCTGATATGGTTCTGATGGACATCAATATGCCTGAAATGAGTGGGATTGAAGCATGCAGAGAAATCAAGTCTCACCCTGCGCTGAGCGGTATCCCGATCCTTTTCGTTAGTGCCCATTCTGAAATAGATTTTGTTGTCGATGCGCTCAATGCTGGTGGTGTGGACTACATCTACAAGCCCTATCGAAGTGAAGAGGTGACAGCCAGGGTAAAAACACACCTGAATTTGGCAAAATCCCATCAGGCAATGGTGAACCGCGAAGTGGTCGCGGCCATAGGTGAAATGGTTTCTGGGGTTGCCCACGAGCTGAATACCCCGCTAGGTGTTGCCACAACAGCGTCTTCACACCTTTCTGACCTGTTGCAGACTGTCATTCGTTCCTCCCAGAATCAGACTTTAACCGGCAAAGAACTGAATGAGTTTTTTAAAGCAGCGGAATCGAGCCTGGAAATGAGCAGTCGGAACATCGCCACTGCCTCCAAACAGGTTGATGCCTTTAAAACTGTGGCGGTGGATCAGCTTGAACATCGGGTCAGAGCAGTAAAACTGAATCACTATTTGATGCAATGTGCGTCGTTACTTCGACCAAAGCTGGAAGAGCAAAATATCGAGATGGAAGTGTTCAGCGGTGAGGATGAAATCGATATTGACCCAAGCCCTATTTTCCAGATTGTATCCACGTTGTTGACCAATTCGATACATCACGCCTTTGAGAATATATTCGAAAGGGTCGTGAACCTGAACGTCAGCATTGAAGATCAAGAACTGTGCATGGAGTATTGGGATAACGGCAACGGTGTGTGTACCGATGTTCTGACGAACCTGTTCAAACCGTTCTTTACGACCAAAAAAGGAAGCACTCGCCACATTGGGCTGAGTGCCTCGGTTTTATATACTCTGGTGACCATCAACCTTCACGGAACTCTGTTTGCTTCCAGTGGAGATCGTGGTCTGTATTATGATATCCGCATTCCTATAAGCAGCCTTAGTTAACGGAACAGCACTTTTTTGAGAGGAGTCTTAGACAGGCTCCACACAAACAATACGCTGCAAATGAGTGTTCCGCTCACCAATACAAAATCTCGGGTAAACGCTTCCAATCCTGCAAAACGGACCAGATTGTCGACCAGAATCTGAATAGGAAGATGTGCCACGTAGATACCTAGCACCAGCTTAGAAAGGCTCATCACCCAATCGCGACGTCCCCAGTCTGGATTTGCCAGCAGGATGAAGAATAATCCTGTTGCCCAGATTGGTGTGCCCGCTAGAAAATCATGAGTATTAAATGGCGTTCCATAGGCAGTCAGAATCTCGGCTTCTCCCATATGGAGTGACAATCCAGCCAAAGCTACGATGATGGCAGACTGAATATTCATCGTCAGATTCAATCGACGGATTTCAAAGCCAATCAGTACCATTAATGTGCTGAAAAATGGTCCATTCCGCGTGAAAATTGGGAATTCTATTCCCGTGACTTCTCGATAGCTTCCAGCCAGAACACCAAACACATAAAGACCGCCAGCAATCAGGATCAGTCCTCTCGTCCAGTTAAAGTGCACGCCCACGGCAATAATTGCCACGGCACAAAGCAAACCGGGGATAAACCATAAGTGTACCAGCCCTCCTTCAAAGAAAGTGTTTAGAGGGTTTTGCAATAGCCATTCCCAGTACCCACTGCGTTCTGCAATATACCCATCTGTTAAGAAGGCGTGCCAGTTAAATGGCATCAGCAGGCAAATGACACTCCACACTAACCAGACCTGAATCAAGGGCAAACTGTAGTTTTTGAGTGTGGTAAAAGGATCGCGGCTTAACTTGGGTTGAATAAGAAACCCTGAGAGCAAAAAGAAGAAAGGCACAGCAAAACGGGAAAGCTGATTGAGAGCGTAACCCGTCCAGATTACCGCATCGCTGGCGTTTGGGTGATTTAGCGATTGGCTATGAAGAAATATGATAGCAAACATGGCTATCAGTCGACCCAGCTCCAAACTGGCAATTTTATTGGAATGAACTAACGACATAAAGAACTCACTCTTAGGGTTTATTTCTCGATTTTACCCAGTATTTCATTAGGTTACGCTGAGCCACGTCATAAAACGAAATGGGTTAGATTAAGAGTTCTTAATGAAACGAAAGTTGCCAGATGCGGATAAATTGACATTCACATCAAGCCAAAATGAGTCAGCATTGCAATTCCGACAGAGCAGGTGAGTAATGAGCCTACTGTAGTCAGTGCAATGATGTTGGCGGCTAATGTGGGGTTTCCTCCCATAGCCCTTGCCATCACATAGCTTGCAGCCGCGGTAGGTGACGCCGTCATAAAGAACAGCAACCCTAACTCCATCCCACGATACCCCAGTAATAATCCGCCTCCGACTATAATCAGTGGGCACAAAAAGAGCTTCTGAACCGCGGAAAACCAGGTGGAGTTGATTTCTTTTTTGAGCGAGCGAAGGTTGAGGGAACCGCCAGTACAAAGAAGAGCCAGTGGTAACGTCATGTCTGCAAAGTAACCGCCGGCATGTGAGACGATTTCAGGAATGGGTACGGACAGTGCGTAACATACAAAACCCAGCAGAATAGCGATGATCAGTGGATTCTTAGTGATCGATTTTCCGAACATGGAAAAGGCTTTCAACTTCGAATCCTGTTGTTTTGGGCTTAATGCAATGACCGCCAGAATATTGTAGAGAACGGTAACGGCACCTACATAAAGCGCTGCGTTTGCGACGCCTTGTTCCCCATACATATTTGCCATGTAGGCCAAGCCAATAATAGCTAAGTTAGAACGGAATCCGCCTTGGATAATAACGCCTATGTCACTGGAATCTTTAAAGAACATTTTGGTTGAAGCAAACATGAACAGAAAAAACACCAGATTCGCGGCCAATCCATACAAGGTAAATGGAAGACTTTTTCCCACATCGTAATCGGACTGAACAATGCTCAGAAACAATAACGCTGGTAGCGTGACCTTAAAAACGAGCTTTGAAGCCGTTTCTATAAACTCTTCGTTGATCAGATTCGCTCGTTTCAGAAAGACACCAAGCACCAACATTAAACAGATAGGTCCGGTGATACTGGCAGAAAAAGCGAGCTGTTCGAGCATAAAGACTTCCTAGAAATATGCGATGTGCAAAGTGATTTGGATACAAATGTATCTTCTCGGTAACAGAGATGCCATCGTTTCGCGGTTTTGGTGCCCAATGACAAGCAAGAATCACAAAGATGTTTAAACTATCATTATATCTTTGAGTAATAATTTCAATAAGATGTCATATCATTTAACCATTCTTAGCGTGGTTGAGATTAAATACAGGTTGTAAAAAAGAACGACTGTGCTATTAATAAATAGCGCGAATTGATTCGTTCGCTTTGTCACTTTTGAGAGTTCTGATGAGTAAAGGCAAACTGACCAAAGAAAACATACTGAAAACCGCATTCCATGTCGCCAGCCAAGACGGCTTGGAAAGCCTGACGATTGGTGAGTTAGCCAGGCATTGCAGTATGTCCAAAAGTGGTCTTTACGCGCACTTTAATTCTAAAGAGAACTTGCAGGTTACCGTGATTGAGTATGCGAACCTGATTTTTGCGCAGCGGGTCGTTGAACCTGCAAGAACAAAGTATTCAGACGATATAGAAGCCAAAATCCGGCTGCTGCTTGAAAATTGGCTGACCTGGAATCACTCCTTTCAGGGGAGCTGCATGTTTCTTGATGCATGGCGTAGCGATGCTGAAGAGGGAAATGCTATCCAGAAGAGCCTGGTTGCTGGTATTGAGAAATGGCTTCATTACCTTGAAATCCAGGTCGAGAAAGCCAAGGAGCAAAACATTTTTATGGTCGATCTGGATGCAAAACAGGCAGTTTTTCAGCTCTACGGTGCTTATCTGAGTAGTCAGCTGTTTTATTCTGTAGAGGGAGAGCAAGTGAGCCGTGAACGTTTCTGGTTGAGCGTGAATTTCCTGTTTGATCACTGGCGGAAATAGCAGGGTCTTCAGACCCTAAAACCAAAGACCAAATAAAGACAAGACTGGTTAACCAGTCCATTTTTTTAACTATAAATAGTACGAGCGTTCTATTTTAAGGGAATGACAACACCATGAGTGAGAAGATTTATTTTAACGCATCCAACAAGTTCAGCCTGAAGTGAAGTCTGGTGAACTGTACAACGCGTCTTCACCACACCCTTGCGCCAAAACACGCGATGAAGACAGCGCGAAAGGTGTTGCTGACTCCCGCCAGACTGGCACCTAAAAATCCTACTCCACAAGGGCTAATCAAAGGTACGGTAACGACCAGCCATGGCAAGCTTTCCACCTATCAGTTGGGGAGCGGTCCTGTCTGGGTGCTTACCCATGGGTGGTCAGGCAGTTCCAACCAGTTTTTTCCTTTAATGGAACACATCGCTTCCAAAGGGTACACAGCTTTGGCGTATGACCACCCAGCGCATGGCGAAAGTGAAGGTGAGGTAGGGCATATACCCGCGTTTGTTGAGGGGTTGGATACCGTGCTTGACAGTGTGGATGAATTTGCTGGCATCATTGGACACAGTATGGGGACGGCTTCAGTGCTTGAGAGTCGACACCAAAAGGCAGAAAACTGCCCAGTCATTCTTGTTGCTCCCGTTCTGAACTACCTGGAAAATCTGTTCTCTAGTATTCGTCGTTCTGGGTACTCAATGAGACTGTTCAATGCCGTGGTTGGAGAGGTGGAGCGTCAATATAACTTCCCTATACAATCCATCGATCCCTATGCTCGCCTAATGGCAAGAAAAACGCCGTGTGTCATCGTTCATGATATTGATGACAAATTTACGCCATATTCGGTATCGGAAAAAGCTGGTGAAGAAGCTGAACGTGTTCAACTGGTGACGACGACCGGACAAGGGCACGGCAGGGTAATGAAATCCCCAGAAGTCATGAAGGCATTTGATGGTTTGCTGTAACTAAAACACTGGCTTGCACATTTTTACGGAACAAGGTAAAAACAATCAGTAATTCAAAAACAAGGAAGAAAAATGATTACTGAAAA
This sequence comes from Vibrio nigripulchritudo, assembly GCF_027924785.1. NCBI lineage: Bacteria > Pseudomonadati > Pseudomonadota > Gammaproteobacteria > Vibrionales > Vibrionaceae > Vibrio > Vibrio nigripulchritudo. Next base: position 1,574,738 of record NZ_AP027050.1, on the reverse strand, counting down.
TACCTATTTTGACGGCAAGGTTAAATCACTCGGGTTTGTGCAGGCGAATCAAAATTTAAGTGTTGGGGTGATGGCAGTAGGTGAATATACCTTTGGAACTGAAGCACCAGAAAGAATGACCGTCGTGAAAGGCGATTTGACCGTTCGTGTCATCGGTTCCGAAGAATGGATAACATACGCGTCAGGGGAGTCCTTTGATGTCCCACGTAACTCATCATTTGACCTTAAGGTAGAGCAGCCAACCGCTTACCTGTGCGAGTACCTGTAAAAAAGAAGCCACATAGCCGTCGTAGGGATACGCCGGAGCAGTCTATGTGGCAGAAAAACAAATAAAGATCGAAACCTGATACGGCTTACCAGAACAGTTGGATCAGGTTTTTTCGTTTTTCGTGCTCAAAGCCAGTTTGAGCGAATAGGCTCCAGCGACACTAAAGGCGAAAAAGGCTGGGAAAAGTAACGCGTTAAACGCCCATATCGAAAACAGATAAGCCCCCAAAATCCCACCGATTACAAATCCGAAAAGAAGCGCCATAAATAAGCCGAGTTTCCTGCGGTCAGGTTTTTCACCCCTCAGCCTAGCCCCGAGCAGCAACCCTAAATCAGTAATAATGCCAGTCATATGAGTGGTACGAACTACCGCCCCGCTGTAGGTTGTCACCATGGCATTTTGTAATCCGCAAGCCGCAGAGGCTAAATAGTGACCAGAAATGGATCCTTTGGTAAGAACCCATGCCGCCAGGCTTAAGAGTATGCCTTCCAGGACAAGTGCAATGCCGTAGTGACGACCCAGCTTCAATGCTGTGTTCTGTATGAGCAGCCCACTCACCGCCGCACCAGCTAAAAAAGAGAGGACGACCCAGAGTAAATGCAGTGAACTGGCAGGAGATGAAAGTAACTCAGTCCCGAGCAATGTAAGCGTACCCGAAAGGTGCGATACGGATTGATGCTGGAACCCTAATAAGCCAATAGCATTGACGATACCTGCGATGGCTGCCAGACAAAAGGCACCATATTCAACCCAAGGGGGTAATCGAGTTAGCATATAAAACAACCAGCCTGCTTGAGAAAAAAAGCTATATTAACGCTGAAATAAGAAGTGTGCGCCAGAAAACTACGTTGGATTGATCCAGGGCAACAGCAATCGATTGTCGTTCGCGGTTTCTAGGTACTTTCCGCTGGTTTTGAACTTCCGTTTGCTGAGCGTTGACTGCGCATGTTCAGAATATTGCCCGCCAGCATTAAAATGCCTCCCAACAAAACCCACCAGTCGAGTGTCTCGTTGTATAGCCACATGCCCACAACAGCAATAATAGGTAAGCGGAAGAAATCAAGAGAGACGACCACCCCTGCATCGGCATACAACATGGCTCTCGCAATACAGAAATGAGCGGTTAAACCAGTCAGACCAACAATAAAGAGGTGTAGCCATTCGATGCCCATTGGCATCTGCCAGTCTTGATAAGACAAGACCAACCCAATGGGGAGCTGAATCAAACACATTAAAAATATGATCACTAGCGGCGGTTCTGTTTCGGCGAGATATTTAGTGCACACGTAAGCGGTTGAAAAGCTGATCGCAGCGAGGATGACAACAAATGATGCCGGGTCGAAAATATCTGCCCCCGGTTTAACGATCACCAGAACTCCAATAAACCCGAGCAACAAAGAAAAAGCTTTTACCTTGGTAAATGATTCATTGAGAAACCAGCACGCAATAAGAAGTGTCCAGAGTGGTACCGTGAACTCCAGTGCAAACACATTGGCAAGCGGTAAAAGAGATATGCCGACAAACCATGAATACTGCCCCACAAAGTTGATAAGATTTCTTCCAAGGTGGATGCCCATTTTAGGCGATTTTACTAAATGAAACTGACGAAAATGCGTCAATAACAGGGAGACCAGAATCAGTCCAATAACGCTGCGAGTGAAGACCAGCTGAACGGGCGTGTAAGCTTCACCCAATTCTCTGGCAGAAATTGCCATAAAGGTGAACGAACATAATGTTCCCATCATCCACATTACTGCCTTCATTCACTCTCCTTGGCTTTGGTTATGGTTGCTCTCATCGACGTAGGCTAGTACGTTGAAAATTAATGTCCTTTTAATCAACTAGCATTAACGACCATATAGCAAATGGCTGATTATTTCACCTCGACCAAAGTTTAATGCTCTATGGAGAAAGGGTGACTCGCTGGCTTTTATAGAGCCGGAACATGGTGATGGCATTGATTATTGCAAATGTGCTTTCCATAAGAATGCCACCGACTGATCCAAGGATCAGATTGTGAACCAGCCAGCACAATGTGTTGAGAAGAACGGTGCCACGCATCGCCAGCCCTTCCCATTTGTACATTCCCCATGTAGCAATCGATGTGCTCAAAAGCGTGAGATATTGATGAGGTTCTGAAGCGTTTGGTAAACCCAGAACCCAGATTAGACCGATAAATACCCACATTAGAAACGAAGACTGAGTACGAGTAGAAAAGTAGATCCTCAGGACACTCACTGCACAGGTGGTCGCAGCAGTCATTGCATCCATCAATACAAAATGGGCAACCAGCAATACCTGGAATAAAGCGAGATGGATTCTCATACGGTAGCTGCATTTATGGGCAAACGCAGCTGACCCAAACAGAAAGGCGATAAAGCCCACCAGTTGGGGAATCTCGGACAATTGGTCAAGCATAATTATTTTTGTGAACTAGCGCATACTGACTAAAAACGCATGATAATAAAAAATGGAAACTCTATGTAGGAAATCTCTCACAAATGCTGTAGGAAATGGTGAAAGTTTCGGATGCTACATTAAAGCGCTGACTTAATAACCCTCTGAATATTCTTAAGAATATTAGATGTTACTTATAAGTTATTAAAAGGTTTTTGCTCTGATTAGCCAGAAAAAACTCAATCCGGAGCTAATATTATTCATGCCGACAGGATACGGCGCTGTTCTAAGGAAAGAGCAGTTAAATTGGAATAAAGCACGAAGCTTTATATACAAAGGACAGTCATCAGGGGCGCGCACGGAAGAATTTGGATATACCTACGGAATAGGTTGCTTCGCTACAGGAATAGCGAGGGTAAGGATACAAATGGACACCGCTTTGGAAGGCGCGTAACGGACAGGCAGCAGGATGTTGCAACATTGATGGAGTGAATGACGCGGGATGCGTTAAGTAGCTGGAACGCTGCCAGAAAAACTTAACCCCAACACGAAAGTGTTGGGGTTTTCTTTTTAGAAGTAAAAAATGAACATCACACTTCAGAGATAATATAGAAACGATTTTTACCGTTTCTTTTGGCCATATACATCGCGTTGTCCGCCTGATTGAGGCGCTGCTCGAACTCGCGGATCGGACCAGCAGTCATCACTACACCAATGCTCGCGGACACCGGATGCTCGTCGCAGGTATGTTCTCCACAGGAGCAAACATGCTCAATCTTAGTCAGCAGAGACTGTAAAAGCTGACCAATCTGTTCGTGAGATTGGGCTTCCGTTAATAAAAAGACGAATTCGTCACCGCCGAGTCGCGATGTAATCCCTATCCCTTCAAAGTGTTCACTGATAATAGACGCGATCTGTTTTAAAAACTTATCGCCTTGTTGATGACCAAAGCGATCATTAATGTGTTTGAAGTTGTCTAGATCAAGCAGACAAAGTGCCGTAACTTGCTGGGGTTCTAGCTTTAGGTTCGAAACCTGCTCCTGCAAACTCAAACGATTTACTAGTCCGGTTAATGGATCTTTCATCGCCAAATCCTGCAACACTTCTTTTTGCCTTTGAAGCTGCTCGTTGGCATCTGAAATGACAGACGTTTTGTAAAAGCTATAAACCATCGCACTTAACACAACCAATGTCAGTGCAGAAAATGCAAACAAGACAAGGTAGGGGATCCAGAGAATAGGCATGGTTTGGGTGAAATGAATGTCCAATTGCCAAGTTCTGCCGGGCAATGTTAGTGGAAAGCTATAAGAAAGGTGACCATCGGGTTCATCATTCACCAAAGGAAAGATACGTTTGTTGGTGTCACGAGTCACATCACTCAACACGAAATGAATGTGATCCCGGTTTGCCAGATTGTTCAGAAGCAAACGTTCAGGCTTTACCAGCATTATCACAAAGCCTTTCAAATTGTCTGGTGGGAACACGTTCTTATCGAGAGTTCTGTGATTCTCATGCTGCTGAAATACTGGAAAGTAGATGGCGGTTGCGAGTGGACCGTCTGGGTCTTGCACAATCGAGAATGGGCTGGTGGCATGAATGCGTCTGAACATTGCCGACTGACGAATGGCGTGCTCGTTGTATGGGCGATTAGCCAGCTCTAACCCAATGGCTTTTTTGTTGGGTTGCAGAGGCTCGGTATACATGACTGGAAAGTATACGGCTTGATCCGGAGCTTTCAGCGTTTGCGATGCATTGCTGTTGGTCGTGAAAAAGCCCTTTGGAGCATACCCTTCCTGTTTTAAGTTATATTCAACAAGAAGCCTTTCCGCTTCGGTTATCTTGGGTGCCCACTGTATCGCCAGAATGTTGTACTGAGCACGGAGCATGATTTGTGAAAATTGAGCGAATTCTTTGCGCGACACCTGCTCAGACGCTGAAAACAGGGCTCCGTATGACTCGAGCAGCCCTGTGACATTATCTAGCAGGTACTGTGCTTCAAGGGCCTGAGTGTAAGCAATTTCATACAAGCTGGTTTCAACATTTTGCTTCTCGACAGTCGCAGCGATGCTATAGACAAACCAGGAGCTTAAGCTTCCTAAGCATGTCGTAAATAAAACGAGCAACGCCTGAATACGAGTAAGTTTGACCAACATGGAGTTTGAGAACCAGCAGAATTACGATAACCCTATATTTGCATATGCTAATTTATTTAATAAGTGGCTCAGTGAAATTATTATGAATTCTTGACGCAGTATCACCGACTTCAATACTTTTTTCATAATACGTATTTTTATTGAGAGAATGAAAGTTTTTATTTATCAATAACATGGCGGAATGTGAGGTTAATTCTTTGTTTCTTCGCCTTTTTTGTTTTTGGAACCGAGTGCAACCAATAATGTTGAGTTTCGCCTGCCATAATCAAAAGGGAGCCATGCGTTAAATTAAATTCTTGTTTTTCATCCAGATGTTTGTGTTTAAGAGCAAAACGTCTTGTGTCTCCCAAAGACACTGAAGCAATGACAGGGTTGGTGCCTAACTCTGGTTCATTATCCTGATGCCAGCCCATGGAGTCGCTGCCGTCACGATATAGGTTTGCAAGCACTGAATTAAACTCAACCCCTGAAATTTGCCGGCAACTTTTCTCTAAAGCTCGCAGCTCAGGTGTCCAAGGGTGAGGGTTCATCGTTAACCCCGAATAGGTATAGGATGCGTCGCCATGCCAAGTCTGTAGGCGAGGTTGGAGCACTTTCTTTCCAAATAAAGTGATCCTTTCCTGCTTCCATGGAAGGGAATCAGTGAGCTTTATTTGTAATTTATTAGCATTTAACTCAGTAAGAAAATTGGGGTCCCAGTAGATTTTTGCGTTTGGAAATTCGAACCAGCGACCACTTTCCTCTGTGAACAAGTCATAGTTTTGCAATTGCACCTCCTCCTGTGCTTGGTCCACTCTCTGTTTTATCGTTTTATGCATTCAATATCGTTTTGAATCCACCAACTTTAACAAATATAGAGCGAGTAAGAAGCGAATTATGAGGTACAGGATTCAGTATGTTTTTCTGCCCTGTCAGAGTGTGGCTCTGAAGCGACTCTAATCAATTCAGAGAAGGCGAGGAATAGATGATAAAAGGTGCTGGCTGGGCTTTTGTAGTGAATGGGTAATCCATTTTCATCGACCTGATCAATCCACAGTCCGTGTTCTGCTTCATCAAGATAGAACTTGAATATGTTGTTCACCGCTTCAGAAATGCCAACTCGGTATGTATTTAGCTTGTCCGTTTCCCAAAGCGCAATTTGAGCCTTGAGGTACTCTGTCTGGCACCACAGTCTCGATGTAGAACGAAGGGTTTCACCATCAATGAGCACTTCATCCCGCACTAAGCCATTTTCGTTGTGTCCGTACAGATTAACAAATTGCTGCAGCGTATGAATTTTCTGTCTGGTGTCTTCCCCTGTCATATTTTGATATTGGTTTAAAAGCCATATCCATTCATAGTGATGACCGGGGTCGATACGCTCTGATTTCTCATGCTTAGGGTTCAGTTGAGAATCGAAAAACTCCTGAAGGCAATTTGTGCCCAGAAATTTGTTTTTAAACAATTGATAAAGGTTTTTTGCCCTAGATAGCCAGCGTTGATCCTGAGTAAATTGATAACAAACCAAAGTCGCCTCAAAAAGGTGCATGTGCGGGTTTTGACTTCGCAATACTCTGTTGGTATCGGAAGAAAAATACCCTCCGTTTTGCCTGTCCGACAGATGTTGCTCTAACCATTCAAAGATGGATTCCAGTTGACGTTTGCTCTGCTGGCTGTTGGTCAGGTTAAAGTGCCATGCGTAACCCAAGAGCGCAAAGGCAATATCGTAAGCTTCGGTCTCCGTGCTGTGAGGATCGCGTTTGTTATTGATCGAAAAGAAATAGCCTCCGTTTTCTGATTCAAACTTTGGAAATCCTTTCGTTACGGCAGATTCAATTTGAGGGAGTCCATCGATCATGCCCAGCTTAGTTGCATGGCAATAGACATACACTTGCCGAGGCTGCACCCTGAATCGAATTTCCGGTTCAAAATACGTTTGTCCCGGCGTCAAAAGCCCTTCGACGAATAGCCCATTTTTTTCGTCAAACCCTTTTCCAAGCCATAAAGGTAACGCATGCTGCTCTAGCCATCGGCGACACCGAGCTGCTTGAAATTCAATGCTTTCCATTACTCCTCCATGAGTTCGACCTACGTCATTAAGTGCTCAGCAATGAACCGTGATTCATCAGAACTTCCACAACGAAACAGCTTTAGAAAGGCACTTAGTTACGTTGCGTGGTTTTTCGAATTGATTTTCAAAAATGCGATATTGGTCATTTATTGAACAGTTGCAATGTGAGTCGTTATAAATCATATTAACTACATTATCAATAAAAATGACTCAAATTGATTCATTTTGAGTCAAAGCTAAGAGCCGATGACAGATTCAAATTTATCGAACGAAAACCTTATTCACCGAATGACTCAAAGCAAAGTCAGTCCAACAGAGCGTCGCTTAGTTGAGTACTTGCTTTCTCTATCGGAATACAAGCTGGCGACATTGAGCACGGACGAAATTTGCCAGAATGCCAACGCCAGCAGAGCCACCATCGGGCGTCTTGCAAAAAGGTTCGGCTACACCGGGCAGCGAGAACTCAGAATGGAAATTCTGAAAAGCAGTAGGGCAATGAAAGCGCAGGTTGAGTCAAGCCCAGAAAGCTCGCCAGACTTGTCAGCCAGTGATACGGCGATAGAGGTGGCCCATAAAGTGTTTGGCAATTGTTCCGTTCGCGCATTGCGTTTCTCAGACATGCTGGAGCAGTCTGACGTGCTGGAGAATACGTTAAACGAAATTCTTGCAGCCAGCAGGATCATTACGTTCGGAGTAGGTCAGTCAGCGATTGCAGCTTTCGATTTGTATCAGCGATTACTTCGCATTGGGTTATCCATTCATTGTGATTTGGATTGCCACACCCAGTTGGTTAAGGCATCACTGATGGAAGAAAGTGACCTTGCCATCATCATTTCTTATTCGGGTGTTACCCGGGAGATGGTCGAGGTGGCTCATACCGTCAAAGAGCGCAACAGCAAGCTGTTAGTGGTGACTGCAAAGTCGGGATCTCAGCTCGATGAAATGGCGGATCTGACGGTTCTGACTCCTCCGGGAACAGGGCTGTATGGTATGGATGCGGCGATGAACCGAATGATGCAAATTATGTTTAATGAAGTTATTTATCAATGCCTTGTCGTCGATTCTCCAAGCAGAGTGGTTATAGCTGATCAAGTTAATCGGGCGTTGGATCGTGGAAAACTCTTGAAAGAAACCAAAAGGACAAAAACATGACACAGCATTCTCAGATATCAGAATTAGAGGAGTCTGCGAGGCTCGCTCGAAAATACGTGTTTGATCAGATATACGCGTCTGGATCCGGTCACCCCGGTGGAAGTCTGTCCTGCATAGAAATACTGGTCGCACTTTATCTAGGGCGAGTAAAGCCTGACTCTCAATGGATTCACACAACCGATCGGGACCACATCATTTTATCGAAGGGACATGCCGTTCCTGCCCTTTACTCTGTCCTTGCTTTGGCTGGTTTGATTCCCGTAGATGAACTGAAAACGTTGCGACAACTGGGTTCAAGGCTTCAAGGTCATCCAGACCGCTCTCGTCTGCTTGAAATTGAAATGTCAACCGGCTCACTTGGTCAGGGGTTATCGGTGGGGCTTGGGCAGGCAATTGCTTTGCAAGACATTAATAGTTCGCACTTTGCGTTTGTCGTCTTGGGTGATGGTGAGATGAACAGCGGTCAGGTCTGGGAAGCGATCGCTTACGCCGGAAGTGTCGGGTTAGGAAAATTAGTCGCCATTCTCGATGCAAACGGCATTCAGAACGATGGAAGGGTGGAAGACATTCAGAACCTGCTGCCTTACCGCGAGAAGCTGGAGTCGTTTGGGTGGGCGGTGTACGAAGTGGATGGTCAGTCAATGGAAGAAGTACTGGGCGCTATTCAGTGGGCAACTTCTGATGAGTTGGCAGATAAGCCCAAAGTAGTGATTGCCAATACAACCAAAGGTGCCGGCGTGTCGTTTATGGAAAATCAGGTGGACTGGCACAGTCATGCATTGAGTGATGAAGAGTATCAGGCGGCCTGCAAAGAGGTGATGTCATCATGAATATTGAAACTCCGTTTGAACCCAATAGCTTGGTCTCACTAAGAGACGCATACGCAAAAACCATTATGTCTGTCGGTAATGCCCATGAAAATGTCTATATGCTGGACGCCGACTTGTCTAAATCGACCAAGACTGCTGAATTTGCAAGCCAGTACCCGAATCGCGCCCTCAACATCGGAATTGCTGAGCAGAATATGGTCGGTATCGCGGCAGGGCTTTCTACCATGGGGCTGGTTCCGTTTGTGAATACTTTCGCGGCTTTTCTGACACGACGAGCATGCGACCAAATTGCCATTTCCGTGGCTTATCCAAAACTGAACGTTAAATTCTTTGGATTTCACGGAGGAATCAATTTAGGGGAAGATGGCGCAACGCAACAGGCGGTAGAAGACATCGCCATCATGAGGTCAATCCCAAACATTCGGGTCTATTCTCCCATTGATGCCAATGATCTGGCGTGGGTGGTGAATGACATCATGGCTCACGAAGGTCCAACTTATGTCAGGCTATCACGCTTCCCGTCTCCCACTTTGCTGACTGAAAAATCCAGACCAAAAAATGAAACACCGGCATATCGGGTTATGAAGCCGGGCAGTGACTTAATGGTCATCACCACAGGAACATTAACCTCAAAGCTGCTGGATGCGGCAAAAGTGATGGAAGAGAAGGGTCTCAAAGTTCAGGTGGTAGCGGTGACTCGCATTAAACCTTTAGGTGGTGAACTGGCGGATATCGTGATGAACACTGATGCCCCTGTTGCAGTAGTCGAAGAGCATTCAATTCATGGTGGGCTGGCGGATGCGGTGAGTCAGTTGCTCGATGCCCGTGCCCATTCCCACGTTTTGCATCGGATAGGCGTTCAGGACAGATTTGGAGAGTCCGGTCACCCAGATGCACTACTAGAAGCATTTGAACTGGCGGGTGATCCGCTGGTGAAAAAACTGTCGGCATTGATATCGTGAGTGTCGGCGAATTTGCCTTCTGGCAATTCATGTAGCGGTAAGGATGAGTCGCCAGTAGCTAATTATGGAAAAGGAGTTCAGCAAAATGAAAAGTCGAAGGATAATATCTCTTTCTACACTCTTCATAGCGTTACTGAGTGCACCATTATCAGCGAAAGAGACGGTTACAGTCTGGTCGTGGTTTGTTCAAGGAACCATGCAAAAGTCCATTGAGGCTTTTGAAAAGAACAACCCAGACATTGATGTTAAATACACCTACTACAACTACTCACCAGAGTATCTTACAGCCCTGAAAGCCGGCGCCGTATCGGGAGGGTTACCCGATGTTATCGGTTTGCAGCCGGGGTCGTTTACTCAGCGGTATCGTGAGCACCTTGCCCCTCTGAACGGTTTTGCATCGAAGGAGTGGGGAGACGCCTGGATTAAAAATGTGTTTCCCATAAACGTTCGGCAGATGCGCATGGGGAATCCGGTTGGAGATGAAAACTTCTATATTCTTCCACAAGAATCGCAAGTTTTGGCAATTTGGTACAACCGGAAGATATTTGAACAACTAGGGATAAGTGTTCCGAAAAGCTACAGTCAGTTGGTTTCCGCATCCAAAACGCTCAGTGACAAAGGATACATTCCGATGTTTCAGGGAGCCGCAGATGGATGGCAGAACATCAATGTGTTCCTGATGCTAGCGAATCAGTACTCTCCGGGCTTGATCGAAAAAGCACAATACGGTCAGGCGAAATGGACAGATCCGGCACTTGTGAAAGCGATGAAGTCATGGAAGAAACTGTTTGACGATGGCGTATTCCAAACCGGTGCCCTTGGTGCTCATGCTTACCCGACTGGCGCGCAGCTATTTGCTCAGGGTCGAGTGGGTATGATGGCATTGGGTTCCTGGTGGATGCAGGAAAGTAAGTTTCCACCACCATTGTCTGAATACGTTCAAAACATGGATGGATTTGACTTCTTCCATCTTCCGGCGATGCCTGATTCAGACCGAGCATCACCACCTATTGGTGGTATAGATATTGGTTATGGTCTCACCAAAAACGGTCAGGATAATCCGGCAGCATGGAAGTTTCTGGCGTCTTTAGTGAATGGCGAGGCACTGCAACAGGCACTGAATGACCTTAATGATCTTCCCGCGTTTGAAGGGCATGGACCAAAAGGAGACATCAGCGCTCACGTTCATGACATGTCTGCGCGGTTTATGACAGATCTGGCGGTTGCCGAGAACCAGAGATTTGCAAATCCAACCATTTCTGATGCTCTGGAAAATGCACTTTCCGGTGTGGCTGCGGGCAGTATTTCACCAGAAAAAGCGATGCAGGATATGCAGAACGTCACGGCTAAGGTATTGAAGAAATAAGCGGTAACCAGCAAAGGGCTGGTCTTTCAACAAGACAATTCAGGCTTCAGTTCGCAATGAGTATTTCTGTTTGAAGCCGTCTAAGCTAATAACAAGTAACGCGTAATGCGGCAATTAAGCGATCCCATATCGCGCATTCTCAGCCTGATTACGTTTATACATGAAAGATCAGCCACTTCTGGGGTTGGCAGGTTCTGTTCTATTTTGTCATCAAAAAGCACGTGAATGGCTGACATTACATGCGTCATTTTCTGACCGATTAAGGTGAAACGTCTATGAACTCATTACCTGTAACAAAAGAGGTTGCCAGTTCATACCAACTGTCGTTCATACGGTGGTTGGGTAGATACTCATTTCTGCTTCCGGCAGCGATTATCTTTATGGTGTTTATCGCTTACCCCATTGCCTGGGTATTCACCAAAAGCTTGTTGAGCGAAGGTTCTGGTGGAATCGATCAATTTGTCGGTTTTGAACACTACGTGTCAGTAATGAAGGATCCGGTGTTCTGGACAGTAATGAAGAACATGTTTTTATGGGCTTTGATTACGATTCCTGTCCAGATGCTTATCGGTGGGACGATCGCCTATTTTATCGAATTCTACACCAATCGCTGGCGCGCCTTTTTCAGAACCTGCTTCTTTCTCCCTGTTGTGACATCGGTTTCGGTTGTCAGCCTGATTTGGGTACAGATCTACGCGCCTTACTATGGAATAGGGCAGGAGTACCTGAAGATGATAGGGATTCAACTGTCGAATTCTCCTCTGGGGGATCCCGACTTTGCGATATACGCGCTTATCATAGTGAACATTTGGCAATGGACTGGATTTTCGATGCTGATGTACATCGCTGGGTTAACCAATCTGCCAAGAGAAATACTGGAAGCGGCACGGGTTGATGGAGCTAAAGGGCTTCGCCTGGCGGTATCCATCATTATTCCCATGCTTTCTTCTTCAACAAAATCCTTGCTGATGCTGGGCATCATAGGGACATTGCAGACATTCCCTATCGTCTTCTTAATGACTAATGGCGGACCAAACAGAGCCAGTGAGATTTTTGGCACTTACATTTTCAAGCAGTCATTTGTCATTGGTGATTTAGGCATCGGAGCTGCATTGTCGGTTATGGTTCTGCTGATTGCTTTCATCCTTTCCGTTCTGCAAATCGTCATTCTCGGCAGCCAGCCGGATGGAGAAAAAAGGGGGAAAGACGCATGAAGAAACCCGCCAACAGCGAAATAAGAAGAAGTATCGCGATTCACCTCTCTCTTTTGATTGTGCTGATGATCTGGATGATTCCAGAAGTGTACATGTTTACCATGTCACTTCGTACGCCAGCTCAGGTGTTCGATCCTTCACTGTTCGTATGGCCGATGTCTTTGGATAATTTTGTGACGGTCATTTCTGACAACCCTCTGCACGTCTTCTTTCTTAACAGCGTGATCGTGACGGTAGTGACAGTCGCTATGGTCATCGTTATATCGTCGATGTTCGCTTTTGCCATATCGGTACTCAAGCTGCCGGGATCTCTGGTGATGTACGCCATCTTACTGACCACGCTTATGGTGCCCATCGCTTCGCTGGTATTACCTTTGGCAATTTTGCTCAAAAATTTTGACTGGGTGAATCGGTATCTCGGTCTGATTTTGCCTTATGTCGCGTTAGGTGTTCCTTTTGCCGTAGTGGTTCTCAAGGCGTTCTTTGAAGATTCGCCAAAAGAGCTTTTTGATGCTGCGAAGGTCGATGGATGCAATGCCATGCAGATTTACTGGCATATTGCTCTTCCTTTGGTGCGTCCGGCGCTTGTGTTCGTCGCTATCTGGCAGTTCATAGTCACCTGGAACGAGTTTTTCCTCGCGTTGGTGATCATGACTGAAACGGAAATGAAAACACTGACCATAATTCCGATGCAATATTCGGGCTTCTACATGGCGAATCCGGGCGCTTTGTTTGCCATTCTTTCAATCATCGCTATTCCACTTATCGTGCTTTATATCGTTGTTCAACGGGCATTCGTACGTGGGCTGACTTCCGGGGCTGTAAAAGGTTAATGAACATGGAAAACAAACGATTTTTCGCTGGGATAGACGTGGGCACGTCTTCAATGAAAGCTGTCCTGATAAGTATTTCAGGCTCGGAATGTGCTGTATGTTGGTCGGCGTCGAAACCCTACAACGAATTGTCTGAACCAGAAAGAAACCCCAGCAGATGGGAAGCTGTTGCCTATGACTTATTGCAACAGTTGTTAGCCATCCAGTGCCCGGAGGCAATCGGGTTTACAGGGCAAATGCACACTTTTTGGGCGGTGGATGAATCAGGGAATAGCGTTGCTCCGGTAAAACTGTGGCTGGATATGGATGGCAGCGACGCGTTGGCTAGCGTGAACTATTCTCGCGAGCAATGGCTGGATATGACAGGGAATATTCCACTCCCCGATTTTACCCTTGCCAAATGGCTGTGGGCAGTGTCTCAGGACTCCACATTACCCGATAAAATCGCCAGAATTTACTGCGCAAAAGATGCGGTAAGAAAAGCATTGGCACCCGATTCTTTGTTTGTCACCGATGCGAACGAAGCCGCAGGGATGCAGTGCTTTGACCCAATCACTCGTCAGTGGCAGGCAGACATTCTATCGACAACGAAGCTAACACAACGTGCATTGCCAAAAGTAATAGACGGGCGAGAAGAGGCAGGGAAAATCAGCCTGAAAAGTTCAAGCAGTGAGAACAACACATTGGTTCTTCTTATCGTTGGAGCAGGCGATCAGGCAACAGCAGCGCGAGCCGTTGGCGGGCATCTGGAAGGCACGGTTTCTGTTTCTCTGGGAACCTCAGGGGTACTGTCATTTAATATGAGAAAAGAGCAGTTTCCAAAACAATGGACAGGGGATTTCCACTGGTTTCCTTTCGGGTTTGGAGACACTGAACAGATCATCGGCACGATTCCCTCATTAGGGAGCACGCTGGAATGGTTTATGGGTCTGTATCAAATATCGAGGCAAGAGTTTGGAGTGCTCTCCAGTCAGGCATTAAGCACTACCTCCCAAGTTCATTTTCTGCCGTTTCTCTCTGGCTCTGGTGCTCCACAGCCGAATCACAATGTGCGATCTTCCTGGCATAACGTGTCTCTGAATACAGAACGAGTGGATTTAGTCAGGGCTCTGCTTAATGGCATCGCTTTGGAGTTTTCCGAAATACTGAACCGGGCAGAAGATATCGGAATCAGGGTTGAAAAACTGGTGTTTTCAGGAGGAGGTGCCAGGGTTGAACCCTTACTGGCCGTCATATCAAGCACCTTGGGTGTGCCCTGTTATAAAACGAATGAAACAGAGGCCAGCGCGATTGGTGCGGCTTTGCTTGCTGCTGATTCACAGATGCCAGCCCATGACATCGTGGTTCCAACTTCATCCTTGGAGATGGTTGATACATGTCCGTTATCGTCTGACTACCGTGAACAATGGCGAAGTTACCGAAATCAAGCGATTGAAGCTCAAAAGTAATGGAGAAAGGATATGGCGAATTTAAGTCTGCTCAATGTCTGTAAATCGTTTCGTGACAATCAGGTAATTTCTCCTCTCGACCTAAAAGTTCAAGATGGTGAGTTCTGTGTGCTGGTGGGACCGTCAGGGTGCGGAAAATCCACACTGCTGAGAATCATTGCCGGATTAGAGAAAGTGACCGATGGGCAAGTGTACATCGGCGACGATGATGTGACGGAGCGAGAGCCGGCTGACCGCTCTATTGCGATGGTTTTTCAGTCCTACGCTTTGTACCCACATATGACGGTAGAACGCAACATCGGGTTCGGGCTGGAAATTTCAGGCGTGCCCAAAAAAGAAATTCGTAAACGAGTCCGAACCACATCAGACACCTTGCAAATAACCCATCTACTAAATCGAAAGCCAAGAGAGCTGTCAGGAGGGCAAAGGCAACGGGTGGCGATTGGCCGGGCAATTAGTCGAAATCCCAAACTATTTCTGCTGGATGAACCCTTATCCAATTTGGATGCAGCACTCAGAGTGGGTATGAGGCTTGAGTTGCTAAAGCTGAAGCAGAAGCTTCAGGCGACCATGATTTATGTTACTCATGATCAGACGGAAGCCATGACACTCGCCGATCGAATCGTCATCTTAAACCAAGGCAGAATTGAGCAACAAGGCACGCCTCTGGAAATATTTCACAACCCGGTTAATCGCTTTGTCGCAAGCTTTATTGGTATTCCGGCTATGAATTTTCTTCCAGTAAAAATTACAGACGTACGGAACGAACTGGTCACGTTTAATTTCTTTGGCGCTGAGCACCGTATTCAATGTGAAAGTACGAGTAAGGTAACGGAGAGCATGTCGCTGGGAGTCAGACCTGAGTACTTGTCTCTTTCGCCCGAAGAGTCGGATTTCTCATTTGAAGGGAAACTCTTTGCTGTGGAAATGTTAGGAAGCGAGAGTTACCTCTATCTATATTGTGAAGAGAGAGAAATCATTGTGAAAGGAGGCGAGTCGATAGATGTCTTAGTAGGGCAAACAGTCAAAGTGTATGGCTCTCTTAAAACGAAGTCACCTTTTCGACCAGCATGGAACACGGGTGTCTTCCCGCAAAGATTTTTAGAAAGCTTATTTCGTCTTACTCAAGGCTTTTAAAGGATAGCCTCTGTTGTGCACTTAGGGATACAATGTGCCCTTTCCCAATCAAGGTAAAAAGAATGCAACAACAAGAGTTTGAAACACTGGTTAAAGCTTTAAGCGAGCAAAGTAATCTGCCCGACGCTTTGACTGCACTCAAAGCACATCAGGATGAAGAAGTTGCCCAGGCAGCAGAATCGTTAACCGGACAGTTTGCTTTGGCTGAGGTAGAAGGCGAAAAACGTATTTACCACGTGACTGTTCAGGAAAACGAGCAGGGGGAAGAGCAAGAGTACGTTGAGCACGTAATGAACGAAGGCGATGACGTAATTAAATTTGTTGCCTGGTTCTTCTTTAGTATGTTCGAAATAAAAGAACGAGACACTTATCAGGCGGCGGGTAAAACCTATAAGCAGCCGAAGCGTTCGTAACGTATTGTCGCCGTATACTTGCCCATAAATTTATACTCATCAGTTGGTTACTTGATTTGCAATAAAAGTGTGATCTAGATATTGATTCTGATTTCGTTAAGAGTAAAATGTGCGTCAAATCACATTTATGGAGAAGTCACATGGGTCTAGATCTTGGTTCAGTATACGTCGCCAATCAAATGGCAAAGCGCATGGTTGAAGAGAAACTTTACGGCACACCAACGCCAAAAGTAGAGAAAGTTTCACTGCTTCGCCGAATTGCAACGAAGGTGAAAAAATCCAGGTAAGGATATGGTTATGATCGATGGAGCGAACTAAAAGACCCAATCAAATGATTGGGTCTTTTACGTTGAGTCATAGCTGTCTGCGCAAAGCTTTCTGGGTGTCTAAAGCGCAAAAGAACTAGCTGGCGTTTTTCGATTCCATTTCAATCACATTATCAGGAACTGGGCGCAAGCCGTTTTTTCCGATATGTTCATCCAGGTTGTCAAAGCCACCAATGTACTCTCCATCCAGCCAAATCTGAGGTACTGTCACCGGTGTTTTCTCCCCAATAATGGCTTTAACCTCGGGAATCATTCTATAAAGCGCCGCACTCTCTTTCACAACATCATGGTATTCGTACTTCACGCCCAAATCATCCAACAAACGCTTCGCTTTTACACAGTAAGGGCAGGTAGCTTTGCCATACACAATGTTACCGCGTAATTTGTCGCGCTTAGACCATTCCTGAATCACAGACTGCACTAAGACGCCGCGGTTAAGTGCCTCTCCCTGACTGACGACTTTACCTTCCACGACAAGGATAGGGGCGTGCCATGCACCATATTTTAGTGGCTCCCACCAGTGAGAAAGCCAATCCTTAATCTCCAGATCAATCGGAATGCCCGCTAACTCGGTGTCGAAAGTATCTTGCAGGATATCTTTCGTTAGCGTGCACTCGCCGCAAGGGATGTTGACTTTGAATGGTCCCCAACTCCCACCCCAACGGTAAAGTGTGATTTTGATCGGATTTGGCATGGATATTTCCTCATAATGTGTATTGGATTATTAGATCCGGATAGCGAAAAAAATCTTTCATCTCATAAAAATAAATTTCTTACCTAAAGACAATCAACGGAAGCAACGGGTGTTTCCTGCTCAAAAAATTATAGCAAATAGATAAAACTATCATTTTTATCTAGTGGCTCATTATGTTGCATTTTGGGCTCGAAATGCGGGGTGATATTTAGCTGCGTGAAATAAGGTCAGCCATATTTTGGAAATGCTCACATATTTTGAGGAATGGATTATTTATTCATTGTGCTAATTGTCCCTCTTTATGTGCAATATAAAAAAAGTGGGAAACTTAATTAACTATTAAAGATATTATTTTTAATTAAACTCGTTGCGCTTTTTAGTAAAGTTGAAAACTGTATTTAAATGATAATAGTTTGAATATTTATTGAGCTGTGAGCAATAGCACATTTATTGTTCTTCTTTGTGTTAATGTAAATTGGCTATTAATAACTTTATTTATATGAAACAGGTTTTAATTGCTGTCAGTTGCGCTTTTAGATAAATATATTAGGGACTATATTTTATGAGCAAGGTAAGCTTTAAATTAAAAATGATAATTCTGATTTCGTTATCAGTTTTAATCACTATCGTTACCTCATATCTTAGTGTTAATTACTATATTAGTGAGTACATTTACGAATCTGATGTACAGAAAATAGAGCACAATACAAAGTTATTGAATGAACGAATAGCCGATGAAATGAAGAATGTCGTCTCATTAGCCGTTAGCTCAAATATGATGATTGACACTCCGCAGGAAGTAAAAGAAACCACGATGTTCGATAAGGTCGTTAAGGTGGTTTCAGGTGTTATTGCCGTTGGTGACGAAGGTAGGCTCGAAGGTGAAGAGCGAGATAAGTACCTTAAGATGGCAAAAGCAATGGAATCTAAACTGATTGATGTGAGCCAGGCTTCATTAATTGATGGACAACTTTATTCAACTATTTCCGTAAATAGGGATGGTGGTTCTGCTGATTTCTATACCGTCAATCTAATTATCTTCTCAGATATAATTCGAAAATACGCAATTGAAGGCAGTTATGTGGAACTGATTTCATCGTCTAATCAAACCATCTTTTCGAATAAAATTGATGGCGACTTACAGAAAATAAGCAGCCCTGTTGAAATGGATGGCATGAGCTGGACATTGAATAGCTATGTTGATCTTCAAAATATAAGAGACAACACTGCGCTATTGAATAATGAAATCACGATAGTATTAATACTCATCGGGTTGATTGTTATTGCGTTAAGTACCCTGACTCTGCATCAGGCATTCCGACCATTACTTTCCCTTAAAAATATGGTTGCAGAACTGTCGAATGGTACTGGTGATTTAACTCAAAGGTTGTCTGTTAAATCAAAAGATGAAATTGGTACGATTTCATCCTCGATTAATAAGTTCATTGAAAAACTGCAAGAGAACTTTATAGATGTATCGACTTCCACCCGCAGTATCGATGAGGCTGTTGAGAAACTCAGCACGCAGTCGCAATCTAACCTTTCTACGCTGGATGGTCACACACAAGAGACCGAGCAGGCGATCAGCGCAATCAGCGAGATGAGTGCGACCGCAGACTCGATCGCTGACAGCGCGGTTAAAGCCGCTGAGTTGACAGACACAACCAATATGAATGCCAACGCTTCTAAGCGAACCGTTCAGCAAGCAGTAGAGAACGTGAATTCTCTGATTAATGAAGTGGGTTCTATGTCGACATCCATCAGTACAATGAGCCACGACACTGACCAGATTAACTCCGTATTGCAGGTGATTGGCGATATTGCAGAACAAACCAACTTGCTGGCGTTGAATGCAGCCATTGAAGCGGCAAGAGCTGGTGAGCAGGGACGTGGATTTGCTGTGGTTGCCGATGAAGTTCGTGCTCTGGCAGCAAGAACTCAGGAAAGCACCTCGCAGATTAACGAAATGCTCGGCAAATTGCGTGGTGCAACAGACAATGTTGTATCTGCAATGGAGTCCACTCGCTCAAGTTGTGAAGAAACGGCGCAAAGTACCAATGAGGTCATGGAATCATTGAACCTGGTAACGGATTCTGTTGTGGAGATTAATGAAATTAACTCATTGGTTGCGACAGCAGCGAAAGAGCAAAGTCAGGTGACTGATGAAGTCAGTAAGAATATGGCGGCGATTCAGGAAATCGTGCATCAGCTTAACGACAATGCATCCGACACCTTAACAATCAACCGAGAACTGACGGCTACTTCAGGCAGCTTGAGTGACGTTGTCGGTCGATTTAAAGTCAGCTAATCAAATCAGGTTAACTATGGAATAGGCGCTAAATGCGCCTATTTTTGTTTTTGTCTTAGTATGATCTATATGAGTGACATCCCATATTTTTTATGTATAATCGTGGCGTTACAAAATAATGGAATGTCGTATTGTATGTTTGAATGCTATCACTCATACAAAGCTAATTTGTGTAGTCAAGGAAGAGCCATTGTTCATTACTAAGGTTGTTCAGACGTATGATTACATTGCTCTCTCTTCTAAAATGGGTGGTTCTTTTTGCTTTAGTCAAAGCGGGAATCATCGAAAAATCCACCGTTGAAAAAGTTGCCAAAGGCACGTTTAAAGTGGTTAAAAGTGCATTGCTGATTTCATTTTCTGCTATTTTTGCCTTTGAAAACCAAGCTTTTGCTTACCAGTACAGCCAGGTCGAACGCAAACAGAAAGAACAGACGCTTTCTTCTGATTAATGCAGTGACGAAAGCCAAGCTGGGATAAGACCCCTCAGCTATCTACGTGAAAGGAACTCACATGATCGAGACAGAAAATTTCACTCTGGTTCCTACATCGAAAGATGATCTGGATATCTATCGAGAGCTGCTTTCCTGTTCTGTCGTCACTCGCTACCTGCCATCAGGAAAGCCCTATACCGATGAGCAGATCCATACCAATATCAAAAACCGTATTGCACATTGGGTAAAGCACGGGTTTGGTACATTTACCGTTCTCGACAAAGCTGGTGATGGTAAAAAACTGGGTTATGTTGGTGTAGAAGAGTCCCCTGATCCAACCATCTTTGAAATTCGCTACGCCATCCTACCCGAAACTCAGGGGAGAGGTGTTGCTCAGGAAACAGCGAAAGCCTGCCTAGCGTTTACTTTTGAAAAGAGTAAACTGAGCAAAATATACGGTGTAGCCGTCAATCAAAATTTTGCCTCCATTCGTGTGCTTGAAAAGTTGGGAATGCACCCAGAACCAGAGAGCAACTTCTATGGATTTGATGAACTGGTGTATTTTTCCATTTCAAAGCACTAGTTCAACAGACCCTAGCTATCAATTTGTTCACGTCGTGATAACTTATCCTTAAAGTTTGTCCGTGTTTGTATGGATGGTACTCCGCTATACTTCGCGCGATTAAAGTAAAACAGCTCTGGATTTACGATCCAGCCCGCTAATAGGAATGAACATGACTGAATATGTTGTATGCGCACTGTACAAATTTGTGCGTCTTGAAGATTATGTTGAATTACGTGAGCCTCTTAAGGCTTTGATGGAAAAACACGAAATCCGCGGCACCCTGTTGCTTGCGCAGGAAGGCATCAATGGCACTGTGGCTTCCACTCGTGAAGGCATCGATACGCTTCTTGCCTGGTTTAAACAGGACTCCCGTCTGGCTGATATTGTTTACAAAGAATCCTTTGACGTTGCTCAGCCATTTAACCGCACTAAAGTAAAGCTGAAAAAAGAGATCGTTACTCTAGGTGTAGAAGGTATCGACCCTCGTCATGTGGTGGGTACGTATGTAAAACCTAATGAATGGAATGATCTGATTTCTGATCCTGAAGTTTTTGTCGTGGATACCCGTAACGATTACGAAATCGAAATTGGCACCTTTAAAAACGCTGTAAACCCAAAAACGGACACATTCCGCGAGTTCCCGGATTACGTAGCCGAAAACATGGATCCGGCGAAACACAAAAAAGTGGCGATGTTCTGTACTGGTGGAATCCGCTGTGAAAAGTCGACGGCTTATATGAAAGAGCAGGGCTTTGAAGAGGTTTATCACCTGGAAGGCGGCATTCTTAAGTATTTAGAAGAAGTACCTCAAGAAGAGAGCCTTTGGGAAGGTGACTGTTACGTATTCGATGGACGTGTGGCGGTTAATCACCAGCTCGAGAAAAGTAGCTACGAAATGTGTAACGCATGTCGATTGCCAATCACTGCAGAAGACATGAAATCTGAAGCTTTTGAAAAAGGCGTAAGCTGTCCTAAGTGTGTAGATACCTATACAGAAGAGCAGAAAGCACGTTTCCGTGAGCGCGAGAAGCAAGTTCAACTGGCGCTAAAACGTGGAGAAACTCACGTTGGTGGTGCGGCGGATCAAGTTATCGCTGAGCGAAGAAAAGAAAAACTGGCTCGTAAAGAGCAGCAAAGAAAGTCTAAGTAACAGGCTGAAATAAAAGACACAAATCCCTTTGGCAGAAATGTCGGAGGGATTTTTTGTATCTGAATAAAGCTCATTCTTCTCAAATTGTATTGACGATTTTAATAATACCTCATAACATGTATTTAAAATGCATGTTATGAGGTGATGGTATGGATTTTAAAAGAGTCAGTGAAATTGGTGGAACAGTGATGATTGTTTCTTTGCTCATTATGACGGCTACGTTATTGATCAGTTTTCCGTATGCCAACCACTTCTCCATCATCCAGCAAGCCATTGCTCACATTGGAACTATCATTTTCGCAGGTGTTTTCAAAGTAGGTTACGTCGCCTACATCGTTGGGCGATATGAAAGAAATTTGTCGTTTTAAGAGGTGATTTATGAAAAATGCGTATTTCTATTACTTGGGTCTGGCTGCATTTCTTGGGCTGGTGGCACCATTCCTTGTGCTTTATCTGGCGGTTATGAACTAACCAGGTCAACAGATCCTAATAGCCTAAAGAATATCAATGCCCAGGGAACGGGCGACGTATACGATTATCGCGAACGAAATCATGGTTATAACGACCCCAATTCCGAGCGAAATGAAAAACGGAAATCTTTGCATTAATACTGGAAACGCTAAGAACATGGGAAGGGTGGCGACCACATACCAGAAGGTGTAGAAAGCGTGATTGGAGAGTTTTTCTTTCGGCTGACCTTCCAAATGGAGCCAAATCAGAGCCAGCACGGTTACGAGAGGAAGTGAAGCAACAAGAGCGCCCAACTTATCACTTCTTTTGGCAAGCTCAGATACCAAAACAACAATAGTTGCAGTCAGCAGGTATTTGGTAATTATCCACGCCATAGCAAAGCCTCTCTTAAAGTGTTTTACCGAATGGTACTACAATTATCATACAGTACGTATATTTCTGATTCGGTAAAACAAGATCTAGAAGCAAACCAGTGTATTAAGAGACTATGGCGTGGATTGAAGCGATTCCAATTCGCCGAAAATCATCAGGATTTTGGCAATACCCCAATGTATATTTCGACTTCTTCTTCCGAGAGATACTTCTCGAAGTCCGTATCGTAGGCGCGGTCATATTCGCAGTTTTCGTCCGCAAAAAACGCCCAGACCTGTTGCCAGCACGCTACTACCATCTCCGGCATTTTCCCTTTATTAGAAAACACCAGATATTCACCCGATTTGACAATGTTAGTGCCGAATTCACTGTCATCTGAAAGGTTTGTAGCGCAAGCCGTTACATCAAAATCGCCCAAATGATCCGATTCATAGTTGTGGTAAACCCCACAAACGATGGAATTGCTGGATAGTTTAGGGGCTACCTGACTATAAAAATCCTGCCATAACTGACCGATCTTCAAACCAGAAGTTTTCATTTCATCGTGGTTGTTGGTACGGATAGTGAGTCCTAGCGCCTCAAAGCTTTCAATTTTTTCCATTCTCATAGCGGATTCCTTATTCGGTTGAATTTGCACAGGAGAGAATAAGGAACCCATATGACAAACGATGTCAGGAGGCTTTCATTTTCCAGCCCTGCGCCTGACGCTGAGCCTCCCAAAGTGAACAATATAAGCCCTGATTCTCCAGAAGATCCTGATGTTTACCTCGCTCAACAATACTGCCGTTGTCGAGAACCAAAATCTGATCGGCATGAACAATGGTGTTCAGCCTGTGGGCTATCATAATAACGGTTTTGTTTTTGATTAGCGCATTCAAAGCCTGCTGAATATCGTATTCGTTTTCCGGATCCAGCGAGGCTGTCGCCTCGTCCAGAAGAACAATTGGCGCGTCTTTTAATATGGCTCGGGCGATAGACAACCGCTGCTTTTCACCACCTGATAGTGTCGCTCCACCTTCCCCTATCATGCTATCCAAACCATCTGGTAACTCGCAGATGAAGTCCCAGCAGCAGGTGGCTTTGCATACTTCTTCTACCTGTTCTCTGCTCGGGTTTGTCATTCCAATAGTGATGTTGTTGAAAATGGTGTCATGGAAGAGGTAGACATCTTGAAACACCATGCTGATGTGATCGGCAAGGCATTCGGCAGTCAGGCTGTCTACGGGGTGATCACCAATTCGTACCTGTCCCTGAGGGGCATCCCAGAAACGTGCGATCAAGCTGGTAATGGTGGTCTTTCCGCTACCTGAAGGACCGACCAATGCCGTTAATGTACCGGGTTCACAACGAAAACTGACGGAATTAAGAACGGGTTCCTGGGCATACATAAAGCTCACATTGTCGAACTCAATGGTAGGTTTGAGAGTATCTTGAGTTTGACCTTGTGGTAACTCTGGCGCATCAAGAACTTCCTGAATGCGATTGGCTGCCTGTTGCATAAAGCTATGCTCGGCAAGGAAAATGGCAATAGACATCAAAGGTCTGAAGAAGCGGCTGGACACGATCATAAACAATACAGCCACGTGTGGCTGTAAATCGCCACCAACGTAAAGATAGACCAAAGTCAGAAGCATGGTGGCAAAGCCAAGTTCTACCAGACAAACAAATCCGAGAGGGGCGACTCCGGCTACAAATTCGTGTTTGAGGCTCATTTTTTGAATGTCTTTCAACTGATCATCCAGTTTGGAAAAGCGCTTGCCAGCCAGGTTGTAAGCTTTCAATAGTTTAATGGAAAGAATGTATTCCATTAACGATCCGGTCATCTCCGCGACTTTATCCAGTAAAGCGCGACTAAGGACTGCGCCTGCTTTTTTAAGAAGAACGAAGGTTACGATTGCGATAGGTAGCCCGATACACATCGCTAGGCTTAGGCGCCAGTCCTCGAAGGTCAACCCGATGGCAACTAAAGCAACCAGACTAATGGTAATCACCAATTGCGAGAACAGGTGCGAGAAGATCTGCTCGGTGAAAGTGACGTCCTGAAGCATGGTGGAATTCAGGCTGCCGGGATCCACCCTGAGCAGATAGCCCATTGGAACTCTTTTCAACTTTGCCGCCAGATTACGGCGTATGTTTACTCCGGCATCGTACCCAAATATCTGATTGCTCACCATTACACTACGGGCAACAACAACTCGAACGGCAAACAAGAGAGCCATGATGGCGCAACACACCCAGATGTATTCTAAGTCTGGCGTCGGAGAGAACATTTCTTTTACGACCAGATAGACAAGGACAAAAGGGAGTCCCATTAACAGCGCTTCGCAGAATCCAACAAGGACATTTCGGGTTAGCCCTTCGTTTTGCGTCCCTGTCAGCGTTTTCATTTGATTAAGCATCGATCAGCTCCTCTTCTTTTGTCGACAGGTTCCATTCACGTGAGGCTTGGTGAGAGTGCCACATAGTTCGATAAACCGAGCACTGAGCCAACAGCTCGTGATGGGTGCCCTGTCCGACGAGAGAGCCTTTGTTCAACACTAGAATGGAGTCGGCATCAACAATCGTGGAGAGCCGATGAGCGATCACAATGACCGTTTTGCCTTTCATTAGTGAAGCTAGTGCTTCCTGAATCAAAGCCTGATTGTTAGCGTCGGCGTAAGCAGTAGCTTCATCCAGAATCAGAATAGGAGCGTTCTTTAGCATCGCTCTGGCGATCGCAATGCGCTGCTTTTCACCACCACTTAAGTTTGTGGTTTCACCTAACATGGTCTGATAGCCATGAGGTAACGCCATAATGAAGTCATGAGCCTGAGCGGCTTTTGCTGCATTAATGACATCCTGATCTGATGCCGCGCTGCCCATGGTGATATTGTCATGGACTGACTGACTCAGAATGATACTGTCCTGGAAAACATAAGCCGTATTCTCCATCAGGTAACCGGGTGAAAGGGATCTGATTGGTTGTCCACCAATTCGAATCTCACCCTCGTGGGTATCCCAAAATCTGGCGACCAGCATGGCAAGCGTTGATTTACCCGAACCTGACGGTCCTACAACCGCTGTCATGGTTCCCGGTTCTAGTTTGAAAGACACATCATTCAGTACCAGGTTAGATTCTTCTGAATATCGGAAGCCGACTTGATCGAATTCTACGCCAAAGTTAGAAACCGTTTCGCTCTTGTATGGCTCTGACAGTGGTTCCTGCTTCATCAAAAACTGAAGTCGAGTCACTCCTTCAAATATTTGGCTCAAGTGCCCTGTTAGCATGGTTAAATTGTATAAAGGCTCCATCATGCCCACACCTAACAGGATGCACAGAGTAAAGCTTGCAACGTCCAGTGAACCTTGAGACCAGTAATACACCCCGATAGGGAGTAAGACCACCAATCCACTGTCTAGCAATGTTTTGAAAGCGGCAAAAGGCCAGCCTGCATCCTGAATCCAGCTCACCACTAACTTGTGGTAGCTATCAAGGCTAGTAGTGAATAGCTTGTGTGGTTTTCCACCCGCGTTGAATGCGCGGATGACAGGCATTGCACGCAGGTATTCAGTCACACTCACATTGAGATTTTCTAAAGATTCATGGTAGTGGCGCGATTTTTCTTCAAACCCTTTGTACATACTCATTTGGCTGAAAATGGCCAATGGGATAGGGATCAAAGCAGCCAGTGCCATGCGAACATCAATAAAAAGTAAGAATACAAATACCGCTAAAGGTGTGATGATGGATGTGACCAAATCGGAAATGTGGTGAGCCACAAACAGCTCAACCCGATCGACATCCTCAGACAGAATCTTTTTAATTTCGCCAGAGCTTTTTCGACTGAAAAACCCCATAGGCAGCTTTGCCATATGACCTAACGCCAGTGCGCGAATTCGATACTGAATGGCGAATGCCGATTTGTGTGACAGCATAACTGCACCCAATAGCATCAGGTAGCGACCGATCATGAAAAGCACGGCTAAACCCGCCCAGTTCCATACTTGTGTCGCATCAAACTGGTCACTTAAAAGCTGCTCTAAAACAAGGTAGGCGAAATAAAACGGGGCAAGTGCGCATAAGGCACTTGCCGCCGATAAAATCATAGATAAAACCAACTTGATCTTGTGCTCTGCAGAGACCTGAAAGAGCCAGCGCAAGCTGGTCAGAGCTTCCTGATTCATTGAAGTTCCTTTTTCCTTTTTTCAAACTTAGCCAAGTCTGACGTGAAGAAAGGAAAAGGTCTGCTCAATAAAGGATTTATTTAACTATTTGAAAATAAATATAAAAATAAGAGGTTTTGTCTTAAGGACTGACGTTATCTACTGGGTCAGTTTTAAGTAGTCTCTTGGTGTGAGTCCAAAGTGCTTTCTAAAAGCCACAGAGAAATGACCGTGGTTTTGGTAACCCACTTCGTTAGCTACCTGGATTATATTGCTCCGCTGCTCCAACAAAATTGAGCGCGCTTTTTCCATGCGTTGCTGATGCAGGCAGCCGAAAGCGGTTTGATTGAATATCTCTTTAAAACCCAGTTTGAGTTTGAAATCATTCAAGCCTACTTCATGGGCTAATTCATTAAGGGAAGGTGGCGCTTCCATGCGATTAAGCAGAATATCGCGAGCCTGATGAATCTTGCTCACATCCGTTTGGTTTAACTTACCGGAACAGGTTTGCTTTGGTGCCATTTCCTCTAATGTGAGTGAAAGCAATTGCCAGCTTAGACCACGATATTTAAGAGTTTCTGCTAGTGTCTCGGAAGAGCACGCAAGCAGTTGGTGAGCTATGGCGATGATGGATTCCGTGGCGTCCAGAGTATACAGGAAAGGTCTGGGCTGACTCTGAAAAGCAGGGGAAAAATAGCGCTCAAGTTCTTTGCATTTGTAGCTTTCAATCAGAGCCTGAATAGCATCAAGAGACACATTAATAGAAACGCCCTGAAACTTCTCATCCTGAGAGCGTGTGTAGCCCGATACTTCATCTGCGAAGTATATCGCGACCTTATTTGGAGAGATCAAAAAGCGCCGATCAAGGGAACGTAAATAACACTCGCAGCAGTTTCCGGTGCTGACAAAGATGGTCAGCTCTTTTGGTGCCATTCCCTCTTCAGAATACATCTCAACCGGGCGGTTAAACTTGCCATCGATGATGCCCGTTCTCAATCCGCTATCCAGTTCATACTGATTGACTTTGATGACACCAAAGGAAGTATCCAGACCGTAAAAGCCCGTTTCTCTTACACGGTCATACATTTCAATGTGGTCAAACTGGAAGCGATAGAATCCGTTCATGCTATTGAGAGTAGTTATCATTAATACTGTGAGGTTATTATTTACTCTTCTGTAACACAAGAAAAGATACATTTTTGAGCAGGCAAAATGACATTGGTCTGTCTTTGAACAGCCATTTTGAAAATTTATCAATAACATGCATATTTATATCGAACTTTTGTTGAGTCTTTGTTAATTTGGTACGGAAATTTTGATAGGAGGTCAATGCAATGAAAGTGATTGGCATGATTGGGGGCATGAGCTGGGAATCAACAGTCAGTTATTACCAAGCCATTAACCGATTCACCAACCAGAAGCTAGGTGGCTTTCACTCCGCAAAAATTTGTTTGTATAGCGTTGATTTTTCAGAAATTGAAGAGCTTCAGCGAGCAGGCAATTGGGCTGCAACGGCTACCATACTTTCGGACGCTGCAACGTCGCTTGAATCGGCAGGTGCCGACTGCATTCTTATCTGTACCAACACCATGCACAAAGTTGCGTCAGAAGTTCAGGCGTCGGTCACTATTCCTCTTATCCATATTGCAGATCCAACAGGGCAGGCACTTCAGACTCATGGTGTGAAAAAGGTTGGGTTGCTTGGCACCCGGTTCACCATGGAACAAGAATTCTATCGTAGTCGTATTGAGCAAGAGTTTGGGATATCGGTATTGGTACCTAACCAAGAGCAACAAAACGATGTCCACCGAATTATCTATGAAGAATTATGTCACGGCAAAATCCTCGATACATCCAGAGCCATTTATCTTGATGTGATTCAGTCTCTCAAAGCTGATGGAGCAGAAGCCGTGATTCTTGGCTGTACCGAAATCGCATTGCTGGTTAAACAAGAACATACCGATACCCCCTTGTTTGACACAACAGAGTTGCATGCCTTAAGTGCTGTTGAATTTGCACTTTCCGATTAACCAACGAGTATGACAATGACTGTGAACTTAAACACTGTTGATATTAAAGCTTTTATCCCGACTACAAATTATGAATTGTGTAAGGCGTTTTATCAGGACTTGGGCTTTGAGCTTAAAAATGACATGGGTAATCTTGCGTTTTTCTCTTTAGGGCAGCACAACTTTTTACTTCAAGATTTACCCGAAGCGCAGCATATCTCTGAATTTATGATGCATCTTCAGGTGGAAGATGCAAAAGCCTGGCATCAGGTCTTAACCGAAAAACAAATCAAAGAGAAATATCAGGTGCAGGTAACGCCTGTAGTAGAACAGCCATGGGGAATGCTCGATTTTGTTGTGACAGATCCTTGCGGCGTGTTATGGCGCATTGCACAGAATGTATAGGGAATACCAGTGATTACTTTATATGGGCGAAAAACCTCATTTAACGTTCAGAAAGTGCTTTGGTATCTCGAAGAACTTGGAGTGGAATTTTCGCTAACTGAACTTGGTGGACGCTTTGGCGGGCTAGATGAGCCAGAGTTTGTTCGCCTGAACCCGATGAAGAAAGTCCCGGTTATTGTCGATGACAATCCCAGCTTTGACAGTGAAAGAGTTATCTGGGAATCACACAGTATTCTTCGATATCTGGCAGCGGAATACGGTGAGGCTTTGTCGCCTTTTGAGCGCTCAGAATATGAACGCTGGATGGACTGGTCTCAGGTTGTTTTTCAGCCAGCTTTTATGGGGACCTTCTGGGGTTTCTACCGAATGCCCGCTCACAAGCAGAATCCTGAGCAAATAGAACAGGATATTCAGACTTGCTTAAAAGCGCTGGAAACGATAGAAGAATGTTTAGCAGAGGGCTTCCTTGCAGGAAAACAGCTGTCACTGGCTGACATCTGTGTAGGGGCTGTGCTTTATCGATTAACCGAGCAGGGGCTGGAAATTTCCCTGCCTGAGAAAGTAAACCAATGGTACCTCAAATTAAAACAAAGAAGCGGGTATCAAAAGTGGGTTATGAGTGACTTCTCTGAACTGAAAGCCAGAGAAGATTACTAGGGTCTATTGATCTTTCGTTGCAAAAAATCAGTTTGAAAGGTCAATAACCCAAAACAATTTTCAGGCGAATTATCGTCTTTTATGGAAGCAATTCCCTCATTTGAAAGGGAAAGACTTGGTGCCCGAAAAGCTTGGGTGCATGTGAAGGAGTAAGTTTATGTCGTTGATTGCAAACACACCGGAGCCTCCGTATTACGCGGTGATATTCAGTTCCGTCAAGTCGAAGAATGATGTTGGATATGGTGATGCTGCCGCCAGAATGATGGAGCTCGCAGAAGAGCAACCGGGCTTTTTGGGTGCTGAATCAGCACGTGAAGGCTTGGGTATCACGGTTTCGTACTGGCAGGATCTTGAATCGATCAAACTTTGGAAAGCCAACGCTGAGCACCTGCAAGCTCAGAAGCAAGGCAGGCAGCAGTGGTATTCTGAATACAAAACCCGCATAGCGAAGGTTGAACGTGACTATTCGTTTGAGGAGGCATCATGATCCTCATTCGCCATTACAACGAGCAGGATGCACGTGCAACATGGAAACTCTTTTTCCACACGGTTCGAAAAGTGAACTTAGGGGATTACACGGAAGATGAAGTAAAAGCCTGGGCTCCCGAACGCTTCGAACTTGCACGCTGGCAAAAACGCATGAACGTTATTGAACCTTTCATCGCCGAGCTTGATGGCAGAGTCGTGGGCTATGCTGATCTTCAAAAAGATGGTCTGATTGACCACTTCTTTTGCCATCACATGCATCAGGGTAAAGGCGTCGGCGCCGCGCTGATGAATCATATTTTTTCTGTTGGTCGAGCAAAAGGGATTAAGCGTTTTTACTCTGAAGTCAGTATTACGGCTCGCCCGTTTTATGAGCATTTTGGTTTCGAAGTGATTCAACAACAAGAAGTTGAAATCCGTGGTAAAACACTGACCAATTTCCTGATGGAAAAAACAGTTCAATAGCGCTTTCGGTTGTTAGAGAAAACAAAAATGCTCACCTCTGGTGAGCATTTTTATTGCACTGAAGTTTTCGCAACAAACAGCTATCTAGGCGTATTCCGCCACGAGTCGGTTCCAGTTCTGCTTTTTAAGTTTTAGAGTATGGCGAACCTGCTGGTATCGAATCTTGAGCAGTGAGGCTTCGTACTTTCTCGTCAGATCAGTCTTTTTCGCCTCCATCAATTGCTTCTTCACCTCATAATATTCCTGCATTTGTTTCCACAAGAGATCGTACTCGGCTTGCAACGAACTGAGTAACGTCGCCGATTGAGGCCTGTTCTGAAGCTGAGCTCTGGCTCTTCTTAGCTGCATCTGAATTTTTGCCCGTTCAATTCGAATCGGCGGGCAACGAGTTAACCGGTTCGCCAATCCAACAAACGAAAACAGGCGAATCATCCATTTAGTTGGATCGTATTGCCACCAGTGAATGCCATTACGGTAGTCGTTTTCGAAGATATGGTGGTAATTGTGATACCCCTCACCGAACGTCAGAAAGGCAAGAAAGCCGTTGTCTCGCGCGGTATTTTTATCTGTATAAGGTTGGCTGCCCCAAATGTGGGCCAGAGAATTGATAAAGAACGTAGTGTGATGATTCAGTACCAGACGAACGGCACCAACTACCAATAGCATTCCCCATACGTCTCCATGTATTAATCCAAGCAGGACTGGAACGCCCAGGTTTATAAGAATGGCGAGTGGAACGTAATACTTATGCTGCCACATTACGATGGGGTCTTTCTGTAAGTCGCGGCAATTGGAGTAGTCGGAGTAGGTGGCTTTGTTGTAATGTCTGAGCATCCAGCCAATGTGTGAGAACCAGAATCCACGCTTGGCAGAGTACGGATCTTTGTCGTTGATATCGACGTGACGGTGATGCACCCGGTGATCTGAAGACCAATGTAATGCGCTGTTCTGGAGAGCAAACGCGCCGCCTAACGCAAACACAAATCTCACTACTGGATGAGCATCATACGCTTTATGAGACCAAAGGCGATGGTATCCGGCAGTGATGGAGAGGTTACAAAAGCTAAAAGTCAGTACCAGCCAAAAAGCGTGTTCCCATCCGTAACCAAAGGCATAGCCGTATAGGGGAGCACCGACAACAGCCAGAAGCATACTGATAGAAAATACGCTGACATTCAGCCATATCAGAGGAGGTTTGCTTTCGGTTTCAGACATTTTATTTAATTCCATTTCAGCTTACATGTGTTCACTAGAATATATTCAGCGTACACGTGTAAGTCAAGATTCAAAGTGTAAGAAAATGGAAGTTATGATCGTGTTCTATAAAGCTTAGCAACTAATGGTTGAGCGACAAACTTTGGTTTGCGACCAATGCATTTCTGGATCGAGCGGAATTTAACGGCTAAAGGTCAACAAATCTTGGGGATTGCAATCAAATCAGATATCTAAGTAACATAGTGCTCCGTCTAAAGTGATTGAGAGTGGTTAAAGATGGAGCAAGGTGAAAGAGCCAATGCCATCCTGCACGTATTTGATTGGACTTACCGAGAAGTTGCAGAACATGCGTCAGAGATAAGGTCTCTGGGGTATCGGTCTGTCATGGTTTCTCCCCCGTTAAAATCGATGAAATCTGACCGCGGAAAGTACTGGTGGCAGCGCTATCAGCCGCAGGATTATCGTGTAATAGACAACCCACTTGGCAATACTCTCGATTTTAAAGCTATGATGGCGGAGCTCCACTACCACGATCTCTGGGTTTATGTGGACGTAGTGTTTAATCACATGGCCAACGAGTCGGATATTCGCAGCGACTTACAATTTCCTTCCGATGCAGATATACAAGAATACCAATCAAATCCGGAGCTCTATTCTGAGCTGAGACTGTTCGGCGATCTATCTGTCCCTCTTTTTACTGAGCGAGATTTTATCGAGCCTTTTGGTATTGTCGACTGGCAAGATCAGTGGGAAGTACAAAACGGAAGAATCAGCAGTGGACCGGCTGACCCGGGTTTACCAACATTATCGGATAATTCGCACGTCATTGAACAGCAAAGACTCTATCTAAAAGCGATGAAAGAGATGGGAGTGCGTGGCTTTCGTATTGATGCCGCCAAACACATCAGCCTCAGTCATCTGGAAAAGGTTTGGACGCCAGACATCACCGAGGGCATGCATATCTTCGGAGAAATCATCACAGATGGTGGTGCAACTCGTCAGGAATACGAAGTTTTCCTCAAACCTTACCTGGAAAAAACACAGCTTGCAGCGTACGACTTTCCACTCTTCAACACTCTTTTTAATGCACTAGGTGACAAAGGCAGTTTCGAATCTTTGGTCAACCCTTATGCACTGGGACAGGCTCTGTCTAATCCAAGGGCTGTCACTTTTGCGACCACTCACGACATTCCAAATAATCGCGTGTTTGAAGGTTTGGTGATGTCAGAGTCGAACGAATGGCTGGCTTATGCCTATATTCTTGGGCGTGATGGTGGTGTACCGCTGATT
Organism: Vibrio nigripulchritudo; assembly: GCF_027924785.1. Classification (NCBI taxonomy): domain Bacteria; kingdom Pseudomonadati; phylum Pseudomonadota; class Gammaproteobacteria; order Vibrionales; family Vibrionaceae; genus Vibrio; species Vibrio nigripulchritudo. The sequence continues at coordinate 1,541,528 of NZ_AP027050.1, read as the reverse complement.
TATGCTGAGCCACCAGAGCGAACTTTTTCAGAAAAAGAGAATATATCTCGTTGGGCGGAAAACTGGCGCAGCCAAAAAATGAAATCTTTATTGGAATTTCATAATTTGACTTACGGTCATCAAATGAAAGTCGAATTTGTAGATAAAGATGTCATTATAATTTCCAGAGATAAAGTGGGGTTAATAGCACTAAACAAAGGTAAAAATATAAAATCTGTTGATGAACTATTAGTGAGTAATACATCAATTGATTATGATTTTAAATGCATTTCCGAATCTCTTGAAATTAAACCGAATAGCTACTTAATCATCTACTCATAATTTGTTGATTGGCTCACTTTATTTTTTATGTGGGTCTCGCGGTTACAATTAATCCTTATATTAAGAGTGGTTATATCAAATTCCTATAAAATATATGTCTTAAATACAAGACATTATTCAAATAACCGTGATCTTTATACGAAGGTGGTATGTATCTCATTACATTTTGTACCACACTGAGAAATGTGGACTATTTTTTAAAATATTTATAGCAAAGTCAGCAGGCTAGAATTAGGTTCTATGAATTTATTACCTACATTCTTATAAAAATAATGGTAGAAAGGCTGATAGGGTTGGAAACATGAAGATCGCAACAAAAATTATTATCGCTTGTTCTTCACTCTGCGCGATAGGCGTTATCGTTAGCGGAAACTTCGTTGCCTGGAGAGCATCAGGGTTATCGGAACAGGCTATTTATGATAGAGCAACTAGCCAACTTATTTCTATTCGGGAAATAAAAAAACGGGAAATCGAAAGTTACTTCGATCAGATTCGATATCAATTAGAAACCTTAGCGGATAATAATTCCACTAAGTCGGCACTTAAAGACTTCACCGCCGCTTTTAATTCTTATCCAGAAAATCGTGTATCTGAATCTGACAGAAATAAACTTAAAAACTATTACAGCAGTGAGTTTGGGAAAACTTACCGGGAAAGTAATGGCCAGAACTCAGCGAACGAGCTCAACCGACTCAGCCAAATAAATGATATCGGTGTTGCTTTACAGGCTCGTTATATTGGCGTTAATTCTAATGGTCTGGGTGAAAAACATCTTTTAGATAAAGATCCACTAAATACCTCATATGATGTTGCTCACGAGCTTTACCATCCCTCTATCCGACACTTTCTTGAAGCGTTTGGATATTACGATATCTTCCTCGTGGATAATTCAGGAAACGTTGTTTATTCAGTATTTAAAGAACTGGACTACGCGACGAACTTAATTTCCGGACCTTATAAAAATAGCGGGTTGGCAGAAGCGTTTAATGGCGCTAAATCACAGGCTAAAAATCAGTTCTTCCTTGTCGACTTTAAACCCTACTATCCATCGTATGAAGCGGCAGCGTCTTTTATGGCGGCTCCGGTTTATGATGGTAACGATAAGCTAGGTGTTCTTGTCTTCCAGATGCCCGTTGATGCGATAAACAGCATCATGACCTACGACGGTAAGTGGGCGGATGCAGGGTTAGGAGCGAGCGGTGAAACGTACCTTGTGGGACCAGATACACTTCTCAGAAGCCAGTCCAGATTCTTGTTAGAAGACAAACCGGGCTATCTGGCAGCACTGACCAGTGCAGGGGTTTCGAATCAAATCGTCTCTGCGATTAGCGACAAAGACAGTGCAATTGGTCGTCAGCCCGTCAATACGGTAGGTAGCCAGGCAGCGCTATCTGGTCAGACAGGTAGTGAGATTATCCTCGATTACCGCGGCGTTCCTGTTCTTTCTGCGTACGGTCCGATCACCGTAGCAGGTCTTAAATGGGCGATTTTGAGTGAAATAGATGAAGCGGAAGCGCTTGCCGATGTAGGCGCACTTAACAGTGCCGTGTTCACCGCTGTAGGTTTAAGTACTGTGATTCTCTTGGTGTTGTCTGCCATTGGCGCTTCCATTGTCGGTGGTGGCATCGCCAGACCAATCAAAGCGGCGGCGGCTCAAATTACTGAGATCAGTGGTTCTAAAGACTTAACGGCAAGACTGGATGAAAAAGGTAAAGATGAAATGTCTGAACTTGCGGTTGCTGTCAATGGGCTCTTCAAGCAGCTTCAAGGCATTATTCGGGAATTCTCAGTGGCAACCAATGAACTGACGGAAAACAGCCAGCATATGTCTACCAGCATGGTTGATACGCGAAATGCCGTGAATGATCAGCACACCAAGTCGGATGCAGTTGCTGCAGCGATTAACGAAATGAGCGCTTCGGTTTCTGAAGTTGCACAGTTTGCCAGTCGTGCGGCTGAGTTTGTGAAGAATGCAAACGATACAGGTAAGCGAAGTGCCATGGTTGGTCGTGAGCTTGGCAATGAGATGGGGCTGCTGACTTCTCAAATGGAAAGCGCTAACGAAGCCATCGAAAGGCTGGTTAAAGAAAGCAACTCCATTGGTGAAGTGCTCGATGTTATTCAGTCAATTGCCGAGCAGACAAACTTACTTGCTTTGAACGCAGCGATAGAAGCGGCTCGGGCAGGTGAGCAAGGTCGAGGGTTTGCTGTGGTGGCTGATGAAGTTCGTTCTCTGGCGAGCCGAACTCAGTCTTCTACTGAAGAGATTCGGGGCAAAATTGAAGCCCTTCAGGGTGAAACTCAGGCTGTGGCATCGGGAATCAATAACGCCAACTCTTCGGTTGAAAAAGGCACAGAAAGTTGTCGTCAGAACACCGAAATGCTGGAGCAGATTACCAACATGCTTACAGAGCTGAACGACATGAACCTGCAGATTGCGACGGCTGCCAATGAGCAATCCACGGTTACAGAGGACATCAGTAACAGCATCACTATGATTGCTGATGCTTCAGTCCGAGTAACAAGCCAGACTAACGATATAGAAGGCGTGGTCAATGGTCTGTCGGATCAGGCGACGGACTTGAACCGCAAAGTGGGTCAGTTCAGATACTAGACCATAGATTCTGGATTCATAAGTCACTAGAAAATGAAAAACAGTGCGTAAATACGCGCTGTTTTTTTATTCTTGGAGTATCTAAGGTCAACAGACCTTAATAGAGAAAGTTCGACTTGTCGTTCAGGTTTCTAAACAGAGTTAAGCAGCATCATCAAAGAAGTCGTAGCTATTGCCGCCATTAGATTTTGCCTGATACATGGCAATGTCCGCAGCCTTAAGAATGTCGACCCAAGTGTCCTGATATTCGCTTGCCAGACAGATACCAATGCTTACACCAACTTTGCAATCCACCGAGCCAACCTTGATAGGTTTAGAGAGAGACTCAATGATTTTCTCAGGCAGAACCTGAGGCTCTTCCTGAGAGTGTTGAATAATGGCAAATTCATCGCCACCCAGACGTGCGATAAAGTCGCCTTCACCACAGGTTTTCAGTAATCGAGCGCTGATGCGTTTGAGAAGCCGGTCTCCCACGTCGTGACCATAAGTGTCATTCACCAGTTTAAAACCGTCCAGATCGAGTAAGAGCACAGTAAATTCGGCGCTGTTTTGACGTTTCAGGTCGATAAGTTGGTTTTGAAGTGCGGCTCGATTGGCAAGCCCGGTAAGAGAGTCATGGTAGGCCAGGTGGCTTATTTTACGTCGATCTTTTAACGTAATGTAAAGCAGAAGGCTGCCACAAATCGCCAGCCCCGCGTAACTGTAACCCATGATGCTGTTCAGACGCACCAGCTCCAAATCTCTGGAATAATTTTTCTCTGAGACTCGCTGAAACTCCTCGTTTAGCAAAGCATTAATGGTTTCGGAGGTTTGCTGACCGTGAGCGAGATATTGTGAAAAATGAATCTCGTTAAAAGAATCCAGTGTGGGGTCAAGTTCTTTAAAAGATTCAAAAGTATCGACAATAATTTCAAGCCGTCCCTGTCTTTCCATTAAATTTGCAGACTCGGAACCGACAAGTAATATTTCGAAGGCAGACCAGGTTAAGTCATAGCTGGTCAGCAGCTCGTCTACTTCAATTAGCCCTCTGAAATAATTCTCTGCGTCATTCATGTATTCCTGATGCAGTAGCATTAACTGAACAATAGCCCGCCCGGTGGAGTGCTCGTTAACCGCCAGCAGATCCAGGCTTTTGACTATTTGAGTCACACTAACAACGGCACAAAGGGTAAACAGGATCGCTACAGTCAGTAATACAGGAGTCTGAAGACGGCTTGGTAGCGGCATTCTTAGGGCTCCTCACTGAAGACATCAATGGTTACGAGTTGCCAAACCATGTAATCATTGAAAATTTGTGCTTCAAGCTCTTTGTGGTGGTCTTTTGGCAGTATTAGCCACAATGGACCTTTACCCCTTACTGTCATCTTTTTTCCGTTATCTTCCCAAGCCAAGATGGGTTTGAACTGGCGAATGCGCTCGAAGTCAACCGTCACCTGATATTTATCCAGCGCTTTTAAGGTCAGCCAAGAACCTTTTGCCTTGGCATCGTTAAGAATATCTTCAAGAGTCGGACCCTTGTAGCTATGCGCTTCATTGGTCCATGGGGTATTAGTGGTAATCAACAATTGTGGGAACGACTGAATTTGTTGCAACGAATATTTTCGGCTTTTTTCCACCTGACCAGAAACGGTCAGTATCGTTCTATCACTTTGTGCTAAAGTAAGTGCCGAAAATATAAGTAAAAAAATAAAAACGAACGCGTTTTTAAAATTTAAGAACATGTCCCCTCCGCGGAAAGCTTTACGAAATTATTGTTGATGTTTTTATTATTTTAGAGCGAAACGCCTTTCAGGTGTATGAATTTTGAGATTTGTCTTGTAAACAAGAATAGCATACGGCTCAACTTGTTATGAACGAATCTAGTGTGAAAATTCCACGCGTGTGTTAACAACTCGTCATAATTAAATCTCTTCTCAAGGAAAATATTTTATCTTGTGGCTCAAAATTCATATTTTTCCATATTAAGTTTAGGAAATAATTAGAAAAAACGAATGCCAAAATGATTTAAATACACAATTTTTATGAAGTTATTTTTATATATATGCACTGCATGCAATGTGTGTGTTCACACTATTCATCAGTTAATACTATTTAACTGCATTAAAACTATAAAATTAAATAGTGAGTTTTGAACTCGATCACACATGACTATAAAGTATTAAGGAATTGGAATCGGTATCATCCTTAGGTGAGTTAAAATTTCGGCTTAGCCAAATGTGATACTAAATCCATATCTAAACTCATATTTAATTTGAAGCTCATATTTTAAGAGGATGCTCCCCCCTAGATGTATAAATTTATTCACTTGCTGCGTTGGATAATTCCATTGGTGGTAACGCTGTTTTTGGTGGCTAAAGCTCAGGGAGAGGAAGCGCTAACGGCTGAAGAAAAGCTATTTCTTGAACGTCATCCCGTTTGGAAGGTTCATTCGGAAGATTATTGGCCGCCGTTCAACTATCGTGAATTTGGTGAGCGGAAAGGCTACTCGACCGAGCTTATCCTCTTACTGGCTCAGCAGGTCGGGAGTAGGGTTAAGTTTGTTGACGTAGCAGACTGGACAGAAGCGCTGGAAAAACTGAAAGCGCGGGAGATCGACATCATCTCCAACATGACCCCAACTTCAGAGGGAAAGCAGTTTGCGACCTTTACCGATTCAAAAGTTTTTGCCGTAACCAACGCATTGCTATTTAGTGACTCTGTCACTTCCGTGACCAGCTTGTCTGATCTCATCGGCAAAACACTGGCGGTGGTTAAAGGCGCGGCAGAAATTCCCGTGATTAGGGAAAATTATCCAGACATACGATTAATAGAAACTCAGGATACGCTTCACTCCATCGAGAAGGTGATCAGTGGTGGGGCGGATGCAGCAATGGACAGTGAACAAGTGCTGCGCTTTTATCTTGAAAATTACATCGATTCTCCGCTTCGTGTGTTCTCGTTGGCAGACAATGCCAACCTCGGTACTTATTTCCAGACGCTGGCGGTGCGAAGCGACAGACCGCAACTGGCATCAATTCTGGACAAAGCGTATCGCTCTCTTTCACCAGAGACCATTCAGTCACTAAAACGCAAATGGCTGACCAATAATCAGGCAAACAAAGTCAATGTTCTTAATCTCAACCGAGAAGATCGAAACTATCTGAATAAAAAGCAACGCGTTCGATACTGTATTCATCCGGATTTCTTGCCTGTGGAAGGCGTATTGGATGGTAAACCTCAGGGCATGACTGGCGAATATGTGCAGTTCTTTGAAAAAAGCCTGAACATCAAATTCGAACATGTGCCCACCTCAAGCTGGGAAGAATCTTTAAAAGCTGTCGATTCCGGAGCCTGTGACATTTTAAGCCTGAGTCGCCCTGTTAAGTCTCGCCTGAACTATCTGGTTTACACTCAGCCTTACTTATCTTTACCTGTTGCGGTTGCGATACACCAGAATACCCCTTACGCCGCCGAAATCAGCGCACTGGCAGGGCGCTACATTGGTTTCAATCGCAATCATGGACTGGCGGATGAATTTCAGGCTCGCTATCCAGACATCAATTTTGTGCCCGTAGACTCGGCATATACCGGTTTGCAGATGGTCGAAAACAAAGAGCTGTTTGGCTTCATTGGCGCTTTGCCCGTTGTGACTTATCACCTGCAGCACTACTTCCCGAATCTAATGGTGGGGAGCCGCATGAATCAGGCGTTTCCGCTGAGCGTTGGTGTCAGCCGAGATGAAGCCCAGCTTGCCGAAATTCTGAATAAGGCGATAGAGAACATGGATATTCGCCTGCATTCTTCCATTCTGAATTCCTGGACACCTGTGAACTATAAGCCAGTCAGCGATAATCGTTTGGTTTGGGCGGTACTGGTGATTGGTTGTATTGTCGTGGGTGCCATGGGGTACAGCTACTACGTTTTGCAAGTGAAGTACAGGAAGTTGGAAGAACTCTCTACCAAAGACAGGCTCACAGGGCTGTACAACCGCTATACCATTGATACCGTGCTGGCGGAGCAGGTCGCGCAGTTTGGGTTCAGCCGAAAGCCGTTCAGCGTCATTCTGGGCGATATTGATCATTTCAAAATTCTGAATGACCACTACGGTCACCTAATTGGAGATCAGGCGTTAATCACCATGTCCCGTTTGTTTGAAAGCCACATATCAGGCTCTGATCTGGTAGGGCGTTGGGGTGGTGAAGAACTCATTGTGATATGCCCGGGTCAGACCGAAGAACAAGCGTCTTACCTGGCAGAAACGCTAAGAAGAGCGGTTAACTCGGAGCAATTCGAAGAAGTTGGCTCCATGAGTTGTAGCTTTGGCGTTGCGCAATACTTCCCAAAACACACGTTGACAGACTTAATGCAGCGTGCGGACAGGGCGCTTTATCAATCCAAACGAATGGGTCGCAACACTGTTACCAGTTACACCGACTTTCACTTAGAGCATAAAGGGAAAGGGCATGATATTTGATGAAAATTTCAGCCTGAGACCTGTTCCTTATTACGCCCGAAAGCGAACTCTAGCTCTGGGGCTAGTATTAGTTGGGTTGACCTTTTTTTCCGCCAGTATGCAGGCTGGTGGGGTAGTCTGGAACGGGCTTTCCAGCTCTGAATTTGTCTGGGTTGTTCTCATCGGAAACCTGATGCTCGCCACTTATGCTGGGGTATTAGGGTATATCGGCTCTACCACCGGGCTGTCTACCCACCTGTTAACTCATTTCTCATTTGGTCACAAAGGATCGTGGCTGCCGTCACTTATTTTGGGGGGAACCCAGGTTGGCTGGTTTGGTGTTGGTGTTGCAATGTTTGCCATCCCGGTCAGTAAGGTAACAGGCGTTGATGTAAAAATACTGATTGCGGTAAGCGGGCTACTGATGGTGAGCACCGCTTACTTTGGTATGTCTGCTTTGATATTCCTGTCTGCCATTGCCGTCCCTGCCATACTTTTGTTTGGTGGTTATTCGGTAAAATGTGCACTGGAAACGTTCAGCGTGGGCGCGCTTTATGGTGAGCTTGGCGATATGCAGAACAAACTGACGATGTCGGAAGCGTTAACTTTAGTGGTGGGAACCTTTGTCAGTGCCGCGACATTAAGTGCCGATTTCCTTCGCTTTGCAAAGAACCACAAGAAGGCACTATTCATCACCGCTCTGGCTTTCTTCGCAGGTAATACCGTGATGTTTGTTCTTGGTGCTCTCAGCAGTTACAGCATCGGTTATGCTGATCTGTTTGATACGATGCTGGCGCAGGGCTTGCTGATTCCTGCCATCGTTGTTCTGGGGCTGAATATCTGGACCACTAACGACAACGCTCTGTATGCTTCAGGTTTGGCATTTTCTAATATCACCCGATTGCCAAGTCATCATTTGTCGGTACTCAACGGTTTTCTCGGAACCATATTCGCCCTGTGGCTGCATGATCATTTCATTGATTGGTTACACTTCCTTTCGATAGCGATTCCACCTGTTGGTGGCGTTATCATTGCGGATTATCTGACACGCCGCAGAGAATATCTGGATTATGCCAACGTCGAGTTTGAAGAAATAAACTGGTGTGGGATAGCTGCCGTAGCGCTAGGTGTGTTTGGCGCGCTGACGATTCCGGGTATAGGTCCGGTAAACGCGGTGATCGTAGCCATGACCTCTTACTGGGTGCTACAGTTTAAACCAGTGAAAGCGTGGGTATCTCGCTCAATATAACCACAAAAGGTTAACCGAAATAAGGCAAGAAGAATGGATTCTCAAATCGTACTCATCGAAGACGACGACATCGTTCGTCAGGCGACAAGCCAATGGCTGCAACTGGCAGGCTTTTCGGTGACGGAGTTTGCCGATGGTACATCTGCATTAGAAGGGATCTCTCCCACCTTCACCGGTGTGATCGTCAGTGATGTCAGGCTGCCAGATTCTGATGGTCTGACTCTGATGAATGCCATTTTGAACCGAGTCCCTAATGTGCCAATCGTGTTGGTGACAGGGCATGGTGATGTGGACATGGCGGTTAAAGCGCTGCGAGAAGGAGCTTATGATTTTCTGGAAAAGCCTTTCGACCCAGACAGATTGATTGACACCGTCAGTGATGCTTTCTCTTCTTTGCAGGCGAAGAAAGAGAGTCAGCAGCGTCTAGATTATCTGGAGCAGTTGGATGGATTAGAGCAAATTTTGATTGGTCAGAGTGAAGTTATGGTGAACCTCCGACAGCAATTAGCCAAAATTGCAGCCATGGATACCAATGTAATCGTTTATGGTGAAACAGGGTGTGGTAAAGAACTGGTAGCTAACTGCCTTCACAAACTGAGCAGACGGAGCGTGCACCGGTTTGTTCCAATAAACTGCTCCGCCATTCCAGAAAACCTGTTCGAAAGTGAGTTGTTTGGACATGAAGCCGGTGCCTTCACTGGGGCAGGAAAGCAGCGAATAGGGAAGCTGGAATACGCCGACAGAGGCACTTTGTTTCTGGATGAAATAGAAAGCATGCCGCTTTCAATGCAGGTGAAAGTGCTCAGGACTTTGCAAGAACACACCGTCGAAAGGGTAGGAGCTAATCAGCCCATCAATATAGATTTGAGAGTTGTCGCAGCTGCTAAAGACAATCTGTTTGATCACCCAAATTTCCGCCAAGATCTCTATTACCGTTTGAACGTTGCTCAACTGACTCTTCCCCCTCTCAGAGAACGAGATAAAGACGTTGTGCTTCTGTTTGAACACTACTCCCGTCAGGCAAATTCAAGCTGTAGACCAGCTACACTGAGCGACAAACAAACGCTGCTGAGTTATGGCTGGCCAGGCAATGTACGTGAACTCAAGAATGTGGCGACGCGTTTTGCGCATGATGATCTGTCTGTTGCTGACATACTTTCTGAATCTGCATCACTGAGCTCTGAGCCGGTCGTTAATACGCTTTCTCTGGCAACTCAGGTACACAATTTCGAAAGAAAAGTGATCGATAAATCGCTAAGAGAGCACAAAGGGAATATCACTCAGGTGATGGCTGAACTCGACCTACCTCGCCGAACCCTTAATCAAAAAATGCAAAAGTACGGGTTAAGCCGACAAGATTATTTGGGTAAGTAAGGGACTGCAAAAACACTCATTAAACTCCCCCAGACGCGCGAGTTTGAAATGAGCAAAATTTTGCCTATCACGGCAAGCTCTTCAGTTTAAAGGTCAAAATATTGCCCAGAGGTCAGTTTTAACAAGGAATTTACAATTGATCGAATGAGCAAGATCTTGCTCATTCATTTCCTATCTAATCAGCACATTTTTGCTCATTTCTACTACTGAAAATTATTTAATTAAATAAAAACAAAGATTTATGTTTTGGCATGTAAGTTGCCATGTAGGGAGAAACAACAATCTCACCAAATTGAATTTGAGTGAGTCAATAACCCTACATGGAGCGTAAACATGTTAAAAAACAAACTTGTGAAATCCCTTCTTCTTGCCTCGACACTTGCAGCTTCGGTAACCGGCGTTGCGAATGCAGCAGAAAATCGCAGCTACATACTGGCGACAGCATCCACCGGTGGTACTTATTACCCTGTCGGTGTAGCACTTGCGACGCTAAGTAAAATTAAACTTGAACCCAAACATAAGTTTGCGCTTTCTGCCATCAGCTCTGCCGGGTCTGGTGAGAACGTAAAACTTCTGCGCGAAAACGAAGCTCAGTTTGCGATTCTGCAAGGGTTGTATGGCGCATGGGCGTGGAATGGCGAAGGTAAAGTGAAACAGTCTGGTCCTCAGAAAAACCTGCGCTCTGTCACCATGTTGTGGCAAAACGTTGAGCACTTTGTAGTGCGTTCAAAATTCGCAAAAACAGGGACAGTAAGCGATCTTGCAGAGCTGAATGGCAAGAAGTTTTCTATTGGTAAGAAAAACTCAGGGACTGAAGGTTCCGGTCGTCAGATCATGTCTGGCCTGAATGTGGATCCGGATAAATTCAATCTGGCTTACCTAGGTTATGGTGCGAGTGCAGATGCGCTGCAAAACGGAGCGATTGATGGTATGAACACTCCGGCAGGTGTACCAGTGAGCGCGGTGACTCGTGCCTATGCCGCTTTAGGTAACCAAATTCAAATCCTGAACTTTACCGATGAGCAAATCAAGGAAGCGAACAACGGTTATGAGCTTTGGACTCGCTTTGTGATTCCTGCGAACACCTACCCGGGTCAGGAAAAAGACATCAACACCATCGCACAACCTAACTTCTTAGCCGTACGTGATGACATCAGCGATGATGACGTGTATCTGCTGACTAAGACCATTTATGAAAACCTGACGTTCCTGAATGGCATTCACAAAGCAACGAAAGCAATGGCGATTGAAAAAGCGATTGCTGGCTTGCCTGTACCGCTTCACCCAGGCGCGGCGCGTTACTACAAAGAACAGGGCATCGCGATTCCTTCTCACCTCATCGTTCAATAATACCTGACTCAGGTTACTGTTCCTGAGCCGGTGTCCCCCCGCCCGGCTCGGGAATAGATTGTCTGCAGTACATGAGGAATACATCATGGAAGATAAAAAAGACGTCGATCTGGCGCAATTTGAGCTGCCCATTCGAACCGATTTTCCCTGGTTGACGACGTTGATTACCGCCGTAGGCATTGTGCTGGCGGGATTACATATTTGGTTTAATACACTGGCGACGTTACCCGAATTGTGGGTATCCGCGACACACTTTGCGGGTTTTTCCGTTGTTTGCGCCTTGCTTTATCCTGCTCGAAAAAGTTGGAAGAAAAGTCGTTTCGCGCTAGCAATAGACATGGTTGTCGCAGCGGCAGCAGTTTCCTGTCTGATCTACATTCCTCTGGCGGAAGATGCGCTCTATGATCGAGGGGTGAAATTTGTCACCTCCGATTGGGTGTTCTCCATCATCAGTATTGTGGTGGTGCTTGAAATCATCCGTCGTACCATCGGTTGGTTTATCCCAGTGCTTATTGTGATTTCCCTTACCTATGTGGTTTGGTGGGGTCAGTGGGTTCCGGGTGTGTTTCATTTTCCGGGTCTTAGCGCAGAAACACTGTTGTACCGCAGCTTCTATTCTTCGGAAGGCATGTTCGGAACCATTTCCCGAATCAGCTGGAGCTACGTATTCATGTTCATCCTGTTTGGCGCGTTTTTAGTTCGCTCGGGAGCAGGGGACTTCATTATCGACGTGTCTCGCGCTGCGGCGAACAAAGTCATTGGCGGACCGGGATTTGTTGCGGTAATGGGCTCTGGTCTGATGGGATCCGTATCGGGATCCAGTGTGGCGAACACGGTATCAACAGGGGTGATCACCATTCCCTTGATGCAGAGAGCAGGCTTTCCATCACGATTTGCAGCAGGGGTGGAAGCCGCAGCATCTACCGGAGGGCAGTTGATGCCTCCTGTTATGGGAGCGGGTGCGTTTATCATGGCTTCCTATACGCAAATTCCTTACGTCGATATTGTCGCAGTATCGATTGTGCCAGCAATGATCTACTTTCTGTCGGTAGCCTTCTTTGTTCGTATCGAAGCCAAGCGCAGTGGCGTTCATCAGGTCGATTCCAATAGCGAACCCGTTCTCAAAGTACTGGCGAGTGGGTGGCACTACCTGATTCCGCTGGTGGTACTGGTTTACTTGCTGGTATCGGGTTTCACGCCGACTTATGCCGCGGGAATTTCGATTGTATCTGTGGTGGTTGCATCCTGGCTATCGCCGAACAAGATGGGCATAAAAGCCATATTCGAAGCGCTGGCACAAGGTTCGAGAAACATGGCGACAACGGCAGTACTACTCACGGGTATTGGTTTGGTTATCAATGTGATCAGTACAACCGGAGTAGGGAACACCTTCTCTCTGATGATCAATGAGTGGGCGAGTGGTTCACTGTTGATTATGTTGCTGCTGATCGCATTAGCCTCTCTTATTTTAGGTATGGGGCTTCCGGTAACTGCGGCATACATAGTGTTGGGTACGTTGTCCGCGCCTGCGTTGTACAACCTGATTGCTCAGGACCAGCTTTTGGATATGCTGGCGTTAGGGCAATTGCCAGAAGAGGCGAAAGCCATCTTTATGTTGGCGGCACCCGACCAACTGGCGGCACTCAATTCGCCGATGTCTGTTGAACAGGCACAGAACCTGATTGCGTTAGTGCCCGCCGACTTCCTGCCTACTTTGTTAGAACAGGCGATTGGCATGGAGAAAGTTGGCCTGGCTTTACTTGCGGCGCATCTGATCATTTTCTGGCTATCGCAAGACAGTAACGTTACCCCGCCAGTATGTTTAACCGCGTTTGCCGCAGCGACCATAGCCAGAACTCCGCCTATGCGAACGGGACTGACGGCGTGGAAAATTGCCAAAGGTTTGTACATTGTTCCAGTCATCATGGCTTATACCGCGTTAGTGAGTTGGGATCCGGTTGCGGTGATCACTATCGGTATATTCTCGGTATTTGGCGTATACGCTCTGATAGCGGCATTAGAAGGTTACTTAGAGTCTACGCTGAGCTGGTGGATGAGAATACTGGTCGCAGCACTTGGTGTCGTCATGATGTGGCCTGAAATACCACTCGCGGTTCGTCTTGTAGCACTGGCATCGTTTGTCGCGCTGTTTTATCACAGCTATCGGGCTGAAAATAAATCGTATACATTGGAGACAGATTAAGAAGCAGGCGAAAGCCTGCTTTTTCATTGGAGGAAATCTATTTATACAGGCTAAATTTTTTGGTGATGGTATGAAGTTCTTCTGAGTTGCCAAACAAGCAGATACCCAAATAGTTTAAATCTGACTCAGGCGTATCTTTGGTGCGCCTCTGCTGTTCATCTGAACCACCTTCAATCATGGTGTCGGTGAAGTCAGTAAATGTAATATTGTTCTCTAACGCCCCCTCTCTTAACTTACGTAGCTTATTAGAATTGTCCGCTCTGAGAACAATAAAAGGGTAATGACTCATATTTGGATGAATATTGCCATCCTTATCCTCATAATCGACATAACATGCATTCCCTTTTTCTAATAGATCAGCAAGAGCGACACTCAAGTGCCCCAGAACATTGAGTGCTCTGCCAGTTTCCACTTTCTTGTTTAATACGGCGACAAAACGTTTTTGAGTGTCATTTGGTAAACCCGACAAATTGGCATCCTCTGTTAAGTAAATTATCTACATCATTATATTTTGAGATACACTGAATGTTCTTGCTTATATTGTTATTGAAGTTCACATGGAGCAATAAAATTTGAATATAGATAGAATTGGGGAAAGAATATTGCAAAAGCTCCATTTGGATGGACGAATCACTAATGCCGAGCTTGCAGCTAAAGTAGGGCTTTCACCGTCTGCTTGTTTAAGACGAGTACAGGAACTGGAACGTACGGGTGTTATCAAAGGGTACAGGGTTTCTCTGGATAGCGAGCTCGTTGATCGAGGATTTATCGTCTACGTGAGTATTGGTCTCTCTACCCATACCAGAAGTGCACAAAAGGAGTTTGAAGATGCGATCGCTTTATCTTCAGAAGTGAGTGAATGCCACAATGTAACGGGTGAATTTGAGTACCTTTTACGTATCGAGACGAAAGATATAAAAGCCTACAAAGCGTTTCATGCCGATACTTTGGGTATTCTTCCTTATGTTGCCACGATAACGACGCATGTAGTGATGGACTCACCAAAAGATGAACGTTCTTAATGAGTTGGTGTGTATTTGAGTTTTCTTGTTCTATGCCGTTATTGCCAAGTGATATGTCTTTAAGGCAAGTAAAGAAAGGCTCTAATTCTCCTTCTTTAGACTCAAAGAAAACGTCATGCCAGCACTCCAATCTGGTGTGGCGTTTTTATTTTCTGCACTTTGCCCTGCGTTGTTTCTAGCCCAGACCTTTCCCTGCATTTCCTTCATGCTGTTGGCTGATATTGCCAGCCCCAAGCCCAGTCCTTTTCCTACTTTTTTGCTTGTGTAGAAAGGTTCAAACATGTGAGTCAAAGCTTCATCGGACGAGCCCATACCGTTATCCATGATATGAAGTTCCACCCTGTCATCATTGGTTGTACCCCAGATGGAAAGTTTAGGAGACTGTGTTTTATCCATGGCATCCACTGCATTTGAAATCAGGTTCCCGATAACCAGAGTTAGCCGGTGAGGATCTCCTAGTGCATAGGGAAGGTTGGGTTCCCAGTTTTGAACAACCTCAACCTTTTCCAGAGCATCTGCATGTAAGGTCAGCGCTTCTTCAGTCGCAGAGGTTAACGAAACCGGGACCAATTCCTGAGAACGATTATAAGAGAAGGTTTTCAGCTCGGATGTCATCGCAGCCATTCGATCAATCAGGCTATCCACCAAGCTCATATTGGCTTTCAGCTGTTCGGTTTGGTTTCGTTCTATTAACAAACCACTGCTGGATAATAAGGTTCGGATTCCGGTCAAAGGCTGGTTCAGCTCATGAGTAATGGCACTCGACATTCTCCCGAGGGCTGCCATCTTACTGCTTTGAACCAGTTCATCCTGCGCAGCTTCCAGTTCGATGGTCCGTGCCCTGACTCGCTCTTCCAGTTCATGATTGACTTTTTGCAGCGCGTTTTCCGCTTTCTTTCTTTTGCTAATGTCGATCAGCGTGACCAGATAACCCGACTGCGCACCAAACGTTATGTAAGTCAGAGAGAACAGAACAGGAAAACGGGAACCATCACTTCGCTGCGCCATGACCTCAACCGCACTTAATTCAGCGATGTCCTTGTGTTTAGAGAGATCTTTCAGCATCGACATAACGGTAGTGTTACCAACCATGGTTTCAAAAAGCTGCCACGCTTCCATGTTGGTTGCCAGTGGTTCGGAAAGACCAAAGTATCGCAGCGCCATAGGATTGATGTATGCCACGCGTCCTTGTTCCGTCAGCATCAGAAGACCGACATCAGTTTTTGAGATTATCGAGCGTAGCTGTCGCTCTGAATCGGAAATCGCCTGCTGCAATGCTTCTCTGGAACGGATTTTCTGTCGTCGCTCGATGGTGAGCAATACCACCACAACCACCAGCAACATTAAGATGGCAGCAATTAGGGTGACGGTATTTACTGTGTCGTCCAGCTCCTTAATGGGCGTTAAATAGTGAATGTTCCATTTTAAGTCGTCGAGGTTAACGCTTTGAACCAGATAGGGGCTGCGCTCAAAATCCACAAGATTCACTTCGGTGCCGTCGGGAAGCAGAAATGGGCGCAGGGAAGGCATGCTGTCTTTGCCAAGCTGATTATTCAGAATCGATTGAGCGCTGGAGAGGAAAAAGCGTTTGTGCTGATCTGAGATCAAGAGGAACTCATTGTTGGCCAGCCATGATTCCGACAACGTTTCCAGATTGATTCTCGCGACGGCAATACCAATCAGCCCAGTACTGCCATAAATGGGTGCGGCTCGGTAGTACCTTGCCTGCCCCTGAGACAGGTAGCTCAGGGTAACGACTTCGCCACCTAGTTGCTGCATCAAAGACTGAATGGCTAAACCATCCGATTCACGCCACTGATAAACCGGGCTGCTGCTGGCCACTAAACTGGCTTTGGCATTCAACAGGTGCCAGCCACGGGTTTGCGAAGCCTTATCAAGCTGAGCAAGATAGGTTTCCACCACGCCTAACTGTGTTGTATCGCCCTCTAGCAACGCGCGACTTGGCTCATGTTCAGCAATCAGATAGGGAAGAAAGTCGTATCTTGCCAGCGTTCTCCGTATATCACCAACGTAGATCAGGAGCCGGTCTTGTCCATTCATGTGGGTACGATCCAGCAACCAGCCTTTTGCTGTGTCTCGAACAAACAATAAGGTCAGGCTCATTGCCAGAATAACCAACAATATTACAGGTAGCTTTCGAAGGGGTCGTGACAACTTCTTGTCCTCAGTCACTAATTGAACAAGAGTTTAGCAAAAGTGCTGTTGCTGGTAGCCAAGGTGTAACAAAATTGTGAAACAAAACATAAGATTAAATACTGGTAAAGGTAGGCGAAACACATGCAATACGATTACGTGATTTTGGGCGGTGGCATTGTTGGTGTGTCTACCGCATGGCAGCTCAAACAGCGCGAGCCAGGAGCGGATATCTTATTGATTGAGAAAGAGCAAAAGCTGGCACAGCACCAGACAGGGCATAACAGTGGCGTTATTCATGCTGGTGTTTATTACGCGCCGGGCAGTCTGAAAGCACAGTTTTGCCGAGAGGGTGTGGAAGCAACCAAATCTTTCTGCGCCAAACACGACATTCCGGTCGAAAACTGCGGAAAGTTACTGGTGGCGACAACCCCGCTGGAAGTGACCCGAATGGAAGCTCTGTTCGAACGCTGTCAGACCAACGGTATTGATGTTGAAATGCTTAACCAGGAGGAACTGAAAGTAAGAGAGCCTAATATCACTGGCTTGGGCGCTATTTACGTTTCCACAACCAGTATTGTTAGCTATACCCAAGTCTGTAATGCCATGGCTGAAGAGTTTACAGTGATGGGGGGAGAGATTCGCTACGGCTCTGCGGTAACGGATTTGGATGAAAATGCGGAAAGAGTCGAAGTAGAAATCAATCAGAAAGAGCGTATCCAATCCTCATTTCTGATTGCCTGTTGTGGCCTAATGGCAGACAGAGTAGCGACATTGATGGATCTTCCCGTCGAATTCCAGATCGTTCCATTTCGCGGTGAATACTACCGACTGGCGCCAAAACACAATCAGGTGGTAAATCATCTGATTTATCCCATTCCGGATCCGGATCTGCCATTTCTGGGCGTCCATCTGACACGTATGATTGATGGCAGCGTAACGGTAGGTCCAAATGCGGTGCAAGGCTGGAAAAGGGAAGGGTATGGAAAACTCAACTTTAGCGTGAAAGATACTCTGGAAATGGTTCAGTTCTCGGGTTTTTGGCGTGTGCTTGCTAAGCACTTTAAAACCGGTCTGGCTGAGACTCGAAACTCCTGGTGGAAGCCCGGATATTTAAAACTGGTGAACAAGTATTGCCCGAGTATTGAACTGGATGATCTTGAACCTTATCCGGCGGGTATTCGGGCTCAGGCGGTATTGAAAGACGGCACCTTAGTACATGATTTTCTATTTATAGAATCCAAACGCAGTTTGCACGTGTGTAATGCGCCTTCTCCTGCAGCGACGTCTGCAATCCCTATCGGTAACTACATTTGTGACAAGGTGAAAAGCAAAAATGCCTGACGTGGGTCAGGCATTTTTCGGTAACCAGAGTCAAAAGACCCTTTACAGAAATCAGACGATGAATTTACTCATCACCTCGTCCTGATCCCTTACATGTTGAGTCTGCAACGCCATTGCCTCGTTTGCCCCTTCAGCGGCGGTAGCTACCTGTTCAGACAAATCTTTGATGTTAATGGTGTTGTTGTTGATCTCTTCCGCCACCAGACTCTGTTCTTCAGCGGCGGATGCAATCTGAATATTCATGTCGCTGATCTGCTGAATAGCGCCACGGATACGCTCCAGAGCAATGTTCGCTTCCTGTGCTTTCTGAACGGTATCATCGGCGGTTTCTTTGCTTTGCCCCATGGCACTGGCAACCGCTGTTGCGCCAGACTGAAGCTGTTCAATCATGTTGCGGATTTCAGTTGTCGACTCCTGAGTACGTTGTGCCAGCGTACGAACTTCGTCTGCCACCACCGCAAATCCGCGACCTGATTCCCCTGCACGCGCCGCTTCAATCGCAGCATTCAATGCCAGCAAGTTGGTCTGGTCGGCGATGTCGTTGATCACCTCCAGAATGGTTTCGATGTTCGAGGTTGCCGACTCAAGTTGTCTCACCTGTTCTACTGCTTCATCAATACGGGTCGACAGATCACTGATTGCCTGAGTGGTGTAGCCTACCACTTTGGTTCCGTCTTCTGTCGCACTATCCGCTTCTTTCGCAGCCGAAGCAGCGCCCTGCGCATTGGTTGCGACGTCAGAAGAGGTGGTTGCCATTTCATTCATTGCAGTCGCCAGTTGCTCAAGTTCCTGCATCTGAGTGTTCATGGCAGTTGCGGAATCCTGAGCACCTTGCGCCGTTGTTTCCGTTACACTGCGAATGCTGTCACTGATTTCTTTAGTCCGCTGAATGCGTTGCTGGAGTGTTTCAGCAAACGTATTGAACCCCGATGCAAGCAAGGCAAATTCCGCATCGGTATTGGTGTCTAACCTTTTGGTCAGATCCCCTTGACCGCAAGCCATATCTTGAATGGCGTCGTTTAATGAATCCAACGGGCGCATAAGTACTTTGATTAAGAAAAGCAGCGCAAAAATGCTGATGACCAAAGCGACAAGGGTATAAACGATCGAATGATTACGCAGGTCGGTCACCGCGGAGTAAGCGATGCTTTCATCCAGCATTACGCCCACATACCAGTCTTCACCCGGAATTTTAGAAAAATCTGTCGCATAGAGCTGACCTTCTAACTCTATCTCTTGAGTTTCTTCAGAAATAGACACATTGGGTAAGAAGGTATTCATTTGCTTACCGTTCTTATCAACATCTGGGTGAGCAATGATGGTGCCGTCACCGGCCACAATAAACAGGAATCCAGCATTGAAGAGGTCAACTTTGTTCACGACCTCCGCCAAACCTGCAAGGCTTACATCGTAGAAGATGGCCCCGGCAAAACTGCCGTTTTCGCGCACAGGCACAGCGATAGAAACCAGAATCTCGCCAGTTGCTGAGTCAGCGTATGGCGCAGTGATGATAAGTTTGCCTGCATTCTTGGCGTCGATGTACCAAGGGCGGCGTCTTGGATCCCAGTCCGAACCTGGGTTCCAGCCTGGGTCATTATTTACGTTAGAGCCGTCATTTTCATAACCCAGTCCTGCCAGCAAAAAGTTTTGTTTGATGCTTGCCTGACTGATAACGCCTTCAACATAGTCGCGATTACGCAGATCTGCCTGAAGCATGTCAGTGGCATACTGCGACAGTTCTTTTTTGCCTTTTATGTCTGCTGCGACCGTGTTTCGAACCCCGTCTACAATTTCACTCACGCTTTCGGTGACTTGATGCTCCAGCTCAGATTTCATAGAGAAATACTGCTGGGCAGTCAGAACGCTAAGAATGATCAACAGTAATATCGAAGAAGCAGCAACAACCTTATGGCTAAATTTCATAGTTATCCCTCTACCACTTCCAAACGAATTCGTTGCGTTTGGATAAAGTACTTTTAGATACCCACTACCTCAGAACAAGGTGGGTAAGAATATTATTATTAGTGGTTACTACCGAAACTGAGTTTTTAGTTAGTAACGAGTAGAGTATGACGTATATCTTAAATATTTCTTACAAAATATTCACCTTATTTTGTGATTTTATGTCGATTGTTGAATTAATTCGTGATTCGAAAATTCATCGTTTTTCTGACAGGCTCTCAAAGTTCAGGGAAAAGTTCACTAAATGACTTGAATTACAGGCACTTTTCGAAAACCCCATCTACGCTTAATTTATACCCTTGCGATCTGACTTGGCTTATTTAACCAATGAATCAGGTTGATTAAAGAATATATTTGGACGTTATATTCCGGGCTGGGGGATGCGCTAAACAATACGCTCTTAGTTGAAACGTTAGATTTCAACGAGAGCGGAAATAATAAGAAAGGAGTCACGATATGGAACATGTGCTGATAATAGGTGGAACAAAAGGTATTGGTTTGGCTTTAGCAAAACAACTTGCTGAATCTAATCAATATCAGGTGACGATCACTGGGCGAAGTTTGAAATCCATCGAGCAGGCTCAGGCAAAAATAGAAAACGGATTCGTCAATGGTCACTTTATGGAGCTCTCCAACACAGAAAGTGTTCAGAAGCTCGCAGCACATATCGACCATATCGATCACTTGGTGTTAGTCGGAAGTGGCGCCGTCGCTTGGGGACCGATAGTTGCCACGTCTCTCAATGCCATTTCGAACGCTTTTGATGTTAAAGCGCTGGGTTATCTTCGGGTGATTCAGGCAATGGCTAAGAAGCTTTCCAAAGAAGGGTCGATAACGCTGTTTGGTGGTGTTGCCGGAAGAAAAGGCATGCTGGACACAGGTGGTGTTGCTATGGTCAACGGCGCACTACAAGCTCTGACCAAAACGCTTGCTATTGAGCTTGCACCAAGGCGGGTTAACCTAATTTCCCCTGGTCTGACGGAAACCGATGCGTTTTCTAACATGCCAATGGATGTAAGAGACAGCATGTTTGATGTTGCCGCTAAAATGCTCCCCGTCGGGCGAATAGGGAATGCCAATGAAATTGCCGCGTTGACCCGTTCAGTAATGGAAAGTGGGTTTATGACAGGTTCAATTATTGATGTAGACGGTGGGGCAAGCCTGTAGCTCGCCCCTTACATGTCAATTTATTTGGGAGCCACTAATTGTAGATTGGTGGCTCTTTTCTTTTTCTGATAGGAAGCTGTAATAGCGCGAATATGATCAGAGCGTAAAGCATTGCCCATCCCAGGCAGGCGAAAACCAGAACACAGAGAACCAGAGACAGCCACGCCAGATTTTTAGAAAAACCGGTCAACAACTTCACTGCCGACAACATGGCGAGCAGGTAGATAAGGACGAAAATGCCATTGGCCAGTTTCACAAACATTTCCAGATCCAGTCCAACCACGCGTCCAAATAGCAGGGAAAGCAACAGGGTAATACTGATTACATAAGTCGCGTTTGCAGGTACACCTCGGTTTGAAAGCTGAGCGAGCTTTCCCTCTGGCTTGTATTGACGAGCCTGACTCCAGAGCATGCGAGAGAGGCTTTGAAGATACAGATTCACGCTGGCGAAGCAGGCAAAAAATGCCACGACGCTGATTATGATTTTACTTTGTACACCGAAGAGCTGCTCTGTAATCCAAGGAATAGCTCCCGTTTCCATTTCAACACTTCCATAAGCCTGAAATTTGATGACTACAACAGAATACGCCCAGTAAGTTAAACCAGCAACAAAGCAGCCCAGCACAATAGCAATGGGGAAATCCCGCTTTGGATTTTTAAACTCTTCACCCATGTGGGCAAAGGCTTCGATACCCACAAAGCACCAGAACATAACCGCCAGTGCGGAGCCAACCGAAACCCAGTCGACAGAGGAGAAAGAGGGCATGGTGAGATCGGAAGGTTGAACCTCACCCTGCCAAAAAAACAAAATGATCAGGGTAAACAAACTCAGGGCAATCACGGTCTGGAGTTGAGAAGATGACTTACTGCCCAGAAGATTCACGCCCAATAGCAAGGCAACGGTTAAGCATTCTGCAAGAAACTGACTTCGGATGGCTTCCGGAAGCCAGGGCGTAGCGAAACTGGCGGCTAATGAAACCGCAGCGGGAACTCCTACAGGGATGACGGACAAAAACAGCCAGGCAACACTTCGCTCTAACTTGGCGTTAAAAGCCAGCCTAACAAAATGTGCCGTACCTCCAGCATTGGGGAAATGTCTTCCTAACATGGCAAAGGTGAGGGCGATGGGGCAAATCGCGATAAAGAGAATGAGCCAGGACCACAAGGACGCTTTATCCGCAATTCCGGCGGTGATTGCCGGGATCATAAACAAACCTGTGCCAAGTAACGTCGTGGACAACTGCCCAATACCAGAAAATAGGGTGATTTCTTTTTTTAATTCTTGCAATGCCTAATCCTTTAGAGAAACTTTAATGATGCATTTCACTTTCAGGCTATCTTTTTTATTAATAAGATACATCTGGCAAAGTGACGAAAGACGCCGTTAAAATGACACATTTCGCTGACACTTTGTGTCAGTGGTTAAAATAACAATACAGGAAAGCAATTGGATAAGTTTGATAAGGAAATTCTCGCTATTTTGGCAGAAGATGGTCGATGCTCAGTGAGCGATATTGCGCGCGAAGTGAATTTGTCTCGCAGCGCGGTAACGTCAAGGATGAAAAAGCTGGAAGAAGATGGCGTCATTCTTGGCTACCACGTGAAAATCGCACCACCAGAATCTTCAATTAATGCCTATATCGCGCTCTATTTTGACACTTCTCGCGCTGAACACAGCTGTGACAAGTACGGTTCAAAAGTCGGGGAAATACCCGAAGTGAAATGGGCACACGCGATAAGCGGTGAAACCGATATGATGGTTTACATCGAAGCCCCTAGCATGAAGCGCCTGAACGAAATTCGGGATGAACTTCAGGCACTGCCGCATCTCAAACACCTGATTACCCACACTGTGCTGACTGAATTCTTTAATCGCCGCTTTTAATGCGGCGCTTGCTTACCCTTAGTAGCTTTCCCTACATAATGTGTTGCAGCTAACTCCGAAAATCTTCTGAGCCCTTTTTGCCAGTGCCTTGTTGGGGCAAACCGTGAAAAGCTCAGTCGTACACACTGTTTAAATTGATCGCCTGTGGCAAAGACCGAACCCGGGAAAATGCTGATTTTCTCTTTTGAGCATTGCTCATACAAAAGGTCACTGTCCATACCTTCTGGAAACTCAATCCAGCATAAATAGTTGCCGTTTGATACGTTCATCGAGTACTGATCTTTCAAGGCAGGTTGTTCGTCCAGTGACTCTCTAAGCCAGGTCACAAACTGCTTTTGCTTTTTGGCATAGTTACGACGAATCTTCATCAGGTGCTGGCGATATTTCCCTGTAGACAAAAACTCGCCAACGGCTGTCTGAATGAGATTGAGCGATCCCATGTTATCGCTGAGAAGTCTTTTCTCTATCACACTTCGATAGCGTCCGGCGACCAGCCAACCCAGTCGAAGGCGAGAATCCAGCGTTTTAGACAACGAGCTGCAATAAACCACTCGCCCTCGCGTATCCAATGCTGCCAGAGACGGTAGTCTGGTATCGAAGTAGAGTTCTCCGAATACATCATCTTCAATTATTGGCAACTCGCCAGAGACATCCAACAAGCGTTGCCTTGCTTCTAATGGTATGACGGAGTTGGTTGGATTGCTGTAATTGGGAGTCACTAGCAGTGCTTTTATCTGCCATTTCTGGAGAGCCTGTTCAACGGCATCTACATCAATGCCTGTAACCGGGCAACTGGGGATCTCGATAACTTTCAGATCCAAAGATTCCATCAACAATAAGTTGCCAAAGTAACAGGGAGATTCAACGGCAACGATGTCACCGGGAGAGGTCAGTGCCTGCAAGCTCAAACTGATGGCCTGCTGCGCTCCATGCGTGACGAGGATGTCACGCTCATTGCACTCAATCCCGTTGTCCAGGCAAAGGCTTCTGAGTTGAGTCACCAGCTTATGGTTACCGGGAGGCAACTGATAATGGCTTGGGATATGGGCTTGATACCGGCTTTGGCGTCCGATTTCGGCATACAGCGTTTTAATGGCAGGAAAGTCAGTATCAGGATGAGCGCAACCCGCAGGCATTTGATGGTTTGCCAATGGGGTTTCAAGAAACTTCTTAGTGGTTTCCAGCAGGTCGACATACCCCGGCGCATCGACCTGAGAAGGTGCGTTTGACCTGGTTTCCTCTCGCACGCGATAGCCAGATCGTGGTTCTGCATAGAGTGTTCGTGCGGCTTCGAGTTCCTGATACGCGCGTATAATCGTATTGCGAGAAACAGAGAGCTCCATACTGAGTGTTCTGATTGACGGAACTTTCTCCCCAGCTAACCAACGGTTTTTGGCTATCTGAGTGTGAATATACTCAATGACTTCCTGATACTTTTTGCTTCCCATCACTCGCCTTCTAATCTGTACCCATCAATATGCGATCAACTGTACCTTTTTTGTAAATCTGTATCCAATAAAGTGTGCATAAAACAATAAAAGGAGAGAGTTATGCCAACAAGATGGATTCCGTGGATCTTTGTTGTTTTGTGGGCGTCAGGATTTGTCGGATCTAAGTTGGGGCTGGAGTACACCGACCCCGCAACGCTGCTTACTGTAAGAACCGGACTGAATGTACTGATTCTCAGCACCTTAGTCGTATTACTAAGGCGCAAAGCTCTGCCAGCCCGAAAAGCGATGCATGCCTGCATTTCTGGTTTGATGATTCACGGTATGTATCTGGGAGGGACTTATGTCGCCATCAAGCTTGGTATGCCAGCCAGTTTAAGCGCACTTCTGGTTGGGTTACAGCCCATTCTAACGGCGGTGGTTTTGGTGGTTGTCGGGACCACAGTGCTGCGCCCACTCCAATGGGGCGGTTTAATGCTTGGATTGGTCGGAATTTTCCTTGTGCTGCATGGCAAGATGGAATGGGTGGACGACTCCAATAAGCTGGGTTCCTATGCCGCGATAATCATCGCTTTATTAGGCATAACCTTTGGCACTCTCTATCAAAAGAAATTCTGTCAGGGAACCGATTTGGTTACTTGCGTAACTTGGCAATATCTCGCATCCCTGATTTTGTTTGCAGGCACGGCGTGGGTATTTGAGCCTCTTTATATTCACTGGACCCCCACATTTGTAGCGACGTTGACCTGGCTTGTGATTGTGTTGTCAGTACTGGCGGTATTGCTGTTGCTCTACATGGTCGAGCACGGCGAATCGGAAAAAGTGGCTTCTACGTTTTACCTTGTGCCACCTGTCACAGCGATTCAGGCGTGGCTGCTCTTCGATGAAAGCTTTGATTTGATGGGAGTAGTAGGGTTCGGATGTGCCGCATTAGCGGTTTATCTGGTGGCTTCCAAAGGAAAGCCCAGAGTTGCCGCCTCTGAAGAGACGGCTAAGTCAAAATGTGTTTCTTAGCCAGCCCAATGTAAATAACAAACCACCTATATGAATAGGTGGTTTACACATTATGTTCAGCCGTTACTAATTAATTTGCAGGGGGAGTGGGAGCCCGAGTATCTAAGCTAAGATCCTGAAGATTAGAAAGCCTTAACGCATAGCGATCCAGTTCTACCTGAACCTCTTGATCAAACTCTTTTTCTAACTGCGATAAGTTCGTTTCATAATCCTTCTGTTTTTGTTTCTGAACCAATAACTGGGTTTCCGACGTTACGGCTAGGTCGATGGTATTCATTAGCTCAGACCATTTAGCTAAGCGGCTCCCGTTGTTTTGCGAGAACAGTAAAGGGTCGCTTTCTAACTGATTCTGCCAGTATGTTTTCATTGTCGATAGTTTGCTTGTGTCTCCACTTTGTGAAGGTGTGCATAAACCACTGCCGTCTCGGACTCCTTCAGAAGAACTTTTAAGCACATCACAGAGTGCCAGTTTTGCTTTCTTGGCATTCTCTTTTTGCACTTCCAGTTTTCCGGTTAATACTGCTTCATCTTCTTGGGGTTTAGCCTCTTCGATTTGTGCCTTTTTATCCGAATAACTTTGCTTAATGTCTTTTAGAGCCAAAATGGTTTCTTGTCTGAGAGTAGTAACCTGTTTTTCAGCAATATCGTTTGATGTGCTGGCTGAGTCGCCAAAGGCAATGCTCTCTGCAAAAGCGGTGAGTCTTTTGGATGACTCTAAGCTGTTGATCGAGACGGGTGTGGCGGTTCCTGAAGCGATCTTTGCCGCAGAAGACAATGCTTTGAGAGAAAGATCCTGATAAGCCTTTAGTAATTCTTCGGGGTTAGAATCAAAGCTTTTTAAGGACCAGTTACCTATGTCGTCCTTAACAAAGGCTGTTGCTACGTCTCCCATCCCGGAACTGTGTACGTGGTTAATCCGCTGCCAGTACTGTTCGCTCAATAGTGCGTCGGCCAAATTAGGTTCTGCGAACCTGTCTGCTCGTTTGAAGTTGCATGGCTCGTTTTTGATTGTTGTAGGAAGCGTGTCGCTGGTGTTGTAGCAGTACTCGATAAACAGCGATGGTGACGCTTCAGCCAAATAAGCACTGAGGGGTAACAAATGGCGATTTTCGCCTTTAAGCTGCTGTAACAAGAGTTCACTACGGGAGAGAAGGTTACGAGCCAGAACGACGGTTCTTTCTATGCCAATACCGTCTATTTCCTTGGTATCTTTCCACAATGCTTCGGAGTATGCATTCTGAAGTACCCGGCTTGCGCAATATGCATAACCTTCTAAAGCAAGCGCTTTGGTATCAGGGCTTCCACTGAGAAAGGGCTCTCTTGGTTCGAATTTTTGAGTGGTATCGATAAGCGGATAGCTAGCGGCTTTATCTTTACCTGAGTATCTTTTTACTTTGTCAACTTTACCGTCTTTCAAGCTTACCGATACACGTACCTGTTCTTTGCATGATGGGAGAAGTTGGGCGAGAGCTTCTATCTCTTGCCACTGAACTTCTTTTGATTTGGACAGCGGTCCCTGATAAACGTCTACCGCAACTTCCATAGAGCTGCCCGCGCAGCCTGAAAGAGCGAACACTAAGGCAATGAGAGCGTAAAATTTATTCATTTTATTTTTCCTCCCCATCAGCTTCCGGTTGGTCTTCAAGTGACTGAATTAATTCGTCTACCTTAGTTTCCCATTCTTGTTCTGCTCTCAGGAAAGATATTTGAGAACGAAGTATGCGTTGAATTTCATCCTGATACGGTTTCTCATTCAGGCGTGTTTGATTGTGCGCTTGCGTCATTTTTTGCGACAGTTCGGACATTGTCGATATCAGAGGTTTCTCTGAGGTATACATTGCGAGCAAAAGCCTTTCTTCCGGATCGAAATGTTTCCAACCCTCGGGACCAAGAATCAGAAAACCATGATTGCGTGAGAATCCGGGCGGGCAATCGCTCCTTGAATAGGTGGTTTGTGCAACCTCTCTGGCGTGCTGTTGCTTTGTTTCGTCGGTAATAAATTCAGCAAATACAGAGTTTGCGGATATTACCCCAGAGTCTGGGAGAAAGTTCTCTTGCTGGGCTGAGGTGAGAGCTTGAAATGAAGCCTGCTTTCGGATGCTGTTTTTATCTGCTTCAGATAAAGAAATAGGGGGGATCACTTTGGTATGACCGTAAAGAAATTTGAATATTTCTTCTTTGGCACTCTCAAGCTGATTTCTCTGGTTTCGATAACTGCTGATCAGCTCGATGTCTCTGTCTTTTTCGGCTTTTTTTTCTTCGGCTGCTAACTTTTCTTCAATTTTTTCAATAGCAAGAGTAATGTCGGATAACTTGGATTGTTGTTCCGATGAAGCGTTAATACTCGCTTGATTGCCTGATGATACCAAGTCGAATTTGTTTGTGTTTTTGTTGAAGGTGACGGTACTGGAAAAAGGGTCAATTTGACTTGCTAGTAACGTACCTGCTTCAAACTTCACATTGCTCCATTCACTTGCTTTACCAGTTAAAGTAAAGCGGTACAAAGTATCACTAAGCATGTATTTGTTGCTGTTTAGCCCGTCCCTATTCGATAGCATTTTAGGCTTTGGTGGCTCACAGGTATTGATGACCCTGAAAAAATAGTTGGTTTTAAACCTAACCCAGTCTTCCTTGTGATTAGGTAAATTTCCGTGACGCCATTTCACATTCGATGACATACAACCCGTTAAAATGAACGTACTGAGGAAAATAAAAAAACCGATTTTGTTGATCATTCACGCCTCCTTGCGTTTATACCCAATTAAACCGATTGAATAGTATAAAAGCTGCGTTATATAAAATTGTGATATGCATCCAATAAACTATATGAATGTAAATTTTATGTTAATTTTTATTTTTCTCAATAAGTTGACGGTCCAGCCATTTTGGATGCTAAGAAAGCTTGCAAGTGGGTGGTGCTAAATGAGAAAGTGTCGGGCTCTTGCGGTTAGAAAGAAAAGGAAGTACCGATGACGTTCAGCGTTTGGCTATCTTTGTTTGCCATTTGTTTACTTGGAGCAATGTCTCCGGGCCCAAGCTTAGTGATGGTTTCTAAGCATACTCTGGCTGGTGGGCGAGTGAATGGGTTAGCAGCGGCGTGGGCGCATGCGATTGGCATTGGAATTTATGCACTAATTACCATTGTTGGTTTAGCCGTGGTATTGCAGCAGTCACCGATATTATTTAAAACCATCAGTTATGCTGGTGCCGCATACTTGGCTTACTTAGGGTTCAATGCACTAAGATCCAAAGGTGGTGTCGCTGCGCGCCTGGAAGCGGGAGAAAAGGTATCAATTCTTGCTTCAGCCCGAGAGGGTTTTCTGATTTCCATTCTTAGCCCCAAAATAGCTCTGTTCTTCATTGCGTTATTCAGCCAGTTTGTGGCATTGGGTAACGATCTCTTTAATCAGTTTGTGATTGTTGCGACGCCTCTTATTGTCGATGGTGTGTGGTATACGCTGATTACGTTGTTGCTTTCCATGCCTTTGGTTATCGACAAAATTCGTCAGAGAGCCGTGCTGATTGACCGTATTTCAGGCGTTATTCTTATCGCGCTTGCACTTCGCGTTGTGTGGGTCGTCTGACCCACACGCAACAATTTCCTTCCCTGTCAGGTCTTATCTTTTAAGCGTTACCGATTCTTGATTTAGAACCACTAGATCTTTAAATCAGCGTCTTGTCTGAGCGCCAGTTGATTCTCTCTGAACCAAGCATTTTGGGATTACTTGGGTATAAATCGAATATATATGACTATAGGTTTATATATGATTTGGGATGATGGACTGGATATATATATTTTTGCTTACTATTTTTGTAGTCATATCGCTCAAAAATAGTGAGAAATGTGGTTAGTTTTGCTTTACTGTATTAAAACTATAACAGTTAAGGGCAGTAAGCCTGTAAAACTGAACAACAAGATGAGGTGAATTGGGCGTCAGTCCAAATGGAAATCACCCGAAAATGGAAGAATTTACACTCAAGGAGGGAAGAGTGGAACTAAGACAAGCCGAGTATCAGGATTACGAACGCATCGCCCAGCTTCACGCGAAAAGCTGGCAGCAAAATTACCGAGGATTGGTAACCGACGCCTATCTCGATCAGTACGCAGAAGATGACAGAATTGTTGTCTGGCAAACCAGACTGACCAACCCTTCATTTAATCAAAATGTGCTTATTCTCGAAAACGAAGGTGAGCTTTGCGGTTTCATCTGTGTTTATGGCAATCACAATTTTGAATATGGCACCATCATAGACAACCTTCACATCGATTCTGCTTATCAAGGGCACGGTTTAGGCACTAAGCTGATGCTGGAAGCCGCCAAATGGGCAGAGAAGTACTTTCCAGATTCTGGTGTTTATTTGGAAGTTCTTGACCAGAACGTTGCGGCTAAACATTTCTATCTGGCATTGGGAGCCACACAGTCTCACCTGAGTGACTGGAAAGCACCGTGTGGGTCGAAAGTTAAAGAAGCGGTATTTACCTGGACATCGCCTTCTATTCTGCTGCGAAAAGCAGAAACGTTTGTCTAACTTTTAAGTTCAAAAGTCATATCGATAAAACTCGGTGTCGCCCGTGCCGTCTGAGGTTTTGGTGAAGCCGAGTTTTAGCAGTAGTGAAGCTGAAGCAACATTCGAGGTTTCAACTCCGCCTACTATTGATTTTGTTTCGGTGTAATCTGCACACCACCGAAGCAGTCCGTTCAGCATTTCTTTCGCAAACCCTTTCCCCTGAAAAGACTCTCCAAGCAAATATCCCAGATGCAGATTTTCTTTGTCTTCCTGATACAAAAATACAAAGCCCATCAGTTCATTGCTTTCTATAGGCATTACAGAAAGAACCTGACCTTCTGAGAGTGCATTAGTTAGCCAGTTCTTTGCGGATTCTGAGTTTTCAATTCCCTGAAAATGAGGCGGAAGGGCATGGGTGACTGCTGGAGTAAGAATGCCAGGGATCTGCTGTAGAAAGTCGGGCTTACTGGCATCCGTAAGTTCAACTTTATTAATCTGAAGCCGATCTGTCTGAAATAGCTGCATGTTTTTCACGGGATCACTCCGAGGGGTAAGTACGATTCCCCATAATATACGTTTCAGAGACTGTTCTGTCGTCGCCAAGGCTCATCAAAACGAACAATTTCTCTTCCAGCGTTTTGGCTTGGTTCATTCGGAATTTCATTAGTTGGGTTGCATGAAGATCCAGCACCACAAAATCCGCCTCTTTACCCACGGCAAGGTTTCCGATTTTGTCATCCAGATGCAGAGCTTTGGCTCCGCCTAATGTAGCTAAATACAGGGACTTTAATGGGTGAAGCTTTTCCTGTTGTAGCTGCATGATTTTGTACGCTTCACTCATGGTTTGCAAAATAGAGAAGCTGGTGCCTGCACCTACGTCCGTGCCCATGCCTACTCGAATACCAAATTCTTCCATTTTGTTAAGCCTAAACAGCCCGGAACCTAGAAAAAGGTTGGAGGTCGGGCAGAATGCAATCGCTGATTCTGTCTCTGCCAGACGGTGGCATTCACAATCTGACAGATGAATGCCATGCGCAAATACAGAACGTTTATGCAGCAAACCGTAGTGATCGTATACATCCAGATAGCTTTTGCGTTCCGGAAACAACTCCATTACCCAGTCGATTTCTTTCTGGTTTTCTGAAAGGTGCGTATGCATGTAAACGTCTGGATATTCTTCTAAAAGCTTACCTACGGTGGCCAGTTGATCGTTGGTGCTGGTAGGTGCAAACCTTGGTGTGACGGCGTAATGCAAGCGAGAGCGTTTATGCCATTTCTCTATTAGCGCTTTCGAATCGGTGTAGCCGGATTCAGGCGTATCGGTTAATGATTCTGGCGCATTTCTGTCCATCAGCACTTTGCCCGCAATCATTCTTAAATTCCGTTTCTCGGCTTCTTCGAAAAAAACATCTACCGATGCTTTATGAACGGTGCCAAACACAAGCGCGGTTGTAGTGCCGTTACTTGCCAGCTCATCCAGAAAAAGGGTGGCCACTTGCCGTGCGTATTCAGGGTCTTTAAATCGAAGTTCCTCTGGAAAGGTGTAGTTTTCCAGCCAATCAAGCAACTGCTTACCATAAGACGCGATCATTCCGGTTTGTGGGTAGTGGATGTGCGTATCGATAAAACCTGAAGTGATGAGCTTGTTCTCAAATTCAGTAACTTCTATGGTTTCAGGTAGTGTTGTTAACAGCTGTTCTGCTTCGCCAATCTGGGTCACTAACCCGTCCTCAACAACCACGATACCGTCTTCAAAATATTGATAGGAGTGTTCTAACCCTACTTCCTGTGGGTCAGCCACACTGTGTAGCACCGCGCTTCGAAAAGCGTGTGTTTTTGTTGTCATTTTGCTTCCTTTTGCCTTACGTCCGTTAGGCTTGTTTTTGTTGTATTTTATGGGACAAGTTGTTTGATGAAGGCTGAGTCTTACTGCGAATTCTGGCTTCTTCTGCCTGATAGTGAGCAATCAGTTCAGCAGCGACCGATACGGCAATTTCCGCAGGAAGTTTTCCTGGAACATCGCTGAGCCCAATGGGGCTGGTCATTGTTTCGAGCTGACTGTCCTTATAGCCTCGCTGTTTCAGCCTCATGTCGAACTTCTTGCGTTTGGTTGCAGAACCAATGACTCCGAAGTAGCAACTGTCCTCTCTATCAAGAATAGCTCTTGTCAGGTCAAAATCGAGCTGGTGGTTGTGAGTCATCACCAGAAAGTAGCTGTTTTCATGGGCAAAGTTGACTTCGCCAACTGGGTCGTCACTGACCAGAACCTCGACATTAGCTGGTGTGTTGCTAGGAAACTCGTGTTCACGTTGATCAATCCATGTGATCTCAAAGTCCAGAGTGGCGACAACGTTAACCAGTGCCTTGGCGACGTGTCCGGCACCAAAAAGATACAGGTGCCTTTTGCGTGTTCCGATGGGTTCAAAACAAAGCGTTGCCATGCCTCCACAGCACTGACCCAAACGCGCCCCAAGATTGAACGTTTCAACGTTGACGTCGGTTGCCTTGTCTTCGAGCATTTGCCTGGCCATTTGGGTAGCAAGATGCTCAAGGTGACCGCCCCCAATGGTGGCGATTAACCTGTCTTCAGTTATCAGCATTTTGGTGCCGACTCCGCGGGGAACTGATCCGCGCTCATCAAGCACTGTAACCATTACGCAGGCTTGATTCGCTTTCTCAAGTTTTGCCAGTTCCTGAATCCAGTTGTCGTTGTACATAACTTTCCCTCGCGGATCCTATTATTTCTCTGATGCTGTCTCAGGTTTTGTTTGTGGTGTTAGCTGTGGCATTCGTACCTTCTCAATCGCCATCAACACGCGCTCTGGCGTGGCTGGCGCATCCAAATGAGGTCGGGCATCTCCCACGGCAACGGAACTGATTGCATTTTTCAGTGCGCTCCAGACAGACATGGCAAGCATAAATGGCGGCTCGCCCACTGCTTTAGAGTGAAACACCGTGTCTTCCGGGTTTTGTCGGTTTTGCAGTAGGTGCGTCCTGAAATCAATCGGCATATCAGCAACCGCCGGGATTTTGTAGCTGGCGGGTCCACTGGTGGTCAGCCGACCTTTGTCATTCCACACCAGTTCCTCGGTGGTAAGCCACCCAGCACCTTGAACAAATGCGCCTTCAACCTGACCAATGTCGATGGCTGGGTTCAGAGATGCGCCTACGTCATGCAATAGATCTGCTCGTAGAATTTTGTACTCTCCCGTAAGCGTATCTACAATCACTTCCGAGCAGGACGCCCCGTAAGCAAAGTAGTAAAACGGTCTGCCCTGAGCTTTCTCATGGTCATAGTAGATTTTGGGGGTGCGATAAAATCCAGTGCTGGAAAGAGAAATTTGGTTGAAGTATGCCAACTGGATGAACTCATCGAACTCAATGAGATTCTCACCAGCCTGAATCACACCATTTTTAAACTTCACCTTTTCGGGCACTACTTTGAAGTGTTCCGCCGCAAAATTTACCAGTCGTACTTTGATATTTCGGGCAGCATTTTGCGCCGCTTTACCATTCAGGTCCGTACCTGATGATGCTGCTGTCGGAGAGGTATTGGGTACTTTTTCAGTGTTGGTTGCAGTGATTTGAATACGGCTGATATCGACCTGAAACTCTTCCGCAACAATTTGCGCTACTTTCGTATTCAGCCCTTGCCCCATCTCTGTACCACCGTGGTTAAGGTGGATACTGCCATCAGTATAAATGTGAATCAGAGCTCCCGCCTGATTGAGGAACGAAGCAGTAAACGAAATACCAAACTTCACTGGGGTAATGGCCAGCCCTTTTTTCAATATCGGGCTTTGCTGGTTAAAGGCGTCGATTTCTTTCCGGCGTTTATGGTATTCACAGCTTTCCACCAACTGCTCGGTGATTTCAGGCATGAAGTCGCTGTCTTCCACTGTTTGAAAGTAGTGGGTAACGTTTCTTTCGTCTTTTCCGTAGTAGTTTGCGCGTCTCACATCAAGCGCGTCTTTTTTCAGACAGCTCGCTATCTCATCCATGATGTGCTCAATGGTCATCATGCCTTGAGGGCCGCCAAAGCCGCGAAATGCCGTGTTTGACGCCGTATTGGTTTTACAGCGATAACCGGTCACCGTCGCATCCCCAAGGTAGTAAGCGTTGTCGGAATGAAACATTGCCCGATCAACAATAGAGCTGGAAAGATCCGGCGAATATCCGCAGTTACCTGCGACATCTATCTCAATGCCTGTAATGACCCCAGCGTCATCAAACCCAACCTTGTATCGGTTAAAAAATGGGTGGCGTTTGCCCGTCATCATCATGTCGTCGGATCTGGACATTCGCATTTTGGTCGGACGACCCGTTAACTTGGCGACAACCGACGCCATGCAAGCCTGATAGGAAGACTGAGTTTCTTTTCCGCCGAAGCCACCTCCCATTCTTCGCACGTCGATCAGGACTTTGTGCATAGGTACACCAAGTACGCTGGCAACGAGCTTTTGAATTTCGGTTGGGTTTTGGGTGGAGGAGTGGACAATCATGCCATCATCTTCTGTGGGCATGACCGTAGCGATTTGAGTTTCAAGATAAAAGTGCTCTTGCCCACCAACGTGTAGGCTGCCTTCTAATACATGTTTGGCTTTGGCGAGGGCAGCTTTGGAGTCCCCGCGCTTTTGCTGGTGGGTATCGGTAACAAACAGGCGTTTTTCGAGTGCTTCTTCCACATCCAGAACAGCAGGCAACACCTCATATTCGATCTGTGCAGCTTGCGCGGCTTGCCTTGCGACGTCAATGTTTTCCGCTGCAACAGCAATAACTGGTTGTCCAACGTATTCGACTTTGCCGTCTGCGAGCAGAGGATCCCCGGGGAAAATTGCACCTATATCCAAATTACCGGGTACGTCTTCACTGCTTATCGCAATCGCAACACCTTCGAATTCATAGCAGGGGGTGAGGTCGATACTCAGAATGTTTGCGTGAGCATGTGGGCTGAGTAGGGCGTACACATGAAGCTGATTTGGGAATTCCAGCTTGTCGTCGATATAAATCGCTTCGCCAGTAACCTGTTTTGACGCGCTGTCGTGTTTGACGCTTTTACCTACGCCAGTTTTTAGATCCTGTTTGAACAGAGCCACCATCTCTTCGTGGCTCATAGCTGTTTTCGGCGCGCTAGACATAAGACGTTACCCTGGTTTCGATTTGGTTGTGTGGATGAGTGGACTCAATGTAAAAACGTCGCAACAGGTTTGCGGCTGACAAAGCGCGATACTCTCTGGTTGCGCGGAAATCGCTCAGAGGTTCGAAGTCATCCACGAGCTTCTTCATCGCATCAAGAATGCTATTTTCATTCCAGTCCTGACCAATCAACGCGTTTTCACAGTGCTTTGCACGCTTAGGGATCTCTGCCATTCCGCCAAAAGCAATACACGCTCGGGTCACTTTTCCATTCTGAATCGTCAGGTTGAACGCGCCACAAACGGCAGAAATGTCGTCATCCAGTCGTTTAGAAAGCTTATAAGCCTTAAAGGTATGTTCAGGTTGCAGCAGAGGGATGTGAATCGATTCAATAAATTCACCGGGCTTTTGCGCCGTGACCTTGTATCGAATGAAGTAGTCTTCCAGAAGCAGAATTCGGGTTTCATTGCCACATCTTAGGGCGACTTTTGCACCTAATGCGATCAGCAATGGAGGAGAATCGCCAATCGGGGAGGCGTTTGCAATGTTGCCACCGAGTGATCCCTGATTTCGTATCTGAAGCGAAGCAAAGCGGTGAAGCAGTTCACCAAAGTCTGGGAAGTGTTGAGAAAGTGCTTGATAAGCGTTGCTGAGTGTCACATTCGCGCCAATCACAAGGCTATCATCCACAAGCTTGCACTCTTTCATATTGGCAACAGAAGCTAAGCTGATGAGTGTTTGAATGGGTTTGTGAAATTGCGTGACTTCAAGTGCGAGATCGGTTCCACCCGCGACAAGTCTGGCATCTGGATTAGCCACAAGTAGCGACGCCAGTTCATCCGTTGAGGTAGGCAGATAAGATTGAAAATTCCCAAAGGTAAGCTCACCTTTCTGAGCCGAAAGCTGATTAAGGTGCGCAATGGTTTTTTCTTCTAATGCAGAAAACTGATCTCTCAGGTTTTGATTGCTATTGAGTGAAAGCGCCGCATCAACAATCGGCCGGTAACCAGTGCAGCGGCAAAGGTTACCCGACAACGCCTCCATGACATCGTGTTTTGTCACTTTTGGTCTGTTTTTCAGTAAGGCAAACATCGACATAATGAAGCCGGGGGTACAAAAACCGCATTGTGAGCCGTGGAACTCCACCATAGCTTGCTGAACTGGGTGAAGGCAGCCGCTGGGGTCTTTAAGATCTTCTACAGTGATTAACTGTTTGCCATGAAGTGATGAAACAAACGTCAGACAAGAGTTCACTGATTGATAAACCAATCTCCCATCAACGACTTCCCCAAGTACCACAGTACACGCACCGCAGTCCCCGGAGCCACAACCTTCTTTTGTTCCCGTTTTCCTTAACTGGGTTCTCAGGTACTGCAAAACGGTGGTATTGGGAGACAGATCTTCAATGTGTTGTACAGACTGGTTTAACAAAAACGATATCACGAGTCCTCCTGCGTGATAAAAAACTGACCTATTGGTCAAGTTTTGAATAATCTGACCAGAAGGTCAACATTTTGTTAACAAAT
Organism: Vibrio nigripulchritudo; assembly: GCF_027924785.1. Lineage (NCBI taxonomy): Bacteria > Pseudomonadati > Pseudomonadota > Gammaproteobacteria > Vibrionales > Vibrionaceae > Vibrio > Vibrio nigripulchritudo. Next base: position 1,504,818 of record NZ_AP027050.1, on the reverse strand, counting down.
GAAGAGTTCGTCTTAAAGATTGGATAAATGGGTCACTTGGATATAAATAACTATAAACATTACTGAGTGATTGCCGTTAAAGAATAGCTGGTTGAATATCGTCCACTGTATTAGAGCGTTTTCGTGTTGGTGTAATCCTGATTTCATGGCTCTTACCAAAAACAGATGTTAAGCAAGTTTCACCGGCTAAATTATGCGTCTTGACATTAGTTGATTAAATATCTCTAGTTTCAGACAGTTACGGTTCGCCTATCTAGGATTAATAGATATGAAAAACATCACTTTCTTGCTTGCCACACTTTTATCTACTTCCACCCTCGCAGCTAACCACCATTTGGGCATCAAACTTGGTGGAGCAGCCATTAATAATGATGATTCAGGCGATGTGGGGGTTGCAGCCCAATTCGAATATGCCTATCAATTTCATCCCAATTTTTCTGCTGAAATTGGTTATGCAACCGCTTCGGGAGTGACCAACGCCATTGTGACCGGTGCACTTACCGACAACACAGAAACGTTTGAGTATGATGCGACCTTTGCTGGTTTGAAGGCTAACATTGCTCCGGTGGGCTTTTTCAATTTTTATGCGATGGGCGGTGTCAGCCATTCCGATCTGCAACGCACACTCAAGCCTAAGTCTGGTGGAGCAGAAACGGTTGAACACCACAAAGGAGTAAACCCATATTTTGGAGGTGGTGCAGAGCTCATCATGCTGGATACATTTAGCCTCAGCTTGGACTATCGTCGCTTTATGTTTGAAAACAGCTATTACTCAGACACCATCTTAGCCGGGCTTAATTTCCGATTTTAAAATCAGCCCTCTCGACGAAAGAATAGGGAACTGGCTTTCAGACAATACGCCGATTTGAATATCTAGTGATTCCAAATCAAGCAATCGGTAACACAGTATGAAAGCCAGTTAAATTCGCTGTTGAGAGATCACCGGGTATATCTTGAAAACTTGAGTAATCATGTAAGCGTGTGGCTTACTGATGCTTACAGTAGAGGTGTCTGTTTCTGTGTTAGGGTCTGCCGTATTTTTTAGGAGAAGACCATGAAATCTGACAGTAATAAAAAGCCTCTTTTTAACCCGAACTATTACACCGTTATCGAGAGTAATAAAGTAAGGTGGATGTTCTTAATCGCATTTATAATTGCATTGTTCGTGATTAAACTTAATTTTTAGTTATTAACGAGGGTAAAATAGTCGGGCTTACATGGATTAAATGAAACCCTAATACCAAAGTTAATATTTTAATCATAGTGTAAGTTTGTCCTGTCTGTTATTTTTGTTATAATATAACATATCTTTAATTTTTATTTAAATAAACTATTTCACCCTGTCTGTTGTTATGGATTTGTCATTTTTTAAAATTCGTTCTTCTAATGATTGGTTTTAACTTGCTGTAAAATATAGATATTAATTTCTATGTTATCTCAGTGTTTGGTTATGTCATTAAATAATCATTGCTCAATATTAAGATTTGTCATTCAAAGCGATTTTATCTCTGTGACTTCTAGTCAATGATGAGTAAATAAGAAAGTAAAATTAAATATATCCTCATTTCGTTAATTGAAATTCTCAATGTCTCTATTAATAATATTGACACCACTTCATTTTAATTTGATAGATAGTGTGTTGGGTTTTAAAACTTATATAACTTAGAGAAATATATCTTCTCTAAGTTTTTACCGTACTTAAAACTTAATTATAGGCTTATTTCTATAAGCCTAAATGCTGTGAAGTGGGTTCAAAAAATATATGGAGATAATAATGAAACTAAATGTAGTTATACCCGTATCTGTATTAACCTTGACTCCAATAATCGCTGTTGGTGCCAGTGAATCAGATGTAAATGCAACTGTGCCGATCCTGGATACACAGCAAACCCATATTATTGGGACGAATGATGTTGTGTCTTACGATGTAAAATCACTAGATGGCGGTGAAGCGGCGGTTTTCCAGGGCGATATTGTGCTGGGTAATGCCAAAGATGTACAGAACTTGGGTGTTCAACCGATGCGCTTTGCTAACGAAGGTGAAGTGACGGGGTATGCGTCGTGGAGTGGTCACGCTAAGTGGCCAAATGGCGTTGTTCCATACACCATTGCAAGCAACATCCCTGCTCACGATGTCGCCTCAATTAAAGAGGGGATGCGCTGGATAGAGAACGTATCGAACGTCCGCTTTGTTGAAAGAAGCAATCAGACTGGTTACGTACGCATCATTCGGGATCGAGGCTGTTATTCGTCGGTGGGTTACACTGGTCGAGCGCAAAACCTGTCAATTGGTCAGGGCTGTGGCACGCCGGGTATCGTGGCTCACGAATTTCTGCATGCGTTAGGTTTCTGGCATGAACAGTCGCGTGCAGACCGTGATCAGTACGTAAACATCCACTGGAACAATATTGAACAGGGTAAAGAGCACAACTTCCGCAAGAAAGGAGCAGTGACGACGTCTATCGGTCCTTACGATGTTCGCTCCATCATGCATTACTCTTACCGATCTTTCAGTGTTAACGGTCAGCCGACCATCACTTCTAAAGATACCTCTGTGCCGAACAATCAGCTAGGTCAGCGCCAGCGTTTGACTGAGCATGATATTGCAGCACTTCAAGAAACTTATGGTGGCGGTGGTACCACCCCACCAAATCCAGGCGGTCCGGAGCCGATTAATGAAACTCTTACCAATGTAGGAGTAGAACGCGGTGCATGGCATCATCACGTTCAGGAGATCGGTAGTGGATATAAGAAGCTGACGATCACTACATCGGGCGGTTCTGGCGACGTAGATTTGTACGTTCGAAAAGGTTCTCAGCCTACGCTTTCACAGCATGACTGCCGACCTTGGCGCAATGGTAATGCTGAGAGCTGTGTGATTGATAACCCGGGAGCGGGTAAGTGGCATATTGGTATAAATGGCTACCGTGCGAGTTCAGGTGTCACTGTTACCATCAAAGCTGAGTAATTCCGCTTAGTTCAAAACAACATTCCTTCATGCAAACAAAAGCCAGCCTGTTGAATAGGCTGGCTTTTTATTGTTGTTACAGGCGCGAGTAATTTAAATTTTTGATACGTCGTAGCCAGATTCTCTTAACAAATCACGTTCTTGTTTGATCAATTGAGCGCGATCTTCAATCAGTTCATGTAGCGCCTGAGAAGGTTTCGCCGCGAAGGATTTAAAATCTTCAAACGATTCTGCGGCTTCCACCTCTTTAAACATGGCACTTACTGCATTGCGCGCTTCACATGGGTCGGAGTCAGTTTTAAAGTAATCGACGCTATTCACAGCGTGTTTCATTTCTGCCAGAAGCTCTGCCGGGCTGTTGTCCAAAGCAATCAGCATGTAGTTGTTCAGCACGCGTTTAGCAAACAACAATTCTTTCAGTGGGATATCACGCCCGCTCACAATTAGGGACTGGCTGAGAATCGTATTTGAACTCATGGTTTTTCCTTAAACGAAAACAAAGGTTGGGCTAAGTAAAAGAAGTTAAGATTGCATAACTTTCTGCATAATTTCAATATTTATCTAATTCGTATCAGTGAAGTACAAACGTGAGCGTGAAATACAGAGTGGCAGGTTGAGAGCGTCCTTGCTCTCAGGCTAGATATTGAATGGTGGTTCTTAACCTTTGTAAGGGTACGCAAAGATGTCGTTATTGTTTCTGCGGTTTGGCTGACCCCAGGCATTGAGAGCGACAACAGGTTTACCATTTGCATCTAACACGAGTTCACCTGCAGCATCTAATTCGTAGAACGACTTAACGTCCTGAGCAATATTCCACTGCTCTACGATTTTTCCTGAATTGTTAAAGCGGAAGATATCGATGTGACCCGTTCCAAACTCATTGTCTGAACCCACTTCGAGATGTTTAGAGTGGACCAGGACCATATCACCCATAGCGATGGCTTTCGCCGGAGTACGAACGAAACGCTTATTCTGTCGAGCCGCTTCTTCCAGGCTATTTATGTGATCAAATTTACTGACTTGTGCGTCGGCTGTGTAGGCTATGAAATTGTCTGCCAGCAGGTATTCCAATTTAACGCTGTCTTCTAAGTTATTGTATGTATTCACAAAGTACAATGCACGTTTGCGGTTGTGCTCTCTGTTTTGATTAGAGTCCATATTTACTTCAGGACCGGTAAAGTCCAGGTTCGGGCTCATGGTTTGATAGTGATCCCAGTGCTCGACCAGTTTGCCATTTTCAGTTCGCCAAATGTCGATGTACACATCCGTCGACACTTCGCCATTTTCATCCGTGGTTGCCCATGAAGAATGAATCGCTACGTAATCGTCCTCGGCTATTGTTCTAAGAACCTTGATTTCAGTTGTGTCTCTAATACCTTGAAGGTACTCAGTTAACTCGTTGAAAAGAGGTTCCGCACCATCGGGATAGTCAGGAGAGTGCTGAATGTAAACGTCTCTGTCGACGTAGTTGTAATAAGTATCGTATTTGTGCTCGATCAGTGTTTCCTGGTAGAAGCCTTCCGCTGCAAACATAGATGCCATTGTTTCTGCAGAATAACGATATCGATTCTGATAGGACTGACCAGGGAAGCGAATTGGCTGATGTGCTTGAGACTGCTGAGAATACGACGCGACGCGTTGTTCGCCTGGGAAGTAAATTCTTTCGCCTTGCTGAGCAATGGCAGTACCAGACAGCGCTGCCATAATTAGGCTTGATAGTATGAGTTTCTTAGACATTTTTCTGTTCCTTATTATCATCTTGGGAGAAAACTCATCCTATTGAGTGTCTGAATGTCAAACAATATGACCATATGAATAGGTAATATGCACAAAACCGATTTCTTAGCGATAGATGGAAAGCTGCTGACCCAGTTTCTTGCCATCTACGACTTCCAGTCTGTATCGCGGGCTGCTCAGCATCTGAATATCAACCAATCTTCTGCCAGCCACGCATTGGAAAGGCTCAGAAAAATCCTTGATGATCCCTTATTTGTAAGAAGTGGAAGAGGGCTTATTCCCACAGAAAGGGCTGATACAGTAGCGCTTGATGCACGGGTTGTGCTCGCCAAACTTGAAGCCATGACGATCGACATGACTTACGATCCGTCAATGGACAAAGGTGAGTTCACCATCATGGCGAATGACTATGAGATTGAACACATTATCAAACCAGTATTCCCTATTTTTCAAAAGCAAGCGCCAGAGTTGACGATTCGTATCGTGCACGCCATTTCAGGGTTGGATATTCCAACGGCGTTAAGAGAAGGTGTCGCGGATCTCGCCATTAACCCGGACATCGATATTGATGCCACAGACATTCGTCAAAAACGCTTAATCTCGGATCACGATGTGGTGTATTACGACCCCGATTTTCGAAGCGCTCCGCAGTCGCTCGATGAATACTGCCAAGCTCGGCATGGGATCATCGTGTTAGGAGACATCAAGAAGACAGAGGCAGACAGCCAAATCATCGCTAAAGGTAAACAAAGAAAGATCGCCGTAAAAACTGGGTCGTTTAACGTATTGGCGAGCTTGATTCGTGGTACCGATATCATTACCACCATGCCTTCTAATCTTGCCGATTCCATTTTCAAAGGGTTAGCACACTGCCCCGCACCAGTGGATCTGACACCGTATTCAATTGTTCAACTGTGGCACCAACAAAATAGCCATTCTGCGCGTCACAAGTGGGTACGTGAAACCATCCAGTCGCCCTTTAGTACTGCAAAGTAGAAATAAACCAAGTCGAAATACATTCTTTACAGTCCAACTTCGTTATGTGGGTCTGATGACCGTAATTGCATATTATGGCAGCCTTGAAGCGTCAAATTCAGGGGTAAGAAAACGCCCGACTTAAAATAACGAAGGAATGTAAAATGAAAAATGCTATTTTTGGACTTTCTGTCCTTATGCTTGCTGGCTGTGCCAGCCAACCACAATCAACTGATACGGCAACAACGGATCTGAATTCTTCTCAGTGTGTGGGCAGTGTCGATTTACCTGAAAGACTCGCTCCGTATTTCGAAGTTGTAGAAGATGAAGCCTTGCTAAGCAGCGCGTTGGGTGCCCCTGAAGAAGGGAAACTGTGTCAGGGTAAGGTGTACCAAAGCAAAGCTGGAACTCAGGTGACTCTATATCGCGCCTGGAATAGTACCAACCCATACAGCCAGTTTGGTCAGTGGTGGGCATACGATTTACCCGCGGGAAAGGTTGCCAAATACCGAGAAGACTATGAGATCTGTTATCAGTGGTCTCCTTTGGACAAATTAGTCACGTGTGAGTTAAAGGCAGGCACCAAAGTGGTTATTGGAACAGGGCAGAGTGCAAAATGTTCAGAATACCTGACCTACGATGTATCTGAATCGCAGCAAGTGTATATTGAAAACAGTCAGGACGCGGTTGCCAATTGCGCCGTGAAAGACGGAATTCTGGCTTGGGAATAGTTAGGTAAATAGGCTCTAGGAAACAAGATATGAGTAGAGGCGAGCAGCGTTTGAGGGATTTGAAAGGATTTGGTCCTAAAAGTGAGGAAATTCTGGCAACGGTGGGTATCCACTCCGTTGATGATTTCATGCTCGCCGATTCTTATGAACTTTATGCAAAGCTGAAAGCAAAAGTTAAAGGCACGGGGTTGAACTCCATCTACGCCATAATCGGAGCCAAGGAAAATATCGACTGGCGAGAAGTCGCTAAACAGCGCAAAACCGAAGTCTTAATGCGTTTAGACGAGATGGGGCTCGCGCCAAAGTAAAAAAATGCTTAAAAATAGCGTCACTTGTGGCGCTATTTCTTTCTGCATCGCAAATTCCGCAAGTATGCTGAAACTTCACTTCAGCCTGACACCCAGCCACAGATAGCATTGTCCAATGCCTTAGTGGTTTAAAAAGGAATTCAAATGCGCCCATCGACCGGATTATCCAAACTGTTTTTATCTCTCTCGATTCTTTCACTTCCCGTAATCGGTGCTCAAAAAAGCGTTTGCTTTGGAACAACCTCAAATGGGTCTTTAGAGGGAGGGGTAAAACTTCCACTCTATGGAGAAAACTTCGAAACCTACAGTTATACCGCAAGCGTAGCAGGGCGAACCTACGTACATTCTGAAGTGAAAGCCATTATCCTTTCTGCTTACAAGAATCTGGAGCAATCGCACCCAGACAAGGTATTCAAATACGCTGAAACAGGCTTTGAGGAAGGTGGAAAATTCAGCCCACACAAAACACACCGCAATGGCTTGTCGGTTGACTTCATGACACCCATGATCAACGAAGATGGGGAGTCTGTACACTTGCCGACACACCCCTTTAATAAGCTAGGTTACGACATAGAATTAGACAAAAAAGGGCGATACGACGGATTGGAAATCGACTACACCGCTTTAGCGGCACATCTGGTTGAACTCCATAAAGAATCGAAGAAACGCGGTCACGACCTATGGCGAGTTATTTTCGACCCTAAACTGCAAGCAGGGTTGTTCAAAACCACCTATGGCACCTACATTAAGGACAACATCCGGCTTTCTAAAAGACGTTCTTGGGTTCGACACGATGAACACTATCACGTTGATTTTATCGTCCCGTGCAAAGAGTAATGTGCTGTTCCCTTGTGGTTAGTACAAAGATATAGCCAAAGATAATTAAATGGGCTGTTGTGCTATTAATGTTTGTGACGGTTTGTGACTTATTACTGTAAACACTTCACTATATGTGTTTTTTGCTTTATACCTTCTTCTTTAATATTTATATCAAATAAAATTGGTGTTTATTATTACCCGATGATTTTCGCCATTACCTGACCTTATACATTACTTGATCTTTGTTCATGTTCTTATTTTTAAGACAGAAGGTAATGTTTAAATTCAGAGTCTTTTGTGTTTTATGTCTTAGATGATGAATATTCCCGTAAAATAACCACAGTATTCAACAGTGGAACAGTATCGGGATTAGACGATTTTCTCATCTTTAAACTCAGGAATTTTGACTATGCTAAAAACGGTTGTTGCTTTTACTCTTTCTATTTTCTCGATATCCAGTTATGCAGCGTCGTGGACAAATGGTGATCAAACCGTTAAAGATATTGTTTGGGCACCTGACCAGCATGGATTTTACGTTGAAAACGCACAGTTTCACGACCCTGACCGCTGCCGATGGTCTTCAAAAGAGAGCATGTACTTGTTTTCCTCCAACTTTGAAGTAACACAACCTCACACCGTCGAGCGCCTTTTCGCAATGATTTTAGACTCACAGTCCACAGGAAAATCACTTTCAGTGTTAGTGGATGGTTGCGTGGGACAACACCCTAAAATTATTGGATTGAAGCTTAACAAGTAGATACTGTTTAAATTTCATTCCAGAAAATAGGGGGGCATACCTATGCTCTCCCAATTGAATTTTTCACAGTGTGTAGATATATACAAATATAACACTTTTTAACTGAGATAAATTAAGTGTCGATTTCGACCACTTAAGCCTAAATTTCTCAAGTTAAAATTGTTGGATTTATTTCGTTTGCATTTTAGAACGTAACCTTAAATTTAAAGGGTTTCGTCTTTAAAAGCACTTTATTGGTGATTTTTAACTCTATTTTATTGAAATCTCCTTTGTAGAAAACAAGGGAAATAATTAAAGTTTGAATTATAAATCGAATTTTTATGATTTTTATTCATATAATTCGCTATTTCTTCATTCCTTGAGGATTTATTTTTCGTTTGGGAACTTAATCATTCGATTTTAGGTCGGATGAGCATCTTAATTTGTTAATTTTTCGGAAGTCATAAACAGTGAAGTATTGGATCGTATCCATCAGTGTGATTGCCCTTTTAGGGTACGGGGCACACACCTATCTCAATTCAAATCAAGATACACAAACTCTGCCTATTCTCACCGTAGAAACAGGGACCATTGAGAAAAATGCTGTGGCGGTAGGAAGCATCGTCCCCGCGCATTCTGTTTCAATCAAGTCTCAGATCAACGGCATTGTGGGGGAGTTGTATGTTCAGGTGGGAGACAAGGTCTCGGAGGGGCAACCACTGCTCAAAGTCAGACCTAACCCGACGCCTCAGGCACTAACCGATGCCTCAACAACGCTGATGCAGGCAGAAGCAGAAATGGAATCCGCCAGGCAAAGGCACGCCAACTTAAAGAGTCTGGTTGAGCAGAAGGTGATCCCTTCAAACTACGACGACTATGTGAATGCGAAATCGAATTTGAAGTCCGTCGAAGCGAAAGTACTTCAGGCCAGACAGAATCTGGCATTGATCCGCAGCGGAGAAGCGTCGGTAGGCAGTGCGCAGCTGACCTCCATTATTTATTCCCCCATTGATGGCACGGTGCTGAACAAAAAAGTGGAAGTGGGCGCGCCTATTATCTCTACCGAAGCCAGTCAGGCGGCAACGGAGATGATGTCCATTGCAGACTTACAGCAGATGGTATTCAAAGGGAGTGTAAGCGAACATGATGCCGCAATACTGCTTCCGGGAATGCCTGTCACACTGACCGTTGCTCCGTTTCCAGATACTGCCATTCAGGGTGTGCTCTCAAAGGTGGCAATACAGTCGGAGAAGCTGAATGCTCACTCAGAAAGTAAATCCAGCGGTTTTGATAACGGGTTTGAAGTGGAAGTCGGCGAGCTGACCATCCCCGACACCATAAAGCTTCGTTCTGGCTTTTCTTCTACTGCTACTATCACGTTAAAAAAAGCAGAGAACGTGCTGGTGGTGCCGGAGCGAGCATTGCAGTTCGAAGGCGAGACACCTCATGTGTTGATAGCGGATGCATCTGAGCTGGGGTATCGAACTCAGGTTGTGGAACTGGGTATGTCCGATGGCATTGTGGTTGAAGTGCTAAGCGGAGTCAGTGAAGCCGATGAGATCATCGACGCGAGCATAATGGGAGCCCCGCATGGTGAGTAGAACACTGTGGCTATTGAGCTGCATTGCGGTATTTGGTCCGGCGCATGCCCTTTCTATTGAAGACGCGTGGCAGGCGGCGAAAGCCAACAACCCTGAGCTTGAACAAGCCACGCTTAATATTGAAAAGCAGGAAAATGCCCTCGACTTAAACCGTAGTGAAAGATTGCCTTCATTGAGTGCGTCGGCTAATGCAAACTGGAATCAAAACGGGTCAAACAGCAATAGCTTAGGCGCGACGCTCAGTTGGAATATCTGGGACAGCAGTCTTTGGACTCAATTAGACAGCGCTGAAGCGAGCGTTGTGGTCTCGAAGCTTGAGTTGTCGAAAACCCGAAATGAACTCGCTAAAAAACTGATCCTGGCTTATCTCGATGTCGCCAGTGCGCAGGGTGATTTGCAACTCGCCGAAAACAAGCGGCAGGAAACACGTAAACAACGAACCATTGCAGAGCAGCGATTCCAAGCCGGAAAAGTCAAATCCATCGATGTGGAGCAAATGCTGGCTAATGAAGTGGCAGATCAGAGCCATATCCTGAATAGCCAGTCAAAACTTGCTCAGGCACAACTGGAGTTGCATGCCCTGATACTTCGTGACGTTGACACGGTGGATCAGATCCGAAATGACCCGTTGACTGAGCCTAAAAAACAGGTGGAATCTGAGTCTGACTGGATCAAGCTTGCAAAAGACAACAGCCCGGAACTGTTGGTTGCGGCTCAGACGATTCAGGTACGGGAGTTTGAGAAAGAGACCGCGAGAAGTGGCTACTACCCCAAACTGACCGGTAATCTCAGTTACAATCAGCACGGAACAGACTTATCCGACAATGACGTCACTGCTGGCTTGAGCTTAAGTATTCCGATTGATCTCAATGGCACCATTCAGAACAAAGTAGACACCGCGTCGCTCAACATCCGTGAGGCTCAGTTAGCCATGCAAATGGTGGAAATCAACATTCGCAAAATGGTGCAGCGCGCGTATTCTCAGGTCGATATTAACTGGCAACAGGTAATGGCTACTCAGGCACTGATTGATTCCCGTGAAAAGGTGCTGAAAACACAGCAGACCTTGTACAGCGCAGGAATGATTGACGCGTCACAACTTATTGATGCGCACAACGAGCTTTACACTGCCAGACACCAGCTAAAGAATAATCTGTATGAGTACTGGCGACAGAGGGTCGAGCTGCTTGCCGTTGCGGGGCAACTGGACGACGATACCATGACTCTGATCTCTCAAGCGCTAGAATCATGAGTGCGCTGTTGACTCAGACCTGGCAGACTCTGAGCGCCCACAAAATCAAAAGCCTGTTAGCCATTCTTGCCATCGCCTGGGGCGTCATCGCGGTGGTAGTGCTGATCGCGTTGGGGGAAGGGTTTTACCGACAGCAAAGCCAGATGTTTTCACAATTGGCGGATGAGACTCAGACTGTCTTTCCCGGCAGAACCAGTAAGTCATGGAATGGATTGCCTTCTGGTCGCGACATGCACTTTCAGGAAAGCGCCCTTAAGCAACTGTCAAAAGCCGCCTATGTGGAGCGGTTAGCGGTGGTGTACGATCAGTGGGAAGCGAGCATCTCCAATATGCAGGGACACCAGTTAACCCATATGCTTGTTGGCGTGGATGAGGCTTATTTTCCCTTGTCCTACCTGAAGCTTCAGCCGGGTTCTCGTAACTTCTCTCCTTTGGATCAGGCGCACCACCGCCGGGTCGCCATTATTGGGGAGACCGTTGCCATGATGGGCGGTGTCGGACTGGGCGAATTTGTCAAAGTGTCGGGCATTCTGTTTAAAGTGGTGGGGATTTTAAGCCGCGAAGACGCCACCCAGTCTTTTGGTGCTCAACGCATGGTGATGATCCCGCGCTCAACGTATCTGGATATTTGGTCCGGAAGTCCCAGCCGTGTGCTGGTTAAGCCTATCCCCCAAATCAGTGCAGGTCAGCTTCGTCAGCAACTGCTGAATTTCTTCTCTCATAGCATGAAGTTTGATCCGACGGACCATGACGCACTCCACATGCCGGATTACAGCGACAACGTTGCCACAATCAAAGGTATTCTGCGCGCCATTCAGGCTTTTCTGGGCATCAGTGGTGCGATGACTCTGGCTGTCGGGGCATTGGGCGTCGCCAACATCATGTTCTTATCCGTGACAGAGCGCACCAGAGAAATTGGCGTGCGATTAGCCATTGGAGCCACTCAGAGCGCCATTCTGATCCAATTTCTGTTTGAAGGTCTGATACTGGTGCTCACTGGTGCGCTGGTCGGTCTGCTGTTTTCGTTTGGAGCAGTGAACTTACTGGAAGTGAATCATAGCCTGTTACCTGAGTGGATTGGCATTCCTGTCATCACACCAGACTCAGTGGCGCTGTCGTCTGGCGTGGTTATAGGGATGGCTTTGCTGGCTGCGTATTTCCCGGCAAGAAAAGCGTCGAGCCTGACGCCCGTTATTGCGCTGAGTTCGAGGGGGTAGACATGCAGTTACCAATGAGACAAATCTTTCAGGAAATGGCGGCTCAAAAGTTGCGGCTCGGACTGACCATACTTGCGGTGGCGTGGGCGACACTCTGTATTGGTGTCATGCTGTCGGTAGGAGAAGGTATCCGGCAAGGCGTGATCAGCACAGCAGAGCGTGGAAACGGTCAGCTGATTTATGTGACCGGAGGAATAGCCACCGTTAGCAACAGCCAGTTCTTTCAGGGGAAGGCATTGGAGTTGGGAGAAGATGATGCCGATGTCATTGCGGCACTGCCCAGTGTTGAGCGAGCTCTGCCCACAAGCAATTGGCAGGACAAACTGAAAACGGATACACAAATGAGCTGGACTGAGCCTTTCGCGGTAAGGCCAGAGTACGCCAGCCTTGCGGGGCTTGAGGTGCTGCCGGGTGGTCGCTGGCTTAACCCCAGAGATGAAAACGAACAGCGCAATGTGATTGTCTTGGGTTACCTGACAGCGGTTGAGTTGTTTAATGAGTATGAGGAAATGAACTGGTTTGCCTCGGTGGAACTCAACACCGATCCTGTGGGCAAGACCGTTAAGGTTGGGGCACGCACTTTCACGGTGGTCGGGGTACTGGCGAAAAACAGCGCCAACGTTGAGCGGGGCGATTCGATCAATTACGCCGCCTTTGTTCCCTTGAACACCTGGAAGCGCTTTCACCCCAATGAGCCTGTTCAGGCCATCAATGTGCAACCGAAAAAATCAGCAGACAGGGTTCAGCTTGCCAGTGTGATTCGGCAGGTACTGGTTCGAAAACACGGCGCGTCTTTACTGGATGAGCAAGTGGTTCAGGTGGACGACATGTATCTGAACCAGAAGACCATGCGCCAGTTTTTAATGGGTTTGCAAAGCTTTCTGGGGTTGGTGGGGCTGATAACCCTGCTCGTGGCGGGAATAGGTATCGCCAACATTATGTACGCCATGGTCAAAGGGTCGACCCGTGACATTGGCGTGCGAATGGCGGTGGGTGCGACCCCGTTGGCAATCCGGATGCACTACCTGACTCAATCCATCATGACCATGTTGATGGGCGGTGGGCTTGGGCTGTTACTGACCTTCGGTGTGGTGACGCTATTTCGCGTGCTGGATCTGGAAGGTAATGCGTTGTACGAAAATCTGGGCAAACCCGTACCGGAACTGTCGATTGTTGTCGTGACCGTTGTCGTCACCGCTTTGATGGTGATTGGCGTGCTGGCGGCTTGGTTGCCAGCTAACCGCGCTGCCAGCGTATCGCCGTTGGAGGCATTACACAGTGAATAATAACGAGAACTTTGAGAACAAGATGTCTGATTCCCCCTTGGTAACACTGAACCGTATCTGTAAATACTATGCCAGCGGAGAAGAGACAGAAGTCAGAGCGCTGGATGGCGTGGATCTTCGCATAGAAAAAGGCGAGTACCTGTCTATTCTGGGTCCCTCTGGCTCAGGAAAATCCACTCTGATGAACGTGCTGGGGTGTTTAGACACGCCGACAAGCGGAGAATATCAGTTAGGTGCAGATGACGTGTCTTCCCTATCGCCCAATACGCTGGCAGCCATTCGCAACCAGAAGATTGGTTTTGTCTTTCAGAGCTTTAATTTGCTTGAATACGCGACGGCGTTAGATAACGTCGCGCTGCCCTTAGTGTACTCGGGGATCAGCGCGAAAGAGCGAAAGAAAAAAGCAATACACCTACTGGAGCAAGTCGGACTAGGTGAGCGTTTACATCATAAGCCGAACCAGCTTTCGGGCGGACAGAAACAGCGGGTCGCTATTGCTCGTGCACTGGTCAACGACCCTCAGATCTTACTTGCAGATGAACCGACGGGGGCTCTGGATTCCAACTCCGGAGCGGAAATCGAAAAGCTGTTTAAACAACTGCATTCTCAAGGGCGCACCATTGTGGTGGTAACCCACGATCAGGCACTGGCTCAACGGACAGAAAGGATCATCACAATAAAGGACGGACAGGTGATTTCAGATCGAGCTCCCGAAAGCAGTAAAGAGCTTGCTTAAGGGGATAAAGCGGAGAGAGTGCTGAACGATATCGACAACTGCCTGATCCGGCTCTGTTATTTCCCACCCAAAATCACAGAGTTGTTTCAGGCGTTAATATCAAGCTTTAGTCCGAGATCGCATAAGTATAATTTTCTTATTTTTGTGAGTTATTCTAGTGGGTTAGTTGTGATAGCTTCTTCTGTTCAGTTTTATAGATAGGTTAGGAACAATGCTTAAAACGAACATTCTGCTTTTTGTATCGCTAGTCATGTTGCCATTTTTCTCATGGGCGACAAAGGATTTGGTTCAGATTCCAGGTACGTCCGTGAGTATGCCGAAACCTGACGGATTTGAACTTTCAGATACCTTTGCTGGTTATCTGAATGCCAAAAACAGTTCTAGTGTCGTCGTTATGGAGCTGCCTTTAGAAGCGTTTGGTCAGTTATCTGCTCTTTTTGGTAACCTGGAAACCGTGCAGCAGAGCTTTGCCAAGCAAGGGGTCAAGGTGAATGACGTCACTTTGCTGGAAATGGACGGATACAAAGCGCCCGTTGTGATTGGTGAACAGGCGGTATCTGGTGTAAGTGTTGATAAGTACATTGCTCTTTTCAAAGGGCAGAAAACGGTGATGGTGACTTACAACCTAATGGACACCAAAACGTTCGATCACGAAAAAGTGATGGCTTCAATCAAGAGTATTGAAATTGGCAAGGCTGCTTCATTGTCCGATAAATTGGCTTTGCTTTCTTTTACATTCCAGCCAGAAAAGCCTTTCAATGTTGCTGATGTCATGGGTAATTCCACCGTATCTCTCACGACATTCGAAGGTATTGATAAGTCAGGCGAAAAGCCTGTTCTGATGATTGGAAGCTCCATGTCCAAAACCCGTTTCCCAGAGCCAGCGAAACACGCCACTGCGCTGATTAAGTCACTCGTTGGGTTTGAAAATCTAACAATCACATCTGAAAGCAAAGTTAAGTTTGCAGAGAGTGAAGGCTACAAGATAGTCGCAGAAGCAGAAGGTAAAACGGCGATTCAATTTGTCGGTTACACTAAAACGGGCACTTACATACGTTTGGTTTCTGTCGGCAATTCTGAGGAAATGTCCAAAGTAGAAGAAAAAGTTAATGCTATTGCAAAGTCAGTAGTGCCGAAATCATAATTGGGAACAAACACCGAACCTGAGTTGGCTTGGTGCAATTAGCCGAAAATATTTAGAACACAGGTTTTTGAATGTTCGTATTCACAACTTGTGTTCTTTTGTAGTTACTACACAGTTTAAGTTATGCCTTTAAAAAACAAATCCAGCACTCTCTATTTATTTGTTATCTCAAATGTATTGGCAATTTTAGGAACAGTGATCTACCTGTTCATCATTTGGTTAGGGCTGGGTGACAAGACCAGTACGTTATCCGGCTATGAAGTCTCTATATATGGGGTTCTTCTACTGGAAGCCACTCCCTCCATCGTTATATCTACGCTAATACTGCTTATTTTAAGAAACAAGGCTTCGGAGACTCCTGCCAAGATACGAAAGTTAATAGGTTACGACATGACTCTTCGAGTGGTGACCTTTCTGATTTCTTACGCGTACTTCAACCTTAAGGGCGCTTATGACCCAAGCCCGTTCTTCAATATTTTCCTTTCCTGGATTTATTATGCGTTTTGGGTTCAATACTTTACGAGCTCGAAGAAAGTCTTCGCAATCTATGGAGCGAACTCACCCAAAACTTTGCCACATTAGTGTTTAAGGCGTTTATCAGAGCGAGAAGCAAATTATGTTTTACCACCAGTGGGAGTCTGATAACCTTGTCTATTCAGAGTTTAAAGACGATGAAGTGCCTTTAGCAAAGTCTCTGTTTGATAAGAATGCCTGTTGCCAGAATGTAGACCCTACATTCCAAGTTTGGCCCGAATCAGAATACTTGGCACTTATTCAGAAAAGTGCCGCGACAAAAACAGCAAAGGACGTTGAAGCTTTCTACTTAAGAAAAATATCCACCAAAAGTGGAGAGGTGATTGGCTACATCCAGTTTGAGTTTAATGCGCCTAAGCACGGCACATTGTGGATCCCAATGTTAACCATTAGTCCAGAATTTCAGGCAAAGGGATATGGTGCTGAAATCGTAGAAAGCGCAATAGCACAAGCATGTAGGTATATGCCTATCAAAGAAGTGGGGCTCAACGTTTACGCTGAAAATGTACGTGCATTTCGGTTTTGGTATAAGCAGGGCTTTAAAGAGATTCGAGCCTTTGAACACGAAATGGAATTGGGAAAAGAGTATCACTGTCTGGTGCTTTACCGCACAACGCTATAAAAGAAAAAAGCCAGTCGCAAACTAGGGTGCGGCTGGCTATACAATTGTGAACAAATTCATTCACTAACAACGTCAGTTGGCTAGGTGACCCTCGGCTTAAAAGGGTCAAGTACTACAATACAATTCGCGTGCCAGTTTTAAACCCTTGAAAATGGAGGTTGGCAAACGTTTGCTATTTGTTTTGTTGCATATTTGCAATTTTAAATCGCAGTTTTTCGCAAATTGCATTAAGCAAGTGTGGTTTTATCAAACGTTGTTTTGGTTAGGGAGGACAATGAGAATCAGAAAAGCAGTAACAATAGTGCTGGGATTTGCACTTACAACCAGTCTTTTTAGTGCGAAAGCACTTTCTGGAAAAACAATCACCACAGACACCGTCAAAGCGAGTCATGTTCAGCAGATCTTGTCTGGTGACGTGGTATCCGGTAGTTCTGTAGACATTATTTACGCAGACATATCAAAAGTGGCTATACCTGAAGGGGGTCAGCTTCAATACAGCCCTTGGGATGATTTGTACAAATGCACCAAAGGTGGCCGCTTAAAGAGCGAGTCGATCATCATCCCTGTAGAAAATAACGTACACGTCTTACAAGCCTGCGATGCACTGGGTTTTGAACTCGACCTTGAACTGGCAGTTGTTAATGCCGACGTACTGAACGAAGAAGTATCGGATATAGAAAAATCCACCCGTCAGGTGATTCTGGTGCCTACTCCGTCTGCTAATGACACCTACTTATATTGGAATGGAAGCAAGTTTAAACTGTATGTTCCAATGCCATTCTAAAATTCTAAAGCCCCAAGCTGTATAGCCTGAGGCTTTTACTGGTTTAATGGTGAACAAAACCCAATTGGATGAAGTTATCTGACATACAAAGCCGAATCATTGGGTTTATCAAAAAGCTGAAAAACGAAATACAACACCAGACCTACCGGACCATACATAAAGGTAAGAGGCAGGCAAGGCAGCAATCGCCATCGAGCTTTACCTGAACGCTTTAAATCATCGATAATCCAGCGTCCTATAAACAGGTCAAAAATCAAAAAGTGAAGCCATCCAGTGGCGAGATTCCCCGGCGATTCAAACAGCAATCCCACACCTACCAGGCTTGAATAATTGCCCTCGGGAGCACTTCCCCAATATTTAACCAGAAGAAACAGATAAATAAGAGAAAGCAAGAAGGGGATCACTCGTCCACCACACAGCAGAAAGCCATCGCTGATCCGTTGTGAGGGTAGTGTTACCCCTAATATCAAACTCAACCATCCCAGCAAAGCGATCGTGCTGCCCAGTTCAAATGCTAATTGAGCCATCATTGAACTTCTCCGTTTGTATTTCTAGGGATGACCACAGCCTGATTACCATACTTCAACACTTCTCCACCGTGTTGATTGGCATAGGTTTGGGCTTCCTCTTCCGTTGAAAACCAGAGATTCAGTATTGAGAGTACTTTCTCATCAAAGTCGGGGGTGAAAGCCGCCCCATCTTGTTGAGCAAGCAACACAGGCTTGTACGATTCCCAGCTGTTGTAACCCGCTTCAATTGCCAGCATTCGCAGAAAGTGCTTTCGCTTTAACGTCTGGCGTTGGTTGTACAAAGAGGAAACAGACTGTCCAAAACAAACACCTGACTTTTCGACTCTGCGGATAATGGGCATGGCATCAGAAACACTGCCAGATTTAGCAACACGGTGTAATTTTCGAGCCTCACGCAACAAGGATTCAACAGCGGTATTGGTTTTTGAAGAGGTCAGTGAATTTGATTCACTAGGGGATTTTTGATTACGCATACAAACTCCATCGAGTGGTTGGTCTGTCTCGTTAGGGACCAAAGATAAGAGTCAGTAACTAAATTGTCTTATTGCACAGGTGAGTGAACTTTCACGAGCTGGGCGTCCTGCAAACCCGCGAGAAGAATAGCAACACATTGCGTGAGTTGTAAATGGGTTTGTGTGAAAGAATTCTGTTGGTGAATGACTCAACAAGCCTGCCTCACTGCATCAACCAATACGTCCAGTTCTCTCTGTACCTCTTTGGTGAGTTCAAAACCAAAGTTGATCCTGAAGCAGTTGTCGTAAAGAGACAGAGTACTGAATAAGTGACCCAGTCGAATATCAATTTTGCTGGCTTCGAGTAGTGAGGTGAACTGGGTAACGTTGAGGGTGGGGACTTGTAGCCACAGCACCATTCCCCCTTGAGGGTGGCTGATGTTCACGTTTTCTGGCAGGCGATCCGACAAATAGCTGAGATACATTTGTCTGAGTTGAAGCAGCTTGCTGCGACGACGTTTTAGCTGCTTGGCGTAGTGACCAGACTCAATAAAATCAGCCATAGCAAGCTGCATAGGAAGTGAGATCCCAAAGCAGGAAGCGGCGTGTTTCTGGCAATATTGGTCGGTGTATCGACCTGGCATACACCAACCTAGGCGGTAGCTTGGCGACAAGCTTTTCGAGACAGAACCACACCAGAGGATATACCCACCTTGATCATAGTATTTGGCGGGGAGTGGCGTATGTTCTGTATAGGAAAGTTCAAGGTAAACGTCATCTTCGATTATCGGAACTTGGTAAAAATTAGCGAGCTCTGCCAGTTTCTGTTTTTGAGCTGCCGACATGGTGATCCCCTGCGGGTTCATGTGCGAGGTACAAAATACGCCTGCTTTGACCACCCCTTTCTTCAAATGGTTTTCCAACTGCGCAAGGTCGATTCCGTCATCCAGAGAGGGGATCTCAACAATCTTTCGACCCATTTGCCCAAGCAAATCCAAAATACCGCTGAAGCAGGGAGAGCTGATTGCAATCGCATCACCTACCTGTGAACAGGATTCCAGCGCGGCTTTAATGGCTGGCATACAACCAGAGGTTATCACCAGCTCACTTGGGGTAAAGTTCAGCCCAAGTTTGGAAAAGTGATCGCTCAAGGCATTGCGCAATAAAGGCTCACCTTGAGTGTCTGGATATTGATTTAAGCGGTTGCCGATTCGTTTGCTGGCGCGTCGAAAGCTGCGTTCCAGTTCATTTAGTGACACGTCATCAATGGTAGTACTGGATACGCCAAGCGGTCCATTGTGCTGGGAATGAATCGCGAAATTTTGATTAACCGAAGACACCTTACTGACGAAACTCGCCCACTCTGGAGTGTTGTGCTTGCTTCGTTGCGGAGACACGTAATACCCCGCTTGAGGGCGTGCGTGGATCCAGCCTTGCGATTCCAGTTCCTGATAACAACTTACGGCTGTCGACATACTCACTGCTTGCTGCTTTGAGAGCTGCCTGAGCGATGGCAGCCGACTCCCTTCGGCAAGTTTTCCAGCCTCAATTTCCCGAATGAATCGGCTGGCTAAGGTTCTGTACATACTCATAAGGAACTGTACCGCTTTTTGTTGGAAAAATTGTATCTGTACCGATAACTGTACCCGAGTGATACTCTTTTTCAAGGAAAAAGGAGGACAGTCATGAAGAAAAACGACCTATTACTAGCAACCTTAGTGATGGCCATTTGGGGATTTAATTTCTCAATGATCAAGATGGGTATTACTGATGTTCACCCACTGTTAGCAACCGCTGCTCGTTTCACTTTGGCTGTGATTCCAGCCATCTTTTTTATTCGCCGACCAAACGTAGAGTGGTGCTATTTAGCTGGTTACGGTGTGGTCTTTGGCGTCGGTGTATGGGGGATGGCGTCTTGGTCTATTACGGCGGGTCTTTCGTCCGGCATGTCTTCGGTGCTTTTGTCCTCCAACGCTTTAATCAGCATGGCAGTGGGCGTGTTTATCCAGAAAGAAATAGCTTCTAAGCGCAAAGTCATTGGAGCTGTTATTGCATTGGCAGCGCTGTTGGTATTGATCTCAGCCACCAACGGCAACCTGACAGCAGAAGGGGTATTCCTAATCATGGTTGCCGCAACGAGCTGGACGATAATGGGATTGATTGTTAAGGCATCGAAAACCACTCAGGCCTTCGCTTTTAACGTATGGGGAATGCTATTTGCGCCTATCCCGCTGGTGTTATTTGCGGTGGGCATTTACGGTCCAAGTATTGTGGTGCATGCCATGGAAGTGTGGGACATGAATACCACCATCGCAGTGGCGTTTCAGGCTTACCCAACCACATTATTTGGTTATTGGGTTTGGAGTAATCTGTTGATTCGTTATCCACTCAGCACCACCGCACCGTTAACCTTACTGGTGCCCGTATTCGCGCTGATTTCTGGCTACTTTATGTATGACGAGATCTTAAGCACTGCACAAATGATCGCCTGTGTACTCTTCCTCATTGGTATTGGTTTCATCGTGAAGCCTGCGACGAGCAAAAGTGTGTTAACGCCTAAGCCTTTAGCGAATTGAAAAATCAACCGCGTTGCAGGGTTGAATAGAGTGGTGTTTTAATCGATAAAAGAAGATCTTAAAAAGGGAAGGGGACAAGAAAAGTCCCCCTCTCATTGGCTAGTTGGAAAGTAACGCCTTTATCTGTGGCATCACTTCTTTTGTGGCGAGGTAGCCCGCTTCGATCGCTTTCGCCCTGTCGTTAAACGACACATCACTGCTCGGCTCATAATTTGGTGTGATGAGCACATCTGCGCTGGCCATCTCTTGTTGCGACAGCCTACAGCTCTGCATTCTGAACGTCGCTAGCAACACTTTACTTATCGTCAATTCCGGTGCGGGTTGATTGTGGCAAAAAATATCGACCGCAATGACCTTTTTAGCGCCGAGATCTTTTGCGGTATAAACCGGTACAACACTGAATACGCTGCCATCAATTAAGATATCACCTTGGTTTTCAACGGGAACAAACGTACCTGGCACGGTGGAAGAAGTTTGTACCGCATGCCCAGGGTCGCCAGAACGAATAACAACAGTCTTACGCGTCGTCATATTGGTGGCAGTCACCGCTACAGGGATGGGCATGTCCGCTAGATCGCTATACCCGACATGCGCGTTGATCCAGTCGGATAAGCGTTTACCATTTACGAACCCTTTGGACGAAAGCACAATGTCCGTCACGTCAGATATTTCGAGTTTCTCGATGGCAACTTCCATCTCGCTAAATCGCATACCAGAGGCATAAAGCGTTGCTGCAATCGAGCCCGCAGACGCTCCACTGACCACTTCCGGTTTTATGCCTTCTTCTTCCAACGCTTTCAACACGCCTAAGTGCATAAAGCCCCGTACACCTCCGCCACCGAAAGCCACCCCAAGCTTGTGTTCCCCGGTTGCAACGGGTTCAGAAACATTCAGATCGTTATAGACGTTTGGTGATGAACAGGCCATCAACAGCAGTGATAAAGAGGCAGGAATGAGTGTTTTCAACATGGGAGGCTCGGTTTAGTCGGAAAGTTCAAAGCGTTACAGAATCCAGTCTGGCGATGTTTTTTTCAAGTGACAGGTTCTAAAGCTTGACCAGTATCTCCTGATTCATTGCAATTTCATTGAGTTTGTTGTTGCGACTGTACCGAAACAGGCAGCTTAGCTTGTTAGAACGTAAGCAAATTCCAGTGGTAGATTTAGGGTAAATAGATGTTACTCAATGTTCAGAAAGGAAGCGTTTGATCTTGGGTATTCCTTTTTTAGCAATATGATTCACTATATATGGCAAGAATTGAAAAAGAAGAGTGAGTTTAAGGAAATTTATAACGCATTTCCCCCTTCTGAGCTACGAGTCGAAACCTGCTTGATGAGCTCTCTTTTCCCAAAGTCGTGTTGTGACTCTGAGCCGAAACATAAATTTCAGTTAGCTTTTATAAAAAATTGATTCTAGTAGAAAAGCGTTCCCTGGATCTGCTAGTTACTTCTGCTGCTAGATTAAAAATAACTTAATGTGCCCTCTAGTGCATATATGTAGATATGCATAACAGTTATCTAAAGCATAGCAATATAACATCGAGGGTAACTGTTAAAGAAATTAGTGGGTATTACATGAGGTTATTAAGCTGCTCTATCAGAAACTTTCGCCGTTTAGAGTACATCTCGATCGATCTAGAACAAGACGAAACAATCTTTGTTGGACCTAACAACGCAGGCAAAACTTCTACAGCCTCCGCGTTCAGGTGTTTTAGTGGTGGCAGAACCTTTTCAATAAACGACCTATCAGTCTCCCGACTCCAATCTATCAATAAATACGGGGAAGAAGGAGACGAGAAAGAACTACCTACGATAGATATGGACTTATGGTTCTCTATTGACCCTCACAAGATTTCCTTTGGGCGAGCATTTACATTGTTACCTGAGCTATCAGACAAACTAGACAAAGTCGGTATTCGATTGAAGTATCAGCCTCGGGATCCTAAAGTAATGAGATCCGCATATATGGAAGCCTATCCAGCGTCCAAAGGAGAAAAACGACAAGTATCTTTATCTCAATTCTTAGGTATCGACTCCAACTTTAGTCGTTTTTACGAGTTGGCGTATTATTCTTTAGATGCTCGCAAGCCTGAGCTTAAAGAAACGAAACTAGATAGTTTGGATGGTAAAAACCTTTTCAAAAACTTGATTCGTGTTGATTTTATAGACGCTCAAAGAAGCGTAAATGATGATGAATCTAGCCGCAGCAGCCGTTTATCTACAGCGTTTGCATCTTTCTATAAGAGTAACTTAGAGCAAGCGGAAGCATCAGAAAGTGCTTATCAAGTTATTGATGAAAATAACCAAAAACTAACAGAGCATTATGGTAAGCATTTTAGTGATTTAATGGGGGTCATTAAAGGACTTGGTATCCCATCGGTCAATGATCGAGATCTAAAAGTAATCTCCTCTTTAAGCCCTCTAGAAGCTCTTCAAGGCAATACTGACTTAGTATATGTAGATAATAAGCGCCAGCACGAACTACCAGAAGCATACAACGGTCTTGGTTTTAAGAACCTAATATATATGGCTATTCAGATTAGTCATTACCACATCCAGTGGAGAGATACTGAGCAAAACCAACCGCTGTGCCAGATAATTTTCATAGAAGAGCCTGAAGTTCATTTACATGCTCAGGTTCAACAAGCATTCATAGGAAATATTTGGGATATGCTCTCTAAGGCTTCTAAAGATGGAGCAGTGCCACAGTTAGTTATATCGACGCACTCCTCCCATATATTGGATAGCGTAGATTTTGAGAAAGTTCGATATTTTGAGCGATGTGAGTTAGAGGGAGAAGAACGTCAAAAAGTTGATACCTTTAATGCTTCTAGGGTACATAGTTTAAGAGAGTTCAATCCTGAACCGCCTCCACAAATAGAAGATCAGCTAGAGCCAGACAAAGCGAAGTCTTTTCTTTTGCGCTATTTAAGGTTAAACCATTGTGATTTGTTTTTTGCGGATGCAGCAATCTTAATTGAAGGTTCTGTTGAAAAACTACTTCTTCCAGAAATGATCGAAAGAACCACGCCAAATCTTAGAACAAAATATTTATCAGTTCTCGAGGTTGGTGGTGCCTACGCACACCGTTTTGCTACCCTGTTGAAGTTTCTCAACATACCATACCTTGTAATCACTGATTTAGATTCAGTTAGTCCTGACGGACGTCACCCCACAGTTAGAGGTGATCATAAAGGTGCATTAACCTCTAATCATTGCTTAAAAGGTTTGTTGGGTTTAACGACAGTTCAAGAATTACTATCCCTTGACAATAAAGGAAAAGAGTGTAGAAAAAATGACCGTTTTGTCGCATTTCAACTAGGTACAGAAGTTCTTGAAGGTGACAAAGATAAGTTGGTAATGATACCTCGTACCCTAGAGGAAGCATTTGTATATGAAAACTTTGATTTATTCAGAAACCATACGCTATCTGTTGGTATTGAAATCCCAGAAAAACTAGAAGACGCTTACACCGCAGTTTATGAGAGAGTTAAGTCCTCAAGCTTTAAAAAGACCGACTTTGCATTAGAAGTCCTCTTTTCTGAGAGTAATTGGGAAACTCCTAGTTATATAAAAGAGGGACTTATTTGGCTGGATAAACTTCTAAATACAACAGCTTCTGCAGCACAACAGGAGGAGGCGTAATATGGCAGACCGAATTGAAACAGAGGCTGATATAAAAGTAGCGAATTGTTTAAGCAAGAATATCAGCTTCTCCATGGTTGCAGGTGCGGGCGCAGGAAAGACGTCTTCCTTGATTGAAGCTTTACAACTTATAAAGTCTAAATTTGGAGCTACTCTAAAGAAAAGGGGGCAGAAAGTAGCTTGTATTACTTATACAAAGCGAGCTGTACAAGTAATTTCTTCTCGTTTAGGAGACAACGATCTTTTTGTCGTATCAACATTGCATAGCTTCTTGTGGGGTGAAATTAGAAACTTTACTGATGATATTCGCAGAGCTTTGATTGAACTAAAAATCCCTAACTTAATAGAAAAAGAGAGCTCTAAAGATAATGGCGGACAGAGCCAAAAGGCAGTTAATGCGAGAAAAAAAATAGAGAGTCTTACTAACGTTCTGGAGATTTTACCTGATGTTAGCTCTTTCAACTATGACGATGCCGCATTAAGTGATTACTCAAAAGGTAAACTAAGTCATGATGACATTATCGAAGTGGCAGGGTATCTATTAGCCACTAATTCGATTTTTCAAAAGGCTTTTGGTTACAGATACCCCTACTGTTTCATTGATGAAGCTCAGGACACTTTTCCAATTGTTATTCAATCATTTCAGAAAGTTGCTGAAGGTAAAGGTTTACCCTTAGTCGGATTTTTTGGAGATCCATGGCAGCAAATCTACGATAAAAGAGCTGGTGATTTTAGTCCTCCCAAAGGTGGAGAAGAGATTGATAAAACAGAAAACTTTCGTTGCTCCACTAGTGTTATTTCTTTTTTAAACCAGTTTAGAAGTGACCTTGAGCAATATCCTGCTGGTGATAACAAAGAAAAAGAAGGAAGCGTCAAAATTACATTAATTGAAGCAGAATCCCCTTCTGAGCCAAGGAATAGGTATTCTGTGGCTCAGGTAGAAAGATCTCTCAAAAGAATGGATCTTGCCCTAGAGCTCTGGGGCTGGAATGAACGAACGGACATAATTCGATTGTTTTTAGTTAGACAAATGATTGCGAAAAGACTGGGATTTTCTAGACTTCACAACTTGTTCACTGGCAATTATGCCTCTAATACCGCAAAGGACGGCTATGAGTCCGGCGAACACTATTTGCTCAAGCCCATAATTCGTTTTATTTGGCCTCTCCTTGAATCTAGCCGATCCGATAATGTTCGAGGTTTAGTTGATTCACTTACAAGTATGAGTCCTGCGTTTAAAACGAATGGTAAGAACAAAAACCGTACACTGAAGGAGATGGTTGATCTGGCAAAAGAATCTGTCAGAGAACTAGATGAAAAGTGGCGTGATAGCAATATTAAAGATGTGTTGGTGCATTGTCGTAAAAGCGAACTGATAGAGCTTTCAGATCTCATAATACAACATTTAGATCGTGAACCAAGAACAGAGGTATATAACCAAGAAGAGTTTGGGCAAGAAAAAGGAGATTGGTTGTGCGACAAGTTTTTTGAAATGTCGACTTCAGAGCTTGAAAAATACTGTGATTTTATTCGTGACAATACAAGCTACAGTACACAGCATGGAGTTAAAGGAGAAGAATACCCTGATGTACTTGTCGTGATGGACGATATAGAAGCTGCATGGAACAACTACAACTTTTGCAAATTGCTAGCTCCTAACACTTTCGGTGAGCCTACAGACGGGCAAAAGAGCAGAGGAGAAAAATTGGCCTACGTAAGCTTTTCTCGAGCAGAAGACAATTTGAGGATATTGTTATACACAAGCAAGCCAACGGAGACTAAAGAAGAATTAATTAGCAATAAACTCTTTGTCGAAGAACAAATCTCAATCATTCCGTTGGATTAATGTATAAGCTTTTGAAATTAATTTTAAATACTTAACTGGTTTCTTTTGAACGCAAGTTGTCACTTTTTGACTCAAGGTTTAGTTATGTCTGACAGATTACTCTAATTTATTTGTGTCCAAAATGGCTTTAAACACTTCTTCAATTTCATAAACCAAAAAAATCGCCCTCAATGTTGAGGGCGATTTAAATTTATCTACTTAAACTAACCGCATTTGGTTAGCCAGAAACTCACTATCACTTAGCGTGAAAAATCTGCTCGGTTTCTAGATTGGTCATAGCGCGGATCTGACGCCATACGTAGTAGAAGATACCAAACATCATCAGCATGCTTGGAATCGCTATCGCTGGGTAGCTGTAAAGCGTCAGCTTGCCTAGTTCTTCGTTAAATTCAGGTGTGCCTGCTGGGCTGGTCACAATCCAAGTAGCGAGGAAATAGTTCATCGCTGAAGAAAATGCGAAGGTGCTGGCGAATAGATAGTTGGAAGACGTTAAACAACGCTCGAACGCTTCAGTTTTACCGTTCTCTTTTAAACGTTCGTGGATCAATGTGAGGTTAAACACGGTGTCGTTTAAAATCATCTTCTGCATAAACGGGTAGCGCGTAAAGGTAGAACCCAACACCGCCAAACCAATAAGACCTGGAATCAGAGCTTCTTTGAATGCGAGCCAACGTGTATCCAGTTCTAACAAGCCGATTCCGCCCGTCAATAAAATACTGATGAAACCCAATGCGGATATGAAGTTGAATTTCTTGTTGCGGATAAGATCCATGCCGCCGTATCCGATAGGGAACATTAGGGCGACGACGAGCGCCATGGCTGTTCCCAGATGTTCTTCACCGCTGAATTTCATCAAAATGAAAGAAGGGATGATTACATTAAAGAGGATCTCGAATAGGGGGTTCGACTTTTTCGGTGCCGTGTTACTCATAATCTCTTACTGACTCTACTGTATCGGGTACTAAAACTTCGAAGGGCAGTGTTCTACGCTTGGCGTCAGATGTAAAGGGTTAAATCGCGAGTTCTGTAACGACTTATGAAGTTGGTCGTCAATTTAACAAAGTCATTGGTGAGCTTTTGTCCAAAAAACGCAGTCGCTATATAAACTTGGTTTCTGACATTAACCAAGACGCTGTAATAACTGCCATTCCGATCATAGGTAAAACGAAGCTTAGAAATACAAAATATCTGTTATAGCCACTTAAGTGCTTTTCCAGTGGAGTTTGGTAGAAGAGAGAAAAAACGAAGGCTACCAAACACCCAACCAAAATGGTTAAAGAAATCAGACCTAGTCGTTCAATCCCAACCATCAAATTTACACTTGAAATTACCGCTATGAACGACGCAATAATCAGCCATGCTACGAATGCCAAAGGAATGGATATCAAACAGTTGGTAAACGCTTTTCGATTTAGTATGTAGGAGTAAAAAAGATAGCACTGGCTGACAAACAGAAAGGGTAAAGCGATCGCTGAAAACTGCCAACCGAACCCTCCCAGAAAACCCTGAGCAATGAAAAGTGTGGGTGACAACCAAACCCCAAAAATTAAGCTTGCCAGCCATTTGGAAGGTGATGTCATCAAGAAACCTCGGATGGTGAAAGGTGCAAATTATAAGTTCTGTCAGTGAGTTATTCTAAAGTTATTGAATTCCACTAGCGAACAATCCGATACAGTTCTTACTTAGAGGTTTTGAATCATACTTGGTAACAACAAAACCAGCGCATTTTCGCTTCGCCAGTCTGCGTCTGAATATGATTCTGTTATTATCCGTTCTGTCGGTTCTCCAAAGAAGTAACAGAAAGGAAAAACAGAATGGATCTTAAAGGTCTAGAGAAGTATTTAGCGCTGAACTATATCGATTACAAACCTTCAACAGGTGATGGTGGGTTGCTGATCAACCTGGGTTTTTTGGTGGGTCGAGTGCATGTGAAGTACGACTCTGCATCCAACACCTTCGATTTTAATGATAAACCGCGCTGGATTATTCAGATCATGCTTTTACTGATGATGCTGTATTTCTTAATCTCCAACTTTCATGTTTACTCTCCACTGCAACTGAACATGTGCATTGGGGTTACGGTGATGATGGTCGGGATATTCGGCTACAAAGAAAGCCGCATCATGCGACTTAAGAAGGCGGTTAGTAACCAAGAAAGCTAATGCTTCGACATGTTGTAAGGTTCAGACTTGAACCACATTGTTAAAGGAATCGTGGCAGTACAATTTGAATCATTAAGTGTGTTTTGTCTTTTTAATTTAAATGATATGTATTGCTATAAGTTAATATTGTTATGCTCTCGATTTATATGCAATTGATATTCTAAAGTGGCATTAAGCTCCTTATGGCACATAAATGATATGCATTTAATTCCGTTAAAAGAGTTTTAAGTATTGCTCTCTATGCTATTTGATTTGAGTTGATACTATATTTTTTCCGTTTTACATATTCGGATGACTCAGTTATTTGAGATGTCTTAATAATTAAGTTTAATAACTAGTAATTAGGAAATAAAATGAAAAAAACAATATTAGCGGTTGCACTCTCTATTAGTGCTTTTTCTGCCTTTGCCCAAAGTAATGAAAACATATTTGTTCAGCATAAATGGATTGACTTACAAACCAATTTAACTGACTTGGCACAAGTGCAAGCTGCCTGCCAGGCTCACGGCACCAATTATCACGTGCCGACTTCAGCTCAACTATCTACTTTTAGAACCGAGTATCGCGATCGAGCCCAGCGTCGTGCCTTACGCAGTTTTTTGGTTAACGC
Organism: Vibrio nigripulchritudo; assembly: GCF_027924785.1. Taxonomy (NCBI): domain Bacteria; kingdom Pseudomonadati; phylum Pseudomonadota; class Gammaproteobacteria; order Vibrionales; family Vibrionaceae; genus Vibrio; species Vibrio nigripulchritudo. The sequence goes on along the minus strand of NZ_AP027050.1, from coordinate 1,475,550 downwards.
GCTATCTGGTGAAAAGGAACGCAATCGACTTACCGTTACTACACCTAAATTTTTAGTTGATTTTGGTGGTGAAGCATCTCAAGCAAGCATAGAAGCAACAGGTATTCGAGGTACTGTGAAATATCAACCATTGTTGGGTGATGGTAGCATCGAAAACTCTAATAATTCAGATGACCTATTCACTTCACTACTAGCATCATTCGTAAGCTCTGAACAAAGCAATCAACCAATTCTAAATGTGTGTGTGCAGGTAGGAGAAGTTCAGGAAGTTGTTGATGAGTATGCGGGTCTTAAGCGCCATGAATTTACATTACCATCTTTAGAAAATGAGTCTGAAAAATTAATAGACTTCGTTATAAATAAACAGGTGACCGAGACTTGTAATTCAACAGCATTAGATGGGACTATTATTAAAAAACCAGCTAATGGAATTGAAAGCACTCATTATGTTCTTCCTAGTTATGGTATTACTCAAACTCTTAAAGCCTGTACTTCTGTTTCAGAAAATAAGGAGTTATTAAGAGTAGAAAATAGCAATGTATTTTCTTACGACAGCTCTGAGCCTTTGGTTATTTACGCACCTGAAGATCTCGAAGTGAAATACTCCGTAAAAAATATTGTGCGGTAATTAATTTTTCTTTTTAATTACATCTGAAAATACCACATGCAAATCGTTCGACTTAGCTTGCCCATCAAGATTGAGTTTTGAACGAATATGATGAAGGTGCTCTTCCATAAGTTTGAGCGCCTCTTTTTGGTCCTTTTTCTCGATGGCATCGAGCAGGCAAGCGTGTTCGTCTTGAGAACAGTTTGAATTGTTGTTGCTTTCAAACTGGGCGATCAACAGTGAGGTTTGCGACACCAGACTGCGTTGGAATGCCAGCATTGGGGAGTTGTCTGCCATTTCTGCAAGCTTGATGTGAAATTCACCCGACAAGCGTAACCCGCGACCATAATCCCCAATTTCGAAGGCGCTGTTTTCCTCCGCGACCAATTCCCTACATGCCTTTATTTGAGATTCGGTGGCATTCTCTGCCGCCAGTTCTGTAATTGCCATTTCTAACACTTCACGCGCTTTAAAGATCTGCTTGGCTTCTTCTTTGGATGGGGCGGCGACCATGGCACCTCGGTTGGGGCGAATGTCCACAACCTGTTCTATGGATAAGCGATGGAGTGCGCGGCGGATAATGGTGCGGCTTACACCAAAAATGTCGGCTAATGCCTCTTCACTCAGCTTGGTGGACGGAGGAAGCCTCTGCTCCAATATGGCATCGAATATATGACAGTACACTACGTCGTCCTGAGTTTGACCGGGTACTCTGGTTTTGATTGGGTTAGATTCGTTGTCTTTCAAACTTGCCATGATGTCCTATCAGGGTGGTACAACTCGTTGTATTTTTAATTGTATACCTAAGTGATAAGCAAAATCGAATCTGACAGAAAAAGAAGTCGACATTGTTTTGAACTCTACAGCAGTGGATAGCTTGGCAGCGTTAAAAAAGACACGAATTGCTTATCGGTGGAAATTTGATAGAACAAGTCTGCCGTCTCCAGAAAACGGCGCTGATGAAATGCATCACTGCCGATCTCGCTTTCAATGGTTTTGATTTCCTGCTGTAACCAGTCTTTGAATATCGATTTGGTAAAGATGGTGCCATCGTCGAGTGTGACGCCGTGATGTATCCATTGCCAGATGCTGGCGCGGGATATTTCCGCGGTGGCGGCGTCCTCCATTAATCCATAGATTGGGACGCAACCTTCTCCCCGAATCCACGCTTCCATGTAATAAAGCGCGATGCGAATGTTCTTGCGCACGCCTTCTTCATTTCTTGGTCCCTCACTTGGCTCTAACAACGTTGCTTCGCTGATGTGGTCGACATCTGGCATAACCTTGATTTGATTGGTCTTGCCTTTTAAGCGTTCATTGAATACGTCCATTGCGATGCTCACTAAAGCGGGGTGGGCGACCCAGGTGCCGTCGTGACCGTTATTGGCTTCGCGAGATTTGTCTTCGATGACTTTGTTGGTCACTGTTTGCATTTCGATAGGATCTTTGGCAGGAATAAACGCCGACATCCCGCCCATTGCCAGTGCGCCTCGCTGGTGGCAGGTGTGAATCAACAATTTGCTGTAGGCTTCAAGGAATGGCTTGTCCATACCAACGCTGTGTCTGTCTGGCAAAATACGGTCGCCATGATTTTTCAGGGTTTTTATGTAGCTGAAAATGTAGTCCCACCGACCGCAGTTCATCGCCACGATATGGTTGCGCATGGCATAGAGAATCTCTTCCATCTGAAAAACAGCGGGCAGGGTTTCAATCAATACCGTTGCCTTAATGGTGCCTGTCTTGGCTGCAAAGTAGTGCTCGGTATAACTGAAAACATCATCCCACCACTGCGCTTCTTCCATACTCTCTAACTTAGGGATGTAGTAATAAACGCCTTCTCCTTTGGCTTTTCTGGATTCAACGTTGTGGAAGAAATAGAGCGCAAAGTCCATCAGGCAGCCGCCAATTGGTTCGCCGTTTAGCTCGATACCCCGTTCAGGAAGATGAATTCCGCGAGGTCGTGCCATTAGCTGCGCTGGGCTGTCATTGAGCTGGTAGCGTTTGTTTTTTACAGTGTCTTCAAACGCAATGTTGCCGTCATTGGCGTCTCTCAGGTTAATTTGTCCCTGAATCATATTGTCCCAGGTTGGAGATGTTGCGTCTTCAAAGCAGCACATAAAGACTTTTGCGCCAGAGTTCAGCGCGTTTATCACCATTTTCCGATCTACCGGTCCTGTGATTTCGACGCGTCTGTCTTGCAGTGAAAGAGGAATTTCGGCAACTTGCCAGCCTTTGTTATCCCGAATTTTCTTGGTGTCGTGCCTGTAGCCGGGCAGTTCCCCGTCGTCATACCGAGCTTGCCTCTGTTCTCTGGCTTTAATGAGTTGTCTGCGTCTTGGTTCAAAAGCGGAAGCCAGACTTTCTAAAAACGCTCTGGCAGAAGGGGAGAAAATGTCTGTGTACCCTGATTGGGAAAGATCGCCCACTACATTGAGTTTCGCTTGTGGATTCCGTTCCATATGCAGCTCCAGTTTTTATGATTGTATACAATATTGTATTTTTTATATTGGAATTTGAAGCGAGAAGCAAAACGTTTTTGTACATATTTTCATCTTTCTTAGTTCTGGTTCGTTTATGCATCTGAATATTGGCGTGGCATATGTTAGTCTAGATTCAATGAGTTACTTTTCTTTTTGCTAAGCTTTTTCATGTCCAGAATTCGTAAAAAAAATCACGACCTCATCATATCCGTCGCCAGCGAATGCTTTGCTCAGAACGGGTATGAAGCCACCAAAATCATTGATATTGCCAAAGCAGCCGAAGTGCCTAAAGCCAACGTGTTTTACTACTTCAGCAACAAAGAAAAGCTTTATGATGCAGTGCTTAATACCATTACCAAGCCCTTACTCGACGCGTCTAAACCCCTTGAAGAGCTGACTGATCCGGTCGAGGCATTAACTCAGTACATCCACACCAAACTCAGTATTTCTCGCGACCATCCGAATGCTTCCAAAGTGTTTGCGAATGAGGTAATGAGCGGTGGGAAGATGCTACCAAAAGAAGTGTCGGAAAAGTTGCTTCAGCAGTCGCGTGATATGGTTGAAAAGTTTTCCGACTGGGTTGAAAACGGATTGATGGATGAGGTTTCTCCTCACCATTTGATGTTTATGCTGTGGGCGTCCACTCAAACGTATGCCGATTTTAGCTGGCAGATTTGTACAGTGATGAATAAAACCGAATTGGAAGAAGCCGACTTTGAACAGGCGGCGTCATTTATCGCTCAAATGGTGATCAAAGGCTGTGGGCTCCGATCAGCTCCCGCGATAAGTTGAATACCCATATGGCGAAACCAGCAACGGCACGTGGTAGTGGCTGTCTTCGTCACTGAGCCCAAAGCGAATAACCACATCGTCCAGAAAGGGAACACCATCTAGTTCGATGCCATTTTCTTTATAGTAATGAGCAACCTGAAACACCAGTTCGTATTTTCCTGCTTTAAACTCTTCTCCCGACAGCATTGGCTCATCCGTTCTGCCATCGTTATTAGTTTTCACTGTTTTGAGCAGCATCTGCTCATTACCTGAAATGCGGTACAGCTCGATGGATATGGCGGCAGCAGGCACTCCATGGGTGGTGTCCAGTACGTGTGTCGTGAGTTTTCCCATCTCCAAAAAACCTTTTTTGTACACAATTTCGTTTTATTTAAAGTGAATCGATGCAATTCGTCAGCGAATAGTTTGTCATTTCGTGAACTCACGCAGCGTTGTAAAGCCGAATAACACACAATTTTCCGCCTAACCTCTTCAAATATAGCTGCTATTCTCAAATGAGGTGGTTAAGAATTGCACTCTTTACATTTCTATCAATGAATTGTATACAATTATATATAACACGCGATGGAAGGCGAACGATCAGTGAAAAGCAACGAATACCCGAGAGATCTGATTGGCTATGGTCAAAACCCACCAGACCCCAAATGGCCAGGTGGGGCACGACTCGCTTTGTCTTTTGTACTGAATTACGAAGAGGGTGGAGAGCGTTGCATTTTGCACGGTGATGCAGAATCAGAGGCATTTCTGTCGGAAATTCCGGCAGCACAGCCAATCGAAGGGCAACGCCATATCAGCATGGAATCCATTTATGAATATGGAAGCCGTGCTGGGGTTTGGCGGATCTTAGCGCTATTCGAAAAGTACAACATGCCACTGACGGTTTTTGCTGTTGCCATGGCACTGGAACGCTACCCCGAACTTGCCAAAGTTTTCGTCGATGCCGGGCATGAAATATGCAGCCATGGTTACCGTTGGGTCGATTATCAGGGTATCGACCCCGATCTGGAAAAGGCAGACATGCTTAAAGCCATATCGGTAATTGAAGCGCTAACGGGTGATCGCCCGCTGGGCTGGTACACCGGAAGAACCAGCCCCAATACGCGTAAGCTGGTGGCAGAAGAGGGCGGCTTTTTGTATGACTCAGACGCTTACGATGACGATTTACCCTACTGGCATATGGAAGGGAAAACACCCCAACTGGTGATTCCGTACACCCTTGATGTTAACGATATGCGCTTTGCCACTGTGCAGGGTTTTAACAGTGGGGAGCAGTTCTTCCAGTATTTGAAAGACACGTTCGACACGCTGTACGAGGAAGGCGAAAGGGCACCAAAAATGATGTCTGTCGGGCTGCACTGTCGGTTGATTGGCAAACCGGGAAGAATCGCGTCATTAAAGCGTTTCTTAGATTACGTGCAGCAGCACCCCGACGTATGGGTATGTCGACGAGTAGACATTGCGAAGCATTGGCACCAACACCACCCGTTTGAAACGTCGTATAAAAAATAGGAACAACCATGGCACTTTTTAAAGCGTGCAAACCGTCTTCTCTTTCGAAAGGCGAGTTTATTCAAACGTTTGCCGACATATACGAACACAGCCCTTGGGTGGTGGAAAAGGCGTTTGAAAAAGGCATTTCTGAGCAGGATGACAATATCGAGCACCTGCACCAAAAGATGGCAACTGCCCTGAAAGAGGCAGACAAAAGCGCTCAGCTTAAGTTGATTCTTGCGCATCCCGACCTGGCCGGAAAGGCAGCGATGAACGGCGAGCTGACTCAGGCGTCGACCTCTGAACAGGCGGGGGCGGGGATTGACCAGTGCACACCTGAAGAGTTTCAGCGATTTACCGATTTTAACGAACGCTACAAAGCCAAGTTTCAGTTCCCTTTTATCATGGCGGTAAAAGGTTCGAATCGGCACCAAATTTTAGAGTCATTTGAACAAAGGTTGGAGAACACCGCAGTCGCTGAGTTCACTCAGGCGATAGAAGAAATTAATAAGATAGCGCTCTTCAGATTACAAGACTTATAGGGTGCTACCAGAGGGCACAGTGAAGTGCCAAAGTGATATGGGACGAACATGGATATGTCTTTAAACATCGATCATTTAGTTAATCTGGCCGATCAGAAATTAGGTGCCGAAGCCATTTTCGCCACCGACGATTTTTTCGCGGATAAAAGCCGGCTGATTCGCCGAGAAGATCCGGTTTGGAAAGAAGACGTTTACGACGACAACGGTAAGTGGATGGACGGCTGGGAAAGCCGCCGCAAGCGCGAAGAAGGGCATGATTACTGCGTAGTCCGTTTAGCAATGGCCGGAGAAATTTCAGCCGTGGATATCGATACGCGTTTCTTTACCGGAAACTTCCCACCATCCGCATCGATAGAGGCGTGTTATTGCCCAAATTCTGATCCTGACGAACATACTTATTGGACTGAGATTTTGCCCTCGGTCAGCTTGTCGGGGAACAAGCAACACCTGTTTGAAATTGCATCTGGCAGTAATTATACCCACGTGAAACTCAACATTTATCCAGATGGTGGTATCGCTCGGTTAAGAGTTTATGGTTTGCCTGCTGTTGACTGGAATCAGATAGACACACTTCAGCCGATTGATCTGGCATCCGTTTCTTATGGTGGAAGAGCTCTGAGTTGCAGCGACGAACACTATGGCAAAAAGAGCAATCTTCTGGGTCCAGGGCGTGGCGAAAACATGGGTGACGGTTGGGAAACCGCCCGGCGGCGCACACCTGGCAATGACTGGGTGATCATTGCTCTGGGTCATGTAGGTAATGTAGAGAAAGTGTTGGTGGATACGGCGCACTTTAAGGGAAATTACCCCGATACTTGTTCAATACAGGCCGCCTTTGTAAAAGGAGGCACCGACGAGCAGATAGAAACTCAAAGCCTTTTCTGGCGAGAGCTGTTACCTCCGCAAAAACTTACGGCAGACGCAATACATGAGTTCGAATCTCAGATTAATCCGATGGGACCGGTTACGCATGTGCGATTAAACATCTTCCCTGATGGTGGCATCAGCCGCTTGCGAATTGTGGGAACGAAAGCTGTGGTGCCCAAAGTGAGTTCTTCCAAATCTAGTCTCATGGAAAGCAGCCAATGAGCTCCGAACCGTTGATTGTTGAACCTCTGACCAAAGACGCGTTTTCGCCATTTGGTGATGTTATTGAAAGCGAAGGCAGTGAGTTCTTCCTTATCAATAATGGTTCTACCAAGCGATTTCATCATCTGGCGCAAGCCGATACCAGCGCTTGTGGTGGCAACACCATCATCAGTATTTTTGAGGCAACGCCGCTGAGCTATCCGTTAGACATTGAGATGTTAGAACGCCATCCGCTTGGTTCTCAGGCTTTTATGCCTTTGTTTGGAAATCCTTTTTTGGTCGTAGTTGCTGCTGGTTCTGATAAACCAGACGCAAACACGTTACGGGCTTTCCTGAGCAACGGAAAGCAGGGGGTGAACTATCATAAAGGTATATGGCATCACCCTGTGCTTGCCCTGAGTTCAAACGATCAGTTTCTGATTGTAGACAGAAGTGGGGAAGGAAGTAATTGCGACGAATACTACTTTCAGGCTTCAGAAATACGGAGTTTGTCGCTCGCATCTGGTGTGTTTCCTACCTGATTGGATGGGGACACGCAAACACAGGGAATGTGTCATTCATGTACGCAAAGTACAGTAAAAAGGAGTTATAGATGGATCCACATGTAACGGAGTGGCTGAATTTGGTCATTCGCTGGATTCACATGATAGTTGGAATCGCATGGATTGGTGCTTCTTTCTATTTTGTGTGGCTGGAAAATAACCTGAATCGCATCAACCCAAAAACGGGGCTCGCAGGGGATTTGTGGGCGATACATGGCGGTGGTATCTATCATCTGGAAAAATACAAACTCGCTCCTCCTGAAATGCCAGAAAAACTCCATTGGTTTAAATGGGAGGCGTACTTCACCTGGATAACAGGGATGCTGTTGCTCGGGATTGTGTATTACCTTAATGCGGAGATCTATCTGATCGCGCCCGGTTCGGGTTTAAGTCCTGCTGAAGCAATAGGCATCGGTATTGGCTCGCTGGTTGTAGGGTGGTTTGTTTACGATTTGTTGTGCGATTCTGCCCTTGGTAAAACTCCTCTGTTACTCGGAATCATCATATTTGCACTCTTGGTTGCAACAGCTTATGGGCTGACTTTGGTATTCAGTGGACGCGGTGCTTACATTCATGTTGGGGCGATCATCGGCACCATCATGGTCGGGAATGTGTTCAGAATCATTATGCCTGCTCAAAGGAATCTGGTCAGTGCCATCGAAAAAGGTGAGGAGCCTGATCCGACTCTGCCCAAAAAGGGGTTGCTGCGATCGCGTCATAACAACTACCTCACCTTGCCTGTGCTGTTCATCATGATCAGCAATCACTTCCCGAGTACCTATGGCTCCAACTGGAACTGGCTAATTCTGGCTGGGCTGGCAGCATTCAGTATTCTAGTTCGGCACTACTTTAATACTCGCCATGGTAGCCAGAAGTTTGCTTGGACTCTCCCAGCCGCGGCAGTTGGGATGATGACACTGGCCTTTATCACTTCACCGACGAGTAAACCTGTAGTCTCTCAGGTAACGGAAACTGCAAGCACAAGTCAGGTCGAGACAAAACCCGAAACGAGCAAGACATCTGTTTTTACGAAGGTGCATTCCGTGATCAAAGAGCGTTGTACTGTCTGCCACTCAGCCAATCCAACCCATGTGGCATTTCAGACGGCACCAGCAGGAGTTGTATTGGATACAGCGGAAGAAATTAAAAACAATGTGGATCGAATTGTGGCGCAAACGGTGACCACTCAGGTGATGCCTATTGGCAACCTGACCCAGATGACGGAAGAAGAACGCACGCTGATCGGTGATTGGGCAGCGAAAGGCGCACAGATTCAGTAACCAGTGGTTGGACCTTGAGATAAATTCTGGCGAAATCGTTGATATAACAGGGCTAGACGGTTTCTTAGTTATACTAAGATGCTATATTACCTGAATATATTTTTATTTAATTAAGTGGGGGAGTGGAATGATTTCTAAATGGGCGCAGCGTTTTTTCCAGATGGCTGAACTGGTTGGTTCCTGGAGTAAGGATCCATCAACGCAAGTTGGCGCTGTGATAACAAAGCATAATCGCATTGTTTCGGTTGGCTTTAATGGTTACCCGCATGGTATTTCAGACAGCGCAGAAACCGACGAACGCGATATGAAGTATCTGAAAACACTCCACGCTGAAGAAAACGCGATTTTGTTCGCTAAGCGCGATCTTGATAACTGTGAAATTTGGGTAACGCATTTCCCCTGTCCAAACTGTGCCGCCAAAATCATCCAGACGGGAATCAAAGCGGTGCATTGTCCTGCTCAAACAGAAGATTTTCTTTCTCGCTGGGGCGATAAAATTCAGGTCAGCCAAAGCATGTTTGAAGAAGCTGGCGTAGAGGTAGACTGGCTACCACTTGAAGATTTGGATTTACTCAAAAACTAACGAATCCAAACATAGAAAAGGGCTTGATTTATCAAGCCCTTTTTTCGTTTTGTTCTCTTTTCTTCTAACCAAACAGCAGTAAAGCGGTGGGTATAGCTAGCATTAGGCTCAAGAAGGTTCGTATAAACCAAATCGAGACAAGCTGAAGAATCGTCAAAGGTATCTTTGTGGCTAATATGCACGGAATGGACGCCGAGAAGAACAGAATCGACGACACGCAAACCACACCAGCAGAGAACCGAGCAATGATATCTGCCTCTTTCATCAACAAGGCAGGCAGGAACATTTCAGCCAGACCCGACGCACTTGCTCTTGCGAGTTGCATTCCATCCTCTATGCCCCAGATTAAAGTAACAGGGTAAAAAAGGTAACCAATCCAATCAAATACAGGCGTGTATTTGGCTGCCAGCAAACCGATGACACCTACAGACATGATTGATGGCAGGATGCTTATTGTCATCACCAATCCATCTTTAAAATTGTCCAGAATGTTTCTTCCGATTGGCGGTGCTTTTTCCGCTACAGACAATCCGTTTTCAATCGCAACCTTTAAACGGCTGGTGGTGATAGCATTGGGTTCTCTATGCTCAGCGTCATTATTAATAAGGGACAAAGGCGGAAGCCTTACTGTAATTGCAGTGACAACAAAGGTAATCAATAACGTTAACCAGAAATATTGATTCCAGACAGACATTAACCCAAGTGTTTTAGCAACTATGATCATAAAAGTGGCGGAAACGGTAGAAAATCCTGTTGCAATAATGGCCGACTCGCGAGCACTGTAATGCCCAGCGATATAGACGCGATTAGTAATGAGCAGACCAATCGAATAACTGCCCACGAACGACGCTACGGCATCAATAGCGCTTCTTCCCGGAGTCTTCCAAATGGGCTGCATGAGTTTTTGCAATAAGATCCCGATAGCTTCCAACAATCCATAACTAACTAAAAATGCTAAGAATATCGAGCCTATAGGGACGATTAGCCCCACTGAAATAACCAGCTTATTGAATAAAAATGGCAGCATGTCTGGCTCTTGCAAAATCGCAGGTCCAGATTTAGTCACTGCCATGATGGCGGCAATAACCCCAAGGCACTTAAGAAACAAGAATACTTTTTCCGTTGTACTCTTTTTCCAACTCCCTGTTACTAACGGGTAAGCCGCACCAGCAATGATCATTGCGACGGCATACCATGCCGCTCCAACTCCCATATTGGTCTTTAAAAAAGTGGTCATATGATCGAGCGGGATGCTCTGTTTATCGTTAAAAGTGACGGGGACAAAAAAGATGAAGATACCGATGGCACTTAACCCTATTAGTCTGAACCAGGGGTGGTAGTTGGTCGGACTAGATTCGCTAACTCTGTTCATAGCACTCTCCTTGTGTATTCAATATAAATGTATATACAAAATAGAGGTTGAGGTTTTACTAACAGCTTAAATGTGATCTTTGTGTGAAGTTTGTTCAATTAATGTGATCTATTGACTGTTATTTGACCGATTCGATGTCTTCTAGATATATACAATTAATTGGCGGGATGCATATCTCCAAAGTTGATATGCGTGCGAGTGGTGGGGGAAATTACCTTAGAACCATAAAGAAACCCAACTGGCTTAGTTGGGTTATTGAGTGTGGTTTAACAGCTGACAAGTGGTTAGAGCATTGCAGTTACGCAATTGCTTTTTGCTGTATATGTTCAAACAACTGACTTGCAAGACGGGTTAGGGTGCCTGCAGGTGGTTTGGTATGAGAAAAGGTTCGAATTCCATAGATTCCCATTACCAGAAACTCGGCCAATTCGGAGCAGTCAGCATCGGTAGAAAGCTCGCCGTTTTTCTGTGCCAGAATCAGTTTGCCAGCGATGTTGTTTCGCCACTTTTCCATCAAGCCAGAAATCACAGCTTCCACTTCTTCGTCTTGCTGAGAGAGTTCGCTCAGAGCTTTTTGCAGCAGACAGTCTTTAACTTCTTCGCGCTCACATTCATCCACCACATGAGTGAGGTAAGACTGGAATGCTTCCAGAACAGATTCATGCCCTTCAAACTGAGCTTCAAATACTTTTGCGCTTTCAATGCCATATTGTTCTAAAGCCGCAAGCAATAATCCGCGTTTGTTGGTAAAAGCACAATAAATCGACCCAGGGTGAAGCCCTGTCGCCGCCTTTAAATCTTGCATGCTGGTTTTGCTATAGCCCTTGGAAATGAAGACTTCCATGGCAGACCGAAGAACTTCTTCACGGTCGAACTCTGCGCTGCGCATCAAATTACTCTACAAAAATATTAGTAATCGCATTCTAGAACATTTTGAACGTTCATTCAAAAAAGTACTTGAATGATCATTCAAGAAAGGCTAATTTGAATGGACATTCAAAAAAGGAATAACAAGATGACTGCGAACTTATTCGAATCATTTCAGTTGAATAGCGAAATTACTCTGCAAAACCGCATACTGATGGCTCCACTGACAAGATGCATGGCTGATGACGATCTTGTACCGACCGATGAAATGGCTGCGTACTACGGAAGACGTGCAAAATCTGGTCTGATCATTGCTGAAGCAACCATCATTCGCCCAGATGGTCAGGGTTACCCAAATACTCCGGGTATTTTCAGCCCAGAACAAATTCAGGGCTGGCGCAAAGTCACTGATGCCGTTCATGCCAATGGCGGAAAGATCTTCCTTCAGCTTTGGCATACGGGTCGTGTTTCCCACCCTCATTTTTGGAATGGTGAGCATGCATTAGCCCCTTCCGCAGTTCGCGTCGATGGATCTGTTCCTAGAATGCGTGAACTCTCTTATGTCACACCAAAACCAGTGACGAAAGATGAGGTAGCTCAACTTGTCGAAGACTATGCACAAGCCGCGGCAAATTCGATTGATGCTGGGTTTGATGGCGTTGAAATTCACGGTGCAAATGGGTATTTGATTGACCAGTTCCTGCATTACTCAAGCAATACCCGCGACGATGAATTCGGTGGCAATGCAGCGAACATGGTTCGATTCCCGTTAGAGGTTGTTGATGCAATTACCGCGCGTATTGGAGCAGAGCGCACTGCGCTTCGCGTTTCTCCAGCGGCATACTTCAATATGGATGCGGACAACCGAGATCGCGAAGTATTCGATCTGTTCCTGTCTGAATTGGACAAACGTCATCTAGCTTACCTGCATGTGGGTATCTTCGATGACAGCGCCGAGTACGATTACCTCGACGGCACGCCAACATCTTACCTGCGTAAGCATTACAAGCAGACTTTGGTTGGCAATGGTGGTTACTCAGCAGAATCTGGCAGTCAGGCGATTGCGGAAGACAAGTTTGATCTGCTAGCAATCGGTCGTCCATTTATCGCTAATCCCGACTTTGTAGAAAGAGTCGAGAAAGGTGAAGCATTGAAAGAATACTCTGAAGAAATGCTGACCACGCTTTACTAGAACTAAACATACCCAAACTGCCTTGGGTATAAACTCCTTCCTTGTTTTTTGCCATTCGTGATTTCGCGAATGGCTTTTTTATGTTTTCATGAAACAGAACCGAATACTCAGAGTGAACCTCGTAAAGGGGGAGTGTATGGAAATACTAAAACTGTCGTGCCAATGCGGTGAAGTTAAGGGTCACATCAAAAACGTTTCACCGAAACTGGGCAATCGCCTGATTTGCTACTGTGGTGACTGTCGCACGTTCGCTCACGAATTAAATCAGGATAAGGAGCTTACGCCTTGTGGAGGTTCCAGGATATTTCAGGTTCCCCTGAATCATTTTGTTATTGATACTGGTCTGGATAAAATTGCATGTCTGAGGTTATCTGAAAAAGGCGTTTATCGCTGGTACACAACCTGCTGCAACACAATGGTTGGTAACACTTTAAAACCAGAGACGATTCCTTTCATTGGTGTGCTAGAAAGCTTTTTTGCTGATGGTGAAAACACGGATCAAAAGATTGGTGTTGCTCTCGGTGGAGTGAATGTCAAAAGTGCGTTATCTGATCCGAGTCAGGAACTGGTCGGCAAGAAAGGGGAAGGTCGAATTCAGATCCGATGCCTCACCAAGTTGTTTAGCTGGAAGCTAACCGGGAAAGGTAAACCCAACGTACTTTTTGACGACGGTCCTAGGTCTAAAGCCATTGTAAAACCCAAGATTCTGCGCTGATTCGCTAAGTTTTTGCTTAATCAGTTAAGTCACGCTTTTCGATTTCGTATTCTCGAACGCTTTCAACCACGGAGTGTGGAAGGTTCGCCAGTCTTCCTCCTTTTTGAATTGCTCTCGAAATTCATTATATGTCCAAATCCAGAATTCCACCGGTGTAAGGGTTTCAATTGTGAAAGGACATGGCTGGTTGCGCAAAGATTCCGTTACTGGCCACAGGAAATCCTCATCTGAAAAATAAGCAATATTATGCTCTTGGTGCTCATTTAATGTGTAGAGCCGAATCGTCCCTGTTTTAAGCCAGATTATCGATTGCCAGTGGTCACCTGTTTCCACAATAGTCTGTTTGTCCGATAACCTTTGATGCTGTGCTATGGCGTAAATTTTGGACTGGATAGTTGAAGGTAAGCAGCACAGATGAGGGCAGTGCAATAAGTATGTGTCACCCATTCTCGCTCCTTGCTCGACGGATCCTATAAGGCTAAGTGTGACACATACTGCACGAATTTCCTGTGATATTGAGTGATTTATTTTTTACATTCGTTTGACGGTCAGGCAATCGAAGTCAGTTTCTGAGGTCTTAGCTTTGATAGCGGCACAGGAACATTTCTGCGGTTTCTTCTGCAATGGTTTTACGTTCTTCTTCAGACAGTTCTGTTCTCATTCCCATCAGCTGGGGCCAGAAACCACTGCCCTTGATCAGGCTATGCAGCTGCCCATTGGCAAACTCCGGGTCGAGCGCTTTTAGCTTTCCATCATCCATTGCCGCTTTGATCCAGCGGTGGATAGCCGTTTCCTGAGCCGAAATCTTTTCGATCTCTTTTTGCAGTTCCTCTGAGTTATAGAACAAATGCCCAAATGCCACGCGTGATAAGTCCAGATATTCGCGAGCACCAATAAAGTCGAGCTCCATTTTCAGCATCTCTGCCAGCTGTGCTTTAAGCGGTGTGTCTGGGCAATACTCAAGCTGAATATCTACCATAGCGCGTTTCCAGAGATCGGAAACCAAATGCATCACCAGGGTTTCTTTGGTCGCAAAGTGGTTATACACCGTGCGCTTTGAAACCCCCGCCAGTTGTGCGAGCTTATCCATGCTGGTGGCCTGAACGCCAAACTCCTTAAAAGCGCTGGTCGCTGCTTCTAATATGGCTTCTCGTTTCAGTTCACTTCGAGTCTTTTTTTTCTCAACCATTCTTTTGTCGTACGAAAGTGTTAATTTCAATTATTTTACACTGACCAGTTTACTTTTTGAAATGTTAAAAGTAAACTGCACCGTATAGTTTACTTTTGGTATTCCAATATGAAACGTAACATTGCAATCGGTATAGGGGTCATCGTTATGGCAGCAGCAGGATACAAATTCACATCGTCTAACAATGTAGAAGGTAAGTTCGTTAACACCGACACCAGCTACGAGACTGGCGCAGCGAATATCTGGGAAATCACTAAAGCTTATGTAAAAGCTAATCGAGTGACGCCAACACCAAGCACGCAAATTCCGGTGCTGCCAGTGACTGCCAAGCAGCTTGCAGAAAAACACGACGCAATGTTTCGTTTGGGGCACTCCACCATCTTAATGAGGTTGGATGGTAAGCTGATATTGACTGATCCGGTATTGAGCGAACGTGCTTCACCCGTTCAGTGGGCGGGTCCTAAGCGTTTTCATGAAAGCCCGATCAGTGGTGAGGACTTACCCGAAATTGACGTGGTCGTAATCAGTCACGACCATTACGATCACCTGGATAAAGACGCCATCAAATTGCTGGATGGCAAAGTGAAACAGTTCTTAACGCCGCTAAAAGTTGGTCAGCGCATGATCGACTGGGGAGTTAACCCAGACAAGGTGGTCGAAATGGACTGGTGGGATGAAATCATTGTCGATGGTATTAAGTTTGTAGCAACGCCGGCGCAGCACTTTTCTGGTCGTGGTGTATTCGACCGAGACCAAACGCTGTGGGCGAGCTGGGTCATTCAAAGTGAGCAACGCAATTTGTTCTTTAGTGGCGACAGTGGCTATTTCAAAGGGTTTAAAGAGATCGGTGACAAATTCGGACCTTTTGATGTCACTATGGTTGAAACCGGCGCATACAACGAGCTGTGGAGTGATATCCACATGATGCCTGAAGGGAGTATGCAGGCACACCTAGACCTAACCGGTTCACACATGATGCCAATACACAACGGAACATTTGACCTGTCATTACATGATTGGTACGAACCCTTCGAGCGAGTGTTAAGTCTAGCCAAAGAGAATGATGTAACACTGCTAACGCCTAAGTTTGGACAGGAAATTACGCTGGATAACATCCCACAAACTTCGCTTTGGTGGCGAGAGGTGGAAGGTGAGAAAACATGGGAAGAAGGGAAAATTGCCCAAAATACATTAAGTTTTAATTAATATTACTGGTTAGTCGTTAACCTATTGATTTGATGAATGATAATCTCCTTGTTGCGTATTCATGTGGCAAGGAGGTTTTCATGTTAGACCCAATGGCGATATCCGGCTACTTAGGTTGGTTTTTAGCCATTCTTTTCAGTTACCCACTAGTTCTGGTGGGCGTCCAGCTTGCGATTTTCAGCGAACAGAAGCGAAAGCGCGTCACCTTCTGGTTCAATATTGGTGTAGCCGCCGTACTGCTTATCCTGTTTTATTTTCACATGCAAACCGAGGTTATTTACGGTAAGTCACTGTTAGATGCCTGGTACGCGCAAAACCCTAAGGAATAGTTCGTTTTATTCCAATGGTAATTCAGAAAGGCATTTGCGGCACAGGCAAGTGCCTGTTTTGTTTAACGCACTGGTATCCCGTTTTTCGAGCTCAAAGCACCAGCAATGATTGCCACCAGCACTTATCTCACAGTAAGTTGGGCTGCCACACTTCGCGCAGGCGTGAGTTTGTTTCTCACCGGAAAGCTTATTCATGACTTCCGAGCGTTCTTCTTCCGTCTTATCTTTCCAGCCGATGATTTCATTGATTGTACGGTAGCAACCGCTGCACATACCTGCGTTATTTTTACATGCCGCAACACATGGTGACTTAATTGACATTACTCTGCTTAAAATTTCTGGGGGCTTTAGCCCTTTTTGTTTGAGCCGAGTATATCACTCTTCCGTTGCAACCTTGGGGCAACTTCAAGAATTCTCTCATTAATCAATCGAATTTATATGCATTATGTCTACTATTTGAGTAGCGCTAATATTTATATACCCAAGTAACCTTAAGATACTAGGTTCAGCGAGAGTTAACTGGTTTTCAGACAAGACACCGATTTGAAGATCTAGTGGTTCTAAATCAAGAATCGGTAACGCAGTATGAAAGCCAGTTAAACTCGCCCATGGGAGCTCATATACTGTCTCACTTCATCGTCAAAGAATTTGGAAAGGATATATCATTCCACTGCATCCTTTTCCTTGAATTGAAACAGTATATGAAGCTCTGAATCCTGGATCTTGAGGTCACTTGGGTATACGTACATAGAAATGCTTTGCTAAGACTTCGCTCGGTTCAAACGGGCGTCATGGGTATTCCCATGGACCAAATCAAAAGATGCATAATCAACGATGAAAAATACAATAAATAATCTGATATCGGATACCGATCATGAGGTTTTGAGCAGCGAGTTAAAAAAGCTGCTGCTCACTCAGGATCGTTTTTACTTTTTCCTTGCCCACACTCCGGATTTTATTTACTTCAAAAACTCAAAGCATGAATTTACTTATGCCAGTCAAGCGTTTGCCAACCTGACTCAACATCGCGACTGGAAAGAACTCAGGGGGAAAACAGACTTTGATATCTTTCCGAAAGAACACGCCAGCGTTTATTTCAAAATGGAAGAAGACGTGATCAAGAAAGGGCAATCACTCACTGAAATCGAAGAGCCTTATTATGATCTGAATGGCAACGTACGTTGGGTCAGTTCCAGTAAAAGACCAATTTATGACGAGTCGGGGGGCATTGTCGGTCTGTTTGGTATCAGCCGCGACATTACGCGAATCAAAGAACTGGAAAATGAGTTGAAAAAACAGGCGTATTTCGATGTGCTTACGCATTTGCCAAACAGAAATTATCTGTTTCAGCATGCCGACAATATATTAGAGAGGGCTGAGCAGGAAGCGCGTGATGTGTATGTTTACTTTATTGACCTTGATGGATTCAAGCAGGTGAATGATCGCATGGGGCATAAAACTGGCGATTGCGTCCTCCAGGTTGCCGCCCAGCGTTTAAGGAAGCACTTTGGTGATGTCGGACACGTGAGCCGGATTGGTGGTGACGAGTTTATCGGAATGGCACTGAGTAACGACGATTTTGAACGTAAGGTAGGCATCGCAAACAATGTGATTGAGTCACTCAACGAACCTATTTTAGTGGATGGGAAATCCATTCATGTAGGGTGTAGCATTGGCATTTCAACCTATCCCCAGCACGGGACGGACATCAGCCACCTGATTCTGATGGCAGACAAGGCCATGTATCGGGCAAAAAATGCCGGTAAAAATACGTTTCGTAGCATTTAAAGTGTCATCTTTATTTGGGATGACACGTGTTGGTTATTGTCCGGTGAGAACCGGCATACTGGAGGTGATGTTTGACTGTTAGTTGGCGTCGTGAATGCGCTCCAGCGCTTCTACCCGCCTGAATTCGGATTCTGAGAAAGACTGGTTTCTGAGTGACGCAATGGATTGTGCTTTTTCCTCTGAACTTGAGGTGGTTTGATTGATGGCATCGCGCTGGCTTAAATAAGATTTTATTCGAGAGTCAAACTCTTCACGCTGATTGTCCAGGTCGGCAAGCCGGTTCGCGGCTTCCTCTCCCACTAAATCTGCTCTTGCAAGATGTTTTTCCTGTTCAGATAAATTATTAAGGTCATTCAACTTTTCTACTAGGCTGGCGTTCTTGTCACTACGTTGTATGTAGTCTGGCTTAGACGCGAGATATTGCTGCCATTGATGGTTAAAGTCGGAGGCGCTTGTGGCTTGCTGTTGTAAGCGTAATTTTTCTAGCGCCATTTCCCGAATCAGATTTTCCTCAGCAAAATAGTTGTCGCGCTCAAGCTCATCGAAATATTCAGCTTGTACGTCCAATACTTTGGCGTGAAGATCTTGCAGCGCATTAAGGTCTAGCACTTCATAGTCGGTAGGTGCGAGTTCGTTCAGCGCAAGTTTGTATTCGATGAATTTATCGAATTCCACATCTTTGATTTTAAGATTGGGATCGAGCGGTTGAAACTGGGTGCTTTGGTTTTTTATGTCGCTTAACGGTTGTTCACCCATGGTTGCAAGAAAGTAATCAATGACCTTACGGGAAGACTCCTGATCTACCTCTGTCCCCTGTAACGAACCGAACTTCCGGTTGACTGCGTCATTGCCTTCGCCAACATTTTGGGAAAGAAAAAAGACCGCCGCCACACTCCCCGAGGCGATGATAATTGCGATAAGCAGAGCGATCTTTTTCATAGCATGTACCTTTTATAATCCCTGATTTTTAAGGCGATTAGCGTGTTGCCTGTAAATCGTGACCGGATCGGTTTCAAACAGATGATGGATTCCCAGTAACCCGTTCACTTCGTCCAAATGATTCATCTTGTAGTTATCTCGAATCACCTGACCCAGATGGCTACTGCACCTTCCAACCAAACCATCATTCGGCTCACTAAAGGCTAGTCCTAACACACCCATCACCGCATCAGAAGGGTCTAGCACGTTAGTTACGGTCGAGGTACCACTCCAAGAGTAATAATATACGCCGTTACTCGCCCGTTTCTGTCCGTTGCCACATTTTGAGGTTGGCACCCCTTCGGGGTAATGGCGGTTAAATTTTAGCGATCCTTTGGTTGTCAAAGAGCGCAGTGAAGCAAGCGGGTCTTGTGGTAAAGCACTTCCCCCTGAAAGAACACCAATCAGCGTGCTTAAACCTTGTGCCATTTTAACGGCAAGATCTTCAGAAACAGAGCCGGGCGGCACTGTTCCCCTAACGATATCTGCAATGGTAGAGCCTTTGTTGACCCCTCCGACGCTTGTCACAGACGCGACAATGTCCGGTCGAACCGACGCCACATAACGGGAAGTCGGGCTGCCGTGGCTGTGTCCGATTAGGTTAACTTTACTGGCACCGGTAACCGCTAGAACGGACTCAACCTGTGCCAGAAGCTGTTCACCTCTGGCTTCAGAACTGTTAGTGGCGGAGACCTGTGCAACATAAACACTGGCACCACTTTTCGTCAGTGCCTGTGGGACGCCAAAGAAATAGTCGACGCCAGCCAGTTTATCGAAGCCAAATAAACCGTGAACAAGCACGATAGGGTAGTGCGTTTGGGTGTAGCCAGTTTGGGTTGCCCCTCCGGCACTAGCACCAGCCCAGGTAAAGGTGCTGGCGGAGAGCAATAGAGCGAGTGTGAGAATCCTTTTCACGTCGTTTTCCTCTACAAGTTAGACCTCGGATGAGTTAATGAAATGTAGCGAAAATGTTAATGCTATTTTGGTTCAAAAATGAGAACTGTGAAGAAAACGAATATTTTCAGGTGACTGATTTATGAACAAGAAAAAGACCGGGAAAGAGTTAAGACACTAAATAATATAGAAGTTATCTTTTGAAGTGAGTTGAAAAAAGGAACATCTCATTGTTCGAAGGTTTGGGTATGAGAGCCAGAGAGTAAAGCCCACCCCCAGCATGAATGTTTAAAACAGCCAGAGATGGGTATTTGTGTGATCAGAACCTGATATTTAGTCTGAGTGGCTACACTCGATTAGCAACAATCAGGCGCACAGCAGGTAACTTTGTTAATGCTTAGCGATGGTTTGCTCTCAACGCAGCAATCGTCGCCTTCATCACAGCAGTTGCCTCGGTTTTCTTCACAACAATCTGTGTCGCAACACACTTTTCTTCCAAGCTCCGTTTCCTCGGAGAGGTAGAAGTTAGTGAATTTGGTGATGAATTCCTCTGAAACAGATTTTTCAGCAATTCCAGTTTCCATAAGCTTTTTCTGCCATTTCTGCGTTTTTGGCAGATCGCTCAGAAAGTCAAAACCCGTGTACTGTTTCACGATGTGAGCGCGATGAAGAAGCGGTAACCAGGCTATATCTACGTTACTGATCTCTTCACCACTAAAGAACGGACCTTCGCTCAGAGCTTTCTCTGCTTTTTCAAAAGCGGAGATCAGCTTGGCACCTCGTTCTTTCAGAGTCTCTTCGTCTTTACTGCGCATTGTGCTGCATTGCGTCAGGTAATGCTTGGTTGCCTGATAACTCCAGGCACGGTTAATCGCTTTTTGCTCGGGAGTCAGGTTGGGCTGAAGTGGGGTTGTGACTTCATCGATGTACTCCGCGATCGCATCGGACTCAAACAATGCCTGACCCGAGTCGGTAACTAACAGTGGCACCTGTCCGTTAGGTGAAAGCTCCAAAAACCAATCTGGCTTGTCGCTCAAGCTGATGTATTCAATGTCGTAAGGCACTTTTTTTGCTTCAAGCAAAGCGGTGACACGTTGTACAAATGGGCAGACTGTAAAGCTGATAATTTTCATTTTTTCTGTTCTCTCTTGGTGATTTGTCTATAAGACGTAGGGGCTCAGAAAAAGACGAAGAAAAAATGAAAAAGTTACCTCGAAAGAGCGACAGACTTTAACAGCTATCGCAGCTTTTTGATTTTGAATCGCAATCTATCATGCCGCCATTTTTCCCTAAGGTGACATGGCAACAGTCTTCAAACTGCTTTTTGAGCTCTTGTCTGGCTTTATGAACGCGAGACTTGAGGGTGGAGTAACTGATGTTTTCCTGAAGTGCCAGAGATTTTTGAGATTCCTGCTGAATATCAACGGCGAAAATCAGCTTGGCGCTCTGTTCTGGTAGTGTCTGAATGAAAGGAAGCAGGCAGCGAGAAAAGTCCTGTGTTGGCTCTTCTTCTGCATTGGCATACCACAGATCTCGCTCGTCTACCGAGGACTGTCGAGCTCGCTTGCGGTAAAAATCCATAATGGCGTTGTTTGCGATCTGGAAAAGCCACGACTTCAGGCTTTCCCAGTTTTGTACCGTATCCAGCTTTTCGTATGTTTTGACCAATACATCCTGAAGAATATCTTCGACATCATCTGGGCTGGATACCCGGGAATGTAAGAATGCTTTGAGGCTTTGTTGGTATTCCTGCCATACGGTCTCGAAATTTTTCATAGTGTGGTGTTCTCGTGCAATTGCGAAATCCCCAGTGACCTAGATTATCAAAGCAAGATCATTATCAAAACAACATCATTACCAAAACAACGTCAGAGCTGATTACTTTTTAAGGATGGCAGCGCATTCTGAATAGCTAGGGCTGTCGCCTTCACCAAAATCCCAAATCTGCTTAGACGCGTAGTAAGCGTAATCTTTGTTGGCGGGGTATTCTCGCTTTCGTTCTAATTTTTTATTGATGTAGATGGTTCTCATCTCCGATCTCTGATTGTAATTCAGTTCACGAGACTGAGAGCAGATGTGACTTAAACCTTCAAAAGCATAAGCCGTAATTTCTTTCTTCCACGAGCTCGCATAGCTGGTGGACGATAACAATATGAGCAATAAAACTGACTTCTTCACTTGGCTTCCAACCCTAACTCTGAATTTGCAGCTAACCTAGCAGTGCTAAGTTGATTTTTCGAGATAACACGTTGAACAATATGGTTAAAATATAAAGATTCTTTTTATGAAGTACCCGAGGGGATCACTCGGGTACTAACAATTGTAGCAACGTATATGAGCTCTGCGAGAAGAGATTTGGCTGGTGTTTTTTATGGCTCAGTTATCAGCTTGTAATTGCTCAGCTATTCGATTCAACGGGTGAAAAATCTGTTTTCGTTCTATTGGCGAAAGCCACCAGAGAGAGCATTACCGGAACTTCAACCAGCACACCAACGATGGTCGCCAGTGCGGCACCTGAGTGAACCCCAAACAGGCTGATAGCCACTGCAACCGCAAGTTCAAAGAAATTCGATGCACCGATCATTGCACCTGGAGCCGCGACACAATGAGGTTGTTTCGACTTCTTCATCCAGTAATACGCAATCGCGAAGATAAGATAGGTTTGAATAAGTAAAGGGATAGAAATCAACACAATGTCGATTGGGTTATCAAGAATGGTATTCGCCTGAAAGCCAAACAAGAGAATCACAGTACCCACTAATCCAACAATGGAAAGAGGTTTGATGGTATTTCCAAGTGCATCGACCTTTTTCTGATCTTTCAGGAAGTGCCTTGTTGCTACCCCTGCGACCAAAGGCACGATGACAAACAGAGATACAGACAGGAGCAGGGTATCCCAAGGAACAGTAATGTCGGTCATTCCTAAAAGAAGCGCGGCAATAGGGGCAAACGCGAGTACCATGATGATGTCGTTGATGGCAACTTGTACCAGGGTGTAGTTTGCGTCACCTTTCGTTAACTGGCTCCACACAAAAACCATGGCTGTACAAGGTGCAACACCCAGTAGGATCATGCCCGCGATGTACTGCTCTGCCAAATCATCGACAATCCAGTTGCCAAACACATATCGCATAAACACAACCGCAAGTAAAGCCATGGTGAAGGGTTTCACCAGCCAGTTAATAACCACGGTGATGAGTATTCCTTGCGGTCGCTGATGAACTTTTTTAACGGACGAGAAGTCTATTTGCATCATCATTGGGTAGATCATCAGCCAGATCAGAACCGCGATAACCATATTGATTTGTGCATACTGTAGCGACGCTAAATACGAGAAAAAGTCAGGGAAAACATATCCACCTAAAACCCCAGCGATCATGCCGAGACCGACCCAAACACTTAAAAATCGTTCAAAAATACCCATGGGAATCACTCTTTAATCAAACATGTCAGTTTATCTGTGACAAATGACAGCCTGATGATTGGTTAAATTTGCATATATGCATTTGCGTATATATTAGTTCGATTGCTTTCACTGTCAATCGAAAATTGAGCATCCAAATGAACGAGATCTATTGATTCAGCCTGATAGATATTGAGGTGGGAATAGGGGGGTGAGTGTCTTTGGACGATTTTTCAATACCTTGGACAATTCTGCCTTTTTGCCTACTTCGAAGGGGATAACTCGAATGATTTGAACAAACGAAAGTCTGTAATAAAAAATTCACTAAATTGAGTAAGTTGCATCCAGACCTTTTTCAATAAGGCTTTATGGTACTTAGGAGTTCAGTTCCGGCTGAAGTGGCACTGCGAGCAATATTGAAAAAAATCAGAAATGTCATTACATTGAAATCATAGTGTAACAAAACAATGGGTGAGAAGATGCAGCATCAAGAAATGATTCAACATTCACATTTCGGCGTAGTAAGCCGTACCGTATTATTTTCACTCGTATCAGTCGTTTGTATCCTGATGATTATATGAGTGTAGAGCATAAATAAGCCCCAGACTTCATTATTGAACTCTGGGGCTTTTTCTTTTTAGCTCTGCTCAATGTCACTATAAAGTGGCATATTCAATGGCGGCTCTGGCAAGCAGTCGCGTTGAATCCAGTGTTGGAATTGGCGAGTTTTCATCGCTCAGCACAATTGGCAGTTCCGTACAGCCTAAAACAACCGCTTCACACCCCTGATTTTGGAAATCTTCAATCACAGACTGCAAATATTCAATTGCCTCTGTTGGTGTCCGCCCAAGTACCAGCTCATTCATGATCAGCTCTCCAACTTTTTTACGTTGCTCTGCGTTTGGTAGTACAGCTTCAATACCAGCATTTCTCATGCTGACAGGGTAAACATCGCTTTCGGTTAGCCATTGAGTACCCAGTACACCCACTTTCTTATATCCCTTTGTTTTTGCGTGTTGTGCTACCACTTCTGCAATGTGTAACCAAGGCAGAGAGGAGTGGGGTTCGACTAAAGAAAAAGCCTGATGAATCGTATTGTCAGGGCAGATTACAAATTCTGCACCAGTAGCTTTCAGGCGCTCAACAGAATCTAGCATCAACCGTGCAATGCCCTGTTTGTCGCCTTGATTCAGAGCATCGACATAAAAAGAAAGAGACGGTGTGTGCATGCTGATATCGGGGTGCTGATAATTGCCAAATTTAGCGATACTTTCGCTACAAATCGTGGTGTAACAAAGTGCAGCACCTTCTGCCGAACACCCAACGATTCCAATCTTCTTCATTCTGTGTCTCCCTGATATTGTTTGTCCTAACTTTAAGTTACATTTGGGTGTGTCGCGTATTTTCAATACATGAAGGTTATTGGGGCATTAATCTGACGTTCTCAGTTAACCGAAGGAAGAAGAAAATGAAGCTGAAATACACCATTCTATATGTTGAAAACGTGGAACAAACTCTAGAGTTTTATGAAAGTGCTTTTGGTTTGAAAAGAGCGATGCTTCATGAAGGGGGCGACTACGCAGAACTGGATACAGGAAACACCACGTTATCACTCTCTTCGTTGGATCTGATGAATCGACTTGGAAAAGGAGCGCAGCGCCCGACTAAAGGGAAACCCAACTTTGAAATTGCATTTGAAACGGACGATGTGGCAGGTTCGCTGCAAAAAGCATTAGACGCAGGGGCAGAGCTTGTTCAACCTGTGGAGGAAATGCCTTGGGGGCAAACCACATCTTATGTGCATGATATTAATGGCTTCCTGATAGAGATATGCTCACCCGTTTCTGGTGTATAGGCTAGGTCAACAGACCCTAATTACGCTTTGGGATAAGCTCACTTTGTTCAGTTAACCCCGAACCTGATAGTATCGGGGTTAAATTTATGAAATTCAAAGTGGTTTATATATGAAAACAAAGCTGTTTCTGCTGGTTGTCGGAGTTTTAGCAACGGTTGCTAACCTAGAAGATGAACGCTATTGGGCTGCTGCAATGATATTCGCAACCATTGCGTACTACGTTATGAAGCATTTTCGCAGCAGAGAAGCGGATTAATACCCTTCATCAAACAATTGAGCTCGTATATCCTGTCTTGTCGCGAGCTGAGTAGGCGTCACACCCAACCAGTGTTTTACTTCCCGGCACATATGCGCCTGATCGGAATACTGAAAGTCGTAGGCAATATCTGAATGGTTTCCGCTCGTTATGATGGCTTTTGCGCACTGGCGAACCCGCGCCAGTCGCAGCCAGAATAGGGGAGACTGAGACGTATGTTGCTTTAAGGTTCTTTGTAACGTTCTTATACTGACTCCCAGCACAGCAGCGATACTGGTAATGTCTCCCGGCTCCTTTCTAATGCATTGAAGTAATTCCCAAACGTTGTCATTCACCTGCGTATTGTTTTCTATGTAATCCTCTAACCATGTTTCATCAAAACGCTTCTGTTTCAAAGCTGCGAGATCTAAGCCTTTAAACGAACAACCTGGCTTTAGCCTGAAGCCAAGCATCTCAGTCCCTTTTTCGATATCGACAGCAATAGTCTGAGTATAAAGTGGGGAGATATTAATGACTGGTGAAGCTTGGTTCGGTTGGACAATGATGACATCCTGACAGCCATCCGGAATCACAAACGCACGTTTGTCTGCGTCTGCCTTCGATTTCCAGATTTCGATGATATTAGCTTGATGCATAAGGTTTCACTGAACGAGCTGATTGTTTAAGATTAACACAAATTAGTTGGGTAGATTTAAACAGGAACAGAGATTAATGAGTGAAAAAATTGCTGTAGTACATGATAGCCAGACCCATGAATTCAAAATTGAAGTGGCACCAGACCAATGGGCAAAGGTAACGTATCGCCCGGATGGAGACGTATGGTATGTCGATCACTCTTCAGTGCCACAAGCACTCAGAGGTCAGGGTAAGGGTTCCGTAATGATGGAAGCGGTTTTGCCAGAATTTGAAAAACTGAACGTGAAAATTGTGGCGGAATGCAGCTATGTAAAGCACTACCTGAACAAGCATGAAAACTGGCAGCATTTGCTCAAATAACCCTAGGTCGATAGACCCTATAACGCAGCAAAATAAAAAGGATGGCGAGTTGCCATCCTTTTTGATCTTTCAGAAGTTACAAAGAGAGCAGGTAATCCAGCCCACCTTTAATTGATGCAACCTGTGCATCATTGCATTCTTCATCGGTGACTTTAGGGCTGTCGGGATACACTTCGGTGGTGGTACCGTATTCACACCCGGTAAATCCACTGCACAAGCCTAGCTTGTTGGTTGGATAATTAATCACACCATGTTGAACCACTGGCGAACCAATGATGTTGTCATCACTGTCTGGTGGAGCGATATGCGTCACCTTCTCCACGGCTTTGATAATCGCGGTCTGGAAAGCTTCATTCGGGTTTTCGGTATCGCCTACCAGATAAAAGCCGTCGGGCACAAGATCTTCTATGTATTCCAATCCATCTCTGGCTGCCAGTGCGGGGCGAAACTCAGACTCGTCGGTATCTGTTGTTTCGTGAAGGTCGATGTGAGCATAAATGCCAGTACCTAAAGATTTCACCATTGCCATGAGGTTGGCAGACTCTTCAGCGGGCGAGTTTTCATAAAATGAACGGTTTGGGTCAACAGCGTTAGGGTTCCAACGGTTAATGGTTTCGTAACCCCAAGGGCTTATGCATGGTGCGACAATCAGATTAAGGTGCTTTTCATACTCATGACCAAGTTGATCAACAAATTTAAGGGCACCATGAACACCACTGGTTTCGTAGCCATGAACGCCGCCAGTCACTAAAATTGTCTTTCGGTTGGTGTCCCAAGTTTTACTCTTGATAGCAAATAGTGGGAAGCGGTCGGTATCGTAACTCAGTGCACCGTATTGGAAGACGTCAAAGCGTTCGCGTAAAGCGTTAATTTTGGTGACAACGTCACTGTTGTAGTCACGTTTTACTGACGTCGTTTCCAGCCACGCTTTTTTCTCTTTGTCGCCCCAAGGCTGACCTTGAGTTCCGATAGGGTATTGAAATCCGCTTTTCATTGTTCACCTATTTTGCAGTTTTAGTCTCTTTCAGGTCATTATATCCTTATTCAGTAATGACTTGATAAGTTTCTAATTCGTCTTGCGTCATGTAATGCATGTCTTCTGCAGTTGCGGCTTCCAAGGTAAAAAAGTAGAAATCCTCTGGTAGCGGGAGACCGATAAGCTTGTAGAAGCGGATGTAGGGTTTGTGCTCTGAGTGTGTTTTTGGCAGGTCAGCACCTTCGTATTCGTCGTTTGACCAAGAGTGAACGCCAAGATAAGCGCCTTTATCCACAGTTCGTTTGTGACCAGAAAGAAACAGGTCAGTCCCGCCTGATGCAACCCCTCCTTTTATTACTTCACCAAACTCATCAGTTTGATTCCACTTGGAAGACACGTGCGTGTGCAGCTTTTTCGAGTGGAAAAGAGTAGCCAGCTTTAGATTGGTTTCATCGTCCACCGAGCCACCAACATCGAGAAATACAATTTTTTTCAGGTTGGGGTGATTGTCGAGCATGTCAAAAGCAGCGATTAACGTACCATCACAGATTACACCAGCAACTTCTGCCGTGTGTCCCTCTTTATCAACTGTAAATTGTGCTGCGTCTTCATTGGTGATATCAGCTTGTTCAAGTATTTCTGGGTGGCATTCTGATGAATATTGGCTGGTAGAAGCCATTGTCTGGGTAGAAGCAAGCGCAGAAAGTATGCAGGAGAGTAGGATTGTTCGAGTCATTTCTTGATTGTCAGTCAGGTAGATTTGTCTGAATTTTAGACGCTAATTGACAGAGGGTGTTACTGCTTGCATGTAAGGGTTTGTCAGGAACAAAAACGGCAGCCAGGGCTGCCGTTTTATCCAATTAGGTGTCGTAGAAAGGGGCGGGATCCACTTCAATATCTTTCGGAGAAATTGCGCCCTCGATTTTTACATTACTGTTTTTCAAATCGACATAGGAGACTTCAATAAAGCGTTTGAATTTTCTGGAATAGAAACACTTCACCACGGGTTTAAGTGGCTGCTGACTGTTTGACGTCCAGGTGATCCCGACACGACCATCACTCAATTCAACCAGAGAACCAACCGGGTATACCCCAATGCAGTTAATGAACTTGTACACCAGATCCTGATCGAGCTGGGCTGGGGTCATACTAAGAAGGATCTTAAAAGCTTCAGCAGAGCTCATGCCTTCTTTGTAGCAACGGTGTGCGGTGAGCGCGTCATATATATCCACAATGCCACTCATGCGACCATGCAGCGGAATCTCGTCGCCTTTCAATCCATTCGGATAGCCGTTTCCATCCAGCTTTTCATGGTGCATCAGACAGACATCCTGACTTACCTTGCTTAGCCCTTCAACATTCTCGATGATGTCTCCGGCATACACCTGATGGAGTTTCATGTGCTCAAACTCTTCCGGAGTCAGACGTGCAGGTTTGTTCAGAACTTTGTCGTCCACCTTGATCTTACCCACATCGTGAATGATGCCGCCAATGGCCAATTCACGAAGTAACGTCTTATCCATTCCGAGATGTTTACCGAAAGTTACCAGCAGGCATGACACGTTAACGGAGTGCTCAAGCAGGTAGGTGTCTTTGTTTCTGAGTGCCGACACGCATTTAATGGCATCGGAATCGACTAAAACCGTTTCAATAACATCGTCTGCCCAGTCTTCCAGAGCCTCAACTTCGAACGTGTTGCCTTCAAACGTTTCATTGAGCAGTTTCTGCGCCAGCCCTTTCGCTTCTGCAATCAGCTTTTTGGCCTTATTTTGTCTGATTTCTCTGGACGGCAGCTTTTTGTTTGGAGCATTCACTTCTGGCTCGTCTTGTTTCTCTGCCTTTGGTTCATCATCTAAAACGGGTTTGAATACGCAGTCTTTGGCAGAGAGTTTTTCATCTACCCAAGCAAAACGTACTCCGCTGTCTGCTAACTGTGCAATGGCTTTTTGGGACGAAACTCGCCCAGCGTTAGAGAGGTTTATTCGCTCACTGTTTTCAATGCCTGTCACGAACATCCCGATATTAAGGTGCTCAATAGCTATTTTTATAGAATTCTCAGGTTTGTATTGCATCAATTCATAACCAGTATTTGCCGCATAAATTCAAGATGGATGAGATTTATAAATATTGCATTTTTCCTTTATCTTGCACGGCGTTGCTATCATAAAAATGTCTGCCGGAACTCCTTTACCAGAGACTTGTTAAGTTTAGGTGATCTCTTGCAGTTTTGGAGAGATCGATTGCAAAAAACGAAATCTATTATGAGACCCACATCTTATTTCTCAAATATGAAATGAGCTTTAAAATAAAAAAGCAAACAATTTGAGTAATGGGTTAATTGTTATAACTGTTAATTTAACTTATGGAAATATCACATTATTTGTGGGGTAATTGCACTTTAGAATCATTTTATTAGGGTCATCTAATGTATTTTGACTGCATACTTATGTACCAATGATGAAGTTTTTCATCGTCTTTTTTGACCCATAAATCATTTCTGTAAAGCTCAATTTTTCCGGTAACAGATATGTGTAGAGAGTTGTCGTCGAAGTTATCTACCTTAATAAAAGGATCACTGGTGATAAGAAAAGGTGATTCCTCATCAATGTCTGAATCCTTGACCGTCAGGTAATAGTGATAGGTGGCATCTATTGAAGGATCGGTCGAAATGACCCGATAACCTACCAAGCGAAACGGTTCCGCTAGATCCTGCTCAAGTACTTGCTTTTCAACCTTGCTGATAGCTGGCATAAATAGCCACGCTGAAAATGCAAGCAAGAACAGTGAAACGATAGACAGCCAAATTTTTAGCGTTCGCATTTTAAGGTCTGTCCAGCGTTTTCAAGTGATCCAGCACATCGTGAAGCGATGGCATGATGTGGTGACCAAAACGTCTAACTTCGTCACAAGGCTGCACCAAATCTGGAATCTGAAAGGCGGTCATTTGGGCTGCAACTGCCGATCGTACACCGTTATTTGAATCCTCAAAAGCAAGGCATTCAAGTGGTGAAACTTTTAGGCGATTAGCTGCCAGTAAGTAGATTTCAGGGTTGGGTTTTCCGTGGGTGACTTCGCAACCCGTTGTTACATTGTCGAAAAAACCATCCAGACCGCTAAGGTTTAATTTTACCTTCGCCACTTCTTTTCTTGTGGAGGTCGCGACCGCAAGGGGCACCTGTTTGGATTTGAGCCACTCCAGAAGTTCTACAACGCCATCTTTGACCGGGATCGCCTGGTTAAGTACTACGCCATCGTAATGTTTCTTCCATTCACCATGAAGGGTGGGGTAATCAATATACTCATCGTAGCCTGCTCGCAGAGTTTGTTCGATACCAGCAGCATTCTTGCCAATGATAGAAAAATAAACATCATCAAGAAACGGAATATCGAGAGTTTCACAGGCTTGTTTGAATATGGTCATACAGACTCTTTCAGTGTCAAGAAGGAGCCCGTCCATATCGAAAATAGCGGCTTGATAATTCATAGGAGGAAATGTTAATTGGAACAGAGTGTCGTATTGTGACATAAATCATTACAAAACAGCAGGAAAAATAGTGAACGATAAACTTTCCCTATTTACAGATAAACTTCTTGTGCAAAGCGACCAAAATCAAGGCGACGATCGCCGCCTTTACTAACATCTCAGGTGATAAATCTTAGCCCTTTGCAAATGTGCGTAATGCGCATCCGTCGTATTGAATCGAATCCGACGCTACTACCTGATTTTCGCAATCCAGAATTAGCAGGTGAATCTTTAAATGAGCAATCGACTTCTTTCGCCCGATGTAGCGGCGTAACCCGCTGGTGACGTCCATGGAATAGCGGGTGTGTACATAGCGCAGAGCGTGTTTTGACCGTAGGTCGTATTTGTCTCTCGTCGCCAGGGATGGGTTACAGTGTCCGGGGGCGCCATGACATTGCCCATGACCAAATAACATGAGCCTGCCTGCGAAGCTTGGGTCATCATACCCAGTAGATTCATTGCACCCGGGATTATCGATATACGCCCGAATTTCGAAACTGTTCTTAGGTGGTCTCAGTCGCAAGAAGTCCAGTTGAGCTCTGACGAATCCCGCTTCCACACCGCCTAGATTCAATTCCTTCACATGGTGCACACCAGCCGAGAGAGGTTTCGGCGTAATGGTATCCACGGTGCCTGTATCAGCAACGGCGGTTTCTACGGAATCTTCTGAGTAGATGTACCTGAGTGTTTCTTCATGATCGATAAGGTCAGACCCAATTCGACTGTCGTAAACCACATGATCAAGAATGATCTGAGGAATATTGGTATGCGGATGAAGGGTTTGCCAGTCTGCCCAGATTTTATCGACCATACAATGGTGCAGCCAGAAAATGGGGTCATAGGATGCCGATATCACTCTGCTCATATCCCCACTGTTCGCTGGCAAAGGAGAGCTGGAATTTTGCCCGCCCACAAACACGTGAATAGCACCGTGGGCACCGCGATCTAAATCCGCCTGAAAGCGAACAAAGCTTGGATTCGTCAGGTATCGGTCAACCTCATTTTTCAGTACCGGTATGTTCTGCCTAAACTGATCTGGGTATCTGCGAGTGAATTCCTCGTCCCCGGACAAACCCTGAGAGATAACCCGATACAGGCTTTTTGCTCTTGCAAGTGGGTTATCGGTTTCTTCGCCATCGGCGTTAGTGTAAGTAAGCTCGTTGAGCAGCTTAGGCAAGCCATTTGATGCGTGGGTAGAAGTTTTAAACTGTGTCCAGTCCCAATAGGGCAGTGTCAACTCTAAGTCTGGATCTTCCCGTTTCCATTTGAGTGCGGTATTCAATGCTTTCTCAAATGAATAGACGTAAGAGCGGTGCCAGGTAAGAAATGCCCAGTCAAGATCGTGACACAAGTCCTGATCATAACCGTGAGCTCTGGCAAGGGCAGAGTAGCCACGCTTGTCGCCCACTGCCAATTCCGAAATTTCATACATGGCAGCGTAAGCATCTCGCAAGTCTTGCACATCTTCTGGATTGAGTTTTAGTAGGTTAAATCGAATTAACGGAAGTCCTGCTTGTTTCCTCCGGTAGTTAAGTTTTGCAACGGTAGTCATCCTTAACTCCTGTCGGTGTGTTTTATTGTGTTCGGCTCGATAAGTCTGGTTGCAAATAGAGAAGAAAGGTGTATTAAATGTGCGACACAGTAAGTAATGGCATATGAATCCATCGTGTCAGTCACTTTATAGACTGACACTGAGGGTCAGGATGGGCGTCGAATCTGTACTTCAAACTTATATTTGTCAGCGCGATAGAGCGTTTTACAGAATTCAATAGGCGTATCGTCGGTGGCGATCATTTTCCTTTCAATCAGTAGCCCTGCGCTGTATGGCGCGACATTTAAAAGCGCTGCTTCTTTGGGTTCAACGACGGTGGCTTCAATAAACTGGTCTGCCTGATTGAGTGACAACTGATAATCATTTTCCAGAATGGTGTAAAGGGATTCCGTAGAAAGCCTGTCTGGCGAAAAACCAGGAAGAAGATTACACGGTAAATAGACGGTTTCCATCGCCATGGGTTGCTCATTGGCGTATCGCACACGCATGATTTTGTAGACGAGTTCAGATGGGGAAAGGTTCAGCATCTGGCTGATCTTGGCTCCGGCAGACAAGGTTTCTGTTGAAATGATTCGACTGGTCGGCTTTAAGCCTTTAGCGAGCATCTCTTCAGAAAAAGATCGCAGAGAAAGCTGCTTAGTTTCAGGACGATCCGCTACAAAATTGCCAGCGCCCACTTTGCGTATGATTCTTCCCTCGGCTTCTAAGTCTAATAAGCATCGCCTTAATGTTTCCCGCGCCACATCAAAACGCTTGCTCAATTCCCTTTCAGAGGGCAAACGCATGCCCGGAGAACTGTTAGCAATAAACTTCATTAATTCGTTTTTTACGCTTGCTCTTTTTGTCATCTGGAGACCTTGAATCGGTATAGACCAATAAAGCCATCCTAATGAACGTGTGTGCATGCTTCAACCAAGAAAATCCTATTTTCAGGTCCAATGTCACTTTAAATTAACATTTGTATCAATAATGAAACAGTTTTGGTCTGGTGTTGGATTGTAAATGTAGACCATTTGATCTAATTCTATAGGTGAAATGTTGAGCAATTAATTTAAAGGAGCGCTCAATATGCAACCTACAATTAGGGTTAGGGACGAAAGGGAGAATGAAGATGATTCGTAAATCCGTAATGAGTTTTGCTGCACTTTCTATCGCTGCGGTTTTTGCCAGCCAGGCACAAGCCACTGTTACCGTTTTAGGGTGGCCAGGTGGTCCGGAAGAAACAGCATTACGTAAAGCCATCGAAATCTACAATTCAAAAAGTGGATTGAGTGACAACGACAAGGTTGAAGCTCTGTTTTTCAACCGTGAAGGGTTCTGGGACAAACTGCAGTCTGATCTTGCTGCTGGTACAACAGAGTTCGATATCAACCTGACAGCCACCTATTCACTGGGGCGTTACTCGCCTTACATGGAATCTATCACCTTAACTTCTAACGAAGCTTACGACGATAAAGTGCTGGCAACGATGCAGTATCAGGGCAAGCAATATGGCGTGCCGACTGATCTGTCTTTGCACTTTATGTACTACCGCTCTGATCTGATTGACCAGCTATTGTCAGATGACGACTGGAAGAAAGAATACCGCGCAATCGCGAAAAAGACCTTTGGAAAAGAGATGGATCCGGTTAACCCACAAAACTGGACCTGGGACGATTACAAGGTAACAGCACTGTTTTTTGCTAAGAAGCAAAACCGCAAGAGCCCGGTTCGCTACGGAACGGTTCTGCAAATGAAAAACCTCTTGTTCAACATGATGGTCTGGCATTCCGCAGCTAAAGCCTATGGTGGTAACTGGTTAGACGAAAGCGGAAACGTGGTTGTAAATTCTGATGGCTACCGCAGTGCGCTGGAGCGATACAAGTCGCTTTACGACGCAGGTTCGTCACCAAAAGATTCGCTTTCTTATGAATACGCAGAAGCCAACGCTGCGTTTGGTGCAGGTCAGGCTGCCACCATGCTGCAATGGAACGCGGCAGCGGGTGACTTAACCGATGCGAGCAAGAATCCGACCATTGCTGGAAAAGTTGGTATTGCTCCTCCTCCACAAGGTCCAAACGGACGCTTCACTCACGTTCATGGTCTGGGTTTTGGCTTGAACAAAGCCTCAACCAATAAAGAAGGTGCACGTAAGTTCCTTAACTGGCTGGCAACTGCGGAAGCCGCAAAAGCTTATGCACTAGCGGGCGGTAACCCTGCACTGAGACAGAATGTGGTTAAGGACGTGGAAAGCCAACGACCAGACCTCAAAACTCTGGGTGAGTACGCAGGAAAATACGGGTTTGTTATGAATGGTGGTACATCAGGCAATGCGCTGACGGTGTACGAAGTTCAGGCTCGTGAGTTTACCGGGTATTGGGCTGGGCAACAGAGCCTGGATCAGGCTTTGGAAAACACCGAAAAGTCGATGAAAGAGCTGCTTAAGTAGCACCTGTCGTATCAGGCTGGTCGTGCTGATTGCACGCCAGCCTTTGAACCCCCTCTCTTTAAAGCCAAGCAAGAGTGAGATGTATGATTCAGCCAACTGTAGACAAGCAAAGCAGACTGTTTACGTTGCCTTTGGTTTTATTCCTGACGTTGTTTCTGGGATTTCCTTTGGTTGCCGACCTGGTATACAGCGTTTCGCAAGTGACGTTCGAAAACCTTCGTTCCCCCAAACTTCAAGGTTTTAATAATTTTGTAGATGTCATCAACGATCCGCTGTTTTGGAAGGCAACCCACTTTTCATTCAAGTTTGGTTTTATTACCGCATTGGTTGAATGTGTACTGGGTCTGTTTCTCGCGGTGTACCTCGCACCACTATTAAAGAAACACCCTTGGTTAATGGCCATTTTGATGATGCCGATGATGGCAGCACCTGCTTTGGTGGGTCTAATGTACCGTCTGGTATTGCATGAGTTTGTTGGTCCGGTTCCGTTTTATTTGTGGGAATGGTTTGGCGACAGCCCGGCATTTCTGGACGCCAACAATGCTATTTACACCTTGATGACCATTGAGATTCTGCAATGGACACCATTCGCGGTCTTGCTGTTTCATGTCGCTTATCAGGCAATCCCTGAAGACGTGAGAAAAGCCGCCACTCTGGATGGCGCGCACGGTTTCAAGCTGTTCTGGAACATTGAACTGCCATTCATGAAACTGGCGTTGTTCACTGCTTTGTTTGTTCGGTTTATCGATGGCTTCCGCGTATTCGATAACGTCTATGTTCTGACCGGAAGTGGGGCCGGAGGATCGACGACCAGTCTATCCATCTACGTGTATCTGGCATTCTTCAAGCAAGGCAATATCGGCAAGGCGGTGGCTGCCTCTATGCTGCTGCTATTCGTCACCTTTGCTGTGTTGTTTGCTCTTAACTATTTCTCTTCGAGAAAGAAAGGAGCACAGTCATGATCGGACGTTGGATCGTTTTTGCCATTGCGGCTTTGCTAATGAATTTTCCAGTGTTGGTGACTCTGCTGACATCATTTAAATCCAATGCGGAAATTGCTTCAAATGCCAGCTTGTGGGTCGAAAGCTGGACACTGGAAAACTATGTTCAGGTTTTTGCCATCTCAGATCGTTTTGATGTGATTGCGTATCTGATGAACAGTGTCGTGGTCGCCAGTATAGGTGCCGTGTTGCCTCTGCTTTTCTGTTTCCCTGCGGCATACGTAATGGTTCGAAAGGGCTACGGCACTCGTATTCTGATGCCTGCGGTGATCAACCTGCGTGCGGTGCCTTTGATCATCTTCGCCATTCCGCTTTACATGATGTATCAGCCACTCCATTTGCTCGACAGCAAACTTGGCTTGGGTCTGATTCTGGCGATTGTGAATTTGCCTCTTGCGTTGATGATGTCGATTAACGCCATTCATGACATTCCAACAGAGCTGGACAAAGCCTCGTTGGTGGATGGAGCAAGCCCATTCACGTTTTTGGTGAATGTCGCCATTCCTATGTCGAAACCCGTACTGGCTACAACGCTTATTTTCGGTTTTATCACCGCATGGAATGAATTTCTTTTTGGTTTGATGCTAACGACAAAAGACGCCGTTCCACTCACGGTGGGCGCGTCCTTCTTCTTTGCAGCCGGAGGCGGTGGCGTTCAGTGGGGAGTGGCTGCCGCTGTCATGGTAATAGGCACGCTACCCCCAACGCTTCTGGGACTTTTGATTTATAGACAGATTGGTCAGTCCGTAATGGGCGGTGCGGTGAAAGGATAACAATATGAAGAAATATCATATGGATGCAGTACCTGTGATTGATGCGCTACATGGCGGGCTGGTGGTCTCGTGCCAGCCAGTGGAAGACAGCCCGATGGATAAAGATGACATTGTGCTGGCGTATGCCAAAACCGCCATCCTTAGTGGTGCAAAAGGATTAAGAATTGAAGGGGTAAGACGAACCGAGTTTGTCCGAAAGTATGTCGATACCCCAATTATCGGGATAGTAAAACGCGATTTTGAGCAATATCCCGTTCGCATTACCGCGATGAAAGAAGACGTGATTGGGTTGATTAATGCGGGTGCAGACATCATCGCAATCGACGCAACGTTTCGTCAGCGTCCGGAGCCGTTTGCGGATCTCGTGAGTCTGGTGAAATCTCAGGGTAAATGCGTCATGGCAGACTGCTCGACGTTTGAAGAAGGCATGGTAGCGGCTGAGCTGGGTTGTGACCTGATCGGCTCCACCCTTTCTGGTTACACCACAGAGGTGGTGCCGAAAGACCCCGATTTTAACCTTGTAGAACAATGGGTAGCGCAAGGTTTACGCGTAATGGCGGAAGGTCGTTATAACACACCCGATGCAGTTTCAAGAGTGCTGGCATCCGGTGCCTGGAGCTGCACAGTGGGTACTGCGATCACCAGACCGGAACTGGTTACTGAATGGTTTGTGGATCATGCAAAGTTAGGGCATGAACGTCATCTTGACCAACAGGTCATCACCAAGTAGTAAGGAAATTTGCATGTCGTCTCTGAGATTACAACAAATCAGAAAAACGTACCCGAATGCCGATCAGGAAACACTCAAAGGGATCAATATCGCGATTGAATCGGGCGAGTTTCTTATCCTAGTTGGTCCGTCTGGGTGTGGTAAATCCACGTTGATGAACACCATTGCGGGGCTGGAAGATATCAGCTCAGGCGAGATATACATCGAAGAACAGGAAGTCAGCCAGGTAGAACCCAAAGATAGGGATATCGCGATGGTGTTCCAGTCTTACGCCTTGTATCCCAATATGACGGTTTTCGACAATATTGCCTTTGGCTTGAAGATCCGTAAGTGGGAAAAACAGAGAATAGATGAAGAGGTCAACCGGGTTGCGGACATGCTTCAAATTTCCCATTTGCTTGATCGCAAGCCAGCACATTTGTCAGGTGGTCAGCGCCAGCGTGTGGCTATGGGGCGAGCACTAGCCAGAAAGCCTAAACTGTATCTATTCGACGAGCCTCTATCTAACCTGGATGCTAAGTTACGAGTTGATATGCGAACGCAAATTAAGCGTCTGCATCAGCAGCTTCAGACCACCATTGTGTACGTTACCCACGATCAGATTGAAGCTATGACTCTGGCCGACCGAATTGCGGTAATGAAAGACGGAGAAGTGCAGCAACTAGGCACACCGAAGGAAATCTACAGCCAGCCCAATAACCTATTTGTCGCGGGGTTTATGGGGTCACCTTCGATGAACTTTGTTGAGGTTCTAATCGAGCTGGATTCCGCCGAACAACCCGTTTGTAAATTGTCGGGTGCAGAGGGTAGTGAGAAACACCTCGCGCTCCCTTGCGCGTTAAGAAAATATGATGGTGAAAAAATAGTCATGGGCATCCGCCCAGAAGATATTCAGGTCACAGAGAACGAAGATCAGGATGGGTTACAACTGAAAGCCGAAGTACTGGAACCAACTGGACCTGATATCCTTGTCACCAGCCGAATAAACAGTACCGAAATCATCGCTCGTTGCTCCGCTGAATCTGATATTGAATTCGGAGCGCAATTCTCAGTCTTTCTGGATGTAGGGAAAGCCGTGTTCTTTGATAAATCTACCGAACTAAGAATCGATACCTGAGCCCCATTTGGGGCTTCATTTTTTAGTCATATCCAACGAAGATCCTCCAAAGACCTTTCTTTCCCATACTTATTCTAAGAATTATTATTAGTAAAATATGATTCATTACACATGGCAATTTAGGGTTAAAAAAGATAGGTTAACGTCCCTAGACTGCTGATCT
Source organism: Vibrio nigripulchritudo (assembly GCF_027924785.1). Taxonomy (NCBI): domain Bacteria; kingdom Pseudomonadati; phylum Pseudomonadota; class Gammaproteobacteria; order Vibrionales; family Vibrionaceae; genus Vibrio; species Vibrio nigripulchritudo. The sequence goes on along the minus strand of NZ_AP027050.1, from coordinate 1,436,841 downwards.
TATTGCGCTGTAAAGATCTCAGCTTTGTTTGTGCTCATTACATGCTTAATTGAATACAGGAGGTTAGATAAGAATGGACAGGCATCTTGAAATTGTTGAAGCGTTGGCAAATGGAATTAACCCTCAGACTGGTGAAGTGCTACCTAGCGAATCTCCCTACAATAGCCCTGACGTGATTCGGGCACTTTTTTACACTCTCGATTTTGTTAAAAACCCACCTAAGAAAGCCACTAAAGTAAAGAAAAGTCTAGAGCAAAAACAGGAAGACAATGTTGCTAACGGCTTGCCTAAAAATGCAGGTTTACCGTGGTCGCAAGAACAACGGGATGATTTGAGGACTCAGTTTATTTCAGGGGTAGGAATTACTGTTCTGGCTGAAAACCACGGCAGAACTAATGGGGCAATAACTTCAGAGCTTAAGAAACAAGGCTTGATAGAAGATTAGCTTGCTAATTGAGCAGTCTGAAAAAACTACCCATTCTAATTTGTTCCTAAACCCCAACTGCTTCGAATTGTACTACACTCGTTGTTTGTGATTTCAAATAGATACAGCGAGTAAAAGAATGAAAAAGCGAACGTTGGCGTTACTTCTACTGACGCATGGAGTAGTGGGGTTTATTGGCTTTGCCGGTGGAATATACGCTCTGCCTATCCTTACTGCGCCACCAGCTCCAAGCGCAGAGACAATCAAAGCCAAATCGGCTGGCACTGAGTTTACCGCGAAATTTAAACGCGACCTGAAAGACAGCGATGCCTTGCATTGGGGTGAGGGTACTGTTTCGGTTGGTCCTAAGTTCATTACCTTGATGGGAACATTGGCACCGGGACCGGATTACAAGCTTTACCTGTCGCCTGAGTTTGTTGAAACAGAATCAGATTTCAATCGGTTGAAATCTTCCATGGTTCAAGTCGGTGACATCAAAACCTTTGAAAACTTCGCAGTAGAAGTCTCTTCAGAAATTAACCCGTCTGACTTCAATAGTGTGATCGTGTGGTGTGAGTCTTTTGGTCAGTTTATCACCGCAGCAAAGTATCAATAGAGCGGCTTTCCGCCAATTTCTTTGCAAGATAAATCAGTAATTATGTTAAAAGTCAGTTACATAGAGGCATGAGTGTCTGACTGAGTTTCTTTTATAAAACTTTGAATATAATCGATAAGTAACACAGGATGGTTGACGGTTATTCACACAAGGATAATACGATGACTATCAACAAGTTAACTCTTATGACGTGTATGGGGCTTGTAACAGCCCCGGTTTTGGCGACTTCTCAGCTGGACTACGAAATCGCCAACTGGAAAGGCTTTCAGGATGCCGCAGTAGTACTCGCCTTTGATGACTATTCTCCCGGTCAGAAAGATATCGCCATTCCTCAATTGATTAAACGAGACATGGCAGCAACCATCTTTGTGACGACAGATACAGCAGAGTGGTTAGGGTGGGACACCATTGTTGAAGGTCATAACGCTGGCATTGAAATGGCTAATCACACCGTTCTTCACCACGACTTTAATTACGACTACACCGACTGGCAGGGTATAACTCGTCCACCTGTCGGTCCCGATCGCTATGACGATGAAGTAAAAGTGGCGTCGGACCGTATTGAAGCCAATACAGGTAAGCGTCCTACTACCTTTGCTTTCCCGTTTGGCAGCTACAACCGCAGTATTCAACAGTACCTGCACGATACAGGCTTCATCGCAGCTCGCGGATGGGATCCGGCAAAATACGTGGTAAATCCTTACGACTTTGCTACTTCGGAAGGGGCGTATTACGAGCTGAGTTCCACCAATGCTTATATTCTGCAAGATCTGGAAAAATTTGAATTCGTGCTCGATTTTGCTCTGGATTCGGGTGGTTTATACATCCTGACGTGGCACAGCATTGTAGGACCAGACGGAGGAGCCGACTGGAGTGAAGTTGTTCCTCAGGGAATCTTCGAAAATCAGTTAGACATCGTGAAATCAAAAGACGATGCCTGGGTTACAACGTTAGAAAAAGCCATAAAGTACCACAGACAAAAAGCGGTAGCAGAAGTGGAACTGGTCAGTGTCGATGCCAAAGCCATGACGCTGAACTTAAAAGATGGCTTGGCGGATGAAGTATACGACGAGCCGTTAACTTTAAAAGTGAAAGTGCCGACACAATTTGGTGTTTCCAAGGTAGAGCAGGGTGGAAAAACAATACCATTTACTTGGGATGATCAGTCCATCATCTTTGATGCTGTGCCAGATAGTGGCGATATTGTTGTTCACAATTGGTAATTTCTGAGAAAGGGGCGTGGCCCCTTTTAATCATCACTCACTTCGGTGGAAAGTATCGTAGTGTCTACATTGTGATGTTTCGCGGAGTGCAAAACCTGGTAGCCATTTCGTAGATACAAACCAACATTGTGGCTTTCGCACTGAAGGTATAGGGTCTTGATACCCAAACGTTTCGCGTGTTGCTTGGCGTTTTCTAACATTATCGACGCTACGCCAAATCCTCTAAAATCTGCGTGAACATAGATCCCGCCCAGCCAGTGTTCATATTCCGGGTAATCTCTGTTTTCTCGGAGTTTTATTTCCGTAACACCCACTAACTGTTGTTCTAGTTTGACGATCATCATCAATGGCAGATCGAATTTTTGATGAGCGTTTTGCTGGATAGAGCGGAAAAGTCTGTCTTCGGTAAGTTCCGGTGACAGCCTTGACCATTCATTGAAGTACCATTTCGCTATTGTTTTTGCGTGTTCCGGTTCATCGGCAAGAAAATGCATCCTAATACTGGCTATTTGGTATCGCTTGATAGTGGCAAGGCAGTGATCCAACACTTCGCTCAAATGGTCGGCAGACTTAAATAATAACGCTGGAGAAGGATGGGAATGAAAACCCGAAAGCCAGATAGGGTGCATGCCCGCTTCTGCTGCACCCTGAATGTCGTTAATCGGATGATCGCCAACATAGATGCACTCTTCCGGTTTGAAACCTGCTGCTTTCGCGGTTTCAATAAAAATTTTTGGGGCTGGCTTTTTCGATTGAGCGACTTCAGAACTCACGATTTGATCAAAGCTGGTCGCAAATGACGTTGCTCTCGCAGTACGTTGTCGGCTCCATTCTTCACCGTTAGAGATGATACCCAAATGCATACCTGCGGATTTCAAGGTGGATATCAGGTCAGAAGCGCTTTCCATTTCGACCGCACATTCAGGGATGTGGTCTTTCCAAAATTGTTCGATTTCTTCAGAGCTTGGGGTTGTACGCCATTCTAAAATGACAGGAAGCTCTGCACCAAGTGCTTTGTAGATTCGGTCATATTTTGAATCCGCTGGAAGGTAGCCATCATTATCAATGCCTTTGATCGATGCAGCTATGGATTCCACGTTCGGGTTCTTCAGTCGCGTAGAAAAATGACGGACAAACTCGTGACTAAACTTGTCGATACTGGCGTTACGATCGACCAGTGTGTTATCTAAATCGAAGTAAACCGCTTTTATCATTTTATATCTACGCCTCTCTGAGCCTTAGCGCTTTTTCAGTAACGCGACGTTCTCTAACCATTGCTCAGCGGTATTGAGCCATATGGATGTTGCTTCGTTAAAGGATTCGAGCTTTTCGATGCACATATCGGCAGTTTTGATTTGCTCAGATTTTAACGAGTAAATGGAAGAGATGGAGTTAATGGTACTAGGTATCGCTCCGATAGGACTTATACCCATGGCAAGGTTAAAAGTGGTTATAGTCGCGTGCCTGCCGTAGTTTCTATCTTCACTTTTTCTTGTCTCGTCTTGAAGAGTTCTAATGAGCTGAATATATTGATCATTAATCGTGTGTTCCAATCTAGAAACATTGCCTTTATCGAAGCCTTCCTTAAGTGAAGTTACCATAATTTCTATGCTTATCGCGCTTTCTAAAAAGTGCTGCTGATTCGGGTTATGGCGTTCTGACTGCGCGTATTCGTTATTTGAGACTATTCTATTTTCAATCTCTTTATAGTGTTGGTCGTATTTGCTGCGCTCAAGTTTTTGCACTACATCAAGAAAGCGTTTAACTTCAGGGAGCGTACACTCCATTTCCAACAACTTGTCAATGCATTCGATGGATTGATCAATAGCGGTAAGTATTAAGTCTGATAAGGTCTCACTCTTTGTATTGGCAAGGTCTTGTTCAAGGCTTTCGATTTTTGATTCCATTAGTTGGACGAGCACTTATTATCCTCAGCATTGCGGTTTTGTGGTCAACGTTTGGAGGGCAATATGGCATTAAATTCGTATTGATATCAAGAATCTAAATACGATTGTTTGGTATAGGCTTAGAATACATTTCTGAATGACTAAAAAACACCCCAAAGTCAGTGCCTAGTTCGCGCTGAATGAGATATCTCCGTAATACGTTTCCGCTTTTGATTTGCTGTTATCGGTGTCTGTCATGATGGCAACAACGTCGATGTAACGATACGCCCTTTCATTGGCTCGCTCGCTGCCTTTGTCACCGAGATACGTGATTAAGTCCTGATAAACATTACGTTTTTCACTGTACCAGGTTTGCGTCAGAGAATCTTCACCACGAACTGCCACCATACAAACGTTCGAGCCGACATAAGCATTGTCCCAGAAGGTTCCTGCTTGCTGAGAACCAGACCAAACGTAGTTCAAAGAACGTGTTCTCCAAGCCATCAGCCCACCGTCGATCACAACGTAAATACGCGCGGCGTAGTCGTCGCCTTCTTTGCTTTGCTCATCCAGTTTTGGCAATGCCTCGGATACTTGCCATTTCCAGTTCAGGAAAGGGGTCTGGAGTAAATCTACTCTTTTTTTCAGAAACAGACCTGAAGCCGTGCCGTTGCTGGTCGCCTTCAATACTGAAACTCCATCAAGCACTGTAGGTTCATAATTTGTGAACCCTTTAAACGACTCCTGTTTCCATTCAGAGGCATCGCCATCTTCTAATACTTTGAGAATCTCATTGGCATTTACCGATGTGACGGCGAAGCTAATAGAAAGAAGCACAGCTGCTGTTTTCAAATAGCGTTTAAAGTGACGTGTGGTGAAATGACAGAACATAAATGGGGTCATGTTACTGGTTAAACTTACGAACGGTGAATCCGTCGCCATTTGATAAGTTCAGATTAACGACTACGGGTTTTCCACCATAACCGTGAATGTTGCACTTAGCCCGCACGGCGACTTTTGAGACGGATTCAGGAATTCTGATTCCACACTTACTGCGGGTAAAAGGTTGTTCGTTGTCGTGAGGGTGGGCAAGCGTTCGGGTACCAAGCACTTTTCCTTTCAAATCGAGCACCTGCCATTCATCGGCGTAATGATCCCAGCCCTGATCGTTGTGTCGGACAGTAGTATGGAAACACCAGCTTCCATTTTCATTCTGAACCGCTTTCACTTTTTCAACCTGTGCAAAATCTAAAGATTCAGAATAGTTTTCTATGCTCGATGCGGTTGTGGTGCTTGCAAAAAGTACGGCAGAACAAGCGAGTATCATGAAGCCTTTCATAGTGATTCCTGTGTGTCTGGCAGCTCAAAGATTGTGTCCATCCATAAAGACCGCCAACGTTGCGTTTTTACTTCAGCGGACAGCAAATGAGGTGATGCATGTGTGACCTTGATTCGCGTTTTAAGATCAGGTGGCAACGCAGAGATGTTGAGTGCTCCCTTTGTTTTGCCTTCAAAATCGTAGGTTACAGCGACCAAAGAGTCACATTGCTGACATACCCAGAATCGCGCCAAACCTGCACCTTGAGACTGGGATTTCAGGTTGGAAGAGGAAATGAATAGAGTGCCTGCTGGATCAGACAAATAAGCGGCACCACGAGGGACACAGAAATCGCATTGGCACGCTCTGGCTTCGTAACTTTCAATAGGTTTAGGTAACCTTGCAAGAATGCGGTTTGAACCGCATTCACATGAACCTGTATATTCCATCCCGTTTTTCGTACCCGCTACTAGAGAACCAAGGCTTTAATATATAGGTTAGCTGAACGTAGCGGTGAGACAGAATAGATTGTTTCTGGTTTATCGATGCAAGGGTTAACCAAACAGGGTCGACCAGATGCTAGGCTTTTTCTTATCGTGGTACTCTTTTCTTAGGTCATCGATTTCGCGCAAAATAGTTTTTGCTCCGTCCAGATCCCCTTCATCCAGCTTGGTTTCAATACGCTCTACCGCATTGGTGAGTTTGCTGAATCCACTTTGGTAGAGTTCTTCGCGCTCAGGCGGGTAGCTGCCATTGGCGGACAAAATAACAAGTTGTTCAAATTCTTCGATGGGTGTTCTCATGCCTTCAATGGTTGTCGCTTCTGCTGCCTGATTAAAAGCCAGCTTCATTTGCTTCATATTGGCAGAGAGATCGGTTTTGGCGAGGGCACTGAATGCCAGTAGAGAGGTGAGTAAAACGACGGTTGTCTTCATTGCTTATCCTTATGTTTTGAGAGGATTCTAGCGAAAGTTGTCGCCAATTTCTTGCTGAATTTTGAATGTGTTGGGCGTAAAAAAGCCGGACGAATCCGGCTTAGATTTAAAAGTGTATTCGATGTGAGGTCGGTTTACTTGCCACTTGCGTAGTACAAACGCTCAAGGAACTGATCAATGTGCTCACGTTGTGTCGCCGGGTTCATGAATACCGCTTTTTCTCCCGGAATGTAAGAGTAGATACCACGACCTACGTAGTTAGAACGTGAAATAAATTCTACCCAGTTGGTGTACAGGCCAAACTTACCACGGTTGTTGAAGATATGGCGGTGATACTCGGTGTTGCGTTCCATTCGGGCTTTTATGGTTTCGTTGTCGGTACTATGGCGCTCAATTTCAAACTCTTCTTCTGCAAATTTTACGAAATCGCGGTTGTACAAACGGAAGGTTACACTTGGACCTTGGTTTTCAGGCACCACGACTTTACATGCAGAGTCCTGCATTAACTGGTGGCGCATGTAGTTTGCATTCTGAAGGCTGTGTGCAATCAGAGTCTGGTAGCCCTCAAGACCCATATATTTCAGAGCAGAGTAAGCGCCAAACAGACCTGTTGCACCACGAGAACATTCAATCGTCGACTGCAGGTGCGTGTCTTCCTGAAGATCGTTTTCGAAGTAAGAGAAGTTTTTCGGATCGTTTTTCAGTGCTTCCATATCCTGCTTGTTTTTGATCATCACAAGGCTGGACGTGTATGGAACATAACCCCACTTCTGGAAATCGACGGTGAATGAGTCGGCATACTTCAGCTCACGCAGGCGTGCCGTTACGCTTTCGATCCCTCTTAGGGTCGCTTCGTTAATACCAATTGGGTTACCGGCGAAGTCGTAGTCGATAAAGAACATCATCGACCAGCCTACAGCGGCATCAACGTGAATGTGTGGCTTAACCTGAATGCCGTATTCTTCACACAGGCGCTCGCGCAGGTCGTAAACTGGCTTCACCTGATCAATGGCGAAAGTATCCGTCGTACCCATAGTCAGCATAATGGTTGGCACAACCGTGTTCACGTCAAAGCACGCACGCATGCTGCGCTCCAGATCCACTAAGTCTATCTCGTGGCTTTCTGTCACTTTAATACGGATTGTTTTCTTAGTGATGTCGACACCCAACAACGACAGGTTTGTCATATTGGAGTAGTGGCCACCCTGCGAGTTAAGAATTCGGTAATCCTGTGAAGAATCCAGACCTTTAAAGATGGCTTCAGGCAGAGATTTACGAATACCCAGCAGGTAACCATAAAGGTTACAGAAAGTACCGCCCTGAGTGAAAAGGCCGGTAGACTCATTCTGGTCGTAACCGACCACGTTAGCGATCTGGCGAACCACATTCTTTTCAAGCTGCTCCGCCATTCCTGCGTATTCGCTGTACACAAGGTTAGGATTTGCCAGCGTTCCCATCATTGCGCCATAGATGGCCGGGTCAGAAGGCATTGTGATCACGTTTTCTACCGAGGAAGGGTTTTCCCAGTCTTTTGATAACGCCGCAGCAAATGCCAGTACGTCTTCCGGTTGACCTGTTGGTTTCATTCGCTTCGCGGGCATGTGGTTTTGAGACAGCAAAGCTTGGTGCAGGTCGTTGCTGTTTGTGAAGGCACTCATGCGCTCGTGAGGGTGTAGGTGTTTGGCACGGAACTGGTTCAAAGCCGCAAAGCCAGGATCTTTGTAGATAGGCCAGAGGTTTTCATCACGCGAAAAGAAATCGCGAAAAACCTCGTTATAAAGCTTATCGAACTCAGAAGTTGTCTGGTTAGCCTGCTGATTTTTCAGTAAAGAAATGTCCATGATTTTTTCTCTATTTTATAGATATACAGGGTCTATTGACCTTTTGTTACATTAAAAAGGGCATCAATCCTGATGCCCTTTTTGTTTATTGCACTTTAAATTGTGCGACCAGTTTCTCGAGCTGAGAATTGGAGTTTGAAAGTGATTGAGTTACGTTGACCGTATCGCGACCGCTGTTGACCAGCGATTCAACGATGTCCCGTATCGCCAGCATATTGCGCGAGATTTCTTCTGATACGGCGCTTTGCTCTTCCGTTGCGGTAGCAATCTGGCTGCTGATGTCATCAATTTGGTTTACCGAGTTAGACACCACGTCCAGGCTGCCGGAAACTTCAGATGTTTTCTCAGCTGTGATCTGACAACGAGATTTGGTGTTCTCCATTGCGTTAACGACTTTTTCTGTTCCATCGAGCAGGCGCGTCAGCATGTCGGAAATTTCGGTTGTGCTGTTTTGGGTGCGCGCAGCAAGGGCACGAACTTCGTCTGCCACCACGGCAAACCCACGACCTTGCTCTCCGGCACGTGCTGCTTCAATTGCAGCGTTCAGCGCCAACAGGTTGGTTTGTTCAGAAATGTCACCGATAACAGAAAGAACGGCACTGATTTGATTCGCGTCTGTATTCATTACCTGAATGCGCTCTGCCATTTCTTCCACTTCGTCCACCAATGAACGAACCGTCTCAACAGCATTATTTACAATGCCTTTCGAGTTATGTGCTTCAACGCTGGTGGCTTCTGTTACCTGAGAGGACTGCTGAACACTTTCGGCAACCGAGCGTGCGCTTTCACTCATTTCAGTAATGGAAGTTACTACCTGTTCCGTTTCAGAAGAATGCGAAAGCAGCATTTGTTCATTCTGGCTGGCAGAAGAGGTCAAGGTGCGAATGTCTTTTGAAATCTGAACACTGGAGTCAGCGATATCGCCAATCATGCGTTGCAGGTTAGAAACGAACTTATTAAAGCCCTCTGAAATCTGACCCAAATCGTCATTTTGCTCGACTTTGAGGCGTGCAGTTAAGTCGCCATTACCGTTAGATAGGTCAAGCACAGCGGCTTTTAGCTTGTCGAGCGGGCGGAATAGCTGGCTGATGACAACAAAAATAATCACGGTAGAAACAGCAAGCAAAAGGAAACCAACCAGAATGGATTCTTTAATCGCACTGTTCACTTCGGTTAGCGCTGTGTTTCGATCAACGAAAACCATCAGAGTCCAGTAGTTCTCGCTGTCAATTCTGATGCGCTGGAAGTAACCATCAAAATCGATACCAAGATAAGGGAAGTGCACCAGGCCACTCTGACCAGAGCGGAAACCGTTCTCGATCACCTGGAAGCTCGGGCTCACCTGAGAAGGCGTTTTACCGATGTCTGTTGGATCATCACTGGCAAAGAATTTGTGATTGCGGTCGGAAAGGGTAGCAGCACCGCCAGCGAAGCGCATGGAGCCAACTTGCTCGACGATGTGATCAAGGCGAACGTCGCCAATCAGCACCGCAATCAGTTCACCGTTTTGGTAAACCGGAGCAGAGATACTGATCACTTGCTTCTTAGTCACGATATCCTGATAGATATCGCTGGTGATGGTTCTGCCTTTCTGAGCAGTTTCTGTAAACCAAGGACGAGTAAGGTATCGGTCTGTTTCTTCTTTGATACCGCCGTCGTCAGACATGTAGTTACGACCGTCTTTGTACGCGATCATTACCGCCGAGATTTTAGAGGTTTCTGTAAGAAGAAGTACTCGGTCAATATTTTCCTGATCGCTCAGTTCGTTGGTGAAGTGGAGAGCGCCTTGATGGATGGTCCGAATTTTGGACTCCATGTCGACTTCAATTTCTTTTACATGGCTATTGAGCTTTTGTTGAGTAATGGACTGAAGCCCGGAAGTCATTTCTTTTTTGAGGTTGATGATGCTTATAGTTGCCAACACTGACAGAGAAACCGCAACCAGCAAGACAACGCTAATGTTTATTCGCGTTTTAAAACCTAATCGCATAATTATCCTCATACGCTAGTAAGTGAACTGGGTTTTGTTGACCGAATTGTCAAAGTGATTTGAACAAATGTTTCGACAAACTCTGATTAACTTAGAGTTATGTTTTATTGTTTTAATTTATTCCGAATTAATATCCGGCGGATTATGCCATAGTAATAAAACTATCGAGGAGCGGTTTCTATGCAGTGGTGTGCGCAAATGTGATATTCATCACGCTAAATATGAGCTTATTTCATAAGATTCAGAAGTGAGAACTTTGCTACCAGTATAAACAGGATTTTATGCTGGTTTCTGAAATAAATATTTACAGGATTTGTAACGGAAAGAAGGGGCTTAACGCCCCCAAAATATGTTTAGGAAGCGTTGACGTGTAACCCATTTGCATAGAACAAATGTGCATCCTCTGCTCGGCAACCAAGTGTGAGAGTTTGATACTTGCTAACTTCCTGATCCCCTGGGGAATGTACTGTAAACCCATCAACGCCTAAAGCCTGACCAAAAAGATAAGTGCTGTTACCCAGGCGCTCAACCACCTCACTGTCGAACTGGAAACTTATGGCACTTTCTTCGCCAATAAGCAGATGCTCTGGTCGAATTCCAAAAGTCAGTTTATCGCCTGGCTTAGCGGTAATTTCTCCGTCATATGGTAACGATATAATGGAATCGTCAGGTGTTTTTAGTGTGAGAGTTTGAGCTGAAAGTGAAATAAACTCTGTCGGAACGAAGTTCATCTTAGGAGAACCGATGAACCCTGCAACAAATTCATTTTTCGGATGGTGATAAAGCTCCAGTGGCGTACCAACCTGTTCGACGTTTCCTGCTCTGAGCACCACGATCTTGTCTGCCAGTGTCATCGCTTCCACCTGATCGTGAGTCACGTACACCATGGTGTTTTGCAACTCTTGATGTAACTTAGCGATTTGCAAACGCATTTCGACCCGCAGTTCGGCGTCAAGATTGGACAGAGGTTCATCAAATAGAAAGACTTTAGGGTTTCTGACAATGGCGCGACCAATTGCCACCCTCTGCCTTTGACCACCTGAAAGCTCCTTAGGTTTACGCTTAAGAAGCGGTTCCAACTGAAGCGTTTTCGCCGCAATCGAAACTTGCTTTTCTATCTTCTCTTTGGGATGCCCGGTCATTTTGAGCCCAAAGCCCATGTTTTCTTCTACTGTCATATGCGGGTAAAGCGCATAAGACTGAAATACCATGGCCACGCCACGCTCGGCAGGGTCAACTTCGTTTACGACTTCGTTCTCTATTTCTATTGTGCCACCTGAAATCTCTTCCAGACCCGCAATCAACCGAAGCAGTGTCGACTTACCGCAACCTGATGGACCAACAAAAACGACGAACTCTCCGTTGTTGATCTCCAGATCCACACCGTGAATTGTCCGGATATCACCATATTCTTTGATGACGTTTTGTAACGTGATGTCTGCCATTTTGGACTCCCGAGCACAAGCAGTAGTAGTAACTGAAATTTAAAATACGTGAACACGCAAACATTGTTAGTGACTTGTTAATAATAGTTGATCGTGATCAACTTAAAATGCACCAATTGAGTGATTTTTGTGGAAACGTTTACACTTTGAGTTTTATACTGTGCAAAATTTCTTCAACGATCCTATATTGAACGTAGATGCAAAGAGAATAGAAGTGTTTTTGCTCATCTTAGTGCCCCATCTTGATGCAGGGATTTGAGTAAAAAGTAAAAGGGAATGCATAAAAATGGAACAATCTGTGAAAACGATATACCCAGGAAATCGGATGCCTTCTGCCAGAAAGAAGCGTTCGACCATGCGACAGCTTACGCCTTGGTTTTTCCTCTTTCCCGCCATGGTCATCTTTGTGGTTTACGTTATTTACCCAATCATCGACAGTATCTGGCTGAGCTTTTATCAGTGGGACGGGCTAGGGGATAAAACTTGGGTCGGGCTTGATAATTACGTCGAGCTGTTTGAATCAGATGCGTTTTACACATCGCTCAAAAATAACTTTCTCTGGCTGGTGTTTTTCATGATTGCACCACCAGCGGGGCTGGCTATCGCTCTTTTCCTCAACCAACAGGTGAAAGGGATTCGGGTTGTGAAGTCACTCTTCTTTTTCCCGTTCGTTATTTCACAGGTAGTGGTTGGATTGGTCTTTGCCTGGTTTTATGACCCGACTTTTGGATTATTCAACATAGCTTTAAATGGATTAGGGCTTGAACCGATCGCCATCCTTTCGAACGAAAAGTACGTGACCTACGGAATCATCGCTGCTGGGCTGTGGCCGCAAATTTCCTATTGCATGATTTTGTACCTGACAGGGCTAAATAATCTGGACCCGGAACAAATAGAAGCCGCGCGCCTTGATGGTGCAAAGAAATGGCGCATGCTCTGGTATGTGGTGCTGCCTCAACTTCGTCCTGCCACTTTTATTGCCATCGTGGTTACCGTTATTGGTGCACTTCGATCTTTCGACTTGGTTGCAACCATGACGGCGGGTGGACCTTGGGGCAGTTCGTCAGTGCTGGCGTATCAAATGTATGAAGAATCCATTTTCAATTACCGAATGGGCTTTGGTGCCGCAGTGTCGGTGGTTCTGTTTCTCATTATGGATGTGTACATCGCTTACTTCTTGTGGCGTATGTTGAGGAGTGAAAAATAATGTATCCGCAACCGATTCAAAAGGCAGGACGCCTGACCAATATCAGCTACCGCGTTGCGTTGCCTATTTCTATCCTGATGTGGCTGCTGCCACTGATAGCGGTGATGATGACTTCAATTCGCTCGATAGAAGACATCAACAAAGGCAACTACTGGGGTATACCCAGCGATATTCAGTTTTTCGAAAACTACTCTCAGGTGTTTACCTCTACCCCTATGGGGCAGTACTTGCTAAACAGCCTGATGATCACCATTCCTGCCGTGGCAGGTGCGGTTGCGCTCTCAACGCTTGGGGGCTATGCACTGGCAAAATACAACTTCAAAGCCAACATCTGGATTTTTGCCACCTTTATCGCGGGTAACTTCGTGCCGTTTCAGATTCTGATGATTCCGGTTCGCGACCTGACTATTACCTTTGGTTTGTACGACACCCGCTGGGCGTTGATCTTCTTCCACATTGCATTTCAGGCAGGGTTTTGCACCTTGTTTATGCGCAACTTTATCGTCGGAATCCCCGATGCTCTTATCGAAGCGGCAAGGGTTGAAGGGGTGAGCGAATGGAAGATCTTCTGGCACGTGGTGCTGCCGCTTGTGCGACCTGCATTGGCAGCGTTGTCAGTGCTGGTATTTACTTTTATATGGAACGATTTTTTCTGGGCGCTGGTACTTGTGCAAAGTGACGAAGTAAGACCGGTAACGGCTGGCTTGAGTGCTTTGCGTGGGCAATGGCTTGCTTCCTGGCAGTTTATTTCTGCCGGTGCTGTGGTCGCGGCTATTCCACCAGTGGTTCTGTTTTTTACGATGCAACGCCACTTTATCGCGGGTCTGACCCTTGGGGCGACAAAAGGATAAAAGCATTGAACACAGAACATCAGCCTAAACAACTGACTTTGGCGATAGCAAATAGATAATAAAAAACACCCACAGCTTCGATTTTTGAAGTTAACGGGGCTTAAAAAATTTGGACCACAAGAGCAAAGCTCAACAACAAGGACCTTATTATGAAATACGTGAAACACTTAGCTGCATCAGTCTTGCTTGCTGCAACTGTCGCTGGTTCAGCAGTCGCGGGAACATTGGTGATTAACTCCAATGCCTCAGATGCTGCACCAAAACAGGCATGGGACGAAGTGGTGTCGCGCTTTAAGGCAGCGAACCCAGATGTAGAGGTCAAATACAACCTGTACGACCATGAATCCTACAAAACGACGATTCGAAACTGGCTGGCAACGTCGCCACCGGACGTCGTATTCTGGTTTGCAGGTAACCGCATGAAAACTTTTGTGGATCGCGGACTTCTTGAAGATGTGAGTGACCTGTGGGAGGCCAACGGAATGAATCAGGACTTTGCAGCCGCAGCGCCTGCGATGTCCGTAAACGGTAAAAAATACGGTGTGCCATACACTTATTACCAGTGGGGCGTTTACTACCGCAAAGATATCTTCGATAAATTCGGTATTGCAGAGCCTAAAAACTGGGACGAATTTAAAGCGGCGGCAGCCAAGCTGAAAGCAAATAACGTTGCGCCGTTTGCCATCGGAACCAAGTACCTTTGGACGGCTGCGGGATGGTTTGATTACCTGAACCTTCGTACCAATGGCCTGGATTTCCACATTCAGCTTATGGACGGTAAAGTCCCTTACACCGACGATCGTGTTAAGAAAACATTCGCCAAGTGGAAAGAATTGGTCGAGCCGGGGTACTTCCTGGACAACCACGCGTCTTATTCCTGGCAGGAAGCGCAGCCATTCCTGTACAACGGTCAGGCGGCGATGTACCTAATCGGTAACTTCATCACACCAAACTTCCCACCTGAAATGGACGGCAAAATGGGTTTCTTCCAGTTCCCGGTTATCGACCCATCGGTTGGTCTGGCGGAAGACGCACCAATGGATACCATCCATATTCCAAGCAAAGCGAAGAACAAAGAAGAAGCACGTAAGTTCCTTGCCTTTGTCGCAACGCCTGAAATTCAGAAGCTGATCAACGACAGCATTCTGCAAATCCCAACCAACAACAAAGCATCGGTTAAGGATGATCCGTTCCTGAACGTGGGTGTGGAAATGTTGGGTAAAGCAGTAGGTACGGCACAGTTCTACGACCGTGATACCGATCCTGCAATGGCGAAAGAAGGGATGAAAGGGTTCCAGGAGTTTATGGTTCACCCAGATCGTCTGGACAAAATTCTTCAGCGCCTGGAAAAAGCGCGCCAGAGAACATTTAAATAACTCTGGTTTTAACCAGTTTGCCGCAGTGTAGGGCTGCGGCATTCTTTTTCAAATGACAGCTAACAAACAGCGGCTACAGCGAGTAAGGCTATGAGAACGTTTAAAGACATCTTTTCAGCATGTGAATGGGAAAACCACCATGTCACTCATCACAATGTGCTCAGTGCTCATGCTCCGTTATTTAGCTTTAAAAATTCCCAAGATGCGTTGAATGCAGGAGAGGGGAGCCGCGTATGTTTAAATGGAGTTTGGGCATTCAACCTGTTTTCCAAGCCCGAAGAAATCGAAGAACAGCAGGTCGCCAGAAATTTTGACGATTCAGGCTGGGACAACATTGATGTTCCCGGTAACTGGCAGATGCAAGGTCACGATTTCCCAATCTACACCAATGTAAAATACCCGTTTGCGGACAACCCGCCTTTTGTCCCGAAAGACAACTCGACAGGCGTATATCGCCGGGCGTTTTCTCTTTCTGAAAATGAGTTAAAAGAGCAGATTCGAGTTGTATTTGATGGCGTTAATTCAGCCTTCCATCTCTGGTGTAACGGTGAATGGGTAGGGTACTCACAAGACAGCCGTTTACCTGCCGAGTTTGATCTGACCGATTTCGTAGAAGCGGGCGAAAACCAGCTCACCGTTGTGGTATTTCGTTGGTCTGATGGCAGCTATCTGGAAGATCAGGATATGTGGTGGCTGAGTGGTATCTTCCGCGATGTATACCTGCTGAAAAAGCCCAGACTCTGCATTGCAGATGTCACCATTCAAACTCATTTAAATGCCTGTTATCGTGATGCTACTTTACGTGTCGAAACAACGCTGAGTCAGGTTAATGAAGACGCTTACACCTGTATTGAGCTATTTGATGTGAACGGTACAAGAGTGCTGGAATCACGCCCAGAATTCACCGGACGAGTATTCATTGATGAAAAAGGTGGCTGGGCAGACAAAACTCATCACGACTTGTCTGTACTTGACCCACAGAAGTGGAGTTCAGAGTCGCCTTACCTCTATCGCTGTGTGGTATCACTCAAAGACAAACAGGGGAACCTGCTTGACTGTGAAGCCTATGATGTTGGTTTCCGACAGGTAGAGATTAAGAGCGGACAACTGATGATCAACGGTAAACCGCTGTTGATTCGAGGGGTGAACCGACATGAGCATCATCCCGAACGTGGTCACGCTGTAACGCGTGATGACATGTTAGAAGATATCATTCTGCTTAAGCAAAACAACTTTAATGCAGTCAGAACCTCACACTATCCTAATCACCCAGAATGGTATGAGTTATGTGACCAATACGGTTTGTATGTGGTCGATGAAGCTAACATCGAATCCCACGGGCAGTTCCCAATGTGCCGCCTGTCAGACGATGTTTCATGGCTGCCAGCTTATATGAGACGCGCCAGCCGGATGGTCGCGCGAGATAAAAATCATCCGAGTGTGATTATCTGGTCGCTGGGTAATGAGTCTGGCATTGGTGGAAATCACCACGCCATGTATCAGTGGATCAAGATGTCCGATCCGACAAGACCTGTTCAGTATGAAGGTGGCGGGGCAGATACCACGGCTACCGACATTATTCCTCCCATGTATTCGCGAGTCGACCGAGACGAGTATTTTCCTAATCAAAAGGACGAGATCAGCCGACGTGGCATTAAAAAGTGGATATCACTTCCAGACGAGAACAGACCGCTGATCTTATGTGAATACGCCCACGCAATGGGAAACAGTTTAGGCAACTTCCACAAGTACTGGGAAGCGTTTCGTGCCTACCCGAGACTCCAGGGGGGATTCATCTGGGATTGGGTTGATCAGGGAATCACAAAGTTAGACGACAAAGGACAACCTTATTGGGCGTATGGCGGGGATTTTGGTGATGACATCAATGACAGACAATTCTGCATTAACGGATTATTGTTCCCAGACAGAACACCACATCCGACGATTCATGAAGTGAAAAAGGCTCAGCAGTTTTTTCAGTTCAGCTTAGCCGATACAAACCCCCTAACCGTGGAAGTCACCAATGAGCATCTGTTCGAATCCGGTATCCCGCTCAATTTGCACTGGCAATTAGTCGAAGGCGACACGCTGGTGGAGCTAGGGCAACTGCCGTTACAAGTGTCTGCCGACAGTAAAATCGCATTGGTACTTTCAGAGACTGCCATCTCGGAAACTGCTAAAGCACCGCGTTATCTGAACCTTCACGTGGTTACCGATACCGAGTTAGCTTGGGCAGAAGAAGGGTTTGAAGTTGCCAGCGAACAGCTATCAGTTCCTTCGTTAGTGCCTCTTACGTCTTATGCTGAAGAAGCGCCAAACGGCGATGTAATGCTTCACGCAAACGCTCAGATTATCGAAGTTCAGGGTGAAGGGTTTGTGCTCAGTATCAACAAAAACACCGGGTTGATTGAGAACTGGCGAGCTGGCGACAATGAAGTATTTAAACGAGCACCAAAAGACTGTTTCTACCGCGCCCCTATCGACAACGACATCGGAACCAGCGAAGCGAACCGCGTGGACCCGAACTCATGGGTGGCGCGTTGGCAGCAGAGTGGGCTGTGGGATATGACGCCGCAATGCGTCAGAGTTGATGCGACCAATCTCGCGAGTAAAGCCATCATACAGACAATGTTTGAGCACCAGCACAATGGGGTTTGTCTGATCAGAACGTGTTGGACGTATGAGGTGAGTTCTGACGGAGCGCTACAAATCGACGTCAAGGTCGAAGTTTCTGAAGGGTTGCCGCCGTTGCCAAGAGTTGGATTTGATTTTGTGTTGGTCGATGAAAATCAGTCTGTCGACTGGTTTGGGCGCGGTCCCCATGAAAACTACCCGGACCGAATTTTGTCGGCGCATTTTGGACACTATCAACTTGCTGCGAAAGACTGGTTTACGCCGTATATTTTCCCTAGCGAATCCGGCTTGCGATGCGATGTGTCTACGGCGTCTGTCGGAGACTTGAACATCGCCGGAGTGGGAGGACAAGCCTTTCACTTAGGCATTAGTCAGTATGAACCAAGGCAGGTTAGCCAAGCCATGCATACATGCGACCTGACATTGAGTGGTCAGCTCTATGTGAATGTTGATACAGCACATATGGGCGTTGGTGGCGATGATTCCTGGACGCCAAGTGTCCATCAGGAATTCCAATTGAAAGAGAAACACTTTCACTATCAGGTGATGTTAAAGCCCAATACTTCAAAAAATTAGTTGGCAACAGACCCACTGAGAAGTCATTGATTTAAAAATGTAAACGTATACACAAGGAAAGAATAATGAATTCTGGTCAATTTGACCCAAAAGAGCATCCGCATAGAAGATATAACCCACTGACTGGTCAGTGGATTTTGGTGTCACCACACAGAGCGAAACGCCCCTGGAGCGGGCAAAATGAAGAAGTCGAAGAAAGCAGCTCAAAATCTTACGATCCTGATTGCTTTCTGTGTCCGACGAATACCCGAATTTCTGGCGAGAAAAATCCAGATTATAAAGGGTGTTACGTGTTTCAGAATGACTTCGCCGCCTTAATGCCAGACTCTCCGGGACCAGAAAAATCTTCCGACCCGCTGTTTCAGAGTGGTCCAGCGAACGGATTAAGCCGGGTTATTTGCTTTTCGCCACATCACAGTAAAACCCTTCCAGAATTGAGCGTGCCTCAAATTACCGAGGTGATTAATACCTGGGACAAACAGGTGACGGAACTGGGGCAAGAGTATTTATGGGTTCAGGCGTTTGAAAACAAAGGCGAACTGATGGGGTGTTCCCAGCCTCACCCTCACGGACAAATATGGGCAAACAGCTTTTTGCCAAATGAAATAGCACGTAAAGACGGGCTGCTTTGGGAATATCAGGATCAGCACGGTAGCAATTTGCTGTTGGATTACGCAGTGAAAGAACAAGTGTTACAGGAGCGAGTGGTTGTTGAAACGGAATATTGGATTGCGGTCGTGCCTTACTGGGCTTCCTGGCCATTTGAAACGCTCTTGCTTCCCAAGTTTTCAGTCACTCGGTTCAACCAGTTAAACAAAGAACAGCGAGTCGACTTGGCGCAAGCTCTAAAGAGGCTAACCACGCGTTACGACAACTTGTTTAACTGCTCCTTCCCTTATTCCATGGGATGGCACTTTGCGCCATTTTTCAAAGACGAGCGCAACATTGAGCACTGGCAATTGCATGCTCATTTCTATCCGCCACTGCTAAGAAGTGCCACTGTGCGGAAGTTTATGGTCGGCTATGAAATGCTGGCTGAGTATCAAAGAGATTTAACGCCAGAACAAGCGGCAGAGCGCCTATCGCAGTTGAGCGATGTGCACTACAAGGAAGCTTGATGGTCGGTAGAAATAGGTAGTTGGAGAGAAAACATGAACGCACTGGTTTATTTCGTTAATGAATCATTTACAGAGGTATTCAAAGAAGCCCCGTCGCATCTGATTCAGGCACCGGGACGTGTAAATTTGATTGGAGAGCATACCGACTATAACGACGGTTTTGTTCTGCCCTGTGCCATCAACTATCAAACCGTGATTGCCGCCAGAAAACGAGATGACAACCTGTTGCGTGTTGTTGCGCTGGACTATGGCAGTGAGATGGATGAGTTTGATGTGTCGGGTCCCATTCATCATGAACCAAATAAAATGTGGGCAAACTACATACGTGGTGTCGTTTTACATATTCGTCAGCGTGGCTTTCAGTTTGGTGGCGCGGATCTGGTTGTTTCTGGCAACATTCCTCAGGGCACGGGTCTTAGCTCATCTGCTTCTCTTGAAGTGGCGGTAGGTAAGACCATGACAGAACTCTACGGTTTAGGTCTTGATAATCAGTCGCTCGCATTGATAGGTCAGGAGGCGGAGAACCAGTTTGTTGGTTGTAACTGTGGAATTATGGATCAGCTTATCTCGGCCAAAGGGGAAGGGGGAAGTGCGCTGCTTATAGATTGCCGCTCGCTTGAAACTCAGCCCATTCATTTACCATCTGAACTTACCGTGCTTATTGTTAACTCGAACAAAAGCCGAGGCTTGGTCGACAGTGAATACAATACGCGCCGAGAGCAATGTGAAGCCGCCGCCGCGTTTTTCAATGTTAAAGCGCTAAGAGACGTGACGATTGAACAGCTCGAAAATGCCAAGTCAGAAATGGACGATGTGGTTTACCGAAGAGCAAAGCACATCATCACTGAAAACGCCAGAACCCTAGCAGCCAGTTCAGCACTTAAGCAAGGCAATGTTTATGAGCTCTCTGAACTGATGCGCCAGTCCCATCTTTCAATGAAGGATGATTTTGAAATCACGGTACCAGAAATTGACTTTCTGGTAGATAAGATTGATGAACTCATTGGGCACAATGGCGGTGTTCGAATGACTGGTGGCGGATTCGGTGGGTGTGTTATCGCATTAGTTCCTGAAAGTGCTATTCAAGTCATTCGCGAGAAAGTCTTACCCGTCTATTATGATCAATATGGATTGCAAGCAGAGCTTCATGTTTGCTCTGCACAGGTTGGGACTTCTTTGGTGGATTTATGATAGGAAAGGCAAGCGACGGCAAACCGCCGATAGTAGTGAGATTGGAGAACGAGCACGGGCTTTCAATCGAACTGATGGATATTGGTGCAACCTGGCTTTCCTGCAAGCTCCCCTTGTCTGAAGGGGCGAGAGAAGTACTGCTTGGCGTCGATAATATGGACGATTTCTATCGGCAAAGCGCTTACTTCGGAGCAAGCGTAGGTCGCTATGCCAATAGAATAGCCCAAGGTCGTTTTGAACTTGGAAATAGAACCTATCAGGTCTCGCAAAATCAACCTCCCCACTGTTTACACGGTGGGGAAAGCGGTTTTGACAAAAGGCGCTGGACGATTGCTCGGCAGGATAATCAATGCGTGGTCTTTACGCTCACGTCGTCAGATGGTGATCAAGGCTTTCCTTCTGAACTTTCAGTTAAAGCCAGATACGAGGTGACGGACGACAACCGAGTGGTGATTGAGTATTCTGCATCCGCTCAATCCGACACAATCGTAGCGCTGACTAACCATGCGTACTTTAACCTCGATGGTGAAGGGGATGTTCTTGAACATCATTTGCAACTTTCTGCCGACAGCTACCTTCCCGTTGGAGAAGATGGCATTCCAGAAAGTGGTGTGACTCCTGTGGTAGGAACTGGGTTCGATTTCCGAGCCGGTAAAACCATTATGGAGGATTTACTCACAGACGAAGATCAGCAGAAGGTTGGGGGATACGACCATTCATTCTTGTTATCTGAGAATGAAAATTTCGACAACTCTCAATGCCAGTTAATATCTTCTGACGGAATTGTCTCCCTTGGCATTGCCACTAACCAAGAAGCCATTCAGGTTTATACGGGTAACTTTTTGGCTGACGAGCCCAGTCGCGATGGCACTTATCACCGACACGACGGTGTTGCGCTAGAAACCCAATGCTTGCCGAACTCTCCCAATACCAATCTGGAAGCGTGTCTACTCAAAGCTGGGGATCTTTATCTCAACCGCACAGAATTCCGGTTTTCATTCAAACGGTGATTACCCGCTGTTTTAAATAATATTTATGTCAATTTAACATCCTTGTACATAAACTGCGCACATATGGTAATGCGAACAATTCTCTATATCCTTCTGCGCATTACTCATTCTTGAATTATTCAGCGCTTTCAGGTCATTAATCAATGACTTGAAGGCGAATTAGTTTGTGTATATAGGGTAATTACATGAAAAATATTGCCATGATGGCATTTGCTGGTGTGTTGATAGGCTGCGGTGGTGGAGGTTCTGATTCCAAAGACCCAACGAGCCCGACAATTCCAAAAGCACCTACACGTGGAATCACATCGGCAGGTTCTTATATTTCCGTTGATCACGAGAGTTACTACGCCTTACCTGCTGGGGCTAAGGCAACCAAATCTGTTCTTGCTGGGCAGTGGTTAAGGTTTATAGGTAATTCCTCGGTTGCAAATATCAAATCCAATGAATGGGTACACACCAAGCCAGATGGAACCATCGTCAATGGTGCTGACGAGAGACGTTTCACTGTCACCTTTACAGAAGTGGGTAATCATAGCCTTTCTTACTGCGCGACCCATGAAAATCAAGGCAACACGAGTCGCTACCCAAGATGTGTGGACATGCAAATTCAAGTGAATGATGCAGCCCCCAAGTTCACATACAATGTCAATGAAGATGCCACTCTAAATGTAAACGCCAGCGAGTTTTTTAATGGTGATGCAGCGACTATTGAGATGGTTGGTCATACATTCAAAGGTGGATTGTTTGTGGCTGGCAACAGACAATCTCTGGCTTACGATCCTGGAGGTTCGTACCAATATCTGAGTGCGGGTGAATCCGGTTCAATTACAGTACCTATCAGAGCAAAATCTGCTACTGAGTACTGGCACGGTAACATTCAGATCACCATTGATGGGGTCACTAATGCGAATGAATGTACCGATGCCAACAGTCGCACTATTTCACCGGTGACTGTCGGGTCTGATCCAGTAGATGTCAACGATGGCGAATGCATTAAGATTGATTCAAATGAGACATCGTCATTAAGCGGAACCTGGGCTCCTTATGAAGGCGTTAACGGTGGTGCATTAGTGAGCTTTTTTGAGCAAATTGGCGCTAACCCAGCGGCAAAAGTGCTGTACTTCAAAATGCCTGCCACAGGTCAATTACACCTGAACTGGTGCCCGACAAGCACACGAGAATGTGCCCCCAAACGTTGGCAACTGAAAAACACCAAAACAGAAACGGCGAAAGAGCCCTCACTCGAAAACTGGGTTTCGACCAGTACGCATAATATCAATGACAATATTGTAATTACAGCCACACCGTCTGCACACGTTGTCAACCCTACATATCGTTGGTTTGTTTTCGACCAGCACAACGGTCACCAGAAAATCATGGATGTGATCACCAAATCCAACCAGTTCACCTTGGGTAAAGTGGGCACGGCGAAAAACTATCGAGTAGATGTAATGGTGGACAATAACATCTACGAGTTTGCATCAGGCTTCGTCAGTTCGGTACATGGACGGGTTGTTCCAGTGGGTAAACATAAGATTTATAACTCATGGGCTTATATTAGAGGCGATGAACCCAACCCACCAAAAGCGATTGTGAAAGTGAATGGTGTTCGCTACGAACCTAAAGATATGGCAAGAAGCCTGATCATTGTCGATATTGAGGGGACAAATTCCGTCAAACTGGATGCGACAGACTCAATCTTCAATGCCAATGACCCAATGTTAGAATTCCAATACTGGGACTACGAAAACGGACGCCGTGAGCTTGTTTCATCAAGCACAACGTACGATTTCGAATTCGGTTCAGACAAATCCCGACATGTCGATTTCTGTATAAGAGGCGAGTTCCCTTGGAACCAATTCGAAAACCCCTGCTTAGAATTCTTTATTATGAAAAAGTAACTTAGAAAACTTGGTTATTTTTAAAAGCCAGCTTGGGTATCAAGCTGGCTTTTTTGATGGATGGGAGTAATTTCTGGACTACTCAATTCAAAGAACCGGTTAACAACATGTTGGGCACGATTCTAATAATGGTACCTCAGAAAAATCTCAAGCTATTCAAACTCATTCATCAAACCATGCCAAATAACAAGTTGGGTCAAGTGAAACTGGAAGAGTATGATATGAGCAATGTTAAAATGCCGACGTTGGACAACTAAGAATGATAAATATATATAATCACCACAGAAGAGAGTACCTTTCAGATGATGCTGCTTTTGAACGCCGTCAGGTTGAATATCTGTTAGAAGATATTAGCGATGCAAGTGATCTCGAGTACGTTTGGAATGTGGAAAAGTTTCAGAATTCTTGTTCATTTTGCTCAGGCAAGTTTCGAGATATGTGGGCTAAGTCCCTTATCTTGAAATATCCCTTTACTCACGGCCGCTACCTGTTGGCTTATTGGGGGGAATGTTGGTATCAAAATGCGCGAATGCACATCCGAGAGGCACCATTGGATGTTGAGTTTATGGGGCAAACACTGCATTTCCCGCAAGGTACCTTGGGAGAACTCAGAACGTCCACCGTCTTGCACTGGCTAGACGGTGTAGCTGCGGCGGCGTTAAATCGTAATGCCGAAGCACTGAATGAAATGGCAAGTTATGAGGAGAGGCACTTTCACGGCGAAGCCCCTCATCTTTATAATGACATTGAGCGAGCTTACTTTTATTTGTTCAAAGCGTTTGTTCAAAACGAACAAGACAAAAGCGTTAGGCAAGCGCTTGCCGATAAGGTAACACCAACATTGACGGCGGGGGTTATTACTCACGCCGTGAACCGCGATGTTGAAAAGGTGTATTACCACCGCCTTGAACCTCTGGCGAGAATTGTACTTCATCTTTGGGGTTTGCTGCCTTCAAGCTTAGATGAGCTAGCTCGGCTTGCGATAGAGAGGCAGTATGATTACTTTGCTAACATACTCCCACGCAGTGATGAACCTCGTGGCAGTGAGTCTCTGGAGCTGGGCTTGCCAGAAACTTACTTGGCGCTTCACGCCATGGCATTGCTTTCACTCCACCACCAGCGAAATGGTGAAACGGTGACATTTGACTCACCTTATATGCCACTATCTATCATCAAAGCCGAAGATTCCACTCGAGAGGAAGTCCTCGCCAACCCACCCATATTCGATCTGGAACACGTATTAGAGACCAAGTAAAAGATAAGAGCCGTGCAGTCGAGAGCCTCTTTTCAATAAACTGATTGGTGAGAACAATCCGAAAGTCATTCGATCCTATGAGCAGATGATAAAAGCGTGGCGAGCTGTAAAGTTGCAGTATAAAGTTGTCCACCAAAAGATTAAGACTGACAGCGGCGCGCTGGATGGCGTGAAGGTGACCGATTTTGCACAAGGTAAGTTATAGAATGTCTAACGAAGATACGTTAAATCTAAAAGTAAGACCTCATCATCTCGAGAATTTTCGTAGCCCGGATTTAATACGGGAATTTAGTGAGATAGAGGTTGACGCTATTTTAGACCGTTTACATAGCCAAGCTGATGAAAACCTTTCATCGAAGTGTCAACATTTTGCCCCCAAAGCTTCTGAGTATTGGTTAGCATTATATATATCGAACAGCATCTTAAACCACTGGCCTTGCGATCACGGTATGTTTTTGTTAGCTCAGTCAGCCGAGCTTGCTCGCATACACTGGCTTATACATCGCCATCAAGGTGAAACGCTGGAAGTCAACTTATTTGACAAGCAATTCCAGGTAGAAACCTGCATAGAACGTCGTGATCTAGATAATTCAGAGGACAGGTTAACGGCGTGGCTAACCAATATCAGTGTCGCCATTTTATGCAATGACCAAGCTGCGCAGCAGGAGATGTTTAAAGTCGAACACAAAGATCTTTGCCAGAGCTTTGAGGGACAACCGATACGCGACATCGAACTGGCATTTTTTGATTTATTCCATGCCTTTTTGTTAGGTGAAAGTGACAAGCAACGACAAATTCAATTGATGAAAGTGGTGATCCCAATTCTTACCGATGAAAATTTAATTGAGGCGTGTGGCGGTAACGACTACTGGCCAGACTTTTATCAGTGGCTGCGTTTTCCTTTGTATAGCATCATATCCGTATGTTGGGGCTATGAAGACACCTCATTGGATGAAGCCGTTATTGCCGCTATTGACGCCAACTACGAGTTCTATTCGGAAATAGAGCCTCGACATAACGGCAGACCGACAGGTGATAGCTCACCATGTTTGTTGGCTGATGAATCAATTTTTCATACCATCACTACAGCGTTTTTAACCGCACACTACAGGCGAACAGGGCAAACAGTCAGCTTTGATACCCCCTATGTTCCGCAATGGTTGATCAAAGGCGAAGGCCCCACCCGTGAGGAAGTCTTAGCCAATCCACCAGTATTCGATCTGGAACACGTATTAGGCAACCAATAAAAGGAAGAAGAGGCTTGTGACAGCAAGCCTCTTTAATTTAAGAATAGATAATGAAAAAGAGAATACTCGCAACGGCTTTGGTTGCGTGTGCTTTTACGGCTCAAGCACAAGTAAAAACGGGTCCGGAAATAGAAACGCTTTATCCGGTTGGATTCCATCATGATCAAGGTGATGGTCTTTATATTGAATTTCAGTCAGGTGCAATGCCAGGTTGCTATGGAGATAAGGGGGGGCGGCTCAGTAAAAGTAATCCTAATTATAAAGAGTATTACTCATTGCTACTGACTATGATGACCACAAAAAGCTTTAAAGGGTTAATTCGATATGAGCATACAAACCATACAGGGTGGTGGAGCAGCTCAATAGAAGGGATACTTGTTTATCCAAAATAATAAACATTTTTCTCAATACAAACTGATAAGTAGAATTAACTTTCTTAAATTTAAAGAGTAATAGTTGTGAAAAAAACTCCAATCATTTTATTGGCGTTAAGCTTTCTTGCGCCCGTTGTTAATGCAAAAGATATCGGCTTTGGTACGTTAAAATGGGTTAAGGTTTACGATTTTAAAACAGACAAATCTTTGCGTATTTATTTCAGCGATAGTGCTACCCATTTAAACCAAGACTGTAAAGGTGTTGCCTGCTTTACTTTTAGTCGCCACAGCTCTGAGTTTATCGATAAAGTTTTAAGTGTTGCAATGGCTGCACAGATTTCTGGTAAAAAGGTCCGAATTCACTCGGAAGAAGGCAGTTGTGAAGGGGCATTTATTGCACTTCAAGAAACGCGTTTTTAATTAATGTATCAATTGTTAATAAATGAATATTTATTATATTGCAATAGGTATTTTTGATAATTGCGAACGGAATTACCTTTGCGCATTATAATTCGAATTTGGTTGGTGTTCTTAAAAAAATTTGGATTTTCGGATGGTAAAAAAATATATTTTACGTTAGAAAGTAAACCTAAACCTCACCCAGATTGTTAATCTAACTATTTTGTTATTCCGTATACGATACTGAGCGACAGAAAACAAATGTTACTTTCTCGATTTTTAACGGATTATGCATCAAAAGAGAAAGTGAATATAGGATTTGGTGTGAGAGGAGATTGTGTTCACGGGTATATTCGTGTTCATCGCGCTGGTTAAATATATGACACATTAATAAGGGGATTTTATGAAAAAGTTGGCTTGGCTCGTTCTATTGTTTCTACCGTTTGGCGCATTTGCTTCCGGTCATTACAAGTCGGGCAAAATCAGTAATCTTACTGCCGTGACTTCTGGAATTTTGATTATGATGGATTCAGGGTTACCTTCGAAATGCGCAGGTTCACCCTACGGCTGGATGATGATCAAGCAGGAACATACAGCACTGACTTCTGTGGTACTAACTGCATGGGCAGCAGGTAGAACATCAGGAACCGTTTATGTGGCTGGTCGGGAAAATGGAACGGGATACTGCTTGGTTACACAGTTTGACCCAGCAGGTTAAAATTGACGTCAATTAGGAAAATAGAAATGAAAAAGTATTTGTTAGTCTTGTTTGGTTTATTGTTTACATCTTCAGTGTTTGCTGTTGGAAATAGCCAAGGTGGAAAGATTGTCCATATTGCTTCAGTCAATGATGCGATCTTGTTTAAGATAGCTGGAAACTCTGAATCGAACCGTCCATCTTGTGCCACTACTGGGCGCTTTTCTGTTCACAAAGATAGTGTACATGCATCTCTTGTTCTCACTGCGTTTGCAGCTGATAAAACACTAGCGAATGTCAGAGGGTTAGGAACTTGCCACCTATGGGGTAATTCTGAAGACTTACGTTGGATTGAAGTCTGTCCGTTAAATGGTTGCCCTTAGAAACACTAGTGGTAGGAAATTGAATACGTCTGTTTCACCTAATTGCGAAGTATCTTATGTAAGAGTGTATATGTAAAACAGGTGTGTATCGTAATTGTAGGAAGCCCCATTACATATGGGGCTTCTGCGTTATTTACCGTCTTATATTACTTCACACAAACTTCTGGGTAGCATTGGAATACAGCTCGAATGCCATTATATAGGCTGCTGTATACGATGCTTCTGTGTGATTCTGTTGTTTCTATCTGATAAGTTGAACTCAAAGGATATTGAGCTTCAATCACTTTAGAAACCGTGTCAATTCCGCCGATGTGGCTGATGTACAAATCCATAAACTCAGGTGGAATGTTCTCTTCCCATGCTGCGGAAATGTAGACCATATGCTGGTTAGACTGGATGTTGGTTGCCGCTGTCGTCACACGCTCTATCATCACCTGATTGTCCCACCAAAGGGAAGGGTCCATTGCTACATAGCCTTCAAAGACGGAGTTTGCTGCTGGTGAAATCAGGCTGGACACCACAAATAGCCCACCTAAAGAGTGACCTGCGATAACCTCGAATCCATCAGTGCGATAGTTCGTGTTCACCCAAGGTACAAGTTCTTCAACGATAAACCTCTCAAACTGTGCACTTTGACCCGTTACGGCACCCGGTGGTGAAAACTCATTGGTATATACGGTTGGAGTTAAATCGCGAGCGCGAGTGTTATCTGGGTTTTCAATGGCAATTAAAATGGCTTCTGGGACATCAGCACGAGTATTCAATGCCCACATGGCACCTTGAATATTTTTAATGAGATAAGAACCATCTGTAAAGTAAATAACCGGGTACTGAGCATCTGGGTTGTTGTGATAGTTACCGGGTAAAGAAACCCAGACTCTACGTTGTTCTTCCAGTACCGTGGAAGTCAAAGTGTGCGACTTTATTTCAGGCCACTGCAGTAAGCCTGAAGCGTGCAAACTTGATGCCCAAAATGTAGCAAGAAAAATTATCCATTTTTTCATGGGTTAAGCCTCTTAAATTATGAAACATTACGCAAAAACAGAGACTCGAATGAGAGGTCTCTTGGATTTTATAATTTATGTGAGTGAGAGTTCATATGACATTTATTTAGAGAAGTTTTGAGTAAAAATAGAAAATTTGCGGCTGGTTTTGGATATCTTGATGTAAGTGTTGATGAATTAAATTAACTTGTTGATTTGATTTGGTTATTGTGATTTCAGTTTGAAGCTGAAGGTCAAAGGATAAAGTATCGAACAATACGAAAGTAATTCACTAGTTTAGAAAGCTAACTCCAGTGATGAGCTTAGTTGTACTAAGAAATGATTCATATTGGTAGTTTTATAAAATTAAGGCTCATTTTATTACTATTTTGACGCCCAACTATGCAAGGCCATTCATTCTGAATTTATGATTCTGGTGACATAAACTAACACTTATGGAAAGGGAATTATGATCAGTTCATTTATTGGAACAACCAACATAGACGGTACCGGTAGTGCTAACGACCTCAACGGCGATAACGCAGCCGCCTCAGTCGTAGGTTTTGATAGTTGGTCGGGCGATGGAGTTTCCATTGAACACCTCGATGACTCAAGTCAGTCTGTATTTATTCGCTCGGATTCTTGGAACAAACAGGGTTACAAAGAAGCAAAAGTCGAAGGCGAAAGCCAGTCGGTTTTGATCAGTAACTTTGTCGAAATCGATGTGAATCTGACGAACAATACGGGTTCAGAAGTCGTAATTGAAAATGCCAAGCGTGGCGAAGTCACAACAGGCGATGGGGCGGATATCATTTCTATTTCTGCTTATAGCAGCAATGCTCTCTGGAGTAATCTGTTTACTATCGATTCTGGTGCCGGAAACGACCACATTGTATTTACGCATTCTAAAAATTCACAGTTTACGGAGTTTGATATAAAAGCGGGTTCTGGGGATGACATTGTCGATATATCGGACCTGAGCTCTCCTGCCACATGGATATCACGCCCATCAGATGCGATTTACGAAGAACTGTTTGGTCCAAACGAACCTGGAACACCGCCACAGATGACTCGTAACGTCGATGGTGGTTCTGGGTTCGATGTATTGAAGTTAGGGAACAATCGAAATGAACATTCAAATTTCGAAGATCATGTCATGTACTCCAACTTCGAAGCCATTGTTGGCGTCGGGGATGATGTGAATTTAATTCTGAATAACGAAATGTTGACTCACAACAATGCCGCAAATGAAACGGGCTTCGGGTTGATCATTTCTAATGCGGGCACTTGGATGGAAGAGTGGTCGCCATACTTTCAGTTTTCATTGATCACAGAAGCGCGTGCGCTAACGGCAGAGGAATCGGAATATCTAGAGTCTCATAGTTTCGCTGCTGACGAGTTTATCTCTTTGACCTTCGAAACATCGACCGATACGTTTCAGGTCTTTACCGACAGCGATTACGACGCCACCTATGTTTAGGAAGGGTATTTAGCTGTTTATTTGGCTTCTAAAACTGAAGATAACCGCCAACTGTTCAACCAGAGGCGGTTATTTTTTGGGTAACACTATTCGTTTTTCTTCCGTTTCAGTCTTGTACGCTAGTTCTAGTTGGCTAAAGGGCAATGGCTTGTAAAAGTAGTAGCCTTGAATGTAGTCGCATTCCACTTTGGTCAGGCAGTTGAGCTGTTTCAAAGTCTCAACCCCTTCTGCAATCACCTTTAGGTTTAGGCTGTGCGCGAGTTCTATCAGCGAGGTAGTGATCAGCATGCTCTGATTATTAGCAGGCAGTTCGTCGACAAACTCTTTATCGATCTTAATGAAGTCGACGGGCATCTGCCGCAAATAGTTCAGGGAAGAAAAGCCTGTACCAAAATCGTCCAGAGCAACAGTGACGCCAAGCTGTCTCACTTTGCCCAGAACATCAAGAATAGAGTCAATGTCGGCGAGCAGACCGCTTTCGGTGATTTCAAGTTCAAGATGGTGGGATGGCAATCCACTCTTTTCTAAAGCTTTGTTTACATGGTTATAGAAGTCAGGGTGTTTCAACTGCTTGGTTGATACGTTGACCGCCATACGAATATTAATGCCATCATCGAGCAGGGATTTTGCATCATAGCAAGCCTGATCTAATACCCAACGCCCAAGAGGAATGATCTGACCGGAATCTTCTGCAATCGGAATAAAATCATTAGGGAAAATAGTGCCTTCGGTGGCATGCTCCCAGCGTACCAATGCTTCTACATTGAATTCGTCACACGGTTCAACATTCACTTTAGGTTGGTACAGCAAGTGGAAGTCGTCGTTTTTAATCGCATCGTGAATATCGTGCTCACGCTGTAAGCGGAGTGAGAAGGTAAGATCGAGCTGCTCTGTGTAAATTCGGCATTGGTTTCGTCCAAGCTCTTTGGCAGAAGACATGGCAAGATCGGAGTGCTTTACAACCTCAACAAGGCTGACTTTATCCTCTACCGTGGCAATCCCGATACTGGCTGTAATGCTCACGGATTCTCCGGCAATCAGAACAGGTTCGCTGATGGAACGACGCAGGCGATCAGACATGGGTTTGAGCTGTTCTGCTGCCCCAACTGCGATGATTGTGAATTCATCTCCGCCCAGGTGAGAGACAAAATCTCGTTGTTTTACGCAGCGCGAAATTCTTGAACCAATGAGCTTGAGTACTTTGTCACCCTGCTCAAAACCATACTTGTCGTTAATTCGCTTAAAGTAATCTAGGTCGATATATAGAATCGAGTACGTATTCTTGTTCTTTTTCGACGCTTTTACTGTGTCTTGCAGTTTGCGCCAGAAGTAGCGTCGGTTTGGCAACTGAGTGGTGTATTCGTAGCCAGTATAATTACTGTCGTCATGTTTATCGTCCAGACGAAGTTCGGATATGTCGTGAACAATACAAACGAAATGAGTGACCTGCTGGCGCTCATTTTTTATCGGCGCGATATTCAGGCGGATAAAATGTTTTTGGTTCTGAATCGTTTTGGTCGAAAACTCACCTTCCCAGAAAGAACCAGCGGTGAGCACACGGTTCATCTCGGGGTAAACGGGTTCGGCTTCGTTACACCAACGCTCAAGCAAAGCCAGTGATTGGGAGCTCGCCACGTCTTCAATATGAAAGAGCTTTTTAAACTCGTTGTTGACACTCAGTACTTTGCTCTTGCAGTTGAAAATAATAACGGCCGCAGACTCCGATTTTACGGAGTCGCTGATTTCTTTCATGCTGGCGTTTTCGTCAAATAGCCGGGCAATATCGGATTGCAGATTACGCTGCCTGTGGTTGAGCTCAGTTACCAGTTTTTCATTGAGCAGGGCGATGTCTCTGGCTTTTTGCATCATGTCCTGTTCGAACTTAAAGTGCTCAGTCCGATTTTCGATGATCAGCAAGCTCTCACCAGCATTATTGGAAGCAATTGCTGTGAGCTGAAGTTCTTCACCTTCGGCGTCTGATTCTGTCCATACCCCAGAGCTTATCGATTCTTTGGACTCTGGCTCTCCCCAAACCGTGTCTGCATCAATAATGAAGTTTTCAATGAAAGGAAAGGCTAAAGAAACATCCAGTTTCTTAGCGCTAAAGGTTGCGCCTGTTTGCTCGCAATATAGTTGCCTGAACCATTCAGCTTCCGGTGTCAGTGAGCAAAATGACTGATCCTCATTTCTGACCAGTACAACGTAGTTCAGTGAGGTGAGAACGGCTTCCAAATGGTTCATCGCTATTTCCCTATATCAGTCTCGCTCAAGCATGATTTCAGCAAGCTTCTGGAACGCTTCATCAACGTTTTGCCCGCTTTTTGCACTGCATTTAAAAACGGCGGAAGACTTTTCTTCTAACCGGGTGATTTTGTCGTTTCCGATTGACCATTGATCTTCCAGATCGCACTTGTTCAGCATCAATGTGATCGGTATATCGCCACAATTGTCCACAATCAGAGTTCGTAGCTCATCGGCTACATCCAGGCTGTCTGGGCGTGTGCCGTCTACCACAAGCATGGCTCCCGATGCTCCGCGCAAATAGGAGGTATTAATGTTGGTGTATACGTCTTTCCCTTCCAGATCCCAAAGCAGAAGCTGAACAGGTTCGGGGCTAAGGTCGACATATTTCTTGGAAATTTTCACCCCAATTGTGGTGTGGTACTTATCGGTAAAAATGCTTTCAACGTATCGTCGCACTAAGCTGGTTTTCCCAACTGCAAATGCGCCAATCATGCAGATTTTTTTGGCTTTCATGCGTGCCCTCTAATCCTTCACAAATCCTTGTTAATCACATCAATGGTGACTCTTCTTAATGCGGATGAAATGCTTTCTGATGACTCAATATTGCTAATGTTTAAGGTAATGATGTGGTTGGCATTGATGCCATTTTCTACCATTACCTGTTTCACGTTCTCAGCCCTTTCTTTACTGAGCTGTATGTTTCGTTCGACAGTCCCTACATCGTCTGAAAAACCGGTCACAATGAATATCGGCGTCAGACGCGGCGACAGTTCCTGTCCGAGGCTGACCAGAGATTTTGCCTGACTGACAAAACGCGCTACGTCCTGATTTCCGCCTGTCGGAGAGACCAAGTTAACGTCGTACTGAAACTTGGTCTGACTCAGGTTGTGAGCAAGCTGATTGTACTCCTGAGTTTTGTTACGAATGACAGGCGTCACTTTGAGCTTTTGAGAAATGATCGATAGTTCAGGTGCGGATCGCTCCAGATAACTGCGTATCTGGCTCTCTGTGGTTTCAGAGATTTCACCTTTTAGCTCAATTTTTTGATTTTCAATTTGAATTGCCAGTGACTCACTGCTGCCAATCATGGACTTGATGTCGCTGACCACTATGGCATTGCGCAGTCGTTCTGGCTGTGAAATCTCATCTGGAAGAAGCTGGAGCTTACTGGAATCTATTCCCAGGTCGCCATCTACCTGTTTTATGTAATGGGTTAGCCCGGCTAAAGTTGAAGGTTTTAACTGTCCTGAAAGCTTAACGTCTCGGTCGGATACCCATACTCTTACTGATTCACTTTCACTCAAATTCGCCAGAATGTTGTGACGTATGATGTCAGTAAGAGTGAGTTGATATCTGGGTATTTCACCGGACTCGTTGAAGTCGACGACTTTGTCTTCA
This sequence comes from Vibrio nigripulchritudo, assembly GCF_027924785.1. Lineage (NCBI taxonomy): Bacteria > Pseudomonadati > Pseudomonadota > Gammaproteobacteria > Vibrionales > Vibrionaceae > Vibrio > Vibrio nigripulchritudo. The sequence continues at coordinate 1,402,839 of NZ_AP027050.1, read as the reverse complement.
ATATCCTGAGTGGTATGAAGGTAGCTGATATTGTTAAGAATCTCAGAAGGTTCACGCGAGCCGGGTTTGCGTAAGACTGAAAGGGTAATGTTCTCGTCTTCAATGACGGATTCAACAACCAGATAGTTAGGTTCGAACTCGAAAATTTGTCTGGTGACGTCGTGTTCATTGCTCACATTGATGTGAACAAATAACTTGTAGAAACCAAAAACAATAAACAGCAGAAGAATAACGAACAGTCTCCACGGGAATCGCTCTTTGGCGTTTTCTTCGAGCGAATTTCCAATCAGACATTTTTCAAGCAGTGGCTGGGACTCGGCGTATTCTGAATTGTCCCCATTGAAGTTGGACAGTCGTTCACCGTACTTTTCTTCAATGCTTTCTACAGTGGTATCTATGGTTACGTCCAAATGCTGGTTTGGAATGCCTCGCACAGCGGCTGCCAGAATAACGTGTGGAGCAACTTCGATTTTCAGAACCAACTCACCCAATCGAACGCCCTCAAGCGTGTCGTCACTGTTTCCTCTGAATGAATCGGAAACAAAATCGGTGATAGCCGTAAGCATACTGGATACCAGTTCAGGATCGCTGGTTTCAGCACCTTCAAATGCCACGGAGTTGAGTAGCAGACCCGTTTCCCGATGAATCAAAAGCACCTGTTCAACTTGAAAAACGGAGGTTTTCATTAGAAGAAACTGAGCATAGCTGATTCCCTGCCGCCATGCCTGATAACGCCATTTAATCGACTTTAAGCTGAAGTTCTGGGTAAGCACCTGATTTAACGAAGCGATCAGCTGATTGAATGTGGCACTGACGGATTTTCGGACCGCCGCTCCAATCACAGGGTAAAGAATGTCTGCAAACTTCTGAGTGCTGTTATTTATGGAAACTTCAATAGCACTATTGATGATAGGAGAAAGCTCTTCGGTGACTTCGTTGTTCTTTTTGTTTCGCGCTTTAATTGCTTCAACAATGACTTCAGCGACACGTTCAGTGTCGCTGTTTTTGTCTAAATAGTCTTTGAGAGCACGTTCGTACTGCTCTCCGAGCACCAAAGAACGGAGTTCCTCGATCTGCGAGTCGTCCCGGCTGATCATTTATTGTCCGTCGAGGTCGTCTGCCATGGTTGAAAGTAGCGTTGCCAACGTTTTTCTGTCGGCTTTATTCTTTCTCAAGTCTTCAGAGACGCTATCGATTTTGCTCAATGCTTCTTCGTGTTTATCGTGCAGTTGTTGCGACAGTTCGCCAACTTCCTGTGTGAAGTGCATCTCTAGGCTAGTGTTATTTTGCTGGCTGGTTTCAGCGAGACCTTCGAGTGAATCTGCCAGCTTGGCAATCTGAAGGTTGATGGAATCGAGTTTTTTCTCTAACTGGATAAAGGTCTGGTTGGTTTTGTCTGATAGCTCTTCGATAGCACTTTCGATGGATTCAGCGCGTTCCCCAAAAAGCAGTTGCTGTATTTGTGTTAGTTGATCCGCACCGTTTGTTTGAGGCTCAATTTCAACATCTGAGCTCTTTGCTTGCTTAGTCATACCATTTCCCTTTCATTTTCAGGTCGCATCCAGCTAGTCAGCTTTATCAATAAGCGTATGTGGTGATTAAGATTTAATCAAATATTGTGCTCAGAGATTTGGCAATTTGTGGAATAAATGAGACGGGAAAAATTCTTAGGTACGAACGTGAGCTTCAGGCGATATAGAAACGACCTGATTACGAAATAACCCTGCTTTTTTAGGGTATTAGAGTTTGTTGATATTTCTAAAAAAATTTAGCCAATACAAGTCAGCGAACGCTAGTCTCGTACCTTATCAACGGAGTTTCGTCTGACCAGAGTGGGGGAAAGAACCACAGATTCACTGTCGATCTTCTCACCATCTGCCAATGCCAGCGAAAGCCTTGCCGCTTGCTCTGCCATCATTTGTATCGGATAACGTATCGTGGTGAGTTTTGGGGAAAGGTATTTGGCAATAGGACCGTCGTCGAAACCGATCATGGAAACATTTTCAGGTACATCCAATCCGTTTTCTTCAAGGATGGACATTGCGCCAGCCGCCATGTAGTCGTTGTACGCAAAGACAGCGGAAATAGGTAAAGACTGGGTAAGCAGGTGAGTCATGGCATCTTCACCACCTTCACTGTCTGGATTTCGATGAACAATGTAGCGATCAGACAGTTCAATGTTGTGATCGCGCAGTGCCGCAAGATAACCCGAAACCCGCGCATCGACGTCTTCAATGTGGTGGGAAGAAGAGATACAGGCGATGTTTTTGTGCCCATGCCGAATCAGGTATTCGGTGGCAAGATAAGCGCCTTTGTAATTATCCAAAGCAATGCATCGGTGAGCGATAGCGGGGATGTGACGATTGATTAGCACCATGCCTGGTACTTCCTTTGTGTAAGAAAGCAGTTCTTCGTCGGTCAACCCTTTGGCGTGAATAATCAAGCTTTCGCATCGGCTATTTACCAGCAGTTCAATGGCTTCTCGCTCTTCATCGGCATTGTGATAACCGTTTCCGATTAGCAAATGCTTTCCGCGGGTATGAGCGACGTCGTCTACTGCCTTGATCAATGTGCCAAAAAAGGGATCGGAGACATCACTGACCAGAACACCCATGGTGTTTGTCGACTGGCTAACCAATGCTCTGGCATTAGCATTAGGACGGTAGCCAAGTTGCGCCATAGCCTGACTGACAGACTCTATCGCTTTTTGACTGGCTTTCGGTGAGCGGTTGATAACTCGGGAAACGGTGGCGACGGATACACCAGCCGCTTTTGCGACGTCCTTGATTGTTGCCATTGATGGGATCCTGAAAAAAGTGACCCTTTACTGTAACCGTTAGTGAAAACAAAAGGCAAACTTCACGTATAGATCAATGATCCAGTGCACTAAGGTAATGAATTAAAGAAACAAAATGAATGGAAAGCGTTTACATTTTCAGCGGCTAAGTGGTTAGCCGCTGAAATCATAACTCTAAAACAAAGAACCGTTTATCATCATATGGATAGCAATACTGATGGCGTATCCAATACCAATAACAGGTGCCCATTTTAGATGCCCGAAGAAGGTGTATTTCCCATGAGCTGCCCCCATTAATGCCACGCCAGCCGCACTACCAATAGACAACAAGCTACCACCCACACCAGCGGTCAAAGTTACCAGTAGCCAGTTACCGAGTGACATATCGGGTTGCATTGTCAGCACCGCGAACATCACCGGAATGTTATCGACAATAGCGGAAAGTATTCCCACCATGACGTTAGCCCAAACCGGATTCCATTGGGTGTACATGATTTCTGAAACCAAGCCGAGATAGCCGATAAGGCTAAGACCGCCCACGCACATCACGACACCATAGAAGAAGAGCAGGGTATCCCACTCGGCGTGAGACACACGGCGGAATACATCAAATGGAACCACGGAGCCTAAGCGTTTTAGTGCCTCTTCATCGTGTGATGCCCGAGCTTTAGCTCGTTTCTTTGCCAGCGACATAGGGAGAGTTTTTCTCAGGAAGAAGCCGAAGAACTGCAGATATGCCAGCCCCATCATCATGCCGATAACAGGAGGGAAGTGCAGGAAGCCGTGGAATGCAACGGCGGTTGCTATGGTAAGCAAGAAAAGTACAACGATTCGCTTGGCACCGCGTTTTAATTCGACCACCTCTTTCACCGCATCAGGTTGTTCTTTCGGAATAAAGAAAGACATGATGAGCGCAGGTGCTACGTAGTTAGCAACCGAAGGAACAAACAGGGTCAAAAACTGGCTGAAAGAAACCAGCCCTGCCTGCCAGACCATTAAGGTGGTAATGTCGCCAAATGGGCTAAATGCGCCGCCCGCGTTAGCCGCAACCACAATGTTGATACAGGCAAGATTAATAAACCGGGTATTGTCCCCGCCAACTTTCATTACGACAGCGCACATCAAAAGGGCGGTTGTGAGGTTGTCGGCAATCGGAGAAATAAAGAAGGAGAGAATCCCAGTAATCCAGAACAGAGTACGCAGGTTGAACCCTTTATTCACCATCCATGCCTGTAAAGCATCAAATAGACGCCGTTCTTCCATGGCGTTGATGTAGGTCATTGCCACCAACAGGAAGAGCAGCAATTGGGCATACTCTAATAAGTTATGCTCCAAAGCATGCTTAGCCACTTCTATTTCGCCATTGGCTTGAAACGCAAAACCAATCATTAGCCAGATAATACCGGCGGCCAGCAGCACAGGTTTGGACTTTCTGAGCTTTAAATATTCTTCCCCCATCACTAAGCAGTATGCGAGCCCAAAAATAATGAGCGAAGCGTACCCAACGGTGGAGGTGGTGTAACTTGTGGATGACTCAGCAGCTAAAACGGGAATAGAAAAGAAAGAAGAAAACACAATCAGCAGGCGTAAAAAAGCACTCATCACTTACTCGACTCCTTGAGGTTTAATTTATCCTAAAATATCGACTGCATCTTATGGCAGCTATACATCACTGAAGTGTTTAAATCAGGAATTGATTGACCGAGTTCCGGAAAGGGCTGAGAAAATTTGGTGACCTCTGACAATCGTTTACACATTCAAACAAAGTGATGTTGCGGGTATTTTATACAACTTAGACACGTATAAAAGTGATGTAGCTTGGGTATCCGGCTCCGCTTCCATGAAAATCAGAGTTTTATGTCCGCTTGACTTCGTTAAGGGATTTTTGACGGGTATAAATTCCATAGAACGACAAGAGTTGTATTGGTTTTGGTAATGTGGATACTGATGAAATACTGAATAAAGTTTGGTGACAGTGCGCTGTTTTTAACCGAACTCAAAGCGGAGAAGTGAAATAATCTCAACAGGCAGTTGATACAATTTAGACTTAACGCCCGATTTTATGAACTTTTGTCGTGCTTTGTGTGTATCTACAGTCGCTTTGGTTTAGTCTATACGCGTTTTCGCCTGCGCTTATACCCAAGTATCTTGAATACCTTCAGGTTATTTGGGTATAAGTTTGAAATATTTTGGGGGAAAACACCATGTCCAATGAATGGGATGAATACGCAGAAAAATGGGAGCAAGATGCTTCTACTGCGATTTATGCTCAGAAGGCTTTCGAAGAGCTCGAAAAGCTGGTGAGCCTTGAGGGACTTAAAGTCTTGGATTTTGGTTGTGGCACAGGGTTGTTGTCGCAGAAACTTTCACCGTTGGTTAAGGAAATTGTCGCGCTTGATTCGTCCGAGAAGATGATCGAGCAACTAGACGCAAAAGAATTGCCGAACGTCGAGCCCGTCGTAGATGAGCTCACGCGTGGTTTGGTCGCCTATCATCCTGCCTTTAGAGGTCAGTTCGATATTGTTGTTGCGTCTTCCGTATGTGGATTCCTTGGCAACTTTGACGAAACCGCCAAGGTCATTCAATCGCTATTGAACGAAGGTGGTTTATTTGTTCACTGGGACTGGTTGGCTGAAAACGACAAAGAAGACCACGGGATAACCATTAAGCGAGCTAAGAAGACACTGGAAACTTCTGGTTTTAGCAGCGTGACAGTCGAGACACCATTTACAATTGAATCCCAAAAAGGCGATTTGTCGGTTCTGATGGGTGTAGCTCAAAAGTAATTTGAGCCGATCCTATTATTCAGAGTAGGTGCGAAGAATCCGTTTGAAGAATCTGCTAAGCTGTCAGAGTTTATAACGCATAAAGAAGTGAAATGGGACACAGTATTTCGACTCAGACTCGACAGTATTACCGATTGAGATACCCAAAAACCGAGCGACCACGTATTAAAGCGTGGGGGCAGCAGTTCCCCGTGACTGAGATTTCTGAGAAAGGGCTTCGCCTACTGTTCTCGTCTGAAGTAAAAGTAGGGCGAGGAACAGAAGTGGAAGGAGTCGTTATTCTAAGTAGCGGCGAATCCGTCGAAATAAAAGGCGAAGTGCTTAGACTCGATGGTGCTGAGCTGGTGATAAAACTCGCAGAAGGTCCGAGCTTGAAACACATGACTGCTGAACAAATTCGGATTCGGAAAAAATATCCGGGCTTTTTCGACTCAATAAAAACGAAAAATGAATCAAACAGGCAAGCCGACTAGGCTTGCCTTTTTAGTTCGAGATCCGCTATCACTTCATCTAATGAACGCTGTAGTACTGTGCCTTCGAGTGCGTTCTGTAATTTCGTGTCATCAAGAGCCAGTGGCTTTTGCCATAAATACCTCATTTCGCGTACTGCTCTCATTTGGTATGAAAATAGCCCAATGATCGCCAGTGCCCACCATGGAAAGCGTTTGGCTTTCACCGGAAGTCCACGAACTTTCTGTAAGCTTCTCTCAATCTCTCTGAAAGTAATATTCAAGCCTGCATAGTGGTATGTCTCTAACCTTTGAGTCTCTTCTCGTTCGAGTAGCTTCGTGACAACATTGGCGAGATCGGGCAGGTAAGCCCAAGAGTGTGTTATGGAATCATCCGCTGGTAACTGCAGAATGGTTTTATCTTCTTTCATTTCGACCAGGAAGTTAAACCATGCACTCGGCGCATTTTGAGCGATAAAATCTCCAGTGCGAATCAGTAGAGCGTTTCCACCAGCGTCACAGAAATCTTTGACCTGGTTTTCCATCTCCGCCCGCAGTTGTCCTTTGCTGGATACGGGGGAAAATGGCGTTTTCTCGGAGATAGTGGGCGATCTTTCTGGGTCATAATTGTAAACATTGGCGGGAAAAACCAGCTTTAGCCGATGTTTTAAAGCGACTTCTAAAGATGTATTAAGCCACTGTTTACAATACTTGCTCCAGAGGTGATATTCGGGGTTCAGCCCGTAAACCAGTACATCCTGTCCATTTGCAATCTTCGAGAGAAACTCAATATCGGTTGCGTCTCCTTCTACAATGTTGAATTGCATCAATTCTGAATCCAGCTTTGCCTTAGAACGTGTGATTCCGGTTACCGCCCATCCCTCGTTTTTTAGCGCCAGCGCGACATATCGCCCAAAGCCTCCTGTGATTCCGAGTACCAGAGCGCTTTTGCCATTCTCTGCATTTTGATTATTTTTTGATTTGTCCATAATCCATTTCTACCTAAAGATGTTTGTCGGTTGAAAGTGATTATTGCTATAGTATTTTGAATTTAGAATGGATGTATTTCTATATCAGGTATTCATAAATGAATATTGATTGGCAGTGGATTCACCATTTTCTGGTGGTAGCGGAGCAAGGCAGTTTATCTAAAGCGGCGGAGTTGCTTGGGCTTTCTCAACCCACGCTAACAAGGCAGGTACAAAGGCTTGAAAAGGAGTTGGGCTATGCGTTGTTCGAACGATCAACACAAGGTTTGAATCTGACGGAAAATGGTCACGCCTTGATCCAGTCGGCTCAGGGGATGTCAGATGCTGCGGATCACTTTCTTCGGTCTGCTCAGGGAAATAAAGAAGAACTTAAAGGAACGGTTCGCATTAGTGTCAATGAGCTGTTTGGTCACTTCTTATTACCACCAGCATTGGTGGCATTTCGTGAACATCATCCATCGATAGAGTTTGAAATTGTCATCTCGAACGAGGCATCTAACTTGTCAAAGCGAGACGCGGATATTGCCGTCAGGATGTTCAGGCACAAGCAACACGATCTGGTCTCTCGAGTTCTACCCTCTATCCCATTAGGTTTCTATGTCCATCAAAGTTACATTGAGAAACACGGCTTGCCAGATTCATTGCAGACTTTGAGCGAGCATCAGATCATCGGTTTTGATCGCTTCACTAGCTTTATTGACGAAGCTCGGCTCCATGGTTTTGAATTATCTCCAAGTGATTTCAGCTTTCGCAGTGACAGCCTGATGCAACATTGGCAGCTTCTAAATCAAGGTGCTGGAATTACAGCTACCCATAAAGGGCTGGCAGAAAAGAATCCTGACCTTGTTCGGGTGCTACCAGATATGCCCATTTCAGAATTACCTTGTCACTTGATGGTTCATCAGGATATTCAAACCAACACTAAAGTGCGTACCTTATTGAACTTCCTCGGAGACTGGTTTGAAAAACACGGTTATAAATACATTGACTAGACCAACAAATACGAACAAACCCTAAAGTTTCGATAAATTCACTAACTGACGAGTGTATTCGTGCTCCGGCGCGTTGAACAGTTTCGCGGTATCACCTTGCTCTATCACTTCGCCCTGTTTGAGCACTAAAGTGTAGTGACAAAGCGATTTAACGACATTTAAATCGTGGCTGATGAACAAATAGGTTAGCCCGTACTTTTCCTGAAGCGACTTGAGAAGATCCAGTACCTGCGCCTGAACGGTGCGATCAAGTGACGAAGTGGGTTCATCAAGCAACACAAATTCAGGTTTAAGGATAATGGCTCGTGCAATCGCGATGCGCTGTCTTTGCCCACCTGAAAACTCATTTGGATAGCGATGGCGAGTTTCTGGGGCTAGCCCGACTTCACTCATGGCATTGCAAATTCTGCTATCGAGCTCATTTTCAGGCAGATCTTCATGCACTTTAAGCCCTTCGCCAATAATTTGAGCGACCGACATTCTGGGATTCAATGCAGAGAAGGGGTCTTGAAACACAACCTGAATGCGCTTTCTTAGCGGCAACATTTGTTGGCGTGAATAGCTGTTGATTTTTTCGCCATCAAAGAGAATAGTACCCTCACTATCAAGTAAGCGTAGGATAGCCATCCCAGTTGTGGATTTACCCGAGCCGCTCTCACCGACTAACCCGATGGTGTGCCCTTTCAATAATTGAAAATTTACGTTGGTTACTGCTTTTACATGAGAAACCACACGTTTGAATATACCGCCTGTGATGGGGAACCAAACTTTTAGCTGCTCTGCCTTTATCAGCTCTTCTGATTCTGGATTTACCTCTACTGGTAGACCTTTTGGATCGGACTCAATGAGCAGTTGAGTATAAGGGTGTTCAGGGTTGGCAAAGATGTCTTCACATCGACCCGTTTCAACTAGATTTCCGTGTTGCATGACCGCAACTTGATCCGCAATTTGTCTGACGATACTTAGGTCGTGAGTGATGAACAGCATAGCCATTCCCAGTTCTTCCTGAAGTGATTTCAACAGATCCAGGATTTGCGCCTGAACGGAAACATCCAGTGCCGTCGTTGGTTCGTCTGCAATCAAAAGTTCCGGTTCGTTAATCAGCGCGAGAGCAATCATGACGCGTTGCCTTTCTCCCCCTGAAAGTTCATGTGGGTAGGCGTCGATTTTAATGTCCGGATTTCGGATCCCCACTTTGTTAAGCCATTGCAATGCAAGCTCTCTGGCTTGATTGGAGCGCATTCCTCGATGGACTTCCAATGTTTCGACCAGCTGCCTTCCAACCTTGTGTAATGGGTTTAGCGACACCATGGGTTCCTGAAAGATCATGCCAATTCGACCACCACGTACTCCTCTTAGGTGCCTTTCACTGCAAGTAAGGAGATCTTTATCATCAAACAGAATGCTGCCGGAAAGGTAATGCGCGCTGCCTTTAGGGAGCAACCTGAGTATGGCATTAGCGGTAACCGATTTGCCTGAGCCACTTTCACCCACTAAAGCCAATGTTTCGCCTTTACGAATGGATAAGTTTACGGAATGAGTGACGACTTCGACGTCATTTCTTCGCCCAAACCCGACGGATAAATCACGAATTTTCAGAATCGTTTCAGTCATGGTTACCTCTGTTGGTGGGGGTCGAAGGCATCACGTACCGCTTCACCAATAAATACCAGCAGGCTTAACATGATAGAGAGCACGACAAAAGCAGATATGCCAAGCCAGGGAGCTTGCAGGTTGGCTTTACCCTGAGCCAGCAGTTCTCCGAGTGAAGGGGAGCCGACTGGCAGCCCGAACCCAAGAAAATCCAAAGATGTTAATGTGGTTACGGAACCAGACAATATGAACGGCATCATGGTTAAAGTCGCCACCATGGCGTTGGGCAGCATATGTCTTAGCATGATCCGTCGATCGCTGACGCCCAAAGCGTGAGCAGCTTTTACATAGTCGAAGTTTCTGCCTCTGAGGAATTCAGCCCGGACAACACCGACTAACCCCATCCAGCTAAAAAGCACCATGATGCCGAGTAACCACCAAAAATTAGGCTCCACGAAGCTGGACAAGATGATCAGCAAAAACAGCGTAGGCATGTTTGACCACACCTCAATGAAACGCTGACCGAACAAATCCAGACGCCCACCGTAGTAGCCTTGAGAAGCGCCGACCACGACTCCAATCACGCTGGAAACAATGGTCAGGGCAAAGCCAAACAACACAGAGATTCGAAAGCCATAAATAATACGAGACAGTACATCTCGCCCCTTATCGTCCGTGCCTAGCAAGTTCACGTCGTCAGGCGGGGAAGGGGCGGGGTGAGTGAGGTCGTAATTGATAGTATCGTAGTGAAAAGGGATCCAAGGCCAGATTAAGTAGCCTTTTTCTTCGATGAGATCTTTGACATATGGGTCGGTGTAATCGGCTTCGGCTTCAAACTCTCCACCAAAATTGGTTTCTGCGTACTCGAAGGCGACAGGGTAGTACCATTGCCCGTCGAAACTGACCAATAGTGGTTTGTCGTTAGCAATGAGTTCTGCAAACAGGCTCAATATAAACAGGAAGCTGAACAGCCAAAGCGACACCAGACCACGTTTGTTGGCTTTAAAGCGTTGCCAGCGAATTTCATAAAGTGGACTCATGATTACCTCGCTTCAAAGTCAATTCTTGGATCAACCCAAGTGTATGTAAGATCGGAGATAATACTGAGCAGTAAGCCAAGCAGCGTCATGATGTACAAAGTGCTAAACACCACCGGATAATCTCGCTGAATGGTCGATTCGAAACCAAGTAAACCAATGCCTTCCAAAGAAAACATCACTTCGATAAGCATGGAGCCAGTAAAGAAGATGCTGATAAAAGCGCTAGGAAAGCCTGCGATAATGATGAGCATGGCATTTCTAAATACGTGCTTGTAAAGAATGCTCTGCTCGTCCAACCCTTTGGCACGTGCCGTAACCACATACTGTTTATTGATCTCATCCAAAAACGAGTTTTTGGTCAGCATACTAAGGGTCGCAAAGCCACCAATGACCATAGCTAAAGTGGGTAAAGCCAGATGCCAGAAGTAATCGATAATCTGCTGATACCAGGTTAGCTGATCAAAGTTTGAAGAGACCAAACCACGCAGCGGGAACCAACTGAAGTAGTTGCCACTGGCAAACAGGATGATCAGAAGAATGGCGAACAGAAAGCCGGGAATTGCATATCCGACAATCACCACCGCACTGCTCCAGATATCAAAGCGAGAGCCATGGTGGATGGCTTTTAAGATACCGAGTGGAATCGAGATTAAGTAGATGATTATTGTGCTCCACAGCCCCAGTGATATAGAGACGGGAAGGCGATCAACGATAAGGTCGATTACGTTGCCACCTTTAAATAAACTGTCGCCAAAGTTGAAGGTAGCGTAGTTAATAAGCATGTCGAAATAGCGTTCGTGGAGTGGTTTATCAAAACCAAACTGCTTTTTGATTTCCTCAACCACTTCTGGGTCCAGCCCGCGAGAGCCACGGTAGTTGCTTCCCTGATCATCGGCAGGCAATGATTGCGCGACTTCTTGCCCGCCCCCGGTAAAGCGTTCCATGATCCCTGATTCCAGCCCTTGCATTTGCGCTAGCGCTTGTTCTACAGGTCCACCCGGTGCAATTTGAATAACAAAAAAGTTGATGGTGATGATTGCCCACAAAGTTGGGAGCACCAACAAAAGTCTTCGAATAATATAGGCTGTCATAGATCCATTACTACTTTGGTCTGAGCGCCAGCCTGTTGGCTGGCACTTGTTATTATTTTTGGTATTAACGACGCTTTTCAGGCAGTTTTTGGGCTTTTTCCGTATCTATCCACCAGGTATCTGCACCTAAATCGTAGGTTGGACTTTTTTCCGGTCTTGCGAATTTATCCCAGGTGGCAATTCGGAACATGCCTGTGTGCCATGAAGGAATGGCGAGGAAATTCCACTGCAATACGCGATCAAGTGCTCGACCAAGGTAGATAAGTTTTTCTGGATCGTCCTGACTGGCGGCGATTTGCTCTGTCAGTGAATCGATGCTGCCATCGACTAAACCGGGTCGGTTGTAGGTACTGTCCAGATAGCTACTGTGCCAAACTAATTGAACATTTGGGTTAGGGTAGTTACCCGAGGAGATTGAAGCGAAGACCATGTCGTAGTCTCTGTCACGATAGCGTTTCAGATACTGAGTGGTATCAATGGTTCGAATTTTCATCTCTATCCCCATTTGCTTCATATTCTTCTGAATAGGGATAGCGATGCGCTCGGTGCTCGGGCTGTAAATCAAAAGTTCAAACGCCATGGGTTCACCCGTTTTGACGTTGGTCATGACTTTATTCTTGAGTTCCCAGCCCGCGCTTTTCAGTAACTTGAATGCGGTGCGCATCTGGCTACGAATTCGTCCACTGCCATCAGTTGCTGGTGGAGCATAAACCTCTGTGAATACACGATCCGGCACTTTTCCTTTGAAAGTGGAAAGGATTTTCAGCTCTTTTTCATTTGGTAAAGCTTTCGCCTGATATTCGGTATTCTGAAAGTAACTGCTGGTGCGAGAGTATTGGTTGTAGAACAGGTTTTTGTTCATCCACTCAAAGTCCATGGCATAAGTCAGAGCTTCACGAACACGAGCATCCTGAAAGACGGGGCTTTGAACGTTGAAAATAAAACCTTGCATGGCTTGCGGGATGGAATGGGTAATTTCTTCTTGCTTGATATAGCCTTTATCGAAGTTAATGCCGTTGTATGCTGTTGCCCAGTTTTTGGCGATGGTTTCCCGACGAAAATCATATTCGCCTGCTTTGAAGGCTTCAAGCATCACGGTATCGTCACGATAATAGTCGTAGACGACCGTATCAAAGTTATTGCGTCCAACATTTACAGGCAGCGACTGAGCCCAGTAGTCTTTCACACGGCTATACGTAACACTCTGCCCAGACTTGTAGTCTGTTACTTTGTAAGGACCACTTCCAACTGGCGGCGTGGATAAAGGCTCTGAGAAATCTTTGTCTTTCCAGAAGTGCTCGGGCAGAACAGACGTACCACCGCCTAGCGAGAACAAGACTTCTTTGTTTCCATTGTTCAGCTCAATTCGAACCGTTTTATCGTTAAGTGCTTTAACAAATTTGACGTCTTTGTAGTAGGTGCGGTACTGAGGGACACCTTTAGTCATGAAGGTTTGGAACGTGAATTCTACATCGTGGGCAGTGATCGGCGTGCCATCGTGAAACTTCGCGTCAGGGCGTATGTCCACTTCCATCCAGTCATAGTCTTTGGTGTAGCGGGCTTTTTCTGCTATCAGAGCGTAGGAGGTATTGAGTTCATCTGTAGAGCTGTAAAACAGGGTATCGTATAACTCTCGGGTGTAAGCTGCCGGGTCCCCGCGTGAAGCAAAACGGTTGAAGTTGTCATAGGTGCCAATCACTCCATAAGTCACTTTTCCGCCTTTGAGGGCATCTGGGTTAACGAAATCAAAGTGCTGGAAACCCGCGGGGTATTTAGCCTCTCCAAAACCAACCAATCTGTCGGTCTCGATAACTTCTGATGAAAAAGCCACTCCCCAATGAAGAGCCAGACCTAATGCAACCGCTATTTTCTTTTGCATCCACATTCTCCCTGTCTAGATCCACCGATCTACGCTTAAAGTCTTTGTTTTGATTAAAAAACCGTCGTCCTGTATAGATTTTTAGCAGCTATGTGCTGATTTGAAAAGAGGATATACCTTCTAATGTGACCTGTTTTTTCGTACAAAGTGCAATAAAAAACGCAGCGACTAAGCGCTGCGTTTGGTTTTATGCGTGTGTTGTTTCAGTGGGTTTCCGCCTTTGAAAGAGCGATAAGGCTTTGTTCTTTATCCACTTTAGGATGTTCCCGATGTCTTGCAGAATCAGGTAGAGACAAGGAACGAGCACCAGGGTCAGCAATGTAGCAAAAAGAACTGCAAAACCAAGTGCAACCGCCATAGGGATAACAAATCTGGCCTGTAGGCTTGTTTCGAACATGATGGGTAAAACGCCCGCAAAGGTGGTGATGGACGTGAGCAATATGGCTCTAAATCGTGCGCATCCCGCTTCGATCACCGCTTCTTTCACAGACAAGCCTCTTGCTCTTGCTTGGTTGACGTAGTCCGTCATGACAAGTGAGTCATTAATAACCACACCGGCAGCAGCGATCAACCCGAACGTTGACATCATGCTGAGATCTAGCCCGAACCAGTAGTGCCCCCATATCGCGCCAGTCAGACTGAATGGAATGACTGACATGATGATCAGAGGTTGAGAATAGCTCTTCAAAGGCACGGCAAGCAGTATGTATACGATGATCATACCGGCGATAAAGAAGGCGATCTGTTCATTTTGCTGAGCCTGCTGTTCTTCAATTGAGCCGCCTAACTGCGTTTTTACCCCGGGGTATTTTGCTAAAAGATCAGGGAGTAGTGTCTCTCGAACTGTGCCGACTACTTCATTAGGCTCGACAACTTCTTCGTCAATTGAGCCATAGACATACACAGTTCGATATCCACCTTCTCGACGAATGCTGCTGATACCCGGTTTTTGATCTATGGTTACCACGTCACCTAACATGACTTTCTTGCCTTCAGGTGTAGTGATCACTGCATATCGTAAAGATGAAAACGCTTCACGTGTTAGCTGAGGGTAGCGAACCATGACTTTGACTTCTTCACCGTCACGAATGATTCTCTGCGCTTCTCCACCGTAGAAGCTACCACCAACCTGAAGTGCGATGGACTGGAGATCCAAACCCAGGTCATAGGCGACAGGGGCAAGGGAAAGCAGAACTTCTTTGCTGCCCGTGTCTATGGACGAAGATATATCGTACAGACCAGTCTGCTGCTGAAGTTTAGTAATTAACTCACGACCAGCATCATTCAATACATCGATATCAGAGCCAAAGAGCAGGTAACCAAATTCATCGCCACCATCGCCGCCATTAACGTCATCTTGGATGGTGATGGTTTTCAGTCCCGGAATAACAGGCAGACGTTCACGCCAGAGCCTGGAAAGTTCAAACGTATTGAAAGGCCTCAGCTCTTCATCGACGAGTGGAATAACGAGTCGTCCACCAGTTCGACCGCGGCTCATTGAGAGCAGGTCTTTGATCATACCCTGACCGTGCTCTTTGATGGTTTCATCTTCCACTTTCCAGATCACTTGCTCAATAGTTTGCAAAGCTTCAATGGTCTGTTCATCGGAGACGTTGTCATTCATCTCGATTTTGATACCCGGGAAATCGTGTGGAACCTTGGGAGACGGAACAACGCGTACATGATTGGAGAAAACCAGAGCGAGACTAATAGCCAGAATACCTGCAAAGGTAGCCAGCACCGACCAGCGCCAGTGTGTGCAGGTTTCCACAAATCGACGGTATGGACCATTAACAAATCCGAAGAATCGCTTGTTAAAGCGGTCTCGCCAACTGCCTTCTTTAATTGGTGTGAAGTTTGTGTGAGCAAGGTGAGCAGGCAGGATCAACTTGGATTCAATCAAACTGAATATCAGACACAAAATAACAACAGAAGCGATGCCAAAGAAGAATGCACGTTCCGGCCCGGTCGACATAATGAATGGTGCAAATACAGCGATGGTGGTAAGTACGCCAAATGTTGCAGGTGTCGCAACCTTTTTCACGCCTCTGACGACGTTGTTGATTCCCCCGCCGTGTTTTTCGATTTCCGAATAGGCACTTTCCCCCATGACGATGGCGTCATCAACGACGATACCAAGCACCATAATGAAGGCAAACAAAGAAATGATGTTAATACTGACGCCAACCACTGGCATCATCATCATGGCGCCCAGGAAACAGACCGGAAGACCGACCATTACCCAGAATGCCAGTTTCACTCTCAGGAAAACACTGAGCATGATGGCAACCAATACCGCACCCTGAAGCAGGTTTTTCAACATCATGTCCAGTCGGGCGTTCAGATAGTAGGTCATGTCGACCAGCGTTTTTATCTGCATGCCGTCAGGTAGTGTTTTGTTTTTCTGCTCTATGTATGTCTTTACCGATTCGGCAACTGGGATAATGTTTTGCTTTTTGGTGGCGTTAACGGACAGATAAACCGCATTTTGCCCAGAGTATTTGAAGTGGCGCTTACCTTCTGTAAACCCGTCTTTTATTTTTGCTATGTCCTGCAGATAGACTTTCGCACCGTTGTCGCCAATCTTAACCGGAATATTACGGAACTCTTCTCCACGGTAATATTGGTTTTCAATACGTACGGAAATCATGCCTGTATTCGTACGGACTTCACCTGCAGAGTAGTTTGCCGAATAGCGCTTAATGGCTTCGGTTACGTCATTAAGCGTTAAGTCGTATTTCCTTAACGTGTCTGGGTGAACCTCTATTGCGATTTCTTCACTTGGCGCACTAAGCTCCACTAAAGATACGTTTCCAAGCTGGAGTAACTCGTCTTCGATTTTTTTGGCAAGAGGTTTAAGTTTGCTGATCGGCATGTCGCCCACCAACGCAAGTTCAATTACTTCCTGCTGCCATTCAACCTGATAAACATTTACAGGTTCCATAGCGGCAGGGAAGGTCGAAATGGTGTCGACTTTCTGCTTCACTTTGTCGAGCACGTCTTTGAGGTCTTGGTCGACGTCAATCTCTAACGACAGGTGAGCACTTCCGCGTGACGCACTGGAAACCGCTTTCTTAATGCCAGTGACATCTTTCAGCTGTTCTTCGATCTTGATGAGAATGCTTTCTTCGATTTCCTGAGGCGAAGCTCCGGGGTAAGACGCACTGATATTAACGTAGTTGACTTCAACGTTAGGAAACATCTGTCTCTGGATGAAGAAATAACTCACGACACCCATGATGATGATAAAGACCATCAATAAGTTAGCTGCTACTGAGTTATTTGCAAAGTAGGCTATCAACCCGGTTTCTTTGGGTTGGTTTGATGTATTCGAATCCATGAATCAGTCCTTACTTAGCCAATTTTGCAGATTCTGTTCCCGACTGAGCGACTTCTACACTCATGCCTTGTTGCGGGTATTCAGGGACAGTCAGTACAACCTGATCCGTTTCTTCAATGCCGCTACCAATCAAGAAGAATTCGCCTTCTTCACGCAATACACCAACCGTTCTGGGTTCGAGGTGATTGTTTTCATCGACAACCCATACCGTTCGGTTCTTAACTAATTCTTGCGGAAGGCGATAGATGTGTTTCAGCTCTTTTCCTGCAAAACTCACCTGAACGTAAGAACCAAATTTCAACGCGGGTTCTCCAGACTGAATGCCATATGGGTCATCAAGTTGTACGACCAGGTTCACCATACGTGTGCTGCTGTCAACTAAACCCAAATCACGTGCGATATAGCCTTCTCGCTGGATGGAGCGAATACCGTTTTCTGTGATGGATGCTTTGATGCCTTTCGGTTGTTCAGGCAAGAATGAGCTGTCAAAACCGGCGATAGGGATACTCACTTCTGCGGCTTCAATATTGTTGAGTTCTGCCACCTCTGAACCTGCGGAGATGAACTGACCGACACCAATATTTCGGGAGACAACCAGCGCGTCATAAGGGGCATAGATGGTGCAATTTTCTAGGTCACGTCTCGCTCGTTTTAACCCAGCCTGAGCGGATTTAACTTGCGCTTTCGCACTCAGAACCTGCGGCTTACGCAGGTACAAATCCGTCACTTGCTTGTTGTTGAGCTTTTTCGCTTGCTTCTCGGCTACTTTGGCTTTTGCCTGCTCTTCTATCAGAGAGGCCTTTGCGCTGGCCAGGGTTGCTTCTGCTTGCAGCACCGCGGCTTCATAGTTGTCTCTCTCTATTTGAAATAAGACTTCACCACGTTTAACGATGCCACCTGCAACGAAATTAGGGTGCCAACTGATGACCTCACCCGAAACCTGTGCTGACAATCGCGTTTTCTCGACAGGGGAAATTTCACCAAAACTGGTGATCACCACCTGATGATCGCTTGGGAATATGTTTTCAGCCTTAACTGTGGGAATGCTTAAGACTTCTTTCTTTTCTTCTGGCTCGGGACCGTTTGCCGCAATGACACTGAATGCGCCATAAGCGCCACCTAGAATGACGACAGGTGCCAACCAACGAATGGATTTACCTAACATTTGATTCCCTTTTGTGTTCAAAATGCTTCTCTAAATACGAATTTGTTTATGTTCTGGTTTTGTTCTTAAACCAGAGACACTCAAAGCCCAAAAACGTTCACACTATCTATATTTGTAGGTGATACATTTTAAAGCTAAATAGCAAGCAAGGTGCCAGCTTTATATGCTTTAAAAAACAAATGGTTAAGTTAAAGCTCTGTCTGAATCTGAACGCGATGTGGTGCAATAAACCACATGTTAGCGACATCCGCCAATCTTAATATGCTAAGCATCAGACAAGTGCGCTCTATTCAACAATCTCGTAGTGATTCTGCTCCTTCCAGCATTAACAACTTGTTAGAGCCTTAGAACTTATCGACTGTTTCTGACCGGCGGTGGAGCGTTTTACTTATAGTAAAATTTATGTCTAAAGCTCAGTAAACTTTAAGCAAATACTTGGCTAGAGCTCGATTTTTAAAGCTGTACTGATGCCATTATAATTAGATAACGTAAAGAAAGAGTGACAGTTTGTGACCACTGTTTTCTATTAACACTGTGTGATGTCTAGTTTGAAAAGCAGTCAAACAAATAAATTATGACTAGAGATGAAGAGTATATTTATATCTATATGTGTGAGATGCATTCAGACTTTATTTTATGGTAATGGTTGACGAAGTGAATAAAACGATATTTAAAGAATAAACAGGCGAATTTGTTTAAACCTTTCCATCCAAATAGTTCAGTTATTTATAAAATTAACATCTAGTTTAAAATTGTAATAATCATGAGTTAATGAAAAGAATTATCATTTTAATTAATGTTAAATTGAAAAAGATAAGCCAAGGTTAATCGTAATGGCTGATTGGCTTTTCACCGAAAAACTCAGTTTCGATTTTCTACTTATAAAAAATATTTATCCATTTATAACAAATAGTTATGATTTCATTGGAAATTTTAATTTTTAGTGGAAGTATAGATGTCTAAATGGCGCTTATATATTGAAATTTCGACTTGTGATTCGAAAATTTCCCAAAAAATATTAGTATTTAATGGCTGTTAATTTTCTGTAACAACCTTTAATAATTCTATCAATTATTTTTTATTGTCTGTTATTCGATATAAAAATATACAGTTATTAATGGATCGCCAAATAACTGACTGCAAGTCAAATTAATGGCTCAATAATTAACCAGTTAATTTATGTAAAACGTATTTTTATTGTGGACAAAAATGTGATGAATCTCTATATTTCACCTTTCTATAAATGACCAGCAAGGATGCAGTGAAAAACTGTATGAGGTGTCTATGCCATTTTCTTTGAAAAATATATCAATTCGAGTCCAGATTCTTATTCCAGTATTGATTCTTGTGATTTCTCTTTTCGGTTCACTTTGGGTAACGAAATTCAACCTAGAGGCAGAACAAAAGGACATGGCAGACAACGTCAGTTCGCTGGTTTTTTACAAAGATACGTTAGCGAAGCTGGACGACACCATTTACCCACTTCGTATAAGCGCGGTATACGCCATCTACGATCCAAGCCGTCGTGACGATTTTCAACAGCATCTGCGTGAAAACAGTCAAATCCTCACCACTAATCTTGCTCAGTTAGAGAAAACAACGGTTTTCCAACATGAAGTTGAAAAAGTAAAGAACGCTATTTCAGCTTATGTCGATTACTCGCACCGTGCTGTTCCTGTGCTCGACAAGCACGATGAGGGCACGCTTTCTGATGCGGAGTTTGATGCGTTTATTTCTCAATACCGCACCGTGGGTAATGACATGGTTGAAGAAATCAACTCGCTATCAAAGCGTGTTAACGACTACGCGATGGAGCACCTGAACGACAGCCTGCAACGCAATGAAGACGTTAAAGCCAATGCGACTTACATTTTGCTGGTGGTATTTGCTATTTCCTTAGCTCTGGCTTGGTGGCTATCGGGGCTAATTGTGGAACCTGTGACCAAACTTCAGAGTGTGATGCGTAAGTTGGCAGAAGGTCATCTGACTGTGCGCGCTGAACAAGACGGTGAGAACGAAATTGCAAAACTGGGTGCAGACGTGAATACCACAGTTGCACAGCTTCATACGACTGTTGAGTCTCTGACTCGAATCAGTGAAGACGTTGCTTCAGCATCTACAGAGCTTGCGGCTGTAATGACTCAGGCAGAGCGCAACGCGCAACAAGAACAGAATGAACTGGATCAGGTTGCTTCTGCAGTGACTGAATTGGCTAGCACGGCTGACAACGTTTCTGACAATGCAACAGCAGCAGATTCAACGGCAAAACAGGCTGATCATCTTGCCAAGGCTAGCCTTGAAGTCTTCCGCGAAGCGGGTGATGCAAACTTGCAAATGTCATCTGCGTTGAATGATGCAGCTCAGGTTGTGACGCAACTTCAGGATCAGTCAGAACAGATTAACAATGTTGTTGAGGTAATTCGCGGAGTTTCAGAGCAAACTAACCTGTTGGCACTGAACGCAGCAATTGAAGCGGCACGTGCAGGTGAGTCTGGTCGCGGGTTTGCCGTGGTTGCGGACGAAGTAAGAATGCTGGCAGCTCGAACTCAGGATTCCACTCAAGAGATTCAGGCAATCATCGAAGAACTTCAGGCGAAGTCCGGGCTTGCAAACCAAAGTATGCAGACCAGCCTGGAAATGTTGAAGCGCAATGAAGAGTTGAGTAATCAGGCGAATGACTCTGTGGTTGGCATTACCGAATCCGTTGCTGATATCAATGATATGAATGCGCAAGTAGCGACAGCAGCAGAGCAACAGTCTCAGGTTACTCAAGATATCAACCGCAACATCAATAACATGTCTGAGTTAGTTAACCAAAACGTAACGGGGATAAGCCAGAGTGCCACCGCAAGTGGTGAACTTTCTGAACTGGCGGAACAGCAGAAACACCAGCTCTCATTCTTCAAGTTATAATCTCTTCTTTCAGACCCGCCAGATGGCGGGTCTTTTGTCTGAGCACGATCTCGCTTTTGCTTCATCTCTTCTGCTATAACTGCTTAGTACAAAACCGTGTCTGATTAAGACATGGTTTGTGCGAGAGGTTATACGTCAGGCAAGGAAGGTTAAAGAATGAAGAAAGTTGCGGTAATTTTAAGTGGTTGTGGTGTTTACGACGGCGCAGAAATTCACGAAGCAGTACTATCACTGTTTGCTATCGAACAGAATGGAGCTTCGTGGCACTGCTTTGCTCCTGACATCAGTCAGCACCACGTTATCGATCATTTGAAAGGTGAAGAAGTCTCAGAGACGCGTAACGTCCTAACAGAAGCGGCTCGAATCGCTCGTGGAAATATTCAGGATGTGGCAAGTCTAAATGTAAGTGAATTCGATGCGCTGCTCGTTCCTGGCGGGTTTGGCGCGGCTAAGAATCTTTCAACGTTTGCTTTTGAAGGGAAGGAGAGCAAAGTTGATGACACAGTGCTATCTGCTTGTAAAGCGTTTGCTTCTGCAGGAAAGCCTGCCGGTTATATGTGTATTGCTCCGGCTTTGTTGCCTGAAATTTATGGGCAAGGCGTCAAACTGACGATAGGAACTGATGCAGAAACAGCTGCAACACTTGAAACTATGGGAGCTGAACATGTGGATTGTCAGGTCTCAGATATTGTTGTAGACGAAGCAAACAAGTTGATAACTACGCCAGCTTACATGCTTGCTAGCTCCATCTCGGAAGCGTCATCAGGCATTAATAAGCTGGTTAAAGCTTTACTCGACCGCCTATAGCATCCATTTACTGGCAGACCTAGCCAGGTCTGCCATCGACTCTTGGTGTACATAACATAGGCGCAAAATGCCAGACAAACATGCCAAAGGCGACTACCCACAAAAGCGCTGATACATGGATAAACCCCATCATGTACGAAGGCATAACAGAGACACCAATTGCCCTTAAAACAGCAGCCAGAATAAGCGCTCCAAAAGCCAGCCACATACTCGGTCCTTTGTAGATTTCTCGACCCGTGTGTCCCATGGTCACTCTGGAAATCATTGACAGAATTAACCCACCCAAAGCACCAAGTGCGAATAAATGGATCATGGTGTGATTAACAAACGAGTCCGACGTTAATCCTTTAATCGCCAGTCCTAAAGGAATACACAGATACGCCAAATGCAGTGACCAGACCAGAGGTTCAGAAAGTGTCTTCCATGGTTTCCAGCGGGCAACACGATAAAACTGCCCCACAGCTGAGGTAAGCATTAGCCACTGACCGATTTGCGGTGGTAGGAGTGGAAAAAAGCTGGTGATGAACAATAGTACTAATGGGAAGTTTGCAACCCATTCTAACCATACGATAGGTTGGGGTTTTTCGAACTGAAAACGTCGGGCGGTAAAAAAAGGAATGACACGCCCACCCATAATGGCAAGCAGCAACACAAACCACCACATCATGGATTGCCATACTGCACTCGCTGGAAAGGGGGGCATACCCTTAATAGCGGCATAGCTCGCAAAGTTAGCAACGGTTGCCAGCAAAAACATTGGAATAAAAAACAGGTTTCGCCAGCCTTTTGTTTTAAATACACGCCAGCCAACTTCCCATGCGACCGCGAGCAAAAAAAGCGCTTCAATTGAAGAGACCAGCCACAATGGTGCTGGCGTCCAGAACAAAAGTCGGGGTATCAACCAGAGTGAAAAGATGATGGCGAGAACTTTCCCTTTAGTGCCGTTCACTCCTGTCCAGTTTTGTACTGCGGTTAGCACAAATCCGGCGACAATGGCCATAGCAAATCCAAAGAACATTTCATGCACATGCCACCATAATGCTGGCACACTCAGAGCGGCGGGTTGGCCTTTTTGAAAGGCGTAAACCCAAACGAGAACTGCAACAATGGCGTACAAAGCACCAGCCAGAAAGAAAGGACGGAAACCAAGGCGAAGTAACGGAGGGATACGATTTTCAACACGCAGATCAGTAATGTTTAGCATAGGAAACACCTACAACCTTAAAGATGCATTTATAATACAACTTTAAGGTTATTAAGCCAGTGAAACTTTGATCAAGGTTAGGGGGAGAGGATCTTTTTAGAAAAAACTAACGATTAACGCCTCTGATCAGAGGAAGCAATTCGCCCAACAATGTGGAACTGCTTCCTCAGATAGAGATTATTAGTGGGAGATATTCAGATTCAGTTGGAGATCGTAAGGCAGAGCCGACAAACGACGAGTAATTTTGTTGCGTGTTTGCTCAATATCTTTGATATCAATGGCTTTCTTGTTGGTCAGAATATCGACATCAACCCGAAGTTCGCGACCAATTTTTGTTACACCAGTGACTTGAATGTCCTGCGGCATCTCTTTTTCTACCGCCGAGATATTGTTATCTACCTTCTGACATAGTTCTTTGTCTGGTGACATCATCAACAACTCTCGCGCTGCTTCTCTAAGCATGTCGAATGGCACTTTAATAAAGTAGAACGACATTAAAAGCATCATTAAGGGATCAGCATAAACGGCGTATACGCTTGCTGGTGAAACGGAAACCAGCCACGCTATCACGAAGCCTGCCGTCACCGCGACACTTAACAAGGTATCCATTTGCCACTGTTTGGATTCGGCTTCAATCAGCCCAGAAGAATGTTGCTTGCTTTTACGTGCAATAAACCACCATGCATACCCACAACCTAATACATTAACAACCCCAAACAGAGTTGCGATCGACGCGTCGACTTCGCGACCACCAGTGAACATGGCTTCTATAGCCGAGTAAAGGGAATAGCTGACTACCGCGAGAATTGTGGTGGCTTTGATGATGATAACGATGGGTTCAATTACCGCTCGTCCAAAAGGAAACTGAGCGTCAGAGGGCTTTTGAATGTACCAGGATGCAGCAAGTGACAATAAAGTTAACAGTAAGCTGACTAGAGAATAAACGCCGTCAAAAACAATGACTAATGAACCAACCCATAGCCCCAGCACTAAACCACCAAACGCAAAGCCTGATGCTAAAAGGGCTGAAAAGGTAAGAACACTATTTTCGTTTTTGCTTGTCCTGGCACACATAAAATATCTCGGTGGTAAACACTCTTTTATTTTTCGTGCTAGATGGTGTTTTTACAAACAGTTTATGGCTAGTGATAGAAATGAAAATAGATAAAACAAACAAAAAACAAATTAAAACAATAGGTTATTGATTAATCTTGGTGTCATGAATATTGACGGTGAGTGATATGTGCCTTAATTAAACAGAGCCAATCACTCGATGGAACGCAGATGTTGAGTGCGAAGCTAGAAATCAAACAAGTAGTCACTGAGTTGATCGGCTAGCCATACCATTGCGGAATCTTCTGTCATACCCGCAGCCGTGAACATGCAGTAATCTTCCTGGGTCAGACCATAGGTATGCTTGATAACCGAAATCCGTTCTTCTCGAAGTAAAGGACGGATTAACGGTTCAGGTAGTACGCCCCACGCATCTTCATCAAGAATGGTATTGAGCATGTAATCAAAGCTGGAGAAGCCAATGTAGCGTAATGAAAAGGGTTGTAGCTCTGGGTTGTCTTTTTCATTCAGGTAAGCGATAGAAGCCTGCATTGCGTTTCTCAGGTCTTCATCCGCCACACGACGCATTTTGGTAAGCGGATGCCCAGATCTGCAAACTGACATCATGCGAATTTTACCAATTGGGTGATAGGTGACTCTTGGATCATCAATGCGTTCGTAATCGACGCCAAATGCAAAATCGACTTGCTGAGTTTCAACCAGGTTCGCAAGGTCGCCACTGGACGCAAGAACGATGTTGAAGGAAGTTGCAGGGAATTTCTTGTTGATTTGATGAGCTAAATTTTGCCACAGCTCATCCGGTAGTGAATCGTCGCGAGCAATCCAAACTTCAGCGTTAAATTCGCCAGACACTTGGCGGCAAGTCTGCATAATGCGTTTTTGAGTCACAAGCATGCTTTCACAATCTTTGTATATCGCTTTGCCTGCTTCTGAAAGGCTTAAATGATTGCCTGCTCTTACAAAAAGCTCGGTATCCAGTTCTTTCTCCAGTGCTTTTATCGCCATGCTGAGTTTAGTTCGGTTGCACTCAAGTTGTCTTGCAGCTTCCGAAACAGATCCTAAATCAGCAACAGTGCAAAAGGCTTCGATTTGGGAAAGGTTCATGTGTTTGAGCTCTTATCGATTGGTTATCAGAAAAATAGCAGATATCGCAACCATTTACGACCGATCCATGCGTGTAGGTTAAATCCTGTTTCTGCAAATACCTCGTTTATTTCAGTAGAGTAGAGGTATCAATTTAATGTGACTTATGTCGCATTTAGAATTTTGGCTCTAAATTTCTTCTTGTTTGATTCGAATTCTTGAGCCAAGATTATTTGCAATAAAACAGTGTTCGATTGAAAAATGAGAGAAGGAATAAGAATATGGAAAACGTAATTAATCAACCAACAAAAGCGTTTATCGGTGCATCTTGGGCATGCTTATTTGCGGGCTTTGGTGGGTTTCTTCTGGGCTTGTGGAACTCAGAGTTACTACTGAATGAAAAAGGATTCTACTTCACGGTTATTTTGCTTGGTCTGTATGCCGCCATTTCGTTGCAAAAAACTGTTCGAGATAAGTCTGAAGGTATTCCTGTAACAGATTTGTATTTTGGGCTTTCATGGGTAGCGATATTGGCTTCAGTTGCTTTAATGGGGGCAGGGCTATGGAATGCTGATATGTTGCTTAGCGAAAAAGGCTTCTATGGTCTGGCGTTTCTAATGTCTCTCTTTGCTGCTATTACGGTACAGAAAAATACTCGTGACATGAGTTTACTGAAAAAAGCAGAAGAACCAGTAGAAGAAGAGCATCACTCTCAAGTAGATTGGTCAGAGTCCGAAGCCACTGACGATAAAAAATAGATACCAAAATTAGACTAACAGATATTAGTTCAAGCGCAGGCATATATGCCCGCGCTTTTGCATTCAACCTTGAGCGAAAACCGAGGCAATTTCCCCCAATACTTCTGGGTTGGCAATGGCACCAATGTTTTTGACTTCATTGCCATGGATGACCTCTTTAACAGCCACTTCCACCAATTTACCTGACTTAGTTCTTGGTATGTCGCTAACCGCATAAATCAGAGAAGGAACGTGTCTGGGTGAACATCGATTTTTTAGTGTCGACTTGATCTCGTCAATTCGCTCGTCCGACAAAATTTGCCCATCTTCCATCTGAACAAACAGTACGATTCTTTCGTCCCCTTCCCATTGCTGACCAACGGCAATCGAATCAACAATGCCATCTAGCTGATTCACCTGCTGATAAATTTCCGCAGTGCCGATCCTTATCCCGCCTGGGTTGAGTACGGTATCGCTGCGCCCATAGAAAATCATTCCTTTTCTGGACGTCATTTCCACATCATCACCGTGATGCCATACGTTCTCAAATTCTCCCCAATAGGCATTGTGATAACGCTCACCACTGTCTTGCCAGAAACCGATTGGCTGGTTAGGAAAGCTGTTAAGGCAGACAAGTTCTCCTCTTTCACCAAGAACAGAATTCCCCTGACTGTTAAAGACACGGACATCCAACCCCAAGCCCGCCGCTTGGCATTCACCCCGATAGACTGGGGACATAGGGTTACCCAAAACAAAACAGCCACAAATGTCGGTTCCGCCAGAAATCGAAGCAAGATGGATATCGCTACCAATGTTTTGGTAGACATAGTTAAATTGTTCGGGAAACAAAACAGAACCTGTAGAGCACAATGTTTTCACTGAACTCAGATCATAGTGTTCAGCTGGGTGGTAACCGTTTTTTTCTAATGCAGCCAGATATTTTGCGGAAGTACCGAACAGTTTTACTTTGGAGGACTCTGCCAGTTCCCATAAGATGCCCTGATGCGGGAACACCGGGCTACCATCAAATATGACGAGCGTTGCTCCGCTAGCCAGAGCGGAAACGTGCCAATTCCACATCATCCACCCGCAAGTGGTGTAGTAGAAAGCTTTATCTCCCCGTTTAACATCACAGTGAAGCTGGTGTTCCTTCATATGATTCAGCAAAGTACCGCCCACGGAGTGTGTGATGCACTTTGGTTTGCCAGTGGTGCCTGAGGAATAAAGAATGAACAGAGGTGAATTGAAGCCGACTCTTTGGTATTCCAGCTTCTTTGCTTCGTAGTTTCCGAGGATAACTGACCAAGATGAAAAATCGCTTTGCACATCGGTATTTAAATACTGTATTTCACAGACTTGATTAAGTGAAATAAGCTGTTCATTTAATGCCTGATTCTTTTCACGCATAGAATGCTGTTTACCCGCAAAGCTGTACCCGTCACAACAGAACAATACTTTAGGTTTTACCTGCCCAAATCGTTCCAAAACACTGTCGATGCCAAAGTCGGGAGACGTTGAAGTCCAGATGGCGCCGAGGCTGGTTGCTGCAAGCATCGCGATGACGGTTTCTGGTAAATAGGGGAGGTAGCCGGCAACAACATCTCCCTTTTCTACACCACAATCTATTAGCCATTGCTGGATAACTGACACCTGTTCACAAACGTCACGCCAGCTTAGGCTTACCTGCTGACCTCGCTCATTATGGAACTCGATAGCTATTGCGTTTGGGGTTCGAGATCCATTAGCCAGTAAATTCTCGGCGTAGTTGAGTGAAGCATTAGGGAACCATAAGGTGTCGCGGCTGCTTGCTGGAGATTCCCATTTTGAGGGACCCACCTCCCTGACGGTATTGCCTTTATTGCCAATCAGATTGGTAAAGTCCCACAAGCTTGTCCAGAAATCTTCACTAGAACTTACGGACCACGAGTGCAGAGATGGGTAGTCAGAAAGACACAAATCAAAGTCCTTGTTCACTTTCTGAATGAACTGGGTGATATGAGCATTTTCGACCCGGTTTGGATCTGGTGACCAGATTGGTGATACGTCTGACATAACGACTCCGAAATCTGCGAAAAATGAGTAAGGAACAACCTGAGTTGGAACCTAAAGTACTCAGTTTATTGAAGTGTATAGATCTATAGTTGTAAATAATTTGTTGAACAATCAGTTGATTCAGTCACAATTCCCTTTGTCTTGTGAGATTTCATGGAATTACGAATGATTAAGTTAGCCATTATTGGAACCAATTGGATCACTGAACGATTTTTAAATGCAGCACTGCTGACCGAACAATATGCACTGAGCGCTGTCTATTCACGATCTGAGGAAACAGGCAGGCAGTTTGCGTCGAAGTTTGATTGTGAGGTGGTGTTTACTGAATTCGGTGAACTGTGCTCAGATGAATCCATAGATGCGGTTTACATTGCAAGCCCTAATTCATTCCATTGCCAACAGGCTATTGCTCTTATGAATAGCGGGAAGCACGTTATTTGTGAGAAACCGCTTGCTTCTAACTACGATGAAGTACAAAAGATGTTTCAGGTAGCAGAAGAGAATCAGGTTGTTCTCTTTGAAGCCTTTAAAACTGACTACCTGCCTAACTTCAACCTGATAAAACAGCGCATGAACGACATCGCACCCGTTCGAAAAGCCGTTTTGAACTACTGTCAGTATTCTTCTCGCTACCAGAAATACTTAAATGGTGAAAACCCAAATACTTTTAATCCAGAATTTTCGAATGGCTCAGCTATGGACATCGGATATTACTGCGTTGCCAGTGCTATCAGCCTGTTTGGGGAACCAGAACGCGTGAGCGCAACCGCAATAATGCTGGATTCTGGTGTGGACGGGCAGGGAAGTATGCTGTTTGAGTACAATGGGTTTGATGTGGTGATTCTCCATTCTAAAATTGCAGATTCTGCCATTCCTAGTGAGATACAGGGCGAAAAAGGTAACCTGATTATCCATGCGCTATCAGACGCCGAAAAAGTAGAGTTCAAACCCAGAGGGGAGTTGGTGCAAGATATTACGCTGCCTTCAGATGAACAGAGCATGCGCTATGAAGCTGAGTTTTTTGTGCAGTTAGTTCGTGAAGGAAAAGCAGACAAAGTGTCAAAGCAACGTTCTTTGTCTACCGCGAAGATCCTGACTGAAGTGAGAAAGCAGATTGGGTTGGTTTATCCCGCCGACAGGTAAAAAAACGAACTCGCCAGAGCCCATCAGGCTTTTTCTACTTTCTCTGGTCTTGTTGAAGGGTGGGAGATGGCAGTAAGCCTTTGTACCGTCTTTGATGCACCCACAAACCTTGAAAGCTCGTTTTTCGAAACGGGCTTTCCTTTTAAGTACCCTTGAATGTAGTCACATTCATAGTTTCTAAGCATGTCTAACTGAGCCTGAGTTTCGACCCCTTCTGCCACCACTTCCAACTGGATGGCATGTGACATCTGAATAATGGCTTCACATAGCTGAGCAGATTTGTCTCCCGGTTTGTCCATTTTCCAGATGAAACTGCGATCCATCTTTACGACATCAAATGGATAGTCATTGAGAACAGATAGTGAGGAATAGCCAGTTCCAAAGTCGTCCAGATACAGGCTCACCCCCAGTGATTTGATTTGCTTGAGCGTGCTCAGTGCCGTGCTGTGGTTTAAAAGTGTCGATTCAGTAATTTCGACACCTAAGCGTGACGCTGGGAATCGATACTTTTTCAGTACATGACGAAGAGTTTTAACGATATGGCCCGATTTAAGCTGCTTTACCGATACATTAACGTTGATGCGTGGGCATTTCCCTGATTCAGATTTGTCCCATAGTTCCTGAATGGTTGAACACACTTCCTCTAGCACCCAATCGCCAATTTCAATGATTTGATTGGTTTCTTCGGCAACAGGAATGAAGGTATCTGGCGAAATCCAACCCTTATCCGGGTGTTTCCAGCGTAGCAGCGCTTCAAATGCTGAAAGCTGGTTTGATTCGGTCGAAAACACGGGCTGATAGTTGAGCAACAGTTGTTTTCTATTGTGTGCCTCACTCAATTCGTTTTCGATAGTGAATCGCTGCTTTGCCTGATCAAACATGGTGTTTTCGTAAAAAACAATCTGGCTTGATGAAGATTTTTTCGCCCGGTACATGGCTGTATCGGCTTCCCGCAGAATATTGGTTAACGTCTGGGTGGAAGAATTAACGGTCGTGACTCCAATACTCGCACCTATGTTGTATAACTGACCATTACAGTTGTAAGGCTCGGTTAAAGCACTTAAGTATCTCTGGCAGACGTTATTAATGTCGTAGCGATTTAGCTTGTTTCGCAGGCAGACAATGAACTCATCTCCACCGAATCGATAGCATATGTCGTCATTTCTTACGTTGCTTTGTAGTCTTAACGCAACCTGCTGCAACAGGAGATCGCCAACCATGTGACCCATCGAGTCGTTGACGATTTTGAAGCGATCCAAATCGATAAACAGAATGGCAAAGCCATTGCCTCCGTTTGGAGTGATGTTCTCAATAAATTCTTGAAGTTGTTCGGCAAGCGCCTGTCTGTTGAACAAACCAGTGAGTGCGTCATGCGTTGCCTGTGTACGCAGTTTCTGGGTTTTCTCAGCGACCAGCTTGTTCGATACTCTGAGCCGATTAGCATAGCTTTTCACACTGACTGAAACCGACAGAGTCAGCATAAAAATCAGTAATGTTGAAACCGTACTGTAAATATAGGGTCGGTAGTCTTTTGATAAGTGTGTAACAGTGACACTTAACGATTTATCTAATATAGGGAAATATAATGTTCGGGTGGCTGATGGATATTTAATCAAACCGTATTGATTCTGTTTAAAGCTTTGATTTTCGGTTTTAAATAGCTGACGACTATCGTCGTCTTCGACCAATATATCGATATTTTTCGCAATGATTTCTTCCTGCCACGTCAGCTCTAAAAATTCGTGGAGGATAATATTCATTACCAAAATGCCTAAAGTTTGCCCACTTCCAGACTGCACAGGCAAATAGATTTGTAACCCTCTTCTTCCTTCATGGTAAAACGTGGAAGCCTTCACTTCGTTAATTTCTATTGCCCGTTTTAATGCAAAATTGTTTGGGCAATGGCTCTCAATTCTTGAACCCAGAAAGTCGCTGCCTTCAAATTTAGGGGAGGCAAACAACACGGGGAATGCATGTCGACCAAGCCAACTGGCACAGGCATAAGTAGTTGAAAGTGAGGGAGTAATTGTATAACCCAATTGACCACTGAGATTCGCCAGACTTTGCGCTTGAAGTTTGTCTTCTGTCGAAATTAAAGGTGCCCAGAAAATAGTATGAATACCAGAACCAATGCCCGTTCTGTCTTTTAATAGTGTATGAAATTGTTCTGATGATAAGTTGTTGTTAATTTGAAGGAAATCACGAGTGGAATGCAGAATAGTAGTAAGAGAACCAATAGATTTCTCTAAGGTTTTTACCTTTTCGTTTGTTTGCAGTTCAAGGGCGTATTGCGCGCGTTTGTTTTCGTAATAGTTAATTGTAAATAAACAAAGGAGGGCGACTAAAATTCCTATTAGCCAAATATAGGTTGTTCGCGGCTGAATCCGGTTATATTTCAATCTTTTCTCAGGTCTTTCTGGTAGCAACTCGATTAATGTTAGTCATATTTTTTAAATATGTAAATGATATTTATTATCAACTGTAAATATAAATACTGACTCATTTGCGTATTCGTAAATGATAAACAGAGGGCGCATAAGGTTGTGAGATTAGTCAGCGCTCATGACAGATTTATGACATGCCATGAGCGCGAGACTAAAGCTGGATCTATATCGCAGAAATTTCAGGATTTTGTTGAGAGTCAGGGTGCTTGTCTACCCAAATCAAACTTACAAAGGCTGCAATGGCGCACACCAGCATGATGATTCCAAGAGGAAGCTGATTGCTTGCAGGCAATGCAGAAGCCGCTAATGTGGCTACACCAGCCCCAAAATTCTGCATTCCTCCTAGTACTGCGCCAGCCGTGCCAGCATGTGCAGGAAATGGTGCAATCGCTCCCGTTGTTGCCGCAGGAAACAACACCCCGGCACCAAGGAAATAGACGGTAGCGCCACCAACCAAAGTCACGGCAGTGGTCTGGTCGTTCAATCCCGGTAGCAAAACAATGCCAGAGCCCAGAATTGCAGCAATCAAACCAAAGTTCATCGCGTATTTTTCGGAGAACTTTTCCGCAATCACGCTGGATAGCCCTGCACCTGCAAGATAGCCGGGAATTGGGGCAATAAATAACAGGCTTACTACCGTTGCCGGTAAGTTAAGTGTTCCGCCCAATAACACCCCAGCCGCAGCTTCAAACACAGCAACACCTGAAAATGTTGCGATAAGGCATCCCAGATATCCCTGGAATCGGCGGTTTGATAAAACATAGCGATAATTCTGCCAGACTGGTGCCGCATTTCTTCTTGATTTGGGCAGGGTCTCTTTAAAGCTTGTCATCATGGTGAGCACGACAGCCGCTGCAAACAAAGCAAGAAACAGATAACTGCTGCGCCAGCCGAATGTTTCAGTCAGGTATCCACCTAGTAATGGAGCAACTAAAGGCGAAAAGATGACGCACATACTGATTAGGCTGTTGGCTCGATGCAGCCTGCTTCCTTCGAAACAGTCGCGTGTCAGTGTTCTGGCCATTGCTCCACCACAGCCAATGCCAGCCCCTTGAATAAAGCTTCCTAACAGAAATACATCGTAATTGTGTGCAAACAGAGCAACCAAGGTACCCAGTAGGTAGATGATCAGTCCAACCACGATAATGGGCTTTCTGCCTAAGCGATCTGAGAGGGGACCATATATGAACTGAGATAATCCATAAGGAATCAAATAGCACGCCATTACTGCCTGCAATACGGCAGGATCAACAATAAACTCAGACGCCATATGTCCAATAGAGGGGACGTACATGGTTTGAGTCATCTGACCAACAGCGGTCAGAATTGCGATCAGAAAGGTCAACCGAGCCAAAGGCACAGATGAAGGCATGTTTACTACTCCTAATGGAAAATATTGGGTATTTCGATACTCGGGAAATGAAAAGAAATGCTATCTGGCGTTTATTTAAACTGTATATTTACCAGATACAACACAAAATCCCGATACGGGCGAGATAGTAAGAGTAAAGCCTTTGTCAGACAAGAAAAAACAGATAGCCCAAGCACGATAGTTTTCTATGATTATGATTAGAAAAACTAATGCGAAATAAATGGCAGTAAATTCCTTGGGCTATTGAGAAAAGGGAAATGAAAGCGAGGTTAGTTCTGTTGGTCGGATTCTGTCCACATTATTTCTATTGGGGTTCCCACTTGAACTAAATCCATAAACTCGTCCATCTCATCATCTGTAATGGCAATACAGCCCTCAGTCCAGTCTACCTGAAGATATTTGTTCTTAGGGTTGTTGCCATGAACCATGATAAAGCCACCAGGATCGACGCCCAGCTCTTTGGCTTTCGCTTTGTCTGCTGTATTGGGGTAGCTGATGTGCATGGCTCTGTGGAATGCCGAGTCTTCTTTTTTGTAATCCAGAATGTATCGACCCTCTGGGGTTTTGTGGTCGCCTTCCTGAACTTTATGCCCCTTGGGAGAGCCACCTAAAGCGATCCGGTATTCCTTAATGATTTTTCCTTCATCAATTAGGTACATTTTCCTCTCAGCCTTGACGACTTTGACAAGATCGACTGAGGAACAGGCAAGTGTAGGGAGAAACAACGTTATGATTGAAAGGCAAAGAGTGAGTGTTTTTTTTATCATTTTTATAAATGTTTTATCTGTCGTAACCATTAAATTGACCCTGATGGTTACTGTTGTGTCAATGAACTATACGAGCAATCTACTTCAAGTTTATGAATTGAGCGAGAAAAAATGAACATGGATTATCAGCCTAGCTCTTATGTCTGAATGAAATTTATGCAAGCCTGCATCACACGACAATTTGGGTAAGAGCGGTTGGTAAACACACATTATTGCTGGAAGCGACCTAAAAGAATGACCGCATCCTGCTTTTACAAGCCGGATGCAATTTTCGAAATTAAAGGTCTAATGCAATCATTATTCTTCCATTTTGTTGATGAGTTTTCTCAAATACGGAAGTAAATCGCTGGCGAGTAACCCTACTGTGCCTTCCTCTCTGGCACACCAGTCAGCGGCATTACTGTGAAGCCATACCCCTAGCTTCGCAGCGTCCAGCAAGTTCAGTTTTTGCCCTAACAAACTGCCGATTACACCGCTTAATACATCTCCCATTCCACCTGTCGACATGCCGGGGTTGCCCTGACCGCAGACCCAGAAGGTTCCGCCATCGTAAACAATGGTGCCTGCACCTTTTAATACAACAACCCCACCAAATTTTTCATGCAGGTTCGCCGCAGCCTGATAGCGGTTGTCCTCTACTTCTGCCACTGTGCATTCAAGTAATCGGGAGGCTTCACCAGGATGAGGAGTAATAATCCGGTTATCATCCTTATCTGGTTGAGTAGCCAGAAAGTTAAGCGCGTCGGCGTCCAGTACCTTTGGTAGGTCAAGATGACAGAACAGATGATAGAGTTCGCTTCCCCAAACCAGTTGACCCAGCCCGGGTCCCAAAACCAAAGTGTCTGCCCACTGAAGTGAGTCATTGACCAGATGCTTATTGCCCATGTTTGGATCGATCATGATTTCTGGATGCGTAGCTAATAAAGAGGGAGCATTGTCCTTGTATGTGATGACTTTAGTTAACCCCGCACCAGTACGTGCACAGGCAGAAGCTGCGAGAGTAATA
Organism: Vibrio nigripulchritudo; assembly: GCF_027924785.1. Lineage (NCBI taxonomy): Bacteria > Pseudomonadati > Pseudomonadota > Gammaproteobacteria > Vibrionales > Vibrionaceae > Vibrio > Vibrio nigripulchritudo. The sequence continues at coordinate 1,368,116 of NZ_AP027050.1, read as the reverse complement.
GCGCCTCCCATACCGTGAGCTCCGCCCACCAAAAGCACCTTGCCAAAATTACCTTTGTGACTGTTAGGCTTTCGTTTGGGTAACGCATCATCAAGGATTCGTGAGCCTATCATCTGATAGGGTGTGGAAACATTCTGTTTAAAATACTCGCTTGTCCCCAGAGAATCGCAACTCAAAGTCCCAGTAAAGTTTTTTGCGCGCCCTGTGACCAGACCTTTTTTCATCCCGATAAATGTTACGGTAAATTCGGCTTCTATTGCTGTCCCGAGAGGGAAGCCAGAATCGGCACAAAGCCCTGAAGGAACATCCACCGCAACAACAGGAGCTGGGTGCAGGTTCACACGTTCAATCACTTCTGCGTATTGTCGCCTGACGTTTCCAGACAACCCCGTACCCAACATGCCATCAATGATCAGTTCCAGATGTTTGGGAAAGGATGAACTTGGCGAAAGAATCTCCCCTCCGATACCCAGCCAACCCTGTTGCGCAGTCAGGGCGTCACCCGTAAGGCGGTCAGAGTCGCCCACATGCCACAAAGTCACATCCAATCCTGAGAGTTTAGCCAACTTGGCAACAACGTATCCGTCACCGCCGTTGTTTCCGGTGCCACATAAAACCAGTATCTTTTTTGCCGTGGCGTATTCATGTGTCATGAGGTGAAAGATGGCTTTGCCCGCTCTTTCCATCAGCTCGTACATGGGGATACCGAGCTTTTTTGCCGCCAGTTTTTCACCTTCTCTAATTTGTGAAGTGGTGTAAATCGGGGTGTGTTGATTGTTCATTGTCCTAGCCTGTTTTAATTTTCAGGTTTGCCCTGTGTTTTGAATCCTGAGTGTAGGTAAGACCTATATGGTTTTGAATGAAAAATTGCTTTTAAAATAAGACACATAAGCAGTTTTTCTTTACCACATAGAACCGAGAAAATTATGGGAAAGCACTGACTATTAGAATAGTCTTTATTAGAGGTTTTATCAGCAATTGGTGTGAATACATGTGACGATTGAGAGGGGAAGGCTTCTTAGAATTTTGCTTATGGAAGTAATTAGAGGATAGCTGTATGAACATCCTGATACAGCCAGCGAGAGCCGCTGGCTGTTCTACTCTGAAGTTTGGAGTTCTATTTTAAACTCCAGCGATCATCTACCCAACCTCCGGCGTTTTCATCAAAGTGAACACCGATAAAGCGATTTTGGTCTTCCATTTTCTGATCTTTACTTGGGTCTTCTGCCAACATTTGGCGTATGTGGCTTGCCATAGGGTCATCGACCGGTTGCTGCTGATTCCTAATTGCGACTTCTTTAATCATTTGAAGGCGATAGGTTGAACTGGCTCTTTTCATAACAATGACTCCTATGTTTGGTGTGTGGAAACCTGAACTGACTATTCAGAACAAGTGAGGGTATAGCAAACTTTAGGAGCCACATCTGACAGCGTCAAACGCGTTTTAAGAACATTTGAGTGGCTGGATATTCCGTTCGGATATCAAGCTTTAATTTGAGCTCAACTGATTGTATTAAGAGTGCAGAGAAGTGGGGTGTAAGAGTATGAAATGAGAGGTTACTTCAATAAAATTGCCAATCGACATGTAAATTTTGACCATGTGTGCGACAGGGTTAATTTCCTGTCGCGGACAGAAAATGAAATTAAATTGAAGCAAGTTCTTCGTAGATAGATGGCACTGAAACGGATAAGAAAGGCTTAATTCGTTCGATAGCTTGTTCGGGTGTCAGCTCTTCAAAATCTTTTGAAACGCTCTGCTTTCCGAATATACCGAGAAACCCTTTTTTCAACACAACGTTAGCAAACAACATGCAATGCTCATTGCCAAAAGGCACAATCTGAAAGGTCGCTTCCTGCTTATTGTGATTGGTGATTTCCACAAAAATACCACCGCCAGCGTGCTCTTCTGTTGGCAAGTTGCCTTCGGTATCCCAAGGGTATTCGGTCATAATGGACATGACCTGCTCGATGGTTGCGTTTTCAGATGAGAAGTGAGTGGGCTCTTTCGCATCACCTTCGCGATAGGAGTAGTGAACGTTGATCATGATGTGTTCCTTTATGAATTGAACCCCAAACTTGGCTTATTGAACCGAGTAAATCATGGGCATTCAATCATAGTTACACCTTTATGTGATATAGGGTCAGAACAGACCCTAGACATGCTGGTCTAGCAATATGGGATTGCCATCGGGATCTTCCAGCATAATATGCGCTGGTCCTGAACTGTTTTCATCGGCTTTGGAAGCAAGCGTAATCCCCGAGCTTTCCAGATGCTTCTGGATATCTCTAACATCGGTGAAGTTTTCAAGGGTAGCGCAGCTTTGCGTCCAGCCGGGGTTGAAGGTCAGCATGTTCTTCTCAAACATCCCCTGAAACAACCCAATTTTATGTTCACCATTAGACATGATGAGCCAATTTTGCGTTTCGTCACCTGCGAATTCAGTAAACCCTAGCGCTTGGTAAAACGCTTTGGATTTCTGTAAGTCTTTGACGGTTAAACTAACCGAAAATGCACCCAGTTCCATCGTCCTCTCCTTGTTTGATCGCTCACGTGGCTATCAATTCTTAGGGTCTGTTGACCTTTCGCGGTTAAATTTTGTTCGAGTTCTATGTGGTTTAATCGCGGCGCAAGGTCTTTCGCTTAGTCATTCTAAGTAAATACCTTGCAACAAAGAGTAAAGCGCATAGAACCGAACCCTTCGGGCAGCATTTGTGGCTCCTTTCTACTGTGTTACCGCTTATTGATGTAGAGCGACTACACCGAATAAGCGCTGCCTTGTATAAAGAACCCACAAATTGCTGCAAAAATCATCTCGAAAGGTCAACAGACCCTAGTAAGAAGCCATGTGATTCCTGTGCTGTTATGGTTAAACGTACTGGGTCAGGTATATCATGCTTTCGATCCTCTTGTGTTTACCGTCCTCACACTCTCTCGGGGTGTCATCAGCTTTTTGCGTAGCTTTAACCCCGGTTTCTCAATTATGTAATAGGAGAACAGAGCGAATGCAAACGCAAGAATGATGTTAGTCGGCCAGTTGGCGTACCACTCTCGGGTCCAGGAATTTAGGAAAGGTTCTTGCCACAGATACAGTGAGTAGCTCAAAACACCCAGCCAAACGGCAGGTTTACTGTTAAGCACTTTAAAGGTGATGCCCTGATTGAATTGGCTATAACGTAAAATCATCAGAGCCGCGCAAACATTGATGATGGTTTGCCCAGCGACATAAAACCAGGCAGGGCTAAGTTTGTAGATTGCACTAGGAACCAGAATCATGGCTGCAGGTATCACGATGAACCAGCCAGAGCCAAAAATCTCAGGGAGCCTGAAGCCACTTTCCTTCATGTAAGCGAGAATACAGCCCATCGCGAGTGCATCGGCGATTGCCTGAAATTCCCGTGTCATGGCTGAAGGGGAACTGCCTGCTTCAAACCACATCCAGTAGCGAACGCAAGGAATGATGACTACAGCGATGACCAATAAGTGTTTGGCATGCTTTTTACCCAACAAAGTCAGAAGTAGAGGCCAGAGAAGATAAAACTGCTCTTCAACCGCGAGTGACCAAGTATGGTTTAACCACCATTCTCTCTCGTGGTGGTAGTTCATGGTGTAAGTGACAGCGTGGAAAAGATCACCGGGCATCAGGGAGATAATCCCAGCATATTCTGCCACTGCGATACAGAGAACGTAAAAATAGAAAGCCGGAAACAGTCGGAATATACGGCGAATGAAAAACTGAGACAGGTTCACTTTTTCGTTTCTGTTCATCTCATTCAGCAAAAGAGTGGTGATCAGAAATCCTGAAATGACAAAAAAGACCTTCACGCCAAAGTTGCCCAAATTGTGAAGAGGCATGAATATCTGCGGAAAGTTTACGGTGCCAACCAAGTGACCAAAACAGACAAGAGAAATGGACGCTGCGCGCAGCCCATCCAGTGATGGAATTCTATTCTCCATGATTTTTCTCCCCGTGTTGCTTAACGAAATGATAGTTGGCCGCTGTCAGGGCCACCAGAATGTAGACAGGCCATGTAAACCCTTGAGTTAAAAAAGAACCCGAAACACTGAAAGCAATGATTCCGGCTAACGTGCCCTCACTCATGGCATAAGTGACAGGTGGGAATCGATCAACGTTCTCACTGACTTTTCTGAGTGAGTAGATGGCAGTTTTGTACATGGTGATCACCATGGCTAAGAAAACGAAAAGACCGACAAATCCTGTTTCACCCAATACGCCGAACCAGGTACTGTGAACCGCATGGTTCTTACCGTCCCAGTAGCTGCTGTAGAAGTAATAGTTGTAGAAGTAGTTATCGATGCCAACTCCGGTAACCGGGTTGTCTAGTGCCATTTTGAATGCGGCTTCCCAGGCATGAATCCGCCCCATAGCTGATTCATCAATACCTTCCTCTGCGGCACCTCCAGACTTTCGTCCGCTGATTCCAGCAGCGAAGTACAAGATCACCATAAGAACGCCACCGCCAGAAAACAGCAGCGCTTTAGATTTCACACGTCGATAAGCAAAAATGCCGAGCACGCTGGCAATGCCAAGTAGCCCGCCTCTGCTTTGAGTCGCAATGATTGCCCATACAATGAGTACGCTGGTAATAGCACCGAAGACACGCTCATATCTGTTCATACCCGGAGCCATAACGAGAGCAAGCGCAAACGAGAAGGGAAACAGTAAGACCAAAGAGAGGTCATTTGGATCTCCAAGTACAGATTGAAAACTTCTGCCGATGGTGACTCGCGTTCCCTCGACCAGACCTATTCCAGCGAGTTTGTTCGAGATAGCTACAAAAGCGACCAGTCCACCGGCAATACAGAAAAGGCGAATAGCGAGTTTGAAATGATTGGGTTGAGTAAGGATCCATGACAAGACGGGCGTCATAATGGCGATTTTGACATACGTACTGGTGAAGTAGTTGATGGAAGCCGTTTTATTACCAGCAAACAGAATTCCGAGCATCACAATAATGAAAAACACCGCAAACCACTTCAGTTCCTTACTTGGCTTGAACTGAATATTTCGTGTGATGGCTATGTGCCAGAAGAAGGTCATCAGTGTCGCCAGTGAGAGCAGCAAAGGAATGCGCAAAGGCATTAGAACCGGAAACGCTTCATGTAACCTGAAATAAGAAAAAACAATAAACAGTAGGGCGAGAAGGACAGGGAAATTAAGTGTAAACAGAATAGCAAAAGGCACAATGGCAAGCGCAACAGGTATCGCAGGATGCGGGACCAGATACCATAGCCCACCCAGCACGGCGCACAGCGCACTGACACAAAAAATCGTGCTCAGGTGTTTGCTGTAGTCTGTTTGCTGTTGGGTAGAAAACATGGCATCTCCTTGATATCTATATGAGAGATAGCAAGGGAAGTGCCAATATATATGGGTTTATAACGTATTGTTTTTAAAGATATAAATATATAAAGAAGTCGACCTTCTCAGAATGAGAGTCAAAATAAATAGAATGATGTGTTGTATGTTTGATATTCAAATGGTATCTTAGCCGCCGCAATGAATTATACACCCAATAAACGAAAGGTTAATTGGGTCTAGCACTATTCTTTCAGCCGGAACGGGCTTTGCGGGCATGCGGTGCCCGCTTTTTTTTACTTTAAATTCTCCATCGCCCAAGCCATAAACTTTCTTTGAGTATCAGAATTTAAATCCTGAAAGGCAGATTGTGCTGACTTAAGAAGATGTTCTTCAGAATGAGTCAACGTAACGGTCGTCTCTTTTTCTGAGCGATAGACCGCAAGTCCTTCACCCTTTTCATTGTATCGGCGAATCGCTCCTTCAAAGTCTTGCAACGTCTGCAAACCACCTATGTGTATCGTATCTATTTTGTAGTCGATTGGGTTGGATGAGGCATCGGTCAGAGTAAAGGCTGGCGCTTTTTCAAATTGGCGTGCATCACTCATTGTTCTGAACGCCTTGTAATCTAAAGTCAGTGACTCTCTTCCTTCGAACAGGAGGACGTAGGGCTGTGAATAGTATTTGGTTCTTCTGCCATCCTCTACCACGATCTGACCAATTGTCACGGCAATCTGATTTAATCCAGGCTGAATCTCCAGAGCTGAGCTGGACTTAATCCACTGACTCTCAATTTTAGCGCCATTGATGGTTCTTGGGGTGAGCTCGTTACTCAGGCTCAATGTAAGTGGGGATGCAAAGGTAAAGCTGGTAAAGCCAGCCAGTGCTAAGACAACTATACGTAAAGCGAATGCCATGAAGCCTCCAGAAACAGGTTAGGGCGGGGTAATATCCCGCCCAGAGTTTTATTTTGACTGATTAGAAGTAGTATTCCACGCCAACGGATACTTCATTAAATGAATCTGACTTCCAGCGATCATAAGTCATGCCTGCGTTACCGGAGTCAACCGTGTTACCACCCATGGTGACATCACGAGCACGTACGTAAAGCACCGCTGATGGGTCTACAAAATACATCGCCTGAGCAGAGATAATATCGTCAGCTGAGTCTGCCACTTTCTCGCCATTCACTTCTAGCTCAAAGTTTTTGGTGTAGCCGACTTTAAACTGCCAGTCGCCTGTGTTGTACATCAAACCAGAAGTCATGGCATTTTGTTTCTCTTCACGCCCGTTATCGACGCCTTCGGTAACTTTTGCATCTTGGATACGATATTGCGCGAAGAAGGAAATACCATTTTCAAACCATCCCTGAACCCCAATCAGGTACGTATTGTTATCCCAGATACGGTTAAAGGTATCTTTGGTTGATGGGTCATGGGCGTCGGGATCAAGCGTGCCATCCTGAAAACTTTCAGCAGTGTTTCGGTTGATCTCATAGGCTGCATCAAACTGGATTGGTCCTACTTTGTAATGTGCAGCAGCGCCTTGCCACCAACCTTCGTCACTTCCGGTTGCTGCGGCTTTGGTTCTTCCGTAAGCCACATCTAGAGTCAGACCGCCCCATTCCGGTGAGTCCCAACGAACCGTGTTTGATGAGCGATCCTGGAACTTTGCACCGCCAATCAGGCCACCCCAGTCCCACACATCACCCAGACCTGGGTTTGCACCGGGCCAGTCAACCACTTCATAGAGTGGTGTCAGAACACGACCTAGTCGGAACTGACCGAATGAATCAAAGTCTTCAAAACCGACAAAGGTATCTCGTTCACCGAAACCGCCGCTTGCCGTGTGATCAGAATAAGAAGGGTCGACATAGCCGCCTTCTATCTGCCAGATAAATTTAGGGCCAAAGTTTTGGAATTGTTTAGAACCTCTGAAACCAATGCGGCTTTCATTGTTGGTTTGAAAGCCAGTAAGGCTAGGGGAGTTTTCGTAGTCACGATAATGCGCCTGTAACGCGATGATTCCGTACACATCGTATTTCGTATCGGTTTCTTCTGCGACAGTTGGAAATGCTGTCAGTGCAACGCTGCTTACTGCCATTGCGATGATGCTAGGCTTAAAGATTTTGTTCATGTTTACTCCTAAAGTGTATAGCTGAATTCTGTGCCAGCTCCTGTAGGCCGCTGGATACTCGCACAGAGAATCGTTGTTGTTAGATTGAGTACGTGAACAAGCTTAATCAGAAATTTTTCTTGGGTAGTTTCAAGCAGTTATGGATTTGAAGACGGTCAAAATTTAGCTTTTTAGAAAAATATAAATCCATATTTTTCAATGGGATAGAATCACTGTGCAAACGGATGTAAAAATAGATAATCAGCGATTTAGAGAGATGAATAATTGAAAGAGAGTGCTTGGGTAAGGCTTGAAACAGAAGGGAACATACGGAGATTTTTTGTTTGTTTTAGATGCTTTGAGATGTCGCATATAAAAAGCTTGATGCATATCTCGTTGCAAGGAGATAGGACAGGGTGAACTTTTGTCAGGCGAGACTGTCTCGTGTGCTTTTTGTCTCGCCTTTTATCTCCTAGAGTTTGAATAGTACGATTATTTTGGTTTTATGTAAAACCATTTTTGCGACAGTTTTTCTATCAATAACCTTTTTACCAACAGCCATCGTAGGAAACTACGGCTCCCATTACCTGATCAATTTTATAGCGCGTATTCTCGCCAACGTAGAGAGCAGCGCCCATTTCCTGTGAACCTGTCACCCGTTTGGCATGACACAAATAGGCATTGGCTCCCATTGAAAAGTCGATATTGGCATTTTCGACATCAAGTAAAGAATCTGAATTGTTGAAGTTAGCACCCAGAGACAAATGAGCATCCAAGTTTGAAACCTTGCCCTCAACGAAGATTTCTGCCCCCATGCTGCCCACAACTTTTAACTCGTCGCTTGAAATAGCACATGGAACGGCGGTGAGATTTGTGCCCATTTTTGCTTCGACGCTTGTGAGTGGCTTGTCGGTTACCACGGTAATGTCGAGGTGTTTAGTCGCAAACCATCCAGGGTCTTCGCCTTCATTGCTGATCAGCAATTTGCCTCTGGTATTCTTTAAAGAAAGCTTATCCAGTACGTCTTCGTGACCTTGAGCAATCACCATAGGTTTTGCTCCGCATTGAACGTTGACGCTAATGTCTTTAGAAACACCCAGTGAGTGGAAGGAAGTGGTAGGAAATGCACGTTCTTCGTCTGCCATTGCAGAGTCAGCAATAACCAGAGAAACGATCCCGGTTAGGAATAAAAAACTCGCGTAAAACCTTGATTGAGAAAACATAACTAGCCCTTTAAATTAGAATTGGCACACATGCTTGGTATTTCAATATGTGTGCCAATTTATAATTGTTTGATTTTAAAGGGGTTGTTATATTTCGTGGTGAATTTAACTAACTGTTTTAGCTAAAATTACCAAGATTTCCCAGCAAATTTATAGGTAAGACCAACTTCAAATGACCAACCAAAATTACGCTGAACGATTGGGCTGTCATCATCATGACTTTCCATTCTTGCTTTACTGATGATCACCAACTTCTTCGAGAAGTCGTACAAACCAATTACACCAGCCTGATAGACAAAGCTGCTGGATGCGTCATATTGCTTTAATCCTGATGCACTGGATTCCGCAGCGCTGACACCGTACAAATGGTCGGACAGCTTTCTGTCTCTCCAGTCTAATTCCACGTAAGGAGTCAGTGTGAATCGACGCATTGGCGTGTTGAATGTTTTTCCTAGGTGAACCTGAATTTCTTTACCACCGTGGACATTCATAACATCCTGAAGGTAGGTAATTCGAGCGCCAGGTGTACCAATGGTAAGACCTAATTCCAGGTTACCGTCTCGCTCATCGATGCCATCTGGAATGGTATCAAAAGTGTTAGATACCTGAGCAAAACGCCAGTTACCGGAGATACCGACGTATGGCAAAACGTTGTAGCTTGCCAGGCTGCCGTCAATAAATCCGCGCTCACCGTAATAAAACAGGTTAGGCGTAATGCCAAACTTTGCAGAATCTTCGGTAGAGTAAACCGATTGTCCAAATGTACCGCTGGCACCAATGATGCCGTATTCCTCACCTGGCTCGAATGCGAATGTAGAACCAGATACCAATGCTAATGAGAGTGCGACAAGTTTTTTCATAATATACTTCCATGACCTTACTATACCCAAGTGACCTCGCTTTATGGGTTTCTGAGGTCACTTGGGTATAACAACCATATAGAACTGGCAACTGCGTTTTTTCTTTCACATGCGGCAAATAAAAATTGCCACCTGAAAGAACTGCAAAATAAGTGCCTAAAAAGTATAGATTACCATTCACTCCTTATAACGACCGTTTATCGCATTCTTCTGATTCTGGAATCTGGCGTTGCTAATGTAGCTTCACCAAACAACAGAATGGATATCGGTTATGAAACTCATCAAACGCACATTTATTATTTCTTCACTGCTACTGGCGGGACTTTCGCAAGCTGTTGCCAATCCATCCAATGAACTTATTCAGCAGTACAACCTGGCGGCAGCAGGCGACAGTGACAAAGTAGAGCTGGTTTTCGAACAACTCAATAAATTGATTCAGAAAGAAGGGGCTAAGCCACTGAGTCTGGTTTACCTTGGCAGTACACAAACGATGCAGGGTCGTGATGCCTGGATGCCCTGGAACAAAATGCAATACGTAGAACAGGGTCTGGCAACGATTGATAAAGGGCTTAACCTTATCGCCTCTCAAGCGGTTCCTGTCGAATCTCAACCTGTGATTCAGGGATTGCCGGACACATACCTTGCCAGAGCATTGTCTGCGGCAACTTTCAGCCAGTTGCCGGATATGTTTAATCACTTCGATCGTGGATACGATCTGTATATCGATTTGCTTGCCGAGCCAGAATTTGAGCAGGCACCTTTTGCTGCGACTTCATGGGTTTATTCATTTGCGATTGAAACTGCCATTCGGGCTGAAGATCAACAGCGCGCCCAAGAGTGGCTGGCAGTGATGCTAAAGAAAGACGCTTCACACCCCGAGACCCAAAAAGCTCAAGCCTTGGTCAATGAGGCTTAGGGGGCAATATGATTGAATTTAATCAAATCAATAAGAGCTATCAGTTGGGGACGATTGACGTTCCCGCTCTGAAAAGCGCAACTGGGACAATAGAAAAAGGAGAGATGGTCGCACTTTGTGGTCCTTCCGGTTCCGGGAAGAGTACTCTGCTAAATGTGCTTGGTCTTCTTGATACTGACTATTCCGGACATATTCATTTCGAGGGCAAACCGCTGCCAAAAACACCCAAACAGGCTGCGGAAATCAGACGCTACCAAATGGGATTCATTTTTCAGAAGTTCAATCTGGTTCCGGTGATGACCGCACTGGAAAACGTAATGTACCCCTTGAAACTCAACGGTCACAGCCGAGATCAGCAGCGAGAGATCGCGTTTTCAATGCTGGACAAAGTCGGACTCGGTGAATACGTCCATCACAGACCAGACAATCTTTCAGGGGGACAACAACAGCGAGTGGCCATAGCCCGTGCGCTAGTCAACAAACCCAAACTGATCATCGCCGACGAACCAACAGCGAGTCTGGATAGCGAAAGTGCCACGCTTGTTATCGACATAATGAAGTCGTTGGGGCATGAATTCGGCACCACCTTTGTGATTGCCACTCACGATCACCGAATGGCAGAACGGTGCGATCGCAGTATCGCCCTGTTTGATGGCGTTATTCAAAAGGAGGTTCTGAAATGGGTCAGCTAAATCGAGTTTCATTTTTATCTGCGTATTTTGAAAACCTCAGGTATGCGTTTTTAAACCTGAAGCGCAATTCTCGCCGCAGTGCACTTTCTATCTTAATCATTGCCATTGCTGTTTTCGCCATGGTAAGTGCTGGCGGGTTTGGGCTATTTACTTATCAATCTCTGAAGGAGTCGACGGCTCGTGACACTGGGCACTTAACACTAAGTCAGGTCGGGTATTTCGAGCAGGATGAAGACATGCCTTTATCTAACGGGCTTTCCGGAACCAAAGAGCTGGTCAACAAGATCATGGCGATGGACAAAGTGCGTTCGGTACAACCGAGAGTTTATTTCACTGGCTTAATTTCAAACGGCAACAAGTCGACCATTTTTGTTGGTAATGGCGTTAACGAAAAAGAATTCGATATGAAAGGTCCTTTCTTGAATGTGAAAGAAGGCAGAACCCTGACCAGCATGAACTCCAGCCGCTACAACGCTGATGAGCCTCAAGTAATGCTTGCTTATGAACTCGCCAGAAACCTCAAGGTTAGCATCGGAGACTGGGTAACACTGTTAGCCACCACCAGTGAAGGGGCATTAAACGCGCTGGACTTTAAAGTGCATGGCATCTACAGCACAGGTATTCCTGAACTGGATAAGCGTCAGCTATACCTTCATGTTAATTCTGCTCAGGAGCTATTGGTAACAGAAAAAATCAGCACCTTGTCGGTATTCTTGTTCGATACCGAGCAAACCAACCCAATTCAGAACCAAACTCAACAGTTGCTGGACTCTTCTGTACTGGATCAGGAGATACAGATTACACCTTGGCAAGACAGAGCGTTTTTCTACAAGAAAGTGAAAGATCTGTATGACCGAATTTTCGGCATTATGGGACTAATCATGGCGCTGGTGGTATTCGTTGCTCTTTTCAATACCATGACTATGTCTGTCACCGAACGCACAAGAGAAATCGGGACACTTTCTGCGCTTGGCACATACTCTAACGAGATCATTTCTTCATTCATTAAAGAGGCTGGGTTACTTGCGCTTATCGGTAGCCTGATTGGTGTACTTGCCAGTTTGATTGCTTCAGTCTTGCTACTGGTTGTGGAAATTAAAATGCCACCTCCTCCAGGTCACACCGAAGGTTACCCGCTACAAATCAACTTCTCTCCAGAACTGGCTGCTTATTCGACATTGGGAGTCGTCGCTATTTGCGTATTTGCGGCTTACTTCTCTGCCAGAAAGGGAGTAAACAAACCCATCACCGAGGCACTTGCATATGTTTAATTGTTCTATTCGTCAGGTATTGAATCTTGTCCTGGCAACAACAGCGTTGCTTAGCGGCCAAGTTGTAGCAAACGACGTGACATCCATGCTGAAAAATGCCGATAACTTCCGTATGGAAGAAGAGTCTTCAAAAGTTGTTTCTGTTGTGCACGTTTTCAAAAACGGTGAGAAGGAAAAAACGCATCAGTACCACGTTTATACTCGCCCTCAAAGGCAGTCACTGGTGGTATTAAAATCCAGAGTGGAAGCCGGGCAGAAGATGCTGATGCTGGAAGATAACTACTGGCTGGTTATGCCCAAAAGTCGCCGACCAATTCGAATTACACCCATGCAGAAATTGCTAGGTGAAGCGTCTGTAGGTGATATTTCAACACTGACCTGGAGCGACGATTATCAGGGGGCATTTGAAGGACAAGAAACCCTGACTACGTTATCGGGTAGCGAGATCCAAACCAATAAACTGCTACTGACTGCCAAGACAAAAGGCGCAAGTTACCATTCTATCGAGCTTTGGTTAGAGCAGGAGTCAGACTTTCCTGTAAAGGCAAATCTGATAATGAAATCGGGCAAACTGGCGAAGGTGGCTTGGTTTACCAAAGGTGAGCGTAATAATGAAGATGCCGTAGTTAGCATGACTTTGTTAGATAAAATTCAGCCTAGTAAAAAGACGACCATTGAATATCAGGAGATCTCGTCTTATGAGTTGGAAGACAAATATTACAACCCTTCATTTTTAGTCAGAAGTAACGTGTCGGAGCTGTAACGTGAAGATTGCAAAACCTTTAATCCTGTCTGTGCTTGTTTCACCGGTGGCATTGTCTTCGGAGTTGTCATCGAACTGGGATTGGATGATAAGTGCAGACACGACTCAGCACCAAGCAACCAATGGTGTGTTTGCTTCAGATGGAGAAAGTATCCAGAGCGTAGATGCGCTTTTAGAAGTGGAGCTGGGTTACCAATCGTTCAACGCGTCTCTGGCTTTGCTAGGCAATGGCATCTATCACTCAGACAGCTCGGTAGATTCAGAATCAGACTTGATCATCAGAGAGTTTTTCTGGCAGGGAAGTGTAGATATCGCTGGTACGACTTTGGATGCTACCGTCGGCAAAATTCGTCAGGATTATGGGGTGGGGTATGGTTATCGTCCGCTGGACGTATTCAATCCTTATCGTCGAAACCCAGTAGGGATTCAGGTTGAAGAAGGGGTAGGCGTAGTCAGCCTGTCCCACTTTGGAGCCGAAGGGGAATGGACGGCGATTGCTACGACGTCTTCGCTGACTCAGCAAGAAGCCACAGAGATTCAAAAAGCCGCGCAACAACATGGGGTAGGTGTTCGTTACTACGGTCTGCGAGGTGACAGTGAATTTCAGGTTATCGGCTATTTTGATGACGTAAGAAAAGGGCTGGTTGGGGCGAGTTGGGTAACTGTTTTCGGTAGCGAATGGGAGTGGCATTCATCGGCAGTGATTCAAAGAAAACATCTTGCTTACCAACAGCCAAGTCAGCTTTTTGCACCCGTTGCGCTCGAAACGCAAGGGGCTGCGCAACAAGTCATGACAGGTATAACCTGGAGCAGCTTTTCCGGACACAGCGTCATTGCGGAGTACTGGTATGACAGCCGAGCATGGGGGAAAGAAGAATGGGAAGATGCACAGGTTTCAGCGACCTCGCTCAGAGAAACTTATGGTCAGGATCGTCTTGCCGATTCCTACGGACTGGGACTCACAAATGCCAACTTAACCAAACACAACGTTATGTTTCACTGGACATTGGATACTCAAAACTGGCAGGGACAGCACTGGACTGCTGCTCCGGGTTGGTTTGAAAAGCTAACGCCCACAGTGGATTTGATGATAGCGCCCGAAGATGGTGGTGTGATCTCAACACCAAGATTGAGTTTTGAATGGTACGACGACGGGGCGTCCCGCTTTGAAACTGAACTTGCCGCACGTTTTTACAACGGTAAAGATAAATCACTCTATAAAAACCTAAAAACTAACAGTATGATTTTGCTAAATTTTAAAGGAAGATTTTAATGGGACTGGGGTCAGAGCTAGCCAAAAATGAGTGGCTAAAAAGCTTTTTATTCACTTCTTTATTTTGTTTTATCATCGCGATCACCACTTCCTTTGTCTGGGAAGCTCCATTTTACACGCACATAGTGATCAGCTTTGGCTTTGGCTACAGCGCGGTTGTCGGTGGCTATCTGGTTACTTTGGTGCTTCCGGAGCTATCACGACGAACAGTCAACTTAGTCGCACTCACCATCTCTATGCTGGGCGGTAGTGTTAACGCACATTTTTGGGTGAGTGATTACCCGAGCTTTGCGTCTTACTCCGACATGAAGCCTATCGTGTTATTGGGTTTTATCTTTACGGCGTTTTGCTTTTACTACTTTTATTCGGCAGAACAGAAAGCACAAGCCAGCCACGAGTTAGAGAAAGCGCGACGCATTCAGGCCGATCAGGAAAAAGCGCTGGTTTTAAGTGAGCTACAACAATTGCAAAGCCAGATAGAACCCCACTTTCTGTTTAATACTCTCGCAAACATCAACGTGCTTATAGAAAGTGACCCGAGTAAAGCTAAGCAAATGCTGTCTCGATTAACGGACTTACTTCGGGCAACCCTAAGAAAGAACCGCACACAACTTGTTCCTGTTGATCATGAACTGGATTTGTTGTCCGCCTATTTAGGGATTCAGCAAATACGATTAGGCGAGCTGATGAGTTACAATGTCACTAAAGACGAATTTACCGAATCCTTAATGGTGCCTCCATTTCTGTTGCAACCTTTGGTAGAAAACGCTGTTATTCATGGCTTGGAGCCGAGCCTGAATCGTGGTCACATCGATGTAAAAGTGTTGGATGGAAGAAAGGAAGTTGTCTTGGAAGTCAGAGATAATGGTGTTGGTCTATTGGCAGACAAGTCGTCAGGTGGTCATGGAATAGGGCTTCAGAATATACGAGCCAGGTTAAAGACCTTGTTTGGGGAAGATGCATCCCTTTCAGTCATCCAGAATGACCCTCAGGGTGTCACCTCTCGCATCTCAATTAACAGGTTGGCATTGGGCTCTCTTCAAAGCAGATAATAAAGGTTTATTAGACATGGCAAAGTATGTAAAAGCGGTAATTGCGGACGATGAACCTTTATTACTTCACCACTTACAACGGCAATTAAACGATGTCTGGCTGGAGTTGGATATTGTCGCCAAAGTCGGTGATGGTAAAAGTGCTTTTGATGCCATCCTGGAGCACGAACCCGACGTCGTTTTTCTTGATATCCGAATGCCGGGGCTAGACGGCATAACACTTGCGAATAAGCTAAATAAGCTTCAACACACGCCCCATATTGTGTTTACCACGGCATACGATGAATACGCGGTAGAAGCCTTTGATAACAATGCCACAGACTACCTGTTGAAACCCATCAACGAAGAGCGCCTGACAAAGGCGGTTGCCAAGGTGCAGCAAAGACTCAATGATCACCAAACCAGTAGCCAGCCTGATTTACAAAAGTTGTTCGAACAACTCTCTCCTGAGAAAACTCAACCTCAAAGCTATCTTCATTGGATAAAAGCATCAATGGGGGACGAGATACACCTCATCCCTATCGATGATGTGGTGTATTTCAAATCTGAAGATAAGTACGTTTCTGTTTATTGTCAGAATGGTGAAAGCCATTTGGATGAGTATTTAATCAGAATGTCGTTGAAAGAACTGTTGGGACAGCTCGACCCCAATCAGTTCTGGCAAATTCACCGTTCGACCATTGTTTCTGTTTCACGAATCAGTAAAGTTAGAAAAGATCTGACCGGAAGAATGTATGTTGTGATAGGTCAGAAAGAGCTTCCTGTCAGCCGCGCCTCTCAGTCTCTGTTCAAAGGAATGTAACCTGCCCAACTCAAAACTTTAGCCCTCCCACACTCAAGCTATTAGGTTATCATTTTTATGAATTATTTCACGTTGAACTATATGTAAAATGTAATAGGTAACTACATAAAAATGATGACTTTATCACTTCTTTGTAATTTGCAATAAACTGACACAATTTTATGTGAGATATTTGCAGCACTCTAACAAAAATAACTGTCAATATACGCAAGCTATCTCTTGAACCTTGGTTTAGTGAGAATGCATTGGTTTTCTGGCGAAACATCACTTTGAAGATCCTACGGGGCTGAATCAAAAACTGAAAACGCGTCATGAAAATCATTTCTACTCGCCACTAGGCAATCATATGAGGTAACTTGCGTATATCGCAACGGTTTCGCTGACATCTATTGTGTCACATTTCTTATGTTGGTGATTCCGGCTACGGATAATTGGTTAAAAGTAAAATCATAATCGCGCTAGCAAGGCATTATCCGTTAGACAAAACTCAAAACTCTTCTAAAAAATGGTAGATACATGAAGAAAACATTACTCAGTCTGGCAGTCGCCAGCTCATTAGTATTAGTAGGATGTGGTGAAGCAGAACAAGGAAATCGAAACGCCGTAGCACCTAATGTGGTGGCTATGGAGTCAACCACTGTCATGCATCAACAAAGTAAAACCTATGTTGGCAGGGTACAAGCCGTTGAAGATGCCAACATTACAGCCCAGGTTTCTGGTTACCTTAAAGATCGTCTGTTTATCGAGGGGCAGCTTGTTGAAAAAGGCGATGTTTTATATCAAATCGAACCTTCCTCCTTTGACGCTCAGGTTGCAACCGCCAAAGCCTCATTGGCACAGGCACATGCCTCATTGAAAAAAGCAGAAATGGACTTCAAGCGTGGCAAAAATCTCTTGCCGAAAGGCAACATCTCCAAATCTGAATTTGACACGCTTACAGCGGCGAAATTGAGTGCCGAAGCTCAGGTAGAAGCCGCAGAAGCACAACTCAACCTCGCCAATGTTAACCTGTCTCACACTCAAATTACTGCGCCATTCACAGGAAGAATCAGCAGCAGCAATGTGAGTATTGGTGATCTGGTTTCTCCCTCTTCCGGTCCTTTAACCACCATTGTCAGTTTGGACCCAATTCATACCAGCTTTAACGTGAGTGAGCGGGAAAGACTGGAGTTTGGTATGGATAAAGTGAAAGGTGATGGTGAAGGAGCTGCAAAAGCGCTTGAAGTAGTGATCAAGCTTGAAAATGGCAACGTGTATGAACACAAAGGCAAGTTAGATTTCATCGGTAACCGAATCAATCTGAACACCGGGACAATTGCACTTCGAGCCAGCGTCGCCAACCCAGATCATGCATTATTACCGGGGCAGCATGTTCGCGTTGCCATTCAGGAACAAACACCAGAAGAAGTGGTGGTTATCCCAAGACGCGCTGTTCAGACTGATCTTGAAGGCGACTTCATCATGATTGTTGCCAAAGGCAACATAGCTGAGCGCAGAAACATCACACTAGGAAAGCAGACCGAGCAAGGTGTCATCGTGACAGAAGGGCTCGCTAAGGGAGAGCAGGTTGTTACGCAAGGCTTGCAACGTGTTAGGAATGGAATGCCTGTCAATATCCAAGACTCCGATTCCGCCAACACGGGAGCTTAATCATGCTGAGCCGATTTTTTATTCAGCGCCCTAAATTCGCGCTGGTTATCTCCATCATTCTTACATTGGCAGGGGCAATTTCATTGCTTGTACTGCCGGTTTCTGAGTATCCGGAAATCAGCCCGCCTTCTGTTAACGTTACGGCTTACTACACTGGTGCCAGTGCAGAAGTTCTAGAGCAGGCAATCGCTGACCCGATAGAAACCTCCGTTAATGGCGTGGAAGACATGATCTATATGTCTTCGAAGAGTGCCAACGACGGTTCTTACTCTTTAAACGTGACCTTTGATATCGGAACCGATCCCGACATGGCTCAGGTCAACGTTCAAAACCGTGTAACCCAGATCGAATCAAAGTTGCCACCAGAGGTTCGAATGGTGGGTGTCACGGTGAAGAAAAATTCACCTGACTTGTTGATGGTACTGAACTTTTACTCGCCTGAAGGTAAGTACAATGACCAGTTCCTGATCAACTACGTGAACCTGAACGTTAAAGACCAGCTTGCTCGTGTTAAAGGCATCAGTAACGTGAGTGTTATCGGTGGCGGTGAGTACGCAATGCGTGTCTGGCTGGATCCGGAAAAGCTGGCTTCGCTGAAAATGACGACTTCGGATGTATATGCAGCCCTTGCTGAGCAGAATGTTCAGGTAGCAGCAGGTAACATCGGGGCGGCACCATACGCTAACCCACAGGAAGTGCAGTTTAACCTGGTGACTAAAGGCCGACTAGAGACGGTGGAAGAGTTTGAAGGTGTAATGCTTCGCGCTAACCCAGATGGTTCTGCGGTTTACTTGAAAGATGTCGCTCGTGTAGAACTGGGCAAAAACTTTTACAACGGTACGGGCTTATTCCGTGGTCAGGACGCTTCTATCGTGGTGCTTTCTCTCCAGTCAGGTGCGAATGCACTCGAGAGTGGTGGTTTGGTGATGGAAAGGCTGGAAGAGCTTTCCAAGACTTTCCCTGAAGGCATGGTGTATGAAACCAGCTACGATACGACACTGTTTGTCGAAGAGTCGATTAAAGGCGTAGTCAAAACACTTATTGAAGCCATTCTTTTGGTTATCGCAGTCACTTACCTGTTCCTGGGCAGTGCGCGTGCCACTCTGATTCCGGTTATTGCCATTCCCGTTTCTTTGATTGGTACCTTTGCCATCATGTTGGCAACTGGTTTTACCATTAATACCGTAACTCTGTTTGGTCTGATTCTGGCCATTGGTATCGTGGTGGACGATGCGATTCTGGTTATCGAAAACGTTGATACCATCATGAAGCGGGATCCTAGCCTAACGCCAAGACAAGCTACGTTAAAAGCGATGAAAGAGGTAACCGGACCTATCATTACCTCTACGCTGGTTCTCCTTGCCGTATTTATTCCAGTGGCAATGCTACCGGGAATCACCGGGATCATGTACCGCCAGTTCGCCTTAACTATTTGTATTTCTGTAGTTATTTCTTCGATTAATGCGCTTACCTTATCACCTGCTGTGTGTTCTCTGGTGCTTAAGCAAGGCGGAGGCAATACCGCGAAGTGGTTTGATGCCTTTAATCGGGTTCTGGACAAAGTCACCAGTCAATATGGTAAGGCAGCGGGTTTTCTGGTTAAGAAAACAATTCTGGCTCTGATTTTCTTTGGTGTCGCAGTGGCAGCAGTTTCGTTCCTTGCGAAAACCACTTCAACAGCATTCGTGCCACAGGAAGATAAAGGCATCATGCTGGTTAACGTGCAGTTACCGGATTCCGCTTCTCTGTCTCGTACAGAAGCGGTAACTGAAAAGCTGATGGATGTGATCAACCAGGAGCCTAGTATCGAAGGTGTGACTGTCGCTAATGGTTATGCTTTCCTGACCGGTGCAGCGGCATCAAACGGTGCTTCACTGTTCGTTAAACTCAAGGATTGGGACTACCGAAACAATCTGGACGGCGATCATTCTTCTTTTGCCGTTACGAATCGTATTAATGCTCGCGCGGCACAGGAAATTCCAGAAGCTGTTGTATTTGCAATGGGTGCACCAGCCGTACCGGGAATGGGAGCAGGGTCTGGCTTTGAATTTGTACTTGAAGATGCGTTAGGTCGAAACCGAAGCGACTTAGCTCAGGTTATGGGCGAAGTCATGGCTAAAGCGAACGCTCAGCCAGAAATTCTGTACACCTACAGTACGTTCCGTGCCAACGTTCCGCACTTCTATCTGGATATTGATCGCCAGAAAGCCAAGCAGCTTGGCATTCCTTTGGGCGAAATCTTCCAGACGCTTCAGGGTAACCTCGGTTCCATTTACGTTAATGACTTCACCATGTTTGGTAAGAACTTCCGTGTGACACTTCAGGCTGATGCTGAACACAGGACAGACATGGAAGATCTTGGCAGGTTCCACGTTCGTAGCCAGTCTGGAGACATGATTCCGCTAGGTACTCTGGTGAGTTATGAGCAGGTCTTCGAACCGGATGTGGCTTGGCGTTACAACATGTACCGTTCTGCTGTCATTCAGGGTGAAGCGGCACAGGGTTATTCCAGTGGTGATGCTATTGCAGCGATGGAGCGAGTTGCGGCTGAAGTACTTCCTCATGGGTACCAGTACGAATGGACAGGATTGGCGTACCAGGAGAAGCTAGCGGGCAATCAGGCGATCTATGCGTTTGCACTGGCTCTAATCTTCATTTACCTGTTTATGGTGGCACAGTACGAGAGCTGGACGATCCCACTGGCTATCATTCTTGTGGTTCCGGTAGCGACACTGGGCTCGTTCATGGCTCTTAACTTGACGGGCATTCCACTGAACCTGTATGCCCAGATTGGTTTGGTGTTGTTGATAGCCCTCGCAGCGAAGAACGCCATTTTGATAGTCGAGTTCGCGAAATTGGAGCGTGAGAACAAAGAAGTACCGATCGATGAAGCCGCTGTTCATGGTGGTGAATTGCGATTCCGTGCCGTGAATATGACTTCCTGGTCGTTTATCTTGGGTATTACTCCGCTAATCTTTGCGTCAGGTGCGGGTTACATCAGTCAGAATTCATTGGGTGTGTCACTGGTTGGTGGCTTACTCTGCGTGCTACTGGCGGGTACCTTCCTGATTCCGAGCTTCTATGCCATGGTTCAGCGCAAGCGTGAAAAGTTCCATGGAGGAAGTACTAAGCTGGTGGAACTTAAAGACGAGTAACACTAACAAGCTTTGTAAATTGATATTGCATGCCCCAGTTTATCTGGGGCTTTTTTATAAGCCTGTTACGCGCTCAGTTTAATCTCATTGAATTCAACTGGT
Source organism: Vibrio nigripulchritudo (assembly GCF_027924785.1). Taxonomy (NCBI): domain Bacteria; kingdom Pseudomonadati; phylum Pseudomonadota; class Gammaproteobacteria; order Vibrionales; family Vibrionaceae; genus Vibrio; species Vibrio nigripulchritudo. Next base: position 1,346,924 of record NZ_AP027050.1, on the reverse strand, counting down.
TTTCCAGGAATCGTATGGTTGGCGTATCCGTCGAGAGAGAAATAGCTTTCTGATAGCAGTCTGCGGCTTCTTTGGGCTGGCAGAGCTTGCGGTAGAATTCAGCTTTCGTTGCCCAAAGAGGCTGGAAACCCGAACCAATTTCAGATTCTAAATCCAGAACTAGATTAAGCCCTTTCTCGTAACCAAAGTGTTTAGCCACTACAACAGAATAAGCCACCTTCGCGCCAACAGAAGGGGCAAACTGAATGAGTGCAGGATAAAGCTTACTCAGGGCTTCCCAGTCCGTTATTCCTGAAGACTTCCTAGCCTGATGAACCGACTGAATCGCGGCTTCAATCTGGAAGCGACCAACGCGATTTAACGCATGTGCGTCCTTTAGTTTACGTTGAGCATACAGTGAAAGGCTGTCGTCCCACAGTGTCATGTCTTGCTTTTCAACGGGGACCAAGGTCTGTTCATGAATTCTGGCTAACCGTCGCGCGTGTCCAAAGGCAATCAGTGCAGCAAGCCCTTTGGCTTCCGGATCGTCAGGAACGAGAGAAACAAGAAGGTCCGCCAGATACAATGCCTCTTCACCAAAGGTGTCGTTTGGGTCAAGCCAGTCGTAGGTGTGCAGAGCATAAATGGCTTCGTATATTGTCTGGCAACGTGAAGGTAACTGAGAAGGGTCTGGGACCTGAAAGGGGATGCCAGAGTCCCGGACTTTGGCTTTTGCCCTGACGAGGCGTTTTGCCAGCGCAGCAGGGGGATACATAAAGAGTCTGGCGATCACCTTTGCTTCAATTCCCAGAACAGTTTGCAGCATCAGGGGCGTATGCAAATCCGCTGAGATAGCAGGGTGAGCACAAACCATCATCAGTTCGAGTCTCTTGTCTGGCAGAGCGGGGGAGTCGGATTCCATGTTCGCTTCCTCTTCAATTTCTGGTTCTTCGGGAAAGCGAACCAATTGACGCTGGCGATCTGTGATCTTGTTTTTGGCGACCGTCATCAACCAGGCTTCTGGGTTGTTCGGAATGCCGTTCTCTTTCCAGTGGCTGAGTGCTTTAGTAAAGGCTTCCGCTAATGCGTCTTCAGCGAGCGCAATGTCATGAGTTCTGGATGACAGATACGCCAGCAGCTTTCCGTATGAGGAACGTGCCGCCATTTCGGCGGCACGATATTCTTTGCTCATAGTGAATCCATTGCTGAGCAGCGAATTTCAACTTTTCCGCGTTTTGCTGCAGGGCACTTCTCGGCCCAAACCATAGCAGCATCCAGGTCGGGTACATCGATTACGAAGAATCCCCCAAGCGTTTCACGTGTCTCTGCGAAAGGACCATCTTGCACCTGCTTTGTCCCGTCTTTCAGCGTGACTGTGGTTGCAGTATCAACTGGCTGTAGCCAGTCCGTATCTACAAACACTCCTGCTTTTTGCAGTGATTCGATGTAAGCCCCATAAACTTCTTTTTCTGCAATCCAGTCTTCCTGAGTCATGTCTGCTAGATCTGCCGGGTCGGTGTAAAGTAAAAATGTATAGCGCATCGTTTTTCTCCTTAAGTTCGCTAAGTTTTAAATTTGGTGGGTTAAGCAGCTTTCGCCAGGTTATCCAGACCTTTTTCGAAGGTTTTGCCTACCATCTTGTCCATAAACAAACCAAATACTCGAGCAATTGGGTTGTTCCCTAAATCCATTTCCATGCGCCATGTGACGAGTGCGCCATTTTCTTTTGGTTCTGCTTTGATGATCTGAGTGGGCTGCCCCATTGCTCCAAGATCAATACTGTACTGAACAGAGTGATTCGTGACAGATGAAACCACCTGGCTGCCTTTGCCATCTTTTCCGTTAAAGTGAAAACCAGAACCGATTCCATTCTCCGGGCCAAAATGTTGAATACTTAAATCTGGGTCAGCCGATTTATATGGATTGAATTTCTGGTATCCCTTGTTTGAAGCAGCCAGATTGATGATGTCTTTGGCTTGCTTAGGCAACATAGATTGTCTTTCGACTTCAATGTGTCTGGGTAACAAAAGAGTTGCCAATGCTAATACTGTCAGTATGCCTACAGCCGCCATTAATATCGTAGTAAGTGTCATGATAATTCTCCTTTAAATGAAAAAGCCCAACTGCTTTTCATTGACATGACGAACAACGATCGGCTCAAAAGACATGTTCACAAAAAAATTTAAAAATTTTTTTAAATGTTGGAAATCAAATGCCATGACCCATTGAAAACAATAGTAAAGAGTAGTTTGAACATTATTTATACGCTTGAACGTTTGCGTGAAAATATGTGATGAAGTTCTCATTTGTGCCGCTATACTTCTCGCTCGGTTATAAGCCGAAGCTGGCACATTCGGCTGTTTTATTGATTTGAACAGGCGATATAGAGGCGTGTTGATCTTTTGTGATTTATACGTTTTGCATAACCAATACAAGCCGTCACAAGGATTGCTAACGAGAGTCAACAGATTCTAAGCATGTGAATGACCCCACGGACCGGACCAGCTAATTTTAACTGCTTGTAAAGGTGAATCCGCAATGACGATTTTTTCCAATTCCATTCTGGGGTGGTTCAGTTCCGCGCCATCACAACCCTACCATTTACTGTCTGAATTGCGCTTGGGCGCTTCTTCAATTTCCATTCGATAACAGGGTTGATAATGAACATTCTTTTTAGCATTTTGGGTGTTATTACCCTACTGATTTGCGCCTACGCTTTCTCAGAGAATCGCAAAGCCATTAACTGGAAAACGGTATCCAGAGCGTTGATCCTTCAGGTTGGTTTTGCGGCACTTGTCCTGTACTTTCCTTGGGGACAGTTGGCTTTGACCAATCTGAGCAACGGTGTATCCAGCCTGTTGGGGTTTGCTGACGAGGGCATCGCTTTTCTCTTTGGTGATCTGGCGAGCAGTGGATTTATTTTTGCAATCCGTGTTCTTCCAATCATTATCTTTTTCAGTGCCTTGATTTCCGCACTTTATTACCTTGGCATTATGCAGAAAGTCATCGAGTTTATTGGTGGCGGCATTCAGAAATTCTTAGGAACCAGTAAGGCAGAGTCGTTAGTTGCGACTGGTAACATCTTTTTGTCTCAGGGTGAATCTCCGCTATTGGTTCGTCCGTTTCTGTCAAAAATGACACGTTCTGAACTGTTCGCTGTAATGGCTGGTGGTATGGCATCGGTCGCGGGCAGTGTTCTGGGTGGATACGCTGGGCTGGGTGTTGAGCTGAAGTACCTGATAGCGGCAAGCTTCATGGCGGCACCGGGTAGCTTACTGATGGCTAAGATTCTGGTTCCGGAGCAGGGAACACCATCGCAGCAGCTTGATGTTGAAATGGATAAAGCAGAACAGAGCAATGTTATTGATGCACTTGCTAGTGGTGCCATGAATGGTATGAAAGTAGCCGTTGCTGTCGGCACTATGCTGATTGCATTCGTGAGTGTCATCGCGATGGTCAATACCGGTCTTGAAACACTTGGCGAATGGGGTGGCTTCAGTGGCATCACTTTGCAAGCCATATTCGGCTATATATTTGCGCCTCTAGCCTGGGTGATTGGTGTTCCGGGCAGCGAAGTGTTGGCTGCGGGTTCTTATATTGGTCAGAAAGTGGTGATGAACGAGTTTGTTGCGTTTATCGACTTTGTGGCGAACAAGGAGATGCTGTCTGAGCACACTCAAGTGATTGTTACGTTTGCATTATGTGGGTTTGCCAACATTGGCTCTATCGCCATTCAGCTAGGTTCAATTGGTGTGATCGCGCCAGAGCGTCGCTCTGAGGTGGCAAACTTAGGTTTCAAAGCGGTACTTGCAGGTACACTGGCAAACCTGATGAGTGCGTGCTTGGCAGGGTTATTTATTCTGCTTTAAGTACTTAAGGTCCACAGACCTTAATTTATAAAAATTCATAAATATCAAAGGCTAGGGGGTTCTCCTAGCCTTTTTATTTAGGTACTTTGTAATAAGCTAGAAAATCAGTGCTATAGAAAAGGATTGCGAATGAATATCAGGACGTATCAGCCTTCAGACAAACAAAGCATCATAGCAATATGGCAAGCTTGCGGATTAGTGGTTCCCTGGAACGACCCAAGCAAAGACATCGATATTAAAGTGGCTCACGATAAGGAGCTGTTTCTGGTTATGGAAGAAAGTGGCAAGGTTGTCGCGTCTGTTATGGGGGGATACGAAGGTCACCGAGGGTGGGCAAACTACCTTGCAGTGGATCCTGAATATCAGGGAACCGGAGCAGGACGCTTACTTATGGAAGATCTTGAGCGACGGTTAAAGGAAAAAGGGTGCCCCAAGATAAATCTTCAGGTCAGAAACACTAACGCCAAAGTCATTCAATTCTACGAATACTTAGGCTATAGCATTGATGAGTCAGTGAGTATGGGAAAGCGTCTGGATGGCGTTAAAAAATAACAAGGTCAACAGACTCTAATCAACCAGAAAGTAGAAAAGCCAGTGAAGACACTGGCTTTTCTTATAAACGATTCAGCTTATCAGGCTTTGGCTGTTTCCAGACTGGCTGCTTTTTTCTCGTTGTACATCTTCAGCAGGAAGTAGACATTCACACATGCGATAAAGCCATTTGTTACAACAACTGGCATTGCATCGATCATTAAACCGTAAGTGGTGAACAGTGCACATCCAATAAAGTTAAGTACACGCAGCAGTACGATGTCTTTCATCATTAGCGAGATCGCTACCATGATAGAAGACGCATACCCCAAAATTTCAACAGTGCTAAATTCCATAAATTGACCCTCTTATTCTCATCGGTGTTTACCGCTACCAATTCTTCTCTTCATGAGATAAAGGGGGTTATCCGTGCCCCGAATGGTCATTTTTCGTCACTATACCAAGGCTTGATTTACTCGGGAATACAGTGGATTAAGGAAAGTGAGAGTAAGCGATTACGCAAACGTTAAACGCAGAAAAAAATTTCCTCATACCGATATTTGTTGAAGTAATGAATGCAATGAATCGGTTAGATTAGGTGAATGTTTTTTTCAACAGACACTAAAAAGCCCCTGCTAAGCAGAGGCTTTGTACGTACAAGTGCTAACCCTGAAAAACAGGGTGCAGACAGTCAGGCTGTTTATTTTTTGCCTTGAGTTTGTTTGTCTGCTTCAGTCAGCTCGCGAATTTTGCGGCTGATGTCACGGCGAACTTTAGAGATTTCAGCACTCTTAATGATGTGATCGTCAACGCGATCTTCGTAGTCCGCTTTCATATTTTTGATGATAGCGACAATTTCATCGTGCTTCATTTCAGGCTTGATGTAGTCAAGCAGGTTTTCAAGAAGATCAACACGCTTAGAGTTATCGCGGATTTTCTTTTCGTTGTCTTGAAGTTCACGTTTTAGCTTGTTCTTACGACGAGCTTGGTTAACGATTTCAAAAACGTTGTTCATGGGATTTTTACCTCAAAAATCAAAATGAGTAACTTTTTTCGATTAAAACACAATGCTGGTTGGCTTAACAGACTTTAGATCAATCCCTTGCGTCTTATGACGAATTTTTAGGCATCCACTTCGACAAGAGTTGTCTTAACGCGGATAACCGCTATATCATTATTTTCTCTTTTTATAAGTTTTAAAGATACTATGACGCCTCAGGACGATTTAGAACCCGAAAACAGCTCTCATTCTAAGAGAGAAAAGTTAAGTTCATCCTACAAAACAGGGCGTCAGTTGCAGGAACTCACCGAAATAGAACTCAGCCGCAGTAAAATTATTGTTCTATCTTTGGATGGCAAGCCACAGCGAATCCCATTGGTTACAAATCACTGAGCAGGTTTGGTTGTCAATAGGAACGAATTAAGAAGGAAAGTCGAATGAGCATTGAATTGAACGCGATAGAAGCTCGGGTAATAGGTTGTTTGATAGAAAAGGAAGTCACAACGCCTGACCATTATCCCCTAACGCTAAACAGCCTGACTTCGGCGTGCAACCAAAAAAGCAATCGGGAACCTGTCCTCTCGCTTAGTGAAAGTGATGTGCAAAATGCATTGGATTCACTGATGCAGCGCCGTCTCGTCACAGACGAAAGTAGCTTCAATGCTCGTGCCGCAAAATATCAGCACCGTTTCTGTAATACTGAATTTGGCAGTTTGAAACTGACTGAGCAGGAGAAAGGCGTAGTGTGTTGTATGCTGCTTCGCGGCGCTCAGACACCCGGAGAGCTCAGAACGCGCACCAACAGGCTGTGTACTTTTGCAGATGTAAAAGAAACAGAAGCAGTACTTGAAGCGATGGCAAATCGCGAAGAAGGAGCGCTAGTTGTAAAGTTGCCTAGAGAGCCTGGCAAGCGAGAGTCACGCTACCAGCATTTGTTTTGCGGTGAAGTGGATATTGAGTCATTACCTGTTGCTTCGGAGCCCGTCGGTGACAACTCGCGAATTCAAGCGCTAGAGAATGAAGTGTCTGAGCTAAAAAATGAAATTGAAGAGCTGAAAGTATCACTTTCTCAAATCCGATCACTTGTAAATCAATGATTAAAAGTAATCCCTGGTTTGTCTATCTTATCAGGGACAAAAACTCCTCTCTTTATTGTGGCGTAACCGACCATATGATTCGTCGGTTTCGTCAGCATCAATCCGGAAAAGGCGCTAAATTTTTAAGAGGGAAAGCCCCGTTAACCCTTGAATGGCTTTATATTGCCGATTCTAAAAGTACAGCAATGAAACTCGAATACAAAATCAAACGCCTTTCAAAAAGTCAGAAAGAGCGGATGATTTTGACCCAAAGATTACCCACTTCTTTAGAAATCCTTCCTGCTTTACCTTAGCCTTGAACTTATAAAACTTGGTTGTAAATCACACAAATCAGAAGCTAGTTGCGAATTTATACATTAAAATATTTAATTGAATGGAAAGTGAGTTTCATTCCATGAATGAATTTTATAATTCATTGAGCTATAAAATAAATAAAATTGGATATCGTTATGAATAACAAATATGCAGTGGGTTTTGGTTTGTCTTTGCTGTCTCTTTCCGTTTCTGCAGCCAATCACGTAGCTGATGGCAGAGGGAATGGTATGGGAAATACGGGTGTGGCTTCAGGTGAGTATTTAGTCGCCCCATTTTATAACCCTGCCTTGGCGGCAGTCATCGATGAATCTGACGATTTTGCAATTCTAATCCCCGCCGGTGGGGTGAAAGTCCGTGATACCGATAATGCGATAGAAGTCATTGATGACGTGCAAAAAACTTATAAAAAAGTGCAGAGCTCACCTTCTACCGATCTATTAGCCGAGCTTAATGGCCACCTGGACTCTCTGGCAGGGCATAAGCCTCTTACAGCATCAGGAAATATTGGCGTTGCTGCCGCATTGCCAACTAACCTGGTGGCAGCCAACCTGTTTACGTCTGGTTATGTTGAAATTATCGGTGTGACAGACGTGGCAAACAAGGTCTCAGACAGCCTTACCGATACGAATCAGCGTATACAGGATACCAATGTTGATCTGGTCGCATTCGGCTACACAGAAGTGGGTCTCGCGCTGGCAAAGCAGCTTGATCTGGCTGGTCAACGAGTTTCTATTGGTATCACTCCTAAGTTCCAAAAGCTCACCACATACTCTCAAAACATCAACGTAAACGACTTTGAGCTTGATGAATACGATAAAGGTGAAACTAACGAATCAGCGTTCAACATTGACCTAGGTGCGGTATGGCTTCTTGGTAACTTCAGAGCGGCATTTGCCATCAAAGACATCATGAAGCAGTCGATCACAACCGACACCAAATACGTTTACGAATTGAAGCCTCAGATGACGGTTGGTGCTGCATACACAACGGAATTTTTCACTGTAGCAGCAGATGCTGATCTAACATCGCAAACGCGTTTTGTAGGTGTAGCGGATGATACTCAGTTTGTTCGATTAGGGGCAGAAGCCAACGCCTGGGACTGGGCTCAGTTAAGAGTGGGCTACGAAATGGATACTAAGAGTACAGTAGACAATTCTGTTACATTTGGCTTAGGGCTAAGCCCATTTGACGTAGTAAATATTGACCTGGCAGGTAGTTATGCTGGAAATAACCAGTTTGGCGCTTCTGCAAGTTTAGGTTTCACGTTCTAATATTATTTTTAATAATAAAAGGCAGCACGTTATTGCTGCCTTTTATTTTATAAAAACCTTTCTTTTTTCTCTTTAATAAAAGACCTGATATTTATGTCAATATAATTGAATGAACTATATGGTTTTTATTTCTGTTAGAATTATTTTTATTTCCTAAATAACATTTTCCTTAGTTATTTAAATAAATTACACATCTATAAATATAACCTTTAACTTACTGAAAAATATAGCAATAGCTCGAAAATCACTCAAGTTTGTTTAAAAAATGTAAACAATATTTTTCTTGTTTAGAGTTTTGTTAACATAAGTGCCTGATATTTGAGACTGTGATCTTGTTTTTCTAATAAACTCAACTTTGTGTGTAGATTTATTAAAAATGTTGCTTATTTTAAATATCAAGCAATAAAAACGTCACAGTCTCGAATTAAATTAAATAAAAATAAGAGTCTTTAAGACGTATTAAAAAAGCTCTAAGAATAAATCTCATTGAGGCGTTAAAAATAACGTCAGTTGGTTTTGACGTCTTGCGTCACGCTTGTTGTAAGAACGGAGTCATTAATGGAAAAACTCGCTTTGATCACTGGTTCCAAGGGTGGAATCGGGTCGGCTATTAGTACGCAATTAGTTAGTGAAGGTTATCGTATTATCGCGACCTATTACACTGGTAACTATAAGTGTGCAAAAGAATGGTTCGATGAGAAGCAATTCACGGAAGATCAGGTTGTACTATTTGAACTTGATGTTACTAACACTGCTGAGTGCAGTGAAAGGCTTGAAAAACTTCTCAGAGAAGAAGGTACACCAGATGTTGTTGTTAACAACGCTGGGATCACCCGAGACGGTGTCTTCAAAAAAATGTCGGCTGACAGCTGGTTTGATGTTATCGACACAAACCTGAACAGCTTATTCAACGTTACCCAACCGCTTTTTGCCGCTATGTGCGAAAAGGGGGGTGGGCGAATCATCAACATTACCTCAGTAAACGGTCTAAAGGGACAATTTGGTCAGGCGAACTACGCGGCTGCAAAAGCTGGCATGATCGGCTTTACCAAATCACTGGCAGCCGAAGGTGCGCGTTCAGGCGTTACAGTTAATGCTGTCGCTCCTGGGTATACGGCAACACCAATGGTCACTGCCATCCGTGAAGACGTACTGGAAACCATTAAAAACGAAATTCCAATGAAGAGGCTAGCTCAACCAGATGAGATTGCGAAAGCGGTCAGCTATTTGGCAAGCGATGCAGCGGCTTACATTACTGGCGAAACTTTGTCAGTCAATGGCGGCCTGTACATGAGTTAACTTCAGAAAGGAATTAAAAATGGAAAAGGTATACATCGTTTCTGCGAAGCGTACGGCTATCGGTGCGTTTGGTGGAACATTAAAAAACACATCAGCAGGTGAATTAGGTGCTGCCGCGATCAAAGGTGCGCTTGAAGCCGCCAATGTAAACCCAACCGAAGTCGACGAAGTGATTGTCGGCAATGTTGTTGGTGCTGGTCAGGGCATGGGTGTCGGTCGTCAGGCTGCAATCTTTGCCGGTGTTCCAGAAACTACCCCTGCATACACGCTCAACATGGTGTGTGGAAGCGGCATGAAAACCCTTATGGATGCAGCTTCTCATATACGCAGTGGAGACGCCGAAGTGGTTGTCGCTGCAGGTGTTGAGGTAATGTCTCAAATCCCATTTGCTGCTCCGGCTAGCCTACGCCAAGGTCAGAAAATGGGGGATATCAGCTTTAAGGATCTACTGATTTCCGACGGTTTAACAGATGTTTACAACCAGTACCACATGGGAGTCACTGCCGAAAACATTGCCAAGGAAGTTGGATTATCTCGTGAGGTGCAAGATGAATTTGCACTGTCTAGCCAGCAAAAAGCAGTGGCAGCCATTGAAGCCGGAAAATTCAAAGATGAAATTATTCCGGTGGAAGTGAAACAGCGTCGTGAAACGATTGTGTTTGACACAGATGAGTATCCTAAAGCCGATGCGAGTCTGGCTGGGTTGCAAAAACTAAGACCTGCTTTCGACCGTGAAGGTACTGTCACCGCTGGTAATGCTTCTGGCATCAACGATGGTGCAAGTGCACTGGTAGTGGCATCCGAAAGTGCCGTTAAGAGATTAAACCTGACCCCTCTATGCGAGTTGGCAAGCTATGCACAAACAGGTCTGGACCCCAAAGTGATGGGACTAGGACCAGTCAAAGCCGTAACAAGTGCTTTGAGCAAATCTGAACTCTCCATTTCAGATGTGGACGTATTCGAATTAAACGAAGCCTTTGCCGCTCAGGCACTGGGTGTGGTTTACCAGCTTGCGGATCACCATGAAGTGGACAAAGAGACCATCTTATCCAAAGCCAATCTAAATGGCGGTGCGATTGCACTTGGTCATCCGCTAGGGGCATCTGGAAACCGAATCATTGTATCTCTGATTCATGAAATGAAGCGCCAAAATAGCAGTACCGGAGTGGCTTCACTTTGTATCGGCGGTGGAATGGGCACTGCAGTAGTACTGAAACGCAGTTAACAACTGTTTTACTCATTGGGGCAGGAGCCCCGACTGAGAAATATCGATTCACTTAATGGAAATTTGTTTATCAGGAGAGACACCATGTACACTGACATTTTTAAAGCTTTTACCGATCAAACTGAAAAAACGTTCGAACCTTACACAAAAATCAACAAACTATTCACCAAAAACGCAGAGGTGATTACTGAACTTCACCTAAACGCACTGCGTTCATACAGCGACTTAGGTCTTGCTCAGCTAAAAGCGGCGGGTGAAGTGAAAGACGTGACTTCTCTGGCTTCTTTCAGCAACCAGCAGCTGTCTGTTATTACTCGTCTTTCTCAGCAACTGATGGACGACAGCAACAAACTTCAATCCATTGCTAATGAATTCAAAGAAGACGTTGAGCAAATCACTTCTGAAAGTCTGAAAGCTTCTACTCCAGCTTAAGATGAGGGCGTCACCCTTACGGGTGGCGTTTTTTTGATCCGAAGAAAGGGTTTTATCATGTTTCAAAACTTCTTTTCGGACTACCTTGTTAAGCTCCAAGAGAGCAACCAGCAATGGTGGAAAGATCTTGAGCAAGGCAAGGCAGCCGTCAATACCCCTCTTAATAAGGCGATGCACGAAATCAGCCTGGAAGATACAACAGAATTGTTCGAAAAAGCCGCTCAGCAGCCAGCCGCTCTTCTTGAAGTTCAAACTAAATGGTGGGAACAGCAACTAGAGATTTGGCAAAAAGTTGCGCTGCAAGCGAACCAGGAATCTGTTGTTGAAGCAGAAAAAGGGGACAAGAGATTTCAAGATAAAGCGTGGCAAGATGATGCGTTTTATAACTTTATCAAGCAATCTTACTTATTGTTCAGCCGCACGTATCTAGACACCATCAACGCTGTTGAAGGTCTGGATGAAAAAACCAAAGAAAGGCTGAATTTCTTCTCTCGCCAAACCATTAACGCTTTATCTCCAAGCAACTTTATCGCGACCAACCCTGAGTTGCTTAAGCTGACAATGGAACAGAATGGTGAAAACTTACTGACAGGTTTGCAGCACTTCAAAGAAGATGTAGAGGCCAGTGCCGACATTTTGAAGATCCGTATGACCAATACGGATGCGTTCCAAATTGGTGAACATGTCGCAAATACCCAAGGTGACGTTGTTTACCAAAATGAACTGTTTGAGCTGATTCAATATCGTCCGGTAACAGAGCAGGTAAACGCAACGCCACTGCTGATTGTGCCGCCGTTTATCAATAAGTACTACATTCTCGATCTGCGTGAGAAAAACTCTCTGGTGAAATGGTTGCTAGAGCAGGGTCACGCGGTATTTATGATGTCCTGGCGTAACCCTGGCCCTTCTCAGGCGAAAGTAGAATTTGGTGACTACGTAACAGATGGTGTGGTTAAAGCGGTCAGCGCAATTGAATCCATAACTGGTCAAGAGCAGATTAACGCCGCGGGCTACTGCATCGGCGGAACAGTACTCGCTTCCACCGTTGCATACTATGCTGCGAAAAGAATGAAAAAACGCATTAAGTCTGCGTCATTCTTCACGACATTACTGGACTTCTCACAGCCTGGAGAAGTTGGTGCTTATATCAATGACACGGTAATACGTGCGATTGAAGCTCAGAATAATCTGCAGGGTTACATGGATGGTCGCTCGTTGAGCGTGACATTCAGCCTGTTGCGAGAGAACAGTCTGTACTGGAACTACTACATTGATAATTACTTGAAAGGTAACAGCCCAGTCGATTTCGACCTGCTTTACTGGAACAGCGACAGTACCAATGTAGCCGCGGATACACATAACTTCCTTCTCAGGGAGTTGTATCTGGAAAACAAACTGGTTAAAGACAAAGGCGTCAAGATAGGTGGTGTCTGGATCGATCTGAATAAGATTCGCATCCCAAGCTACTTCATCTCTACCAAAGACGACCATATTGCGCTTTGGCAGGGAACGTATCGTGGTGCGCTTAAGACTGGTGGTAACAAGACGTTTGTTCTTGGAGAGTCAGGGCACATTGCAGGTATTGTTAACCATCCGGACAAGAAAAAGTACGGTTACTGGACTAATGATAATCTGGACGACACGGCTGAAGAGTGGATGGCTAACGCTGAACACAATGAAGGCTCTTGGTGGCTGCACTGGCATAAGTGGCTGCTTGGCTTTAATCCAGAAGAGCAGCGCGAACCGTTCAGCGTGGGCAACGAAGACTACCCAGTGCTTCGAGTCGCTCCCGGCGATTATGTGAAACAAACGCTTCCTGTTATCGAAGATATCGTGAAAGAGGAAGAAGCAGAAACAGAAACTGCTTAAGCATTCTAAGATAATAACTCTAACAACTCAGTTGGCTAGAAAAAGAAACTCCCACCGCAAGGTGGGAGTTTTCTTTTGGGCAAATGCCCATAGCAAGCAAAGGTGCTAAAACTTGGCTCTATTGTGGATCTTTATCTTTCCCTAGAGAGAGCAGCCATAAAGACACAGCTGCCACTCCCGCGAAACCTGTCAGAATGATGATTGGCATGGCAGAGTAGCCGAGCACATGCCAAATCACAGATTCAAGTGTACTCATTGATTTTCTCCTTATTGCCAGCCTTCAACGCCATGCATGTCTGGTAGTTTGTGCGCAATGCCTTTATGGCAGTCCACACATGTTTTCTCACCTGATGCCAGAGCGGTTGAATGTTGATTTGCGCTGCGAGTGCTTTGTTCTGAAAAATCCATGTATTCGAACTCATGGCAGTTCCGGCATTCGAGCGAGTCATTCTTTTTAAATCGCGCCCATTCACGTTCTGCCAGATGGGCACGTCGAGCCTGAAATTTCTCTGTCGTGTCTATCGTTCCCATAAAATGTGCGACCAGCTCTTTCGAAGCCTGCACTTTACGCACGATTTTATCTGTCCATTCATGAGGAACATGGCAATCAGAACAGATAGCCCGAACCCCAGAGCGGTTTGAATAGTGAATGGTTTCCTGTATTTCCGCCACAATCGGGGCGTGGCATGCGGAACAGAACTCTTCCGTATTGGTCGCTTCCATTCCGGTGTTGAAAGCGCCCCAAAAGAGGAGACCACCGGAAAAACCCATAAACAGTACAATACCTGCCGCTGCTTTACTCGGGGTTTTCAACCGTTGCCAAAATGCTTTTAATATCTTCATAATCAGCCTCTTAATTCGCTAAAAATCATTTGCTGAGAGAATCAACACTTTGGAATTCATTCTCCACAAGCGGGTTAGCGTTTGCCTGAGGTACATGACATTGAAGACAGAAGTAACGTCTTGGAGACATGTCTGCCAGCACCGCATCTTCGCGGTTTACGTAGTGCGTGACACTGATTTTTGTCGCGCCCATTTCCTTGGCATTTTTCCAGCTGTGGCAAGCAAGGCATTTGTTTGCATTCAGAGAAACTTCGTATCCCCGAATGTTATGAGGAATCAAAGGAGGCTGATAAACGTAGCTGCTTTCCAGTGCCTGTTCACGAGGGTACTTTTTGAAGTCGTCCGCTGGGCGAGTGTCTTCCAGCTCGCTTACTCCACGCAGAGATTCTAACCCGCCAATACCTCCAGGGTTATCGAGTTCGGCTATGGCTGCACCACTGAGAAGTGCACCGACCGACAGCAGTGTTACTAGAATTTTTTTCATAATGAGTTCTCCGCCATTAGGCTAATTCTGATTGTCTGACCGCTATGAAAGCGGTCAGAAGCAAAATTCTTAAGCGATCTTGGTGATTTTGACCGGGCACTTTTTAAAGTCTGTCTGCTTCGAAAGTGGATCAGTCGCATCTAGAATCAGCTTATTGATGAGGATTCGTGCATCAAAGAACGGCACAAATACCAAGCCTTGTGGCGGGCGGTTTCGCCCACGGGTTTCTACACGGACTCTCACTTCACCGCGTTTATTGGCAATCAGTACTTCTTCACCTCGGCGTAAGTTTCTTGCTTTGGCATCCGCAGGGTGGATGTAGCACACCGCATCAGGAACCGCTTTGTACAGCTCAGGAACCCGACGAGTCATGGTACCGGTGTGCCAGTGTTCAAGGACACGTCCGGTACATAGCCACATATCGTACTCAGAATCAGGTGATTCAGGTGGCGCTTCATATGGCGCTGAGATGATCAGAGCTTTACCGTCTGGCTTGCCATAGAAGTCCCAACCGGAGCCTTTCTTAGCGTAGGGATCAGAACCTTCCTTATAGCGCCATAGGGTTTCTTTACCATCGACTACCGGCCAGCGAAGTCCACGAACCTGGTGGTATACGTCGTATGGCGCGAGATCGTGTCCATGGTCGCGACCAAATCTGGCGTATTCCTCAAACAACCCTTTTTGAACATAAAATCCAAAGTGGTGGGCGTCGTCATTAAGCTCACGTGCTTCCTCGACAGGGAACTTATCCACCTCGCCATTCTTGAACAGCATGTCGTACATGGTTTTTCCACGATATTGTGGCGCTTTTGCGAGCATTTCTTCGGTCCAAACCTCTTCCATCTTGAAGCGTTTTGAAAACTCCATGATTTGCCATAGGTCAGATTTCGCTTCGCCAACCGTGTCGATCTGTTGGTACCAAGCCTGAGTTCGTCGCTCAGCGTTACCGTAAGCACCTTCTTTTTCGATCCACATTGCAGTAGGCAATACAAGGTCGGCAGCTTGCGCAGTCGCCGTTGGGTAAGGGTCGGAGCAGACAATGAAGTTTTCTGGATTACGGTAGCCCGGCAGGCGTTCGCCATTAATGTTCGGACCTGCTTGCAGGTTGTTGTTACACATTACCCAGTACGCATTCATTTTGCCATCGCGAAGCATACGATCCTGCAATACGGCGTGATAGCCAGGTTTAGGTGGAATAACACCTGATGGAATGTCCCAGATTTTTTCGGCATACGCACGGTGTTTTGGGTTCGCAACCACCATATCTGCTGGCAAACGGTGCGCAAAGGTACCCACTTCACGAGCAGTACCACACGCAGAAGGCTGACCCGTTAACGAGAATGGACTGTTACCCGGGGTCGAAATTTTGCCTGTCAAAAGGTGAATGTTGTAGATCAGGCTGTTCATCCAGACACCACGAGTATGCTGGTTCATCCCCATGGTCCACAGTGACATGATTTTGGTGTTTGGATCGGCGTATTGTTTTGCCAGAGCAATAAGCTTGTCTGGTGCAACGCCCGATATTTCCGATGCTTTTTCTACGGTGTAAGGCGCAACAGACTTCTTGTATTCCTCAAACGAGATAGACGTCATTTTACCGGAGTTCGGATTTTGTGCCTGTTTCTGCAGCGGGTCGTCGTCTCTCAAGCCGTAGCCAATGTCAGTGGCGGTTTGCTTAAAGTTGGTATGCTTGTTAACGAAATCCCAGTTAACTGCGTCATTTTCAATGATGTAATGCGCAATAAAGTTGGCAATGGCTAGGTCACTTTGTGGCTTGAAGATATAGCCGGAATCCGCCAGCTCAAACGAACGGTGATAGTAAGTAGACAACACGTTGACTTTTACATGAGGAAAGCTCAGTCGGCGGTCGGTAATGCGAGTCCAGAGTACTGGGTGCATTTCTGCCATGTTTGAGCCCCAAAGTACAAAGGAGTCTGCGTGCTCAAAGTCATCGTAGCATCCCATGGGTTCGTCGATGCCAAATGAACGCATGAAAGCACCTACAGCAGAAGCCATACAGTGGCGAGCGTTAGGGTCAATGTTGTTAGAACGCAGACCCGCTTTCATCATTTTGGCAGCGGCATAGCCTTCCATTACGGTCCATTGACCCGAACCAAACATACCCACGCCAGAAGGACCGTGCTTTTTAAGCGCATCTTTCCATTTTTCTGCCATCACATCGAATGCGGTGTCCCAGGATACGGGCTGGAAGTCACCATCTTTGTGAAATTTGCCATCTTTCATACGCAACAAAGGTTGAGTGAGGCGATCTTTTCCGTACATGATCTTTGAAAGGAAATAGCCTTTGATGCAGTTTAGTCCTTTGTTTACAGGGGCTTCAGGGTCACCCTGCGTGGCAACCACTTTTCCGTTCTGTGTACCTACCAGTACAGAACAGCCAGTACCGCAAAAACGACAAGGCGCTTTGTCCCATGTGATTTTGGTTTGATCTGAACTGGCAATCAGGTTGGTGGCGGAGGCGGGTAGGGTAATACCAGCGACTGCGGCGGCTGATGCAGCTGCGTTTGCCTTAACAAACGCACGTCTTGTCATTTTCATGCTTCACCCTCAATTTGGTGTTGAGTTCCAGTGTTTTTATCTTCGCCATCCAGTTCCTGTTCAATCTGGTGATAAACCAAAACTGTATTCAGAACGTTGGCTAATTGGTTAATGGCATCAATGGTGTCGGTAATGAATCCCTGATTTTCGGTCTCCAAAACCACCACGATTTTTCCTTCCGGGCTGTCTCCGTAGATTTCTGCGCTGTCTAATTGCGAAATCTGGGTTTTCACACTCTCCAAATGCTGAGGTGAAACGTGAACCACCAAGCTGGAAATGTGCACTTCATTTAGTGCCATAGTTATCTCTCGTTGTTATTTATGCTCACATTGATGGATGAAGTCGGGCACACTGATACGCAGGCGCCACAGCCATTGCACTCATCAAGATTTAAATTTGGCTGTGCTACTTTTCCTATAGATAACTTGAACTGGATAGCCATGGTTTCGCACATATCACCACAGCTTCTGCATTCAACATTCTGGCTTGCAAGGCAGGTGTTTGATATTGCAGCTTTCGCGTTCCAAGGAGTGGAGTCTTGAGTGTTAAAGAGTTTTTCCGGGCAGGCATCTGCGCATTGATAACAAAACGTGCATTCTCCCAGGTCAAAGTCGACAATGGGGAAGCCACCGCTACCGAGTTTTATGATTTTTGTTTCACAACCGGAAGCGCATTGGTTACATCGGGTGCATTGCTCTGTAAACTCAAGGGCGTCTTTAACCCACGGCATGCGAGGTTGGTTTTCGCTTTCGTTATTTCTTGTGAATAGACGTCTTCGGATTGGGTCGACCAAAACCACCTCTGCATTAAGTTATTAAAATCTGTTAACAGACTTTCATTACTCCACATAAACAGTTTAGTTTTGGACATATTTGATTAAATAACCCTAAAGGGGTAATCAAAGACTAAACTGTTTTAGATCAATAAAATTGTCAGTAATTCAAGCGCTAATGAATATGCAAAATGGCGTGAGACGTTCAAAGAGGGTTGTATTTGTTTAAAATTTTGAAAAAGCCAGTAACCAGCACAGTGGCACAGGCGCTGCTCTGGATATTGCTTTTGTCGATAGCAACCACCAGTTTTGCGATTTTTACGTTGGCATCAAGCCTGAATGATGCCGAAGCAGTCAATGTGGCTGGCTCCATGCGAATGCAGAGTTATCGGTTAGCGTATGATATTCAGAGCCATTCGTTAGACTTCGAACTTCACGTAGAGCAGTTTGAGCAGTCTCTGTTTTCTCCCTCTATGTCAGCCTTAAAACACTGGACGGTGCCCGAAGACATTCAAACCGATTACGTGTTGATCATTCAAAGGTGGGAGCAGTTAAATGGGTTGCTCTTATCTCAACAAAACGACGTTTACCTCACTCAGGTCGCCGACTTTGTAGAACAGATAGATGAGTTTGTGTTTGATCTTCAGGAGCATTCTGAGCAAAAGCTTATTGCACTTTCCTGGATTGGTGGAGTCGGGCTTGGCGGCATACTGATCATTTCTACCTTTGTCGTTCGATATGTAAGAAGAGAAGTCGTTAATCCACTCAATCGATTGAGCCACGCCAGTGAGCAGATCCAGAAAAGAAATTTTAATGTCTCACTTCATGTTTCTGGTGACAATGAACTGTCACGCCTCACGCATACTTTCAATTCCATGGCGAGGGAATTGGGCGAACTGTACTTTGGTCTGGAAAGAGCGGTTGGGGAAAAGACTCACCGACTGAGGCATGCCAATGATTCCTTGCAAGTGCTGTATAACTGCTCTCAGGCACTTAATGTTTCACGTATTACCAAATCTCATATTGAAACCGTAGTTGGATACTTGTTCAGCTTAGAGGGTATCGCCGCGGTTAAGCTCACTGTAGGCATAGGAAAGCAGAGTGAAGTTATTCGGCAAGGTGAGCCTAAAGACTATAGTGACTGGCATCGGTTACCGCTGACTCTGGACGAGCAGGAACTGGGTACACTTGAAGTACAGTACATGCTGCCTTGCCCAGACAAAGAACTAATCGACAGTATCTGCCAAGTATTAACGCAAGGTATTTACTATTCACAAACACAGAAACAGGAAGAGTACCTGCTGCTAATGGAAGAGAGGGCAACCATTGCGCGAGAGCTACACGACTCTCTGGCTCAGTCTCTTTCCTACTTAAGAATTCAGGTCAGCCTGCTTAAAAGAGCGCTTGGCTCTTCAAGTCCAGCTAAGCAGGAAGCCATCCCATCAGTCATTGCTGATATTGATTCTGGTTTGTCTGCGGCTTATACCCAACTGCGAGAACTCCTCAATACCTTCCGATTGAACATTAAAGATGCAGACTTTGACGATGCGCTCAAGCAGATGGTCATTCCACTGCAGGAACAGACGGAAGCAAAAATCGTGATTCAAAACGAAGTTGCCTCTTTGAATGTGCAGGCCAATGAGCAGGTTCATGTTCTTCAGTTGATTCGTGAAGCTGTATTGAATGCGGTTAAACATGCCGAGGCAACGAAAATTTCTGTGCACTGTCGTAAAAAAGGCAATGAAATTTCGGTCGCGATAACGGATGATGGCGTAGGATTTGATGTAAACCACCACAAAATCAACCATTATGGTCTAAGTATTATGGAGGAGCGTGCAGCGAGATTGAATGGGCACGTTTCTGTAAAAAGCACTCCCGGAGAAGGGTGCCATATTCAGTTAAATTATACCGCAGAAGAGAGCATAAATGACGACATGTAATGTGCTGATCGTCGATGATCATCCGCTGATGCGTAAAGGCATCACTCAGTTACTCAGTTTTGAAGAGGAGTTTCACATAATAGGTGAGGCAAGTAATGGGTCTGATGCACTTGCCATTGCATTGAAAGAACAGCCTGACTTGATTCTTCTCGATCTCAATATGAAGGGCATGTCGGGGCTCGACACACTCAAAGCATTCCGTGCTGAGGGCATTGAAGCTCGTATTGTTGTTTTGACTGTGTCGGACAGCCCGAGCGATATCGATACCATGGTTAAAGCCGGCGCAGACGGGTATCTTCTAAAAGACACTGAGCCCGATGAACTGATTGAATTAATCAAAGACTCGCTTTCTGGCAATAAAATTTACAGCGACGAAGTCCGTAAATACTTGAATGAGCGCACCAATAACCCTTCTATTATGGATTTGCTGACCGATCGCGAGCATCAAATCCTGAAAGAAGTGGCGAAGGGGTTTCGCAATAAACAGATCGCCGATAACCTGTTTATTTCCGAGTCTACTGTTAAAGTTCACATGAAAAGCTTGTTAAAGAAGCTGGAAGTACCATCCCGGACCGCCGCCACAATTTTGTATTTAGAGCACTTTGGTGACCCGAGATAGCAAAATATCATTGCAACATGATGCATTTTTGTTGATTCGTGCCAGCATTAAGGATAAGCAGTCAGAATAATCCTAAGCATTTGCGATACAAATTCTTTTTTACATCAACTATATTAACGTGATGCTTCACGCAAATTGGTGATTAAGATATGAAATTGCGACATCTTTTGGTTGGCACCATCAGTTTGGCTTTAACGTCGAGCTTAAACGCAGCACAAGTTCTCAACGGGTATTGGGAATACAGTGATTTCCTTAAAACCTTTCCAGAGCAGCAGTCACTGGTCAGAAACTTTAGTGATGTTGTTCGCTCAGAGCCCGTCCCACTTAAGGTAAAACAGAGAAAACCTGTCACGATCTCGGTTATCTATCCGGGTGAGCAGGTGTCTGATTACTGGCGCAGAAACATCAAAGCATTCAGCAAAAGAATGGATGAACTGGGCATTGAGTATAAAATTAACAAAGTTTTTACTCGCCCGAATGTAGACATTCGTCAGCAAAGTGCTTCTTTGATGGAAGCCATCCGTAACAAGTCAGGCTATCTGATCTTCACGTTAGATACAGGTCGACACAGAAAATTCATCGAACACGTTCTCAATAGCCCAGATACCAAACTCATACTGCAAAACATCACCACACCGCTTAAAGCGTGGGAACAGAACCAACCCTTTATGTATGTTGGCTTTGACCATGCCACAGGAAGTCGCGCTCTTGCCAGCCATTTTAAATCTCGTTTTCCGCGAGGCGCAAACTACTCAGTACTCTTCTTTTCTCAGGGCTACATCAGTGCTGCACGTGGCGATACTTTCATCGATGCCATGAGTAGCGAAGGGGAAAACTACCAACTTCGTTCATCTTTCTACACCAAGGCGAGCCGAGAAAGTGGCTATCAGGCCGCAAAAAATGCGATTCAAAAAGGCGACAATTTAGCCTTCATGTACGCGTGTTCGACTGACGTGGCATTGGGTGCGACTGATGCGATTAAAGAACTTGGTAGAAATGACATAATTATCAACGGCTGGGGTGGTGGAAGCGCTGAATTAGAAGCGATACAAAAAGGTGAATTGGATGTTACCATTATGAGAATGAACGATGATACAGGCGTTGCGATGGCAGAGGCCATCAAAATGGATCTTGAAGACAAGACCGTACCTACCGTTTATTCCGGTGATTTTGAAATTGTCACCAGTCAGGACAGTGAAGAAAGAATACAAGAGCTAAAATTACGTGCTTTCAGATATTCTGATTAATGGAAGTATCAAGCTAGGATGATTAAAAAACTTACGACCAAAAGACGCTCACTGGCGAACTTAATAGTTCGCCTGATTGTCATCATTTTTGGTGTTTTGACCGTTGGCGTAATGGTACAAAGCTACCATTTCTCATCCAGCATTATTAAGCAGGAAGTCGCTCGTAGTTCTACTCAAACGTCTTCTTTGTTACAAAACCTTCTCGACTATAAGTTAGCCACATTACAAAGTCACCAAGACAGCAATGCTCTCAATATAACTCTGCAAAACAACCTCATTAGCAACAGCCCCGATCAGGTTGATTTTTTCTTTTTGGATTTAGAACAAAACGACCCGCTTAACTCTCCTGATTTTCGGTTTATCACCTCTGATAATGGTGACGTGAATTGGAATGATGGAAATGGTCTGTTTTACGGGTTAACAGAAGTACATCTCGAACGAATTTCTACGTCCATCAGTTTGGGTCGAGACTGGCATTACATAAGTCAGGATACGGTGTTGGGTGAACGGAATTTGCTCATTCGCAGAACACCAATCATTAGTTTGGAAAATGGGCAGGTGCTGGGGCATTTGTACATCGCCATTGTTCTGAACCGCAATCTATCCCTAATTGATCAGCTGCAAGTCGCATCCAACAGTGATGCGGTGATCATGATGATCGACTACACACCTATTGCCAGTACCATCAACTCTGAAGACCCGCTTTATAATGAAGTGCTTGAAGACCTGAATCAGGATAATACGGGTTCTTCGGGTGGGCATTTATTCAATGCAACGAATCTGCTGGTAAACGGTGAAGACACGCCGATCTATGTTTACACCATTCAGACCAATTCCAATATTCTGACTCTAGAAGAGAACTACAAAGTTGGTCTGGCGATCAGTATGTTCACCATGTTTGCGCTGGCACTGCTAACCAGACAGATCATTCAACGGCTGGTTTCGAACGAGCTGAAAAGCTTAATGGAATACACACGCTCGGCGGGTGACCGTATAGAATCCTCGGAGTTTCAAGGGTCGAGCATTTATGAGTTTGACCATGTGGGTCACACGCTAGAAAAGACGTTTGAAGAACTGAGAGAAAAAGACAAGTCGTTTCAGGATCTGTTTAATTTTTCACTCTCTCCGATCATTGTTTGGGACACCGAGGGTGGTGTTCTAAGGATGAACCCAGCCGCAGAGCGCGCTCTGAATTCAAAGCTGGATATGAGTGACAGCGAGATAGATGACCGCTTTAAAAGCTTTCAGAGCAAAGTCGCGTTTTACCTGCGTATGGTAATGACGGGTGAAACCCTGATGGGGGTTAACGTTCCAATTGAGAACAAGATCTATCGCTGGAACTTATCACCACTAGAGTTTGATAACGAGATCCACGCTATCATCGGGCAGGGGCAAGACATTACCACGCTTATTGAAGCAGAGAAGCAAAGTAACCTGGCTCGAATCGAGGCCGAGCGAAGTGCAGTCGCCCGAGCGGACTTCCTGGCAAAAATGAGCCACGAGATTCGTACTCCGTTAAACGGAATTCTCGGTATTACTCAAATCCTTCAGAGCACGTTAGACAAACCGGAAAACAAAGAAAAAGTCGATATTCTTTACCAGAGTGGTGAGCACCTTCTAACTGTACTGAATGACATTTTAGACTTTTCGAAAATTGAACAGGGCAAACTTAATATCGAGTTTAATGAGTTTGTTTTCCGTGATTTGGTGAAATCGCTTGAGACCATTTACATGCCGTTGTGTGTAAATAAGGGTCTGTCCCTCGAAATTCAAAATGAAATCCCAGAAAAGCAGATCATTAGAACCGATCAGGTTCGTCTGAACCAAATTCTGTTTAATCTGCTTAGTAATGCAGTGAAGTTTACATCGGAAGGTGGCGTGATTGTCCGCTTTATGATGGAAAGCCATGAACCCGGTAAAGAAATTCTAAAGCTTGAAGTTCGTGATTCAGGGATCGGGATTTCAGAAAGCAGCCTGGAAACCATGTTTGAACCATTCATACAGGCAGAATCCACCACCACCCGGGAATATGGTGGAAGCGGGCTGGGCTTAGCCATTGTGAAAAACCTTCTGGACCTGATGGGCGGCTCCATCAAAGTTACCAGTATGCAGGGAGAAGGGGCGTCATTCTACATACAGTTACCTGTGACTGTGGTCAGCCAGATCCAGCGCGAAGAAGTGGAAGCTTCGAATCACGAAGATCCAGCCACTCTGTTTGATACCAGTATTCGAGTGTTGCTGGTGGAAGACAATAAGAGTAACGCCTTTATTGCTAAAGCCTTCTGCCAGAAATATGGGATGGAAGTAGACTGGGCGGAAGACGGCTTGATTGCGCTAGAAAAAGTGCAGACTCAGGAATACGATCTTATCTTGATGGATAACCAGATGCCTAACCTTGACGGTGTTGAAGCCACACGGCGAATGCGACACGAAATGGGTATTGAAACACCAATCTATGCCTGCACAGCGGATGCGTTTGAATCAACGAAAAACGCGTTTCTTGAAGCAGGCGCAAACTTCGTAATTGTAAAACCTCTTAAAGAAAAACCGCTTTATAACGCTTTTCACCACTTTAAAGTGAAGGATTTGAAAGTGGTCAATGGTGATAATGCTGCCACCGGCACTTAGCCAGCTTAATTTTCTTTTTGCGAAATCTTGAATAAAGGGTTTATTTTGATGAATAAGCCCTTTATTTATAAATTAATCTCGCACATAAGTGTAAGTAACAAAAATGTTATTTTTTAAATTAGCGTAATTGGCCTTGTATCTGATACATGGATCAAATTAATAAATAAATGGCTGGATTATATTTACCCACCTGAAGATACTCTGTTAAGAGTACTCAGCCTGAATTTACTGAATTATAAATACCGCGCATAGACGGAAAGAAATTCGGGGTGCTATTTAAAAACGTTGGTCAGGGAAGGCAATATGAACAGGCTATCTAAGCCGAGCATCTTGACGCAGGAGAACATTCTAGTCCTGCTGGTGCCCGCAATACTCTATTTCTCACTGGTACATCTTTTTGGGATGTTCTGGTGCATTCTGTTTTTGTCCGCTTACGGGTGCTTCGTTTCCATTTACTCAACCCGAAAAAGCATCGTTGCTTTTTTCTTTGCACTGTTTGGGCTTATCGAGTGGATGGTATCCTTACATTTACCTCAGTCCCTGCTCGATGCATTCCCACAATTTTCCTACATGACAGGTGCGCTGCAAATAGCGGTCATCATGTTGGTATTTTCATTCCTTCGCTTTCCACTCCCCATGTTGCTCGCTGAAGCAAGCTACGAGCATTTGAAAGCGTTGCACCGACAGTTTCCAGACGAATACATAAGAATGTGGCAGAAAATAAGCGCGATGTGGATATTGTGTTTTTTGGGAAAAGCATTGGTATTCTATTTGTCTCTTCACGCGTCTCACGAACAAATACAACTGATGTCAATTCTGCTTGGCTGGCCTTTGTACTGCATGCTGATTCTGGTATCTATCATCGCACTGAATGTGAAAGTGCTGAGTTTTTACCGTGAATCTTTGACGTCAGAAAACAACCGTTCTCACGCAAATGGTCACTTTTTCTAACTGAGTGAAAAACCGAATTGTAGAAAAACGGCTAGCCCTTTAAGAGCTAGCCGTTTTCATTGATTTGGAGAAATTTAGCGCGACAGTTTACTGTGCGCTTTAGTAAAGTGCCCCGCGCAAAAAGCGCCGACGATAGACAGTTCCCCAGCCAGACAAAGTGATGCGCAGACTTCTGCCAGAGCTTTGGCTTTTCCTGTGCCGCTTAGCCCCATAATATCCAGACACGCTTTTTGAGAAGGTAAGCCAGTTCCGCCGCCTACTGTGCCAAGCATTAAATTAGGTAAGGTCACACTCGCGTAGAGGCTACCATCTTCTTTCACTGACATACGGGACATACCCACTGCAGACTCAGCAACACAGGCTGCGTCTTGCCCACAGGCAATGTAGAGAGCGGCCAGAGCGTTGGCAAAATGCGCATTCACGCCAATAGAACCACTGAGCAGAGCGCCAGAAGTCGTAATTTGCCCGAATTTCACCATATCTTCTGGGTTAGTGTGAAGGTACTTCTTTACCATCTCACGTGAAATGTGTACTTCTGCCGACACTTTTTTACCCCGGACACTTCTCATGGTGTGGGCGTTGGCTTTTTTATCACCAGAGAGGTTGCCGTCCAGGATGGCATGGTTTGGTGTCATGGGAGAATGCTTGAGGATGTACTCAAAAACCGCGTTGGTAGCAATGGTTACCATGTTTTGCCCCGACGCGTCCCCGGTAAGGAATTCAAATACTAAAAAGACCTGATTGCTTTCAATGGTGATGCTGATGTCTTTAAGTTTTCCATGGCGAGTGGTCGATTCTGCCAGTGATTTGAAGGTATCGTACTGACTGGTAGCCCAGCCGACGAATTGTCCGGCCATTGCCAAATTGTCAAACATGAATGCAGGAGTACGGGTTACTCCCTCATTGATCAGCATTGCTGATGCACCACCCGATGCCGTAACCAACTGACATCCGCGATGATAAGACGCGACTAATGCAGCTTCTGTTGTTGCCAGAGGGACAAGATAGTCATCTTTGGCAAACAGACCGTTTACTCGTAAAGGACCTGCAACTCCGAGTGGCATTTTCACAGAGCCGATGAAGTTCTCGATATTTTTGCTGTACGCTTTTCGTTGTTTGTAAGTCGCGGGATCGAGTAAGACTTCTTGCAGGGCGTCATCATCGATTATTGCCCAGCGGTTCTGAATGGCTTTATCCGTCAGAAAAGGGGAGCGAGGCAGAGTGACTACCGGAGGCTTGTTGTCTGGGGCAAGCTTATTTTCAATCTGACCCAGCGAACATTGTTCTTGAATCGAGTAATGCCCAGTGTTTTCAAGTGCATTCAATTTTGGCATGAGTGAAGCGTGTAATAATATTTTTAAAGGATTCTACCCGCGGGGGCAGATAAAACAAGGAAGACTCACCGAAAGTTACAATATCCGCTCCTGCTATTCAGAGCCAGGATGGTCATGTAACTGACAATTCACTATGTAATTTAACTATACCAATAAAAAAGAGGCGCACGCTGCGCCTCCTTTGGATTTCGGGATGTTTATCCGCCAGTTTTGAGTTTAAGGACATCCGCGAGCTCTGTGAGTAGCTTCTGAGTTCCATCGCTGAGGCGATTAATCTCATTTGTCGATTCTGAGGATCGAGATGCCAATTGGCGAACTTCATCTGCTACGACCGCAAACCCGCGTCCATGTTCACCGGCTCGTGCAGCCTCGATGGCTGCGTTCAATGCCAGCAAATTGGTCTGGTCTGAGATACCATCAATGACTTTCGCGATTTCGGAAATTTCATTACTTGAATTGGCCACGCGATCCATGATTTCAGTCATACCGTTACGCTGCTTCACTTCGGCTGAAATGTCCTTAATGAATGCGGTGTAAATAGTTCTGCCGTCTAGAGTTACTTTCGATAAAGACAGCAATCCCCATGCTTCTTTACCATCTGGGCGATTAATGGGAACTTCGCGGCTGGTTCCAACGATTTTGTTTTCACCAGTATTAAGATTACGCTGAATAAATCCGTCGTGATTCGGTTGCAACTCTACTGGAACCAGCATTTTCACGTTTTTCCCGATAACGTCTTCAGCCTTATAACCCCAAAGCTTTTCTGCAGAAGCGTTGAAGAAGCTAACTATGCCTTTTTCGTCAATGGTAATTACGGCATCAAGGGCTTGTGAGAGCGTTTGGTTGATCGTTTCCTGCGCCATGCGCTCTTCGGTGATATCTCGCACAAATGCGGTATAGGCAATTTCGCCGCCGATTTCGATCTTGGAAAGAGAAAATGCAACCCAAATTTCGGTGCCGTCTTTTTTCTCTAGTTGGAGTTCTCGGCTGGATCCTACAATTTTGTCATTGCCTGTTCGACGGTTAGCGTTTACGTATTCATCGTGCCGAGGCTGGTGAATTTTAGGAACCAGCATTTTTACGTTCCGACCGATAACTTCTGAGGCGCTATAACCCCATAATTCTTCGGCTGAAGGGTTATAAAAAGTAACGATGTTGTCTTTGTCAATTGTCACAACTGCGTCAATGGCCTGATGCAGAACCTGTTCCATTTGCTCTTTGGCTGCTCGCTCCGCGGTGATATCACGAGCAAATGCGGTGTATCCTATCTCACCGTCAAGCTCAATTCTTGAGAGTGAAAGGTTCGCCCAAATCCGTTTTCCAGACTTGGTTTCAAGCTCAATATCACGGCTGGTTCCGACAATCTTATCGACTCGGGTTTCGCGGTTTGCGTTGACGAGGGAATCGTGTTTGTCTCGAATTTCCCTCGGAACCAGAATTTTTACGTTTTTGCCCATGACTTCTTCAGCACTGTATTCCCACAGTTTTTCCGCTGCCGAGTTCATGTAGGTAATGCAGTTATCGCCGTCAATAGAAATCACGGCATTGACCGACTGAGCCAGCACTTGCTCAATCCGTTGCTGAGCATTCATTTCTTCGGAAATATCTTTAACGAATGCCGAATAGCCGATGCCATCTGAAAGCTTAGTTCTGGTTAATGCCAAACTGACCCAAACTTTACTTCCATCTTTTCTGATGAGCTCTAGTTTACGAGAGGTACCGACGATAACATTTTGATTCGTCGTACGGTTTCGGTTGACGTAGTTGTCATGGTTAGCCTGAAATTCTTCCGGCACCAGCATCTTAACGTTCTTGCCAATGACTTCTTTGGCTGAATAACCCCAGAGCTTTTCAGCGGCATTATTGAAGTAAAACACCTTGTTGTTTTTATCAATGGAAACAACGGCATCCAGCGCATTGTCGATAATCTGATTACTCACGTTTCCATTGCTTTGGCTTTTCCCGCCCATTAAAGAAAATAATCCCATTGCTCGATCCTAATTTGTTCTATCGACGTTGTGCTGCCAGTAATAGTTATTTTCTTTGAGTCTAGACACCGATTTTGTGTTGTTCCAATTTTGAGCAATTATTTCATTATTTAGGTCATTTTAGTGATGTTGTGGTAAAAGCTTTGCACTGATAGAACCTTAAATAGCTAATAACCAAATTTGTCAATTGTTCTAGGTTGTCGGTATATTGGCACGACAATGGACGGACAGACAAGGTTGTTTCAAATGGCGCGCATTCATATATTTAGACATGGTCAGACTCAATGGAACTTAGAAAAGCGTCTTCAGGGACATGATGATTCACCATTAACTCAGCTAGGTATTGAGCAAGCTGAACTGGCGAAAGAAAGATTGTCGCAGGTTTCATTCGATGCTGTTTTGTCTTCACCAAGTGGAAGAACGGTTCATACCGCCAACATCCTAACGGGCTTACCAAAAGAACAAATCAAAACAATGGAAGGGTTGAGAGAGATTCATTTAGGAAGCTGGGAAGGCTTATCTACAGAGGAAGTAGCTCTTCGTGATAACGAGAGATACACCGCTTTCTGGAATGCACCTCAGAACTACAAACCTGATACTGGTGAATCTTTCCAAGACTTGCGCGAAAGGGGGCTGAATGCACTTGAGGACATTGCTTTAGAATACGGAGGTCAAACCGTCGTTGTTGTTTCTCATGCTGGGTGGATCAAAACCGTGGTCAGTGAACTGGCTGGCATTGAGCGCTCACTGATATGGCAGGAACCTTATGCCGACAACCTAAGTGAATCCATTTTGTGCTTTGAAAATGGCAAATGGCGGGTCGAAAAATTCTGCGATATCACATGGAGCAAATAAGCAAAATTATACAATTTTTCTATTGAGCGCTTTGATAGGATGATCGTGTCAACATCCAAGGATTGATGGCATATCAATAGTAAGCATTAGACAAGGAAAGTTATGGGTACAACTCGCACCAAAAAGAAGAACAGAGAGATCGCTAATTTTTGCATTGCACAAGAATTAGGCGGGCTGGAGCTATTGGAAGCGAGTTACGAAAAGCAAAACTTTTCCTGTCATAGCCATGAAGGCTACACCATTGGTGTAATCGAAACTGGGGCTCAGCGTTTTTACCGTAGTGGTGGAAACCATGTTGCACCGAGCGACAGCATTATTCTGGTGAATGCGGACGAATTACATAATGGGCATTCCGCCACTGAAGGAGGTTGGTCTTATCAGGCAATGTACCCGCTTCCTGAGCACTTTGAACAGATTGGGCGGTCATTTTGCGGGGCTCCATATTTTCCAGCGCCGGTTGTTTATGACCCGGAACTGGCTTCCCGGTTTCGTCAGCTTTTTTCCGTGCTAAAGTCAGATTCAACTCGGCTTTACCGAGAAACAGCCCTCTACGAAGCGTTAATGAAGCTTGTTATTCGACATGGGAAAAATGAACCGAACATGCCAGATATGGCGTCCGCAAAACGTAATATTCAAAGAGCGAAAGAGTTTCTGGACGATCTACCTCAAGCAGACGTTTCGCTGGAAGAACTGGCTTCAATTGCTTCACTTAGCCCTTACTATTTTGCGCGTGAGTTTAAAAAAACTTACGGCATTCCACCTCATGCCTATCAGGTGCAGGTTCGATTGAGGCTGGCAAAGAAATGGATGTTAAGTGGAATGAAGGTCATGGACGTCGCTCATGATTTGGGCTTTCATGATCAAAGCCATTTTCACCGACATTTTAAGTCGGCAATGGGTATTACCCCTTCTCAGTTTGCTAAAGCAGCTTAACCTCACACGTATTACATATACTCTGAGTGTTTTTCCGTGCCCCCAGATGATTCATTTAAGGAAAATATGTCTCAAGAATCTCGCTCTTCACTTTTTATTCAAGGCACCATCAAGATGTTGCCTCTCAGTATTGCCGTTGTCCCTTGGGGAATATTGGCGGGATCGTTTGCAATAGACAGCGGCCTTACGCCGATGGAAGGGCAGGCGTTTTCTTTGATCTTGTTTGCAGGTGCCGCACAGTTAGTGGCAATGGGCATGATCAAAGCAGGTACAACACTGGGTGCGCTTGTCGTCACTATCTTTTTCATTACATCGCGTCATTTTCTATACAGCGTGGCAATGCGAGATAAAATCAGCCCGTTGCCAGGGCGCTGGCGAGTGGTGTTGGGCTTTCTGTTAACGGATGAATTGTTTGCGTTTTGTGGCAGTCAAACCCCGAAGCAATTTAAGCCATGGTACGCATTTGGCGCAGGGTTGAGCTTTTACTTGATTTGGAACGTGGCGACTTTTGCCGGAATTGTTGCTGGCAGTACTATCCCCAATTTGAATGAACTCGGATTGGAATTCGCCGTTGCCGCAACTTTTATTGGCATTGTGGTGCCAACAGTGAAAAATCGACCTGTACTGGTGTCTGTGTTTGTCGCTTTAGTCCTTTCCGTTTACTTTGCGTGGCAACAAGTGGAGGGAGGTCTGGTGATTGCCAGTGTGATTGCAATGATCAGTGGTTACTTGTGTGAAAGGTTGGAGGGCAAAGCATGATTTACTGGTACATTCTGGCAATGACAGCAGTTGTATTTCTTAGCCGGTATCTGTTTTTAGAACCCAGATTGCCGCTTCGGCTGAATCATCAGTTTCAAAGATTGCTTTCTTATGCTAGTCCTGCGGTGTTAACGGCGATTTTAGCGCCTATCGTATTTGTTCCCGAGGGAGAGCTTTACATATCGCTGACCAGCCCTTACGTTCTGGCAGCATTGTTGTCTTGTTTTGTTGCATGGAAAACAAAAAATGTACTGACAACAACGCTAGTTGGAGTGGCTGCGTTTTTAATCCTAAAGCACTTAGTTCTTTGAGTAAGAAGACTGCCTTGCAGCTCTTAAGTGGTTTCCAAAAACTCAGCTTCAAGCCAGTTGCGAAGTGACTTTACACTTTCAGAATTCAGGCGGGATGGATGACAGGCATAGAAGAAGGTGTTCTCAGGGTGAGTTACTGAAACATCGACCTGAGTCAGTAGCTCATGATGTAAATCGTCTGCAATAAACAGTTTGTGGGTAATGAGTACTCCGAGCTTTCTACGGCACGCATGGATGGCCTGAACTGATGTATTGAAAGTCAGATTGTTTTCTTTAAGTGGAAGGCTGACACCGCGTGCTTCACACCAGAGAGCCCAGTCCTTTTTACGTCGGTCATTCGATACAAAAATGGCGGGCACTTCTAAAAGCAAATCCTGAGCGCTTCGGGAGCTTTTCGCTAAGTCCGGGTGAGCAACCATCACAAGTTCATCATCCAGTAATTTATGGCAGTAGTAGTCTTGCCAATGCTGTTCCTGTCCATGAATGATTGCTAAATCCACGCCTTCTGCTGGTAAATCAAACGTTCCGATGATGTTTGAAATCCTTACGTCCAATTCCTGATTTGCACCTTGGAATTTTTCCACTCTGGGGATCCACCAGTGCAGCGCAAGCGATGCCACCATGTTTATTGTAAGGCGCCCATCATCTGGGTTTTGTTTCAGCTTCTCGGTTGCAGACACCACGGTTTCAAAAGCAGGAGCAACCTGCTGGAAGTACCGTTTTCCTTGTTCATTCAGATGAACATGTCTACCTGAGCGAACAAAAAGAGTAACATTGAGGAAGTTTTCAAGGCTTTTGATAGCCTGGCTAACCGCTGAATGGCTTACATTCAGAACGTCGGCTGCTTTAGTCATGCTTTCAAGTCTTGCAACGGCAATGAAAGTATAGATGGCTTTAAACGGTGGCATTTTCTTCTCTCTGCTTGCTGGCTCAATGAATTTTATATGTAAGTAAAACTTACAGGTTTAGTTAATTTTAATCGTTATTTTTCTTTTTGCCAGCACCTTAGAATGGGTATCAACAGGAGATATATATGACGTTATCGAAACCTATTGTATTTATGCTGGTATCCACGTTCAGTCTTTCACTGAATGGGGTCTTTTCAAAATTACTTACAGAAAGCCTGAGTGTGCAATTACTCAGTATGCTGAGGTTTTTTGTTCCTGCGTTTATCCTTTTCGTGTTCATGGCACTGACGCAGTTTCACCTTCCACATCGTAAAATGTGGCGAGCGCTTTGGGTCCGTTCAATTTGTATGGCGGGCTGTCAGCTCTGCTTTCTTTGGTCGATGCAGACACTGACGTTAGTTGAGTCTGTCGTTTTATTCAGTACCGGACCCTTGTTTATTCCAGTACTCGAGCGATTGATTTTTAAAGTAAAAATTTCCGCCATGAACATTGCTTGCTTGATCATTATGGCGGCAGGTGTTCTGCTGTTAGCGGGAGATCTATCTGAGTTTTCATTTAAATGGGAGCTATTGGTGGGGTTAGCCGCTGGTGCTCTGGTTGCTGGATCTCAACTGGCGCTTTTCCGGGCATCAAAGGGGAGCATGACACCTGCGTCTCTCAATGCCTGGACATTTCTGTTGGCGTTTCTGTTTCTGGTTCCCGTTTATCTGGTTATTGGACCAAGCCATACCGACACGGCATTACTTGCGATGCCAGAAGAACATGAGTTTGTCTGGATCAT
This sequence comes from Vibrio nigripulchritudo, assembly GCF_027924785.1. Lineage (NCBI taxonomy): Bacteria > Pseudomonadati > Pseudomonadota > Gammaproteobacteria > Vibrionales > Vibrionaceae > Vibrio > Vibrio nigripulchritudo. The sequence continues at coordinate 1,314,125 of NZ_AP027050.1, read as the reverse complement.
GTTATTGGTGTTGTCACTGTTGATTGTGAACACCCAGGTATTTCGCGCAAAAGCGTATCAACTGGTGGAGACTGGATCGCAGCTTGCACCACTTATCTACACCAATTTGGTTTTCACCTGCATTTGGCAATTCACGTTGTTCTCAGAGTCATTAGATGGGCACAAAATAATGGGAATAAGTCTGATTGTGCTGGCCAGCATGATGAATACGCTAAAAAAGGGGATAGTGCGAATCCATAAAGCTCTGAAACCCGCAATTGAGGGAATGAGGGCAGGGTTCGTTATCTATAAAGAAACGAGGTAATTAAAAAGCACGGTGATCGTAATCACCGTGCTTTTTGTAGGCATCTTCATTTAGCTGGTGGTGGTAGAACCTTTTGTCGTTTTCTTAGTAGCTTCCGCTTCTAATTGAGCTCTTTTGGCTTCACTAGCCAGTTTAGAAAGGTGAATAAGCACCTCGGTCATATGAGATTTCACATCTACCTCAACCATCTGTTCTGTAGATAAATACTCTCTGGCGTACTTCATATACACACCTTGCTGTAAGAAGAGCAGGTACAGTTCTGGGTCGAGATGCCCCGTAGTTGCAAGTTTGGTCATGATAGACAAGGACTCTTTAAGGTTCTTGGCTTTCTTGTAAGGTCTGTCGCTGGCTGTGAGGGCTTCAAAAATATCAGCAATTGCCATCACTCGCGCGGGGACGCACAGTTCTCCAGCCATATAGCCTCTGGGGTAACCCGTTCCGTCTACACGCTCATGGTGGCAACCTGCAATTTCCGGTGCTTTCTGGAGATATTCCGGATAAGGCAGTTTATCCAGCATGTCGATGGTTTGAATGATGTGGTCATTAATAATGAAGCGCTCTTCATTTGTGAGTGTGCCAGAACGTACCGACAGGTTGTAAAGCTCACCACGATTATAATGGTAATCCCCAGGTGTGAGATTGAAGTCTTCTTTCCACATCTGCTTTGGATTGAAGCCCTCAGCCCATGGAATACGGTGTACTTGCTTATCTGATAACACCGATTCCATAACGGGAAGCGGAGCCGGATCTTCACAGCGGCTTTTCTCTACCCAAGAAATGCCAAGCTGGTCATCGATGGTTCGAGTCCACTGCCGCTTGCTGATTTCTTCGATTCTTTCCAGCTTACTGTCGTCCATAAACTCACTACCCAGATTACAGTCAGCGATAAACCTGAAATCTTCATCTAGCGATTTCAGTTCTGCGTCGAGCGCTTGTTTCAGTTCCTTCTGGTCTTTACCTGAACTTAACCCTTTCCAGTACTGCGTATGGGCTGTTTGTTTGAGTAATTCAAAGCGCATGCGCACTTCGTGAATGCGATCGTAAATGGTTTCCAGTTTTGTCGCCTTATCAACCACATATTCAGGCGTGATGATTTTCCCGCAATCGTGTAGCCAAGCGCCAAGATGAAGCTCTTCCCACTCTTTTTCCGTCATTTGAAAATCTTCAAAACGACCTTTGTCATCAACAACAGCCTGAGTCAGCATTTCTGCGAGAGCAGGGACACGCTGGCAGTGTTTACCCGTATAGGGAGATTTGGTATCGATTGCCGATGCGAGCAGCTCAATAAAGGCATTCAGCATGTCTTTTTGTTGCTGAATTTGGTCAATGTTTTCTTTCGCTATCGCAGCAAAAGAGAGCAGTTCACGCAGGAAGTCGTGTTTCTCTTTCTGAGCGGCAGTGACTGGACGCTCGTATCCTAGAGTCAGAATTCCGATGAGTTGCTGGTCTCGGTTAAGAAGAGGAAACAGATACAAATCGGAATTGTAGAAGTAAACAAGGTAGGGCTTGAGCGCTTCGTCCTCTTTGGAAAGGTGAACTATTTCTCCTTTCTTCAATGATTCCTCAACATGGCTTGCATTTTTAAGGAGCAAATTGATGTTTATTTTCAAAGGAATGATGGCTTGATTGACGCTCTCATCAAATTGCTTAGTGTTCTTATTCCAGACCGAAAGTACGATGGTTTCAGCCTTGGTGACAATGTAACTTTGATAGGTGATATTTTTCGCCAGCCTTGAGAAATCCCGATTGCTTGCAGTGTCATGCAAGAGCTCTAGTAAGTCATGAAGCGTGTGCTCCATCAACTCAACGGACTGAGTCAGGTCATTTACTTCTCTGATCAGGCTTTTTGGATAGCGCGTCTTGGTAAATTCAAAGCGTCGAATGTTATCGGTTTGTCTGTTCAGGTTGTGAAGCGGGCTGGCAATACGTTTCGCGATATACCAGACAATGCCAAAGCAGCCTACCAGCATGAGAATGGCCACAGTAACTTGCTTGTCTCGCATGGAATAGAGGTTTGCCAGCAAAGCGTCCTGAGGTGTTGCTTCCGCCAGCCACAGGCTAACGTTATCGGTGAGTTTCACCGGGGTCAGAGTAACGGACCAGTCGATGCCTCCGTGTTGAATTGCGTAGTACTGATAAGAGAGTTCTCGGTTTAAATCGAGTTTGCTGAATACCGTGTTTTTAAGCTGCTCGCCAAGATGAACATTGTCGTAAGAATCTGGAGAGCCATTCAGCCGATGTGAGGCGAGTGGTCGCAGCGCGCTGTCAAACAGCAATAACTGACTTTCACTGGCGTAGGCAAGTTCACCAATGCTTTTATTTAACCCATCAAGAGAAAAATCCGCGGCGACCACATAATCGTTATTGGCAGTCTTACGAACAAATGTGACACCAATATCCTGTAGCCAATAGAAATGGTAAGGCTGGGTCAGATGGATTTTCTGGTCGTCAGTGGCATGCGCATACCATGGCCGTTTTCTGGGGTCGTATTGATTGTCATACCGAATAGATGCGGCGAGAACAGTGCTGTCTCCGTCAAGAAACATGGACTCGTTTCTTCCATCAATGTCGGTAGACCGGAAAAGTATCTCGGCACCTTCTGGAGCTTTGAACTGCTCCGCAGTCTTCGGGTTGTAAAGCGGTCGGTAGAGTGTGAAGTCACCGTTGTCTGAACCGTAATACAGCGCGACCAGACTGGTATTTCTTTGAAAGATGATTTCCAGAGAGTTCAACCATCCGCCTTTCTCTACTGAATCTTTCTGATGACGAATAAAGCTGCTCATTGCCATGAAATCGAGTGTTGTCAGCACTGGTGCGACTTGCTCACGAAACAGAGTTTCAAGCTTAAGGCTATTTTCGTTACTCAGCTCTTTGGCTGATCCTTGTAACAGTTGTTGTGAGTGATGGTAGCTGATCGCAATCAAAACGCTTCCAATCACTGTGGCGAGTGCCATAAACAGGCTTGTTATATGGATACTCAGGGGGTAGCGGTGCTTTGTCATACAAGTTTCACCATGCTGCAAACTGACTTAATGCGAATTTAACTTGAGCCATATATGTAATGGCTGAGTTAATATTTTGTTGTAGGCTAAAACAATTACGAACGTAACTAACCCTTTGTAACTGATGCTTTTTAAGTATTGTAGAGGTCGCTCTATATGCAAGTATTCCAATGGGAAAAATTTGCATATAAGTACTTTTATTTGAGCTGGATCTCTTTGTAATTTCGGAAAGAAGGTCACCGTTTTACGCAAACTGTGAAACAACGAAAACCAAACGGTCGGCATCGTAAAATGTTAAGCTTTAACTAATTGAAATATAAACAGGGTCTGTTGACCTTAGGGTTTGATCTTCATTATGAGATTGTTAGTAGACACACATACTCACACCTATGCCAGTGGGCACGCTTACAGTACCTTGATTGAAAATGCCAAAGCCGCGAAAGAGTGTGGACTGGCGATGTTTTGTACTACGGATCACTCAGAATCCATGCCAGGCGCACCACACTATTGGTTTTTCAGTAATCAGAGGGTATTACCCAGATTTATTGACGGTGTTGCGATTATTCGTGGTGTGGAATCCAATATCATGAACACCTGCGGCGACATCGATATTCCCTTATCCGTTGACAAAAACCTCGACTGGGTGATTGCGAGTTTTCACGAAGCCGTGTTCAAACCTCAAAGCAAATCTGCGCATACGGATGCCTTAATCAATATCATTTTATCAGGTCGGGTGGACGCTCTCGGACATCTAGGCAACCCGAATTACGATTTTGAATTTGAACCAGTCATTGAGTGCGCCGTCGAGAACCACGTTGCGATTGAAATCAATAACACTTCACTTAAAGGAAGAAGCCGAGCGGGTAGTGTTGAAAGGTGCAGTGAAATCGCAAAGCTAGCGAAAGAAAAAGGCGCTTTTATTACAACTGGCTCTGACGCACATTTCTGTCTGGATGTGGGCAACCTTTCCTTAGCTGCACAGCTCATCGATAAAACCGGGATTTCAGCTGAAAAAGTTATCACACATTCTCCTGAACAGTTTTTAAACTTCCTTTTATTAAGAGGAAGAAAAAATATTGAAGAATATTCAATGTATTATCGTTCAAAGTAACGCTTTTGTTCATAAAATTATCAAAAAGTGAACTTTTTTCGCGCAAATTAATTTATACTGTACGCTCATCTGTTAATTTCGTTGAGGGTGAAGATGAGTCGTTCGCCTATTGCTCGAGCTGTACAACATCGAAAACTTTTCTGGCTTCTTAGCACCACTCTGATCTTGGTTATCTGCCTTGCTGTGATATTCACGTTTCCGGAGGCTGTAGTCACTACCAGTCTGGCGCTGTTTCTTACTTTATTTGCCTTTTTGCAGCTGGTTCATTTTCATGTCATCACCACCAGTAAAAAGGTGGCAAAACTGGAAGAACAACTAGAAATAGCACAGGAAGAGAATACGTATCAGAGCGATGAAATTCTGGCTCTTAAAGAACGATCAGACAAATATCAGACCTTACTCAATAGCATTCCTGACCTGGCCTGGATAAAAGATACTGATGGACGGTTCCTTGCCGTTAATGCTGAGTTTCAACGAGCATTTGGTGTAAATTATGAAGCGCTGATCGGAAAGACAGACTTTGATCTTTCTCGATACGAAGACGCAGTGCAATACCGTGAAGATGACGAAGAGGTCATGAAAACGCTCACCCCCATCAGGCACGAGTTTCTTGCCACAGCAGTGGATGGGAATCGTTCGTGGATAGAGCTCATCAAAGTGCCTGTCGTAAGAGAAGGTGTCGTTGTTGGCACAGCAGGAACTGCACGTGATATCAGCGAACGAAAAGCCGCAGAGGATAAATTGGCTTTTCTTGCCCACCACGACATGCTGACCCACCTTAAAAACCGCTACTCTCTTGAACAGGATTTGGACGCATTAATCGCCGCAAAGGCTCCGTTTATCGTAGCTTTTGTGGATCTGGATAACTTTAAGATTGTAAACGATTCAATCGGTCATGCGGCAGGGGATGCGGCACTAAAAGCGGCGGCTGAGAAACTGCGTCAGGCAGTAGGTAAAAAAGGTGATGTATATCGCCACAGCGGCGATGAGTTTGTTGTGGTGATTCAAGATGACACCCAGGAAGCCAGTGTCGAGCGTTGGTCCAGCTATCTGCTCAAGCAAATCAGCATGACGTTTAAGAAAGACAACTATGAATTCGATTTTTCAGCATCTATTGGTATGTCTGTGTTTCCTTTGCACGGGGAAACACATACCGAACTGCTGAGAAACGCAGACATTGCTATGTATCAGGCTAAGATCGCGGGTAAGCAAAGTGCTCAGGTCTTTTCTTCTCGTTATGAGGGGCTGGCTCTGAACCAGTGGAACATGGAAAAACGTCTGAGAAATGCCATTGATCAGAACCAGCTATTTGTTCGTTATCAGCCTATGGTGAATAGCGATACGGGTTCGATTGTTGGAATGGAAGCTCTGATTCGCTGGCAGGATCCGGAAAAAGGTGAAATTGGTCCAGGTGAGTTTATACCGTTCGCTGAACAGTCCGGTCTGATTTCAGAAATTGGTCTGTACGTTATTAAAATGGTTCTGAATCAACTGGCTGAATGGCTGGCGAAAGGAATCGACTGCAAACCCGTATCTGTCAACGTATCCGGTATTCAGTTTTATCATCACAATCTTCTGGTCGAAGTAGAAAAACTTCTGAAAGAAACCCAGGTTCCGGCTCATCTTCTTGAGCTTGAACTGACGGAATCCATACTGATGAAAGATGAAGAGAGGCTGATTGGCACTCTCAATAAATTCCGGGAGCTAGGACTTAACCTGAGTGTTGATGACTTTGGAACCGGCTATTCAAACCTTGCTTATCTTTCCCGTTATCCAATCGGAAAACTAAAAGTGGATCGTTCCTTCGTTCACCAAATTCAAATGCACAAAGACAAACAAATCATTACACGAACAATTATTGAGCTTGCGCGAAACTTAGGCATGGATGTGGTTGCAGAAGGGGTAGAGAATACGCTGGAACTCGCTTTGGTAAGAGAGCTTGGTTGTCAGTCAATTCAGGGGTTCTTGTTCTCTAAACCGCTGCTATTAGAAGAGATCGAAGATTTGCTCACATCCGATTACAAATTCTTACCATAAGCACTGTGATCGTGGTTGTGTAAGTTCTCCTTTCTTTTGAATCTTTTGTTAATAGGAGATACCCTTCATACCGTAAAATAAGGAAGGGTTATGATCCATCGCACCCCATTTAAAACAGGAATGTTATTCGCTTGTGCCCTGAGTTGGGTACTGGTGACATTAATGCCGGTCATAAATGCGCACGGCAGCAATGCTGGTGTGTGGGCGATGCTATGTACCGTTAACGGATTTGAGTTAGTTCAGATCGAAGAAGGACAGGAGGTGAAAACCCACAGTGGGAAGCCTTGTCCATTCAGCCATTATTCCACTTTTCACCATAACAATCTTCCAACTACACCCATCTTCCAACTACTGAGTTTTGCAATTGAAAACCAATACGTTTATTTGGCTCTAAACGTGCGTTATCAATTGCATACCCCACGAGCACCACCTGCTTATTTTTCCTGAACACACAATTATTACAAAAATATACGCACTCGCATGTATCTGAAGTTACTCGGCTTTGGATATACCCAAGTAACCTAAAGATGCTCGGCTCAGCGAGAATTAAGTGGCTTTCAGACAAGGCACCGATTTGAAGATCTAGTGGCTCTAAATCGAGAATCGGTAACACAGTATGAAAGCCAGTTAAACTCGCCCTTGGGAGCGCATATTCTGTCCCACTTCATCGTCAAAGAACTTGGAAAGGATTCATCATTCCGCTGCGTTCTTTTCCTTGAATTGAAACAGAATATGAAGCTCTGAAACCGGCATCTTTAGGTTACTTGGGTATAAAAGAGTGTTTTAGCGTTAAAAGGAAAAATTATTATGTTGGGAAGCACTCAAACAGCTCAACAAAAGGACTTCGCACGTTCGAAGAACCTCTATTTTCTCACTTGGAGATGGCATTTTTATGCAGGGTTATTTGTCATCCCGTTTATGTTGATACTGTCTCTTACAGGCATTGTGATGTTGTTCGATGACGAGCTTGAAAGCGCTCGCTACGGCGACATGCTGATTGTTGAACCTAAATCGAATTCTATTCCGGTGTCACAGCAGCTTAGTATCGTTGAGAGCTATGCAGAGGGCACAGTTACTCAATTTGTGCCAGCACATAGCGAGACAGCACCAAACCGATTTTCAGTAAGGTTTGAAGATGGCTCAAACCGTTTTGTTCTTGTTGACCCTTATACCGGTGATATCAAAGGCGAAATTGATCGCGGTGAAAGCTGGTACGCGTTAGCAAATGACATTCATAGTACATTACTCGTCGGAGACACTGGCGGTTACCTAATCGAAATTTCTGCCAGTCTGTCCATTATTTTACTGGTGACTGGTATTTACCTTTGGTTACCGTCGGACAACGCTTCGAAAGCGGGCTTTCTGAAAATTCGTATGCAGAGTGGAACCCGCATCTTCATGCGAGATCTGCATGCAAACTTAGGTGGTGTGCTTTCATTAGTTCTATTGTTCTTCCTGGTTTCCGGGCTTGCTTGGGCAGGTATTTGGGGTGGAAAATTTGTGCAGCCATGGAGCAGTTTTCCCGCTCAAAAATGGTCGGATGTTCCTTTATCGGATAAAACGCACGCCAGCTTAAATCATGGAACCGAAGAAGAAGTACCATGGGGGTTAGAGCAAACGCCGTTACCCGAATCGAAAGGTCATGAGCATCATGGTGGTCACGGTGACCATGCCCATCACATCAACACGGCAACTGTATCTATCGATAAGGTCGTGGATACTGCGAGTAAACTTGGCATGACTCAATACAAATTGAATCTGCCGAAGAGTGAAACTGGCGTGTTTACGCTTGGTGCGAACACCATGAGTGGTGATATAACCGATCCAACACAGGATCGTACGACACACATCGACCAGTACTCAGGTGAAATCCTCGCAGATGTGACATGGGAAGACTACAACTGGATGGCCAAGTTTATGGCGGCAGGCATTGCACTCCACACGGGTGAAGTCAGCATCATCAACAAGCTTTTGAATGTGTTCTTCTGTCTTGCGTTCGTCGCGGTTAGCGTAACAGGTGCGCTAATGTGGTGGAAACGTCGACCAGCAGGTAAGAAAAAACTGGGAGCACCACCTTCTTTTCAAAAAGGGGGAATCTGGAAGCTAGGAGCAGTGACCGTTGTTTTGGTCGGCTTCGCCTTCCCACTTGCAGGCGCGACGATAGTGACTGTTTTGATTATTGATGCATTGCTCCTAAAAACGATGCCAAAACTGCGCCACTGGTTTGCTTAATCTTCATGTACAAAATTAAGCCTTAAACCACACAGTAATTACATTATTAAGCCCCAAACTTTTGGGGCTTTTTTGATCATGTTCTTTAGACAATAAATTTTCTCCCCAATTTAAATTGAGAGAAGTATTTGATGTTGAGTTTTAATGAATAGCTCAGGTGTCCGATAGAAAGTTTGGACTGGATTATTATTGAGGCTTTTAGAGAGGAAAGGCAGGAGAAAAATCACACTAATTACTCGGAGAAAAAAGCTAGTGAAAAAGAACATGAATATTTCTCATGTTAAATGTGAAAGAAAACCATTTTTACTCAATTTGGTATCTGGGTATAAAACACATTCTACTCCCGAGCGTAGTGGATAATACAGTTGAAGCTATTTGCTTCGTTTGACGCAAATCAAGAATCTGTGAAAAGTTCAGGCTGGGAAAATAAGAAAGAATATTGGGAAGACCTGAAACCCGTGAAAACTCTCAGGTCTTTCCTCAAGAATTGGAAATCAGATCACCATGAATAAAGACTTTGCATTCACAATCAAAAGCATTTGTTTTGATGAGAATTACCATCCTTCAGACAGTACGCGTATCACAACTAATTTTGCTAACCTAGCAAGAGGCGATAGCCGTCAAGCTAACCTACGTAACGCGTTGAAGATGATCGACAACAGCTTTAATGCTCTGGCAAGTTGGGATAACCCGAAAGGTGATCGTTATTCTGTTGAGCTTGAAATCGTATCCGTAGATATGGATATCGAAGGCAGTGGGCAGGCTTTCCCATCAATAGAAATTCTGAAGACAAACATTGTTGACCATAAAACGAATGAACGTATTGAAGGTATCGTTGGAAACAACTTCTCCTCTTACGTTCGCGATTATGATTTCAGCGTATTGCTACTGGACCATAACAAGAACCAAGATCAATTCAGCGTACCAGCTAACTTTGGTGAACTGCACGGTAAGCTATTCAAGAGCTTCATTAAATCCGACACTTACAAGCAACATTTCAATAAGCCACCGGTTATCTGCCTAAGTGTATCTGACAACAAAACGTATCACCGTACTGAAAATCAACACCCGGTATTAGGTTTTGAATACGAGCCAAACGAATCGTCTTTGACCGAGCAATACTTCAAAAAAATGGGTCTGCAAGTACGTTACTTCATGCCGCCTAACAGTGTTGCCCCGTTGGCTTTCTACTTCTTTGGTGATCTGCTTAATGATTACACCAACCTTGAGCTGATCAGCACCATCAGCACCATGGAAACTTTCCAGAAAATCTACCGACCAGAGATTTACAATGCGAATGCAGCGGCAGGCAAGCATTATCAGCCAAACCTGAAAAACCTGGATCACTCTCTGACTCAGATTGTTTATGACAGAGAAGAGCGCAGCAGACTGGCTATCGAGCAAGGGAAATTTGCGGAAGAGAACTTCATCAAGCCTTATCAAAATGTTCTTGAGCAATGGTCTGCAAACTACGCTTAATAGTTAAGGGAAAAACAAAAGCATGACGAAAATTCTATTACCTACTTCAACGGCTGGCAGCTTACCTAAGCCTTCTTGGCTGGCACAACCTGAGAAACTTTGGTCTCCCTGGAAGCTAGAAGATCAGGAACTGATTGATGGAAAGCAGGACGCGTTGCGCGTATCTCTGCAAGAACAAGTGCAAACAGGCATAGACATTGTCAGTGATGGCGAGCAAACACGTCAGCACTTCGTGACCACATTTATTGAGCATCTCGATGGAGTTGACTTCGAGAAGCGTGAGACAGTGAAAATCCGCGACCGCTATGATGCGAGTGTACCAACCGTTGTTGGCGCTGTTAGCCGTCAGAAACCAGTCTTTGTTGAAGATGCAAAGTTTTTGCGTGAGCAAACTGATAAACCGATCAAATGGGCTTTGCCAGGTCCTATGACGATGATCGACACGCTTTACGATGCTCACTACAAGAGTCGCGAAAAGCTGGCTTGGGAATTTGCCAAAATTCTGAATCAGGAAGCCAAAGAACTTGAGGCGGCTGGAGTAGATATTATCCAGTTTGACGAACCTGCATTTAACGTATTCTTTGATGAAGTTAATGACTGGGGTATCGCAACTCTGGAAAGAGCAATCGAAGGGCTTAAATGTGAAACCGCTGTCCATATTTGTTACGGCTATGGCATCAAAGCCAACACAGATTGGAAGAAAACGCTCGGTTCTGAGTGGCGTCAATATGAAGAAGTGTTTCCTAAGCTGCAAACATCCGACATCGATATCATTTCGTTAGAGTGCCAAAACTCGCGAGTGCCTATGGATCTTATTGAACTCATTCGCGGTAAGAAAGTGATGGTTGGGGCGATTGATGTGGCAACTAACGCCATTGAAACACCGGAAGAAGTTGCGGACACGCTTCGAAAAGCCCTCCAGTTTGTCGATGCTGACAAGCTTTATCCTTCAACCAACTGCGGTATGGCTCCTCTATCCCGTGAGGTTGCGAGAGGCAAACTCAATGCTCTAAGCGCAGGTGCAGAAATTCTTCGTAAAGAACTGACCTCCTAACGTATTAAACATAAAAAGGGCTGTTTTTTAGCAGCCCTTTTCTATATTAAATGCATTAGAAACAAAAATATGACACACCCATTTTAAATATAAATTTGTTAATAAGATTTACTCCCTCCTTTTATCTAATAATCTTTATCTTTTCTTGAAATTCTACCCTTCTGAAACTATTGCAAACCTTTTGCGCCAAATTAGCTCTTGGATCCAAATTCACTAAAATAGCCTTGAGTAAAAAGTCCTATTTAGTAGTCTGCCTTTTTGGTAAAAAGCTCAACGAAATCATTGCACAACATAGGTAAGGAAAGCTGAACTAATACCTGGTTCAATTACAATTTTCGAAATCTTTGTTTGCTTTATCTAATGATATTTTTATCTAAAATAAATATTTCTATAAATTCACAAGGATGAAACTAATGAGAAAGTTATCTGTAATTACATTGGCGGTTGCTTCATTTGGTGCTTTTAATGCCTATGCGGACTCAATATCCACTGCAGAAGTAGAAGCCGCACAAATAGGTTGGGGAGAGGGGATCGTTAAAATAGGAAAAGCAAGTGATCCAAGAGAAGCTGCGATAAAGCATCTTGAAGAATTCTATGCTTTTGGTGAAGGACAGGTTCTGTTTAAACCTACTTTGGCGTCTGTAGACCAGTTCCGTGGAACACAGAAAGAAGCTTTGTCCTATTTTATCGGTCAGGATCTTGCAGAAGATAAAGGCTTCGCTTTGGCACCTTATATTAAGGTTCGTTGGGAAAACGAAGGAATTGTTACTGATGGTGATTCTGCAATGGCAATGGGCAATTACTTCTTCACCAAAACAAATGGTGAAGAAGTAAAAGTTGAGTACTCATTTGGCTATATCAAAGATGAAGAAGGCAACGTTAAGATAAATCTTCACCACTCTTCTCTGCCATTTAGCCCTAAGTAATCTATCCCTCTTTCAAAAAGCACTGGTATACAGCAAAATGTACCAGTGCTTTTTTACTTTAAAAATCAAAGGAAGATTAAATGAAAAAGTTAATTACCATTGCTCTTTTTGTATTTGCAAGCTCCGCAAATGGCGCTGGAACTTACATAGTTAAAGACGCAACCATCACGTCAGTGGCAAACACAAGTGGTAACGGAGACAACTTTACTGTTTGGGTAGAGGGCGGTACGGGTGTATGTGCTAATAAAAGCATAAATTTTCCAAGGACTGCCACAAGTTCAAATGAGATTTTTTCTCGGGCTTATTCGACAGCACTTACCGCATTTGCATCAGGGCATAAGGTGTGGATACACGATTATGCAGGTGCAAGCTGTACTAATGCAGCTTACATTCGCGTGATCAAATAACGAGGGAAATTATGAAAATTCACTATTTAGAAATAGTCACTCCTGATGTTGATTCGGTGTGTAAAGCGTATGAAGCCGCTCAAAAGATCAATTTTGGAGGAGCAGATGAACTACTCGGTGGCGCGAGAACAGGTGTTTTGTCTGATGGCTGTATTGTCGGAGTTAGGGCGCCACTGCGGGAAACAGAAACACCGGTGACTCGCCCGTACTGGCTGGTAGAAGATATTGCGCAGGCAGTTATCGATGTTAAGGAGCAAGGCGCGGAAATTGCGGTTCCGCCATTAGAGATTCCTGGTAAAGGGACGTTTGCAATATACATTCTGGGCTCGATAGAGCAAGGTCTGTGGCAACTTTAAGAGACCTTTTGGTTACCTGTTATTACTGGGCAAAGTCATTCGATATAGACGTAGTTAAGCCCATAAAATATACGATAGATTGATCATTCACCTGCGGCGGGAGCCGAGATGCAGTACTCATTAAGAAAAGCAAACGATGGAGATGTTGGGTTTCTGCTCGACCTACGTGAGATCACCATGGGCAAATACTTGCGAGAAGCTGGAATGCCCGTGACTCGTGAAGCCTACATTAACCGTATACGTTATGACTTCGAGCACGCAAGGATCATACTGGTAAATGGGGTTTCTGCAGGTTTGATCAAAGCGAAATTCAAAGAGGAAGAGAATGAGTGGTACTTGGTTCAAATTCAAATCCATCCGAACTTTCAGAATCAGAGCATTGCAAGTCGCCTGATTACAAACCTTATTGATAAAGCCAAGTCCACTAATGCTGTAGTTGGTCTCAGTGTATTAAAAACTAACCCTGCAAAAGATTTGTACGCGAGATTGGGCTTTGTCGAGGTAGGTGAAACCGATTTCGAGTACCTGATGCAGTACGCATGAATTTCAAAATACACCAAAGCTTTTTGGTGAGCGATGTCCGGTTCCCTGAAAGCTAATGCACCTCTGATTCCAACTCCTGTTTTACAAATTCAATGAAGCTAGAGACCTTTGCCGACATGTGTTTTCGGCTGGGGTAGATTAAGTACATATTGATCTGAACCTTCGGGTAATCCGCGAACAGTTCTACCAGTTCCCCCGTATCAAACTCGTCACTAAGATTAAACTTCGGCATCCGGGTTATTCCCAGCCCTTCTTTGCACATTTCCAATTCAAGCTGAGGACTGTTTGTCAGAAGTTTACTCTTTACTTTCACCGACTTCTTAGTGCCGTCCTTTTCCCAATATGTCCACAGAGAAGGGTTCTTTATCAGGCGATAGCAGATCGCCATATGATCCTTGAGTTCAGAAGGATGTTTGGGCGTACCATAGGATTTTAAATAATCAGGAGAGGCAAAAGTGGCGCTATCACTGGTCAGAATTTTTTGACTAATCAGAGTCGAATCTTCCAGTTGACTAGAAGTCCCTCGAATCGACACATCAATACCCTCCGCAATCATATCGACTTTGTGATCACTTAGGTCTACGTCTAGGTTTACCTCGGGGTACTGTGCTGAATACTTTGCCAAAATAGGGCGAATGCGCGACAAGCCAAAAGTGATTGGGCAACTGATTTTCAACGTTCCTCTGGGCTCAGCGTTTTTTCCGCTCAATGTTTCTTCAAGTTCTTCAACATCCTGTATTAGTTGTTGGCAGCGTTCGAAATACATTTCTCCTTCTGGTGTCAGGCTTAACGTGCGAGTTGTCCGGTGCAATAACCGCACTTTTAGTCTTTCTTCCAGTTTATTGATTTCTTTGCTGATGTAAGAAGTGGAATGCCCGGTGCTTTCTGCAGCCTTAGTAAAGCTTCCTCTAGAAACCACCTCGGAAAAAATAACCATTCCATCAAGAAGTTGTGTATCTGATGCCATTGCCTATGCTCGAGAAAGTATTAAGTGCCATATGGAAATAATGAATTTTCATATGAAGTATTAATCATTAAATAGAATTAATCTATAGTTTACCTAAATCAAAACGAAACAGAATCTAAGAAGTCGGCGAAGTTAACAATACGTAAAGTATTCTCCTTTAAGGCTTCAAGTGAATAGGAAGGAAAGATTATGAAAATTGTCGCTTTTGCAGCTACCAGCAGCCGTGATTCCATCAACAAGCAGCTAGTCACTTATGCATCAGGCTTGGTGTCAGGTGCCGATGTTGAAATTCTAGACATCAATGATTATGAACTGCCGTTGTTCAGCACGGACAGAGAAAAAGAGCTGGGTCAGCCTGATCTTGCTAAAGCCTTCTTTAACAAATTGGGTGAAGCCGATGCCATCGTAATCTCCTTTGCTGAACACAACGGATCCTACACAGCGGCATACAAAAACCTGTTTGACTGGACATCTCGCATCGACATGAAATTGTTCCAAAACAAACCAATGGTGCTTCTGGCGACGTCTCCTGGTCCAGGCGGTGCACGAAATGTGTTAGCAACCGCAGTGAGTGGAGCTCCTCATTTTGCAGGAAATGTGGTTGGGCAGTTCTCGCTTCCAAGTTTTTATGACACCTTCGATATGGAGAAGGGTGAGGTAAAAGATGAATCGGCTAATGCAGAGCTGGTAGAGCTGATGAAAAAACTGTCCGCTTAGAGTTGGTCAAAAACGTAAGAAGGAACTTGCGTTTCAAATACACAGGGAGGTTCGTATGGAATCACCAATCTTATCCAAACCTGTCAGACCTGCACTGGTTGCAATGGCGGCGCCTGCCGCTTTTGGCATGTTAATGACATTCATGTTTCAACTTGTGGATACCTACTTTGTTGGTCAGTTGGGCACACAACCTCTCGCCGCCATGAGTTTTGCTTATCCTGTCTATTTTCTGGTTATCAGCTTGTTTATGGGAACGGCTGCAGGCGTTTCTGCTGTTGTAGGTAAAGCGCTGGGCGAGAAGAATAGCGATAAAGCGAGAACCATTGCTTCTATATCTATCCTCTTTTTTCTACTGACAGCCATGGGGTTAGGGGCTTTAGGTTTGTTGAGTGCAGATCAGGTATTCACATTACTTGGTACGCCGCCAGATACCTTGCCACTGGTTAAGGACTATATGAACCCTCTGTTTATAGGTATGTGGGCATTGGTTGGAACGCTAGTAGCGAATGCCGCTTTAATGGCAAAGGGTGTGATGGTTTCGTCCACAATAATCATGGCGATTGGTGGCGTAACGAACCTCGTTTTTGACTACCTGCTCATTTTTGGAGTAGGACCGTTTCCAGAAATGCATTTGGAGGGGGCGGCACTTGCCACGGTGATTTCGTGGTTGGTGATTCTTGTTTTAATGGTAAGTCTGGCGTTCAAAGAGTCCCTTTTCAGTTTTCGCGTTTTGTTTACCCTTATTCAATCCCTAAAAGAGCTAACAGCGGTTTTTCGAATCGGTATCCCAGCGATTGCTGCACAGGTGCTTACACCATTTGCGGTGGCAATCATCACTCGTGCTTTATCTGCCCACGGAGAGGCTGCTGTTGCGGCTTATGGTATTGTCACGCGTATAGAGTCTTTGGTTCTTACCGGGATACTGGCGCTCAGTGTGGTGATGACGCCTTTTGTCGCGCAAAACTATGGTGCAAAAAAGCAGGACAGGCTGGATAAAGTGATCGCAATATCAGGAAGAATGACCGTTTATTGGGGATTACTATTCTTTGCTCTTGTGGCACTGGCTTCGGCGCCAATCCTCTCCATATTCAGCGATCAACCAGAGGTATTGGCGTTTGGGTCTAGCTACTTCTACTTTGTCGGGCTGACGTTTCCAGCGTACGGTCTGGCACTGATTACTACGTCATTCTTTAATGGTGTAGAGCAGCCACTGTCTTCACTCAGAATTACCTTGGTGCGTTCGATTATTCTGACGATTCCTCTGGCATGGATTGGATCTTATTTCGGTGTTTCTTACGTATGGGCAGGAATAGCTAGCGCTAATCTCATAGCCGCCTGGTATGCGGGAAGAAAATTGAATTTGTGGCTAAAGACTCAAGATTCATCGCTGATAGGGCACAACCCACTTTCTGATTACAAACGAGATTTTCAGGTGTTGCTCGGAAAGCGATAGCTATTACTCGGCAAGCTTTTCTACGATGTAATCGATAAACACACGGAGCCTTGCGGGCATGTACTTAGTTTGCGCGTATTGCATCGCAACGGCTCCGTGGTAGTTACTTTTTAGCGTCCAGTCTGAAAGCACCTCTACCACACTGCCATCACGTAAGGCTTCTTTTACAACAAAGTCATGGAAGATCCCTATCCCCAAACCACTTTTCACACCTGCGAGTCGCATTTGCGAATGGTTGACGGCATACCGACCAGACACAGCCACCGTAAAAAACTCATCGTCTTTTAGAAAATCCCAAATGTGATCGTTCGGGGTTTCGGCCAAATACAGACAATCGTGTCTTTCAAGATGAGTAGGGTGTTTAGGCGTGCCTTTCTCAGTCAGATAGGCAGGGCTTGCGCACAAGACGAGATTGGTTTTACGGATCTCTTTTAGAACCTGATTTTCATGAGGTTTGTCCGTCAGTCGAAATGCGATATCAATGTTTTGATTCAAATCGATGTCGCCATCCACGGCGCGAAGTTTAAGCTGGATGTCGGGGTAATGTTCCAGAAACGGCAGGATGTGAGGTTGTAAAACCGAATTTAAATACGCTTCCGGTGCTGCAACTGTAATGCTTCCCGCAAGCTCTGTGTGGTCTGCTTCTGATATCGCGATAGCTTGCTGAGCAGCATTTACCATGACAACGCTTTGCTCATAAACCTTCTTTCCCGACTCGGTAATAGCCAGAGAACGCGTCGTTCTTTCAAAAAGCTTCACCGAAAGCGCATGTTCTAAGCGAGTGATCAACTTACTGAGTGCAGAAGGTGTCACATTCAATTTTTTCGCCGCCGCGGTAAAACTGCCTTCATCTACAACTAAAATAAAAGCAGCGAGGTCGGGGAGCAGGGCAATGAGCTTTTGGTTAAGCATTAAGCAAGTGTTCCTTTATTTGTGCCTGTGATTCACTAATGGTTTTCCATTGTGAGGGATAATAGTCGTTAATGAGTTCATTTAAAATAAAAAGAATCCGCAGCAAAGCGGAACAACAATAACGAAGAAGGAATGAGAACATGTCTTCTGCATTTTACCAGCATATACAAACCCAAATCGAAGAAGTAAAAAACGAAGGGTTGTACAAGTCTGAACGCATCATCACTTCTGCTCAAAAAGCAGCAGTATCCATCTCTACAGGCGAAGAAGTATTAAACTTCTGCGCGAATAATTACCTTGGCTTAGCTAACCATCCTGACCTGATTGAATCAGCAAAAGAAGGAATGGATCAGCATGGTTTTGGTATGGCATCGGTTCGCTTTATTTGTGGTACCCAAGATTCCCACAAAGTACTGGAGCAGAAGCTTTCCACGTTTCTGGGTAAAGAAGATACGATTCTTTATACCTCTTGTTTCGACGCTAACGCCGGTTTATTTGAAACCATTCTTGGCAAAGAAGATGCGATCATTTCCGACGCATTAAACCACGCATCCATCATCGATGGCGTTCGTTTATGTAAAGCCATGCGCTTCCGTTATGCGAACAACAATATGGAAGAGCTGGAGCAACAACTGATAGCCGCGAAAGAAGCGGGCGCTCGTCATACACTTATTGTGACAGACGGTGTGTTCTCAATGGATGGCGTTGTTGCAAACCTACCTGCAATCTGTGATCTGGCTGAAAAGTACGATGCGCTAGTGATGGTAGACGATTCTCACGCAGTAGGTTTCATGGGTGAAAACGGCGCAGGTACGCATGAATATCACAACGTGATCGACCGTATCGATATCATCACGGGTACGCTTGGCAAAGCCATGGGTGGTGCGTCTGGTGGCTATACGTCCGGTAAGAAAGAAGTGATCGACTGGCTGCGTCAGCGTTCTCGCCCTTACTTGTTCTCGAACTCCGTTGCACCTGCCATTGTGTCGGCATCTATCCGTGTTCTTGACCTATTAGCCGAAAGTGGCGATCTACGTACTCGCCTTTGGGAAAATGCAGAACACTTCCGTGCACGTATGACCGAAGCTGGATTTACCTTAGCCGGAGCTGATCACGCGATTATCCCAATTATGCTAGGTGACGCAAAAGTGGCGGCAGAGTTCGCTGAACGTGCGCTTGCTAAAGGCATCTATGTTGTTGGTTTCTCATTCCCTGTGGTTCCAAAAGGACAAGCTCGAATCCGTACTCAAATGTCGGCTGCACACTCTAAGGAGCAGCTAGACAGAGCTATTGATGCGTTTATCGAAGTAGGTCGTGACATGGGGATCATCAAATAATGAAAATTAAAGCACTAGCGAAGCTGAAGCCTGAAGAAGGCATTTGGATGACCGAGGTAGAAAAGCCTGAAATCGGTCACAATGACATTCTAATCAAAATCAAGAAATCCTCGATTTGTGGTACTGACGTACACATCTACAACTGGGATGAGTGGTCGCAAAAAACGATTCCAGTACCTATGGTTGTGGGGCACGAATACGTAGGTGAGGTTGTTGAGATCGGTCAGGAAGTACGTGGCTTCGAGATCGGCGATCGGGTTTCTGGTGAAGGTCACATTACCTGTGGGCACTGCCGTAACTGTCGTGGCGGACGTACCCATTTGTGCCGTAACACAGAAGGAGTGGGTGTAAACCGTACGGGCAGCTTTGCTGAATACCTTGTTCTGCCTGCGTTTAATGCGTTTAAAATTCCGGATGAAATTTCTGACGATCTTGCTTCAATTTTCGACCCGTTTGGTAACGCGGTTCATACCGCTTTGTCTTTCGACTTGGTCGGTGAAGATGTATTGATTACAGGTGCTGGTCCTATCGGCATTATGGCGGCAGCGGTTGCAAAACACGTTGGTGCGCGCCACGTTGTGATTACAGACATCAACGAATACCGTTTGGATTTGGCACGTAAAATGGGCGTGACTCGTGCAGTGAATGTCGCGGAAGAAAAGCTGGAAGACGTGATGGCTGAGCTTGGCATGACTGAAGGCTTCGATGTTGGTCTTGAAATGTCTGGCGTTCAAGTCGCATTCAGTACCATGCTAGAAACCATGAACCACGGCGGTCGAATTGCTCTTCTGGGTATTCCACCATCCAACATGGCAATCGACTGGAACCAAGTTATCTTCAAAGGTTTGGTGATCAAAGGCATTTACGGACGTGAAATGTTTGAAACCTGGTACAAGATGGCGAGCCTGATTCAATCAGGCTTGGACCTCACACCAATCATTACCCACCACTACAATATTGATGACTTTCAGAAAGGCTTCGATATCATGCGAAGCGGGCAATCTGGTAAGGTCATTCTCGATTGGGAATAGGGGCATCGCTTCAGACCCTCAGAATAGTTTTGAGACCCCAAAATTGGTTTAGTATTTGTACAAAAGGGAGACAAAGCCCTATTTGACCTTACAAAACGTCCCAAGAGATTCTTGGGACGTTTTTTACTCTAACTTAATGACAATTATAGATTAATCGCCTTAGAATTTGGCATTGGTACGGTCTTTCGTCGACACTAGGTCAATTGTTTTTTACGTGAGTACTTGGTTTGCGCCTGTTGTAACTTTCCCCATAATCTCTCTGACTCTGTTTTGTTAGCTTCTTTTAGCCATTTGCCATAGATTTTGCAATCATTGTGATACCTGCATGACCAATCTGACGCGCTAGGTAGCTGGTATTGACGTTTGCGAAGGTGATCATCCAACTCGCATACGTATGCCGTAATTGATAGAGTTTTCAGTATTGAATGTCAGCCTTTGAACACATGGAAGCTCATATTCGCTGTAATGCTGGATGGTCATAATAATCATGAGCATTCCTTTTTGTGCTCGAACTGCCTTTGGGTTAAGTACAATGCGTAGTTTTTCTGTTCGAAAGGATTTATCGGCAACCCGATCTTGTGTTCTATAGCTGGAAAAGAGTCTTTTAACGTCAATGCTTTTTGTAACTTAAGGGCTTCTATCGCTGGCGGAAACAAATCGGTCTCTATCTGTTTTAGTTGTTTTTAACCCACGGTCTTTGTACTCAGAACGGCTAATATGAAGTACACCCCTATTTAAATTGACGTCTTCCCATACAAGCGTTGTAAGCTCTCCGGTGCAAAGTCCTGTATAAACTGCTACGGTGATTAGGTTCTTGTGTTGAACTCGATAGTAGATTGAATTTCATCGAATGAGAAAGGATTGATCTCTGATGGTGCTTCTTTTACTTTCTCCAAGATATTTGAATAGTTCTTATCGATATACTTCATTTTGTGAAGTCATTTGAGGAAACTATTAACGGTGGTGATACATAGAACCATTACGAACAATAACCAGTTCCGACATAAATTGTATCTAAGAGCGAGGAGATATAGTGTCAATGTTTCGGTTAGGAGAAGTGACCCCCAATGGTTGGACACATAAGCTAACTTCTTAAGTGGTTGACACAGCTCATGCTGCGTATCTTTGCCTGCCGAAGTAGGCTTCATCAGGAGTGAGGCCATTGAGTCCTTGATGGTTACGCTCTTGATTATAAAACACCATGTAGTTGCTAGTTGCCGATTTCAAGTTCGGCTTCACGAGGGGTCGTGTAAGCTTTTAAGTAAACCTCCTCATATTTCAGGCTACGCCATAATAGCTCGATAAAAACGTTGTCGATCCAGCGACCTTTTCCATCCATGCTGATCCGTACATCATGATCAATTAACTTCTGTGTGAACTCAGTGCTGGTAAACTGGCTACCTTGATCTGAGTTTAAGATATCAGGCGGTCCATATCGCGTAAGTGCTTCCTCAAGAGCTTCGATAAAAAAGCTCGTATCCATAGTGTTAGATAGCCGCTAGGACAACACCTTGCGGCTATACCTGTCAATAATGGCAACCAAATGCAGGACCCCTTTAGCCATTGGGATGTAGGTGATATCTATCGCCCAAGCTTGGTTCGGGTATATGTCTTCAACATTACGCAACAAGTAAGGGTAAACCTTGTGTGCTTTGTTTGCCAGTGTTTTTTACGGTTTGGGATAAGTCGCTCCAATGCCCATATCGCGCATGATCCGAATGACACGCTTACGATTAACGTTATGACCCTTTTTTACCAGCTCGTTTCAAACGCGTCTACTCCCCATGAACGGATATTAAAGGTGAATTTCGTTGCCCATACTGAGTAAATCAATTTCCTCAACGGAGATTCCGATAGGCTGATAGTAAACTGTCGAACGAGCAATATTGAGCAGCTCACATTGGCGCTTAATCGGCAATGGTGTGGATTTAACCAGCAAGCTTTTTCATTGGCTCGATCTAACGACCGAGCATTCTAGTCAAAAAATCATTTTCCATAGTCAACTGACCGATCTTGGCATGAAGCATGTCCACTTCTTCGAAGTTATCTTTGCTCAATTGACTTTCAGAAGCAAAAATCCTAGCTGCATTTTCAAGCAGATTCTTTTTCCATGTAGATATTTGATTAGCGAGCAGGTTATATTTCTGGGCTAATTCCGCGACAGTTTTGTCACCTTTGGCTGCCGCCAATGCCACCTTAGCTTTAAATTCAGGAAAATGGATAATACGTTTCTTCCTGTTTGTCATGGTTCACCTCGTTAGTGATTGTGCCCACTTAACTCAGTGTCCAAAGCTGGTGGAGCAGATCGTCACGATATCATGACGGAATCTGAGGCGTTTTTACTCAAACGGATGTTCGCCGTATACAGTCGGTTCTGGCAAAAGCCAACGCTTTAATCACGACAAACAATGAAATAACGGACTCTACTCACGCCCTAAAATGAGACTCGATACCTATCGGATGAATTTTTCCATATACCAAGACTAGCATTGGCTTCATCGACAATACCGAGCTGAACGTAGTCACCAAATTTGGGGTACAGCTGATCATTTTGTGGGTCGAGGATCTGCCAAGCACCATCGAGGTAAACTTCGACCCAGTTATGTAAATCGCGTGCGCGTAGTATTCGCTGTCCTGCGATAGCAAAGCCCACCGCGACCCTCGCTGGAAAGCCGTTAGCACGCAGCAATGCCGTTGTGAGATAACTGTACTCGGTGCAGTCGCCTTGCTTTTCTGTTAGTGCATACAATGCACCCTGGTTTTGGGCTTTAAATCCGGAGTAGTTAAGGTTATCCACCACCCATTGATGAATGTCGGCTACCTGTTGAGCGTCGCTGGCAGCGCTGCGGCGCAATTGTGAGGCTTGTTCAACAATGTCGGGATGGCGGCTCTGAATAAACCGAGAAGGGGCGAGGTAGCGCTGGCGCAACTTGGGGTCAAGGGAGATTTCTGCAAGGGCGGTCTCGACACTGGTGACCGCCATTTGAATATCGATTTGGCTGAATCCGTAAGGCGCAGTGAGCGGTACCGCAAGCGATGTATAACCCGCCAAAGGTCGTTTGATGTTTCGCGTCACGGGCTCTTTCTGACTTGCTGTTGGGGTATTGACCGTCCATTGGACAGATTGATTTCTTGATGTGGGGTTTAACGGCAACTTAAAGTCTAGCGATTCATGCTCTAATAACTGAGCGGTCAAATTTTCGATTTCTAGCCGGATCAAATAATGCTCAGTATGAGAGAGCACTTCCGCTTTCGGCGCTTTGGCATGAGCATCATTGGCCGGCGTTGTTGCAGGTGGCTTGAGCCCAAACAGCGCTGCGAACGCCAGTATGATCGAAACAAATAGGCTCAATAGAACCCGCTTGCTTGAGGCGATTAATACCATACGCAATCCTCACTGAGTGTTGGCTGAAATGCGCGCACTGTGTAGCTAAAATCCGCGTAGTCTTGCAAGGATTGATTACCGCCGTTGATGTACCACGCATGCTGGGCGATATCGCTCGGAAACTGTTGATAAAAATCTTGATACAGTTCGGTGTCTTGCGCGGTCACGATCAACTTACCAAGTGGCTGATTGTCGAGATAATAACGGCTTTGTGCATAGAGGGTGCGCTGTTGCTGAGCATTTCGCCAGTCCAGTTGTTGCCCTGAAATGCCATCTGGCAGCGGGGCGTCGAGCGAAATAACCAGCCAATTGGAAAACTGGTGATTAATCGTGACCTCATCTGCCTCGATAAAGTTGATGACTTGGCGATCTGGTGCAAGCTCAATAATGCGCACGTGTTCAAAACCCGACAAATACAGCTCCGTGACCGCCGATTCAACGGTCGCCCGACTGGCATTGTTGTGGATCAAATAGAGCGGTGTCGATTTCAAATGCAGCTTATGACGCAAGTGAAACAGCGGGATCGCCAAGGCCTGCGGATGCGTCTCTGCACTATATTCACGAGTATCAATCAAATAGCCGTTCCCAGCCTTAACGGCTGAATGAGCTTGTGCAAACGGCACATAGTAATTGGTAATGGAGCTCAATGCATTGTGCGCAGACAAAGAAGCAAGCTCGGTTCTTACTGGATCAACATCGCACGTTTTAAACCCCAATTCGGCATTGTTCATAGGCGTTGCCATAAATAGTACCGATGATAAACCTAGTGACAAAGAGACCATGCTCATTGGCTGACTAAAGACCAATTCAGTTGGCTGGCCGAAATAGGCGTTTGATTTTGCGTTTCAATCGTCAACGGCACGCTAATGATGTAGTCGGCTTTTGCACCTAATTTCGACACCGGCAATGTATCACTTTTCACCCCGATTTGGTTGGGGTGTTTGCTTTTAACACTCAGCTGTAAATCAGCGAGATCTTGAGGGTGAGTGCTCTTGAGCGTGATTTGATATTGATGCTCAAATGTTGTGCCGTGTTGAACGGTTTCGAGCAACGTCATTGAACAAATCTGGGCAAATCGAGAAAACTTGTGCTGGGTTTCATCATTCACCACATGACCCAGCAAGGCACGGTGTTGCCTTGGCAAATATTGCGGATCGCGACGATCAGCAATTTTCGGGATCAAGCGCAGTGGTTGGTACCAATTGTAGCGACAATCGTCTTCGACACGGAAGCGAATGGCTTGGGGAACATCCCAATTATCCGCAGTGAACGTCACGGTGTCATCGAACAGGGTGATCCCTTTGCTACGATTCACAATGTTGACCGTTATGTCGGTGAATGGGCGTTTACTGAGCATCAGTGAGGCCGCGTAGTCGCCACCACTTTCTGCTAAGCGAAGATAGTGCTGATCAACCCATGTTACTTTGCCTTGTTGAATGTAACGGTTGTTAAAGACTACAATAAATGGTGCTTCAATGGTTTGAGTGCTTTGTTCGTCACTAATGCGTGCGTAGAGTCGATAAGTCCCTTGTGCGATCCCTTTGGTGTCCCAACGCCATTGATCAAATTGACCATCTGGGTTTTCCGATAAGGTGGTTAGGTGTTGCTCTTGATCCGAGCCATCTCTGCGGTAGAACAGGGTGATGCTTGCATCGCTGTCGGGATCGTCATCTTGCCAACGTAACGTGATTGGTCGCGGATGATACATCATCACTGCGTTGTGGTCGTGCGTCCACGTGAAGTTCGGCACGTCATTTTCGCCGTTGTCATCAGTATAGAATCGTTGGTACTCGCTCCATTCGCTGCGAGCTTGCTGCTCATCGATCGCTCTCACGCGCCAGATGTACCATTGGTTATCTTCCAGTAAGGCGCCAATCACCGAGTCTGGGCTGGTGGACGTGGTTTGCCAGAGTTCTTCGTCTGGGGCGCTGCTGCTAAATAATTGGAATTGATAGTAGACGCTGTCATGATCGGAATCGGAGACTTCATGTACCGCCAACTGCGGTTGCAGCGAGGCAACCCAGGCATCTTGCCCCGGATTTTTGGCAATTGGTGTGCTTGGTACTGTGTTCTCTGCGTTAACAAAGAAATGACTGTCGACCCAATCACTGCTCATTCCTTGAGTGGTTTCGGCTTTTACCCGCCAGAAGTAATCATGATCTTCTTTGAGTTCAGGCAATGTCAAGATCAGCGGTGCGTCGGTGTCATTGATCGCGATTTGGTCATCGGATGCCTGTACGGTAAATTGTTGTCGCTCTGCCGAGCCAAAGTCTGCTTGGCTGTCGAGTTCCAGCACGAAATGGGTTCGACTGAGATCGGTATTGCTGGCCGCTTGGAAGCGCAACTGTGGCGTTGAACTTGAAACTCGTTGACCCGTTAACGGTGACAAAATAGCGGGCGCATCGGGGGCGATCTCGAGGCTAACAACACTGAATTGCCATACATCACTGCTCGCGGTTTCGCCCATCACATCCTTTACGGTCACGCGCCAAAAATAGTGGCGTGAGAAATCGAATTCAATGCTAGGCTGCCATGCAATCGAATTTGTTGCAGCTTGAGGTTGCAGCCAAGGAGATTGCACAACCGGTGTAAGTGCCTCGGCAGTAGAAAAGATCTCAAATTGATAGACCAACTCATCGCCATCTGGGTCGGTGGCTTGTATCGCGCTCAAATGGCTTGGCGCTTGATTTAATTCGCTTCGATCTTCTGGTGTATTGAGGGTCGCTGACGTTGGAGCCGCGTTGATGCTATTCACGGTGAACTCGCCGTAACTCCACAAGCTTTTGACAAATTGGTTGCTTGCTCGCACACGCCAAATATAGTGAGCGTCTTCAAGCAAATCGCTAGGCGCTTGCCAACTTGTGACTCCTGAGTTGCCTTGTGCGACCGTATAGTAGGCATACAAAGGCGCTCCGCTGACGGCATCTTGATAAACTTCAAATTCATAGATCACTTCATAAGGACCTGAATACAGCGAATTTTGGATGATCAGCTCCGGATTGATCACCTCGATAAACCCGTTGCTTGGTGTGATGATGGATGGCGCTTGTGGCCCGTCGGGCAGGGCGGGGTTCTTGTCGGCCAGTAGCTCTTCCAAGTTGGTTAAGCCATCACCATCGAAATCGCCAAATCCGTCTTGATCTAAGTTGAGAAAGTGTTCGCGCTCCCAATTATCGGGCAGTCCATCACCATCTCGGTCGGTGGGGTCGCGGATCAAAAAGAACAGCGGTTGAGAAGCGGTTAACTCTCCATCACTGGCATGCAGCACCAGATCATGACGGCCAATTTGATTGAAATCGGGTGTCCAAGTGATCATGACGCCAGTGCCACTCTCTTGCTGGAGTTGCATACCAGTTGGCGGCTCGCTCCAACTCAAACTGAGGCGCTGGTTGTCCGGATCCGTCGCTTGGAAGTTAATTTTGAGTGTTTCGCCAGCAAAGCCGATGCTCAGCGGCAGCACGGGCAGTTGTGGTGGACGATTGGCGGCGGTTTGAGCTGTATTGATGATATAGCGCCCTTTAGCATTGCTGTCGAACACATTGAGCTGTAGCGAGTAACTGTGCACTTCGTCAGTCGGCAGCCTTGCTATCCAGATGTTGTCTGGCGCAATGCGTTTACCATCGTAACGCACAACCTCAGGGGGGTGGGTATGGTCGCCACTCCAAGGCATTTGAAACAGTGCCATGCCAGTTTGCTCGGGAGCGCGGAATAAAAGCTGTCCGTCAGGTTTTTCTATCGGTGCAATAGCGTGGATGTTAACGTTATTCACTGCCCCTTCGGTATCGTAGACTCGTACTAAACTGGCATCCTTGACTAATAGATCGGGAATGGTATCGTGTCCAGGTAATTGCACCAACACGCGTTTTAACAAGATATGGGTATTGACGCTATTGATGAGTGAGGTTAATCGTCCGCCCAGATCATCATCATGCGAATAACTTGCGGTAAAGTTTTTAAATCGACCAGAAAGCGTGGTTTCCATAAGCCAGCAGGCACTTTTAGCGCTGTTGCTTGCGATGTCGCCGAAATCAACCAATAAACTAGGTTGGATCGATTCACTGCCAAGAAACGCGCCAATAATTTCAAAATCAATCAGCAGACCTTGTTTATTCTCAACAATTTTTGGCTGAGCAGATTCGATTTTGAGACTTTTCGCGACGCTCAAACCATTATTTTTCACACGTACACAAAGTGGAAACGCTTCTTTAGGTTCAACTTCTGGGGTGAAAGGATTATCGCTAAAAACGTTTTCCGGCAAAAAATAGTCAAGCGTTAGTTCCGGCATGGCTTTGACGAAGATTGAATCCGCGACGACGGGAACCGCATCGGCTGCACCTTCAAGCTCATAATTAAACGTTGCGCCGACCCAATATAGCGTGCCCACTTGGCTGTTCTTCGCACTGCCAACCGCAGGCACGATCAGCCAAGTCAGTGTTGCTTTTTGACCAGCAGCTAACGAGTCGCTGCCATTAACCAGATCCAGCCCCTCCTGTCTAAGTGGTCGAATAAAAAATTGCGCGTCGGTCGCATTCGGGTTGGAAGACGCGAGAACCTTATTACCCAGTTCGTCGGAGAGAATAACATCAACAGAAATCTTATCGAGAGATTGTTCCGTGAGAACATTTTCTATTTCTAAGGTGGCTTCGAAACCTTGCCGCTCGAGGGTTAATTCTTGAACGATTTGAATGGAAACTTCGGCACAAACGAATTCTTGAGCATGAACACGCCCAATAAATACTATTGATAAAAATACTATTAATAAGCTGTAAAATCTGGTAATTAATATTTTGTTACGTTTGAACATTGGAAAATCCCGACGGAATAATGAGTCGTATCATTTATTAACCTTATTTTTCCCGCAACCAAACTGATTAAGTTTCAATGTATTACATTTTGTTATGTGAAGTGTGCTTAAAGTACTAAATCGATTAATATATTTATCTATGAACGATGTTACATTCCGCGGATATATACTTCTAAATCGTATTTAAATAGTTAATGTAATAATGATGAATTCATTAATAGGTCAAGATTTTAAAATATTTTTTAATAAAGTAATAGGTGTTGCCCCATTGAATTGGTTGATAATAATTGTTAACAATAGAATACATATAGGTATATCATGCGGTTTGATGATTGTACCTTTTCTTGTTCTTGCGAGCATTACAATGGTGATGCGAATTTCCCATGCCGCAGAGATTGATGTGGTTGGTGGAATGGGGTATGGAACCGAAGGAAACCGCTACTTTGTCTATGACACAAGGGGGGACGACATAATTCGTGTCCCTGTCGGGGAGAACGATCTAGAAGGTAGCATTATATTACGAGATGGAAATGATCACGTCATAACAGACGGAAAACTCGTAGATATCCTGATTCAGGATTATGAACAAACCCCAATTAAAAAAACGTTGGAATTTCATGCTGACAAAAACAATATTAGTCATACTGGGCGAATTAAAAATATTGATTTCGATATTAAACTCTACTCTGGCAACGGTCGCGCAATAATTGGAGGTTACCGAGAATTAGTATTTGATGCAACTAATCACACCCCTATTGATGACACAAGATATGACTTATATTTAGGAACTATTACAGAGTTTCCAGGTAGAAAAGAACATTTAAAATTAAAAAATACAGATGTTGTGTACCGTAGTGTTGCTGGAACAGGAGTTGCTTCAGATTCGCCAGCCACATTGATTGAGTTTTATGGTAACAGTTATCTTAACCATGAAACTTTGTCACATGCGAGCTCAGTAAAAGTTCCTAACAAAGTGATATTCCATGAAGGAGAAAACGAACTTAGGTTTGGCTGGCAGTCTAGACATATTAATGCTGAGATTATGGATGATGCGGTGTTAACAAATATTGAATTAGCTCCTGATACTGGAAAATATCTACTCGATCAATCTGACAACCCATATACTTTAAAAGTATACCTTCCTAGCGATATATCTGACTTTACTACTTACTGGAATGAAGAAAAATATGCTATCGAGCTTGAAAATTCGATGGGAAATAGGGTGCATTTTACCATTAGTCAAGAACTACTGAAGAAAATATTGGAATCAGATTTCTACCTGCCAGTATATCTTTTATCACCAAGTGGCGAGCAAGTCAGTCTTCAGTCTCTCCTAAGTGAAATCACTCTTACAGACTTTATTGCACAAGAACCCATTGTTAACCAGGATTTCTATTATTTTTTCGGTACCGTTTTGGGCACCAATCAAGATGATGTGATCAGAAATGCTTGTAATGTAAAATCGGGTTTAGGTAATGACACACTCATACAAACTCGTGGGAATTCAATAGGTCCCTGTATTTATGATTTAGGCTCTGGGAATGATACGGTAGAAGTTGCTTCAACTAGTCAACCAGATAAAATTATTTCACACGGTGGTGTATTAACTGTAAAATCAAACCAGCGTTTCTATGAAAGCTATTACTCTAACTTCAAGCGAGCGATTCAATGGAATAAGCCGATTAATAAAGATGATATCGTCGCTGCTAAAGTTGGATTAGACCTCGAAGTCACCCTGTCTGCGACCGATAGTATCGTCCTAAAAGATTACTTCTTATCAAATCAGGGCTTGTTGACTGCTTCAGAGTTGCGTCTTAGTGATGGCTCTAGCATCTATTTTCAAGAGCTTGCCAACCCAATATCGCCAGTGTTTGGCTTTGAAGTTCCGACGGAAAGCGCTGACAGGTTAGTGTATGCCTATTGGCAAAAGGAGCACGTCGAATCACTTGCGGGTGATGACTTTATATCCGGCGCACGAAGTGTCGATGCGGGTGAAGGCATTGATACGATAATCATGAAGGGTCATCATCGCACTGCGCTCGTTAGAGCAGGGGCGGGTAACGACACCATCACACTTGCAACCGACACGCATGCAACGCTCTATTTTGACCAAGGTGATGAGTGCGATGTCGTCAAGTCGGATAGATATAAAAGTATTTACTCTCCAATTATTTTCAGGAATTTGCAAGAACCACGTACCACACTGGAATTTGGTGAGGGGATCACTCCAGACGATCTTACCTTATCTTTCGATGGCAATGAGTGTGGTGTAAAAAATTATCCAGGGGCAATGTCCATTGCATATCCAGGTGGCAATATCACGCTCGATGAAGGAATAAACATTGATGCTATTGCGTTCGTCAATGGTGATCGCTATACGTTTACCTCCATGTTTCCTAGCACCGCTATGAAAGTGACCCTCCACGATGAAGGCGGCTCAATAAGCTCGGCTAAAGACGATGTCACTACGCTCGGAGGAATGGGGCGGGATGTTATGTTTGCTTCATATATGGATGGTAATGCTGGTGCAGATACGGTTCAACTCAATAACAATAGCGCATTTTATGATTTAGGCGACACGTGCGGTGTCAACAGCGAGCGCTGTGCTGAATCAGAGTTGATCTTAGCGCATTCATCAGCCTCAATACCTCTGAAGGGCAGAATCCATTTTTCAGGTGGTGTGAGTGCAAGCAGCTTGAAAGTGTTGGAATATACACAAAGGGTGAAATTAGCCTATGGTCACGATGACGTGATCGAGGTCGATGAACAAGTGGCATTTTCGCCTTTGGTTACTTATGAATTTACTGATGGGACCATCATCACTGGTGAAGAACTCAGTCGCGGGATACAACAGCAGAATTACATTGAACTGACGGAGCATGATGACCGATACTCACCATATATTGAGACCGATACGGTCGTTCGTATGCTGGCGGGTGATGACACGTACTATAATTACAAAGGTATCATCGGTGTAGTTGACCCAGGTAAAGGCAATGACTTTTTACGCCAACCTAGCCATGTCATGATCAATAAAGGATATCAAGAAGAGTTAATCGAAGGTCCCTACCCCAAAGGGCTAACTTTAGAGTTCACCGACCGAACCTTAGATGATATCCGCAACGCTAATATCTCGATTACTCAAGATTCGGATTATAGAGGAACATCATTTCAACTCAATGTTGACTTTGGGAACTATGATATAATTAAAGTTAAAAATGTGATGGAGTGTTACAGTTTCTGCAGTGTCGAAAATATATTAATACGCGCACAGGACGCAGATGTTAGTTTACTTGACTTTGACCATTTGGTTGAACCGCTACTATTTTTTACGCTAATTAGTGAAATAGATTTGCTTAAAAATGAAAGCGGTAAATTAAAAGATAATACGATTCTAAAATTCCAAACTTTGAACTTAGACCAGAGCTATCAGTTTTCACTATACCGCAATGACAAGAATATATGCACCATCAGTTACGATAAATATTACACCTGGACAGCGCCAATTGTAGACCCAATGCAATGTCTACTGCGCGTGGATGATCTAAATGGTCAAGATTTCGAGTTAACCGCTCGCTATCAGTTTAAAGATCGATCATTTGAATTTAGAACGCGTTTACCTGTCAATGTGACGGGACTAGCAGCGCCCAATATTCTTAGTCAGTCACCAAGTAGTGCCCAAGAAGTCAATACGACACGCTTCTCACCAAGGATTGAACATGATCAAATTGGCGTGGATATGGACGTGTATTTGAATGGCAATTTGATCTATCAAGGGCTGTTTGCTGGAAATCGTGTTTTCTTGCAATCATTGTCGATTGCATTTTCAGAAGGCGAGAATCAAGTTCGCTATGTGCTAAGAAATTCACAAGGTGAAGATAGCGTTACCTATCTGATCAACTATGTTCCACTTGAAGTGAAACCTGTGAATACCATAGTTACACGGAGCAAAGGCGTTTTTTCTGTTAGTTGGGATGCACTGGGCGATCAAAGTAAATATCATGATTTCAAAGTATTTGGTTCCAATATTCCAATTTCATCTGATATAGATGTGCTTGAGAAACTTACACCAATCGCGACGACGTCGGAATATCTACATACCTATTTTGTCTCTTCAGGGAAGGGTAACTATTATCATCGTGTCGCGGCACTCGATGTATTTGGTCAGATTGTTGGCGTTTCAAAGCTGATTGTTTATGACATTACGCCAAGTTCAGCAACTTTAGTGTTGAGTAGTGATAATCAGGTTGGAAATACGCTTGGACCTGGACAAATCAAAGTAACCATGGCGTTCGAAAAAGAAGTTGAGTTTACATCACCTATCTATATTCAGGATGATAATAATAAGTATAGCACCTATATATCACCAAAGAGAGAAGCCAACACTAATACCTATATTGCTTCTTTTGACCCGAAATCGATTCGTGATGAGTGGTATGGTGTGCGTATCACAGGCACCGTTTATGACGAAGATGGAAACCGTGTATATCTATCGTTTGACTCATCATATTACGTTGATTTATATCCGGCAAAAGCGTACCTATCTGTATCTTCCAGTACTAACAGGACAATAAATTACATTCCCGGCAGTGAATTGCAAATTCGTTGGTCGTTTCAAGATTATCTTTCAACTACGGTTGAGCCCGAGTTTTATTATCAGCTTTCCGGTCCGAATCGACAGAAACAGCGCATTGAACAAAGCAGCGTTATCGATAAGGAAACTAATCGACCAATCTATGTCGCATTTATCACCCTCCCTTCTGATGTGAGCGCAGCAGAACAAGAGAATATTACATTTTCATTCCGAGCAGTCGACCGATTCGGCAACGTCAGTGTTAATGATTATGCTTTGTACGATGGTGTGTTTATGGTGGTTAATGGTGATGATGTGCCGCCTGCAGCGCCTCAATATGTCTCTCTATCTGCCAACCAAAACTCTGTTGATGTCGTTTGGGAAACCGTGAGTGTAGATGAAGATTTGAGTCACTTCGAATTGAGTGTTGATGGTTCAGAGGTGGTTCGATTGGAAAAGAACGCAACAAGCCATATCATTACTGATCTCGCTAAAGGTACTACTTATCAGCTGGCGCTCTCGGCGGTGGATTTGGCTGGCAATCGAAGTGAAACGGAAAAACGCTGGATCTCAACCCAGATGGATAATCCGATCCTCACGATTACCGAAGTCAAAGATGAGCAAATTACATTGGAGTGGCAAACCCCAGAACATGGGGGGGCGTTAACGGGGTATTATTTCTACCAATCTACGGCTCCTTTTGATTCGGTTGCGAACATGCAACATCGAAAAGTGGTCAATCAATATGTGCCAAATAAGTTGGTGCTTAACGAACTGTATAATGGCGAACAATACTACTTTGCTTTGGTGTCGAAGTCGCGATACGGCGAAATTGACCCCAATGTCATCGCGGTTTCGGCCATACCCGAAAAAGATGAGATCGGGCCTGTGGTTGATTCAGTCATGTGGAACATGGGTGAATTTACCCAAGGCACCTTGCTAGAGCGTGCGGGTCAATGGCAAGTTAAAGCCAGCGATGTGAGCGGGTTAAGCCGCATGGAAGTGATGATCGATGGCGAATTTTATCAAGTCGATACTTCTGCTAATGATACATTTGCGGCGAATTTTGATCCCGCTGGATACACTGATGGCGAGCATCAGGTGACGTTCTCACTTTATGATGTGTATGACAACCAAACCGACATTAACCTCAACTTTAATACCGCGCTGGCGGTGCCTACGGCGCCACAGATCGTCACGCCAGCGGGTGATGTGAGCGTCGGTGAGCGCTGGTTACCGATTTCTGTGCGCAGCAAATTTGCCGATCACATCCAACTGATGGTTAATGATCTGCCGCAAGGCCCTTGGCTGGCCATGGGCGCGTCATCGACAAATCAAAACGATGCCAGTGTGCTGACCACTATGGAGGTCGATCTAGAGGTTGGTGTGAATTCGGTGGCGGTAAAAGCCAAAAACCGTGCTGGTGAAAGTGCGCTTAGTACTCCTGTCAACATAACGCTGGATGCCGACATTCCCACTCGCCCGAAGCAACTGGTTGGTCTTGCTCGTGTCGGTGGCGAAATTGCACTTAGTTGGGCGGCAGAGCAATCCGACGTGACGGTGGGTTATCATATTTATCGTGCGAAAACCGCGTTTGTTGACCAACAAAATGCCATTCGAGTGACTTCTCAGCCGCTGCGTAATAGTGCGTTTGTTGACTTACCGCTTGAGGATGGACGTTACTTCTATCGCGTGACCGCCGTGTCGAGCAAAGGCATTGAAAGCCCGTTGTCGAATGACGTTCAAGTTGAGTCTGATCGCTTAGCCCCTGTTGCTGTGGTTGAGTACCATACCGATGGCGCGCAAGATGCGACTCGCGGTGTGTTTGGTCAAGGGGAGTTGACCCTAACCATCACGGTATCAGAGCCATTGTTTGCCGACCCGTTTATCAGCATCACCAGTCAAGGTCGCGTGTTTACCCCAAGATTGAGTGCGGTGGCTTCCGATACTTATCAAGCGCGGGTACAGTTAGATGAACACTGGCCAAGTGGTGACGCACACCTGACATTTTCAGCACGAGATCGGATTGGTAATCGCGGTTTTGCCGTGACACAAGGCGCAAGCTTTAGTGTTGATACACAAGGACCGATTGTTGAGGCGTTAACGTCCCAGCCACAATCACCGGTTCGAATTGATGCGGCTCCAACCGCAGTGACCATCGAGCTGACGTTGGATGAAGCCGTGGCACAAAATAGTCAGCCAGAGTTGCATTATTCGGTTGGGCTGCAAAGCCACCAACAAGTCGCGCTAACTCACCTCGCGGATGAGCGTTGGACGGCGGAGCTCACGTTCGATGAAACGGTGGCATTGGATGCGCCTCAGCAATTGAGTTTTGCGTTAAATGCGCAAGATGAACTTGGTAACGTTTCGCTGTGGCAAAGCCGAACTGACCAAGTCATCGAGCTGTATCAAGGAGAGTTACCAGCGTTGAACGCGCCACTTGGGCTTAAAGCGCAAGCGTTGCCGCAGGGTGAAGTGCAGTTAACGTGGATGTCGGTCACGGCAAATTCGGGTTATGTAATTTACCGACAAACGGCAGATGGCACCGAGCCAGTTGAAGTCGCGCGCGTTGGGAGTCACGATGAGCGCAACATCACTGAGTATGTCGAGCGTCCAACCAGTGATGGTCAATATCGGTATGCGGTTGCAACGATACGCAGCGCGAACCAGCAGCAATCGCTCAGCCCTCTATCGGAATGGGTATCGGTGCTCGCCGATTCAACCCCACCGATTGCGCCAAGCAATCTAGAAGCGGAATTGACCCCGGTGGGGATCGCGCTGCGCTGGGAGATGGTTTCACCTGAAGCGGGTCTGACGTATCAGATATATCGCGCCGAACAGTCCCCAATATTATCGGTCAGCGATCTAGAGCCAATTTCTGCAGCGATTGTGGATCAATTGGCGTTAGACAGTGAACCGAGTGAGCATTTGCCGGCTTATGCGGTAGTCGCGGTCGATCAAGCAGGAAATCGCTCTGCCATTTCTGACACGGTTTATCTTAACTTGTCACTGCTGCCGGTGCGTAACGTCAGCTTAAGCTTTGATCAAGATACGTTGCCCACGTTGAGTTGGTCACATGGCTCGCAATCGCTGCAAGGTTATCAACTGGCGATTGGTCAAGGCGCTAATCCGACCTTAATTAATGACGGCCTGATCACCGAAACCCATTATCAAGATTCTGGCTATACCAGCGGTGAGCGTCGTTATCACTTAACGGCGATTGATGTGAATGGGGAAACCAGTTTGACCCGCAGTGTGCTATTGCCTGATGTGTCAATCAATGTGGCGCAAGGTTCGGTGATTAAACGGAACTTGTTTAGCAAGGTTGTGTTTGAGTTGCATTATAACGGCAGTGAACCCTTGCCGGGTCAGCGTTTGATTGCCGATGTTCAAGGGCAAGCCATTCAATCGGATCGCTTCACGCTTGAACCTGGTTGGCAAGAGATCGCGATGACCATCGCGGGCGACGAAACGCTCCCTGACCGTTTAGTGTTGCCTGTGACGTTACTAGGTAAGCGTTTTGCTGATCAAACAGTGGAAATTCGTCAACGTGTTGAGGTGCCAGTGGAGCAAGGTCTGGTTTCGGTTGACATTGAGACGCGCAACGTGACGCGTGGCGGTTTTGGTGAGTTCCGCTATCGAATCACCAATCCTGGCGATGAAACCTTGGCGATGGTGACGGCCAAGAACAGTGGTCAGCAAGCTTCCGGTGATGTGCGTGTTGTGCTCAAGGATCTCGACGCCAACACGTTGAGCGCACAATCCTATCAGCGTAATTCCGGTGAGAACATCATCACGCTACCAAATCGAGACTCGGTGCTGCGAGTTGCGGCAGGTGAAACCTATCGTTCACCGTGGCAACAGTTTGCGGTGCCATCCAGTGCGCCGTATCAAGCTCAACTTGAATTGAGAATTGCCAAGATTTACGCACATTATGGTCTGGATACCCAAGTGGAAGTGGCCGGTTTGGTCGCCACCAACACCTTAAAGCTCATTGATACGGCTTATTTTGCCGATATTGATCACGTCTCACCCAATGTTTCGTTTGGCGATGGTCCAATCACGATCCAAGGGCGCGCGGTGGATAGAGCAACGGGGGAAGCGACACCACAAGCGCCGATAACACTGGTGATCGCCAAGGACAGCTTTGAGCGAACGGTTTCGTTGATGACTGATGAAGCCGGGCAATTTGTTTATGAGCATACGCCATCTGCAGGCGTGAGTGGGCAATTTGAGTTGCACGCCATTCATCCTGAACTGACGGAAAGACCGGGTCAGGCGAGCTTTACGATCCAAGCCGTCAAGGTGATGCCAAATCAAATCAATTTGCGAACGGTCAAATCTGTGTCTCAGACGTTCCCAATCATTATT
Organism: Vibrio nigripulchritudo; assembly: GCF_027924785.1. Classification (NCBI taxonomy): domain Bacteria; kingdom Pseudomonadati; phylum Pseudomonadota; class Gammaproteobacteria; order Vibrionales; family Vibrionaceae; genus Vibrio; species Vibrio nigripulchritudo. Next base: position 1,277,124 of record NZ_AP027050.1, on the reverse strand, counting down.
GAAACGCGCGCCGAGACGGCACTGAGCGAGGTGAATATTGTGCCGACGCAGTCTTTACCAGAAGGGGTTGAGCTGTTCCTGCCGCAAGATCTGAGCTTGGCAGAGAATGAACGCCGTGAGATTTCGGTTGATTTACTGGTCGGCGAAAGTGGGCCTGAAAAGGGCACGATTGAACTTAATGTGATGGCGTTGGTGGGTGGTGAAGTCGATGTGCGGAATATTGGTCAGCTAAGCGTTAACTTTAATGCGGAGCAATCTAGACCGAATTTGTTCGTAGCTCCATCGATGTTGGAGCTAGCGGCAACCGTAACGGGCAGTGATCACGGCGCATTTACGTTAACTAATCGCGGTACTGAACCCATGTACGCGGTGACGATTGAGTTGTTGACCAAAGAAGGCACGCCTGCGCCCAATTGGTTACAAAATCGTACCTTTGGCCAGTATGCCCAAATTGCGCCAGAGCAATCGGTGACGCTTGATATTGCGCTACAGCCGCAAGAGCTGGCAGCGACGGGCACAGAAGAGTTTATCGTGCAAATTACCTCAGCTAACCATGCGCCACGGCGTGTGCCGGTGTTTACCACGCTGGTTGAGGACGGCCAAGGCAGCGCCCAATTCAAGGTGAGCAACATCTATACCGGTACTTTGGATGCGCAAGGCAAAGTGATTCAAGGGTTGCAGGGAGCCAAGGTGGTGCTTCGCAACGAAGCGGCGCAAGACATCGAATACCTCGGCAGTACTGATCAATACGGTGAGCTTTTGCTCTCAGAGGTTCAAGCGGGAAGTTACCAGTATTGGGTGACCCAATCTGGGCATCAAACTTACGTTGGACGTTTGCGCGTGAAACCGGGAGTGGTGACCAATCAGGCGGTATTTTTGAACTACGAAACCGTCAAGCTGGATTGGAGCGTCAAAGAGGTAGCGCTGCAAGATAAATATGAAATTGTACTCAACGTCGACTTCGTAACCGACGTGCCCGCTGCGGTGCTGGTTGCAGAGCCTGCCGCGATCATAGTGCCAGAGCTGGAAGCCGGTGAGGTGTTCTACGGTGAAATTCGTTTAACCAACCACGGACTGGTGCGGGCGGATAACGTCAACTTTATGCTGCCAGCAAGCAGTGACACTCTGCGTTATGAATTGTTGAGCGAGAGTCTGCCAAATACCTTGGAGGCAAAACAAAGTGCGGTGATTCCATATCGGATCACGGGTTTGGCAGCAATGACCCCGGATGGCAGAGGCAGTGGTGGTAACGCCGGATGTTATTCATCGAATCAGTGCTTGAATATCAGCTCGTCTTTCCAATGTGCGAATGGTGATCAGAGCAATGCAAATGCACAAAGCTGTTTTGTGGTGCCAAGGGTGTGTAACTCGTCAGGTGGTGGCTCAGGAGATGGAAACGGTTGGGTTTGGCATGGTGGATGGGATTGGGGCTCCGATCCAGGTGAATGGGTTGGCAGCGAAGAATCGCCATTCCCACTACCAGAATGTCGCGTGGATTGCCCAGATGGATGTGAATCAGGAAACAATGGAGGTGGACAGTAATGATGCAGTTACCTAGAAGTATGAAGCAGTGGTTAGGTAGAGGCATCGTGTGTCTATCACTGGGGCTGTTGGTATCGTGGCAAGCGATGGCGAAGCCCGTTGGACGATTTGATCATGCGAAAGCGCAGTATGAAGAAACCAGCACCGATCTAGTGGTAAAAGTGCTGGGTGGTGAGGTCAAGATCAAGCGTCGTTATCGAGATGGCGAGTGGTTATTTAACCCTCATTGGGTAACGTTAAAATTGAATCGTGTGACCCCAGATGGCACGCCCTCAGACGACGCCCGCTACCCGGTGTCCAGCATTAATCGCGATTTGTATAGTTATGGTAAATCGCGCGTACTGCAAGCGGGTGAAAATATCGTCGCTCGCTTTGTGTATGAGCACGATCCTTCAAAGCACATCCTTCAAACTCGCACGGGGTTTATTTGGGAAGATCGCAGTGGTGATCAAATCTTCTATGATCTTGAAGGTAAAATTGTCCGTTACCAAGATAAGAATGGTGTGACCGTTTCTTTCAATCGCGACAGTGAAGGAAACATGACGGGGATCCTGGATCATCACGGCACACAAGTGGTGACCTTGAACTATAGCCAGGGCAATTTGGTGGCCGTCCGTGACTACAGTGGGCGGCAAGTTTCTTATCAATGGGATAATACGGCACTCGTGCAAGCGACTGATGTGAATGGTCACAAATGGCGTTATGAATACCAAACCATGTTGAACAAGTCTTATATGCGCAAGGCGATCGATCCTGAAGGTCAAGAAGTGATCTTTACCAATCGGATCAGTCGCAGTGGCGTAGTCAATATTTCAAGTCAGCCGTTCAGTGGCAGTTCGGTCGGTGGGGTGGTCGCCTATGGCGGTGGAACGGGTCAAATCAGCGGCGGGATCCGTGACAACCGCGGCGACTTAGGCCAGCGCAGCATCAACGCCAAGCCAATGGTGGTGCTGACGAAAAAGAGTTACGGCGATGGTGCGTACATTCGTTACCAAGCGTTCTACAACGCTCAAGATGAGCGATATACCACGGTAGAGAAAACCAGTGATGGCAGTGAGATTTTAAAGACGTTTGCCAAAGATGGGCAAGCTGGAGAAGTGAGCATTGGCGGTAAACGCCTGTATACGCAAATTAAAAGTGGTAATCGCCGCGTGATTGAAGACGGGCTCGGTAATCGTACTGAAATCCTGTTCGATCAATGGGACAACCCAATTAATATCACTTACGCTGATAACAGCACCGAGACGGTAACTTATCACTCTAATTTCAACCTTCCACTGGAATATCGCGACCGGAGAGGTGTCGTTACGAGATTTCGCTATGATCAAACTGGCAACGTGGTAGAACTCGAGCAAGGCGTCGGCAGTATGGAGCGACAAATCATTACCGCAGAGTATGATGAGTTTGGTCAGTTTACCAAATTACAAGTGCTCGGCGCTGACACCAGTGTTGCAGCTGCTTGGCTATTTCAATACGACCGCTATGGTAATTTGGTTCAGTATACCGATGGCCGTGGAGTGGCGTGGAAATTTAGTGATTATACGACAGCAGGTAAGCCTCAATCGGCTACCGATGGTCGCGGTGAAGTATGGGGCTATCAATACGATCAAAGAGGTCAACTGACGCGAGTAACCACACCTGAGGGCGCTGTCGCGGATAGACACTGGGCTTTGGAATACAACAAGCTTGGTGAGCTTGCTTTCTTTACTGATCCTCGCAATGTTCGCACCTCCTATCGTTATGACCGCCGCGGTCACTTAAACCAAGTCAGCGACGCACTGGGATTGCTGGTAGAGAGCACTTATTTGCTCGATGGCCGTTTGCAAAATTCGACCGATGGTTCCGGATTAGCCAAGCAGTTTTCGTATGATAAACAGCTGCGATTGAAGCGCATTTTGGATGGTGTTGGCAATGTAACTAAAATCAGTTATGTGGGTGAAAATAACAGTGCCATCGCATGGGAAAGTCGCATTGAGAGTGCTGAGTCGGATTATCATTACCGCTATGACGCGCTAGGACAAGTGACAGAGATTTCCCAGCAGCAACTTGGCGGCGAAGACATCAGAACGCAGAAATTGGTTTATAACCAAAATGATTATCCGGAAGTGGTTATCGATCCAAATGGCAACGAAACGTCGGTGATTTTTGATGCCCTCGGCCGACCTGTCACAAAAAAAGACGCATTGGGCGGGCTGTCGACGATCACTTATACCGCGCTTGGAGATATCGCAAGTGTAACGGATGCAGAAAATAGAACGACCCGTTATGAGTATGATCAGGTTGGCAATCGAACCGCCGAAGTCTTGCCGATGGGCGAGCGCTTTGAGTTTGAATATGATCCAAACAATAACCTAGTCGTTAAGCGTTTTCCGTCCGGTGCGGTGATTCGTTATAGCTATGATTTAGACAATCGACTAATTAAGGAAGTCTGGTATGCGGCAGTGCATCGCACGAACGACTTTCATCAGCCAGAGCGTGAAGTGCACTATGACTATTTTGCCAATGGTCAGTTAAAGGGGTATCAAATGAGTGACAGCTCCGGTGTGACCGGGGCTGAATATCAATATGATGCGCGTGGCCAATTGCTGCAAGAGACTACCCATTTCCCAACCTTCAGTAAGCAGATCCAATATGGGTATTATGGCAATGGTCAATTGAAGCAAGTGATTGCGCCTGATGGAAATGAAGCCAGCTATCGTTATGACAAAGCTGGGCGTTTGTTAGTCGCAACCATGAAAGGCTCTGGAAGTGTCTCATTTTCAGGTTATCAGGGGCAGTTGCCAACGGAGATGGTTTACCCCGGTGGCATCAGTCGTCAGCAAACCTACAATGGATTTGGCAATTTACAACAGATCATCGTCAATGACAGAGAAGGGAAAATACTCGAACAGTATAACCATCACTATGATCTTGCGGGAAATCTACTGTCTAAAACTACCCTCGCGGGTGACTTTCAGTATCAGTACGATAAGTTGGATCGACTAGTACAAGCCACGCAACCTGCACCACATCAAAATCTCATGTTTGACTATGACGGGGTGGGTAATCGCACCAAGAGTCAGGACGAGTCACTTTGGCAATATAATGCGAATCATCAATTAACCCAAATGGGAGAGATGTTTTATCGTTATGACGATAACGGGAATCTCATCACGGAGCATCAAGGTACTGAAACCGCAACCGCGCAGCGTGAGTATCAATACAACGCAAATGGTAGGCTGAATAGTGTTACCAGTACCAACCATGCCGCGGTTTCGTATGATTATGATCCACAAGGTCGTCGAGTTTCGTCAACATCGGGCGATGAACAAAACTATTTTTTGTATAGCCAACAGGGACTTGTTGGGGTTTATGATGAACAGGGTAATTTACAATCCGGTTATCAGTATTCACCTTTAGCAAGATGGGGACAGATGCCTTGGTATCAGACCACCACGCAAGTTGAAGGGGGCGGTTTTTACCAGAACGATCACCTAGGCGCGCCGTTTATGATGCTGAAAAGCAATGGGCAAACCTTGTGGCAGGCCAGCTATGATGCGTTTGGGCAAGCGGAAGAATCCATTACCCTTACCCAAAGTAATTTGCGATTTCCCGGTCAATGGCTCGATAGAACCACAGGGCATCATTACAATTTCTATCGTGATTATGCTCCAGAAATTGGCCGATACGTTCAAAGAGATCCGATAGGATTAGCGGGTGGTCTTAATACCTATGGTTATGCCAATGGCAATCCGAATAGATACATCGATCCTCTTGGATTATGTCCTTGGTGCATAGCGGGCGGTATTGTTGGTGGTGGTGTTGCAGTAGCTGCGTATTGGGAAGCTTATCAGTGTGGTGATATATCTTTTCCTGAATATATTGGAGCTATTACGATTGGCGCGGGTGCCGGAGCTATTAGTGGCGGGGCGTCTATTCTTACAGGGGTAACCGTTGCGGGTGTTGGAAGTGCGCTCCAGCAAAAAATAACCGGCGATGAAGTTGATATGTGGGATGTTACCATTGCATCATTAACAGCTCGCTATGGAGGGCTATTTGGGCAAGGGATTTCTAAGATTATCTACCCAAGTAAATACATTCATGTACGCGAACGAAAATGGTACACCTTGTGGCTATATAGGCATAAAGTTGTGAAAGAAGTTTGGAATGACACAGGGCGCAGAACTGTAGACTCGGCAATTTCAGGTGGTGTTGGTGGAGGTTTGAGTACTCTACCAGGAGCTTTGCAGACTGGCGGAGGCGGATGTGATGACTCTAACGACTGCTAGGGAACATAATGGTAAATAAGCTCCTTAAGCTATCAGGCATCATGCTTGTTGTTTTGAGTCTATTGCTTATTCCATTGCTGTTTATTTATGAATATGGGGAAAGTGAGCAAGTACAAGGTGTGATTAGCTGGTTAATTTTGCTATTTAAATTGCTTGTGATTTTGCCTCCGATCCCCGTGGTCGTGTGGAATAGAATTAACCATCTGATAGACAATAAAGCGTGTGTGGTGTTCACCTTTTACACTTTGTTTATGTGTTGGTTATTGTTTTTGAGATGATTTAGCGCAGTATGAGAGATGGTTGTAGCCCCATATTTCTATCGACTTGAAACGAAAACGGCTCCCTCAAGGAGCCGTTTTTTTGTATAGAGAAAACCCCCAGCTAGGCTGGGGGGTCCGTAAAGCTTACAGCTATAAGTCAGTTATATAACCCCTTTCAATTTGATAAAAACGTCTTGTGGTCTGGCAACTGCAAGAGTTAATTAAGAATTGAAAGGGGGTCCCAATGGGGGACGAAAAGAGCTTAGCGCACACGCGATGGAATTGTAAATATCATGTCGTTTTTGCACCTAAGTACAGACGGCAAGTGTTCTACGGAGAGAAACGAAGGGCAGTAGGAGAGATACTAAGAAAACTATGTGAATGGAAAAGTGTGAATATTATTGAAGCGGAATGCTGTGTAGATCATATTCATATGCTTTTAGAGATACCGCCTAAGATGAGAGTTTCATCATTGATGGGGTATTTGAAGGGGAAAAGTAGCCTGATGCGATATGAGCGATTTGGCAATTTGAAGTTCAAGTACAGGAACCGAGCATTTTGGTGTCGAGGGTATTATGTAGATACGGTGGGTAAAAACACGGGCAAAATCCAAAGCGATATAAAGCATCAGCGAGAGCAGGATAAAATGGGAGAACAGTAGTCGCTCCCATACTCGGGTAGCCCGTTTACGGGTCGCAGGAAATAGTCATATGCAAATGTGAGATCACTATGCGCCTGTTAGGGCGCAGCCAGTAGGAGAGCCTTATAGGCGCATATGAAAAACCACCGGCTATGCCGGTGGATACTTTTTTTCACTATCGGCTGATTTAGAAAATCAGGTGCGCATCGCCCGCAATGACGGGCAGCGTGATAATGGTACGGAGAATAAAGATCAAGAACAGTTCAAAAATGTTCACTGGGATCTTACCATCAAGCAGTAGTGAACCAATTTCCGACATATAGATAAGCTGAGTGACAGAAAGTGCGGCGATGATGAAACGGGTCATCTCATTGTCAATGGCCGCAGCAAGAATTGCAGGGATAAACATGTCTGCGAAACCAACCATGACGGTTTTTGATGCCGCCACCGCTTCTGGTACGCCCATTAGTTCAAGATACGGAATGAATGGCGCGCCAAGCATTTCGGACAGTGTGCTGTATTCGGCAATCACCAGCGCTATGGTGCCAAGGTCCATGACGACAGGCAACACGCCAAAAACCATATTTGTGGTGGCAAGCATGCCTTCACCCAATAACATCTTTCGTTGACTTGACCTATCCTGAACGTTTAAGTGTCAGCTCCATTCCTCAAGAGAATGATGTGTGGCCTGAAAAGGGAATTGCAGACTCAGGATGTATACCTGAAAAATGACAAGTTCGATAATTTTACTATTGCATTGGCTTTGCATATTGAGATAGATATTCGTTCACTGCGACACAGGAAGTTTTGAAATGTTGCTTCATCGACTCACGTACCTAGTGTGTAGCGACCTGTTGCGTGTACCGACTCGAGTGTAAATTCTTGCTACTTTTAATAATAACACGTGGTGATATGTCTTCGAGTTAAGTGCTAATAACTATCATTTTGGGTACATCGGAGAGCTTGTCGTTCATGTGTAGAACGCCATTTTTGATGAATCCGTACTCTCTAGGTCTACTAGTGTACAATTTGGTGGTGCCGCCTTGACCTACCCAATCAGAAACAATGATGGGCAGCTCTGGGCAATCCTTAAATACTATAGTGTCGGGTAGTTGGGTTTGTCGCCATTGATTTTTAATGTGATAAGAGCCACTAAAATTACATCCTTGATGTTGTTTTGTAAGAAGCTTAGTACCTATACATGTAGTCGATTAATGGGGTAGCTTTGAATATATGGGTAGATCATTGAAAGTTGCCTATACCGCTAAAATTTGGTGTTGCTATTTGCTAAGCTCATTGATGAGTAGTTAGCTAGTTCCCAATCTTGCAAAAGGCATTTCGCCAACAATCATGCAAGTTGTTCGTTGAAAATGACCAATTTTATCGAATAGGTGAAACGTCCCAATTCGGTCCCAAAGTAAATCGATATTTTCATAACCTAATGATAGAAAAAGTTTTTTCTATCATGCCCAATATGTTTTAAACCTGGTACAAAATGGCGAGACCGATTTAATCTGGCTTGGGCCTTACACCAATCATTACTCATCACTACAATATTGATGACTTCCAGAAAGGCTTTGATATCATGCGAAGCGGGCAATCTGGTAAGGTCATTCTCGATTAGATTCTAAAAAAATGGCAGCTTCGGCTGCCATTTTTATATCAGTCGCCATTTTGGAATCATTTTAATTACAAAATTGGCTTATTTCATATATAAACTAATAGATTATGTTTTTTCTATATGTGGTATATAGAAGAATAATGGACTAATTAAAGATTATTGAAAGTACCGAACGTTTTTTAACATGTGAGGCTTAAGTTTAAAGGTATTTACTGTAGAGTAGATTTAGGATGGCACATAAGTACAGAAAGCTACTAGCCTATGTGGGCTCGGAGGATGGGTGAGTAACCATAGAACTAGTTAAACTTTCTAGAAATGGTAATTCCTATCACCTTCAGGGAGATAGATGGCGTAGAATGCGATCTGGTTTTTTGGATGATGATAAATGCACTAATGATAGTGGGCGTACGATTAAAATCTCGCTTTTGAATAGACGCCACTGTCCTAATTGGGTAGATGTGAATGATATGTAAATATCTAACCTTGCTGAAGAGCAATACCGTTCATGGTTGGGTTGATTTCACTAACTGCAACTTTCAATTTATGCTCGCTTCTAATTATCAAACCCGTTAGCATTCTGACAAATTCATTTTAACAAGTAATACCCCATGTCTTTTCCTCCTTGCCCTAGCTGCACGTCCGAATATGTATACCAAGATCAAAGTAACTTGGTTTGCCCAGAGTGCTTCCATGAATGGAATCCTGACGAGCTTCTTGCTGAAGATTCCATTACCGTGAAAGACGCAAACGGAGCCTTACTGCAAGAAGGCGATAAAGTCACGATGATCAAAGATCTGAAAGTCAAAGGCAGTTCTCAGGTACTTAAGATTGGTACCAAAGCGCTAGTTCGCCGAATTGTCGATGGTAAGGACCATCAACTGGACTGCAAAGTCGACGGTGCTGGTGAGATGATGATTACGGCTCACTTTGTAAAGAAAGCTTAGAGCTTTTTCTATCTATAAAAACAAGGAAAGTAGAAATGAAATACATGTTTTCAATTGCGCTGATTATGACATCCATTTTTTCTAATGCAGCAAATGCTGCATTCATAGATTGTGGATTGCAAGAGCTACAGCAAGTTATGATTCAAGCAGATCGTGATGACGGGAATGCTCACGCAAATTCACTAGTTATCAAACTGAAAGACAATTCCTGCAATGGGCGTTCTTATCTTTATTTAAAAAATAACCATCCAGCGTATTCTGGAATGGTGTCCATTGCTCTTGCTGCGAAAGCAAATAATCAAAGCCTTAGAGTATATGTAAATAGCAGTCGTGTTTTAGGTTCTGCAACGCAAATTTCTATACTTCTGAACGAGTGATATCTTGAAGTTACCATTAGAGAGCGAGCTATTTCGCTCTTTTCTCTAAAATAACTCTCTGATTTATATTAATGAAATGAAAGTGTTACTTTGCTGATTGCATATAATCCAAAGGAAGGAAACTTGAAAGTAAGAAAAGCGATATTTGAAGATGCCCCCATTCTTCTGAGTCTAATAAACAAAAAAGCCGATTTTGACCGCTCTATGAGAGGGTTTGAAGGAGAAATCACCACCTCAGTTGAAAGAATTCAAAAAACATTTTTTAACTCAGAGCCTTTTGCTCATGCAATCATATTGGAAGTGAGTGATGAACCGATCGGTTTTGCGATTTTCCATTATCGATACTCTTCTTTTAGTGGTTTGCCTTCAGTCTGGCTTGATGATCTATTGGTTTTGAATACAGAGCGTTCAAAAGGTCATGGCAGAAAAGTTATGACTTTCTTAAAGGAACTAGCCCAAGAGAAAGGGGTATCGCATATTTCATGGACGGCAAGCCCCATCAACAATAGAGCACACCACTTTTATCTCAACTTGGGAGCTAAAATTGAACGGATGGATGGCGACCGACCGTTTTTCCGTTGGGACATTTAGTAAAACAGAGAATTGTTGCGAATGTATTGAAATGTCAGTGAGGGCACACCGATACCAGCCGATGATTTTCTGAACGCTTTGGATAGGGTATAAGAGTGCAATGCGCTTTTCCTATTTGCGGCAATAACATAAATCGGCTGGGTGAAGATGATTAGTACAATTTTCCTGGATTTTGATGGAGTAATCAGACACTGGGACAGTTCCGGCATAAGTCAGAGTGAATCAAAGCTTGGGCTTAAGCAGGGGACTTTGTTTAGTGTTGCGTTTTCCAAGGATTTTCTATTTCCAGCGATAACCGGAAAAACTACCCACGATAAATGGCAAGAAAGTGTGTTTAGAAAGCTATCATCTAACCACACCGAGATTATTGCCCAAGAACTCATAAAAGCGTGGAAAAAAGCTCAATCTACAATTGACCTATCGTTTTTACGCGACATAAAAGATGCTGCCCCAGAATGCCAGTTGGTACTAACCACCAATGCGACATCAATCTTAAGGGATGAATTACAGGCAGCGAATTTAGACTCCTATTTTGCTCACATAGTTAATTCGTTTGAAATTGGAGTATCAAAACCTGATGCCGAATACTTCATTAAAGCCATGAAGTTGAGTGAATGTATCGCTCAACAAGTCACATTTATTGATGACAGTGAAAATAACATCCTTGTTGCCAGAGAATTAGGCATTCAATCCCACCACTATAGAAATGCGAGAGAAGCACTCCAGTTTGTTAAACAGCAACTGACAAAAGCAAACCAAAAAGAATAAAGCAGGGAGTCACAGTGGAAACTACTTACATACTGGGTATCGCTTCGTTTTTCACCTCGGCAGTTGCAGGTGTCTTCGGTTTTGGCGGAGGGCTATTACTGATTTCCATACTTCCCGCATTTTTGGCGCCTCATCTTATTGTTCCTGTTCACGGTGTAACTCAATTAGCTAGCAATGTTTCCCGAATGTATTTTTCCTGGAGCAGTGTGCGCTGGGATTTTCTCCCCAAATTCATTGCTGGCACTTTACTGGGCGTGATTGTTTTTGGCTTCCTGATCGTTAGCATGCCCACGGAATACATTCCCTTGGCAATTGGAATTTATATCCTGTTGAATATCTGGAGTAAGCGATTTTCAACCTTCATTGGTCAATACGAAAGCTACTACGTTATTGGTTTTTTGCAGTCTGGACTTGGGTTGGTTGTTGGAGCAACAGGACCGCTTGCATTGAGCGTACTCACCAAAGATCTTGAAGATAAAAACCAGATTATTGCAACGAGTGCATTGTTCATGACCATCAGTCATCTGAGCAAGATATTGGTGTTTGGGATCATTGGTTTTTCGCTGACTGGAAACTTAGCTTTATTGACGGTTATGGTTATCTGCTCCGTTTTGGGTTCGTTTATTGGCACCCAGTTAAGACGAACGGCAAACAATGAGAAATGGATTTACGCGATTAAAGCATTGCTTACTGTTATGGCGATCAAGATGATTGCGACTGTGCTAATGTAAGCAACTCGTGGTGGATTTGAAACTTACTCTCGCTTACTTGTTTCTGCTACCGAATAAGATTGAAGCTAAGTTAAAATCACCCTGTTTATGATTGAGGGTTATATGATTCGATACTTACAAAGAAGACGTACCAAGAAGGTGATAAAACGTCTTTCACCGTTACTGATGAAAGGATATGGAAGTCGTGACTACTACACCGTTGGTCAGGTTGAAGCAAACAGTATCGAGTTGTGTAAACGCCAAAAACAAATAGTTTTGGCATTGTTTTGTGAGTACACGTCGCTCAAGTTCGACTCGGATAAAGAAAAACAAGCTGTCGCTGCAATCAGGCAAGACATTGCGAATGACTACTTTGAAGGTCGAGACTATAACGCGAGAGATATCCTGAACTTGTTGGGTGGTTCTGGGTGGAAAGGCGGAAACATGGATGACAACCTATCCCACCATTTTGGAATGCACGCACGATACTAAGTCGCCGTATATTCTCGCTTTTTAAATCTCCCTGAAGGTGGCTCATGCCACCTTTTTCTATTCCTTAGAGCCAGAAAAACAGATCGAACAGTCACAACCCAGTGGTGCAAATTGACGATACGTTTGTTCTTGATATGCTGATGGTTGTTTATAAAAAATATAGGCGCACCTATGAAAACTGCATTGATAACAGGAGGTTCCAAAGGCATTGGGCTTGAAATGGTTAGCCGGTGGGTGAATAAGGGCTACAAGGTGGTAACTTGTTCCAGAAGCAGTTCAAGTTGGGATAGTGCCGTTTCGAAACATCCGGAATTGAAGGATGTTGATTACCAAAGCTTAGACATCACTGACGAACGCGGTTTAGATCATTGGTATCAATACATCGCCCAAACCTACGGAAAAATAGACATCGCGGTGAACAATGCATCTCCTGCAATTGCATCTCTTGGAGAGTTCAGCTCGGTAGAAATAGAAGATCTTAAGTCTACGCTAGACAACGATTTCTGGGCGCAAGCACTGAATATTCGGTATCAGATTAAAATGATGTCTGCTGGCTCTACCATGGTTAATGTAAGCTCAATAAATGGACTAAGACCTACTCCAAATGCCACTATGTACTGCGCAGCTAAACACGCGATTGAGGGGCTAACACAGTCTCTGGCGTTAGAAAATATCGAAAAAGGTATTCGAATCAATGCTGTTGCTCCGGGTGCTACCTGGACACCGAGATGGGAAGAACGAGCCAAGAAAGATGAACAACTTCGTGACAATGTTTCGTCTCAAGTGCCCATTCAACGATTTGCCAGAATATCTGAAATCGCAGACGCCATAGATTTCCTGCTATCTGATAAATCGAGCTATATCGTTGGTCATACGTTGGTGGTCGATGGAGGAATCTCGCTAAAATAACTCAAAGGAAGGAGTCATGAGATGATTAAGCAAGTAGGTAATACCAAAATTCTTCCCAAACACAAAGCAACCTGCCACTGCGGAGCAGTCGTACTGGAGCTTACACTACCAAATGGCATCGATAACCCAAGGCGGTGCGACTGTTCTATCTGCCGCCGTAAAGGGGCGATTGTGGCATCAGTGGACTTGGATGGAATAAAGATCCTCAAAGGTGAGGACGTACTCAAGCTTTATCAATTCAACACTCAAACCGCTAAGCACTACTTTTGCTCAAATTGCGGAATTTATACTCACCATCAAAGGCGCTCTAATCCTCACGAATACGGATTCAATGTTGGGTGCTTAGAAGGCGTCAACCCATTTGATCTTGGTGAGGTGGTAACCAATGATGGCGTGAACCACCCAGCGGATCGCTGACGCGTTTAGAAGTCTTAATATCCTGTCAATTCCATATAACCCGAGCCAGAGTGCGAACCGCTAAACTGAACAGGACCTTCCCAATAAGGAATGGTAAGCGGCATTTTGGCATTCGGGTTCAGGGCTGAAACCGTCAGGTTAATCTTGTAATCAGGAATCTGAACTTGCCATTCTGTCGGATAAGATCTTCCATCAATCGCTGTTTGCGAAGTCGCGCGTAAGGTTATCTGCTCTTGGTCGATTGTTTTACTGCTGCCGTCTTTGTTCATCAGCTTGGCGTGAGCATAGCTGGTATCGCCTGATTCAGAATCTCTCAACTGAAAAACAACCAGACTGGTGTCTTCACTTAATCTAAGCGCAAACCAGTCCCAGCCTTGTTGAGAACCCAGCAGAAACTGAGAGCTCCACTCACGGTCAATCCAACCTTTACCCGTTACTTTCCTGATCTCGCCATCAATAAGCACTTCACCATCAACTTGGATAAAAGGCTGGCTGTAATAATAGGAAGCGACTTCGCCATTCTTGTCTTTCTGGCTGTACCCACTTTTACCTTGCTTTTGGTAAGGCGAATTGCTGGTTAAGGTTAACGAATATTCGAACCGATCGGATTTAACGTTAAGCGAGGCAGGAAAAAGATCACGGGTAGAAGATTTCCATTGCCAGTCATCAAGAAATACGCGTAGCGGAACGGTTTCAACCCCAGAGAGCTGAGGATGTGCACGAGACCACTTTTCATCGGCAAGGTGAGAATCCGATGTGGTAACGGCGCTGTGCGTCATATATATCTGGTTACCGGACCAGCTACTTTTTTCAGCCTGTTCTAAAGGGGAAACAGCAATACGAAATTGTGTCCATTGGATGCCGAGTGGGTTCCTGAGGCTGTCTTCTAAATTGGCGGTAAAGTACCACCATTCGTGACGAAAATCTGGGTGCGCACGGTGATCATCAGGCAGCCTTATCTCAACGCCTTCAGTCACCTCAGCGAACTGATGGTTTTGTTCCCCCAGCCATAATCCCATTCCTTGTTGGGGTTTATCTTCACACCCTGTCAGAAAAAGTAAAATCAAGCTTATTGAGGCTGTTTTAAACCAAGTACTCATCAAAGCACCTCGCTTTGTAAGCTGGAGATAAGAGGGCGGCTCACTAAGCGCCACAAAGGTAATGCCGTTGCGACAAGCGCCGAGGAATGGGTGACAAGCACAAGAACCAAGGTGTCACTCCAGCTCCATAAGTAATTAAGGCTCCAGCCAAATGCGCGAAGCGTGATGATGTCGGTAAGTACGTAACCCACAATGGCTCCCAAAGGCAATGCGACCATAAGGGTGAACGCTACTAACGCCGCAATCTGACCCAGAACTAACCCCATTAGTTTGGCTCGGCTAACTCCAATTGCGTGGAGCCGAGCAATGGCGGCTTTGCGTGCTTCGAGCAACATAAAACATGCACTGAATAACCCGATAACCGCGACCAGCAGCGTGACGCCATTTAGAGCACTAGTAATGGAGAAGGTACGTGAGAATATCTCTAGCGCGATGGATTTGATTTCTGCCTGATCATAAAGCTGGCTCGAATGAAGTTCCAGCCTTTGGATTAGCTCTTGCTGAACCTGATCGATATTGCCAGATACTTTCACTCCAAGGCTGGTTGGAGTAGGTGAAAACCCAAGTTGATTCCATAGATCTGGAGAAATCAAAACTTCACCATTTGGTGAACCATAGTCATGGAAAATAGCACCCACTTTAAGCGCCTTGTTGGACAAAGTGTCGACAACAAAATCACTTTCTAACTCCAGGTTAAGTTTAACGGCGGTGGGCTCGCTGATGGCAACGACTTTGCCTGAATAAAAGTTATCCCAAAAATCAGGTGTATGAGATTTAAAAACCATGGTTTGCTCAAGCGTGGACGGATCTTTAGTGCCTAGCAAAGTCGGTAAACCCAGAATTTTCTCGTCGACATAATACTGTTTATAAACTTTATCGACGCCCTCAAACTGATATAACGCCTGTTCAACTTCAGCCATTTTGCTCTGAGATGGGCTGACATAGATATCGGCATGCAGTTTTTTCTCTAACCATTGTTTTAGAGTGAACTCGAAGCTACCGACTAAGGTATTCATCCCTATGTTTGCGGTGACCGCCAAAAGTAACGCCATCATAGCGAGTGAAAGCGGGGCAATCAGTTCTTTCAGTTCCGCAAAAAGATAGAGCATGAGACCAGACGTGGTTTTCCCGACAGCCCAACACGAGAGAGTACTCATCGCTTTAGGAAGGAACAGTGGAATGGAGACGATCAACACACCCAGCCAGACCATGGTGAAGCGAAAATAATCGCTAGCCCAGAGCCCAGTCAGAGCGGAAGCAGACAAAACGACAGCAATAAAGAACAGTCGGTTTTCATTCGAGTTTTCTGGTGTTTGATATAAACCACTGTGAGAAGAAAGGGTTTGATTTACGCGCTGTTTAAAATGCTGCCAGCACGCCGCTAACGTCGCAACAAGCGTTAAACCCAAAGCTTGTAACCACCAGTGCCAGAACCAGGTTCCGGGAAGCAGAGTCGCGCCGTAAAGCTGTTCTAACGTCAGAGCAACCATAGGGTGCAGCCAGTGGCTCAATTGAATGCCCATGACGAAACCGAGAGACGATCCTAAGGTAACCAGAAAGATCAGTTCGATAAGTAGACTTGCAAAAACGGTTTTCTGGGTGATACCCGCTTGCTGTATCTGAACCAGCAAGCGATTTCGCTTGAGTAAACTGTATTTCACTCCGTTGTAGGCAATAAATAAACCTACCAGAAACGCTAACATACTCATGGCAGTGAGGTTCAGGTGAAAGCTATCGGTGAGTGACCCCAAGTCGGTACTTTGTGTATTAGTGATCAATTGCGCTTTTTGGTTAATGAACCTTTCCCAATTTGATGCTTCGGTTCCCTGATTATCAAAAACGGCGATATAACTAAGCTTGCCTTCTTTTTTCATCAGTTGTTGCGCGAACCCTATATCCATTAGCATTCTGCTACCCAGTTGCCACTGGTCGGGAACAGCAATGACGTCCGTTTCTACTCCTTCCAAAATGAGTTGACTGACCCCGCCCATGCTTTCGTGATGTGACTGGCTGACAAGGACCAATGGCTCACCAGCAAGAAGCCTTGCCAGAGGCAATTTTGAATCAAACAGAGAGACAGATGAGCTTTTAGTTACTGTGTTTTCGCGAGATGAAACTTGCTTATTAAACTGAGAAGTTATGGCAGAGATTAAATCACTGCCTTGTATTGACCAACGACGTCCCAGATTATCTCTCACGCGTCCTTCAATAACAGGTAAGGCTTGGTTTAATCCTGCCTGACGCACTGAAAAATAGACAGACTCGGGCAGGTAGTGTTGACCGGAAAGAGGGAGGATGAGGCTTTGTGCCTGTCCGCTAAGCTGCTCTGTTGATTCGGCATAACTGCGTTTGGCATTGAGATTAATGGCTTGCACCGCGACAAATAAAGTTACCGCTAGAACAATGCCAATCAATATTGCGACGGCTTGAAGTGGCGCCTGCCGGTAATGTGCGACGAAAATGGCGAGTGTGGAGCGAATATGCCTGTTCTCATTTAGACTCATGCAAACACCCGCCGACAAGGTGGTAACGGTGCTGCATGAATTCGGCACACGTCTCGCTGTGGGTGACTAAAACAATGGCAGTATTCGCTTGCTGGGCGATGTCTTTTAGCAAGCCCATTACCTCCAGTTCTACACCTTGATCTAAGTTACCAGTTGGTTCGTCAGCTAAAAGAAGTTGAGGCTGGTGGGCAAGAGCTCGGGCAATGGCAACTCGTTGTTGCTGACCACCAGAAAGTGCAGACACATGCCGATTGAGGAGCTCGCAGATCGACAGCTTATCTACCAGATAATCACACCAGTCGTTCCACTGTTTACCGTTTAGTTGAAGTGGAAACGCGATGTTCTGCTGAACGTTAAGGGGAGTCAGTAGATTAAACTGTTGAAACACCACCCCGAGTTTTTGATAGCGGAAACGGCTCCACTGAGCTTCCTTCCATTCAGATGTGTTGTCGCCATCAATCCATAGCTCTCCGGCAGAAAGCGGTTCAAACCCCGCAATGATATTGAGAAGTGTGCTTTTTCCACTTCCGCTGCTTCCGGTAAGTGCAACACTTGAAGCTGAGGAAAGCGCATAGTTAACGTCATTCAATACATGGTGGGCTTCTTTACCATCCACAAAGTGTTTTGACGCATTTTTAAGTTCAACTAGTGGTTGTCCCAACCCGTGGCTCCCTGTAATTGAAGGCATTGATATCAATACGAAGTTTGTCTGCCAATGGTGTCAGATATTGATTTGAATTTATACCCAGACAAAAAAAGAGAAGAGCGATAGATCACCTTATTTGTATCAAACCCGAGCCAGCAAACAGGATTTCTGGCTGGGTGACCAGCTATGAGACGAAATCCACATCATTAGTGGGTGATTTGACCAATAATCGAATCAAAATACAAAAAAGGAAGTAAGCAATGTTACTGATGATATTAGGATTACTGATGTGGAGTGCGATTCATTTTGTTCCCACTCTCGCGCCGCAGCTAAAGAGAAATATGATTAACCAGGTCGGAGAAAACGGCTACAAAGGAATATTCTCTCTCTTAGTTGTCGCTGGTTTATTGATGATCATATTTGGTTGGCGAAGCACCATTCCAAACTATCTTTACGTGCTAGACCCTGAATTTAGAGGGCTGACCATGTTGCTCATGCTGGTGGGCTTTATTCTGTTTGGCGCTGCGCAGGGTAAAACCAGAATTAAGCGTTATATACGTCACCCTCAATTGATGAGTGTGATTGTCTGGGCGGTGGCACATTTGATCAGTAACGGTGAACAACGGTCTGTACTGTTATTCGGTGGTTTAGCCTTGTGGGCGGTTATCGAGATTATTGTGATTAACAAAAGAGATGGTGAGTGGGTGAAGCCAGATATTCCCCCTGTTTCTCAGGAACTGAAAACGCATGTTATCAGCCTGGTTTTATACTTTATTACCGCATTTTTCCTGCATGTTTATTTGTCTGGTATACCACTTCGATAACGCATAAAAATCGTATTGACGTACTCTCAATACAGGCATACTATCCGCCTGTATTGGGGAGTAGTCTACTAAGAACTCTTAGTTTGTATGTCGTCATCCCGTTAAGCGTTCGCTTTTCCGGCATACAAAGGTATAAGCCCTTAACCAGCTTTCACTCTGACGAGACCAACGCATTCAAGGAGCAGTGTTCTAGCCTGTAACGGTTTGAACATTCGCAGGTTTGCGGGGGTAGTCGTATCTGTCTCTTCCGCATGTTTGTTTGTGGAATGAGGTGTGTTTTGAGTCCTATCACTTATTTTGCATTTGGTGCACTGACTTTACTGTTGGTGTGTGTCGATATCTGGCAAACCCGAGGCGGTCAGGTCACGGTAAAAAAAACCGCGATCTGGAGTGTAATCTGGGTTTTGGTCGCAATGGCATTTGGTGTTTCTATTCTGTTTTTCTGGGAATGGTATGCGCCTGAAAGTCACTACAGTTCAGGGAAAGCGGCAACGGCGTTCTTCACCGGTTATCTGCTTGAAAAATCACTGAGCGTCGACAACCTGTTTGTTTTCGCGATCATTTTTCATCAGTATCTGGTTCCGGCAGAATTGAGACCCAGAGCTCTGTTGTGGGGGGTTATTGGAGCTTTGGTGCTAAGAGCTGCCATGATTGCAGTGGGTGCACAGCTATTAGAGCAATTTCATTGGATACTGTATGTGTTTGCCGCCTTCCTTATCTGGACGGGTTATAAACTGACTCAGCCTGAAGAGGAAGAAGCATTAAGCCCGCTTCCTGAACGTTTGATTCGCAAGGTGGCAAGAGTCTCAAACGAATTTCATGGTAACGCGTTGGTTCGTCGCGACAAACTAGGCCTAGTGCTGACGCCAATGGCGATTGTGATTGCAGTTATTGCGATGATGGACGTAATGTTCGCGCTGGATTCGATTCCGGCGATTTTTGCGGTAACTCGTGAACCATTCTTGGTGCTGGCGGCAAATGTGTTTGCGTTGTTGGGGCTCCGATCTCTGTACTTTGTGTTGCAGAGTATGATGGACAAATTTGTTTATCTTAAGCCTGCACTGGCGTTCATCATGGTATTTATCGGCATCAAAATGTTGCTAGTAGAAACAGCATGGGCAATTCCTACGTACGTTTCGTTGGGAGTACTGGTGTCGGTTATGGGAACGGCAATTGTAGCGTCGGTAATGAAAACCAGAGGAAACAGGGAAGGGGTTCAGGAGGAATCGATTAGCTAGACAGAAATGTCGAGCATTGTGCCTATCATGTCGTTGGAGCGGGTTACCACACTTGCTCCAACACTGTTATAGCTTTTTGCCTGATTCAGTTTGGTGGCAGCTTCTACGTAATCCGATTCTTGGCGATCTTGCCTTTCGCCGGCAATTTCTTCGCGTTTGATATCGCGCTCTTCATCTGCGGTCGGAAGCTTATTGAAAGACTCTTCGTAAACTTCAGCTTGTTCTTCTTTCGCTAGTTCGGTTTCACGGGCTTCTTCAGCACGCTCAGAGGCTTGGACTTCTTCATTAGGTTGGGATTCGCGAATGCGTTCTTCTGCTGCCACTTCTTCGAGGCGCGCTCTTTCAAGACGAGCTTCTTCGTTCAGCTCCTCTGTCGCCTGCTTAGCCATGGTTCTCGATTGTTGGAGAATGACATGACCTGAATGTATGGATGAGACTGGCATGGGTAGGTACCTCGAGATCTACTTAAAGGTTAAACTTTAGCCAGTAAAAGTTCAACTTTCGTTTAGAGATTAATCTCTAAAAAGGCGGAGAATGGTATCTAGTTCCTCTTCGGTTAACTCAACTTGTTGATTGTTCTTGTCTAGCTTCCCTTCAATCTCTATCTGTAAGTCTTTAAGTTGCGCAGGCGTCAACTCAAGAACCTTGCTCCTTAACTGTTCGTACTGATGCTGTGGCATTTTTCTATTCCCGATTTTGATAGTTTTCAATGTCTCATTTGCACCGATATTGAAACTTTGTGCGCCAAATATTAACGCAACCTACATTAAGAGCATCGAAATCTTGATTTGTTCAATTTTTGTCAGGAATTGCTCAAATAATATGGGTAATGTGATCTTTACCCAGAAACTTAAATGGGACCATTGAAGAAAGCCGAGCAAATTCGTTGCTCGGCTAGGGAGTTACTGGACTCTTACAGCGAACTTTGAGGCTAACGAATGGAGCTCAGGCAGCATTCGATAGACAAGATGAAGTTGTTGAAGAACTAGTCGTGCGGAGCTTTCGTCTTCTTCACGCCATTCACTCAGACGCTTTTCTATGTCTGTTTCTGCAATGGTGGAAAGATCGCAGTCTTCGCACTGATCATTCAACTGCTGGTGCAGTATTTCCAAATGTTTGTGTATGGCTCGGTGAGAATCCAACACCAACTGGTGAATGGTTTCGTCTTCTAACCGTGTTCTGTGCGCACCTAATGCAGAAACATAGCTAAGCATGGCATGATTCAGAGTTAGAAAACGGAAGCTCTCATCAACGGCGGCTTGATATTTACCCGGCTCTATCAGCATATTACTGATAGATGAACTCAGGTTGGCATCTTTGTTGTGTGCGTCTCGGCGGGCAATGCGATAGGCGAGGGTGTCTTTTTTCCCAACACGATACTGCCCGATGATTTGTGCCAGATAGCTTTGATTTGCGAGAACCGATTCCGCCATAACTTTGTGCAATCGCTTTGAATGCCAGTCCGGCAGAATAAATGCAACAGCAACGACTGCTAATGCGCAACCTATCAGGGTATCTGCCAGCCTTGGCAGAACGACAGCAAACCCTTCACCCAACTGGTTAAAGCAGAACAGAACCAACAGGGTAATAAAAGCGGTCGCAAATCCGTAATTGTTGATGCGAAAAGCAAAAAACAGAATGCCCGAAAGCACAATAAATACCAACTGGCTTTCCTGAGACGGGAAGAAGGTTAACAGGAATACCCCTACCAACAACCCAGCTATGGTGCCAATAACTCGTGCTGTCAGTTTTTGTCTGGTCGCACTGTAGTTGGGTTGGCAGACAAATAAAGTGGTTAGAAGTATCCAGTACCCCTTATCAATACTGAATGCCTGAATTAACCCATATCCAGCGGTAAGGGCTATCGACATTCGTACTGCGTGGCGAAACAGAATCGAATTTGGTGTCAGATTGCTCTTAATCCTCAACCACATCGCTTTCGGTGTGTGCGCTGTGGTGTCATCCAGCACGTCATCGTTCTCGTTCTGTTTTACATCAGGGTTACTGACATTACTTAACTGCTTCTCAACGGTTGATAGGTTTCTGAACAGATAAGAAAGCTGACTGAGTGACAGCGACCAGTCGCGACGTTTTTGGTCCTGAAGATACTGCATTGAGTCGTTGAGTTCGTTCAGCGCTTGCGTGTTTTGAGGGTCATGCTGATATTGAGTGCCCAGGTTCAGTGATTTTGCGATATGGCGACAAGCTTTCGCCTGTGTTTGCAATAGATGTTTAAAGCGGAAAAGCACGTCGCTGTGGTTAAATTGCTCGGCAAGATCCTGATAACGATAGTGAGTTGAACTAACGCGCTCGTGAATATCCTGTGCGAGAAAATAGATGTTCAGGAAACGGTCACTCGGTCCGTCAATGTGCCCTCGTTTTGAACGGGAAAGCAAGGTAGCTTTGCATTGATTAAGTGCGGTTACCGTTGCAGCGTTCAGGCTTGCTTCTTTGATTCGGTGTGGCTGAGGCGTCAGGTTGGTCACCGGGTGAAACAACTCGCTTTTGGAGTCCAGATAATTAGCTAATTGTTCAAATACGTTGGCTAAGCTCTGCTGAACGGGCTGCATTGGCCAGAAGATCTGCCAAACCATCGAAATGAAGTAATACCAAGCTGCTCCGGCAAGTAACATCACAGGCTGGAACCAGATGTTTGGGCTTTCATGCGCACCAAGCATGGTGTAAATGGCGATCAGCAAAGAGCCAAAAGCAATGCTCGCGTATCGAGGACCAATGGCTCCAAGCATGATAAAGGCAAAGGTTGAAACAAACAGGCCAACGGCGAACAGCACTGGTTGGTCAAAAAGGAACTCTATAGAAAAGGCAGCGATGGCAAAACAGATGAATGTGAGAATAAGAGCACGCATTCTCCCCCAGAAGCTGTCGTCTGTTTCCGCAAGAGCGGCGGCAATAATGCCTAGAATCAGAGGGATAATGGCAGTGTTCTGCTCGTAAAACCAACAGGGAATCACAATCCCTAAAAGTGCAATCGCAATGCGAACGCTGTAATTGATGGTTTTGTTTGCCCAATAGTGGCGAAAAATCGTTGTTAATGGCACGGGGTAAGTTTTTCTTCTTATAAAGGAATCCGTAAGTTACATGATTCGACCTTAGCAGGGATATGACCCAGCACCAAGAAAAAGCGCGGTTGTTGAAGAAATACTCAATAGCGCAACGATTTAAGTTGACTTTACGTTGTTCTGATTCGCTACGTGATCTAAGATTCTTACTCCATTCGATTATAGGTTTAATACATGCAAGTCACGGCGTCGCGGTCAGCCAAATTTTTAATACAAAGTGAATACAATGAAGTCTGTATTGAAGGCGATAAGCTGATACTAAACTCGGCGCAAAGTGAAGAGCACATTCCTTTTTCTGTATGGGACGGCTCCATCACCCTCAAACGAGGTCTTATGTGGGGCAGCCTGGTTTTCCATGCTCATGCCAAAAATAATAAACAACAAGCCTGGTTAGTTCAGGGATTACCCTGGGAGGACTGCAATCGCTTCGTAAAGCAAGCCCAACATGAATATTCCAGTTGGCATTACAACCAATGTAAGAGCCTGAACGAAAAACTCCCAAGTTGGCAGGAAACGTTGGATCTTATGCGAAGCCAGCCTGCTTATCTGCCTACTTCCCAATTGAATAACTGGAAAAATGCCGTTTCTGAAGATTTCGCTTTACTCAATATGAGCCTTGAGGAAGCCCAGCAGCGTATGCCCGATGCGATGACAAGCGTGTCCGACTGGCTAATCAACGGTGAATCGAATCAGAAAACAAGAAATCTGGAATGGTTGGAAAAAGAAAGAGAATACTGGCAGGTTCTTTTTGCTCAGGTGGAATCCAGCCCGCTCAACTTATCCCAGCAGCAAGCCGTGTTAATGAACAATGATCATAACCTAGTATTAGCCGGGGCAGGGACAGGCAAAACCAGTGTATTAACCGCGCGAGTCTCCTATTTACTGCAAAGCCATCAGGCAAAACCAGAAGACATGTTAATGGTGGCGTTTGGTCGTGATGCTGCCAGCGAAATGCGTCAGCGTCTGGAAACAAAGTTGGGCAGTGACGGACAAGCAATCAGCGTAAAAACCTTCCACCAGCTCGGGCTGGATATTATTCGTCACGTAGAAAATGAAAGTGTCGAAATAACGCCATTGGCAACCAATGACAACATGAAACAAGCATGGTGTGTGCAGTGGCTGAAACAGCATTGGGCAACACAGAATCAGTTTAAGCGCTGGCAGAAGCACCTTTCGCAATGGCCAATTGCATACCTGAAAGGGGATGAAGAACTTGGGTCTCAGTCCGAAAACCCTAAGCTAATCGCGTGGCTTGAAAAACAGTTAGAGCAACTGTGTGCGATGAATTTCGGCAAGAAACAAATCCAACAGCGCATTGTTGATCATGATGAGTATCCAAGGCTCAACAGTGAGCTTCAATTAGTCTGGCCGTGTTATCAGGCATGGCAACAAATGCTCAAGGACAATAATCAAATTGATTTTCATACCATGATCACTAAGGCGACTAAGTATGTGGCGTCTGGAAAATATCGTCCGCAGTGGCGATACGTTATGGTCGATGAGTATCAGGATATTTCTCCGGCTCGGCTTGAGCTGTTGGAAGCCATTTGTCATCAACCCAAAACTAAGGAACAAGCCTCTCTGTACGCCGTTGGGGACGACTGGCAAGCGATTTACCGCTTTGCTGGGGCAGACGTTAGCCTGACGACCGATTTCGATAAACGTTTCCCGGGCGCATCGATCCACTATCTGGACACCACTTACCGCTTCAATAACATGATTGGTGAAGTTTCTTCCAAGTTTGTTCAGCAAAATCCGGATCAAATTCAAAAAACTGTGACTAGTCATAAGACCATCAAACAAAAGTCGGTGGTTTTGTTGCATATGTCTATACTTGAGAAATCGCTTCTTGAATTAGACCAAAAACAAACTTCAAAAAAAGAAGTACTGCTACTGGGACGCAATCACTACCACTGTCCGGAGCAATTAAAGGACTGGCAAAAGTCCTGCTCTAATTTGGATATTCGGTTTATGACGTGTCATGCAAGTAAAGGTCAGGAAGCGGACTTTGTATTTATTTTAAGTGTCGATGAAGGTCAGTTTCCGGCAACAGAACGTCAACACCACCTCGATAGTGCACTAATACAAACCCAAGACACCTATGCCCATGCAGAAGAACGCAGACTGTTTTATGTTGCGCTGACTCGGGCGAAATCGAAAGCGTGGGTAATGTACGGAGCGCATCCGTCTACTTTTGTAGAAGAGTTGCGAGAAGGAGGTTACCCCGTCGTTAAAAAATAAAGGCTAGGGTAATCATGAACATTGGCATCTACATCTACGAATACGCAGAACCTATCGACTTCACCGGTCCATACGAAGTGTTCGCAACGGCAAACAAGTACGCAGCGAACTATGACGCTCAATTCCTACCCTATCTGATAAGTGAGTCTGGTGACGCTGTAACGGCTAGGCACGGTTATCAGGTAGTTCCCCATCGCTCAATCCATAATCATCCGGAGTTGGATGTGCTCATCGTTTCGGGTGGGGTTTACGCTCATGAAATGAAAAACATGCGGGCTATCAACTGGATTCAGGAACAGGCGTCGAAAGTAAAAATAGTCGCGTCAGTCTGTAATGGTGTCTTTTTACTGGCGCAGGCCAAACTGCTGTCTGATCGCAGAGTCACGGCGCATGAGCAGCATTTGGACGATCTTGCTCAGCAATTCCCAGATGTGAAGCTTGTGAAAAATACTCGTTGGGTAGAGGATGGAGAAATCATCACTTCTGCTGGTATGTCTGCGGGTATCGATATGAGCTTACAGCTGGTTTCCCGGCTTTCTAAGTTGGAACTGGCAAAGAAAACCGCAGACCAGCTCGACTTTAAATGGAGAAGCAAGCATGTCGTCGCCTATTGATTTTGAACATCACTCAATCAACTACATTGAATTCGCTGCGACCGATCTGGAAGCGACCAAAACGTTTTTTGAGGAGACGCTCGATTGGGTATTCACCGATTATGGAGAAGAGTACACAGCGTTTAGTGCAAAAGGTTTGATGGGTGGTTTCTTTAAGTCGGGGTCGGTTTCCTCTTCGGTCGATGGTGCACCTTTGTTGGTGTTGTTCAGTAAAGATCTGGAGAACTCCTTTGATTTAGTGCAATCGAAAGGTGTCGAAATTACCAAACCCATTTTCAGTTTTCCGGGTGGAAGACGATTTCAGTTTAAAGAACCAAGTGGTAACGAACTCGCCGTTTGGGGTGAATGAAAAAGCGTTTAAGCATTGAAATTCGTTACGATTTATTCGCGAATCGGATATGCACTAACTTTATTATCTATGAGACAATGGGCTGTGCTTAACTAGTTTAAGCTCAGCCCTTTCTCGTTGTGTTGGCACGAAAAAGTTAAGGGAAAATACCCAAGTGACCTCAAGAGGCAGGATTCAGAGCAACATATTCTGTTTCAGTTCAAGGATAAGAACGCAGCGAAATGACGTGTCCTTTTCAAGTTCTTCGACGAAGAAATGGGACAGAATATGCGCTCCCAAGGGCGAGACTAACTGGCTTTCATACTGCGTTACCGATTCTTGATTTAGAACCACTAGATCTTCAAATCGGTGTCTTGTCTGAAAGCCAGTTAGTTCTCGCTGAACCGATCATCTTGAGGCCACTTGGGTATCTATCAATAAATAAAAGGAAAGGAATATGTCGTTGTTCAGCCGATTACTTCTCAGTTTTATGGCGCTCGCTCCAATCTCTGCTCAGGCGGTGCATCAACACTATGTGCTCGATCCAAAAGTCTCATCCGTTAACTTCTCTACTATTAAGCTGCAGTACTTTTTGGAACCTGCAAAGTTTGAGGTGATCAGCGGTAATATCAATGCAGATGGTGAGTTCAAAATCGATATCGACTTATCTTCCGTGGATACCGGAGTAAAGATTCGTAACCAGCGTGTTAGCGACCTGTTCTTTAAAACAGATGAGTACCCTAAGGCAATGCTGACTGGAACAATTGATTTGGCGGAGGTGTCTGCACTGACGGAGCCCACAATCAAAGAAGTGAAAGGTAAGCTTGAGTTTTATGGCAGTAGCAAAAGCGTGAAAATGTCTTTGCTGGTGGTTAACACGCCGCAATACATCGCAGTAAGTACAGTGTCTCCTGTTATTGTGAATGCAGTTAGCTTTGGTGTTCCAAATACCAACGTAGAAGAGTTAGCGAAAACAGTAGGGGGAATTCCAATTTCTCCAGCAGTCGCCGTGAATGCTGCGTTAGTATTTAAACGCAAATAACCTGAAGTCGGGTTAGATAACCTCTAAAACGTTAAGAATTAGCAGAACGCCGAGTTTGAGGACTCGGCGTTTTCTTTGTTAATTGCTTAGTTTTGGCTCTGGCTTAAGAAGACTGGTTTAAGTTCGCTTCGCCAGGTAGGCATCATAATCTGGAATCTCGATATCCACTTCTTCTGTTAACAGGCTAGAAGCGAATAAGAAATTAGCCGTCGCGCGGTTTGTCGCGACTGGGATATTCCAGACACTCGCAATTCGCAGAAGGGCTTTCACATCCGGGTCGTGTGGAACCGAGTTGAGCGGATCCCAGAAAAAGATCAGCACATCAATTTTACCTTCAGAAATCAGTGCACCCAGCTGTTGATCTCCCCCCATTGGACCGCTGATTAGGCTTTTAATCGCTAGCCCGGTTTCCTTACTCAGCATGTGCCCGGTTGTCCCCGTGGCATAGAGAAAATGCCCTTGCAGTTTGTCTTTATTCTCTGTAACCCAGCGCAGCAATTCAGGTTTGCAGTTATCGTGAGCGACCAGAGCAACATTTTTATGTGCAGGCATTGTTCTTGTTGTTTTTTGCATTCTTTACTCCTTGAATCATACCCAAAACGAATAGAGCAACTGGGTATATTTGTATTCTGCCAACATTTTGTGACAATTAACAATAAGCATGCTGAGAATGTTAGCTCAGGAGCTCTTAAGCCTATAAATGGTTCTCTTCTTCAACCATGTAAATAGGTCGGTATTCGGCGGGAGACAACGAGTCCGCAATAACGGTTTTGCTGATCTGCTCTGGTGTAAGAGGCTCGATAACCGGGACAAAGTTGGATTTGAAAGGCTCATTTCTCAGGTAATGAGTTGCCTGCTGGATAGAGATTCTGCCTTGCTGAACCATCTTATCTGTGGGTGCAAACTGAACACGATCGCGGCGAAGACCTCGGTAAATACCGTGGCTCAGATAGGTCGAGATTAATCCGATATCGGTTCTTTTGGCGTTTCTCAACTCACTGATTGCAGCTTCAATCGCAACTGCGCTACCTACAATGTAGTCCACTTGCTCGGACTCTAAAACTTGCTGAACTAAGTTACGCTGTAACTCCTTGTCGTTGTCTTCCCATAGGGAAACAACCACTTCAACATCGCTGCTTTTTATCGCTTCATGAAACCCGCGTTCAACAGGCTTTGTTCCGCCTCTTTGCTCTGGTCCCGGAAGCCAGGCTACCTGAACTTTTCCACTGCCTTTGGGGTGCTTCTTTTTCAGGTAGTTACCCGTTTTGAACCCCATGTCATACCAGTCGACTCCAACGTAACCATGAACTGACTTTGAGGCGGTACTATCTGTATTTAGCTGATTGACGGTGACAAACACGGGAGTCTGCCGCACTAAATCTGCGAGAGTATGTTTGTAAGCATCGGGAGCCACTGTGCCAAGCACTATCGCATCTGCGCCCCAATTTCGGCACTCTTCAATTTGCTGAGTTTGGCGCGTCAGATTGGGGTAGCCACCAGACTCCAGCACCTTAAGATTCACTCCTTGATTCTTGGCTTCTTCCACCATGCCGTAGTTGACCGAGAGCCAGTAGGAATCTTTTAAGTGAGGATAAATCGCACATATTTTTTCTGCAGCGTGCAAAGGAAAGGCTGATAAGATCAAACTTCCGGTTACCAAGATAGGGTAACGTAAGGACGGTGTTCGGAATCTCCAGCTTAGGTGTTTAAAGCAATCTGGCATTTTTTCGCTTTCTTTTTGGAATCTGGGTGCAAACACTGCAAAATATAACCAAATAACAATAAAAAACCTAATGTTAATCCGGTTCGTTATCCCCAATTTTCTTTCGCTATGAGGCAAAAATGCTGCTATCCCCGTCGAGTATAGGTCGCAGGCTTTTATATTCATTCA
Organism: Vibrio nigripulchritudo; assembly: GCF_027924785.1. Taxonomy (NCBI): domain Bacteria; kingdom Pseudomonadati; phylum Pseudomonadota; class Gammaproteobacteria; order Vibrionales; family Vibrionaceae; genus Vibrio; species Vibrio nigripulchritudo. The sequence goes on along the minus strand of NZ_AP027050.1, from coordinate 1,248,077 downwards.
TCGCTATCGCATCGCTAATGGTTATGGCTTCCCTAATCGGTATTGCAGGGTTCTCACTGGTAGCGAAAACAGAGCGCCAGCTAGCCGACAATGCTATTCCAGCGATGTTAGAAGCCCGTCAGGTTTCAGAGCTCAGTTCCCGAATCGTCTATTCTGCGCAGCTCCTAGCTAACTCAGAAAGCCCGACAGAGGTGAAAAGGTATGGTCAGACGCTGTTTGCAGAACTGAATCAGTTGCTCACGCACATTAAATTGCTCGGTTCAGACGCGTTCGATTCAACATTATTGGATCGATTGGAGTCCAATGTTCAGAACATCATCGACAATTTGGCTGAGCTCGGTCTTGCTGTGGAAAAGCGACTCAAACTGAATGACGATATTGGGGATTCAGTCGAGTATATGCGCCTGAAAGCAGACGAACTGGAAGGGCTGGCGCGCACTCAGGTACTGAACTCCAGCACAGTTGCGGTAGCCAATGTCGCTCACGTATATGACTTGCTGGAAAGTAATAATTCAGAAGCGGCATACAACGCCCTGGATACGCTGGTTGAAGTCGATATGGATCTGACTGAACGCCTGCATGAGCTTCATCTGCTGGCGCTTCGTCTGCTTACTCAAATCGAAGAAGTGAAAAGCGTGACGGTGTTTTCGCGGATTCAGGAGCTTAAAAATCAGTTCGATTCTAACCTGACGATCATGGAACGACGGGTTCGTTCAGTTGAAGATCCAACTCGTTCAGTGAAGATGAGTGGGTTAATTGATGAGCTTCAGGCAAACAGCCAGATTTTTGAAATGTTGATGCAGCGTTATCAAAACGAAGAGCTGGCAAGCAGCCTGAATGCGAGAACGCACGGTTTGTTTGCAGAATTGAACAACATCGTTGGGCGACTGGTGGACGAATCAAATCAGAGCTCAACTGAGGCGATTGAGAATGTGTCGAAGACGCTGAGCATGGCGCAATGGACGCTGATTTTGCTCTCAATGCTCGGGCTTTCCATTGTCGGAATTATTATCTGGAAAGTGGTGTATCAGTCGGTTGTTGTGCGTCTGAACCAGTATTCCAGTGCGTTGCTCAATGTAGCCGAAGGTAAACTGGAGCTCGACATTGATGTTAAAGGCAAAGATGAGCTGGCAGACATGGGGCGGGCAATAATCGTCGCCCGAGATACCGCGAAAACATTGAAAGTAGTGGCAGAAGGCGAGGCAGAAGCAAAGCAGGAACTGGAACGCCACAAAGAGCATCTTGAAGAGATCGTTGATCAGCGTACACAGGAACTCAAACACACCAACCAGAAACTGAACGTAGAAGTGTTAAATCATGCCAAAGCCAGAAACGAAGCAGAGCGTGCGAACCGTGCAAAATCTGCTTTTCTGGCAACCATCAGCCATGAAATCCGCACTCCTTTGAATGGTGTTCTGGGAACAGCCAGCCTGCTACAAGAAACTTCGCTTTCAGAAGAGCAGCTCAAATACACCGACATCATTAATCGCAGCGGCAGCAGCTTGTTAAGTATCATTAACGATGTACTTGATTACTCGAAAATTGAAGCCGGGCATTTAAAAGTTGCTCAACATAACTTTGATTTGGTGAGTATGGTTGGTGACATCTCTCAATTGCTTTCCAGCCGCGCAACCGAGAAGGGGCTAAACCTCTATCAGGAAGTTGACCCTGAGATCGGGCGATACTTTCTCGGGGATTCCGTGCGAATCTCTCAGGTTCTGACCAACCTTATCGGTAATGCGATTAAATTTACGGAACAGGGTGAGGTGGATGTGTATGTCGGAAGAGATACCAATCGACCTAATCACATCTACTTTGAAGTTTCGGATACTGGTATCGGTATTGAAGAGACGGCTCTGGATACTCTGTTTGAAGCATTTACCCAAGCCAGTGGTGGTGAAGGCAAGGTCGGGGGGACAGGGCTTGGTTTAGCCATCTGCAAAAAGTTAATACAGGCTATGTGTGGTGTGATTGGCGTGCATTCTGAACCCGGAGAGGGAAGTCGGTTCTGGTTCAGCCTGCCATTACCGGTTGGGGAAGAACCTGAAGATTCACCAGAACCCGCAATACTCAGCACATGCCGAAAGGCAAACGTTCTTCTGGTTGAAGATAACCCAGTGAACTGTTTAGTGGCAGAAGGGTTTCTGGAGCATTTAGGTCATACAGTGACGACAGCGACGACGGGCGAAGACGCCAAGTTGTTAATGATGAAGCACAGTTTTGATATCGGATTACTGGACATTAACTTGCCTGACTGCAACGGAGTCGATCTTCTGGCTGAGTTAAGACGCATTGAACAGCAGAACCTAACTGAAACCGGAGGAGAACTGACCCCGATGATTGCCGTCTCTGCTCATGTTTTTAGTGAGGAAGTGGCAGAATATCTGGCTTCTGGTTTTGATGCCTTTGTTCCTAAACCAATAGAGAAAGAGCTTTTGGCGAATACACTCGCTAAAGTACTTGAAGGTCAAGTGCCAGATGTCACCGTTGGAATCCGGGAGTCTGAGTTTAGTTCAACTGAACCAAAGTTGGTGACAGAAAATGCGATCCCTGAATTTGATTTGCTGGATGTTTCAGTGATTCGGCAGGATGCCTGCGTGTTGGGTAAAGAAAAGGTGATGAGCTGGATTGAGATTTTCAAACAATCATCAGCTCAGGACTGGGAAAACATTAGTCTGGCGTTTGAAGCGGGAGATGAAACTGAAGTGAAATCCCACGCGCATAAATTGAAAGGATCCGCTGCCAGTTTAGGTTTAACAGCGTTGCGAGAAGCACTTGCCGAGATAGAGAGTTCTTCAGACCCATTGGTATTGTTGAGAAGAGAGAGGGACGCTATTAAGTCTCTGCTGGATAATTCAGTTGAGGCACTGCAGACTCTGGAACTGTAGCCTGACAGCAAAGTTCAACATACATTAGAACCAGTGCCAAAATAATGAAAACCCCGATGTTCATTGTCGGGGTTTAGATTTCAATGCTGATTAAATCAGCTCGGAACATAACTATTTATCGCCTGCGAGCAGCCCACTTAAGGCGTAAGGGTCATCCTCCATTCCAAAGGCGATTCGACCCCGCAGTTGTTCCAGTTCATTCTCTAGCTGATACATTTGGTCAAAATTACCTTCGGAACAAGCGATGTAGATTTGTTGTTCCAAGTCCTCAATTTTATCTTGAATACTCATCTTAAACCCTCCTGTAAGGAATGTTTTTCAGAGTGATTTGCCAACATTGGTTAGCAAATCTCACAAGGATTATAGTCAAAGATTTTAAATTGGATCAGCGGATTCGGATCAGGCGACATTACCTCAAAAACACAAACCAATAACTTACAAAAAGGCATGTGGACGAATCACTCGAAGATCCAATCACTTAGCAAGAAATGAAAATTACGCAAATTTTTTATGATTTTTTCTTGGAATAGTTCACATAGCAGATCTCGGCATTCACACTCAGCTGCTGGAATTTCTGTAGCCAGCGGATTTGGTTTTGCTGAAGTTTATCGCCAGGTCCTTTGACTTCGATAAATTTGAGCTCTCCATTTTTAAAGGCAACCAGATCGGGCTGACCCGCACGGAAGTTTCGCATGTCTGAAAGCATCACACGAAACAATTCAACCAACTGTTCTTCAGGTAGCGCAATGCCAGCCTGTGTGATGTGCTCTGGGGTAAACACGTCCCAAATGACATAAGGGTTAGCAATGCCATACTTTTCGCTGTAGCGCTCTATGAGGGGCTCATAACCCAAAGTTAAAAACCGATGAATATCGGTCTCAATCAGCTCAGACCGATTTTCACTGAATTCCGGGCGATAGAGGTCCAGAGGTCGGTACTGATAGGCGTGGTTAAACGCTCCTTGAACGGGCGCGTAGATCGAATCCCAAAATACCAGTCCAAACAACCCATTCAGAAAACAGTTTTCTAAATAGTAAGTCTCCCAACCAGACTGGTTGTAGTGGATTTGAGTAGCTACCTCGACGCGTTGTTCAGACAAATCCAGTTCAATGTATACCTCTTCAAACTTCGGCTTCGTTACAGGAGTCGGCTTATCCCCAAGCTTTTTCACTAGCTTTCGCTCAATTCGCTGGGCAACTTCCCATTCATCCACATCGTAAGGTGAGCTCAGCATATCGTGGGTGAGAGTTAGAGCTTGTTCGTCTAACCCCATTTTTTCCCACATGCGGACACGTCGCTCCCGACTTGGTGGCAAAGCGTTTTCGCTGAAATGCGCAATCGCTTCGTCAAATTGCTCGTGGCGTTCTAAGTCTCTAGCCAGTTTATTGATGAGGTGAGAGCGTTTTTTATCGACATCCTGATGACCACTTTTGGATGGTAATGCATTGAGCCAATGCTGAATATGCTCAAGAGGGGCTTTTCGATATTCATAATACTGATTACCAATATCACCAATTTTGAGCAGTGAGAGCAGCTCATCTCTATGGTTGAAGTAGCGAAGTTTCCGACTCAATGGGTAGCTTTCAAAGCGGTTCAGCCCTAAATCAGACAATACAAACTGGGTGAAATCCTGATGCGTGTTAGTAAAAAACAGCGCCGTAAAGATCGGCATCAACTCGGCATGAAGTAACTGAATACAGGTAAATGGCAGAGTCGATATATCGACTTCTTCATCGGGCAAGAGGTTGATTAAATCAGATTTGGGAAGCTGCTTATTCAGGTTAGGGTAGAGGGCTACGATTTCAGGCTTTGTGAGCAGCGAACGAGCGAGCTGTCTGCAATTCACTTCGTCAGGAAGAAAGATAAGCTTATGTTCACTGAGCTGAGCCAGACACGCTGTGATATCCCCAATTTCTTGGTATACCAGTTTATCACTTCGAAACCACTCTCCCTTGCGCGAAAGCAGACGAATCAGCAGGCATTGAGACGCTCTATCTATCTTGTTGTAAGACTCAATCCAGATCTTTTCTTCATCGGCAAGAAGATCATCATAAGTCTGAATAGCGTTATTCAACAAAAGCTGGAAATTGGAGTGATAGTAATCAACGGGTAATTCAGGTGGTTGTGAAGGCATATTCGTCGCATAAAAAAAGAGCTTACCGTTAAGGGTAAGCTCTTTCTCTGTAGAGATTCAAATCTAATTAAGCGGCTGTTTTAAGCTCTGCGGCTTTCGATTCGCTGATTGGCTTAGTGATAAGAGCCAATACCACACAGACACCCATCATTACGGCTGAAATCGTGTACGCCAGACCGAAGCCTCCGCCATTAGTCATAGAGTAACCGACAACCGCTGCACCGATAGCGCCACCGATACCCCATGAGGTGTAAAGCACGCCGTAGTTGGTGCCGTAGTTTTTCAGACCGTAGTATTCCGCAGTAATAGATGGGAATACCGCCAGAAGCGTACCGTAGCCGACTGCTGCAATGGCAGTACCGATGATCAGCGTGAATTCTGAAGTAAAGGTTGCAAACAGAACCATGTTGATGCCCTGAAGAACAAACGCAAGAAGCAGAGTGCGAACACCACCGATTTTGTCGGATAGGATACCCGCCGCAACACGACCGCCTGAGTTAAATACCGCAAGGATAGAAGCCAGGTAAACTGCATTTGGCAGGTTCGCCTGAACACTTGCGATATTGGTGATGTTACCAATGATCATCAGACCTGCTGACGCCGCAAAAGCGTACATAATCCACAAAGAGTAGAACTGAGGCGTTTTCAGCATGTTCTTCCAAGAAATATCAACAGGCTTCTTAGCAGCTACTGGCGCTTTACCTGCTTTTACTTTTGGCTCTTCAGGCGTGTAACCCGCTGGTGGGTTGTTAATGGTGCATGCAAGCGGAACAGCAATGATCAAAACACCAATACCCAGAATCATAAAGCTGGAGTTGATGCCGTAAGAAGAAATCAGCGCAGAAGTTACCGGAGCAAGGTAAACCGCTGCCAGGCCAAAGCCCGCTGCAATCAGACCGTTAACCAAACCTTTCTTGGAAGAGTGGAACCACTTCATTGCAGAAGGAGACAAACACGCGTAACCAAAACCGATACCCGCACCTGTGATAACGCCAAACGTAATGTTTAGCATTAGTACAGAATCCGCGAAGCTTGAACCGATCATACCAAGACCAGTCAGGGCTGTACCAAGAATCAGGATATTGCGTGGGCCCATACGGTCTTGCAGTACGCCAGCAACAAGAAGACAGATAGAGAATGTGATCGTTGCGATTGCGTAAGGCTGAGAGGCGTCTGATGCACTCCAACCGAAGTCACTGACCAAGGCTTTGTTGAATACGCTCCACGCATACAAGATACCCAAACAAAGATTGATACAGAATCCGGCAAGAAGAATTCGCATCGCTTTATCGATTTTATTCATTTCTCTTCTCAATACACCCGCGAGGGGAAGTTAGTTACTAAAAAATTTTTTGTCTTTATCAAAAAAAGACACAAGAACTGCGCGCGGATTATAAACAATCTCAATGTGATTGGAATCCCTTTTTCAACATAAAGTCGGAGAAATTTCGAGATCGGGGTGGAGTAGGCTGGATATAGGTATTGACAATGTTGCGAGGCTGTTAACTTAACGTTGGTCTAACTGTAAAAATCGTTATCTGTAGTGACGATGCAGTTTTTTCCAAGACGTTTTGCTTCATACAGTGCGCGGTCTGCCCGCTGGATCATAAGACTGTAATCAGAGTCAGAATCACAGGAACAGGCGACACCAAAAGAAGCCGTAGTGGCTTCTTCAAAGTTCCACTTATTGATTTCCGATTTTATCGCTTGGGCATAACACAATGCTTGTTCATAGTTGTAATCGCTCATACAGATAATGAACTCTTCGCCACCCCAGCGAGCACTAAAAGCGTGGCTGCCTAATACTTCATTTAAAACTGCCGCAAAGGCACGCAGCGTCTTATCACCACCAGCGTGACCGTGCTTATCGTTGACTGACTTAAAATCATCAAGATCAATAAGGATGCAGCTCATCGACTGATCCAGCTTATAGCGGCTTTCTAATGTCGAAGTCATGAAACGGCGGTTATGCAGACCTGTTAAGGAGTCATGATTCGCTTGGTACGTCAGTTTTTCTTCCAGAATAAGCTGCTCGGTCACGTCTAATACCGATACCTGAACGGCCGGTTGACCGTCCCAGTCAATCACCCGCTCAGAGAGCTTGAAATAAGCCGTAGAGCCGTCGAGTCGGAAGTTTCGTACGGTGACATTCTGGCTCGTGTTCTCGCCCGCCAGCAGCATATCGTAACGAGAACGTGCCACATCCTGATACTTTTCAGGTATATGAGAAAAGATGGTACCTGTCGAAATCAGAGCATCGACGCTCGGATAGCCGAGCATTTTTGCATAAGTCTGATTCACCAGAAGTGGTTTGAAGTCGCGGTGTACCAAGATGCCCTGAAGGGAGCCTTCCACCAGCTCTCGGTAGCGACGTTCGTTTTCCTGCAACTGAAGCATTGCTTCTTCCTGAGCGGACATATCGATGATCGTAACTTGAAGTGCAGGCTTACCTTCCCACTCAATGACATGGTCGATAGCCAGAACCGAAAACTCTCTGCCGTAGCGATCCACATTTATAGAGGAGTGCATTCTTGGACGCTGCTGATTTGCAAGGATTCTTTGGTAGGTATTCAGAGCTTCTTGATGATCACAGGGAGCGATAAGATCAAGCAAGCTATCTAGCTGGTAGATATCTTCTGGGGAATCGAACCCATAAATTTTGGCGAATGCTAAGTCAACGTAGAGCGCTTTAAAATTGCGCTGAATGACCACGCCATAAGTACTATCAAACAAAACGAAGCTCTGGTGGTTTATAAAACACTAATGGTATCTCACAAAGCTGGGGTACATGTGATGATCGAGCTCCCGAAAATAGAATTTCCCTTAAATTAGTGATGAGAAATTTAAATGTTAATTAACTGTAACAAAAGCATTGAATAATTACTTTTAACTAGCAATATCAATACTTGAGGGTGTAACTAAATATTTCTGCTGTTAACTGTTTGTAAACGTGTGCTTAATGTACGAAAAACAATGCAGTTTTATCGTGTTTTTTACTTGAAATTGGGCAATAAATGCGCAAAATAGCGACTGAAAACTAAGATTTTGAATATGAAAGGACGCATTCTCTTTATTTAAGTGAAGGTGAATATATGAAACTGATTTTAATAATGCTCGCTTCGATTTCTGCAGGTGTTGCTTCTGCGGATCATTTTCATTCTTTCATGTTGGGTCTGGCGGTATCAGCGCTAGCAGTAGGCAGCTGCTACTGGTTCTCATTCCGTAGCTCTCGCTTCCCGGCATTCGCTGTTTTCCTACTATTGTGCGGCATGCTTTCAAAGCTCACGATTACCGTCGTTGGTGTTATGGTCGGTGTGAATAAAGGCTTAATGACATCGCCACTGGTGTTTGCATTAACTTACCTTTATTTCTCTTTAGTCATCACTTATCTGTGGTTCAGCTATCGCCAGAGCATCACCAAGAAGCCGGGTCAGATTGCAGAAGCAGAAGCTTAATTTGCAAAAACGGTAAACAAGAATTTTTGAAGAAGCCTTCCCAAGTGGAAGGCTTTTTTGTGCTCACAATTTGGCTCACATTGTGTGGATGGTATGCAACATGTGATGAAATTGTTCAAAAAGCGAGCCAGCGGTGCAAATAGCATAAAATACGCTTATTAATTAATCAGTTACACAATATGCCGTTCCTTACGCCATTTATATCCTATATTGTATATAGAAGTGGTGGGAATCTTGCGCTGATTTAATCTTTAGATGTGTTAAAGTTCACCATTCTGTTTAAAGATACCCAAGTGATAATTTATCGAAAAACGTAATATGTTCTGGGTATTAGCAATTATTTTTAAGTATGCTTTTCATACGCGACCTATGGTGAATTAATGTCATTTCCTATATTGATCTGTGACGACTCCGCGCTAGCCCGTAAACAGATGGCACGTTCACTACCTGCTTCTTTAGGAGCAGATATAACCTTTGCTGTCCATGGATTAGACGCATTAGAACAACTTCAAACGCGTGAATTCAAACTTATGTTCCTAGACCTGACGATGCCTGAGCTGGATGGATACGGCACGTTAGAAGAAATCGGGAAACGTGGAATCGATATTAAAGTGGTGGTGGTATCGGGGGATATTCAGCCAAAAGCTAAAGAGAAAGTCATGTCTTTGGGGGCGAAAGCCTTCATTCAAAAGCCCATCAATAAAGATGCTTTGAAAGATGTGCTTAAAAGCCTCATTGAGCCGCCCACACAACCTCAAACCTATATGCCTTCGCCTGTTGAGTTACCAGTACTCAAAAGGCGTGATATTTACATGGAAGTGGCTAACGTAGCCATTGGCCGGGCAGCCGATGCGCTGGCTCGTCATTTTGATGTATTCGTTCATCTCCCTTTACCTAACGTCAACATTTTTGAAGTGAGCGAACTGCATATGGCGCTTAGGGATCTTGCTGATAACGATCAGGTTTCCGGTGTCTGTCAGGGTTTCAGTGGAGAGGGTATTGCCGGTGAAGCTTTGGTTTTGCTGAGTGATTCATCCGTCAGTGACATTAACAAACTGATGCAGGTGCCTGCCAACAATGAGCACGAAGAGCTCGAACTTCTGATGGACGTATCCAATATATTGGTGGGCTCTTTCCTTAATGGATTAGGCGAACAATCAGAAGTGCGCTTTTTTCAGAGTTCACCCGTTCTTTTAGGGCAACACATTCCTATTGATTCCATTATTCAGAGCACAGCGGGTGCGTTTACCAAAACCATGACCTTCGAAGTAAGCTACAACATCGACGGCACCAACATTAAGTGTGACCTGCTGTTTATGTTTGTAGACGAATCTCTTCCTTTGTTGGATAACAAACTGGCGTACTTGATGGAGGATGAGTTGTAATGCTGAATCTACCTGCAGAATTTGAACAGTTCCACTGGATGGTGGACATGGTACAAAATGTCGAAATGGGCTTGGTGGTGTTGGATGAGAATTACAACATTCAAGTCTGGAACGGCTTTATGACCCATCACAGTGGAAAACAGGCACACGAAGCAATAGGCAAGTCCCTGTTTGAAGTGTTCCCGGAAATCCCGAAAGAGTGGTTTGTGTTGAAAGCCAAACCCGTTTACAACCTGGGTTGTCGCAGCTTTATTACCTGGCGTCAGCGCCCATACCTATTCCGTTGCCGCAATGTACGCCCGATTACCCAGCAAGCTGAGTTTATGTATCAGAACATCACTCTGAACCCGATGCGTACGCCGACTGGTCAGGTGAAATCTATGTTCCTGTCCATACAAGATGCGACCGCTGAAGCCGTTATCGCAGGCGTAGCAGAAAGCTAATCAGCTACCATTAAAAAGCCCAGCCATTTTAAATGGCTGGGCTTTTTGTTTTTTCAAAGACTTAAGCCTTTACTTCATTCTGGCTGCTACCAGTATTGAGCACATCCGACACACTTTGCAGAGTCACGGAAGCGATGCTTCTTAATGCATCATCGGTTAAGAACGCCTGATGACCTGTAAAGATCACATTGTGGCACGCAGACAGGCGGCGGAATACATCGTCGACGATCACATCGTTTGATTTGTCCTGGAAGAACAACTCTTTCTCGTTGTCGTACACATCCAGACCCAAAGAACCAATCTTGCCAGATTTCAATGCTTCAATTGCAGCAGCAGAATCCAGAAGATCTCCGCGACTGGTGTTTACAATCATCACACCATCTTTCATCTTCGAGAACGCATCGGCGTTGAGCATGTTGCGATTTTCAGGAGTGGAAGGGCAATGCAGGCTGATCACGTCAGCGTGCTTGTACACTTCTTCTAATTCCGTGTATTTCACACCCAAATCAATAGCCGCAGGGTTTTGATACGGGTCGTAACACAGAATCTCCATGCCCAGACCTTTCAGAATTCGCATGGTGGCGAGACCAATCTTGCCCGAGCCGACAATACCAGCGGTTTTACCGTGGAAGTTAAAGCCAACCAAGCCTTCAAGGGAAAAGTTAGCATCACGAGTGCGCTGGTATGCTTTGTGGTAACGGCGATTCAAGCACAACATCATGCCCACGGCATGCTCGGCAATGGATTCTGGTGAATACGCAGGTACGCGTACGACTTTTAAGCCAAGGGTTTCAGCAGCTTGCAGATCTACACGGTCGAAACCCGCGCATCGCATCGCTACTACTTTAACGCCTGTGTCTGCGAGTTGTTGTAGAACCGGGGCAGACAAATCGTCGTTTACAAATGCACATACAACATCACAGCCCGAAGCCAAACGTGCGGTTTGCTCGGTTAATCGAAAATCATGAAACTCGAATTGATACGAATAACGTTCGTTTTCTTGGCTAAAACTGCGTTCGTCATAAGACTTGGAACTGAAAAATGCGATCTTAAGCATGACTATACTCCTCGTTATAGAGTTAGTTATTAGTATAAGTGAGTACCCTAGACTTGCTTGATGCATCAAAAAGTGGGGTACTTACGTATACTTACACGGTGCGAACATGCTGATTGCGTTATTAATACGCTCGTTCAAAACAAAAATAAACCCCAAATTTACTGAGCGTTAACTGTTTGTTATTAAAGAAAATAATAGGGATTAATGAGGTGATTTCTAAATAAAATTAGGAAGATAAACCAGAAAATGGAAAGGTTTTAGATATGAATTCTTCGGTAAGGTAACACAAAAAAATTACAAATATTAGTCTTGTCAGGAATCTTTTAGTGCCTATAATGCTGAAAACCGGAGCGTCTGCCAACGCTCCGGTTTTTTTGTGTCCGAAAAACGTGAAACTCTTCTGCCAAAGAGATTCGCGTCTGAAAGTTGCCAGCCAACTTTCTACGGGCATGCAATACATAGCTAAAGGAAATTGCATACCATGCGTATCGAACATGAACTCAAGTTAGGTTTTAAAGATGTCCTGTTTCGCCCGAAACGTTCAACCCTAAAAAGCCGTTCCCAAGTAAATTTAACCCGCGAGTTTACCTTCAAGCACAGTGGTCGTCAATGGTCTGGTGTCCCTGTGATCGCTGCCAATATGGATTCTGTCGGCACCTTTGAAATGGCGCAAGCCCTGGCTACCAATGGAGTCATGACCGCTGTTCACAAACACTACTCTGTGGAAGACTGGGCTGAGTTTGTTAAATCTGCCGACAAAAGCGTGCTCAACAACCTAATGGTGAGCACAGGCACATCCGACGCCGACTTCCGGAAAACGAAAGACATTCTTGCCTTAAGCGATGAGCTTATCTTCATTTGTATCGACATTGCCAACGGATACTCGGAGCACCTGTGCGAATACGTATCTAAAGTGCGTGCCGCATTCCCTGATAAAGTCATTTCCGCAGGCAACGTCGTGACTGGCGACATGACCGAAGAGCTAATCTTAGCGGGTGCCGACATTGTAAAAGTAGGCATTGGTCCGGGCAGTGTGTGCACCACACGAGTGAAAACAGGTGTTGGTTACCCACAGCTTTCCGCCATTATCGAATGTGGCGATGCAGCGCACGGTTTAGGCGGCACCATCATTGGTGACGGCGGCTGTACTTGTGCAGGAGACGTCTCCAAAGCCTTCGGTGGCGGCTCCGATTTTGTCATGCTAGGCGGCATGCTGGCTGGTCACGAGGAATCGGGCGGCGATCTGGTTGAAAAAGACGGTAAAACGTTTATGAAGTTCTACGGCATGTCTTCTCAATCTGCGATGGATAAGCACTCCGGCGGTGTAGCCAAATACCGTGCAGCAGAAGGCAAAACCGTATTACTACCATTCCGCGGTCCAGTTGAAAACACCATCCAAGATATTCTAGGCGGTGTGCGCTCAACCTGTACTTACGTAGGCGCCGCTAAACTAAAAGAGCTAACTAAGCGTACGACTTTCATCCGCGTGCAAGAGCAAGAGAACAACGTATACGGGAAAGAGTAACTAAGCATTTATTCGATAGCTATGGCAGGGAATCTACCCTGCCTTATTTCTATGTTGAGGTGTAATGTGTTTATCGATAAAGAGTAAGCAAACTCATACCATTAAATGGTTGGTCAAATGGAGCCTCTTTACTAAGCGCAATCAATTTATCAAAATCTATATGAGCTACTGCTTCGAGCTCCGAGTGTGAAGCATAGAGGCGTCTTAATATCAACCAGTCTTTCATAACCGATTGATCTCCAGTATTTGATGTGTACTGAACAACAGAATCTGAATAGCTTTTCAACTCCAGCGCATAACATCGTTCGTCCGCGATTTTAGTGAGCATGATGATGACCTCACCTCTATCTTTCTTCGATAAACCGTTAAACCACTTGTTTGTAATTTCGGCTTTATCAAATGAATCCTTTCGATCTTTATTGCAAAGAGCAATTTTATTGTTCAACACGCTATAATTTTCTTTAACTTGTTCTTTAAGGTACATCTCATAAGAGGTAGCTGAGATTGATGCGCTCAGGACGACTGAGATACCAGTAAACCACTTAAAGAGCGCTATAAATACATGTCCAAAATTCATACTCTTATAGTTCATATGAGATTTAAAGTTAAAGGCTAGCAGGGTAACGATCTATAAAAGATGGCTTTCTAGAAGAAATTTGACTCTGATTCAACGTAGGCAAGTTTTCGCCAGAAAAACATGATTTGTTCTTGGTTGCATATTGTTTTTCAACTCCTTCTATTTAGGGAGTCGATACAAAATGCATATCAGGTTATAGAAATTCCTTTCATAAACTAGCTTATGCAATAGCGCTTTTACATTTGTTTTCGATTATGGGTTTTTGTTTGAAATGTTATGTTATAACATTGTGCGCGAAAGCAATGGATAATCGACAAAATGAAAAATATTAATGCAATTATCGAACACGTAGAGCAGGGCTGTAAGGCGAATGGAAAGCAGCTAACAGCAAAGCGAGAATTGGTACTTCGCGCTCTGGTTCACTCTAATCGGGCGTTGTCTGCTTATGAGTTAGTGGACTACTGCAAAGAACAGTTCAACCAGATCATTCCGGCTATGTCGGTCTACCGTATCTTAGAATTTCTGGAAGGTGAGCACTTGGCTCATAAGATTCAGGTCTCGAACAAGTACGTTGCGTGTTCTCATATTCTGCGCGACTGCGAACACGGCGTTTCACAGTTTTTCATTTGCTCTAAATGCGAAAAAATCACCGAACATACCATAGACCCTGAAGTGATCGTCGGTCTTCAATCTACTGCTCGCAAAGAGGGTTTTACAGTAGTCAGCCCCCAATTAGAAATTAGCTGTGTGTGTGACGAGTGCGCAAAGCAATCTTAATCTATTCGTTTATGCAGCAGTGGTAATGCACACCACCTACCAATTTGAATTTATTTTAAGTCCCCACCATTAAAGGAGATGTCGAAACGCTATGTCAGCAACGCTAATCAAGAATGCCCGCGTGGTAAATGAAGGAACCATCACAGAAACGGATTTGCGGATCGTCGATCAGCGAATTGAAAAAATAGAAGCCGACATAACGGCGCAGCTTTCCGATAATATCGTCGACGCAAAGGGGGCATATCTGCTTCCGGGAATGATTGATGATCAGGTTCACTTTCGCGAGCCGGGGTTAACTCATAAAGGCTCGATCGCAACGGAATCTCGCGCTGCAGTGGCGGGTGGTATCACCAGCTACATGGAAATGCCAAACGTTAGTCCAGCGACCACAACTATTGAAGCATTAGAAAAGAAATACGCGATTGCTGCTCAAAACTCGGTGGCGAACTATTCTTTTTATCTTGGTGCGACTGAAGACAATCTAGAACAGATTAAGCGTTTGGATCCCAAGAATCACTGTGGTGTAAAAGTGTTTATGGGCGCGTCGACAGGCGATTTGCTAGTTGAACATCCACAAGCGTTGGATGCTATTTTCCGTGATGCACCAGTTTTGATTGTTACTCATTGTGAAAGTGGACCTGTGATCAGTAAGAATCGAGAGCAACTACTAAGTAAAAAGCCAGTTTTCACCATAGAAGATCACCCTGTATTGCGAGACGACGAAGCGTGCTTTGCATCTTCTTCTTATGCCGTAGATTTGGCGAAGAAATACCAAAGCCAGTTGCACGTTCTGCACATCACTACTGCTAAAGAGCTGGCGCTTTTCGAATCGGGACCAATTCAAAACAAACACGTTACTGCTGAAGCCTGTGTGCATCATTTATGGTTCAGTTATCAGGATTACGCCACGCTAGGTAACCAGATTAAATGTAACCCCGCCATTAAATACCAGAGTGATAGAGACGCGCTGATTCAGGCTCTTCATACCAATCAAATCGATATCATTGCGACCGATCACGCTCCTCACACCTGGGAAGAGAAGCAGGTGGACTACAATCAGGCACCAGCAGGATTACCTCTGGTTCAGCATGCTTTGCTAACGTTATTGGATCATGTGCATCACGGTCGAATGAATATCGAACAGGTGGTAGAGAAAACCGCGCATAACCCAGCCATTCGTTACGCGATTCAGGATCGTGGGTTTATCCGAGAGGGTTACTTCGCTGATTTGGTACTGGTTGATGCCCAAACTTCAACCAAGGTAACGAGCGAGAACATCCTATATCACTGTGAATGGTCTCCGTTTAAAGGGCATGAATTCACATCACGGATCAAAAATACCTGGGTGAATGGCGGCTTGGTTTATGCCAACGATTCTCTGATTGATGTGCAATCGCCTGCTATGCGTATGTCTTTTGACAGGTAAATGATCTATTCAGGCAGTACTGTTTAGTATAAAAACGGACTGCAAAAGAGGAGTGATTCGCTAGGTGGTTTATCTGGCGAGTCAAAAGAAGGAGAGTGGCAAGTGAGCTCTGACAACATAGATAATTTGGGTGTGCCTACCAATATCATTACTGGATTTTTAGGCGTAGGTAAAACCTCTGCGATTCTCCATATGATGAAAAATAAGCCCAGTAACGAGCGCTGGGCGGTGCTGGTTAATGAGTTCGGAGAAATTGGTGTTGATGGCAGTTTGATTCAGGGTAACCACGATGAAAAACAGCAGGTTTTTATCCGTGAAGTACCGGGTGGTTGTATGTGCTGTGCGGCTGGATTGCCAATGCAGATCGCACTGAATCAGTTGTTATCGGAAGCAAAACCAGATCGCCTTTTGATCGAACCGACTGGGCTTGGTCATCCAAAAGAAGTGCTTCAAGTACTTTCGTCTGAACATTACCGAAAAGTGCTGTCGCTGCAAAAAAACATCACGCTGGTGGATGCGCGGAAACTGTCGGGTTCGATATACACTCAACACGACACCTTCAACCAACAAATAGAGATTGCCGATACCGTGGTAGGTCACAAGTTGGATCTGTATCAGGGCGACGAAAAAGCAACGCTGGAAGAGTACGTCGCTAAGGTTGGGCGACCAAATACGCGAGTGATCTTTGCGCAGCATGGCGACATTCCTTTCGCTGAATTTGAAGGGAAGACGACTGTTCACTCGCAGCCTCCGCATCACCATCATCATGGTCACAATGAACCACTGGTGTCGGAGCTCCCTATACCAGAAAGCGGTGTATTGAAAGCAACGAACCAAGGAGAGGGCTTTCATAGTGTGGGGTGGCGCTTTTCTCCTGAGAAGATCTTTAATCGCAATACACTCTTAGCACTGCTTGCTGGTCTTAATGTAGAGCGCATGAAAGCGGTATTCATCACAGAGAGCGGTATATTCGGGTACAACATGACGTCGGATGGGCTAGCAGAAGCAGAGCTTGATGACTGTTATGAGAGCAGAATAGAGCTGATCTCAACTAAGGTTGATGAAAGTTTTGAATCTCAGCTTTTAGGTTGTGTTCACGGATAGATAAATTAAGCATCTGCGAGTTTTAAAATGACCGCAGATGCTTTTGAGTGCCGTTTTAGCTTTTTTAACCCACCTTTACCTGCTTTTTCTCAGCTAATGCCATGGCAATATTGCTCTTGCAGTAAGCACTTTCATTAATGAAGTGCGGGTACACATCGTGCTTTCCTTCCCAAGAATAATCGCCCCCTGAGAATGTCGATAAGATCGGTTCTCCGGGTTTTACTGCTTCGAAATCTCTGCCGCAAATCGTCGGATGAACGGTGGCAATGCGCATGCCGGTTTCATCGAGAGGAATTTTCACTTCTTCAAATAGATAGAAAGCGTCATAGTTGTTTAGGGCAGGAAGCCTGTTGAGGTTGTGATTTTCGACAAAATCCAGCACCGCCGTTAACATGTGTTTCATCAAATCCAGAGTGTCCGACTTCAGTGAACCATGTGCCTGAGCACCAACTTCTATCATCACTCCATGTTGCCCAAGTGTGCATAGATAAGGATGTTCATCCCACGATTGTTGAGATTCAAAAAGAATATAGGCATTGGGCATTCGCTGTTTAACGTAGGCTCCCATTTGTTGATAGAAGGGAGAATCAGCAAGCAGAATAAGCGTTGCACCCATATTGCTGGTGGTATTGTGCAAATCAATGACCAACTGATTGCCTTGCTCCGAGTATTTGTCTTTTAACTGCTTGGCTAAGTTTACCTCATGGGAGTTTGGTTCTTCTTCTGGTGTGGTAGAGGAAAAGAGTCGGTTTAAATCGTGATCAACAAAGCGACAGTTCTGCTCCATTGAGAGTGGGTTTGCGATGATGGATTCGAACGAAAACGAATCCCGGCTTGCGGGATACAAGCCATCCTTAATCAGTTTATGAAGGTATATGCCAGAAAGTTCGTTGCCATGAGTACCTGAAACGAGAAGTACTTGGTTAACTTTGTCCATGAGGTAGAAATTCCATTCTGAATTGAGTCAAAAGCGGTGTGTGGTTCGCTGTAATGAGATGTTTGGTGAAATTGTATAGTTTAGTGATGTTATATCATAACATTTTTTGGTGTGTGAATATTCACAGAAATCACAAAGCCTTGGATTAGAGAAACGTAACCCATTGCAACATTAGTCAATATTCTACTTTGCACATATTTGAGAAGATGTTTACATGTGTGCAGTTACGCAAAATCAAGGAGCGAAAATGAGTATTTGGAGTCTGCCTGACACCTTTAGTTTTCAAGGTCGGGATGTAAAGTATGGCATTCAGGGTGAAGGTGAACCTGTGGTACTTGTTCACGGCACGCCTTGGTCTTCGTTTAATCTCAGGCATTTGATACAAAAGCTTTCTACTCAATACCGAGTGCACTATTTCGATTTGTTAGGGTACGGCGAATCCGATAAAAGCGATGCTGATGTTTCACTTGGTATACAGAATCAGCTTCTGGATGCTTTGATTGATTACTGGCAACTGGACTCACCTTACATTGTAGGGCATGACTTTGGTGGCACGACGGTTCTTCGCAACCATCTTCTAGATCATCGAGACTATCGAAAAATAGCGGTTATTGACCCGGTAGCTTTGTCACCTTGGGGTTCACCGTTCTTTAAACATATCGAGCAACATGAAAGCGCATTTGCTGGCGTCCCGGACTATATTCACACCGCCATTGTTGAAGCCTATATAAAGACGGCGGCTTATCAACAACTGAGTGAAGAGACCATTGAAGGAATACTGACACCCTGGACAGGCGAACAAGGGAAACCCGCATTTTACCGACAAATAGCGCAAGCGGATTCAAAGTTTACCGATGAGTTTCAGGATAAATTTGCAGACGCGAGGGCGCCTGTTTTGGTTTTGTGGGGTGAAGAAGATCAATGGATACCCTGTGATCAAGCATACACACTGCAAAGCAAAATCCCGGGGGCAAAACTTGTTACCGTGCCTGAAGCCGGGCACCTTGTGATTGAGGAAAACCCCTCAGCATTAGCAGAAGCTATTCTGGAATTCTTTGAAGACTAAACCCGATCTGGTGGGCGGCTCTACCGATTCACGCAAACAAAAACGCAGTGCTTATGGCGCTGCGTTTTTGTTTCAACTCTTACAAGCTATCAACCTAGACCCAATTCAAGGCTATTTGTAAAGGTGTTCAGCCTCTTTAAACATATTGGTGATTTCTCTTGTTCGGGCGATACCGCGTTTGTCCAAGATCCAGTCCTGAATGCCTTTGTAAGCCTCGCGAAAGGTACGGTTTTTGAGTTGCCAGTCAGTTGAGACTTGCTTGCCATCCACCGTGACTTGCGCCCGAAGAGCTTCGACAACTTCCTCTCCGTAGCGCCTTTTTCGTTTACTTAAGCCCTTAACAGAGCCGTCGGCATGAAATATCTGGTTTACATCGAGCGAGAGTCGAATATCTCTTACCCTTCGTTTTTCATTGAGCTGTTCTTGAAATGCGTAGGCAGACTTCTCAGCCTTCTTGGGCGAGTCGAATTTAGAAAAAGGGAAGTATTTTTGTACGTTAAGGACTTTGTCTTGAACTCTGTAGCCTTTCGGCGAAGTTTTAGTTGGGTAAAGCATGACCGTCATCGATGGAGTCTCTTTCTTAACACTCTATTTATTATGTCCAATCCGAGAATTGGTTAATTACAGGCAAAATGTGTGAGGCGAGAAGCTTGCTTCCATAAGCTCCTGACTACAACACGTTATACAGTTAAGTCTACACCATAATCAGGAAGTTCAAGTTAATGTTTGGTTAGTTGTTGTCAGGTGTTTAAAAAAAGGTAGTTTTTTATTAAACACAACAAGGGATTGGTTGGATTCGAAAAATGGCAAGCTTTTTTATTGAACCGTTTATCTGATTCTCATATCAATGTTAAAAGAAGTATTAAAAGTTCACGTTGGTAACGAATTATGGCATTTTAGCTCTCCCTAAATTGTTTTTTGTCGCTAAAACTGGCGAATTTGTAAGTGGTTCGGAGTCGTTTTGGAAGAAAAAATTAAGTTTATTGCCAGTGATATGGATGGCACTTTGCTAGATAGCGCTAAGCAGCTACCCCAAGAATTTTACGATGTTTTTGACTCGCTAAAGCAAAGCGAAGTTTTGTTTGCTGCGGCATCCGGCAGGCAGTATTACAGTTTGCTGAGTATGTTTGAATCGGTTGCCGACGACATGATTTTCATTGCTGAAAATGGCGCGTTTGTAATGCATCAGGGCAAAGAGCTATACAGCTGTGTGATACCCAAAGACGAAGTGCACAGTATTATTCGCACGGTTCGTGATATTCCGAATTCCGATGTTGTTCTCTGTGGTAAAAATTCTGCCTATATCGAAACCGCTGAGTCGAGCAAATTCGAGGAGATTCAGAATTACTACCATCGAGTAGAATGCGTCGAAGACTTGCTTGAAGTGGATGATGAGTTCATCAAAATAGCGATCCTGAACTACGAAGGCACAGAAGAGCACGTTTACCCTGTGGTCGCTGAAAAATTTGGGGATACTCATCAGGTCGTCGTCAGTGCGAAAATCTGGCTAGATTTTATGCACAAAGAAGCGTCTAAGGGAACGGCGATCAGGCACTTGCAAGGGTTGTTTGATTTTAACTTTGAGCAAAGCATGAGTTTCGGCGATTACTTTAATGATGTGGAAATGCTCAAAGAGACTTACCACAGCTACGCGATGGAAAATGCCCATCCTGAGATCAAAAATCTCGCTCGTTTCACCGCTCCTCACCAAGATGAACAAGGCGTTCTAACCGTTATCAAAGAGAAAGTTCTGAACCAGAACTAGATATTTGATGCAGTGCGTAAGTGTGGTTTGGCTCAGAAGTAAAGCAGGGGTGTAATGGAAGTTTCGCTTAAACAGATTGAAGAAAGTTCGCGCCATATTCTGGTGAACCTTTTTCCCTATTACATTTACGATATGTCTGAATTTATGGGCTGGAACCCAAATGAAGAAGGGCACTTCACTTACCCTTCTTCAAATTTTGATGTGTATTGGAAGCGCGAAGATCACACCCCTTTCTTCATTTATGTTGAGGGTGAGTTAGCAGGCTTTGTATTGGTTCGAAAATACCCCAATAATCAAGCCGTGTTTGATGTCGCTCAGTTCTTTGTATTGCGTAAATTTAAGCGTATGGGCGTGGGCAAAAAGGCTTTGCATACCGTGGTCAATCGTTTCCCGGGGGACTGGCAAATTCGTGTGCTAATCGGTAATCACGGCGCGCTTAAATTCTGGCAATCCGCGGTGGAAAACTTAGTCGGCAACGCTTATTCGCTTTCCAAAGACGTAGATACCGACCTCGAAATGCACTTTATCCGGTTTCAGTTTTAAATATTCCAACTGCAGCCGTTACAGGCTGCGGTGTCTAACATTCATTCTTAAATATCTCTGTTGTCATCCAGCCACACTTTCAATTTGTTACTGTGGGATAGCATTTGACTCATGTCGTCCTCCGTCCAATCATCAAAACATTCGTTCATCATGGGCAGAAAGCTGCTAAATGCACTTTGAACCTTTGCGAGACCTTTCTCGTTAATTCTGACCCATTTTTTTCTGCCATCTTGTTCATCTTTTCGAATGTCGATCAATCCCATGTCGAACAATTTATTGACCACCTTTGTAATCCCAGGCTGGTTCATCTGCATCACCTGAGCAAGCTGACTAATGGTCTGTTCTCGCTCTGGCTGATGAGAAAAGTGGTTGAGCAGATTGAACTGAGACTGGTTTAGCCCAAGTGGTGCTAAAGCCTTTCCAAGCCAAGAGTCTGTTAGCTGATTAATTATTCCCAAAGAAATCATTATCTTAAATGATAAATTCTGCTTTTCTGTCAACATTTTGATTAAAATCTCTTGATTAATATTCCATGGAATATATATTTATTCCGTGGAATGTATTTTAGCAAACTAGTCAGAAAGGGTATAGCAATGAACAGAAGAAACTTCATTAAAGTCTTAGGTGCAGGCGCAGTTGTTGTGGCCGCAGGTCCTGTCGTAGTGGGTCAGCTTTCCAGCACCACTGGTTCGTTGCTCAGACCTACTCAGACGTATTCTGATTTGAGAAAGACACTCATCAGCTATGCAATGCTCTGCCCAAACCCCCACAACACGCAGCCCTGGAAAATAGCGCTGGAGGGTGAAGACACCATTCTGCTTTACGTAGACAGCGAACGCTTGCTGCCTCAGACTGATCCAATCCACCGCCAGATTCACATTGGGCATGGCACATTTATTGAAAGCTTAGTCGTCGCAGCCAGCCACTTTGCTACACGAGCAAACGTCACTTATTTTCCCGATGGGGAATACACAAATCAGGTACTTGAGAACAAGCCAGTGGCTAGAATACGGTTAGTTGCCGATTCTAATGTCAAACCTGATCCGTTATTCAATCTGCTCGTTACCCGTCAGTCGAATAAAACGGTATACGATGAACAAAAACTTTCGGAAACCGAACTTGAGCAGATACTTGATTCAGTCAAAGGGACTGAGTTCCAGCTCAAATTGATTCAAAGTACGGAACAGAATGAAACCATGCGAAACTTTTTGAACAACGCTATGGTCATTGAAGAGCAAAATAGTCAACGCAGCCTCGAGACCATTAATATGTTTCGATTTAACGACGAAGAGTTAAAGCGTTATCGCGACGGATTTGGTCTTCCTCAGAACGGTGTTACTGGTGCCAAGCGTTGGATGGCTGAGCAGTTTTTTGTTTCGCGTGAGAGTGCACTAAAAGACCCAGCAGCTTTTGGAAAAGAGGGAGTGAAGTTGACAAAATCGGTGACAAAGAGCACCCGATACTTTGCAATGCTGGTGAGTAAAGACAACCGACGTTTGACTCAATTAGAAGTAGGGCGACTTTACAACAGAATCAACTTGCTTACCGAGTCATTGGGCATTGCACAGCATCCCATGAGCCAGATCTTACAAGAATATCAAGATATGCTGCCTTTACAGCGTGACTTCAAATCGTATTTCAATATTCCAGAAGCTCATACAGTGCAAATGCTTTTTCGCTTGGGGAAAGCTAAAAGAACTCCTGAATCACCGCGAAGAGAAGTCACTGATATCTTGATTTAATGCTTGTACATATGGAGATAAAAATAGCGACCGAGCTGGGGCGCTATTCAATCTTGTTCAGGAAGTGATTCTTTGGCTGTGGTTTCTATCTGGCGGCGTGGGCAATCGGTCTGGAATACTGTCTTCGCCATAAATAATGATTTCTGCCTGTTGATGAACGTAATCCAACTCGCGTTGTTTTTCTCTCAGGGAGACAGCTTTTGTCGGACTATGGGGTGCGTCGACGAGCGAACGAATTTCGTGTCGTAGCGCTACCGCACGGTTCATGAGTTCATCAAATTTTTCGTTTTGATTCGCCGGTTCTGACATTGTGTTCATGGTGAGCCCTTGTTCTATTTTTGGGTTCTTACTCTAACCATACCCTGTACGATCACCCTAGCTCTACTCAGGTGTGTTACCAAATGTGACTAAATTATAAACAACTCAATTATCGCAATGATTTGATTGTACTTTTGGCGATCAGGAAATTTGAAGATTTTTTGAGCTTCATCGTTCACGTGTATTTGTCAGAATTTCGAATATGAGTTCCAGTCACAAAGTGAGAATGAACATGTTGTTCGGTATGGGTTTACAACGATTTCTAGCCAGTTAATTTTCTAAATTGCGATGAAAAATCACTCAACTTGCGAGAAGCTTGGCAATTTTGTGTAACGTTAAGAGTGTGTTTATCTATTCGTGACATACTCTCCACCCCTTACTGATAATTTTAGGCTTTGAGTGGTTTTCTCGTGTCCGATTCAGATTTCCCCAAAAACTTGTTTGCACCTCATTCTCAGGACAAGTCTCCTGAGTCGTCGATTGCCCAGTCAGAGGCGAAGAGGCGTAAGAAGCAGGCTCAACTACTGGACTCTGATTATCTGGACAAGCTCTCAGGCGCTTCCGATGATGAATACATCGGGCTTGCCGAAGAATACGCCTACAAGGGCTCTCCTGTTGCACAAGTTGCATTAGGGGAGATAAAACTTCACGGTAATGGATTAGAGAAAAGCACCGCTGAGGCGATCTTCTGGCTTAAACGAGCTTTATCCAGTCAGAATGCCGATGCTGCACTAAAACTGCATACTGTTTACTCTCAGGGTTTAGGCGTCCGTCCTGACCCGATAAAAGCAAGAAAATACATCAAAATTGCTGCGGATTCTGGTTTGCCCAATGCTCTGTTTGTTTTCGCCCAAATGCTGATTGAAGGCGAAGGTGGTGATAAAGATGAAGATGCAGCAATTGAGTACATGTATCGTGCTGCTAAAAACGGCTACAAAGATGCCATTGTTTTTCTGTCTGAAAACGAACTGACAATTTTTTAAAAGCGGTAAAAAGTCTTTTAAGTCATATCGTTCAAAAGGGTCGCGTTTGCGACCCTTTTTACTTTGTTTTGTTTAACTATTTTCCTTATGAATTCCGTCGGTTTTTGCCGCGCAGATAAAGTCATTGCGGTGTAGCCCTTTGATGGAGTGACTCCACCATTGAACGGTTACTTTGCCCCATTCTGTCGTAAGAGCTGGGTGGTGACCTTCGCTTTCTGCCATTTCTCCGACTAGATTGGTGAAAGCGAGTGCCTGTTTAAAGTTTTTGAATTTGTATATGCGCTCAAGCTGATTGATTCCATCGATTTCAATGAGGTTCCATTCAGGAATTTGTTGAAGTAACTGCTCTGCCTCTTGCTTTTCAACTCTTGGCGCATCCATTCGACAGGCTTCGCAACTCGATTCTGAAAGTGTTTCTGACATCATTATTCCTTTTAGCTTTCAAGTTCATACATAGGTTTGTGCAACCCAAGTGATTTTGCACGTTTCACCAACGACATGATATCGAGATCAGCCAGTTCAAAGAGCTGTTCGATGCCATCTAAATAAAAATATTTGGGTTGCATAATATCGATTCGGTAAGGTGTTCGCAGTACTTCAATAGGATCAAGTGGAGCGATCACGGGTTTTCCGCTGTACACGTATTGGGTTTCGCCGGGGCTTGAGAGAATACCGCCGCCATAAATACTCAGACTGTTCTGGTTTTTTATCAGTCCAAACTCCACCGTGAACCAGTAAAGTCGAGCAAGAAACACCCGGTCTTCTTTCGATGCGTTCAATCCAAGCTTGCCGTACTTCTCTGTAAACGCCGCGAACGCGGGGTGGGTGAGCATTGCGCAATGACCGAAAATTTCATGAAAAATGTCCGGTTCCTGGAGATATTCCATGTCTTCTTTTGTTCGGATAAAGGTGGCGACGGGAAAACGCTTGTTGGCTAGGAGCTCAAAAAAACGATCAAAACTGATTAATGCGGGAACAGCTTCGCACTGCCAGCCAGTTGAAGGTTTGAGTACGGCGTTAATTTCTTCCAGTTGTGGCAGCCGATCAGACGGGAGATTCAATTTATCAAGCCCGTCCATATACTCGTCACAGGCTTTGTTCTGAATACAGCCTAACTGGCGCTCTACAAGTTGATGCCAAACGCTATTTTCTTCATCCGTCCATTGAATGATTCCGTTCTCATCTGCCGACTTTGAACGGTATTGGCTTTGCTTAGTCATAAGTCACCATGATGTTGCAAATATGTTGCATTTGTTATGGTAACTATCAATGAAATCTGATTTATCGTCTACAAAACAACCGATTTGTAAAAACATTAACCTGTAACAATATTTTTACAACTTGATGCGAAGGCGAGAAGTAATGGGTATTTGTGGCTAGGAAAGTGCGCCCTTTCACACTATGAAAATTCAGGCAAATTTGTTTAACGATTAAAGGGAAATAATTCTATTGATATGTGTGTTATTTGTGTAGAATCTCGCGCGCTTAATCAATTGTGAGAATATCCCGATATTGTGAATGTTTTGGCTTGAACTCATTCGCGTTGATTCTCATGCAACACAATCAGATTAATTGGATTTCGTTTTGAAAAAACAGTTTGCCTTAGTTTTTGCGAGCGTTGCAGCTTTGTCTGCAGGTGTTAACGCAAAAGAGCGTCCAGAGACATATCACTTATTTACTGCCAAAGTTGGCGGATCCAGTTTCCAGTCTAAGGTCGCAGCCGTTGGGGATTACGAGTTAGCAGGTAGAGCGCTTTCTCTCGATTATTCTCGTATGACTTCATCATGGACGGAGAGTCAGAAACTGCATTTAGGTGTTTCTTTCTCGGGAGATATTCACTACAACTCGAAGAAAAAATCTGATACTTCAAAACTTTACGAAGTCGAAGAGATCAGTTCTCTAACGCTAAACTTAGCGCCAAAAGTGAGTTATTCACTGACGGAATGTGTCGAGATTTATGGTATTGCAGGTCTTTCATACGGTTTTGTTGAAGCTCTGGAATACAAAAAGACCAGTGTGGTTGATAAAGATTCAAAACCTCGTGCAAAAGGTGCGGGTTACGTTTGGTCGGTAGGGGCATCCTACAAGCTGGATAACGATTTTGAATTTGGTGCTGAGCTGCGTGGCAACCATTTAACACTTAAGAAAGATGGTAAACAGGGCGATGCCGATCTGTACGGCATGTTTGTTACTATGGGTTACCAGTTCTAACTTTCCTTTTTTAGAATTCTAAAGAAAGCGCCGTCTATCAGATGGCGCTTTTTAGTTGATGCTGCTTCGTCCAGAATATGATGTCTTCGAGAGTCTGAGCTCTGCCGTTGATAAAACCCTGAACATAGTCGCAGTTCGCCGTATCCAACAGTACCATCAACTCAGTTTCTTCAACTCCTTCCGCAATGACTGTGCAATTTAAGCCATGAGCGAGTGAGATAGAAGATTTCACAATAGCGTGGTCTGCTTCGCTTCGATGCATCCCAGACACAAAGGATTTATCGATTTTAATTTGATCAATGGGCAGTTCTCTCAGCAAGGTAAGAGAGGAATAACCAGTACCAAAATCGTCGAGACTGATCTTAAAGCCAATTTCACGCAGAGCCTGAAGCACTTGCTTGGTGTTTTTCAAATCTTTGAGCATGTTGCTTTCGGTGACTTCCAGCACAAGACGGTTGGCATTAAGCTGGTCACTTTTTACCAACTGTTCGAGGTTGTTAAACAGGGCGCGGCTATTAAGATCCTTGGCGGAAAGGTTGAGGTGAATACTGGCATCAATGCCCGATTCGTGAAAAAGCTGCATATCAAGGATCACCTGATTCACAACCCAGTCGGTAATGTCCCTAATGATGTGGGATTGCTCTGCAATCGGAATAAATACTTCTGGTGAGATAAAGGTGCCATTGGCTTGCGGCCAACGTATTAACGCCTCATACCCGTAAAGAGAATTGTAGCGTGTGTTAACGATTGGCTGGTAATGCAATTCAAATTCCTGATTGTGTAGAGCGGAAGTCAGTTGGCTGGAAATATCCAGTTGCTCTTTGGCTTTGTCTGCCAAATCGCTTGAATAGAAATAGAGACCACAACCGAAGTTTTTCGCTTCGTACATTGCGACATCTGCCTGCTTTAGGATCTGGTCTTTCTCGGTACTGTACTCCGGATAGATACTTACCCCAGTACTTATAGAAGCGATGATACTGTATTCGCCAAGATTAAACGGATGGCTCAATTCTTCAGTGATGACGGTATAAAGTTCTTCAATCGGTCTGCGACCACCGGTTCTCAAAATAACGACAAACTCGTCCCCTCCGATACGGGAAAAAAAAGCCTGTTTGGGCAGTATCATGCTGAGTCTTTGGGAAATTTGCCGTAGCAGCATGTCACCAAACTGGTGACCCATGGCGTCGTTGACGTACTTAAAGTTATTCACGTCGAATAGCAGCACAGAAAATGGTGTTCTGCGCTCTATGCGCTTGTCCAATTGCTGCATGCAATAGTGGCGATTGGGCAATTGGGTAAGGGAATCGTGCATGGCGTTGTAGCGTTCAAGCTGAGCTATGTCATCAATTTTCCCGATGCTTTTGAGCGAATAGTTAACCACCAGCGCTACGAACAGGCTCCCGCCGAACAAAATGGCAGACATGCCAAGTTCGACAAACGTAATAGTGCGAATACTGAGGAGATAGAAGAGAAACAGGGAATAACCGATCATAAAAGCAATGATCAATGTGAGAAGAATTTGCCAGCCGATTTCATGGGTTTTTTGGCAAATCTGAACAGCAGGTTTGAGCCCTAAGCCCAAAAACACAATTCCCAGAAAGACCAATAAATCCGCAAATAGAATCACACTCATCCCTTAATTACAGCAGCCTGAAGGCATGACTCAATTGGGCTGCAGGCGCAATTGTTCTGGTCTCAGGCAATGTTTACAGATCAAGTATAGACAACCTGTTCCAACATATTTCATAAAATGGTCAACAAGGAGTTGCGTTGCTTTTTGTTTATATTAGTTGTGATTCATATAGTGATATTTAATTTGTGACTCTAACTAAATTTATTTCTGCGCTAGATCAACAAATCCTCAAATCAGATGTGGAAGAGACTAAAAGAAAGTTGAAAGATTAAAAAATTATTGAATAATGGCTTAAGTCTCGATGAAAGCATAATGCTTCAGATATTTAGCTAAAAACAGGATACGTACCTTATGTCTAATTCCTTTGTTCTGGTTATCAATTCAGGCAGTTCATCCCTTAAGTTTGCTGTGATCAATTCCGAAACCGGAGAAGCAATCGTAAGTGGTTTAGGGGAGTGTTTCGGGTTGCCAGAAGCCGAAATTAGTTGGAAATATCAAGGGAATAAAACAGAAGAAGCCATCACAGCTCCTGAACAGCACCATCAGCATGCCATCAACCGCATTGTAGCCCTGATTGAAGAGTATCAACTGAGTGACAAGATCGTTGCTGTTGGGCACCGAATTGTTCATGGTGGTGAGCGCTTTACTCAAACTGTGCGAATTAATCAGGATGTTCTGGAAGAAATTGAAGCTCTGGCTGATCTGGCTCCGCTTCATAACCCTGCAGGCGCAACCGGTATTCGTGCAGCAATGAATGCCTTCCCGGCGTTGCCTCAATTCGCTGTATTCGACACCGCATTCCACCAAACCATGCCTCAGAAAGCCTTCACTGGCGCAATCTCTAACGAGTTGTACAAAGAATATGGTATTCGTCGATACGGTTTCCACGGAACCAGCCACTACTACGTGAGCCGTGAAGCAGCAAAAATGCTAAACAAGCCAGTAAACGAATCCAGCTTTATCTCGGTTCACCTAGGAAACGGTGCATCTGTCTGTGCAATCAGCAATGGGGAATCGGTGGACACCTCTATGGGCTTTACACCTCTTGCTGGGTTAATGATGGGAACTCGTTCTGGCGACCTGGACCCAGGCATCATTGAATTTCTGATGAAAAAAGGCTGGAGCCAGGAAAAAGTATTCGAGACTCTGAATAAGAAATCTGGCTTCTTGGGAGTGTCTGGGCTTACTTCTGATGCACGAGGCATTTTAGACGCCATGGAAGAAGGGCATGAAGGTGCGAAACTGGCATTTGAAGTGTTCACCTATCGCGTTGCCAAGTACATTGGTTCTTACCTGATTCCACTTAATGATCTGGATGCCATCATCTTCACGGGCGGTATTGGTGAAAACTCTCTGCCTATTCGCCGTGAAATCTTGAAAAACCTGAAGCTTCTTGGTTTTGTCGAAGACGAGAACGGCAACGAAGCGGCACGCTTTGGCGAGTCAGGCATCATTGGTAAATCGGATACACTTGATGCGGTGGCAATGGTGATTCCAACTAACGAAGAATTTGTGATTGCTCAGCAGTCGGTTGAACTGCTGTAAATTGACTTGAAATCGATATGAAAAAAGCGAGCTCAGACAGCTCGCTTTTTTTGATCTTGACCGCACTAATGTGTGATGTTTTCCGTGCGATATTCAGACGGCGTCATACCCACCTTGTTCTTAAACAGCCTCGAAAAATACTGTGGATACTCAAAACCCAGAGAATAGGCGATTGTCGCAACGGAATCCTTAGTGGATAGCAGAAGGTCTTTCGATCGTTCAATCAGTGCTTTATGAATCCAGTCTTTTGTGGTTTTCCCCGTTTCGGCTTTTAGCGCATCGCTTAAGTAACGGCTCGTCATATTCATACTTTGCGCCAGTTCCTCCACTTCTGGAATGCTTGATGATTCATCGACCACCGACTGGATTCGGGCTTCAAGTAGTTTTGAAAACCTATCGTAAACGGAGGTATCCAGCTCTTTTCGCATCAAAAACTGGCGATAATAATAGCGGTTTGAATACATAAGAAGAGTGCTCAACTGCGACAGAATCAGTTCTTTAGTAAACGCATCGAGATTATTGTGATATTCCGCTTCGATGGCGTCGAAGATCACCGCCATTTGCTTTTCTTCTTTTGGGGAAAGGTGAAGGGCTTCATTCACTGAATAGTTAAAGAAATGGTACTTCTTAATTTCCTCCTGCAGTTTATGACCCCGGATATAGTCTTCGTGAAAGCAAATGGTTCTGGCGACAGAATCCACTTTTATTCCCACTCCAGATAACTGCTGTTCAGGTGCAATGAAGAGCATGGTGCCGTTGGAGCAATCGTACTTTGTGCGTCCGTAAAGCAGTTCACCCGAAGTGATGTGTTTCAGCGAGATTGAATAGAAGTTCGCTGAAATCGTGAAGCCGTCTTCGCAGCTCAACGGATTGTCTTCTTTCTTCGAATTTATTTTGATGACGTCGAGCAAAGGGTGCTCGGGCGGTCGAATCCCCAGTAATTCGTTTTGTTCTGTAATACTCGCGAAGTGGTATTTTTTCATGCTAAAACCTGTGTTGTCAGTGGTAGGTTTTACCTACCACTGTAATCGTAGTCGCGTTGATTTACTGTGCCTGACCGTCAAAAAAATGAGCAATTTTCTCAGCAGCAATGTTTACGTATTCCTCTACGTCGTACAAGTCTACATGACTTGCGCCTGGCACCTTAAAAAGCGCTTTCTCTGAGGTGACTTTTTCATAAAACAGCTCTGTTGCTATTGCAGTATCAGCCTTTTCTCCCACCACACCCAGGAATGGTTGAACCATACGGTCTGCGTATTGCTCACCAATGTTAATGGGAGCGGACTCATAGATGTTGCTCAGTACGTAGTTAGAAAACCTTGGATAAGTTGCGGAACCCGCACGTTTTGTCCCATAAAACTCATAGCCTTCTAACTGTGCACCTGGAAGGTTTGGGTTCTTTTCAAGATAGTCAGGATCTTCGTATCCAAATAGGTCGAAAGTTTCAGACTGTTCGGACTCAAACATGCGTTGTCGTGCTTGGTTTGCCGCTGTGATCATGCCTTGATAAGCCGCTTTATCGCTGTAGAACACGTTGTCGGTTGCCAGCATTGCACTGATTGAAGCGAAGGCTTTTACGCGCAAATCTGTAATCAGAACGCTGCTCATAATGTTGCCGCCGCCGCAAATCCCAACGCCATACAACTTGTTCTGGTCTACATAGGGTAGGGAACACAGGTAGGAAATGGCATTACGCAGGTCTTCATGCTTACGGAAGCTATTTTCATCATTTCGAAAACCTTCTTTATAGCTTTCAGATTCGCCTTTGCTGTTGTAGTCAAAAGCAAGATAGACGAAGCCGAGTTTCGCGAAAATCGGACCATACACGGCTGCGGTCTGCTCTTTTATCTGGTGGGCAGGTGGTGTAACTACAATAGTTTTATATTGCTGATTAGGGGCGAATTCTTCTGGAAGATACAAATTACCAGCAAGTGTTAGTCCTAAACTTTTGAATTCTACTTTCTGTACGTTCATCACGTTATCTCTCTGTCTTGTTGTGTTGATGTGACTATCGTACTTGTGGGGGATTTTTAGTCAGTGCACAAAACTCCGCAATGTGTATACAAAATCCCGATTGAACTGAAACGCTCCGATCTGTGTCTATTAAGGAATGCACATAAATAAAGAACAACTGCCAATTCCGGGGTTCAAAAATATGTTGATATCGTATTTTCGTATACAAGATGCGCGGTTTTGTGCACTGACTGCATAGAAAACCCGGTCTACTATGAAATGCACTTAACCTAGATAGAATGAACCATTGAGAACCATGCATAATCTGACCAAACTGACCGTAATTTTCGCGCTTGTTCTTGCGATTGCAGCCTGTTCTTCAAGCAGTCAAATATCACTTAACCAGTCTTCGCAGTACTACAACTACATTCAGCCAACTTTTACAGATTACTTACGAACCACCGAAGAGTGGCTGGTCAAGAATCGCGAATTCATCAGTTCCGATCGCGAAAAAGAACTCGCCATGAATATGCCGTTTGAGTTGAAGCCAGAACAGGAAACGGAAAGAGCCATTCTTCTGGTTCATGGCTTGGGGGATTCGCCATACAGTTTTTCTGACATTGGCAAAACGCTTCAGGAACAAGGGTTCTATGTTCAGACTGTGTTACTTCCTGGGCACGGCAGCAAACCAGCAGATTTGATGCTGCCAAACTATTCAGACTGGCAATTGCTGGTTGACCATTACGCGAACATGTTGAAAACAGAGTATGACGAAGTCTGGTTAGGCGGCTTTTCGACCGGTGGAAACCTGGTGACAATTCATAGTATTGAACAAGGGGACATTGACGGGCTGATTTTGTTTTCTCCCGGGTTTCAGTCTCGCACTCCTTTCATAGAGAAGCTTGCGCCGTTAGCGTCTCTGTTTTTTGATGGTTTCAATACTGAAGAAGATAATCTGGCTCGTTACAGTTCAGCCCCTATCAATGGTGCTATTGCCTACACTTCCAGTGCAAATAAGGTGAGAGATTTGCTTTCAAACAATAAAGTGACCATCCCAACGTTCATCGCGGTTAGCGAAGCTGATAGTATTATTGACCCTGACGCGGTTAAGGCACTTTATAAGGAAAATTTCACACACCCGGATAACCAGCTGCTTTGGTACGGCGAGGCTTCTGAGGACGCTGGGTCGGTTACTTCATTGACCATGAAGCTCGATTCTTTCCAGATTAGTACCGCTTCTCATATGAGCCCTTTGTTTGCCCCGGAAAACCCTTATTACGGTCGAAACGGTGAACACAGGATGTGCATGAACAGTTTGGATGAAGACGCGACAGAGTACTGCGAACAGGGAGGAGATGTCTGGTTATCCGCCTGGGGGTATGAAGAAAAAGGCAAGGTACACGCTAGGTTAACCTGGAACCCGTATTACGAGGAATTGGCACAAAGCGTATACAGAATTACCAGCAGTCTGTAAATCAGGAGCTGAGAATTACATAAGCTAACGTAATGCCATTGTGTAGGGTTAAGAAAGCGAGCAGTATGCTCGCTTTGTCGTAAGTTTAGGTTACCGTTTGAGGCTGGTGGTTGAGTTTTAGCACGTAAACAAACGATGTGACGATGAGCAGTATTCCGCAACATATGAAGCTTACTTGAATGCCATAGTGGTGCGAGAGCAAGCCAAACCCTAGCGACGCTGCCATGCCGCCCAGTGTTACTGCCAGAGAGCTGACAGAAAGCATGCTAGAGCGCATAGAACTCTCGGTGTTTTCGTTCAGAAGAATGTTTTCTGAATTACATCCCAATGTAAATAAGAAAAAGAACCCAAGGTAGCCAAGTGCAAACATCATGGTGTCTTGCGACAGAGCAAGGAAGACTAGGGCAATGCCTGCTGCCGTTCGACTGTAAAATAATACTGAGAGATGAGAGCCACGCAGCCACTTTGCGACTCGTACTGATGCTAGGGATGCGAACGCTTCCATTAGAAAATAAAGTGCTGAGATAATCCCAAATAGAATGTATGTCGTGTTTTCAGAACCCATTACGATGTGAAGGAATGGTTGCCAATGATTTTCGACGACACTCAGTGCCATACCCAAAACAACTGTCCCCTGAATAACCCGAAAAAGAACTGGTGTCTGAAAACAGTGCCTTAGCGTTTTGAGGCTTAAACTTAAAACACTACTCGCGGATTCGAGCTCTCCTTTTGGTTGGTTATTGCCCTCAATATTGAGCAGCATTGCGGTGATTCCAAACAGCAAAATGGTCAGGGTGATGACGACCACCAAGTTGACTGAAAAAGGGTTGTTGGAAGAGGCTATAAACAAACCGCTGAGTTGAGGTAAATAACCTCCGGTCAGAGAACCAGCGGCTAAGCCGAGCGTTACAAACACCTGAACCTGAGCCAGATGACCATGATATTGATCTTTGCCTTGAGCGTTCTGATAAGCGTCGTAAAACCAAGCGTCTAATGTACCCGAGTAGATGGCGCGACCACTGCCCAGAAAAAATGCCGACAGAGAAATAAGCCAGATGTTATCGGCGATGAGCAACAGCGAAACTCCGACAACGCTTACAACAAGAGATGCAAAGTAAGTACGTTTTCTGCCGTAAGTATCTGCTACGCCGCCAAGTGGTATCTCCAGGCAAGCTGTAGTCCCAATCCAAATCGCCATAACTATGCCAATATCGAAAAGATCCAACCCTTTCGCCTGAAACATTAAGGTAAGAATTGGGATTGTGATGCCTGTGACAAACCAATGTAAAGCTTGTTGTATGCCGAATCTCGTTGTTAGTTGCTTTTTGTCCATAAGAGGGTGTTATATGTTCTTCAAAAACCACTAAAGAATCATAAAGTGACCTTAAGTATCAAAGTTTGTTTGAATTGGATTTAAATATGATACTTTTGGGGGCGTGAGAAGATACGAGAATTGAGAATCTATTATGAATGACAGGCTAACAAAAGAAATCTGTGTA
This sequence comes from Vibrio nigripulchritudo, assembly GCF_027924785.1. Lineage (NCBI taxonomy): Bacteria > Pseudomonadati > Pseudomonadota > Gammaproteobacteria > Vibrionales > Vibrionaceae > Vibrio > Vibrio nigripulchritudo. The sequence continues at coordinate 1,213,637 of NZ_AP027050.1, read as the reverse complement.
ATCCTGAAGCGAGACTTAAAAAAGTCTAACGTATCCTATGCGCAATTAGCTGCTGAATTAGATATTTCAGAGGTCAGTGTGAAACGCCTGCTGAATGACGGACAACCGCTCTCTATGCAGAGGCTTGTTGCAATAAGCCAGGTAGTGGGGCGTTCTCTTTCTAACCTTTTCAAAGAAGCAGAGGAAAACATCCACCAGATTCCATTATTTTCTCAGGAACAGGATGAAGCGTTTGTACAGTATCCCCCATTGTTTACTTTCTGGAGTGAACTGGCAGCAAATTTATCAGTGGAAGATATTGGTCAGAAATATCGACTTACAGATGCGTCGATACACCTTTATTTAAGGAAACTAGAGCAACTTGAGCTGGTTGAACTCGGGCTTAACAACACTTGTAAAATGACTCTGCCTGCACATGCGGCTTTCGAGAAAGGGTCGCGCTTTTCAAGCTTTTTTACTGGTCAAAGACTCTCTAACCTGCAAAAGAGAGTTCTTGCTTTAAAAGCTGATGAGGAAGATGGGTTTCTTATCTCCTTATGCGCAGAACTCACCCGCGAAGAGTTTCAAGAGATCAATCAAAAGGTAGAAGACTGGATGTTCAACAAGCTAAGAGAAAGTCAGGAACTGAGTGCCAGAGAAGGGCTGAAAGTAAAACCTTATACCTTTGGTTTTATGGCAGCTAAAGGGAAATACCATGAAGAGTTGCCCGAAATTCCAAATATTAGCTCTATACCCTAAATTACAGAGGTGTTTTATCGGTTATTGCGCTAAAACATTTTTCTTAAATATTAAATAAGACACATAACAATTTACACCGGATTCAAATTTGCGGAGTCAACGTAATTTATTAATCAACAAGGCACATATGACGTGGTTTTTATTTGAAAATCTTGAGTTTCCTTCATAAGTATCTAAACAAAATGTGAGCTTTATTCTGTAGTTTTATAAAAATATCAATAAATCAGTTTTTCTTAGGCTCTAAGCTTTGAATTCATGAAACGTGATAACGGTTACATTGCTGAGAAAATCCGAAGATCTGTGGTTTGATCTTTTGCTTTTCCATTTTTGAACAGTAGATTTTCTTTAGCTTGAACAGTGAGTTACTGAATTTGTAACAAATCTATGGCATAGATCATAAATCATCCAGTTTCAATGAAACGAGGTCTGTTCTGTGCTATAACTTAACGGTCAAAAATCAATTAGAAAAATATGCGTAGGCTAGGGAAACTGATGCAGTTTGAACGTGCAAAAAAGATTTATGAATATGCTGAGCCTAACTTAACAATTGTCGCTTTAATGGGAATTATTGGTTTTCCCGCTTACTATTTTGTCTGGACTTGGCTTGTTCCGGACAGTTATGAAAACCTAGGCTTTCGTGTTATTTGCGGCTTGTTGTTAGTCCCGATTTTACTGAGAAATAAGCTCCCCATATATTTAAAACGTTATCTCCATATTTATTACGTTATTTCACTAGGTGTATGTATTCCTTTCTTTTTTATGTACATGCTCCTTAAAAATGACTGGTCAATGGTTTGGAGCATGTCCCTGATGTCTGGCATATTCCTCCAGATATTACTGATTTACGATACTCGAATTGTTTTCCTCCAAAGTGTGGGTGGCTACGCCGCTGCCTATCTCGCGATCTTTATCGGAGGTGACCAGGTCACGTATTTTGAATGGACGCTGATGCCAGTGTTCTTCTTCACTTATGCATTTGGCACACTTTTCTACTACCGAAATTTCACTGAAAACGAATCTAGAGTGTCTCTGGCAAAATCGTTTGGTGCAGGGATTGCCCATGAAATGCGTAATCCACTCAGCGCGGTTTACAGTTCTATTGAAGTCGTCAAACACCTCCTCCCTGAAAGAAATGCGCAACAGCTTTCGGATTTTTACCCTTTAGATGCGAAGAGCCTTGATGAGATTAACGGGATTCTTGATGATTCTCTAGACGTGATTGACCGAGGCAATGAAACAATCAATCTGCTGCTGACTTCGATTGATGAGCATCGCTTGTCTACTTCAACTTTCCGTCGCCATTCGCTTGGTGAAACTCTGGAGAGCTCTATCGATGGGTTTCATTTTAGTAATGCATCTGACCGAAGCTTGATTCGCCTGACTTATGATAAGTCGGAAGACTTTTTCGGTAGCGATGTACTGCTTCGCTACGTTATTTTCAACTTGCTGAAAAATGCACTCTACTACAAGCACCGAGTAGGGTTTCGAATAGACATTCAGCTTCATATCGGCGATGAATTCAACTCCATTTTTGTCGGGGACAATGGTCCGGGGATCGACAGCGAAAACATCGATCAGATATTCAGCGACTTCTACACTTCTGGGAAGAAAGGTGGCTTTGGATTGGGTTTGCCTTTCTGTCGTAAGGTAATGAAAGCGTTCAACGGTACGATTCAATGTGAAAGTGAAGTGAACCAAGGTACGCAATTTGAGCTGCGTTTTCCTAAGTACGATTCAGAACGTGTGTTTAACCTGAAAGACGGTGTCATCAAAGAGAAATCGCTTCTGTATGTCGGTAGTGTTGGTGAAACATTGAATGCGCTCCAGTCACATGCGTTTTTCACCGGATACGAGCTGACTCACAGTGAACCCGCAACGCTGGAAATCACGGATACTAAGTTAATACAAGACGTGATTTTGGTGGATCTGGCCAGTTACAGGGAAGACCAAAAGCGCTTCATTTCTTTAGAGAAGAAGCTGTGTAGCTTTGAAGGAAAGATTGTCTACCTGTACGAAGGCAATATCTTAAATTACCTGACCCTTAATCGCATTTTGTCTTACGAAACGTTAGAAGTGAATGCCTTTGTGAAAGGTCTGGCAGTGAAGCTGGATAAACTGTTTTTCGAAAAAGTATCAAAAAGTGGCGAAGTCACAAGATCATCCAATTACAAGGGCAACACGACATTGCTTATTGTGGACGACAATGCGTCTCTAAGGCTTTATTCCTCGACGTTGCTAGAAAGGCAGGGGTATAAAGTACTGCAAGCTGAAAATGGCAGAGAGGCACTGCAGCTGCTTAACTCTAACGAAGTTCATTTGATTCTGATGGACTTAGAAATGCCAGAAATGGACGGCATTGAAACAACGCTTGCGATCAGGGACAAGAAATACCAGTACAAAGGGAAAGACATTCCAATCATCTGCTTTACTGGTGAGAAATGTGAAAAAACCCTGAAGTCCATCTCTGAAAGCGGTATGAACGACTACATTCTGAAGCCGGCGTCCAAAGATGTTCTGATCCAGAAGGTGTCGACCTGGGTGTAGTGAGCCTGAAAATAAATCAGAGTGAATGCGTGAATTAATTATATTTAAACTTCAATATAAATATTTTTGCATATCACTCTGATTACTATATTTTGCAATTTAAATTCTTTTAAACTGCCTGACTTTTAAAATTCAAATCGCTTATTTTAGGATTTCGTTATTTAAAAATCTGTCTATTGTAAGAGTCCTTTTTCTTTCGCCAAGCTACACACAGTAAGCACTTTGTCTAACTCAGAATCACTGACATCGCTATTTACAGACAGGCGAATAACACTCTTATTTTTTGGCGTTGCCGGGCTACAAAAAACCGCACCGAAAATGCCATTAAGTTCGAAAAAGTCTCTGACCTTTTCTGTGTTTTCCTCTGTTCCCGTTTCTATAGCAACAATCTGAGAGTCGCTGTCTGTACTGATATCTAAAGACTTCAAACCGGCAATCAGTCTATGAGATTTATTGAATAAATCCTCGCGTCTTTCGTCGCTTCCCTTAATCAATTCCAGCGTTGCTTTGAGTGCCTCCATTTCGTAAGGAATGATGCCCGAACTGAAGATGGCAGGAAGTGATATAAAGGGCAGACATTCGTGCACTTTGTGATGGCACAAAATAGCGCCAGCTCGGTAAGAAAACGTTTTTGCCAGGCTGGTGGTAACAAAATCAACTTTATCCGTTAACCCTAACTCAGCCAGCAAACCGGCTCCGTGTGGTCCGTGTGTACCAATCGAATGAGATTCGTCGACAATGATCGCGCAGCCTTGTTCATTTGCGACTTCGACAAACTCTTTCAATGGTGCGACCGTTCCGTGAGTACTGTATACCGAGTCGATAACCACAATACCGGGTCCGTATTTCTTTATCTGCTTCAGTAAGTTCTTAGGACGATTGTGTAGGAAGGGGTGGATCTTACTGTTCGCGTTTTGTGCACCATGCCACAAGGACATATGAGCGAAAAAGTCGATGTAAATATGGGTGTTTTCATCGGCGATGGTCTGAAGAAGCCCTACGTTTGCCGCCCAGCCTGACTGAGTGATAATACAGTGGTCAAAGCCTAGAAAATCAGCAAATTTCTGCTCGAAAGAACCTTCTTCGATGGTTTGGTCCTGAAATACCGCCGACATGATCGGCTCGCGCTTAGCATGGGTAAGCGCACTGATTTGTCTCTCCTTAATGTAATCGTGATTACAGATTGCCAAGTAGTCGTTACTACGAAGTACTATCGAATCATCGTTTGGCAGCAAGCCCTGGACGATGTGTTTGCCGTTATTTCGTGAGTAAATGTTCTTCTCGAGGTAGTTCTCAAGTTTATTCTCAATAAAATTCGGCAGCGGTTTAGCTGTTAAGTTACTCATGATATTTCTCTTATGTGGATATTTGTGAGGTCAGCTGACCCTTTTATTAATATCCGGAGAAACTCAGTCGTCATTATGCAATATTTATGTTTTTGGTGCTTGTGGCAAAAATAGCTATCCTTTATTTATCTATTTATTTTCTAAAATACCCTTTCGGGGGTAGATACTTAATAAAATTTAAAAAATTTAATGAGCTTATTCCATTAGTTTCAGAAAAGCCTCTTAAGATTTGCGAATTTAAAGGGTAGCTCACAGTACATTTTGAGGTAATTGGCGGAAACCCAGACAACCAATATTGTCGCGATCGTGATTTCGAAAAAACCAAACCAATGTAGCCAGACCCAATTAGGGTGTTCTTCGGCAAACCAGGTGGTTAATCTTTGCATAGCGATTGCACTGATTACGGAAGGAAAGGTAACGGCAGCAATGGAAGGTTGGAATTTGAGCTTCATCAGCTTGATGTAACACAAATAAATCAGCAACGTCATGGTAATGGCGATACCCGCCAGCGCGCCCGCCAGAATGGGGTCAGGGTTGGGAAAGTTCACCAGATAAGCGGCAAGTGACAGGTTAACCGGGGCTGCCATGATTGCCAGTGTTGGTCGTGCGACTCTGGGTAGCTTTCCAGCAAACACCAGTCGATATAACACCAAAGGGAGCATGACGAAGTAGATTGCAATGCACACCATCGCCATGTTCTGAGAAAACACCGTATGCCCAAGCGCACTGCCTGCCAGCGTAGAACTGATAACGCCTACCGGATAAAGAAACCAGCTCGGTACAATGTTGGTGAACTTGAAGTTACTGATTTGAAAGGCGAAGAACAGCACCATCATGGTGATGTGCAGTGTTAAAGCGGCAAACCACAGAGGGTTAGCTATCTTGGGAAACAGTATGGCCAGGTAATCACACAGCACCAGCAAAGCCATGCTCATGGGCGCCATTAGGCTTCCCCGGAGCGGGTGTTTAATATCTTGCAGGAAAATCCGGGGAGCACTGATGTATCTCATCAAAACCGGGGCAAGAAGCAAAGAGCCAACAACAGAGCAGAAAGGGCGAATAAATTCACCAAAGGAAGGCAGGTAGAGAGCCCATGCCTGACCGAGACCAATAAAACCAAGTGCGAGTGAAGCTTGAGCGGTTGGGACGTGGTGGAAGTAGATAAAGCGTTTCCAGTCCAATGAAGTCATTCCTTATACTGCAAGATGTTGTAAGACTGACGTATTAAACCCAATCAGGCTTTTTGAGGGAAGTGAAATAATCGAAAAAACATCTTTCCAGAATCTTTTTCAGGAAATCGTTTGCAAAAGTGTGAATTTGGTTAATACTTAAGGAGTAGGGCTCGCGTGACCAATTCCATGAAGGAGAACTTCAGCCCTACATAAAATTTGGTAGGAAACATAAAAACATTAGGAAATCCTCGTAAGTTGTTAGTACCCGACTGGTAGCTAATTCGCAAACTCACGATTGAGAACGAGGTCTGAGGCGTATCACGTAAGTGATGCGCCTTTTTAGTTTGAGCCAAAGTGGAGTTGCGCCAGAACGTGGAGAATTTGATAAGTGTAACAATATAACAATTTGGGTATAATCTTGGGTTTGCTTACCGCTTTGTATTGCCCCTCAAGGAGAAACAATGGTCCCTACCAATATCATCACAGGTTTTCTTGGTGTAGGAAAAACTACCGCGATTTTGAACCTGCTAAAACACAAGCCAGAAGGAGAATCCTGGGCGGTACTGGTCAATGAATTTGGTGAAGTGGGTATCGATGGTGCTTTACTGACCGATCAGGGAGCCTTGATTAAGGAAGTACCCGGTGGCTGTATGTGTTGCACCGCGGGTGTACCCATGTCTGTGGGCATTACTGCTCTACTTAGACAAAAACCGGATCGACTGATTATTGAACCCACTGGGTTAGGTCATCCAAAGCAGGTGGTGTCTACGCTGACTTCTGACCAATACAAAGATCATATCGATCTTAAAGCCACGATTGCGTTGGTTGATCCTAGAAATCTTCTTGACGAAAAATACACGAGCAATCAGAACTTTGTCGATCAGCTAGACAGCGCAGATATCATAGTTGCCAACAAGGCAGACGAGTGCAGTGAAGATGTCATCAAGCACTTTGAAGCTTGGGCTAAAGAAAGAGAAGCGCTTTCTGACTACATTGTTACTTCTCTGGGCAAGATTAACCTGTCTGCACTGGATACAGATAAGCAACCAACTCAGCCAGTAGAACCTAAGCATTCCAGCACCCATTCACATTCTCATCACCACGCTATAGACGAACCAGAGTTCATTCTTGAACCTGGGCAGGCGTATATAAGAAAAGAAAACAAAGGACAGGGCTATTACAGTTGTGGATGGATATTTGGTGCCGAGCACCTATTCGACTTCGATATGCTGATGAGCATGCTAAGCGATCTGACCGCTGAGCGCGTAAAGGGCGTAATCAACACCAGTAAAGGTTGTTTTGCCGTTAACAATGCAAATGGTGTTATGTCCTATAACGAACTGAGCCTGGAAGGGTTTGAGACGCGGATTGAAGTGATCGATTCTCAGTTAATGCCATGGGATCAACTGGAAATGGTTCTGTTGAAAATTGCTGGAATGGAAAATTACAAATAGAGTGTTAAAAGAGCCTATCGATAGGGTCATCTTACTCTGACGGCGCAAGGTAAAGGCTCTGGTTTCGCAAACAGATACCCTTGGTAGAAATCGAGACCCAGAGCTTTCATCGCGTTGTACTGTTCCGGCTCTTCCACGCCTTCGATTACGGTTTTCGAACCTATGAATTTAGAAACCCGGACAATATCCAGCAAATCGGACTGCTCCCCCTTCATATAGTTCAGAAGAAGAGAGCGGTCGATTTTCACGATTTCAGGTTTCAACATTTTTAACCGATTAAAGTCTGAAGACTGCACGCCAAAGTCATCCATCGCTACCTGAAATCCGCTCTGTTGCATCGCAACGGTGGCGTCGACAAGCAACTGGTTGTCGAAAGCAGCACTTTCGACGATCTCCATAACCACCTGTTCGGTTTTCATTCCCAGTTCAATGATTCGCTTTTCCAGCAAACTGGCTTTAATCGCCATGAAAGCATTGTACTCACCAGAGACGGGGAGCACGTTCAGAAAGAGTTTGAGGTGGGTAACATTGGACTGTGCGAAATTACGGACATGTATGGCGCGGCTAAGGCGATCTATGTTGATTTTCTTAGCGATAGAAACCTGATCCGAATTGAACAGGGAGTCAGGGCGAATTGCTTCCCCAGTTTCTTCCGATTTAAACCGCGCCAACGCCTCAAACGCGAAAGGTTTCAGGTCTGGACTCATAATGGGTTGGTAAACGCTGGTTATAAGCAGGTTGTCATATTTGGCATAATGCAAGCCGTCATTGTCGATGAAACAATGGGCGTTAAAGTCTTCCCGGCTATTTAAAATCATAGGCAACCTGGCGAATACTAAAGGTTAAACAACAACCAATAAGCGACCTGCATTTGTAGATCATGCTTTACATCATGGAGCGAAAGCTCAGCGAAAAGTTTTCTCCCATAAGCTTAAGTACTATATCAAATTAATAGCAACTTGATACTGATACTTAACTGAGGTTTGAACGGTATCTCACTGAGGTGTCTCAATATTGATATCGATTACATATATCCGATTGCATTAGTGAATGTAACTCTAGTTAAGCATGGCACTATTCGCGTAAATTGCGAGGTTTTGTTGGAGTAAACTTGAGGTGAATGTGGCACTTAAGTTTGTTTTTAATGGTGTGGCGTACCTATAAAAAGTGCGAAAAAAGGCAGCTCGTGGCTGCCTTTTACTTGTTCTAATAACGTCTTAACGCTTGTTTTTGAGGTAGCGCTTACGTCTTTCTTCTTTCTTCTTGGCTTTTTCTTCTGCTTTTCGTTCCGCTTCTTTCTCTACTTCAATCAGCTCTTGAGTAATCATTTCTGGGCGCTCAAGGGTAATTTTACCAATGGTTCCACTGCGCAATTCATGAAGAAGGATTTCAGAAGCTTTGTGTAAATCGACACGACCACCAGAACGCAGTGCTCCCCGTTTACGACCGATCTCCTCCATAAGCTCTACGTCTGACTCAGGTAACTCGTCTAACTGATAGCGGTCTCTCAATAGATTTGGGTATTGCTCTGCAAGGTACTCGACGGTGTAAAACGCCACTTCGTCGTATTCCATCGCGGTATCTTTTACTGCTCCGGTCGCTGCTAGGCGGAATCCACTGTGAGGGTTTTCCACTTTTGGCCACAAAATTCCCGGTGTATCGGATAGCACGATACCGTTTTGCAAATTAATGCGTTGCTGGCGACGGGTCACTGCTGGCTGGTTGCCTGTTACCGCAATGGTTCTGCCTGCAAGGGTGTTGATGATGGTAGATTTGCCTACGTTAGGAATCCCCATGATCATAGTGCGAATGTTCTTGCCCATCTGTTCACGGTGTGGCGCTAGCTTACGGCACAGTTCCATGATCTTATGAACTTCCTGAGGATTAGTGGTGGTGATCGCCATGGCTTTCACCCCTTTTTCCTGCTCAAAATGCTCTATCCATTTCTCCGTCATTTCAGGGTCTGACAAGTCACGTTTGTTAAGCACTTTCACGCATGGTTTGTCTTTGCGTAAAGCAGAGATCATAGGGTTTTCAGAGCTGAAAGGAATTCGGGCATCCAAAACCTCGATGATCACGTCAACTTGTGGAATGACTTCTTCGATCTCTTTGCGGGCTTTGTGCATGTGACCCGGAAACCATTGGATAGACATAGTGAGAACCTAGAGAAATATTGAATTTGCGGTCATTGTAAAGGCAAAACCGCGAGAGTAAAGGAAGTATTGATTCAGGTGTTTGGTTAACGTACTGAGTAGAGCGGCTGAGGGTGAGCCAGGTGATAACCCTGAAACATGTCGATGTTTAATGAGACCATGTTTTCAAACTGCTCGTTAGACTCAATACCTTCAATTACCGTTTTTGCACCAACTTCAGTCGCAACGCTTAGGGCTGACAGTAGTGGAGAAGCGATACCACGCATGAAGTCATCCATCAGACTCTTATCAATCTTAACAATCGAAGGGTTAAGTAACTTCACTCTGTCTTTGGTTGAAGCTTGTTGACCGTAGTCGTCGACAGCAATCCCAAAACCGCTTTGGGTCAGTAGAGAGGTTACTCTGGACAACATGCTGTTATCGTTTACCTGAAGTTCCACAAACTCGATCACTATCTGGCGTGTACGAATTTTCAATTCGTCTAGGTGGCTAACAAGCAAAGCACTGCTCAGATCATGGAACATATTGTGTTCAGGATCGGGTAGGGCGTTGAGAAAGAGTTGTTTCTGGCGATGTTTTGACTGTGCAAAATTCAATATGTGGATGGCGCGGCTGAGTGCTTCAACATCAATGCGCGTTTCAATACTGAATGTGTTCGTATGGAAAAATAAATCCGGTCTTATGGTTTCGCCTTGTTGGTTTGAAATCCGAACCAAAGCTTCAAATCCAATAATGTCTTTACCTGCATTGAAAATAGGCTGGAATACGCTTTTTAATACGAAATCCTCGTATTCCGCGTAATGTTCGCCGGACTCATCCTGTTTAAGACACAGCGTAAAATTCTCTGAATTGGATAAGATCATACTTTCATACAAGCTCACGATATAACGGCGAGCAAACAGTTAAACTTTGGATTTACCTAAATACTATTCACTATTCTGGTCCTAAACTAAATATTGTCAAGCCTATTTATTTCGTATGTATAACCTAATTAATGATACCTGTTATTCACATTAGATAACCTTCTAATTGACTGTTATACATAAGTTTTAATGCATAAAGTATTTGCTAATATAATTATAAAATATCCCCGTTTTGTTTAAAGCTTTTGTGGAAAATACAGTATTCATCACAATATTTATAAATATTTAAAAGTATTAAATATTAAACGAAGCTCACATATAATTAGATATTGGTCGCATTAAATTTGTAACATTACCTTTCTAATATTATTAAATGATCATATTTACGATTTAGATCCAGAATAATAAATAATCTGTTAGAAAGATCTATACTGGATCTTTATTTAGATCTTCGAATATTAACGTTCATCGAAGAAATCTTTATTTCTTATGTATTTCCTCATTAAATGGTATGAGAAAGGACGGATCAACCAGCTGACGATAGATCTTACAAATCGGATCCCTGTAGGCGTATTTTCATAGATTTTCCCGTTGTAAAGCCAGAGCAACTTGCCAACATGCCAGTAAACAAATGGGAGAGGAGGCATAAATGTTACAATATCCAGGTCGCAACAGATTCGATATGTTCTCCTGGAAAGTTGGTAGTTTTTTCGAAACTTAAAGCTACCAACTGCAGGTTGCCCGAATGTCACAACCCGCTTTATACAGTGTGGATAGCGCTGTTCCAGATAATCCGCAATTACATTTCCAATCGCTCCACCAGATGAGTGTCCGGTTATAGTTATACGCTTTTTGTCGTTTTCTATAAGGGGTTTAACTATGGCTTCAATTCTCTCCATAACGGAGAGACCAAGGGTATCCTTTTTGTGGGCGGGTGTGCTTTCCTGTTCAAGTAGATAGTGGAAACCGGCATGAATGGAGTAATTGAGCCCCCAGTTTTTACAAGACTTTAGCCACATGACACTGTTGAGAAGCCAGTCCCATAGATTATGAGAGCCTTTAATGACGATAATGACTTCGTCTCTCTCCCGGCTCCAAAGTATCCTCATCAGAACTTTGCCAAATCGATTATTGACGATTCGTTGTCCGTTAGGGTCAAATCCGTAGCGGGTTTGTTTGAATGTCCTTGGATATGCAAGCTCGCATAGGACGGCATAGCGTTCGTACTGGTAGCGTTTAAGTTTTTTCACAACCGTTTCAAGGTTTTTGTTTTAGCTTGAACGCGTTTCATTAAAGCTTTATGACATCGTCTACCTATGCCATTCGAGAATTGAGTATAAATGGATATATTTGAGGATAGGATCTTGGTTGTTAGGTCTTCTTAGTGGATGGGCAAAGTTCATATAACAGGGGCTAATGGAGAACCGTTTTTCCAGCTCTTTGTAAATGGATTGCTCCGATTCCCAGAGCATCACACCCTGTTGTTTATAACGGTCTGTATCTTCAGGCAATTCCGTGTTCCACCAGCTGAATATTTCTCGGCTCCACTTACTTTTAGTAAACCAATGATCGGCGATCACAACCAGAAGATCGTTCGGTTGAATGGCGTATCCGTATTCTGCCTGCCATTGATGGATATCTCGCATCAGTTTTTCACGGCAGCTTTTGCTCGCGCTGATCAAATGGTGGCTGTGTACCCAAACGGTACCAATGTCTGACGACACCCTGAAGTGGAAAGGTTGGTCTGGAACTGGCAGGCTTTCTATGGATTCAAAGTAATTTGGATGGTCGTATTCTGTGAACTTACTTGCCATTCTACGGGCGAATGCAAGACCGAGATGATGCTCGCTCATGCCTCGGTTATGTACAGTAGGGTAGTGGCTCTCACACAGTTTCAGGCAGTCTTCCTGAAAATCAATCAGTCCTTGAATGACTAGGTCTTTTAACAAGCAAAATTCTCCCAGAGTAAGGAGAATTGACGCTCTCCTTACTTAACTAACCAACGTTTTACTTTATCTTTTCTAAATAATAGTAGTAAAAATGAAGAAGTTAGATACAAAACAGGCTCAATTCCTGTTGATTTAACAGACCAAAGATAATGGATCGGAATCAACAAGACTGCGATATAGACCCAATTATGTAAAGCTTGCCAGCGTTTTTTGAGTTTTCTTTGTGCTTGTTGCGTTGATGTAACTGTAAGAACTAAAAGAATAATCCAGCTAATCGCCCCGACAATCAGATATGGTCTGCTGATAATCTCATCAAAAATTAGCGCCCATTCATAAGCCAGATCAAGGGATATGTAAGTGATTAAATGGAGAGCTGCCCACATAAAGGTAAATACGCCAAGTAGTCTACGCGTTCGAATCAACTGACCGGCTTTGAGCCAGCGAACAATAGGAGTCACCAGCATGGTAGCAATCAAGGAGTTTAACGCCGCTTTCCCAGTAAAATGAATGATTTCGTCCACGGGTTCCGCACCAAGGTGACCATTCAAAGCAGCCATGAAAAGCCACACTAAAGAAAACCATTGAACAGCATGAATTAGGGTTTTGACGATCAATATGTGGGCATTACTCAGCGTCATTAATAGTTCCTGTTCAGATCAAGCCCAGTGTACAAGTTAGCGACTTCGTCTTCGTAGCCGTTAAACATCAGCGTATCCTGTCTTGTTGAACTGAATATCTTCCCTTCTCCGATAAAGCGTTCCGACGCCTGACTCCATCTAGGGTGATCCACATTGGGGTTAACGTTCGCGTAAAATCCGTATTCATGCGGCGCAAGCTGACTCCAGGTTGTGGGCGGTTGATGTTCAGTCAGGACAATTTTGACTATGGATTTGATGCTTTTAAACCCATACTTCCAAGGAACCATAAGCCTTAGCGGAGCGCCGTTTTGAGGAGCAAGTGTTTTCCCGTAAAGCCCAACAGACATGATCGCTAACGGGTGCATTGCTTCTTGAATGGTCAACCCTTCAACGTATGGGTAATCGATGCCTCCGCCAATACTGCGGGATTTCTGACCGGGCATTCTTTCAGGATCGTAAAGGGTTTGAAACGCTACAAACTTGGCGTTGCCCTTGGGTTTTGCTTTTTCTATCAATTTACTGATGGGGAAACCCAACCAAGGTACGTTCATCGACCACGCTTCTACGCACCGGAAACGGTAGTATCTGTCCTCTACCGCGAATTGATTCAGAATATCAGCAAAATCGATGGTATAAGGTTCATGCACTTCACCACCTATTTCCACTTGCCATGGGTCTGTTTTAAACCCCTTCGCATTTTCTGCTGGCTGATGTTTGGCGGTTCCAAACTCGTAAAAGTTGTTATAGGTAAGAATTTTTTCTTCTGGGGTCAGAGTCAGGGTGCGATTGGTGTACTTAGATGGAACTGATTTAAGAGGCTTACGAGGATCAATGGTTGGTTCCGGCTCTTTTGATTTAAATACATCGAAAATCCCAGCGTTTGCGGTTCCTGCTATAGGAGCTGTCGCAGCAAGAATACCCATCTTTTTCAATATATTCCGGCGTTCATTATAAACTGACTCGGAAGTAATATCGTTGTCTTTCAGCTGCCAAGATTTTGCGATCCGGATTAGCATAGTGGGCTCCTGGTATTGATACAATGCTTTCAATTATAGACCTGAAGGTATTAGAAAAACTTTCATTAGGTCAACAGACCCTAGTAAGCATAGGAGAATACGGCAATGACCGATATTAAGATCGAACGCGACAAGAAAAATGAATTAATAGAAGAACTTCAGCGGTATCTGATCGATGAACTGGATACAGAAGTAGGTCAGTTTGAAGCAGAATTTCTTCTAGACTTTTTTGTAGAAAAGGCAGGTCCTGCAATCTATAACCAGGCTTTAACGGACGCAAGAGCTGTAATTGAACGAAAAGTGGCTGACATTGATGATGAACTGTATGGTATTGAAAAATGAAGATTAAGTTTGATTCCCATCCAATTTTTACACTGTAAATTCTGTATCGACCTTCATCATTTGCAATAGTTCATCAAATTTCGTTCAAATTTTTCGAATGAGTCAATCAGTTTGTACTACTTTTTGGTAAGTAAATTTTGGTAAATACTTTGTTGCAGCTGACACAGGTTAGCTAACATGTGACAAACATAAATAATAACGAGTAGCAAAATGAGCAACAAACCAAAAAATTATTCGCTTACTGCAAGGATCATACACTGGGTCTCTGCACTGTCAGTCATAGGGCTGTTTGGTGTGGGTCTCTGGATGGTTGATCTGACCTACTACAGCGAGTGGTACAAGACAGCCCCATACTGGCACAAATCTGTCGGTTTGATCCTCGCGGTTGTAACCTTGTTTCGTTTGGTATGGAAGCATGTCAGCGCTCAGCCTTCTATTGAAGGGAAAGCGTTTGAAGTACTTGCGGCTAAATTGGCTCATATAGCGATGTACTTGTTACTGTTTACCTTGTTTGCATCAGGATATCTAATTTCAACGGCCGATGGTCGTGGAATCGAAGTATTTGATTGGTTTGTAGTGCCTTCTATGGGCGAGTTGTTTGCCAATCAACCAGACATAGCAGGGGCAATCCATTATTACGCGGCTTTCGCTTTAATCGGATTGGTGGTTATTCACGCTGCTGCTGCACTTAAACATCACTTCATCGATAAAGATGACACGCTACGCAAAATGATAGGAGTTTCAAAATGAAAAAATCGATTTTCGCAACAGGATTAGCTTTGGCAATGGCACTGCCATTCGGAGCAAGCGCAGCGGATTACGCCATTGATACTAAAGGTGCACACGCATCAGTGAACTTTAAAGTTCCGCACCTTGGTTACAGCTTTATTAAAGGTCGTTTCAACACGTTTAGCGGCGACTTCTCTTACGATGCAAACAATGTTGCGGCATCTAAAGTTAACGTTGTTATTGATACAACTAGCCTTGATTCAAACCACTCAGAGCGTGATAAGCACTTGCGTAGCTCTGACTTCATCAATACAGGTAAGTTTTCTCAGGCGACTTTCAAGAGCACGAAAGTAACTGATAAAGGTAATGGCAAACTGGCTATCGAAGGTGATCTTACTCTTCATGGTGTAACAAGCCCAATCACTATCGACGCTGATTTCATCGGTGAAGGTAAAGACCCGTGGGGCGGTTACCGTGCTGGTTTTGTTGGAACAACCCGTCTAGAGCTTAAAGATTTCAACATTGCTGTCATGGGTGCGTCAAGCTACGTAGACATGGAACTGCATGTAGAAGGCATCCGTAAGTAATTCATATCACATCCCTTCGTGTATGAATGAAGCCCCCAGAAATGGGGGCTTTTTTAATCAACAATGCTAGGCGATTTCTAAATTAGCTTTCTCGGCGTCCTTCTTTTCACCATAGATGGGGCGTAGTGCCTGGATAACATCCATTCTTGTCACCATTCCAATGTATTTTTCACCTTCCAGAACCGGGTAGCACTTCGGCTTATGTGTTTTCATGCTTTTTGCTCTTTCTTCAAGTGAAAGGGTGCTAAAACTGGTCGCGATGCCCATATCTGTTGTTGGGTAAAGCTGGTTTTTGTCGATACACACATACTCGGCAATGTTGAGAAGAGAATCTGAAGCATCTAACGCGACTACATCTCGGCTCATCAGGTCGACGACTTTTTGCCCTTTTGGTGGAATGTAGTCCTGACACCAAAGATCAACCAGTACATCATGTATTGAGAAGAAACCAACAAGGCGATCGTTTTTATCGGTTACTGCCGCACCTTGTAGCCCTGATTCAATCAACGTATCAATAGCTTGTGCAGTTGGTGTTTCTGCTGATAGAGAAAAAGCGGGAAGAGTAATGAGTTCCTTGATGGTGACGTTAGTGTTCATAGTGGTTTCCTTAAGCGAAGACGTTGTTAGTGTTGTTGTAATTGGGTGAATCTGGGCGGCTTTGAGTTTTGGACGGCTGTAAATGGACCAGTTTGCAAGCCCGACCAGGACTGCTCCGCCCACAATGTTGCCAAGCGTCACAGGTATTAGGTTTGCGGTAACAAACTGGACCCAGTTCAAATCCGCATACTGAGCGGGAGATGTTCCAACCTGTGTCCAGAATTCCGCTGGAGCAAAAGTCTGAATGCTCATTCCAAGCGGAACCATGAACATATTCGCAACGCTGTGTTCAAAGCCGCTACTGACAAACATGGCGACAGGCAATATCAACATGGCGGCTTTCGTTGCTGCATTGGTGGCGCAGAAAGACAACCAGATAGCCAGACAAACCAGCAGGTTACAAAGCACGCCAAGGGCAAAAGCCTGTAACGGAGTGTGGTGTACCTTGTGCTGAGCGATGTTCAGGGCGTTCAGTCCCCATTGCCCATGGTCAAGTTGGTACAAACCAGCTGCAGTAACTAACGCCAGAAGAAGCATTGCTCCGAAGAAGTTGCCTATGTACACCTTGCCCCAGGTTGCCAGCATCTTTTTGGCTGAAATCTGGCGGTTTGCCAGCGCTATCGCGGACAAAACAGAACTGGTAAATAGCTCGCCACCACCAATTACTATTAAGATCAGACCCAAACTGAATGCGATGCCGCCAGCCAGGCGACTTAGACCCCAAGACGAATTTTCACTTCCTGTTGTCACAGTGATATAGAAGAGAAAAGCCAGACCGATAAATGCACCCGCCATCATGGCAAGGTAAATAGTGGTACTTGTGGACTTAGCTGTCTTATTGACTGCGTATTTCTCTGCTTCCCCCATCATTTCAGGTGGGGTATTCATTAACTTCAAATGAGAGTCAGGTGCAGACATATTTGCTCCTTATACTCGTGTTCATGACGTGTTCTCCTTTATGAATCTGTGCACTTATCTGCACGGCTCATCTCCAGAATAGGGCGAAGCGTAACTCGATAAAAATTGATAATTTTCAGGATCCACATCAGTTTTATTGATAAGCGTTTGGATGCATGTAAAATAGCCAAAAAAAGATATACCCAAACCACCTCAAGATACTGGTTCAGCGAGAATTGCTTGGTTTTCAGACAAGAAATCGATTTGAAGGTCTAGTGGGTCTAAATCAAAAATCGATACCGAAGTATGAAAGCCAAGCAAACTCGCCCTTGGGAGCTCATCTTCTCTTCCATTTCATCGTCTAAGAACTTGGAAAGGACTGGTCATTACACTGCGTTCTTCTCCTTGAACTGAAAAAGAAGATGAAGCTCTGAACTCAGCATTTTGAGGTGGTTTGGGTATAAGAAAAACAAAGTTCTTCAAAGGAAACCTATGAGATACTCACTCAAACAGTTGGCTGTTTTTGATGCGGTGGCAGACACAGGCAGTGTTAGCCAGGCTGCTGATAACCTTGCCTTAACCCAATCCGCCACCAGCATGTCTCTCGCTCAACTCGAAAAAATGCTCGGTCGTCCCTTGTTCGAAAGGCAAGGTAAAAGGATGATGCTCACCCATTGGGGTACGTGGCTTCGCCCTAAAGCTAAAAAGCTATTACAAGACGCGCAGCAGATAGAGCTGGGTTTTTTCGACCAGCATTTGCTAAGTGGGGAAGTGAGGTTGTGCGCCAGTCAGACGCCTGCAGAACACCTTGTTCCAGACCTTATCAGTATTATTGATAACGACTTTCCAGAGATGCGCATCTCGCTGAAAGTGAAAAGTACGCGCAGTGTAATAGAGGGTGTTCTTGACTATAAATTCGACCTTGGAATCATAGAAGGGCGCTGTGATGACAACCGAATCAACCAAGAGGTTTGGTGTCGCGATCATCTGACGGTAGTAGCGGCGGCGCATCACCCATTTGCTAAAAGAGAAAAGGTGAGTCTCGCTCAATTGGAGCAAGCGAAATGGGTACTCCGAGAACACGGCTCAGGCACACGCAAAGTTTTTGATAGCAACATTCATAATTTAATTGCCGATCTGGATGTATGGCGTGAGTATGAGCACGTCCCCGTTTTGCGGAGCATGGTTGCCAATGGATCTTACTTAACTTGTTTGCCATACCTAGATGTAGAAAGGTTTATCGAATCGGGGCAACTGGTCGCTTTGAATGTGCCAGAACTTAAAATGGAGCGTACATTGTCGTTTATATGGCGAGCAGACATGGTTGATAACCCACTTATCGATTGCATCAAGCGCGAAGGTTTGAGAATGATGAAAAACAAACCAGCGCTTTTGTAGTTTCGAATGTTTAAGTAACAAAACCGAGCAGCATTGAATTGCTGCTTTTTTTGTATCAAAAGAATTGATGTATTCGATTGCCTTAACAGAATGATGCAATAACCCTAACTGAGTGATATATAAATGTGATGTAAGTCGTTTGAAGCGGTGATTGGTTTATATAACATCGCTTTTTGACTGCAATACAGGTTTTACAATGAGCGTACTTTTTGCCATTGCTATCACAACAGGCATTCTCTCGGGTATCTGGGGCTGGTTATCGGTTACTCTCGGCTTAATTAGCTGGGCTGGTTTTTTAGGCTGTACAAGCTATTTTGCGTCTCCTCAAGATGGATTGAAAGGGCTTGGAGCCTCAATTCTAACCAATCTCTCTGGCGTCTTCTGGGCAATGGTTATCATCACCTTTTCTGATTTACTGAGCGTAGAAATTCTAGGTTACGTTGTCACAGCAATTGTGGCATTCATCATGTGTATTCAGGCTAAGAAAAGCTGGCTAGGTTATATACCTGGTACCTTTATTGGATGCTGCGCGACGTTTGCAGCAAACGGGGATTGGGGCATCGTTATCCCATCACTGATTTTGGGTGGAGTGTTTGGTTTTTCCATGAAAGCCAGTGGACAATGGCTTCACACTCACCTTAAGCGTGAAGCCCAACCCACTTCTTAACGATTGCCATTAGCTAGGCTAACGACGCGTTTAAGCGTCCAACGAATCAATATAGGCACCAGCTCGGTGCCGTGATCTTCACAGTAACTCACAATCGCGAGTGCCAGGTCTGGTTTGGCGTACTTTTTGAGTGCCCGAGCGATGACTTTTTTAGGAGGAATAGGGTGATCCAAAGGGATTTTAACCAACTCTTTAAAGAAGGGTTCAAATCCGTTGGCATAAAGAAAATGTTCTATGTCTCTGTCGGGTAGCTCTGTTAACCGGTGCCGTTCCTGTTCGTGATCGAGCAAGCTCCTTACCGAAGCCGCGTACTTTTTACCAGCGGCATCTCCGTCGGTAATCACGTGCCAGTCTATATTGAACGACTGCGCGACCTTCACGAGCGATTTAAGCCCAGACTGAGCAAACTCAATAATCTGAACCCCCTCGGCTGCCAAGTTGTAATCAAGTAATCGGGCAAGCTCGTTAAATAGCCATACTTCCGTTTCGCCTTCTACCAGTAGCCAACAACGCGCAAAGAGTGCACTTGAACGATGAAAACGAATGTGGAATCCAATCTTTCGAAGTTCGTCTGCTGAAAGTCTTTTTAGCGAAATAGCGTGCGCAACGGTACGGTCAGAATGTCGGGACAAGCGACGAATCGAGGAAAGCGGAACGGCTCCAAGCAATTCGGCACTGTTTGTTGTAATGATTTTCTGCATCGGCAGAAGCTGAAAAATACTCCAGGCACGTATTAAGTGCGTTGGGTGCAGGCGTCCTTCGGGATCTTCTATGATAAGAATTGGCCTTGCACAGCGGCGCAACTCACCGGGTCCCTTTGCTTGCAGGTAGGCACTAAGTAACCCCATCATTAGAAGACGAGTCTGTTTATTGTTGTTCTTATCCGCCATTTGAGAAAGCGCGGTTTTGTCCGTGCTGGTGCTGCCAAAGAAAATGCGGTCACGCTGCCTTCTGGGGTTACCTCGGGATTGGCCTTTCACATTAAAGTAGTGTTCTACCAAGTTTTCCATGGAATTTAAGCTACTTCGCATTTCCCCCTTATTTACGTGCCCAGGCATAGCGAGAAGTCGACGGGAAGTGTTCTCGATACGCTTTTCGGCACGTGAGTTGATCTCTTTCTGTTGTTGACTGGCAATTTGCTTGCGGGCATCACGTAAACGGATCACCGGATGAAGTGCCATAAGTTCCTGAGCCAGCTTGTAGGCATGGTGAAGATGCAGTTGGTTACCAGAGCTATCGAGGAACATGTAATTGGTCGAGATCTTGTACTGGTCTCTGGTGGCACTAAGACGATAGATAATGCGCTTGACCCCATCGTCATCAGTTATCCAGACAGGTTTGATCTTTCGGTATCTTCCGGCTTTTTCTTCACCCTCGAAACTGGCTTTCCAGCTCAGAATAATCTGAAGGTGCTGGGTTTGGGGTTCAGAGATGGAGTAGTCGACATGAAAATCCTGCATCACAAACTCGTACGGTTCGCAGTCACTTGGTAAAGCAATCGACAGAGCGTCCAACAGGGAAGATTTGCCCCAGGTGTTCTCGCCAACCAAGGTAGTCAGCTCATCAAAAGCCAAAGATAAGCGCTTAATTCCACGAAATCCTGATATTTCAATTCGTTCTAACTGCATACACACCATACATGAATCAGAGGCTATGCTTTAAGCTTATACCATTTCGAATTTTAGAAGCAGTGATAGGATCACAATATCTAATAAACAATGACTTAGCGAGAGTTTCTAGATAGTTCATAAATATGTCATTAAGGTATAGCTATGATAGAATGGCAAAAAGACAAAAAGAAAAACAAATGAAAAAACAAAACAAAAAAGCCACGCTTACCATAGCGCACATCAACGACACGCACTCCTATTTCGAACCAAGTACCATTCAACTTCACTTAAATATCGGCGGCAGACAAATGTCTCCGTTTATCAGTGTGGGTGGCTTTGCTCGAATCTCAAATCGGCTTCACCAAATTCGCAAAAATGCAGAATCTCAAAACCGGCGTTTTCTCTTTTTCCATGCCGGAGACTGTTTTCAGGGCACGCTGTATTTTTCATTATTTAAAGGACGTGCGAACGCAGAAATGCTCAGCGCATTGAATCCAGATGCCATGGTGGTAGGCAACCACGAACTGGATATGGGTAACGAACCCGTTGCCGATTTCCTGGACCACATCAGTTTTCCAATGATCGCCAGTAACTGGGACCTTTCTTCTGAACTGGACAAGCCAAACCGTCTGAGTGAGAAAGCTAACCTTCATACCTACAAAAAAGAAAAAAGCCACGGCAGTTGGTTAACGTTTGATGCGGACGGAGAGGAGATTGCTGTTTTCAGTTTGTCGCTAGATAAAATGGCAGACATCTCAAACCCAGATGCAGATACGCCTTTCCTGAATGCTAAAGAAACGGCAGAGCAGACAATCAAAGCGATTCAGTCTTCTGGAATAAATAAGATCATTCTACTTAGTCATCTTGGTTACGAAGAAGACAAACAGTTAGCTGAAGAGATTGACGGGGTAAGCCTGATCATAGGTGGGCACACCCATGTAATTCAGGGTGATTTTACGGACATCGGATTAACCAAGCACGATGACTACGGGCTCCTGATAAACGGAACCAGAGTTGTTCAGGCAGGTTGCTACGCTCAGTTTATGGGGCATTGCGAAATTGACTTCGACGAATCTGGTAACGTTACTCGGTTTGAAGGCAAGAACGAACTGCTTGTTGGTCGAAGGCTGGCAATGGATGCAAGCCTGGATGAACTGGTTGATGACAGTGTGTACGACAGAACTCAATCTGTCATTTACTCACACCCTAATGTGATTCGCTGTACAAAAGATCAAGCCATCAAAGCCATACTGGACGACAAGTACCGACCTCAGGTTAATGAGATAAGAGCGAGAGTCATAGGGGAAGCGTCAAAAACTTATCGCCATGTGCGTATCCCAGACGAAGAGGGACCAAGCGAATTAGCGCCAATAGTTTGTCGTTCGTTTGTTGAGGTGATGAATAATGACGGTTATAACGTCGAGTTTGCGGTTCATAATGCCGGTGGGGTTAGAAATTCTCTTCCTGAAGGAAAGATAACGGTAGATGAAGTGGCAGGAAAACTTTTGCCGTTTGCCATTCCGGTGGGCTATTACGACATTAAAGGCAAGTATGTGCGGCAAATGTTGGAAGGTGCAATTAACAATGCACTAAGCAATGGTGTAGTTGGAACAGGCTCTGGCAGCTATCCATACACTTATAATCTCAGATTTGAATATGACGCAGACGCTGAGCTTGGGAACAGAATGTCAACATTGGAAATCAGGCGTGGCGAGCAGTGGGAAGAAGTTGAAGACGACAAAATATATCGTGGTTGTTCAACGGCTTACACCATGAAGGGCAAAGAAGGCTATGACGCTGTGCTGAAGATGGAAGACAAGGGATATGTTTCCAATCATTCCATGGCAGATTGCATGATTACACTGATCCAAGAGAATCCAGAAATATTTATTTGATCATAAATTGAACAGTTGGTCTGTATTTTGCTTTATGTAATTTGAGAGATGATTCACTGCCGGCTACTGAGTAGCCATGAGCATCACTTTTTTTGCATTGGGAGAGTACCTATGTGGAGTAGAGACTGGCTAGACACCGTTATGGTGTGTGTATGGATTTTTGCTTGGTCTGCATTGGTCTATTTTATTCCTTTGACTGGAATGTAATTGCGTATCGAATCCAGACGTTTCTGGAGAAGATACAATTAAGGAGCCGTTCGGCTCCTTTATTTTTTTAGTTAGATTTGAACTGTGACTGACGCATTCTGTTGAGTGCGGCCATTACGTCAATAACACGCGGTTTAGCAAGATCGCCATTATTTGGCATGGTGCTAAACCACTCAGGGTTACTGAGCATTTGTTCAATATCTTTGGCAGGATTTTTAGACCATCCCTGAATTTGAGCTAACTGGAACCAAAGCCAGCCTACAGCGTTAAGCTGGCTTTCGGATTCAATCTGCTCCAATGCACTAAGATCGACCCTTTCTTTGCCAAAACGCAGGCTTGACTTGCCTTTGGCACCGACTCGGAATTTACCGTCAGCCAGAATATTTTGAAGTGCTTTTGCATTGAAGGAGCGTGGCGACAAACGTTCTAGAGAATCAGTGGCTTCCTGAACGCGCTGCGTCGGGTGAAGTTTGATCACTTCTTTCGCTTTCTCGGTCACGTCAATGGCTTGGTAATCATGCATCTGAATCACAGTATCTGCGACATCAAGATAGTCTCCAGAGCCGCCCATAACGATCAGCGTTGAAACTGATAGTTCATCACGGATCTGACCAATTCGGTCAACCAAAGGGGTAATAGGTTCTTCGCCTTTACTGACTAAAGCCTGCATACGCTCATCGCGAATCATAAAGTTCGTCGCAGACGTATCTTCGTCAATAAGCAATGCAGTTGCTCCAGACTCCAGAGATTCCTGTAGCCAAGCGGCTTGCGATGTAGAGCCGGAAGCATCCTGAGTAGAAAACGACTCAGTACTTTTTCCTTGGGGCAGATGATTGATGTAGTTCGATAAGTTAAGCTCGTGCACGCATCGACCGTCTTCTGCACGAATTTTCATCGCATTGGCATCGGTCACGATTCTTTCGCGACCATCTCCGGGAATATGGTCATAAATGGAACGTTCCGCCGCATTGAGCAGAGTCGATTTTCCGTGAAAACCGCCACCCACAACAAGCGTAATTCCATTCGGGATACCCATGCCTTTTATTTTTCCTGAATTTGGAGTGTCCAATTCAACTTCCAAAGAGTCAGGAGATTGAAAAGCAACCGCATCTACCATTGGCAAATCGATGTTGCCCGCTTTACGCGGCAGCACACTGCCGTTAGCAATGAACGCAAGAAGGTTATGTTCAGCGAGTTGACTGCGCAGCGCAACCTGATCTTCCACTGCTTCACAATGTGCTTTTAATCTTTCAATGTCCAGTTCGCGGTTCAGGGTCGCTTTGCGGATGAACTTAGGTAGGTGGAAGGTTAGGATATTTATGGCTTTCTTACCCAACACAGTTCGACCGTCTGCTGGTAGATCAACACGGAATCTCAGTTCAATGCCTTCTTCAGTGAAAATCACAGCCGTTTGATCAAGCACAGTTTGACCGGTTAACGCGATTGTCACGCTGTTTTCCTGGGCAGCAAAATGGGAAAAGGAGCGTGCGATAAAATCTCTTGCGGCTCTTTGGTACGCTGATGAGGTGTCTTTTAGCCATGCGAGTTCGGTTAAAGACCATTTTCGGAAAGCGCGTACACGCGAAGGTGGAGCATATGGATCGGCTTGAGTGTTGTCTATGAACAGCTCAAAATCTCCGAAATCGTAGTTGCCTTTTATTTGCTGGTAACTGCGATAGTTTTGTTTTTCTATTTTTTTCAGTTTGGAGATCAGTTGATCCATGGAACGAGTCACTATTCAGAAAGGAATTAGGGCGAGATTATACCTGAGTACCCTTGAGATTCTAGAGGTAACGTGACGGAGTTCAACGAAAGATAAATCAATGACGCGCTGCGATTCTTTGCCCGTTGAATTTCTTGCTGATCAAGCTGTTCTCAAACTCTCGACTGTTCATTGGTTTTCCATACAAGTAGCCCTGAACATAATCACAGCCTTCATCAAGAATGAACTGCTCTTGGTCATGGCTTTCGACACCTTCCATCACAACTTTGAGTTTCAGCTTCTTCGCAACATGGATAATTGAACGGATGATTTCCTTGTCCTGCTCGCTACCTGAAATTTGATTGATGAAGCTTTTGTCAATTTTGATGCAGTCGAATGGGTATTTTTTTAGGTAACTAAAGGATGAATAGCCCGTTCCAAAGTCATCTAGTGACAGTGTCACACCTAGACCATGAAGCTTTCTTAGTGTCTGCCCGGCAAGAAATTCGTCGGCTATCAGGCTGGACTCGGTCACCTCAAGCTCTAAGCTGTTAGGATTTAGCTTATAGTAATCAAGGAGTTGTTCTATCTGGTCGACAAAATTAGGATCTCTCAACTGCACCGCTGACACATTTATCGCAACTCGAAAATCTTTCATGTATTTGGTCCATTCAGCTGCACGCTGAATGGCGCTGCGGAGTACATAATTACCGACCTCGAAAATCAGACCATTTTTCTCGGCGAGCTGAATTAAAGAGTCGTTCGAGACCTGGCCAAGTACGGGGTGGTTCCACCGAAGCAACGCCTCTGCACCCAACCAATAGCCATTTCTCGGTGAAACCTTAGGTTGAAAATACAGAGTTAAATCATCGTTTCGTACAGCTTGTAGCAGGTAGCTTTCAAGCTGGTTATTGGTGGGGGTAGTAATATTGGAGTTGGCATAAAACGCGTACTTTTTACCGGAATCCTTGCACGCCAGCATGGCTTCTCCCGCATGCTTTAGCATCAGATTGGCGTTGTCTGCGTCGTAAGACGTTGCCACGCCAATAAACGCATGTAGGTGCAAAGGCTGCCCATTAATGAAAAATTCCGACTGACCAATATCTACTAGCTTTTGGCAGAGAGCCGCGAGGTTATGCTGAGCTTCGTCGATTTCAAGAGCAAAGACCAGATCGATGGTCGATGTGCGTGCGGTTATGCTGTGTAACACATCGATGAAGCCAACTCGCTTTCGATACTCCTTGAGCACAGTATCAAACACTTCGTACCCATGCTTGGCAAGCAGGCGGCGACCATTGGTAAAGCCGACATGCACAAACGCCAATGTGTGATCCGTTGATTTCATCTGACCCAGCAAAGTCTGAGCTTCATCGATAAGCGCAAGACGATTCAGAAAGCCGGTTCCCAAATCATGCGACTGTTGGTACAGCACCTTTTGTTCTGCGGCTTTACGTCGGTCGATCTCAGTTCCCAAAGAATAGTTAAGACTGGCGAGATCTTGTGTGCGGCTCTGAACCCGGCTTCTCAACTCTTTATTTGTTTGTTCTAACTGATATTGCTGGTAGAGCAGCGTCAACTGAGATTCAACGGACTCCCGAAAAGAATCCAACAATGCCATTATTGTCGGAGTGAAAGCGTTTTCTTGGTTATCCAGAATACAGATGGTTCCAAATGGTTCGCCGCAAGGCCAGTTGAGAGGAAGACCGTGATAGGCGATCATACCGAGCGACACATCAGGGTTGTCATCCCATTCTTTATCTTTCAAGGCATTGGGAACACTCAATGATCGTTGTTCGGTGATGACCGTTTCGCAGTAAAGCTGACCATTAAGAGGCTCACATTCGTTTTCCCGGTAGGGTGATTCGGTAGAATCGTTGGCTTTGTAGACTTCGATAGAGTGTCGATGCACTTTCATGATCAGTGCAGACGGAACGTCCGATAATTCCGCGACTAAGTTTACGACTTGCTGCCAGCTCTTTTGCATGTACGCTGGGATTTCTATCTGACTGACGTCAATTTTCGACATGGAGTCCTTTCCGTTACTGCGATTACCTTGCTTTCATATGATCATTATATGACGGCGGATCGCCGTACAGCGGGTTAGATGTGGAATTGTCGCAAAATAGAGTCAGTACACCATTTTTTCACGGCGGTTTCAGTTCAATGCGTAAGTTTGAGATCTGAGTCTGAGCTTTTTAATAGGAAATGTTGTTTGAACATCATTAGAAACTAGCAGGCACTCTTCCCAAATAACAAAGAGTTAGAGTGCCTGACTGGTTTATCAAACGTTTAATTTAGCTTTGCTCAGAAAGGTAACCGTTAAGCTCCAGAAAATCCGATTTATACCCTTGGAAGTCGCCAAGCTCTTTGAAATTGTCAGCATTCATGTTTTTAAGTATTTGCTGAACTTGATTTTGTGTATCACTATCCAGCTCAAACTCGTCCAAGCGAATCAATCGTTCGCAATCCACGGGTACAGTGTCCATAAACAGTTTGTCACGGAATAAACGCTGCATCTGTTCGATACACCCTTCATGTGTTCCTTTTTCTTTCATGATTTTGTACAGCGCCAAAATATAAGGGCTGAACGTCGGAATAAACACAGAAGCCTTGGTGACAAGTGCTTTACAGACACAGGCATAGGCACCGCCTTGATACTGTGAAAGCTTAAGATTTAAGGAGTGACTGGTTTGGTGTAGATCGATTTTGGCGTGACCAAGTGTGCCATCGAGATAAATAGGGTGGGTGACCTCAGATCCAACATAAGAGAACGCGACGGTTTTACAGCCAGGGGCTATGGAATCGGCGTTAATCAGCGTGTCTATCCAGCTTTCCCAGTCTTCACCGCCCATCACTTTAACTGTGGATTCTAGCTCTTGAGGTGTGGCTGGTGGAATAGTTTGTTCTTCCCAAGTGTCGTTATCCAAGCGAATAGAGGCACCGACAACAGCTTCATCCAGTGGTTTAATGGAGGAGCACCAAAAATCGCCATTTCCAACAGGTCTTCTGCCTGCCGCGATACTGTATACGATGAGGTCGACTTCACCTTCAAAATACGTTTCGATGGCTTCAACCACCTGTTCGCGGGTTTGGGAAGAAAACGCATCGCCATTAATGTTTACGGCGACTCGACCTTCTTCGCTAGCGACCTGTTTAAAGTATTCATTATTGTGCCAGCCAGCACTGCCGCTGAATTCTTCGGTAGGGGCTTTTTCGTATGAAACACTGATAGTGTCTGCATTGGCACCACCAAAAGTCAGCGCAATTCTAGCTGCAAGTCCAAATCCAGATGAGCCGCCCAATATAAGTACACGTTTGGGTGAAGTGTTTACAGATTGACTGTTTTTTACACTTTCAATTTGTTTATCGACCGTTTTGCGACAACCTTCGGAGTTTGCTGAGCGTGCGATAACACCTTCAATGATTGGCTTGTTCTGCATTTTTTTTATCCTAGTTATATCGGCAACTGTTTAACCTTAACTTATTTGAGGATATATGGAATTGAGCTAGAACAGCAAACCGTTAGTAATTGGTGTCATTTTTTAGAATTGGGGCGATTTGTTGTGCTACAAAATCAGAAATCCAGGGTTGAGCTTCTGGTTTTGGGTGCAAACCATCACTCATCATCCATTCAGGTTTGATTATGACCTGTTCTAAAAAGAATGGAATGAGTGGAATTTTATACTCATCGGCGAGGTCTACGTAGATGTCTGCGAACAAATTGCTGTAGCGTGTACCATAGTTAGGTGGAACACGAATTTGCATTAAGATTGGGGTCGCTCCAGAATCTTCGCTCAATTCAATCAGTTTGCGAAGGTTTTTGTTGATCGTTTTGGGTGGAAAACCTCGTAAACCATCATTGGCACCAAGCTCAATGAGAACCCAATTTGGACTGTGTTCCTCAAGCAATCCTGGAAGTTTCGCCAGTCCATTACCTGTTGTGTCACCTGAAACACTGCCGTTCTGTATTGAGACATTCAGGTCATATTCATTTAGAGAATGCGAAAGTAAGGATGGCCAACTTTGTTCGGCTTTCATTTGATAGCCCGCACTTAAGCTGTCACCCAAGATGAGTAGGGTCTGTGCAGACGCTATAGTAGAAAACAGAAAACAAAATAAGACCGAAAGGAAACGTAACATGCCATCATCCGTCATAAAAGCTGATTCAATTTCTAAACAAGTTACTACTAATCAAGAACATTTAACAATCCTTGAAAACGTAAATTTAGAAATTAATCGTGGTGAGAGCGTCGCAATCGTAGGTACTTCTGGTGCAGGAAAATCCACTCTCATGACCCTACTGGCGGGGCTTGACACACCCACTTCAGGTGAAATCACTTTACTGGGTAAACCGCTTTCAAAATTAGATGATGAGGCACGAGCCGCTTTGCGAAGCGAAACCGTCGGCTTTGTTTTTCAGAGCTTCCTTTTAATTCCAAGTTTAACGGCAATCGAAAACGTGACGTTACCTTGCTTGCTCAAAGGTGAAGAGGAAGATATTGACCGAGCGCGCTCCCTTCTGGAGTCTGTCGGGCTTGGTCATCGTGAAAACCACCTTCCTACTCAGCTTTCTGGTGGTGAACAACAGCGTGTCGCCCTTGCCAGAGCTTTTATGATCAAACCGCAGATCCTGTTTGCCGATGAACCTACAGGCAATCTGGATCAGCACACCGCTTCTAATATTGTGGAGCGTCTTTTTGACCTCAATAAACAACATGGAACCACGTTGATTCTGGTTACTCATGATCCGGAATTAGCGAAACGATGCGATCGCACCTTCCACATGCAAGCTGGTCAGTTGGAGGTCGCGTAATGGAAGAAATTCAAGCTCAGGTTGTTCAACCTAAAATTAAAATGCCAAATCGGCAGCTTTTCAGTTGGAGTTTGAGAGAAATTCGTCAGGGTCAGTTGTGGCCTATTTCTGCTGCACTCACTCTTATCATCGCTTGTATTTTTGCTCTGACGGCACTCGCAGACCGAATGGAGCAGGTAATCGTAAAGCAAGGCAAAGACGCTCTTACTGCCGATTCTGTGTTTGTTTCCGCTAATCCCATTCCTGAGTTACTTTTGGGTCAGGTAAGAGATAACAATTTGGAAACCACCACTCTTACTCGCTTTGCCACCATGGCGTTCAGTGATGAAGACATGCAGCTTGTGACCGTCAAGGCAGTTGGCGATGCCTACCCACTGCGTGGTGAGCTTATCCTAACCGATGAGAGTGGTAATAAATCATCGGTGTCGCAAGGTGAACTCTGGCTTGAACAGCGAGTCATGGATCAGCTGAATGTAAATATTGGTGACAGCGTCACTATAGGTGATGCTGACTTACAAGTTACAGGTGTGATTACTGAAGAGCCCGGATTATCTTTTAACCCGTTTCAGCAAATGCCGTCAGTGATGATCAACAGTGCTGACATAGAAAAAACAGGAGCGTTACAGCTTGGTAGCCGTGTTCAGTTCCGGTTATTTCTAAACGGCGATTCCAATGCAATTCAGTCAATCGTCGACAGCACGGAGTTAACGCCGAGCGATCGTTGGTTAACTGAAAATACCCAAAGCCGCACGTCTGATGTCTTTTCCAGAACAAAACAATATCTTTCACTGACTGTTGCCATTGTAATATTGATGGCGGCAACGACGTTGGTATTGACCTGCCAGCATTATGTCTCTAACCGCCGGCAGACAATTGCAATGCTGAAGAGTATTGGTGCGAGCAAAAACTGGATTGCTCGCTGGTTGTGGGTGCAGTTAGGGGTTTTGTTTGCTATTGGAATTACTTTTGGTATAGCGATCGGAATTGGTTTAGAGGTTTTACTTCGATTGCCAATGGCTGACTTACTGCCAGACCCACTGCCTTCGTATGGCATCTCTCCATACTTATATTCAGTCGTGACTTGTATTCTGATCAGTGTACCCGCACTGGGGATTCCTTTGCTGCATCTTTTAAACACACCTGCGTTGAGTGTGATGCAGGATTCGGCACTGAAAGTTAATAGAAAATCACTATTGCTTCTTTTGGTTCCAGTGATTCCGATGCTTGTGGTTTATGGTAGCAACCTAATGGTGTGGATGGTGCTCGTCGGTATTGTCGTTTTGTTCGCGGTGCTTGGCTTGGTCAGTTCATTACTGACTCGATTGGTCAGCAAGCTTCCCATGAACACCACGATGAAGCTCGCAGTCAGCCGACTGAACCGAACCAGCGTAGCAAGTGGCGTACAGT
Organism: Vibrio nigripulchritudo; assembly: GCF_027924785.1. Taxonomy (NCBI): domain Bacteria; kingdom Pseudomonadati; phylum Pseudomonadota; class Gammaproteobacteria; order Vibrionales; family Vibrionaceae; genus Vibrio; species Vibrio nigripulchritudo. The sequence continues at coordinate 1,182,913 of NZ_AP027050.1, read as the reverse complement.
TTGCTGCTCTGGCACTTTCATTAATGCTACTTTCAGTGATTTGGCTGGTCAGAACAGACTTGTTATCGGACTGGCAGCAAACATTGCCTGATGATGCACCAAACGTGTTTGCGTTAAATATTGCCTCTACCGAAGTCGACAGCTATCTGACCACGTTGGATGAAAATGTTCAGGATCGATCTGAGGCTTATCCTATTATTCGTGGTCGTGTAAGCACCATCAATGGTATCCCTGCGAAGGATTACGTTCTTAATAAGCGGGGAGCTGAAGAAGAGACTGATGCTCTGAGTAGAGAATTGAACTTTACCTGGGCTGATCAGATTCCGGCGCACAATGATTTGCTGGAAGGTGAGTGGGTAGGGAAAGGTTCTGTATCTGTTGAAAGCGATGTCATGTCAGAGCTTGGGCTGGAGATAGGAGACACTCTTACGTATGTGATAAATGGAGTTACTGTTGAAGCAAAAGTGGATTCGGTGCGTCATGTAGAATGGCGTGAGATGAAACCGAACTTTTACTTCATTTTCTCACCTGATGTGTTGGAAAGTATTCCTTCCACTTACCTAGTTAGCTTTCGCATCAATGATGAACAAAAACCATTCCTGAACCAGCTATCCAGAAGCTATCCAACGGTCAGTGTGATGGATATCAGTACCATGGGCGCTAAGATACAAGAGCTCCTCAGACAAATCGTCTGGGCTATTACTGTGCTTGCTGCATTAGGAGTGATTGCCGGTTTAATGCTTATTTTCACTTTGCTGCGGTTAAGCCTTTCACAGCGCCAGCAGGAAATACGCCTCTACCGCACGCTCGGAGCGTCGAAAAAGCGTATTTCTAATACTCTATGGTGCGAATTTGGTTTAATGGCAATTATTGCAGGAATAATTGCAAGCTTTGGTGCCGAGGTCAGTGTAGCAAGCTTAATGAAATGGGGATTCGAATTAACACCTAATGCACACCCTTGGTTGTGGTTAATTCTTCCAGTGCTCAGTTTTGCGACACTTGGATTAGTTCTTAACACCCTGATAAAACGGTTATTAATTCCTGTGAATAAAGGTGCATACTGACCTGCTGTGAATAACTAAGGGTGACTTATCCACAAAATCGGTGGATAAATATTGGGATAACTTTGGGCGAAATATCACTTGATATTCGCCCAAGCCAGTAGCTTAGGAACTTTGCAGCAATTTGTTATTCACAAAACTGAAATGTCCTTATCTTCAAGCCTATCGGTCAAGTATTTTTTAAGTTTTTTTTGATCCTTCTTTATAACTAATAAGTACAAGAAAAATGTGATTTTCTTCAAAACAATATCTGAGTAAAATACTTAGGTAATTAAAATACTTAGCAAAGACATGACCCTCAAAGCATTCAAAGAACACGAATCAGTTAAAGTTGGCATTATTGGTGGTGGAATAGCAGGTTCAACGGCCGCTCTGAAATTATCTGAGATGGGGTTAGACGTATCGCTTTTTGAGAAGCGAGACAGTTTAGTAAGTGGTCCACCCATCTGCCATTTACATGCAGGTGGCAATTTATATCGGGAGATTTCTGAAGTCCAGTGTATTGAGCTGCTTAGGCAATCCATAGATACGGTAAAATTGTATCGTCACACCATTAATATCCGACCTACCGTTCTCGCAGTTCCAAACAGCGATTCGGGCAGTGCGACAGAGATATTGCCTCGCCTAAATGCAATCAAAGCTTATTACCAGTCTCTGGTAAATCAGGACCCCACAAATAAAGTGCTTGGGGAGCCAGAAAGCTACTTTGTTGAATATTCCAAGGAAAAATTACTTTCCTTGAAAGACAAAACTCAGCCAAAAGAACCTGTGACCTTCGATGACTGGATGATTCCGTTTGCCCAACACACCGATCTTGAACAAATCAAGTTTCCAGTCATAGCGGTTCAGGAGTTTGGGTGGAGTGTATTCCGTCTCTCATCTACGGTTGATCTGGCTTTAGAGTCTTCAAGCCACTGTAAGGTTTTTCTTGAAACTGAAGTACAGTCTGTGAAACAGACAAATACGGGATGGGAGCTAGCGTACGTACACCGTAATGAATTGAAACCTGAAGTGGTTGAAATTGACTACCTCATTAACGCAAGTGGTTATGAAACGGGAACAGTTGACGACTGGGTGAACAAACCTAAGCAACGTCTGGTGGAGTTCAAGGCCGCTTACGTGACGAGATGGGAAGAGTGCGGGCAACTTTGGCCAGAGGTTATTTTTCATGGTCCAAGAGCAACTCCGGCAGGAATGGCGCAACTAACGCCCTACGCCAACGGTGTATTTCAGCTCCACGGGATGACGGAATCTATTACCTTGTTTGATGATGGGTTGGTCGCCAGTACCGAAAAAAGTTCGCAGCCAGAGTTGCCGAGTTATCTTTCCAACAAAATTAAACACGGTTGGACAGTAGAGCAACAATCGGAACGTACAAACCGCGCGATTCAGCATATGTCTAAATTTATTCCCTCATTTTCTGGTGCTAAAAGTGAAGGAAAGCCGTTGTTTGGAGCGCAGCAAGTGCCCGGAAATGATGTCACGCTTAGGGCGGCAGACGTATCATTTGAAGGGAGTAACTATGCCCGAATGGAAATTGTGAAAGGATCATCTGCCTTGGAAGCTGCCGATCGAATTGCTCGACACATGGCTGAGCAAGGTCTTGTAGGTCGAGGGGAACAATCTTTCAACTGGCAAATTTTGGATGGAATTGAGGAGTCGGATGTTGTCGGCAGAGCCGTTGAGCTAGCTAAAATGAGACAATACCCTGATGAACTCGCGCTTATTGCCGGGGTGTCTAAACCTATCTAGCTTTAGTTAATTTAAATTGAACTTGATAAGCCCGCTTACAACAGCGGGCTTATTCGTTTTACTTTTTAAATCAGCTTTTTACGAATTTGGATAACTAGAGCTTCTGCCAGTACAACCACAACAAATATACTGAGTAGTACGACTGAAACCTTCTGCCATTCAAACAGGTTCTGAGCGTCGTTCAATACAACGCCGACACCGCCTGCACCAACCAATCCAAGTACTGCCGATTCGCGAACATTGATGTCCCAACGGAATAGCACAATGGAATAGAACGCTGGCATTACTTGAGGCCAGTATCCTTTTAGCAAAATACTTGTTGTTGATGCCCCGGTTGCTCGGAGAGCCTCTATGGTTCCCATATTGACTTCGGTAATGGCTTCAGCGAGCAATTTGCCTACAAAGCCGATGCTTCTAATCGCAATGGCCATTATTCCGGCTAGAACGCCTGGTCCAAAGAGGGCGATAAAAAGCAATGCCCAGACTAAAGAGTTAACAGAGCGAGAAGACACCAGGAAGAATTGCGCAATCCAGTTTAGTGTTTTGCTCGGTGTTATGTTTGGCGCATTGAGCAGAGCCAGCGGCACAGCAAACATTAGGGTGAATAGGGTGCCCAGCGTAGCAATGTGTAGGGTTTCGATTAGGGCTGCGTGAACAGTTTCTGGGTAGAAGGGATAATCCAACGGCACCATTCGCTCAAACATATCAGCAAATTGAGCTGGCGCGTCGTACAGAAACTCAGGAATGACCTCCACGGTTTGCCACGACCAGACCAAAGCCAGTACAAAGCAAAAGTAGGCGGAAAAGCGCATCAGTTTTTCTGATAGCGTAAATCTTTGCCAGTGATGATCGATATTCTGGGTGGTCATCAGAAAATTCTCCTCACAATGTTTGACAGGAATTCACCTATCAAAATCAACGAAATAATGGTGATAAGAATTGCCGCAACAAAATCGTAATCAAAGCGCTGAAAAGCGGAGAACAATGTTCCTCCTAAACCACCAGCACCTACAATCCCGACCATGGTGGAGTTACGAAGATTCGAGTCGAGTTGGTAGCTTGAAAAACCAATAAACCGAGAAAACACCTGAGGCATGACCGCGAACAACACGACGCTGGCGAAGCTTGCTCCCGTAGCGCGAATGGCTTCCACCTGCTTGAAGGAGATTTCTTCTATTGCTTCTGCAAACAATTTTGCGATGAAGCCTATTGATGCAAATACTAAAGTTAGTATCCCAGCAAGCGCACCGAAGCCCACTGCCTTTACAAACAGAATGGCAATTATCACAGGGTGGAAGGATCGACAAAGTGCGATAAATCCTCTTACGGGTGCGTTGATGACTAAAGGCATCATGTTTCTGGCTGCGAGTAAACCCAGAACGAGGGAGATAACAATCCCGAAGAAGCTGGAAATAATCGCAATCTGCAAGCTTTCGGCAAGACCACTCAGCAGCAAGTTCGTACGTGAAAAGTCGGGCGGAAACATGCGAGACAGAAGTCTTTCACTTTCACCAATACCAATCACTATTCGGTCAATGCTTATGCCTAAAGAAGAAAAACTGTAAAAGAGATACGCGAGAACCCCAATCCAAATGGCTTTGCTGGACCAGTGGCTTTTAAATGGATTCTCATGGTGATGAGTTAGTCCAGCCATGATTCCCCTCCATAGATGATTTTTAAGTCCTCTTCGGTAATGCCATCAGGATGACCGTCGTAGTGCACTTTTCCGCCACACATCCCTATGATTCGCTTGGCGAAGCGTTTGGCCAGATTCACATCATGAATATTCACCAGAACTGGGATCTGGTTCTTCTCCGCTAATTGCTCCATCAATTCCATGATTTCGACCGCTGTTTTAGGGTCAAGAGAAGAAGTCGGTTCATCGGCGAGCAAAATGTAAGGGTCTTGCATTACCGCCCGGGCAATTCCGACTCGCTGCCTCTGACCACCAGATAAACTGTCGGCTCGCTGATTTGCAAAATCGTATAAACCAACAAACTTAAGTAGTTCAAACGCATTGTTGATGTCTTTCTGAGTGTAGTTTCGTCTCCAGGCATTCCATGCACTCATGTAGCCGAGGCGACCTGTTAATACGTTCTCTAACACTGAGAGTCTTTCGACTAGATTGTATTCTTGAAATACCATGCCAATGTGACGGCGTAACATACGTAGTGGTGTACCTTGAAGTTTCGTTAAGTCCTTGCCGTCAAAAAGAATTTCGCCTGAAGTTGGATCGTTCAGTCGGTTGATACAGCGCAACAGTGTGCTTTTACCTGTGCCTGAAGGACCGATAATCGCCACAATGCCTGGTTCGTCGATCTGAATATCGATGCCTTTTAAAATAGGTTTTCCTTGGACATAAAAATGTTGCAACTCATTGATGGCAATGCCACGTGGACTCGCTATTGTCATCGTTATTTCCTTGTTTTTGAGAAAGCCTATGCCCTACCCATAAGGGCATAGGAAATAAATGAATATAGGATTAGTGGGTTAGTTGTTTGCCTGTTTTGCTAATTCAGCGGCTTTCTTTTTAGCGCGCTTAGCGGCCTCTTTTTCCGCCAGCTTTTTAAGCCCGGTTTTGGTGTAAGCGGTACCTGTTGCGTGTGCAATGTTTCGAATCACTTCCCACTCTTCTTTGTAGGTGATGGGAGAGAAACGGTCAGCACCTTTAAAAGTTGCGCTCATTTCCGGAGTGAAGCGGTAGGTGGAAAAGGCTTCCTTGATTTTGGCAACCAGATCAGGGTTTAGATCGTGTGAATATCCGAACGCGGAAGTCGGGAAGCGGGGGCTGCGGTAAATGATTTTCAGCTTGTCGGCGTCGACTCGACCGGCATCAACCATTCGGTCATACACATCTGAAGCAACCGGTGCCGCGTCATAGTCTCCATTGAATACCCCCAAGATTGACTGATCATGTTTACCTGAATAAAGCACTTTGTAGTCCTTGTCAGGCGTTATACCTTTGCTTGGGAACAGGGCGCGAGGAGCAAGGTTACCCGAGTTAGAAGATGCAGAGGTATGCGCAACACGTTTGCCTTTAAGATCATCCATGGTGTTAATACCACTGTCTTTACGTACGATCGTGATCAGGTTGTATCCCTGGAATCCGTTTTCGTCACCTTTTACCGCAATTGGCACATAGCCAGCTAAGTTTACGGCGTATCCCGTTGGACCAGTTGAAAAGCCAGCGACGTGCAGTCTACCGGAACGCATTGCCTCAACCTGTGCTGAATTAGAGTGCACCGTGTAGTAGATCACTCGCTTACCAGTAATGTTACTTAAGTGCTCCTGAAAATCAGCAAATGCATCTTTGTAGATAGCGGGATCTTCAACAGGAGTATAGGTAAATACCAGGGTACTTGGGTCTCGCCAGTCGTCTTTATTTTTTGGCGTGTCAGCCACAAGGTCATTGTTCTCATCGCAGTATCTGTCGTCGAGAACGCCTTTATGGTTACAGGTATCTGCCAACGCAACGGAAGGCAGGAGTAGGGAGGTAGCAATGAGCAGTCCTTTATATGCTAATTTCATCTTGAAACCTTTTGTTTGATTATTTGTAAAGGGTCACTATTGCAATAGCGAGGAGTGTGCCAATTAATTATTTCTTTAATATCAATGATATGTGGCTTGTTGGTATTTTGTTTTTTTACATTTGTGTCACATTTGTCCCTAAGGTTCTTCTGTTTTGGGTCAAATCTGTCCAGTCGTTTTTGAAACTAACATTAACTTGGTGAGAAGGCTGAAAATGCTCAGCCTTCTCAGAATAATTATTTTAAACCCATGCAGTTAGCGTAGTAGGTCACGGTTGAAGGCCAGTCGCTGAATACGCCCAACACACCAACATCCTGTGCTAACGTATCAAGCATAACCATCATGTCACCATCGTTGTTGATGCTGTCAGTAACGCTCTGGTAGTACCATCCGCCGCCATTATTTAATGGTCCAGAACGTTCCAGTGTCCATGTGATAATGTCTAGCCCTGCTTCTTTTGCCAGCTTGGTGTAGTCTGACGCGACGATGTGTCCCTTTTCATCAAGAGTTACCAGGGCATACATCGGAGGTGCGATGATATTAACTCCAGAGTCTTTAAGCGCTTTCATATCAGCCAAATCTGGTTTGAAACCTTCTTGATTGTAGACACGGTCATCCAAGTAGACGGCTTGCTTACCAAACTTAGGGTTGTGCTTAATCCAGTATTTAACGTCTTCTAAATTAAACGACTGAACATAGGCATCTTGCGCTTTGATTCCAGCAGCCTTCAATTCATCGATCAGCTTCTGTGCGTAGTCTTGCTGAGAGAACCCATTAAATGGCATTGAGACGGCGGGAGATTTGAGTTCAGGTGTGACTTTAACCCCATGCTGTTTGAAAAGAGCGACACTTTCTGCGTGTGTCATCAATGTACCGGTGCTGGCATAAAGATCGGTTCGCCAGCCTGCGGTCCCATCCATGTACTCTTCAACAGTGGTTGCCATAGGGTTGAAGCCATCCATCTTACCTTTAAGCGATTTGAACTCCGCAAGTGTAAAATCAGAGGTTCTGCATTCAGCCTGCGCTTTTTCTCCTGCTTCAAGGTTGGCAGGTTTAAAAGGAACGGTACATTTTTTTGCAAGTTCAGGAATAGCTAAAACGTTAGTCGTGGTATGCAGGTCGCTTTGAGAATGTCGGCAGACAAGCTCTTTATCCTTGGTAAAAGTTACGTCACATTCGAGCACGCCCGCACCCGTGCGAATTGCAGCCAGATAAGACTCTTTTGTGTGTTCAGGAAACTGCATCGCGGCACCGCGATGACCAATCGAAAAATCACTTCGGTAAAATGGCCCTGCTTCACAGGCTTGAAGCTTGGCTTTTAAAGGGCTTTCATCCATGTTGTCGACTAAGTACATAGGACGAGGTCCTAAATCGGCGGTGACTTTAGCCTGCGCTATTCCAGCAGTTAAACACAGGCAAACAAGCGCCGATCCCTTAAGTACGTTATTCATTGTTTTCTCCATTTTTTAATAGCACCTTGTGTGCAAATGGAGAATTGCAGAGGATATGCCAAAATTAATTTCATTGAAAAACAATGAGATAAAAATCCTATCGAATGATTTGGGTCAAAAATGTCTTAGGGTCAACAGACCTTAATCACTTCGACACCTTGAAGCTTTCCTTACTGAGTTGATGCTTTTTCATTTTCCGATAGAGCGTTTTTCTTGGAAGATCCAATATTTCAGACACATGGTTGATGTTACCATTCGAACTAACCAGTGCTTTTGTCAGCAAGTCTTTTTCGTATTGATCCATTTGCTCTTCAAACCCAAGAGCTTGTTGAGTTTTAGACTGATTCATAGGGGCTTGAAGGTCGAAACCATCACCCACGATGCCCAGAACAAAACGCTCCGCTACGTTTCTGAGTTCACGAACATTGCCCGCCCAGTCATGTCTGTGAAGTTGCTGTATGTGCTCTGGATACAGGCTCGGAGCACGGGTTGAATACTTTTCACAAGCTTTAAGCACAAAGTGGCGAAACAAACTCTGAAGATCTTCTTTTCGATCTTTAAGAGGGGGCAGATGAATACTCGCAATGTTTAGCCGGTAGAAAAGGTCGGCACGAAAATCGCCTGCATCACTGAGCTGTGCCAAGTCCACTTTGCTTGCTGCGACAATGGTTATGTTGACCGTGATTAATTCGTTGCTGCCCACGCGCTCAATCACGCGCTCCTGTATCACTCTTAGCAGCTTAATTTGAATAGCGATGGGCATGGTTTCTATTTCATCGAGAAACAAAGTCCCGCCGTTGGCCTGTTCAATCTTGCCAATGCGTTTTCGGTTAGCGCTGGTGAAGGCTCCGGCTTCATGACCAAACAATTCGCTCTCAATAATACTTTCACTCATGCCACCACAGTTGATCGCCACAAAGGGTTTGCTCCTCCTTTTACTGAAAAGGTGAAGTGCTCTGGCGATGACTTCTTTTCCGGTTCCTGTCTGACCGTTGATGATGGTGTCGACATTGGATTTAGCCAGTGCGAGAACCTGAGAGCGGATCAGCTCCATTTTGTTGGAGTCACCAATAATTACGTCCTCGATATGAGTGGATGATGGAAGGGGGTGTTTCTCAAGTTGTAACTGACGAGACTGACATGCCATGAGTAACTTTTCAGTCAGTGTTTCAGGCTCAAGAGGCTTTTCAAGAAAATCATAAGCGCCATTTTTCATGGCTTCAATCGCCATAGGAATGTCGCCATGACCACTCATCAGAATCACAGGAACGCCAGGTGCTCTGTTCTGAATAGCGGCGAGCAGACTCAGCCCATCAAGTGTCGGCATTTTTACATCACATAAAACTGCACAATTGCTTTCTGGTTTGAGTTGTTTTAAACCCAGTTCTGGGTCGGTATAAGAATCAACGTCAAACCCTTCAAGTTCCAGCATTTCGCTGACAGCGTCGACAACATCATGTTCGTCGTCAATAAGTAAGATAGTGTGTTTCATTGTAATCGTTATTGGTGTCGTAGAGTTAAAGTAAAAGTGGTTCCAGTTGTTTGGTTGGAATCGGCAGAAATGGATCCTCCAAAGTCTTTAATTATGTTGTATGCGATAGAAAGCCCCAATCCCAAACCATCCCCAGTTTCTTTGTTGGTATAAAAAGGATCGAAGATATGGGGGATCTCGCTCTCTTTAATGCCGCTGCCATTGTCTCTGACGGAAACGACAACGTCGCCATTTTGTGAAAGTGAGCCGGAAATCGATATATCAGGTTCGGGTGTGGTAGAAATGGCATCCAATGCGTTACCGAGAATATTGACAAAAACTTGTTCCAGTCGAATCGCATTGGCACTGACCATTACGTCAGGTAAATCCTTTACCTTAATGATGTTGGAAGGTGTCCGGCTTTCAAGTAATTGTATGGCATCGGAAATGGTGCGTTTTAGCTCGACCTTTTCCATATGCCCGTCACTTTTTCTGGCGAAGGCTCTGAGGTGTTTGGTGATTGATGCCGTTTTGGCTAGCAGCACCTGAATTTTTTCTAAGTTAGTGATGGCTTTTTCAGGGGAGTTTTTACCAAGCCACAGTTTGGCGCTTCTTACATGGCTGGTGGCTGCGGTCAGAGGTTGGTTAATTTCGTGTGTAATACCAACACTGAGCTCTCCGAGGGCGGCTAATTTCCCTGCCTGAATAAGCTCGTCTTGTGTTGATCGGAGTTTTCTCTCAGCGTTTGTTCTTTCAATAACTTCCTGTTCTAGTCGCTTGTTGGTCTGCTCCACTTCAATGGCGGTTTGCTGGAAGAACTGAAGATCTTTGGCCATTTCTGTTACTTCGTCGCCCCCTGAAATGGCAACTGGAGTGAGCAGATGCCCGCTCGAAATAGCTTTCATATTCATTTGAAGCTGCCTTATGCGTTGCAGAATGTTTCGCTGAACATAAAACCATGAGACGGCTATGGCAGCTGCTACGCTGATAAGAGAGAAAAACAAGGCGATTCGTTGATTCGCTGCCAGAGAGTGCCTGGCGGTATTCAAAGAGCGGTCGATATCCGAATTGACCGTGTTTGTGTAGCGCTCAATTTGGACAGCTAATTGGTGAAGGTGGGTATTACTGTTCTCAAGAAAGAATTGTTGCTGATATTGCCTGTCAATAATTTCGTCTTTTAGGGCAAACAGACGCCCACCTCGAGACGTGAGGTTGTGGATCACGGTAAGTTGATCATCCAAAGTCGGGTTTTGTAGTGAGATGGAACTGCTTTTCCATATTTCCCACCACTGGTCGCCAATTGACTCAAGCCTCTGAATTGTGTCATCCAGTTCATTGAAGCTGTTATCGTTGTACAACTTCTCAGCCAAGCCAGATTGATAATAGAGGAGCGAGCGAAAGGTGGCGTAATCTATGGATGCCTTATCCTGGGCTGAAAGTTCGTCCAGCGATTCACCAGCGAGTTCTAGCAATGGGAAAAGCCCTTCAAGCAGAAAATTGAGCTGAGAAGACAGTTGTTCGGACTGAGCTTCACTTTGAAAAAGCAGACTCAGGCTATTTCCGATTTGAGTAATGACGTCTTTGAAATAGGCATGATAGTCCGGAAACTGAACCATGACCTGATTCATCTCGCCAATGGCCTGGTTGATGTCGTCCATAGCGCGATTACGAGCGACATTGGAGTCTGCGGTTCCGAGCAGAGGTGCAGTGGAAATGATTAGACGGACTTTATCATTGAGTTTTGCTGCGTAGTCGAGTGCTTTTAGGTCAGTGTTATTCAGATGTTCCAGCCGGGTATTAATGTCCGAAAACGTGTAGGAGGAGAGTGCTGACACGATGAGAGTAGTCAGAGACAACATCGCCATTGCCAACGCAAGGCGCAACCCCATACCTTTCCATCGAATTTTCATAACGGCAACTTGCTTAAGCGAACAGAGCTCTATATGACCAACTTTAGCTCTTTTATTCTAGCGAAGTTACGGTTTTGTTAATGAAATTCGGCGCTGGGTCACCAAACCTTTAAAAGCTCAGGGTTGAAGTAAGGGGGCAATGATCACTCAAACGATAGCTTAACGCTTCTTTTTTACTGAACGTGATTTGCTTTGACTGACTTAAATTCAGATCTGAGCTGGAAACCACGTGGTCGATTAGGTTTCGGTATTGGTGGGTTTTGGTTGGGTTGGTTCGGGAGCGCACCCTACATTCAGCGGGTGTATTTTTACTGTTTAACACGACTCGCCCCTTGGTTCCTTTAGACAATATCTTCCACAGCCAGTCGTTTGGGTACGCGAGATTGTGATTAAAGTCGCCGATGATGACAAAGGACTGATTGTTAGTCAGCCTTTCCGTTATCCATGCGTTGATACTATTTCCCTGCTTAGCCAGTACTCGGCAAGCATCGGTCTTTCTTTTGGCGGCAAAACAGCCAGATTTTAGATGAATCGAGAGTAGGTGTATTGGTTTTCCTGCTTTTGGCTTTGCCACTATGTAGGTAGCAAACCTAAGCTTGTTGAACTGACCGGGAAGGAGATTCAAATCGTCAGGGTCACTGACCTCGATACCTTCTGATACTGCAAACCCTGTGTATTGGTTGATGTCTTCAAACTGAAGATCCTGATGCTTTTTTCTCGCCCTGTCTGAGAAATAATATTGGTATCCGGGTCCTGTTACCTTCATTAACGCTTCTTCACTGTCTACTTCCTGAAAAGAAAAAATGTGCATTGGTTGTTCCGATACTCTGGAAAAAACATCTCTTAATGCAACAAAATCGCGATCTTTACGCTGGCTTGGTTCAATTCGCTTACTTGGATTTGTTGTCAGCCACTCGATATTCCAGGTGGATAAAGTAAGTTCAGTTGCTAAAGCTGGGTAGTGAATGGCGGTAAGCAAAAAGAGTAAAAAGCGTTTCAAAATAGATAGACTATTGTTATTAGTATTTTTCAAAGATAATAACGAAATTTTAATAGATAAAGTATGACGTTTGGTTCGAATTTAATAAAGAATTCAAATGTGCGATCTTCGCCACTAAGATCGATTTGATCTTGCACTGTAGACATCGTTTGTTGATTTGGATCAAAACAGTCGAATAGGGCATCCCTTTTAATACGCCACAATATATTGTGTCTGTATGCGTTCATGTTGTGCATATAGTGTGTTTTTTGAACTACTCGAATACAAGGGGATACGGTGAATACAGTTGTCATTAAAAGGGATGGTGCAAAAGCACCTTTTGATAAGGAAAGAATCGTTGCCGCTGTTGAAAGTGCTTCACATACCGTTGATGAAGCCCTTAGCCGTTATGCCCAGCAAGTTGCCAGTGCGGTATACAATTCGTTAGAAGAACGAGACGAAATTTACATTCAGGACATTCAGACTCTGGTAGAAAATGAACTGATGCAGGGTCCATACAAAGGGCTTGCGCGTTCTTATATTGAATATCGTCATGATCGCGACATTGCGCGTGAAAAATCGAGTGCTTTAAACAAAGAAATCGAAGGACTCATCGAGCAAAGTAACGCCGACTTGCTCAATGAAAATGCGAATAAAGACGGCAAAGTGATTCCAACTCAGCGTGACCTTTTGGCTGGCATTGTGGCAAAACACTATGCCAAAACACACATTCTCCCACGCGATATTGTCCAGGCTCACGAAGCAGGGGATATTCATTATCACGATCTCGATTATGCGCCGTTTTTCCCTATGTTTAACTGTATGCTGATTGACTTAAAAGGCATGTTAACCCATGGGTTTAAGATGGGTAATGCTGAGATTGATACGCCTAAATCAATTTCTACCGCAACAGCAGTAACAGCGCAGATCATTGCTCAGGTAGCGAGCCACATTTATGGTGGCACCACCATCAACCGCATTGATGAAGTACTTGAACCTTATGTAATGGCAAGTTTTGAAAAACACTTAGACATTGCGAAAGAATGGGACATCCATAACCCTGAAGCTTTTGCCAAAGCTCGAACCGAAAAAGAATGTTTCGATGCTTTCCAGTCACTCGAATACGAAGTGAATACGCTCCACACAGCGAACGGTCAGACTCCCTTTGTCACTTTTGGTTTTGGTCTTGGGACAAGCTGGGCATCCAAACTGATCCAGCAGTCTATCCTCAAAAACCGTATTGCTGGTTTGGGCAAAAATCGTAAAACAGCGGTTTTTCCTAAATTGGTATTTGCGATTAAAGATGGGTTGAACCATAAAAAATCGGATCCGAACTACGACATTAAAACCCTTGCTCTTGAATGTGCTTCAAAGAGGATGTACCCGGATATTCTGAACTACGACAAAGTTGTCGAAGTTACAGGTTCGTTTAAAACCCCAATGGGTTGCCGCAGTTTCTTAAACACTTATGAAGAAAATGGGGAGCTTATTCACGAAGGACGAAACAATATCGGTGTTGTCAGTCTAAATCTACCTCGCATAGCGCTACAGGCAGAAGGTTGTGAAAAGCGTTTCTACGAACTACTGGAGGACAAGCTGACACTTGCACGACGTGCACTTGAGACTCGCATTTCGAGACTTGAGTCCGTGAAAGCTCGTGTTGCGCCAATCCTATACATGGAAGGAGCTTGCGGTGTGCGTTTACAAGCAGATGAAAGCGTCGCATCTATATTCAAAAATGGAAGAGCATCCATTTCCCTAGGCTACATCGGTATCCATGAAACCATGGTCGCGCTATATGGCGAAAATGAACACATGTACGACAGCGATGCCCTAAGAAACAAGGGAGTCGAAGTTGTTAAATTCATGAAGAAACGCGTCCAAGCCTGGACTGATGAAACGGGTTATGGTTTTAGCTTATATGGTACGCCAAGTGAAAACCTGTGCAGCCGTTTTTGTCGTATCGATACCAAAGAATACGGTGTGATCAATGGCGTTACCGACAAAGGGTATTACACCAACAGTTTCCACCTAGACGTTCAGAAGAAGGTTAACCCGTACGACAAGATCGATTTCGAGATGCCTTACCCTGAAATCTCAAGTGGTGGTTTTATCTGCTATGGTGAATTCCCGAATATGCAGCGAAACATCGAAGCGTTAGAAAACGTTTGGGACTACAGCTACACTCGCGTTCCATACTACGGTACGAATACGCCAATTGATGAATGCTACGATTGCAGTTTTACCGGTGAATTTGAGTGCACTAGCAAAGGCTTCACCTGCCCAAGTTGTGGTAACCATGATTCCACTCGCGTGTCAGTGACGCGTCGCGTTTGTGGTTACTTGGGAAGCCCTGATGCAAGACCGTTTAACTTTGGCAAGCAAGAAGAAGTGAAGCGCAGGGTCAAACACCTTTAATGAACTACCACCAATATCACCCCATTGATGTGGTAAACGGACCGGGCACACGCTGTACACTGTTTGTGTCCGGCTGCGTGCACCAGTGTCGCGGTTGTTACAACAAATCCACCTGGTCTCTCTGTTCTGGTCATCCATTCACACAAGAACTGGAAGACAAAATCATTGAGGATCTGTGCGACACACGCATTCCAAGAAGAGGGTTATCTCTGTCGGGAGGTGACCCGCTTCATCCTAAAAATGTACCTGATGTTTTACGTTTGGCGAAGCGTGTAAAAGAAGAATGCCCGTCCAAAGACATTTGGATGTGGACAGGTTATCTTCTGTCTGAACTCGATGCGCTTCAAAAAGAAGTGGTTGATTTTGTAGACGTATTAATTGATGGAAAATTTGAACAGTCGCTTGCCGATCCAAGGCTGGAATGGCGAGGAAGTTCTAACCAAATCATTCACTACATGAAAGTGTAAAACCTGATGTTCAGCGTCTGGCTTTAACTTGCTCAAACCAAACACAATTTCCTTTCGATTTTTTGTTGTAACAGTGTTAACGTGCTTACCACTATTGACTTTCAAAGGGTTGTGAATTTCATGTTATCTCATCTTCCGGAGCCTAAACAGGATCCGATTCTTTCGCTTTCTGTCGCTTATAGAAACGATCCCCGCAATGAAAAAGTGGATCTGGGCATTGGTGTCTATCGCAATAGCGAAGGGGCAACGCCAATTATGAAAGCAATCTCTCTGGCGCAGGAAAAAGTAACATCAACACAGACAACAAAAGCCTATGTTGGTCTTGCGGGTTGCGAAGAGTTCAACCAATGCATGGTTGATTTACTTTTGAAAGGCACATCGGCGTATGACAGGGTGTCTGTTATCCAGACTCCTGGAGCAAGTGGTGCCCTTAGAATGCTTGGTGACCTCCTTAAAGTTGCTCAGCCGGGCACTACGGTATGGCTAAGTAATCCGAGTTACGTGAATCACCAACCTGTTATGGAAGCGGCGGGTCTGAAAGTAAAACACTACCGCTACTTTAGCCCATCTACCAAGCAAGTTGATGTTCCGGGCATGCTTGAAGACATTTCAAAAGCAGGCAAAGAAGATGTGGTTCTGCTTCACGGTTGTTGTCATAACCCAACCGGAGCAGACATCGATTTTGATGCATGGAAAGCGATAACCGACATGGCAGTAAAACAAGGTTTTACTCCGTTCGTCGACATCGCGTATCAAGGTTTTGGTGATGGATTAGAGGAAGACGCAAAAGGTCTTCAGTTTATGGCAAACAACGTTGAAGAAATGCTGATTACCACCTCTTGTTCAAAGAATTTCGGTTTATATCGTGAGCGTACAGGTGCGGCAATCGTAGTCGGTAAGAATGCAAAGGAATCCGGGAATGCTAAAGGCAAGCTTCTTCAGCTGGCACGAGCAACCTATACCATGCCGCCTGACCACGGTGCGGCACTGGTCAAAACGGTATTGAGTGATGACAACTTGCGCCAGATTTGGCGTGAAGAGTTGCAGCAAATGCAGCACCGTCTTGTCTCCCTGCGTTTGGGCTTATGCGCGGAGTTAAAAAATACACACAACTCTGACCATTTTGACTTTATCCAGTCACACAAGGGCATGTTCACTGTGTTAGGCTTTTCTTCCGAGCAAATGCTTCGCTTACGAGAAGAATATGGGATCTATGGTGTTGGTGACGGGCGAATCAATATCGCTGGTTTAACTGAAAAAGACATCCCTTACGTTGCGAATGCGATATTTACTGTAGCAAACTGATAAGAGGGTGGAGATGAAGTCGAGCAGACCTATCATTTTTCTTGCAATAACTGGAGTCCTTAGTGCGTGTATCAACATTCAGCAGGGTGGAGTCCCTCAGGTTGTAGATGATGCAAAGGTTTCGGAAGAGAAGGTAGCAGGTATGCTAAAAACACAGGATGGAAAGCTGATCCTTGGCGAAAAAGAATGGGTTTACATTTCAGGATTGGATGAGAGCTTTAAGGCTCGAGTCGATACTGGTGCAACGACTTCATCCATCAGTGCTGTCGATATCGATAAGTTTAAAAGTGGTGGGCAAGATTACGTTCGTTTTCGAATTGCCCATGACGGAACCAAAAGTCAGCTTTTGACTTTGCCTGTTCAAAGATGGGTGCGGATTAAACAGTCCAGCAAAGAAGGTTATCAGAGGAGAGCTGTGGTCGAGGGTGAAATCCAGATTGGAGATTTAAAAACCTCCACGGAATTTACACTTGCAGATCGTTCCCACCTGACGTTCCCAGTATTGCTGGGAAGAAGTTTCTTCCGAGACGTTGCCGTTGTAGATGTCAGCAAACAGTATGTACAAAAGAAAGTAAACTAAACAAAGAAAGCCTTCAAAATGAAGGCTTTCTTTCTATTTGACCTGTACTTAAGGTCAGCAGACCCTAGAACATGAATCTTGCGCCCATGATAAGTTGGGAGCCGTAGACACCGTTATCGGCAATATTGGCACCAATGGATAATTGGTCGGTGGAATGGAATCGTCCGCCAAAGCTGTATGTTAGCTCGGTAGTATCACTGTATACCAACTGTCCGACTTTAACGTTTGCTTCGATGTTATCCAGTACCCAGATTCTGGCACCGATGTTTAACTCTGGAACAAACTGGTTACCAACAAACTTGTCGTCACTGGTTTTGATGTTGTGAAGTAGCATCTGACCGAAGATATCGGCAAAACCTGTAGCAGGACCATTGAAACCTACGCCAACGGCAATGTCGTAGTCGCCTTCAAATCGGGAATCTAGACGACCAATAAAATGTGTATTTTCAGTAAAGGTTAGATTACCTTCAACACCGTATGATGTTGGGCTAGCACCCACGCGAAACTCTACAGAAGAGTAATTAAAGTTGTTTGCTAGAGCAGCCGCAGGGGTTAGTGCAGTAAGTAAAAGTGCTAGGCGGTGTTTGCGTCCAAACATATGTAATCCATCCATTTTAGTGCTTTGGCGAAGTGCCGTAATACAGGTATACAAAAGGTCTGCAAAAAGCAGACCAATTATTCAAAACGGATGAGATTTCAATAAGATCTTAGAGAATTTGTAGATGATTAACTTCAATTTCTGGTGTTGAGCCACCTTCGTATTCTCCATAAAGACGGATTTTTGACTCCGCATTCAGCGGTTGTGTCAATGTAATGTCATCCAGCTCTATCTGAATTTCGGCTTGTCCGTCGGTGAAAATAAAGGTGTCTTTACTTATTTGCTTAACGATATGACCTTCAGTCACCACATCCATTTCGGTCATCCAGCTAGTGTCTTCTAGCATTTGCGATACGGGCGTGAGATCAACGGGGCCATTGTAGTTTAAGTAGGCATCTTCTCTGTCTTTGTCGCCCGCCAAAGCAATGGTCGGGAAAGCAATGATAGTTGCAGCAATGGCTAATACAGTGTTTTTCATCTTGGAATCCTTTTTTCCTATTGAGTTCGAGGTTAATTAAAGCAGCGTTTGTTTTAACCAACCGTGAGCGTAGGATTCATGTTGAATTCATTTTAGGTTGGGCTTCTGAGGTAATGAAGCTACTATTAGCCAATTCAAAATTAACAATAAAATGAAGCGATTATGATCCCAGCAGTTGAAGCTTTAATGGTTCAAGGCACCACATCTGATGCCGGCAAATCGGTACTAGTGGCAGGCTTATGCCGCGTGCTTACCAGAAAAGGGATAAAAGTTGCCCCTTTTAAGCCACAAAACATGGCGTTAAACAGTGCGGTGACCAAAGATGGGGGAGAAATCGGCAGAGCGCAGGCGGTTCAGGCACTGGCATGTCGTGTTGAACCGACTGTCCACATGAACCCAGTTTTACTCAAACCGAACTCAGATACTGGTGCTCAGGTGATTTTGCAAGGGAAAGCGATCACCAACATGGAAGCAAAGGGCTACCATGATTACAAAAAAGTTGCCATGGAAAGTGTCATGGACTCGTTTGGTCGATTGCGACAGGAATTTCAATCAGTAGTTATTGAAGGCGCTGGGAGCCCGGCTGAAATTAACCTTCGTGCTAATGATATTGCGAACATGGGTTTTGCAGAAAAAGCCAATGTTCCTGTCATCATTGTTGCAGATATTGACCGTGGTGGCGTTTTTGCTCATTTGTATGGCACGCTTGCTTTACTCTCTCAATCAGAGCAGGACAGAGTCGCTGGGTTTGTCATCAACCGTTTTCGCGGTGATATAAAGCTTTTAGAATCCGGTTTGGACTGGTTAGAAGAAAAAACAGGCAAACCTGTATTGGGGGTTTTACCTTACCTACATGGACTGAATCTCGAAGCAGAAGATGCAATTACCGCAGAACAGGTGAAAGGCTCAGATCAGCAATTGTTTAAAGTCAAAGTCCCTGTTCTTACCAGAATCAGCAATCACACCGATTTTGATCCACTTCGACTCAATCCAGATATTGATTTTGAATACGTAGGAAAAGGCGAGTCACTGCAGGGAGCCGATCTCATCATTTTGCCCGGAACGAAATCGGTGCGCCAAGATCTTGCGTATTTGCGCTCTCAGGGGTGGGATAAAGAAATTCTCAGACATATTCGTCTGGGAGGAAAGATAATGGGTATTTGCGGTGGTTATCAAATGCTGGGTAAAACACTGTCTGATCCAGAGGGTATAGAAGGTAAAACAGGAAGTAGTGCGGGGTTGGGGTTAATTGATTCCGAAACGATACTACTACGAGAAAAACAGCTTAAAAACGTGAATGGGCAACTTAGCCTGAATGGCAAGACGGTTTCTGTGTCTGGTTATGAGATTCATGCCGGCGTGACTCAAGTCAACGAATCTCAGCCAATTACTCTAGACAATAACGAAAGTGATGGTGTTATCAGTAAGTGTGATCAGATATTTGGCAGCTACCTGCATGGTATATTTGAAGAATCTGAAGCGATGCAACTGATTTTGGGTTGGGCGGGTTGTAAAGAAGTTACACCTGTTGATTTTGAATTGCTCAAAGAGCAAGCGATCGACCGCATTGCGGACGCTATTGAAGATCACATGGACTTAGAAAAGCTTTGGGGCAAAGATTGGTCAAAACACGTTTAAGGTTATTACTCGCTCTTATTGTTTGTTTAACAACTGGAGCGGTTAATGCGGAAGTCAGAATATTAGCTGCTTCGTCTATGACAAATGTCATCAACGAATTAGCGAAGAACTATAAAGAACAAACGGGTCTGAGTATTAAACTTGTGTTCTCTAGTTCTTCTTCTTTGGCGCGTCAGATTGTTCAGGGCGCTCCCACTGATCTTTATTTGTCTGCCAATACCAAATGGGCAGATTACGTGATGAATAAGCTAGCGCTAGCAAAAGACAGAAAGTCAGACTTTGCTGAAAATCGACTTGTGTTAGTTTCACCTGCCAATAGCAATATAGAAACAGCAGAGCTGGATTCGAAAAATTGGTGGCAATCTGTGCTTAAAAGTGACCGTATTGCCATCGGCAACCCCAATGCCGTCCCTGCTGGGATATACGCTAAAGAAGCACTTCAGTCACTGAATGTCTGGGATGAAGTGAAAAACAGGCTTGCACAAACAAATAACGTGAGAGTTGCTTTGGCGTTGGCAGAAAGAGGCGAAGTGCCTTTGGCGATTGTATATCAGACGGATGCCTTGCAGAGTGACGCTGTCACTAAATTGATGGTTTTCGATAGTCAACTTCATCGCAACATTACTTACCCGTTGGTCAACGTATCCGATTCGAACGATGCTAGATTGTTTCAAAGTTACTTACTTTCAGATGAAGGTAAAGCCATACTGACTAAATACGGTTTCTTGATATCACACTAATGCTGACAGATTTTGAATTAGAAGCGCTTGTTCTGAGCTTAAAAGTCGCTATATACGCCGTTGTATGGCTAACACCTTTTGGTGTGGGGATAGCGTGGCTACTGGCACGTAAACACTTTTTTGGCAAAAGTGTGGTCGATGCCTGTATTCATTTACCGCTTGTTTTACCCCCGGTCGTCATTGGGTATTTGCTACTTGTTGCCATGGGTAAACAGGGGGTTGTAGGAAGCTGGCTTAATGAAACTTTCGGGATAGCTTTCAGTTTCAACTGGAAAGGGGCTGTATTGGCGTCTGCTGTAGTTTCACTTCCTCTAATGGTTCGAGCTATCCGGCTAAATTTAGAAAGCATAGATAGGAAACTAGAACTGGCAGCCAGAACATTGGGGGCTTCACCAATCAAAGTGTTCTTTACCATCACTCTACCTCTGATCCTACCGGGGATCATCACGGGGATGATGCTTGCTTTTGCCCGAAGCCTAGGAGAATTTGGCGCTACCATCAGTTTTGTATCTAGTATCCCAGGGGAGACTCAAACTCTGCCGTTAGCCATGTACAGTTTTATTGAAACACCCGGAATGGAATATGAGGCTGCCCGGTTATGTGTTATATCCATTGTTGTCGCTTTAGGATCTCTACTTATTTCAGAAGCGCTGACCAGAAACGCTAATCGGAAAATCGGAAACACGGGTAGGGCAAACCGATGATTGTTCTCAAATTTAAGCACCAGCTCGGAGACTTGTTACTCAACGTAGATACCCAATTACCCAAAAAAGGGGTTACGGCTGTATTTGGTCGCTCTGGGGCGGGTAAAACTTCTCTTATCAATGTTCTTGCCGGGCTGACCAATCCTGACGAAGGGGAAGTGTCTATAAATGGCGCCATCGTCTATTCAAGTCAGGAACAAATAAATACCCCTATTGAGAAACGCAACATAGGCTATGTGTTTCAAGATGCACGCCTGTTTCCTCATTATTCTGTTAAAGGCAATCTTCTTTATGGCGTAAAGGAACAAGATCCTAGTCATTTTCAGTCAATCTGTAATTTACTTGAACTCAACCACTTATTAGACAGAAAGCCTTTTTCGCTGTCAGGAGGTGAAAAGCAAAGAGTGGCAATAGGGCGAGCGCTGTTGTCAAAACCTGCGCTGCTACTTATGGATGAGCCATTGGCTTCGCTTGATTTACCTCGAAAACGAGAGGTCATGCCATTCTTAGAAAAGCTTGCTCAGGATATTCAGATTCCTATTGTCTATGTCACTCACAGCTTGAGTGAAATTATCAGGCTTGCCGATCACATGCTTCTTCTGAATAACGGAATGTTAGAAGCCTCAGGACCGCTGGTTTCTGTCTGGGATTCGAAAGCCATGCGACCGTGGCAGTCTTTTTCCGAGCAAAGCACGCTGTTTGATGCCACAGTAAAACAACATCACGACCAATATTCACTTTCTCAGCTTATGTTGTGCGAGAACCGATTTCTGTGGGTGCAAAAAGTTGATGCCGAATGTGGGGCGTCTGTTCGAGTTCAGGTAAGGGCAAACGATGTGTCAGTGTGCTTTACGGAGCCTAAAGATACGTCCATTCGAAATGTGATCAGAGCAGAAGTAGGAGAGATCGAATCCCAGAGCCCGGCACCTGACAGACAAAGCGTTTCAATACGGCTTTTACTTAATGAAGAGTGCTCACTTTGGTGCAACATAACCCAATGGGCTGCAGACGATCTCTCGTTAAAAGTCGGAGATACCGTCTACGCCCAAATCAAAGGGGTGAGTGTTACTCAAAGGGATGTTATCCAGCATTGACCAGTGACATGCTATCACTGGGAGAGTAGCCAAACTGCTTTTTGAAGGCGTTAGTAAAGTTTGAAGGGTGTTGGTAACCCGCGTCATACGCCGCTTCAGTTATGGTTTTGTACCCTTGATCTAATGCCTGTTTCGCTCTTGCTAATCGTCTATAGCGTATATAACCCAAAACCGTGTATCCCACTTCCTGTTTAAAACGCCTTTGTAGATTAGAAACACTCATTGCCGCATAAGATGCGATAGTTTCAAGCGTAAGATCTTCATCCAGTTTGGATTCCAGATACGTAATAAGGTGTGTAATATCCCCATTAAACTGAAAAGGTTGTTCGCGTTGATTGGATGCGTGAACCCCCGAAGCTACCTGTTCAAAAACCAAGGACATTACCTGAAGTGCGTGAGACTCAAACATCAAAGTCTCAGTAAGAGATTGAGGTTTTCTCATGTCTAAAATCGGTTGAATCAAGGACAAAATATTCTGATCGATATTGATGATTTGATGCGACTTGTCAGCGTTTAAAAATGCCCAGAGCGAGTCGTCGGAAGACAGCTCTAGCCTTGCGTTAAACCATTCAGGTTTGATCACGATATTGATCTTCTCAACGCAATTTCCTTTCAACGTTCGCTTATGAAATGTAGCAGGCTTTTTAAGGTTGGTAACTACAGCCTGAGGCGCATTAATGGCGTCAAGCTCAAAGTGCAAATCATCGTAGCCAAATACCAGCTTGCCTTTCAAAAGGACGGTAATAATGACAGATGAGGGCGAGGTGGCAACAATATGTCGTGATGCAAGATCTAAAGTTTCGCCTCCATGAACGGTTATACCATCCCTAGATTGGTAACTGACAAATTGTCCTTCTACAAGCACGTCTGGCTTAGATTGATTACACGTAATAACGCTCTGTTTTTCGGAACCTGAATCTACGAATTGGGTGATAGCAACTGGCTCGCGTAACGGTGTTTTGGAAACATCATTAGCGGATGTCATCTTGTATATTCCTAATAATATTTTAGCGATTTTGGATAAGGGTTTATTCTTTCCAATAATAATATCAGCAAATACCATATCTGCGAATAATTATCATTTATGAACTAGGATGTGGTAAATCATGGACAAGTTTCGTTCAATAAAAGTGCGTAGAACGATGTTAAGCCTTGCTGTAGCAGGTATTTGTGCTCCTTCTGCTGTTTTGGCAGAGGAATCTAAATCTCACCTTGAAGAAGTTATGGTATGGGGAGCAAGCGTAAACAGTAGCTCTGAAGCACTAAGCTCTGACGATTTTGCATTAAAGCAAGCTGATCATATGTCTGACTTATTGCGTGACATCCCAGGTGTGGATGTGGGCGGTACGCATTCCGTTAACCAGCGCATTAACATTCGCGGAATGGGTGAAACGGATCTCGATATTCGACTCGATGGTGCTTCACAGAATGCAAACATGTTCCACCACGTCGGAAATCTAACGCTCAATCCAGATATCATTAAATCTGCTGACATTCAGGTAGGTGCGAACTCAGTAACGAGCGGAGCCCTTGGTGGTGCAGTTTATTTTGAAACCAAAGATGCTAAAGATCTTCTGCGCTACGACGAAACTTTCGGTGCGCGTATTTACGGTGGTTATGGCTCCAACGCTTTTGCTACTGGATCTTTAACAACCTATGGCAAGCTGGGTG
This sequence comes from Vibrio nigripulchritudo, assembly GCF_027924785.1. Taxonomy (NCBI): domain Bacteria; kingdom Pseudomonadati; phylum Pseudomonadota; class Gammaproteobacteria; order Vibrionales; family Vibrionaceae; genus Vibrio; species Vibrio nigripulchritudo. Next base: position 1,159,068 of record NZ_AP027050.1, on the reverse strand, counting down.
AAAATGCAGACGCTTTGGTTTACCTATACGGTATCAAACGCGACAACTTCAAAGATGGCAACGGAGACGAAACTTTCGGTGCAGAGGGTAAAGTGAACAACTTGCTAGCCAAGGCGGGTTGGGATCTTAGTGATACTCAACGTATTGAGTTCTCATACGACTACTACAAAGATCATGGTGACTACAACCCTCGACCTAACTGGGGGGCTGCGGGGAACGCAACTCGCTCAAAAGACGCATTGATCGACACTCGCTATACTCGTCACACATACACTCTTGGCTATGAGTGGACTACAGAAAAGCATCTTTTAGAAGCCTCTTTGTATCAGAACAAAATCGATCTTTACCGTAATGAAGTCGGCGTTCCAGGTTTCTGGCCAGCCGATCGTGTCGGCGAAAATACCGGCAAAAATACGAATACTGGTGCCCAGGTGAAAGGTCAATCAAACCTGGCACTGTCTGGTCTCGATCAAACTCTCGTCTATGGCTATGAGTATAAAAAACAAGATACTGAGAATGAGTATGCGAAAGGTGACACAAATGAGGCAAGTCTGAGTTCTCACGCTATCTACCTAGAAGACAAAACTCAGGTAGTTGAGAGTGTTGATGTGACCATTGGCGCTAGATACGACTACATCGATCGCGAGACTAAGCTCGATAATAGTTCTTACAACAAGGTAACTTGGGCAGGGGCAGTAGATTGGCATGTCACGAGTAACATCACTCTATTTGCTAGTACAAAGACTCTGTTCAAAGCACCAGAACTGATTGAAACTTTCATCAACTACGAAGCAAAACTCGCTCAGGATTTAAAACCTGAAACAGGTTACAACCACCAGGGTGGTGTTAAGTTCAACCAGGAATTTGGCGCTCACACACTAGGTGCAAACCTGACTCTGTTCCAGACAAGGGTAAATGATTACATTCTTAAGCGTGACGTTGACCCTTCAAGAGCAGTCAGCTACGAATTCCAAAATGTTGATGACGCAGAGTTCACCGGTTTCGAAGCAAGCGTTAATTATGCATACGATGCGTTGCTAACACGCGTGTCTTACTCACGATCTAACAACAAGTTTTTGGAATCTGGTGAGCCTATTAATACACAAGATCGCTCGGCGAGAAGTACCGATATCGGTGACAGTATTTCATTAAACCTTGAGTATGCTGCTTATGACTTGGATCTATTGGTAGGCTGGAACTCTAACTTTGTATTGGAAGAATCCAATGTACTGGAAGGTAAACCAGTGAAAGAGGCGTACAACGTTCATAAACTTTACGCACAATGGGCACCTAGCCAGGTAGAAGGGTTAGCCCTGACGTTTGGGATCGATAACCTATTCGATGCCGCTTATGTTTCTCATGCGTCTACCACTGGCAGTTCGAAACTAAGAAATGGTTCGGAGTTCGATTTGGATGATTTAGAGCCAGGACGAAATGTAAAGCTGTCAGTTGCTTACCAGTTCTAATTTTAGAAATAGTCTGAAGAAGCAATAAAAAACGGCCCCCAATATGGGAGCCGTTACTTTATTCAGGTCAATTTACTCTTCAACAGTAAATTCTTCGATTGTCACTTCTACACGACGGTTTTGTTCACGTCCTGCAGCTGTGTCGTTTGATGCCACTGGGTTAGCTTCACCTTCACCTTTAACAGTGATACGGCTTGGATCTACGCCTTTAGCAATCAGGTAGTCAGCAACCGCCTGAGCTCGTTGCTCAGAAAGTTTCTGGTTGAATTTAGCGCTACCACGGCTATCTGTGTGACCAACTACATCCACTTTAGATTGAGGGTAAGTGGTTAGCAGAGTGGCAACAGACTCAAAACGACGAGTACCAGCAGCACTTAGCTTGCTGCTACCTGTTTCAAACAGGCTAACATCTTGCTGTGACTGGAATGTAATAGTCTGCTTTTTAGGCGGCTCTGGTTTCTTCTCTTCAACAACTGGCGCTGGCTCAGGTTTCGGCTCTGGAGCCGGACGTGGTTCAACCTTAGCAACCGGCTCTGGACTTTTAACACCGAAGTGGTAGTTCAAACCCAGTGTAAACATGCTTGCAACTGTATCGTCAGCAGGACCTGCATTTATTTCGGTCATAAGTTGATATTCGATACGCGCACGCAGTGCTTCCGTTAGTTTTCCTTCAAATCCTAATCCAGCCAAAAGATTTAGATCGTCTTTTGCTTCTTCGTATTGTGAGTATCCAGCACCCAGTTTACTGAAGAAATCCAGATCATCCGTTAGAGGTATGTTGAACTTTGGAGCGAAAGTAATGGCTGTCATAGAACCATCAATAACATCCAGAGTGCCACCATTTTGGTAATTAGAAACAAATTTACCGTAGTCATCGTAACCCAACTCTAAGGCTACATTGTCTAATAGTTGGTAGCCAACATAAGCACCAAACGCTGAGCTAGCATCATCACAATTACTGTCGACAGCACAGGAATTGCTTAGAGAGGATGCCCCGGCTTTACCACCAATGTAGATTTGAGAGCTGGCAGTAAACGGTAACGATGAAAGTAGCGTAAGAACAACTAACTGCTTTTTCATAGATAATTCCTTTTTATAATATACAATGCGATTATGTGTACAGATTGTTATAATCAGGCATCATTATGAGAATCCAATTTCAGGAAAGCAAAACTCCCAATGAGAATTGTATTTTCAATCTCATAATCAAGACGCTTTTGTTCTACAGCTCAAAATAGACAAAAGGCCGCGAATTGCGACCTTTTTATGAAAGTTTTCAGTGTTTACTTAAGAAATACCTGATTGAAGTCACGTTTAAGTATGGCATCTCGTCGTGCTTTCTTAAGTTGTTTGGTCATGTCCTTAACGCAATTGTGAAGTACTTGATCCAAAAGAGAGGCGCGATAATCTTCTTTTTCTTCCTCTGTCATGTCCTTTGGAAGGTTCAGAGTCGGAAACTCTTCCATAACATTTAAGCCAGCGAATGCCTGACTTACAGAAATCAGGGCATGAAACTGCTCAAAGTTATCTAGTACATTTTGTGCACTTGCTGGAAGGGCATCCCAAGCTTCTCTTACTGCTTCTTCGGACACCTCATGTATAGATGTCACCATCAGGTACATTTCTTCAGGAACATTGTCAAACTCAATAACTTGACGTAATTCTGCAGACACTGCGGACAAGTCGACTTTCTGTTCAGTATTTGGTGTTTCGTTTGACATAAAAATTTCCTGTTACTTCAAAAGGGCACATCCTAGGAATATCGCGATAAAAGTCAACAAATTACTGACAATATCTAGGGGGCGTTGCGCGTCGCATGCTATATTCATTTCATACCGAGTGAAATTATAACAGCAAGAGTTTATGAAATCTCCGAATACATCTATGCGGGTACTGTTGGTTGATGATCTTCAATTTGAGCGAATGCAACTTGCCATTCGCCTCAAACAGTTGGGTCATATTGTGGAAGTAGTAGAAAGCGGACAACAAGCTCTGGAGATGTATACCTCATTTGACCCGGAACTCATATTACTTGATATCAACATGCCTGAGATGGATGGGTTTGAAGTTGCCCATGAGATTCGGAGTCGGTTTGAAGAGTGGGTTCCTATCATCTTCCTAAGTAGCCATGAAGAGCCAGAGACCATCGCTAAAGCCATTGAAACAGGGGGCGATGACTATCTGGTTAAGCCTGTAAACAAACTGGTTTTAGGCGCAAAGATGAATGCGATGCAGCGGATCGCCCAAATGAGGCGAGAACTTAAACTGGTGACTTCGCAGCTTGAACAAGTGAATATGCATTTGCAACAGCAAGCCAATGAGGATGGACTTACCCAGGTTTATAACCGTCGCTATGTCGATAAGGAATTGAGAGACATGGTATCTTGGCATGGTCGACATCAGTTACCTCTCACAGTTATTTTGCTGGATGTCGATCATTTCAAAGCCTACAACGACCACTACGGGCATATTGAAGGTGACAACTGCTTACAGCAAATAGCGTCAACCTTGGATAAATGCTTTGCACGCTCAGGAGAATTGGTGGGGCGATATGGTGGTGAAGAATTTATCGTTATTGTCAGTAATGCCGATCAAGAAGATGCGCTAAAGCAAGCTGAACGTATTCATCGCTCTATCCATTCCTTGGGTATCCCGCATTCTAAGTCTTCTACAAGTAATTACGTTACCCTGTCACAAGGTGTCTACTCCTTTATTCCTACCGGACGAGAGACGGTTGAAGACGTCTACAGTGCTGCAGACGTCTTACTCTATAAAGCCAAGGCGGAGGGGCGAGACAGATATGCGACAGGGTAAGATTCACGGATTTCGAACAAAGATCCTAATGAGTTAGGAAGAACAGCTCAGCGCTAGCCCTTGTGCCCATTCTGGAGCGGGCTTAGTATCTTCCTCAGTTCCTGAATTCTCATCAAATGGGAAGTCTAGTAGCTTCTTCAATCGTTTCACTTCTGAAAAATCACCTTCCTGAGCACGTTCAATAGCCGTTTGAGCCATGTAATTTCTTAAGATGTACTTAGGGTTGTTAGTTCGCATTTGGTTACATCGTAACTTTTCATTACTTTCCTCGCTTTCAAGCCGTTCTTGGTACGAGCTAAACCATTCTAGAGCAGAGTCACTATTTTTAAGCTCTGCCAAGAATTCGCTTTTACCCACCTTATCTACGTTTGACAGAGCCCTGAAGGTATTTGTGTAATCCGCTTGGTTTTCTTTCATCAAAGCGAAAAGTCGATTGAAGAGTTCAGTATCCTCTGGTTTAGATTCCAGTAAACCAAGTTTATTCCTCATTAAAACGCTGTATTCCTTAGTTAGAGTGGTGTAGTAGGTATCCAGCGTTTTCTGAAGATCTTCTTTTGCAATAAGTGGTGAAAGTGCCTGTGCTAATGCAGTGAGGTTCCAAAGACCAATAGACGGTTGATTGTCAAAAGCATAGCGACCCTGATAATCAGAATGGTTGCAAATGAAACTTGGATCGAAATTTTCCATCATCCCGAAAGGGCCAAAATCAAAAGTTTCCCCTAATATAGACATGTTGTCGGTATTCATAACCCCATGCGCGAAACCAATAGACTGCCATTTTGCAATCATAGATGCAGTCCTGGAGACGACTTCCTGAAACATTGCCAAATATGGGTTGGGTTCGTCCGTAATGTTGGGAAAATGATGGTCAATAACGAAATCTGAAAATTGCTTTAAGTCTTCAATTTGATTGGTGTAGTACAGATATTCAAAATGACCGAACCGGATGTGGGTAGTTGCAACACGCACGCATATTGCACCAGTTTCGATTTCTTCTCTGTAAACCGGTGTATCGCTTGTCAGTAAGGCTAGTGCTCGAGTGCTTGGAATTCCAAGCCCGTGCAGGGCTTCTGACATGAGATATTCACGAATGCTGGAACGAAGAACGGCTCTTCCGTCACCTTGCCGTGAGTATGGAGTCAGCCCCGCGCCTTTTATATGAATATCATAGCTTTTGTCATCAGTATCAACTTGAAAGAGGAGCAGTCCGCGCCCGTCACCGAGATCAGGGTTATATGCACCGAACTGGTGACCGACGTATTTCATCGCTAAAGGGGGGAAAGCGTCTAATACAGAATTACCTGAGAGCAGATCCAGCAGCTCGCCATCTGGTGATTCAGGTAGCCCTAATTCTAAAGCCAGGTTTTCATTCCAATCTACCCACCGAACGTTTTCAAGAGGGGTTGGTGTTACTTTAGAAAAAAAGTGAGAGGGCAAATGGGTGTATGGGTGTGAGAGCTTAGCGCCTTTATAGGTGTGCATACTGCGGTCTCATGCAAAGTCTGATGTTGTCATCGTAGCATAGGGGCAGCAAGTGAAAAACGCAGATATATTGTGGATATGAAAAAGCCACCTCAATAAGGTGGCTCTTCTAACTAGCAGCAAGCTAATAATAATCAGATGGCACTGACGTCTTCGGCTTGAGGTCCTTTTTGTCCGTCTGTCACAACAAACGATACTTTCTGCCCGTCTTCCAGATTACGACGTCCCGTACCCTGAATAGCAGAAAAATGAACAAATACGTCTTTACCACCCGCTTCAGGAGTGATGAATCCGAAACCTTTATCTTGGTTAAACCACTTTACCGTGCCATTGACTTTTTGACTCATAATTAAACTCTTCTATATACAAATTGATGCAGATTGTTAGCTGCAAAATCGAACTTACAATAAAGTCGGAATAGAGGCTAGTGAATAATGAATGAACAATTTAAAGGTGTGATCTTAGACCATGTTAGTGGTAAGAATGTTATAGAATGTGCGAAAAAAAAGAGAGATATCAAAAGAGTTAACTACAAACTACGCAGTTACGACCCTTTTTCTTCGCCTTATACAAGGCTTCGTCTGCCGCTTTCAGTACTTTCTTCGGGTGCTTGATTTCAGAGTTATCTGCAACTCCAATGCTGATCGTGACGTTTACGGTTTTCTCTGAACTGGCGGAACCGCGCTTTTTTGAGCCAAGCTTGTCGTCTTTTGGTCTGTCTGAGCGGTTACGCACAATCATATCGTAATCAGCAACGCTCTCTCTCAGGTCTTCTAAGAATTGCATGGTTTCTTCTGCTGATTTTCCTTTAAACAGCACCGTAAACTCTTCACCACCATAACGATAAACTTTCGCTTTACCTTCGACTTTTTTCAATTGCTTCGCAACCAGTCGTAAAACGTCATCACCAGTATCATGCCCGTGTGTGTCATTAAACTTTTTAAAATGATCCACATCCAGCATAGCGATTGAATAGCTCCGACCCAGATGTCCCATTTCATTTTCTAACGCACGTCGACTCGGAATTTCAGTAAGCTGGTCAATGAAAGCGAGAGAATGACTTGTCGACATGATGTTGTAGATCAAAAGGACTCCGGCAAGTGAAAAGAACACAGCAGAGATAAAAGATATCTGGAAAAAGCCAAAGGTAACGGTGGACAAAAGAAGGCAGTTGTATACGGCATAGTCCAATGCTTCACGGCGTGTTAACACCATGATGGCAGAGACTCCCACGAAAATCACGCTATAGAGCACAGCCAAAAAAGGCAGCTTGGATACTTGGGGGAGGCTGAAAAGAATGCCATCCCACAGTTCTTCCATACCATTTACTGAAAAGTGCTCAACGGTAAGAAAAGCCCAGCCAATAAAAAGACCAAGCAGTGCGAGATAGGCAAGCCCGGTATTTGAAAAAAAACGTTTATTTGGAAACAGGTAGACCGTCATACAAGAAACGGGCATTAGAAATGCCAAGATTGAGAATTCCAGTTTCGTTGTTCCAGTATTCAGTGGAACTTGTAATCTTTCCTGGATAACAAGATAGGCGAGCATCATGGCGACCGCTATCATGCCCATACGCCCTTGATTGAAGCTATGGCACAACACTAAAGCGATAGAAAACAGCACATAAGGGAGAAAACCGATTGCGCCCTGATTCTGGCTGACTAAAGGAGTGAGGTAGTCGATACCATACAAAACGCCTGTTACCAGGAATAGAGGAAAGAGAAATCGAACCAGATTTGCATTAATTGCAGGGATAGTCATTATTGTTCAAAAAATCCGTCGACAGCAGCCACATACAGCCGGATCAGCTTAAAGGAATAGGATACTTTTATTCCCATAATTTCCAAGCGTTTTGCTAAACTTATTATGAAAAATAGCGTATTAGCGCGCATTTGCCTCAATTTTTATGATACAAAGTGAATAATTCTGGATGTCAGTAAGCCACAATTTCTTTTTACTTGAGTAACTTATTGTGATTACTGGGAATATTGTCAATGAAGGATAGGGAAGTACATAGATGAAAATAAGCGTTGATGTGCATAACTATATGGAAACGTTAGTGGGAAATCGACTGGGTGATCCTGATTACGTAGACGCATACGACAGTGAACAGCTAGCGGATTTGGCTTGTATTGCGCTTAACCAACTCCGTCCCATCTACATAAGACACGACATTGATTTTCTTTCAGCCCTGCCCGAAGAGCGGCTGGTTGTTCTGAGAAAACAGGTGAACGACGCGCTTCAAGCCTCTGAAAGCATGATCAAAGACGATCGCAGAAGACGAACCGAAGACAACGTTCCGGTTGTCTTTACCAAACCTAGACGCCACGATGACGATGAATTAGAGTGGTACGAAGTACCTATTCTTAAAAAGAAAGATGATTAAGGAGTAAGTAGTGGGACTCTTCTCTCGTTTATTTGGTGGTTCGAAAGAGCAAGTTGTTCAGGAAGCTGAGCCAGTGGAATACAAGGGTTATCTGATTTATCAGGAGCCTAAAGCAGAAGGTGGTCAATACCGAATCGCAGGTCGAATCATCAAGGAGTTTGAATCTGGAGAAGTGAAATCACACACCTTCATACGATCAGATGTTTTAGCCAGTGAACAGGATGCAAATGAGTTCATGCTAAAGAAAGCTCAGATGTTTATTGACCAAATGGGCGACAGCATTTTCAACTAAAATAGTTTTTTTGCAGCACATCGAATTGATTTTAGTCACCTTTTTGCGAGCCATTAAGCAGTATGCTTAATGGCTCTTTTATTTGTTTTTGAATTTTTCAAAACTTTTTGAGTGACGAGCGTCTTAAACAAATTGAATTGCGTTGTTTTTTAACAAACTAATGGCAGGGAAATCTCATTCCATAGGGTTATATGTAATGAAAAACTGTATTTTTCTTTCACTTTACTTGAACTTAGCTCTGTCGTTAGATAAAAAATGAATATTAATTGTGCATTTAGTAGGGAATAGCTATGCAAATTGGTGTGCCTAAAGAAACACTCGCGGGTGAAACGCGGGTGGCTGCAACGCCGAAAACGGTTGAGCAGTTATTAAAACTGGGATTTGATGTCTCAATTGAGAGCCAGGCTGGGGTACTGGCGAGTTTTGATGATGCTGCCTTCGAAGCTGCCGGAGCAAAAGTAGTCACTAAAGAAGAAGTATGGTCCAGCGACTTGATTCTTAAAGTGAATGCTCCTGACATCGACCCAAGTACGGGGACCGATGAGTTTGATTTGATAAAGGAAGGCGCGAGTTTAATAAGCTTTATTTGGCCTGCTCAAAATGAAGCGTTGATGGAAAAGTTGTCCTCCAAAAAAATTAACGTGATGGCAATGGATGCAGTTCCTCGTATTTCCAGAGCTCAGGCATTAGATGCTTTAAGCTCCATGGCAAATATTGCGGGCTACCGAGCTGTGGTAGAAGCAGCTCATGAATTTGGTCGTTTCTTTACTGGTCAAATTACTGCGGCAGGTAAAGTACCACCAGCCAAGGTACTTGTTGCTGGGGCTGGCGTTGCAGGCTTAGCCGCTATCGGTGCGGCGGGAAGCCTTGGCGCAATCGTAAGAGCGTTTGATGTTCGTCCAGAAGTAAAAGAGCAAGTCCAGTCTATGGGCGCAGAATTCCTCGAAGTAGACTTCAAAGAAAATTCTGGCTCCGGCGACGGTTACGCTAAAGAAATGTCTGATGAGTTCAACAAGAAAGCGGCAGAGCTTTATGCTGAACAGGCTAAAGACGTCGATATCATTGTTACTACCGCATTAATTCCTGGTAGGCCTGCTCCAAAACTGATTACCAAAGAAATGGTAGACAGTATGAAGGCAGGTAGTGTGATTGTTGATTTGGCTGCGGCTAACGGTGGTAACTGTGAATATACGGTTGCGGACCAAGTAATCACCACGGAAAATGGTGTGAAAGTTGTCGGTTATACCGATATGGTTGGACGCCTTCCTACCCAGTCTTCTCAACTTTACGGAACCAATCTGGTTAACCTTCTCAAACTTCTGTGTAAAGAAAAAGACGGTAACATCGATATCGATTTCGAAGATGTTGTGTTGCGTGGTGTAACCGTAATTAAAGAGGGTGAAATTACCTGGCCAGCACCACCGATTCAGGTTTCTGCTCAGCCAGAGGCAAAACCTAAGCCTCAGCCACAAGCGGTTGAAAAAGTCGAAGAGCCGAGTTCACCTTTCAAGAAGCTTGTCGCCATGGGTGCAGGTGTCCTTGCTTTCGGTTGGGTTGCATCTGTCGCACCTGCTGATTTCCTCGCTCACTTTACAGTATTCGTCTTAGCGTGTGTGGTGGGTTATTACGTGGTTTGGAACGTATCTCATTCACTCCATACTCCTTTAATGTCGGTAACAAATGCGATTTCAGGGATCATTGTTGTTGGTGCTCTGTTGCAGATAGGTCAGGGTAGCGGTGTCGTCACCTTCCTGTCGTTTATTGCCGTATTGATTGCAAGCATTAACATATTTGGTGGCTTTACCGTGACCAAACGCATGCTTGAAATGTTCCGTAAAGATTAAAGGAGAAAGAAATGTCTGCAGGATTAGTACAAGCCGCTTACATTGTTGCCGCTGTTCTCTTTATCATGAGTTTGGCGGGGCTTTCTAAGCAAGAATCTGCAAAAGCAGGGAATTACTATGGCATTGCCGGTATGGCAATTGCTCTTATCGCAACAATTTTTGGTCCTGACACATCAGGTGTTGTATGGATTATTCTAGCGATGATCATTGGTGGTGCGATTGGTATCCACTACGCTAAAAAAGTTGAAATGACTGAAATGCCGGAACTGGTGGCTATCCTACACAGTTTTGTAGGTATGGCTGCTGTACTCGTTGGCTACAACAGCTACATCGATCCACCGGCAATAGCAGTAACCGATGTTGATGCACACGCTAAACACGTTATCCATTTAGTTGAAGTCTTTCTAGGTGTGTTTATTGGTGCGGTGACATTTACCGGTTCTGTTGTAGCGTTTGGTAAGCTAAGAGGTGTGATCAACTCTGCCGCTTTAAACCTTCCACACAAGCATAAAATGAACCTTGCCGCTATCGTGGTTTCTGCTTATCTGATGATTCACTTCGTTCAGGCAGACGGAAGCATGTTTGCGTTGATCGTCATGACGCTGATTGCTTTTGTTTTCGGTTACCACTTAGTCGCGTCGATTGGTGGTGCAGATATGCCAGTAGTGGTGTCCATGCTTAACTCTTACTCAGGTTGGGCGGCTGCAGCTGCAGGATTTATGCTAGCCAATGATCTTCTGATCGTAACTGGTGCTTTGGTTGGTTCTTCAGGTGCGATTCTTTCTTACATCATGTGTAAAGCGATGAACCGCTCTTTCATCAGTGTGATTGCTGGTGGATTTGGTCAAGAAGTTTCTGTTTCTAGTGGCGACGAAGAACAGGGAGAGCACAGAGAGGCGTCAGCGGAAGAAGTAGCTGAAATGCTGAAAAACTCTAAGTCAGTAATCATCACTCCTGGATACGGTATGGCCGTAGCTCAAGCGCAGTATCCAGTGTATGAAATTACTGAAAAGCTTCGTTCACATGGTGTCGAAGTGCGATTTGGTATCCACCCAGTAGCTGGGCGTTTACCTGGTCACATGAACGTTTTGCTGGCAGAGGCGAAAGTGCCATATGACATCGTTCTAGAAATGGATGAAATTAACGATGACTTCTCCGAAACTGATACAGTTTTGGTTATCGGCGCTAATGACACTGTTAACCCAGCAGCGCAAGAAGATCCAAACAGCCCGATTGCAGGTATGCCTGTCCTTGAGGTCTGGAATGCTCAGAATGTTGTTGTCTTCAAACGTTCGATGAATACAGGCTATGCAGGCGTTCAGAATCCGTTGTTCTTTAAAGAGAACACACAGATGCTGTTCGGAGATGCTAAGGAATCTTGTTTACAGATTTCAGCACACCTATAAATCGCTGAAAACCTCTATTAATAGAAGGGAACCATCGGGTTCCCTTTTTTCTTATTGAAATAGGTGACGCCGTCACAATGTTAGATGAATGTAAGAAGGGTGACCATAAACACAGCAAATGTCAGGTATTGGTTAATAACGCCGAGCCGCAGTTATAATCGCAAAGTTATTAGTGTTATATTGACTCTCCATTTACAAATGCCATAGAGATCGAACCCGCTTTGCTAAGGAACCTTGTTTATTTGTCTTTAAGCTGCCTTGTTTCTTCGGGCGCTTACGCACAAAGCTTGCCGGAAAGAATCGAGGAGTTCAAAAGCCAATTTGACACTTCCAAAGCAATAGATTCCTATGACATGCGAGTAATCCAATCGGATTTCCCAAACAAACTGTTGACACCAGAGTCAATGCTTCCTCAAACAGCCAGCTATCCTCTTCGCGATATTCAACGCTTATACAAACTGTCTGAATCCTGTAAGGGGAAATTGCCTTTAAGCCCTCTGATCACTGAACCACTGGTATTCACACGTGCAATATGTAAAGGCACGAGACTTCCTATCAAGTGGTTTGCGCGTTCTGGGTTGATTCACCCAGGTGGTGGTACTTATGCTGCACGTTACGCTGTAACATATCCTGCAATGTATGATGAACTTGAATACTACATGCACATTGAGGAAAGACCTGAAGCCAGTCCAAATAGCTTACTAGGTCGCCTTCAGAGAATGGATTACATCGCGATGAAGGCTCTGCTATCTGGCTCAGAGATGCTGATCAGTGAAAATGAACTTTGGTTAAGGCAAGGGGATGATTATCTACTGTATCAGGAGAATATTTGGAATCCTCTTCTCAAAGAGCTTCAAATCCAGGCATCGCTCTACAACGGAAAAGGTAACTGCTTTGTCAAAAGTGGGAACATTTGTTGGGAAGTAGAAAATCATTCCGATTTGTTGCTTCACGTCATGATTGGACTGGCAGTTTTCAATGTAGCATTGATTTTGGGTTGGGCAGTTACTCGATGGAATAGTAAACGGAAAGAGATGAAAAGCCGTATGTTGGTTCTTCAGATCTTAACCCACGAATTAAGAACACCTATTGCCAGCTTGTCTTTGACGGTTGAAGGTTTCAGAAGGGAGTTTGAGAATCTTCCGGAATCCGTATACGACGAATTTAGACGTTTGTGTGAAGATTCCCGAAGGTTGCGTCAATTGGCAGAAGCAAGTAAAGACTATCTTCAGTCTGATACCCAACAGCTTTCTACGGAATGGCTACCTTCTGTCAAAGAATGGTTAGATTTTAGGTTCGAAGATCTCGAACAGCCAATTGAAATTGAACTCGATAGGGACAGCGCAATCAAAGTTAATATTTATTGGTTGGGCACGTGTCTAGATAATTTAGTCAATAATGCGATCAAATACGGTGTCGCCCCGGTTTCACTTAAGGTCGATACCAAAAAGAATTGCGTCATTTTTAGTGTTACCGACCAAGGTAACTTGACCAAGAAAGATTGGAAAACACTCAGAAAGCCTTTTGTGAGTAAGAGTGGATTAGGGTTAGGTTTGACCATTGTTGAATCAATGGTTGAGCGAATGGGAGGCAAGATGTCTCTACAAGGCCCACCTACAACATTTAAATTGGAGATACCCTGTGAAACAGACACTGCTTCTGGTTGAAGATGATAAAAACTTAGCGGACGGATTGCTTGTTAGCCTGGAGCAAGCAGGATATGAATGTCACCATGCAGAAACTATCGCGGAAGTTAGCCCATTGTGGGACAAAGCTGACCTCGTAATTCTGGACAGACAGTTACCGGATGGTGATTCTGTTGGTCATTTACCTGAGTGGAAAAAGATAAAACAGGTGCCAGTCATACTGCTGACTGCTTTAGTTTCCGTTAAAGATAAAGTGAATGGTTTAGATGCGGGAGCAAATGACTACTTAACCAAGCCATTTGCGGAAGCGGAATTGTTCGCTCGAATTAGGGCTCAAATGAGAGCACCGGATGGCGAAGAGCTAGACGAAGCACGCGTAACCACTGACAACCTGATCATCGATAGAAATACCCGAGATGTTATCTACAAAGACGAGTCGGTTACTCTTACCCGCACAGAGTTCGACCTTCTTCTGTTTTTGGCTACCAACTTAGGACGCGTATTTACGCGAGACGAGTTACTTGATCATGTATGGGGATATAACCATTTTCCAACTACACGAACAGTCGATACGCATGTTCTTCAGTTACGACAAAAGCTACCTGGCATCGACATTGAAACCCTTCGCGGTGTTGGATATAAGATGAAAAGCTAATGGTAAAACACCTAATTGCCAGCTTGGTTTGTCTACTGCCACTGACTGGAAACGCCACCAATCAGTGGTTTGAGCAGCAGACTTCTTTAACTAGTGCGCATCAAAAGTTGCTGGAGGATAATCTCGAAGGCACCTTTGATGCGATCGTGGAAGTCTGGCAGCAAAACCCTTCCAAGTACGTTTCCGATCATCTTGATCAACTGTTTCTAAAGTCGATTGAAAAAGACTGTGGGCGGTCTCTGAATAGTGAAGGGCTTCCTGATTGGTTAGATGAAGTGGTCATTCGAAGACAAATGATCCAATCTCCCGGTAGAAACAACTCAAGTGTGATCATTGATGTACTAAGCAACAAAGACGTTGAGTCCATCGAGCTAGATCGATGGGGAGAACAAAACATTTCAAATGAGTCCACATTTGAGAAGTTGAGTTCAGAAACATCCGAGCAAAGTATCTATCAAAAAAGATACAGCTTAAATACTCGCCTTACGAGTGGTTTGTATTTATTGAAAATTAAGCCTGTCAACGAAGAGGCTTGGGTTACGTGGGCTGTTATGGCTGAACCCCAAGCGAAGCAAGTTGTGCGCTGGCAGTCAAAAGACAACTGGAAGGTGGAGAAAACGAGTCTCCTGAACAAACATTGCCCTCTACCTGTTTTGAACATTTCTTTGTTTGATTACCTTGATGGCAAATATCAAAAAGTTTGGACTCAAGACTATGAAAGCGACTACCCAAATTCCATTCCGTTAAGAGACTTAGACCCCGATAGATATGTTTTGGCGGTTTCAATAACTCATAGACGCTGGCAAGGTGCAGTTTCTATTGAAGATCAACAAGTAATTAGTAAAACCTACGACATTTCGGTGGATTAAAAATTCTAAAGATCTGATAATTTAAGCCGATAATGAATAAAAGGACAAAGTTACGGTTTGATTATGAAAAAAATCAGTTTATCCATATCCACTGCGGTTGCGTTAGCTCTGGCTACTTCATCAGTTTCTGCGGCTAATTACTCTGTTGATGGTCGAGGGGACGCGATGGGAGGAGTGGGTGTTGTATCGGCTGATTTCCTGTCAGCACCATTTTATAACCCTTCACTTGCTGCGTTATATCGTCGTGATGACAATGCAGGGATGATCATTCCAGGTGTCGGTGTCAGTTATGTCGACAACGGCAAGATGCTAGCCGATATTAAAAATGCTGCTGATGCAATTGATGGCAATGACCCTGCTCAGATCTTATCCGTTTACGACGACCTTGTCGGGGATGAGATTGCACTTGATATTGGTGTAGTCGGTGCTTTCGCTATCCCCAATCAGTTTGTTTCGATGAATGTTTTTGGCAAGGTCTACACAGAGTCATACATTACAGCGGATATGGCACCTAGCTCAGTGCCGGATATAGACAAACTCGACCAATCTCTGATTAAAGTGATGGGGATAGGTGTTACCGAGCTCGGAGTTACTTTCGCAAAATATTACACGCTATTCGGTCAGCATGTATCGATAGGTGCCTCACCAAAAATTCAGCGTGTTTATACCGTCGCAAGTCATGCATCGTTTTCTAACTTTGGGTTTGGCCGAATCACAGATTCCACGTCAGGCGAGACCGCATTCAACCTGGACTTGGGTGCAGTATGGTTTTACGGTCCTTTTCGCGTAGGCGCTTCAGCCATGAACATTATGACTAGAGATATCGAAACCGCGCAGGAAACGGTTAGCGCTGGTGGACGCAATGTTCAAATTGGTGATACCTATGAACTTCGACCAAATTACACCGTTGGTGCTGGTTTAGTTGGTGACTATTATACGTTCAGTGTTGATTATGATCTGGTTACTCGTAAGAAATTCCAGGGAATGTCCGGCGACGATTCCCAAATGCTTCGAGCAGGGTTGGAAGTTGATCTAATGAGGCAGCTACAATTGCGAGGCGGATACTACACCAACTTAGCCAAAGAAAACGATGAAGGTACGTTTACAGCGGGTATAGGATTATCTCCACTGGGCATTATTACTATGGACATAGGCGCGAGCTATACCAACGCAAACTCTATGGGTGTATACGTTAATTTCCTTGGCAACTATTAAAATATCCTGTAAATTTTGCCTCCTTTAAACGGAGGTAGAAATGTTTCAAGATTTACCTAATCTCACACATGAAGAACAGCAAGAAGCGGTAGAGCGCATTCAAAAATTGATGGAGCAGGGTGTGAGTACTGCAGAGGCAATTAAAATCATTGCCGACGAAATTAGAAATGAAAAGAAAGGCTAGGGGAGACCCTAGCTTTTTTGTTTTCTTGCACCTGCAAATTCCACCCGACCAAACTTAACTTTCCTCCTACCAATTCGCTTTTTCACGCCAACATTACCCTTACTAAGAATCCTTTAGTTTTTTCAAGCGGTATTTTTAACCCAATAAAAGTGACAGGGAAGATATGTGACATCCTGAGCTTTTAAGTAAAACAACGGATTTCGATGTAGTGATTAGTGCTGTATTTGGTTTATTTGCATTTAAAAACAATGGTTTATATATCAGGTGAATGTTCTGACCAAGTTTGAGTAGTAAGCACTTACTGCGACTGTAGAGGGGCATTGTGCTAGTTATCCACAGGATATTATCGGTCTTCATGCTTTTTGATTTTGGTAGGACCAAAAAAAGACCCGCTAAATGCGGGTCTCTAAATGAAATAGTTAAGTCGGAGTGTAATGACTATTTTGAGGCGATAATTTTGCAGTTAGGTAAGGTGTAATGGGTTTTCGTTAGGCATAGCCTTATTGCTGCTTCCTCTGCATCAACCTTAGAGCTTTCATCTGAAGAATAGCCAAGCAAACCCAGTTTGTTGCCAGCAATTGCTGAGTGAGTGGTTGCCTGACTAAAGCGTTCAAATACATCAATATCCTGCATGCTTGAAACTTCCTTCGGATAACCGTTTGTATCGACAGTAACCTGAGTTTCTTCATAAGCGACGACTTTGCATCCCTCAGGGTTAGTCGCACGGGCGCTGCATAAAAATAAAGCTTCTTTCTTTGCCGCTTCCAGACTTATTTTGTCGGTCGCAAAACCAAAGGACATCGCTCTTTTTCCTTTCCAGTAAACAGCGAACGCTTTATTACCGGGTTTTTCTAAATAGGCGTTATATCTTTGTGTCATCCATGAGTGGGGATAGTATTCAATACTTTCTTGAAGTGTTTCGGAGGCATAGCTATCTAAACTTAAGCTATTAACTTTCTCCGAGATCGTTGTAGCACAGCCTTGCAAAGCTAAAATGCCGGCAGCCAAAACCCAGCGGTATTCCATATAATTCTCGTGAAAAATTGCTTCTGTATAAAAGTGGATATTCGTTCAATAGTATGCGATTCGCCATAAGAAATGTATAGGTATTTCAACTGTGAACTGTGATGTTGGTGCGAATAATTCACGGCGTGAATTCCAAGTGCTTTAAATATGTCCTAGTAATTATTTTCTTGTCAGTAAAATTACTTGCGGACAGCATGCATACTTAAATCATGTATTCTTTTAAGAGTTCGATATTAGAATGAAATCCAAGGGAACAGCCATTACGAGATTGGTCATAAGTTCTTTGTGGTAGAGCTTTCCTTTATGATATTGTGGTGCGTATTATCTATCTTATGTTAAATGGAGTATCAATCTACGTCGATTCTGATGCATTCAGCTCTCCCTTTCCCTTCAAAAGCCATGCAATTTAACAATAAGCGTATTTACCATAAAATAGCTAATAATCATTTCTTTAATCAGAGATTAAGTAATGACTATTAGCTGTGAGTCCATACTATGACTGTTTGTCAGGCACAAAAAAGCCAAGCGCTTTGCTTGGCTCGAACTTCTTCTGAATTCTATCAACCGCCGGCTAACTTAACGGTGTGTCCTTTTTTCTCAAGGTGCGCTTTTATCTTATCGCGGTTGTCACCCTGGATCTCGATGTTGCCATCTTTTACTGAGCCACCGCATCCGCAAACCTTCTTCAGTTCTGCTGCCAATAGTTTTAAAGGTGCATCGTCAAGGTCCAATCCTGTTACGATGCAAACACCTTTGCCTTTTCTGCCTTTTGTTTGGCGTTGGATACGAACAATGCCGTCTCCTTTTTCTCGTTCTGGCTTGGCTTCTTCGGCTTTAATTCTTCCAACTTCTGTTGAATATACAAGAGACATTTCAATTTCTCGATTTCAAATAGTGTTGAGTATTTTAGCCTTTTTTGGCGGCGGCAGCCAAGTGCGCATCAATGTGTTTCTGAATAGCCAGCTTACCACCTTTGATCAGGCGACCATTGAAAAAACAGTACCATGCGTTAGGTGCACCAGTATCGTTTTTTAATTGAAAACCGTTATAGTTCTCTTCAGTTCCAGCTGCCACGGGTTTCGCTTCAAGAGAAGCAAATTCCTTCGGATCAATCAGTGACGCAGTTTCACACCACCAGTCAATGCTCTTTTTCACAGATGCTAAGCTTCCAGAAAGTACTCTGTTTTTAATCTTTACTTGCCAGACTTGTCCATTAGATGACTGCAAAGTAAATCCGCGATGCATGCTATTTGCCATAATAGTGAACTCTTAGTTCTTTGTTTCTATTAATAATAATTGTAATCCTTGGATTCGCAAGTAGAATTACTTAACAAATGCATGGTTATGGTGCGTTAAATTGAGAAAAAATATCACTCCGATCACAAATCTAGAAATTAAGACTGCAAGCATAAGGCAATTTTCCGATGCAGTTAACTTAGATATGCTAGACAGCTTGACTCAAGGGTGTTACTCGGTTAACTCGTTGAAATCCATGCTTAACGATTGGAATTCGTTCGTAGCATTTTGCCAAGATAGACATGTTTCTCCCCTGCCCGCTTCTGTCACCGCCACCAGATTGTTTCTTAGTACTGAGAGTAAAAAGAAAAAATTTCCATCCATAAAAAGATTCGCGTTGACGATTGGAACCATCCACAAAATTCACAACTTGAGAGACCCAGCAAACCATCGCCAGATAAAGTTTCTATTGAATGAGCTTCGCGCATCCAAAAGTGAAGACGTTAAAAGCGCAAGTGCTTTTACCAAGGCGTATCTAGACAAACTGCACACACTGCTTTCCCCCTCAATTCTGCTTAAAGATATGCGTGACTTGGCGATTTATCACGTGATGTTTGAATGTGCTTTGAAGCGTTCAGAGCTAAGGCAACTCAGTTTTGAAGACATTTCTTACGCTAATAGCCTTGCTCACATAGAGGTGCAAGACAAAGTGTATGAATTGAGTTCTCAAGCTTCGACAACATTGAAACGTTGGTTGAGCCACAATACGACGGACATCCCTTTTTGTCGTATCGATAAACACGAAAACCTTTATGACTCCAGGCTTGACGATTCTTCAATCTATCGCGTGTTTCGTAGGGCAAGTGATTTACTTTGTTTGTCGGACGATCAGAGGCTATCGGGGCAATCTAGTCGAGTTGGTGCGGCACAGGAACTGGCTTCTCAAGGATATCGACTTAAAGATATTCAAGATTTCGGGCGTTGGTTGAGCCCGGTTATGCCCGCTCAATACCTTGGAAGAACGGGCAAGTCCAGTGCTGAAAAATTAAAATTTATCTCGATCAAGCCGTGGGATTAGATAAAGCATTGTTTATAGCGTTACTCAAGAAGTCCTTGAAGCTGACGCCATGATGTTCAACCATTTTAGGGAACATGGAGATTGGCGTCATACCCGGGAAGGTGTTCACCTCGTTTAGGTAGATTTCATTATCTTCAGTTAGGAAGAAATCAATTCTGGAGAGATCTTTCAAACCCATTTGAAGAAAGACTTTTCTGGAATGTGACTGAATTTCTTCGATCTGTGCGTCAGTCAGCCCTTCTGCTTCAACTACCGTGAGTGAATGGCTGTCTGCTCCATACTTTTCTTCGTATGTGTAGTACCCATTCTCTGGAGCGATGACTTCTCCAGGCTTCGAGATGATCAGTTCTCCGTTATGTTCAAACGCTGCAACTTCCAACTCTCTTGGTTTCACGGCTTTTTCGATTAATACCTGATCCGAGAAAGTGAACGCTTTGTTTACTGCTTCACTTATTTCTTTCGATTCCGTGACCTTGTAACATCCGACTGAAGACCCTTGACGCGCAGCCTTTACAAATAAGACTCCCCACTCTTCAAATGCTGTTCTTGCCTTTTCATGAGCGTCTTCATTGTTTGAAGATAGGAAAACGTATGGCGTGTTTGGAATGTCTAATGCGTCATACCATAACTTAGAGGTAATTTTATTGAAGCTATTGATGCTTGCTTCAGGTCCGCAGCCAAGATATGGAATTTTTGCCAGCTCAAAGATTGACTGAACATCGCCAGTTTCGCCCGGAAAACCATGCAGGCAAGGAACGATATAGTCGATGTGAATTTCGTGAGATTCACCTTTAAGATTTGAATGCGAAATGTCCAGCTCAGTTTTTTCTCCAGAGCTTAGGCGCCACTCCTCTTTCGTCATTTCAACTCGAATGACATTGAAGCTTGGATCTAACTGAAGCTGTTGCTGAACATAGTTTGCGGAAACTAACGAGACTTCATGTTCGTTTGAGCCCCCGCCGCATAGCACAAGGATGTTTTTTCTAGTCATTGATGGGTTCTTTCCATGAAAAACTGCATGCCAATATTCTAATAGTTTGACTATTAATTATCAGTAATTTTTGAGTCAAATCTCGGCTAAACGGTTATTGCTAGCGCAATAGCCCGCGACTTTGGGTAAATATTAAACGTTAAATTTAAGTGATGAGCAACAAAAAAGGGCTGACGCCCTTCTTTGTTAATTTAGTTTATCCATTACCGGATATTCAGAGTTTTTAATCGCATCAATACTTTTCGGGAAAGGTTTAAGCTTTTGGAACTCTTCTGGCAGTGAAGCGATGGCAGCTTTAGCTTCCGCTGACGTTGCGTAGTCACCATAAAGAATGGTGTACCAGTTAGTGCCTTTCACTTGCTTGTAGTTACCCCAGATTGGCTGACCCACAGGCAGGCGTTTTGCGAAGTGCTCAAGCTTGCTTTCACGGTCCAATGCTATTACTTGGATCGTATAACCGTAACGAGGATTTGATTTTAGCTGATTGTCTGTTGGAGGGAGAATCTTGATCTTTTTCTTTTGGACTTGAGGTTTTGGCGCAAGTTTCACCACTTTTTTCTCTTCTTGCATTGGTGCAGCAGCCACCATAGCGGTATCAGGTTTTTCTGCCATAGGCATGATTTCCTTCACCGTTTCTTCTTTTATCTGTGCTTGCTGAGTAATCGGAGCTTGTATTGAGTCTACCTTGTAATCCTCTTTGTAGGATTCAGATGTCACTTCTTTTTCGTACGTGTCCGATGCACAAGCTGCTAGCAGCATAGAGAGACTGATAATTGATATCTTTTTCATGGGTCATTATTACGCTAATTAATTCTTTCCAAATCATGCACATTGATTCAAAGAGAATCAAGTGCAGCTCTAGATTAATTGTAAACTATCTCGTGACGATTCCCACATAATTCACGTGTCAAACCAAAGTGTTGAAACTTTTTGCGAGTATTGTGGAACCGACAACACCAATTGCTGTGACAGATCACATCCGCTGTATTCAGATCAGCGATAATAAACATGGATGCTTTACTATGCGGTGAGTCTAATCAACCGCTTAAACGTATTTGAGGTGTGAATGAACCGACTGGATAAGCTGCTAAAACCGACGTCTGTCGCCGTAATTGGCGCTTCGCAAAAGCCCTACCGAGCTGGTGAAATCGTTATGAAGAACCTTCTCCAAAGCGGTTTTCAGGGCGCAATCATGCCAGTTACGCCCAAGTATAAATCGGTTTGCGGTGTACTAGCTTATCCGAATGTTGAGTCTTTACCCATCGTCCCCGACCTTGCCATTCTCTGTACTCATGCTGATCGTAATGTCGAGTTGTTTGAGCAAATTGCAAGAAAAGGCGTTGGTGCGGTCGTCATTCTTTCCTCCGACATGCATGGCAAAGACGCCGAAGGCATCTCTTATGAATCCAGGTGTCTTGAGATTGCCAAGCGATTTAACGTGAGGATCCTAGGTCCGAACAGCCTTGGTCTGATATTACCCTGGCATAACTTTAACGCCTCTTTCTCACCAGTAACCGCACTGCCCGGAAAAATCGCGTTCATTTCACAATCGGCGGCGGTGTGTACAACAATACTCGACTGGGCGAACGACAAGCAGATTGGTTTTTCAGCTTTTATTTCTATAGGGAACGGAGCGGATGTCGATTTCGATGAACTGCTGGACACCTTATGTACAGACAGTAAAACCGAAGCCATATTGCTCTACGTAGACAGTATAAAAGAAGCGAGACGCTTCATGTCAGCTGCTCGTGCGGCTAGTCGAAACCGTCGGATTCTGGTCTTAAAAGGCGGTCGTTCTATCGCTGGCCAAAAAGCGGCAACCCTTCATACCGGAAGCGTCCCAAGCCTTGATGTAATCTATGATGCTGCGATTCAACGTTCCGGTATGCTACGGGTAAAAAACACTCATGAATTGTTTGCCGCCGTAGAAACCTTGACTCACTCTGTCCCGCTTAGAGGGGAACGTCTTGCGATAGTTACCAATGGTGGCGGTCCTGCCATCATGGCGATTGACACACTGATGGACAAAGGAGGCAAACTCGCGGAATTGAGTCAGGAGACCACTGAAAAGTTAAACAGTCACCTGCCTTCAAGCTGGTCGGGGTGTAACCCCATAGACATGATCGGTGACGCCAATAGCCAGAGATATATCGATACCATCAATACTCTGATGGATGGCGATGAGTTTGATGCCCTGCTTATTATGCACAGCCCATCTGCTGTCGCTCATTCAACCGATACAGCAAAAGCGATCATTGATTGCGTCAAATCGCATCCCAATTATAAGCGATTCAATATTCTTACCAACTGGTGTGGTGAGCAGAGTACAAAAGAAGCCAGAAAGCTGTTTACCCTTTCAGGTATTCCAACCTACAGAACACCTGAAAGCGCCGTCACTGCATTCATGCATTTAGTGGAATACCGTAGAAACCAAAAACAGTTGATGGAAACCCCAGCCTCTGCGGGGCAAATAGAACTGAATGATGTGGATTTGGCGCGTAACTGGATAAATGAACAGTTGTCAGAAGGAAGTACCACTCTCGATACTCACCAGATTGCCTTTTTACTAAAACAATATCGATTTACGGTGCTTCCAACCTGGCTTGCCAGCGATCAGAGTGAAGCTGTGCATATCGCCGAGCAGATTGGCTATCCTGTTGCAGTTAAGCTGCGTTCGCCAGATATTGCGCATAAGTCCGATGTGCAAGGCGTTATGCTTAACCTGAGAAACAGTGCTGAGGTGGCTTCGGCTGCTCAGTCGATATTGGATCGAGCTTCCCTCACCTACCCGTCTGCCAGAATTCACGGTCTTTTGGTTCAAGGCATGGCAAGCCGTGCCGGTGCTCAGGAAATCAGAATTAAAGTGAAGTCTGATCCAACTTTTGGTCCGGTCATACTGATTGGTGAAGGTGGATCGGAATGGAACGAGGCGCTGGATGCCACAGCAGCTATTCCTCCACTAAACATGACGCTAGCTCGTTATCTGATTATCCGAGCCATCAAACGAAACAAATTACGTGTTCAGCAGCTACCTAACCCCATGAGTATTGACGGACTGAGTGAGTTTTTAGTTCGCATTTCTCAGATGGTCATAGATTGCCCACAGATACATGAGCTGGATATTCATCCAGTACTGGCGAACGGAGAAGACTTTACCATCTTGGATGCCGATCTGACGTTGTGCGAATTTGAAGGAAACTCTCATCAAAGACTCGCCATCCGACCTTATCCCGTGGAGCATGAAGAAAAAGTAAAACTTAAAGACGGTAGCGATATATTACTCCGCCCTATTCTGCCAGAAGATGAACCCGACCACGCTGAATTCATTTCCAATGTTTCCAAAGAAGATTTGTACAAGCGATTTTTCAGCGACGTTGGAGAATTCAATCATGAGGCGCTGGCCAATTTCACCCAAATTGATTATGACCGGGAAATGGCATTTGTCGCACAACAAAGCTTTGCGGGAGAAAAACGAATTATAGGCGTTGCCCGGGTACTTTCTGACCCAGAAAACTTCGACGCTGAATTTGCCATTCTGGTTCGTTCTGATCTGAAAGGTATGGGTCTTGGGCGTGTTTTGATGGAAAAACTAATAAGCTACTGCAAAGAGCGTGGAACAAAACAAATGTCCGGAATGACCATGCCTACTAACCGAGGCATGCTCATGTTGGCTCAAAAAATGGGATTCGAGCTCGATATTCAGTTTGAAGACGGCATTGCGGATATGAGGCTGCCTTTAAATGAGTAATCGACTTTCCAGTTCTTCTTGATGTATTGAATACACCAGGATTTGCTCTTACCCATTTTATTTCTTCGCCACGCAAGGACAATTTCAACAGGGGCATCTTCTGTCCCTTCTATTTTGCGGAGCAGCTTTTTCTCGATCATTTCATTGGCGATATGTGTCGGAATTGTACCAATACCTAATCCAGCAATCAGAGCTTCAATTTTTGCATGGAAGCTTGTAACGGTTAAACGTGGCTGTTCGTCTAATATGTTTCTGCTAAGCGCCGGAGCTTCGCGGGCAGTATCTGCAATCACAATGGCTCTATAGTGACTGCGCGAATCATTGTCGAAATCGCCTTTTCGCTGGTGGATATAGTGATCGTAAGCCGCAACCCAAGTCATTGACATGGTGCCTATTGGCTCTGCTTTTACATCCTGCGGGTAAACTTCTGGTTTTGGGCAAATAAGAAGATCTGCTCTATCATATGCGAGTGATTCCCAGCACCCTGCCAGAATCTCTTCCTGTAACTTTACTCTGGTTTTACTTACCGCACCTAAATGCTCGACCAGTGGAAAAAACGTATTACCTGGAACAATGCCATCATGAGCGATGGTAAGATCTAACTCCCACCCGTGAGCCAGAACATTCGCATCAGAGACCATATCTTCTGCCGCGCTTAAAAGCATGCGACCTCTTTCCAGCAACAACTTACCCGCGTGAGTAAATGTTGCTTTGTGCCCTGACCGGTCAAAGATAACTAAGTCGAGATCCTGTTCCAGTTTCTGAATCTGATAACTAAGAGAAGATGGCGCTCGGTTCAATTCATTTGCCGCCGCTGCGAAACTGCCTCGACGGTCAATTGCATCAAGAATATGCAATGCTTCTAAGGTGATTGGGCTGTTCAAGAAGAGATCTCTGTTTGATGATTATCCTATTTACAATACGACACCTTACTTTTCATTGTCTTAACGTGTTAGATAAGCGTGATTAAGATCACGAATACTGAAAATTTACGCTTTCTTACACTTCGAATACCGAACTTTATACTGAAATTAAAACAAAGAGTTAGCGTATTTGCATATTTCCTCCATTGTCTGTTTTTGCATCGTAATGAGAAGTGTAATGATAGTTATTATCATTTTGATCAATTACAATCCTCGCACCATTTAAAGCGATTCATGGAAAAACAAAAATGTCGCAACCTAACTTTAAGAAGCCTTTGCTCACGGCTTCAATCTTAATTGCCCTTTCTGCGCCTACTTTGGCAAACGAGCAAGTTGATGAAACTGTCGTAGTAACTGCTACAAAAACAAACCAGGCCCTTGAAGATGTGGCAGCGTCTGTAGCAGTGATTACCGATGCCGAAATTGAATCAAATATGTCCAACAATATCGCTGACGTATTTGACTACACGCCAGGCGTTACCATTGAAAACTCGGGACGTCAGGGTATTCAAGGTATTAATATCCGCGGTCTTTCGGGCAACCGCGTTCAGATTGTTGTTGATGGCGTAATTCAACCTGATCAGTACGATCCAGGTGGTCCTGGCTTTGTTCGTTCTGGGCGTCTGAACTTTGATCCTGAATTGATTAAATCCGTTGAAGTTGTTAAAGGTTCTGCATCTAGCCTTTATGGTAGTGATGCTATTGGTGGTATTGCAGCCTTTACGACAAAATCAGCGTCTGATTTCTTGGCACCATCTGGCGATGACTTTGGTGGTTACGTAAAACTAGGTTACTACTCTGCCGATAAGACTTTAAGTGAATCTGTTGCGTTAGCAAATCGCTCTGGGCAGCTTGAGACCCTAGTGGCTTATACTCGTAAAGATGGCAAACAAGTAGACAACTTTGGTAAGCCAGATGAGCAAGACTATGCGACAGATAACCTGCTAGTAAAGCTTGGCTATGAAGTTAACGATGCTCATACAGTGGAACTGCGTGGAACCTATGTTAAAGGTGATACCAAAACTCAATTACAAAGTCCGAGCTACAAATATTTTAACTCTCAAGATGTTTCTGACTCCAAAAGTCTCGGAGTAAAGCATACTTGGAATGCTAATATCGGTGCTTTTGACAATCTTACATGGCAAGTAGACTGGTTGAGTCAGACAGAAAATGCAGATACTCATCGTGAATATTTGTCTGATGGAAACGTGCAACATAAAGACTATATCTATCGTGAGAAAGGATTCCAAGGCTATATTCAGGCGGATAAATTTATCTCTGGTGACAGCATTGACCATTTCTTAGTTTATGGTTTGTCTTTCAAGAACAAAGATATACACAACGTAAACGAGGAAAAAAATAGCAGTCGACCAGATAAAGTCATTTATTACATGCCAAATGCTTCTGAAACTCGATTTGGTGCATTTGTTCAAAATGACATGGCTATGCTGGATGGAAAGCTTCGCCTAACCCCAGGTGTTCGTTTTGATTCTTTCAAAACCAATCCAGAAGGGAATGTGCCGTCTAACTCAGCAGGCTACACACCTGATAGCTATGACAAATACAGTAATTCCGCTGTCACAGGTCGAATTGGAGCTGTATACGAAGTAGTAGACAATCATAAATTGTTTGCTCAGGTGAGTCAGGGTTTCCGTGCTCCTAACTTCCAAGAACTTTTCTACTCGTTCTCTAACCTAACCCACGGTTACATGAACAAACCAAACCCAGACCTTAAAGCAGAAGATAGTATCTCATACGAGCTTGGTTTCCGTTCGAACTTTGAACATTCTGACTTGGAGTTCAGCGTTTTCTATAATGATTACGAAAACTTTATTGAGCATAAAGAAGTTCAAAAAGGCAATCGCGCTACAAGAACACCAAGAATCCTGCAATACGTAAATGTTACAGAAGCGACAATCAAAGGTGCAGAAATTGCGAGCAAGCAAGATTTATCTGGTCTTGTTGGATTGCCAGAAGGTTTCTCATCCGGTATTGCTGCCGCTTACACAGAAGGTAAGTCTGGTGAAGGTGACCCGCTAAACTCTGTAAGCCCATGGCAGGCAGTTGCAAAGCTTAGCTATGATGCGCCTACATCTGACTGGGGTACATCGCTAAAAGTTGTCTATACAGCAAATAAAAAAGCTAAAGATATTACACCTGCGGTTGACGCAAGATCCGGTAAAACACTACAAGTCTTTGAAATGCCTTCAGCTACGATTGTAGACATAACTGCATACTACAAGCCAATTGAAGACCTGACTTTACGCGCTGGTGTTTTCAACGTAGGAAATAAAGAATACTACCGTTGGAATGATGTTCGTTCCCTTACCGAAGCGGACTTGGATTACACTCAACCAGAACGTAACTTTGCGATTACTGCAAAATACGATTTCTAAGCTTAGTGTTTGATGAAAAAGAAAAGACCGAGAAATCGGTCTTTTTTGCGTTTATAAGATCAAATTTACAAATGGCTAAATACAAAAAATCCAGCTTTAAGCTGGATTTTATCAAGTTCGAAATATTCAAAAAGGTTATCAAAAAGTGACTGAATTATTTCGATATTATTTGTTTTCTGCCATCTCTTTCTTAACCATTACAGCTGCTGCAATGATGAAAGTGATGATAAGCGCTAGCTCCATCAGTGTCCCCTGAAAGTGGTATTAGAAAATGTTCAATGAATCGTTAACAAAGTGTTTTTTAACGTTCAAAATTAAGCTTCGGACATATTCTAGCAGGTTATAGAATGTACGAAACCCCTTAACGAGATTTTTACGAAAAATATCGATTCAGATCAAAAAAGAGGCTCGAAAGCCTCTTTTTTCAATTTTGCTAATCTTGATAGCCTTGCGGATTTTGTGACTGCCATCGCCAGGTATCTACAGTCATATGTTCTAAAGAACGTTCTGCTTTCCAGCCTAGCTCGTCGATTGCTTTCTTTGGATCAGCCCAACATTCTGCAATGTCACCTGGTCGTCTATCTACAAGTTTGTAAGGAATTTCCTGACCACTTGCTTTCTCAAAGGCTTTAACCATATCTAAAACACTGTAGCCATTACCTGTGCCTAAGTTATAGATATGCAGACCGTTTTTCCTGCCAACGGCATTTAGTGCTGCTAAGTGACCGTCTGCTAAGTCCATCACGTGAATGTAGTCACGGACACCTGTTCCATCCTTTGTTGGATAGTCACTGCCGAAAACAGACAAAAACTCACGGCGACCAACTGCAACCTGGGAAACAAAAGGCATCAAATTGTTTGGAATGCCTTGCGGGTCTTCACCCAAGTCACCACTCGGATGCGAACCTACCGGGTTGAAGTAACGAAGAAGTGTAATACTCCAGTCCGGGTTTGCTTTTTGGAAGTCGGTTAAACACTCTTCCACCATCAGTTTGCTGCGACCATATGGGTTGGTGGCACTAGTTGGAAAATCTTCCGTAATTGGCACAGAAGCCGGGTCACCATACACAGTAGCAGAAGAGCTGAATACCAATGACTTCACACCAGCTTCGCGCATCGCTTCAACCAGAACCAAAGTGCCATGAACATTGTTGTCGTAGTATTCCAGCGGCTTTTCTACCGACTCCCCTACTGCTTTTAGTCCGGCAAAATGAATACAGGATTCTAAGTTGTGCTCTTTCATGGTTTTAACAAGAAGGTCTTTGTTACGAATGTCACCTTCTACGAAAACTGGGCGGGTTCCAGAAACCTTTTCAATTCGGTCTAATACGCTGGATTTGCTGTTGTACAAGTTGTCTAGAATCACTGGCGTCATGCCAGCTTCGATCATTTGAATGCAAGTGTGGCTGCCGATATAGCCCATGCCACCAGTAACAAGTACTTTCATGGTTCTTCCTAAATGGTGTAATTAACTTAATTCTACTTAACCTGTATGGGGATTTGTAGTCTCATATCTCAAAGTAATTGGATTTTATAGAAAAAGCTTCCGCAAATTTATTGAATTGTTAGCAAAAATGAAACTCGAGCTCTAAAGCTTCTCAATTTAATGGAATACAATTAACCTTAACGGTAAGTCATCAGTGGGATAGCAGACAAATGACCAAGGAAAGGTTGAAACTAAATTGTGATATGGGCGAAAGCTTTGGTTCATGGAAGATGGGCTTAGACGAAGAAGTAATGCCATGGGTCGATATGGCAAATATTGCCTGCGGTTTTCACGCATCCGACCCGAATGTCATGTCCACCACCCTAAAGTTAGCAAAGCAATACCGGGTTAGCGTTGGCGCTCATCCTGGCTACCCGGATCTGAATGGGTTTGGTCGTAGAAGTATCCCCATGTCTCAGGATGAAATCGTACACAATGTGGTGTACCAAGTGGGAGCAATTCAATCTCTCGCTAACCTCAATAGCGTTAAAGTTGAATATATAAAGCCCCATGGCGCACTTTATAACGACATGATGAAAAGTGAAGAAGTGTTTGTTGGCATTCTGGCGGCAGCTGAAAACTTCTCTTTGCCTGTTATGATCCTGGCTGGCACCGATAATTCTAGATATCTCGACCTTGCGGATCAGTTTAACGTTCCCCTACTCTTTGAGGCATTTGCCGACAGAGCCTACCTAGACAACGGACTTCTCGTCCCTCGCAGTCACCCTGATGCCGTGTATCACAAGGAAGATGATATCTATCTTCAGGTGATGCAGCTTGCCCGTTACGGCAGCATCACCAGTATCAATGGCAGTAAGATTCAGATTGAAGCGGACACGGTTTGTGTTCATGGTGATAACCCTGAATCCGTTGCCATGGTCCAGAGAATATCCCAAAGCTTAGCGGTGCTGTAAGAGAGACTGAAATGATCAAGTTTGAAATCCAGCCTGTCGCTGAGTGCAGTCTTATTGTGTATTTCGGTAGTCGTATTGACCCTAAGCTAGCTCCTTTTATTGGCGAGGCTGCGAAATGCATTGCGGAAAGATTTTCGGATCAGGTTATGAATGTCACCCCTTCTTACACCTCTATTTTGATTGATTATCTTCCGTTTCGAATCCATCAAGAGCAGTTTATTACTCAGTTGCGAAGTTTGCTGAATGAGCAAAGTCAGGCTTTTACAATCGAGAGCAAATTTACCCTACATAAGTTGCCAGTCTATTACGGTGGAGATACCGGACCTGATTTAAAGGCTGTTGCCGAGTTTGCCGAAATGACGTCTGATAATGTGATAAAGCTGCATACAGAGAGTTCCTTTCGGGTTTGTGCCATTGGTTTTTCTCCCGGTTTCGCATTCTTAGCTGAAGTACCGAATGAAATAGCCAAACCCAGACATGATACTCCCAGAGTGTTTGTTCCTTCCGGCAGTGTCGGTATCGCATCTAATCAAACCGCAGTCTACCCATCTCGTTCCCCAGGTGGTTGGAACATTATCGGTAACTGCCCAACACCACTTTGGGATTCCAAAAATCCAGACTCAACACCTGACATCAATATTGGTGATGTTGTTCAGTTCTACTCAATTACAGAGAAAGAGTTCGTTTCTTTAGGGGGTGAACAATGGGTGTAATGGCGGTTACTAAAGCTGGGCAACTTTCTCTTGTTCAGGACTTTGGACGATACGGGTGTAGCCAGTTGGGGCTAACGCAAGGTGGACCGGTCGATGACTATGCGTTTAGCTGGGCTAACTACTTACTGGGTAACGACCTTAACGCCGCTGCGATTGAAATCACCCTTGGTCAGGCATTATTTACTTTTGAGCAAGACGCCATGATTGCCATTTGCGGCGGCGATTTACAACCAAGAGTCAACCAAATACCCGTGGCAAACTGGTCAAGACATTGGATAAAACGCGGTCAGACACTCTCTTTTTCGTTACCACGTAACGGTTTGAGGGCTTACCTTGCAATAAATGGTGGGTTCAAATGTACCCCCCACTTTGGGAGTGCTTCGACGGTTCAAAGGGAAATGGTTGGTGGACGACAGCAAGATGGAAGTGCGCTGGAAGTCGGAGATCAAGTTGAATTCTCCGATGAGCAAACGAAGTTGACCTCAAAACAGGTCACATTCCGGTTCATCCCTGACTACAACCTACCGCTGACTTTACGAGTTATCGAGAGCTACCAGAATAAAAGCTTCCATCCGGATTCGTTGCGAAAATTGTATAGCGGATCGTTTTCAATCAGTCAGAACAGTAACCGCATGGGCTATCGCCTGGAGGGAGATACCATCAATCCTCCAAGTGGGAATCTGATATCTGAAGGTATTGCTCTGGGGTCCATTCAGGTTCCGCCGGACGGAAATCCCATTATTCTGCTCAATGACAGGCAGACTCTGGGCGGTTATCCAAAACTAGGCTGCGTTGCCCGAATTGATTTACCCAGACTTGCGCAAGCCAAGCCCGGTCAGAAAATCCAGTTTGTAAAAGGCGATCTGGAAGGACTACAGAAAGTCTGGTGTAAGTGGGCAAGGTTTTTTGGATACTAAACAAGAAAGCGACCCGATTGGGTCGCTTCCGTTTTACTTTCTAATTCAATTTTAATGGATTTAGAACCACTTCATCCCCTTCGTGAAGTCCTTTTCTTACCTGATTGTTTTGTCCAAGTTGAACCAGTTGAGTTTTGATTTTTCCTTCCTCGACAATTCGAACATAGTCGAGCTGTCCAACCTGATACACACTGTTTTCAGGCAAAGTTAGAACAGACTCACTATGGCTGAGTACATGCACCTTTCCGTACACCCCAGGGTAAACTGAAGGGCTTACAGGTAACGAAAGCTTAACCAAGAAACTGCGTGAGGACTGATCCGCGGAAGGTGAAATTTCAACGATGTTTGCCCGCCCTGTATGCCTTGAAGTTGGCAAATTAAAGTTAAGCTGATCACCCACTGCAATACTTGCTATCAAAGACTCAGAAATATTGACCTCAAGTTGCAATGATTCTGGGTTGTATAAGGAAACTAGCAAAGCACCTGGTGTTGCAGTATCCCCTTCATTAACTGGCTTTTGAGTTACCACGCCATCAAAAGGAGCGGTAATAATACTAAAGCCAAATGTCGTTTCAGCTTCCTTCACTGCAGCTTGTGCTTGTTTGAAACTGGCTCTTGCCGTTTCAAGCTGCGATTCCACACGGTCAAATTCTGATTGCGGAAGTAACTTCCTTTCCACCAATTCTGATATCCGCTTAAACTCCTTACGCGCAGCATTCAGATTAGCCTGAGCGGAAGATAGCCCCTGCTCTGTTTGCTGTACTCGTGCATCAAGGTCGTCACTTTCAAGGCGCATAATGACATCACCCTTGGTGACGCTGTCACCTATGTCTACCAACACTTCAACTACTTTTGCGGTAACGCGTGCAGAAAGCTGAGCTTTTTGATCGGCAATCACTGTGCCTGTAAATTCTCTGATTTGAGGCGTTTCCTGATACCTCAAGGTGACGGTTTCTATGTCAGAAGTATCTGTTGTGGTCAGCGCTTTCTGATTCACTTTTTCTGTAAAACCACCAGCCATGAAAATAAACAATACTATCAGCACTGAAAAAAGACCGATCCCTAACAGGAGTTTTGATGATTTCATGATTCTTCCTCATTGGTTACAGGCAGACCATGCCCTTCTACATTTGAATACGCCAAGTGATAAACCACTGGGATGACTAATAAAGTAAAGATGGTTGATGCGGTTATTCCGAATATGATTGCCCAAGCCAGACCGTTAAATATCGGATCCAGCGTTATCACGATATTTCCGAGCAATGTTGTGCCTGCCGTCAGTAAGATTGGGCGCATTCTAACCGCGCCGGATTCGATTAAAGCTGCTTTAAGAGGTTTGCCCGCCGCTAGAGATTGCTGAATAAATTCGATAAGAACTAAGGAGTTCCGAACTACAATCCCGGCAAGTGCGATCATTCCAATCATGGCTGTTGCGGTAAACAAAGCGGGATCTGGGTAGCCATTAATGTCTTCACCAAGAAGATTCAGGAACCAGAACCCCGGCATGATACCAATAACGGTTAGAGGAATCGCGAGCATGATGATGCCAGAAACAGCAGGTAGCCCAGTCTGGATGAGCATGACGATGAATACGCCAAGTAGCGCCGCGCCATAGGCAATTCCCAGATCACGGAACACATCTATAGTGATTTTCCATTCTCCCTCGCCACTCCAAACGACTTGAATATCGTCATCCACTGACCAGCCTTGATTACCACCATTGCTTAAGTAGCTTCTCTCACCCAGTGCTCTTGGTTCATCCGAGTAGGCTTTATCTTGATCTGCAATAACGTCAGCAACAATTTCACCCGGTACCCGCCCTGCGGATTCGGCATATACGTAAACCACAGGTTTAAGGTTTTTATGATAGATAGGCTGATCTTGAGTTCGTTTAACAAACTTACCCAACTCGGACAATTGGACGAGCGGTTGAGGTGCATCTTCCAGGCTTCCCTTCACATTCTGTTTCGCAATTCCTGTCGGTCCACGAACATATAACGCTTCTAAGTTAGTGAGATTATCCCGCTGCGAAATCGGAAGCTTAATGATTACTGGCAGAGGATCGATTTCTCTCTCCATTTTCAGGTTGGCAAGTTTGATGCCCTTATTCGCAGCCAGTATGGTCTGGTTGATGTCGACGGTGGAAATGCCAGACAACGCTGCTTTCTCCCGATCTACCATGAATTGCCAAACTTCCGTCGGTTCTTCGATACTGCTATCGACTTCGGATACAAATGGTTCTTGCTCTAAACGCTGGATAACATTGAAAGCCTGTTGTTGCAGTCTTTCGTAAGACGTTGTCTCCTGACCGTATACTTCGGCTGTCAGGGTCGCAATAACCGGAGGACCGGGAGGTACTTCCACCAATTGAATTTTCGCGTTGTGCTTGGCAGCAATCGATTCAACGTCATCTCTGATTCGGGTCACAATCTGATGCGACTGAAAACTGCGTGCATCTTTGTCAACAAGGACGATTCGTAGTTCTCCCTGGTGTGGTAAGTCACGCATAAAGTAATGACGAACCATGCCGTTGAAATCCATTGGTGATGCGACACCAGCAAAACCGGAAACCGATATCACCTCCGGTTGCTCAACCAGATAACTTGAAAAATCACGCAGAGCATTTGATGTGGTTACGAAGTCGGTACTTTCGGGCATGTTGACGATCAACTGGAACTCATTCTTGTTGTCGTACGGAAGAAGCTTCAGGGGAACCAGTCGAAGTGCGGGTAACATGGCTGCCCCAACAAACAGCATCGCAACGATTCCCAGAAATATCCAGCTCTTTTTCCGCGATTCAAGCAAAGGTAAAAGCAGCTTGTTGTAACCGCGATAAAGCAAAGTAGATTCAATGTTGTATGTCCCCTTGTCCTGCGCAGCACGAAGGATCTTTCGGGCAAGCCAAGGCGTGATTAGGAATGCAACTAGGGTACTGAATATTACTGAGACGGGCACATTAAACGCCAGCGGAGCCATATAGGGCCCCATCATCCCGGTAATGAAGAACATCGGCGTGAACACGATAACAATAGCCACCGTGGACATCAAAAGTGCTGAACGGATTTCCCCCATTGCGAGAACAATGGCTTTGGTTTTCGACAAGTCTTTGCGTTTTAGGTAACGCTCAATGTTGTCGATACTGGCAATAGGATCATCCACGATCAGACCAAGAGCAAGAATCAACGCAAACAACGTAACTCGGTTGATGGAGTACCCAAACGCGAGATCCATACCAATCGCTGCACCATAGCTGATAGGAATGGCAATACCCACCACCAATGCGCTGCGCCAGTTCAAGAATAAGCCGACAAACACCACAACGGTGACAATTGCTATACCTAAGCTAGATACTAAGTTGTTGACCTTGTCGCTGGCAGTCTGACCATAGTTTCGGATGATATCCAGCTTAACTGATTCTGGAAATTGCTCGGCTTTGAGTGTGTTTAACTCTTTAAGCACTTCGTCGGCAACACCTACGGCGTTGGAACCATTTTGTTTTGCTACGGAGATAAAAACAGAAGGATAGGATTGAAAATCGCCATGACCGTATTGAATCCAGGTGTCTGTAGAAGCTTCTTCCGGACCATCAGTAATGGTTGCCACATCCCCTAAATAGACCGGTTTACCATCGATAACATTGACGACTAACTGGCTGAGCTCATGGGCGTTTTGGAAAAACTGCCCAGATTCGAGTAAGAATACCTCTCCCTGCTGATGTAAATACCCGGCACTTTGTTTGGCATGGCTTACGTTAAATGCGCGTTGTAAATCGTCGATAGTTGTTTTTCGGCTCGCCATCGCCGACGCATCCAGTGCTACTTCTACAACCCGAGACTGACCTCCGGTGACCTTCACGATATTGGTGTCGTCTAGCGAGTTTAAGCGCTGGGTTGCCTGTGTTGCGATACGCCTTAACTCATAGGTTCCAATTTCATCGGGATCCGTTGAGTAGAGGGCTGCGACAACGATAGGCACATCATCAATCTCTACTGGTTTAACAGCCCAGTTTGATACGGAGGCAGGGATTGTATCCTGGTTGGAATACAGCTTGTTATACAGTTTAACCAGAGCATTTTCGCGATTCTCGCCCACATAGAAACGCACAATGACCTGCGCCTTATTCTCCATGGATGCAGAATAAACGTACTCTACACCGTCGATTTGGCTGAGTAGTTTTTCAAGAGGTTCTGTTACCTGCTTTTCAACTTGCTTCGCACTGAGACCGGGAGCATCAATCAGTACGTCAGCCATTGGAACAACTATTTGTGGATCTTCCTCTTTAGGTGTTAGCCACAGTGCGATACCACCAAGTATCAAGGCAAATGCGATGAGTATTGGCGGGAAAAAACTGTTCATTACCGAATGAACAAAGCCTTGTGAAGAACTGGCTCTCATTGACTGTCCTTTTGAATATTTCCGCTTGAAGGTGATGAGTGGGTTGAGATGTTTCTCGCCATTACTCGCAGAAAACCTTATGTAGGTTATGAATGAGTGCCGCTATCCTCTCATCAGCAAGGGAATAGAAAACTTGCTGAGATTCTTTGCGTACTTTTACCAGATTGTGCTTCCTGAGAACGGTTAAGTGCTGCGAAAATGCGGATTGGCTTAATGTCGAGCTGTTTTGCAATTGCCCTGCGCCCAACTCTCCTTCCATTAGCTGGCAAAGTACCAACAGTCTTTCTGGATGAGAGAGGATTCTTAGAATTTCGGCAACTTCAGCAGAATTTGTTCTCATTTGGTCAAGATTCATATTAAACCTTCTCTTTCAAATAAATCTAATTTAGATTGCACTAATATTACGCTCGTAGTCAACATTTATATAAGAAAAAACTAAAATAGATCTATCAATATTAGGTTAATCTAAATATCAGTAAGACTATGAGGGGTAAATGACATGCGTGACCGCGTCACGCATGTGAGTGGCTTTTCAGGAAAATTTAAAAAATCTGAGTCATATTTATACATTCCTGCCCTTAACACGCTTCCGCCTGCCTTATATTCTTAAAGACAAACTGAATGTTAATAACGCATGTTTGTTGCTAGTTAGCTTCAATATGAAAATAATTATTTAAAGGAATAGATAATGAGTAAGGTTTGGGTTACTGGGGATGCAGTGGTGGATTTGATTCCAGATACTGAGATGACGTACTTAAAATGCCCTGGCGGTGCCCCTGCCAATGTCGCTGTAGCAATCTCTCGACTTGGTGTGGATAGCGGGTTCTTTGGTCGGGTTGGTGACGATCCTTTTGGTAAGTTCCTCAGTGAAACCCTTGAGTCTGAACGTGTCGATGTTACTCCTTTAAAGCTCGACCCCGCCCGAAGAACATCAACAGTCGTTGTCGATCTAGACGATTCCGGTGAACGTAGCTTTACATTTATGGTAAAGCCCAGTGCGGATCAGTTCACTCAACCCGAAGATATCCCGACTTTTCAACATGGAGACTGGCTTCATATCTGTTCTATCGCACTGGCAAACGAGCCAGCGAGAAGTACGACGCTACTTGCTATGGAAAAGATGAAGCAAGCTGGTGGATATGTCAGCTTTGATCCCAACCTTCGTCACGAAGTATGGGCAAATCAGGATGAGATCATCCCAACTGTGTTGAAAGCGATTGGAATGTCGGATGTTGTGAAGTTCTCTGATGATGAGCTGGCATTTTTGACGGGAAAGCCCTCAATCTCTGAGGGGCTTGATAGCTTAAAGACGTATCATTTACCTATGATTCTGGTGACTCAGGGGGCAAAAGGTGCGCTGCTGGTTACTGAAGAAGGCAAAGAGCTGATAAGCGGAAAAACCGTGTCTCCTGTAGATACGACCGGAGCTGGCGATGCGTTTGTCGGCGGGCTGCTGTCTTACCTAGCTCAGGTTGAAGATTGGTCTAAATTAGACAATGCCAAAAATGCGGTTAAATGGGCAAACGGGTGTGGAGCGCTGGCGACCACTCAAAAAGGCGCAATGACGGCATTGCCAACCATTGATGCGCTAAATGAGTTTATAAATTAACCTGAAGTCAGATTAAGTAACGAAAAAATCAGCCGCTTAAAGCGGCTGATTTTTTAATTCTGCTGTTTGTTTTTACAATGCTCTATAGCTTCAGAAAGCAGTTCTAGTGCAGTGGAATCACAACTAGGTAATTCTGCATCGCTTTCTTGCAGTGGAGTTACCCTGTCACCCCATTTGATGTGCCCAGCACCCCAGGTCAATCCAGCACCGAATG
Source organism: Vibrio nigripulchritudo (assembly GCF_027924785.1). Taxonomy (NCBI): domain Bacteria; kingdom Pseudomonadati; phylum Pseudomonadota; class Gammaproteobacteria; order Vibrionales; family Vibrionaceae; genus Vibrio; species Vibrio nigripulchritudo. The sequence goes on along the minus strand of NZ_AP027050.1, from coordinate 1,121,163 downwards.
CCGCTGTCAGAATATCACTGCCCGGTTTCACTTTTCCTGATTCCACAGCTTCACATAATGCGATAGGAACTGTTGCCGCGGATGTATTCCCGTACTTGTGAATGTTCACAAATGCTTTGTCTTGCGCAATTTCCGCGTGATCGCACAAGGTTTGAATAATGCGCACATTAGCCTGATGTGGAATGACGATGTCTATGTCACTGGTATTCAGTTGAGAGCGCTTTAATACCGTTTGAGCGGCAGCTCCCATTCCACGTACAGCGCGTTTGAAAATCTCTTTGCCTACAAAATTAAATTCCCAGTACCCGTTATCGGCAGCAAATCGATCCATTGCTGTGCCGTATTTAGGAACCGCCAGAATATCGCGCCCTTCAGCGTCACACCCAAGCTGCGCTTGTTGCAAACCCAACGGTTTATCGGTTTTGCTTAAGACAACCGCACCGGCACCATCACCAAACAGAACGGCAGTATCGCGTTGAGTCCAGTCTAAATAAAATGTCAGCCGCTCAGCACCGATCACCAGTGCGTGTTGATAGTTGCCCGCCTGAATCAAACGGGTCGCTGTTTCCAGCCCATATACAAACCCGGTACACGCGGCATTTAAGTCAAATGAAGCGCAGCTTTTGATGCCAAGATTGGTCTGAACTTTGGATGCAATATTTGGAATTAACGTATCAGGAGAACACGTTGCAACGATAAGGCAGTCAATATCTTCAGCGTTGATACCTGCACACGCAATGGCTCGCTGAGCCGCTACGGTTGCAAGGTCAGACGTATTAACATGACTGATGCGGCGTTCTTCAATGCCCGTACGGGTACGGATCCACTCATCAGAAGTATCAAGGAATGTACTCAGGTCTTGGTTGGAGAGCTTGGCAGGAGGCAGGCATTTCCCCCACCCTGTAATTTCTGCAAAATACGGTTGCATGTAAAATCACCTGTAATTTTAGTTTTATGGTTGGGTAAGTTTTAAACAGGGTTACTGTTGCGTGCTTACCTTTCAAGCATATATAAATTCACAGAAGTGTAAACTTTTGACTATGAAATATGAGTTTTAATTTTGAATTGAAAAAAAACAAAAAAGACCCGCATAAATGCGGGTCAAACCTTGTGGAGCAACGGTGTCATTAACTCAAACATCAGTACTTAATGATGCTATTGCGCATTGTGAGCCTTTAACAATGCAAATGTTTTGCTCGCAAATACATGTTGTTAGGGGGAGCCATGTACTCGCTGCAAAACGTATTTGTAGAAAGCCCTACACTTACTACAAATTCTTTAAGCTGGTATTGCGTCTTTCTCATCAAGATTGACCATCCAGCATGTATTTACTTCCCCCTGTCCTTCCAAGCTCGACAGTTTCACGATAAGCAGCGATTCTAAATCGAACTGAGTGGTATGGTCGGACAGCATTTGGGTCACAGATTCCAATAAGTCGTCTTGCTGCGCCCCGTTGAAATAAGTGGGTATCACGCCACGCAGTAAGGTCATCTTCCCTAACACCTTTTCATTAGAAGATAGCCCCCATACTTGTGCATCACTCTGGCAACGGGACATAAGTCTTGGCGTTTGACCGTCGCTCGTTAAAATGGCGACGCCCAGTTTTCTGTTTGCTTTTGTCGCTGAGATGATGGATGAAATGGCAAAACTTTTGTTTGGGTTATCGCACAAGGAATCAAGTTCATCCCAGTGCTCTTGCGAAGAACCGGAGTCAAACTCTACACCCGCTGCAATCCGAACCATCGCTTCGATCGACTCAACCGGGTATTTCCCAGCCGCAGATTCTGCAGAAAGCATAACGGCGTCGCTCCCATCTAAGATGGCATTGGCAACATCGAGCACTTCAGCACGCGTGGGTAATGGGTTCTCAATCATAGATTCCATCATTTGCGTTGCAGTAATTACCGGTTTGCCCGCCAGCCTTGCTCGTTTGATTAGGCGCTTTTGAATCGTCGGTAACCGCCCATCGCCAATTTCTACCCCTAAGTCGCCCCTTGCCACCATGATGGCATCGGAAGCGGCGATAATGTCGTCCATGCTTTCATTACTTGCGACTGTTTCTGCGCGCTCGATTTTTGCAACGACATCAGCTTGGGAGCCAGCTTTTCTGATCAGTGAGCGAGCGTAATCGATATCCGCGCCGTTTCTTGGAAAAGAAATCGCAATGAAATCCGCTTGAATAGCAGCCGCAATATCAATATCAGCAATGTCCTTTTCAGTTAATGCAGGGGTAGAAAGACCACCGCCCAGAAGGTTAATGCCTTTACGATCTGACAAGGTGCCAGAATTCAGCACTTCGGTTTTTACCCAAGAACGATTTGGATCAAGCTCCTGCACTTTTAACTGAATGCGACCGTCATCAAGCAACAAAATATTCCCTGTCTCGAGATCTTGGATTAGATCCGGATAATCCAGACCAACCCGCTCAGCGTTGCCTTGCTTGGCACCTAATGACGCATCCAAGAAAAATGTCTGTCCTTGCACCAAATGGACCTTTGAATCTGAAAAGGTCGAAATTCGAATCTTAGGTCCCTGCAAGTCGGCAAGCACTCCAACGGTTTTCCCTTTTTGTATGGCGAGTTTTCTTACTAGGTTCGCCTTTTCAATATGTTCCTGAGCCGTACCATGAGAAAAGTTAAGACGAACAACGTTTACGCCAGCATCCAGCATTCTCGATAGAACGCCTTCATCCTGACTGGCGGGACCAAGCGTTGCGACGATTTTTGTTTTACACATCTTTGAGTTCCTGTAACCGAATAATCTAAAAGAGAAATAAAATGAATCAGCTGGGAGCTACCTCCCAGCTTTGGTTGATTAATCGATATCAGTGACTTTTTTCGCGTTCCATACCGTCAGTGCGAGCAGCAGAGACACAACGCCAGCTGCGAGCCAGAAGTACTGTGCCTGGCTGAAGTCATAGGTTTTCACACCGTCGATCTCTTCGATTTTAATCAGAGAAGCCGAGACCACCTCCTGACCAGATGCTGCAATGTAAGAGAACAATCCAATGAATCCCTTAACCGCACCAACCGCGTTTTTAGGCATAAGATCGCAAGCAGTAAGACCTGCAAGGAAAACAACAAGACCACCAATTGCAAAACCGATAAGACCCAATGCGACGGCATCAATGAAACGGTTGTCTGGTCCGAAGAACATCAAACACATGCCTGCGATGTTGGCAATTCCGTATAGCAAAGTTGGAATATGGCGGTTTGCGTTAAACAACTTATCCGAAACGATGCCAGATAGAATGGCTCCCGCCAGACCGGCAATTGGATAGGTAGACATTGCAAAACCAGCGTCAATCAGTGAATAGCCTTTGCTCTCCTGAAGGTAGAGAACCGCCCATGAAGACATTGCGTAGCGTGATATGTACATCGCCGCACACGCTGCTGCAATCAGCCACACTGTTGGTTGTTTCAGAATGAAAAGCTGAGCGCGGCGTGTTTCAGTCGGGTCGTTCTGCTTTTTGATTTCGGGTTCTTCATCAAATACCGTTGCGGCATCCGGCAAACCGTAAGTCTGAGGACGGTCTTTCAATGCCAGGAACATACACAGTGCGGCGGCAATGGCTGCGATACCTGCACCGATGAATCCGGCTCTCCAACCCAGATAGCTCACCAGCGTTGCCGTTAGGATCCAGGTAATACCTTCACCTATGTTACGAGAGCCTCCCCACACGGAGTAACGGCTGCCTCGTTGTTTCGGCGAGAACCACTGGAACAGCGAAACGCACGAAGGTGCAGACCCAACCGACTGGAACCATCCGTTTAAGCCCCAAAGTAAAACAAAGAAAAAGGCGGTGGTGTTGAGCCCCATAACAATGGCGGTTAAACCAGAAAGAAGTAAAGAGAACGACATAAATCGTCCAATGTTGGCGTAATCGGACAGGAATCCGTTGGAGAACTTACCAATTGCGTAAGTGAAGAAGAACGCAGACCCCATGATCCCCAGTTCTTCTATGGACACTATCCCAGCATCGAGCATGGGTTTTTTCACTACGCCTAAGGACATCCTTACAACGTAGAAAACGGCGTAACCAAATACCAGCCCTAGGAATACCTGCCATTGGTAGCGCTTAAAGCGAGATTGCATTGCCTCTTTTGAACCATCCGATAACGGTAAGTCCGGTCGAGTTTTAAAGAAATTAAGCATATTGTGCTCCGTTCAAGTGAGTCGTCGATTTCAGACGAAATTCTGTTGACGGAGCGAATCATCCAAAAACACAGTTCCAAGCTCAAAAGTGGCGAATTGAGGCAGTTTTGACTCATTTCGATGATTTGGGCGAGTCAATAATGGGAATTCTGAAGTCAGTAATTCAGTTTTTGCTGATAGAATTCTCAAAGTAAATGCGTCACAAATGACCCATGAAGAAAAGAAAACATTTTTCCAAAAGTTTTCTCATATTTGATTAAACGCACACTTTTAATGGAATTGTGATATGAGAAGTCATTTCCAGATTTTGGCTTGTAAGATTGCTCTTCTGCTTACCTGTATTTCTCCGTTTGGCGTTCATGCTTCAACGGATGAACTGGTGATCCTGACTACATTTTCAAGAGAGCCTTTGATCCCCTTAGTGGAGCAGTTCAGTAAAGAACATAAAAACGCAAAAATTAAGGTAATTCATCGCCCCACAACATCAAGTATGACGTTACTCAGTAAGAGTTATGTTGAAGACATTGATCTTGTCCTTACCTCATCGCCATTGGTGATTTCCAGCTTGGCTAAGCAGGGAAAACTGGCGAATGTGCCGGATGAAATGCGTGCGCCAGAAGTGCTCAAACCTTACATCTTGCCTAGTTCAGACTCAGTCGTCACTATCGGATATTCAGGGGCGGGTGTTGTCTGGAACAGCGACTATTTAAACAACCATCAGTTACCCCAGCCTCAGGGGTTTCTCAGCCTCGCAGATCCTGCCTATTTTGGCCACGTTACGATGAGCACACCTTCCCGTTCCGGAACAACTCAGCTCATGATCGAAAGCACCTTGGAACACTACGGCTGGAACAAAGGCTGGACTGTAATCAACAACATTGGGGCGAATTTAGGAACCCTGTCGTCACGCAGCTTTGGTGTCAGTGATGCCATTGCCAGCGGAAGTTTAGGTCTGGGACCGACCATAGACAGTTATGCAAAAATTCTGATGCGCAAACTGGATTATGTGGGCTTTGTCCATGATACCAGACTTACATTAATGCCTACCTATATTGGTCTGGTAAAAAGAGAGTCTCAGGATGCTTACTTAACCTCATTTGTTGAGCGTTTGCTTTCCCCAAACGTTCAGGCTTCTATTCAGGAAAATGCCTTTGCAAAGTATTCCGTTTTGAATACGGAGTTACTTTCTAACGATCACGTTCAACTCAATCTGGATACGATCAGCTCCCGTGAAGAAGGGGTAAAACTTCTCTTTGATATTACGGTAACCAAGCAGCTCCCTGCCCTGCAAGATGCGTGGTTAAGAGTTATTAGCGCACGGGAAAAGTACTATCTCGATACCACCGCGCTTCACGAGCTGGATTCAATTGAAAGCCTGCTCTTTGCTCCACCAGTGTCCCTTGAGATGTTTAGCCAGCAAATGGATAACATTTTCAATACAGGAAAAAGTAACGCGGAAATCAGTGCATTGCTCGCTCAATGGCAGCACAACATCAGGGTGATTAGAGAAGATACGCTGGAGATCGTCGCAGACAGGATACGGATGCTTTCAGGGGGCTTGAAATGAAGCTTCGCTCCCACACCATCGGCACTAAGTTACTTCTGGCGTTTTCCGCATCAACCGGTTTAATTGCGGTTGTAATGGCGGTTTCTTGGGGAACCTGGAGCCTGCTTGATAAACAGGTTGGCGATTTACTGAAAGATAATGTTCCCAAGTACAACGCAAGCTACCAAGTGGAAAGCAGCAGTTCTCAAATTCGAAGTGCCATTGATTATGCCCCTCAAATTGAAAGTAAATCGATTCTTGAAGACTACATGCAGTCTCTTCAATCTGAGCTGACAACGATCGAATCCATTCTGGCGACTCTGACGCGCAATGGCGAAACCGACTCCCTTCTTGCGGGGTATCAGGTCTTGTCTCAACAAATCCAAACGTTTGGTGAAATGCTTCTTGAACACATCGATAAGGAAAGGACGCTTTCCCTGCTCAACGGAGAAATCCGGTGGATCCATCAGGATATAGGTTCGGAGTTACGCCCATTACGTCAGGAAATTGAGTGGCAACTCGAAAAAGAAAAGCGTCAGAACCTGGTTGAAAAGCTTTTGGCAAATATGCGCGTGATTCACAGTATTAATGATCAGGAACAGGCCTTGTATGAGCTACTACTGGATGTGTCAGATTCTGCCCATGTGAGTCAGGTGGATAATGGCATGAAAGTCGTTCAATACCGTTTGGGTGATTTAGAGAATGTTAGCACAGCACTTTACCTGCTTCCCTCGGCTATTTCGTATCAGCAGCTAATTGAAACTATGGGTGAATTACTCCGGTTTGATGGTGAATTCCATTCAGCGGTTAAGGCCTTTGTTACATCGAAAAACAGAATCCAGAAACAGCAGAAGACGATTCTGACTCAACTTGATTTACTTCACCGCAACGTTGCCTCACTGGCTTCCACTGCCGACGCTGAATTTGCTCAGGTCAAACTGGATACTGCCCAGCTCGTTTCTAGCGGAAATCGGGTATTGGTTATCTGCTTTAGCCTATCAATCGTGATCAGCTTGCTGCTGACTTATTACTTTGTTAACCGCCGAATTGTTTCCAGGTTAATTGCGTTGAGCGAAACGTTAGACGCCATGACTGAAAACCAAAGTGATATCGCCTTCCCTGTTGATGGCAAAGACGAAATCGCCAGAGTCAGCCACAAGCTGAAGCAGTACTATCAGGCGATGCGCGAAATGGAGAAAACCAACGCACTAAACTTAATCAATAACGCTCATTCCAGCCTGATCACATGTGATATGTCGGGCACCATTGAATCTGCAAATCTCAGTGCCAGATCCTTGTTTAATCTGTCTGACAACGCTCTAAACAGCAAGCTGTGGGTTTGGGTATCAGTAGAAGAACAAGGTTTAATGAAACGTGTGTTTGCAGGAGATTCATCTCTTATCTCCAATGGAGAATCTTGCATCACTTTGTGTTTTAACCGAGCAGATAGCATTTGTTATCTCCAGTTTTACTTCAGTGTCTACAAACAATCTGGGGTTCCTAAAGTGATGGTGACGGTAACGGATATCACTGAACAGACTCAGGCCAATCTTATTCTGGAAGAACGAGTGACAGAAAAGACGCGTGATTTAGTGATGGCTAACTTGGAGTTACAGGCTGAAGTGGAAGAAAGACGAAAAGCTGAAACTCACCTCAAAGAAACACAATCTGAACTTATTCAAGCCGCAAAAATGGCGGTTGTTGGTCAGACTATGTCTTCGATGGCCCATGAACTCAATCAGCCACTATCCGCGATAAATACGTATCTGTTTAGTGCCAAGATGGCTCTGGATTCGAATAATGACGAAGAAGTGGAAAGCAGTATTGAGCAGATCAAAGCGATGACAGAGCGAATGAGTAAAATCATCAATAGCCTGCGCCATTTTGCCAAGAAGCAACCGAAGGACACATCGTTAGAATACGTTGGTATTCTCGACGCGATTCAACGTGCAGGTGTATTGGTTGAAACCCGACTAAGGAAAATACAATGTCGTCTGACGTGGCACGTGTTCGAAAACGAGAAAGTATGGGCAGAGAGCGTCGGGCTGGAACAAGTATTAGTTAACCTATTGGTGAACAGTTTGGATGCTGTCGCCGAAGTAGACCACAGAGAAATTGAGATTTTCACCCAACGCGAAACTGACGGAATTACTCGATTGTGCATCTCTGATTCGGGAATGGGATTCTCTCATTCTGTGATAAACCAGATCTTTACCCCTTTCACGACAACGAAAGAAGTCGGTTTAGGTCTCGGGCTTAATATTTGCCGTTCCATCGTTAAACAGTTTAATGGTGATATTCTTCTTGCTTCGTCCCTTTCTGGCGGGGCGTGTGTTGTGTTGGAGCTTCCGAATGACCCTCAATAAATTCTCGGTTCTGATGGTCGATGACGACCAAGATGTACTGGATTCTTACGCCCATCTGATGTCTATTGCCAATTTACCTGCCAAGTGCGAGTCAGACTCCACCAAAGTGTGTCAGTACATTGATGCAAACTGGGCAGGTGTTGTCATTGTCGACATGTACATGCCCAAGCTCAATGGCATGGAATTGCTTACAAAAATAAAAGCTATCGACCCTGATATACCAGTAATTGTGATCACGGGACATGGGGATATTCCCATGGCAGTAGACGCCGTGAAAAAAGGCGCCAGTGACTTTCTCGAAAAGCCGATCGACCCCCCTGCACTGCTCGAATTGATCCATAAGCAGCTAAACATTCGAAAATCGTTTATCGAGCAAAAGCAAAACATCGCTGAATCAGTTAGAAAGGAAGTCATTGGCCAGTCCCCGCAAATGGTCATCATCAAAGATCATATCGCTCAGCTGTCATTGCTAAAGAGCCATTTGGTTATCAGTGGAGAATCCGGTTGTGGCAGACGCAGTCTGGCTCATCTGGTTCATCAATTAAGTTCGAGTTCAGATGGCACGTATGTGCAGGCTCAGGGAAATTTGATTGGCTCTAAAGAAGACATCGACAACTTGTTAGAGAGAAGCTGCGGTGGAACGCTGGTGGTGACCAATATTCATGAATCGCCAGTTTCTGCGCAACAATATTTAACACAGGAACTGTTAAAACAGGAGCGAACCGCGTGCAGCAAAACCAGACTCATCGGCATTTTCAATGAAGATCCCGAGCAATGGATACGCGATGAAAAACTGCATCCGGAGCTTTATTATCTCCTTAGCCAGGGAAAGATAGACGTACCACCGCTTAGAAAGCGCCCAGACGATATCGCCATTTTGTTTCACTATTTCTTAAAGCAGAGCTGCAATAAGCTGGGCAAACCACTTCCTACCATTGATAACCACTATCTCAATACACTCAGGAATCATCATTGGTCTGGCAATGTTCGGGAACTGAAGAATGTGGCTGAACTCTACGCTATCGGCATCATCAAGTTAACCGGACAAGACCGACTGGCGCATCATGACGTGTTGCAAACACCGTTGGATGACTTGATTGACGACTATGAAAAACAAGTGATTGAAGACGCGCTTTTTCTGTTCTCTGGGAAAGTGACAGAAGCTGCCAATCATCTACAGGTGCCCCGTAAAAAACTCTACCTTAGAATGAAAAAGCATGGGATAGAAAAAGATAAGTTTAAAAGTCGCAGCTGAGGTTTGATAAAATACTCAAAAAAATAAGGAGTAACTATGTCTAGCTTCAATTCTCGTTGCCCGTCTTGCCAAGGGGTAAACCGAGTTCCACTGGAACGTGTGTCGGATGCGGCAACTTGTGGCAAATGTAAATCTCATCTTTTTGATGGTGCGCCCATTGAAGGTACAGAGCAAAATATTGATGCCCTACTACAAAGTGACCAGCCCGTGGTAGTCGACTTCTGGGCGCCTTGGTGTAACCCTTGTGTTGGCTTTGCTCCTGTGTTTTCCGATGTGGCACAGGAAAGAAAAGGTAATGTGAGATTTGTTAAAATTGATACGGAAGCTCAGCAGAACCTTGGAGCTAAATACCAGATAAGAAGCATCCCGACAGTGATGGTTTTCAAAGGTGGCAAAAGAGTCGATGTTATCAACGGTGCTCTTCCTAAATCCCAGTTTGATCAATGGCTAAACCAGGCACTGTTTAAATAAAATTCATCGTTAAGGTCAAATAAATTCCCGTTATTTGACCTTTTTTCTTTCTAAAATCTCTCCTTTTCTTCGACAAATATTTTCTATCGTCTGAACTAAAATTATTCGTTTTACTCAGCGTCAATCCGACCCCATAGTCGCGTCTCCAAATTCACTTACATTAGGAGATTCCGGCATTGGAAAATACACCAACTGCACCACTCAAAATCTTTGTACCGGTGGTTGCGCTTTCCCTATTTGCAGTCGCTTCTGGCTACTTGATGAGCATCATTCCATTGATGTTGAGCGAGTACGGTATGAGCAATGAAATTGCAAGTTGGATGGCGAGCAGTTTTTATACCGGGCTTCTAATTGGCGCCGTATCAATAGAGCCACTCGTGGCTAAAACGGGTCACAAATACGGATTTGTTGCCTGTTTAGCAATATTTGCCGTCACCATTGGGATCATGCCCCTTTTTGCGAATGCAGAAGTGTGGATCTTTGCGCGATTAGTGGCCGGTATGGCTGTAGCTGGTGTGTTTGTCATCGTCGAATCCTGGTTACTGGCAGGTAGCGCGTCAGGGCGAGCTAAGCGTCTGGGCATCTACATGGCGTCACTTTACGGCGGTTCTTCTCTTGGGCAACTGGGTATCAGCGTATTTGGCGTAACGGGACTAATCCCCTTTATCGCTATTCTGTCTCTGGTTTTCATGGCAATGGGATCCTTGGTGGTACTTCGCTCTACTCAACCTACGTGCGGACAACACGGCAGCATGTCAATGCGCCAGATTTTGTTATTGAGTAAACCCGCGATCGTTGGATGCGTAGTTTCCGGGCTTGTATTGGGAGCGATTTACGGATTGATGCCTCTTGAGTTAACCACTCGTGACGTTGAGCTAAACCATGTTGGCAGTTTGATGGCGTTGGTGATTCTTGGTGGAATGGTAGTACAACCTATTGCTTCTTGGCTGTTAAAGTACGCGGGCAGAACTTTGTTACTCGCGTTATTCAGTTTCATTGGTGCCGGTGCAATTGCTCTGCTGACACTGTTTGAGTCTGATCTCGTGATGGCGTCATCTTTGTTTGTACTGGGGATGGCAAGTTTCGCCTTATACCCTATTGCAATCAACCTAGGGTGCGACAATCTGGCAGAGAACCATATTGTTTCTGCCACTCAGGTGATGTTGTTTAGCTACAGTGTTGGCTCCGTATTTGGTCCTGTCGTCGCCGATCTGTTTTTGGGAAGCGGCGAAGGATTGATGGGCTACTTATTTATCACTTTGCTGGCAACCAGCTTATACATGCTGGTCGTAAGTGTCAGGCACAAGCCTACCTTGGTTGCGGGCGAGTAAACGGCTTCGTTCGTTGTATTCACATTCATATCGCTGTATTCTGCGCGTCATTGAGCGAAGTGGAATACAGCAATGAACCGAAAAAAGAAAATCAACGAGATTCTGAAAAAGAAGCAAAAAAAGAAAAACGCGAAGCTTCATAAAAGCAACAAACCTAAATACATCTCCAAAGCAGACAGAGCCAAAATGGAAGCAGAACAGGCTTCTACTGAAGAGTCAGGAGTTGAAACGTCAGCCCCTTCTGATTCCTAAGCTATGCATTGAATGAAGCGCTACTCGTTAGCGCTTTTCTTTATCTCCGACTTGAATAAGTTTCACTCGTGCCTCGATAACCTCGCCGTTTACCGAAAACTCTGAGTGATCATTGGTGTTCAGGTTCACAACGACTTCATGTTCCCCTACTGGAAAGTCTGAAAGATAAAAGTATTTACCGTACAAACGGGTAATCTTCTCACCGTTAACATAAAGATGTGCATGTCCCTGGTTTGGCTGGTTACTTTGATTTACCTTTTCAGGAGTAAATTCAAAGTTGCTTGTATGCAGAATCAAGTTCCAACCGGATTTGGTATCTTTGAGTAGCTCAAGCTCTATTTTTGGCGCGACTGATTCTGCTACCTCATATCTTTTATGACTCATCGAATGATCATGCGTGTAATGAGAGCTGTGATCTTCTTCCTCAATTTCTGAAACATTAACGAATGGAGCAATCCATATCCCGACAAAGACAAAAAATAGCGCCCAGTAAATGGAGTATGGAAATTTAAAGTCGAGTATCATCCAACGTTCCCTCGGCTACAGTTTTTTCAGATTGGCGAAACAAAGACGTGATTTTTAAACGCTGCCCGTAGCCAAAGAACATAAGAACCAGAGCGGATGCGATAATTGGCATATGACCGATTAGCTCCATTAATGCGGCGTCTTTATTGTTCTGAACGAGAAATGTTACGTTGGAAAGGAACATGAAGCTGGAAATAACCAGAACATTTAGTCGTGTGGTTGTTCCCAAAATCAGAATGGTTCCGAACACCACTTCCATAATGCCTGCGGACAGCACTAGCAGCCGATCAGAGTAAAATTCAAACCCTAAGTTCTCCATAAAATTCCATTGATACATCTCGATAAACGCTTCCCCGTATAGCGCTCCAGTCAATTTTTCGGATACACCGAGAGTAATCAACGCGACCCCAGTGAAAATGCGCAGTGAAGCTACCGAGTAAGGTTTGTATTTTTCCTGAAGTTCTGGCTTGGAAAAACTGTTGAACATGAGGAACAAAGCGATGCCCAGAATATTGCAATATTCCAGTGTTTCGATGAATCCGTATTGTGCAATTGCACCCATGAACAACAAGATAAGTAAGATCGAAGCATGGAAAATCAGCCGGTTACTGATGAGCATGATTCCAATGGTCGCTTGAAAGAACACCAGGAAGGTTCCGAAGTGCCCATACGCGTCATAATGCGGGGCGATGATTGAGCCATCATAAGCAGTAAGCAGCAATGCCATTCCGGTGAATATTCTGAGAATTTCAATTACATCTTTGCGGGCTTTCGCATCAATGATCGGAATGGTAGGCAATCTCGGGTCAAGAAATATGGAAGCACAGACAAGAAATATAGCGATGACGATCCATACCAAAACTTCGATATCAGTGAATGAGTATGGCTGGAAGTTTTGTACTGCTGCGTTTTCTGTGTCGACGAACCACTTAACGTGCGCTGAGCTTTCAAGGCTAAATAGAAAGAGTGGAAACAACAGAAATACTGCGAGAAAAGGCCTAATCGTTTTTTGCATAGCTCGCCCCTAATTTAATATGAAATCTAAACTTACTCATAAAGTTAGATGTTTTTTCCAATATTAAATTTAGGAAGCTTTTGAGCTTTTACAAGATTATCAAAGCGAGTCTGCTTTTATCCCACGTATTGTCGGGCATACTCGCTGAGCTGCAGTTAAAATCTTAAAGGAGAAGTTCTCCTTCGATGGGTACGTATTGGCTGGCGCTGTTAGCCAGAGACAGAGCAGTAAGCGCTTCGACTCCGTATACTTCGACTCTCTTTCCGTATTTCTCACGAATTCTGTTTACCAACACTTCGAAATCACCATCACCAGAAACCAGAACTAATGTGTCTATCTCTGGTGCGATTTCAATCGCGTCAATGGCAATACCAACGTCCCAATCACCTTTAGTGCTGCCGTCCATCCGTTGAATAAATGGTTTCAGAATCACATTAAAACCAATGCCACGTAAAATATGGTGGAACTGTCGTTGTTTCTCCTGCGTACTCGAAATCGCATAGGCGTTAGCGTAAACCACTTCGCGATTTTTGGTCACTTTTCGCCAAAAAACGTTGTAATCAAAATTCTTCTGAAATGTCTCGCGCGTTGTGTAGTACACGTTTTGAACGTCAACTAATATAGCAATTCTTTCCACAATCAAACCTTTAATGGAGTTAAGCGCGTACAAGCATACAGAAATAACCAGAAATCTCGACTTTAATACCACTTATTTGCTCTTTATTTCCGTAAGAAGACCATACTTACCCTATTCCAGATGCCTGAATTGAGCACCCAGAAGGCATGGAATCTAACCGAAACGGAGGGGCAATATGTGTCGACTACCTCTTCTTGCATTGATTGCGTTCAGTGCATCCGTCGCTTCTTACCCGGCTTACGAGCCAAGCTGGACCCACAGAAGCATCTTGTATTTCGCCCCTTCTGAGGATGAATACGTGCGTCAGTTTCTGTATGAAACACTGACCAATGAATGTGCATTAAAAGAACGTGACGTGGTCACATTGGTAATGACCCACGACGGATTTACCGAGCCTTCGTGGCTTAAACTGGAATTTGACGTGGCGAAACTCGCGAAAATTTACCGAATAGACGAAGACGAACATACCGCAATTCTTATTGGTAAAGATGGTGAAGAGAAGTATCGCTGGGGCAAAGAGACGGACTGGTCTTTCATCAATGAGCTGATCGACTCAATGCCTATGAGACAGAGAGAAATGAGGCTGCAAGGCAGCCCTTGCAGCATTTAGGGAATTAATCACGCAGGACATGCCATGCTTCGCATAAGGTGCGAAAACGTTCTGCGTTTCCACCGTCTCTATCCGGATGCCACTTGAGTGCCATACGTCGCCACTGTTTTCTGATTTCGGGGTATGTTGCATTTTCATCCAACTCAAACAATCCCAGCGCTTTCTGACGTGTCATGTCACCATTACCTGAACCAACAAAGTTTCTATAGCGTGTCCAGAATTCATCAAGCAGCCTTTTTACTTCGCCACTTTCGGCTTCGTAGTTGCTCCAGTCTGTGTAGTAGTCTCGCAATGGATCTTCGACGTCTATTTTGTGCCCTCTCGCTTCAATCTCGTTCATTAGCTGGATATCCATCGCCTGAACCTGCACCCAAGATTCAGGATACAGTGTGTCCTGAAGCTGGTATAAAGCGTTCATCATAAGAAAGTTACGCTTAAACAAGTCTTTCTCTGGGGATGAATCAAGAAACGGAATAATTCCAAGCTCGGATAGATGGGAAGCTAAGGTATGCACTTTCCAGCCCTGATGCTGTTTTTTCAGAACTTCCAAAATCGGCCATACTAGCGGGTTTTCCATATGCGGGTCATGGCTATGGATAAGATCGTTGTTCGACATAAGCACTCTTCGTTGGATCTACTACTTACATTCAAAGCTATAGATGAGAATTTGTCATTCCTGATACGTTAACGGATATCACAGATTTTAATTTGTATACAGCTCAATATTATGGTACTGGTTTCTTTTGAATTTGAATCAAAGACTTACACCAGACTCTTACCTATGCTTATCTCTCCTGATGTTGCACATGAAGATGCCTTTATCGATTTTTACAACGATATTCAAACTCTCGATCCTCTTGGTTGCGATTTCTATAGCGAAAGCATTGAAGACTTCCAAGCTTACATAAAATCCTTACTTGATGAAGAGCAAGGTATAAATTTGAAACCGGGCTATGTGCCCTGTTCCCATCGATGGTACTTAGATGAAAGAAGTAACATTGTCGGTACGCTCCGTATTCGTCATCGGTTAGACAGTGAGTTTCACAAACAGGAACTTGGTCATATTGGATTTGATATTGCGCCTTCCTACAGAAGAATGGGTTACGCGGTTAAAATGCTATTAAGCGGGTTGGATGTAGCCAGACAGCTTGGGATTTCTGAAGTTTTAGTCACAACAAGTGAAGACAATAAAGCGTCACAAAGCGTGATCAAAAAGAGTGGCGGGATGCTCGAGTCTAAAATCTTCTCTCCGGTATTTAAAGACGTGGTGGAGAGATACTGGATAAAGACCAGCGAATTCGCTGGTCTTTAAATTGGTTGCTTAGATAACCCCAAGCTCGCGCAGGCGTTCTGTTAAGTAACTGCCGGCAGTGTGTCTTTCAGACAGCACAACTTCTGGTTTAGGATGCAAAAACAGGGGCAGAGAGATACGCGA
This sequence comes from Vibrio nigripulchritudo, assembly GCF_027924785.1. NCBI lineage: Bacteria > Pseudomonadati > Pseudomonadota > Gammaproteobacteria > Vibrionales > Vibrionaceae > Vibrio > Vibrio nigripulchritudo. Next base: position 1,105,565 of record NZ_AP027050.1, on the reverse strand, counting down.
ATGAGTTTGTTGTTCTCCCGTCGGGTTAATCACTCGATGCGTCGTCGATGGGAAGTAACCGCCTGACGCTTCTTGCAGCATGTCGCCGATGTTGATGATCAAATTACCGAAATCACATGGCACATCTAACCAGTTGCCATCTTTCCCAAGAACCTGAAGACCAGGCTCATTAGCGGCTGGTAGAACGGTTAGCAGGTTGATGTCTTCGTGAGCAGCTGCGCGAATTGCACCTGGTTCTTCGCTTCCTGTCATTGGTGGATAATGGAGCACGCGAAGCAGAGTCTGTTCGCTTCCGTTGATCATTTCTGAAAGCGCGATTGAGAACTTTTCCTGTACGTCTTGCGGAGCATGTTCTTCAACCCAGCCTAATAATTCCTGCGCAAAGGCATTCGCTTGCTGGTAGTAATCTAGGATTTGTTCTTTCAAAGAAGGCGGTATTTGTCCCCATGGGTAAACGTGAAAGTACTCTTTGATGTCTTTCACTGTATGCCCTTTAGCGACCTCTGAAACGCTTGGTGGAAAATAGCCGTCCTGTGTCTCTACGTTGAATTGATACTGCTCTTTTTCTTCTGATGTGAAGAACTTGTACCAGTTCTCGTAGATGGATTCTACGAGTTCTTTTTGAATGGGATGATTGCTTAAAACACCAAAGCCCGTTTCGCGTAGGGACTTTACGAATTGCTCCGCAGCATTTGGAGAGCGGTAGTCTACAGTTTCTAATTTCATGACTGTCTTTTCTTTGTTATTGAAAGGTTAAAATTGTAGACAGATGCGTGATTCAAGACAAATATTTGAATATATACTCTACATTGTTTAGTTAATAAATTTGATTGGGATCTCCTTTCCCACACTTAACGCCACTCAAATTTTTGAAACATCATGTGGTAGATACAACAAAAGCAGCCTGAGTCAGGCTGCTTCATTGATATCTACTTGTTACGGCTACGACTTCGGATCGATGGCTTCTTGCAGACCGTCACCTAAGAAGTTGATGGTGATTACAGTAAACAGAACCATGATTCCCGGGTAAACTGCTGCCATTGGGTAGCTCCACATCGCTTCACGAGCGTTTTGTAGCATGTTACCCCATGATGGTGTTGGTGGGTTGATACCAAAACCAAGGAAGCTCAGTGCACTTTCTGTCAGAATTGCACCACCGATACCCAGCGTGGTTGCTGTGATAACTGGCGCAATGACATTAGGTACGATATGACGAGTCATTACAAACCAGTGGCTGGCACCATAACCAATTGCTGCCTGAACGTATTCACGGTGCTTAACGGAAAGCGTGTTTGAACGAACAAGACGAGCGGCAAATGGCCAGCCCAAAAGTGAAAGTACAACAACCAAGCGGTAGATACTGAAGCTGTCTGAACGTACTAACTCTTCAGAAAAACCCAATTTAGTCATATCGATACTTTGAATCAGGATTAAAAGCATAATGCCTGGCAAGCTGATGATGAAGTCAGCTGCACGCATGATGAATGCGTCGACTTTTCCGCCATGGTAGCCTGCAACCACACCTAGGATGGTGCCAATAACGGAAGTTGCAATGGCTGCCATAAATGCAAAGGTTAGCGATACCTGACCACCAAGAAGTAATCGAGTGAAAATATCGCGACCCAATTCGTCAGTACCCAGAATATTGTCTTCATCCGGCACTTCGAAGCGGCTGAATAGATCATCAGCATACGGATCAACACCTAACCACCCTGCAATCGAGTTTGCGCTGAAACAGACGACCGTCAGAGCAGCTAAGAAGAACAGCGAAACCATCGCCAATTTATGGCGGTACAAACGCTGACCGACCTGAACCCAAGGGTTTTGACTTCGTTTAGCAACGTAACTCATTTGTTACCCCCTTTGGTAAGATCAATGCGTGGGTCGACTTTTGAATACAAGATGTCGGCAATAAAGTTCATCACCAAGATCGCAGTGGTTGCGACCATAAAGCACAGCATAGCCACGTTGTAGTCACTGCCATTGATGGAATCAACGGTAAGCTTACCGATTCCCGGCCAGCTAAAGATGGTTTCAGTCAGTACAGCACCACTCATTAGAGCTGCAACATCCATTGCCAATACGGTGATCATTGGCAGCATGCCGTTTTTAATACAGTGCTTGAAAAGAACACGTGTGGATGAAGCACCTTTTGCTTTAGCTGTACGTACGAAATCTTGTCTGAACACTTCCAGCATACTGGAGCGCATGAAACGTGAAATCGACGCGATACTCAGCAAAGTCAGGCTGAGAATTGGAAGAACCATGTATTGAAGTTTTTCCAAGCCTTCAGCACCATCTGCTTCACCCGTTCCCCCTGCAGGGAAGATTGGGTAAACCACAGAGAAGATCATGATCAGCATAAGTGCTAACCACGCTGCTGGAGTCGACAGGAACAGGTAAGTCAAACCACTGATGATGTAGTCAGTTGCCTTGTTTTGTTTAACCGCACAGATAATGCCAAGTGGAAGTGCAATAAGAATTGAAAGTAATGTACCGCTACCGACCAGAACCAATGTGTTCTTCATTGCGTCCCACAAAACGTCAATGGCTGGTTGCGAGAACATACGTGAGTAACCCAGATCACCTTGAAGCGCATCTCCTAGCCATACGAAGTAACGTACATAAACAGGTTTATCCAGACCCTGCTCTGCTTTTAGTCGGGCGATGTCTTCAGAAGTGATGTTCGGGTCGCTCTGAGCCAGCAAATCGATAGGATCGCCGGGCATCAGACCCATAAGGTTGTAAGCTGCAAATGAGGCTAAAAATAGCACCAAAAACATTTGCAGTATCCGTGAAATAAAAAAGCTTTTCATATTAACGTCCGAGCTGTTGTTTCAGCTTCTTAATCTTGCTTGCCATCGTTACGCCGATTTCCTATCCGGTTGATTTCGGCGGCGAGTGTTTCCAATGTCTGGAACTGCGTTAAGCAATTCTTGGCTGTATGGATGCTTAGGACTTTCGAAGAATTCTTCTTTCGTCGCCTGCTCCACAATTTCACCACTCTTCATCACAACCACTTCATGCGCTAAGTGGTAAACCACTGCCATGTCATGACTGATAAAGAAGAAGGCGATGCCATGTTCCTCTTGAAGATCTTTAAACAAGTTGAGGATTTGCGACTGTACAGACACATCCAGAGCGGAAAGTGGCTCATCTGCAATAATGAGCTCTGGTTTGAGCATCAATGCACGTGCGATTGCGATACGCTGACGTTGACCACCGGAAAACTCGTGCGGGTAACGGGTTAATACGTCTTCACGCATACCTACCCACTCCAGTACTTCAAGTGCGCGAGCACGTTGCTTTTCTTTGTTGCCAATGCCGTTCACTTTCATTGGCTCAATCAATGAATCCAGAATGGGCATTCTTGGATTGAGTGCGGAATACGGGTCCTGGAAAACCAGACCAATTCGCTGTCTAAGCGGGCGCTGTGCTCTGGAACTTAGGCGAGAGATCTCTTGCCCAGCAAGGTAGATATCACCAGAATCCGGCACATCTAGCATGCTCACCATACGACCGAGTGTGGATTTTCCTGAACCTGACTCACCTACTACGGCGAGCGTTTTACCCGGTTCGAGTTTTAGAGATACGTTTTTTGTTACGTGCAGGTATTGTGGCTCGCGACCAAACATTGAGCCTGCTTCAAGCACATAACGTTTTTGAAGGTTTTTTACTTCCAAAAGAGCCATCAGGATACGCCTCCTTTGCTAAGTTGACGCTTTTTCGCTACTTCTACATAGTGATCGTAAAGCTCTGGGCAGCGGTCACGGAATGTGTAGTTATCACCGCGTTGATCGAGTGGAGGTACACTACCTGGAATCGCAGGTAAGCGATCGACATTCACACCAACTCTTGGGATGGTATCAAGCAATGCCTGAGTGTAAGGGTGTTGAGGGTTGTCGAAGATTTCATTTACATCTGCCAGTTCAACAACCTGCCCCGCATACATAACCATAACTCGGTCAGAGATTTGGGACACAACGCCCAAAGAGTGACTGATGAATTGAATTGCAGTGCCAGTGGTTTCGCGAAGTTCTTCAAGAAGATCCAAAACCTGCGCCTGAACTGTTACATCAAGTGCAGTTGTTGGTTCGTCGGCAATCAGAACTTTTGGCTTACAAGCCAGCGCCATTGCAATCATTACACGCTGACGCATACCGCCTGACAGTTCATGAGGGAAAGCTTTTGCCCGTTTTTCAGGGTAAGGAATATGAACCTGTTTAAGCATTTCGATTGCACGGTTCATCGCTTCAGCTTTTGAAGCACCTTCATGAATGATGAACATTTCTGCAACTTGTTCACCAACGGTTACTACTGGGTTAAGCGCGGTCATTGGCTCCTGGAAGATCATGCCAATGCCTTCACCACGAATTTGTTGATAGCGCTTTTCTGGCATGCCGACCAGGTTTTCACCTTCGAAGACAATTTCACCAGATAGCTTCAGTTTTTTATCAAGCAAACCCATAACGGATAACGAGGTGAGAGACTTACCACAGCCAGACTCCCCTACGATACCCAGGATTTCACCCGATTTGATTTGATAATTGACATCCTTTACAGCGTAGTGCGGCCCGAGGGCCACACTCATATTGCGAACGTCTAGTATTACATCACTCATAGACATTCCAATCGCTTATTTTTCTCGAGTCCAGTTTTCAGCCCAGTAGCTTGAATAGTTCTGGTGACCTGTTGGAGCGATACCTTTTAACCATTTAGGTTTAATGTAGCTGTCTGAACGGTAGTAAAGAGGCAGTGCTGGTAGTTCGGTTGCGTAAAGATTCTGGAACTCTTTCCACAACTCCATGCGTTTTTCGAAGTTGAGTTCTTCATCAATCTTGTTGATCAATTCGTCCATTTTCGGGTTTTTGTAGCCCGCATAGTTTTGACCAGACCAACCATTCTCTTTAGTTGGGATGTATTCAGAATGAAGAGTCGTTCTTGGTAGCTGTTCTGGAGAAGAGCCCCAGGCAAACATTGCTAAACCTTTGTGCTGACGCTGGTTCAGTGTAGTACCGAAGTAAACGCGCGCAGTTTGGTTATTAATGATTGTTTTGATACCAACTTTTTTCCACTGTCCCTGAGCAAACTGCTGAACCAATTCACGAGTCTTGTTACCAGAGGTAGTCATGAATTCAATTTCTAGTGGTTTGCCGTTCTTCATCTGGACGCCATTCACCAGCTTGTAGCCAGCTTCTTTTAGAAGTGCTTTGGCTTTTTCAGGATCGTAAGAATACGAAGGTGCATTCGGGTCAAATGAAGCATCAAGTGGACTTACGTTTGAGTTAGCCACTTTTTGTTTACCAGCGAACAGTTTCTTAGTCAGTAGTTCGCGATCCAGACCGAACAGCAGTGCCTGACGAACGCGTACGTCTTGCAGATGTTCATTTTGCAGCTGCACGTCAAGATGCTCATACAAAGCAGCTGGGCGAATATCAACGTCGTACTTGTTACCGAACTTCTTCTCGAACTGAAGCGCCTGGTCAAGAGTCAGACCCATTTCACCCGGGATGTAATCCACGTCGCCAGATAGGAGGTTTGCCTGAAGTGCTTGTGTATCCGAAACAGTTTTGATTGTGATGTTGCCAAAATGAGGTTGCTTGCCTTTCCAGTGCTCATTCAGACCAAGAATAACAAACTGACCTTGCTTCAGGTTCTTAATAGTATAAGGGCCGTTGTATAGAGCGGCATTGGTTGGGTCTGTTACGTACTTAGTTTTAAGGTGATATTCCTTAGGATTGGCATTGAAAACAGATTCTTCAACGTGACGTGGTAACACACTTGGAATGTAGTATGCGTTGTACTTGTAAGAAACACGGTCTACATAGACGTTTACGGTGTAGTCATCGACAACTTCAAGTTTTTCCATGTGTTGGTATGTAGAAAGACCGGCATTGCCTTGCACTTCAGAAGAAGTCGCTACGTCATACCAGAATTTAACGTCTTTAGTCGTGATTGGCGTACCGTCACCCCAGAAGAGGTCTTTTTTAAACTTAACGGTGATCTTAACGCCTTTTTCGCTTTCGCCCTCTTTAGCGTGGGGACGGTCGACAACAACAGCTAGGCCATTTTCGAAAGATGGGACTTCTTCACAAAGAAAACACATCAGCTTCCATTGCTGATCAAAACCAATAGTGTCGCGAAACGTAAAACCGTGGGTATAGGTTTTCGCAACCATACTATCGATAATTGGGTGAAGAGTTGAAGGGTATTGAGAGATGCCCAGAGTCAGTTTGTCATCGGCTGAGAGAGCTTGGCTGCTCATCAGTGCAGCAGCGCCTGCTAGCGCCAATACGGATTTTTTTAACTTCATTTTAATCTCCATATCTTTATATTTGAGTTCTCCACATTCGGAAATTGAATGTCTTGAAAAACTCGAATCCTTGAGTGATAAGTGCGGAATCCAATGGTGATAGATAGCAATCTTCACCTTAAACGCCGGATTGTCGCAGAATTTTATACACAAATTCAGATAATCAATGTTCTTTCTTTATAAAAGGTGATGCAATTATCATTTGTAATAAATTCTTAAGCCGCAATTCATAACGTTTTTATATAAACCCCGCACTTTAGTTATCTAAGTAGTTATTAGTTAAGTAAAAACTGCTAGTCTCATTTCCTTTTTCAGATCGAAATCTCACTTTGTTCTGTAACATCTCACGCTTTCTCTGAAACATTTACGATTAAACATTATTCACCTTGTTATCAATTGATATTTATAAGTGGCTTTAAAATTTAATTGAACAGTGTTTTATTGTGTGTATAATCGCTTCAAACAAATGATTAGGGAAAACGAAAATGTTGAAATCTCTACTTTCTAACCGCGTGCTTTCTTTACTTTCAGTTAACTATATCGCCGTTCTTATCTTTTCGATGATCAACCCTGCTTCCTGGGCTGTTTGGATAGCTGAAATAATTCCAGTGCTTCTGGCATTTGCTTTCATTGTGTTGACTCACCACAAATTCCGATTCAGCAATACCGCTTATATATTGATGTTTGTCTGGCTTTTCATGCACACCATCGGAGCCAAATTCACATTTGCAGAGGTCCCTTTCAACTGGTTTAACGATTTAATTGGCTCAGAACGAAATCATTATGATCGCGTGGCTCACTATTCCATCGGATTTTGGGCTTACCCAATTGCGGAATACCTGTACAGAAAAAATCACGCTTCGGTTGTTATTTCTACACTGTTTGGTTTATTTGCCTTAATGAGTGTGGCGGCGGGATATGAAATTATTGAGTGGTGGTATGCGGAACTGGCTGGCGGCAATGAAGGTATTGCGTTTTTGGGATCGCAGGGTGACATCTGGGATGCTCAGAGAGACATGTTGTGCGACACCTTAGGAGCCATCACCGTTCTCATCGCATTCTACTTTAATAGCCAATCCATGGCTGTCGAGAAGGCTAAGCCTGAGTATTCGATTTAACCCAGTCTAGGTATTCTGATAACCCTGAACTGATCGGAAGCTGCACGACTTGAGGAACCTCATAGTTATGCAGCTTTTTTATTACCTCTTCTACATGGTGGTATCGAGCGCTTTGAGTCTTAATCACCAATAGCTGCTCACCGTCTTCACATACCTTTTCTTCCCAAAGATAATAGCTTTCAATCGGTAGTACCTGAATACAAGCAGCCAGCTTCTCTGTTAATAGTGTGCTGACAATTCCACGTTTGGTTTCATTATCGTTAACCGTAGTGAGGACGACGCAAAATTCTGATTCTGACATGATTGCCCCTTGGTTTAGATTACTTAGCGAAGACTTTACCACCGACGATTTTATTCGCTGGGACACCCCGAATAAGTGTTTGGCGCGCAAATACTGTCCCGCATTCCGGGCACTCACAAGGTGTAGTTGTGTAGTCTTCTACAATACGTTCGACAAAACACTTTACCAGCGCCCCTTTTCCGCCCTTTCTGTAACGGTAGAGTTTTGTTCTGCATTTAGAACAGAAAACATCGACAGCCTTAGAGGGTAACTTTTTATTGGGTTTTGCCATCTTTCAGTTTGCGAAAATCTAGGTAGTGATATTTTACCTAATTAACCGAAGAAATTAACCTTTCGTTACTAAAGTAATCGCGATACCACCCAGAACAAGTAGAGATGACACCAAAAACCACACAGTGATAGGTTCACTGACAAAAAGCACCCCGCCCAGAGCCGCGATGACTGGGACAGACAACTGAACAACACCCGCCTGAAGCCCGGATATGTGCTTCACCACCCGATACCAAATTGCATAGCCTAGACCAGATGCGATGCTACCTGATAAAAGTGCGTAAAGGATGCCTTCGCGAGAGGCGGAATCCCACTCCACCAACCAAGGCAGTAACAAGAAAACTGGGATCGATGCCCCAATGAAGTTTAACTGGGTCGAAACAAGCGGATTAGAACTCGATTTTCCATTTAACGTGTATCCGCCCCAACATATACCGGAAACGACCATCAAAATTGCTCCTGTTAAGTCAGGTTGAGTTGCCCCCGGCAGCAATAGTATGGCTAAACCACTAAACGAGATAATTACTCCAGCGATTGCAGCCGCTTTGAGTTTTATGCCTGCTAATAAAGACACAATGATAATGGTCAGTTGAACCGCGCCAAACAACAATAAAGCGCCTGTTCCAGTGGCTAGATCGATATACGCATAAGAAAAGCAAATGGCGTATCCAAACAGCAGTGCACTGCCCTTGAGGTTAAAATCATCAGAAAAAAGAGAGAATCGTCGTCCGGAACGAGTCAGGTTTACCAAAATGAAGAGCGTAAATGCGCCGGAAATAAGACGAATGGCGGTAAAGGTACCGGGGTCTATTTGACTATCTGCAAGCGCAAGTCGGCACAATACGGAATTGCCAGCAAATGCTACCATGGCAACGAGAATGTAGAGTTGGTTTTTCAATGAAGGCATGCCGAGTTCCTAACTTAGTCACCACTTCATCATGACTTCAATGAAATAATATAACCAGCATGTTTTTGCTGGTTTTATAACCGATGGGAATATGGCGTTGTTAACTGTTGTTGCCTTCCGTATTCAGAGATTCAAGCTCTAGTTCGGGTTTCACCCAGACTTTGCTGAAATCGAACCACCCAAGCGCGTTAGTTTTAGCATTCTGTAACGAACCGCACTGGTCTTTACTCAAACCAAGCCAACCATGGAACATCGGAATCAGAATCTGGCTTTCTACCAGTTCTTTGCCAAGTCGCTTCGCAGGGAACGCCATTTCTGGTTGTGCTCGCCATTCGTTTATGATTGTACGCCACTTGGTAAACTGTTCTTCTCTACACATGTTGTGGATGTCACCGTAGCTAAGAAACCAGCCGAGTAATCCGTCATCGCGATTAGTGCTGATCCCCATTGGCTTAATCCAGATATCGATTTCGCTCATGTTTTCCGGTTCTACATCGTAACGTATGTATTCAACGTTCAGTCCGTCTTGCTTAAGCAATTGTTCAATTGCTGCAGCATACATTTTGAACCCCGGATGGAAGCAGTGGTAAGCGACTTTGATGGTGACCTGTGCCGGTGGCTTGGTCTGGGAACCTGTCGGTCGATTGTGAAACCAGCCTGGCTTTAATCCATGAGCGTGCAACAACCCCTGCTCTACTATTTTATCTTTAGGCATTAATTCAAACACATCGAAGCAGTTAAGGCGTGAGCAGAAATAATTTGCCCACTCCTGATCTTTCGCCAGCCCATGCTTTTGATTAAGTAAAAGGTAAGTACAACCGGGATCCAGTTCGACATCTTCATGTTCGCGATGCTGGGGTTTGGTTGGATGCTGCAAACTTGGATAAACAAGAGTGGAATAAGCTTCATCAATCACCCAGACTTCTACCTTATCGATAAGAGGTCGAAAGCCGAAATAGCCATCAAAAGCTTCTAGCACTAGCCTCTTATCATCATTGATCAGTACTCGATAAGGACCAGTCCCAACGGGCGTTCGATCCATCTCATCATCTGGTAACTGATGGGACGGAAGTATTTTGGCATTCGTTTCGGCAAGAAGCAGGGGTAAATGCCAGTCTGGCAATGAAAGGTGAATATCTACCACCCAAGAAGAAACTTCCTCTACTTTACTGATATGGTCGAACATCTGGCAATTGGCGGAACAGGTCAGGCTCTCAACAATGTCTTGCGATGTTAGCAGATTGCCATTATGGCATCGAACTCCGGGACGAATATAGAAACGCCAGTGCTTATCAGAAATCATTTCCCAGTCGTGCGCTAAGTCGCCTTGAACCTGTTCGTTTTCGTCTAACTTGGTCAAGCCAGAGAAAACTTGTCTGATGATGTGCTGTTCTGAGCGGCGCGTGGGCTTGTGAGGATTGAGCATTCTGAGTGCTCGATAATAAGGTAAGCGGACAACTTGCTGTCCTTGTTGGTGTTGAAGACCAAGGTAATCCTGAATCACCTGCGTCAGGCGAGAGGCATCGCGTTCCAGAACGTTCAGCGCCTGACCAATTTTGCCTTCTTCTAAGTATCGCTTGGCGAGATTTTCACTGACATCCTGTTTGTTTCTGAGGAAGATAAGTTGTGAGAGCTTCCCCCTGCCCGCCGCCGGGTGCCACTCGATCCAGCCCTCTTCTGCAAGCTTGTTTAACACAATACGGGCGTTGCGTCGGGTACAAAAAAGAATGTCGGTGATATCTTCTAACTGAACCTCTGAATCGGTTCCGTTGTAATGCTCGAATAGAGTTTCGAATTGGCTTCGAAGGCGTGGGCTGCTCATAATGAGGAAAAACTCTCGACAAGTGGAATCTCAGAATTTCCTTATTTTAGCACCAGCGAAATTAAAGCACTATTAAACTTACTGGATAGAGATCCCAAGTTGTTCTGCTAGCTGTTCCAGCTGTTGGTGGTTATCTAACTTTATGGACCACTTACATTCTGCACCATTTGCAGCGACGACATTTGCACCGTTGCCTAATAGGGATATTGCGTCTGTCTGGCTTTGCAGAGTAACAAAATGTTCGCCAGTTAGCTTCACAACAACCTCGTGCATTGTGGCAATGATTTTTCCGCTTTTAAAAGTAATGACCATCAGGATTTCGCTTTCTTGGTTTTTACCGCAATCGTCAAGCGACTGGTGCAAATGAGTCGATCTTGTTCGTCAACAAGATTTATCTGCCACACTTGGGTTGAAATACCTAAATGAAGTGGGCTCGCGGTTCCGGTAACTACGCCTTTTCTCATCGCCCTCACATGGTTGGCGTTAATATCGAGTCCAACGCAATATGAATCATCGTCTACAGCAAAATTAGCAGCAATGGAACCAAGAGATTCTGCTAATACGACAGATGCCCCGCCGTGCAGCATTCCCAAAGGTTGATGGGTAATGGACGAAACAGGCATTGTGGCTGAAATCGTATTTTCCGTGAAATTGGTGTAAACGATATTCAAGTGTTCCATCAGGGTATTCTTGGAAGACGCATTCAAAATTTCGAGACTTACGGGTTTCTTCCAAATGCTATTGCTCATATCCATTCAATTTTACCTAATGTGAGTGATATAATTTGTTATTAAGAAAGATAGGAAATAATAACACGGAGCCCGTTTATGAGTATAAAGCGGACACTAGTTACAGGGCTTACAGCAACGCTACTTGTATCCTGTACAACATCACCAACAGGTCGCGATCAATTACTTCTCTTCTCTGCCAACGATATGGCAAACCTCGGTGCTAACTCTTTCGAGCAAATGAAGCAACGAGAGAAGGTGAGCAATGATAGCAAAACAAACGCTTACGTGCGCTGTGTAACCGACTCGATTACAAAACACGTCCCCAAACAATCAAGTTTTGATAAATGGGAGGTTGTGGTATTCGACAGCGACCAGATCAATGCGTTTGCCCTGCCCGGTGGCAAAATTGGCGTTTACACTGGCTTGTTGAAAGTGGCGAAAAATCAGGACCAGTTGGCAACGGTTATTGGTCATGAGATTGCTCATGTCCTTGCCGATCACGGTAATGAGCGATTATCGAGTTCTCAACTAGCCAATGTAGGGCTACAGATTACTAATGTGAGCCTGCAAAACTCAGAATACCAAGGTTTGGCAATGGGCGTGTTAGGCGTTGGAGTTCAGTATGGCGTGCTTATGCCTTACGGTAGAAGCCAGGAATCTGAAGCTGATATTCTGGGGCTGGATCTGATGGCAAAAGCAGGTTTTGATCCTCGCCAGAGTGTTGAACTTTGGAAAAACATGGCGAAAGCATCCAAGGGAAAGAATCCACCTGAGCTACTTTCTACTCACCCATCTCACAATACTCGCATCACAAATTTATCCAATCGATTTAGCGCTTTACCTGCTCCAGCGTCGACCAGACCCAATTGCGGTTAAGCCTCTGACTAAAGCGTGGTGTTGTTAAACTGCGCTTTTTTTATTCAATCAATTCAATATTGTTAAACAAATCACACGTCCAGTGACAAAAGTGCCAATCGGTATTGGCAATCATTATGATCCTTTAATAAAATCCCACTCACCTCTCATTTCATACTCACGATTTAAACATCCGTTTAACATATCAGCAACATTACTTTAAGGTTGGATTGAGCCATATGGCTTTTCCTACACATACAAGTAAAAAGTCTTACCCAAGGGGACCAAGGATGAAAATTAAGCACTGCTCTCTGCTTACAATATCCATATTGTTCGCGTGTAATGTTAACGCAGCCGGCTTTCAGGTTGCAGAGCATTCAGCTTCCGGTTTAGGACGCGCTTTTTCTGGTGAAGCAGCGGTGGCAGACAATGCCGGCGTGTTAGCTCGTAACCCAGCTGCCATGACACTGTTTGACACAGCCCAATTTTCTGGCGCGCTATCCATTATCGATCCAGAAGTGGATGTCAATGACGTTACCAACAATCAATATTCCAAAGATGTAGCCCCGATGCAGTTTGTTCCTGCTTCTTATTACATCAGCCCAATCAATGATAAATGGGCATGGGGTGTTGGTTTGTTCACCACTTATGGGGTAGGAACAGATTACCCAGATTCAATCGCAGCAGGCGACATGGCAGGCAACACCTCCCTAGCCTCTGTCAATCTAAACCCGAACATTGCTTATCGGGTTAACGACAATTTCAGCGTAGGTGCAGGGGTAAACCTTGTGTATGCGATAGCTGAATTGGATAGGCACATGGGTGCGCTGGCACCTTTCTTTAGCGGTTCACCGTCAGACAAGTTGATCTCCATGGAAGGCAAAACCTTTGCCTTTGGTTGGAACATAGGTGCGCTTTATGAGCTGAATGAAAACAACCGCTTTGGATTCGGCTACCGTTCGGCAGTTAACCTGAACTTTGATGATGGCAAATTCACCGACCATGGTGGTTCTATTGTTTCTGATGCTACTAAAAACCCAGTGACGGGTAAGTTGGAAATTGAACTGCCTGATATTGTTGAACTATCGGGTTTCCACCAATTGAACGACCAATGGGGTGTTCACTACAGCTGGCAACGCACTATGTGGAGCAAGTTCAAAGAGCTAAAAGCCACAAGCTCAGACTGTAACTTAAAGGCTGGTGTTTGCTTCCTTAAAGAAGAAGATTACTCAGATAACAACCGATATTCCGTGGGGGCAACCTATGCACTCGACTCCGACTGGACATTGCGTGCAGGTCTGGCGTTTGACGAGCAAGCAGGAAAAACCACTCTTAGTATTCCCGACTCCGACCGTACCTGGTACTCCGCTGGCGTAACGTACGCCTATTCTTCAAACCTGACGTTAGATGCTGGATTTGCTTTGGTAGTAAGTAAGAAAGGTACGTTCAAAGAAACCAACGCTATAGATCAGGAACTCACGTTTGATAGTAAAGGCAGCGCTTATATCACTGCTGTCCAACTTAACTACACATTCAATTAAGCGAGGAATAACGGATGTCTAAGAAATTTTCTATTAGCTTACTTGCTTCTGCGTTGATCCTTGCTGGATGTGGCAACGACAATCAAGTAACCGGTGACCCAACCAACAATCTAGAGTCTTATCTGACTGAATCGATAAACCGTGCAACAACCATTAAGTTTACGTTGCAGGGTAAAGATACAAGTGTGCCATTGCCGACAAATTTACTGTTTAACGCAAACGACGGCACATTAAATATCCCTAATGGTGGTGATCCCGCGATAACCAATCCCAAAGTAGGAATGAGCTACGCCGACGGTTTTTCCATCACCATGCCTATAGCTATAACATTAGACGGCGTTGGATTTAATGATGGTTCCGTTACTCAAGGGGTTAAACTGTATACCCTAACTAAAAAGCTAACCGAATCAGGCGTTGCAATCGCAAGCGAGTTAACGCTTGGTACGCACTTTGCGGTTGTTACTTCTGGTAACCAGTTAGTTATCGTTCCGCTAGTACCTTTCAAAGAGAAGACAGAATACCTGTTTACTATTACTGACGATGTAGTTGATAAAAAAGGTAACGCGATTGGTACATCTCAAAGCTATGCGGCGTTGAAAACATCAAATGTAACCTATGAAACGGGAAGTTTAGCCTCCGCTCAAAAGCTGATTAAAGGGCAAGAGCTGTTGGCACTTTCACAAGGGACAGATACCAAAAAGATTGTTTACTCTTCATGGTTTACCACTCAGTCGGTTGGTGATTCCATCACACCAACAATATCGCTGATTGGTCAAAACCTTTCAGATATTGGTGGGAAGTGGAAAAATAGTGCAAACCCAAATAGTGTTGATTTATCCACTGCCTACACAATGGATTTAAGCGCGACTGCGACAGATTTCGCTGCATCTCTTAATGCAGATGACAATTTCGTTAAATATATAGCAGATGATGCAACAGATGCAGCAACTAAGCGTGCAGCTATTTTATCTGCGTACACCGCTAACACCGTCAATGTTACTAAAGGCACTGTTAAGCTTCCGTACTTTTTGGAAAACTCAGCATCAAAATATGGTACAACGCCATTTGAATCTGCGACTCCGAGTTTAGCGATTGTTCTTAACGCATTACAAGACGATGACTTAAAAGGGGTAGTTGGTGCTCAGTTAGCGGCTAAATCGATTGATCCTGCCAAACTTGCAACAGATCAAGCTGAACAAGCTAAGTTGTTCGGCGTAGATTTGAAAAAGCCAGATGGTACGCCGTTGGATTCAACTCGCAAGATAACTCAGTACTCTCCTGTACCTAAAATAAAGTCTTTAGAAAGCGTTCCATTCCTGTTATTTACTCCTGCGAGTGGTACGGTCAACGGCTTAGTCATTTATCATCACGGTATTACATCGGCGAAGGAGAACGCTTATAGCTTTGTCGCAAATATTGTGAATAATGGCGGTGCCAATCTAGCTGTTCTAGCAATTGACCACCCTATTCATGGTGAGCGGTCAATTAGTGACACGATCTCTGCAAACGCAAGTGCTCTTAATTACTTAAATTTGGGTGCTTTGCCTGTGGCAAGAGACAATATGCGCCAAAGTATATTGGATGTAGCAGGTGTACGAGCTGCATTAACCAAGACTTTTTCTAGCGGCGGTTTTGCAAGCACTGTTCTTAGCCCGTACGACCCTACTACAAATTTGCCTAAATTTATGGGTCATTCACTGGGTGGTATAACAGGCTTCTCAGCCGTTTCAGCACTCAATGAACAGCCTTCTGCTCTAGCTACCGTATTTGGAATTGCAGCAGGAGCATACCCAAATGCTGGCGGTCAGATAGCAGAATTACTTTTCGGTTCAAAGCATTTCTCACCACTAATTAAGCATAGTCTTGCTCTACAATCGAGTGATATATACAAGGCGCATTACGCTTCATCTTGTACAACTCTTGCCGCTGATAAAATCGGGGATTGCTTTACAAGCTTCACCGATACTACAGAAATTGCGAGATTGACATCTGAAACCTTTTTACCTTTTAAATATGCTGCGCAGACCGTAATAGATACCATTGATCCATATGCGATCGCTGATGGCTTCACTAACGCAGCATCGACACCTACACTGATTTATCAGTCCAAAGGTGATGATACCGTTCCTAATAGTGTGACAGGTTTAGTTCCAGGAGTTACATTTGCGGGTACAACACCTTTAGCAAATAAGCTGTCCTTGACTGCGGTTACAAATGCTAATGCTGGTGCTCAAACTGGTAACAAACACTTAGTTCAGTACAATGCAACCGCAAAGCATAGTACGGTTATTGCTCCACAGACTGCTTCGGGGAACACGTTTGCCGATCTGGCGCACCATTCAGAGATGCAGATAGGTCTTGTAGACTTTCTTCTAGATAATGCTTTGGGTAATGTCAATAACGCCAATGGTGTTCTTGAATAACTCGATACAAGTATTATTCCAAAGAGCCTTCGGGCTCTTTTTTTATGCCTATCAAATATGAAAGAAAAGTTTGTTGTATGAATTATTTATAAGAGTGGATAAATCGCCTCAATGCCCTTTTCTTTGTGGGGATTACGTGGATAATACCCTGCTCTCATTCCAACAAAGGTAAGACCTTAATGTCTACTGAATCTACATTACTTGAGCGCTGTGGTTCTAAATGCGAACTTTGCGCTTCAGACTCTTCGCTTGAAGCCTATGCAGTTGCGCCACATGCCAATGTGACCGTTGACCACGCTATTATGCTTTGTGGTACATGCTTAAATGAAATTGATGAACCTAAAGATATCAACCACTGGCGTTGCCTGAACGACAGCATGTGGAGCCCAGTTGCTCCAGTACAAGTGATGGCTTGGCGTCAGCTTAAGCGTTTGTCTTCAGAGAGTTGGGCGCAAGACGCCTTGGATATGATCTATCTAGAAGATGATGTGGCTAAATGGGCAGAGATTGGACTGGATGACGATGCCAAAAAGCCGCTTGATGTAAATGGCGTTGAACTGAAGAAAGGTGACGACGTAACGGTCATTAAAGACTTGCCAATCAAAGGCTCAAGTCAGGTGATTAAACAAGGCACAGTAGTTCGTGGTATTGGCTTAACAGACGACCCTAAGCATATTCAGGGGAAGGCAAACGGTCAGGCAATGTACATTATTGCTGAGTATTGCCGTAAGAAATAAGATAAGGAACGAACACGCCTTATTTTTGAACAGATACAAAAAAGCCAGCATTTATGCTGGCTTTCGTTTTTATCGATTCAGTCCGATATCACGTTGTAGATAAGGAGAAAGTTGTCCAACGTTGTATTTTGGTTCCGCTTTACTCTCTACAAATAAGATATCCAACAAATGAGCAATCAATCCTTTGAAGTTTAACGCATAGGTCTTCTTTCCCATAGACCCTGGAGCTGCCATTGTTTCGATGTGCATTACCTGTGCCATGATTGCCTCACAATTAATCTGTTTTCTCGATAGCTCAGATAATAGTCGTATATTTCATTTTCAAAAAATGACTTTTCTTATATTTTCAGATTAGATTTTCTAATATAACAACTCGTTAACCAAGCGGGAAATAACAAATCAAAATTAATGGGTACATATGCATTAATGACTCTAATTGTCTGATAGTACCGGATTCAGATATTCAATATTGCATATGAGATAAACATATTTTTAACAAGTGTCCTCATCCAGTATTATGTCAGTTTAAAGTAAAATTAGTAATCCGAATCCAAATCCTCTTATCTTTCACTGAACGATGGCTTCTATTTGATTTTATTTCAGCGGAACAAATCGTATCAAGCTGTGGGTAGCCTTTGTTCTATCCCTGCTTTCCTTACGTAGATTATGGTCTTTGTCTAATTTATGTACTTTAGAGCTCACTCTCCATGACTTGTGATTTTGCAGCTCTATTTTTCATTTTGTCATTATAGTGTGTACCCTCTCCCAATTATAAGATTTTACGTTATTTTTAAGGTAATTATATCCAGATATGTGGTAGTGATTTTTGTTTACTTTAAAGCTCAATATTGCATTTGCGTTACATATTGTTACATCCCTAAAGCGGTATAAACGTACGGTGTTTCAAACACTTAGCTAATTCTCTTGTGCGTATATAACACGGTAAGCCAATTACGCATTTCCTTTATTCAATATACGAATAAAATCGAATGCCATTTTTATAATGTTTCAATGTGCAACCTATGGAGTATTCATGCTGAATCGCCTTTTAAACCGACTCAATGTATCAGCAAAGATACGGCTGATCATTGTCGTCGCCAGTCTTATGATTTTTGGCGCTAAGCTCTTTTCCGCATTGAATCTGAAAGATCAGATGATTGTTGAACGTAAACAAGCAGCGGAAGCTTTAGTTCAAAGTGGAATCAGTCAGATAAACCAGATCGAAAAACTCGTTACGCGTGGCAGCCTAACCTTTGAAGAAGGTCAGCAGCAGGCGCGTGAATTAATTAAAAACAAACGCTACGGAAGTAATGGCTACTTTTGGCTGAATGATTTGAATGGCGTGATGGTCATGCACCCTATTAAGCCTGAATTAGACGGCAAGAATATGGTGGCTCATTCTACTTCCTACATTTCGGATGCGTTTCGCCAGTTTGTAGAAACTGCTCGCTCACAAGGCAGCGGGTTTGTTGCTTACGACTGGCCGCAACCTGGTAGTAGTGAACTGGAAGAGAAAGTGTCTTTTGTTGGGAAATCTAACAAATGGGGCTGGGTTCTGGGTACAGGCGTCTACTTTACTGATGTAGAAGATGCCTTTAAAGACGAGTTGATTGCTACTTCTGTTCACACGCTGATCTTTGTGATTGCGCTTGTCTTGTTCTCCACTTTAATCGCGCAGAACATTCTTAAGCCATTAAATAAGTTAACGCGAACTATGTCGCTTATCGCTGACGACAAAGACTTGTCCATTGTGATGAAAAGCAAAGGCAAAGATGAACTGGCGACAATGGCTACGGCGTTTAACAAGATGAACAATAATCTGCGAGACGTGGTGGTCAGCATCCATGGGAATACCGACTCTCTTGCTTCTCAAGCTGAAGAATTGTCAAGCGTTACTCATCAAATTCAGTCTGGAATACGCGATCAAAAAGAACAGACACTCGCCGTTGCCGGTCGGGTTGAACAACTGACGCACTCCGCTGATTTGGTATCAGAGAAAGTTGAAATTGCGCTTGTTACTACTCGCGAGTCCAATGAAGTTATCGCCTCAGGTACGCAGAGCGTTCACGAAAACCTCGATGTTATCCAGAGTGTTGCTGAGGAGGTACAGGCGACAGCTAAGATCGCCGGAGATCTGGAATCGTCTTCTAATGAAATCGGAGATATTCTGGATGTCATCAAGCAAATCGCAGAACAGACCAACCTGCTAGCGCTAAACGCGGCAATTGAAGCTGCACGAGCTGGTGAGCAAGGTCGAGGTTTTGCCGTTGTGGCCGATGAAGTACGTACCCTCGCCCAACGAACTCAGGAATCCACGGGTAACATTCAGCGAATCATTTCAGATTTGCAAACTGGTGTTCAGCAAACAGTGGGTTCGCTGCAAAACTGTCAGCATAAAGCCGAATTGGGTATCGAGAAAGCAACCAATTGCGGAGATGCACTGACAAGCGTTCAGGCGTCGATTAAAACTCTGGCAGAAATGTCTACGGAGATCGCCTCTTCTGCTGAAGACCAGCGTCATCAGATTCTGAGCATAGGCGACAGCATTTCCAGCATTTCACAGGTCGCAGAGCAAACGGAAACCGGAACCAGCCACACTTCGCAATCCAGCGAGCAATTAAGTGTGATGGCACAAAAGCTAAACGGACTGGTTAACGCCTTTAAGGTCTAAACAATCAAAATGGGGAGCGCGATGCTCCCCTTTCTTTTAGCCATACAAAAACAAACAGTCTTCGGTATTCGGGTCTAAAGCAACAATTAAATCATCACCATAGTTGTCATCACTTTGAGCCAAAATGCATGTTTTCCCTGAAGTTCCACTCTCAAAATAGAATTCCATGGGATAGGATTTCTCTAATTCGATTTTTTCAGATAACTGGTTTGCCACCAGTGAAGCCAGTAGGTTGCCATCGCTAGATACTTTGTATTGAGCCTTGTCGTTCATGTTCAAGACGCGAACGCTTTTCTTGCTGGCGTCATTTTTCGTGTTTTCTCGAACAATATTCCACTGGAACCGATACCCTTCACTCTTATTTCCAATAGCAAAGAGATAATACTTCCCTCCGTCCTTAATGACCGTTGAAGCCTTAGCGAGCTTAGCCTTTGTATTTTGGTCGCGTAGCTCGTAAGACACCAGTGGAAACGTCACCTGGTTCCAGTTAAGGCGAAGTGCTTCTGAAGCGCCGTAAAGGTCGCCTGTATACATAGAGTCTGTTCTGCCCCCTATATCATTAGAAATAGCGATAGCGTTGCCAAAACCTTTTGAAAAAGAACTTCCTGTACTTGAGAAGTGGAAAACCTTAAGAGTTGCTGTCTGTTGCTTATTGGACGTTATTTTGACTGGTTGGGAATTAGAACTGCTACCAGCGCCGCAGGCTGACAGTAGCAAGACAAAAAACACAGAGATGGTTTGTTTGAGCATAGATGGATTACCAATTTCGTTATCAAAGTGCTAATCCTTCAGCGGGGCGCAAAAACTAACACAACGAATGGGTAATCCCAAGCACAATATTGAGACAGCCCGGTATTCAAGAATATTCCGTTTGGTACTTATCACTTAACCTTCGGGCTAAATCTGCCGGAAACTTGTTTCTCGCAATAGATGATGTAACCAATACGATATCGACAGCTGGCAGAGGTGGTAGCCAGTCTTCTTCGAGAATCGAAATCCCTTCTCCCGTGTTTTGAATTGCCAATGCTCCAATAGCCTGTCCGCTGCGAATTAACCCCGTTAATGCAACAGCGCTGGCACAACTGGCAACGACTTTAAAAGGAATTTGTTTTTTGGTTAGCCCCTCCGTTGCAGATGCATAATACTGACACTCCTTTTGAAGTAAAACCAAAGGAATTGGTCGCTGTTCGAGCAAACTTTTGTTCTCACCGATTAGCCAGACTCCACGGTCGTTGGATAACAGGTACCCTTCCTCGCTTCCCGCCGGTCTGCTTACGATACCGATGTCTAACCTACCACTATCGAGCATCATCCTTACTCTGTTGCTTGGCGTGCACACTATTTGTAAATCCAAGCTTGGGATCTCTTTGCGAAGTAAGCGGACGAAGTTTGGCAACACGGATTCCGCATAATCGTCGGGGCACCCTAATCTGATAACCGTTTCAACGTCCTGACCTTTTATCTGGTTTAATGTGTCATCGTGGAGTTGCAATAGCTGGCGGGCATATAGTGCCAAGCTCTGCCCATCTTTTGTCAGGTTCAGGTTTCGACCCTGTTTTTCAAATAGCGGTTTGCCAAGTTCTGATTCCAGCCTTTTCATTTGCATACTGACGGCAGACTGTGTTTTGAAGGTTTGTTTAGCCGCTCGGGTAAAGCTGCCTGTATCCACAAAAGCCAGAAAGCTTCGTAGTGCTTCTATATCCATGTAAATTCTCCCTAAAGCTCAAATTATTCACTAAGTCGAGAATAAAAACCCATTCCATTTGCTTATAGTTTGTATAAAAACATCTGTATGGTCGACAACTCTTTTTATCTTTAACGTAAAGAAAAGTCATCAATCAACGGAAGAACAATATGTTACTGATTCTAGGAAACAAGAACTACTCTACCTGGTCATTACGCGGATGGTTAATGCTTGAAAAATCGGGTGTAAATTATGATGAGAAAGTCATAAGTCTGGTTGGTTCCGGCTTTTACAGAGAAGTTCAGGAGTACACACCAGCATTAAAAGTCCCGGCTTTAGTCGATGGTGACATTCAGGTTTGGGATTCACTGGCGATTTGTGAATACATCAATGATGCTTATATGTCTGGTCAGGCTTGGCCTTCAGATGCAAAAGAAAGAGCAAAAGCTCGCTCTCTGGCGGCTGAGATGCATTCAGGCTTTCATGCCATTCGTTCTGAAATGCCAATGAACATCAGAGCAACAAGAAAGGTTGAGCTTTCCGAGCAGGCAAAACTAGAAATTGCACGAATAGAGCAGATTTGGTCGGAGCAGTCTATCGAATTCAAAACCAAAGGTGGATGGCTGTTTGGAAGCTGGAGCATTGCAGACGTTATGTTTGCTCCTGTAGCACTCAGATTTAAAACCTACCAGATAGAAATTGGAGCGGAAGCCCAAAGGTATGCGGATCACGTGCTCAGTTGCTCTGCTATCCAGAAATGGATTGAGGAAGCTTTATTGGAAGATCTAGTGGTTCCTCAAGGGGAAGCCGGACAGGAACTTTAGTAAGATCGTAAAAAAGCAGGTCCAATGACCTGCTTCTTAATTCTTTTTCAATCAGCGATTAAGCTTCTTCGAAACGACGGTTACGCGGAGCACGCTCACCACGGTGGCTACCGCGATGATCACCGCCACGGTTACGGTCGAAACGGCGCTCGCCACGACCTTCACCACGGTTTCCGCGTCCGCCTTCACGGTTGCCACGATAACCGCCACCTTCGCGATTACCACGGTGACCGCCATCACGACGTCCACCATCGCGGCGACCACGAGGCTCACGGAAGTCGTCGAAGTCACACACTACTGCACCCACTTCTTTCTGGCGAATACGCAGTTTGCGAAGCTTACCAGCTACTTCTGAAGTCATTGCTTTTGGAAGCTGCACAAATGTATGACCGTGTGCAAGTTTGATAGCACCGATTGAACCTTTTGTTAAGCCAAGCTCGTTTGCAAGAGCACCAACGATATCTTTAACCTGAACGCCCTGCTCACGACCAACTTGCAATTGGTAAGTATCCCAATCTTGGTTGTTGTTGCCGTAGCTGCTACGACCTTCACGACGTTCTTTACGGCGCTTCTTGTCGCGCTCAATCGCTTCAATCATTGGGTCTTCGCCAATGTAGAATAGAGGACGTTTGCCTTGCTGGCGCTTAAGAAGAATAGCCGCCAGTGTTGTCGCATCAATTTCCAGAGACTCTTGAAGCTTCTCAACCAGTTCGCCGAATTTGTCCAGAGACTTGTGCTCTTTGTCTGCTGTTAGCTCGTTACCAAGCTTAACCAGACGCGCTTCTGCAACTTTGTCACGCAGTGGAAGCTGGATTTCTTCCATAGAAGACTTCGTTACGCGCTCAATAGTACGAAGCATACGGATTTGGTTGGTACGAACCAACAGAATCGCTTTACCTTTACGTCCAGCACGACCAGTACGACCGATACGGTGGATGTAAGACTCAACATCGAATGGGATGTCGTAGTTAAATACGTGTGTAATACGAGGAACGTCCAGACCACGTGCAACAACGTCGGTTGCTACCAGGATATCGATAACACCTTGTTTGATGTGATCAACAGTACGCTCACGCAGAGACTGAGGAATGTCACCGTGAAGAGCTGCCGCTTTAAACCCACGTGCACTTAGCCAGTCAGCCAGACGCTCGGTATCTTGGCGAGTACGAACGAATACGATAGACGCGTCAGTTTCTTCAGTTTCAAGAAGACGAGACATAGCTTCATCTTTCTCTACACCTTTAACAACCCAGAATTGCTGCTCTACTTTGTCTACAGTGTGGTTCTTACCAGCAACGTCGATGTGCTCAGGATTACGTAGGAAACGCTCTACGATGTTTTTCAGCATTGGAGGCATGGTTGCAGAGAAAAGCACACGTTGTGCTGTGTCTGGTGCTTGTTCCATGATCCAAGTTACGTCGTCTACGAAGCCCATGTTCAACATTTCGTCTGCTTCATCAAGAACAAACGTGTGAACTTCGTCTAGGTGAAGACGATCGCGATTGATAAGATCTTGTACACGACCTGGTGTACCTACTACGATGTGTGCACCTGATTTTAGAGCACGCATCTGATCTACGATAGAAGCACCACCGTAGATTTCCAGAACTTTAAGACCTTTGATGTTTTGACCCAGGTTCTTCATCTCAGCGGCAACCTGAATAGCCAGCTCACGAGTTGGTGCTAATACGATAGCTTGTGGCTTACGTTGGCTTAGGTCTAGCTTGTTAAGAAGAGGAAGAGAGAACGCGGCAGTTTTACCTGTACCGGTTTGAGCTTTACCAAGTGCATCCTTACCTTCTAATAGGTGAGGAATAGCAGCTGCTTGAATTGGAGTTGGAGAAACGAAACCCATACCTTCAAGTGAAGAAAGAATGGCGTCATTAAGTGCTAATTCACTAAACTGAATTACAGAATCTTGCATTGGGATCCCACTAAATTAAACAAAAACAAACGGTCCCACGTGCTCTACCAATTCCAATACCAATCCAGAAGGTATACTGACTCCGTTCAGATGCGGATAAGTAATAAAACGCATCAAGCCGCCAGGGACATCATTAAGGGAGACGGATTCTGCCCTAAAAGCACAAGAAATGCCAGAAAAAATTGAAATTCATCACATTTTTCATCGATTTTTTATAATTTGGGTCATGAAATCGACATGTTGCACAAAATTGAACCTAAAAACGTCCTTAAAGATACATTTGTCAGCCCTCATTTCCCTTTAAAATTCTCAGATTATCTGGCAATGCTACCTGTTCAACTATATAGTGTTTCGGTTCATTAACAGCGACCAAATAAGATGTTTCAAGATAACCCGTTACTCGCACAATTAAAGCAGCAAATAAAAGAAACCCTTCCGACAAAAGAAGGCACAATCAAAGCCACAGATAAAGGTTTTGGATTTCTCGAAGTAGACAGTAAAACTTCATTCTTCATCCCACCTCCATACATGAAAAAATGTATGCACGGTGACAAAGTTGAAGCCATTATCCGAACAGAAAACGAAAAAGAAGTCGCTGAGCCAGATAAGCTTATTGAACCGTCTCTGACTCGCTTTATTGGTCGTATTAAAATGTTCAAAGGGCGTCTGAACGTGGTTCCGGACCACCCTCAGTTGAAAAAGCTTTCCCTAAAAGCAAAAGCTAAGAAAGGGCTAAACCCAGAAACGCTTAGCGAAGGCGACTGGGTTGTTGGGCACCTGACCAGACACCCTCTTAAAGGTGACAATACTTTCTTTGTTGAAATTTCAGAGAAGATTACCGACGCAAACGACAAAATTGCACCTTGGTGGGTAACGCTGGCTGAAAACGATTTGCCAAACAGCGAGCCTGCGGGTATCGATAATTGGGAACTGAAAGACGATGTTGACCTAGAGCGCGTTGATATGACGTCTGTTCCTTTTGTTACTATTGATGGTGAATCAACAAAAGATATGGACGATGCCCTTTTCGCTAAGAAGAACGAAAATGGCAATTTTGAGCTAACCATTGCAATTGCAGACCCAACTGCCTATATCACTCCAGATGATGAAATGGATAAAGTCGCGCGTGATCGTGGCTTTACCATCTATCTACCGGGTCGCAACATCCCAATGCTTCCACGTGATTTGGCAGACGATCTTTGCTCTCTGATGGAAAACGAAGTTCGACCAGCCCTGTGCTGCACAGTAACCATTGCGAAAGACGGCGTAATTGGTGATGACATCAAATTCTTCGCAGCCAACATTCAATCGCATGCACGTTTGGTTTACGACCATGTTTCCGATTGGCTAGAAACAGGCAGTTCAGACGCTTGGCAACCTAACGAAACCATTGCGCAGGTGGTTAAAGATCTCCATGAATTCGCACAAGCTCGTGCAAACTGGAGAGAAGAAAATGCCGTTGTTTTCCCAGATAGACCGGATTACCGCTTCGAGCTGAGTGAAGATAACGATGTTGTTGCGATTCATGCGGATCTTCGTCGTACAGCAAATCGCTTGGTCGAAGAGTCCATGATTACCGCTAATATCTGTGCAGGTAAGGCACTTAAAAGCAAGTTCGAAACAGGCGTATTTAATACCCACGCGGGTTTTAAAGATGACAAAATGGCTGATGTCCTTGAATTGATTAACAAGGATAACGAACAACCATTTACTGGAGAGCAAGCTAAGTCTCTGGAAGGGTTCAGTGCGATTCGTCGTTGGTTGGGTAACCAAGAAACTTCTTACATGGACAATCGCATTCGCAAATATCAGGCGTACAGTGAAATTGGTAACCAACCTCTTCCTCACTACGCTATGGGATTAGACATCTACGCGACTTGGACTTCCCCAATTCGTAAATATGGTGACATGATCAACCACCGCATGCTGAAAGCACTGATTCTTGACAAAGAACCAGTACAAAAACCAGACGACGCTGTTGGTGAGGAACTGGCGCTGCACCGCAAGCACCATAAAATTGCAGAGCGCAATGTGGGTGACTGGTTATATGCGCGTACTCTGATCAACGCTCCTAAAGATCAAACTCGCTTCCAGGGTGAAATTTTTGACGTGAATCGCGCAGGTGCACGAATCAGAATTCTGGAAAATGGCGCGTCTGCTTTTATACCGAGCTCACAAATTTTAGATAATAAAGAACGCATTGAGTGCAACAGCGAAGTTGGTCAAGTACTCATTGACAAGAACGTAGAATGGCAACTTGGTGATGTTCTTGAAGTTATCTTGATCGATGTCAATCTCGAAAACCGCAGCCTGGTCGCGAAACCGACCAAAGAATTTGGAACAGAGTAGACAGTTTCAAAACTTTATTTAAAAAATAATCACTTAAGAGCTCTCAAATAAAGTAGAGCTCTTTTTGTTTCCGTTAAATAAATACACCGTTTCAGTCAAAGGCGCAGCTTATCAATTACTTAGCGTAACAAACTTCTGGTTGTCTCATTAATTGGCATCAGTCATAATTCAGCTCAACTTTCCTTGATTTCAAAAACTCAATAGAAATAATTAAGTTACGGAAGAAACAAAACAGAGAAGTGCTATGGCGAATGTAACCCTACAAAAGTTCAGCAATTTCCAACAACGATCCCGTGATAGATATCACGCAGCCAACCCAGTCATCTTTATGGTGATTGAAGGCAGCGCTTCGTTCAAATTTCCCGATGGCGTCATTGGCAAATTAAACAGCGGTGAATTCACGTTAATGGATATTTCACTGCTGACAGACGTAAAGACCGACCAACCGAATAATGCGATTAACGCAACTGCTATTCACCTGGATACCTCCATTCTTCAAAGCATCAAAGCTGGCACTGAAGATTACGTGTTTGGTAAGCAAGAGAATTCATTTGTAAAATACGACGCTGACGACGTTACTGCGCAATCTATTCAGGACTTACTGATTGGTATTCTGGCGGAGTCTAACGGTCCGAATGAAACCGCTGAGTTTCTGGCGCGTGCTTTGGTTAGTGAAATGCTGAAGATCAACCCTAGCCTGCGCAGACTGATTCACAACTCTTTTGAATTGAAAGTTAGCCAGCGTGTTATTCAACATATCGAGAAAAATATCCGCAACGAGATTTCCCTTGAAAGCGTATCTCGCACACTTGGCATGTCTCCAGCAACATTAAAAAGACGCTTAGCTGCAGAAGAGCTTTCTTTCTCTCACCTACTGAAAGAAAAACGCATCAACTATGCAGCAAACCAATTGCGTGCTTCACACGAATCCATTTGTGAGATCGCGTTCCAGAGTGGCTTTAAGAGTGCTGCTCACTTCAGTACAGCGTTTAAGAGCATTCAGGGGATGACACCAAAAGAATTCCGTTCTCGTATTAACTGGAACCGTGAAGAACTAAGACACGCCACTGTGTGACCGAGCACATAGTGACGGATTGAAATTGTCAGATTCGCCATTTCGTAGCTTAACAGGTCGATAGACCTCAGAATTGAATCAGTACCAAATACAGTGTTCTTGGTCTGATTCAATCACTGAAAACACTTGTGACAAATCTCTGCATTGTGGCATCACTGGGTGCGGGTGCCACACTTTGGACAACGATTCTTTCTGGCGCCCGTTTATGTACAACTGCCAGATATTTCCATCTGGGTCGAATTCTAATTTAGCGACATCTTTGGAATAGTCAGGATGCCCTGAATCCAACTTAAAGAAAGATTTCGTAAATAAAATACCTGACTCAATAAGTTCAAAATGCGCTTTTCCGTGTTCTACTGGTAAGCCTTGGTTTCGGTGCTCGCAAAGCCTGCGTGCCAACTTATCGAGGCGTTGTCGGTCTATATCGCATACCAACATGATGGACTTTCCCCTTTCCTTTACCCCACCCATAACTATAAACCCAGATCCGCTATTTATCCTTGTCTCAATATTAAATTGTTCACAAAATAATCAATAATTGATTTTGCATCTTGATAGAGAATGAGCTGATTAAGAATGAATCATTTGATTTGCTTAGAAATTAATTGAGCGAAGTTTCATAAAGCTACTGTTCTCACAGTTGAAAAAATTTTTCTTTAACGGAATAGAGTGAGCGCAACCAGAAATTATAGATTGTGCGTCATCTACACTTTCAGTTTCTTTGTCTTGGAGGCTAAGACTTACGCATAGTTTCAGTAAGCTCTGCTACCAACTCCCCCAACTTCGGGTGGAACTGATGCTCTGAAAAAACCGGCGCACCTTTTAACAAGCTATTTCTAGCTGCGGACTTAAAGCGACAGAAGTATATTGCCTTTCCAGAAGTTTCCATAAATTCAGACAACATTCTTACCCCAACATGGTCAATGAAGTTGACACCGCGACCAAGAATAATGATTTTTGAGGCACTGATGGTTTGTAACTCACCATGCAAGTGCTGAACACTGCCAAAAAAGATTGACCCATTTATTCTGATCACCTGTACGTCATTGGCTATAGCTTCGTCTAGCGCCAGTTCTTCCGAGTCAAGTGAGTCAACAACCGGGCGGGAAGTCTGGCGCAGATAAAAAAACAGCGAAGCTGCAACACCTACGTAAATCGCGAGTTCGAGGTGCAATACCAATGCGGATACGAATGTAAGGCTGAGTACCCAGGTTTCTTTTTTGTCGTGCTTTACCACGTCCATAATGTGTGGGACGTCAATCAGATTAAAAGCCACCACCAAAAGGATTCCCGCCATGCCTGCAATTGGAATGGAAGCGGCATAGCGAGCAAAAAACATCATGATAATCGCGAGGAAAAGACCGGAAAAAACCGCTGCCAGAGGAGATTTGGCGCCACTCGAATAATTCACGCCGCTTCGGGTAAATGAGCCGGATGATACGTAGCACGAGAAAAAAGATCCCACCACATTCGACAAACCCTGACCAATGAACTCCTGATCACTATCGATAGTTTGACGGGACTTGAGTGCAACCGAGCGAGCGATGGAAATGGCTTCTACCAGCCCTAGCAAGGCTACAGCAAAGATTCCACCTAACATGGATTCAAAAGGAACATCTTTAAATTTCGGAACGTCAAAGACTGGTAACCCTGACGGAACTTCACCGATCAGCTTGATGTCCATGTCTGCACTGCTCATGCTGTAAGCCAGAAGCATGGACGCAATCATAGCAATCAGCATATGGGGCAATTTAGAAGACCAAAGCTTTAACAGTACACTGCAGGCAATGGTAGCCAGCGCTATAACAACCGGAGCAATCTGATATTCCGATAAGTGCTGCCATCCCAATAAGAGATTTTCGACAGCGGTAGAACCAGAAGAATATTCAACACCAAGAACGTGTTTAATTTGACTCGCACTAATTACAACTGCAGCGCCAGCGGTAAACCCCAGGACGACTGAATGAGAGACAAAATTAACGACAGCACCGAATTTAAGTAGCCCAAGTGCAAGCTGAATTATCCCGGCGCATAAGGTTGAAGTGATGACTAGCTGTATATATAGCGCAGAACCGGGGGCAGCAAACTGACTAATGGTTGTAAAGATGATGACTGAAAGTGCGGCTGTAGGGCCGGATATCAGATGATGGGATGAACCAAAAAGAGCCGCAATGATGGCTGGAACAATGGCGGTGTATAAGCCATATTCGGGAGGCAACCCAGCAATCATTGCATACGCAACGCCTTGTGGTAGTACGACGATTGCCCCTGTTAACCCTGCCATCAAATCCGCTTTTACATCTGCTTTCGAAGCTTTCTTTATCCAACTCAAAAACGGAAACCACTGCTCTGCGGCTGAGGCTACTTTCATTTTCATCCTCTCTGAAATCGAAATTAGATAATTAATACTTAAACAAGGTATTGCACTTCAGGCTCAATTGCTCTTTGGTAACCGATACCCATTTATATCAAAGAAGTGAGTCTTCTCGTTAGGAAAGCACAGGGTAATGTCTTGTTCTATCTTAAAATTGGCACGCTCACCAGTTGTAACCCGAAGCGAACCCTGCCCAACTTTTACTTCAAGAAACGTTCTGTCGCCAGTGCATTCTATGCTCAAAATTACTCCCGAAAAGCCCTTGCTTTCGTCGTTACACCCTATTTGAATGTGCTCCGGTCGAACTCCAACAGTAACCGTCTGTCTTGGAATACCCTTTATGTCTAAAGGAATTGAAAGATCATCACTATGAAATCGATTTTCGCCGCTTTGTTCTACTCGGCCCTTTATTAAATTAATTGCCGGTGAACCAACAAAACTGGCAACGAATTCGCTGGCAGGTTGGTCGTACAATTCAAGCGGAGGGCCAAATTGTTCGATCCGACCTTTGTTCATCAGAATCACTCTGTCTGCCATCGTCATTGCTTCAATCTGGTCATGAGTGACATAAATCGCTGTTTTGCCCAGTTCTTTCTGCAACCGCCGTATATCCGCTCTCATCTGAACTCTTAGCTTTGCGTCTAAGTTTGATAAAGGTTCATCAAACAGGAATACTTGAGGATCTCGCACTAATGCGCGTCCCATTGCGACTCTCTGCCGTTGCCCGCCCGATAAATCGCGCGGTTTTCTTGGCAGGTAGTTGGTTAAATTCAGCATGTCCGCGGCTTTATACGTGCGCTCTTTTTGTTCTTGCTCGGACACGCCTGCAAGCTTAAGAGGGAAACGGATATTCTGTTCTACGGTCATATGCGGATAGAGCGCGTAACTCTGAAACACCATGGCAACGTTACGCTCTTTAGGGGTGAAGGTGTTTACCACTTCTCCATCAATTAGGACATCACCTTGCGAAATTTCCTCCAATCCTGCGATCAGCCTTAACAAGGTAGATTTTCCACAACCACTCTCCCCCAGTATGGCGACAAACTCTCCATCTTGAATCTCGGCATTGAGTTGATGCAAAACTTCGTCGTTTCCAAACGACTTTCCTACACCTGAAAGTGTTACTACTGCCATTTACCCCTCCTTGGGATGGTTTCGTTCTTCAACAAGCGCAAGTCGTTTATACAATTCGTCTGGCGCATGATTTTTCTTTAAAAGTCTGACTAGCTGTTGTTCCAAGTTGTTTTCTACAGCTTTATCCGTTAACTCGACTTCTTGAGTCGGGCTTTGCTTCAGGTCATAAATAACGGTGTGGCAGTCTTTCATCCCGCCCGGTCCGTGAGACCCATACCAGTGCGTGTCTTCGCGCACCGGTATCTTTAAAACAGGGACATTCCCAGCGAAAGCTAAGTCATTTTTAAGGGAGGCATCTCCTAACTCTTCTTTTGAGAAAGGACCTAACATGTGCGATGGCATCAAGGTATATTCGTTCAGGTCTGCTGAATCCATATTGGTGGGGTAACGAAAGTAAGTGTATCTCCCGTCAGTTAGGTTTACTGCTCCTCCGAAATAGCCATAAATAATGGATTCATGCAGTTGTTTCTTTTTGCCGGATAGCAAATCCAACAGGGAATATGATGCCGCCTCAGGCTCTACCGGAAGATCAAAGCAATCTAAGAGTGTTGGTGCAATATCCGTTGTCTGTGTGAGTGATTCGCAACGAGTCCCACTTAGGTGAGAAAACTGAGGGTGAAAGACAAACAAGGGAATGTGAGCGACTTCGTTGAAACAAGGCATCCGATTTTTAGCCCACCAATTGTGCTCTCCAAGTAAGAATCCGTGGTCGGTCGTGACTATGATTGCGGTGTCTTTCCATGCATCAAGTTCATCTATTTTGTCCAGAAGACGGCCTAGCTGAGTATCGCAGTGTGCCACCAGTGCTTTATAGTTTTCGCGCAGCAGTTCATTTTCCGGAAGCCCCTCAACAAAGCGGTCATATGGAGGCCAATCGTAAATTTTCTCCGCTTCCTGCTGGAATTCTGCACGATACCCGGGAGGGGCAACAAAAGGTTCATGCGGGTCGAACGTTTCAAGCTGTAAAACCCAACTATCCACATGAGAGTAACGCTCCAGAAATGAAATCGCCTCGTCGAAACACTGAGTAGAAGAGAAATCTTCCTCTGAGACAATACGCTCACGGTTCGCCATATTCTGGAGCTGAAGTGATCCCGACTCGAAGCTGACCTGCTTTTCATGGTAAATCGACTGCCACTTGTCCTTTAAAGGATCGAGAGTAGGCGCCCATTTGTCTCCTTCCTGCCCCCGCAAGTATCCGTATGAGTCGTATCTTGTGTGATAGTTACCCGCTCCGTCTTCAAAGTAATGGTAGTGATCCGTTATCAAGTGAGAGTAAATCCCCTCTTCTCGAAGGCGGTCAAATAACGAGATATCAAAGGGTTCCAGCGGCCCCCAACTGCGGTGTAAAAAGCTCAGGCGACCAGTGTGCAAATCTCTGCGTGCCGGCATGCAAGGAAGGCTGCCTACAAAGTGGCGATCAAAGACCACGCTCTTTCGGGCTAGCCTGTCAAAATTGGGCGTCTTGTACTCACCGCCATAACATCCAAGTGCAAGTCGGTTCAAAGAGTCAAATACGACAAAAATGGTTTTCATTAAAGCTTTCCTTGTTTAACGATTTAAATGTGTTCCAATGTCAGACTTATGCTGTAAGTCCTACTTTCTCCCCGCTCTAAAATCGCCATCTCGCCTTTGTCGAATGCCTCTTTTCGGTTTCTGTACCCAGTCGTACAAGGTTCTATACCAACCCCATAATGCCCAGGCGCGTCCATTCGCAATACCTGGCAATAAGGAAGCTCAACTGAGTCATAATCAATAGATAAGAAGAGCCCTAGCTCTGGACTAATCACGGCAGCTTTGGCTTTATGACCCATATTTTTGAAGATGGACAGCTTGTCTAAGCTGTTGGGTTCTGGGGGCGAATATGCCGCTAATGGGTTATGTTCGAAGGACTGCCAGATTAACTGGCGATTCGGGATATCAATATGTGAACCGGGCGCAATCAGGGGCAATCCAAGATTAAAGTGGTAAAGCATCATATGGCTTGAGGCGTGACGACCAACGTTGATCACTTTGTCTGAAAGCGTAATTTTGTTTCTACCGATTTCCATCTCTATTCGACGTTGGAGTTTTAAAGTAGTCACAAGCGGGATTGTTTGTGTAAACTCCGTCTCGCAATACACATAGGGGACATCAACGTCCTCAACCACGCCGTAGCCACGAAGAATCGCTGGCTGAAAAGCCCCACCACCATGCAATGGGTAAACGGCGTTGTAGTGCTTATCTGAATCAACATTGAATCGAGTTTCAGTATCAGGTTGCCTGATATGATCGAGACCGCAGGTATTAAGAAGCCCTCCAACCCCTTGTAAGAAACCTTGCCCGTTACTGGATTCAGGGTTCATTTGCCAAGGCGAGCAAAGACCTTGAGGAGTATGCCAGGACAAAGTCTTACCTTGATAAGTCAATCGACCCAGATCGCCGTTTCCGTCGACAATCACCTCAATTTCAAGACCACTCCCAGAGCGCATTTCTACAACACGCACTCCTCTTTCTCGTCCATCCTGTAGCGATATCAGGCGTGCTCCAGCGTGCACTTGTGTCCCTGCGGTCCAGTCGCTGAGTTGGTCGAAATGAATACCATGAACTTTCGTGTGACTCACTTGACCGCTCCTGCCGTTAACCCACGCACGATAAACCGTTGACCAAATAGAAGCGCAATTAATGCCGGGATGGCTGAAAGCACTGACGCCGCCGCCATTTGTGTATATTTGATTTCCTCTTCTTGCGCGTATTTTGCGATCGCGACAGGAACCGTACCCGTTTCGTTATTGGTTAGAGCAAGCGCAACCGGGAACTCATTCCAACTGAATACATAAATTAAAATTGTTGTAGCAACCAGACCGGGAGCCATAATTGGCGCGATTACACGAGTAATCAGAGTTAGAAATCCGGCACCGTCTACGTAGGCGGCTTCTTCTAGTTCCTTGGGAATTTCCCGAAAAAAAGACGCCATTAACCATAAGGCAATAGGCAAATGAAGGGTTACGTGAGCCAGAATGACAGCTAGATAGTCGTTGCTAATACCAATATTTCTGAACATCTCATACCAGCCACTTGCCAGAGATACTGTTGGCATAAGGTTGAACGCCATAGACCAGACTAGAAATACGTTGATGACCGACTTAGGCCAGTTCATTCTGAACAGCGAGTAACCAGCGAAAAACGCAATAATGATGACAATGAGCGTGGTAACAGATGTTACGACCACGCTATTAATGAAATTTCGAGTATAGTCAGAAGTTCGGTCAAACAAGACCTCCTGATAATTATGCAAGGTAGGTGTGAACAGGACGTCTCCCATCAACAGCGATATTTGTGTCTTAAGTGAAGACAGGGCAATGTAAACAAAGGGGGCAAGCGTCAGTGCGACCGCCAGCAAAAGAAAACCATGCAGACAGATGTCGCGGCTGAGATGACGATTGTTGTTGCCTCTACGGGGTCTCATTGGGTCATCTCCTTTTCTTTACGGGCATTAAGCGCAATCACAATGACGATGGAAACAAAGAACACCAGCGAAACCGAAATTGCCGAGCCATATCCAACCTTATCCTGAAGGAAAAATCGCTGAAAAATAGTGAAGCTTATGACTTCTGTCGAGGTTCCTGGCCCACCGGATGTCAACAGGTACACTTCATCAAATACTTTGAATGCGATAACCGCTCTAAATAGAAATGTCATCACAATAGCGGGCATTAACAGCGGCAAAGTGATGTACCACAGCTCCTGCCATGAGGTAGCGCCGTCAACCTTTGCGGCTTCGGAAACATCAATGGGCAAAGACTCAATCGCCGCCAGCAGAAGAAGAAAAGAAAAAGGAGTCCAGTGCCAGATATCAACAACAATCACCGAAGCCAAGGCTGTATAGGTTGACCCCAACCAGTCATGACCAGGAATTCCAACAAATTCGAGAATGGTGTTTATGATCCCAAATTCAGAGTTGTACATCAGGCGCCATATTGCACCAATGACAATTCCAGGAATAAGAATCGGCAAAATTAGCAGAGCGCGATAAGTTTGGCTTCGCTTCCCAACCTTTGAACATAAGAGAGCTAAAATAAGCCCAAGAAACACCTGAGCGCTTGTCGCAGTCACAACCAGAATAAGTGTGTTCTTGATACCCGCCACAAATAATGGGTCACCTGGCATTGCAGCGAAGTTAGAAAGCCCCACCCAAGAGGTAACTTTTTCGCCATCTTTCCATGAAACATCGAAAAAACTGGTCAGAAAAAGGTTGGCAATTGGCAACAGCGCCAGAAACAGAAAGATCAACAGTGCAGGGGCAAGAGAATACACTCTCCCTCTAGAGCTGATATTGAAATTGCTAAACATTGGATACCCGCAAAAAGTTTTGAAGAAGCTAAGTGAGCCGGGTAAGCGGCTCACAAAGAAAAAACGGTCACTCAGTCAAGTCTGGTAGACGACCTGTCTTGTAGCCTGCTTTTTTCAACACTTTTTCTAGATCTGCGGCCATAGAATTCAAAGCCTCAACAACGGTGATTTCGCCTGCTACGGTACGATTTAGCCCTAATTCCATGATTGCTGCCAATTCAGCGCCTTCAGGAATAGTCCACATACCTTTTGCGAGTGGAGACGCAACGCGCATTGCTTGCATATATCGGTTTTCAGGCTGCTCAGCAAACTTCGATTCGTAAGCCGCGGCACTAACTGGAGCACCCCCCAATACCGCGTATCTAATTTGTGTATCCGGTCTTTGGAACCAATTCAGAAATGCGAGCGCAGCTCGTTTGTTGGCATCAGGCAGGTTCTTAGGAATCCCACCGAGCCAGTGACCTAATGCTGGGGTTGAAGGATTGCCCGGTGCTGAAGGTAATGTTGCGTATCCAATTTTTCCAACAACGGCCGATTTATTCGGGTTGTCCATTTGAGCCCAGGCGGCAGCAGGAAGAACGGTATGTGCAAGTTTTCCCGTTACCAAGAGTTGAATCAGGTCACCTTGCGTCAGATTGGCTGAATTAGGAGGCCCCACTTCGTTAGCAAGATCGATGTATGCCTGAAGCGCTTGTCTTCCCTCTTCGCTGTTAATTGTGACAAAGTAATCACCGTTTAGCGCATCTCTAAAATACGAACCGCCAAACCCTTCAATGTAAGGGAAGAAATCCCACGTAATGGACACGGTTCCACGTCCGGCACGCTGAGCAATACCGTACATCTTTTTGGGGTTGTGTAGTTTTTTGGCATTTTCTTTTAGTTCACTAAATGTGGTTGGGGCAGACCACCCTCTCTCTTCATAAAGATCTTTTCGATAAAACATCAGAGTGATGTTTGGGTTAACTGGAACGGTTAACAGCTCACCGGTTTCTTTGCCCATAGCCTTAGTTTCACGGTTAAACCAAGGGGTGCCACCGTACTCATAAATTTGAGAATCCAACTCAAAATCAGGATCGATATTTTTCAGTGGTTCGAGAAAGCCTCCGTGATACATTTCTGGATAGAATATTCCGTTTATTATCAGTAAATCAAACTCACTTTCTGATGACCTAACAGCATTTCGTTGCTTTTCCAGACTCCCGGCATAAGGGTTAACGTCTAGGTTAATCTCATTCCCTGTTTCTTCTTCATAAAGATCGGCGATGGCTGAGAACCCAGCCAACCAGGGTGACTGATTGATCACCACATTAACCGGGACTTCTTTAGCCTGCACCATAGCCACATTCCCAATCATGAAAACCACAGTGCCAAGGGAAGCGAATTTCACTAAACGGGTAATCGCTTTTTTAAGTATTCCATTACTCATTTTTTCCTCTCATACAATCCGTGTACGTGAATACTTATCATTTTTTAAAATTGTACAAAAAACAATCTTCTTTTAATTTGATTACTCAAACTTTTGGTTATACCTTGGGCTGAGCCTTAACCGTATTGGAGGGGTAAAAGCATGCTAACTTCCAGAAGACTCCAGCATTTTCTGGCTGCCATGGAGCAACGTTCATTACTCAAGGCAGCCGAAAGCGTCAACCTGAGCCAGCCAGCGTTATCCAAGAGCATTTCTGTTCTGGAAGAAGAGTATGGCGTTAAGTTTTTTGAGAGGCACCCTCGCGGATTGGTTCCAACTGTGTTTGGTCACGCCATGGAGTTTCACGCCAGGCGGATTTTGCTGGATTTCGAACAGTCAAAACAAGACATATCCACTCTTGCATCAGGCTCGGCTGGCAAAGTTAGAATTGGCTCGGGTCTGGCTTTTATTTCATACGCCGAAAAGGCAATGGTTCAGCTAGAAGAAAAGTACTCTGGAGCAGATTTTGCGGTTATTACCGACTACGCCGAAGGGTTAAGGCATGCTTTAATCGAAAACCGGATCGATATATATGTTGGTATGGTTAATCAATTGGTCGAAGACGAAAACTTTGAAACTACCCTAGTCGCAGAAGACAAGATATTAGGGCTTTGCCATAAAAGTCATCCGTTTGCGAATCGTCATGTTTCAATCGATGATCTTAAGAATCACGACTGGGTAGCCCCCGAAAGAAGCGAGGTAGCCAGAACCGCTCTGGAGTCTTTTTTCTTCTCAAAGCAGTCCCCTTTTCCAAGGTTTCGAGTGGTTACCAATAACCCCGATATACTTGGCACATACGTGCGAGACAAACAGATGCTAAGTTTAAGCCCGGAAGGAAGCGTTGGTGACTTTACTCGTTACGACTTAACCTGGTTTCAGATAAAGGATTTTGACTACGTTAGGAAGATTGGCGTCGTAAGGCGTAAAAACGTCATTGCCCCGCCTTTAGTCGAAATATACAAGCATTTGCTAATTCAGATTATTGAGGACGCTTTCGCGCAACTATCGGTTGTTCATGACTGAGCGGGATTTTGGAGAAAAGAAATAAGGGAAGTGTTCTCACACTTCCCTTATTTATAACACTAGCTATTAAATCACTGATTGGCAGTGTTGCTTATATAACAAGCCTAATCACAGAAACAACCACACACCCTGGTCGGCGAATTCCCTCAATCTCGACCTTAATCTCACGCTCAATTTCAAGACCTTTTGCTACTGGCGTAACTTTGAGTAATGT
Organism: Vibrio nigripulchritudo; assembly: GCF_027924785.1. Classification (NCBI taxonomy): domain Bacteria; kingdom Pseudomonadati; phylum Pseudomonadota; class Gammaproteobacteria; order Vibrionales; family Vibrionaceae; genus Vibrio; species Vibrio nigripulchritudo. The sequence continues at coordinate 1,067,478 of NZ_AP027050.1, read as the reverse complement.
GCTTCTTGCACGAATGCGATTACCAGCTTTAACCGGATACGGGAATCTGACCTGATTAAGACCAACGTTAACCGTCATCTTCGCAGTAGGAAACTGAGGCTTTTCTGGATCGACACTGTCAGTCAGGCGAGAAAGCATAGAAAGAGTCAGGAAACCGTGAGCAATCGGTGTTTTAAAAGGTGACTCTTCAGCGGCACGTTCAGGATCGGTATGAATCCACTGCATGTCTTCAGTTACGATACCAAAAGCATTGATTCTATCCTGATCGATAGTCAACCAGTCACCAACATGAATTTCCTCTCCGATCAAAAGCTGCAATTCACCATAGAGCTTTTCACCTTCTTCAGATAAAACGACCTGCTGTTTAACAACTTCTGGAGAGTCTTCATTTATCGCCGGAGTGTTGTGATCTTTAACCCACGGGAAAAGATGTTGCGCATGCGCCCTATTAACAATATCACTCCAGTATTCGCGCAGCATCGGAGACATCAACTCGCGAAATTCGAAATGATGCTTTTTAGCCAGTGACTCACTTTTGTGTTTGAGAATATCAACAACTTTCATATAAAACCTTATTACACAACAACTCGCATAAGAGTTCTTAACGGTAATTTTGAATGAGAATAATAGAACTGGCAAATACTTTCGGGCGAACAAGTGTTGTCTGAAACTCTATTAATCTAATTAAACCAATAAGATAAGTAATAAAACATTATTTTATTGAAGGATTAACCTATTTTCCGCTTTTGTATAATTTTAGGTCTCAGCTATATATTTATGTCATTTTTCAGTCATATATAAATTAAGTGAACAATAACGCGGCTAACTGACTAAATAGACGGCAAACAGTCTGAAAAAGTTAATTTTTCTCTTTACACGAATTCGCTATTTCCATAATATCTGCCTCACAACGGAGAGATGGCTGAGTGGTTGAAAGCACCGGTCTTGAAAACCGGCATACGTTAATAGCGTATCTAGGGTTCAAATCCCTATCTCTCCGCCACATTTTAGAAAGCCGCTGGAATTTCCAGCGGCTTTTTTCGTTTATTGTCCCGTTATAAAATCGCTTTAATCATCAAAACATCGAATACCAACCAATCCATTTCAAAGCCGAGTAAATGAAATAGAAGTGGATTGATTATCCCCAACTCAATGCTGCCTGCCTTTTCCAAATTTGTTCTTTGTCGCAAAATTAGTCCATAATTGGACTTTATATCAATAATGATTTATTTTTGGATTATTGAAGATGTTCGAGGCAGTCGTTATGGTCCAGTCAAATAGCTCTTTTAATATTGAGTCCGTTTCAACCGATGAAAAGAAAACCCGATCTACCGGGTTAAAAGCCGCGCTCAATATCTTAGAAAAATGGTCATTAACCAATCAGCAAATGATGAGTATTCTCGGGCTTAAAAAAAGCCAGTTCTTTAAAGCGAAGTCCGATCCGTTTTCATTGGCGGTCAGTAATGATTTGCTTGAAAGAATCAGCCTGGTTCTGAATATACACGGGGTTTTGAGAACCGTGTTTAACAACCCAGAACTGGTTTATGGCTTTATGACCAGTCAAAACCACAACACCTTTTTTGAAGGCAGAGCACCAATAGATGTGATTGAAGGTGGGAATTTTGGTTCGCTGTATGACGTTTATCACCGAGTGAATGCTTTACGCGGAGGACACTGGCAGTGAAGGAATGCAAAGATAAAGAGTTTACGAACGAAGTTGCATTTCGGTTGATTCCTTCTAAGTACCCCCCTATTGCATTATTTGATGATGTTGCCGACGAAGAAGAGTTTGCGGCGCTTTATGCCATTCAGGAATTGACCAACCCACGAATTCAAAACGAATTAGGTAACCTTACTCTGGTTGACCCTTCAGAGATTCCATTTGGAATTGCAGGTTGCAGTTATGCGGTCGCGCCTTTTGTCCATATCAGTGGAGATGGTGGTCGTTTTAACGACGCGCAATTTGGTGCTTACTATTGTGCTGAAAATATGGAAACCGCGATCAGTGAAGTGTCCTACCATCAGGTACGTTACTTGAACAATATTGAGAACTGCCCTTTTGAAGTCATTACCTATCGTGGGCTTGAGTGCCAGTTTACGGCAAAACTTAAAGATCTAACCTCGCTTCCCATGGAACACGATGTTTATAGTAAAAGTCATTATTCTGCGGGGCAGCAAATCGCCAGAGACTTGAAACAATCGGGCTCTGATGGTGTTACCTATTTTTCTGTGCGTGCCAGAAAACCAGAAGAAGTATGCTATGCACTTTTTGCTCCCAGATTGATCCAAAGGATTGTACAGACAGCACATTTTGAGTCGTTTTATAGCAATGGAGCCATTACTAAATTCGAGAAAGTGTCACCCTGTAACGCAGAGCAGGATTAATCTCGGTCAGCCACCACCAATTCGGAGAAACCAGTATTCCTATCGTACTCACGTGAGAATGTGAGCCGTTCATAGCTATGAAGAATGAGCTCAGCAGTAGTATCGATGCACGCACCTTCCATCAAATGCCCACCTATCACTTCCCCACTCTGCTTTGATACCGAAATATGGATATGTTGATGTTCGGGTGTGACTGTTCCCATGACAGAGACGATTTCCAAAGGTTCGGAAAGTCTTAAATATTCGCTGGCTCCCGCTAAACGCAGAAAAACCGTAGATAGACTACCGACACATGAAGCAATGGAACCTGCTTGAATCTGCTCGGCTTTAACAATGGACGATATGGCACTTTTCAGATCTTGACCGCGAGTCAGTCGGACTGCGATGGGTTTTACGTGAGACATTTTGTAGATACATCAGGACAACATGGTCGAGCGATAATAGCTTATTTCACAGCTCTCATCATGTGTTCAAATCGTTCTTTGCTGCTCGACGTACGGCTGTTTGAAGTCAGCTTAGAAACTGAAAAAGACACGAGCAACATCGAAACGCTTACAACCAAAACCTGTGTCAGGTGACTGCTTGCCGAGTCGCTCATTCCTTTTACCCACAGTAACATGGCAATAGTACATACATTGGCGCTCACCAGAATTTTACGACAAACCAGATACACAAAGTCATCAAACCAAGCCATAGATGTCAGTAGCTTAAAGCTCCTACGAAAACTGTTCCAGTAATAAACAGACCATACGGCATAGAACAACATAAGCACGCTCTGACTCCACATCTGCTGGTTCAGCTCGCCAACTAGAATTAATGTGCAGATACCAAGAAACAAGGTTACTGAGAGGCTTAGCACTACATAAGCCAATCTATATAAAGAAAAATGGGCTCTTCTATCACTCAGTTTCATATCCAATCTCCAAAAAACAAAACTACTGTATATTTATACATGTATATTTTGATTTTGAACAGAGAAATACTTCTAAAATTCATTCAGATGAACACATGTCACACGATTGAATGAAAGGCTCAACAAAGTCCAATGTTGTCGCTTATCCCACATGTTCTACACTGTTATTAGCCCTAGCTATAAGTGGTGTGAAACAATGTCAGAACAGAATATGTGGCTTACGGTTTGCGGAATTTTCTTATTTTTCATGCAAGCAGGCTTTTTACTTTTAGAATCCGGGGTAACCCGTCATAAAAACCATGTTAATGTGGCTGCGAAAAACTTAGCCGATTTGATCTTAGTAACCTTCTTTTTTTGGCTCATTGGGTACGGACTGGCGTTTGGTGCAACTTCCAATGGTTTGATGGGCACCGATCTTTTTGCACCTGATATATCAGTTGGCTTTCCCGTGAGTTTTCTCATCTTCCAATCCCTTTTCGCTGCCACTTCAGTCACCATAATTTCTGGTGCAACAGCGGAGCGACTCGCTTTTTCTAAATACCTTCTGATCGCCGCTATTTGCGGTGGCATTGTTTATCCGATTGGTGCGCATTGGACTTGGGGAAGCTTAATCGACCCGAATAATCTCGGCTGGTTGTATGAACTAGGATTTCGTGACTTTGCAGGTGGCGCTGTTGTTCACGTTTTCGGCGGGGCAACCGCATTAGCCCTCACTCTCATTTTGGGTCCCCGCCCCAATCGTTTCGATGGCACTCACCGTCATATCAGCGGAAGCAGCCCGGCAATGGCGACTGCGGGGCTTATGCTGCTCTGGCTTGGTTGGATGGGGTTTAATGGCGGGAGCAATATCTATTACGATCAAACTGTTCCTAGCATCATCATGAAAACCTTTCTCGCTGGCAGCGTCGGCGGAACAGTTGGATTTGTCGCTTCGTATTTCTTCCTCAAACACACCAATATACAGTGGGTGACTGTTGGTGTGCTGAGCGCGCTTGTATCGATAACTGCAGGGTGTATCTATTTCAACACTCTGGAAAGTGTCATTGTTTCTGCGATGGGTGCTTCAGTAGGATTGGTTGGCAAATATTATCTGGAAGAATGGAAAGTCGATGATCCTGTAGACGCGATTCCCGTTCATCTGTTTGCGGGCATTTTCGGGCTTATCGCTATTTCTTTCTTTGGAGACAAATCTCTCCTGAATTCTGGGCTCACTCTGCCGTTACAATTTTTGGCTCAGTTGGGAGGCTCTATCACCTACGTCGTTCTGGGTTTTGTAATCAGTGGCGGGATTTTCTTTGTTATCAACCATCTTTCTCCACTGCGAGTCTCAAAAGAGTACGAAGAATTAGGGCTGGATTTCTCAGAGCACCAAATTACCAACCAGTACCATGACATGATTGAACAGCTTCAGTCTCATTCGCTGGTGAATGAGGAATCCCCGACAAAACTTCAAGTCGAACCGCTTTCCGATCTGGCCATAATTGCAGAGGCGTATAACCACGTAGTGCAGCGATTCAAAAAGGAAAAAGCGTTGTCTGACAGTTATGCAGAAAGACTAAGAATACAGATGAATGAACTGAGAAAAGTTCACGATATTACTCAGGAGAAAAACAAACTGTCTGCCCTGAACACTATGATGCAAGGCATTGCTCATGAGGTGAACACGCCCTTAGGTAACTGCGTTATGTGTGTCGATATGTTGGAGCAAAAGCTCGCCATGCTGGGAAAAGGAGAATCGGATGAGACCTCCGAAATGCTCAAAAACAACATACAACGGGTTAAAGACCTTATTGAAAGCTGTCTAGAAGTCAGTAACGTAGCAGCAACCAATGAAAGTGCGACCTTTGGTTCCCCAGTAGAGACAATTAAAACCTTCATGGACTTTCGCCACTCAGACTGCACCAAGCAGGGAATATCTCTGACACTCGATAACAATCTTCCAAAGGGATTTGAAACCAGTTATCGGGCAAATGCACTGGTTCAGGTCTTATCTGAACTCGTGGACAACAGCATTGCGCACGCCTTTCACGATTCCGATACGGTTCGATCAATAAGTATTTCCCTGTACTTAAGAGATGACCTGTACATTCAGTATCAGGATACCGGAAAAGGGATCAGCGAAACTCACAGTAAACAGGTGTTCTCCCCTTTCTATTCAACCGCCAGAATTAAAGGGCACACGGGTTTAGGGTTAAACATTGCTGAAAATCTGGTCTCATTTTCTTTAGAAGGGAAAATCAGCCATAAGGGGCATTCTCTGTTCGAGATCCGTATTCCTATCAAAGAATCTGAAGATTTGGTTGCCTAAGTTTGAACAAAAAGCGCTGCATTTAGCAGCGTTTTTTTAAAGCTTTTCTTTTGCTATCAAGTGAAGAAGAAAGGTTTCCCTCTCAATGCTCATACCTTTCTTATCACTTTCCGCCATGGTTTTTTCATTGTGAGCAATGGCGTCGTGAATGTTAATCCAAACTGCCTTCATTCCGTTTTTAATTTCGTAATCTTCGTAGCGAGTATCACCCAACTCACTATCAATGTTGCACGTATAGCAATAAGAGATCATATGTATGACATCAGCATCGTCTTTGTACCACGGACGGAACTCTTCATAGATGCCAAATGGCTTGATATCCCGAATGTTCTGAGCACCCGTTTCCTCTTCAAGTTCACGTATCATGCCTGCGATGATGTCTTCACCGTCATCCAGACCGCCACCGGGTATGGTGTAGTCGTGATACCGCTCGGTATAGAGCATAAGAATGTCGTCTCCTTTCAGCACAATTGCTCTTGCGGCATTTCGGTTAACAATCTTCTTATCGTCGAGATGTCCAATTTCTGGATGAACGGTTGTTTTGAGGTGTCTCATATACTGCTGCGGTTTGGATAAGGAGCGAGAAGTATAACGACCTATTAGAAAAAGAAAAGCTCCGCCAGTTGCAGAGCTTTTCATGTATCCAGTTAGCTTAAAGGCATTCGGTTCGCCGGAAATTAACCGTCAGCATTAATGGTTTCGATCAATTCTTGTTGAACTGCGTCAGCGCTGTCGATGGTAATCTGACAGGTACCTGCTGCCTGGTGACCACCGCCGCCGTATTTCAGCATCAATTCACCAACATTGGTTTTTGAGCCACGATCAAAAATGGATTTACCTGTTGCGAAAACAATGTTTTGCTTCTGGAAACCCCACATTTTATGAATCGAGATATTACACTGCGGATAAAGCGCGTAGATTAAGAAACGGTTACCGGCATAAATGACGTCTTCGTTTGTAAGATCAAGTAGCACCAGATTCTTGTGAATGGTTGCGCATCGCTGAATCTGATCCTGAAACTTAACGTTATGCTCACGATACAAATCGATGCGCTCTTTCACGTCTGGCAATGCCAGAATTTCTTCGATGGTGTGGTTCTTACAGTAATCAATAAGATCCATCATCAGGTTGTAGTTTGAAATTCTGAATTCTCTAAAGCGTCCCAACCCTGTACGAGCATCCATCAGGAAGTTCAGAAGGTTCCAGCCTTGGGCGTCTAGTACTTCGTCGCGAGTAAACTGAGCAGAGTCGCCTTTATCGACGGCAATCATCATGTCGTCCCACTCTGGTGGGAAGGCTTTCTCGCCGCCATAGTGTTCCCAGACAACCCGAGCTGCAGAAGGTGCATTCGGATCGATAATGTGGTTTGGACGGTCCCCTGAATTACGCAGTGTTTCTGACAAGTGATGATCAAAAACCAGATGCGCGCTATGAACATAAGGCAAGTTAGTTACGATATCGTTGCTTGATATTTCCACTATCCCGTCTTGCATGTCCTTCGGGTGTACGAATTTGATATCATCAATCAAATCTAACTTCTTAAGCAGCACTGCACATACAAGCCCATCAAAGTCACTACGGGTAACAAGCCGAAATTTTTTTTCAGACATTATTGCTTTCCTTGCCTGTTGTTGAACATTCACCAACGTCAAACTTACATTAATTTGACATAATACCTATTTCAAAACCCTAGTAGACTGGTATATAGTTCAGTTCGCAATGGAGTGGGTGTTTTAACCAAGCACTCTGAGCGATGAGCCTGTCAGTGACCGCTGATTTTGAATCTAAATATCACTGTTAATATAGACCTCTTCATCGGCTTTTTCCGCTACTGCGATTACATTTATGGAAAATTACCATTTATTATCAAATTTTTAGGAGTTCAAAATGCATAAGTCCGCTCTAATTGGTGCTCTGAGTGCAGTTATGTTCTTGTCTGGCTGTGCTGACGCATCCAGCAAAACCTCCGAATACACCAAGTTATCGATGGCAAACCCTGCGTCTATGTACTGCATTGAGCAAGGGGGAAAAATCCGATTCAAAGACTCAAAACAAGGTCAGGTTGGTATTTGTGTAATGAAAGATGGTACTGAAATTGAAGAGTGGGAGTTCTTTCGCCAACAGGGCTCTGGAAAAGAGACAACAGCGGAGTCTTCCTTAGGAATGGCTAACCCTGCTTCAGTCTTCTGTGAAAAAAGCGGTGGTAAGGTTGAGATTGAAGACACGGCAAGCGGTCAAATCGGTATCTGTGTGTTTGAGGACGGTACTCGCATTGAAGAGTGGGAATACTTTAGACACCACTCACCAAAGGACCACTCCTAACAACATCATAGGGGCTCTGTCCTCAGAGCCCAACATTTCAAAAAACAGTGCTAACACTTCCACCAGCGGTCAAATTCTGCAAGCTCAGGATCCAACATTCTGTTTAGCATGCTGAGGTTAACGTCCAACACGCCTAACACTTCTCTTATCGTCACACTGTCCAAACTTTTCTCCGTTTTGGCAATGCATTGTTCTACTAAATCAAGCACTGAGCTCACTATGTGAGCGTTCTCAAGCTCTGTCGTCAAAAGTGTCCTTGCTGTATTGAGTGCTTCTTTCGCCAATTGCAAAGGTGTTTCCCTAACCTGTTCTATCGGACGGAGAATGGCACCATAATACGCACCTTCCAGAAATACACGGTACGTCGTTAGCTTTTCAATGCTTAAGAAAAGCTGACTCTCTATCGAGTTGTAAGGATAAGGCGGTGTTGCGTGCTGAGACAGATCACAAGGGATCGTGAGGTGGATACCTGACGCTTCGCATCTTTTCTTCAAGACACCTAAAAGCCCTTGTTCATCAATGAGCTTTTGAATTTCAAAGATTCTTTCGAGGTGGTAATCGTTAGAAACAAGCACCAGCCGAACTCTCGAGCCAGAATTGTACACCTTTCGGTCAACTAGAACCTTGGCGAGCATACTGATGTTTTCAACCGTACTGGTCGACTGGTTTTCGATAAGAATGTCGTCGGGTAAGCAGAATGGCTTTTCTTTGGCAACTTGATTGAAGTATTGATGCATTTCAGCCGCTTCAGATGCTGTATTACCCGGTGTTACACCTCCACAAAACCCCAGCACTACATTGGAGTATGAGTCTGGTGATAAAGATTTTAAGAATTCAATTGCCGCATCGACACGGCTTTTCGATTCCAGAGTTAACCTGTTATCTACCAGGCGTTTTCCTAAAACAACGATTAGAATTTGATGCATGTAATATACCCAAGTGACCTCAAGATGCAGGATTCAGAGCCTCATATTCTGTTCCAGTTAAAGCCTCTCTGCTTCAGAATCAAGAACGCAGCGGACTGACCTGTCCTTTTCTAGTTCTTTAACGATGAAATGGTACTGAATATGGGCTCCCAAGGGCGAGTTTAACTGGCTTCCATACTGCGTTACCGATTTTTGATTTAGACCCACTAGATCTTCAAATCGGTGTCTTGTCTGAAAGCCAGTTAATTCTCGCTGAACCAGACACCTTGAGATTACTTGGGTATAACTAAAACAAAATGCGAACCCTTGGGGCTCGCATTCATTGATTTATCTTGAGTACCGTTTAAGCACGGATTACTTCGTAACTGTGCGACATTTCAACGCCAGCACCTAGCATTAAGCATACGGAGCAGTATTTTTGCAGCGAGTCGAACACAACTTTTTCAACCAGGTTTTCGTCCAGCTCATGACCTGTTACTTTGAAATGGATATGAATTTTCGTAAATAGCTTTGGTGCCTCATCGCGACGCTCAGTCGTCAGCTCAGCGATGCAGTCGGTAACGTTTTGATTTGCACTTTTTAGACCATCAATGACATCTACAGAACTGCACCCGCCAGATGCCATAAGTACTGCTTCCATAGGACTCGGAGCGTGTTTTCCACCACTGCCGTCCATAACCATTGAGTGACCGGATTCAGAGGTTCCGATAAATTTGAAACCATCGACCCATTTAACTTCTGCTTTCATCTCTTTCTCTAGATCTTATTGTATGAGTTCCAGATGCTAACAGTATTCGAAGGTAGAACGCCACATTTCTTATGCCTCAAAAGACATCTTTTCTACGGACTTTCCTGAGATTTAAAAAAGATGAGTTAATACAGGTCGTTTTAAACTGAAGGCAGTTGCTTTACACCATAAAGTGACTGAATCACGTGCCTTCCAAACGCCCTGCCTTCGTTGCTGGTATATACCGACTTGTCACAAATGGCACCAACATCGTTTCTTTCCCTAAGTTCTTCAAGCATGGTGCAGACAATGCGCTTCGCCATCAGCGTAGACAAGCCTCTACCTCGAAACTCAGGCTGAATGAAAACATAATGAATTTGATAGAAATAAACCGGACGATTGTAAAAGCGCCCGCTCTCGACAATGTCCGTCCAGTATGAGCAATAGCCAATGGGCTTCCCTTCTTCTGAAAAGAGCAGCAAGATGCGAAATAAATCCTGCTCAACCGACTGACGAAAGCGCTTCTTACATACCATGCTGAAATGATCGAATGCTGACAACGTGACATTGTCACCAATCATTTCCCTACCAAAAGAGTTGATACACACCATGATTCCTATTCTCTTATTTTTATAATCCACTGATTTAATAGTCGTACATGATCGCAAGTTTTCAACTTAAGTTATGAACCCGTTTTTTTAAGCTGTTGAGCCGACTTTAAATTACAAATACAATCAATCACCTGTAGTTCGGGCGGTTTACTTTTCAGTTTCACCTTTCGCTCGTCAACTTATTCGGTCAACAGACTCAGATACACACGGGAAAGTCGATGGACAATCTTGCAAGCTCAATAACCCAACAGTTCCACTTACTCGAACAGTCCTGGTTCGGTGATGTCGTCATCATGACCAGCATCAGCTTCGTCGCCTGGATCGCCTGGCGAATCCTTTACGGTCGAATTGAAACGCTCGCGTCAAAAACAACCAACCGGTGGGACGACGCGATTGTTCATTCACTTAAGACACCCATAAGTGCTCTGATTTGGGGCTGGCCAGCCATGGTTTCGATAGGTTTGATTTTGCAAACCTATCTGGAAAGTTCTCTTAACTGGCTCGAAACCCTGAAGCTCCTTCTTGGTATTGCTGTCGCTGTCTGGATAGTGCTGCGCTTAATTACCAATGTTGAAGATGAAATTTTGTCTCAGAAGAAAAGAGACGAAACCACGGTTCAGGCCATAGCAAAAGTCGCTCGCCTTGTGTTCATCATCATGGGGGTTCTGTCGGTGATGCAAAGCCTTGGGCTTAGCCTCTCTGGATTGTTAACCTTCGGTGGTGTCGGTGGTTTGATTGTCGGTCTGGCAGCAAAAGATCTGCTATCAAACTTCTTTGGCGGAATGATGATTTACTTTGACCGCCCTTTCAAAGTCGGCGACTGGGTCCGCTCACCTGACCGACAAATTGAAGGCACGGTTGAACGTATCGGCTGGAGAATGACCATTATCCGCACGTTCGACAAACGTCCGCTTTACGTGCCTAATTCGGTATTCAGTAACATTGTTGTTGAGAACCCGAGCCGAATGCTCAATCGAAGAATCTACGAGACTATCGGTTTAAGGTATGACGACAACAAAAAAGTGGATGCCATTATTGCCGATGTAAAAACCATGCTTCAGAACCACCCAGACATAGACACAAATCAGACGTTGATCGTCAACTTTAATGCATTTGGTGCTTCGTCTCTGGACTTCTTCGTTTATACCTTTACCAAAACCGTAAACTGGGTTCGTTTCCATGAAGTTAAACAGGATGTCCTGCTTAAAATAATGGCCATCATCCACGACCACGAAGCCGATGTGGCGTACCCAACTCAGACACTTAAGCTCGACCACCCCGAAGGTTTAGCAGGTTTATCTTCCCCTCCACAACAGAGTTGATTGTAGTACGGCGTTACTTTTAGTGACGCCGTCACTTTAACGTTCATGTTTCTCTCGCCCACATGAATCCAGCCCGATATAATCCTCACTAGTAAAAAGGCTTTACAAAGACAATTTGCAAGGTATATTGCCCACGCAAACGTTTACGTGCCTATTTTTTGTCTTTAAAGGGGATTTAAATGCTAAGCGACATTGAGATTTGTCGAACTACTCCACTCTCATCTATCGATACCGTAGCCTACAACGCTGGGTTAGAGAAAACCGAATACACGCCTCATGGTCGCCATAAAGCAAAGGTCTCCCTGAATACATTAGAAAGGCTAAAAGAAAATCCCGAAGGGAAACTGATCGTCGTTACCGCCATCACTCCTACACCGCTGGGTGAAGGTAAAACAGTCACCACTATTGGGTTGTCTCAGGGGCTAGCCAAAATTGGCGAATCGGTCATGGCCTGTATTCGTCAGCCTTCTATGGGACCTGTCTTTGGTGTTAAAGGCGGAGCGGCAGGCGGAGGATACAGTCAGGTCGGTCCAATGGAAGAATTAAACCTCCATTTAACCGGTGATATCCACGCGGTAACCGCTGCTCATAACTTAGCCTCTGCTGCTATCGACGCACGTATCTATCATGAACAGCGCCTGGGCTACGACACTTTCAGCGAGCGAAACGATATGAAGGCACTTCGTATTGATCCGAATCGTGTTGTCTGGCGCCGTGTTATCGACCATAACGATCGGGCACTCAGAATGGTCACTGTGGGTCAGAATCAGCCAGAAAAAACCGTGAACGGGTATGAAAGACAGGATGGCTTTGACATTTCAGCGGCATCAGAGCTGATGGCTATTCTGGCTCTTGCTTCAGATTTGAAAGACCTTCGCAAGCGAATCGGAAAAATTGTTGTTGCTTATGATTTGGATGGCAACCCAGTAACGACAGAAGACTTGCAAGTTGCAGGCGCAATGACAGTGACAATGAGAGAAGCCATTGAACCGACAATGATGCAGACTCTTGAAGGTGTACCGACTCTGATCCATGCTGGTCCTTTTGCAAATATTGCCCACGGAAACTCGTCGATTATTGCCGACAGTATCGCCACTAAGCTTGCAGACTACACAGTAACCGAAGGTGGTTTTGGTTCCGACATGGGCTTCGAGAAAGCCTGCAATATCAAAGCAAACATGTCCGGAAAAACGCCAGACTGCGCCGTTGTGGTTGCGACGTTACGTGGGTTAAAGGCAAATTCAGGTCTGTATGATTTAAGACCCGGACAACCACTTCCTGACTCGATATTCCAGGAAGACGCTCAGGCTTTAGAGGCGGGTTTTGAAAACCTCAAGTGGCATTTAAACAACGTTGCGAAATACGTTGTTCCTGCTGTTGTTGCGATCAACCGTTTCCCCCAAGATTCTGAAGAAGAGCTCAATAAGCTGGCTCTGCTTGTTCAGGCGCACATGCCGGAAGTAAAAGTGGCGATCAGCGATGCGTTTGGTCAAGGCGGTAATGGTGCGGTGCAACTGGCCAAGGCTGTCGTGGAATCGTGTAAAGAAGAAATACGCTTTGCCCCACTCTATAAGCTCGAGCAGCCTTTGGAAGAGAAAATCATGGCAGTAACTGAGCTAGGATACGGCGCAGGCGCTATCAAACTTTCTGAACAGGCAAAAGTGCAGCTCGCTCAGTTTAAAGCACAGGGGTTTGACGGACTTGCTCTTTGTATGGCGAAGACTCCATTGTCCATATCAACAGACGCGTCAGTGAAAGGTGCTCCGAACGGATTTGATGTCGATATTCGTGAATTCAAGCTTTGTGCTGGTGCTGGGTTTATCTACGCATTATGCGGGAATGTCATGACCATGCCGGGGCTTTCGGAAAAGCCTGCGTTTATGAATCTGGATATCGACGATGAAGGCAACATTGTTGGTTTAAGTTAATGCTGGTTTAAGTTAATGTTGGCTTGATAAAAGTTCCGAACCGAACTAGCAAAAAGGGCGCCCCTCAGGTCGCCCTTTTTTATATCTGCTGAATAATCTTAGTAAGCCGTAATAAACATCAACTCTACTCGTCTGTTACACGCCATACCCTGTTTAGAAAGGTTTGAACAAGAAGGCATGTGTTTACCGTAACCTCGTGTGTAAACGTTGGATGGTGGCACACGTTCACGAGTCAACAGCATTTTTACTTGCATTGCGCGTTTATCAGACAGGGAATCATTTATCGTGTTGCTGCCAGTACTGTCGGTGTGACCGTCGATTACGGTTTTAATGTTGGGCTTACTTGCGAGAAACTGCCCTAGCCCGGTTAGCCAATATTGCGAAGCGTCTGTAACGTAAGCTGAGCCTGTTCTGAAGTGAATGCGCTTGCTCAACTTAATAACTGGGTGTTGACCAGGTACAACGTTGTAGCCAATACCATTCTGATCCATGTAATTCATCAGGCTTTGAATATCGGTCACGTTCTTTTGACCAGAAGGACTTCTAACCGGCGATGCCATCGTCGCCATGGTCTTGACTTCTCGCTGAATGTAGCGGGTCTGCGTCTGGGCAACCGCCATTTCTTCAACGTCCTCTCCTCCCCAATCTGGATAGATGAGTTCGGCGTCGGAGCGCGGTGCCGTTTCCAGCATGTTTGGCGGCTTGATCGCAGCACAACCTACTGTTGTTACACTGAGAAAGATACAAGCCAGTTTGAGAAGTCTTGTCATAACACTACTGATGCTCTAATTAAACACAGGGCAAATGAAGCAACCAGATTCAGAGCCATTCGCCTGTCGCGAATATCCAAATGCAAATCGGTGGTTCATAAGGTCACAATAACTTTATCGGCATACATCTCAAAACTTTAGGAAATTCTCAGAAGTACCGAATAACGCTTACCATGTGACTAAAAATTTTGAGTCTACTGTAAAATATTAGTATGTCAGCGACCAAAATTCTTCTACTATACCCTCCTCATTCGTATCCGTGTATTCACTATGATTAAACGTAAATTTTCAAGTCTTCTGATTTTGGTTTCAGCCTTCTTTCTTGCCGCTTGTAGCGACGACGGATTGCCAAAGCCAGGGACTCATTTTCAAACGCTTCCTACAGAACTGGACCAAACATTAGTTAGCCCGGTTACCGAAGTCTTTTCTTTGAACTGTGGTCACTGTCGAAACATGGAAAAATTCGTTCCGGAACTTGAAGACGAACTGCAAAAGCAGATTGGAAAAGTGCACGTCACGTTTAACGAAAGCGCCCAGATTTCTGCTTTGATTTATTACGCCGCAGCCATGCAGGTGGAAGGTGTTCCCGACCATATTATGATGGACGAACTGTTTGCCGCAGCACAGATGGGAAGTGGACATACTCAAGCTGAAATCAAAGCGGCAATGGAGCGTGTGTTCCATTCTCGTGATTTAGTCAGCCCATATGACTTTGATGAAAGCATGCAACAGAAGCTATTCAAAGAAATTGAAGTTGGAGAAACGGTCACGCAGCAGGCGCAGATCAACGCTGTACCCACCTTTATCGTTAACGGTAAATATCAGGTTGTAACGTCTGGACACAAAGATATCAAAGACATCGCTAAAACGATAAATTATCTTCTTTCACTTTAAACTTTACCCCCAAGCAGCCATACAGAGCTTGGACGTAACCATAGACCAGAAACATAAGGAATCACCGTGTCTAAGTTTGTTTTCCCTATCGTCATTTTTATTCTTGCCGCTTTTTTCATCTATCGTACCTGGACGAATCACAAAGCGTCAGAAGCTAACTTTACTCAGGGTCAGAACTTCCTGATGCAGAATAGTCAGAAAGAAGGTGTTGTAACCACTCAATCTGGTCTCCAGTATGAAGTCCTGACTAAAGGCGATGGTACAACTCATCCAGGAGCGACGAGCAACGTAAAAGTCCACTATCACGGTACGTTGCTAGATGGTTCTGTGTTTGATAGCTCTGTAGACAGAGGCGAGCCAATTTCATTCCCTCTTAATAAAGTGATTCAGGGTTGGCAAGAAGGCGTTCAGCTGATGGTTGTTGGTGACAAGTTCCGATTCTTTATTCCGAGTAATTTGGCTTATGGAAAAAATGGTACCGGTCCTATCCCACCGGGTGCAACTTTAATCTTTGAAGTAGAGTTACTTGAATTGAACTAACACAAGACAAAGACCGCCACACAGGCGGTTTTTTTATACTTCTTAAACACCTAGCTCGATATTTTCAATAATTTGCAAAAAACTATTTTTTAAACTACTAAAGTTTTTTCTTCTCCCTCCGATATAATGTCAAACCTTACCTAAAAGGTTGCCGACATATAATTTCGATTTCTATGAAACCAGTGAATCATAGTAATAGAAAATCATTTGCAACAACCAAAGTCTCAATAATAAGAAATGTGAATCATTTTTGATACCTTGTTGCATGATGAATCTCTAATGTCATTATTTTTAATAAGAACACGGATGCAATGCTATTGATAAACTTTAAGGAAATTAACAACCTGCACACTGACATATAAATGTAATGTAAATGTCACATTTATTTGTAGCGTGAGTCTCATTTCTAAATTAAGTTTATGAATATTGATGATAATTGTATTTATCATTAATGATGCAAATATTAATAAAAGAAGTATGCTTATGAATATTAAGACTCGTTAATTCTTTTAGGATTAGTTTCAATCTTAGGTGTCGCCACTATTTTGGGCGTTTCCACATTCTCCACAAAAAATATAAGTGAATTAGGTCAGGCTCGAACACAGCTTTCCGATTTGCAAGTTAGTCTTTTGATGCTGAGAAGAAATGAAAAGGATTTCTTGCTTAGAAAAGACCTTAAGTATTTGGATAAATTTGGTAAAAACGCAGATAATTTTCTTTCAATTAATGCCAGCATTGCCAGTACTCTTGCTAAATATGACATTCCCTACCCAGACCAGCTTGTTGCCGACTTAGACTTTTATAAAAACAGTTTTACTAAGATGGTTAATGCTTATAAAACGCTCGGTCTGAAAGAAGGCGAAGGTTTGATGGGTGCATACCTTGCGGCATATCAATCCGTTTTCGATGGCGCTAATAATACCGACAAAATTACCTTAGACACTTTTCATGAATCCGTTTTACAAGGTAACTACGACCCTACCCTTCTTGGCAACTTGGGTAATGCAGAGCTCAAGTCAACTGCACAAAATGTCGTTAAGCAGTTGGAAGTCATTGGTCTTAAATACAATGTGGGTATGTTAGGTGGCGTACGAGGTGCTTCTCATAAGATAGAGAAACAGTTTAAAGCCTCCGCCGAAATCCTGCAGACTGGCGTATCCAAATATGAAGAGCAAATCGTCACAATAAAATGGGGAATTACTCTCGTAGTAATCATCATCATTATTGCGGTTGTTGCTCAAATTTCGATTTCAATCAATTCAATGATGAATAAGCTGCTTACGACCATTCAGGAGATCTCTGAAACCAATAATATTGGTATGAGAGTCGACATTAATGGTAAGAGCGAACTTTCAGAGCTGGGGAAATATTTTAATCAGTTGCTTGATAGCATTGAAAAACTGGTTTCCGGTTCTCAAGTGAAGTCCAAAGCCCTGTTTGGTAGCACGGAAAGCATGCATACACAGCTGCAAGGCGTTATTGAGCAGTTCGATACACAGGCTCAACATACAGGCTCTATGGCGACTGCGGTTCAGGAGATGGTATCAACCATCAGCGAAATTTCTGAAAGCACAGCGGTTGCTGCTGAAGGTGTAAATCAGGCAGCAAACAACGCGAAAGCGGGTCGAGATGTTGTAAGCAGCACGGTAGACAACATCAACAGCCTTTCTGGTACGTTGGCTAACAGCCAGGCATCCATCAGCTCACTCAACCAGCACGTTGATCAAATCGGTGGTGCGGTTGTGATGATTCAGGAAATCGCGGAGCAGACTAACTTGCTGGCGCTTAACGCAGCAATTGAGGCGGCACGAGCAGGTGAACAGGGTCGTGGATTTGCTGTGGTAGCAGACGAAGTCCGAGCTCTCGCCAGTCGAACGCATCAGTCAACTGAAGAAATCACCTCGGTTGTGAGTGCGATTCAGGCGCAAATGTCTACAGTAGTAAGCGACATCGAAACCTGTAACTCCCAGGGCGATCAGACTAAGCAATACTCTCAAACTCTTGATGACAGCTTTACTCAAATCATCTCTGACATGGATTCTATCCAGAGCAACTCAGAAAGAATTGCCTCTGCGATTGAAGAACAAGGGATTGTGATGAATCAGGTGAGTGAGTCGATTACCGAGCTTCAATCAATTTCTGACAACAACATACACTCGGCTAAGCAGTGTATGGAAGAAGTGGATGGCGTATCCAGTCAGGCTCATGACATGGATGAAGCCGTTGCTCAGTTTAAAACAAGTTAACTGGCATGAAGATGTAAAAAAACCCAGCATAAATGCTGGGTTTTTTATTGTCAGTTCATCACTGAATTCTTATCGCAAACCGTGTAGGAATTCGTGACGAGTCGCCGGGTTAGATTTGAATATCCCACCTAACGCAGTGGTTGTGGTTTCGCTGGTCGCGTCCATAACACCGCGTGATTTCACACAGTAGTGCACGGCATCCATTGTTATTGCTACATCGTCTGTTTCCAATAACGTTTGCAATGCAACCAAAATCTGCTGAGTCATTCTTTCCTGCACCTGAGGGCGCTGCGCGAAAAAGCGAACAATACGATTGATCTTCGAAAGACCAATGATCTTTTTGCGCGGAATATAAGCAACAGCAGCTTTGCCATCTATGGTTACAAGGTGGTGTTCACAAGTGCTGGTTACGGTAATGTCTTTTACACGAACCATCTCGCTACACGCCATCTTGTTGTCGATTACTGTGATTTTTGGGAAGTTCTTATAATCCAGACCTGAAAATATCTCGTCAACGTACATTTTAGCGATACGATGTGGAGTCTCTTCAAGGCTATCATCCGACAAGTCCAGTTCCAAAAGCTGAAGAATTTCGCGCATGTGATGTTCGATACGCTCTTTCTTCTCTTCTCGACTCACGCTGTTTGGCGCCATTGGAGTCTCGATGCCCTTTTCTACCAGTGCTTGCTGAACTAACAGCGCTGATTCACTCAAACCAGACATGTGTACTTCTCCCATGCAATCTTTTACCCCTTTTGGATGGCTGACAAGCATACTCGCATTTTGGAATAATTACACCCATATTTTAAGAGAGGTTTTGGGGCTGAGACCTTAAATATGCTATTGTTCAGCGGTAAATAACATAATGATAAATGGGAAATAATATGGGTTGTTGTGACGCGCCGGGATTAATGCCGATAGAAGAAGCCATGGGCAAAATGCTCGATTCTGTTAACGCTTTAAGCAATATTCACACATTACCAATTTCAGAAGCTTGCGGTTTTGTTCTTGCCGAGCCTTTACGCTCCCCAATTCATGTTCCGCCTTTTCATAATTCTGCCATGGATGGTTATGCCATCCGTCGGGACGAATTAGTCAGCACTCCAACGATGCCTCTTGGCGGGAAATCCTTTGCTGGTCAGCCTTTTGAGGGTAACTGGTCGCCTAACACTTGCATTCGTATTATGACAGGCGCACAAATCCCAGAGGGATGCGATGCTGTAATCATGCAAGAAAACACAAAAACACACGAAGACGGTTCTGTTGAATTTCTTCAAACGGATGTCGCCCTAAATAACAATATCCGACCCATCGGTGAAGACATTAGCGAAGGCGATTTAGTTCTCGACCAAGGTCACCGACTCACCCCACGTGACATCCCAATGATTGCGTCGCTGGGTATTGCGCAAGTTCAGGTTTATAACAAACCAAAAGTCGCATTTTTCTCGACTGGCGACGAACTTAAACCTGTTGGTGAAACACTTGAAGCCGGTCAAATCTATGACAGCAATCGCTATGGAATCAAAGAACTGATTCTGAATTTTGATTGTGAAGCGATCGATTTGGGCATCATCCCTGACGATCCGGAAACGCTAAAACAAACCTTTATCAAAGCTCAGGACTTAGCCGATGTGGTTGTAACTTCTGGTGGTGTGAGCGTTGGTGAAGCGGATTACACCAAGGACATTCTGGAAGAACTCGGAGAAATCGGCTTCTGGAAACTGGCTATCAAACCGGGGAAACCATTCGCGTACGGTAAGCTGGACAATGCTCTGTTCTGCGGGCTTCCTGGAAATCCGGTTTCTGCCATGTTGACCATGTATGTATTGGTACAGCCTCTGCTCGCTAAATTAGGCGGTCACTCTCAATGGAAAGCTCCCGAATCCATCCCTGCTACCACCCGCTCAAGGTTTAAAAAGTCTCCGGGTCGTACTGATTTTCAACGAGCGATATACAGCATTGAAAACGGTCAGTTCTTTGTTGAGTCTACGGGTAACCAAAGCTCTGGTGCATTTCGTTCTATGAGCCTTTCTAACTGTTTCGCTGTGTTAGAGCGTGAACGCGGCAACATAGAACAAGGCGAAACCGTCCAAATCCAATTGTTCAATCACACCCTATATTGATTGGTGCCGATATGGATATTCTTTCTGATGAAGAAATGCTGAGGTACAACCGACAGATCATCCTGAAAAATTTTGATTTCGATGGTCAGGAAGCACTCAAAGAGTCTTCGATTCTGATTTTAGGCGCAGGCGGTTTAGGCTGTGCTTCTTCTCAGTATCTTGCGACCGCAGGGGTTGGCAAAATCACATTGGTTGACGACGATAAAGTCGAGCTATCTAACCTGCAACGTCAGGTTCTGCATTCAGACAGCACTATCGGCATAGACAAAGTTGAATCTGCTAAAGCTTCTTTAGAAAAACTGAACCCTCACATAACCATAGAGACTTACAACAAACGTTTGGACGACTCCGAGCTTGCTTCTCTTATCAAGCATCACGATTTGGTGCTTGATGCAAGTGACAATGTCACAACAAGAAACCAGCTCAATCGAATCTGTTTTGAATTGAAGAAGCCATTGGTTTCAGGTGCCGCAATTCGCATGGAAGGACAAATCTCTGTCTTCACTTACCATCATGAAGACGCCTGTTATCAGTGTCTGAGTGCCCTATTTGGTGATCAGGCACTGTCTTGTGTTGAAGCTGGGATCATGGCACCCGTTGTTGGAATCATTGGTGCAACTCAGGCTCTTGAAGCGATAAAAGTGTTGGCAAACTATGGTCAGCCATGTACCGGAAAGATATTGATGTTTGATGCGTTGTCTCTTTCCTGGCGTGAAATGAAGCTGCCAAAGAACCCGAATTGCACCGTTTGTAAGTAGCTTTATCAATTTCTAAAGCCCTCCAGGCGAGGGCTACCTTTCTAAATTCTCATCTTATATTCTCAATTTGAATCAAACCCAATTCAATCTGACATTTCAATTGAGAACTCCAAATTTCTCATTTTAATAAACCATTAAATATCAACACCTTACAACTGGCACGCAACTTGTATAAAGGAGTTTAAGCCGACGGAGATTAAAGGTGATAGATATGAATAAAAAACTTATGGGTGCATTAACACTTGCTATGGCTGGAATTACTCCTGCTATCTCTTCTGCAAGTACAGTTACAGCTTTCGAGACATGCCCAAGCAAGGCATTCTTATTTCAGAGCAGCCCGGTTGAAATCTGGGGTGTTAACCTGGTCACTGGTACCACAGAACTGTTGAACAGTGCCAGCCCTTACAACGGTAACATTAACGGTGTGGGATTTGACTTTGGCTACGCAAATGGCGAAGACGAGTCAGCAGGAACCGATAAGCGCTTCATTTATGGTTACGACACGACGAACAAGAAAGTAGTAAGAGTCGGTAACGATTACAGCGTGCAAGTTCTGAACGTGTCAGGGCTCCCTTCCAGCACTTTCTTTGTTGGTGACGTATACAACCGTACTTACTACCTTTACCGTAAAAACACTGGTCTGTACAAAATCGACCTGACTCCACTCGATTCCGATCCCAATGCAGAGCTAACACTGGAACTCATTTCATCCAACTCCAGTGTAAACCTGACCGATTTCGCTTTTCACCCCGGAAACGGAAAACTTTACGGCGTGGACAACAACACAGGTAAGCTTCACGAATTTGCAACAGACGGCAGCGGAACCATTACTGAAATTGGAGATGTCGGTCAGTTAGGGACATTTGGCGCGGGCTATTTTGATGTTAACGGTTACTACTACGTGTCAAGAAACTCAGATGTGACTTCCGGTGGTGTCGTAATCAGAGAAGGAGGGAAAATTTACCGAATCGACCTTTCTTTGGATGAGAGCGGTAACATCAACCCAGACAACATCACTGCCATAGAATTCGCCACCGGTCCAACTTCCAATCAAAACGACGGTGCACGATGCGCTAACGCACCTGTCATCGACGAAGACTCTACTATTGATTTTGGTGACGCGCCGGACGCTTACTCTACCCTACTTCTGTCAAACGGTCCTCGTCATGAATTAGACGGGTTGACCTGGATGGGTGTATCGACACCAGACGGTGATGCGGATGCTGCACAGTCTCCAGATTCCGACAACACGATTGGCACCGCCGATGAAGACGGCGTTGGCTTGGTCACTTCAATCGAAGCCGGTCTGGACAGTGTGATAACCGTTTATGCATCAACGTCCGGTTACCTGAATGCATGGATGGACTGGGAAGGAAACAACCAGTTCACCGATTCAGATGATCAGATTCTGACCGACTACTCTCTGTCTGCGGGTCTGAATACGATTGTTCTCACTGCTCCTATCACTGCGGTCGCTGGTGAAACATGGTCTCGATTCCGCTTCAGCCAGCAGTCAGGGCTGAACTACTACGGCGGCTCAACATCTGGTGAGGTTGAAGATCATCAAATGACCATTGCTGACGTAGATACAAGAGAAGAGTACTTCCCTACGAACGAAGGTTACGTCACTCTGGCTTATGAAGATAACTGGCCGGAAACAGCAGACTACGACATGAACGACCTTGTCGTACGCTACCAGATTAAGCAAGTACTTAAGACTGTCGGTGGCACAGAATACGTCGCTAAATCTGTCATCAAAGGAACACTGGATGCGGTCGGTGCAAGTTACCGCAGTGGGTTCGCAGTAAACATTCCGGGAGTGGACCCAACTAACGTCGACACAACCAAAACCCGCCTGTATCACAACGGTTCTTTGGTCAGCTTTGAAACACTTGAAGAGTCGGACAACAACGAAACCACTTTCATCATCATTGAAAACGCGAAAGATGCTCAGTCTTCAAACTGTTCGTACTTCAGAACCCAAAAAGCCTGTCGCGAAGATGTCGCATTAGAGTTTGAGTTGCATGTCAGCTTCATCGACCCAACACTGAACGGTTCAATTGGCGCCATGCCATACAAACCATTCATCTTTGGAACACCTGGCTTTGCACATGGGTCTATGTTCAATACGCCTCCTGGTCGCAGTTTAGAAATCCACTTACCGGATAATGCGCCAACCAGCAAGTTCGACAGCAGCTTCTTCAGTCTACCAGGGGATGACGACTCCAACTCAGGCAGCGGCAAATATTTCAAAACGACGAACAACCTACCGTGGGCAATCATGTTGTTTGAGAATGCTGAAGTGGATACTCAGTGGATTTGGCCAACCGAAGGGACGGATTTGCTCGAAGCCTATCCAAAATTCCAGGAATATACAGAGTCTGGTGGTGAAACATTTACAGACTGGTTTGAAGCATCAAATGCCGTTGCCGCGAAATGTTACTAAGGGAGAAGCATCATGAAAAATCTTAGCCTAGCAATTATCGTAATGTCGTCCCTTACAGCATGTGGTGGAGGCGGCGGTGGCGGAGACGCAAGCAGCGGAAATGCGTCTTCACCTGCACCGAGCGAATTGCCTGCTGCAAGCCCGGCAATTAAGACCAGTGACTTAGTCGCACCAGACGGGTTTGATTACAGCCCGATTGAGAACCGCTCGATGTCTGTGGATATTTCAGCTACATCAGTGGCAAGGGCTTATCTTTCAGTTTATCGCAACTACCACACGCTAGACGACGGTACTTTGCTACCCGACTACGGTAGCCGAATCGTTGCCATGCCACTGAAAGATGGAAAAGCAGATATCACCTTGATTGTCTCAGACAGTTCAAGCGACCTTCTGGGAGAAATCTGGTTCTACGATGGTAGCCAGCCGTTACAACAGAAATTCTACGCATCGCAAAGCAGTTGGAGTTGGTAAGCTCCCCATGAAATGGCGCAAAGCATAAGAGGGACAGCTTTGCGTCATTTCAACCTTTCAATACATCTCCGTCAGGGTTACCAGGTCCGTTCACCCATAGCGACCTGGGAGCCCAATTCCAAAGTAAAGCCTTTTCCGAATTCCGGATATTGCTTTGCCATTTTCTCAATAACCTGTTTGCTGTCTTTACTGTTTTTCACCGCTTTCTCAAAATGCTTTAAATATTCCTGAGTAAAGTCGACAGAAGATAACGAGAATTCAACACCTTCAGTGGCATGGCCCGGCACTACAACGCTTGGTTTAAGCGCTTTAATTGAAGACAGCGCCTGTTGCCATACCTGACGGGATTCCGGTGTTGGTGTATCTGCCATCCAAACATGTTCGCCACCAACCACGTTGATACCGCCCACTACGGCTTTGATTTCAGGGATCCAGACATAGCTGCGTGCTTTGTAGTCTTTGTCCAGACCTTCAATACTCAACGTATGCCCTTCTAGGGTGATCTCATCGCCTTTCAATACCGCAGGAATAACGGGGTGTGTTGGTGCATTCATTCCCAACTCGGGTCCCCATACCGATAGCTTAGTATTCAGCTTCTTCGCAATAGCATCGGCCGTCGATTGTGTAGATACGATATTCGCGTTAGGAAAAGCTTTCTTAATCACTTCAAGACCGAAGTAGTAATCAGGATCGCTATGGCTGACATAAACGGTTTTCAGATCTTTACCTAAATCGAGTATATCCGCCACTAAACGATGGGCGTCCGACTTTTTAAATAGACCATCAATCAGTACCGCTTCTTTCTCTCCAGTAACCAGCACAGACTTAACATTGAAGCTGTCTTCACCAGCGTTAAATACATGCAGTTGAAGCGGCTTGGTATCACCAATTTTTTCCAGTTCTGCCTGAGCACCGAAAGACATCATGCCCATCAAGATGGACGAAGCAATAAGGGTATTTTTCATAGTTTGTTCTCTCTCTCAAAACGTCCGCTCATTTTATAAGTCCAAATAAACGAATAAATAGACCAAATAAAACATATGTGTTACATAAAACAGAACAATGGAGATTCCCATGAAAAGTATTGGCAGAGATCTGTTTAAGTTGGTGGTGTATGCCCACGTAGTCCGAACAGGGTCTTTTACCCGTGCCGCAGATGCGCTCGACATTAGCCGTTCGGTGGTTAGCAAGCATATAGATGATCTGGAAGAGAGCCTGTCCGTCAGGTTGCTGAACCGCACGACACGTACAGTGACCATGACTGATGTGGGTTCCATGATTTATCAGCACGCCGAAAATATCATGAGTGAATACAGCGAGATCGCCTCACGTTCAAGCAGTGAGCACTCGATAATCAGCGGTAATGTGCGAATCAGTATGCCCATCGATTTTGGTGCAACGACGCTTATGCCGATTCTGGCAGACATAAAACGCCAGCATCCAGAACTTCATATGGAGATCATGTTTGATAACCGAGCAGTCAATCTTCTGGAAGAAAACGTAGATGTGGCGATTCGAGTCGGCTGGCTGAAGGAAGAAAACTACCCAGTAAGAAAACTCGGTTCGACCGAACACTGGATATGCGCATCCGAAAGTTTTGGAAATCAGGTACAGAGCCTTAATCATCAGACACTTGTTTCTCTGCCCTGGATTCAGAACAGCCAGCTCTCTCGACGAATTCAGATGAACGCGCCGGATAAAAGTAAAGTTTTCTGCGAACCCGCCGCTACAATCACATGCAATACGGCACAAGCTACACGGTTAATGGTTCTGGAAAACCTTGGTCTGAGTTTGTTTCCGGCGTTCTATGTTTACGACGATATCAAGCAGGGTCGAATGATTCGAGTTTTGGGTGACTATGAATTACGTTCTGTCGAATTTTATGCAATCTTCCCTGCTCACCCTATTCCATTTAAGTCTCGGATTCTGGTCGATACCATCGCGGAACGACTAAGGGGATTACCAATGATAGACGCCTGACATTCTGCAATACTGCAAAGAAACAAATTCCATCATAACGTAAGGAGAACGTAGCATGGCAAAAGCTTTAGTCACCCCAGAATGGGTATCTCAACGAATAAATGATCAGAAAGTTGTCATTCTTGATGCCAGTCTGGACTTGATGATTCCCGGTGCACCAGAACCCGCGAACGCAGGCTACATTCCAGGTTCTCTGCGATTCGATTATGACAAAGTAGTCTACGATAAGTCGTCTCCACTGCCTCATATGCTCCCACCAGAACACGAATTTCAGGCTCATGCCAGAGCAATGGGAATCGATAAAGACAGTGTGGTCGTTGTCTATGATCAGGCAGGCACATACGCTTCTCCTAGAGCATGGTGGATGTTTAAAACTATGGGGTTTGACTCCGTGTATCTGCTTGAAGGCGGTCTGAGAGCCTGGATTAACGCAGGTTACAAAACCCAATGTGCTTTGAGTACACCGATAGGTTTCGGCAATTTCATAGCCAAGCTGAATGAAGATTTAGTATATAGCTCACGTGACATACTAAATTCGATCTCCAGAGAGAATACTTACACCTTTGACGCAAGACCACGAGCCAGATACGAAGGAAATGTAACTGAACCACGTCCGGGAGTGAGATCCGGAAGGATCCCAGGTTCGCATAGTCTTCCATTCGGCGAACTCATGAATGGTGACAGGTTCAAACCAGTTAGTGAGCTAACTCATCTATTTAATAATTGGGATATTAATTCAGAAAGTCAGCTGATTTTCAGTTGTGGATCTGGTGTTACTGCCGCAATTTTAGCGCTTGCTGCTTATGAAGTTGGGTTTGAAAAGTTTTCTGTCTACGACGGGTCATGGACTGAATGGGGTCAGAAAATTGAGCTTCCTATAGAAGTTGGTTAATCTCTCAAAAATAGTAACAAAACATAACAATTGAGTGACAACTCAGTTAGTTTTTGGATAATTCACGTCTCCCTACAAAAGTCACTGTACGGTATCAAGGAAGTCAAAGGTAGTAATGGCAGACCTAAAACGGAACATCTGGACATTGTATAAACTGCTTTTGCTTATAAGCAGTACGATATTTTTGTTCATCGCATGGCAACAGTGGTTAAAAGTAGAGCGTTCACATTCGCAAGAGCAGTTTAATGCCGTTCAAATCTTCACAAACGGCATTACTTCTTTGCTAAACAACCAGGAAATGGTTCTGGACGTGCTCGGCGATCGTTTGTTGTCGGAAAACAATTACGAAAGTGATGATGCCAGTCAGGAATGGCTGGATCGCCTGTTAAGTATCAACAATAGCATTGCCGCATTTGGGCTCGCCGACCCTTATGGCGAAATACATCTAGTCAGCTCTAATTTAAGCAAATTCACCCAACCCAACCTGCTTCATAAAGAAAGTACTCGCGAGTCATTTGCCAAAACCCTCACCAGTTATTCAATGGTTCTTGGCCGAACTTATTACAAGGAAGACATCGACGAATTCATCCTGCCTATTCGCAAAGCCATCAGAGATGAATCTGGAAATGTTCTGGCGGTCATGACGGCAGGCTTGCAACTTGATCAGACTACTCTCTTCAACATACGGCTGCACGACAATTACGAACATAAAATAGGCGTGATTCGAGACGACTATTTTGTTCAGTTTATGACAACGCCAGAAAGAAACGGCATTGACTACAACACGCCAATTTCTGAGCGATACTTCGACAACATGTTGAACAGTGTTGCCAAATCCAACGGTTATACTCTAAAGGATTTGAAAAGAGTTGAGTCTCCAACGGTAGGTTATGTGCTTGATCAGCAGAAGCCGGGGTTATACGCGATTCAGTATATCCCCCGATTCGATATATGGACCGTTTCTGAAATTGATCTGCGCCACGTAGTATTTGAGTATCTTGGGGTTATGGCGGTTTACATTGCCATTTTCTTAGCCATTCAGGCCGTGTTCTTCCTGTTTGTTCGTTCCATCGATAAACATGAAAAAGACCGTCACGACGAGCTTCTGTTTCAAGCGAATCATGACCCACTAACACAGTTACCTAATCGTCATTATTTGCGCTCGCACATTCATCGCTGGCTGCGCCCCACTGCTCCTCCGTTTTCAATCCTTTTCATGGATATGGACCACTTTAAAAATGTGAATGACAGTTCCGGTCACGATCATGGTGATAAAGTTTTGGAAGAAATTGCAGCAAGGCTACGTTCTATTTCGGACGATCAAACGCTTCTGATTCGTGAAAGCGGCGACGAGTTTATTATTGTGACGTCATTAAGCGACCATTATGAATTGAATCGCTTTGCGAACAACATTATTCACAATCTCTCGAAACCCTATGAGATAGATCAGTTCAGCTTCATTCTTGGTTGCAGTATTGGTATTGCACAATATCCTGAACACGGGACTAGCTTGGATTCCCTACTCCGTTGCGCCGACATTGCCATGTACGATGCGAAAACTCGGCGCAACTCAGTCAGCTTCTTTACAGAGTCAATGCAAAGCAGCTATCTGCACACGGTGAAGCTCGAACAGAGACTTCGACAGGCTATCCAGCAGAGCAAACTGTACATGGTATACCAACCTCAGTTTAACGCGGAAGGTAACCTTCATGGTGTTGAAGCACTGGTGCGCTGGAATGACGACGAACTTGGTTTTGTGCCACCGGACAAATTCATTCCAATTGCAGAGTCGTGTGGCTTGATGCCAACTCTTGGTCAGCTGATCATTGATACTACGCTGGCAGAAATGTCTCAGCTACAAAGACAGCTCGGCTACGACTTTCAGGTTTCCATCAATATTTCTGTTCGTCAGATTACTCAAGAAGATTTCTTAGATAAGCTGATTCTGTCTATTCAGACCCAGCGTTTTAATCAGCACAATATCACTTTGGAAATCACTGAGAACCTGTTCATTGAAGACATCGACATTGTGCGTCCTGTTTGTGAAAACCTGAATCGCTTAGGTGTCCGAATTTCTTTGGATGACTTCGGAACAGGCTATTCGTCTCTGAGTATGCTCGGTGAATTACCCTTTCAGGAAATCAAAATCGACAAAGGCTTTATCGACAACATCCTTACTTGCACTAAGTCATTAAAAATGGCGCAGAATATTATTGCGATCGGTAAGAATTTTGACATGCAGGTTCTGGCTGAAGGTGTTGAGACCGAAAAGCACGAAGCCGTTCTGAAACGATGTGGCTGTGACCTGTTCCAGGGCTACTACTACGCAAGACCAATGGCGATGGAAGAGTTGTATCAGTTTGCAGAATCAACGGGGCATACTCAAAGTACTGCCGCCATCGCGTAGCAGATATAGGAAGCAAAACAGCGAGGACAACCTCGCTGTTTTCAATTAGAAGTTTTGCCGTTTTCGACTATTTGTCGATAACGCCCATCTGTTCATCTAGGTTGAGCACAGTTAATGCGTTACTTACCGTTGTCGCAATCACATCGACTACCCCTGTTCTAAGCGCGCCGAGAAGCGCCAGTGGCTTACTGTTTTCGGCTGCTATCGCAATGACTTCCGCAATCGGACGGAACTCTTCCAGATTCAAGCCGATAACCCTGTCACTCATCACCGTATTTGCCGAGTTGCCCTGTACGTCGAAAAAGTCATAACCCGCAAAGTCTCCAACCACTCCCTGATGTAGACGTGCCTGAACCACTTCTTCAGCGGTAAACCAGCCTAGATCCACCATGTAACTGTTTTCGCTCATATCGCCAATGCCCACCAAAGCAACATCGGCTTTACGCGCCAGATCCAGTGTCTGTTTAACGGTTCCGTTCTCCATGAACGCAATCTTTTGCGCTTTGTTTTCCGCGTACGCTGGCGCATAAAGCGTTTCAGATGTGCCACCGTACTTTTTGGCTAACTGTCGGCAAATGTGGTCAGCATTAAACTTACCGCCTCTTGGGTGAATACCGCCGATTCCACAAACAAATTTGCAGTCTCGGGGAGAAATCACCCCCATATGGTGGGCTACGGCAGATACGTTTCTTCCCTGTCCTACCGTTACCACAGTGCCGTTTTTCAGGGTACTGTTCAGGTGATTAGACACCAGGCTCGCCACTTGCTGACGCTGCTGCTCTTCCGTCGGCTGGTCTAATGCAACAAGCGCGCGCTTAACACCAAACCGTTCAATTAATCGCTGCTCTATCTTGGCACTGAATACCGGGTGGTACTTAACCGTTATTTCAACAATGCCTTCATCACGCGCTTGTTTGAGCATGCGCCCAACTTTTGCTCGGGAAATGGAAAACTTTTTGGAAATTTCTTCCTGAGTCGCGCCATCCTGATAATAGGCTACGGAAATCTCGGTCAGCAGGTCGCTATTTTCCGCATTGATGTCATTTTTTGTGGTCATGATGCTTTAGTAATGAGTCGATTTAGGTGATAAATCCTAAATCTAAGTAGCAAAAAACGCAACATTCGCTCACCATCATTACATTTACTCACTCGCTTATTTTTTCACAATTTCGTCAGTTTTGACGAGCCGTGAAACAAGCAAACGATTAATTAACTACTGGTTGTGAGGTAAATTACGTTTCACTGAAATTTCTGTATTGTGACATCAATCAATGATTGACATTAATCGCTGATCGATTAAATATGGCTACATCATTTACTCACTTAGTGAACATATGTTCGATACAAATGTTCACCGAGCAAAGAACGTTTATAGTTGGCGAAATTCCTTAACCATTTTCGTCTGACTTGCTTGCAATTTAGTGCGCGTTTTCATTTTTAGTCGCGCCCAAGAAATAGGATGATCGTAATGAGCAATAAGTTAGAGCAACTTCGTAAACTGACCACTGTCGTGGCAGATACTGGCGAAATCGATGCTATCAAAAAGTACCAGCCAGAAGACGCAACAACTAACCCTTCTCTTATTCTTAAAGCTGCTCAAATCGCAGAGTACGCACCTCTGATTGACCAAGCGATTGATTACGCAAAATCTCAAAGCGCAGACAAAGCTCAGCAAGTTCAAGACGCTTGTGACATGCTTGCTGTTAACATCGGTAAAGAAATCCTAACGACTATCCCTGGTCGTATCTCTACTGAAGTTGATGCACGTCTTTCTTACGATACAGAAGGCAGCGTTGCTAAAGCTCGTCAGCTTATCAAAATGTACAACGATGCAGGCATCTCTAACGACCGTATCCTGATCAAACTTGCTTCTACCTGGGAAGGTATCCGCGCTGCAGAAATCCTAGAGAAAGAAGGCATTAACTGTAACCTGACGCTTCTGTTCTCGTTTGCTCAGGCTCGTGCTTGTGCAGAAGCTGGCGTATTCCTAATCTCTCCATTCGTTGGTCGCATCATGGACTGGTACAAAGCGAAAGAAGGTCGCGACTTTGAAGCGTCTGAAGATCCAGGTGTGCTTTCTGTAACTAAGATCTACAACTACTACAAAGAGTACGGCTACGACACTGTGGTTATGGGCGCGAGCTTCCGTAACATTGGTGAAATCCTAGAGCTGGCTGGCTGTGACCGCCTGACTATCGCTCCTGCTCTACTGGCAGAGCTTGAAGCCTCTGAAGGTGAAGTGGTTGAGAAACTGGTTGACTCTAACGGTTCTGCTGACCGCCCAGCAGCTATGACGCACGCTGAGTTCCTATGGGATCACAACCAAGACGCAATGGCTGTTGAAAAACTGGCTGAAGGTATCCGTAACTTCGCAGTTGACCAAGGCAAGCTAGAAACAATGATTGAAGCGAAGCTTTAATACTTATACCTAATCAAATAAAGGGGAGCCGCTGTGTTCCCCTCTTAGTTTTCACTTTCTTTTTTTATAATTCTATTTGGAAGTAATTATGGATCGCAAACATTTAGCTAATGCAATTCGTGCTCTGAGCATGGATGGCGTTCAAGCAGCGAACTCCGGTCACCCAGGCGCACCTATGGGTATGGCAGACATCGCTGAAGTTCTTTGGCGCTCTCACCTAAACCACAACCCATCGAACCCTGAGTGGGCAGACCGCGACCGTTTTGTACTGTCTAACGGTCACGGCTCTATGCTGATTTACTCTCTGCTTCATCTGGCGGGTTACGATTTGCCAATCGAAGAGTTGAAGAACTTCCGTCAACTGCACTCTAAAACGCCAGGTCACCCAGAATACGGTTACGCACCAGGTGTTGAGACGACGACAGGTCCTTTAGGTCAAGGCATCACCAACGCTGTGGGCATGGCACTGGCAGAGAAATCTCTGGCGGCGCAGTTCAACAAAGACGGTCACGACATTGTTGACCACTTCACTTACGCTTTCATGGGCGACGGCTGTCTGATGGAAGGCATCTCGCACGAAGCGTGTTCTCTTGCAGGCACATTGGGTCTTGGCAAGCTGATTGCGTTCTGGGATGACAACGGCATCTCTATCGACGGTGAAGTGGAAGGCTGGTTCTCTGACGACACGCCTAAGCGTTTTGAAGCGTACGGCTGGCATGTGATTCCAGCGGTCGACGGTCACGACGCTGAAGCCATTAATGCAGCGATTGAAGCCGCGAAAGCCGATCCTCGCCCGACATTGATTTGTACTAAGACCATCATCGGTTTCGGTTCACCAAACAAATCCGGTTCGCACGACTGTCACGGTGCGCCATTGGGTCATGAAGAAATTGCAGCAGCACGTGAGTTTTTAGGTTGGGAGCACGGTCCTTTTGAAATTCCGCAGGAAGTCTACGCAGAGTGGTCTGCGAAAGAAGCAGGCGCAGCTAAGGAAGCAGCGTGGAACGAGAAATTTGCAGCTTATGAAGCAGCGTATCCAGAGCTTGCCGCTGAATTCAAGCGCGTCGAGTAAACGGCGACCTGCCAGCAGAATGGGAAGCGAAAGCGAACCAAATCATTGCTGACCTTCAGGCAAACCCAGCCAACATCGCATCACGTAAAGCGTCTCAAAACGCACTGGAAGCCTTCGGCGCTATCCTGCCTGACTTCATGGGTGGCTCCGCTGACCTTGCGCCTTCAAACCTGACCATGTGGTCTGGCTCTAAGTCACTGACGGCAGAAGACGCGTCCGGTAACTACATCCACTACGGTGTGCGTGAGTTCGGTATGACACCATCATGAACGGTATCGCGCTACATGGCGGTTTCGTTCCTTACGGTGCCACCTTCCTGATGTTCATGGAATACGCGCGTAACGCAATGCGTATGGCGGCACTGATGAAAGTGCAGAACATTCAGGTATACACGCACGACTCCATCGGTCTGGGTGAAGACGGTCCGACTCACCAGCCAGTTGAGCAAATTGCGTCTCTTCGTCTGACACCAAACATGAGCACATGGCGTCCATGTGACCAGGTAGAATCTGCAGTCGCATGGAAACTGGCGATTGAGCGCAAAGACGGTCCAACATCGCTTATCTTCTCTCGTCAGAACCTGTACCAGCAAGAGCGTGACGCAGCACAGGTTGCTGATATCGCAAAAGGCGGTTACATCCTGAAAGACAGCGATGGCAAGCCTGAGCTTATCCTGATTGCAACGGGTTCAGAAGTCGAGCTGACTGTAGAAGCAGCAGCGAAACTGACTGAAGCGGGCAAGAAAGTTCGCGTCGTATCTATGCCTTCTACGGACGCATTCGACAAGCAAGACGCGGCTTACCGTGAATCCGTACTGCCATCAGACGTGACGGCGCGTATCGCTGTTGAAGCGGGCATCGCTGACTTCTGGTACAAGTACGTAGGTTTCGACGGTCGTATCATTGGTATGACAACATTCGGTGAATCTGCACCAGCAGGCGAACTGTTCAAGATGTTCGGTTTCACCGTAGAAAACGTGGTTAAGACTGCAAACGAATTGCTGGCCTAATCGACAGTTTTTTATCCAAAGCCCTGCTCTTTTTGAGTGGGGCTTTTTACTATCTGAAGCTATGCCATCGATGGTTGGTCATCTACTTTTTGCCCACTGACCCACCTGGCTCGTCAATATTTTCGATATCCACCAAGTTCCACGGTAGCCCCTGATTGCGATAAATGCGCTTCTTCAAACGCGTGTAATCGGCAACATCATGATCCAACCTCTGACCCACAACGATACAACGTAACGTTTGTGTTCCCGTATTGGTCATTGAGTGCGCTTCTCCACCAGCCGGATGCCCAATAAAGTCACCTTCCGAAATTTCATATGAACTTTCGCCGATATAAACAGTAGCTTTGCCTTCTAGTACGTAAACACATTCATCTTCGAAGTAATGCACATGGTGTTCAGTCGAGTCAAAACCTGGCTGTATTTCGATAATATGAAATCCAAATCCAGTTATGCCGACTAAATCACCTAGTGACTTATTGATTCTTTTAGCATTTTCATTCAAGAAATGCGTTTTATCTGTTCCTTCCAGCGCTTCAATCTCATTTTTCTTTACGATTCCATGTTTCATATTGCTCTTACGCTCACATCAAGAGTTAATCCGATAGTGTTCACATTTATTTAATATTTCTGTCAATAAACACCATTTAAGCTGTAACAAATCGTTTCTAGGATCTAGTTTTGAAAATATAAATGTTCATTTGAAAACCAAAATATGAAACCCGATCCACGACAACAAGACATACTAAAAATGCTCAACGAGCACGGATTTGTCACGACAGAAGATCTCGCTAAGCACTTTAATCTCACAACTCAGACCATGAGAAAAGACATCAATATCTTATGTGAGATGGGGCTAGCCAAACGCAAGCATGGTGGTGTAGCCCTTCCCCCTGCAATGCAAAATCAAAACTTTTCTGCACGTGCCAGCTTTAATGAGTCGGTAAAGAAAAAGATAGGTGAAATCGCAGCACAATACATTGAACCAGAGAGTACTTTATTCCTTGGGTATGGCTCTACCGTTATCGGGCTGGCGCAGTCGCTACCAAGACAAATCGCGCTAACGGTCGTCACCAATAACCTGAACGCCGCCTTGATCCTCAGCGATTATCCAAACATAGAAACCTGGCTCACCGGTGGAAAAATTAGAAACCAACACAAGGACATGACGGGTTTTACCGCGACTGAGCTGTTGCGTTCTTTTAGAGCAGACCTTGCTGTTTGCAGTATTGCCGGAATATCTGAAACGGGTGAACTGCATGAATTCCAGTACGAAGAAGCAGAAATCACTCGCCTGATACTCAAGAACAGCAAAAAGACGTTTTTACTCGCAGACAGCAGCAAGTACCTACGCAGTGCGACTGTTAGTTTTGCCCACATGAAAGATATCGATACGCTCTTCACTGACTGTGAAGACTCAACGTTAGCAGACTTGTGTAAGCAGTCGGATACCCATTTGATTCTTACGGAGGAACACTCATGAGCTACCTCCAGATAAACAACATCAAAAAGCGATTTGCCGACAAGGAAGCGCTAAAGAACATTGATTTTCAAGTGAACAAAGGCGAGTTTGTTGCGCTGCTAGGACCTTCCGGTTGTGGGAAAACCACCTTACTGAGAATTCTTGCAGGCTTGGAAAGCGCAACTGAAGGGCAATTCTTTATCGATAACGAAGACGTGACGGCTCGTTCGCCCAGCGACAGGCACATCAGCATGGTCTTTCAGTCCTATGCGTTGTTCCCCCACCTTTCGGTAAAAGAAAACATCTTATTTGGTTTAAAGGCACGTAAAGTCCCCGCCAAAACTCAGAAACAAAGGCTGGAAGAAGCCGTTAACCAGGTTGGATTAGCCGACTATCTGAACAAATTGCCTTCCCAACTTTCAGGCGGCCAACGGCAGCGTGTTGCTCTGGCGAGATCTATCGTATCGCACCACCCAATCTGTTTGATGGACGAACCACTTTCTAATCTCGATGCGCAGCTCAGAGCTGATATGCGAAGCGAGCTTCGTCAACTTCAGCAAGATCTTGGGCTAACGGTGATTTACGTTACTCATGATCAGGTAGAAGCCATGTCAATGGCAGACAAGATCGTCTTACTCAATCAGGGTGTAATTGAACAAATTGGCAAACCCCAAGAATTATATCAACACCCCGCGACAACGTTTTCTGCCCGTTTTATCGGAAGCCCTCCGATGAACCTGCTTCAATTGAAAAACAAACCGTTTCTGACAGGTATCAGACCCGAACATATGCGTGTGGAGCAATCGGGAGAAAGCTGCACCGTATTAAAAGCCGATTATCACGGAGACAGTACCTTAGTCACTGCCGAAATCGAAGGTAACCAGCAGCTTTGTATCAAGCTGGATGGTCACCAGACACTTCAAAAAGGTGACTTGCTCAGTGTCAGTTGGGATGACAGCGACTGTTGTTATTTTGATCCTGACACTCAGCGACTTTTACCCACACCCCAAACTCAAAAATTCGCTACTGTTTAGTTAAGGATAAAACCATGAAAGCGATAAAGCGTGCTCTTGGACTCAGTATTTTAGCCAGTTCTTCTTTGGCGTATGCCGCAGATAAAACTGAACTCACTATGTACTACCCCGTAGCCGTTGGAGGCGCACTGACTCAGGTTGTCGACGGGATGGTCGACGATTTCGAGAAACAAAATCCAGACATCTCAGTTACTGCTATTTACGCCGGTAACTACGACGACACTCGCGTAAAAGCACTCGCCGCTCTGAAAGCAGGAGAACCTGTACAAACTTCTGTGCTTTTCTCTATCGATCTGCTTGAACTGAAACGCATGGGTGTTATTCGACCGTTCGATGACTTTGCCAAAACTTCTGAAGACAAAACATGGCTGAATAGCTTCTACCCTGCGTTGATGGAGAACGGACAGCATGAAGGCAAAACCTACGGCATCCCTTTCCAGCGTTCCACAATCGTCATGTACTACAACAAAGACGCATACCGAGCTGCTGGGTTGGATCCAGAATCACCACCTACGACATGGAAAGCATTAAGAGAAACCGCTGCAAAACTGGTGAAAAAGGACGGTTCAGGAAAAGTAACCCAGTGGGGAATGATGATTCCTTCTACAGGTTACCCGTACTGGATGTTTGGTGCTCTGACGAAACAACAAGGTCAGACACTGATGTCTTCTGATGGGAAAACCGTCAACTTCAACAGCCCCAAAGTGGTAGAGGCTCTAGAGTTCTGGAAAGACTTGGGAACCAAAGATCAGGTGATGCCAAAAGGCACCATTGAATGGGGAACACTTCGTCAGGAGTTTCTTGAAGGCAATACCGCAATGATGTGGCACTCGACAGGTAACCTTACAGCCGTACTTAAAAATGCCAAGTTTGACGTTGGTGTTGCACAACTACCTGCAAATGCAGAACTTGGTTCTCCAACTGGTGGCGGTAACTTCTACCTGCTTAATTCTGGCACAGATTCCGAGCAAAAAGCTGCATACAAGCTGGTGAAGTTTATGTCTTCACCTGAGCGAAGTGCACAGTGGAGTATTGCCACGGGTTACGTTGGTGTCAGTGAAGCGGCTTACCAGACCGAAGCGCTAAAAACCCACGCGCAAAAGGTGCCTCAGGCAGTAGTGGCTCGTGACCAACTTAAACACGCCACAGCAGAGCTGGCAACTTACGAAGCCGGACGGGTCAGAAAGGCACTGGATGACGCCATTCAGGCAACGCTTACCGGACAGAGCTCTGCCCAACAGGCACTCGATAAAGCGCAGAAACAGGCAGAACGCTTGTTAAAGCGCGCGACACGATCTTAATCACTTGAACCAGAGCGGACGAGGAATTTTCCGACTCCGCTCTATTTCGGATAACTTATGTATTTACGCTTTAGCCAAATACCCAATTCACTGCTCGCCTGGTTGCTGCTGTTACCTGCAT
This sequence comes from Vibrio nigripulchritudo, assembly GCF_027924785.1. Lineage (NCBI taxonomy): Bacteria > Pseudomonadati > Pseudomonadota > Gammaproteobacteria > Vibrionales > Vibrionaceae > Vibrio > Vibrio nigripulchritudo. The sequence goes on along the minus strand of NZ_AP027050.1, from coordinate 1,030,094 downwards.
TGGTTTTGCTGAGCAACTTTACCTTTATACCTGCGTTTAATAGCTTCTTTACCAGCTTTTTCTATCAAGGAAGTGAAGGTACAACGTTTGTCGGTGCAGAGAATTTAGAGTATTTGCTGGATGATCCTATTTTTCTTCAGGCTTTGGTTAACAACGGCTGGTATGCGCTGGTCACTGTTCCTGTGTCTATTGTTTTAGCGCTAGCAATGGCAGTTTGGGTCAATGAAAACATCTTCGGACGTGGATTTCTTCGTCTTGCCTATTTCATCCCGACTATGCTGCCTATGGTTGCTGCCGCGAATATCTGGTTGTTCTTCTATTCGCCAAACATTGGGCTATTCAATACCGTTCTTGGATACGTAGGAATAGAACCAAGAAACTGGCTGGGAGACCCAGATACGGCACTGGGTTCTTTGATGTTACTCACCATATGGAAAGAAGCTGGCTTTTTCATGATCTTCTACTTAGCCGCTTTACAAGCGATTCCTGGGGAGCTGAACGATGCGGCAAAAGTTGAGTCGCCAAGTTACTGGTATCGATTCAAAAGAGTCACCTTGCCCCTGCTTGGACCCACAACCTTGTTTGTTCTCATTAATGCACTAATCAATGCATTTAAACTGGTCGATCACCTGTTCATTCTCACCAAGGGTGGTCCGAACAATTCCAGTACCTTGCTGCTCTATTACATCTACGAGACGGCGTTTTCTTACCTAGATCATGAATACGCTTCCAGCCTGACATTAGTGTTATTGCTGTTACTTGCAGTCTGCTCAGGCGTTCAGTTTTTACTCAGTCGTAAGCGGGTGCACTATCGATGAATCAGATTCATATAACTCCTTGGTCAAAGATCATCAATGGCATTGCCAGTTGGCTGCTCGGATTGCTCTGGGTGTTGCCATTGCTCTATATGGTGTGGGCAGCATTTCATAGTGGTTCAGATGCCATTTCATTTGATCTGAGTTCCCCCTGGCGACTCGATAACTTTTTTGAAGCTTGGACGATGGCACCATTTGTCACCTACATGTGGAATACCTTCTGCTTCGTCACTTTGCTGCTCGCTCTACAAATTGTGGTTTGCACCCTCGCGGCCTACGCGCTTGCAAGACTGGATTTTAAAGGTAAGAGCATCATATTCGGTGCCATATTACTGCAACTGATGATCATGCCTGAAGCGCTCATCAGTGAGAATTATCAACGAATTGCAAATCTTAATGCGATCGATACCTATTGGGCGATCGCCCTTCCCTATATCGCCAGCGCGTTTGGGATATTCTTGTTACGTCAGACTTTTATGCAGGTTCCTCAGGAGCTTGAAGACGCAGCGAGAGTAGAAGGATTGAGTAGATTCGCCACCATCTTAAAAGTTTACGTACCGCTAGCAAAACCGACTTACCTTGCCTACGGTCTTGTCTCTATATCCTACCACTGGAACAATTTTCTTTGGCCTGTCGTAGTGACCAACACAGAACAAAGCCGCCCTATTACGGTTGGAATCGCGCTGTTCGGCTCACCGGAAATCGGGGTCGATTGGGGCGTTCTGAGTGCGGGAACACTGATTTCTATATCGCCTTTGCTGGCAATCTTTCTTATCTTCCAAAAACAATTCATGCAGTCTTTTATGAATTCGGGTCTTAAATAATGAATGCAAAAGAAACCAATACTTATTACGAAATGACCACACCAAGTCTTATTTTTACAGATGTAGACGACACGTTGACTCACAATGGTGAGCTGCCTGTCGAAACGCTCCATGCTTTGTATCGATTAAGAGAAGCCGGAATTGAAGTGGTGCCCGTTACTGGTGCATGTGCTGGCTGGTGCGATCAGATCGCCAGATTATGGCCAGTTCAGGGGGTCATTGGGGAAAACGGGGCGTTCTCCATTACAAAGAACAACGGCAGCATTGATTTCTTCGATACGGTTTCAGACGAAGATCGAAGAATAAACAGAGAATGTCTTCTGAAGATAGTTGACCGAGTCACCACCGAAGTCCCTTCACTATTGCCAGCAAAGGACAACATGTATCGACGATACGATGTCGCTATTGATCACGGGCAAGACAACAGCGGGGTTTCGAAAGAAGACTTGGACAGAGCGATGACTATTATTCGCTCTTTTGGTGTGAGTGCTGCTGTAAGTTCGGTTCATATTAATCTTTGGGTTGGAGATTACAGTAAAGCCAGCGGCGCCATGGACTGGATTAACACCCATAAGAATTGGTGCGAGGAAGAACTTCAGCTTCGTTGTGCATTTATTGGAGATTCCGCTAACGATGCCGCTATGTTTGAACGTTTTAAGCACACTGTGGGCGTTTCCAACATTCAACCTTTCCTGCCGATGCTTAAGCACAAACCTAAACAGATCATGTCACTGCCCGGAGGTTATGGTTTTGCTGAATGGGCGAATCATGTCCTTGATAGCCGAAAAGTCGAGAGCTGGTAATTTATCCACTTATATGCCTGATTGATTCCATCAACCAGGCATTTTATCCAACATCATGCCATATCAATGCGTGAAGTAGATCTCACTTCTTAAAACAAGCATACCGAACGTTAAACCTTAAAATACATGCAATTATACAGTTCTCCGTACTTTTAATTTTCAACATTATTTCTTCTTATTTTTCATAAAGATAATACAGAACAACAATCTGTATAGTCTTACCTCTTACCTACTTAAATATCCATTCATTTACTCAATAATTCCGCATACAGAACACTTGACCATTAAATGCTTTGAATTCAGTATGCCATACGAATTGAGCGGGTTGGGAAGAAACAAACTCTCAAGCTTTGGAGCTATTGCTCTGATTTTGCTCTGAATTCTTTTGTACATAAATGGATTAATTATGAAAAAAACTCTATTAGCAGTGGCTGCGCTGGCAGCAGCAGGTTCTGTAAACGCAGCAGAAGTATATAACAACGAAGGTTCAACTCTGGACATCAACGGTCGTGCTTTTGCGATTATGCAAGTTGAAGACAGCGGCGCAGGCTCTGAATCTTCTATCAGCGATGGTGGTTCACGTCTTGGCTTTACTGCAAAGCATCAAGCAACTGAAGGTGTAGCTGCAATTGGTCGCTTCGAAGTGGAATATTCAGGAGCACAAGCAACAAAAGCTGGAACGACAGATGAAGAGATCAATATCGCTTTCTCATCCCGTGATTTCTACGCAGGTCTTGAATTTACAAACATCGGTACTCTGACATTTGGTCGCCAGACAACGATTTTTGATGACGCGGCATTCCGCGGTGGATTCGATGAGTGGTATGGCTACTCTCAACAACTGGCAGATCGTGGTCGCGACAACGGCATCGTTAAGTTCTCAGCTAACAAGCTGGTTGAAAACCTGACTGCGGGCGTGACTTATCAGTTTGCTCAAGACGACAACAAACACCGCAGTGGCTTCACTATTGCTGGTGCATACGATCTTCCTATGGGTCTTGGGCTATCGGCTGGTTTCTACGACTACGCTGACGAGGTTTACGCTGGTCGTGCTACTGAAGCGAACTACTCTGGTTTCAACCTAGGTGCAAGCTACAAGATCAACGCAATGAAGTTTGGTGCTGATTTCTCGATGGAAGATCAGGATGGAACAGACGTAACTGCATGGCGTATCGGTGGTGAGTACAACCTGAACGCGGCACGCATTTATGGTGGTTACGGTGAAGTAGACGCAGACGAAGCGGATAAAGAATCTGGTTTCTACGCTGGTGTAGGTTACGCACTCGGCTCGAAAACCACAGTATTCGTTGAATACTCTCAGAAAGATACGGCGACTGATTTCTCTGGTGCAACCGCAGGCATCGTTGTTAACTTCTAATCTAAGTTAACCTAAACCAATCCATGGTTTAAAACTTCTAAATTTCATTTTGAAGAGCAATTAATCCACTGCCTTCTAACCGGATAGAAATCATTGTCTATCCGGTTTTTTTCTTACTAATGTTAGGGTCTGTTGAGGTTATCTAGCAACCAGCGCTTCGCCTTTAAACTCGATGCCTTCCCAGCCAAAACGCATAAAGTTGCGAATATTCTGGTGGTCTTCCCCTTCTGGGTTTTCAAGCACATCTTTACGGTAGAAGTCACCAAAACATGCCAACGCACTCTGAACATCTAGCTGGTTGAGTTTTGCAAAAGCAAAGATTTTGCATGAACCATTATTTTGTTCGGCTTCGTTTACCGTGTCTCCGTTCTTGAACTCTGTTTGTGTGAATTCATAATTCGCGTCAATGACAGAAATGACATCTTGAAATTGAACAGTTTCAGGGGATTGAGACAAAGCGGTCAGTAGTTCCTTTAGCTCCATGGCTGGCTTTCCTTGATTAGACAACAAATAAGCGCCGCATTATATATGATTCGATCACGCCTAAGTAGCCAAAATATTGCCGGCTTTACAGTTTACCTGACTCGAAGTTCGAATTATTTCAATTCAAGTTTGACACCATATGCAAGTAATCTAATAATTGATGTGCGTTCGGTTGACCTAGGTGCAGAGCATGTCAGACAAGATCATAAAGCAAATGTTGTTGTTTGAATTACAAGAACTTACTGGAGATGAAGATAACATCATTATCAGTAGGCTGCAGTCTGTTAACTGTATAAACACAGCGAAAGACATTAGAGATTTGCTTGCCCTTCTGTCTGACCCCTCAAAACACCATTACTTACTGCCTCTAATTAGTAACATTATCCACAACGCGATAGTGAGCGAACGCAAGTCTAGCTACACAGATAAACTCACTGGCTTATTTAACTGCGGTTATTTGAGACACTTAGAAAACTCGCTAAATGACAAAGAATTCACGTTATTCTTCTTCGACTTAAACGGCTTTAAAAAAATTAATGACACCCATGGTCATGAAATGGGTAATTTAGCGCTCCGCGATTTTGCAAAAGCTTTAAAACGAAGTTTTAGACTGAGTGACATTATTCTTCGATATGGAGGAGATGAATTCATAGTCATTGTTTTTAGAGATGACCTCGACGTAGATACCGTCAGAAACCGGTTGGCTAAAAATCTTAACTCTCAGAATAAGAGAGGTTTTTCTATTCATTTCAGTATCGGGAAGGCCGTCAATTCCTGCTGGGATTTTTCACAGACCTTACGATCTGCGGACAGAGAAATGTACATGGATAAGAGAAGACTATGAAACAGATTCTATACAGAAGTATCTCGAAAGTGGACGAAATTGACGTAACCAATATTCTGGAAGTGTCTCGAAAAAATAATAAAGCAAATGACATCACAGGATTTCTGATTTTTCATTTAGATGGGTTCTATCAAATGATTGAAGGCCCAGACAGAAACATAGAAGAACTGGTCACAAAGCTCGGACGCGACCCGAGGCACACAAATATCGAAATTCTATCCTCCAAAGACGTAAAGACTCGGCATTTCCCAGACTGGAGTATGGGCTACCTTAAGCTTGGAAAAGCAATTGGGCTCAGTTTAGCCGATTCAATTTCGAATGAAGATGCCATACTCGAAAAATTCCTCGAATTAACACCCGCTTGTTACCAGGTAACGTAATCAACTGTGGATTGCTTGGGTGTTATTTCGCCCAAGCAATTCCTGAAAAATTTCTCTGATTTTTCCCTCAAATTTCAACGTGTACTACTTTACCGCTTGTTTCATCGACGCTTTTCTGGCGTTAAACAGAAACATCAACATGACGATGACAACAAAAGGTGCGGTGTAGAGATTCAGGTTTTGCCAGCCGATTGTTGCTTCAAGCCAACCAGAAAGCATCGCTGTTATTGCGACACAGCCAAACACAAAGAACTCATTAAATGCCTGTGCTTTAGCGCGATTTTCAGGTTTGTAAGATTGGCTAAACATGCTGGTTGCGGAAATAAACATGAAGTTCCAGCCAACTCCTAGCAATATGAGAGCAAGAGTGAAATGCCACAGAGACTGACCGTGAACATTGATAGCAATGCAACCTATAAACAAAACCGCCCCCGCCACTATCATGTTGCGCGCGCCAAACTGTTCTATTAGCCGCCCAGTGAAAAACGCCGGTACGAACATGCCCAGAACGTGCCACTCTATAACCCCAGCGGCTTTGGTAAAATCAAAACCGCAACCAAGCATGGCTAGGGGTGTCGCTGTCATTAAAAGGTTCATAACCGCATAGGCAACCATGGCAGCAAATACTGAAACCATAAAGTCGGGTTGAGACACGATACTTTTTAACGGTTCACTCGGAGCTTGTTCACTCAGCTTTTGTGCTGGTGGGAAGTCAATGGTTTGCAAAACGATCAACGCGATGATGTTAAGACCAAGCACCGCAGCAAACGCACCTATATACAGCCCGTCGGGTAAAAGGTTTTGAGACATAACGGCGAGATTCGGTCCCAATACTGCAGCCAGAACCCCACCTGCCATAGAAATGGATATCGCCCTGTGTCTTGCGCTTTCAGCACTCACTTCAATAGCAGCAAACCGATAGAGTGTCCCGAAGCCAATACCAATACCGAGCAGCAGTGTCGAGAAACAAAACAACCAGAATAAACCATGGCTGAGAGAGTAAGTTGCAAGTGATGCCCCAATGATTCCGAACAGGTTACCCAAGCTAAAGCCTTTCCTTCTTCCAAGTTTGCCCATGATTAGAGAAGCAGGAATGGTCGCAGCCATTAGACCTAAAAATTGTAACCCGACAGGCAGTGTAATCAGGCTTTGAGACGGGGCTATCTCCTTTCCAATCAATCCTACAACGGAAATTAAGACAATGTTTCCCGTCATCAACAAAGCCTGACAAAGAGAAAGAAGCCACACGTTTCTATTCATTTACATCGTTCCTTTTAAAACGCTGTCGGTAAGCCAATGGGCTCACTCCAAACTGACGTTGAAATAAATTTCTTAAATTATCTCCGCTCATTAACCCTGAGCGGCTGGCGATCCTTTCTAGTGTCAGGTCGCTGTTTTTTAGCAGGTCACAAGCCAGATTCAGGCGTTCTTTTAGTAAATACTGGTTAGGGCTGACATTAAGCTCGTTTCTGAAAATTCGACCTAGCTGGCGAGTGCTCAGCCCAATGTGCTCGGCAATCTGTTCTACTTTAATTTCAGAACTTAGTTTCTGATGGATATATCGAATAGCACTCGCTACCCGCTTGTCACCTGCACTCTGAGCCTGTTGAAAAGATACAAACTGAGATTGCCCCCCAGGTCTGCGATAAAACACCAGAAGTTCCTGAGCAACGGAAACAGAAACCGCGTAACCCAAATCCTGTTCAACCAGTGAAAGACAGAGATCGATTCCTGCTGTTATGCCCGCAGACGTGGAGATGTTACCCTGATGAATGTAAATGGCGTCTGAATCGACCTTAATTTCCGGATAGCGCTGCTGAAGTGTGTCGCAGTGCCGCCAGTGCGTTGTGACAACTCGATTGTTCAGAATGCCTGCCTCTGCCAGCCAGAAAGCACCAGTACAGACAGACGTCACCCGGCGACAAGTATTTGAAATGTTTCTAAGCCAGTCAAAAATGTCTTCCCGCTCTAGGTAGCTTCTGGAAAGGTTACCACCCGGAACCACTAGCGTGTCCAGTTGTTGGATAGCCTGCCAGCTTTCCTCTGCGAAAAGCGTAAGCCCTCCGTCTGTTTTCACTTTTCCCTTTTCAAAAGAAAAGATGATCACTTCATATTCAGGCTCTTCATTAAATTTATTGGCTGAAGCGAAGACTTCTGCCGGTCCAATAACATCCAGACTCTGGCATCCCGGATAGGCGAATATCCCTATTTTCTTCATACATCTCCTTGATAGGAAAACTGCTGTTTTCGCTCTATTAGGAGTATGCTATGAACCTATCCTGTCCACAACGACGAATACCCGATCATTTCGGACATACCACTAGCACGAAATGCCTAGGTTCACGATTCCTGGACACAATTTTCGTCGAATATCCTGAATCCGTTTTTGCCGGCAGCTTTGGCTTTATACATGGCAGTATCCGCTTGAATAAACAGTTCATCAGCGCCCAGTTTCTTACCTGGCTGCGGATAAAAAGTGATTCCAATACTGGCAGAGACATGCAGCGTGTGCCCTTCGTGAACCATAGGGACGGCGACCGCCTCAAGGACTCTGCTGATGGGAATATCATAAGCACAAGGTCGGGCAACGTTCTGGATAACGAATACAAACTCATCGCCACCAAATCGAGCGACTGTGTCACCAGCACGGATGGTATTGGTAAATTGTTCTGAAACGTGTTCAAGCATCAAATCGCCGACCTGATGTCCGTAGTTGTCGTTGATCTTCTTAAACCCATCCAAATCCAGAAACAGAATGGCTATGTATTGCTTACTTCGTTCTGTCTGCAGCATTGCCTGAGTCAGACGGTCGGTAAGCAGAATACGGTTAGGCAAACCCGTTAAGGAATCGAAATGCGCAATGTAATTGAGGCGCTCTTCGTGTTTCTTCTTGATCGTGATATCGGAAAACAATCCGACGTAATGCGTGACTTTCCCATGTTCGTTGCGAATTGAACTGATGTTAAGATCCAGGGCGACTTCTTCCCCACTAGTTCGCTTCAACCACACTTCCCCATTCCATTCACCGGTTCGGACTAAAGACGAGCGCATATCTGAGAACTGCTCCTGATTCATAAAGCGATTCTGATATTCCAGCAGATTGAATTCACGGGAGTCGTCTGAGCTCACTCCTGTAATCATGTAGCAGGCTTCATTCACTTCGATCACATCCAGCTTTTCGTTACAGATGAATATGCCTTCGTTGGCATGTTGAAAAACACTTGCCGCCAGCTTTTCCTTCTCCTGTGCCAGATAGGTATCGGTAATATCTCGTACCGCGCCCACAGTGACGTCGGCTTTGCCGTCTGAATCAAATAGCGTTTTACCTTCTTCGATGACATGCTTGATTCGACCATCCGCCATCTGAAGGCGGTGGCTAACGTAAAATGGCGTATTGTTCTCTAAAGATTCTCTGAATGCGCGGTCCACTTTGACTCGATCTTCTGGGTGTATCATGTCGAGAAACAGCTGATAGGAAGGTTCGTACTCTTCAGGATCCAGCTCGAATATATGGTAAATCTGTTCTGACCAATAAAGGGACTCGGTTTCCATATTCAGAGACCAGCTACCAATATTGGCAATGCGCTGGGCTTCAATCAAGTTGTTCTGGCTCTCTTCAAGGTTCTCTGTATGACCCGTGATCTCCAGCTCCAGGTTCTTGATGCTCGCCACGAATGCCCAAAGAATAATGATTTCGGCAAAAATGTACCCTAAAATGCCCCACCCAATGGTTTTGTGAACCGATGCCTGATACTGCTGGTGCAAAGGTGTCGCATCTTTCCAGAAGAACACTTTCCCCACTTCTTCATTTAGACCACTCATCTCATTCTGATAGTCGACAATGGGTAACTGAACCACATTGTAGGGTCTGCCTTCGTACTGAATCACATCAAATCGATAATCGGGTTTAATCATCCCTGATTCGGTTATTTGACGAATCATGCCACTGAAAATGGGCTCAGACTGGTATTCGATAACGCACAGGCACTTTTCAACATAAGGTAAGCGGTGGTAATCCTCTTGAAACTCGATCCACATCGACTGAGCCAGAGCGGATGTTCTCAACGTCACCCCACTGCCAATACCGATATTGCTTTCAAGCTTTTGAAGCAGATTGCTTAATGGGGTGCCCAGATCTAAAGCTGCCACTACAGCATCGTCTTCATCACTTGTCACGGGAACGACAGAACGAAGAGCGGCACTGGTACGCCCGATTTCGTAACCTGAAATTGAATCCCCTGTCGCCAGAACCTGACTGACTGTGTTTCGAATACCGACGACAGAATCATCGAACCGAGAGGGTTGTTGTAAACGCAGAAAAGAATTGGAATCAGGAGGAAGGAATATTTGCAGCGACTTGATGTAAAACTCATCCTGAATCATCTGCCACGCAGGCATCATATGATTCATGAGCCTTTGCCGCAAAAACTCATCGATAGTGTGATCAATTTCCCCACGTTGTTCGGCTTTCCAGCGCTCTTTCAGAATGTGATTCACACGTTCGTCGCCGGCGATAAACGTACCCATTAAACTCATGTCCGTCGCAGCCTGCTCCAGAACGGTTTGATAGCTCTGTTTGATTTGAATGGCTTGCTCTTCGATTGAGTTATTCAGAGATTGTCTGGCTGAGTTAATGCTGACAAGCACAAAGAGGATATCTATCAACGCGATGATCACGCTGAGAAGCAAAAAATTATTTCGGTGGTACTTTGAGAGGTACTTCATACCGTACCTAACCTCGCTCTATCGGAACTACTGTCTCCGTATTCAAACTTTCCCTGTTTGCTACAGAACTACCCAATTTTCCTAACAACTAGGAACGCGAATTATTTCACCTAAGGCGCAATAAGTTTTCTGAGCAGCACAATCAGTGTCCGACTTTTATTCGGCGAATTCGACCCTTCATACGCAATACTTTCAGTAAGTATCAATTTTGAGCCAGAAAAGAAAATGAATGTTTGAACCCTGAAGGGTTGGCAGTGCCAAACTGTTCGTTCAGCACTGCGTTCAGGGTTTAAGAGGTAGCGAGGTATTTTGGTTGAAGCGATCCTAAACGATTATAACTTCAACGTTTTGATCGATAAGAGACTGTTTGTGTTCTTCTGAAATGCCACTGTCTGTGATCAGAACATCGACAGTGCTACAAGGGATCACTTTATAAACACTGACCTTACCGAATTTACTTGAGTCCGTCACAACGATGGTTTTCTTTATCGACTCACACATAAATCGATAAAGGCGCGCTTCGTGTTCACTGTGTGTCGTAATACCATGGTCCATGTGTATTCCATCGACACCAACGAAAATTTTATCGAAATGGTAGTCTTTTAAGCTCGCTTCGGCTTGAGGTCCATAAAAAGACTGGCTGTCACAACGTAAAGTTCCGCCTGTAATCATCACATCTAAACCTGGGGATGCAGAAAGCGCCGTGACAATATTCAGCCCGTTGGTCATAACCGTCAGATCGCTTTCCTCTGCGATCAACTTCGCAATGTATTCAGTGGTGGTGCCAGCGCCCAGAATAATGGCATCTTTAGGTTCGATCTGTTTGACCGCTTCCTTAGCGATTATCATTTTTTCTGGCGCATGATGCGTGAGTTTGATTTTATTCGATGACTCAGCAAGAGAAGATTGGTTGCGAATCGCTCCACCATGAGAGCGAATTAATAAGCCTTTTTCATCCAGATAGTCGAGATCGTTCCTTATGGTGACCAAGCTAACATCGTGTAATTCTGAAAGCTCACCCACCGACACACTGCCATTTAGATTCAGTCTGTTCAGTATACTTTCTCGTCTTTTACTGGTTTGACTCATATTTTGAAGCTACCCTCTATCTACTTCGTAAGGAGGCTATATTTTTATAACAAATTTCGAGCCTTGCCTAGAGGCCTTACTCTTAAGGGGTATATCGATCACTCAACGTTATTTGCCTGACAATTCATCTAACCGCGATGTTCCCTCCATCGGGCCAGACACCGTTACTGAACGAGAACCACATTCTGTAGCTAGCCTTAAAGACTCCTCAATTGGCTTACTCTGCAATCGAAATGCAACATAAGCGCCGCCAAAACAATCACCTGCGCCTGTCGGGTCTACTTCTTCAACGGGAAAAGCTTTCTGCTCGAACGTGTGTGTCCGTGTGAATACTTTTGCACCTTTTTCGCCCTGCTTGAGCACAATTTCACTGACACCATAGACATTAAAATACTCATTTATCGCATTTTCGAGATTATTGCTTTCGGATAAAGACGTGATTTCCGCTTCACTTGGCATAAAAATATCGGTCACTTTCAAAATTTCGATCAGTGAGCGTTTCATCGAGGCATCCAATAGCTCCTTTCTAATATTAGGATCAAATGACACAGAACCCTGATTGCCTTTCACAATTTCTATCGCTTTGGTGGTCAAAGACGCAATATCCTTGTTAAACAAAGAGGAGCCCATGATGTGGAGATGAGTACATTGTTCGAGCACGCTTAAATTGGCGTTGTCCAGATTAAGCTTTCCACACGCCGCATTCTTGATGTTGAAGATGAAGTCGCGGCTGCCATCCGCATGATAAGTAACAAACGCTGAGCCCGTCGTTTCTTGATCCAGTACTGAAATACCCGACACATCGACGCCGTCTTGCTTCAGTCTGTCGAGATTAATGCGACCAAATCCATCATTGCCGACGGCTGAAATGATTGCGCAGTCCACACCCAGCTTCGCCACCTGATCAATAAAAATGGCAGGCGCACCACTGGGATATGGTCCAGTAAACGTTCCGGTTTCAGATAAAGCCTGGTCGACTTCCGTGGCCATTATCTCAACCACGATTTCGCCTATGGTTACAATCTTCATGCTCATCCTTTCTTGTTTTTGTACACGTCGATACCGACAGCAATGAGAATCACGATGCCCTTAACGATCAGAGACACAAAAAAGTCGACATTCATCAGGCTCATAACGTTGCTGAGAACAGCAATGATGAGCGCACCAATGAGTGTGCCGATAATGGTGCCTCGCCCCCCCGTCAATGAAGTGCCGCCAAGCACACAGGCTGCAATGGCATCCAGCTCCATGCCATTGGCAGAGGTTGGCTGAGCGGAAAACATTCGGGATGCGAGCATCACTCCGCCAATCCCCGCCATTAAGCCAGTGATCATGTAGGAATAGATGGTGGTTTTGGACACGTTAATGCCTGAATACGCTGCCGCTTCCGGGTTGCCCCCAACGATGTAAACTTTGCGTCCAAATGTGGTTTTCGACAGTAGGAAATGGTTCAACGCAATCATGGCGATAAGAATGACAATGGGAAACGGAATGCCAAGAAAATATCCGTTAAACACGTACTCAAAAGGGGCATTGTCGTACAGAGAGATCGCCTGACCGTCACTGGTTAGCATCGCAGCACCACGCCAGATTCCCATAAAGCTCATGGTGACGATGAAAGGATGCACACCAAGCCATGTGGTAATAAATCCATTCGCAAACCCACACAATACGGAAACACCAAGCGCAACAGGCAGCATCAAAGAGAAAGGCAAACCATAGGTTAAGCCCACCACCAGCACCAGCCCGGTCAATGCGACAATCGAACCCACAGACAAGTCGATACCAGCAAGCAAAATGGCGTACGTCATTCCAAAGGCAACAATCGCAACAATGGAAGTCTGCAAAACAATGTTGGTTAAGTTATTGACTGTGAGAAAGTACTCAGACAAGAAAGAAGAGACGATCATCAATAAAACAAGCCCACCAAGAATACCGCCATACTCCTTGAAAAACGCTTTAATCATCGGAATCCACTCCTGTTGCGTATACCATTACTTTGTCTTGGGAAAGCCCTTTTGTATCGAGCTCTTTCACGATTCTTTTATTCCTCATCACCAGTAACCTGTCACTCATGTTGAGCGCTTCCGGCAATTCAGAAGACACCAAAATCACTGCCGTTCCGAGAGCGGTAAGGTCACGGATAATATTGTAAATTTCGTATTTGGCACCAACGTCTACACCCCGGGTTGGCTCATCCAGAATCAGGATTTTGGGCTGTTGCTCTAACCATTTTGCCAGCACAACTTTTTGCTGATTTCCACCACTTAACGAGCCCACTTCCTGCTCAGAATCGTGGACTTTTACCCGCATTTTACGAATGCTGGTATCGGTGATGCGTTGCTCTTCACTTTCATTCCGAATGCCTGCTACTGCCACTTTTTCAAAGCTCGTCAGGTTACAGTTGATATGAACACTGTGGTCAAGCACCAAGCCCTCTTCTTTTCGGTTTTCAGTAACGAAAGCGATGCCGTTTTTTATCGCTTTGCTGGGGCTATCGATATCAATGGATACGTCATTAACTTCAATGTTTCCCTCATAGGGCAACATGCCAAATATGGCGTTCATGACATCGGAACGACCTGCCCCGACCAACCCAAAGAAGCCAACCACTTCTCCCGGCTTAACATCGAAGCTTACTTCTTGAAAGTACGAGGGATTGGTAAGCGAGCGAACCCTCAAAATGGGAACCTCGCCTATTTGTGCATCTGGAACCTTGGGTGGGTAAATGTCATTCATTTCTCGCCCGACCATCATGGTGATCAGGGAATCTATATTGGTTTCGTCTTTCTTTACGGTATCGATGTACAAGCCATCTCGCATAACAGTGATGTCGTCAGAAATTCGCATGATCTCCGCCATTTTATGGCTGACGTACACAATGGCTTTGCCTTCCGATTTAAGCTCTTCAATGATGTTGAAAAGGATTTCCACCTCGGAATCGGAAAGTGAGGAAGAAGGTTCGTCAAAAATCACCACTTCTGACGAGTAACTTAGCCCTTTTGCAATTTCGACCAATTGCCGTTGTGCCATAGATAAAGAACTCACTCTGATAACTGGCGAAATAGGAATCTTGTACTTGTCGAGTAGCGCCTTGGTTGAACTGATCATCTCGGTATCGTTGATCACACCATATTTGGAAGGCTCATTGTTGGCGTATATGTTTTCTGCAACACTCAGGTTGTTACATAGGGAAAGCTCCTGAAAAATGATGGCAATGCCATGCTCACGTGAATCCAGTGGCGACTTAAACGTCACCGTCTCACCTTTTTTGATAATGTGACCACGCGTTGGCGAATGGACACCCGCCAGCATTTTCAATGTGGTGGATTTTCCACATCCGTTTTCACCCAAAATGGTATGAACACGACCTGGAGACAACTTAATAGAAAGCCCATCTACCGCTTTAACCGCGCCAAAATGCTTGCTTAAGTCGTGGGTTTCTAAAACAACATTCTGCATATTACTATCCGACATAAAATCTCACCCGAACAACTTGAGCACAGAGCACTCAAGTCGTTCAGTTACCGCGTGCTATTTACCCGTATATAGAACAGGTACGATCGGATATTCGGCATCAACAGATTTACCAGCCAGATGATCTACCGTTGCTTTGATTGCCTTTCTGCCCATGGTATCGGCGTCTTGTTTTACAACACCAATCAGGTGAGCATTATCATCCACCGCTTTAATGCCTTCAGGCATGCCATCAAACCCAATCACCACCGCATCAGATTTTTGCTTGGTAACGGCAAGCCCGGCACCGATCATCATGTCGTCACCAAAGGCAAAGATAAGGTCTGTTTCAGGGTTTGCCTGAAGCATGTTAATAGTTGAAGTCAGGGACTCTTCGCGTGTTTTACCTGGCTGAACCGCGACAATCTTGATGTCAGTGTCGGCAACAGCATCACGGAAACCGCGTAATCGGTCTTCAACTGAGGAGATTCCAGGGTAAGACAGCATAACAACGGTGCCTTTACTGTTCAGGTGTTTGACAGCAAGTTTTCCTGCCTCTACCCCACCACCGTAGTTATCTGTTGCAACATGCGAGACCACTTTGCTGTTTTCTGCACCGATATCGACGGTAATAACCGGAATGTTTGCACGCTCGGCTTTCTTCAAAGGTCCACGGACACCTTTGGAATCCACCGGAGAAATGATGATTGCGTCGACATTTTTGATAATGCAGTCTTCGATGTCGTTAATTTGTTTTGCTAAGTCCTGGTTAGCAATAGAAACTTTTAAATCCACGTTATTTTCAGTCGCACCAGCTTTCAGACCTTTTGCCAACGCAATATAAAATGGGTGTGATTGCGTTAGAAGAGAGGCACAAACTGTTGATTCATTAGCCGCATGGGCATTCATTGAAAATGCAGACATGGCAGCCATTGAAGCAATTAAAAATTTTATACTTTTCATTTTACTTTCCTTGTATCGCTTGTGATGACCAGACGCCAAGCTCTGCTGACATGAGTCACCGGCTATTTGTTTGAACAAAAAGCAGAGAGGTCCGAAACAATGAATCAGCCCTACTTTGATATTACGCACAGAATTGAATATGTGCATAACGCCTCTTGTTAAACTTATCGTTTACCAAAACATCACAACAACATTTAAAAAGCAAAAGAAAGTTTACGTAAGTTAGATTTCGATCAACTTTATCTACTTATTTGTCAATATAAAAAGTAAAAATACCCATAAACCTCACAAAATCACTTCAATAATGAGATCAAAGTCACCTTTATATGGATTTTATGCTCATATTTCGATCAATGTGATCGAGGCGAAATTTTTTCACATTTCTTTCCTTTATTTTCATAAAACACAATAAAGAAAGATTTCGAAAGGAAAGTAAGTGCAAATTTTACTGGATATGGTGGCTCAACATAAGGCAGGTACAAAAGTCGGAATTTATTCGGTTTGTTCAGCACACCCATTGGTGTTGGAAGCCGCACTCCGTCAAAGCCTAGCTGATGCCAGACCGGTACTAATAGAGGCCACATCTAACCAGGTGAATCAGTTTGGTGGCTACACTGGTATGACACCTCAAGACTTCAAAGAGCTGGTGTTTTCTCTAGCCAAGTCATTGTCGGTTCCAGAGTCTCAGGTTTTGCTTGGTGGTGATCATTTAGGACCAAACTGCTGGCAAAACGAAACCGCCGATTCTGCAATGCAAAAATCCGAAGATTTGATAGAAAGCTATGTAGAAGCTGGGTTTCGAAAAATTCATCTCGACTGTTCGATGCCCTGTTCGGGTGACCCTGTCCCATTGAGTGATGAGACCATCGCATCACGAGCTGCTCAGCTTTGTGAAGTTGCAGAAAAAACCTGGCGATCATGCGGAGGTCCCGCTCCTGTTTACATCATAGGAACCGAAGTCCCTGAGCCCGGCGGTGCAAAAGAAGACATAGACGATGCATTGGAAGTCACCAATGAAAAAGCAGCGGAAAGGACCATTCAGATTCACAAAACGCGTTTTGAGCAATGGGGGTTAGCCGACGTCTGGGAACGGGTCATTGGGCTGGTTGTGCAGCCTGGAGTCGAATTCGATCATCACAAAGTCGTCCATTATCAGCCGTCCAAAGCCAAGCCGCTGAGTGACATGATTGAGAAATACCAAACTCTGGTTTACGAAGCGCATTCAACGGATTACCAATGCAATGGTGCGTATTCACAGCTGGTCAAAGACCATTTTGCGATTCTAAAGGTAGGACCTGCACTAACCTTTGCTCTGAGAGAAGCCTTATTTGCACTCGATTGCATTGAACGTGAATGGGTCGATTCCGAAGTAACCTCTGACCTGAAACATGCCATTGAGCTGGCAATGGATGAGGATCCAAGCTACTGGGCTCGCTACTACGAAAAATCCGGCAAATTTCAGCAAATAGACAAGCACTACAGCTTGAGCGATCGGATCCGTTACTACTGGCCAAATGAAAAGGTAAAGAAAGCGGTGGGAAAACTATTCCGTAATCTGGAAAGTAACCCGCCTCCCCCAACTTTGCTCAGCCAATATCTGCCCAATCAAAGCCAAAAAATTTCTGCGGGGAAGTTAACCAACCATCCAAAGGAAATCGTGATCGATAAAGTCATGGAAATAACCGAAATATACAGCGCTGCTTGCTATCAGAAGTAGTTGTTTTAATGAAGTACAAGCCCGTTACTTAAGCGGCGTCTGAGGAGAATTTAGGTTAATGAACAACATCATAAACAGCAATTATTGGTTAACAAAAGCCAGAAAGGAGGGATTTGCCGTTCCTGCGTTTAACTTTCATAACCTGGAAACGGTTCAGGTCATTTTAGACGCAGCGAAAGAGCTGGATTCCCCAGTCATTTTGGCGGGTACACCCGGAACTTATCAGTACGGCGGTGCTCGCGAACTCGTACATATGGTCAACGCTGCCGCATTTGAACGCAACATGCGGGTTGTGGTTCATTTAGACCATCATCATGATATTTCGGACATTGAGCGCAAGGTTCAGCTTGGCATTCGCTCCGCCATGATAGACGGGAGTGCATTGCCACTGGAAGAGAACATCGCCCTTACCAAAGAAACCGTCAAAATCTGCCACGCGTATGGTTGCTGTGTGGAAGCTGAAATTGGTCAGCTTGTCGGGCAGGAAGACGATTTGATAGTTGAATCCGTTGCCGACCCGTACACCAACCCAGAAGACGCCGTTAAGCTGGTGGAACAGACCAACATAGACTCACTTGCTATCGCCATAGGTACGGCGCATGGGCTTTACAAAGATGAACCACGATTAGATTTTGAACGCCTTGCAAGAATAGCAGAGCTTATTGATATTCCTTTGGTATTGCA
Source organism: Vibrio nigripulchritudo (assembly GCF_027924785.1). Lineage (NCBI taxonomy): Bacteria > Pseudomonadati > Pseudomonadota > Gammaproteobacteria > Vibrionales > Vibrionaceae > Vibrio > Vibrio nigripulchritudo. The sequence goes on along the minus strand of NZ_AP027050.1, from coordinate 1,011,933 downwards.
TGGTGCGTCCGGTATCAGCGTTGCTGATGTACAGCGCTGCATTTCTCTCGGTGTTGCTAAAGTCAACGTCGCAACTGAGTTAAAAATCGCGTTTGCAGATTCTTTAAAAAATGCATTCAACGAAGACCCCAACATCAATGACCCAAGAATTTATAATGAAGCGCCGAAAGCAGCCATGACTAAATTGGTTAAAGAAAAAATCCTGATGTGTAAAAGCGAAGGGAAACGTTAGGTGAGTTATGAGCGCCTATTTTGATGGCAAACATATCAAGACATAAAATCATTGCTCTTATAAAAAGCAGTTTGAAAAAATGAAAAGCAGAAAGACTCCCCTCTTTCTGCTTTGTCATTAAGTCACGTTAATATCGATGTTACTTAATTGCGGCTTTGATTAACGCTTTTGCTGTTTCTGCATCGCTCGCGGTGTCTACCTTGGTAAAATAGGTCAGCGCTATATTTTTAGGTTCATCAACACCCGTGATAACAATATAGTCATCCTCAACACCATAACCAAGCAGTGCTTGAGATACCTGCATATTATCTTTTGGCGATCCAACAATTACGATGGCTTTCGCTCCGTTGAAACGTTCTTTTTCTAAAGAAGAACCCTGTTGAAGAACAATACTTGAATCAAGTACTGCAACCTGATGGTTTTCCGAAGCATAGAGTGCTCGCTCACCCGATGTTGCCTCAACAGGTCCTTCCATGTTGACCATTTCCGTTATCAAATCCAGCGGTGAGTTCGTGACATTCTCCACTAAAACATGAACGGGCTTCGCCAATGCAGAGACAGAAAGAAACGTTGAAACGGTTAAAGCCAATATTGATTTCATTTTCATAATTTTTGTCCTGTTATAATTTATCTATTTAGCGTTCCAGTTTCATGTACTCGGTACCACTTTCCTGATTTACCAGCCACACACTTCGTTCCGACAGTAAAGTTCTTCGCTGCCGAATAGGTCGCGTAGCTACGCTCTAACGAAGTAGCACCTTCAACGACCGTTAACACGTTGCTGTTGCTATCTGCATCATACTGACCACGGTCCATGCTCAACGTATGTCGGAATATCTGGTTTCGTAAGCCTTCATCAGGATTACAGTTACCTTGATTGACCGTCTCGCGCCAAACAGTAAATGAACTAAAATCAATGTCACGCCAAGCCGATTGACCGATTCGATTATCAACGAGGCTACTCGACCCAGTAGACACCTCAGAGTTAAAACGAGGAAGCGGCCATATCGCATGTACGTTTAGTTTGAATTCGGAACTAGAGCCCGTGTCTGATGTTAGCTCCGTTCCGTGCACCGTCATGACAGTTTCTTCCGTTGAAAACCCACTTTCATAACCGACTGCAAAGTTCACCGACGCTTCTTTCCCAGTGCTGCCTTCTACACCAAACGAGATACTTGTCGATTTTGCGATATCCAGTGTTTTATTTTGGGTACTTGTCTTAGGGAAATAGTCATCTAAGCGCCAATAACGTGAATTGCCATTCCCACCGGGCACTGAAGGGTTATTTCTCGCGTCAACTGTTTGGATTTGTGTTTTGACGTTATTAAACACATTGTTGAGTTGATTCACTCCCCAAGCATTCCAGCTAGCGACAATATCTGGGGTCCCACTCGAATCGCTGTTGTTAGACACTGGTGTAAGATCGCAATGTCTACCCTCGCCGTTGCAGAAAAAACGTTGCTCCCTAAGTTGGGCCCCGCCAGTGGTGTACACCACATAGTGAGTTTCGCCACCTCCTGATAGCATGATCAGCTCTAACTCGTGGGTTATGTCGACTTTCTCTTCCACACCAATCCAAGCTGGTCCTGTCCTAGCGAAAACACCGTACGTAAAAGGCTGTAGTGAAACTTCGATTTGCCCTCGGCTCAAAGGAACATGTGTACACGTATTTTGAGATTCTATTTGTCCCAACTCTAAATTTCTTAACTGAGCGTTCGCAACTTTGACTCGCGCATTGTACGTCTCGCAAATCCCTTGTTTTGATTCACCAAAAGGATTGACTACGATAGGACTTATCGAGACCGTACTTACATTTGCGTTAACACCGAACGATAAAAACGAAGCCAAAATCGCACTCGATAACGCCCCAAGCCTAGCTGAATTGTTATGTTGATTAACTATCATAAAATTTCCTAAATAATACTTATTGGATTAGACAGCTTTACCGACGACAAGATAGCCGAAGTGAAAAGCGACATAACATGTATCATGAAAATAATAGAATCTATATTTACGATTTTACTATTAGAATTAAGATCTCATTTTATAAAATACAAATATAACCCATTAAAACACGACTTGAAATATTTTAAAATTATAAAAATCAAGTAAATAAACTTCTAAACAGCCAGAAAATCTTTGTTTAAATGTTAAGCAAACACGCACAACCTATTGTATTTAAATGGTTTTAATTCTCAATCAATAAAGACTACAGCTTATTATTATTGGCGAGTAATTTTATTACCAGGAACAGTTTGTTCCGTAAATAACATCCATAAATTAAGAGTGAAGAAATGATACTCGATTTTTAATAAATGCACTTTCCAGAAATTTGGTTGTACTTTTCAATGGATAGTTAATATAAATAGGTAACGTTATTTAAATAACAAGATTGATGACTTTTATTTTTCCAGGGAATAAATTTGAATGTAATCTTGGTCTTTCAATGTACAAAAAAAATGGACGCCGGAGCGTCCATTTTTATATCAGATACGTTATGTAATTACTGCGCGATACCACCTTGCGTCAGTTTCGCTGGATCAAGCAGTTTTTCTAGTTCCTCGCGGCTTAGATCCGTTTCTTCTTCTGCTACGTCGATAATGGCGCGCTGTTCTTTGTACGCTTTCTTTGCAACTTCTGCCGCTTTCAGGTAACCAATCACTGGGTTTAGTGCCGTCACTAGGATTGGGTTCTTAGCCAGCGCCACTTGCAGGTTGTCTTCGCGAACTGCAAATGTGGACACAGCTTTATCTGCCAATTGCGTAGAAGCGTTAGCCAATAGCTCGATGCTTTGAATGATGTTCAAACCAATCACAGGCAGCATTACGTTCAACTGGAAGTTACCAGACTGACCACCAATGGTAATAGTGGTGTCATTACCAATCACTTGCGCCGCGACCATCGCTGCCGCTTCTGGAATCACAGGGTTAACCTTACCCGGCATAATGGAAGAACCTGGCTGAAGCGCTTGCAGTTCGATTTCGCCCAGACCTGCTAGAGGCCCTGAGTTCATCCAGCGAAGATCGTTAGCGATTTTCATGATAGCAACCGCACCTGTCTTAAGCTGACCTGATAGGCTGACGATCGCGTCTTGGCTAGACATGTTGTAGAAGAAGTTTTCACTCGGGTGGAAAGACACGCCCGTTGAAGCTGAAATATGTTTAGCAAATAAACCAGAGAATTCTGCCACAGCATTGATACCAGTGCCTACTGCTGTACCGCCTTGCGCTAGTGCTTTCACACGCGGTAGCGTTTCTTGAATACCGTTGATGGCGGAATCGATTTGGAATTTCCAGCCACGAAGTTCTTGTGCCAACGTAACTGGCATTGCATCCATCAGGTGAGTACGACCTGTTTTCACGACGTGCTCTAGGGTTTTGGCTTTCTCTTCTGTTTTGTCGCTCAGGTATTTCAGTGCAGGCACCAGTTGGTTTTCCGCTGCCAATGCTGCGCTGACAGCAATTGCCGTTGGAACCACATCGTTACTGCTCTGCCCCATGTTTACATGATCGTTTGGATTGACTGCTTTACCTGCTTTTTGGGAAGCCAGAGTTGCGATCACTTCGTTGGCGTTCATGTTAGAACTGGTACCAGAACCCGTCTGGAATACATCAACTGGGAATTGTTCGATGTGCTGACCATCAATGATTTCCTGGCAAGACTCGGAGATTGCGTCTGCAATGTCCTGTTCTAGCAAGTTCAGTTCAGCGTTCGCCTTGGCTGCGGCTTGCTTTACGAAAGCCAAAGCCTGAATAAATTTTGCTGGCATTGTAATGCCGCTGATTGGAAAATTGTCTACCGCTCGTTGGGTCTGTGCTTGATATAGTGCTGCTTCCGGTACTTGCACTTCGCCCATGCTGTCTTTTTCTATACGGTACGTAGTCATTCTATTTCCTTTATAGATCATTGATGTATTGGATGTCTCGCAGGTCTTGTTGTAGCGTTAAGAAACGTTCGTAGCCTGCTGATGAGTGGCAGTAATGCCGTTTTAGGGCAATGAGTGGTCCGTGAATTTGATCTAAACAGATTTGTCGAAGAACCCGACAGTTGGTGGCGTCGTTAATGGCTTGCAGTAGGTTGTAATACACTCTACGAAGAAACAACTCTTCCAGCAGAGGGTTGGCAAATTCTGAACCTTCCCCATACCAAGACGCTAAATTCAGGCTTGCCTGTATATAGCCAAACACCACTTCATGTTCAAAACCGTTTTCTTCAGTATGAAACAAAAAGCGATCTTCCGCCTGATAGAAGGCTTGGTATAAAAAGGTAGACTCTTTCATGATCGACTCAATTGGACTAAATCTTATTGATAACCATTATCATTCCAATTAAGTCAATCTTTCAAGGCTTTTGTCGTTAGTTGACCTGATATTGCTGCACAAACGACATATCTGGTTCTACTCCCAGCCCATGCCCGGTTGGTAAGGTGATAAATCCACCGTTTTGAGCGACCTGATTTTGCACATCCAGAGATTCAACCAGCAAATTTTCCCGGAATAAATTTGGTGTTGTATCGTATTCCAGCATCGGCTGAACGGGATGAGCACCACCCGGTAAATGTGGCATTGAAGCCAGCAGATGAATATTGGTGGCTACCGCAATTGCGGATCCCCAAACATGGTTCACGACAGGCACGAAATGACTATGCGCCATAGACAGTACTTTCTGGTATTCCGTGATCCCACCCAGTGCACAGGTTTCAGGCTGAAGCAGATCCACACATTTGTGCTCAACCAAATCACGAAACCCCCAGCGTGAAAATTCCGCTTCCCCACCGGCAATGCACATATCCAGATGAGTACACAAATCCCGATACCCCTGCTTGTCTTCAGGGGCAACGGGTTCTTCAAACCAACTCACACCAAGCCGTTCAAGCTCTCTGCCCAATGGCAACGCTTCTCGGGTTGTGTACGCGTGATTGGCATCGACCATAATTTCTATGTCATCGCCAATGGAATCTCTTACCGCTTCAACTAACTCAACATCTTGAGACACACCTAAGCCGATTTTCATCTTCATGGATTTGAAGCCTTTTGACGCAATGTCCGCGCTTTCTTTGGCAAATCGCTCTTTCAAATCAGGAACGCGTTGCAACATCATCCCATATCCGTAAACCGGGATCGTTTCACGGAAAGCGCCACCAAGTAGCTGATAAATGGGTTGTTGGTAAAATTTACCTTTGATGTCCCAAAGTGCAATATCGACGCCCGATAACGATTGCAGCGGCATACCTTTCTGACCATGATCTCGAAGTAAGTTGTATACCTTGTGCCATATCACTTCGTTATCCAGCGGGTTCATGCCGATGATCATCGGAGCGATCACCTTTTCAACAATGGTTTGATTGGCCAGTGCAACTCCCCCACCGCCAAATGCCTCTCCGTATCCCACCAGTCCATTGTCGGTTTTTATCTCAATGATGTGGGCAGTGCGTTTGGTGTAATACTGTTGCGAGTAACCCAGTTCTTCTTCAAGGTCATATTGCAGTACGTAACTCTTCACCTGTGTAATTTTCATGGCGACCTCATTAACTTCCTTGTGCACTCAGCTTTTGCCATTGCGAAACAAACGCTTCTACGTTTTGAGAAAACTCGCTGAGTGAAATTCCCGGTCGATATAACCGACTTCCTAAGCCAAACCCCTCTGCCCCGGCTTTCATAAATGGCGCCATCGTTTCAGGTGTGATTCCGCCTACTGGCAGTATTTTGATATTGGGAGGGATCACGGCTTTCCATGCCTTTAATCCCGTAGCTAAGACCTCTTCTGCCGGAAACAACTTGAGTACATAAGCGCCTGCGTAAATGGCTTTGAACGCTTCCGATGGTGTTGCTACACCGGGAATCGGTATCAGCTCTTTGCTCAAGGCGTAACGAATTAAAGCTTCATCGGTATGGGGCATGACAATCAGCTTCCCGCCAACCTTGCTCACCTCGTCGATTTGTTGTTTCGACATCACCGTTCCTGCGCCAATCAGACTTTGCCTGCCAAAACGCATCGCCAGTTTTTGTATGCTGTTTAGTGGCTGTGGCGAATTCATTGGCACTTCGATCAAATGAATACCACCTTCGACTAGCACCTCGCCATAACTCTCGACTTCTTCTGGTTTTACCCCTCGAAGAATCGCTACCAAACCACAATCACTCAGTGTGCCGTTTAATGCCCCTACTTGTTGGCTTGAATCCATGAATGCATCTCCCAAATGCCCCGAGCCGCCGTATTGTTGTACTGCGTGACCAGAGCTTCTGGCTTGAAGTAACGCAGAGCGATTCGATACAAATCGCACAACGACTCCTCACCAATCAAAGAAATTTCTGTTGGAAGACCACCTAATGCCTGCTTGGCTTCTTTCACTTCTGAACCAATCAATAAACCGGAGAGATAAGAAAATCGCAGCTCCCCTTTGACTTCACCAAACAGCACCGCACTACGACAGGAAAACAGCTCAGACATAATGCCTGACCCGTTCAAAGCGGCATCTACACCCTGTAAAAAGGTATCGATATCCATGTCATTTTGAATATCTGCACCACCCGCATTCAGGATTGAATGCTTTTTCAGAAGGGAGTACAGCTCACCTGTCATATACGTTTGGAACTCACTGATTTGAAGGTTTTGGATTAGCACCCATTTGGAATGGGTACCAGGTAGGATGACCCAACCGTCGTAAGTGCGCTCCCAGCTGTTAAGAAAAGGCAGAAGTTGAGTCTCTTCTCCACGCATCAGGTCTATTTGCCTGCCGTGGAAACAGACTCCGGGAATTAGATGGACTAACTGACAGTCTTTAGTAAGAAGAGAATGACCACCCGCATGGATGTCTTCGATACCGCAAGGGGCATCGACATAAGGCACTTCCACCCAGCCAATTTTGCTGGTAACCATGCCCGTTAAATACACATGCAATGCCGGATATGCCATGATCCAGTCGTCTACCGCCGCATAAAAAACTTGCTCAAAAGACAGCGTTTTGCCTTCATTCTTAGGGCGCTGAAGTACACCCCAAGGGAAGCTTTTTTCAGCCATCACATTGCCCTGCTCACTGAGTAAGTAAGCACGTAGCATGGTGGATCCCCAATCCATAGCAATCACACTGGCGGTTTCTTTGGTCATTCTGAATCTTCCTTAATTCAATGCCCGCGTAATTCGTTTCACTGCTAAGTAATCGTGCAGTGCTAAGTGCGAGCAATCGCATCCGATACCCGACTGTTTGATCCCTCCATGGGGCAAGTCGATACCATACTTCACACCATTGATCTGGATTTCTCCAAATCGCAGCTGGTTTGCGCACCGCTCGGCTTTCGCCTGGTTCTGTGTGAACACATACGCCGTTAAGCCTGCTTCGGTGTCATTAGCATGATCCAGTACTTCCGCTTCATTTTCAAACTCATAGAGTGAGACAACCGGTCCAAAGATCTCTTCCTTATAAATTCGCATACTGGTATCGAGGTTTGAAAGCACCGTTGGCATATAGAAATACCCTTGTTCGACGCCTTCAGGCTTCTGACCGCCATACAAAAGTGCAGCGCCGTTTTCCACAGAATCCTTCACCAGACTATCAACACGATTCCATGCAATTTCGTCAATAAGGGGTCCCATTTCCAAATCACTTTGAATGCCAAAACCCACTTTTACCGCCTTTGCTCGCTCTACCACTTTGTGGGTAAATTCCTTCGCCACACTTTTCTGAACAAACACACGGTTGGGCGTGACACAAATCTGTCCGCAGTTGCCAAATTTCACAGCACAGACAATGTCTGCTGCCAAATCCAGATCAGAATCGGCAAACACTAACACTGGAGCATTGCCGCCTAATTCCATGGAATAACGCTTGATGGATGTGGCACCGGTTTTCATGATGTGCTGCCCGGTGGCAATGGAGCCAATCAACGTCAGCATGGATGGAATGGTGGATGACGACAAAGCGTCTCCTACTTCGGCATCATCGCCGCAAACGATATTCACGACACCTTTTGGTAAACCAATGTCATGGCACAGTTTGCCGACCAGATAGGCTGAAATGGGCGACTTGAGCGAAGGCTTAATCACAATTGGGCAGCCAGACGCCATCGCCGGACCGATTTTGAACGCCAGATTCAGCAGAGGAAAATTCCACGCCAGAAACGCTGCGACTACCCCGACAGGTTCGTGAACAAGTAGATGGGTATGTGTTCCTTCTTTATCGACCAAGGAATCGGTTCTGAAGCGCGATATCTCTTCGGCATAAAACTGTAGGCTATTGACCAGAGATTCATAGTCTTCTTTTGTGCCCGCCCAGTTTTTTCCCATTTCGATCTGAATCGCTTCGCGAAGCTCTGTTTCATTTTCTATGACGGCATCGCGAAGTTTGTTCATCCAGGACACACGCTCTGCAATCGTTGTATTTGACCAGCTTGGGAAAGCCGCCTGCGCCGCCTCTAACGCACGATTCGCATCACTTGCCGAAGCTTTGGCTATTACCCCAGAAACCTGTTCGGTCGCGGGGTTGATCACATCAAATGTACTGCCTGAATTCACCAACTCGCCACCGATGTACATGGGTAAAGTACTCATTGCGGTCTCCTAAAACGGTTTGTTGTCTGAAGTGAGATCCAGCCAGTCCACTTCCGCTTGTGTCAGGGTTAACGACGCCGCATGAAGTGAGGTTTTCACCTGTTCGGGTGTTTCTGCCCCATTGAGGGCAATCACCGGGAATGGCTGGTTCAATACATACGCCAACGCCATCTCGAACATATTGAGATTCTTATGTTGGGCAAGCTCGGTGGCTCTTTCTTTGCGTTCGAAGTTGTCATCGGAATAGAACACCCGAACCAAATCTTCATCGCTGGTGTCCTGACGGTCGCCTTTGGCAAAAAAACCGCGCCCTAATGCTGACCACGCCACCAGTGGAAAGTCATTTTGAGTAAACCACTGTTTGTCCTTTTCTGAAGCGACAACCGTTTCTGGCCAGAAGGGTTCGTTAGCTTTAGCCAGCGAAAAGTGCGGGCTCGAGCTCATCATTTCCGCTTTGCCGTTGGCACGAGCGTAATCTATTGCTTCCTGAATACGTTCAGTGCTCCAGTTAGATGCACCATAAGCACGAATTCGCCCTTTCTTCACTTCTTCGTCCAGCGCATCAACCAGTGGACCAACGGGCTGACTTAAATCATCACGATGGAACATCCAGATATCCAGATAGTCGGTTTTCAACCGTTCAAGTGATCCATCAATCGCACGATGAACGGATTCTGGGTTGACCTTTGCCCCACCCGGATGAAGCGGCGCACAATAGCCTGTGATCAGCCCCTTGGTCGCCAGCACAATATTTTCTCGTATTTCGGGGTTGGCTTCTAACCAGTCGCCAATCACCATTTCAGAGTAACCGTGCTCTTCCACCGCGCCATACACTTCGGCAGTATCGATGTAGGTGCCACCGTTATCGACGAAAGCATTGAGCAAACTGAAATCTCGCTTTTTGGTGTCTGGATGGAAAATCATCGTCCCCAGACCAATCGCCGAGACGGGCTTACTGATTGACTTTAAAGAGTAAGTTTTCATCGTCATTGTTCCTTATGATCTTTGTCCATGTTCATTTAGTACTCACGCTTTACCCGTTTTCCTTGAAAGCGCATCAATCGAAACCGCAATCAACAGAATCGCACCGGAGAACATCAATTTGTCGGCAGCACTGGCACCTGAAAGATCCAAACCATTTCCAAGCGAACCAATCACCAATGCACCCAAAATGGCATTCCAAACACTGCCGCGACCGCCGAATAGCGATGTTCCGCCAATAACGGCTGCACCAATGGCGTCAAGCAGAAGTGGACCTCCGGCAAAAGCATTGAAAGATACCGACGCATAGCGAGACGCCCCTATAATTCCACCCAGTGCAGCCATCAAACCTGTAATCGCAAATGCTGCAATTTTGATTTGGTTGAGCGAGATCCCTACTCTTCGAGCAGACTCAGGGTTGCCGCCGACTGCAAACAGGGCGCGACCAAAAGGGGTGGAAGTGGTAATCCAGGCAAAAAGAAGGGTCACACCGAATAGAATCAACACCACTAAAGGCACGCCTTTGTAGCTGTTCAAAGTCATCACCGCTGCTCCGGCGAGTACAGCAAAGAAGAGCACTTTGCCCGCGATACCAGACACCGAATCCTGTTCAAGCCCCATTTGCAGCCTTAGTCGATATTCCCTTGTTGCCATAAGCACCATAAGAAGAATGCCCGCTACTACCAACGCCCAGCCCAGCCAGTCAGGTAAACTTGTGGTGGTGATGCCCCGAATGAACGGATCGCGCACATTAATAGCGCCGTGAATGCCCAGAATCTTAAGCATCAGCCCCTGAAAACCGAGCAGACCAGCGAGGGTCACGACAAATGAGGGGATTCCGATATAGGCAACCAGACTGCCCTGAAACATACTCAGCAATACGCCCGCTCCAATCGCAACAAGGCATGCCAACGGCGCTGGTACACCCATGTTGGTGGTAAGCACAGCCAATATTGCTGCGCATACCCCAGCGGTAGCCGCTACGGACAAATCAATATCCCCAAGGAGCAGCAACACCGTAATGCCAACGGCTAATATCCCGACCACGGAACTCTGCATAAATAGGAAGTAGAAGTTTCGCGCACTGAGAAATGCAGGTTCTGTTATGCCGAAATAGGTCCATATCGCAAACAACGCAAATAGAACGGGGACGAAATTGCCAAACCTTGAGTTTCTAATCCTCTCAAACCAATTCACACTTTTTGCTGGCGAGTTGCTCCCACTTCTTGGTTGGCTAACTTTGGTTGAAGCATTGGTGCTTGAAGAGCTGGCGGATGATGTGGAATTAACTGACATGCTTCACCTCTTCTTCATGACCGCGAGTCATCGCTACGACGATTTCATCTGGGGTGGTTTCTTCGGTGTTGTAGACACCAATGTTCTCACCATGGCGCATCACGGTAATCCGGTCACACACTTCAAAGATGTCGGCAAGGTTGTGGGAGATGTATACCACCGCATGATTCGTTTCACGCAGGCGTTTGACCACATCCAAAACTTGTCTGGTCTGAGCCACACCGAGAGCGGCTGTCGGTTCATCCAGCAATACCACACTGGAATCCGCACCCACAGCGCGAGCAATGGCAATAGCCTGACGCTGACCGCCAGACAAAACCTCCACTTTGGAGCGCACCGACTTAAGCGTTTTAACCTGAAGCTGCCCGACTGCCTGTAACGCTTTCTTTTCCATTTCAAGGTGATCAAGCGGGCGAAGCGATCTTGGAAGCCAGTTCAGCCAGCCGCTGTTTACAACAGGTTCACTACCCAGAGACAAATTCGCCGCAACATCGAGATTTTCACACAGTGCCAAATCCTGATAGACGATCTGAATGCCAAGCTGATTCGCACTCTGGGGCGAATCCACTGCCACCTTCTCACCATCGACAAAAAACTGACCTTGATCGGCGATGTAGGCACCCGCGAGTGTCTTCATCAGCGTAGATTTCCCTGCGCCGTTGTCTCCAACCAGCGCCATGACTTCCCCTCGCTGCACTTCAAAATGCACGTTTTTAAGCGCCTCGACACTCCCGAATGATTTTCGGATGCCTTCGACCTTTAAATGAGGGACCGCAGCATGTTGTTCCATTGGCATTCCTCGCCTTATTTGCGTCCTTGAATGGGTGGGCTGCGCCAGAACAGACATTCTGGCGCAAACTGAGTGCTACTGGCAGAAACGTGTTTTCGCCGCTTCGCCCTGACATACATCGGATTTGCTGATCGAAGGATCATTGTCGATAACGTATGCCACGCCGTTTTCACCGACCACCGAGTAGTGCTCGACCGGAACGAAAGAGACGTCCGCATCCACACCATTTTTCACGGTGCCAGATGTCAGCGAATCAACACTTTCACCCGCTAATAGCTTGTCGACCACCTGAGCCGTTACACCAGCCATTTTGTCGAATGGTCGCCACACAGATTGTGTCTGTTGACCAAGCAGAATCAGTTGCAGCGCCTGAACGGTTGCATCTAATCCACTCACAGGAACCTTGCCAGCCATTCCCTGCTCTTCCATAGATGCGATAGCAGCGGCGGCGTTACCGTCGTTTGACGACACCACGCCCTGCACGTTGTTATCCAGTTTGGTGAGCGCCTGATCCATTGAACGACGAGCAATAGCCGGGTCCCAACCCTGAGTCCAGTTTTCATACCCAAGTTTACGCTCGCCAGAGTCAAACAGTGGTTGCAACACGTTCATTTGCCCTTGGAAGATCACCGCCGCGTTCGGGTCAGTTGGAGACCCTTTTAGCACCACCAATGTGTCCCCTTTTTTGGTGTTATCGACGATGTGCTGTGCTTGCGACTCACCGGTTTTTTCCATCGATGCCTGAATCCAGAAACTGGTGTTTTCTGAATGAATCATTCGGTCATAAGCAATAGTGGGTACGCTCGATTCCGCTGCCGAATCGGCAATGATTGCTGCGGACTCACCATCAATTGGAATCACCACAAGCACTTTTGCACCACGGGTTAATGCTTGCTCAGCCTGACGCTGCTGTGTCGCGGTATCGTTGTTGGCATTGAACACTTCCACTTTGGTGTCTGGAGAAATCTGTTTCATTGCCTGCACAAAAAAGTGCGCATCCTGACTTTCCCAACGAGGGTTCACGTTTTCTGGTAGCAGCATGGCGACAAAATCTTCTGCCAGCACAGGTGTGCTGCTCATGGCGAAAGCAGACGCCAGAGTTGCCATTGAAATCATCGCTTTGGTTTTCACGTTCCTAATCATGTTTTACTCCTGCTGTTCATTTCCCTTTGTTACAGCCCAATCGCTCTTGTGAGCGAACCGTTTTAGAACATCACTTAGTGTTTGCTTCTAATCTGTCCTTAAGCCTGTCGCTGGCATCCACCAGCAAATTCAGCATGCGATTCTTCGCTTCTTCCCCATCCCCTTTAGCGATCAGTTCGTAAACTTCGCGATGGAACGGGATGGACGATTCGTTTTCTCTTGGGTCGGTATTGGTCAGCCGAATACTGCTTAGCAGCGCTGAAAAAATGATGCCTTCAAGAGCACCTAAAAACTCGTTATGAGTGGCACGCAAAATGGAGCGGTGAAACTGAGCATCGGCGAACACAAAGTCTTCTGTCGAACTCGTTTCTTTTTCCATCGCTTCAATGGCGTGCTTGATATTGTTTAAGTCTTCTTCCGTGGCACGTTGTGCCGCCCAGTAAGCCGCCTGAGGTTCAAAGATCACCCTGACTTCCATCAGTTGAGACAAGAACTCATCGGTTGGAGGCGTTGCCTGATACCAAGCCAATACGTCGTCGTCCAGCAATCCCCAGTCATTACGAGCACGAACTTTTGTGCCAATTCCGCGCCGTACTTCCAGCAGACCTTTGCCGACAAGGATCTTAATGGCGTCCCGAACACTAGACCGACTCACCTGATAGCGTTCTGCCAGTGCCCCTTCTTCTTCCAGAAGTTCCCCCGGTTTGTATAAGCCCGACACAATGCGACGACCTATTTCCCTTGCCACCTGACTTGCCAAACTTGGCGTTAAGCCTGCTATTTGTTTTAAGTTGTAGTAAGAAAGCTCATTCATAAGATGACCTTAAACATCTGATGTTTGCGTTAATAGCATTAATGCATTTTGTTAATAAATTGATCGAGAACTTTTTGTTCACTAAACAACCAACTCTTATTGCTGAAACACGCGTCTCATTATTGGAGCGCTTTTTATAAGGGAGAGATCACTTATGGATCTTGAATTACGTCTCGGAGGCAGGATAAGAATAGAAAAAGCGCAGCCGGATAGCTGCGCTTTGGAATTACTGTAAAAATGGTTTCCTAGTGTTTCTCTAGGAAGCCCGCATTTTGCTTACTATGGTCATAATGAACACCACAAACAGACCTGCGATGAAGCCTGCCATCCCATTGAGCAGTGTAGGCAGGAACCCGTTAATAAATGGAATCGACGGGATCGACATAATCAGCGATTCGATCAAGTGATGAACAACAGGCACTCCGTGTACCACGATACCACCGCCGACCAAGAACATCGCCAGAGTACCGACTACCGTCAATGTATGCATAAGCTTGGGCGCAAATGCAACAAGCCCGTCTCCGATGGCAGAAAGAAACTCCCCTTTTCTTTGCAGATAGAAACCAAGGTCATCCAGCTTGACGATCCCTGCAACTAAGCCATACACGCCAATCGTCATCAGCAGTGCTATCACACTGACGACCAGAACCTGAGTCATAAACGGGCTTTCCTGAACCGTACCCAGTGCTATCACGATAATTTCTGCTGATAGAATAAAATCCGTCCGAATCGCACCAGATATCTTCTTTCGCTCGTACTCTTCCAGGTTTTCTACGTGCTCGGATATAGAGGTAGGTTCTTCCTCATCATTATGTTGAAAGAGCTTCTCTATTACCTTTTCTGCCCCTTCATAACACAGAAACAAACCACCAATGAGCAACAGTGGTGTAATAAGCCAAGGTGCTACAGAGCTGATTACTAATGCAGCAGGCACCAAGATCAGCTTATTCTTAAAAGACCCTTTTGCGACCGACCAGACAACAGGGATCTCACGCTCAGCTCTTACACCAGATACCTGTTGAGCGTTTAAAGCAAGGTCATCTCCCAGTACCCCTGCGGTTTTCTTTGCTGCTACTTTTGACATGACTGCCACATCATCCAAAACAGTAGCGATATCATCCAACAACGTTAAAAGACTTAAACCAGCCATAAATTCCTTCAGATAAGAAACGACATCTAATAGAATGTGCGCCGCCCAAATTGGGCAGCAATTACAAATTGTTTATGAGGCACATTGAAACCTCAAGATACAGATTATAACACTTTGTTACATTTCTAAATATCTATTTTTGGCATAACTCATTGCCGATCTATTGTTAAATAACAAACAGTTACAGAACCCTTACCCATAAGTTTGGTACATTTATCTATATTTCACTTACTTACACGAATGTGATTCCCGCATATGAAACATTTTCTCTCGTTTCTCAATCACGATTCGCTTTACTTTTATATGGAACGCTATACTATTAGGGCTATTCTAAGATTCAGGATTAAAGTCATGAAGAAAGTCTGTGTGTTTGCTCTAACTCTATTTGTCTCTGCTAATGCTCTGGCAGACATCTCGATTCCCAAAAATCGGGTTGTATGTGAAAACAACGCTGCCATGCAAAAGTTCATGAAAAGAAAAGCCGTTAAGAAAACAACCAACCTTCCTGATGATTGCCGCGTTCTAGAACGTAAACGTAAGGTAGAAATAGTGAAGGCGTTCCCAAATAAAGGGTATTTGTTGGTAGAAACCAGGCTTGGGGACAAGCTCTATGTTGATAAGGATGCAATCTCACGCTAAATTGCCGGTTTGTAAGGGAAAATCACCTCAAAAGTTGTGCCTTGGCCTGGTTCACTTTGGCAGTTGATTTTCCCTTCAAGCAAATGAGTGACCAGATTATATACAACCGCTAGCCCTAGACCATTTCTCCCCTTGCCTCTTTGGGTCGTAAAAAACGGGTCAAATATCTTAGGCAAATCTTCCTGCTCAATTCCTTTGCCCTTATCTGAAATTGCGATTCGAATATCCGTCCCGATGATCTGAGTATCAACTTCTATCCTGTGTTTATCGCATTGTTCCTGAGAGTGACAGATAGCATTTTCTATCAGATTGTTGAGCACATCGCACAGCGCCTCTCTGGAAACAAACGCCGAAATCCCCGCCTGCCCTTCTATCGCAATTTCAACGTTATCGGATGACGAGAATCCGTTACTGGTGACAATATCTTCAACCAGCTCCTTCACCATTACCGCATCTTCACGGGCTTCTTCCTGTTCTATGGCAATCTTTTTAAAACACTGGATGAGTTGAGACGATTTCTCTAGGTTCTCCTCCACCATCTCAAGGCAAGACGCCGCATTCTCAACTAACAGCTCACAACTCTTTTTGGTGAGCTTTCCTTTAGACAATTGATCATTAAAGCTCTTCACCTTTTCACGTAAGTGGGACGAAGATGTAATGCAAATACCAATGGGTGTATTTAGTTCGTGCGCAACGCCTTTTACCAAAACACCGAGCGAGACCATTTTTTCTGATTCCACCAGTTTTGCCTGAGTCTCTTCCAGAGCAAAAATGTTGTCTGTCAATTCCTCAAACGAATCTTCAAGTTGCTTGGTTCTTTTCTGTACTTGTTCTTCGAGGTGAAGATTCAGTTCATCGAGCTCTTTAGACGTTTTACCGAGACGATTGATCACCGAAACCAAAACAACAACGCCGGCTACCATCATGAAAAGAATGATCACCAACGTTGTATATTCCCGTTGCCGAATGTCTCTCAGTAATGCATTGATGTACTTCTGGTCGTCCTGAACCAGACTTGTCAGAATGTCGGTAACTTCCGTTGTTTTCGGTGACATGTAGTTAATCAGTTCTAAAGCAATAGCGTCCGAATTTCTCTTTGCTAGAGCGATGATTTCCATCCGCTCCGGGATCATCTCTTTCACCAGAATCAATAGCCATTTCACTTCCTGGTGATCAGGCATTTGCTGATTCAGATTATTAATCGACTCTTCCAGTGCTTCACTGGCGAGTATTGAGGCATCAGCACTTTCGCGTATCCGTTCCTCATCATTAACGGCTACGAGCTGTATCAGCTCTGTTTCCAACTGATTTAAAGAAGACGTCGCCATTAAAATAGCCTCTGTTCGCTTCTCAGAAAGTGAAATCGTTTCTTCCGCTTTGATGTTCAGCCGAATCAGGGAACTCGTTGCCCAAATCACTAGCACCACAAGAAGCGCTAAAACAATCATCGACACTCTTAGCATTTTGTCTTTTCTGTTATTTAAAATGCTCATTTTTTCTAATCAGCTCAGAATTACGCACTGTTTTGAGTATAGATAAAATTATCGGTAGTTAAGAGATTGAGCTAAATTTTAACCAATGTGATCTACTTCAAAGACAACCACATTACGTTACCGGTAACATTTTTATCACAACGTTACCGGTAACATTACAACAATAGCCGGGACATATGTGAAACTAAAAAGGGACGTCCTTAATGAAAACACTACCTAAAACGCTCATCTCTACCTTTGTTGTAGCAGCTATGTCTTCAACCGTATTTGCTGCTGATTTCAATCTCAAGATTCAGTCTTCAGACCCTTCCGGCGACAAGAACTTTCAAGTTCAGCAGGAATGGGTTGAAAGAGTAGAAAAAATGTCCAATGGCAGAATTGATATTGATCTTTTGCCCGTTGGCGCTGTTGTGAAACATACGGAAACCCTTAACGCCATTAAGATTGGTATTCTGGATGGACATGTAACGGCAACTGGCTATTTCTCGGGTAAGGACCCTGCATTTGGTCTCATTGGAAACATGGTAGGAGCCTGGTCCGATACTACTCAGCTTTTGCAATACATGAACTATGGTGGTGGCAATGAGCTTATGACTGAGTTGTACGCCCCTTATGGTGTTCAATTTGTGGGTGCATCTACTACAGGCGTAGAGTCGTTTGTATCAAAAGTGCCGCTAAATGGAGTGGCGGATCTGAAAGGTCTTAAACTTCGTGCACCTGAAGGATTGGTGCAACAAGTATTCGCAGCTGCCGGGGCAACACCTGTTAATTTACCTGGGTCTGAAGTCTTTACTGGTTTGAGTAAAGGCGTTATTGATGCAGCAGATTACACCGTATTTTCCACTAACCAGAAAGCAGGGATGAATGATGTAGCTACTCATCCTGTGCAGCCAGGCTTCCACTCTTTGCCACTTATCGATATTTCCGTTAGCCAGAAAGTTTGGAAGAAGATGCCAGAAGATCTGCAAACTATTTTGAAAACATCGGTTCGAGATTTTTCTTATGATATGACGACTCAATTGAAGATTGCTGATCAGGCAGCGGTCAAAGAAGCATCTGCCAACCCAAAAATCACCATTCACGATTGGTCAGCAGAAGAGCGTAAGAAATTCCGTGAGATAGCGAAGAGCCAGTGGGAGGTATTTGCCAAACGATCTCCTAACGCACAAAAAGTCTATGACTCAGTCACCACGTTCTTGGAAAACAACGGTCTGCTGTAATCACAATGGGCAAGCAGACCTTGGTCCTGCTTGCTTTTTTTGAAACGTTTTTAAACGTGGAATTTTTGCTGTATGAAATCGCCCGAAAACGAATTCGCCACCGACGATGCACCCAAAAATGCACTTGATCGCTGGATTATAAAAATCGGTAACCTGCTAAGCCTTTTGTTTATTTTTACCGTAGCCATTTCTTTCTATGAAGTATTGATGCGCTACGTTTTCAATTCACCAACCACATGGGTTCATGAAACCGCTTCCTTTTTAGGTGGTTCACTCTTTGTTATTGGTGGATTATATGCCTTCGCGATGAACCGACATGTCCGTGTGGTTTTGATCTACGACCACGTTTCCCCTAGAACTCGCCAATACCTCAATATTGTTCACCACATTGTGGGGTTATGTTTCGCGGGGATGATGGCTTACGCCGCTTATATTATGGCTTCTGAAGCCTGGTTTGCACCTTGGGGAGAGTTTCGGCTCGAAACTTCTGGATCCTCTCTGAATCCTCCTTACCCTGCGTTACTGAAAGGTATTATTTTTGTCGCTCTGTGCGTACTAACGTTGCAGTTTATTTTGCACTTGATCGCTGAAATCATCGGTTTAAGGAAGCGTGATCATGTTTGAATTGTCTTCGATTGGAATTGGCTGGGGCAGTCTGTTGATGCTCGCCATCATGATTGCCCTGCTTCTAACTGGTATGCAGCTTGCGTTTGTTACTGGTTTTGTCGCCCTATTTTTTACCTTGGGATGGTTTGGTATAGATGCCCTCCCCTTAGTAACTAGCCGAATGTATGGGTTTGTCGACGGTTATATTTTCTTAGCTGTACCAATGTTTGTTTTGATGGCAGCGCTGCTAGACCGTTCAGGTATAGCTAAAGATCTCTTCGATGCCATGAAGTCAGTGGGGCGAAAAGTGCGAGGAGGTGTTGCAGTTCAAACTCTTTTTGTTGCGGTACTGCTTGCTTCAATGTCAGGTGTAATTGGCGGTGAAACCGTACTCTTGGGTATTTTGGCTTTGCCGCAAATGCTTCGCTTGGGTTATGACAGAAAACTCGCTATCGGCACTACTTGTGCTGGTGGGGCATTAGGCACAATGCTTCCTCCAAGCATCGTTTTGATCATCTATGGTTTGACGGCAAGCGTGTCTATTGGTGACCTGTTCAAAGCATCATTCGTACCCGCTTTCATGCTGGCTTCTTTCTACATTATTTATGTATTGGTGCGATGTAAGCTCAACCCTAGTCTTGCGCCGTTGCCAAGTGCTGAAGAATTAGAGCAAGATCATGCCGATACGCCAAATTATTTTAAAGCTCTATTCTTCCCTCTTCTTTCAGTTGCTACCGTTCTTGGAAGCATCTATACCGGCGTAGCTTCCGTTACTGAAGCTTCGGCCCTTGGTGTCGTCGGTATTATGATCAGCGCCATTGTCCGAAAAGAGATGTCCATAACCATGTTAAAGGAAAGTGCAATCGCGACAATGCGCACCTGCGGTATGATAATGTGGATCGGAATAGGCGCATCTGCTTTGGTTGGAGTGTACAACCTAATGGGGGGAATCGACTTCGTCGAGGAAACCATTCTGTCACTCAGTGGGGGTAACCCAACTGTAACTTTGCTGATTATGATGGTCATCCTCCTAGTATTGGGCATGTTCTTAGATTGGGTAGGCGTTGCTTTGCTCACCATGCCAATCTTCGTACCAATCATTAACAGCTTGGGTTACGATCCAATTTGGTTTGGTGTAGTTTTCTGCCTTAATATGCAGGTTTCATTCTTGTCCCCGCCATTCGGACCCGCAGCATTTTACTTGAAGTCAGTAGCACCAAAGGACATCAGTCTCGGAGAAATTTTCACTTCTCTTCTCCCATTCATTGGACTACAGATTCTGGCTCTAATTCTGGTTATCGCCTTTCCACAACTGGCCCTTTGGTGGCAATAGATTTAAGAATAATATCAACGCCAGATGTCGATCTGGCGTTAAGGAAACATGTTGAATGAATACCAAAAAAATACTGGTTATGGGTGTATCGGGATGTGGTAAAAGCCTAATTGGAAAAAGGCTTGCAGAAACGCTTAACCTCAAATTTTTCGACGGTGACGACTACCACAGCGCAGCCAACATTGAAAAAATGCAGCAAGGCATTCCACTATCCGATGAAGATCGATTCGGCTGGCTGCATTCGTTGAACAAATTATTTGTTTCTCACGACAACGCCGTCATTGCCTGCTCGGCTTTAAAGCCAGATTACAGAGACATTCTTCGGACCAACAACGAAGATGTCACCATTGTTTACTTACAAGGCAGTTTTAACACTATCTGGTCACGTCACAAGAGCAGATCAAACCATTATTTCAATGGCAGGCAGATGTTGGAAAGTCAATTTTCTACTTTAGTTGAACCCAAGCCAGGCGAAGCCATTGTTATTGATGTATCTGTGAGCGCTGATGAGGTTCTGGAATCGGCGCTGGCACAAATAAAAAAAATCCGTGGAGAGATGCAATGACCCAACAAGATTCAAGTATCTGTATGGTTGGATTGGGCGTAATGGGTAAAAGCCTGACGCTTAACCTAATAGATAATGGATACTCCGTAGTAGGATTTGATCGAAATGCAGAGAATATCGCTAAAACGCACCGTGAGGCTCGCACTTTAGATAACCTAACGGGCTTCGTCCCCGCTCATAGCTTTCAAGCACTGGTTGCTCAAAGCAAAAGCCCGAGAATCGTCTTTCTATCAGTTCCAGCTGGTCACATCGTAGATGATGTTGTCCAAGCTCTTATTCAGGCTGAATTAACGAATGAAGATATTGTCATTGATACGGGCAACAGCCTGTGGACTGACTCCTGCTCTCGTGAAGTTCGTTATAGCGGAAAAGTTAAGTTTTTTACTACTGCTGTTTCCGGAGGCGAGCAAGGTGCGAGATTTGGACCTTCGTTAATGCCAAGCGGTGACAAACAAGTTTGGGAGTTTGTGCGTCCAATTTTGCAGTCAATTTCAGCAAAATGTAGTGACAGCGTCACACTTAATGTCAACTCCAACGTTTCCCCTTGCTGTGAATACATTGGACCTGTTGGGTCGGGTCATTATGTAAAGATGGTTCACAACGGAATTGAATACGCCGACATGCAACTTGTCTGTGAAGCCTACCAGTTGATGAAGGACGGTATGGGGCTCACAACAAACGAAATCGCTGACACATTTGAACAGTGGTCACACACCACCCTATCGAGCTATTTGCTTGAAATCAGCGCAGACATCCTTCGTCAGAATGACCCCAAAAGTGGCCAGCCATTTGTTGATATGGTACTGGACACCGCTCAACAAAAAGGCACCGGGTTATGGACAGCAGTCAACAGTTTAGAGCTCGGGTGCCCTGCACCTAGTCTATCGGAAGCCGTGTTCGCTCGAGCAATCAGTGCGAGAAAACCTCTTAGGGCTTCATTCCAAAAAAACTACCTTAAACAGAAACTGAAAAGTCCCGAGCGATCTCTTACTGTTCAAACTCTAGGTGATGCTCTGTTGTGTGCCAAAATTGCTATTTACGCTCAGGGGTTTGACCTGATTAGAACTGCCGCTTTAGAACAAAACTGGGATTTAAATTTCGCTGGTATTGCCAATATCTGGCGAGCAGGCTGTATTATCAGAGCAGAGATCCTAAGGTTAATCTCAAACGTCTATAATCAAGACCCAGTCCTTGAAAACCTTATGCTAGCCTCGGATATTAAGAAGCTTATCGAAGCAAGGGAAGTCAGATGGAGAAAAACCATTGGGTTTGCTATCGAAAGTGCAATTCCCACCCCTGTTTTAACTTCTTCTCTGAATTATTTCGACAGTATGTGTTGTAGCGTTCTGCCCGCAAATCTATTGCAGGCTCAGCGAGATTATTTTGGTGCTCATGGATACCAGAGAGTGGATGAAACTGAATCCAAAACCTTTCATTTGACTTGGGAGTTAGAAAATAGGCAAGAAGTAGAGATACCCTAATCTTTCGAATCTAAAAATCACTTGGATGTATCAATGGTCATCTCAGAATAGAAAGCATATAACGCTTTGAATTCTAAATCTTGAGGTCGCCTAGGTATGCGGATAGACTGTTACCAGTAACATGAAATATTCGTTAAGTGATAACCAGTGAAGAAAAAACGGCCAACACTACAGGATGTCGCGGATTTAGTTGGGGTCACTAAGATGACTGTCAGCCGCTGCTTACGCGACCCTTCTCAGGTTTCTGAAAAACTCAGTGTCAAAATTCAGCAAGCCGTTGAAGAGTTAGGATATATTCCTAATCGTGCACCAGATATTCTTTCTAATGCCAAAAGCAAAGCCATTGGCGTACTTGTTCCATCTTTGACCAATCAGGTTTTTGCCGAGGTTATTCGCGGAATTGAGCAAATTACTGCGCCTGCTGGCTATCAGACTATGATTGCTCACTACGGCTATAGCGCCGAAGTAGAAGAACAGAATATTGCATCGCTACTCTCTTACAACGTGGACGCGATGATTCTCTCTGAAAACGAACATACCCCAAAAGCCAAAAAGATGCTGGAAGTCGCTTCCATTCCGGTTATCGAAATTATGGATAGTGTTTCAGAGCGACTCCAGCAAGCTGTAGGTTTCAACAATCATCAAGCCGCTAAATCTATGACGAAAGCTATGATCGATTCTGGTCGTAAGAATATTGCGTATTTTGCAGCTCGAATGGATCGAAGAACCCAATTAAAAATGGCTGGTTACAGAGAAGCAATGCAAGAGGCTGGTTTAGAACCTTTGGAATTGCAAACCGAGTCTGCCTCTTCCTTCACACTGGGCGCAGAGCTGTTAAAGCAAACGTTAAAAAGTAATTCAGATACCGATGGTATATTCTGCACCAACGATGACTTGGCAATTGGAGCATTTTACGAGTGCATTCGACAAGGCATCAGCGTGCCAGATCAGATAGGAATTGCAGGATTTCATGGTCATGATATTAGCCAGGCGATGACTCCAAAACTGGCCACTGTAATAACGCCACGTGAAGAGATCGGCATTCAGGCTGCTACTCACCTACTAAAACGACTTGCCGGGGAACCTATCTCTGAACCTGTCATCGATCTAAGCTATCAAATCAACATGGGTGAAAGCCTCTAACCCTCTCCCATGCCACCTAATCATCAAAAAAGGAGCCGAGGCTCCTTTTTCATTTTTACTGACGGGCGGAGTTAACCAAATCGACCGCCGATGTAGTCTTGGGTTAACACATGTTCTGGTTGCTCGAAGACGCGTTTTGTGGAGTTCACTTCCACCAAATTTCCAAGGTGGAAATAAGCAGTACGATCCGAAACCCGCGAGGCCTGTTGCATCGAGTGGGTAACAATCACAATACTGAAGTTGTTTTTTAACTCTTCAATCAGTTCTTCAATAATACCCGTCGCAATAGGATCCAGCGCTGAACAGGGTTCGTCCATCAGGATAACTTCTGGTGCAATTGAAATAGTTCGCGCAATGCACAAACGTTGTTGCTGCCCACCAGATAAGCCAGTTGCCGGCTGGTCGAGACGATCTTTGATTTCTGCCCACAACCCAGCGCGCTCTAAAGATTGCTGAACCAGTTCGTCCAGTTGATCTTTATCGTCTACCAAACCATGGATTTTTGGGCCATAAGCAACGTTATCGTATATGGATTTTGGAAACGGATTCGGGCGTTGGAACACCATGCCTACCTGAGAGCGCAGCTCTACCGTTTCAACGCTCTTATCGTAGATATTGTTGCCGTCTAATGTGATGGAGCCTTTGACCATGCATCCGGGCACCGTATCGTTCATGCGGTTCAGGCAGCGCAGGAAAGTGGATTTACCACATCCAGAAGGGCCAATCATCGCCAATACTTCTCTCTCAGCAATATCCAGGCTCACTTCACGAATCGCTGGCTTTGCGCCAAATTCGTAGTCCACATGGACGTCGCGTGCCGACATTCTCGGGTTATCAACCAGCGGAATGCCAATGGTTCTGTCTGGCGCTGCCGCATGTTCTGGCGGATGGGCTTTTTCCATGCCAGAACCATCCATTGCGTCTACTGTTGTCGTAACCATAATTCTATCTCCTACCAACGACGCTCTAAGCGTTTGCGCATCACAACCGCGCATGCATTCATGAATGCCAGAAACGCCAGCAGCACCATGATTGCGCCAGAGGTGTTTTCGACAAATCCTTTTTCGGGGTTTTCAGCCCATAAATATATCTGCACAGGAAGTGCAGTTGCGGCATCCATCGGCCCTGACGGAATATCCACAATAAACGCCACCATGCCGATCATAAGTAGCGGTGCGGTTTCACCAAGCGCCTGGGCCATCCCAATAATGGTCCCGGTCAGCATTCCCGGCATAGCGAGAGGCAGCACATGATGCATGACCATCTGCATTTTGGATGCCCCAACTCCAAGCGCCGCATCCCGAATAGACGGAGGCACAGCTTTGATAGCCGCACGACTGGAAATAATGATGGTCGGCAACGTCATAAGGGTAAGCACCAAGCCACCAACCAGAGGGGCAGAACGTGGCAGGTCAGCAAAATTCAGAAAGATCGCCAAACCCAGTAAACCAAATACGATAGAGGGCACGGCGGCCAGATTATTGATATTGACTTCAATCAGTTCGGTCACCCGATTTTTAGGAGCAAACTCTTCCAGATATATTGCCGCCGATACACCAATTGGAAAACTCAGAGCCAGAGTAATCAGCAAGGTAAAGAATGAACCCACTGTCGCCCCCCAGATCCCAGCAAGTTCTGGATCCCGACTGTCACCATTGGTGAAAAAGTTGGTATTAAACGTGGTATTGATACGCCCTTGAGCCTTTAACTCGCTAAACCATTCAATGTCTTTGTTTTTGAACTGGCGCTCGTCTTCCGGTAATCTCGCATCAATATTCCCCTTGTTAAACTGATTAACGTTGTCACCTGCCAAGGCGTAATATGTGATGGTTTGACCTACTAAAGAGGAATCGGCGAGCACTCGGTCACGCAGATCGTATTCCGCTCCATTTGATATAAATCGATAGAGTGCGCGACGTTCTCGTCTTGATTCAACGTCTGGTAGTGCTGCTTTTATCGCATCACGCAGAACGTTTCGGTAACTGGCACTAAAGAGCGCCTCTTCAGAGAGATCACCGTCTTCAATTCTTAGTCTTTCGTGTGACAGCGTCACTTCAAGTTTTATTTCTGTGGTATAAAAAGCGGTGTAGCCTTCACTCACAATGGAAAAAATCAGCACGAAAAGAAAGCTGAATGCCAGTGATATCGAAGTAATACCGTAAGCCTTAAAACGGCTTTCACGCCCAAGGCGTCCGGCTAAACCCGACTGGATTCGCTCTTTTTTGATACTTGAGATACGTTGTAATTGATCAGTCATATTGTTCCCTATACTTCTTCACAATTCTCAGGGCGACAAAGTTCAGCGCTAAGGTGACAACAAATAAGGTTAAACCCAGAGCAAATGCAGCCAGTGTTTTGGGGCTGTCGAACTCTTGGTCCCCCACCAGCAGAGTCACTATCTGCACCGTTACTGTCGTAACCGAATCGAGAGGGTTTGCAGTCAGGTTGGCAGACAACCCTGCTGCCATCACCACTATCATGGTCTCGCCAATGGCACGTGATACAGCAAGCAATAATCCACCTACCACACCCGGCAATGCTGCGGGTACTACCACGTGACGAATCGTTTCCGATTTGGTTGCCCCTAAGCCTAAAGATCCGTCTCTGAGAGACTGGGGCACTGCGGTGATCACGTCGTCAGACAAAGAAGAGACAAAAGGTATGATCATCACTCCCATCACTACCCCCGCTGCTAAAGCACTTTCTGATGAAGCACTGGAGATGCCAATCCCATGAGCAATGTCTCGAATGAAAGGAGCAGCAGTTAAAGCCGCGAAAAAACCATAAACAACAGTGGGAATACCGGCCAATATTTCCAGAACGGGTTTTACAATGTTTCTTACTCGCGCATCTGCATATTCCGCCAGATAGATTGCACTCATCAATCCAACGGGTGCGGCAATACACATGGCGATAAAGGAAATCATCAATGTTCCGGTAAACAGCGGAATAGCGCCAAATGCCCCACTCGCTCCTTCCTGATCCGCACGCAAAGCGATTTGCGGCGACCATTCCAGACCGAAAATAAAATCTGTCGCCGGAATAATCTGGAAGAATCTCACTGCTTCAAACAGCACCGACAACACGATCCCTGCGGTGGTCAGAATGGCTAAAGTCGAACAGAACAGCAGGAAGATTTGCAGCATCTTCTCTACGTGATTTCTTGCCTTGAGTTTGGGTCTTACTGCACGCCAGCCATAGGCTAAACCCAGCAACGTCACAGACAGAATCGCAACAACCCGCAACGTATTCCCTGTGGCGTTCAGGCTTTGGTAATGCTCGGCAGCACTTAGCATCGCTGCATCTTCCGAAGGCGTAATGCCTCGGGCGATGTTCACCACCTGACTAAATGCCAGGCTCTCGGACCCTATCTGTTTAATAGTTTCGCTCGGGACTTGTGCCATGACCAGAGAGGAAACCAGAGTTGGCTCTAGGCTTTGCCAGATAACCAGTAATATAAGGGCAGGTACTGCGGCAAGCGCAGCAGCATAAGAACCGTAATAAGCCGGACGAGAATGAAGGCTGTTCAAACCGCCTGACTGAGATGCAACGGCCAACGAACGTTGGCGGGCCAGATAAAATGCTACGGCAGTGAGCGTGAGCAAAACGACAACCAGTGTCGAAGTATCCATACTACAACTCCTGAAATTAGAGGAAGGAGAACATCTCCTTCCTCGTTTGGAGTGACTACAGGTTCGGAGTCAGATCCATGGCTCCGTTACGTACTACTTTCCAGTCTCTTGCAGACAACGGGATTAATCCGCGGTCTGCCAGATAACCTTCATCGCCAATTGCATCTTCTGAAGTGAAGGCACGAACATAGTCTTTAAGGCCAGGAATCACTTTCTCATGCGCTTTCTTCACGTAGAAGTACAAAGAGCGTGAAACAGGGTAAGAACCGTCGCCAATGGCATTAAACGTTGGCGTTACGCCTGCGATTTTCGAACCCTGAACCTTGTCTGAGTTTTGATCCAGGAAGCTGAAACCAAAGATACCGAATGCCGCTGGGTTCGCTTCCAGTTTCTGAACGATCAAGTTGTCATTTTCACCCGCTTCAATGAACGCACCATCTTCACGAATACCGTGACAAATCGCCTTGTACTTTTTCTTGTCTGACTTTTTCAGAGCTTTAATTTCTGAGAATGTCTTACAACCGCCTTCCATTGCCAACTCTACGAACGCGTCACGCGTACCGGATGTGGGTGGAGGACCAAGCACTTCGATCTTCTTATTTGGAAGCGCTGGGTTAACCTGACTCCAGGTTTTGTATGGGTTGTCGATATAGTTGCCTTTGCCGTCTGGTACGACTTTCGCCAGAGCCAGGAAGATGTCTTTCAACGTAAGATCCAGTTGCTTAGACTTCTTAGAGTTTGCGAAGGCAATACCGTCGTAGCCTATCTTGATTTCCACGATGTCTTTGACGCCGTTCTTCGCACACAACTCGATTTCCGAGCTTTTAATTTTGCGAGAAGCGTTAGTAATGTCTGGTGTGTTTTCACCAACGCCTGCACAGAACAACTTCAAACCACCGCCTGAACCAGTAGACTCAATCTTTGGTACAGAAAAGTTACTGGTACGTCCAAAGCGTTCTGCAACCACAGTTGCAAAAGGGTAAACCGTAGACGAACCAACGATGCTGATGTAGTCGCGGGAAGCAGCGGCGGCATGGCTTGCACCGAACACTGCTGCTGCGGCACAGCTCGCCGCGATCAAAGCTTTCAATTTCACAATCAACCTCCAAGTCGATTTAAACGTTGTGATCCAATAATCTGGATTTGAAGTGTTTTTGCTCTGTCGAGCATTCTCAACATATCCCCGCTTATCTCGCTGGCAGTACATCCTTCATCCAGGAAAATCGCGGTTATGTTTTAGACAGTAGGAGGGCTAAATGACATTTAATTGACACTTTAATTAATATGGTTTGACAGAAAAAAGAAGTGAAAGATCGATCAAAGATCGCTCATTCTTTTTTTGGGAGCTCGATATTTTACGTCTAGGGTTGAGTGACTGGTGATATGGAGAGTCGCTATGGAAAAGCCGAGCCGCCCGTTAACATTTAAGGGAAGAAGTACCTCAAATCAAACTGCTAAAGTACCTAATAAAGGGGGGCGAAAGCCGCGGGTGCTATTTCTGTGTGACGGTAAAAGCGCCTGGTCTGGACTCGCTGCATCCATTTTAAAAGAAAAGGCAGGCAGCTTTTTCGATATCTATGCCGCTACCTGCAATCATTCCGATCATACAACAAAAAAGCTTCTTAAAAAGCTGGATATGGAGAGCATCAGTTGTGTCGAGGCTATGCAGTTGAGTTCCTGTAACCATCTGAATTACGATTACCTTATCGCACTCACCCCAAGTGCTTTGGCGAACACCAAAGCCCTCCCTTTGCATGACAAGTTCATTCCATGGAACATTGAAGATGAAAGCTACCCAGAGAGACAAATAAACGAGCAACTCAATTATCTTTTGTCTCTGTATCTGTACCAATAAGCAATTAGAAAACCTATTTGCATCTCTGCGAATTTAGCCAGTCGCCCAGAAACGCTTCAATTTGCTGGTAGTGACGAATGTTATAGTTGCTCACAAAGTAACTGGCATAAACGTCATTGATTTTCGCACTTCTCAAACAGGTATAATCTGAACCCGAGTCCGAGTCACACGAACCCCAATATTCATAACCGTCTGCATTCTTTTGAAATGCCAACCAGTCGTATTGGCTTGTTCCTTCATGGAAATATAGTGACTTCAACTCTTTAGATTGCTTAAGCTTTTTGTTACCAAGAGCGGGAATTTCAAAATCACTTTTGGTGAGGTTCACCATTAGGTTCTCGAAAATCTCACTGCCAGTTGGTAGGGTAACTTTGTGTTGAAACTTAGGGACGTGCTTCGCTATTTCATCACCTTCAAAAAACAACGATGGTCCGTAACCGTCGCTGGAGTCGAAGTTAGCGAGGCTAGCACTGAGGCTCATTTTACTTCCCGGAGAAAGAGATTCATGTGACAGACAAAATCCTTCCCATTTCATAGCACTTACCGAAGAGAAAGAGACAAAAGAGCTAATCAGTAAAAAAGTTAGGTTTCTTAGCTTCATTATTTTTCAGTTTTCAATCATGGCTAATCAAACTAGCAAATTTAATCGCAAGCTTACTCACTTTTATTACCAAATAGCGCGCATATCACAAACTTCGTCGGGGCAATATTTCAACAAAGCATCATCAATCATTAACTGGACTGTCATTTGAGCTTCTTAAGTTATTACTCAGTGTTACGACTTCAAGCAGGTTAATATGAAGCACAAACTTGATGTCAGAAGTATGTTTATCTCAGACCTTCACTTAGGGTTTAAAGATTGCAGAGCGGATTACCTCCTCGACCTTCTGAAAAATTGCCAAGCCGATACTCTCTATCTGGTCGGTGACATCATCGACCTCCAGTCCCTTCGAAAACGCATGTTCTGGCCATCCAGCCACCACAAAGTTGTCCACCGGATTATTAAGTTACAGCAAAGCGGAACGCGGGTTATCTATATTCCGGGCAACCACGACGCTGCCATGCGGCGTTACATTAAGCAGTTCTTTGCCGGAGTAGAAATTCTGCCTTTCGCCGATTTTACATCCCTCTCAGGAAAACGCTTTCTGGTGTGTCATGGCGATCAGTTCGATTCTGAAGTGTGTCTGGGAAAATGGCAGGCAACACTAGGAGATGTTCTTTACGACCTTCTGCTGTTTATCAACCGTTGGTCAAATAAGTTTCGAACCATATTGGGCATGGAGTACTTTTCTCTGTCCAACTACATCAAAGAACGCATTCCCAAAGCCAGTCAGGCAATCACTCGCTATCAGGAAGCGGGACTGAACTATGCCGAGAAAAACGGTTACGACGGCATCATTTGTGGGCATATTCATTACCCGGAAGTGGTACACAGAGGTGAGATGGTTTATGTTAACGACGGCGACTGGATAGAAAACTGCACTGTTTTTGTCGAACACCATGACGCCAGTATGGAACTGATCTATTGGCCTAAGCATGTGGCATCTGTGTCTAAAATTGCCGCAGCCGCATAAGTGCCATTCTCATCTATGTCACTAAGGCTCTGATAAACTATCATTTAGTGGTTAGTCGCCGAGAGTCTGAATAAATGAATGTTGAAAGCACCCTATCTTCACTTTACCGAGCTGAGTCACCAAAAATACTGGCTTCTCTGATTCGGATTTTCGGTAATCATAATATCGATCTTGCCGAAGATATGATGCATGAAGCGTTTAACACGGCGCTGCTTCGCTGGCAAAATGATGGCTTACCAGATAACCCGAAAGCGTGGTTGATACAGACGGCTAAAAACCGCGCCATCGACCTTATCCGTTCTCAAAAGAATAAAATTAAGCTTTCTGAACAGCTTTCCGATTTTCTGGAAAGTGAATGGACTATGAGCCATTCGGTAGAAGAATCCTTCCACGAACCCTTTATTCGGGATGAACAACTCCGGTTAATTTTTCTCAGCTGCACGACAGACATTAAGCCACAGAATCAGATTCCTTTTATTCTCAAAGCGTTGTGTGGTTTTAATAACAGGGCTGTTGCCAGCGCTTTGTTGTTGCCTGAGGAAACGGTAAAGAAACGTCTGCTTCGCACTAAACAGCAATTAAAAGAACTGCCTGATCAGCTGCCTGACGAAGCGGATTACCAACAGGTGATCGAGCGCGTACATACGGTGGTTTATTTACTTTTCAATGAAGGATTTCACTCTACCGACCACAAATCCGCCATTCGAAAAGAGCTCTGTATCGATGCCATTGCTTTGCTAAAGCTGGTCATTGAGCACCCTACTCTGCCGAATAAAGAAACCTTATCTCTCTTTGCACTGATGCATTTTCACCTTGCGCGCATTGACACTCGTTTGGATGAGCAAGATTCTCTTATCCCGCTCAATCTGCAGAATCGCAGGTTGTGGAATCAACATTACATCGCCGCAGGTTGCCAGATGCTGGCTGTTGCCAAAGCTTACCGCGACCCACGAAAAGGTCGATTTTTTCTCGAAGCCAGTATTGCCGAGAAACACTGCGTTAGTGCGCATTTTGAAGATACCTGTTGGTCTGACATTGTCGAACTGTACAAAGAATTGGTGGAGCAAACAGATTCCGATGTTGCGCGCCTTAACCTTGCGGTTGCGCTGGGCTATGCGGGGTTCTCCGAACAAGCTATCGGCGTTGTAGGCAATTTGGGGAAATCGCCTGTTCTGTCCAAAACGCATATGCTGGATGCGACACTTGCTCATTTGTACGCCATGGCAGGCGATAAAGACAAGGCACTGGCTTATGCTAAGTCATCTGGAGAAAAAGGCGGCACACCACATGAACAACAATTGATGAGGCAACAGCTGGACCATTTATTAAAAGTGGAACCTAAAAACACGTCGCAGAAATAAACGTCTTCCTCCTTTCTTAAATAAGATACTTAAAAGAAATAAATCCTCGGTAAAAATTCAATAAAAGCCCATCTATTTTCATTTTTAAAACAGATAAACGACCTTGGCGTTGATATTATCAAATCGTGGATTTATTTAATTCCCATTAAAGAATTCAAATAAATTTCATATGCGGTTCATATACTAAGCTCAATTTGGCTAGTTACATACGTTCCCCAACTGTTGTCAGAAGTTAGGGTAGCTATATATATCAGGTCGTCACCTTTATTAGACAAACCTTACCTGAAAAATAGCTTTTTCTTGAGCTCAAATTTATCTCATTAAAGTCGCCGATTATTTAATTTAAACGGCTGATACTTTTATTTAGGAGCCACGCATGAATAATAAATTTATCCCAATTGCGTTAGTTTCACTTTTATTAACCACTCCCACACACGCCTCTGGTCCGGCTAGCGCCAATGTTATGGATTACGGTGCAGTAGGAAATGGTATTACTGATGACACTAGCGCATTTAACGATTGCCTCAGTAATAACCAGGTATGCTGGGTCGAGCCGGGAAAAGCTTTTAAAGTTGCCGATGTAAAAATGAACGAAGGGAACCGACTTATCGGCTTTGGAAGCGTTCAGTACGGCATGGTGAAGTACCAGGGTAGCTCCCCCTATGACGAAGCGTTAAAACCTGTTTTGATCGGGGGAAGTGGAAACAGAACGGAACCTTCAATAATTGATGCCAGCTACGTCAGTGTTGGTGCAGGCATTGAGGGTATTACCATTGATTGTGGTGGACAAACCATGAATGGTATATCCGGAGGAAGTAATCAGTTAACCGTCCAGGGTGTGACCATCGTGGGATGCAAAAACGGAATTGGCGGCTCAGGTCAAAACCAGAGCATCGATTCATACACCAGCAGTGCACACATCACCAACAGTACTTTTGGCGGCAATGAAATTGGCGTCGCAAACCTTGTTGACTCGTTTGTGGTAAACGGCGATTTTGCCAATAACAGTAATATTGGGCTGTACTTAGGGGCTGGAGCCAACGCCAACACCATAGTTAACACGCGCTTTGAATGGAATGAAGGACCTGGGATATCCAGCTACGGTGGAACAGCGCAAAATTCAATTTCAAACAGCTTTTTCGATCGCAACCACGGTCCGGGAATTGTACTGATAGGCGTGGAAAGCATGACAATATCAAACAGTTCGTTCAACCGGAATGGTTCGATAAACAATGCAGGTAATGATGCTCAGATTGATATGTACAATTCCAGCAATATTAGCATCACGGGCAGTACCAGCACAGTTGGACAAGATGATGGAGGCATCGGTGTGTTTACACCTAAATACATCATTGCTTATGGAGGCACGAACAAAAACATTTCGATAGCCGGAATGGCAACATCTGGAAAGTTCAGCAGCTCAAACCCTGATGGATCTTATACGGTAGCACCAACAAAAGGACAGGAGCCTACCGAAGGATACAGTGTGGTCGGCGTGAACGACATTCCCGATACCCAACCGACAGTAACTGGCATAACGGCATATTCGGGTGGCGGTCGATCAAACGCCACACTTTTAACCTCTACGGTCAATACAGTAAGTACTGCGGGCGCAAATAATGCTTCGGTCAAACTCACCAAATGTGTTACGGGCAGACAACAGACCATAGCTAATGAGAGTGATAAACCCATTAAAGTTTACGGAAAAGGCAGTGACAAAATAAATGGCAACGCTGCTCATTTAGGCATTGTCCAAAT
Source organism: Vibrio nigripulchritudo (assembly GCF_027924785.1). Lineage (NCBI taxonomy): Bacteria > Pseudomonadati > Pseudomonadota > Gammaproteobacteria > Vibrionales > Vibrionaceae > Vibrio > Vibrio nigripulchritudo. The sequence goes on along the minus strand of NZ_AP027050.1, from coordinate 978,320 downwards.
CGAGTACTCGATCGCCACTTATGTTTGCGTAAGAAACAACAATTGGGCACGCATAATGAGTAAGGATTAGAGGCAAGTCACTATCTAAAACGACAAAAAAGCCCAGACACTCTGCGTGTCTGGGCATTAAATAAGGCAGGAATGACAGGTTAGCCCATTTGCATAATTTCACGGACTTCCACAGAGCAGCCCGGGTGATTAAAGATCGGGCAAGTCTTAGTGATTTCCACCGCTTCATCATAGCTTTCTGCTTTCACAATCGAATAGCCAGACACCAGCTCTTTAAACTCAATCGCTGCAATATCCGTTACTACACCATCAGCATTTACACGTTTGCCACCGTAATTTAGCGGATCTCCACCATCGACCAGTTGATCTTTCGCTCTTAGTTTTTCCATCCAGTCAGTCCAGGCTTGCATCGCGGCTTCCATATCCGCGGGTGTAGTGTTTGTTGCCCATTCTGGATCGCCACCAACATAAATCAACATGTAATTACTCATTGTTTTCTCCTTGTTAAATACACTTTTATTGTTAGAACTAACCTGAATCAGTTAGCTACACTAGACGAACCACACTTCCGCTCGAGGACACTTTTTCTAAAAAAATTTCGATTTTTTTATTTTTTCTTAATTTTCAGCTTCTTGAATAAATAGGCTATTGCGCTCATCTGTACTTTTACCTGCAATTCCGTAAAATCCACCGCTCATTGTTACTATGAGTATATAAGCGAATATGTCTTCTGCTGTTTCTTACTTCACCCGATTCCAGTCATCCATTGAAGGCTATTCCCTACCCGAACGGTTTACGTTTCCGTTTTATTACCAACCTCATCCGCTTTGTGAACTGGCTTCGCAAGAGCTTCAGGCACATATTCAAACTCAGACCGACTGGGTACACGACTTTGGGTTGGGCGACGATCCATCTACTGGCAAAGGCAAAATGTTCGGTATTCTGCTGGTTCAGAATGAACTTGGCGAACTGGGTTATTTGTCGGCATTTTCAGGCAAAGTAGCGGATAGCAACCATCTTCCGGGTTTTGTTCCACCGGTGTACGACTGGCTGGCAGACGACAGTTTCGTTCAGGCTGAAATGGATGAAGTGACCAAGGTAAACACCCAAGTGGATGCACTTAAGGTGAATCCCGATTTTGACGTGCTTGCCGAAAGCCTGTCAGAACTTAAAAAACAATCAGAAATCGAGCTTGAAGAACAGCGCCAGAAAATGATTGCCGGACGAGCCAACAGAAAAGCACTGAGAGCCGAAGCAGAAAACACTCTGAAAGGTGATGAACTGGATGCGCTTAAGGAAGAACTTGGCAAACAGAGTGTTGCGGAAAAGAACCAACAGAAGCACTTGAAACTCAAGTGGCAACAACGAATTGATGAAGTGCAGCAGAATTTAGACGCCCTAACTGCCGAACTGGAAGCATTGAAAGAAAAACGCAAAGCGCTGTCTGCCGCACTGCAAAACAAGCTGTTTGATCAGTACCGCTTCTTAAATCAGGCGGGTGACGAAAAGTCACTGCTCGATATATTCTCTCAGACGACCAACCCAATTCCACCCGCTGGTTCTGGCGAATGCGCTGCACCTAAACTTTTGCACTACGCGTTTGCTAACCAGTTAAAGCCTGTGGCTATTGCGGAATTTTGGTGGGGCGTTTCGCCAAAATCAGAAGTTCGACAGCATAAAAAATACTACCCAGCCTGCCAAAGCAAGTGCCACCCGATTTTAGGTCACATGCTGGAAGGCATGGAGATGGACGAAAACCCACTGCTAAAAAACCCGGCAGAAGGGAAAGAAATCGACATCCTCTATCAGGACGAAGCCATCGTTGTCGTCAACAAGCCTTCGGAGTTTCTCTCTGTACCCGGTCGTTTTATTCAGGACTCGGTTTTCCACCGCTTGCAAGAACGTTTCCCTGATGTGGAAGGACCATTTGTGATTCATCGGCTCGACATGTCTACCTCTGGTATTCTGGTTTTTGCTTTGACACGGCGAGCAAACAAAAGCCTTCAAAAACAGTTCATTACCCGACACGTTCAAAAGCGATATGTGGCACTAATAGAAGGCTCACCCGAAAGCGACAATGGAGAAATTCATCTGCCGATGCGTGGTGATCCTGACGATCGCCCTCGCCAGCTCGTCTGCTATGAACACGGAAAACCCGCCGAAACTAAATGGGAAGTACTGGAGCGAATCGGATCGCGTACCAAAGTCCGCTTATATCCTAAAACCGGACGAACCCACCAGCTCAGAGTTCATTGTGCTCACCAACAAGGGCTGCACATGCCAATCGTCGGTGACGATCTCTATGGCATAAAAGAGAACCGCCTTCACTTGCACGCCGAATGGCTTGCTTTTGATCACCCCTACTCCAAAGAACCCATGGAGTTTCAGGTTGATGCTGACTTTTAAACCCTTACCTATTCCTTTCTTTCGGAACAGGCTTCTTAAGTTTGTGAAAAACCTCTGATTATTAGGGATTTAAAGTCTATACAGTATGTTCAATGTTTATAATCCAACCAAACAAGTTGCATGGAAGATACTGTGTCATCAGAAGAAATCGAAGGGCGTCGCCCGTTAAAAGTTCGCCAGGTTGGGATCAGCAGGAAAATCGCTGCTTGGCTTGCCCGCCGTTCCGTCACTCCTAATCAAATATCCATCGCCAGTGTTGTGTTTTCAGCATTGGCTTCAGCCGCTTTAATTGCTCAATCTTTTGCGCCTCAAGCATGGCTGGTTAATACGTTATTAGTTTGTGTTGCTCTGTTTATTCAGTGTCGCCTGCTTTGCAACCTTTTTGACGGCATGGTGGCAGTAGAAGGCGGTAAAAGTACACCTTCTGGAGAACTGTTTAACGACATTCCCGATCGCATCGCTGATTCCCTTATTTTCATTGCTCTGGGGTATTCCCTTATCCAGCTTTACCCATACGCGATTCACTTGGGTTGGCTCGCGGCATTACTGGCAGTTGGAACGGCTTATGTTCGCACCCTAGCCACCGCAATCGGCAGCAAAACCGATTTTCGTGGACCAATGGCAAAACAGCACAGAATGGCGCTGGTTACATTTGGGTCAATTGCCACCATTTGGGAGCAAATCTGGCTGCCACAAGGGGCTGTTTTCCTCACCGTTTTGGTGGTGGTCAATTTGGGTTGTGTGATCACCTTAGTAAGAAGAGCGCGCGCCGCCTATTTGTATCTGGAGAATCAGCCACAAAGTACGCCATCAAAAGAAAATAGCGCAGAGGAACAATAATGTTTGGAATTCCTCAATACTCCTTCTACGTCATGGCGTTGGTGCTGGCGCTACTCTGCATAGGCACCTTGGTTTGCTGGTTTAAACAGGTTAAACACCCCGACAAAGACTATACGGAGCTGAGCCAACGCATCACCTCTTGGTGGTGGATAATTGGATTGGTGTTCTTTGTTCTTATCCTAAGTAAAAATGCTGCCATCGCCTTTTTTGGTTTTGTAAGTTTTCTGGCACTAAAAGAATTCCTGTCGATCATTCCCACTCGATTGGCTGACCGCCGAGTGATTTTATGGGCTTACATTGCCATCCCACTTCAGTATCTCTGGGTGGGTTATGAATGGTACGGAATGTTCCTGATCTTCATTCCGGTGTATGTCTTCCTGTTTCTGCCTATGCGAATGGTTTTGCTGGGCGACACTAAAGGGTTTATCCACTCTGCTGGTGTCATCCACTGGGCAATGATGCTTACGGTTCTGTGTATCAGTCACATTGCCTACCTGTTGGTTCTGCCAGTTAAGAACCCAGAAGCGGGTCATATTGGTCCTATCCTGTTTCTGCTGTTTATGACTCAATTGAATGACGTCTCGCAGTATGTCTGGGGGAAATCTCTGGGTAAGCACAAAATTGTTCCCAAAGTCAGCCCCAACAAAACATGGGAAGGATTTATTGGAGGCGTGGTCACCATCTCGTTGATGAGCGCATTAATCGCACCGTTTTTGACGCCGTTTTCTCATGCTCAGGGATTGCTGGCAGGCGCCTTGATTGCCTTTTCAGGCTTTGTTGGGGATCTGGTGATTTCTTCAGTGAAGCGTGATTTGCAAATCAAAGACAGCGGTACTCTGATTCCGGGTCATGGCGGTGTTCTTGATCGGCTTGATAGCCTTACCTTCACGTCTCCGCTGTTTTTCCATCTGCTCTACTACCTTCATTACTAACAAGGATCAAAGAAGATGAACCGACTAATAAAAGTATTGTTCTTTGCTCTGGTAGTGAAGCCGTTTGTGCTGGTGGTGATTGGCTTGAACACCAGAGGAAGGGAAAACCTGCCGGGTCAGGGAGGATATGTGGTGATTGCGAATCACAATAGTCACTTAGATACCTTAGTGCTCATGAGCCTGTTCCCTCTTTCACAAATTCACAAAATCCGACCTGTTGCTGCTGCCGATTATTTTCTCGAACAAGGTGGATTCAAAGCTTGGTTTGCTAACGTTTGTATTGGCATTCTGGCTCTGGACAGGCAAGGAAAATCCGACAGAAATGCTCTGTTCGACGAGTGCCACAAAGCCATTCATAACGGCGACATTCTCATTCTTTTTCCTGAGGGAAGCAGAGGCAACCCAGAAGAATTCAGCGAGTTGAAAAAAGGGATATTCTATCTGGTGGATCAGCATCCCGAGACGTCTATCATCCCTGTAATGATGCACGGTTTGGGTAAAGCGATGCCAAAAGGCAGCAAGATTCCCGTACCCTTTAACTGTGACTGCATCATCGGAGAGCCTCTTCCTAGATCTGACAGTGCGGATACGTTTCTGGATACCATTATCGAGTCCTTTACGGAGCTTGCAGAGCACTGCCTGACTCGAGACAAAAATAAGGCATTGGAATTCAACCAGCCGGATTTGGTGATTAAAACAGACAGACTTACGATCCGCCCTGTCGTACCCGAAGATAAAGAAGACTTACTCAGTTACCTTTCCAACCCGAATGTTGCTCAATATCTACCAGATGGCATTTATGACGAAGCCAAAGTTGACGCCTGGCTGGAGGAGCAACTGGAAACGTCTCCTGTTGCCTACTCTTTAATTGAAAACAAGAGCAACACCGCAATCGGGCATATTCATTTCCACCCCACTTTTAACGACTATACCTATGAAATCGGCTGGGTGATTCACCCAGACTCGCAAAAGAAAGGATATGCGTTCGAAGCGGCGAAAGCGCTGATGGAACATGGCTTTGCCAAAATGAATATTCAACGTATCGTCGCGACGTGCCAGCCAGAAAATACTGCCTCTTATCAGCTAATGGAAAAGCTTGGAATGCGCCGTGAAGGACACTTTAAACAGTGTATTCAGCGCTCGAACGGAGAATGGTGGGACGAGTATTTTTACGCCATATTAAAAACGGAAATGTGAGGCATTGCCTCAAACTTCATCGTTCCACAGGAGTATATTATGTACAGCAAGCCTTCCAACTATGAAGACTTGCTGTATACAACTCAAGGACTGAGACGATGAAAAAGTTATATCCCGATTTATGGCAAACCGCCCTTTATGACGGTGGAATGGTTAACAGCTACGCTTATCTTTTGACACGCCCGAACGGCAATATTCTTTTTTACAATACTGGCGATAACGACGAGCTACAGCATATTGAAGAACTTGGCGGTATCCGCTATCAACTGCTTACTCACCGAGATGAAGCAGGACCTTCTCTAGAGAGAATTCGAAAACGATTTAACTCTCAACTCCTCTATTCTGAAGCTGAATCCGATGCTATTAGCCAGTATGCAAAGGCAGACCAGCTTTTAGAATTAAAAGACACAAGGTTTGAAGACATTGAAGTGCTGTTCACTCCGGGTCATACCGATGGCAGCGTATGTTATATCTATCACTCTCCACATGGACTTACCTATTTGTTTACAGGTGATACGTTTTTCCAATGGGATGGTCGTTGGACGACATTCATTATCCACAGCTTTGGCGGAAGCGAAGATTCAACAATTCAAAGCTTAAAGAAACTTCGCTCCGTAAAACCCAATGTGGTAATGAGCAGCGGATTTATAGGAAAAATAGGCTTAGTCGAACCCACTTATGTCGAGTGGGTATCAGCTATCGACGGTGAAATTAACCGACTTAAATTACACATCGATTCCCTCTAATTTAAGCAGAGCTTGCTTGCGCTCCAAACCACCCGCGTAGCCCGTTAGCTTACCGCTTTTTCCAATCACCCGATGGCAAGGCACGATCACTGATATCGGGTTTTTGCCATTCGCCAGCCCTACAGCCCTTACGGCTTTGGGGTTGCCTATGGCATTGGCAAGCTCTTGGTAACTCCAGGTTTCACCAAAAGGAATGGTGGTCAGAGCTTTCCAGACTTGTTTCTGAAAGTCTGTACCCTTCGCAGCCAATGGCACGTCGAAAGACTGCCTGTTGCCGTCGAAATATTCACTAAGCTCGACGCTGGCTTGTTTCAAGACGGGATGATTAGCCTGCTCGGTTCCGAGTTCATCCGGTTTGGTGGTGCAGGTTTCAAACCAAATGCCTAATAATCCTTCTTCATTGGCTTGTAGGGTCACGTCGCCAAGTTTGCTTGGCATAATGGTGTATACGTTAGCGTTTTTCATAATGGTGTATTCCAGCAATGTAAGGTAGCGTAACTTCCCCAAGGGGCAACGTTTTCTTGCGTCATATCCGGATGGTGTTCCATCGCTTTTTTAACCACCAGATCTCCGGATAAAAAACAGTCGGTTAGTGATTGCCCTCTTAACTGGGCATAGTTAATTGTCCAAGGTCCTACCCCTTTTATCTCGATCCACTCTTTAGGGTCGGCATCGGGGTGTGCAACAACGTAGTGGGCAAATCGGTGTAGAGTTTCTTTTCGGCTATTCGGCATTTTCAGAAAACTAAGATCCGCCCTTGCAACTTGTTCTGGCGTCGGAAAATACAACTTGTCAGAACTGCCATTCAACGTTGAAACCAGAAGGTTTAGCTGACCAATAGCCGCTTTCACAGAAACCTGTTGTCCTAAAATGGCGCGAACACCCGCTTCCCAAGGGCTCCAGACTCCAGGAATTCGAATACCCGATTCCTGCACCAAGGTTGGGGCTGCTTTGCTAAGGTGTTGCTCAACTTCCGATATGTTGACATCCAGATCGAACATTCTTCTCAACTTAAGCACCAGCGGTTTTAAGTCTGTAATCTCTTCCAATTCAAACTCAACCTGCATGAGCTGTTTTGATTCTACCGTCGCCTTAAACCAGCCCTTGTGACCATTGAGTTTAAAATGACGAGCATAAAAATTATCACCGACGTCTTCAACTCCGTGTATTGCCCTCATGCGGTAGAAATTGAGCATATGCTCCCAATGCAGCGGGACTTTAAAGCCCAGCCGAACCTGATTGGTTTGTGCTTCCATGTCTTCTGATTTTCTCACTTGGGACGGAGTAAGTTTTAGCAGCGTTTTAAATGCATCGTTAAAACGTCGAACACTGTTAAAGCCACTAGCAAAAGCGATGTCACTGACACTCACAGAGCTTTCGTGCAGTAATTGCTTAGCGAACATCAACTGATGATACTGGGCATATTGTTTTGGTGACATGCCCAGATACTTATCAAAAAGCTTCCGCAGATACCGGTCTGATATACCTAACCGATCTGAAAGCCCCGTTATCCCATGAGTTTGCAACGCGCCTTGCTCGATCAGTTTGATTGCTCTCTGGAACGACGTTTCTGCGCCTTTCCATGCCCATGAACTGGGTGCGCTATCCGGTCGGCAACGCAAGCAAGGTCGGTAGCCTGCCTGTAGCGCCTGTGCTTGATCGAAGTAATAAGTCACATTTTTTTCCTGTGGCAGATTCGCAGGACAAATTGGGCGGCAGAATATGCCAGTGGTTTTCACGGCCACAAAAAATCGACCGTCAAATCGATGATCCCGTGCCATTCTGGCTTTCTTACACTCTTCGATGGTTAAGGGCTGAATGTCCATTTACCTGATTTCCTTTAACTGCGTGAAGCCAGTGTACGCCATTTATCAACTTAAACTAGCCATTTTCGGAACCAAATGGATACGAGAATTTTACACTCCATACACAGATTGCTTATTTCCCGTGAAGTGAATCCTAAATTACGAAATTGCATTCGCTAACCTTAATGTTCAACTAGTTGATATGAATACTCAGTGATACATTCTGACCACCATAACTATATAAGAAACGAGTATTTTTTTATGAAAATCAAAAACAACCTCCTCGCCATGATGATCAGTGCAACAGTTGCTGCACCTGCTTTCGCTTCCACTATCGAGGTTTCTGACCCACTTCTGAATACCTCTTTCCCATCCGCTTCAGGTGTGGTTGTAGAAGGCGACAAACTCTTTGCCGTAGGAGACGACTCGCCTTGGCTTTACAACATGGATTTGGATTTCAATATTCTGAGTCAGGATTTGATCAAGCATTACCCGATTGGTGATAACGGGCGAATCCTGAAAAAAGTGAAACCAGACTACGAAGCGATGGAGGCAATGGACATTAACGAGCGCCCTTCCCTAGTTGTACTTGGCTCTGGTAGCAAAGCCGACGTACGTGAGTGGGCTTACATTATCAGCCAGGATAAAGGCGTGAAAATTGAGCGTTATCTGGCGCCGCTTTACAAGCAGCTTTACCGCGCGAGCGGCTTTAGTGGTAACCAGGAGCTTAACATTGAAGGCTTGGCGGTATCTGAAGATACGGCATACATCTTCAACCGTGGAAACGGTGGTTCCAACATTATCTTCGGTATGCCGTTAGTTGAGTTTGAAGAGTACCTACTGGGTAAGCAAGACGCGATCGAAGAGTTGAGTACTTACCACGTTACCCTGCCTAATGTTCAAGGCTTTGAAGCGGGTCTGTCTGGCGCTACTTATTGGAATGAAACCGATAGCCTTGTGTTTACCGCATCGGTCGAGGCAACGGGTGACGCTTACAACGATGGCGAAATTCTTGGTAGCTTCGTTGGTTACGTACCTGTAGGTAAACTTAGCGAAAGTAAATCTACAGACTTAAGCAACGACGCAAAATCCATCGACAAAAATGGCAAGCCTGTCATAACAAAGGTTGAATCTGTTTCCATCACCGTAAGCACACCAGAATCTATTCGTGGTGTATTGGCAAGCGACAATGACGATGGCACCAGTGAATTCTTCTCCTTCTCACTGACCAAATAGCCCTCTTTGATTAAAGCCGTTGACGTTTTATTTCGTCAACGGTTTTATTGACAATCCAGAAATTCAATCAGCTCAAATTATTTCACTTACAGCTCAACATTTTTCTTTCAACCGCAAGGCGAATTGACCTTCATGCCGAATGTATCAATTCGAAATCTCTCATTGCCGATTGTGATTAAATTCATATTTTTATTTATTTAACAATACCTTTTGCTTCATCGACTGGTGAGTTTTGGAACGCAGTGCTAAATTTCAGTGATATGCATTCAAACACATCAAGGATTTAATGTGAAAAAAGGACTTCTACTCACAGCTCTCAGTCTGGCTATTCCTTTCACGGCTTCTTCCGCCGAACTTACCGTCACAGTCCCAAAAAAAAATACAGAGTTTCCTTCCGCATCTGGCATCGTTTATACCGAAGATATGGTTTATGCCGTTGGCGATGACTCCCCTTGGCTTTACAAGATTGGACTCAATTTCCGAATTGCCGACAAGGATCTGATCAAGCACTACCCCGTTCAAGACAATGGTCGAATCGTGAAGAAGGTGAAGCCCGATTTTGAGGCGATGGAATTGCTCGACATCAACGGCAAGCCTTCTTTTGTCATGTTGGGTTCTGGTAGCAAAGCTGGCGTTCGCGAGTGGGCATTTGTCGTCAGCCAGGATAAAGCGTTGAGAATCGAAAGATCATTAGAGCCTCTATACGCCCAGCTTTACCGAGCAAGCCGCGATTTTGGTGTCGAGGAACTTAATATTGAAGGGCTTGCCGCTTCAAATGGGACGATTTTTATTCTCAACCGCGGTAACGGGGGTTCCAACGTTATTTTTACCGTCCCCACACAGCAGTTTGAAGATTACCTGACAGGCAAAACAGACGAGATCGCTAACCTCGGAGTTAACAAGATTCAGTTACCGGAAGTGGGTGGATTTGAAGCGGGCTTGTCTGGTGCAACCTATTGGGAACAGACCGACAGACTGGTCTTTACTGCTTCGGTAGAAGCAACTGGTGATGCTTACAGCGATGGTGAAATTCTTGGCAGCTTTGTCGGATCATTTCCGATCAATCAACTGGAGTCAGGAACCACACTCGACCTAACCAAAGTGGCAAAACCGGTATCCATCAGAGGTAAGCAGGTGATTACTAAAGTTGAGTCGGTTTCTCTTACAACCAGCGACCAGCTTGCTGTTAAAGGTGTATTAGCCAGTGATAATGACGATGGCACCAGTGAGTTCTTTAAATTCCGCCTGACTCAATAACGTCTCCTATAGCCCAGAGTTTCTACAATACTCTGGTTATAACAAAAGAGCCTCCATATGGAGGCTCTTTACTTTCTGTATCTGTTCAGCTTAATTCTTACCGCGACGCGCTTTGATTCTATTCATCATAGACAAACGACGCTCCGCAGACGCCTGATCTTTTGGCTCGTCTGGGTTATTGGTACGCCCACGACGATGTTTGAACGCATCTTTGCTGTTAAGCTTCTGAACGTAAGCATCGCGACGTTTCGGCTCGTATCCCGGTTGTTCAACGCGGCGGATACGTTGTTTGATTAGGTTTTCTACCTGAACCAAAGTCAGTTCTTCTTCACGGCTTACAAAAGAAACCGCATGCCCTTGTTTGCCAGCGCGACCTGTACGACCAATACGGTGCACATAGTCTTCCGCAAGAAATGGCATGTCGTAGTTGATTACATGAGGCAGGCTTTCAATGTCGAGACCACGAGCGGCAACATCTGTTGCAACCATCACTCGCGCTTTACCTTCTTTAAACTCATCTAACGCACGGCGACGAGCACTTTGCGCTTTATCGCCATGGCAAAGTACCGCTTTAATGCCATCGAGTTTCAGTTCTTTAACGATCTCGTTTGCGGTTTCTTTGTAGTTCACAAACACCAGCACCTGTTGCCAGTTTTTGCGACCAATTAGTTCAGAAAGCAGCTCTGTTTTACGTTCCTGATCCACTGGGTATACAACGTGTGCAACCGTCGCTGCTGTTGAATTCTCGCTGTCTACACTAATGCGCTTTGGCTTGCGAAGAATGTCGCTTGCAAGCTGATTAAGCTGGCTAGACGTTGTCGCAGAGAACATCATGATTTGTGGTGCAGTTTCCACTTCCATCATGATTTCACGTACCGCGTTAATGAAGCCCATATCAAGGATTCGGTCAGCTTCATCAAACACAAGGAACTCAAGGTTTGCAACCGACACATTGCCTTCGCTCATGTGTTCGCTCAAACGACCCGGAGTTGCAACCAGAATATCGACACCCTTTTCAAGCTGACGAACCTGAGAAGACATTTTGTTACCGCCGTACACCGCGGCAACATTGAGGTCTGTGTACTTGGTGTATGCCTTGATGTTATCGGCAATTTGAGCAGCCAGCTCGCGAGTTGGAGCCAGAATAAGCCCACGTGCTGTGCCTTTTGATGGCGACTTGCCTGAATCAAGAAGGTGCTGAATCACAGGCAAAGAGAATGCAGCCGTTTTACCTGTTCCTGTTTGAGCAGTTGCAAAAATATCGTGCCCTTTTCGCGCCATAGGAATGGCTTTTTGCTGAATAGGGGTGAGTTTTTCGTAACCGATTTCAGTAAGTGCTTTCGCTACTTCAGGAGCGAAACCTTGAGAAGAAAATGACATTGAAGCAAGGTCCTTAGATCAGACAACCTTTGATGACAAGCTGTCGTCTCTCGACGATAGCCAGCCAAGACTGGTACATAAATTTCAATTAGCGGCATAGTATACCCAAGTCACCTAAAGATGCTAGGTTCTGCAAGTATATGTGCATTAGATTTGTACGCAGTGATTCTAGTTGAACGCCTAAAAAGAAAAACCGGTCTGATGACCGGTTAAGTAGCCTTTAATGCGAATTGGAATTAGTGAGTCGACGACAAATAAGGACCGTTATCAATACTGTTGAACCAAACGAGATGCTTTAGATCGGTCGAATTCTGACTCGACCGGATTTTTACGTTTTTTCCGACCAAAGCCTGCGCCTTCGAATACACTTGTTCTGCGCTTTCCTGATAAGTGGCGATGCTCATTTTAAGCTGGCGTCCCTCTTCATTGGAAACCCAAACAAAGCGGTCATCTTTAGAGACACTCTTCAAAACACCAAAATTATTCCAACTGTTGTTACTCATAACCTATCCTTTCTTGTTTTTTTAGTTTCGTATCGAATCTTCCTTTTTCAATGTAATGCCAGTTATTGATTTAGTAGTCAGGCTATACAAAGGACTGAATATTAAATATGCAACCAATATTCAGAAATAACAAGGCGAAGTTCTTATCAATTATGCCAAAAGATGATAAACGCTAACCCTATAAAGAATAAGGATAAATGAGCAGTTTTATTGAGACTGTTGTCAGATAAATTCCGAACCCAAATGATAAATGAGCCACGACGCTTCTGACTCTTGCCATGTTAGGTTTTGGCGTGTTTCTTGCCGCCACTCCAAGCCCAAACGCAGGCTGCATAATCAGATATGGTGCCGCCACACTTACAAACCCAGTGAATAGTGCGACAACCAAACTTGGTGATTCGGTCCACTGCGGGTGAACACACAACATAATCCAGACAAATGCGATTCCAATGGCATAGTGTGCAACCCACCCTAATACCGTCTCACCTCGCTGTGCTGGTGTTGCCATAATAGGTGAATGCATAAACTGCCCTTTTCGCATGCACAGCATCCAACGTCCGACCCACGAATAATCCAACGATGGCAAGTTTAATAATCTTTTTTGCAGCCAGGCAAAAACATCCATAAATGCTGTTGCGCCTACTCCAATCACCAGTGCCTGCAACACAATTTCTCTCATTTCCTTTTCTGTCCTTTCTTTTTGTGCAACGAAGTGATTAGATGCTACTACTTAAAGTTAACTTCAAGTCAATAACTATGTTGGATATAGGCACGGTTGCGAAACAAAGCGGTTTGAACTCATCAGCGCTGAGATATTACGAATCCATCGGACTCATCCACTCTGCTGGAAGAAAGGGATTGCGTAGGCAGTACCCAAAAGAGGTGCTTCAAAAACTGGCTTTGATAAATTTGGGCAGAAAAGCGGGTCTATCGCTGGATGAAATTCGCGGTATGTTTGATGAGTCTGGCGACCTGAATATCGACCGGCAAGCCTTACTCAATAAGGTCGATGACATTGAACGTTCCATCCGCCAGTTGATTTGCATTAAAGACAGTTTGCTTCACGTCGCCAATTGCCCGGCTAAAGACCATTTGCAGTGCCCTTCTTTTCAAAAAATGCTCAAAGAGTTGTAAGCCCTTTGGCATAGACTCGTTCTTGGTAGGTATAAAACACAAACAAATAAAGCCGAACACAGAAGTTCGGCTTTAAGTTTGTTTACCAAGCATTAGTTAGTGAAAATGCACCAACATCTCGACTTCATCCCCTCGTTGCGGCGCGTTCAACGAGAAGTGCAAATAGCCCGCTTCTGTCACTGGGATTTGCAGATATTCATTGCTGCCCGAATAATTAGATACGTATTCGTGCTGCTCTTCTGTTGGCCAGTAAGCTCGGCTCGCGTACAGATCCACGTTGCCATTGTTTGGCTTGTTAGCATTTTCGGTATTGCTATCTTTACCCGTTAGCCACACCCGTACCTCTTGAACACCTTGCGGGACATAAACCGCAGCATAGCGTTGTTGGTGTACCGTTAAGATCTGTGCTTGACCCGATTCCAATACCACTGGCGCTAAGTCATCTTGCTCCGGTGTGAATGGTGTTGGCGCTTTGGTTTCCAATGAAGCCGTGAGCGTCACCGCATCGAACGCAGTTCGACCTGTTATGCTCATGTAATAACGACCCGGTTTGATGTAACCCGATGGCTCTGGCTCAAACGTCACGATCTCATTACTGCCCGTGCCATATTGGCTGAACTCAAAGTCGTAGTAATGGGCTTCTTTTTCAAAGCTCATATACAAATCCGCATCGCCTTGGTCGCCTCCTTGGATCTTAACTTCAAAGTGAGTGGCGTTTTCTGGTACATCAACGTAGAACAACTGCTCGCTGTATGCCCCACCACTCAATACCACGCTTTGATTTGCTGTTAACGGGGTTACTTGATCCGAAGGCTCTGTCGGTTCACCCGGATTTGGGTTTGGGTTTGGATTAGGCTGTTCTGGTTCACCAGAAACAGAGTCTAGCCAGCGGTTAAACTCACCATTATATTGCTCACCTAATAATTGAACCTGTTTTGCCCACTCGGCAAACTCACCAGAACGAGAAAGCGCCAGTAAACGGTCTACCTCTTGCGAATGCTCTTCCAACATAAAGCGTACCGCTAAGTAACTCCAACGATAAACGCGATTCGTATCATGGGAATAAGTCGTCGCAAACACATCCGACAGGCTCATCTTCCCATCAGCAATCACACCAATCGCCGCGTCGTAGCCTTGTTTATAATGCATGTACTCAGCAAAGCCCTCTAACCACCACACAATGTAACCATGAGCCAAGTTATCGCTGAATGAGCCATATTGGTTAAAGCGTGCATCTAGATAGTGAACATATTCATGTTCTAGATTGAGAATTGAAAGCTCGTCACCGTTAGCGAAACGATAGGCGACAAAACGCGCCACGTTTCCTGCCCGTGCAGGATCCCCTTCAAGATACTGACCACCATTATCCGTCGTGTTACCAAACAAGAAAGACGAGTAATCCACGTAACTGCCATTGTTCGCAAACACCACGACTTCGACTCGCTCGTTGTTGTCGTCCGCCACTGGCTGATGACCGGTGTTCGCCACTTGATGGAAGTCTGCCTCTTTTGCCGCTAAAACCTCGCAAGCTTCAACAGCCTGCGCTTGTGTTAAATCTTGAGACCGGATGATTGCCGGACCATCACACTCATGACGGTTAGGCAGCACGCGAGCCGCCAAATCATGTTTCGCCTGGTCTAAATCCAGACCGTTCAAATGCTCTAGTGCGAAGTAGCTCATCATCTCAACCGCCGCTAACCAAAGCTTGTCGTGTTCACTTCCAAGTGGGTTTTGTTCCATCACTTGTTGCATCACACGCAGTGCCTTCTCTTTGGTTTTTTGGTCTGGGCTTGCTAGCAAACGACCAGTTTCGCGTACAGCGTTATAAACCAAGAAGCTCGCGTCCGTATTCAATGCCCAAGCGTTATCACGAGCAAACACCGCCAGCGCGTCGATGTGTTGCGTGTTGCTCGCCATATAGTTGTAGAAGTCATCTCGCGCAGCGTGACCGGCCATTGCGCGAAAGAGGTTGTTAAGCCCATCCACCCACTGCGTATCTTTCGCGGTTTCACGATTGAACTGACGCAGTGCCGTAAGTTGTGCGCCCATAGTCAAAGGAAGCTGCTTTACGTTATCGACCATCAAAGTCAGGCTTTTCATCGCCCCCACATGTTCGCGCCCTTGTTCTAAAGCGTGTGGGTTGGCTAAAAACGCATTAATCGACTCAGCAAAACTTTGACCTAATGCCTGTGAAAAGTCCGGCTGTTGCGCGTTATAGCGAACGTAGTAAGCAGCACGTACAAACTCACCAAGGTTTTCTAGTTTGCGCGCCTGCTCTGCCTCACCTTTGTAACCAGCAATAGCTTGGTTCAACGCAATTTGAATACGACTTAGGCTCGCTTCACTGTAAATGTCGTTGAGTGAATCAGCAGTTGCAGAGAACCAAGCGCCATAGCAATTATGGGTCGCCTCAGAGACGGCTAAAGCAAGATCGGGCGCCTGTTGAAGTTCGGGAATATCACACTGCTCTTGAGCAAAGGAAAAACTGGAAACACTGGCAAGTACACAAGCTAGCGCCAAGCGATGACGTGGAAATATACGGGTATGAGACATAACAACACTCATTAATTAGTTATATGTTTGAGGGCGCTGTTATATTCCTTATGCTCAACAAGGTGAATTAAGTTGCATAAAATTTATGAGCTCAGTTCAGGAAATAGAACATATACTCTAATTTACAAAAAAACTGCTCAATATGGTGATTACCTCTCTCCGTAAACGTTGCACAACCTGTTGAAACAACAAAGATAAAATCCGTTGATTGGAAAGAGAAAAGCCAGAAGTGAGTCTGGCTTTTTGGTGAACAGCGCTTACCCTCGAGATTCCATTCATTACGATTTGTCGGTACAGTACGCCCATTGAAAAATAAGGTGCCTCCACAGCACGCCATAGAAATACGAAGTACAGGAAAAGAAAATGAATAACGATCTCCCGATAATTGAAACCTTAGATGAGCTTGAGCAATTTCTTATCGCTGTCGAGTCTGGCAGCCTGGGGTTGAACGGGGTTGCAGGTATTGCACTGGCGACTTCCAATGCCGATGGTCGTCCGTTTGTCGCCGTGCTGGATGACAACCACCAGCTGTTGCTTGGCCGTTGGGTGTCTAGCCAGTTGTACGAAAACGGAAAAGACATGGTACGCAACGGTCCAAGCCGTAAGCATTAACAAAGCAGGCATAAACAGAAAAACCGGCTAGGCAGCCGGTTTTTTTAATCACTCACAGAAGGCAAGATACAAAAATAATTACTTGATGTTCTTTGCTTCGGCCAAAACGGCTGGAATAACCTGACCGAAGATTAAATTCGCCATACGTGGGGTTTCAGTTTGCGGGTAACCACCATTCATCGCGATGACCGTTCCTGTTTCTTTCTCCATCGCCAACACCTGACCATGAATACCAATCATCACAAGAACCTTATGATCACCCAGATTCAAAACTCGATACTGGTCTTTATACCAGGCATCGCTGATCAGTGCGGACTCTTTGCCTTTCTTCCATGCAGAACGTACTTCGTCATTGCCCTGCCACAGCGCATCAATAAAGCCTTTTGGAATGACCTGCTCACCTAAGTAGTTTTTACCGTCATTCACAATCATCTTACCAACACGAGCCAGATCTCGTGTCGTCATATTCAAACCACCAGAAGCAACAACAAACTCCGCTGGGTCGGCCATCCAGTATGCGTTGTTTTCAGCACCCAGCTTTTTCCAGATTTTTTCTTCTAGGTAGTCAGCCAGCGTTTTCCCCGTGACTTTCTCAACCACCATACCCATTACCTCAGTATTTGGGTCTTGGTACTGGTAAACCTCACCAGTTGGATACTTACGCTCGTCGATCAAAACAAGGTAATCTTTAATACCATTAAGCCCCGAATCGTTCTTACCATGCCATTCTTGTGACTCGGTTAACCTTGGATCCCATGATTTATGTGGTGGCGTTTTAATGGCTAAACCGCTTCGCATATCAGAGACTTCCTGAACAGTAGAGCCTTCAAAAGCGGTTCCTTTGAATTGAGGAAGGTAAAACTCGACGTTCTTCGACATATCCAGCTTACCTTCGCTAACAGCAATACCCGCAAGCGTCGCAGTGAAAGACTTGGTGACCGACATATCAAGATGCGTGGAGTCTTTTGTCATACCGTTGAAAAAGTGCTGATGAATGATCTTGTCACCCTTAATCACCACCATGGCATGATTTTTCAGGCGGTCGCGTAATATCGTATACAGGCTGTGCTTGCCATCTGCGTCAAGCCCTTCCAGCTTGTTCAAGTCCAGCAAGTTTTCTTCAACTAGCCGTTGAGGAGGCACAGCTCCTTCACCTGCAGAAATGCTGTAGTGGCGAGTCAGTTTATAAGCGTTTGGGAAAGTCATTGCTGCAAACTCCCCCTGATCCCACGCAGAACGTTCGAGACCAAGTGATTCAGCCTGCTTAATAAATTCCACATCTTCCTGATGAAAGGTCGCGGCATTGGCACTAAACGTCAATGACATAAGTATCGCGGTGACTAAACTGCTATTTTTCATGATCTTCCCCAATTTCAGTCTTAATTATGAAACTCATTAAGCACCATTATAAGAGGGTAAACAAGTTAAATATTGTTTTAAGTCGAACCATATTGCAATATCAGTCTATTTACTGACAGGATGGTTCAATCCGCTGAAACCAGAAACTTTAGATCGTTTTGGTACGTGCGTTCATTGAAATGAAAAGTGAGAAACCTCTAGGTGGAACTTACCTGCCTGTTTGTCGGCTAAAAGGAAACCAAACTGCTTGGTGTCCTTAAAGCGGAAATCAGCGGCATTCGCAACGCGCCTTCCCCGAAAAACAGGCGTAAAGTCTGCTTCTTGCAGGGTGATTGTCATCCACTCTCCGTCCAAAGTATTAAAAAGGGCGCGATAGCTTACACCATCCCAAGCACTGTCTGTGCGAATTCGGAGCTGATAGGGACGCCCATCCCCTTTTATGCGCAGCGTCACCACGCTGTACGCAGTGTCGGACATATTCGGCATTTGGCGTCTGACCGATGCAAATCCGCCATTGTTTTCAAGTGACAGATGACCAGAGAAATGAGCTGTCCCGTCCTCAACAATCATACTTGAACGAGAAACGCCCCCCATAACACCATCATTGACCACCATCCATTCGGACGCGTCTGATGACTGACTGAAGTCAAACATCTCCCCTCCTTTGGCAAACACCGTCACTGAGTAAAAACAGCAAAAAACATAAACGTAACAGCACAGTAACCCTTATTCATCTTCATTATCTCAGTTGAAATTTGATGGAAGCCGGTACAGATTGATCGAAAATGTACTCGGTTAAAGCTCACCATTACGATACGAGCGATAACTAAAGTTTGATCATTTTTGATGGGCATTATCACGATCGTGATTGAAGAAGTGGCTGTAGAGATTGACCACATGGAAGATTGATCAATCTCTAAGGTATTTTTGGACATTAGCGTGTCAGGAAATTTGCTAATTTAGAGCTTAATTAATTACTTGAAGTTTGCAAAGCAATCGAAATATAAAGATCTATAATCTAACCTTTTGTCTTTTTCTCAACTCGTATACTATTTTAATAAGTATGGGCGAGTTCCACACCAGTTACAGAGAAGCCTGACATCAACGGTATTTTTACTAAGTACAGTTTATATCCACTCATATCTTGTCCACTCAATTTTTCTTTTGCCGAGTCGACTCGGCCTGTGTAAAAGTTTTCAAGCTCGTGTTCTTCATGCCTTGGAACGTAGAAACAAAATATGGATGCCTTTTTTTGTTCTTCATTTGAGAATATAACTGAGCCAGATTTACGTTTAGTTACAAGGTTCTGCTCTTGTTTGGTTACCATGTCTTTTAGCTCTTCTTGCCCTTGTTTATCAAAAAAAGCAAACGTCTTGGCGCACTCAAATCCATGCTCATACTGACACATTTCATGGACTAGCTTGCTAAAGAATTCATGTGTATATAACTGAGGTTTTTCACCATTTTTCAAATAAAACTCATCAAATTTATCGGAGTTTGGTTCTAGTGCAACAAAATCCACTCCCTCATCTTCAACGCTTTCTATTCCTCTTAATCTATCGGACAGATAATAACCGAGCCAATCCAGCTCATCATGAACGTACATTTTCTGATTACCCGAATTTTTAATCCTCCGATGGATATAGTCCAAAAAGTCATGAGGTTGAGGGAGCATGTCAGTAACTACATACAAATCGAATATGTTAATTGCCCACGGCATGTCTGAAGGGCGAAACCTTCCTGAACTCAAAACATATTGAGGGTTACTAGTAAACTCATCTAATCTCTCTTGACTAATAGGGAGTAGTATTACATCTGTCACATCTGTTAAATCTAAGTCAATAGCCCTCTCGTTTTTATCTCTCAAGTTAGGGGCATGAGACACATCGAACATCGACTCTCTAGCTCTTATGCACTGTGAATATGCACTATTGACAATTTGTTCAACGTGCTTCTCTATTCTTAGTGCTTTTCCTTCAATTGCAGGCGGACTTACTCGATGTGCTTTCGCCTCAATAATAAAAAGAGTATTTCGAAATTTAACTAGACCATCGACCTCACAACGACCCCCAGTGTGAACCGAATCATAATAAACTTCCTCATATGCTTCAGCCCCATCTAGTACCGATGTTATTAAAGAAACTGCTTTTCTCTCTAAGGTTGCCGCTCTGTGTTTATTATATCTCTTTTGCGTTTTAGCCCCTTGCCTTAAACAATCGTCTGAAACTTGATAAAAGGCAGTTAACAACATGTCTAAATGGACACAAAAGTAATTATCATCCAAACAGATGAACGGTTTCTTAGAAAAAACATTATAGCTATTAGTACTTTCTAGCTCTGTCAGGTCATTTACAGTGAGGTGTTTCAAAAGCGCTTTGACATTGCTATTGCCACGTTTAACGCCTGCATCGATATCACTCAACTTAAAAAAGAACGCGTCAGTCACATAGTTCAAAAAATCAACGTATAGAGCCTCATCGATGATCTTATAACACTGTTTTTTGTTTTTTATTTTCGCTTTGGGAAAAAATCTCAAGAACGCCTTTTTATCTGCTTTGAACAAGCCAATTAATTCGTCTCTTTTGATCTTTGAATCATCTTGATAAGAAATCATTTTTTGCAGTGAATACTTGTTAACGAAATCAAAAAGATCCAATACATCGTCATAACAAAAACCATTTGCCTCTATAAGATCTTCAGAGAACTGACCAAACAAAGCTTCCAAATAGTCCTTTGCGTGTACATCATAAAACTCACCTCTAATGAAGTTTTTATTTGCCGCATATGATGACAACCCGCCTACTGAGGGCTTACCATCTGATGTATTCTTTACGTTTTTTGACATTCCTTTTAAGCGAGTTAAGAAGCTCCCAAGCTCGATTTTCTCTCTAATTTCCTCTAAATCTGACTGAGTAATATTTCGTCCATCACAACTTTTTAGATGAGGTATCTTTGCTATGAGAGCTTCATAAATTATTGGCAAACTAGTACCAAATATCGACTCAAATTTAAGTGCAGCTATCGCGCATTTAATATCAATCTCATTCAACAAATTGATTAGCTCACCATGTTTGGCTTCGCACTCTTTTTCCAACCCCTTCAATTCTGGCATGAATTCGTCACTCATGATCATCTCCAACATTAAGCTGTCATAATAATACCTTACAATTCAATAAATTATAATATGGAATATCACAGAGTTGAATATCCTCACCTCGTTTTTGAGTTGTACTATCATTAGCGGTGCATCTACATTTTCCATCATTAGGCGTACGAGTTAACATCAGTTTTTGAGGATAGCGCCCACGTCTGATATTACAGGTAAAGCACTGAAAAAATGGATTTCTCTATAATTGCTTTCATTCATTGATATAGCTTTCCATAGACCAAATCAGAGCGTCGTAATGTTGAACTGAATTGAGGTTTTTCTATTGATCAAGTTTACATGTCCAGATGTGACGGCCAACTTATTGTAAAGACGCTTCAATTCCTACGAAACGGTATCAAATTTGTAAGTGACAATAGAACTTATGGAATAGGGGGGCTTGGAAAGGGATAAGTTAAAGTAGTTGCTTCGAGATGGTTGGTAAAGTCTCGTAGTCAAAGATCAAAAAAGGGAGTCGACTGCGGGTCGACTCCCTTGATTACGGTGCTTCGTACTTTTACTTGTTGAAGTCGTTATAGATTTCGATACTTTTATGCACGATTTCTAAGATCACTAAAGCAAGGGCCAGATATTCAATCATCGTTATGCTCCTATCACAGAGCTACAACCGTTTCCCTTCGCCTTTAGATTACACTTTCAGTACTTCGGTGCTGCCACTTTACGAGTAGAGCTAGCTCAAGGGTTACAAGAGGCTACTTAGATTGCTAGTCCAAGCCAGTGTTGAGTTTACGAAATTTAAACAGTGGTCAAAATGCAAGCACCTTGACTTACCCATTTAGTTTGCTATCCAATAAACACTTTGTTTGCTGAAAGCTAAACAATTCGTTTCTCATTTGTAACCGCAATTACTCTGTAGCAGGCGAATTATCCCTGAAATAATCCGATATCTCAATGCATTAACCTAGTTTTTGCAAAAAAACTCATGGCTTGTATAATTAAGAAGCAACTTTACGAGTAGAGCTAAATCAAGTATTTGACTTAGCTATAGTACAAAAAAACCTAGGCCGCTAACCTAGGTTTTTTTGTAAGTATCTTACCCACTTTTTGGTAACACCATTATCTCGCGCACCTTGAAGAAGTAAATCAAGCATTGTCCGTTTTTTGTCTTGCAATTCCATCCTCAACGACAAAATTAAAAGTTGGAATAGTGAGTCTACCATCTCAGGCATGTACCCAATTTTTAATCTCACAGTCTATTACGCGCACAAAATCTAGAGCTTGGTGAACCTTTAGTACTTGTGTTTCATTTTGCTAGCCATTAACTTTTCTCTTTCAAAACCGCTTATTACTTAAGCTGATGCCCCGTCTTCTTCGCAAGCTTTTGCATCGCCTCGGCAAACGTTGTTGTTCCGCCTTTCGCTTTAACCTGTATTACCTTGTACCCCATTTTTTCTAGCGCTTGGCGCTCTGCCAAAACGGCTTTGTCGTCTTGCTGGCTGCCTTGGGCAGGCTGGTGAATGTAACACCCTTCCAGTTGGCCATCTTCGAGCAGTGGGTGGTGTCAAAGCAGGCCAGATCGATCTATTGATTTAATCATGGTCTATAGGGGCTTGGTTTCTTGATAATAAATAGCGGTGAGTGACACGAATGATTCTGAAATAGATTAAATTGTTTTAATTAACAACTCTGCAATGCGCTTAAAAGACGTAAAACAGGTATCAAAATCATGAGGCTCGGCGCTAAACACCATTGGCGTAACAAAGTCTTGGAAGCGTTGGCGGAAGGCTGGGTTTTCTTCAATTTCTTGCAATCCGAGTTGTAGCTCTTGTTTTGGGTTGACAACAAACTCTGCATGTTGACTGCCAAAACGCTCAATATCCTCTTCTAACACTGATTTAAATAACGGTGTTAGCGCCTCAAGGTCTAGGCTTTCTGTCTGCTCTTCTGTCTTTAAAATGCAGTAAACATCATAGATATGGCGTACCAGTGTGGCATCATCCTTACGCTGTACATCTCGCTTCACCGACATGGTACGGCGCAACATTGAAATTACTTTTTCGACTAAAGTAGCGTGGATAGAAATACAATCGAAAGCGCTCACTTCTTGTGGTTGTTTATATAGCTCTGCAACCAGTGATTGAATACTACGAGGTTCTACATCGAGTAACGGGATTGTTTCCATCAACTCCAGTTTAATAATGGGGCGAAGGCATGGTGACTGGCTAAATTGCTGTGGGTATCTGAATTCGAATTCAACATATCGATATTCATCATTTACAGTACGCTCTTCAATCGTAAATAGCTTTGATTGAGTGATGGCCTGTTCAACCTCATTAATGCATATTTTACGAACCGCTTTCTTTTTAGCGCGGCTTAGCTCATTAAACGCTGGTTTGGGGATTAACTTAATGTCTACATCTTCTGACATTCTAAGAATTTTAACGTTTGATTTTGCAAGGGCTGTACCGCCAGAAAAGACCATTTGATGAGAGGCTGCTTTCACTTTAGCTAGCTCAGACAATAGCGCAACAACCCAATAATCTTTTTCAATGATGGCTGGGTTTCCGAGCTCAAGCACATCGGAAACCTCAAGGAATTGTTGTTTTAGTTTTTCCATATTAGCCTGGCGAATTTAATACTCGGTTACCGACAACCAATTTGCGATTAAACTGTTTGGGGTTCCACGAGTATTGAACGGATGATGGAATTTGGTTGCTTTCACCGGACAGGCTTTGCAAAGATAGGCTGTCTATCTCAAAATCGACGCCTTTCATCTTTAAAATCTCACGCATAAGAGCATCGCTTCCACCGGGGTTAGTGGGCATAGGTTTGCCTGTTAAACTGTTAATCCTTGCCTTGGTGTAGAGACCATAGCCAAGCTTTATTAACTCACCTTGTTTGACCAACTGCCTTAGCGCTCGACCAATTTGGTCGTAGCTGGCAAAACCATCAAAGTCTTTGCGCTCAAAAACATAGCGTCTGGAACGCTTTATCTTTTGATAAACACGATCAACTGCTGTCATTTGAACCCCCTAAATTTCGAACGTTTTTGAAGTATAACGCAAGGTTGTAATTATAGGAATAAATACGGCATATATAGAAATATAAATACGTCTTAACAACTAAAAAATGACAACATAACACATTGTATTTACGAAAATTTAATTAGAAACAATGTCAACGACCTTTTTCTATATCACTACCTGACCTTGCTATGAGCTGCCCTCCTTTCAAGATATTCAGCACATCCTCTATTTCAACGCCAAAATAGCGAATATTATCCAGCTTCGTGATGTTTTCTTCGATTTCGAACCTTGTGCAAATTCACCAGATACCCCAAGCCTGGAGGGCTTTTCTTTTGAGAGAGTTTAAGAAGGATGTCGCAGTTCAAAACCGCTTATTACTGAGTCTGATGCCCCGTCTTTTTCGCAAACTTTTGCATCGCCTCGGCAAACGTTGTTGTTCCGCCTTTGGCTTTAACCTGTACTACCTTGTATCCCATTTTTTCTAGCGCTTGGCGCTCTGCCAAAACGGCTTTGTCGTCTTGCTGGCTGCCTTGGGCAGGCTGATGAATGTAACACCCTTCTAGTTGACCATCTTCGACCAGTTGGTGGTGTCTCAGTGCATTGATATCAAAATTCATAGTATGTCTTTTAGTTTTAGTGAGGCGTGCTGCGGTGGGTTACATTCGCTTTAAAGGCTTAACCACGCTATCAAGCCCTTCAATTTTTAACGCTAGGCATAGTTTGAGTAAGTCACCTAGCTCTCCTTTTGGCCAGCCTTTCTTATCAAACCAGAGCAAATACTCTTCGGGTAAGTCTATCAATACTCTTCCCGCGTATTTTCCATAAGGCATTTGCATACGTGCAAGTTTAAGGAGATTTTCTTTTTCTAACATCGCATTGTGTTTCGCTTTAAAGGTATGCCTAAGCGTATCAGACTCGGGGGGTTTTCTATATCTCTATTCATGTCATCGTTCTAAGCGACAGAGGCTTTGCGCTGATCAAATGGATGATAAATATACAGGCAGAACCAAGCAGACATGCAAGTATTGCAAACTGACTGCCGTGGCTTTCCCATAACCAACCGATCAGTGCCAGACCGACCGCGGAAAAGATCGCGTACAACAAGTAAAACATACCAAATGCTGCGCCTTTATTAGATGCGAATTTACTGATGTGCGTTCTGATCGCATTGATGATTATCAGGTCGTGTATACCAGAAACGGCAAATGCCAGAATGAAAAGATATTGAGGTGACAGGTAAAGGATCGTCATGGAAGCTAACCCTAACGTGTATCCTATAGAGAGCATTTGAACAGGCTTTAATCGGTCGTTGATGTTTATGATGAGGAAACTCAAACCGAACTGACTTGCGCGAATCACTACAAGAATTGTTAGCAGAGTGGGTAAAGACATACCCTGTTCGTTACCAAGCAGTAAGAAGAATGCTTCCCCAAAAGAGCACATAGCCATAAAACAGAAAGTAATCACAGGCGTTCTGAGACTTGGTTCCAGCTTTATGACCGTTGATTTCTTTTTACTTACCCCACCTTTTACATCACGCACCCAGAAGGCTAAAACCAACACTGCCAGCAAACCCGGAATAATCGTAAACAGAAAGAGGGTTCGGAAAGTTTCCTCGCTGGTTCCGAAGTAAACCATGACAAGCAGCAGAACAGCCAGACCACTGAACTCGCCAGCAACATCCATGGCTTTGTGTAAACCAAAGCCCTTGCCCTCTTTCCCTTTTTTACTGGAAAGACCAATCAGTTTATCTTTGGGAGCGGCTCTTAGCGCCTTACCGAATCTTTCAACCGATTTAAGCGCTGCAACTTCCTGCCAGGCACCGACTGTTGAAAACAAAGGTTTTGCCAAAGCAGAGATGCTGTAGCCGAGTATGAGCATTGGCTTATTGCGATCAAATTTGTCGCTTAGGGAACCAGATACAAATCGAAGTAAATAAGACACCACGGTGGTCACTGCCAGCACTACGCCGACCTGCTGCATGTCTGTGCTTAACACAATCACTAAAAACAGCGGTAGAACCGGGTTAACCATCGCGCTCGCGGCGTCGGTAAAAAAGCTGACTAAGCCAAGATAGAATACGTTTTTTGTCGATCCCTGACGTTGAGTGTCCATTTCATTAAGCTTGATTTGTGGTCTTATTGAATGCGAGTGTAAATCAATTTCATCCTAAAGATTAACAATTTGGAGCAAGTGATGAACACCAAGTCTTTCTTGTTTATCTGAGTATTCAAAAAGCAGATGCCAGCAAGCATTTAATCCGCCTCTATGTACCTGTTTCCCCCTCTACCTAACGCGACTCAAAGCGCGCAGGTTTTGGCTCAAAGAAGAGCCTAAAAACTCTCGTTTCTAACGAGACCACCGTCACATTTCAAGGTTTAAAATGCTCCCTATACCAATCTTTCTACTTACTAACATTAAAGACAACAATTGACCGTCAACTGACTGATTTAACAATTTTTCGCTTTGCAACGATTGTAAGGCTTTTAATTTCAAACGGTGCTTAATAGCAAGTTTTTGAGCTAAATTGGAACGAAAATATCCCGTTGTTCAGCACAACACCAAATTTAGGTCTATGCTTACCCGCATAATCACTATATTTCATATTGTTAGACATATGAAAAACACGCATAAACGTCTGCTTGGGTTGGCTGGTCTTTTCCTGATAGTACTTTTGTTCTCAAAGTACTTCGGTCTTTTGCTTTTCCCTAAAGATGACAAAACGGCACCCATCATGATTGGCGTATCTCAGACCCCTTTGAGTGCTCCTTTTATCGTGGCAGACAAGCTCAACTTGTTTGAGACGAAGGGACTGAATGTCGAGATTGTCCCTTGTACAAGTGGCGTTGCGTGTGCTGAAGATTTACTGGAAAGCAAAACCGATTACGCAACCGCATCAGAAACCGTGGTGATGTTTCAAAGCTTTGAAAAGCTGGGAACCCGACTGCTCGCCAGTTTTGTTGAATCGGATAACGACGTAAAACTCCTAAGCCTGAGACCACTAAAGATTAATCGTATTTCAGACTTAGAAGGTCGCCGGGTCGGCATAGTAAAAGCCAGCGCCAGCGAGTTTTATTTTGATTCTCTGCTGATTGCGGAGAATCTGCTCGATATGCCTGTGGAGCGTATTTACTTAAATCCATCAGAACTGGTCCCTGCCCTGTTGTCTTTTCAGGTCGATGCGATATCTACCTGGGAACCATATGGTTACCTGACAAACCTAAGATCGACTCAGGAAGTGGTCAACTTGGGTTTTAAGGGCATCTACCAGTTAACGTTTAATCTGATTTCTCACACTAACCCAAGTGAAGAACAAGACATGGAAGCGAAAAAGATCCTCGAAGTTTTAAATGAAGCCAACCACTGGATTCATCAAAACCCTG
Organism: Vibrio nigripulchritudo; assembly: GCF_027924785.1. Lineage (NCBI taxonomy): Bacteria > Pseudomonadati > Pseudomonadota > Gammaproteobacteria > Vibrionales > Vibrionaceae > Vibrio > Vibrio nigripulchritudo. The sequence goes on along the minus strand of NZ_AP027050.1, from coordinate 950,836 downwards.
AACACGCCATGAGTCTGCTGGCGGAGGTTCTGAACGTACAGGTGCATCAAATACGATGGTCCTGGGAAGATTACGTATTTAGATTGAGTATTGGAAACTCATTGTTAACCAACCTTCAACTGCAATCCAGATGGGCAATAGAGCGTGGGTTGACTCACGACCGTACCCCAGACTTTCGGCAGATTATCGACAGACGTCCGTTAGAAGCACTGAAAAGACAAAAGGAGCTGCAATGACAGGTTCATTGTTTAAAAAGCTGTGTCTTTTGTTCTTCACGACGCTGTTTCTTACCGTCACTATTGCGGCTTCTATGTATCGCATATTTCAGGAACAAACTCGTACGGAGCATGAACTCAATCAGTTGGTTAGAATTCAGTTAGGTGTGGATCTGTTGCGAAGCCAGCTTTGGCTATTTATGCAATACAAAGATTCGCTAAGCCTTAATCAGGTTGAACTCGCCCAAAAAGAGCTGGATGAGCGTTTAACGGATTTTGAATTCCGATACGGCCACACCACCAACCTTCAAAAGATGAACCAAAGCCTAGCTTCTTTAATTCAGAAGGAACAACAACTCAAACCGAGCCAAAATGAGCCAGCTTCAACACGGCTGCTTAATAGTGATGTGTTACTCCAGTCCCGCTACAACATGATCATTCAGAACATGACAGAAGAGCTGGCACTCACCCAACAGAGAATACTGTCGAAAGATGCAGAAACCTTATCAAATGCCATTTTCTATCTGTCTTGTGGGCTGGTGATTTTCTCCATTTCGATTTGTGGTTTTGCCTACAGGATTCTGGTCCGCTTCCGTTTGGGTGAACGTTCCATGAAAAAAGCGCTCACTCAGTTAAAGCGCGGAAATCTCGACTATCAAATCAAACCTGAGAAATTTGATCGCGAATTCCTCGTAATGGCGAATTTCTTCAACAAGATGGCGATGTCGTTACGTGAATCGACAGTAACCAAAGACGAACTGCAGGCAGAAATAGCAAGGCAGACAATGAAACTGCAACAGCAGAAAGCGCAGCTTCAGTTCCTGTCTGAACATGACCCTCTGACGGATCTAATGAACCGTCGTGCCATCGAACGTTCCCTTTCTGATGCCATTAACAAAGCTAACCGCACTGGTTATAAAATTGCCCTACTGTTTATCGACCTAGACGACTTTAAAGCTGTGAATGATTCACAAGGGCATGATGCCGGAGACGCCATTCTGGTTGAGGTATCACGAAGGCTTCAACAATGTATCCGTAAATCCGATTTTGCTGGTCGACAAGGAGGAGACGAGTTTGTCGTTTGCCTTGATCTGCTGGAAAACTTTGACGTGGTGAAAACAAAAGCCGAACAAATCATTCAGTCGGTAACTGATCCAATCTCTTATTGCGGTCAGGATCTTTTCGTTGGTTGCAGTATTGGCGTCAGCTATTTTCCAAATCAGACAAAAAGTGCGGACAGGCTGACTCAGCTTGCCGATGTTGCTATGTACAGTGCCAAATCCATAGAAGGCAATGTTTGCTGCAACAGTGAAGGTGAACTGATTTACGCAGCCAAAGAGCTAAGACAGACTCAATGCAGTACGTAATCTTGTATTCACATCACTATTTAACGTACCGCGAACCTTAAAAGCTCTCATTTTTGGGACTTGCCTTTCCGTTTCAATTTTATAAAAGACCTTATACCCAGTACTGATAACCGTACGCTTTTCAGTTCTTTCCCATCTATGCAAAAGGTGGCATTTTCTGATCGCTTTTTAGTTTTGTTTTAAATGGGAGACAAATATGAAGGCACCATACTTAATATATAAAAAGGCGATAAGACTATGTTCATGAGGCTAAATTCAAACAAGTAGTCTGAACTCAATCTAATTAAATCCCCCCCTTTCAGTGCAGCAAATAAGACAAAGGGCTCGAGACGACCCGAACCCTTTGATTCTGTTTTAACTAAGATCTGTTACTCATCCATTGCATCGCTGTATTCCAGCCACAGCGCGTTGATGATTCCAAATGCTGCTGCCAGCAGTAATCCCAAAATCCATACGAAATACCACATCACTAACCTCCGGTTTAATACAATGAATTCGAGTTTTCTTTGACAAACTTAGTGTCCAGTCGCCCGAACATTTTGTAGTAAGTCCATGAGGTGTAGCCCAGAATGACTGGGACCATAACAAAGGCAACTAAAGTCATGGCGTTGAGCGTCAGTTCGCTAGAGGTTGCATCCCATAGCGTCAGACTATGATCAGGCGAATGACTGGATGGAATGATAAAAGGAAACATAGTGAGTCCGGCGGTCGCAACAATAGAGGCATTCGCTAAGCTGCTAGAAACAAAAGCGAGACCGTTTTTGCTTAGTCGCGCCGCAAGGGATGCACTAAATAGAGCAATAAAGCCAACAACCGGAGCTATTGCCATTAGCGGGTACTGGCGATAGTTTTCAAACCACAACCCTTTTTGCAACAGCACTTCTTTTACCACAGGGTTTGAGTCGGCGTTCAGATCCATAGGGCTGGTAATCTGATAGCCGTTCACGTCAAACAGCATCCAACCACCTAACATAAACAGAGCGACCAACACCAAAGCAATGACTTGTGCAATTTTCCTCGCGCGGAGGTATACCTCTTCACTCGATTTCATCAGTAGCCAGGTAGAACCCTGCAACAGAGCCATGCACAAACCGACAACGCCGCACAACCACGCAAACGGATTAAGAAGATCGATAAAGCTGCCGTGATAGCTCGGCATGAGCAGGCTGTTTAGCTCAAAAGGAATGCCTTGGATCAGGTTTCCGAAGGCGACACCAAACATGATGGGTGGGATTCCTCCCGAAAACGAAATTGCGATGTCGCAGTACTGTTTCCATTTAGCCGATTCAATTTTCGCCCGATATTCCAGTGCTAGCGGTCGAAACCACAGTGCTGCCAGCGTTAAGTACATAGCGAGATAAAAGCTCGAAAAAGAAGTGGCATAAACCAGCGGCCACGCCGCAAACAGCGCGCCACCAGCTGTGATCAGCCAGACTTGGTTCCCATCCCAATGCGGAGCAATGGAATTAATCATCAGGCGTCGTTCGTACTCGTCTTTTCCGACAAATGGCACAAGCGCACCAACCCCCATATCAAACCCGTCGGTGACCATAAAGCCGATAAGTAAAACGCCAATCAGAACCCACCAGATCAAACGTAAAGTCTCATATTCAAACATCTGATTTCTCCTACACCATGACTTGTTTGCCTAGCGTTGCTTCAACGCCAGCAGGTTGGTTTTCAAAGTGATAACGCCCTGTTTTCAGGCTGCTTGGACCTTTACGCGCAACTTTGATCATCAGATACGCTTCTACCACCATAAACACGGTATAGAGAGCCAAGATTATGCCGAGAGATAACCAGAGCTCTTGCACCGGTAAGGCAGAAGCAGCGATATCGACAGGTAAAATCTCGCCCACCGCCCAAGGCTGCCTGCCATATTCCGCGACAAACCACCCTGCTTCGATGGCAATCCAAGGCAGAGGAATGCTGTAAAATGCGGCTTTAAGAACCCATGTCTTTTGAGTAATTTTGTGGCGACAGGTCTGCAAAAATGCCATGCCGAAAACAAACAGCATGATAAAGCCACAACCCACCATGATCCTGAAAGACCAGAACAACGGCCATACCGTAGGAATCGAATCATCGGCCGCTAGCTGGATCTGCTCTTCTGTGGCATCCGTAACATTTTCCGTATAGCGTTTAAGCAACAGTCCATAGCCAAGGTCTTGTTTTACATCATCGAACGCTTCTATCGTTGTCGATGAATGTTCACCTTCTCTTAAGCGTTCGAGAATTTCATAGGCTTTCATGCCGTTTCGAATACGATCGATATGCTCTTCCCTGAGATCTATCAGACCCGTGACTTGTTCTGTCAGAGAACGGGTTGTAATGATTCCCATCACGTAAGGAATTTTGATCGCATAGTCGTTATGCATGGCTTCCTGATCCGGAATACCGACAAGGGTGAACGCCGCTGGTGCGGGCTCTGTGTGCCATTCTGCTTCAATGGCTGCTAGCTTCACCTTTTGCACATCGCCTAACTCGTAGCCGGATTCATCACCCAGAATGATCACCGATACAATGGACGCCATACCGAAAGACGCCGCAATGGCAAACGAACGACGGGCAAAGGCAACATCCCGCCCTTTTAGCAGGTAGTACGCACTGATGCCCAAAATAAACATAGCGCCACAGGTATAAGATGAAGCCACGGTGTGAACAAATTTCACCTGCGCAACGGGGTTGAGTACCACCTCTGCAAAGCTCACCATTTCCATTCGCATCGTGACGTAGTTAAACTCCGACCCCACTGGATTTTGCATCCAGCCATTTGCCACCAGAATCCAGAGTGCAGAAAAACTCGAACCGAGTGCCACCAACCAGGTCGCCATAAGGTGTTGTCGCTTACTTAGCCTGTCCCAGCCAAAAAAGAACAGACCAACAAAAGTGGATTCCAAGAAGAATGCGACTAACGCTTCAATGGCAAGAGGCGCACCAAATATGTCACCAACATAGTGAGAATAGTATGACCAGTTGGTTCCGAACTGGAACTCCATGGTCAGCCCTGTTGACACCCCAAGTGCAAAATTGATTCCGAACAGTTTGCCCCAGAAACGGGTCATGTCTTTGTATATGACTTTACCAGTCATCACATAGACAGATTCCATAATCGCGAGTAAACAAGACATGCCGACCGTGAGCGGCACAAACAGAAAGTGAAACATTGCGGTTAACGCGAACTGCAACCGCGATAACTCAACCACATCAAACATTGAGGCTCCAAAACATCCGCCAAGATGCATTCCAGATAGATGAAAACACCGAGCTTCTCGTTGTTCATCCTGGTTCAGAGATCTTTCACTATTGAATTGTGTTTAATGTCTCAGAGCTTAGGATGTAGCACGTTGAACAGCTCGACTTTGGCGTATTCCACCACATCCTCGAATTGCGTAACTAGAACAGATTTAGGAACAGTTTTTAGAACAGTTGAGTCAGCACTTTGGATCTTGCAAAGCATGGATTATCTGCCCCAAGCTTTCTATACCCACGCGAATGTTCTCTTCGCACTCATACGACGTATTGATGCGAATATGATGGGAGAATTTTTTGTCGCTGCTGAATATGATCCCAGGCGCGATAGAAAGGTTTTCCTCAATTCCTTTTTCGTAAAGCACTTCCACATCGATTGACGGATCGAGCTCTACCCAAAGAAAATAGCCCCCTTTGCGACCGTGAATTTTTACCCCTTCGGGCAAATGCTTTTCAAGACAGGCAATGTGATCTGCTTTTCTCGCCGCTAACGTTCGGCGGATTTTTCTTAAATGATTGTCGTAACTGTAGTAAGTCAGATAGTGCGAGAGCCCTAGCTGGATTGGAATGCTGGTCGATAAGGTGGAAAGGTGCTGCAACCGCTGAATGGTTAACGTTTTATCACCTGCAACCACCCAACCAATTCTGAAACCCGGTGACAGGGATTTGGAAAACGAGCCACAAAGCAAAATCTGATTTCCTTTGTCATAGGCTTTTGCGGGTAATGGCGGAGTGGTTCCGGCATACAACTCGCCATAGACATCATCTTCAATCATGGGTGTTTTATACTGATGCATCAATTCGGCAAGTCTTTGCTTTTGTTTATCCGTTAGCGAATACCCCACAGGGTTTTGCGCATAGGTCATAAACCAGCACGCTTTAATGTCCATGCTTTTAAGCGCCGATTCCAACACATCGAGATCCAGACCTGATTCCGGGTCTGTAGGAATTTCTACAGCTTCCAGATTCAAACGTTCCAAAGCCTGTAGCACACCATAAAAAGCCGGATATTCAATAGCCACTCTGTCACCCGGTTTGGTGCAGGCCTGAAGGCTGAGATTCAATGCCTCCATAGCACCGGAAGTAATCACGATTTCCTTCGGCAGCACATTCAACCCCCGTTGCTGATAGCGCTGTGCAATTTGCCGGCGCAAAGACTCGCTACCAGGAGGTAAGTTTGTCAGCATACTGTTGCTCGGCATCTGCCGGCTTGCGTTGGCCAGGCTGCGGGATAATGCCTGATGCGGAAACAAAGCAGGATCAGGAAAGGCGCTGCTGAGTGGGATGATGCTCGGGTCTTTGGCTCGGTGGAGAACGTCGTAAAGCAGGTCGCTGATTTTTACTGGAAACGGTTCTAGCTTTTTAACCTTATCATCACCGATATGAATCCCACGCTGAGGCATTACATAATAGCCGGATTTGGGTTTAGCCTGAATGTATCCCTGATTTTCGAGTAACTGATACGCTTGCAGTACCGTTTCTATACTCAGCTTATATCGCTTACAGGTTGCGCGTATGGAAGGAAGCTTTTCACCGCTCAGCCAGATCTTATGTTCGATCTGCTTCTTTAAATCATTAGCCAGCTTTTGCGGTTTCTTCATTAGCTTTGCCTTTCGCCCTTAACCTTCTGTTTAGCCTAGGAATATATACTCAAACCGCCCTAATATGCCAGAGCCAGAATTATAGAAGCGAGTGAAGCATACAAAATTCTATCAAATCCACATCATAGAAAATTTCACCCCTACACTTGTTGATGAGGTTTCCGGTTACCACATTGTTGGGTTTACTCTTTGGTCAATAAGCATAGATTTTGTTATTCCAATAATAAGAGACAAACACTATGAAAAAATCCATAAAACCATCACTAGCTGTGATTGCTTGCCTCTCCATTCCTACAACTGCCTCTGCTGAAGCTATTTTGCACGCGTTTAACTGGCATTATTCCGATGTCACTGCGCGAGCAGAACAAATCGCACTAGCAGGCTATAAAAAGGTGTTGATTTCCCCCGCTATGAAGTCTCGCGGAGACAAATGGTGGGCGCGCTATCAGCCGCTCGATTTCAGGGTGATAGATTCCCCTATCGGCAACAAACAAGATTTACAAAACATGATCAACGCATTGGCTCAGTACAATGTTGATGTTTACGCCGATGTTGTGATGAATCACATGGCGAACGAATCGCTCAAACAGGATGGACTCAACTATCCGGGAAGCGATGTAATTCAGGATTACCAACAGCGTGCGGGTTACTACGCTGCGCAAACTCTGTATGGCGATTTGAATCACAATCAGTATTCTTCTGCCGATTTCCACCCTGCTGGATGCATTACTGATTGGGATAACCCAGGACACGTGCAGTACTGGCGATTATGTGGACCTAATGGAGACACCGGTCTGCCAGATCTAGAGGTAAATCCATGGGTTATAGACCAGCAAAGACAATATCTTGCTGCTCTGAAGAATATGGGAGTTAAAGGCTTTCGTGTTGACGCGGTAAAACACATGAGCCTTCACCACATCAATCAGATTTTCACACCGCAGATCTCTGCCAATATGCACATTTTTGGTGAAGTCATTACGGGAAGTGGTCAGGGTGATTCCAGCTACGACGGGTTCCTTGTCCCTTATCTAAATGGCACCAATCATTCCGCGTACGATTTCCCACTTTTTTCTTCAATCCGACGTGCTTTCTCTTATAACGGAAGTATGACCTTGCTGCATGATCCAAAGGCTTACGGTCAGGCGTTGGAAAGCACAAGAGCAATTACCTTCACAGTCACACACGACATTCCAAACAATGCGGATTTCAGACATCAAATCTTAGATCCAAAAGATGAAGAACTGGCTTATGCCTATGTTTTAGGGCGTGATGGTGGCGTCCCGCTGATTTACAGTGACGAGTTACCAGACAACGAAGATCAGGACAACGGTCGTTGGGCAAACGTATGGAATGATTCAACCATGGTTAAAATGCTCAGCTTCCACAACGCGATGCAGGGACAAGGGATGACCATGGTGCATAGTGACCAATGCACACTGCTGTTTAAACGCGGTAAGCAAGGTGTGGTTGGCATTAATAAATGTGGAGAGAGCAAGCATATAACTGTGGATACCTACCAACACGAATTTAACTGGCACATGCCATACAAAGACGTACTTTCAGGATCAACAGAAACGGTAAGCTCGCGTTATCACACGTTTGAACTGCCACCCCGTTCTGCAAAGATGCTTAAATTGTAGTTTTGTACTCAATTAGAAAAAGAAAAACCCCAGAAGGTAACTTCTGGGGTTTTCTATTCATTCAAAGAATGGAGGCGCCTCCCGGAGTCGAACCGAGGTCCACGGATTTGCAATCCGCTGCATAGCCACTCTGCCAAGGCGCCTTTATTTTTTTATGCTTACCTTTGTGATAAAGGTAAACCTTTGTAGATGGTGCCCCGGGCCGGACTTGAACCGGCACAGCGCGAACGCCGAGGGATTTTAAATCCCTTGTGTCTACCAATTCCACCACCAGGGCACACAATATTCATTGTGATGGAGACACCATCTGGATACCGCTAATCAAGCCATACCACTTTAATTTGGAGCGACACACGAGGTTCGAACTCGTGACCTCAACCTTGGCAAGGTTGCGCTCTACCAACTGAGCTAGTGTCGCAATGGAGGCGCGTCCCGGAGTCGAACCGAGGTCCACGGATTTGCAATCCGCTGCATAGCCACTCTGCCAACACGCCAAACCGAACTGCTTTAGGAGTCTCTCCCGCCGCGTTCGATGCACACTTTACGGATTCACCAACAGGAGTCAAACAAAAATTTAAGTTTTTCATTCGGTTGATGCTTAATAAAGCAAACCGACGTTTGTTTGATCTTTATTTGGTTAAAAATCACTATTTGGAATTATTGGAAAAATTAGGTTTAAGAAGACAGAAAGTAAAGCGTTACCACTTCTTGAACATTCTGCCCACAAGATTTGGGTGGTATGCCCAGCAATGGTCGAACATCGACATTAACTGAGGGTTCCCATATTTAGATAAACTGATCGCGTGGAAGCGATTTGATTTCTCTTTTAGCTGATTCACTTTTTCCAGAATGTGTTCTGGTTGTTTAGGTGCAATAAAGTCTGAAATCACAACCAAATCTGCATTGCGGTATTTATCCGATGACATCAAATCGATGGATTTTTCAATGACCGGATCTATATCAGTACCGCCGTGGAACGTATAAGACAAAAAGTCACTGGCTTCGCGTAACCCATCCTGCTTGGTCAGCTCATAGGTGATCTGCTCGGTCGAGAAGATGATAACGTAGCACTCGCGTCCTTCCGCCAGTGCAATTTGCATAAGCGCATAAGCCATTGCTTTGGCACATTGCTCTGGGAAGCCGCTCATCGAACCGGATGCATCCACACAAATGATGAAAGGTCCTTTTTCAATATCAACCTTCGCGTTGTCTGGCGTCACTGCCCTTACCTTGCGAAGTTTTCGCGACTTGCCCTGAGTTTTGTAGTTCATCAGGCGCTTGTCGATCAGATGCTTGTAGAACACCACTTCCAGTTCAGGATACGCCAGAAACATGGTTTCATTAGGAAGCAATTTGTTGAGATCATCACTTTCGTGAATACCTACAATGTCGTCTGTGGCTTCGTCACTTTTCTCTTCGACGACTCTTAACTCTTCATTTGGGGCTTTGTTCAGATCTGGGTCTTCAACTTCACTGGCCATGCGCCCAAGCTTTTCAGCGATTTCCTGTAAGGTTCCGTTCTTTTTCAGGAAGTCTGCATGATGCTTCATGGTTGAAATGTCGGTTTTAGACAACTTGGCAGACGCCATATCCCAAAGCTTACCTATTTGCGCTTCTTCACCAGATTCCGTCACCTTGTCCATGTTCTTCATGGTTTCAATGCGTTGGTACAAGTCTTCGAGCAGCTTTTCTTTGTCACTTTCCAACTCGCTGACCTGCGCCTGTTTAAGCGCCTCACTGAGGCTTTTGTACCACTGGTCACAGAAGTAATGTGGGAACATCGGGTTGTTGACCCCTTTGTTCTTTTCAAGCAGGCGTCTGGCTTGTAAATAGAACGCAGAATGCCATTCAAGACGCTTGATCACGTCGTGGATCTTGACGAAAAACTCGTCTTCCGTCCAATGAATAACTTCCTGATAAAGTGCCAGTTCGTTGCGAAAATGCTCGGTATCGCACACCTTGGTCATTTTGCGTTTAACTTTGCCGCGCCATTTAAGAAGGTGATTCTTCATTGAAGATTTAACGCCGCGATTGTTTTCTGCCACCATCATGACTTGAGAACGTGCCATCAAGTCGTTGACCGCCGTATCTATCAGCCCTGAATCTGCAATCATTAACGCCAGATTTAAACTATCAGCCCCTAACATTCCGCCCCCTTCCTATTCGAAGTACTCGTTTAGGTGTTTGATGCGAAACGCCACTTTCTCGCATTCGGCTTTTGTCGACTCAAGCGTATGAGTGATGGACTGAATGCTGGCTTCCATTTGTGTCGGTAACTCCGGGTCAATAAAGCTGTGCGGCAATGCGCCATGAAAATCGGATTTAACCTGTCTTAGGTGATGCTCGGCCGCCGTAAGCTGCTCCAGTGCGTGATTGGCTTTCTCGCTCCACTCCTGGAACAGTTCTTCCTCCAGCCCATCGTTAGTCACCAACGTAACCAGAACCGAGCGGTTTGCGATGTCTTTAATCACCAACTGCTCATCAGCGTCCAGACCAAACTTCAAACGCCCCAGATTGGTGTTTTGGTTGACGTAACCGTAGGCATCGCCACCACCTTCTTTGATCACCTTCTCCAGCTCGGTCATTGAGAGGTAAACCCAGCGGGTATTGCCTTTTTCACCCTCCCAAACAGACATGTTGCTTTGTAGAAGCGCAAGTTTCACCAATCCAGAGTCACGCCCGACCTGATAACGCTTGGCGTTACCTGTATCGAAATGGTGAATCTCTTTCTTAAGTAATTTACCTGTGCTGTCTACGGACAGATGCATAGCGTGTTTGGCTTCCAATTCATCCTGAACTTCGTCCAGTTCCTCTTTGCAGGTTTCGATCTGCTGATTGATCGTAACCTGATCAAATGCATGATTGATGGCGAAGTCACGAACCACTTCTTCCACAATCTCACGCGATTCAGGGCTGTTCCACAAGCAATCCTGCAGTAACAACAAGTCCAGAGGATTGATGGTGTCTCGCCCGTTAAAGTACGCGCTGGCTTTGAGTAACTTCACTGCCTTTTTCCAGCGACGGTCAGACACATAAAGATCCGTATCAGCAATATCAACACCACTGTCAACACGTTGCTCAATCATGCTTTTCAACTGATACAGCTTTTCAAATACTGACTCGGACAAAGAGAGTGTGTCCAAATCCTGAAGCCACTGGTGATACTCTTCATTGGTGATCGCCAGCCCTTCTGGAATTTGTGCCTCTTGCGGCGTACCTACTGTAAGCATAGAACGAAAGTTCTGCTTATCCTGAATTCGGTTTACGAACACTCGAACCAACATGCGGTCGTATAAGGCTTCTAATCCACTGTCTTCGTCGGGCAGCTCATTTGAAGCAGACACCAGCAATCGCATTGGCACTTTTTCAATTTCGTTACCATTTTTAAACGTTTTTTCGTTTACGACAGTAAGCAGAGTATTAAGGATGGCAGGACCGGCTTTCCAGATTTCATCTAGGAAAACGACTTGAGCGGTGGGCAAATATCCTTCTGTCAGACGAACGTATTTACCGTTGTCTTTTAATTCCTGAATGCTTAAAGGACCAAACACCTCTTCCGGTGTGGAAAAACGAGTCATCAGATATTCAAAGTATGAGCTGTTATCGAAAGCTTGTATTAAGCGTTTTGCAATTAAGCTTTTTGCGATACCAGGAGGTCCTAGCAAGAAAACACTTTCGCCAGAAAGCGCGGCAAGCAGGCAAAGCTTGATGGTATGTTCTCTTTCGTACACTCCATCGGAGAGTGCGTGCACCAATTTATTGATACGTTCTGATAAGAGTGCCTTCTGAGCATGAGTTGGATTATTAGAACCTAACATTTCGACACCTCGGCATCAGACAAATTTGATAATTTCATTTTAGTATTTTTATACATTTGTTATCACTTTGTTACAAGTAATATCTTGTTTTATTAGACTCTTATAGCAGATCTACACCAAATCGATGGGAAAGAAATCTTTGATTACGTAAATGAGATTTTCATCAGGAAAATATTGAGCTAAGTGATGGAAAAGTCAGAAGTAGGACTTTTTTCATGATTGTGTCTTTACAAAACAGATGCGTGCCAGCAGTATCATTAAAAAAGCAATGGAAACGCTATGTCCCGCACAATACACAGTTGGAAAAATATCTCGCTTTGCGAAGAGGATTTGAACCTTCCAACCGGAAAGCCCATTACCCACACGACCATCGTACATCCGGGTGCTGCTGTCATTTTACCAATCCTTCCAGGCAACCGAATTCTGCTCATCAGGCAGTATCGTCCGTCTCTGAAAAAGTGGATATTGGAAGCGCCTGCTGGCACCAAAGAGCCAGATGAGTCTCCAGAATGTTGTGCAAAAAGAGAGTTGGAAGAAGAAACGGGTTACAGCGCGGGCAGTTGGCATTCTTTAGGGCAGGTTACGCCATTAGCGGGGTTCTGTGACGAGATACAACACTTATTTGTCGCCAAAGATTTAAAAAAGACCGATCGTTTAAGTTGCGACGACGATGAGGTTATTGAGCTACTTCCTCATTCACTTGAAAACATTGAAAATGCGATAAAAAACGACGAGTTAACCGATGCTAAAACCATCGCCAGCATTTACAAAGCCAAGTTATGCGGATTACTATGAAACGCCGACCATAAAGGATAAATGACATAATGGATTTTAGATCAGACACTGTCACTCAACCTACCCCAAGTATGAAACAAGCCATGATTGATGCACCACTGGGTGACGATGTGTATGGTGATGACCCGACTGTAAACGATTTGGAACAATGGGCAGCGCAGCGACACGGCTTTGAAGCCGCGTTATTTACCACATCCGGCACGCAGGCCAATTTGCTCGCCCTAATGAGTCATTGTGAGCGCGGTGACGAATACATTTGTGGGCAACAGGCACACAATTATCAATATGAAGCGGGAGGCGCGGCAGTACTAGGTTCTGTTCAGCCTCAGCCAATCGAAAACGAACCAGATGGTCGAATCTGTTTAAAGAAAGTCGCCGCTGTAATCAAACCAGACGACTTCCATTTTGCGCGTACCAAACTTCTGAGCCTGGAAAACACCATCAATGGTAAAGTCCTTCCTCTTAGTTATTTAGAAGAAGCGCGACAGTTGACCACTGAAAAGGGTTTGAAATTGCATTTGGACGGTGCTCGTGTTTATAACGCAGCGGTTGCGCTGGATGTAGATATTAAAGAAATCGCTCAGCATTTTGATTCTATGACGATCTGCCTTTCTAAGGGACTGTCTGCCCCGATTGGATCGCTGTTACTCGGTGACAAAGCGTTGATCGAAAAAGCTCGCCGTATTCGAAAGATGCTGGGTGGCGCGATGCGACAGGTCGGTATTCTCGCTGCAGCAGGTAAAATCGCGTTAACTGAGCAAGTAGAGCAACTCAAAGCTGATCACAAACACGCTAAGCAGTTAGCAGAAGGCCTGGCAACAATACCTGGGTTTAGTGTAAAGCCTGAACTGGTTCAGACGAATATTGTGTTTGCGAAAGTAGATGAAACGATAGACGTTGATAGCCTCACGAATAAGCTGGCTGAACAAGGAATTATCATTAACCCACGAAGCCCGATTCGATTTGTTACACACAAAGACGTATCGTCGGATGATGTGAACACTTTGGTTGATACCATTAGACGTTTGATTTAATGCAAACTTAGAGTGAATAATGATTGAGCTTCCCCTTAGGGGAAGCTTTATTTTTGCCTAAAACAAGAAGCAATTTAGGCTGAAGCAATTACATGAGAAGTACCAAATCAATCGTTACCCTGTCCCTTTTCACGCTATTTTTCTCCCCCTTACAGTCATTCGCCGGTGATCCAGAGATGGGCAAATTGAAATCATCGAGTTGTGTTTTTTGCCACGGGACAAACTCTGATGCCGAAACAACGTATCCCAGCCTTCTTGGGAAAGATGCTCAAGCGTTGATTGATGCAATGGAAGAATACAAAAATGGAGACAGAAAAGGTGCGATGGCTGACATGATGAGAGCTCAGCTTCAGCATCTAGACAGCAATGACATAGCCGATATCGCTGCGTTTTATACGGAGCTTAATTAGGGTCTGTTGACCTTTAGAAAAACAAAAGGGAAGAGCATGCCCTTCCCTTTGCCGATACCGTTCCTAGGCGATTGACCAGAATGACCTAGGTAAGATCGGCGAAATCTGGTGTCAGTTGACCTACATTTTCATGCAGTTCGCATAGTAAGTCGTGGTCGCAGGCCAGTCAGAGAAAACACCTAGGACACCGACATCTTTAGCCAGCACGTCCAGTAATACCATGGTGTCGCCATCATTATTGGTTGCGTCTTTGATGGTTTGATAATACCAGCCACCACCATTACCCAGAGGACCAGAGCGTTCAAGTGTCCAGGTGATGATGTCTAAACCCGCTTTCTTCGCCAGTTTGGTATATTCAGATGGAACAATTTTTCCAGAATCATCAAGAGTAACCAGTGCCCACATTGGAGGCGCAATGATCTGTACTCCATCCGCAACCAGTGCTTTCATGTCGGCTAGAGTCGCTTTGAAGTTTTCGTCGTTATAGACGCGATCATCCAGATACACTGCTTGTTTTCCAAATTCAGGGTTGTTCTGAATCCAGTACTTAACATCTGCAAGGTTAAAAGACTGTGCGTAAACATCGCTCGCGGGAACGTCTGCTGCTCGATATTCATTTATCAGCTTTTGAGCGTACATTTCCTGAGAAAATCCGTTGAACGGCATATCTACCGCTGGGGACTTGAGCTCCGGTGTCATCTTCACACCGTGTTTTTTGAACAAGGCGATACTTTCAGCATGCGTCATCAGCGTGCCTTTGCTGGCGTAAAGGTCAGTTCTCCAGCCAGCTGTGCCATCCATATACTCTTCAACGGTTGTTGCCATCGGATTGGCACCGTCCATTTTGCCGGTCAGGCGTTTGAATTCAGCGAGCGTAAAGTCTGATGTTCGGCATTCGACTTTGGCTTTTTCACCTGTTGAAGGGTTCGCAGGCTGAAATGGAATGCTGCATTTTGCCGCGAGATCTGGATGCGCAAGAACATCCGTCGTGGTGTGTAAGTCACTTTGAGAATGGCGACAAACCAGTTCTTTGTCTTTGGTGAAGGTAACATCACATTCAAGGACGCCTGCCCCCATCTGGATGGCGGCAACATACGATTCTTTAGTATGCTCAGGAAACTGCATTGGCGCACCGCGGTGCCCAATAGAAAATTCGCTGCGGTAGAATGGACCCGTACTGCACTGCTGCAATTTGCGTTTAAGTGCGCCGTCGTCCATATCTTCAATCAGGTACAAAGGTCGTGGTCCTAACTGGACCGCATCGTGTGCAATGGCATTGAGGGACGATCCAAACAGTACCACTGCTGCGACCGCCTTCATCAAGTTGTTCATGGGGTGACTCCTGTCAGTTATTTTTCTTTTGAAGGAGTCAACTTAAAAGCTCGAAATGACAACTGCGTGAACAAGTCATGGCAGTTTTATGTTGTTGATAAAAATCTTAATTCTGAAATCTAAATCTGCTATTTCTTAGCTTTTCCCCTGCCATGGTGGATCTTAAGTTTCGCTTTTAACTTACGTTTTTCCGAACCACGGCTTTTTCGTTTTCTTGGCTTATCTTCTGAAATCTCTTCTTCTAAGCTGGGCTCGAAACCAGTCAACCATTCTTGAGGCAGGCGCTTATCCAGTAGCCTTTCGATGGCATTCAACAGGTATTCTTCATCACGGCTCATCAATGAAACGGCAAAACCTTCACACCCAGCACGACCCGTTCGACCAATTCTATGAATGTAATCTTCCGCTTTATACGGCATATCGAAGTTGACCACCTGCTCAAGTTGGTGAATGTCCAAACCACGAGCCGCAACGTCTGTCGCGATCAGCGCTCTGACTTTTCCAGTTTTAAAATCATCCAGTGCTTTCTGGCGTGCTCCCTGACTTTTATCACCATTAATTGATGCGGCTTTTATACCGTCAAGCTTCAGTTCTTTGACTAGCGCGTCAGATCCTTCTCTGGTTTTAGTAAATACCAGAACCTGCTGCCAGTTTCTTGAACCGATCAGATAGGCGAGAAGCTCTGATTTACGCTTTTTGTCCACCGGGTACACCATTTGTTTAACGGTATCGGCGGTTGAATTATTGGGTGTAACCTGAACCTCTACAGGCTGCGTGAGGATTCGGTAGGCAACTTTCTTGACGTTATTGGCAAAGGTTGCGGAAAAGAATAGCGTCTGGCGCGCATCATTCAAACGGCGGAGAATACGTTGAATGTCTGGCATGAAACCCATGTCCAGCATTCGATCCGCTTCGTCGAGAACCAGGACTTCCGTTTCGTTGAGCTGAATATTTTTGGTAAACAGGTGATCGAGTAAACGCCCCGGTGTTGCGACAAGAATATCCACCCCACCCTGCAGTTTCTCAGTTTGCACTTTCATACTTGTGCCGCCATACACTGCCAGCACTTTTACATCCAGTTCATGCGCATAACTGCTCAAGTTTTCTAACACCTGTTGAGCCAGTTCGCGCGTCGGGACCAAAACCAGACTACGTACCAGTTTGTCGGTTAACGGTTTTGGCGATTTGATCAAGCGCTGAATGATTGGCAAACCGTAAGCAGCGGTTTTACCTGTTCCAGTCTGCGCCCCGGCAAGAACATCTTTTCCGTCTAAAATATGCGGAATAGACTTCTCCTGAACAGTCGTTGCCTCCTTAAAACCCAGTTGAGTGATACGAGAAAGCAAAGCAGGAGTGAGACCAAGATTTTCAAATTGCATAAGGCAGAATCCGACACAAAAACAGGAGCGCGGATTGTATACTCATTAATGACTGTGGCGCAAAATTAAAGAGAAGAATAAAAGGCTTTGGCGTTTTTCAGCACATCAGGATAAAGCGTATGAAACGCTTGGTTGAGTGCTTTGTACTCTGATTCTAACGTCGCACCACATTCGCTCAAACTTGCCAGCCTTGGGCGGCGCATTGCCATTCTTTTCAAGGCAAACTGAATATTACTCAACTCAGCGTAAGACAGCAGCCACTGACCTTCCCACATATAACCAGAAACAGTTAGAAAACGTTCGGGCAATTCGTCTGTTTCTTCACTCTTTACGTCACTTTCGGCATACAGGCAAAATTCCGACAAAGACATCTTGTGATGGTGTTTCCAGTGACGGGCAAGGCAATGATCCCAAAACATGTCGAGTGCAATGGGTGCAAAGCGTTTAAGCTCTTCGGGGAATAGAGGTTTAAGATCTTTTACGATTGGATGAGTGTCGGTGTAGGAATCGACGAATCGATGGAGCTTAATACCGTTAACAATGTCTTGTTGAAATCGACCATCAGGAGACCCTTTAACAAAGTCCCCTAATAAGTTTCCAAGCAAGTTACTTTTACAAAAGTCTGCGATGTGCAGATGGGCGAGATAATTCATGAAGGTGAGTGGAATCTGACTTTTAGTCTTCCACCAATTCCTCTAATAGATAGTCAGACAAGTTTAGACCAATTTCCATCGCATCCAAAAGCTCAAGGCTTTCTTCTTCGAATTTGGTGTCTGAATTCGGTTCTTCAATCATAGGGTTTCCTCACTAAGGAAAATCTGAACTTATACATTTGGTTTAGATATAAGGCAGCGCCTTTAAAATTCCTACAAAAACACACCTACATTACAGTCAAAGTTTGAAGTTCATCTAGAAAATATCTCAACCACCCGACTGTAAATAATTATATACGATTTGGGTATTTTTTACTTTACACACTTTCTTGTTGCTTTACGCCTCCTCTGGCAAAGTACCAGACATTCAAAAACTGGCTATAAAATGAGAAAAGCCTCACTTTATGTCACGCCCTCAAGGTCATACTGTAAAAATTAATGAACACTCATAAATCTAAAGTCTTTGGCAGCACACTTATCATCGCTGGAACCACTATTGGCGCGGGAATGCTCGCCTTGCCACTTGCTTCAGCAGGAATTGGTTTTATTACGTCTTTAATGATCATGTTAGGGATTTGGCTGTTAATGGTGTATACCGCCCTGCTTATGCTTGAGGTTCACCAACATGCCGATGCAGATGCCACGCTGCATACATTGGCACAGCAATTTTTAGGGAAAAAAGGGAAATGGGTGGCAACCTTTGCCATGCTTTTCCTTTTTTACGCACTTTGCGCTGCCTATATTGCTGGTGGCGGAGAGCAGTTCCACCAGAGGCTGTCATCCCTCATGGACATTGAAATCAGCCCGACTGTGTCCACCGTCATTTTTACAGCTTTAGTTGCTGGCGCGGTTACTTTAGGCACCTCTTCAGTAGATAAAATCAATCGTGTCCTGTTTACGATAAAAATTCTCGCGATGGGTATTACGCTTTATGTGCTTGCTCCGGGGATAAACTCTGGTTACCTGGTTAACATGCCTGTACAGCAAGCGCTGATCATTTCTGCTTTACCAGTCATCTTTACCTCATTTGGCTTTCACGGCAGTATTCCAGCCGTCGTCAAATACCTTGATAAAGACATAAAGGGTTTAAGAATCGCACTGATCCTTGGTTCTTCCTTACCTCTTTTACTTTATGTTCTCTGGCAGGTGTCAACACTGGGAGTACTAAGTCAGGATGAACTGAACGCTCAAGATGGTCTGGCTGGGTTCATGCAGGCACTGTCTTCAACTGTTCAATCTGGATCTGTACAAAATGCTATTTCAGTCTTTGCCGACCTTGCGTTGCTGACTTCCTTTCTAGGTGTGAGTCTGGGTTTGTTTGAATTTCTGGGAGACAGCCTGAAAAAGCACACTAAGGATTCCAGAGTTAAAACAGCGTTGATTACTTTTGTTCCACCTATGGCATTTGCACTTTTCTACCCTCAAGGGTTTATCATGGCATTGGGTTACGCAGCGATTGCCTTGGTCATACTGGCTGTATTTCTACCTGTCAAAATGGCTCATACGGCGAGAAAAATTCACTCATCAAAATCAACGTATGTAGTTGCTGGTGGCTCTGCAAGCCTTGCAATCTGTATGATTGCCGGTATCACCATTATTGCGACCCAGTTCCTCATCTCTTTCGGATTATTAGCATCCATTGGTTAGATAATGATCACATAGGCTTGAAATACTATTTCAGTTTTCAAGCCAAATTTGTGTTTTTTAACACTTATATGTCAAAAATTTGAATCTTGGCGCAGTTCCAAATGAATCTGGTAACATATCGAAAACCCAAATGGCTTTCTAAATATGTGACTGCTATATTCAAAAACGTTGTTGCGATAAGCGGTTAAGTGCAACCAGAATTATTTTATGTGAAGTTACTTCCAGTTTTTGAGAGGTTGATATGCCGTTTAAATTCGTTTCTTTCGCACCGATCCGGTGTGACAAAAAACCTGCATGCTCATGCCCAAATTGTGGAAGCGAAGATTTCTTGATTTCAGAAAACGGCAAGGTCCTGATATGTGAACATTGTGGCAAAGTCACAAAGGACACCACACCAGAGCCTGAAACCCACGAAACCGTTCACTAATAAATTCAGATTTCAGATACAAGAAAGGCACCTATAATCAGGTGCCTTTTTTAATTTTGAGTCTTTGCATTCCGAGACTGTCGATTTAAGAAGCCGAAAAGTTAAGTTTGAGCTCCGATGTTTTCTGTTCAAAGTTAAACAGAATCTCTTCAATATTTGAAATTGTATGCACCGCTTCATGATCGACTTGGTACTCAGGCTGATTAGGGCGGTAGTAATAGGTTGTCATACCGGCTCTTATCCCTGCTTCTACCCCTTTCAAAGTATCATCAACATAGATGCATTCCTTGGGTGACACGCCCATATTCAAGGCGGTATAAAGCAGAAGATCTGGTTCTGGCTTCCAGCTGTTTGCATCGAATGCGCTATAAATGGCATTGCGGAAATAGCTGTTTAGCCCTGTTAATCGAAGCGCATGTTTAATTTTATCGCTCTCGCTATTAGAGGCGATACAAACACCAATGCCCAATTGCTGAAGCTGGCTCAACAAATAGTTGGCCCCTTTGATCGGCTTAAGCTGTGCTTCGTATAGGACTTGTTTTCTGTCTCGATAGAGTGGTTCAAGCAAATCCAAAGAGAGATTGCAATTCAGTCTGTGGCAAGTCTCGGCAAGAATATCTGCGGGTTTTCCCCCCTGAAAGTGATTCAGACAATCTTCTAAACTGATGTTTTTATTGAAATGAGCAAATACATCAACGATCGCCTGACAGCACAACACTTCACTGTCGACCAGCGTTCCTTCACAATCAAAAATCACGCAACGTATTTTATCCATATTACACCCAAGTCAATTGAGGGAAATTTGAGTGTTGTACAGCAACGCTTCTTTGGAAAGCTGAGAAAACGAAATCTGCTAGCAGCAGCCTGAATTTATATCCAAAGTGGCATCTTGATCACGATGCTTATGAATTTTTCTGTCTTATTCTTGTGTAAGTGGGAATGTTGACTACATAGCTCTTTCCAGACGCACCACATTGTCGGGATGTTCGTGGCGAATTTTCACAAATTCATCAATATTTTCAATAAGTAACGAAGTTAAATCAGGGTCAAATTGTTTCCCCTGCTTCTCAAGAAAATATTCCGTGACACTACTAATATCCCATTCACTCTTGTAACTTCGGCGGCTGAGAAGTGCATCAAATACGTCTGCAATCGCGGTGATACGTGCATAAATATGAATGTCGCTGCCTTTTTTGCCATTGGGGTATCCGTTCCCATCCCAATGCTCATGATGTTCTAGCGCGACTATTGCCGCGAGCGCCATCACATCGCCATCTGAAGAGTTAAGCAGGTTGAATCCACTTATGGTGTGGGTTTTCATTACTTCCCATTCGTTGTCATTCAGCCTACCCGGTTTATCCAAAATGGATTCAGGAATAGCTATCTTGCCAACATCGTGCATGGGTGTAATCACTTCTATCAGTTCGCAATCGGCTTTGTTCATGCCATACAGCTTTGCCAGATACGAAGACAATTTGGCAACCCGCTTAACATGGTTGCCCGTCTCACCCGAACGCGATTCTATCGCTTCTCCTAAAACATGGATCATATCTTTCTGAACTTTCAGGGTTTTCTCGTGTAATTCAAATATCTTTTGATTCTTATTCGCTAACTCCTTTTTTTGACGAATAGAAACAGACTGCAAAGCAATAATCACGATAAGTATCGAAATGATAGTCCCGGAGTAAACCAGCATTTCGAGGTTATCTTCTATGAATGATGAGGGCTTGTTGATGACGAATGCATTGGTTGGCAACGAATAGGCTGGGATACCAAAACGTTTCAATGCCCGAAAGTTGAAGATGTCACTGTGCTGTTTTGCACTGGGCAAATCTTCTGAAAGGTTGAGAGGGACATCTTTCGCCAAAAGCTTAGCCGCGGTTACACCCAGAAGAAATGGGTCTTGCACCCGCCCCCCTAAAACGTCACCTTTTATATTGTGCTCCCAAAGAACAAATACCGGTGCTTCGCTGGAATCTGCAATCTTTCTCGCAATCTTGTCGTAACTGTGGAAAACGCCCTCTTCAATTTCACTATTGAAATGGGTTAGCAAAACAGCATCTTCACTCGATGCGTTACCAAGCACGTTCCGAGCTTGTTCCAGTGTTTCCGCCGTCAATTCAACCAGTTGTATATTCTGATATATATTGAAATGCTTTTTTATCTCGTTGCGAACTATGGTAGAAGTCAGGCTGTTGTCAGAAAGTAGATAGAGTTTTTTAATATTTGGTCTTATTCTTATAATTATTTTTAAATTCTCTAATATATTATCTTCTTCGTATAGAATTGTATTTATATTCGTTATTGAATTTAAACTGGCTTGCCTGTCGTTAATACCAACGGCCACTGTCGGAACATTTCTTACCAGCTCACTATTAAATTCATTCATGAATTTTAATGCTCTGTCGTCGGTAATAATTATTCCATCAAAATAGTAATCTTTATACTTTACTTCCAAAAACTTTTTTAAGTCTTCAAAATAATCATCCCGATGGTTTCGCTTAGTATCCAGGTACTCAATGGAAGGAGCGATAACGGTATTGCTGTTTTGAAAGGCGTAAGAGATCCCCCGCTGAATGTCTGCGGTCCATTCATATGAAGGGTCGTAAGAGTGCAATACAAGGATATGAGGGTTGTGGACACTAGTGTTTGTATATGGCTGATTATATGAAACTTCTTCAGACAAGCTTGCGTAGACCTGCCCTGTAAACAGGCAGGCACAGTATACAAGCATAGCGTTTAAGAAAGAGCGTCTCATAGAGATTTACGTACATATATTTGCAGAACAATGCGAAACATATCACATAAAGAAAACGACTGTCTATTAGCCCTGAGTATGAAAATTGTGGTGCTCTACATAATATTTCTCAGCATCAAAATTATTGCTAATAAAATTAATTAGTTGCTGAACTAAATTTATATATTTCTCAGAAGTAAAATCTTCTAAATATATGTCTGAGATCAATATCTCATTATTATGTAACGTTGATAAGGCGCATCCAACTGGTTCACCATTCTTGAATGCAATAATAATTGGAAAGTCGGGTTCTAAAATAATTTGAGTGAGAAACTCAATCATTAAAGCCTGATCGCTTTCTGACTCCCAATGCTTTGCGCTTAGCATAGCAAAACAGATGGTCAGACGATGAAAGTCCACGATATACAATTCATCCGCGACTGCTTCAAAATCGCTTGCTTTCTCTTCAGAATAGTTTTTGTTTGACTGACTGGTCCGATACAGCTCTCGACCAGCGATGCTCTCTTTGGTAGGAAACTCAACATCGACTTGAGAAGACAACCACGCATTCTTGCGGGTGACGAGGTTTAATATTTGATCGTTTTGAATGGTCAACTGGACTGCCTTATCCTCAATTATCACAACCTATTGAATAGCAATGGCTTAGAAGGTGAAACGCTCTATCGAAAGCATACAGGTAGGCGTTTGTTACCTCAACCCGTTATGAACAGATATGTAAAAGCAACCGTCGCGGAATCGTAAACTCGCTCACTTTTGCACATTTATCGCTCGCAGTTCCAATCATATTGTTGTAGCTTGAGAAGATATCATTAGATCTGGGACTTAATATGTTGAAAAAGCTTGCGATTGTACCTCTGCTTGCCTTGGGTTTAACTGCCTGTGATAGCAGTGACGAAGTGGGTGATGTGGGACTTGGGTGGTTCACTCTAAAAGACATCAAACTGAATACTTGGGCTGACCCTATTGTAACAGGCGTGACCTGCCATGTTGCCAGTATAGAGGCAGACCTAAGCTTGGCGGATCCAAGTGACAGTTCCATCTCCTGCCGTCAGACGGGTGACATTACGCCTGAAATGATTGCGCAAATCGACAAATCCAAATCCGGTGAAGTGGTATTCAAAAAATCAAAAAGCATCTTCTTTAAAAGCATGAAGATCCGCCGAATTTATGATGCCAAGACACAAACTCTGATGTACCTGTCTTACTCAACTAAAGAAACAACAGGCAGCTTTAAACACAGCTTGTCTACGGTGCCACTATGGGGCACAAAAGCCTACGTCACACCATCTGCAACAGAAGAGTAAGCATAAAGATTTAATGGTCTTTGTTCCGAAATATCCTTCGGGCAAAGACCGTTTACTGGTAGCTTAGCCAATCAAAGTTGTGTAGAATCCGCGCTTCGTTTTTCAATTTACGCTTGAAACAGCATGAAATTTCCCGGTCAGCGCAAGTCCAAACACTATTTCCCTACCCATTCTCGTGATCCACTTGTCAATCAAATTCGCCAAACACCTAAATTGAGCCGTCCAACGATCGTTGGTGTTGGTCAAACCATTGTGGATATTGAAGCGAGAGTAGATGATGACTTCCTGAAACGATACGATCTAAGTAAAGGTCACTCCCTCGTTTTAGAAGAAGAAAAAGCGGACGCACTTTACCGCGAACTAACAGAGAAAAACCTGATTACCCATGAGTATCCTGGCGATACGATTGGCAACACGCTTCACAACTATTCTGTTCTTGCCGACAGCAAATCTGTCCTTCTTGGCGTGATGAGCAAGAACATCGAGGTGGGTTCCTACGCTTATCGCTACCTCTGCAACACCTCTTCCAGAATGGATCTGAACTACCTGCAAACAGTAGATGGACCAATTGGTCGCTGCTATACCCTGATTTCTGACGATGGCGAACGTACGTTTGCTTTGAACGTTGGTCAGATGAACCAGCTTTCTCCAGAAAGTATCCCTGAAAAGGTATTCAAGAAAGCTGCGGCGCTGGTTGTTTCTTCGTACCTGATGCGTGGCGAACCTACAGATCCAATGCCTATGGCTGTTCAGCGTGCTGTAGAGATGGCGAAGAAATACGATGTACCTGTAGTGCTGACACTTGGAACGAAGTACGTTATTGAAGGTAATGAGACCTGGTGGCAGGAGTACCTGAAAGAGAACGTGACTGTTGTTGCAATGAACGAGGACGAAGGCGAAGCCCTGACGGGTGAGAAAGATCCTCTGCTAGCCGCAGACAAAGCGCTTGAGTGGGTAGACTTAGTTCTGTGTACCGCAGGTCCTGTTGGACTGTATATGGCGGGATACACAGACGAGCACGCAAAACGTAAGACGACGTTCCCACTTCTACCCGGCAATATTCCAGAGTTCAATAAATATGAATTCAGCCGTGCGATGAAAAAGTCGCAATGCGAACACCCAACGAAAGTGTATTCGCACATCGCCCCTTATCTTGGTGGTCCTCTTGAAATTAAAAACACCAACGGAGCTGGCGACGCTGCGCTTTCTTCTTTGCTTCACGATATGGCCGCTAACCTCTACCATCGGTCTAACGTGCCAAATTCGAGTAAGCATGAGCAGAATTATCTGAGCTATTCGTCACTGTCGCAGATTTGTAAGTACGCTAACCGTGTAAGTTACGAGGTACTGACACAGCACTCGCCTCGCCTGACTCGCGCACTCCCTGAGCGTGAAGACAGCCTTGAAGAGGCTTACTGGGACAGGTAAATAAAGGGGCTTTCGCCCCTTTTTTGTTATCTGTGTACCAGCAATACTCAGTTATTGTTGCGCTCTAAAGCGCTTGGGGGTTGTGCCTGTGTGCTTTTTAAAGGTGAGTGTAAAAGCGCGCTCCGATTCATAGCCAACTTGCTCAGCTACGTCATCAATCGACAGCAACGACTCACGCAATAGTTCTTGTGCCCTTCCCATCCTGAGATTAGTTAAGTATTCAAACATCGGTTGTCCAACCAAAGCGGAAAAGCGACTAGCAAACGCAGCACGCGACATGCCAATCTCGCCTGCGACCAACTCCAACGTCCAACTCTTGTCAGGATGGTCATGCAACAGTTGCAGAGCACGAGAAATACGTTTGTCGTTCAGCGCTTCTAAAAACGGGCTTTTTTGCTCTCGACCAAAGTTAATTCGAATCAGTTCGACCAAGATAATTTCGGTCAGCTTATTGACGATAAGCTCTGAGCCTGGTCCTTGAGATAGGTACTCTGAACTCAACTGATCGAATGTGCTTCGCAACCAAGGATATTGCGCTAAGTCTTTATCACGCACTATCGTCACCCGAGGAAAGACCTCCAATAACGGCGTCGTTACTGTTCGCGTATAGCTAAAAGAACCACAAAGTAACAGCGTTGGTTCTTCTAAGTCAGGCTGATCTCTATCTGGAGATTGACTCGACAATACGTGGTCTTGCCCTGGACCTAAGAAGATCAAATCTCCCGCTTCCAATCGTTCCACTTGATCATCAATAATCGCCCAGCAACCACCTCGTCGAATCAAATGAAAACTGGCGTGCTCTAGGTCGTTAAAGGTTTTACTCCAAGGCGCTTCCACCTGACTACAAAAATAGACGCTGCCGACGACACGAATCGCGCGCAGCATGTCGCTCATCACTTCCATATTTAGCCCCTCCCTTAACTAGCCTGAACTCGGGATGAGAGGTTAGCTAGACGATCTGTGTATTAAATCAAGATTATCGTGCATAGATAGTATTTACTGCAACAGCTAAATTAACCCTACAGACAACAAGTGGAGAAATACCATGGCAAAAATCGAAATTTATACCAAACACTACTGCCCTCATTGCAAAGCCGCAAAACACACTTTAAAGCGTTTAGGTTTAACGTATCGAGAAATTGAAGTCAGTGATAACCCAACGCGACTAAACGAGATGAAGAATCGCAGCCAACGACGAACTGTTCCACAGATTTTTGTCGGTGACCACCATGTAGGTGGAAACGATGATTTAGTCGCCAGCATCAGAAGTGGCGATTTTGAACAGATATTAGAGCGCCAAGGCATCACAAATAACGCCAAATAGCACAAAGAAATGATAAGGAACAAGACCATGACAACTATCAATAACACCATCAATCATCGAGTAGCAGGCACACAGTCATTGACCAGCATTTCTGATCACGCGGTACGTTTTTCTATCATCATCGTCCTAGCATGGATCGGGGCAATGAAGTTTACCAGCTACGAAGCAAATGCAATCCAAGGTCTTGTGGCATCAAGCCCACTGACCAGTTGGTTATACAGTATCTTCAGCTTACAAGGTGCTTCTAACCTCATCGGTTTGATTGAAGTAGCAACCGCGGTTGCTTTGTTACTCGCGCCAGTACATCGTGTGTTTGCACTTGTCGGTGCTGCTAGTGCAACGGTTATCTTTGCCGTTACAACAAGCTTTCTGTTTACCGCACCAATCGCCGAAGCAAGCTTGGGTGGCTTCCCAGCAATCTCTGTCGTACCGGGTCAATTCCTCTTAAAAGACATTGTATTGCTTGCAGCGGCGTTATCTTTACTGGCAAAAGTTCTACGACAAGAAGATTAATCACGGTCGTTAAACCGACGTAAACACCCTACACTAAAGAAAGCTCTTACTCTAATGCCGTTCACTTAGGTGAGCGGCACTGTTTTTTTAGGAGATCAGCGAGTGTCTCAACTTTGTTTGTAGCGATTAATGATGTCGAGAGCTTGAGAAACGCGTATAAAAAATCCGATAAACAGAGTCTATCGGATTTTTACAAACTGGTAGGAGACATGCCGACTAAATTCTTAGCTGATCGGCATTAGGGCTTTCGCCCCTTTCTTTATTCCAATGCATCTTTTGCGCTGTCGATTAAATCACCCGCCTTATCGGCAAGATTGCCAGCGGCATCTTCCACTGACTCCCTCGCATTTTCGTAAGGGTCGCCTTCTATTGCCGATTTGATGTCTTCTCCAAATACCACGCCAATAGCGATGCCAACCCCAATCAGTACAACTGCAAAAATCTTATACATGCATATTCTCTTTCAATGTCCGATATCCCTATCGTAACGCAGAGAAACCTCAGATTGTCAGGTGTTTGCTAGTGTTTCTTGCAAGTCTTCTTGTTTTACAGTCCTTGCTTCTACCAGCCTGTATAACCAAATCATGATCATACAGAGCAACCCGCACAGTGCCCACAACCAGTCCGCATCAAGCTTGTCGAGCATGGCTCCTCCAACCAAAGGAGCGATTGCGAATCCTAGGGAATAAAGGGCAGCGGCTCCAAAGTAAGAACCCCTTAAATGCTCAGGCGCAAGTTGGTCTATCTGAACACTTAGTGTTGGGAAGGCAATGACTTCGCCTAAGCTTATAGTAAAGCAAGCCATCCCCCAGCCTACCGCCCAATCTTCTGGAGTAGCAATAAATCCAACCATTCCCACGCCCATCAATACCATTCCGATTTGTGTTCTTTTGAAAAGAGGCACTTTTTCCATCAGCTTAAGCATAGGGAATTGAAACACAATGATAGTCAGGGTGTTAACCAGAACTAGGCTCGCAATTAGGGTGGCGGCATCCGCAACAGAACTTCGAACTAATACTTGTGGAAGTGAAGACTCTAATTGCGCGTAAACAAACATCATAGTCAGGTTGGCAATAAGAAGAATCTGGAAAATCTTATCTCGCGCAATCACTTTTATCGTGGCTTTAAAATCAGGAACTTCACAGTCTTCTTGGTTTCTTTTTTCCGGGAAGCGGGCGAAGCTTAACCATAGCCATAGAGCAAAAATCAGGTAGGAAATACCAGTCACCAGAAACAATTTTTGAGGTGCTGCTAACGCCAGTGAAATACCAATTAAAGGTCCAATTGCTCCACCCAAATTCAGTACGAAATAACGGATATTAAGAGCCAGTTCTCTGTCTTTCCCGTTGGACAGGTTATCCCCTATAACCGCTTTCGCTGGCGCTTCGATCATTGATCTCATCAACCCACAAAGCATCAACAATACAAAGAACTGCCATATTTCACTGGCAACCCCTATTCCACCATACGCCAGTACCGCGATTAAGCTTCCTGAGATCATCACCCATTTTCGTCCAAACTTGTCAGACAAATAACCCGAATAGAGACCAGAAACCACCCCCACCACCGCCGATGCGGCGAGCATGCTTCCCACTTCCAATGCAGAAGCGTTGTAATCCTGATAAAGAAAGACGATCAGATACGGCCAGGCCATAAAATAAGTGGTTCTTGCCAGAAGAGTACCGCCTAATACCGTCCAGATCGTAAAGTTAAATCGTTTAACACGTTGCCACTGAAACAAACTTTCCTGATTTTCTGTTGTTGCCATTCATGCTCCTTGGAATCCTAGCCTGCTAATTTTTATTGTGCTTTTTGTCATCTTTACAAAGCGTTAAGGCATTCGATCTAACAGCAAAGTTTGATGCAAATGCATACGCCGCAAAGTGTTATTTTGTGCACACCATCTCAGTATTGCTGAATCAAGGTATCAATCAAAGACACAACTGTTCGTATTTTGAATTGTTTGTGTTGCATATCAATAGATTATTCTGGAAACAGCATGCGGCTGCTGGAGCCTGTAGATCGTAATGAGCTAGAAAGAGAACAATGAGGTAATCTGTGACACGTGTAACGCTTCAAATTTCCAAAGTCAGGGTTATGTCCTATCCTTTTATTATTAGTGGGTTAGGAATAATGATAGGAAATATGATGAATAATTTTTCTCGGGGTTTGCTATTGGCTCTTTTGGGGTTGCCTATTTACGGACAAGCTGCAGAAGTATCTTTTGGCATTGTACCGCAGCAGTCAGCAAAAAAACTCGCCGCTAAATGGGGACCTATCTTCCTATATTTAAGCGAAAAGACCGGTCACAACATCACCTTTGCCACGGCTAAGGATATTCCAACTTTCGAAAAGCGATTACTCAACGATGAGTACGATGTCGCCTATATGAACCCTTATCACTACACCGTGTTCAGTCAGAAGCCCGGTTACGATGCCTTTGCTAAGCAGACCAACAAGAAAATCAAAGGCATTATGATAGTTCGCAAAGACAGCGACATTACCAAACTCGCTGAATTGAACACTCAACAACTCGCGTTCCCTTCCCCTGCTGCTTTTGCCGCTAGCGTACTGCCCAGAGCAAAAATGAGCCAAGACGGTATAGACTTCACCCCCAACTACGTTTCCTCTCACGATTCCGTATATCTCGCCGTTTCTAAAGGAATCTTTCCCGCCGGCGGTGGTGTCTACCGTACATTTAACAACACAGCACCAGAAGTACGGGAATCGCTAAAAGTACTTTGGGACACTCCGGGATACACGCCTCACGCTTTTGCTGCTTCTCCAGATCTCGATCCTGAAATACTGGCAAGCATCTCTAAAGCCATGGTGGAAATGTCTGAAGACCCGAAAGGGAAAGTGCTATTAAAAAGCGTCAATTTCAAAGGAATAACACAAGCTAAAGACAGCGATTGGGATGACGTGCGATCACTCGAAATCAAACTTCTCGACCACTTGTTGGAGAACTGATTTTTATGTCGTTGCGGCTCAAAACCATCTTTGGTATCGCGTTGATTGAAGCTGTTTTACTGGCTTTACTGGTTACGCTTACGTTGGATTACCTGAAAAGCACCAACTACGACGGGCTCACCAAACGCGCCGAAACGACAGCAAATTTGTTTGCCAGTACCGTAAAAGATGCCGTCCTTTCCTGGGATTTGGCATCACTTGAAGCGTACACACAAGAATTGATGACCAATCCAGACCTGCTTTACGTGAGAGTCCTTGGCAAAAATGGAAAAACACTCGCTGCGTTAGGAGATGAAGAGCTTCTTAACAACTATACCAAGCCTGAAATGAAAGCGGAGCTGGTCACTGATGGCATTTTCGATGTTGCCTATCCGATCCAGGAAGCTGGCATTACTTACGGTGATGTACAGATAGGTCTGGATATGAGCGCCCTGAACAAGCAAATCAAAGAAGCTCAGAAATGGAGTTTCTTTATTGTCATGGGGGAAATGGCTCTGGTTGCACTTTTCTCGTACATCTTAGGCGCCTTTCTTACCAAACGGCTCACTTATCTGGAAAAAGCAGCCGATAAGATAGCCCATGGCGAGAGAAACATTAAGGTTAACGACACCGGAAACGACGAAATTTCTCACTTAGCGCAAGCGTTCAATTTCATGGTGGCACAGTTAGGGAAATCCGAAGAAACCAGCCGAAGTTACCAGGAGCAGCTCGAATCCTTGAACAGCTCCCTTGAAGCTACGGTAAAGTCCCGAACTGCTGAGTTAAAAGCCAACAATGAACACTTAGTTCGCAACAACCGTCAGCTTAAAGAGATGCAGGGCAAACTGGTTCAAAGCGAAAAGATGGCATCTATCGGAACCATGGCCGCAGGCTTCGCCCACGAAATCAACAACCCGATAGGGACAGTAGACAGCAATCTACAAACCTCTCTTGAATACCTTGATTGCTACAAAACTCTGGTCACACTTCAATTCACCATTATCAATGAAAAAGACGAAGAACGTAGAGAGCAGTTGAAAACAGCGTTGAGTCAATGGGTAGAGAAAAACGACATGAGTTTTATCGAAAGTGACTTCGCAGACACGCTCAACGATGCCCTTGCGAATGCCCATAGGGTGCGCGATATCGTTCATGGTTTAAAAAGCTACTCACTCTATCAAAAAGATTCACCACAAGCAGAAGCCAGCCTGGATGACATCGTTAAGCAGTGTGTCGAACAAATCAAATACGAGTATCAAAGCGACTTACAGATTCAGGCGGAAATCAGCAGTAACGCACGCTTGCTCTGCCACCATGCCGAGTTAAAGCAAGCGGTAAACGCCTTACTAAAAAACGCCTTGCAGGCTGTTCAAGGGCGATCTCAGGGCACAGTAACTGTCGAAACCCGAATCAATGGCGACAATGCCGAAGTGGCAGTCTCTGATACCGGTGTAGGCATCGCTTCAAGCCAGATATCTCAAGTCTTCGACCCTTTTTATTCCACCCGAAAAGTCGGTGATGGTACTGGGCTTGGTCTTACGCTCGCTCACAATATCGTTGAACAGCATTCTGGCTCTATAGAAATAGAAAGTCAGCTTCATCAAGGCTCTACGTTCACCATAGTGCTTCCGATAGAGGCAGTTTCTGCTGATTTCAAAGAGACAAGCAATATGAGAACGAATATGAAAAATTTCCCGTAGATATATGAAAAAGAAGACATTCAAAGGGTTTCTCAATAAACGAAATTACCAGTAGTAAGAACACAATTAAGCCTAACCAAATGTTTTAAAAGGCAATTACTGATAAGCACTCAGTCTGGCATACAAATTGATTAATCAGGGTAAGAACTTAAATTGGAGGTGCCATGGAAGACATCAACGTACTTGACACACTCAGCAAACCAAAGCTAGTTCTGCTTGATGATGAGGCAGATATTCTTAAAGCACTGACTCGTGTTTTAAGACGCGACTTTGAAATACATCCCTTCACTGAGCCGAGTGAAGCGCTTTCTTACCTAGAGGCTCAGGAAGTTGCCATTATCGTTTCGGACATGAAAATGCCCGACATGGATGGCGCGACTTTCTTCGGATACGCCAAAGAAATCCAACCGGAAGCCGTTCGCATATTGCTGACCGGATACAGCGATGTGGAAGATACGGTACGTGCAATTAATGACGGTGGAGTCAGTACCTATCTAAGTAAACCTTGGGATAATGACAATCTCAGATTTACCCTCCAACAATCGCTTGAATTTTACCGTGTAAAAGAAGAAAAAAATCGTCTGCAACAAGAGCTCGCCAATAAAAACGATGAGCTGGCACAGATCAACACGGCACTGGAAGAGAAAGTGGCCTTGCGGACAGAAGCCCTGAAAGACTCCAACTTAAAGCTGAAAAATACACTTAAAAGCCGATCCGGTCTGTTTAGGGACGTACTCTCGCTGATCACTGGATTGATTTCTTTCCGAACGGGTTGTAACGCTCAAGATATCGAGCGGGTCGCCTATCAATCCAAGCAGGTTGCACTGCTGTTTGAACTGGATGAAGCCCAGGTCAAACAAACCTACATGTGTGGGATCATGCACAAGCTTGGCGTTATCGGAGCAGATAAAGATGTCAATTTGGGTCAAAACTACCAGCAAAGCCATGTTGCACCATCATCAAATCCTGAATTGGGTGCAGATTTGATCTCGGAATTGCCTCGCTTCCACAGCATCGCATCTCTGGTTCGACATCAGGATGAGAACTTCGATGGAACAGGTTATCCCGGTCATCTCAAAGGGCAGGACATTCCTATCGCTTCACGGATTTTGCGAGTGGTTAAAGATTACGACTACATGGTAGCTGGTGATAATAATAAGCTGCACAAGTCGCCTTTCGCCGCTCAGAATTTCCTGCAAACCAATTCCGGCACCATCTACGACAGAGACGCAGTAAAAGCGTTTATTCAGGTACTTAAAAACCGTCCTCAGGATGGGGTTCATGAAATTGAATACTGTGTGGGTGTTAACGAATTGAATGAAGGCGATATCCTGAAACGGGACGTGATCCTGCCAAACGGTTCAGCCATGTTGACGAAAGGCAGCGAAATCAATGAGCCGATGCTTCGTCGATTGATTGATTACGAGCGCCATAACAACACTACGCTAGCGTACTTCATATAAACAGGAGTGCGCGGATGCAAGAAGAAGACGTCAACAAAAACAGTGAGCTCGAATCCTATAAGCGAGCTTACCTAAGGGAGAAAAAGATAAGGCGAGAAGCAGAGGCTTTGCTTGAGAGCAAGTCACGTGAACTGTTTCAAAGCCTCCAGTCGCTCGAAGACACCCTGGATAATGTCAACAAGCTGCAACAGCAAATGGTTCATAACGAAAAGATGGCAGCCATAGGGCAACTGGCTGCGGGGGTCACGCACGAGATTAATAACCCTGTCAGCTTTGCCCTTTCTAACATCAAGCTGCTGTCTGAATACATTGAGGATTTGGTCGCTCTTGATCAGCTTGCCATTCAGAGTCAGGAGGATGAACAAGGATTCAAATCCTACCTCGCTTACCGTGAAAAGATCGACATCAATCACCTGACCGACGACATCAAAGAGCTTATTGTCGAAACCTCTCAAGGACTGGAGAGGATTAAAGAAATATCTCACAACTTCAAAAAAGCGTCTCACAAAGGAACCGGGCAGTTTATGCCGATTGATTTGAATGACTGCATTGAGACGGCACTAAAGGTGGTGAACAGCGAAATCAAACATTCGCTCACTCTGAATAAAACGCTGGAAGATATCCCAGATATTGAGGGTTCATTTACTCAGTTGCAGCAGGTGTTTATTAATTTGTTTGTTAACGCAAAACACGCAACACCAGATAAAGGTGAATTAACCGTCATCACTGAGCCTATTGATATGGGCGATGGAGATTGGGTTAAGGTGACAGTCAGAGATACCGGGAAAGGCATACACCATTCCGATCTTGCTCATATATTTGAACCATTTTTCACCACCAAGGAAGTGGGAAAAGGAACCGGGCTCGGGTTATCTATTAGTTACGAAATCATCAAAAACCATAAAGGTTCCATTGAAGTCGCCAGTGAACCGGGTGTTGGTACAACATTTACTCTTCTTCTGCCGGGAATTTAATCAGACAAAGCCCCGCTGCTTCAAATTTCCTACATTCTTTCAGCTAATCAGCTTGTTATAACGTAATATAACCTTATACCCATCTTAAGAAGATTACCGCCGTGGCGCTTAAACCAACCATATACAAATTCCGTATCAACCTGACGGACATGAATCGCGATCACTACGACTCGCTGAACCTGACTATCGCCCAACATCCGTCTGAAAATGCTCAGCGAATGATGGCGCGCGTCATCGCGTTTTGCCTGAATGCTCAGGAAGGTCTGGAATTTACAAAAGGGCTTTCCACTATTGAAGAACCAGACGTTTGGAAGAAAAGCCTAGACGACCAAATTGAACTGTGGATTGACGTGGGCGAACCTGATGTAGAGCGAGTGAAAAAGTCTCGTCGTCTTGCAAAGCAGGTTCACGTTTACTCTTTCAATACCAAGTCAAACATATGGTGGGAGCAGAACCAAGGTAAATTTGGAATGCTAGATGCAACCATCACCCGATTTGACTGGGAAGGTATAGACGCGCTCTCTGAGCTTGTTACCCGCACGATGGATCTATCCGTAATGCTAACGGGGAATTCTGTCTTTGTTACTGCAGACAATGGTGATTGTGAAATCACATGGGAAACTCTGCAAGAGCCAAAGCAATGAGCGAGCTAAAACCTCTGCTCGATGAAGCTGGTTTGTCTTCATTAGAATTGACGGCGGATGAGCAGCGTGTATTGGAAAAACTACTGGTTTCTTGGGAATCCACCTTTGAAAACGCTTGTAAAACTCATCCAGACAAGCGCCCATCTGACATGGCGCTTGGTACGCTCACCAAAGCGCAAATGGAGTTGGCAAGTAGCCTGGAGACCCAGAGCTACGCTCTTCATAGTATGAATGAAATCATCGAGGATTCTGTTGGGAAAGAGCACGCACAAAAATTTCGTGTGGAACTGCCAACTGAATTGACCGTTTGTACCAAAGTTTGGTTGATGCTACAGGGTTACCTGCAGATGGATTTCAGCCTCGCAAACGATCATGCCGCCCGAACGGCTGAAATATTGACTGGTGTAACTGACGAAGAGCCAGACGCCATTCGAACGAAATGCATGCGTGCCTTCTATATTGGCAAAAGCCATAACCCACATCAGGATAAAACATCCTGGGGCGCACGAATATCAGGCTGGTTGAATCACTATTTTGGGAAGCAGGGAGCTTAGTCGGCTCCCTATTATTTATTGTTCGATTTCACGAATCACCTTGCAGGGGTTGCCCGCAGCAACTACGTTGGCAGGAATGTCCTTGGTCACCACACTACCCGCTCCTATTACGCTATTATCTCCAATAGTGACACCCGGGCAGATCACACTTGCACCGCCTATCCAGACGTTATCTCCAATGTTTATTGGTTCCGCATATTCCAGGCATTCGGTGACACGAGTCTTCACATCAAGTGGGTGTGTTGCGGTATAGATTTGAACATTAGGAGCAAGCATTACATTGTCGCCAATCACTACTCTATTGGCGTCCAGAATCGTGCATCCGAAGTTTGCGTAGAAATTCTCTCCCACCAGAATGTTGCTTCCATAGTCGCAATAAAACGGCGGCTCCAGGTAGACCTCTCCTTTTGCCTGAGGCAGAAGTGACTCGATGGCATCTTGCCATTCTTCACTGTTGGGTAAACTATTGTTCAATTGATGTAACCAGCGACGACAAGCAATTCTTTCACAATGAATCTCGTCATCCCAAGGCTGATACAGTTCACCAGCAAGCATTTTTTCTTTTTCTGAAACCATCAACTTTTCCTACACTGATCATTTACAAAAGCGGGTAGAATCAAAAGTCTAGCGAATCTCAGTGGTTCAGTTTTAGGCTTAAGTCAAAGTAAATAAAAAAGGTCGCATTCTGCGACCTTTTTATACTTTTCTTACCTGAGTATTTATTTAGCTGCGTGCGCTCTCTTCATGTCATCGATCATGATTTGAGTCGCTGTTACACCACTAGCAGTGATGTACCAAACAGGTGCATTCAGATAAGTAATTTTGTTGTTTTTGTAAGCGTTAGTCTTCTTGATAAGCGCGTTATCAAGTTGCTTTCTCGCTTCACCCTGAGATGCGCCAATCGCTTCATCTCGGTCAAGTACAATCAGAACATCTGGGTTTGCTTTAGAGATGTACTCATAGCTGATGTGCTCACCGTGAGATTTCGCTTCGATACCATCTGCCGCTTGTTTGAAACCAAATAGCGAATGGATGTAACCGTAACGGGATTCCACACCAAATGCAGCCACTTTACCGCCACTAGTAATGATAGCCAGAGCACGAGAATCACCATCTTGGTTCGCCGCTTTCAGCGCCTGGATTTGCTTGTCCTGACTTGCAATCAGTTCTTCAACTTTTTGCTCTTTCTCGAAAATTTTACCTAGCATGCGCCAAGCTTTCTGAGTAGAACCCCAGTAATCTTTTGAGTCAGCAAGGAAAAGAACCGTTGGAGCAATCTTTGACAGCTCTTCCATTGAGCCTGAGCTACGGTTAGAGACGATGATCAGGTCTGGCTTCATGTTGTAAATAGCTTCGAAGTTAGGCTCAAACAATGAACCCGCCGCCTTATACTTGTCGCCTTTGTACTTGGACAGGTAGCTAGGTAGGTGTGCTTTAACAACACCTACTGGTTCTACACCAATTGCGTCCAAAACATCTAAGCTATCCTGACCTAAAACCACCACATTTTGAGGCTTTGATTCTAGCGTCGTTTTACCCATTTGATGTTCTACAGTAATGGTTTTTGCTGTAGCTACACTGGCAAACAATACGCTCAATCCAATCAGCGCACTTTTCAGTAGAGTTTGCGTCGTTTTCATTGTTTTTCCTTAGTTCACTATTTTTAGGGCCTGTTAACCCTAGCTCGCTTTAAAAAGTTGGCTAAAATGACCAACTCACGTTGAATCTGATGTCTCGACCAGCGTTTGCAAAGCCACGTGCTACGGTGCTATCCCCATAAACATAGTAAGAGGCGTGATCAAAGTAGTATTTGTCAAACACGTTCTTCACCGACAAGGTCAAAGCTAGTTCTTCTTCAGAAAGTGGCATCCAGCGCGCATACAAGTCATGCACTCCGTAACCCGCTTTTTCGTTTTTGGTTGGCGAGTCGCCCGTTTCCGTCAAGCGCTCAACCAATTTTGCGTTCCAACCAAATTCCATCGAATCTTGCGGTTGGTACACTAAATCCAGTATCCAAGTGTCACCAACTGATGTACCAACTGTCATGTTGTCATCCGTTAGCGGTTCTCCGTCCAGCTTAGGGCTTGACTGTGCGTAGCTCACATAGGCAGACACATCACCAAGCTGATAACCTGCGTAAGCATTGGCGCCTTTATTGGTCAGCTTACCGACGTTGGTCATCACCTTGCCTTCGTTGCTCACCACATCTTCAATCGTGCTATCGAACAGCGTAATACCGGCACTGAAACCATTGTTGTGATATTTAAGCCCTACCTCGGCATTTGTTGCCTTCTCTGGCTTACGCTCTGGATCGTTGTTTCTGTAATCCAGCACAAACAGCTCTTTCGTTTGCTGACCACGGAATGCTTTTGCGTAGCTGGCAAACACATCCAGACCATCTAAAACCGTATAGGTCGCACCCACATTCGGGCTAAATCCGGCAGTGTCGAAGCTCAAATCCTGCGTATCAACCAATTTGTAAGTGTCGTAACGCGCGCCAAGAGTCAGCAGTAACTGCTCGGTTGCTTGCCAGTCATTTTGAGCAAACACCCCATAAACGGTGCCTTTTTCCGTGCTGTCTTTTCCGCCAGTACCAAGCTTGGCTTTGTCCTGTTTGTAATCGACACCCACTACCAGGGTATGTGCTCCGATTACACTTGTATTAAACACTTTGCCACCAAACGTGTTCATGCTCGCGGCGCTTGTTCCCCAACGAGGATGATCTTTATGCGTCAGGGTCTGCTCATTGGTATACAAGGTTGTATCTAGGTTTACGTAATTGTTAACCGCAATTTCATGGTTAAGCGTAAACGTCTTACGACCCGTTTCCTGTTGCAATGAAGCGTTCTTTTTGCTCGGAACCCAATGCGGGCGATTCAGCTTTTCGCCATCATCACTGTTGTAGTCATAACTAACAGAAAGCTTCTGCGTGTCAGTCAGGTTTCCTGACAATTTCAACAGCGCAATTTGTTGTTTTGAACCGCTGTATAGCTGTTCTTCGCCGTTTCCATCAACGATGTTTTTACTGTCTTTATATGTGGCACTGGCAAGCAGTCCCCAATCTTCCGACACTTTGCCGTAAAGGCTTGCGGAAGTTTTGTAACCGCTATTGTTGCTGTAATAACCGGCTTTTACATTGCCGCCAAACTGCTCATCTCCTTTCAGAAGATCCTGAGCATCTTTGGTTACGAACTTAACAGCGCCGCCTAAAGCTCCGGGACCATCTGTCGCACGCCCGGCACCGGCGTTAACGTCTACCTGCTTTAGCAATTCGGGCTCTACAGCCAATCGACCCTGATGGTGAAACAAGTTACCCGACTGTTCTGCGCCATCGACGCTAACGTTCAACATGGTATCTTCAATACCACGAACATATATTTTTTGAGACACCGATGACGAACCGCCAACGCTGACTTCGGATTCTCTGCGGAACACATCATTAAGATCGTTCGCCTGTGCATTTTCTAATGCACTTTGGTCAATGCTAATATCGACTTTGGTTAGTTGACTGCCTTTGACTTCGATAACTTCAATATCGTCTTGAGCAACGCTCACTGTTGACACAAGTAGTAACGCGCTAGCAACAGGCGTCAGTTTGAATGGGAGAATTGAGTTCACAGCTAACTCCATTGGTAATGAGAACTATTATCGCCGTGAATTCTGCTTACCCATCCATATTGAGTAAATTACTTTTACAAGTGTTACATATCAAACACTTATGCATCATGTGGCAATGAAATTATCATTTCTAGGCCATCTGTTGCATTGTTTACTGCTGTGATTTTTCCCTTAACTGATTCAATGTGTCGCTTAGCCAGAGCCAACCCGACACCAAACCCAGTTCTCCCCTCATTGTTTTTCTGTTTCAGCTTGAAAAACGGTTTAAAGATATGGGAAAGCATGGAGTCTGGAACGCCTGGTCCTGAATCACGAATCTTAAGCACGACATGTTTATCCCGTACTTCTGCTGACACATGGAACTCTCCCTGCTTCGGAGTGTAACGAAGCCCGTTGCGAATCACGTTTTCGATCGCCTGACCAAGTGCTCTTTGGCTTGAGAAGTTCAAAACCAGATTGTCAGGTAGGGATACGGTGACTTTAGCGTCGGGATATTCAAAAGAAGCGTCATCGATGATGGAATCAACCAGCTCCACCAGATCAAAGGACTCGCTTCTTAAATCCGGGCGTTCATTCTCTATCCAGGCAAGAGTGAGTGTATCTTCCGCCAGTTGTCGCATATTCCGAACTTCAGTCTCAATTCGGTGAAACATGCTTTTCACGTCTATTCCACGTTCGATACAGTTCAAAGCCAGTTCTATTCGGCTGATGGGAGTTCGAATTTCGTGTGACATGTCGCTGATAAGATTTCGATGATGTTCGATAAGCGTGGAAGTGCGCTCTGCCATTTCGTCAAACGTTTTGGCAATTTCACCAAATTCGTCATTGGTTCTGGTGCCACCTATCCGCTCATTGAAATTTCCCTTGCTGAACTCCTGTGTTGCGCTATGAAAACGCTGCAAAGGCTTCATGACGTACCGGTAGATGTAGACAGTCAAGGCAAGTAACGCGGCAAACGGGATAACAAACCGGAACAGCCAGAACGCGTGGGACATATAAGTTCCTGGTCGCATCCGGTCTGGAAGAATAATAAGGAAGTGGTAATTTCCCTGGGAAAGTGCCACTTCCATGATTGGGTTATCGGGGAAATAAAGATGGATTTTCCAATCGACATTTCGACCTATTCCATAGCCATCGAAAAAACGTTGGTTTAGGGGGTTTCCACCAATAACATCCACTTGTGAGCGAACCAGTGTCGCCCAGGTATCTTCTTCAATTGCTAACTCATTAAGCCAGCGATCAAGTTCTTCTATCTTGTTTTCGTCGACCAAAGTCTGTGCTTTGCTCCCCCAAGCCAGAATCTCATCTCGGTGTGATTGCTTGAGGTAACTCATTTTTTCTTCGGATAAAATTGCAACGCTATGAAGCAACGAGAAAAAAATGACGACGCCTAGAGACAAAATGATAAACAGGCGCCAGAAAAGCACTTTCTTCATACAAACAGATAACCTTTACCGTGAACGGTTTTAATGCGGCTTGTTGGCATACCCTCTGCCACCAGCTTTTTACGAATGCGGCTTAGGTGCATGTCCAGACTTCTGTCGTATTGGCAGAAATCTCGGTCTAAAACCGCCTGATAGAGATAAGGCTTAGACTGAACATGACCTTTATTTTGAGCCAAAGTCCAGAGAAGCTTGAATTGAATTGGGGTCAACTGAACGTCTGTGGGTTCATCGTTAGCGTTCACCGTCACGATTTGGGTGTACTTGTTTAAAACAAGTTCTTCGTGAGCAAGTTTGGAAGTACTGCTGATAGGTTTACCCGGAGATTGAGTTCTTCGCAAAATGCCTTCAATACGCAGGCAAAGCTCAGTAAAACTGCAAGGTTTAGATACGTAGTCGTCTGCGCCAAACCGAAGCCCACGGATTCGGTGTTCTTCCGCTCCGTAGGCTGTAAGCATGACCACTGGCGTACTGGAATGTTCGCGAACATAATTCAAAAGTTCAAACCCATCGACATCCGGTAAATCGACATCCAGAATAATCAAATCAAACGAATGAGTTTTCAGACATTCTAATGCCTTTGAGCCAGATTCGTAGCTTGTCACTTCATACTGTTGAGAGGACAACAGTGCCGAAAGTTGAGAGTTAAGATCTGGGTCATCCTCTACCAATAGCAGTTTATTCACTTTTTCATTGGTACTGTTTTCGAAGGCTGATGAAAGCTCAAAACTATTGACCGCGTCAAACATAATCCATTTCCAATTGCACAATAATGAGAATCATTATCATCTTATTACTAAGTAAAATCAATGCGCTCAGTTTAATATTACGTTGATTTATTTAGCCTGTTCTTCAGCGTCTTTTCGTTTGTCAATTTTGTGCTGATCTTCTGTACGTCCTTGTTTCCAATAACTGCTGATGTAGATCTCGTCTCTTTCCACTTCTCTTTCGTTACGGAAATATTTTCTTAGCTGTCTCATGGTTGAAAATTCTGTGGCACACCAGACTCCCGGCTTGCCTTCTTTCCATTCCAAACTTTCTACTTCTTCAGCCAAATTACGCCCTTCACCTTTCACAACCCAGCGAAACTCAACGCCTTCCGGAGCATCAATATTCTGGATATCTTCTTTAGTATTGACTTCAAAAACGGCGTAACCCGACAGGTTATCCTTTAGTGTTTCCAGCACCGTAGAAGCCGCTGGTATTCCTGTCATATCTGCTACGATAAAACACCACTGCGCTTCGGGTTCGATTGTCTTAATACTGCCCGGACCGCGAACTGAAAGGCGGTCTCCCACTTCTGACTGCTGCGCCCAGTAAGACGCAAGCCCAGCTTCTATGCTGTTTCCGTGTATAACAAAATCGACATCAATTTGATTTTTGGCTTTATCTAAATGGCGAATGGAATAGGTGCGCAGTGACTGCTCTTCTTGTGAAGCTCCACTGCCAACAAAGCTGCGACCGTCCTGAGTCAATTCCAGCTTTATGTAGGCACCAGCAAAATCGTCTTCGAAGCTCTGTACGCAATCACCTTCGAAAGTAATGCGAAGCATAGAAGGGGTAACAAACGATTTTGACTTGATAGTGAGTATCT
This sequence comes from Vibrio nigripulchritudo, assembly GCF_027924785.1. NCBI lineage: Bacteria > Pseudomonadati > Pseudomonadota > Gammaproteobacteria > Vibrionales > Vibrionaceae > Vibrio > Vibrio nigripulchritudo. The sequence goes on along the minus strand of NZ_AP027050.1, from coordinate 909,001 downwards.
GTGTCATCAATGAATCCTTTTGGTGTTCTTCAGTTCCCTGAAGCAACGGCTGATAGTTAGTTTTATTATTGATAGTAAAGACAGATTCGCTGTCCATTCACTTCATGGATCTGGAAATCCGTCTCGTAGATGTCTGAAAGCACCTCGGAGCGAACGACTTCAGCGACCGTGCCTGTCGCTTCAACTCTGCCTTTTTTAAGCGCAACGATGTTGTCGGAATAACAAGAGGCAAAATTGATGTCATGGATCACTATGACAACAGCTTTATTTAGCTCATGCGCCAGCGTGCGAATATTTTTCATGATCTGGAGTGAATGCTTGATATCGAGATTGTTCAGCGGCTCATCTAGAAAAACGTAATCGGTATCCTGCGCGACAACCATGGCAATGAATGCCAACTGACGCTGCCCGCCACTTAACTCATCAAGGTATTTGTGCTGGATGTCTGTCAGGTCCAGATACCCAATGGATTTCTCGATCACTGCAATATCTTCTTTGTCCAGCTTGCCGCCGCTGTGAGGGAATCGACCAAAGCAGACCAGCTCACGAACCGTAAAACGCATATTCAGACTGTTAGACTGACGCAACACAGCGAGACGTTTCGCGAGCTCTTTTGTGTCCCATTCGGCAAGCTCTTTTGTATCGATGAACACCTGCCCTTCATCTCGTTGCATAAGGCGACTCGCCATGGAAAGCAGCGTACTTTTCCCAGCACCATTTGGACCAATGATGGAAGTGACTTCCCCTTTAATAAACGAGGCACTCGCCTGATCCACTACTTTGCTTTTACCAAATGCTTTGGTGAGCTTTTCAATTTTAATCATGTTCCACCCACTACACTTTTTGTCGGATCAACAGAGAAAGGAAATACAGACCACCGACAAAGTTCACAATGACACTCAGTGTGGTTTCAAACTCAAACACACGCTCAACCAGCCATTGCCCGCTCAACAGCATACAAACGGCCATAAGCGAAGCCCCCGTCATTAAAACCTGATGGCGATAGGTGGAAAAACATTGTCTGGTGAGGTTCGCAACCAGAAGACCGAAGAAGAGAATCGGTCCAACTAATGCTGTAGAAACGGCTATCAATATCGAAACCAGAATCAGCACTTGTTTGGTCACTTTCTTAACGTCCACACCCAAGCTGATGGCGTTGTCTTTATCCAGCCAGAAAACATCCAGTTTGCTGTGAAGCATGTAAAGGTAAAAAATCACGGCACACAATGGAATCAGGCTGACGTAGACCAGTTCGCTGTTTACGTTATTGAAACTCGCAAACATGGCACCTTGTAAGAAAGAGAATTCAGACGGGTCCATGATCATCATGAAAAAGCCTGCGATATTGGAGAATAGCTGACCGAAGATCACGCCCATCAATAGCAAAGTCATGATGTTGGCGTTTTCTTTACGGAAATAGAAGCTGAAAAGAGCCAGTGAAAACCCGACCATTACAGCGACAGAGATTGAAAACTTGATGAACGAATTCAGCAATACTGTGGCGACACCACCCAGTAATATCAGCACACAAACCTGAATGAGCACATAAAGAGAATCAAACCCCATGATACTGGGTGTTAAGATTCGGTTGTGAGTGACCGTCTGAAAGACCAGTGACGACTGAGCAATTGCCACTGAGGCAATCACTATCGCCAGCACTTTTGGTGTTCTTCGAGAAAGAAAGTATTCGTAGTTATCGGCGGTGAGACCTAAGCCAACAAACAGAAAAACGAGAACCAGAGATGCCGCGAGTAAACCAATTAAAACCGCCTTATCACGCATTGTTCTTCTCCCTCAAAATCAGGTAGAGGAACACCAACCCACCTAAAATACTGATGATCATGGCGATAGGCACTTCAAACGGGAATATGATAACGCGACCCAGAACATCGCAAACCAGAACTAGAATCGCACCACACAGCGCAGCGTAAGGAATGTTTCGGCGAATGTTATCGCCCATGTAGGCAGCAACAATGTTTGGAACAATTAACCCGAGGAAAGGTAATTCACCAACGATCATGACGATACTGGCAGAAGTCACCGAAACCAGTAACACGCCAATCACCACGACTTGCTGGTAATTCAGACCTATGTTGGTTGCAAAGTCTTTTCCCATACCCGCAGCAGAAAGACGGGCGGCATACCAGTAGCTAAATGCCGAAACCGGAATGGCAATGTAAAGCAACTCATAACTGCCTTGCAGTACAGTAGAGAAGTTTGCAACAGCCCAGGTAGATAAGCTTTGTACCAGATTGTACTTATAAGCGATAAACACAGCGGCGGAGTAAACAACGTTACCAAAGATAATGCCCACCAGCGGAACGTAAATCGCATTTTTAAACTGAATGGAGTTAATAAAGCGAACAAATATCAAGGTGCCTGCCATCGCAGTGCCAAAAATAATAAAGAGGTTTTCACCATGACCAAAGATAAGAATACTCAGCAGATAGCCAAGTAAGGCACATTCAAAGGTGCCAGAAGTAGATGGCGCGGCAAATCGGTTCTGGCTGATTTGCTGCATGATCAAGCCTGCAATACTTAACCCAGCCCCTGCCAGCCAGATGGCTAACAAACGCGGTATCCGGCTAATAACTAACAGTTCCCAGGCGGCTTGATCACCTTCCAGTAACTTGGTCAGGCTTAAGTCAGCGACTCCGACGAAGAGTGATCCTGCACTCAAAACCAATAAAATAACAACTAACTTAAGCACTGCAGCTAGTAACCCCAATAATAATCATTCTTATTCAAAAACGGTTTAAAATATCCTATCCGATAGCAAAATCCTAGTCATCAATCCAATATTTACTTTTTCGCACAAGCATTTGCATAAATCACATAACTGATAGATAAATCTGTACCGCTTGGTTTTCTGTAAAAAATACGATAAGTTTTCGGACTCGAAATAGAAATATCAGCAGTTTGGAGTCAGTGATGAAGCTTATTCGATGGGTTCTTGGAAGAATCATTCTAGGGTTTAATTTTGTGTTCTCGCCGAAAGGGCAAGAAAGAAGTGAAGCAGAACAACAAGCCGTTAATGAAAAGACGAAAAACCTTTCACTGTACCAGTTCGATGCTTGCCCATTCTGCGTAAAAGTACGCCGTCAGATGAAGAGACAATCGCTGGATATCGAACTGCGCGATGCCAAAAACGATGCCACGCATCGCCAGGATCTGGAAAACGGCGGCGGCAGAGTTAAAGTGCCTTGCCTGAGAATCGATAACAATGGCGAGACGACTTGGATGTACGAATCAAACGATATCGTCGCCTACCTGCAAAAAGAATTTGCCTAATTTATTGTCTTTTATATCAAGATATAGCTAAAAACGCCGGAGCCATCGCTTCGGCGTTTTTTGTTACCGTAATCTGACATTCACCGGACTTATGCTTTTCGTCTCAAAGGTATATTCGCAGGACTATTACTAAAGCATAAAAATCTCATGAAGATTACAACCTCCGCTCTCCTTCTTTCAGCTTTACTGCTGCCAGCTCATGCCAAAAGCTTGTCCGGTGAAGTACCCAATCATGTGGCATCTGCAGACATCATACGCTCTACCTTTCAAGACAAGCTCTATACCCTGTCGCCTTTTAAAGAGGGGCATTTTGGGCTTCGAATGTATCGCCAGACGCTCGACCCACAATATAAGTATGCGATCTGGAGTGACATGGCTCGTGTTGCGAGCAGGCTAAACCGCTTCAGTGAAGAAGTTCACACTCCTGAACAGATTCATCAGTACGCCATTAACCGGCTTTCGCACTACCTCGACAACACGGATGAGCGCAGCTTGCGCCGATTTAATGCAACAAAAGCCATGCCCGAATACATGTACTTAGGTATTGGCTTATTGGGTTCCATGGCAAGAGCTAACGAATATGGGCTCAAACACAAAGACGATAAAATGCTCCGCGAGATTATTCGCCGTTACGATTTCACTAAATACGTCACCAATCCAACCATGATTGAAGCCTGGGCAGCTCAGCTTGCAAATCAGGTTTACTGGTTACGTCAGTTAGGCGAGCAGGACGTTGTGGATGAGTTCATCGAAAACTTCAAAGCCACTTATCCAGATGAGCGCGACGCACAGCTCACTAAACAGCAATTTGGAAACAAGCTGTATGGGATGACTCACATTATTCTCGCCGACTCAGGTTATTACCAGTACCCCGTTTCGGAACGAGAGCATCAGTGGATTTACGACTACCTCCGCAAAAACATCGATACGATTCTATTGAGGTCAAAGGAAGACGTTATTGCAGAAGTTGGCATTGCATTTCTTCTTGCCGGACTTGATGACGACCCTGTGGTTCAGAAAACCCGTGATGCGATACAAGCTTCGATAAACTTTGATGCGGGTCTGGTGCCTTCAGTATTGGGAAATCTCTCGCTTTCCGGAGGCGAGCATCGAAATGTTCTGGCCATCATGCTTCTCGACTGGCGGGGAACCAATGCTGTACCAAAATATGGTGATGGGTCTTCGGTGCTAACGTCTATCCCTTACGGACTGGAACCAAAAACGCCTGCACTCGCGCTTAAGCAATGATAACTTATTAGGCTTTGTATCAACGAATAGTTAGAAGCCATATGAAGCCAGTAAGTCGAGATTGGGACGAGTTCTGTTATCCATTTATATATGAAGACAATCCCGCCTGTGATTTTGAAATTGCGGCAGACGACTTGTGTTGCCGAATCGGGTTATTGCTGACTATGGGCATTCAGCCTTTAACCGAGGATATTCTTCAAAGGTTGCAACCCAATGTTTATCATCTAAATGGTTCTGTACGGGGCAAGCTGGCTATCGATGAATCTCAACTATCAGAGCTAAAAGCGGACTATCATAAACTGAGAGACTTGTTGGATGGCGGTTTCAAAGGGTTTGTTTTACCGGGTGGGACTGCCGTTTCGACAGAGCTCCACCTTGCTCGGTGTCAGGCGAAAAAAGTTGTTCGTGCGTTGGTTGCTGTCGAGCATAACGGAAAACGTTCACCTGCCCCTATCCTATTCCGCTATGCCAATTTGATGGCAAATACGTTTTATGCTTTGGCAGCGTTTGAGAATAAGGTCGCCAACATCGAAGAGACGGAGTTTGTCAGTAAAAGTTACTGATATGGAGGCAAAAATGACCCTTTCGAAAGCACAAGAGAAAATAATATTAGGCGCCCTTGTAGCTGATGCGGCTTCTTTGGGATTTCATTGGTTATATGACCAACCCACCATCAAAAGACTCGCCCCTTCAGACCCTACTTTCCAATCTGTTTCCGCATCCGAATTTGAAAACAAAGGCTATTTCGCTCACGCAAATAAAAGCGCAGGAGAACCCTCTCAATATGGTGCGCAACTTTATGCCATGTTGGACTCTTTGAAACGAAAATCGGGTCGCTTTGATTTGAACGACTACGCCTTATCGTTTCAGGAGTGGTTTGACTTTGGAGGAGAATGGGTGGGCTATATCGATAAGCCGACCAAATTAACTCTACTGGCAATGCACTCTGCTCAAGATTCAGAAGCAGAGATTTCCCGATGCGGCGCTGATGATCAGCAATTGCCCGCGGTTTCAAAGCTTCCGCCGTTGATTGCGTATATTGGTGATCATAAGGCACACATTGAGCAGGCTGTGAGGGTAACCAACAACAAAGACAGTGCGGTGCAATGGGCGCTCGCTTTAGCAACAATAATGCAGGCTGTTTTAGATGGCAGTTCAATACGTGAAGCGATCGAGCTTGTCCGATCCAACACCACAGAAGAAATTTCGACACAAATCGATGACGCAATAAACGCATTAAATCTGAGTAGCGTAGAATATGCTCAGAAGACCGGGCTGCATTGCGACTTGTTCGTCGCGTTCCCAGTTATTCTCCACATCCTTTTGACCAGTTCGGACTATCGGAACGCCGTCAAAACCAATATCTACTGCGGTGGTGACAGTTGCGGAAGAGCCATCATCATAGGTGCGATAATGGCAGTGACAGATTCCAGTGACATTCCTGCCGAATGGGTGACAAAAACCCGATTCAAGAGAGATCAGGTCTGATAAGAAAGCGTCTGGAAAAATGGGTACATACTTGCGCCATAAGAAGAAAGGTATATGCCCACTTTTGAGGGCGCAATCTCGGCAACTGGATAATCAAAGCGTTTATCCCACTCGGCTGCCAGATCCATTTCTTTGATCAACGCATCGCTAATCGCCTTTGGTGACGAACCTCCAATCACAATGCACTCAGGATCGAACCAGCTCAAGGTTAGTAGCAATGCAGGCATCAGCCTTTTTGCTGAGCGTTTTATCCAGCTGTCAACAATTGGATGTTCAATATCTGGGATGTCTTCAAGCTTGACCACATCTAGCCCCGCTTCCTGAAGCTCAATGATGAGCTCACGCAAGCAGGGTCTTGGTGCTTCCGAGCGATTAAAATATGTACCAATTTCCCCTGAATTGTTATGCCTACCGGAATGCAGCTTACCGTTCAGAATGACGGCACCTCCAATACCATGACCAATTTCAATCAGCACCAAATGTTTAATATCGTCCCATAGTCCAGAATAGTACTCTCCAACTGCTGCCACTTTACAGTCGTTATCAATCCAGACCGGGAATTCAAAATGGTGCCCGAATGCATCCGCCAGATCAACGTCCTGCCAGTGCGCCATTTGGTTAATGGTGCGGACTCGCTTGCCATCACAAAGGTGTGGTCCCGGCATCGAAACCCCAATGCCAAGAATCCTCGCATTAAGAAGCCTGTGTTTGGCTGTCATTTTAGAAATGGCATCGCGAATTAGAATGATGGTCTCTTCAACAGGTTGAGACTCATCATAGAAAATCTCAACTCTGTCGAGCACTTCGCCAGTAAAGTTGGCCAGCGCAAGGTCGATTCGGGCAATATGGAATGCAACCCCAAACGTAAAAGCAGCATAGGGCGACAGCGATACTGGCTTCGCTGGCTGTCCTCGCCCGCCTTTTACTCTTTCACTTTCCTGAATCAACTGCAGCGTGAGTAGTTCTTTACACAGGGTCGTCACAGAACCAGTACCAAAACCGGTTAATTCTGCGATCTTGGTTCTTGGTAAAGTACCGTGCTGACGTATCACTGCCAGCACCCTCTTCTGCCCTTCAGTCAGGTTAAGTTGAAGTGGTTTGATTGGAGATAGCATCTTCCGTTTGGGTTCCTTTCGATAACAAAGCATGATTTTGGCTTAACTGGCGAGATTACACAGGCTCAAGCCCGGCTTCAAGTACCAGAGACTTAAGCATTTCAATATCATCGTGACTGATCATATCGATAAGCCGTTCCCGTAACCAACCTACCACTTCGCCGTGTACGTCGTAGCCAAAATGGCGATTGAAGTGTTCCGTTGGCGTTAAGCCATTGGACGTCGTTGGCAAGAACATCCTAACGCATAAGCCAGCCTGCTTGTACGCTCTTAAATCATCTACGTGAGCGTGTGGATATTCAATACACACACAATCGGCATTGGACGCAAGAACAGCGTTCAGTTGATCGTTGTATCTTGCCAAAGTGACCACCTGAATATTCAGGTCGGGGATCACTTTCTTTGCCTTATTCAGCAACACATGATCAAAAGCCAGCAACTGAATATAGCCGATGCTTCCGGGAATCGAGCGTAACAAAGCGTGCAGTTGGATAATAAACTCATCCTGACGTTTGCGCTGCTTAACCTCAACAACTAGCCCGACGCCCCTGTCCATTGCCCATACAATGCATTCTTCCAATGTCGGGATCTTTGTGTTTAGGAATTTGTTGTCAAACCAAGACCCAAAATCAAGCTCTCGTAATGCTGAGAAATCCATTTGCTCTACATAACCAGAGCCATCAGATGTTCTGTCCACGCTGTGATCATGAATCACAACAATCTCGTTATCTGATGTCATGGCGACATCCAGCTCAATAGAGTGTGTACCTTCCTGATACGCCCCTTCAAAGGCAGGAAGCGTATTTTCTGGATAAAGGTGGCAATACCCCCTATGACTATTAACAAGAACTTTGCCTTTTCTGGCAACGTGAAACTCAAATGACATATAGTTACCTTATTCTTTATTGAAAAGTTTAATTAAACTGTAATCTATCTGTATGTGATCTTCAATCGGTTATTAATGATTAATTTATCATCATTTTATATCTTTAATTTTCAATCATTTAATGATTACTCATTGATTATAAAGTCAACAAATAGAGACGGATCACAAAAATTTTTAAATTCATTGATTAGCATTAAACTTTGTAGGCAAGTTTAAAAGGAAGAAATTAAGCCGATGTTGCAAATTAAGAATGTAACCAAGAAATTTGGAGACTTTGTCGCTTCTGAAAATATTTCGTTTGAAGCTAAGGCTGGGGAGTTTGTCACTCTGCTTGGACCAAGCGGATGCGGTAAAACTACCCTGTTGAAAATGATTGGGGGGTTTCTCACTGTAGATTCAGGCGAGATTTTGATTGATGGTCAGCGTATTGATCCATTACCCCCAGAAAAAAGAAGCACGGCCATGTGCTTTCAGTCCTATGCGCTGTTCCCACACCTTAGTGTTTCCCACAATATCTGCTTTGGTCTGGTACAGAAAAACATGCCGCTTGAGCAGCAAAAAACGCTACTGTCCGAAGCTATTTCACAGGTTGGGCTGGAAGATCACAAAGACAAGCTACCCGCTCAGCTATCCGGAGGGCAACAGCAGCGCGTCGCGCTTGCCAGGGCTATGGTTATGCGACCTGACGTCATACTGTTTGATGAACCCCTTTCCAACCTCGACGCCAAACTGCGTGAAAGCGTGCGTTTTGAAATTAAGTCGCTACAAAAAGAACAGAACCTCACAACCGTCTACGTGACTCATGATCAGGCAGAAGCACTGGCGATGAGTGACAAAATCGTGGTTCTGAACAAAGGGTCGATTGAGCAAATTGGCACACCTGAAGAAATTTATTATCAGCCTAAAAATCGCTTTGTTGCTGATTTCATCGGTGCAGCAAATATTTTACCTGCAAGAGTAAGCCCGACTGACCAAGCCAACCTGTATAAGGTGGAATGCGAGTTAGGGTCATTTTTAACTGAATCTCAGCAAGCCCCTGTGGCAGAGCGTATTTACATTTGCTGGCGCCCTGAATCCGCTCATCTGGCAAATAGCGATGAAGAAAACTGCTTTCATGTTCAGGTCGAAAACCTGGCCTTTCTGGGGAATGTCACTGATTTGTTCGGGCGTGCTGCCGACGAACCTTGTGGTCAGAAGATCCGCATTCAACTGCATCAGTCCATGTCGAGCCAACCGGGCGATAAAGTGGCTTTTAAAATGAGTCGTAACGCAATTCGCTTCCTAGAGGAGGTGAAGTCGTGAGGGCATACCTTTTTCTCATTCCCGGCTTAGGCATGATCCTGTTTTTAATGGGGAGTGCGTTGTACGCCGTTGTCGCTCAAAGCTTTGGTATGGCAGGTCTGACGGGAGAATCTTCATTCACCCTGCAATACTGGCAGGAAATGATTGCAGACCCCATTCTGCAACGTTCCATCGCTTACTCATTGCGCACCTCTATTCTGGGTAGCCTGGGCGCAATCATGCTCGCCTACCCCATTGCGCTTTGGTTAAGCCGTCCGCTGCCAGCTAAACCTGTCATCATCGGTGTGCTTCGCGCCCCAATGTTCGTCCCGGGTTTGGTTGCCGCGTTTCTGCTCATTAACGTGATCTCTTATCACGGTATTTTTAACGAAGGGCTAATGGCGCTTGGTGTGTTGGAAAAACCACTTCGATTAACCAATGACAAGTTTGGCTGGAGTGTAATACTGCTTCAGGTATGGAAAAACGTACCTTTCGCTCTAATTCTTCTTGGTGGTGCTATCAACAGTATCCGCAGCGATATTCTTAATGCTGCCGATGATCTGGGCGCGTCGCGCTGGGCAAGGTTCCGCCAGATTGTCTTCCCTCTTACCATCCCCGCTTTGCAGGCTTCATTAATACTCATATTTATTGGGGCGTTGGGGGACTTTGCCTTTGCTTCTATAGCCGGTTCCCGTAACGCGTATTCACTGTCCATGCTGATGAACTTCACGGCAACCCAGTACTACGAATGGGAAAAAGCCGCCGTCATCGCAATGGTCATTATGTTGTTGGCTGTTATCTCTGCGGTGGTGATTACCCTAATCACTCAACCTTTCTCCACGAAAACACGCTCCATCATCACCCATATTCAGAGAGGGGAATCGTTATGAACAGCAATCACAAATGGGTGATCTACCTGAGTATCGGATTTTTTGTTCTGGTCAACATCATTTGGCTGGGTGTTCCTTTCGGGATGGCGGTGCTTTGGTCTCTGGTAGACCCATCACATCCGTGGAGTTTCCCCGATATTTTCCCGCAAGTTCTGTCCTTTGCTCGGTGGACAGAGATCTGGGAAACCACTTCGCTGGAAGAAGCGCTGTTTAACAGTTACACAGTGGCACCCGCCGTTGCTCTGGTTACCGTCACTCTGGCAACACCTACGGCTTATGCGTTTGGCAGAATGGAGTTTCGAGGAAAACGAGCTGCAGAGCTGCTTACATTACTCCCTATGGTGATGCCTTCCATGATACTGGCGATTTTCTTCAGTGGAATGTTATTGCAGCTTGGGATTTCAGAACCTTATTTCAGCATTGTGATCGCGCACTCCGTTCTGGCATTGCCTTATGCGATACGAATTTTGAGCGCAGGATTTAAAGCAGTTCCACAAGATGTCATCGACGCTTGTGCTGACATGGGAGCAAGCCGCTTCACCACTTTCCGTCATGCATTTCTGCCGATGCTTAAACCAAGCATGCTGGCGTCACTGATTTTCTGTCTGGTGATCAGTATCGAAGAGTTCAATATGGCTTATGTACTCGGAGCCCCAGATTTTATAACGGTTCCTACCATTTTGTACTCCTTTCTAGGGTACTCGTTCATCCGACCGGATGCGGCGGTAGTGTCACTTTTCTTAGTGATACCTAACGTCATTTTAATGCTCATTATCGAGCAACTTTTAAAAGGAAATTACTTGTCCCAGTCAACGGGCAAAGCTTAGAAGTAGAGGATACTATGTTTAAAATTAACCCCTTGAAGGCGCTGCTGGTCGGCGTAGCCGCATGCGTTGCGACGTCGGCTTACGCTTATGACGTCACTAAGATGACATGGAAGGAAATCGAAGATCAGGCAAAAAAAGAAGGTACCGTCAGCTTTGCGGTCTGGTACCTCCAGCCTGGCTGGCGAGAGTTTGTAAAAGGATTTGAGGACAAGTATGGAATCAAAGTTCGCATCCCCGAAGGCACGTTAGACGGCAACCGAAACAAGCTGATTGCTGAAAGTAAACGTGAAAAAGGGAAGCTGGACGTCATCGCTCTTGGTGCTTCCAACATTAAAATTTTCTCGCCCGAGAAGGTATTGCTGAAACTGGATGTACTGCCGGAAATCGAATCACTCAAGACAGAAAGTGAAGGGTTCGACTCCGAAGGTTACGCGGTCACATTTTGGGGTAACCAAACAGGTATGGCGTACGACCCTGCACGTATTGAAGAAAAAGATTTGCCCCAAAGCTTTGCAGATTTAACGCAATACATACAGAACAACCCTAAATCGTTTGGTGTGAACGATCCGAACGGCGGTGGTTCTGGCGGACGATTCATTGAAGCCGCGATCCGCAGTTATTCTGGTGAGCCAAAAGGCAAAAAGCTGAGTTCTTCAGTGACACAGAAATGGCAGAAAACCTGGGACTGGTTTAACCAAAATGAAGAGCAAATGGTGATTACCGCTTCTAACGCCGATAGCTTAACCCGAATCAACGATGGTGAAATTGTGATTGCTCCTGCGTGGGAAGACCACTTGGCTGGTTTGCAAAAACGTGGCGCAATCACCTCTCGTCTGAAATTCTACATCCCTGAGTTTGGGATGTCGGGTGGTGCAAACTTCGCGGCAATTGCGAAAAACAGCCAACGGAAGGCGGCTTCGGTGCTTTTCTTACATTGGCTGACCAGTGCTGAAACACAATCTGCGCTGAATGCGAAATTTGGTGTCGCACCTCAGCATCCAAAAGCAGATTCCAGTCAGGCTTTGGTTTCTCAGGAAATGCGTAACCGTTCTACTCTGCCATTTAACGCCGTTTACGGTAAAGAGATGAGTAAGCAGTTTACTCAGAAAGTCTTAATGAAATAATCCCCAACAGGCGCTGTTTCAGCGCCTTAATTCAATGAGCTTTGTCCCCAGCAAGGCTCATTATTTAAACATCTGATATCTCTTCAAAGTTGCCTGTTTAAATCCAGATTACTGCCTATACTGTAATAAAATCAATCAACTCATTGCGTTAAAAGGCTTACGGACGATGGTAAAAATTCGCAATCTGCTCGGCATGACATTAGGGCTATTGTTGCCCTTCTCTACTGTCGCTAACGACTCATACATCAATATCTATCTGGATGCTGACCGAACTGGCTACATTGAATCCGCAACCTCTATTGAGCAAGGAATACGCACAGCTTTCGACGAAATTGGTAATACGATTCAGGGTCATGACATCCGCTTTGTCACTCTCGACCATCGAGGAAATTCTGTTCGAAGCAAAAAGCACATGGCGATCTATAAAAAAGATCCCAACGCCTTAGTCATTTTCGCTGGTCTTCATTCGCCTCCACTTATCAAATACCGCCAGTATATTAACGACAATCAGATTCTTACCCTCGTCCCGTGGGCTGCTGGCGCACCAATTACTCGCCATCCAAGCAGTGAAAACTGGGTATTCAGGCTGTCTGTTGACGACACCAAAGCCGGGGCTAGGCTGGCAAACTTCGCCGTGACTCAAGCCCAGTGTAAAAACCCTCATTTGCTGTTAGAGGAAACCCCTTGGGGAAAATCAAACCAGCGTAATATGACTGCTGCCATTAAAGATTTGCTTAACCAGACACCCACCGTGACCTGGTTTAACTGGGGAATCAATGAACCCGGAGCAAGAATCAAGATCCGAGAAGTTCAGCGTTCCGGTGCCGACTGCGTGCTGATGGTGTCCAACGCCGCTGAAGGAAAACACATTGTTAACGCGATGGCGTCATTCCCAGAAGAAGAGCGACTCCCTATTATCAGCCACTGGGGAATCACAGGGGGAGATTTTGCGGTTCAGGTTCCCCATGAGACAAGACAAAAACTGGATCTCTATGTCGTCCAGACCTGTTTTTCCTTCCTGTCCTCGCCCGAAACAGAGCTATCCACCAGTGTGTTAACCCGAGCGAAGGCCCTGTTTCCAAGCCAGATAAAATCCGCCAATGATATCGTGGCACCGACTGGATTTATTCACGGGTACGATTTGAGCAAGTTATTGATTCAGGCTTTATCTGAATTAGAGCTGGAAGGTGAAATGGTCAATAACCGCGACAAGCTAAGAATCGCGCTAGAAAACATTCAGTCACCGGTTCAGGGCTTGGTGAAGCGTTACGACAAGCCTTTTACAACATATTCTGAATCGAACAAAGATGCACATGAAGCGCTAGGGTTAGATGACCTTTGCATGGCAACATTCAATCAGGACAACAACATTTCGGTTATCGCTGGTCGATAGCATTAATACAGGAGCTGTAGTTTGCGACTGCTAAAATCTTTGTCTGCGAGACATTTGTTCGTCACCTTCATCGCAATCGTTGCCGTCTTGTTTGCAGTGATTGGCGGCTTCGCGATCAATCATCAAAGTAAGACAACGATCAGTGCTCTGCAAACCGAAGCATCTAAGGTCGAACAGGAAACCGCCAAGCGCTATTTGAATCAGTACTTACTGGATAGGCAGGTTGCATTCAAGCAGATGTCCACATCCCCCGTTTTGGTGAGTGCAGCAATGGGGAATTCGGTAAACAATCTGGAAATCCGTGACCACATTAATCAGGATCGGATATTCAAAGAATCCGTCAGTGTCGCCCTGTTTGATATCGCCAACGATGTTGTATTCAGCGAAATCAATCTCACTGGGAATAAACTGCTGGCGGCTACCTCCGTTGAAAGAATTTTCTCTCACAATGGTTCTTCCATTGTCTCCCTAATTAAGAAGGGGAGAAAACTGTACTTCTGGATGTTTCTTCCCATCACCTACAACAATTCGGTCGAAGGCGTTCTTCAGGTAGAGTTTCTGTTCAAGGACAAAGAGTTTTTTTCAGCATTGACCAATGATGGACAACGCTGGGTAGCACTTCGTCAATTTGAAACAGGTGTCGTCCCCGAAGCCCCTGAAGGAGTCAACTGGCGAATCGCTGAAGTCCCCATTAATGATTCTGGCTTAACCTTGCTATACGCAGTCAATACCGCTTCTGAAGATAAACAGAGAAGTACCCTGCTTTATCGGTTGGCTACCACCACTTTCATTACCCTTTCGGTCTGTCTTATCGGTTCCTATTTCCTTGGCAGCAAGATTATGGTTCAGCCCTTCGAAGAGCTGGCGAAGTCTCGAAAGAAGCTGGCTGAATCTTCAGAATTACTGAAGCGTCAGGAAGCGGAATCACGCAGGCTGGCAAAGGTCGCGCGCCACGCGAAAGATGTGATCATCATTACCGATACACATGGTCTGGTTACCTGGGTGAACCAAGCATTTACTCAACTGACGGAATATGAACCTAAAGAGATCATCGGTCGTAAACCCGGTTCGCTGCTGCAAGGTCCAGATACCAATCACGAAACCAAACACCGGCTTCGAAAAGCCATTATCGAAAAACGCCACGTACGTGAAGAAATCCTCAATTACAGCAAATCCGGCAAATCTTACTGGATAGACATCGACATTACCCCTGTGCATGACGAACAGGGTCGCCTTGAAGGTTTCATAGCGGTAGAACGGGATATTTCTGAAAAACAGAAGATGCAGGCTTCACTCAAAGAGGCATTAACCAAAGCGGAATCGGCAAACACAGCGAAGTCACACTTCCTTGCCAGCATCAGTCATGAAATCAGAACCCCGATGAACGGTATACTCGGTATTGCTCAGTTAATGCAAAAGACCGAGCTATCAACCATGCAGCGAGAGTACATTGATACGCTTTGTCATTCTGGCTCACACATGATGACGCTGCTCAATGACTTACTTGATTTCTCGAAAATCGAAGCTGGGAAATTGGTTCTCAGCCCCGGTAACTTCCAGCTTCTGCCTCTTATTCAGGAGATAGAGTCCACCTATTCCCCACTATGCACCGATAAAGGGATTGAGTTTGAATGTGTACATTCGATTGATGAATCCGTCTGGCTGTTTGGCGACAAAGAGCGAGTTCGACAGGTTATTGCAAACCTGGTCAGCAACGCGACGAAGTTCACCGAGCAGGGACAAATCAAAGTAGGGTTTGAGGTTCAGTCCAGTGAGCAGCATCACTTGATTGTTCGTGTCGAAGACACGGGAATAGGTATTTCAAGCGATCGGCAGCAGTCCATTTTCGATCCCTTTATTCAGGCAGAGTCCAGTACCACTCGTAGCTATGGTGGAACCGGGCTTGGGCTGGCTATTGCTAAGCAGATTTGTGAAGCCATGGACGGTCAAATTGCGCTCACTAGCAAGTCGGGATTAGGCAGTATCTTCACCGCCTCGTTTGGCTTACGTGCCGGACGCTCTGAGCATGAACTCACCGAGAAACCAACTCAAAGTTATCAAGGTATGGGACGCAAAGTGCTTATCGTTGAAGACAACCGCGTCAACATCATGATTATCGAAAAGTTCATGAAGGCGCGAGGCTTTGAGTGTGATATAGCAATGAACGGGCAAATCGCCGTTGATATGGCAGACAAGAATTTCTATCCAATTATTTTGATGGATAATCACATGCCAGAGATGGATGGCATTCAGGCAACACAGGTCATTCGCGCTCAGGAAGTCAGTGGACAAAGTTCCATCATCATAGGTTGCACTGCCGATGCTTACGCCACAACTCGCGATGCGATGATGAATGCCGGTTGCGACGAAGTATTGGTAAAACCACTCAAAGAAGCCCATCTGGACGACATGCTACATCGACTGCACGACCAGCTCGTTGCCTAATGCTGTGGGATCACTCTAGTTGATCCCGCGAATCCTATTTCAAAAGAGATCCCAATCACACAATTAACCATTCATGTTAAATGGTTGTAAACATCATCCTTCCCTTTCCTTGAATCCAAATCTCTTTATTTTTCTGACATTAAGCTCAATAAATAGCCAAAACAAACCACATCTACCTGTTAGTGCATCAGCAATACGTGACCAAAATCGTATTGAACATGAGCTATAAACACACTAGCCTATCGTTATATTGAGACTTTTGGTCTCAATATAATAAAAAGGATATTCTAATGAACGCCATTACCTACCTACAATGGAATGAATATCACTGAATGGATACAACGATAAGACTTAAGGAAATGAGCATGAAACTGAAATACACGCTTGCGGGAACGATTTGTCTGGGTCTCGCTTCGACTCAAAGTTTCGCCTTAACCACAGATGAAGCCAACAGTGTCGGCGCTTATATTGAAGCCGTACTGGTTCCAAACTACACCAACACCGCAAACTCTACGGGTACGACCTACAAAACTCATCAGCCACCTTCTATCAATAAATCTGCTGATGCGTTGAAATATCTGGAATTTGCCGAAGTTGTACACACCACCAATGGTGCTCCACAAGGCTGGAATCGAGTTGAAAACGTGGTTGATTACGATTCGGGCTTTTACGCGGGTATCTACACCAAATCAAATAAGGTGGTTGTCGCATTTCGTGGTAGTGAACTGGGTACATCAGACTGGGTAACCAACGGCATTATGGTTCAGGACATGGTGCCAGCACAGTACGCGATGGCGATTGAAAAATCGCAAGACATTAAGAACCGATATTCAGGCTATCAGATTCACTATACCGGACACAGTTTAGGCGGAGGCTTAGCCACTGCGGCTGCAATAACAACGGGTGATCCTGCAACCGCATTTGATGCTGCTGGTTTGGCAAATGCCGTGCTGGAAGAAATTAAGCTCGTCCATAGCAATCAAGGTAAACCTTCTAACCAGTGGAACACCAATGCGAGCCAAATTACCAATTACAATTTAGAGGGAGAATTTGTTTCCGATCTCGACTACCAGCAAGATGCCGATACCTTGGGTCCGACATCCAAGCAATACGGTGATATCCATTATTTATCGGCAGATCGATTTACACCTCTGTTTATAGTAAACAACGGATTAACCCGTCACTTTACAACACCTCTCAAAGAGGAGCTGATGTTCTTATCTCAGCCAATCTATCGAGTAAATACGAGCGACTACACCTCCATAGACAACGACATCAACGGTTTCACTGCGATGTTTTATGTCGATTGGACAGACGACACGCTAGACATTCTTTTCTGGCAAACCAACTTCGCCATTAATTCGTTACCAAGCCTTCTGGCAGATCTGGGGCTTTAGCTTACACGCCAATAGTCGTCTCTTATTAATTTATGGGGTAGCCACATCTGCCCCTAATAAAAAAGGTGTTTACTATGAAAACTCTTACTCTTAAATCAAAAAAGCAACGCCTCAATATCGCAATTGCCGTTGCCATTTCTGCTTCAACACTGATCAGTTTGCCTGCATCGGCAAATGAAAAAGTTCGGTGGAAAGTACAAGCGGTATTCGGTACTCATTTGCCAGCACTTGGTGACCCAATCAAATACGTTTCAGAACAAATCAAAGAAGCAAGTAATGGCAACATTCAGTTCAAGATTTACGAGCCTGGGAAACTGGTTCCGCCATTCGGGATAACGGAAGCGGTGAAAAATAAGCAGCTTAACGCTGGCTACACCTGGCTCGGTTACGATCAGGGAAAAATTCCCGCCGCTGCTCTGTTTGCTGCTGTGCCATTTGGGATGGAACCATGGGCTTATGCTTCCTGGTGGTATGATGGAGAAGGCAAAAAACTCGCAGAAAAGCTCTATGCAAAACACAACATCCACCCTGTTTTGTGTTCGGTTATTGGTCCTGAAACGGCGGGATGGTTTAAGAAGGAGCTAAAAAGCCTTAAAGACATTGAAGGGTTGAAAATCCGCTTTGCTGGTCTCGGTGGCAAAGTCATGCAAAAAGCAGGAGCTTCTGTCACCGTTCTTCCGGGCGGAGAAATTTTCCCCGCACTGGAAAAAGGCGCGATAGACGCCAGTGAGTTCTCGATGCCAGCGATAGACCAAATGATGGGCTTCGATAAAATTGCCAAGAACAACTACTTCCCGGGATGGCATCAGACCTTTACTGCGTCTCACCTCGTTGTGAATACCGACACTTGGAATTCATTAACCGATGGTCAGAGAGCAATGATCGACATGGCGTGTACTGCGGGCACTTTCCGCGCTCTGACGCGAGGCGAAGCACTTCAGGGTTCAGTCATCAATGGTTTTGAAGCCAAGAATGTAACGGCAAGACAATTGCCCGAGGATGTTTTGGATCAGTTGAAATCTTTGACCGACGAAGTCATGAGCGAAATTTCCGCGAAAGACGCTGACTTCAAAGAAATCTACCAATCTCAGCAAGCCTTTGCCGAGGAATATAAGGTATGGAAGTCCCGAGCTTACCTGCCAAACAAATATTAGGATTTGCGAATAGTCACAATTTATGGCGCCTTGTTTTGGCGCCAGTTTTTTACGGAGGAAGCTGTACATGAGCTCTGTATTACTGCCAGATTCCAATAATAAGGCACTTCTCAACCACCTACCAGATACTGCCTTGTCTTCTTTGCTGGACAAAATCATTAACCGAGTAAACGACGGCATGATTTGGATCTGGCCACTACTAATGTCCATCATCGTTTTTAACGTACTTATGCGCTACCTGATAGGTGAAGGTCGGGTGGAATTTGAAGAGCTTCAATGGCATCTTTATTCTGCAGGCTGGCTCATTGGTTTGAGCTACTGTTTCATCACCGATTCCCACGTACGCGTGGACATTCTTTACGATAACTTCTCGATAAAAACCAAATGCTGGATTGAGCTTGTCGGTATCCTGACTCTGCTTGCTCCGTTTGTATTTGTGGTTGTCTACTACTCGATTCCGTTCATCGCCTATTCCTGGCAACTGAGTGAAGTTTCAGCCGCCCCTGGTGGTTTGCCTTATCGCTGGTTCATCAAGTCGATACTCTTGGTTGGCTTTGTGTTTCTCTCTTTTGCCGTGGTTTCTCGTTTATCTCGAATCATTGCGGCTTTGATTTCCGGAAAGTTCAGCCGTATGGGAGGGACGAATGGAAATTAATGAGATTCTAGCGATAGGTATGTTTGCCTCCTTTATTGTTCTTCTTTTTTCAGGCTTTCCGGTCGCCTGGATTTTGGGTGGAGTTTCAATTTTATTTTCTGCCATCGCGCTTAGCCTAGATACATGGGCTGATACGTGGATTGGTATAGACTGGCAATACGTTTCCATTGTGATTCCACGTATTTGGGACACCATGAACAATTGGGTTCTGGTTGCGCTACCTATGTTTATTTACATGGGTTTGATGCTGGATCGATCGGGTGTAGCACAGGATCTGATGACGAATCTCGTTCGTTTATTTGGTCGGGTACGTGGTGGCTTGGCAATCACCGTCACTATTGTAGGGTTGCTGCTAGCCGCTTCCACAGGAATTATTGGCGCTGCCGTGGTGCTTCTTTCAGTGCTTGGTATCCCCCTAATGCTTAAACAAGGATATTCCAAGTCTTTGGCTTGTGGCACAGTTTGCGCGACAGGAACACTGGGGATTTTAATTCCGCCGAGCATTATGCTGGTGATGATGGGAGATAGAATTGGGTTGTCCGTGGGCGATCTGTTTTTGGGTGCGCTTTTCCCCGGTCTTCTGCTTGCTGCCCTCTATGTCGGTTACATCGCCATAACGGGTCTTCTTTTCCCTCAAAAAGCACCTCTTGCAGAAAATGCCGAGCCTGTATCAATCTTTGTAATCTTGCAGGTTTTCAAAGCGGTGCTTGCTCCTGCCAGTTTGATTGTGGCGGTATTGGGGTCGATTTTCTTTGGCATCGCGACCCCGACTGAAGCTTCAGGTGTGGGAGCAGCAGGGGCAACGCTTCTTGCCTGGTCGAAAGGTGCATTAAACCGGACGGTTTTGAAAGAAGTCGGTGAAGAAACCACAAAAACGACGGCCTTTATTTTCGCTTTATTTGTTGGAGCAACAGCGTTTTCACTGGTGCTAAGAGGTCTTGGAGGGGATGAATTAATAGAGGGTGCGTTAACGAACCTAGATATGAGCCCTAACGGTATTATTATCGCGATTCTGATTGCCGTATTTTTACTGGGCTTCTTTTTGGACTGGATCGAGATAACGTTAATTGTGTTACCACTGGTAGCACCCGTTGTCTCTTCACTTGGGTTTGATTTGATCTGGTTTACGGTTTTATTCGCAGTATGCCTGCAAACGTCATTCTTAACCCCGCCAGTCGGCTTTGCGCTCTTTTACATGAAGGGAGTTGCGCCAGATGGCGTCACTATAGGTAACATTTATCGGGGCGTTATACCCTTTATTATTCTGCAGGTTATCGCTCTGGGAATTGTATTCAACTTCCAACAAATCGTGACCTGGCTACCTGGAGTGGCTTACGGATAACGAGATAACGAAAAGCGGTTTGCCTTGTATTCACTCATGTGCAGGGCAACATCGCAAGTTGCTGACCTTTCCTGTCAGAAGTCTTTTGAAGATCTTTTTTCTTGGAAGCGATTCTCATTTTTGAGTAGCCAGAACCACATTTAGGTTACATTTTACTTACTCTTATTGATAAATCTCACAGTTTTATTGTAACCAAATAATATTTTTCGACGTTATTCTCAATATTCCTATGTAAGTTCAAAAAAATTTTCATTTCAAACCTATAATGAGGAGCTGTGAAAACGCCAACCTTCTAATAATCAAATTGTAGGGACGAAAAATGAAAACTAGCCCATTGGCATTGGCCATCTTGTCGGCAGTGGTTGCTTCAGGATGCGCAACAAGCAAATCGAATACTTCTCCATTCGATCTGACAATCTTACACGTTAACGATCACCACTCGCACTTAGAGCCTTCTCGTCAAAAGCTCAAGCTAGCTGGTCAATCTACTTATGCACAAGTTGGTGGTTTCCCGGCACTGGTTACAGTGCTGAAGCAAATGAGAATGTGCTAAAACTCCACGCGGGTGATGCAATCTCAGGTACCCTTTACTACGCGCTGTTCAAAGGCGAAGCAGATGCAGCCTTGATGAACCACGCGTGTTTCGATGCTTTCGCACTTGGTAACCACGAATTTGATGATGGCGATGCAGGTCTTGCGCGCTTCCTTGACTGGTTGAACGCGGGCAACTGCCCTCCTGAAGTTCTTGCAGCAAACGTTATTCCTAAGCAGGGTGTTTCTCCACTTGCTCAAAATTCTGCAAATGATTACTTCAAGCCATACACTATCAAACAATACGGCGACCACAAAATCGGTATTGTTGGTATCGACATCGCTAACAAGACGATGAACTCATCAAACCCAGATGAAACAACTCAGTTCTTGAACGAAGTTGAAACAGCGCAAAAATACATTGATGAGTTAGTGTCTAAAGACGTTTCTAAGATCGTTCTTCTGACGCACTACCAGTACTCAAATGATTTGCAACTTGCAGAAGCTCTGACAGACGTTGATGTGATCATCGGTGGTGACTCACACACATTGCTTGGTGACTTTGACGCAGTCGGCCTTAAGAGCGAAGGTCCTTACCCAACACTAAGAACCAACAAAGACGGCGATCAAGTTTGTGTCGCTCAGGCTTGGCAATACAGCCAGATCCTAGGTGAACTAACAGTTTCCTTCGATGGCAACAAAGTCGCGTCTTGTTCTGGTACTCCTCACCTGCTAATGGGTCAAGACTTTAAGCGTAAAGACTCAAACGGTAAACGACAGCCTGTGACTGGTGCAGAGCTAGAAGCAATCGTTGCAGACATTAATGCTCAACCAAACCTGGTTCAGGTTACGCCAGATGCAGCAACACAGAAAACACTGTCTGCTTACTCCCAGAAACTGGATGAGTTGAAAGACAAAGAAATCGCTCAGTCAACAGAGCTACTTTGCTACGAGCGTGTTCCTGGTCAACAAAAACACAACGGTGCAGACGGCTGTGATACTCACACCATCCAGCACGGTTCTCAAGTTGCTGACCTAGTGGCGCAAGCGTTCCTGGCTGAAACAAAGCGTGCAGACGTTGCAATTCAGAACGGTGGTGGTGCTCGTGCAAACATCACTCAAGGTAAGTTCACTGTCGCTGGTGCAACTAAAGTACTTCCTTTCAACAACACCATGGTTAATCTGACCATGACTGGTGCTCAGGTTAAGAAAGTACTGAACGAAGCGGTAGATAAAGCGTACCTAGAGTTTGTAGATAACAGTGCAGACGGTTCTGACGGTGCATACCCATACTCAGCAGGTATTCGTTACGACGTAGACTTCAACCGCCCTGCTGGTCAGCGTGTCCACAATTTCGAAGTTAAAGCGAAAGGTGACGGCACTTGGTCTAAGCTAAGTGACGACAGAGAACTGGTTGTTGTAACTAACAACTACATCGCTGGTGGTAAAGATGGATACCTAACCTTTGGTGAAGTATCAGCTGACAAGTCTAAGTACGAAGACACTTTGAAGCTCTACACCGAAACCTTCATCGATTACGTTCGTGGTTTGACGGCTAACGGTCAGAAAATCAAACCTGTTGCTGAAGCAGATCGTAGTACACAGAAGTTCACTCCAAAAGCAAACTAATTGCTAACAAAGTCGACCAAGTTAATTGCTTGGTCGACTTTTACTTCTTAGAAATAGTATTTCTACTATCCCAGCTAAGCATATTAAAAATTTTAATATAAGATACAAGTTTCATTATCTAATATAAATCCTGCCATTACCTTAAATTAGAATGATTCTTAATTACATGTATTAAAATGAAATGAGAAGTGTATTTCACAATGATGCTTCCATCAAAAACAAACATATTAATTTATTCGTGTCATGGAATTGATAATACATGCTTAGATATGTAGTCCAATCCTTTAAGGCTCACACAATAATCGAAAATATCTCCATTATGTGTGATTCTTATAAACAACTTGTTGGCATGCTGAATATCTCTTAGAAACCCTTCAATAAACTCTTCATAGAGCGTGAAATACTTGTGCCCTCCCTCATTGATGTATGGCTTACTCATTACTGCCTTGAAATCCTTTTCGTTGACACTGTAGTCTACGTTTACGTCATCTAAGCTGTGTAGCCTTACATTCTGATTTAGGAATCGAACACTGTATCCATCTTTCAATTGCTGTATTGACATACCTGTTTTTATGTAACCTGATACTTTATCTCGCTCAAGTGACATAGCGAGTGTCTCTTTAAATCCCGCGTCTAGATTAACTGATTGAATGTATTTCCAGTCACCAGATTTCATTACATTGGCATTGCTACTAAAGCTCACAAAATTTACGAATAAAAAACAAAGTTACTACTATAATTTTCATTTCTTATCTCTTTAAAACTTAGTAAATCTAAGTTTATCCTCATGCCACATATCAATTTTAAGAAAATTGAAACATTTGTTACGGAACTTGAGCTACCTATTCAATTCTATTGAATAAGTATTTACTTCGAATAATTCTTTATATTTTGGAATTTAGCTCTGGTTTATTTTGTTCAGAATGAACTTGATTCTATGTTTTTATTACGAATCAGTTTGGTATATGCGTAATGCCATACATTTGAAACATGTTAGAAAGAAAACCCGAATGAAAACTGTAGGGCGTTGTTTGCTTCGTTATAGCCAAAGCCATACGTCAAAGAGTTCATTTCAGAGTATTTGAACCCGATGTCTAAACCATACGATGCGATCATCGAAGTAGATTCGTCGTAAATATTGTTTGAAACACCGGTATAAAGATGAAAAGGTGAATCGCCCAATCGAGTCATAACACCAAGACCCGCACCAAAGCTATTTTCGGAATACTGAATTTTGCCATAGTGACCTATTCGCCCCCACTGATTGAAGTGGCTCACCTCTAAGCCTATATATCGCTGAGCAAATATTGGATCATTAGAATATGTTGCACTTACACCGATCATTTTATTAGTATCACATTGAACATTAAATGAAAAAAGAAATAAAATAATCACACAAAATCTAGTCACCGAGCACCCTTATCTAATTTAATTTAACATTAAACCTTTTCTATTATATTGATAATGACCCACGTGTAAAGCTTTTTGCTCAACTTTGAAATAGAGTTTATTTGATGGGATGCCTACGCCAGTTCGATAACTAAACACACTGAGATCACATATGATTGCTCTAATACCAAAGTTTTCACTATTAGGATAAATGTTGTGTAGGGGGTGTTGTTTTTCGACTGAGATTAGGAGTAAGAGCTTTCACCGCTGAGAAGTACGACGCTCATACATCTGAACTTAACAAATTCAAAGGTTGTTAAGTTCAGATGTTTAATTCTCACGGCTTTAGAGAAAAGGGAGCAAAGAAGTGCATCCAATAGCACTTCTTACAAAAAAGGTTTGTTTGGCTAAGTACGGTAAAGAACTTTCACTACGTGCCAGCCAAATTTCGTTTTCACAATAAAAGGTTTCAGAATTTCTCCGGTGAATACCGCTTTGTCGAACTGAGGCACCATCTGACCTTTTTTAAATTCACCAAGATCTCCACCTTTTTTACCTGATGGGCAAGTCGAGTATTTTTTGGCTAGTGCCTGAAACTTCGCACCTTTCTTGAGCTGTGCGAGAATGTCGTCGGCTTTGTCTTTGTGTTTCACCAAAATGTGTAATGCTGCTGCGGTTCTTGCCATAGGAATGTCTCAGTGTTTTGAAAGGCTCGGATTGTATCCGAAAGCCAGCCCAACTTCATGCCTTGTCTTGCTAGAAAGCAAACAATCTAAAATTCAATAACATACGACAACAAATACCGTATGAGCCGTAAAAGAAACAAATAGACGCACTTAAATTGATCTAAACCGAAGCCAAATGCCAAGTTTAATTGTAAAATGTAAGTGAGTTTACCTACCCGGAATCATTTATGAAAAGCAAAGCCAATCAGTCTCAAGGAATGCTGATGTTCAAATTGACGCTTCAGCAGAGCTTTGCCATCGGCACACTTAAAGTTCGGGAAATCGTCCCTTATGCGCCTACCACGCAAATCCCTTATTCTCATCCTCATGTGGTTGGTACTATCCCTATTCGTGATCTTACAGTGCCTGTTATCGATATGGCTGCAGCCATTGGGTTCAGACCAATTGCACCGGAAGAATACGAAAACAGTTACCTTATCGTAACCGACTGCCTGCGTACTATTGTGGCGTTTATGGTTCGGGATATTGAAAAGATCATCGAGTGCGACTGGCGTTCTATAGAATCAGCGCCAGACACGGTCGGAGACAACGTCTTTGTAACCGGTATTACCCGACACGAAGACAAAATTGTTCAAATGCTGGATGTAGAGTTGCTGCTATCGAAAATATACCCAGAGCACGACAGTCAGCGTATTCCTATTTTGACAGACGTCGAACGCGAGCGGTTGAAACCACTTAGTATATTGTTGGTGGATGACTCAAGTATCGCTCGAAAACAGCTTTCCGATGCATTGGACAGCATTAACATTCCTTATCAGGTCTGTAAAAACGGGGCGGATGCACTTGAGCTGATGAAGAATGACGCAAATAATCACAAACCCGTCAATATTCTGGTCAGCGATATCGAAATGCCAGGGCTGGATGGCTATGAGCTGGCATTTGAAATTCAGAACGACACGACATTAAGTAACTCATATCGAATTCTTCACACGTCGCTCTCGAGTGAAATTTGTGTAGACAGAGCACATCAGGTTGGTGCGCATGAGGCCCTGACCAAGTTTGACGCGACCGAGCTGGTTCAGGCGATGCTACGCGGAGCAAAACAACTTGAAGAATCTGTAAGCACCGCTTAGCAAAGGCTACAGACACTTTTATTAACAAAAGCCGGTTTTATACTGGCTTTTTTATTACCTTCTCCCCGACACAAATATGCGCTAATTCACATAAATTTGAAATCTATTTCAATTGCTGTCATTCGTTGCTCTAGATCAACAAACCCAACCTGTTTCATAAGCAAAGTAGAGTCATACCAACTACAACTCCCTATTTAAGGGAGCACACAAAGCAATGTATATAACAATAATGGAGACTCTGAAATGACGAGTGCATTTTTTATCCCTACCGTAAACCTAATGGGCGCAGGCTGTTTGAATGACGCCGCAGATAGTATTCAATCCCAAGGTTTCAAAAAAGGTTTGATTGTAACGGATAAAGTTCTGAACCAAATTGGCGTGGTCAAGCAGGTGCAAGATCTGCTGGCAGACAGAGCGGTAGAGACTGTTGTATTCGACGGTACTCAGCCAAACCCTACAATTGGAAACGTAGAGCTAGGCTTAGAGTTACTGACCGAAAATGATTGTGATTTTGTTATCTCTCTGGGCGGAGGATCACCACACGATTGTGCTAAAGGCATCGCGCTAGTAGCTGCAAACGGGGGCAAGATTGCCGATTATGAAGGTGTCGATCAGTCAGCCAAGCCTCAGTTGCCTTTAATTGCCATTAACACAACGGCAGGTACTGCTTCCGAGATGACACGCTTCTGCATCATTACAGATGAAGAAAGACACATCAAAATGGCGATCGTAGACAAGCACACTACCCCGCTGATTTCTGTCAACGATCCTGAGCTTATGCTAGCGAAACCCTCCTCACTGACAGCCGCAACAGGCATGGACGCGCTGACTCATGCTATTGAGGCATACGTATCGACGGCGGCAACTCCGATTACTGATGCAGTTGCAATCAAGGCCATCGAGCTCATCCAGTCACATTTGAGAACGGCGGTGAGCAATGGTGAAGATATCGAAGCGCGTGAACAAATGGCATACGCACAGTTTATGGCTGGCATGGCATTTAATAATGCTTCTCTAGGTTACGTTCATGCAATGGCACATCAATTGGGCGGCTTCTACGATCTTCCGCATGGGGTATGTAACGCAGTGCTCCTGCCACACGTGCAAAAATACAATGCACAAGTATGCCCTGGTCGTCTGAAAGATGTCGCTGCTGCAATGGGGGTTGAGGTTGCTCAGATGACCGACGAACAAGGCGCTGAAGCAGCTCTTGATGCCATCAGAGCTCTATCAAAGGATGTAGGAATACCTGCTGGTCTTGAAGCGCTCGGAGCTAGAGCTGATGACATCCCGGTATTAGCGGAAAATGCGCTAAAAGACGCTTGTGGACTCACCAATCCAAAGCAAGCAACTCATGACGAGATCTCTTCAATCTTCCAGGCAGCCATGTAAGCTTTTGAAGTAAGAAAAAAGAAACCCAGCCATTTGGCTGGGTTTCTTTATAAAGGATTAAGACTCGGATTAGCCTGCCATACGGACTAAGCTTTTTCCAAACAACACATCCAGATCCTCGCGAGTAGAATCACCGTAGTTGTCTTCTACCATTTTATATAGACGCTCAATTCCAGCTCGAGCGAATTCGTGCGCATTCTCCGACGTCACGATATGGTGGAAAAGTAAACGTAGAATTGCTAAAAACTCTGCGTTATCAAGGGCTTTAACCCAGCTTGATTTAAAGCTCTCAATCCCTTCATCCAGTACCAGATGTGCCACAAACATTTTAAAAATGCGACCATCTAATGCTGCTGTAAAATCCGTTTTCTTAGGGAAATGGTGACTGATACCTGTACGAGAGACGCCTGTTTGTTGACTCAAAGTGGTGTAAGACATTTTGTCGTATCCCAACGTAATTAGCTGGTCTACAACTGCATCCATAATTTTCTGAATGGTAATCTCAGTATCTTCTTTACTACGCTTTGGCATGTTAAGGCTCTTCTATTTTATATGTTTAAGTACACCCCAACCGAGGTCAGAATGACTTATAGTATTATGTTCGATATTTTAAAAATCTCAACAGATTGAGGAATATATAAGCAAGTATTCACGAAATTTGTGATTTGCTAGGAGTAAATCTAAATGGGGCGAAATCTCCATGACTCCGCCCATTTGATCGACTCTATACCGGTAAAACTTGATTTATTTAAAACATTCGTTTCGCAAATGATTCCGATTTCCCAAATATTCTTAC
This sequence comes from Vibrio nigripulchritudo, assembly GCF_027924785.1. Taxonomy (NCBI): domain Bacteria; kingdom Pseudomonadati; phylum Pseudomonadota; class Gammaproteobacteria; order Vibrionales; family Vibrionaceae; genus Vibrio; species Vibrio nigripulchritudo. Next base: position 880,909 of record NZ_AP027050.1, on the reverse strand, counting down.
AAATTACTCAATTGGGCAATACGGCCATATTTTAGGACGCGAAAAAGCCTGAATCGCGTTCACTTTTGCGTGACGGGCATCACATAAACACCATGAATATATCGTTACAAAACACTATTCCAACCCTTTATTCATTGTAAAAAAATGTTTCCAACAGGCTGAAATTCTGTGGTTTTCATTTACACAGAAGAGTAACATGTCCTTATATTTTGTAAGAGGATACGTTATGACAACTGAAGTACAAGAAAACCAGGTGTGTGAAGCATGCGGTTGCAGTGCCGAGATGGGCTTTATCATTAAAGAGGGTGATGATGTGGCTCAGGTTACCCTTTATAGTGCAGAGGACTCACAACTTGACGCTGAGCTGAATAAGTATGTCGAACTAGCGAAAACGGTTTCTGACGAAGTCCAGCATGAAACTCAGAAGTTGGAAGGAGAATCAGGTTTACAAGTCAGATTCAAATTCACATGTAGCGCTGAAAAGCTGATATTTGAACTGAAAACTCGCTCGCTAGCCCGTTGAGTTTTTTTGAGTGGCTAACCTAAGGTTAGCCACCTTGATCCAATTGTAACCATCTCAGATCACCGTTGAGTTCGAACTCCTGCTCTTTCTGACAGATCAGATAAATCTCCCCCACCTTAATGACTGATCCTAAGGTGTATGCCTTGTCCTCGTAATAACAAAGTCTCTCGAACAATTTACCATCTGTAATAACAACTGGAGATTTGGGCGTAGAGACAGATTTCGCGTGTGCTACTCCAGATATAACCAAAAGCACGACCAGAACAAAATTTCGCATCTTTATCCTCAAGCTAATGACGACTTCAAGAACTATATACTCAGGCTACCTCAAGGTACTTCTGATTTCGAAGTAGAGAAGCTTGAACTGAAACAGAAGATAGAGCTCTGAATCCTGTATCTTTAGGAAGCCTGACTATAGGTTATAGTTCAAAATCCTATACTTATCCTTGATGTAGGCTTACTATCAAAGCAAGGTCACATAACTTCTGTCAAAGGATCAAAGCATGCGTATTGGTATTATTTTGGCTGGTGTTCTTCTGGCAATTGGGGCACAGGCAAAACCACTCGACCAATATAAAATCCTTAACCACATAGATAACTATGGCAACGTTCATCTTCGCAATACTCACTACACTTCCCTGCCAGATGGCATGAAAGTGAAAGGTAACTTAAATATTGCGAAAACACAGATCGAAAAATTGCCTAAGGGTTTAGAAATTGGCGGAAGTTTAGACGCGTCCAACAGTCAACTATCCTTTATCGCTAAAGGAACCCAAATCAAAGGCTATGGAAATTTCCTTGGCTCCCAAATTAAAAAGTGGAACGCAGGCGTAAAGGTAGGAGGCTATCTTAACTTTACCGATACACCTCTTGAGGATTTACCACCAGGGCTTATCGTCACTGGGGATTTGAGCGTTATCCGCACACCGCTAGAAGAGCTGCCTCAGCCACTCACTGTAGAAGGTGACCTTTATATAGGAGGCTCCAAAATCACTAAGCTCCCGGACGAGCTAACGGTTGATGGAAACATTTACTTGGGTGGCAACCAAATTACCTATTGGCCAAAAGATCTCAAGCTTGGTGGCGCTGTAGCGAGGTAATCGACAAGAACTAAAAAGGAGTGCTATGCACTCCTTTTATTTAAGACTGATTTGCCACCGGATTGGCGTACATTTGCTTCAGAAACTCATGCGCACCTTCGGGTAGCTCTCTCAACTTACTTTCTAGCGACTCTTTTGCTTTGTCGTCCGACTGCTCACCAGTCTCGGCGGCGTAGTAGTTGATAGGGAAAAGCTTATAGATAGAGTGAATTTGATCGTCGATCTCTTGCGCCAATGCTTCAGGAGTTTCAAAATCATCTTCAATCACTTCGCCGAAGCTAACGTGAACACGTCCTTTGTAACCCACAATACCCTGAATGATACTTTCGATATCTTCAAACTCGCTTTTCTCATACGTGCCCTCTTCTGCCTTGGCGTAAAGCTCTTTCGCTTTAGCGATATCACAAGGGTCGTTTTCGTATGAAATAGCAACAGGTACGATTTTTAGCGTTTTAACGTAGTCTGCAAAAGGCATTTTTTGCTTACGCCCTTCCACATGAAGCATTTTCAAAATCGCTGGGTCGGTTTTGTCATTTCCATCTTTGGCACGCCCTTCTTTCTGAGCGATCCAGATAGAGTTATCCGTATCCAGTGAATGCTTGATATAGGAAGACAACTGACCCAGTGCTTTCATCATTTCACGAGGTGCTTTTGCACTACGGTTAACAATAAAGCTTTTGTTCAGCTTCATAAGTTCTGTAGCACAAGGCTTTTTAAGCAGGTTATCGCCAATCGCAATACGTACTGTTTTGTGTTGGTTGCGGTGTAAACCCCAGTTAACCAACGCAGGATCCATCGCGATATCACGGTGATTAGAGATAAAGAGATAAGGCGTGTTTTTGTCCAGTGTTTCTAAACCAGAGTAAGTCACACCATCCGTTGTGGTTTCCAACGTTTTGCGAAGGTACTTTTCCACTTCCATTTGAATGGCATAAACCGAATCCAGTTTTGCCCATTTAAACTTCAGATAGACCTTAACGATCGGACTCATCAGAGCCTTAAACCAAGGAGCATGGTTACTAAAGCGATGTTCTAAAATGGCAGAGATGAACTCTTCGTCGTTGATCAGGCGTTCAATGGCAGCAGGAATTTCGTCATCATTATAAGGACGAATTTCTTTATAAGGATCGGTTTTAGTTGTCATTTAATCTATACGTCAATTAAAAATCCGGCATATTCTACGCGTACTTAGAGAAGTACGCAGCTAATGAATGCGTTTATTGGTTAAGGTCAGACCAGATTATCATCTATTTGTAACAACTTACTGATCCAAACCTTCATTTATAACATTTGTGTCTCATGCAAACAGACAATCGGACACCTACCTAGTTCACCCAATTCTCATTTATTGCAAAACCTTAACCATCATTACCAAGACTTTTCATTGGCATTTTCATCAAGAAAAGATACTCTTCATACCAGTAAAAATATCCGGAAAACCTTTATGAATTATGCGGTAGAGCATCAAAACACGGTTTATTCATTTCTTGTCACCACTCCCCGAAAAAAGCGCATTAAGCATAGCCTGATTTATGTTGATTCAGGGCTGGTATTGGTCAAGTTAGGGAAGAATGAATATGCTGTCGAGCAGGACAATGCCATCTGGTTGCCTTTTGATTGCCTGACTTCTGTCACCTTTGTCCCTGGTTCACGTGTTACGCAGATCAATTTCTCGGTGAGGTTGCAGGACAAGTTCCCAACACAGGCTGGCTTTGTTTCCCTGCCTCCGGTCTCAAAAGCCATTCTAGAGAAACTGTCTTCTGCAAACGTGACCGAACAAGACAAGTCAAACCTGCTTGCGGTTGTGCGCGATGAATCCCGCTCACTTCGACCTTTACTGGATATGTCGCCGCTTAGCTTGCAGATTTCGCAATGGAGCGCGGATGAAGAAAGTGAACTGAGCAAAGAATTGTTGCTGGTACTGAGTCTGCGTGAAGCGAAGAAAAAAATGCTGTCGGGAACCAAGCGTGAATTGGTTATTGATGAGTTTTTTGCAGGAAGAGAAGAAGAGTTCGAGCAGCTAGCAATGTTAGTTATGGGCGAAAGTTTGTAGGTAAGCCCACTTCAAATTACCGAGCCTTATAACGCAAAAAGTGCCTTTAAAAAGGCACTTCCACTTGAAGCATTACATCGCCAGGTTGCTGATTATGCCAGCGGTAGTCAATTCGCATTCGTGGCTCATCTTCCTTACGCTCACCTAGCCCCAGACTGAACATAAGACCCGTGGCTTCAAGGCGCTCTGAGTATGTCATATCGTCATACTTCTCTTCATATTCTTCTGGCATCCAGACACCAATACCAAAGTGATTGCTTTCAATGCTGGAAGAAAGAAGCGGGTCGCTACCAGACTGAAGAGACCATTCTTCCCAATAGTCTTCTTGTTTGATAGGAGCGATGATCATATCCGTCACTTCAGAGATGCCTGAAGAAAGATTATCGAAGCCTCTCACGATTGACGCACACACACTGTCCTGCTCTTTGTCCACCATCACAATAGATGTGTGGTTCTGCAGTGATTCGCATGCAAATACTGGAATCGAAATGAAACCAAGCATACAAACTAATTTGCAACAACGTTTGGTCATCGATTTGAGCCCTCTAAAAAATACTGGCTATATCTTCTGATACAAATTGTGATTAAGCAAGAAATTATTGACAGAACTGGTAGTTAGAGCTGATACCGATTCATTTTGAGCTAATTTCTCACGAATAAGCGTACTTCTGATCGACACCTTTTCCGGACAAGCCATTACCGTCCACTTTTTAACGATCTCTTCTGAACGGTAAAACTTGGAAAACTGGAAGAAATTATCTGGACCAACGACGAAAGTAATATCGGCATCTGGATAGATTTCCTGAATTTTTGTCAGCACAGCGAATGTGGTAACACTCTCTCCGGGGACATACATCTCAGCTTCCACAGAGCACAGCTCAAGATTATTTTGAGCTAAATCCGAAATAAATTGTTCTACCATTTGGCAACGAAAATCGAAGTCCACCATTTCCTTACCCCACGCATGAGCGTAGCTTGGAAGCAGCAAAACTTTATCAAAATGAGTCAGTGATTCGATGACACTTTTGTGTCCAAGTGTTGGTGGATTAAATGCGCTACCAAATATTGCAATTTTCATCATAGTCATCGGATTAAATCGGGCATGTTTTCTTAACCGGAATAGATGCGCGATTCATTCAAATCAGTGTTTAATAATAGAAAGATTGGAGTATGATAAAACAGAATTAACTCTGCTGCATGAAAAGGAAAAATAATGGAACATCAAATCCGTGACGAAATGCGAGTCTTGGCATCTATTGACCCACATTTTGAGATTCAGCGTCGCGTTGATTTTATTAAACGCAAACTTATGGAGTCTGGCTGCAAATCTTTGGTACTGGGTATTAGTGGCGGTGTCGACTCCTCTACTTGTGGAAAGCTTGCACAACTTGCAGTAGACAAGCTTAACGAAGAAACCGGCAGTAATGACTATCAGTTCATCGCCGTTCGTCTACCATATGGTGTTCAAAAGGACGAAGATGAAGCGCAACTGGCTCTTAGCTTTATACAGCCAACGCATTCTGTCTCTGTGAACATCAAGCAAGGTGTCGATGGTATGCACGCAGCGTCTCATGAAGCCTTAGAGGGTACGGGACTTATCCCAACCTATGCCGCTAAGGTAGACTTTGTTAAAGGTAACGTAAAAGCTCGCGCTCGTATGGTTGCCCAGTATGAGATCGCAGGCTATGTTGGAGGATTAGTGTTAGGAACGGATCACTCAGCCGAAAACATCACAGGTTTTTACACGAAGTTTGGTGATGGTGCTTGTGACCTCGCTCCCCTGTTTGGTCTGAGTAAACGCCAGGTACGCGAACTGGCTGATACACTTGGAGCACCAGAAGTTCTGGTTCAGAAAACCCCAACAGCGGATTTGGAAGAACTTGATCCACAGAAAGCCGATGAAGATGCGTTAAACCTCACCTACGACCAAATCGATGACTTCCTGGAAGGGAAGCCTGTTTCAGACGAAGTGAAAAATAAGTTGATTGCAATCTACAAAGCAACGCAACACAAGCGTCAGCCTATCCCAACCATATACGATTAAGATCATTCCTCTTACTTTAGAGGTGATTTAAACGCAAAACAGAGAGCCTTAAGCTCTCTGTTTTCATTTTGGGTTGCTATGTTTAATTCGAATCAACTTCAACGTCACCCAGTGGTGTACTGCAACAGGCAAGGACAATGCCGTCTTCTTTGTCTCCAGGCATAATGGCAGGTACATCCGGCGTTTCAAACTCGCCACTCACCACTTTCACCCGGCATGCCCCACACAAACCCGCTCGGCAGCTATTCGCAATATTAATCCCTGCATCTTCCGCCTGCATTAGCAACGGTTTTTGATTGGTGCCTGTAAACGACCGACCATTAACGGTGATCTGAATGCTTTTTTCTTCAATGGCATTGGGTTTTGCAACTCCAAACGCTTCCTGATGATATAGGCTCTCGTCCAACCCCATCTTGAACAGCAGGCTCTTGGTTTGTGCCATAAAACCATTAGGTCCACAAACAAAAACCTGCCTGGAGTTCAGATCCGGAATTTTCTTGATGTGACTAAGAGAAAGTCGGCCTTTTAAGCCATGCCACGCATCTTCAGGCTGAGTTAAAGAAACCATAACCCGCAGACCCGGGTAGATCATGTTCAGCTTTTCAAGTTCCGAGCGACAAGGAATATCTCGCTCAGACCGACACTGATGATAGAAAACGACATTATTGACTTGATCATGGTCAGACAGGTATCTGAGCATCGACAGCATCGGCGTTACGCCACTACCCGCAGAAATCAACAGCAATGGGTTAGTCGCGTTGGTTAGGTGAAATGCGCCGTCTGGTGAGTCAGCCACTAAAGTATCGCCAACCTGAAATCGGTCATGTAACCAGTTAGACACCGCGCCTTCATCGATTCGTTTAGCAGAGATCGCATATCGCCCCGGACGGGTCGGGCTGGAAGAGAGCGTGTAACGGCGAGACAACTTACCTGCTGGGGTATCAATTTCTATGGGAAGATGCTGACCTGGCAGATAACCGGGTAATGTACCTTTGGATGGTTCCAGCCAGAAGGTGATGAAATCTCTGGCTATGGTCTCTCGTTCAACACACGTGAGAATTAACTTCGCCTTAGACTTGTCTTCGTACTCTTCTTTTGGCTTGGTCTCCAAAACTTCTACACAGTCACCCGCTCGAATGATCCCTTCATTTTTTGCGACCAGATTCTGACCAAAAAAGACACCGCCACGCTCGTTTGCCCGGAACTCAGACAGAGTTTTTAAAGGCTCTTTGGATTCACGAAAGGTGCCTGTTTTGGTGTTAACCGTTGTTAAAATGCAACGCTCACAAGGTTTAACCGCTTCAAACTCTACTTCACCTATTCGTATGCGCTTCCATCCGTCTTCCGCAAACGGCTCGGTCCCCGAAACGACAAGATTGGTTCGAAACTGACCCATAGAGTGTTTCTCGCTGCTACGTGCGTTTAACTCCTCTAACGAACCTTCACTGATAACAAGTAGCGGATAACCATCAGCAAAGCTCACATTCGTTTTGATCTTTTCACGAAACCTCGCAGACTGCTCACCACAATAAAGTAGCTGCACATCTATCCCAATGACATCGCTGAACCAACGGTTTGCCTCTTGGGAAGTTGATAGTGCTTCAAATTCGTCTTTCCAAACCTGAGTCTGCTGTGGTTTGCGTTCTAATTCATCGTAACGAAGGTGAAAAGATGGAGCGTCTGGATAAGTAAATATGAAGCCATCTGGTTGAAGCGCCGCATGAATATTGACCATGTTTGGGTATTTGCGAGCAGTTACCATAGTGCCATCAGGGGTTGCAACCATAAATCGACGGTCAAAAGTCAGACCCTGGGATTCCACCCAAGCTTTAGACAGGCTGATACCACCAATGGATTTAACAGGAAATACGTTGATTTGGGATAGTTGAATTGTAGACATCTCTTCTCACTTTCCGTTGCAGGCTTCTTATACCCAAATGCCCTCTAACCACAGGATAAGGGTACTTGGGTATAAGTATTGTTCATTCAAGCTGCTTAAATGAAGGCAAGTTACCGAGAAAAGAAGTTAGTATTCTGTTACACATTGATATTCTTTACAACAATCAATGCATTTAGAAGTATCGCATAACTAAATGAAATTAAGCATTCCATCAAAAAAGGGATGAAACCCACGGCGTTTTTGTCTATCATCCTGTCGCCTAAACGGTTGCGTTTTACACCTCGTGTGAAATTTCTGCTTTTAGGCTCCTGATTTATCTTAACCTGGTGGGAGCTTTCAAATGACAACAATTACTATCACTCGTCCTGACGACTGGCACGTTCACTTGCGCGATGGCGATGTTCTAACAGACACCGTTCGCGATATCAGCCGATACAATGGTCGAGCTCTGATCATGCCAAACACTATCCCACCTGTGACCGATACAGAAAAAGCCATTGCCTACCGTGAACGTATCATGGCAGCGAAGCCAAGTGAGCAGTTCGAACCATTAATGGCGCTTTACCTTACAGACAACACAACTCCAGATGAAATTCGTAAAGCGAAAGCATCAGGCAAAGTGGTTGCAGCTAAGCTTTACCCAGCGGGAGCGACAACAAACTCCGATTCAGGTGTAACCAATGCAAAGAACATTTACCACGTATTGGAAACCATGCAAGAAGTCGGCATGCTTCTGCTTATTCACGGTGAAGTCACTACTCATGACGTAGACATTTTTGACCGTGAGAAAACGTTCCTGGAAACGGTTCTGGCTCCTATCGTGAATGACTTCCCTAACCTGAAAATCGTTCTTGAGCACATCACAACTGCGGATGCGGCAGAGTTTGTAAAAAATGCAAACGAAAACGTGGCGGCAACCATTACAGCACACCACCTGTTGTTCAACCGCAACCACATGCTGGTTGGCGGTATTAAGCCACATTTCTACTGCCTGCCAATTCTTAAGCGTGGCACCCACCAGCAAGCACTGATTGAAGCAGCAACAAGCGGCAGCAAGAAATTCTTCCTTGGTACAGATTCAGCCCCTCACGCCAAAGGCGCAAAAGAGTCAGCGTGTGGATGTGCAGGTTCTTACACTGCCCACGCAGCAGTCGAGCTTTACGCCGAGGTTTTTGATCAAGAAGGTAAACTGGAACACCTTGAAGGTTTCGCTAGCCACAACGGCCCTGACTTCTATGGTATCCCTCGTAACTCAGATACCGTGACTCTTGTTAAAGAATCGTGGGACGTGGCAGAAACCATGCCATTTGGCAGCGACATTGTTGTGCCAATCCGTGCTGGCGAACAAATTCAGTGGAAAGTGAAATAATCACTCAGCTCAATATTGCAGAGTAAAAGTTCGTTAGCTCAACGATCCTTCAAATAATCGAAACCGAGAATAGCCCAAAGCTGTTCTCGGTTTTTTTATTTTTCAGTCGTGTCTATCAGTTCCCTGACAATATCAATCAAGCGGGTAATGATGGGAGCGTGCGTGGAAGACTGGCGGATAAACGCCCCTGCCGGCTTTTTTACAATGGGAGGGTTTGGGTGAAAAATATGAAGGCTTTTGCATTCTATCACTGGTTTTAGCTGAAAAGGCACAGGCATCACGTAATCCCCCCTTTTCACTAAATCGAAACCAAGATGAAAAGAAGTAGTTTGCAATACAATCCGCGGAGGAGGTAAACCGCGTGAGTGAAAATAGCTGCGAACCATCAATTCGTTTTCAGGCGTATCGCTGTAAACAATCCATGGAAGTTCGCACAGATCCTTGGCATCTAATGCATCCTTCGTTTCGAGCATTGGATGATCGGAACGGATCACAATTCCCTGCTCTACCTCCAGTAATGGGAAAAACACTACCTGTTCATCGTCTTCAAGATACTCGCGGGTGCCAAACATAATGTCTTGAGAACCATTCTTCACCTTTGGCAAGTTAGATGCATTTACTCCTGCTGTCAGGTGAATTCGCGTATTGGGAAACTCTTTCTGCAACTGATCAAAAGCGGGAGCCAGATATCGCAAATGAAACAGAGGTCCCGCCCCTATCTTTACCTCATCTAAATGCCCGTTAGCCAGCAGATGTACTGTTTCATTCGCGTGAAGATAATCTTGCTCTATCCGTCTGGCATAAGGAAGTAAGTGCGTTCCGAACTCGGTAAGCTGAACCCCTCTTGGTAACCGCTCAAACAATTTACACCCATATTGCTCTTCAAGCTGCTGTAACCGCTTGGTGAGCGTAGGCTGCGTGATATGAAGGCGTTCCGCTGCCTGCGTCACATTCAGTGTTTCTGAAACCATCAAGAAAGTCTGAAGATTTTTATCCATTCCTATTTTCTATACCTAGATACGCTTTTTTTCATTTTTTAAATGTCAGGTAATTCCCTATTCTTTTCAAGTAACATTTTTTTAACAAGGACGATATTAGTAATGCGAACCGTGTTTGTTCTCTTTGATTCTCTTAATCGGGCTGCCCTGGGAAGTTATGGTGGTACGGCGATTTCTACACCGAATTTTGATCGATTTGCGAAACGTGCGGTGACATTCGACAAGCACTATGCTGGTTCACTTCCCTGCATGCCCGCACGCAGAGATATGCATACCGGACGTCTGAATTTTATGCATCGCCCCTGGGGTCCACTGGAACCGTTCGATAACAGTTTTGCTTCGCTTTTGAGTAAGAACGGAGTCTATACCCACATTGTTTCTGACCATCTTCATTACTTTGAAAATGGTGGGTCAGGTTATGTGAATGCCTTTGACAGTTGGGATTTCATTCGGGGACAGGAGTACGACGTCGTTAAAGCCTTGGTTCAGCCCCCAATTGATCGCTTACGTGAGAAATACAACGAACGCCATTACCCTATGGGTAGCCTGGATTCTGGCTCAACCATCACAAGGGAATCGACAGACACCAACGCATGGCGGCGTTCACGCCATACCATCAACTCCATGTTTATTGAGAACGAAGCAGACTATCCAACTGCAAAATGCTTTCAAAGCGCCATGGAGTTTTTGGAGTTAAACCAGTCTGCTGATAACTGGTTCTTACAGCTTGAGTGTTTCGACCCACACGAACCGTTCACAGCCCCATCAAGATTCAGAGAATCCTACAAAACAGATTACAAAGGCAAAATACTGGATTGGCCGTTGTACGAAAAAGTCACCGACTCCGTCGAAGAGATCGCTGAGATAAGAGCAAATTACGCAGCATTAGTCTCCATGTGTGACGAATACTTTGGAAAGCTTCTAGACTGGTTTGATGAAAATCAGGCATGGGGAAATACCGCACTTATTTTAACCACTGATCACGGATTTCTGCTCGGGGAGCACGATTGGTGGGCGAAGAATAAGATGCCCTACTACGAAGAAATTTCGCATATTCCCCTGATGATGTGGCACCCGGAGCAATCCTCAGAACCGCGAGTAGACCAACTGACGCAAACGGCTGACTTAATGCCAACGCTTCTGGATTTCTACGGGATAACGATACCAGAGGAAGTGACGTCCCACTCGCTCTCGCCACTGCTCATGGCAAAGAGCAATTCACGCGAGACGGCCATTCTGGGCATGTTTGCAGGACCAATTTGCGTCACAGACGGGCGATACACCTATTACCGTTTTCCTAAAGACTTGGATGGCGACCCTTTGCATGCGTACACGTTGATGCCGTCTCACATGCATAAGCTCTTTACTGGTCAGGAATTGAAAACAGCCGAGCTGGTTTCTCCTTTCGACTTTACCAAGGGTGTACCCGTGCTTCAGATTACACCCAGTCAGGAGAACACTGAAACGGGCATCGAGTGCGTTAAAAACTGGGGTCATCAAGGTTCGTGTCTGTTTGATCTGTCGAACGATCCCAAACAGCTGAATGCTATCGACGACCCTGATGTGACCGAGAGATTGAACATCGCCATCGTCAAACATCTTGAACGGCACGATGCCCCAGAAGATATCTACGAATATTACGGACTTACTGCGCACAGGCAACCAGCATAAAACAGGAATATGCCACGCGCTAAACAGGCAACATTATCACGGAGGATACTTGTTATGTTTAAAAAAATACTGACCGCAGGTGGGCTTGTCGCAATGGCATGCCAAATCAGCTTTGCTAATGCAGCGTTTCCCGACCGCACCATAGAGAATATTTTTCCCTGGTCAGCCGGTACGGCAATGTCTATCAGCCAGATAATTGCTAAAGGGATGGGAGACGAGCTCGGAGTATCTGTCTCAGTCATATCAACTCCGGGAGCCGCCGGAACAAAAGCCTTTAAAACCGCGATGAATCGCCCTGCGGATGGTTACACCCTGTTTGATGGGTATGTCGCGCCGCTCGTCCTTCAACCCATGCTGGGCAACGCCGACTGGAATTACAAAGACTTTAAGCCTTTGCACGCAGCTGTTTCTAATGCCTTTTCAATCGGTAGCCGACCGGGAGAAAAGCGTTGGAGCAACTTTGAGGAAATGATGGCGTGGGGAAAAGCCAACCCAGGGAAACTTCGCTATTCCTCGGGGTCCCGAAATAACCTGCCTCATATGGTTATTGCCAAAGTGCTTCAGTCTTATGGTGTTGTCGCTCAGAACATTCCTTATAAAACAGATGGAGATGCACGGAAAGATTTGAAATCTGGAGTGCTGGATTTCTCTTTTATCAATGTAGGAGCGTACCTTCAGGACAAAAAAGGCTTCGACATTTTACTGGTGCTATCAGAGCTGCCCGGAGCAAAAGCCTCCTATGACGGCGCACCAAGTATCACCGATCTGGATATTGATTTAGGGCTTTCTGGACTAGCCCCCATGGGCTGGACATGGTGGTTAGTGCATAAAGACACGCCAGATGATGTTACTCAAATACTAAGAAACGCAATGAAAGCCACCATGCAAAACGCCGAAATTAGAGCGGCAATCAGTAAAATCGGTTTTGTCCCTCTAGATTGGGACTGGACTGAGTATGAGTCTATTGTCGGTCCTGTTGCTGGTCAGTTAGGTGCGATGGGAAATGCACTAAAATGGGAAGAGGACTCTCTAAAAGCATTAAAGAAATAATGTCTTAACTCTAGGAAGAACAGAATGTTAAAAAGGATTCATGCTGAAATAATGGTCATTGCTTTCTTTGTCGCCTTAACCGCCATTGTATTTCAGCAAATCTATACTTCTATGACTGAGCAGGGAATCGCATCTGGCGGCGCGTATGATAACGCTGCCGCCTATCCTAAAGCTTTGGCGTCACTGATCATTGTGCTTCTGGTCATCCAAGCTTTCATCTCCAAAGCTACGCGCAGTCAAAGCAGCGGAATACGTTGGCAGGAACTGATCAAGCCGGGTGTGTTGATCTGCTTATTTGCTGGGTACTTAATCGGGTTACAGGTCGTTGGCTACCATTTAGCCACTCCTGTGATGCTGGCGAGCATCTTGTTTTTAGCAGGTGTTCGTCACATCTGGTCGACGGTCATTTTTGCAGTTGTATCCTCATTACTGTTTGCATTTTTCTTTGAGAAATTTTTAAAAGTCGTCCTCCCCGGAGGGTACTGGCAACTCAATGTGGCTTGGTAATGTATGCTTTTAGAGTCTTTAAATGCCGGGGCTGAGTTGTTTCTCTCCCCTCTCACCATTGGTTTAACTCTGTTCGGAATCTTGTTTGGCTTGCTCGTAGGGGCGCTTCCCGGTCTGGGACCACTTATGGGCATTATCCTCATGCTACCAGTGGCAATAGAACAGCCTCCTATTGCGGCAATGGGATTCCTGATAGCGATATTTGTTGGCGGCTCTTGTGGTGGTTCTATCTCCGCGATATTGCTCAGAATACCGGGAACACCACTCGCAGCCGCCACTTTATTTGATGGCTATCCCATGGCGCAGAAAGGCAGAGCCGCAGATGCCATTGGAATCGCCATTTCCGCCAGTGCGATTGGCGGTTTAATTGGCGGTACAGCGCTGATCTTTTTGGCTCCACTTCTTGCACAATTTGCGAGTAACTTTGCTCCGCCCGAGTATACAGCTTTGGCCATTACCGGGCTGGTATCCATTGTCGTGATATCAGGAGGATCATTAATTAAAGGGTTGTTGTCCGGATGCTTTGGCTTACTACTCGCGACCATAGGTACAGACGAGTTTTCTACCGGGTATCGGTTCACTTTTGACTCCCACCACATGTTAAATGGTTTCCATATTGTTGCCATTGTTGTCGGCCTTTTTGCGATTTCTGAGATGGTTTTTCAAATCATGGGAAAATCTCTGACAGACCGACCGGACATTCCCGTTGTGAAAGCCAGTTTCTCCTCCCTGCGATTAACATTAAAACGGTGGGGAAACCTTATCCGCTCTTCAGCGATAGGGGCGTTTTTCGGTTCTTTGCCGGGTGCAGGCGGTGTCATCAGTTCATTTACGTCCTATGCGGTTGCCAAAGCGACGGCAAAAGATGGAGAGGTTTATGGAGAAGGGGCAGAAGGTGGCGTCGTCGCGACGGAAAGTGCCAACAATGCCACGGTAGGAGGCACATTAGTCCCCTCTCTTGCATTAGGCATTCCGGGAGATGCGTCTTCAGCGGTTTTGATTGGAGCACTACTTATCCTGGGAATTTTTCCCGGTCCGAGTCTCTTTGAACAACAACCTGAAATCGTTGGCGGCGTTTTCCTTGTCTATCTCGCTTCAAACGTGTTTCTTTTGATCGCAGGGATACTGACCACTCCCCTGTTCGTTTATGTGCTCAGGATTCGAAAATCTCATTTGATTCCTATTGTGCTGCTGATGTGCGCCATAGGCACCTTTGCACTTCAGGCATCGGTGTTCGATCTCTGGGTTATGCTGGTCTTTGGTCTGATTGGTATTCTGTTCCGAGCTGCGGATTTTCCTCTCGCTCCGATAGTGATTGGAACCATATTGGGACCACTTCTGGAAAACAACCTGAGAAGGTCCCTGCTGATATCTAATGATGGCTTATGGATATTTCTGGAGCGACCAGTTTCAGCAATACTTCTTGCTATGAATGCGTTATTGATTGCCGGTGCGGTGATATATGCGATTAAAAAGGCATCCCGTTAATTTTGAATGGCTGTAGCTACGAAAGATCAGCAAACTCTAGGGTCTGTTGACCTTTCGAGCTGATTTTTGCAGCAATTTGTGGGTTCTTTATACAAGGCAGCGCTTATTCGGTGTAGTCGCTCTACATCAATAAGCGGTAACACAGTAGAAAGGAGCCACAAATGCTGCCCGAAGGGTTCGGTTCTATGCGCTTTACTCTTTGTTGCAAGGTATTTGCTTAGAATGACTAAGCTAAAGACCTTGCGCCGCGATTAAAACGCATAGAACTCGAACAAAATTTAACCGCGAAAGGTCAACAGACCCTAACAACTGAGATCGTTGCGTGCATTCCCCTTGTATTGATCGGGGGTGACTCCGGCGTAACGCTTAAACATAGTGATGAATGGACTGGCCTGATTGTAGCCCAACATAAAGGCCGTTTCCTTCACCGACTTTCCTTTGCGCAGCAACTCCATAGAATGCAAATACCGGATTCTTAGTCGCCACTCAGTGAAACTCATCCCCAACTCACTCTGGCAATGTCGGGCCAAGGTTCGTTCAGTCGTGTGGACTTTGGATGCCCACTCTTTTAAAGACAAATTGTTCGTCGGATCTTCTTCCAACCCTCGCAAAATCGGCGCTAACATTTTTTGGCTGCTTGTCGGCAGAAAGTGCTGCTTTTCCGGAGCCATCGCTAATTGATCAAGTAAAACATCAATCAGGCGTTTGTCCTGTTCAGTTTCTGCGGAAGATACGCCTCGCAAACGAAAGTCTTCAATAATTGCCGTCATGATTGGCGTCACACCAAGCAAGCAAGTGTGGCTTGGCATGTGTCGCGTTTTTTCGATACTGACATTCATTGAACAGTAATCCAGAGGCTTACGGTTGAAGCTATGATGCAACACACCTGCAGGAACCCAGATAGCCAGATTTGGCGGTGCCAGAAAGCGAGTCCCCTCCGCAAAAAGCTCTAGCATCCCACCACGAATAAATTGCAGTTGTCCCCAAATATGAGCATGTTCACGCGTGACCGTATTGGAATTGAACGCGTCGAAGTTCATGTAAACGTCTGAGGGCAATTCGTCGAACGAGATAGCAGGATGAATATTGGTATTAAGTTGTCCACGCATTTGTCTTATCACACAACAACACTGTCTTTTTAGGGATATGTATTATTATACAGACCTGAGATACTGACAAACCAGTCACTTATTGCGATGGAGTTCACATGTATCACTTGTTTCCATTCTTTACCGTTCTTATATGGAGTGGTAATGCCATCGTAAATAAGATGTCGGCAGATATCGTCGAGCCGAGCGCCATGAGCTTCTATCGCTGGTTGCTCGCGGTTCTTATTCTGTCGCCTTTTTGCTTGAGATACACTCTGGCAAAAAGAAAAATCATTCTGCCCTATATACCCAAACTTCTTGTTTTGGCGCTTCTTGGGATGGTTCTCAATCAGTCACTAGGCTACTATGCTGCGCAAACAACTTCTGTGTCTAACATGGCGTTGATTACCTCACTTGTTCCTCTGATTAGCATCTTCCTGAGCGTTCCTCTGCTGAGGAAAAAAGTCTCTTTTCTTAGTGTCGTGGGCGCAGCGATCTCCCTGTTTGGTCTGGCATTTATGCTGGGGCAAGGAGACGTACTCTTTATATTCCAGCAAGCCATCACCGAAGGTGACTTACTTATGGTTCTTGCGGCTATAGTTTACGCCCTTTACTGCGTGCTGGTTAAAAAGTGGAAAATGCCTTTCGGTAATTTGCAGTTCATTTACCTTCAGGGAGTGCTTGCCGTCGCTATGCTGGCACCCCTATGGCTCAGTAGTGAAAACCTGACACCCGTTGACGAAGCGTTGCCACTTATTGCGTATGCAGGGTTTGGTGCTTCTGTGATTGCCCCATGGCTTTGGGTGAAAGCAATTGACGTTCTCGGCGCCGATACGTCTGCGATGTTCCTGAATTTACTTCCTGTCCTCGCTGTCGCCTTAGCCGCAGCGCTTCTGGATGAAACCATTCAACTGTTTCATTTAATCGGCGGTTTGTTTGTCATATCAGGTGTCATGATGGCTCAGTTTAAGCGTAAGCCAGCGGTCACCACGCCAGTGGTGGACTGACCACCCGATTCAAAATTAGAAGAAAATCATTTTCAAAAAAGCTCATTCACTTTAGTTTTCAGGCAAGTTTTTTGATGATTCAATCAAATACGCTCGTACTAACAGACATAAACCTAGTAATTACAAATAGATAGAATACAAATAGTTACTAAAATGTAATTTGTTAACTAATTGAAATTCAATCACATTGTATCGCCCTCGTTGCTTGATTTCGCACCAAAACAAACTAACTTTAATAGAAACAACAAACAACAAAAGGCATTCGCAATGAAAACGTTACAGTCGGTTTGGACAGGCGAGCAATGGAAAGGTCTGGAGGATATAAAAGCTCTGGACAGCGAAAACACGCTCGCTTTGCTCTTTGGCTCATTGGATTCCAGCCAGGAAGCAATAAAACGTTTACGCGAAGCGATGCCGAATACCTTGCTTACAGGGTGCACAACCGCTGGTGAAGTCTCCGGTCTTCAGGTGCACGAAAATGCTCTTGTCGCCACTTTTGTCTGTTTCGAAAAAACGCCTATACGAATGCTTAGGTTACGCATCACCGATGAACATGCCGATCAAAAAGATGTCGGTATTCAAATGGCGAAGCAGTTGATGGAAACCGACAATCTGAAACACATTCTAGTTTTGAGTGACGGTTTACACGTAAACGGCTGCCAGCTTACCGAAGGGTTCGAATGCGCAGTGCCAGACCATATTAAAGTGACCGGTGGTCTGGCTGGCGACAACGAAGCATTCGAAAAAACCTTGGTGCTTTATCAGGACGAAGTGGAAGAGAAACAGGTGGTGGCGGTGGGCTTTTACGGAGATGCAATCTCGGTCAGCTATGGTTCTCGGGGCGGCTGGAGCTCATTCGGATTGCAGAGAAAGATTACTCATTCTGAAGACAATGTGCTCTACGAACTGGATGACGAAAACGCCTTGGATATCTACAAAAGTTACCTCGGCGAACTTGCTTGCGAGCTGCCCGCTAGCGGATTAAGGTTCCCACTTGAGATTACTGAACCGACTAAATCCACTAAGCTGGTACGAACCTTACTAGGTATTGATGAAACCACAGGTTCTATCACCTTTGCGGGTAATGTACCAAGAGGAGCAACAGCAATGCTCATGAGGGCAAATGTCGATTCCTTGATCGACGGAGCGCAGGACGCTGCCGAAGTATGCCGTGACCATTTAGACGGCAGCCCTCAGTTCGCCATTCTTATCAGTTGTGTTGGAAGAAAGCTGCTGCTCAAGCAGTTGGTGGAAGACGAAATCGAAGTCGTAAACGAAGAGCTCGGTGACCAGACTCTTCTATGCGGTTTCTATTCTTATGGAGAGATTGCCCCCTATGACAAAAATTTTCCTTCCGAACTGCACAATCAGACGATGACCATCACTGCGTTTTCGGAATCCTGATATGCATAGACTGCTGAAACGCCAACTGCGCAAAGCTTTCCCAGACGGTGTCCCTGAAGAAGGAGACACCTTAGATGCAAAACAGCTTCAGAAATTCATTGAACTGGTCAATCAGGGCTATCAGTCGATGGCAGAACAGCTGACCATTACCGAGCGTTCACTCGATTTAAGTTGCACAGAACTCACGAAACGAAACAACACACTCAGCCTCATTCTGGATGCGTTACCAGATATGAGCTTTTGGATAGACAAAGAAGGTTTGGTGCGTGATATCAGACCCGGAAACTTCCCTTCTTCCTTTATCTCTTCTGAGGAAAACTTTAAAGAACTGGAAGAAGTCAGCATAGTAAAAAGTTCTCCTGAATTAGCCAACTTTCTGAAAAATTATCAGACCAAAGACAAGTACGTTGCAGAACTTAACCTGTATGCCAACCAGACCCAATATCAAGTAAAAGCCAGACTGACAGCGATCAGCCATAATCGCTGGTTGCTGGTGCTGCGCGACATTTCACTCAGCAAACAACTTGAAATGCTCCAAAAACAGCGTCTTGAACAGATACAGAAAGCACAGAAACAGTTGCAGGGTTTGGTGAATGCCGCACCTATGGGTATTGTGATTTGTAACCCCAACCAAGAAATCATCATGGTCAATCAATACATCAGCCATGTCTTTGATAAACCCAAGCGTGAGTTTCTTGGGCTGAACCCTTCAGAACTGGTGTCCAGCAAGCATCATCTTACTTTACAAGCGAACATCAACGATGTGTTACAGAATCAGGAAGAGGAGTATAACCGTCGACTGGATATCGTTCTTACCCTCCCTTCTGATGAATACATGCAGGCAGAAATCGCGCTGAGCACATTGATGTTCGAAGACCAGCTATTGCTTATTATGTCCATTTCCGACATCAGCGAACGCAAGCAGTTGGAAAAGCAGTTACGAATTCTTGCAGCCACCGATCCACTCACTGGTGCTTATAACCGGCGGAGTTTCAACGACTTTACTGAACGTGCCATCGGTACCTGCCAGCATATGAAATCACCACTTTCCCTAATCATTCTAGATATCGATTTCTTCAAGAAAATCAATGATACCTATGGTCATGCCGCTGGTGATGAGGTGTTAATTTCAGTGGTTGAGAAGATAAGTGAAGTAACAAGGGATACCGACATTCTGGGTCGCTTAGGTGGGGAAGAATTCGCTGTTGCCCTTCCCAATGCCACACTCGAACTGGCGAATGATGTCGCAGAACGGATCCGGGAAGGTATTGAGAATATGGTGGTCACTAACGGAACCCAGAATATCCGATTAACCGTTAGCCTTGGAGTGGTCACGCTTACCGACAGTATGTTGAATAACCCACTGGAAATGGCCATCAACTCCGCTGATGAATATCTGTACTTTGCCAAGGAACACGGCAGAAATCGGGTGATTAACAGCGAGCAGTACACAAAACTGACGAGCTAGCCGTCAGCTCGCGTGAATCAGTCTTTCAATTCCTGATGCAGTCTCAGGTTCTTCGCAAAGCAAACATTTCTCGCCATTTCAGTAAAGCCAACAGCTTTATGGCACGCAATGCTCGCATGGTTGTTAATGTCAGAATCGCTAGCCAGCCACTGATAGCCTTGACGCTGTGCCCAACTTTCAGCCTGACGCAACAGCAGTTTACCGAAACCCTTACCGCGATATTCTGAATCAATAAACCACCCTTCTACATAAGGTACACCGCGGGCATCAATGCCTTCTGCATGGCTGCGGATATTGAGTTCAATAAAGCCAACTACCTCGTCATTTTCATTATCAAGAACAAAGACTTCGACAATATGAACACTCGACAAATCAAAAAATGACTCGATATCCAATTTGTGTGCTGAAAGTTCATCAGGCCACAGGGCATTTCGTAGTTTCGCCCAGTCTTCTTTGTCTTTTCTCTCTGCTCGTCTGACTATCACTTTTTATCCTTATTTAAAGCCTGAAGTTTGCTGACCAAATATGTTTATTTTTTAATCATAGTCGTAAATCATGGCATTGGAATGCATATATACCTTTACAACTTCTATAAAGTGCCAAAAGTGAGTTTAATTGAATATAAAAAATGCGAGTGCAAAAGCACTCGCATTTTTATTTTGTGGAATCAGTGTCTACTTATTTCACAGCACACACTTTAGTCCAGCTACTGTCACTTCCTGGAACAGATGAAGTGTACCAGTTGGCTTTGTAAACAACGTTGTTGTGTACCATTTGGTCACCACCTGTAGCGTGGCTTGGGTTACCCGCCCAGTCAGTTTGAGGCCAGTTAGGGTAAACGTTGATACCAGTAGTATCACAAGTACCATCACCTGGACCACCAGGACCACCGTTACCGCCGCCAGTCAGGTCGCCGATAGGTAGGTTCGGATGCTCAAACTTGAACGCGTAGTCTTTACCGTTAACTTTCACTGAGTAGTTAGCAGGACCAGAGATAGGTAGGTAGTAAACCATATCTAGCTCGTAAGTGCCGCCAGCTGGTAGTGCTTTCCAGTTAGGTAGAGAGAACGATACGCGGTGCATTGGTCCGTCTAGACCACCAATGTTGTTCGCACGAGTGTGACCAGAAGCAATAACTTTCAGACCACCACCAGACTGATCTTTCGCATTGTCTGGAGCAGACACTGGGATATCAAACTGGAACTCAGTACCACCAGGTAGTTCAGTACCTGTGTTGTTAGTGAACGTTACTTTCGGGTTGATTGGGTAGTTTTGGTCACCTACTTTGAAGCCACCAACAGATACCGCAATGTCTACTGCTTCAGCAGGAGTTGGAAGTACCGCTACCTTGTTACCGTAAGGTGTTGCAACCTGGAACTTGTCGTACATGGCTTTAGTCATGGTGTTACCCATGTGGTACTCACCATTACCTGTCGCACACGCCTGCTCTGATGCGTCTACTGTTGTACGGTTGCCGTTTGCATCCAGTACGTAACAGTTGTAGTCACCCGCAAGCTCCCAGAACATGATACCGCCAATCTCTTTATCGATGACGTAATCAGCTTTCACATTGATAGAGTCTTTGTCTTCGATAGACAGGAATACGCTCTTGTTCGCGTTCCACAACCAAGGTGCAACCGCAACACTGTCGTAATGACGAGTGTAAGTGCCTGTTAGTTTATGGTCTGGGTTGTTTACTGGATCTAGGTTGTATGCTGCAGCGTAAGAACCGTAGATGCCTTTCTCAAGGTTTTTCGCGTGCCAGATTGGGTTAGAACCTGCACCCATTTCAACACCATTGGCATCTTTGTCGTGCCACATGTTGTCGATACCGGTTGCACCGTAACCACAGTTGTTCTTCTCACCTTCACCTGTGCCTGGAGCACACTCAGCTTGGTTTGGAAGAGGCGCACGACCCCAAAGACCGTTCTCACCACCGTTAACACCCTGCCAACCACGTGAGTAGTATGGAACACCGATGTTGATACGACCAGCTGGCATTGAGCCGCGGAAGTAGTGGTATGCCCAGTCTGTGTTCAGGTAGCCGATACCACCGTAAGCAGCTGTACCGTATACATTCCACTGAGCAAGCTCTGAGTCTTTACCTGTGTCATAAAGCGCGGCGTTGTGACCTACGTGATCGTTCCAGGCACCGTGCAAATCGTAAGACATGATGTTGACGTAATCGAGGTACTTAGTAACGTCGAATGTTTCCATACCACGCAGTAGGTAGCCTGATGAAGGTGCCGCGATAGTCAGCATGTAATGGTGACCATCTTGAGCAGAAGCTTGGTCAACTTTCTGACGAAGCACTTTCATTAGCTCTTGGTAAGAAGCCCATAGGTAAGCACGACGAGGTTCCATGAACGCTTTGTCGTCTGGGTTACCCGCTCCAGCCATTGATGTTGGGTATTCGTAGTCGATATCCAGACCATCAAACTTGTACTTACGCATCATTTCAACAGCAGACGCAGCAAACTTTTCAATGCCAGCGTGGTTGATAGAACCGTCTGCGTTGGTTGTCATGGTGTAGAAACCACCGTCAGCGACACGCGTACCGTCAGCACCAAAGTGGCCGCCAGTCTCAGCCCAACCACCGATAGAGATCAGTGTTTTAACGCCGTGTTTTTGCTTAGCTGTCGCCAGTGCACCGAAGTGACCCTTAAAGCCTAGAGCTGGATCAACTTCTACACCTGGCCAAGTTTTACCTACTGCTGCGTTGTTAGGATCGTTCACATCACCGATGTTCACTTTTCCATCTGCACCAATACTTACAAACGCGTAGTTAATGTGGGTCAACTGCTCCCATGGAATATCTTTTACAAGGTACTGTGCTTGAGGGTCGTCACCAGCTCGCCAGCTAGTGAAGTAACCGATTAGACGACGTGGGTGATCGGCGCCCATTTTTTCACGACCTTCCTGGTCATAAATAGTACAGTAAGGAACGGTTACACCAGGAGTCTGGTGAAGACCGTCCGGTCGACAAGCTTCGTGGTCAACTGCCGTTGTAGCTGCCACTGGGGCTGAAAATGCGCTTAATGCCAACATGCAAGAAGCAGCCAACGTGCTCAATGAGAAAAGACCCTTTTTCTCATTAATGTGGTGCGAATGTTTCATCTCTTTATCCTTAAAATCTATTAGAAAGATCAAACTGCAAAACGCATCAAAACTTGTAATGCGTTGCAAAATAACCATAGATTGGAGACGCAAATTCGGCACGTATTAAAGATTCAATTTCAAAAATGACTCGCAAACATGTGTTAATTTTATGCAACAAGGGCAGAGATAATTTGTATCAAGAACTAAATTTTATAGCATTGCGAATATACTATTGATTTGCATCAAATTCTGGATTAAATCGGTTTGCAGTCTCTGATACAGATAAATCCACTAAAGATCACACTTTATGCCCGAGTTTAGTTTGCATTCCTTTGACAGTAATCTTACATAAATATTGCAACATTCTATTTTCATTTGATTTTTTTGTTACTGACACATTCTGTCAGAGTGACTTTCTATTCTGTTCCTGAACACACTCACAAAGGAATAAATCAATGGAACAGGTAATCGAAGTGGTTAACTACAAAGTGGCAGACGGAGTAACTGAGGATCAACTTCTGGCGGCATCGGATAAAATTGTTGGCTTTCTTAATCGTATGGAAGGATTTCTATACCGTTCTCTGAGCTTCAACCCGGAAAATGATGTCTGGACAGATACGGTTTACTGGCAGAATCTAGATAATGCAAAGGCTGCGTCTGCAGAGTTTATGTCGGCTCCTGAAACTCAGGACTATGCCTCTAAGATTCAGATGGAATCTGTTAACATGCAGCACCAATTGATCAAGTCGGATACCGGCTGTTCAAACTAATTCAAGGGAACGGATAAAATGAGCAAATCAGAGAGACTGTTCGAGCTACTGACACTACTTCGCTCCAAGCGTTACGCCGTCACAGCAAAACATCTTGCCGAGGTGATGGAGGTAAGTGAAAGAACCATCTATCGCGACATTCAGTCACTCATTTTGTCTGGCGTTCCCATTGAAGGAGAGGCGGGAGTCGGCTATCTGCTGAAGTCGGGCTCTCACCTCCCTCCACTTATGTTCAATGAACAAGAAATGATGGCACTGGAACTCGGCATGCGAATGGTTAGAGCATGGTCAGATAAGGAGTTGGCCGAAGCAAGTCGTTCCGCCTCGCGAAAGATAATGTCTGTGCTGCCAGACAACCTCAAGCGACAGGTCGAAGAATTTCCATTGCTGGTACCGGACTATCACATTCAATCTGAAACAGCGGCAAGAAGTCAGATGCTTAGAAATGCCACCAAGTTGCAACAAGTGGTAAATATGAAGTATCAGGCTGAAGACGGCGCAGTTTCCGAAAGAGTGATCCAACCTCTTGGACAGATATTCTGGGGAAAGGTATGGACTCTGATTGCATGGTGTGAGCTCAGAGAGGCTTATCGCAATTTTCGGGTCGACAGGGTTATTCAGCTGGAAGTGTTAGAGACCAGATTTACGACAAGTGAAACCAAATCTCTCAAACACTACATTGCTCAATATGCGCCACCAGATGAGTGACGCATCAGGGGAAGAGAGTTACTTGTATTCGTATAGTTACTCGTCTTCAAGCCAGCTCATTTGAGGCAGTTCATCAAGATGCTCTTTGTATCTTTTCAGATTGAACGCCTCGTCGTTTTTCATTACCCCAAAAACTTCTAACATGAGCGCACAGGCGATCATATCAATGGCGTCTTCACGACTGTGCCCTGTCATCATTAAGCGCATTAAGGTTTCTTTCACTTTAATAGGGTCGCCATCTGCGATCTGGTTTTCCACCACTTCACGAAGATGTTCATCAGTCATTATTGCTTCTTGCTCGTTGCTCATTTGTCATCCAGCCAGTTAAAAACAGGCAGAGTATACCTGCTGAACCCACAATAATCACTGAGTCAATTGAAGAATATCAAGAGCTTCATCGTTATAACGCTATACAATTTTACTGACGTAAAAACGTGTGTGAGAAAAATGATGAAAAAAGGCAGCGATATTCTGCGTGGCAAACTGAACACAGAATTCAAGACTGTATCTGCAATGATTGAGATCTATTGCAAAGCGCATCACCCTCAACCCTGTTCAGACTGCCATTCACTGGAAAGCTACGCGGAGACTCGGCTAGATCGCTGCCCTTACGGAGAAGACAAACCAACTTGTAACTGCTGCCCTATCCATTGCTACAAACCTGAACCAAAGGAAAAGATGCGAATCATCATGCGCTATTCAGGTCCCAGAATGCTCCTTTATCATCCGATTCTGGCTATCCGACACCTTATCCATGAAAAGCGTGAAGTACCCGATTTGCCGAAAACAAATTTGTCTAACCGTCATTTTCGCCTAAAAGCAAAGTGATCATGACAAGAGATACCACCATACTGCTGCCACAATTCACCATTCGTCATTCTATCAGCGAGCAACCGAGCTGAACCTGCAGCGAGCGTCCAGCCGTACATTCCATGCCCGGTATTGGCATATAGGTTGTCTAACTTTAGCTTATCGATAAGTGGCATACTGGAAGGTGTACAAGGTCTGCTGCCCTCCCACCTTTCCAAAACATTGGTATAATCTGCTGCGTCAGGGAACCTTGCACGACAGGTTCGGAGCAATTCGTCGACCCTGTTTTTCGTACCCTGTGGTGTATTCGTGACAAAGTCTGCAAAGCCTGCCACACGCACTTTGTCACCAATTCGTCCAATCACAAACTTATTGGCGATATCTGTAATGCTGACATTCGGTGACGTTTCTACAGCCGGGAACGTTAAGCTATAGCCCTGTACCGGGTAGATGGGCAGGGAGATACCCAAAGGCTTCAGAAGATGACCAGAACCATGCCCCGCTGCCAGTACAACTTTGTCTGCAAGCAGTTTTTCAGACTGAGTTTCGACTCCGGTGACTAGGTCTGCGTCACTGAGAATATTCATTACTTCACACCCTAATCTCGCATCAAATGCATGATTCTCTCTTAATAGGGCGAGCATGGAATGGCAGTATTGCTCAGCGTCTCCAATATCATCGATATCAGAAAACAACCCACCCACTAAGTTTGTGCCGATATGTTCTAATGCGGGCTCTTTTTCCAGACATTCTTGAGCGGTAAGAACAGATTGCCTGTATCCCCATTGAGCTTTTCTCTCAACGGCATGTTTTGCTTCTTCCAAAGCTTGACTGCTTTGATACGCCACCAGCTTACCCGATTGACGAAAGCTGAACTCTATATCTGACTCTTTTCGTAGCGATTCCATCGATTCTCTTGAAAAAAGCGATAAGCGGAATAGCTGTTCGCTGTTCTTTTCTTCGTTAAAAGGTAAACCGTTGTATAGAAAGCGAGCGCCCCATATATTGAGGTCCATGGAGAGTTGCCACTGAAATTTCAAAGCGGCGTCCTGACCTGCAAGCACCGATGGGATTTTCTTAATCAGCCCTGGTGAAGACATCGCATCCACAAAGCTATAGCTGAGCTGCGCGCCATTTGCGTGGCTGGTACCCAATGCAACATCAGGCTCTTTTTCCAGCAATGTGACCTTATAGTCATGCTTAAGCAGTTCGTAAGCTGACGTCAAGCCAACGACCCCACCTCCAATTATGATCACGTGTTCTTGCTGTTTCTGAGCCATGTAAATTCATCCTGCGCTTGTCAGTCATTCCATTCTTCTTTTTAACAATTAGCGCAACAAATCGACAGCTAATTTTTCAAACAAATGTGAGACAGGCATAAAATGGATAACCTGTTCGCCAACCCACTCTTCAGACATAAAAAAACCTCCGAAGATTCGGAGGTTTTTATTGAGCGTGGGGTTAGCCCAGTTTAAGAATCTGCGCCTTGCCACCTTGAACGCCATTCAACCTGAAAAAGTCCATCGTCTTGTTCATGTTGTTGGCTTGTTGCGCCATCGACTCACCCGCTGCGGACGCTTCCTCTACCAAGGCTGCGTTTTGCTGAGTCATTTGGTCCATCTGGACAATCGCCGTATTCACCTGACCAATGCCTTCACTTTGCTCTCTGGCAGAGTCTGTGATCTCTTGCATCATTGCGCTTACCTTGGAGACTGAATCGACAATCTCTTTCAGGGTTTCACCAGACTGATTCACCAGTTCGGTTCCCTCTTCAACCTTAGTCTGGCTATCGCGAATCAGATCTTTGATTTCACGAGCTGCCTGAGAGGAACGCTGTGCCAGATTGCGAACTTCACCCGCGACGACAGCAAATCCGCGACCTTGCTCGCCTGCTCTTGCCGCTTCAACCGCTGCGTTAAGTGCAAGTAGATTGGTCTGGAATGCTATTTCGTCGATAACACCAATGATTTCAGAAATCTCTTTACTGGAACTGTTGATTTCCTTCA
Organism: Vibrio nigripulchritudo; assembly: GCF_027924785.1. Classification (NCBI taxonomy): domain Bacteria; kingdom Pseudomonadati; phylum Pseudomonadota; class Gammaproteobacteria; order Vibrionales; family Vibrionaceae; genus Vibrio; species Vibrio nigripulchritudo. Next base: position 853,846 of record NZ_AP027050.1, on the reverse strand, counting down.
TGGCTGAAACAGCCTGGTCGACAACTTTACCGCCCTTCTCAGCCTGAATTTCCGCCTCTTTCGACAGCTCATTGGCGTTTTCAGCACGTTCCGAGCTCTGTTTCACCGTACCCATCATTTGTTCCATGCTGGCAGAGGTTTCTTCAAGGCTCGACGCCTGTGCTTCGGTTCTCTGACTTAAGTCGGTATTACCCTGAGCTATCTCATTAGCGCCCTGAGCGACCGCATTGGCAGAGGATCGAATGCTGCTAATGACTTCTGTCAGTTTTTCAGCCGTCGCATTGGTGTCTTCTTTGAGCTTACCGAAACTGCCGTCATAGTCGTTAGTAATTCGTGATGTCAGATCCCCTTTCGCCATGGCCCCAAGGGTATTCATTACATCGTTCATCGCCACTTCTACCGTACTGACCAGATCGTTCAGACCCATACTCAAATTACCAAAGAAGCCTTCTTTACCTTCGATATTGATTTTCTTGCTTAAGTCTCCGTTTGAAGCCGCCATTACAATATCGTCTATCTCTTTCTCGATATTGACCTCAGCGGTACGGTCTACCCATTCAACCACCGTACCTATGCGCTTGCTGTCTACAACAATAGGATTGGAGGTCAGGGCAAACACACGATTACCAATCTCTTCGATGGTTCTATCGGTTCCGTTCAACTCAGCAAGCACACCGCGTTGCTGAATTGGGTTTTTAAAGAACTTCGCAACGTCACAATCGGTCAGTTTCTCTGCGCTGAATTCTGGGATCTGCTGACGAATGTCTGATTCAGCACTGCGCATCATCTCTTCTAGTGCTTTATTAGCGTAGATAACTTTCAGCTCTGGATCGGCAATCATTACGTTGCCAGAAACGCTGTCTAGCGCGTATTTTACACGAGCATTTTCAGACGCCACGCGTGCTTTTTCCCTTTCTTCTGCCAGCCATTCCGTGCGGTCATCCCACTCGAAAACAGTACCGACACGTTCACCTTTCACAGAAACTGGGTTTGCCACAACGGCAAACGTATGACCACCAACAACAATTTCTTTTTCAAATGTGCCACTGAGCTTATCCAGACTCTTCAGATCACCCGACAGTGCTTTGAAATAAGTATCCACTTTATTGCCTGCGATACTTTTCGCCTGAAAATCACGTACATCCTGACGAATATCACCTTCTGCCAGTTGCATCATTTTGCTGATGGCATCGTTCATGTAGATGACCTTATAGTTGGTATCTACAATCATTACTTTGCCAGAAGACCCGTCTAGCGCGTATTTCACCCGAGCATTTTCCGATGCCACGCGTGCTTTTTCCTGCTCCTCAGCCAACCATTCGGTTTTGTCTTCCCACTCAACCACAGTACCTACACGTTGGTTGTCTACAACCACGGGGCTTGCGACCAGAGCAAAGGTTCGACCGCCCAACACCAACTCATCTTTAAAGGTTTGTATCAGCCCGTCTAACATCGGCTTCTTAGCGCCAAAGTACTGGAAGTAACGATCGATTGGGTTGTTCATTAATCCCTGATGACTGAAATCAGGCACTTCGGAACGAATGTTTTGCTCTGCCTGTTTCATCATGCCAAGAATCGATTCGTTCATATAAATGACGTTGTAATTTCGATCCGCAATCATCACATTGGAACTGGCATTATCCAGAGCATTTTTAATTCGGGCATTCACACTGGCGATCTTGCGTTCTTCCTCTTCTTTATCACGCCCAACTCTGAGGCTGTCGCGCATTTTCAGCATGGAATAGAACACACCTTCCGGTTCCCGCTCGTCGTATTTTTCATCCAATTCGCCACGAGAAATTGCGTTGGCAATCTGTTCGAGTTCACTTGGGTCTTTACCCAACTGCCTCATCACAACATTGGTAAGCATGTATACAACCCCAATACTCACCACAATGGCGACAACAAATACAGCAAGGATGGTCGACACAGCGCTTTCGTTTTTATCACGCAACTCTGGTCCTAGCTGGTCCTGATCCGCTTTTACGGACAACTTCAACTCTTCAACTAAAGCAGCAAACTGTGGACCGATTACGTCCAAGGTATTGGCAACTTTGTCATTTCTGTCGACGATGATATCAACCACACTCTGGAACGCCGTCATGTACTCTTTTTCCATGCTCGACAGTTGGTTTATCAAAGCCAGATCGGAAGCGTTATCGATGAGCGTTTTGACTTCCTGCATCTCTTTGTCAAAACCACTGAATTCGGAGCGAACCCTATCAGCCGCTGAAGTTTCATTGCTTTCTAAGTATTTGATGACATACAAACGACCAAGCAGCAGGTTTCGCATCGCCAAACCGGTTCGGTAAGCAAGTTCAGAATTGTTATTCTCTGAAGCACTTAGCATTAACGCGGTTAGGCTTTTCTCCATTTGAGGACCACGTACGTTCAAGACGCCATTCACCAGCTCGTCGCGCTCAACGCGATAACGCTTAATAATTTCAAATGTGCCGCCATAACTGTGAATTTCTTCATTCAACAGCTTAACCATCTCTGCCCTTTCGGGTTTGTTGATTTCTTTGTCTGCGACTTTCAGCAGATTTTCTACTTCTTTGAAGTAGTCGTCGTACTGGTTTATGTCTTTCTGGCTGCCAGTCAGAAGAAAGTCTTTCACGTTCATTCTAACCATCAGCATGTTGGATTGAAGGATACCAGCGAGGTTGCTGTCTCTTGCTAGTTCTCGGTAGTTTTTAAAGCCATCTGACGCTGTTGTTAAAGCCAAGTAAGAGGTAAGCCCAATGACGGCCAAAGTAATCAATACTGCACCAAATGCAGCGATTAGCTTGGCTTTGAGCGTCTTCAACAACGGCAACGATCTTGTTGATTTTGCCATTATGATTTTCCCTATTTCGTTGTTGGGATAGGAATCCTCGCGGATTAGGGAAAGTATAGAACCTAAATTACGAAGCAAATCACATCGCTATATATGGCATATGAAAGCTTTGTAAAGGCAGAAGAGATTGAATAAGAAAGAAAAAATATCCTCAGTGCAAGGTCGGAAGGGTTAGTGCAATCGAATAACTTATAAAATCCTCTACAAAATTTTTCTTTTATTATCGGCTCGTAGTGAGAACCAGATCACTTTATATGCAAATGATTCTCACTTTTCTGCTCCAATTCGAGACAACAGGTCGCTAGAAATACCAGTTAGAACTGATTGTTGCTTCGGATTCTTTGTTATATTCGAAGGTTAGACGAACATCCCAGTCTGATTGATTTCCAAAACGATTTTCCCAGCTAAATTTCATATCTTGAGCATTTTGGGCTGTGACATAAGGGGTCACAAACGCGTGCATTTTCCAGAAACTACTTGCGGTGTATAACACCCCTAGCTCAGCCCCTAGATTAGAATCGTCCCAGTGACTGAAATCCAGATTCAGTTTCGGATTGGCGTATAAAGAGACATCTTTCCAGACACGTGTTGCACTACCAAATCCTCCATCAAATCGAAACCTGAGATCATCGGTTGTCGCCAGACTTTCCTGTTCAACCGAGAGTTTGGCGCTCCAAGCCCATCGATTATCAGAGAACAAGTCCACATCAAGAATGTTGAGTGCCGCTATATGGAAAAAATCAAACGAATGTAACCATACCTTCTGATTTGCAGAGCGAAGTCTAAAATCCAAAAACGTTGCGTTGGAGTCCCGAAATCTCGACGCTTCAGTCGCCAGAAAATCGTAATAGCCTACTCGAGATCTCAGCTCCAACCCATTCCCTAACGTTTTATTAGCAAAGGCACTTAACCCCAGAAGCTTCGGATTCTGAGCCTGATGTGGCGGTAACCCAGCTCTTTTCTGCCAATTGATAGTTGCGGGCTCTAACGTCAAGTTCGCCAACATTAACTGCCTTTTGTTTTCTTTTAGTTCTTCGATTTCAGATTCACTTTCAGTTGATATTTTTACTTCAATGAAATCGTAGAGAACACTTAGTACACGTGAGCGTGAATAGGACGATAGTGCTTGGTACGAATCTCCTTTCAACTCATCAATGTCTTTAGCTATACCTTTTGCTGCTAGTTTTTCATCAGCGCTGAGATCCATGTATTTCGCGTGTAACCTGTCGTATTTTGAATCTCGCTTTTTGACTTCTGCAAGCAGATCTTTCCCATGGTGCTGAGTTTTGGCGATGTTCTTAAATACATCGATTGGCATATCCCATGGTTGATTCTGGTTCAGTAATGGTGAGTCCACCACAATATTGATGAAGTTAGCTAACTGAGAAGCACAGTTAAACGAAAGAAAATAGTAAGTAAACTTCGCCTGACCAATTTCCCAAAGGTGATTCTGGAGCAGAGACACTTCTCGCGGTGTTAGATTGAGCTTGTATTCCCAAAGTACGCGCTGCTCCACTTCTGCGTAGCTCGCATCATAGATGTAGTAATCATCTTGCGTATAACTGGCATCGTACCCACCGAAAAGACCGTACGACATGTATTTTATCGGACCATCACCATCTGGCACATCTGCACCGTAGTTAACACTTAAGTCCAGCAAAGGCGAGTCGTCTTTTTCAGCTTGTTTTGGCTGATTGAGCTTGAGCATCAGGTGACCGAAGAATGATGCCGGATTACCAAAAAAGCCTGATACAAATACAACGCTGACTGACTCTGCCTGATTTATTGCTTTCCAGTTTTCAAAAGTCGGACAGCTAACCTTGGGCAAAATTAAACGACTGCCAAGCCGCTCAGACAACCACTGAACTCTTGAAGGGTAACGACATTGCGGATGAAGGTTTTCTGGGTATTCACTTTCTGGGCGTGTAATCGACTCTAATGTTGCCTTAAGTTCCGAAAGCGGGTTTTCCTGCCCATCTGAAGAAAGAAAGAAATCCGAATTGTGAATATGGCTTTTTGAGCCACCAAAGTGCAGAAGCTTTCGCCACTGCTTTGAATCTGCCAGCTCAGTCAATTTCGTTTCGGACGCATACCTACTGATTTTTTCTGGTTTAGAATGAACAGAAAAGCTAACGAATATGGATGTTAAAACAATGAGTGCGTTTTTCATGCTTGATTACGATTGAAAGAAAATAAAAAAGCGCACGAGAATATCGTGCGCTTGAATCAAAAGAGGTTTTTTATACCGCCTGACACTGACCAGACGTGTTTTCAAGAGAAGTCACCAAAGAGCCGAAGTAGCTTTCTACCTTTTCTTCGTGAGTTGCACTCTTGTAACCTTCTGCAGCAATGAACTTTTGGAAATCACCACGTAAGTTCGTCGTAATATCTGCGCGTGCTGCTGCATCACACTCTAGAATGTCCAACATCGCAACAACGTGTTCGCCATTACCTGTCGCTGTATCTTGCTCCAGCATAGGGTAGTTCGAATCAATGAACTTCGCGGCGGCCCACAAAGACATACCACACAAAGAAGGAGTCGTCAGATAGGAAGAAGAAGCATCACTAGTACTTGATGAGATGTTTACGCTCACGGCAACCCATCCATCAGCAACGCCACCTGCCAGGAAATGTCCCGTTCCACATTCTTTTAAGTAACTTGCATGTGAAACCGAAGCTGACAACATCAAGGTTAAAGCAAGCAAAATTCTTTTCATAATCGCACCTATATTCCGCTGATTGAACAGCGTTATTTTGAAAAACACTTTTAAATCGAGGTGTGAAAATTCTAACGAAGAGGCTTTAGGAAGAGAATGAGGCTGCTCTATTGAAGTTAAACAGGAAGCCCCATCCTTTTAGCGATTGAAGAACTTTTGGGAAATGAGAGGCTCGTAAACCCTCCTTTGGCGAATTATGCCGTCACTGACGAGCCACCAGCTTTCGGTGAACTAATTCCAATCCGGGTTTGTATCTCTTGGCGGACGCATTGATGCCCATTTCCATTGCGTGGTCAGCAATTAGCTCAAATTGTTGGGGTAAGGAATTTACTTTGATAGGCAGTAAATCCAAAAGACGGTTATCGCCAAATGTCGCTAGCTTAATCTTATTCAGTAGTTCAGGCGTTTCCAGCAGCCCATCCAGAATGCCTTCTAATAGCGTATAAGAAGTCACAACGATCGCATCCGGGACCGTGTTTTCCCTCACCCACTTTTCAAACAGCCTTCTGCCGTTTTCTCTGTCGAAATGATTTCCGTATGCCTTGTGAATCTGGCAATCAAAGTCTTTCAATGCCTTCAGAAAGCCAAATTCACGTTCTTTAGACACGTTCAGTTCTGGCATTGCCCCTAACAGCCCGATAGATTTTACCGATTCAGACATAATAGATTGGGTAAGAGACTTAGCCCCCTCAAAATCCTCGCTGATGACACAGGCAAAATGTTCGTCATCTAACGCACGGTCTATGGCAATAACTGGCGTACCACTTTGCTGAATCGCGTGGTAATAATCCGAGCCATCCGCCATTGCGCTGGCAACAAACAATGCATCAATACGACGGCTAATGAGTGCCTGAACGACATTTTTTTCTATCTCTGAATCGTCGTCTGAACAACCAATCAATATCTGAAAGCCAGCCTGTCGCGAGTGCGCTTCAAGCAACTTGGCCAGCCTCGCATAACTGGTGTTTTCCAGATCAGGAATCACCAGACCGAAAGATCGGCTACTGCCAGCCCTGAGTGCTGACGCCGCATGATCGGGGCGAAACTTATGCTCCTCGACGACAGCCATCACTTTCTTCTGTGTCTTTTCGCTGATTCGGTATTTCTGCGCTTTACCGTTAATCACATAGCTGGCTGTGGTTTTAGATACGCCAGCCAGTTTCGCGATTTCATCCAGTGTCATATCAAAACCTAGCTTGTGTGCGGTGGATCATACTTCCGGATCCTAATGATATTTGGGAATTGAATTATAAGCTGAATCGTTTCAGTATAAAAGCTGAAAGGATTCAGCAAATCCATCAATGTGACTGAAACACCAAAACGACGTCCATTTCATTTGCTGAATTTTTTTGGAAACATTTGCTGAACCGATTCAGCTTTAATTATTAGAAAGCCAGTACCCAAACGAGGTCACCATGCTGACACTAGATAAATCCGATATCACCTTAAACTGCTCGGCTGAAAACAAGCAGCAGGCGATATTGCTCATTGGCGAAGCCCTGACTGAAAAAGGGTTGGTCAGTTCCAATTACGTAGAAGGAATGAAAGTAAGAGAAGCTCAGGCGTCTACTTTTCTGGGCAACGGAATTGCGATTCCTCACGGCACCACAGACACCAGAACCTTAGTAACAAAAACAGGCGTGAGTATCCATCACTTCCCGAATGGCGTTGACTGGGGAGAAGGCAATACGGTCTACCTAGCGATTGGTATTGCAGCCAAGTCTGATGAGCATCTCTCCATCTTAAAGCAGTTAACAAAAGTGCTCTCTGCTGATGGTGTGGAACAGCGACTAAAAAACGTAGTCTCTCAGGAAAGCATTGTTCAAATCATCAATGGTGAATCTGCCGATCATCAGGTTTTGACCGAAGCATCTGTCCTAATCAATTTCCCAGCCACCGAAATGATGCAACTGAAAGCGGTATCCGCTGGGCTGATCAATTGCCATCAGCAAAACCAACAATCCATCGCGAGCCTTATTTCACGCACTCCAACTCATTTAGGCAAAGGACTGTGGTTGGTCAGCACCAATGAGCAGGTCGAACACACAAGCATGTCTTTTGTTTCGGTCAGCGAACCGTTCGAGTTTGACCACCAAAGCGTAAAAGCCATGATTGCGTTTGCCGCCAAAGATGATGCCCACCTCCCCTATCTGACACGTCTTCAGCAGCTTATTGAGAGTAAAGATGTAGAGCGTCTAGTAAACGCAAACAAAGATGACGTTATCGCGCTACTGTCTTCTGAACAAAATCAACCTTCCCTCCCAGAACAGGCGGCTGGCACTGACGGCGTTGAAGGTATTTTCTCCATTAAAAATGAACACGGTTTACACGCCAGACCGGGCGCAATGCTGGTAGCGGAAGCCAAGAAATTCGACGCCACTATCAAGGTCACCAACCTAAATGGTGATGGGCAGTCAGCCAATGCTAAAAGCCTGATGAAAGTCATTGCGCTGGGCGTTAAACGTGGGCATGAACTTAAATTCATCGCTCAGGGTGAAGACGCACAACAGGCGATAGATGCCATCGGTCAGGCGATTGCTTCAGGTTTAGGAGAAGGATAGACCATGAAAAAAGTCGTAACCATCACCCTGAACCCAGCACTGGACCTCACGGGTTCTCTTAACGCTCTCAACCAAGGTGGTGTCAGCCTGGTCGAGCAGAGCAGCTTTCATGCCGCAGGAAAAGGCGTAAACGTTGCACAGGTACTTCGGGATCTGGGCGCGGAAGTTGCGGTAACGGGCTTTCTTGGTAGAGACAATCAGGAAATGTTCTGCCAACTGTTTGAGAAAATTGGCGCAAAAGATCACTTTGTTCGCGTAGACGGTGCAACCAGAATCAACGTAAAGCTTGTGGAAAGTGACGATCGGGTCAGCGATATAAACTTCCCCGGTGTGTCCGTTTCATCGTCTGATAAGCAGAAGTTCGAGCAAAAACTGAAAGAGCTATCACAGGAATATGATGTGTTTGTTCTCGCGGGTAGTTTGCCAGTTGGTGTTTCACCGGAAGAGTGCCAGAACTGGATTTCCATGCTTCAGGATTCTGGCAAGCATGTGTTATTCGATAGCAGCCGGGAAGCTCTGAAAACTGGTCTCAGTGCCTCGCCTTGGTTAATCAAGCCCAATGAGGAAGAGCTAGGTTATCTGGTTGATAAGAAAATCGAATCGATTGAAGAATGCCTTAATGCTGCCGCTTATCTTGACCCGTTTACTATTCCCAATCTCGTTATCTCTCTGGGTGCAGAGGGCGTGCTCTGGAAAAAAGAGCAACGCTGGCTGCACGCCAAACCACCCAAAGTCGACATCGTGAGCACCGTTGGCGCCGGAGACACTCTGGTGGCTGGAATGTGCTGGGCTCACCTGAATCAATGGGATGATAAAGATGCCCTAGCCTTTGCTACGGCTCTGTCTGCCCTTGCCGTAAGCCAGGTTGGTGTTGGCGTCCCAGATATCGAAAAAGTTTCCTCTCTACAACAAACAATAAAAATAACGTCACTAACTGAAGCCATAGATTAATAAGGTCAAGAATATGAACATCTCCATCGTTACTGCTTGCCCCAGTGGTGTTGCAAATTCAATCATCGCGGCAGGGTTACTCAAAAATGCCGCTCAGCAACTCAAAATCCCAGCTCACATTGAGTGCCAGTCCAGCGTGATGCCGGTAGACAAGCTCTCGCAAAGTGCCATCGACAGCTCCGAGATTATTGTGATTGCAGGATATCCGGGTATTGATACCCAGCGTTTTATTGGCAAAAAGGTGTATCAGGATAGCGTATCAAACGTCGCGCAAAACGCTGAAGCATGGCTTTCCGATGCCATTGAAAACGCGACACTGTTGTCTGCTGGTGACGCTGTTGTCGAAAAGGTTGAAAACCCATCGGCAGAAAGCACCAGCAAAAACATTGTTGCGATCACTGCCTGCCCAACAGGCGTGGCTCATACCTTTATGGCGGCCGAAGCCTTAGAAGACGAAGGGAAACGCTTAGGTCACAACATCAAAGTTGAAACCCGAGGCTCGGTTGGTGCTAAAAACCAGTTAACTGACGACGACATCGCCAATGCAGATCTGGTTATTATCGCTGCTGATATTGATGTTCCTCTGGACAGATTCAATGGCAAGCTCATGTACCGAACCACAACCGGGCCGGCATTGAAGAAGACCAAACAAGAATTTGAGAATGCCTTCCAGCAAGCCACCACTTACACCCACACTGCCAAACAAGACAGTAATTCGTTTAAGAAAGAAAAGACAGGGGCATACAAACATCTGATGACAGGCGTCTCTCATATGCTTCCTCTGGTCGTCGCTGGCGGTTTGGCGATTGCACTTTCATTTGTCTTCGGGATCGAGGCGTTCAAAGAAGAAGGCACCTTAGCTGCCGCTTTGATGACGATTGGTGGCGGCTCTGCTTTTGCACTTATGGTTCCCATTCTTGCAGGCTTTATTGCTTTTTCCATTGCAGACAGACCGGGTCTGGCTCCCGGTTTGATTGGCGGTATGCTGGCTAGCTCTACCGGCGCGGGTTTCCTCGGAGGAATTGCAGCAGGCTTTATTGCTGGTTATTCCGCCAAGTGGCTGGCAGAAAAAGTATCCCTGCCACAATCTATGGAAGCGCTGAAGCCTATCTTGATCATTCCACTAATCGCGAGCTTGTTCACCGGTCTGATCATGATCTACGTCGTAGGAACCCCGGTCGCCAGTGCTATGAATGCACTGACAGAGTTTCTGAATAACATGGGCTCCACTAACGCTGTCCTGCTTGGCATTATTTTGGGCGCTATGATGTGCTTTGACCTGGGTGGTCCGGTTAACAAAGCGGCGTATACCTTTGGGGTTGGTCTTCTGGCAACCGAAACGTATGCCCCTATGGCTGCGGTTATGGCGGCAGGCATGGTCCCGGCTCTGGGTATGGGTTTGGCAACTTTCCTGGCTAAGGATAAGTTCGATGCCAGTGAGCGAGAAGCGGGAAAAGCCTCATTTGTTCTTGGGCTGTGTTTCATTTCAGAAGGTGCTATCCCATTTGCAGCAAAAGATCCTATGCGTGTCATTCCAGCGTGTATGGCAGGTGGCGCGCTGACAGGTGCTCTTTCTATGTTGTTTGGTACAGAACTACTGGCTCCACACGGAGGATTATTCGTGCTGCTTATCCCGAATGCAATCAACCCTGTGCTGATGTACCTTGCAGCTATCGCGGCGGGTTCAGCATTGACCGGCTTTGGTTATGTGGCACTAAAGAAACAAGCCGAGATGAAAGCCGCTACCGCTTAAATTGAAAAAGGTGCTCAATTGAGCACCTTTCTTTATCACTTCTAACGTCGTCTATACCTCACGCCGTCTAAACCTAAGCAGCGCTAACAGTGGTACGAACCACCACGCCAAGCTACCGGCCTCTGTATCACCATTGTTTGTTGGTTCAGGCTCCGATTTTGGTGTCACATTTTGAGAAGCAGGATCAGAGGTATTGTATTTCGGAGTTTCATTCCCCGCGAGTACACTGCTAATCCACGGAAGATAGTCCGCCACTTCAGTGAAAACGCCATGAACAGAGGAAGACGGATTACCGCATATGCTCGGTCCAAAACTCGCTATACCGATTTGAATGAACTTGCCACCATCAAACCAAACTAATGGACCACCTGAGTCCCCCTGACAGATCGCACCATACAAACCTGTTGTAGCACTGTAGCTTCCTCGGGTGCAGATATGCCCGCCTTTCACCGAAGCAAAAGAGGTACAACTGCTGTGAGTAACGTAATCCAGATCAACCTGAAGAAGATGATCGGATGTGTCGTAATTAGATTTGGTATTCCCGTGCCCAATGGCTTTGAACTTTGCGCCACTGACACGGTAGTTAGCGATATCTGAAGCAGAAGGCAAAGGCACAAACTGGTTTGAAGGTACTCCTACCATTTCCGATTCCAGTTCGATAATCGCAATATCGTTCTCCCATAGGTAGTAAGAACCGTCTTTGTAGTCATCACGGTAGTAGAAAGATTTCGCTTTGATTTTTTGTGCTGAGCTGAAATCTCCGTCTCGCTCAAGCTGCAATACAACCGTTGTGTATTTGTTGTAGAAATTGTCCTGCACGCAATGAGCCGCAGTCATGACATGTTTGGAATCCAGAATGGTGGCACCGCAGTAGTTGCTGTAGTAGCCGTAGTCGTCTCGCCTGTCGTAGTAAAGGCTCGCCATGTATGGGTAATTTGAGATATAGGCATTGCTGCCGTTGACAATGGAAGGAGACACTTGCTCAGCACCAACTACAGGCTGAGCCGTTAAGAAAACAGCAGTAAGAAACATTTTGCGCATAGAACTCTCCCCTGTAAACATCCCAAGATGTTCAAAGCTCTACTTCTAGTGTAGGAGAGATTTGTTCTATTACCCGTAAAGAATTGTAAAGCAGTCAGACGATATGAGCTAATTTATAAATAAAACGAAAGCCACTTTACAATATTTTATTCTTTAAATTCAGCCAGTAAGGATAAATTAATCAATAACTTGCCGGTATCTTGAAAAGCTCAGAGCGCACGATTATTTCTTTCTGATCGTACCAGTCATGAATAAAACAGCTAACGCCAGCCAACCCAAACTGCCGCCGCTCGATTCGGTAGAATTGCTCAAACTGTATTTGCTAAGCCATTCTTTGCGAAGCGCATCGGTTGAAACTGCCTTCGGAGTTTCATTACCGTTGATAACGCTGGTTATCCAGCTCTGGTAGTCTTTCACTTCCGTATAAACCGATGTGACGCCAGAGCTCGATACCCCGCAAATTCCGGTCACGAAACTGGCTACCCCCACCTGATATTGAATCTGAGAATTAGAGTCGGTCCAATATACTGGTCCTCCAGAGTCCCCCTGACAGGCACTGTTCAATAAGCCAGAAGATGTGGTGGTGTCTTTGAAACAGATCTGTTTATCACTCAGTTTATTTCCGTTAAAAAATGTCGCCCGACACTCAGCCTGACTCGCAACCTCAAAATTGGTTTTTAAAAGTGGCATATAACCGAACTTCTGTTTACGGTCATCATTATTGCTTTGAGTATTTCCGTGCCCCACTGCGGTAAAAGCAGCGCCAGCTGAGCCACGATACGTCGATTCTGTGGTGTCAGTCATGGTAAGAGGGATAGATGGAAAAACGCTGGATGAAAAGGTCAGCGGTGTTTCCAGCTTTAGTACCGCAATATCATTCGGTAACAGGTCAGAATTGGCGTTTGAATAGTCGTCTGGGTAATAGATTTCGCTAACCCGAACTCTTTGTTTACTGCCAAAAGGCTGGACCTGAGTTGGAAAATCTTCTTCGTTATCAAGTTGCGGTACGACAGTAGTAAACAGACTCGTGACTGTGCTGTTATACACGCAATGCGCTGCCGTCAGAACATGATTGGCATCCAGAATACTGGCTCCACAGAAATTCCCACTGGAATATCGTCCGTCGTATTCCAGTGAGTCTACAAATAGTGTTGCAATACTCGGGTAATCTGCGCTTTTTGCCACTTCCCCATTGACAATCAAAGGCTTGATTGTCGATGCCGAGCAAACTGAGCTCGCCAATATAACGCTCGAAAATAAAATCTGCTTATGCATGAATCCGTTCTCCCCCTATTCCTATTTAAACTAAGAATACATCATTTAACATCAAATCAATGTGACATTCATACAAAAGTAAATCATCCACACTCGCTATATTTTTCAGTGTGTTATGTGTTTATTGGATAAACGAGAAAGGTTCAGGGAAATATTAGTTAAGTGGAATTGAAACGCCCCAAGTCATTGGGGCGAATATTTACTTTCTACGAGTGAAACCGAATAGGAACATGCCTAGTAAGGCGAAAATACCTATCGCCCCGCCTGATGAGGTTGAACCACCAAAAAAGGCTAATCGCTTGTCATGAGTCGAGGTGAAGCTTGGCGATACTGAGCCAGCTAGCACGCTGTCAATCCAGCTTCTGTACTCATAGACGTCAGTAAATACAGTTGTCGTCTGCGGCAAGAATCCACAGGTGGAATGACCGAAACTGGTAATACCGACCTGAATGTTTTTGCTGCCGCTATTAATGTAAACCGGACCACCAGAATCCCCACTACAAGCACTATTGTATCTCTGGGTATTGGGGTTGAATGCCCCTGTTGTACAGAGCTGAGTTTGATCTATCGTTGTGTTGGTAAACGCCGACCCACATGTCGCGGCATCAACATACGTTAACTCAGTTTGCTGGAGCGTATTGCTGGTGGTTTTTGTTGAATCGTTAGTCAGACCATGACCAATCGTGACGAACGAAGTCCCCGACGCGGCGTAATTTTTGTTGGTCGGACGCTTTATTGCCACATTGTTTATATCAATGTTTCTTGGGGATTCCAGCTTAAGAATAGCAATGTCATTTTTGCTCGTGTTGCTGTTCCAACCGGGATGAATATAGATCTCGCTCACCTGATGACGAGTCACGTTACCAGGATAGTCAGTGCGATATTGGAGCTGAGGCACCACCTTTGTAAAGAGATGAACGTCTGTTCGGTCATCCACACAGTGGGCTGCGGTAAGCACGTAGCTTTCATTGAGTGTGGTTCCACCACAGAACAATGAACCGTACTGTTGGTTATATTCAAAAGCATCGAGATACAGGTTCACGATGGACGGGAAGTTTTGGACTGACGCGTCTGTTCCATTGATGATGAAAGGGTTAACTTCACCAGAGGCAGAAACAGCGAAAGGAAGCGAAGCCAACAGGGCGGTAACTGATTTACGCATCAAGATCCCTCGAATTGGTAGATTGCTCACGAATGACTTTTAGCCACATTCATTATGTATTTAAAATATTTTCACGAATTATAGCAATTCCTGTCTTAGGTCCGATGTCACAAATGTAATTGCGTGTAAGGAAAAAACGGCTGCCCATAAGGCAGCCGTTTTTAATCATTTAATTGAGCTGCAACGATGCTACGATCCGCGATAGTAACGCTGAGGTACAAACGGCATTTTCTCTACTGTCATTGCCAGTTTCTTACCACGTACTTCGGCGAATACTTCGGTTCCCACAGCGGCGAATTCCGTTTTCACGTAGCCCATAGAAACTGGTTTACCCGCCGTTGGACCTGCTGTGCCACTGGTCACGATACCGATTTCATTGTCATCAGCATCAAACAGTTTTGCACCTTCACGAACCGGGGCTTTAGTTTGACCAACCAGACCAATACGCTTGCGAGTAACATTCTTAGTCGCGATTTGATCAAGAATGATATCCGCGCCCGGGAAACCACCCGCGCGTTCGCCGTCTGTACGACGTACTTTCTGAATACCCCAAAGAAGGCTAGCCTCTACTGGCGTTGTTGTTGTATCCAGATCGTGACCGTACAGGCACAAACCACACTCAAGACGAAGTGAATCACGAGCACCAAGACCGATCCACTCAACTTCTTCGAAGTCCGTCAGTGCGCGTGCCAGTTCTTCTGCTTTGCCTTCTGAAACTGAGATTTCGTAACCGTCTTCGCCTGTGTAACCAGAACGGCTAACCAGACACTTCTCACCCAGAATTTCAATTTCACGAGCGTCCATAAACACCATGTCAGATACTTCTGGAGCAAGTCGTGCAAGCACGGCAGCGGCTTTAGGACCTTGAAGAGCAAGCAGCGCACGGTCTTCAATCACTTCCATTTCAACCGATGCTGGCAGGTTAGCTTTAAGGTGAGCAATGTCTTGCTCCTTACATGCTGCGTTTACCACTACAAACAGGTGGTCGCCAAAATTTGCCACCATCAGGTCATCCATAATGCCGCCTTCTTCGTTGGTGAAGAAAGCATAACGCTGGTTGCCAACAGGAAGATCAACAATATCGACAGGTACTAACGCTTCTAGCGCTTTTGCAGCATCTGCACCGTGCAGTCTAAGCTGCCCCATATGAGAGACATCGAACAAACCCGCCGCATCACGAGTATGCAGGTGCTCTTTCTTTACACCCAATGGGTACTGTACAGGCATATCATAACCTGCGAATGGCACCATCTTCGCGCCTACTTCCACGTGCAGTGCGTGTAGTGGGGTTTTCAGTAGTTCTGTCATTGTATTCTCCATATCGCCAAACCCTGGCTGACAATTTAGACGTTTAACTGGTTTCGGAAGAAGCTTTCTGCTTTTCCTTGGCTGTCTGGAAGGTGGAAAGAAACGCAAAAATGGCGTGTTTCCCCCTTCCCTGTTGTGACTTTCTCACCTGGTGGTTACGCTTTTTGTTTCCACGAAGTTAAGATTTGTTTCCAATAGTAGATAAAGTTGACTTGGTTTTAAACCAGCTTTGCGTGCAAGACCAACATTTTTGTGACATTTCACAACTATTTCACATGGTTGTATTAATGAAAAAATCAGTAAAATGGAAGGAAATGCCCGCAAAATTAGAGGGTTAGAGAAGCAAAGCAAACGTTTGCCTTCACTATAGGAAACTTTTAAGAATTCGAATTATTTTGCTGTGACCCACAAAATCTGTGCATCTTCGTCACTGGTAGAGACCAGCATATGACCCATATTGGCATCGTAATACACGCTGTCTCCGACCGTCATAGGCACAGGTTCATAGAACTCAGAATAGAAGAGTACTTCCCCTTCTAAGATCAATAAAAACTCTTCGCCATCGTGCCTCACCCAGTCGCTGTAATCGTCAAAATCCCGCGCTCGGATTCGGCTCTTAAATGGCATCATTTTCTTATTGGAAAGTTGAGTCGCCAGCAGCTCGTGTTCATAGGTTGGTGTTGGGTGCGGTTTCCCCTCTCCGGAACGAGTCAAATCCCGACGCCCTGTTGCCACCTTTTTTCTAGGTGGTTCAAAGAGTTGAGGCATATCAATCTTCAAACCATTCGCGAGCTTTTGCATAGCCTGAAAGGTAGGAGATATTTGTTCGTTTTCTATCTTAGAAAGCGTCGAACGCGCAAGGCCAGTACGCTTGCTTGCATCTTCTAGGGTTAACCCAAGTTTCATGCGAATTTCTTTTAGCCGCTTGCCCAATTTTAGAGGCTCAATATTTTCGTCCTGATTCTCTTTTGCAAGCGTAACAGATGGGTACTCATCGTAGATGTCTTCAGACATGCGTCCCTCTTATTTTCATACTTCCTAATGTTGTTCTTTTATTGTGCACAGAGACGCCTGAACATGAAAGTAGCCGAATGAAATTAAACAGTGCGCCATGTAGCAATTTCGGAAAACATGTTTCCAATAGGAAATTTTTGATTGATTGTCTTCTCAACTAACGCTATGTTACAGCCTTGTTAGATGGAGAACTTTCTCGCACATTTCTGACGTATTACGTAATAGACCATTTACAAACAAAAAATATTCTGCCATTCGAGTGCAACTTACCCTACAATCCGCACCGAAAAAGCAAACGTTTGGCTAAATCGCAATTCAGATTGCCACCTCAGCCAGATTGGTCACGTAGTAAACGGCAGAAATCGAAAGTTCACAGATTCGCGCTGTTTCTGCTTCAACACGAAAGATAGAAACAGAGAAACAAAGGAAGCCTGGCTTATCTAACGAAAGTTGACCGCTTAGAGTCACATTAAGTCAGACAAATGGAAGGTTATCTGCCATGAACAACAAGTCTTACCAAAACCACAGCCTGGAGAACTTCTTCTCTACTAACCTCTCTGCAACCGATGATGCCGTCTTTGCCGGAATTCAGGCAGAAAATGCTCGCCAGAACGATCAGATTGAGCTTATTGCCTCTGAAAACATCGTTTCTAAAGCGGTAATGCAAGCACAAGGCACATGCCTGACAAACAAATACGCAGAAGGTTATCCGGGTCGTCGTTACTACGGCGGTTGTGAACACGTTGATACCGTTGAAGCGATTGCTATCGAACGAGCGAAAAAACTGTTCAACTGTGAATTTGCAAACGTACAACCTCACTCCGGCGCACAAGCCAATGGTGCAGTTAAACTGGCACTTCTTCAGCCAGGCGATACCATTTTAGGCATGTCACTGGACGCTGGCGGTCACCTGACTCACGGTGCTCGCCCTGCCCTTTCAGGCAAATGGTTCAACGCCGTTCAATATGGCGTGGACAAAGAAACACTAGAAATCAATTACGAAGATGTTCGTGCTCTGGCAAAAGAACACCAACCAAAAATGATCATTGCTGGTGGCAGCGCCATTCCTCGCGTGATTGATTTTCCTAAATTCCGTGAAATCGCGGACGAAGTGGGCGCGATTCTAATGGTAGATATGGCGCACATTGCGGGTCTTATCGCAACTGGCGCACACCCAAGCCCACTGCCACACGCTCATGTTGTCACTACAACAACTCACAAAACACTTCGCGGTCCTCGCGGTGGCATGATTCTGACTAATCACGAAGACGTCATCAAAAAAATCAACTCCGCAGTATTCCCTGGTTTGCAGGGCGGTCCTCTCATGCACGTGATCGCTGCAAAAGCCGTCGCGTTTGGTGAAGCTTTGGGACCAGAATTCAAAACTTACATTGATACTGTGGTTAGTAACGCAAAAGTTTTAGCCGAAGTGTTGCAAAATCGTGGCTGTGACATAGTGACTGGTGGCACCGACACTCATCTGATGCTGGTTGACCTTCGCCCGAAAGGACTGAAAGGCAATCAGACGGAAGAAGCGTTGGAGCGCGCTGGCATCACATGTAACAAAAACGGCATACCATTTGATTCAGAGAAGCCTATGATTACATCAGGCATTCGCTTAGGTACGCCTGCCGGAACAAGCCGCGGTTTCGGTAATGAAGAATTTAAACAGATCGGAGAGTGGATCGGTGATGTACTTGACGGCTTAGTTGAAAGCCCTGAAGGCAACGCAGAAATCGAGCAACGCGTTAAGAAACAAGTGAAAGAGCTCTGCAATCGCTTCCCACTCTACCAATAATATTAAACATCCCTAGGAATTTTTTGGAGATAATTCAATGGATAATACACTGAAGTTTGCTGATAGCCACGAGTGGGTTAAAGACAATGGTGACGGCACCGTAACTATCGGTATCTCAGAGCACGCTCAGCAAATGCTTGGCGACGTCGTATTCGTAGACCTGCCAGACGCAGGCGACGACATTGAAGCTGGCGACAGCTTTTCTTTGGTTGAATCTGTAAAAGCTGCGTCAGACATCTACGCACCAATTACAGGTGAAATCCTTGAAATCAACGAAGAGCTGGAAGACAGCCCAGAGCTAATTAACGAAGAACCGTATGAAGGCGGTTGGATCGTTAAAGTGAAGCTGCAAGACGCTTCTGAACTGGACAACCTGAAAGATTCAGAAGAATACCTTAACAGTATTGAAGACGAATAAATAATCGACGAGTCGCGGTAGATAGAGATTATGACAGAGTTACTTCACCACCTAAGCACGGACAACGAGTTCATTGCACGCCATAACGGCCCTAACAATGCAGAGCAACAACACATGCTGGATGCCATCAAGTCATCCAGCCTGGACGCTCTGATTGAAGAAACCGTTCCTGCTCAAATTCGCCTTGAATCGCCAATGAGCGAAGCTGCTCCTATGAGCGAAGCAAACATGCTTGAGGCGATGAAACAATTTGCCAACCAAAACCAAATCAAGCGTACTTTCATTGGTCAGGGTTACTACAACACCTTTACACCAAACGTGATTTTACGTAACGTGCTGGAAAACCCAGGTTGGTACACAGCTTACACCCCATATCAGCCTGAGATTTCTCAGGGTCGTCTTGAAGCCTTGTTGAATTACCAACAAATGGTGATGGACTTAACGGGTATGGAAATCGCGAACGCCTCACTGCTGGATGAAGCAACGGCAGCGGCAGAAGCAATGACTCTGTGTAAGCGCGCAGGTAAAAGCAAGAGCAACGTGTTTTTCGTTGCCGACGATGTGCACCCTCAAACCCTTGCCGTGATCCAAACACGTGCAGAGTTTATTGGTTTTGAGGTGGTGACAGGTTCTGTTGAATCTCTATCTGATCACGACGTATTCGGTGCGTTGGTTCAGTACCCAGGCACTACTGGTGAGGTTCGCGACCTTACCGAGGTTATCGCTGCTGCACAAGCAAAGAAAACGTTAGTGACTGTAGCAACCGATCTTTTAGCCTGTGCTTTATTGAAGCCAGCAGGTGAAATGGGCGCAGACGTCGTTATCGGTAGCGCCCAGCGTTTCGGTGTTCCAATGGGATACGGCGGTCCACACGCTGCATTCATGGCAACCCGTGACAAACATAAGCGTACTATGCCAGGTCGTGTAATCGGTGTTTCTATCGATTCAAAAGGCAACCAAGCTCTGCGTATGGCAATGCAGACTCGTGAGCAACACATTCGCCGCGAAAAAGCCACATCGAACATTTGTACTGCGCAGGCACTGCTAGCGAACATGGCGTCGTTCTTCGCAGTATTCCACGGTGCAGAAGGTCTACGTACCATCGCGCGCCGTACGCACCACATGACTGCGATTCTGGCGGCTGGTCTGACGAAAGCCGGTTACGAGCTTGCTCATAACAGCTTCTTCGATACCATCACGCTGAACACAGGCGACAAAACTGACGCCCTGCTTGAAAAAGCATTGCACGCAAACATCAACCTTCGCAAGCTGGATGGTCAAATCGGCATTAGCTTCGATGAAACCACCACTACTCAAGACGTTGAAGCGCTATTTGGCGTATTCGGTGTTGAAGAGAAAGTGGAAGCCCTGTCTGCTGAAATTGAAGGCAACGAGTTTGCAGCGATTCCAGAAGCGTGCCGTCGTGAGTCTGAGTACCTGACTCACCCAGTGTTCAATACCCACCACAGCGAAACGCAGATGATGCGTTACCTGAAGCAGCTTGAGAACAAAGACTTCTCACTAACTCACGGCATGATCCCGCTAGGCAGCTGCACAATGAAGCTGAACGCTGCGGCTGAAATGATTCCGGTCACCTGGCCAGAATTTGGCGCGATCCACCCATTCGCACCACTAGACCAGGCAGCAGGTTACACAGCCCTTGCTCAAGATCTAAAACAGAAGCTATGTGAAATCACTGGCTACGACGAATTCTCGCTGCAGCCAAACTCTGGTGCATCGGGCGAATACGCAGGTCTTATCGCGATTCAACGATACCATGCGAGCCGTGGCGAAGGTCACCGTAACGTATGTCTGATCCCAAGTTCAGCACACGGTACGAACCCAGCGACTGCTTCTATGATGTCGATGAAAGTTGTGATCGTTAAATGTGATGACGACGGCAACATCGATGTTGAAGATTTGGCAGCGAAAATCGAGAAGCACAAAGACAACCTGTCCAGCATCATGATCACCTACCCTTCTACTCACGGTGTTTACGAAGAACAAGTGAAAGAAGTGTGCGAAATGGTTCACGCCGCTGGCGGTCAGGTTTACCTTGATGGTGCCAACATGAACGCACAGGTTGGTCTGACTTCACCTGGCTTCATCGGTTCAGACGTATCTCACCTGAACTTGCACAAAACGTTCTGTATTCCACACGGTGGTGGCGGTCCGGGTATGGGTCCAATCGGTGTTAAATCGCACCTTGCACCTTTCCTGCCGGGTCACGTTGAAAACGGTGTAGAAGGTAAAGATTACGCCGTATCTGCCGCTGACTTAGGCAGTGCTTCTATCCTGCCAATCTCGTGGGCTTACATCGCGATGATGGGCACAGAAGGTCTGACAGACGCAACCAAAGTTGCGATTCTGAACGCCAACTACGTAATGGAGCGCCTGCGCCCTCATTACCCTGTTCTTTACCGTGGCACCAACGGTCGCGTAGCGCACGAATGTATTATCGATATTCGCCCGCTAAAAGAAGACACAGGCATCAGCGAAGAAGACATCGCGAAGCGTTTGATGGACTACGGTTTCCACGCGCCAACCATGTCGTTCCCAGTTGCTGGCACACTAATGGTTGAACCAACTGAATCTGAAGATTTGGCTGAGCTAGACCGCTTCTGTGACGCGATGATCGCAATCCGCGAAGAGATGGCAAAAGTGAAAGAAGGCGAATGGCCACTGGACAACAACCCACTGGTTAACGCACCTCACACTCAAGCAGACCTGTCTGAAGCAGAGTGGAACCGCCCTTACTCTCGCGAGCTAGCGTGCTTCCCATCTGTACAAGCAAAAGCATCGAAATACTGGCCAACGGTTAACCGCGTAGACAACGTTTACGGCGACCGTAACCTAATTTGCTCTTGCCCAAGTATTGAGAGCTATGAAGACTAATTTTTAGGATTCAGTAAAAACTTTAAAGGCGAACCGATTGGTTCGCCTTTTTGTTTTGTGATGGTTAGTACTTCTAACTTAGTATTGGACAAAAGCAAGCTAGCTCCTTTGCTCTAGATTTTGAGGTTTGGATTAGGAAATATATGGCTAACTCTCTAATGAGCAAGAGCCAGCCAGTATTCCTCTAAATTCACCATTCAAACCGTTCTTCTGATTGCCTTGACTCTAACTCTTCGTCGGCTCTTTCTCGTTCTACTCTTTTTTCTAGCTTGCTAAGTATCATTTTCATACTTTCTACAACATCAGGGTTTTCATGGGAAAGAAGCTCCTCAAATATTTCAGCTCTTTGTTCAATTACAGATGCACGTGAACCACTCCAAGACATCGGGATTGCAGCCCTTTCGAAAGCTTCAATCACTAACAACGGTTCAGGACTTTCGTTGACTAGCGCTTTTGCCAAGTCGGTTAGTTTAAGGTGTTCACCATTCTTTTCATATGGAGTGATCGATGATGCTAGAGTTTTAAATCTGTATATTGGTGATTCCTTGCACCAAGCTATAGCTTTATCAATAGGGAGCTTGGATAATGGGCTTGTTTCTCTAGATAAATGACTCGTTGCGATTTGATCAGACACATTGTCATCCTTGAGAAATACATCTAAGGCTTGGGTCGGCTGTAGTTCGATTAAAGTTGATAGAAACTCCCCATAGTCAAAAGCATAAACTTTATAAGTAGCTATGCCTTCAAACAATTTTTTGAACAGAGTGTTAGCATCTTCCCCAGCCTCATCTTCCAAAAAACATACTTTAGCTATCTGCGTCAAAGAATAATCTCGGCCACCATAGTCTCGTTGTTCTCGGCTATAATCATGCTTCAGTAAGAACTCCCTGCATTTTTTAATCAAATCCACACTAGGAGCATAAATGGCTTGTCTCTCCAATCCATGAAACCTCATGGTTAGTATTTCAATAACTGCGCTGTGCCCATTTGGTTGCAACCAAAGCAAATCCAAGATAGTAATTAAATCAAAGTCAGATACTGACTCATGCCGTCTACCAGATGCCATATTTCGGTACATCCAGCTCGGAGAAGTATTGTTTTTTAACGATGTTATGAGCCTACCTACAGCAACTTCATCTAGAGGACAATCAAACTGCACCAATGGGTATATCTGACTTAGTCTATCGCTGTTTAATAAGTAATCTAAAATCAATTGTGCTTTATCAGAGTCATTATCGTAAATGTATCTAACAAAACCTCCGACAAAGTTCGAGTTTACTTTTTCGATTTCTAGCTTCTCTAGGCAGGTGGCGATATCCTCCCATACCTTTTCAATATCATTTATTCCGCTCGCTACTCCATAACCAAATCTAAATAGGTGGTTGTTAGTACTCATAGTTGTAAGAATCCGAGCTAACTTGTTTATAAGATAGTTATAATGTCCTTGAGCAACATGTGTGCCTAGTTCTTCTGCGAGTTCTTGAGCTTTTTCATAGCCCCATTTTACCGTTTCACCTTCTTCATTTAGCTCATCAAGACCGAAGTAATCATGGTTATCAGCAAATACATATAGCTCCATTTGACCATCTAGATCTTGAGCCGCAATAGTTGCCCTCAACATTTTAAGTCGGTTTTTGTGCTCTTTCGTCATTGATGCTGAATCAAACCGCAATGTTGCCCCTAAAGCCAGCCAGCCTCGTGGCCATCCCCCTTTGCTACAGAAGCTTTTGGATATAGATTCGAGATCATCGTGTAGTTCAGCTATTTTCCATAGCCCCCTAATATGACTAGCAAAAACCTCTTTGATACGCTCATCAATAACATTCCCTGACGAAGCAAGATTCCGAATAAGCAATAAGTATTCACGATACCAAGAAAGCACATCCTTTCGACTTTGAGGCTCGTAACCAAAGTCTCTTGATTTAGCACCAAAATCAAAACCATAACTTGATGAAAAATGGTAAGTCTTTAGCGAGCTATCGAGTAACTCATATCCCAGTTCTCTTTCGTTTTCATTCGTGCTATCTATGAGTTTACCAATGCAGTTAACTCGACGTTCCACTTTAGCGTGTGTACCTGATAGATAAAGCTGGAACAAACTACAAAGTAAGCTTCTAACTGAGTTGTTATTTTCTCCTTTTTTTTCAGATAATGCGAAACGACAGAGCAGATCAAAGCATTGACCGAACAAGTCATCTTCATATGCTAGAGAACGAAGAAGCCTTGTAATTGATATGTAGTGAGGGTTCTCCCTACTTAAGAAATCTGAATCACATTTTGCTCTTTGCTCCAGATAGGTGAGCACTTCATTCGGAATAACTGGGGCAATATTGCCCAACAATGAGATCGATAAGTCGTCACTACCTTTTTTAAAAAGTAGATCTATTACTCCATCAGCCTCTAGCCAAAATGATGCTAGCTTAACAGCTTCTTCGCTATCATTAAGGTACCCAATACGACGTGAAAATGACTTAAGCAGTCTTGGTTGTGTGTTGCTGTTTATGAACTTAACAACATTTGAATGTGGTACGTTCTGCAACGCTAAACGGGCTAGTCTATTCGCAATAGGGTGAGGTAATATCGCCATCCAAATACTACGTTCTTGCGCTAAGTTTCGTCGTTTCAGCTCTTTAGCAAACTTGTACATTTCATGAGGAGGAAGCATTACTATTCCACCGAGTAACTTTAATTCTTCACTAAAGTCATCTTCAGATTCCAACTGAAATGAATAAGCTAATGATAACCCCTCGGCTGCTTTTTCTAAGCCAATATCTGAATCATGGCGCTGATGAAACAGCCTTTTAAACAACTCTTCATCTTTTAATCTGGATATGTTTTCATCTTTCTCAACAGTACAGGCAAGTGCATTAGCCACTCTTGCATTACCGCCTGAAAAATCAGCGATTTTCTCAGTGGTTTGTTTACTTAAATGAGGGAATCTTGATGAAATCATTGCTTCGATAAGCTCACTAGAACTTGGCTCTAAAGTATAAACTTCAGTTTCCTCTGGCTGATCTTCTCTAACGTCGTATTCAACAGTTAGGATTCTAGCTTTGCTGTTATCTTTACATAAATTGGTAAGTTCACGATGCAAGTCGGGGGCACAGTTATCCACTACAATAACGGACTGAATATTGTCTCTAACAAGCCGTTCGACTAAAACTCGTGGAGTGGGTGAAGGAGATAGACTAATGTCCGAATAGAACACGCTCTCTTTATCAAGAGCATTTTCCCCGATTCTGTCATCAAATAGTGCTTGTACGAAGCGAGTTTTACCTACACCTGACAGCCCGACTAAACGAATAGACGCGCCAGCTTTGAGTAAGCGATTTCGAAGCAAATTCAATGCATCAACTGTAGCTAACCCTTCTGAGTCATTAGAGGAAGAATTGTGAAGGCGCACAGCTTGATCTAATATGTATTCTTCCTCAATGCCCTTTGGGCACTTAGCCCAATTACCATACTCCTCCCAGCCACTGTAATCTCTCCCAAAATTAGCTCGTAACCAACTAGCTTGTTTGGATAGTGTATCTTCAGCCACAAACTTCTTAATATGCTTATATATATCGTCTTGTTTTGCAGATGGCTTACTTATATTAATATGATGAGCATCTATTGGAATTGCCCGTTCTTTTAAGCCTGGATCTGAGCTATCAGCCTTAACAATCCTTCCAAATATTAAATATGGCTTGGTTTCAACCAACACTAAATGCCGAATGTCTTTATCGTGACACCATCCTCGATACCAAGTATTCAGATCACGTAGAGTGGCATCGTTGCGCTCTAATGAGGCAGTTGCCGCAGAAGGTTGATGTAAGAACAGCTTGAGAAACAATTGCCCGAAAAGAGAATTACCTGTTTGCGCTAGATCTGCACCAGTATGAGGTGAGCCTAAAAACGCCACACCAGTAATTCTATTTATAAGTTCAATCGCACCCTTACGCCCATTCTGATCGCTTGCCAATCTAAGTAACTGTTTAATAATTAGTCCGCCTAAGCTATGACCTACTAGTATCAACTCGCCCTTACTTAGTTGCTGCTCAGCTAAGAGTGTCTCAAGTACGTTTTGCGCTCTATCAAGGAGACCCATTCCTGAATCTCGCACAGTTAGTTTAGGAGCCTCGTAACCAATAGACCATATACATACATCTTCTATGTCCTCATGTAACCACTTAGGCCAAAAAACTTTTTCTGAATCACTCGATTGCCATGTGGTTTCAGCATTGCCACCTAATCCATGAATAAACACAACATGTTTTCTAGCTAAAGAATCGCCAGACATCAATCGTAAGTCAGCCATGCAAACCTCTATTGGTATAAATGTTATCGTTCGAATTTTATCCCAAACATTAATCACCTAATAGTTTTATTTCAACATGTTACATATAGACAAACTAAACATTAGTGATTGACACGCACAATCGTAGCCACTCAGCAGCTAAAACATTAGGCCACTCTCTCCAATTGATTGTTAGTAAACAGGTAGCCAAGTTCTTACCAATCACATTAGTTTTTGTATCTTGAAATACTCTGAATTGAATGTGACTGAAATGAATGCTCAACTCATTTCGGGGCAAAAATGTGTTAGCTAATTTCTTCCTGACAAACTTCACTCTAGATCGCAATGTAGAGCCAAGATCTAAAAGGCGAACCAGTCAGTTCGCCTTTTTGTTATTTCAATATAATTTTTATTTTAGCGGGTCGTTGTCTGGCAATGCGTTGTGAATCCATAGCGCCAGCCTGTGTTTGATGTTTGCGCCGTCCAGCTTGCTCTCGGGTAGTGGCGTGATTTGCTTGGCATCGACCAAGAATAGGTAAATCACTTTTACTTTTACGGGTTGTGGTGACTGAGGAAAGTCAAAGCCTTGCATCTTTGCCATCTTCCCAGCAATCTCAAGCGCTTTTTTAACTCAAAGGAACACTCACTTTAAGAAAACACAAAACCTATCAATTACTTTTCTACTTGCCTGCCCTTATTTTTAGTTTTCTACCAATTCCCAAACTCAGACCAAACGCATTCGTAGCGTGTTTTTCTTTGTCAGAAATGGGAACGATCCCAATCGCAAATGTAACAAAATATTTCTCAGAGACACAAAGTGACTTAATTCCCAGTAGCTGGCAAGGAACTAAAATTATCTAACTTACTGATTAGTTTGATTTATTCTTTGTTTGGTTCAAATCACAAAACTCACCTTGTGAAGAAATATTTATAACCGCGGATCAAGGTCAGACCACAATGATATTTTCGAGTGATATAAATCACAAAATAAATACAAACCGTAACTAATAAAGGTACATACGACATGATCGTTTTTGATTTATCTTCTGCTTGCACAATCTCTCACTTATTCAAAGATAGCGCGGTTCAGGCAACCACGGATTTCTTTCTTGAGGACGGTAACAAGCGTTACCGCTTGGTCGACGTGAAAAATCTTCTTGAAGAATTCGAAGGGAACGGAATGTTCCAGTCTGTGTTTATCGGCTATCGGCTCACGTTTGATGATGGCCGTGCAGTCAAAATCGACACCATCAAATCCACGGCGACGTTGATCTCTTCCCAAAACGAGAGCATTGGAGTTCCAGACAGTAAGTCATTCGACCCGAACTCAATTCAGGACTGGACGAAAGCAGGCATCAATAAATACATGTTCTGATCATCCGACACGATGTATGCGTGGGCTCAGCCCCAACGTTTTCGATCTTAGAGCAGCATGGATGCTGCCTTGACCTCATCAATAATTCAACCTAACCAAGATTTAATTCCCGCTTCCGAGTTATCTGTCGTTATCCCCTTTTGCTAGAAGGGTCCGTTTGTGCTGATCAATGGCGATGTTCTATCGGATCTCTGCAATGCAGCCCCAATAGCGGGATACTCACTTTAAGAAAACACGAAACTCATCAATTACGGCAATTGAAATAGAACAGAAACCAAGATCAAAAAGGCGAACCAGTCGGTTCGCCTTTTTGTAATTTCAATATGTTTTTTTATTTTAGCGGGTCGTTGTCTGGCAACGCGTTGTGAATCCAGAGTGCCAGCCTGTGTTTGATGTTTGCGCCGTCCAGCTTGCTCTCGGGTAGTGGCGTGATTTGCTTGGCGTCGACCAAGAATAGGTAAATCGCTTTTACTTTTACGGGTTGTGGGGACTGAGGAAGGTCAAAGCCTTGCATCTTTGCCATCTTCCCAGCAATCTCAAGCGCTTTTTTGACCAGTTTATCTTCATTATGAAGCTTAGAGCTTTTTGACATTAATTGAATCCTCTTAATCGCTTGAGCTTAGAATACATTAAGTGTCACATATGGCGTGTTAGTAAGCTCTCATATAGAAAGTAGAAGCACTCTCACATTAAAAAAACGTGAAGCCTGCCAAAAACAGTGAGTACACCAAAGCACTCCATCCTCGAACCTATCTGGAACGTTTAAAACTGTAGAAGCAAACACTTTTAAAATTTACTCGTTGACAAACTAGGTCGCATGTCCTAAATTAAAAATAGGACGTGCGACCTAGTTAATTTCAGAGAGACCATATATGCGATTGGGTAAGACAAAACTGAAGATCATTGAAGCGGCAAACACGCTGTTTTACGAGCAGGGATACGAGCACACCGCTCTGTCTCAGATCGCTAATGAAGTGGGGATCTCAAAAGGTAACTTTTATCACCACTACAAAACCAAAGACGACATTCTTGAAGCGGTACTGAACCAGCGTTTGGTCATGGTTGAACAAGCGTTGGTGTCATGGGAGTCGGAGTACAAACAGCCTGAACTTAGGATTCGCAGCTTTATTCAGTCGGCAGTAGCTACCCAATCTCAAACCCAAAAATTTGGTTGCCCTATTGGTTCATTGACGGCAGAGCTCAATAAGCTGACTCACCCTTCTCAGAATGAGATGAAAAGGTTCTTCGCCTTGTTTCGAAACTGGTTATCAAAGCAGTTTGAAGAGCTTGGTTTTCAAAGCAAAGCAGACCAGTATGCCGTGCATCTTATAACGCAGAGTCAAGGTGCAGCGTTGCTCGCACAAACATTTGAAGATGAGTCCATTGTTTCTGAGCAGGCGGAGCGAATGGAGTCGTGGCTATCAGAATTGATTGAAAGAAAAACAAGTTAAACAGTTGGAGAGAAGAATGGATACAGTAATCATTGATAAAAACAAATTTAAACGCGACTACTGGACAGAAAAAGAAAACAGCAATGCCGAACTCATCATGGATTTTGTCCAAAATATTATGAATAACCACGATTTCGAGTATGTAAAAAGCAAATACGACAACTCCAACTATGTTCAGCACAACCGCGGAATTCCAGACAAGATGATGGGTGTGATTGAGTACGTTAAGAAGTTTGCTGGTCGTTTCCCGGAGTTTTCTTATGATGTGAAAAGCGTTTATGTTGATGGTGATTACGTTACCCTGCACTCTCACGCGACAATCAAGAAATCCCACCGAGGCAACGATAAAAAAGGCATGAACATCGTCGATACATGGAGAATCAACGGCTCAGACATCGAAGAACACTGGGATGCGATTCAGCCACTCGATACCTTTATGCGTTTTTATACCCTAGTCGCTGGCGGCGCAGTTCGTAATTCCAATGGTGTTTTCTAAAAACACGCTCAGCAAGGCTGAGCTATGCATAAAAAACTGAAGCCAGCAGATGCTGGCTTCGATTTTTTAGGTTTCAACGTCAGGCATTTTTTGGTGGTGTGAATGCCGTTAGTTCGAGCGCTGGACCTTCGTATTTTTCAATTCTCACTAAGGATGAATTAGCAGCGCAGCCGTTGGCTAACCGAGATGTTGGAATGTCTAAAGTCAGTGCGTTGGCACAACCGTTTTTGCACAAACCCGATTTGTGGTCGAGGTCTAGCCACCCTCCTTCGTGAATACATACGGAACCTTGCTTGATCCCGTCAGTGACTAATGCGCCCACCAGCACCTGTCCGCGGTCATTGAATGCACGTACCAGATCTCCCTGCTTGATGCCTCTTGCCTTGGCATCCTCAGTATGGATGGAGATCGGCTCGCGATTGGCGATGGCGTAGTCTTCACGAATCGCGGCGTAGTTAAACTGGCTATGTAAGCGATGAGCGGCATGGGCAGTAACGAGTTGCAACTCACCGTCTTTCGCACTTCCAGTGTATTCCGTTGGTTCTAGCCATGTTGGGTGTGCCGGGCAATCTTCCAAGGCATAGCTTTCGATGGTTTTTGAGAATATCTCGATCTTTCCACTGGGTGTACCCAATGGATTGAGCACAGGATCTTTACGAAAATCAGCATGACGGACAAACTTCGCAGCTTTCTTGTTGAACTTCATTTCAATCAGCTCATTCTTGCTCCAGAACTGTCCAAATTTTGGCATGCGGATACGCGCTGTGCGTCCGGCTTTTTGGGCTGTTTCGTAAAACGATTTGAGCCACCCCATTTCGTCTTTGCCTTCAGTGAAAACATCTTTCCCACCGGATTTCAGTTTTTCAGCCATATCGGCAAATACATCAAAGTCGTTTCGGGCTTCTCCCTGAGGTTCCACCACCTGCTTCATCGGTACGAGATGCTGGTTACTGTAGTCCCCTGTCATCGTCATATCGTTTCGTTCGAACGAGGTTGTAATGGGCAGGACAATATCGGCATGCTTAGCCGCGGCAGTCCAGTACGGCTCGGATATGACGATCAGCTCTGGTTTTTGCCACGCTTTAATCAGTCGATTGCTGTCTTGATGATGCGTAAAGTTCGCGCCACCTGCCCACCAGATCATTTTGATGTCTGGGAACGTGAGATCGTGACCGTTGTGTTTAAAAGATTTACCCGGATTTTCCAGAGCTTCAACAATTCGCGCTACTGGGAACGCATTCACCGCGCCAGAGACTGCCCAGTCATTCCCTGCTGAAGAACCGCCGCCAACAGATGCGGATATGGCAGGAAGCACTGCAGCATCACGCGTTGGGTTTCCTCCGTTGGAATAGTGATAAGACAAACCAAATCCACCGCCCGGCAAACCAATCTGCCCCAGCATCGAAGCTAGCGTTACCAGCATCCAGTGGCGCTGTTCTCCGTATTGCTGGCGCTGGATTCCCCATCCAGACATCAACAATGTGCGGTGTTTACTGAAAATATCTGCCAGCACTTCTAGCTGCTTCGCGGGTACGCCACAGATATTCGATGCCCACGCTGCGGATTTTTCAACGCCGTCTTCTTTACCGAGAAGATAGCTTTCAAAACGGTCGTATCCGGTGGTGTACTTGTTAAGAAATGCTTTGTCGTGTTTGTTATTTTTGACCAGTGTATGGGCAATCCCCATCATCATTGCGACATCAGTCATTGGATGAGGCGCAATCCATTGAACGCTGTCACCTAAGAAATCAATGGTCTCGGAACGCATTGGATCGATGGCGATCAGCGTTTTGCCCGATTTCTTCAACTGATGGAAAAATTCTAGCCCCTGACAGTCTGTTGAAGTCCAGGCAATCTTGAGCGTGTTTAAAGGGTTCATTCCCCAAAGCACCACCACATCACTGTGTTCGAGTACGACAGGGTAAGTGGTTTGTTGCTCGTACACTTCGATAGAGCCCATAACGTGCGGCATGATAACTTGTGCCGCCCCTGTCGAATAATCCCCAAGGTGCCCTGAGTAACCACCCGCCATACTCATGTAGCGCTGCAAAAGTGTCTGAGCTTTGTGCAATACACCACTGGATCGCCAACCGTAAGAACCCGCAAAGATCGATTCAGCTCCATGAGCCTGCCGGATTCGCATGTGCTGTTCATGAATCAAAGCGTAAGCGTCATCCCAGGATACGCGGACAAACTCGTCTTTTCCTCGTTCTCCAGCTGGTGCCGACGGATTGGCAAGATACCCTTTGCGAACCATCGGATACTTGACGCGGGCTTTAGTGTGCACCTGATCCGGTCCCGTCACCTGCAAGCTGTTTGCAACGGTTTGAGCAAGCGCATTTTTGGTCGAAATCAGTTTTCCATCTTTTACTTCACACAAGATAGGTCCCATGCGACCGGCGGTCAGCACACCAGAACCTCGCTTCGTCTTCGCCAGTGCCGACAAAGGGGTAAACGAAGTGAACGCCAGCGCGCCTGCGGTCATACTGGTTCCTTTAAGGAAACCTCGACGTGTTAATTCAGTCATAATGCTATCCTTCTCTATTTAGTGCCCAGCCACGTCTTTGGCGTGGTGCTGGAAGAACTTGGTAAGTATTTCCAAATCAGGTTCTGAAATGTCGGTTCGTTCGCCCATGCTCTTGGCTACAGGTCCCCATGCATTGACAGTAAAATGATTAGCCGGGATCTTGGAATGGCATGTCGCGCAGTAAACGTTGTCGAGCTCCGTGGCATACGCCCATATAGGCTCTGGAGAATCCAGCACTGGTGCACTCGTGGTCGCGGTGAGCGTAGCGGTTCGCCACTCGTTCCCGTATTCATCGGCTTCATAGTCACCATGTTTAACGGCTGTCTGCCCTTGTTCGGAGAGCATGGCGACTATCGCTCGCTGCCCTCTTCCTAGGTAAAGCACCTGTTCTGCCCCTTTCATCTGATAAGCCTCTAGGCGAACCTCTCGGGAGGTTGGGGTCTGGGCAATAACTTCGAGTTTGGTGGTGGGTCGGATTGAACCGTACTCTCCGATTTCTGCATCAGAAACGGTGTACACATATTTTGCGGAATCTGGTGTCTGATCAGTCAATGCCATTAAACGTTCAAACGCTTCGCTGTCCATTTCTGGCTCCGGGGCAAAATGAGCGACACCTTTGTGACAATCAATACAGGTTTGTGAATTTTCTATTCCGTATTGATGCATTTTGGCGGCGTCTTCGGTCTGCTCGTACAGATCCATTGCACCGAACTCATGGCAAGATCGGCAAGTGGCTGAGTCATTGGCTCGCATTTGTTCCCATACGGTTTCAGCCATGGCAACGCGGTGGGTTTCATACAGCTCTTCATCGCCAATTTTCCCGGTCACAAATTCGTGGTAGATGTCTTTCGTTGCCCGAATTTTGGTAATGATGTAATCAATGGGTTGATTCGGGATATGGCAATCGGAACATTCCGCGCGAATGCCCTTTCCATTGGTGAAATGCACCGACCCCTGATATTCCTCATAGGGAATTTGCATCGAGTGGCAAGACAAACAAAATGAAGTGCTGGAGGTGTAGTGCATGACAGCTGCTGAGCCCCCTAAAAGAGCCCAACCGATCAGTACACCCATTGCGATTAATACCGTGATATAACGTTTTTTGTTTTTCATAATTTGAAACACTTATTCACACAATCACACGATTCACTTTAGGTGTACTCCTAAAGTGGTAGTTTCATTTTGATCCACATCATACCCACTCTCTTATTGTGGTTTTTGTCATTAAAACTGATAGATTCATCAATATAGAATACCAACGCAGTGTGTTCTGCTTAATGACCAGATATCGAAAGCTGGGTTCTAGAGATCTGCGTTGACGATAATGAGAAATGTCGGGCAGTTATCGAAGTACTGTTAAATTGGGGCTGTGAGGCGTTAGATAAGGCAAGGCACGTATTTGCCTTTTTCATTTTTTACCGTCAATAAATGTGCTGATAAGGTTGACCAATCGTCCAGAATAGATAATAACTATCAAAAACTTAATAACTATAAATTCTAAAAATAGAAGGAAACAGACATGGGTCAATCTATGCGCTTCACGCTGCTTGCTGCGTTGATTTCTGGCGCTTTTTCATCTGCCCACGCGACGCAAACAGCGCCTGCAGACTCTTCTCAATCAGATGCTCCACTGTGGTTAAGACACACGGCACTCTCGCCAGACGGCAAACAGCTGGCTTTTACCTACAAAAGCAAAATTTACCTCGTATCCAGTGAAGGGGGCGAAGCCCGCGCCATTACCAGCGGCGATTTCTACCCTCACAGTTTAATATGGGGACCAGACAATCAAACGCTGGCATTCGCCGCCAACCCATATGGCAATGACGACGTGTTTACTGTGTCTCTTAAAAACGGAAAGATGATTCGTCACACTTACCATTCTGGGTCGGATGTTCCTACTTCGTTTACTGAAAACGGCGACGCACTGCTTTTCAGTACAACGCGAATTTCCAGCAAGGAACAGGATTTTTACAGCTTGCCTGAATGGTCGCTGAGTCCGTTAGGCAACCATTTGTACCGCGTTGAACTGGATTCCCAAAACGCCTCTGCTACGCTGGCAGTACCGGCCAAACATGCGGTTTGGAATCGGGATGAGAGCAAGCTGCTGTATAACTCTCCTCATAAAGATCAGCCGTTTCGTAAACACCAACGCTCTTTCGCTGTGCCGAACATTTGGCTTTACGACAAAGCCAGCGGAGAACACAAGCAACTCACAGAAAACCGAGTGGCAGCGCAACGCCCAGTCTGGAACACTGACCAGACCGGTTTTTATTATCTGAGTGAGGCTGATGGCAATTTCAACGTCTGGCTATATGACTTAGCCACCGCTGAGAAAACCCAGATTACGCATTTCGATACCCATCCTGTTCGTCACCTGACGGTGGACGACAGCGATAACCTCGCGTTTTCTTACAACGGGGAAATATACACGCTTAAAAATGGGGAATCTGACGCCCGTAAAGTGAGCATCAACATTCACCACTTTACGCCAGAACCAAGCCAATTCATTTACACCAACAAAACCACGAGGTTTGCACCTTCGGAATACGATCCGGGCGAGTTTCTTCTGAACTCGTATGGTGACATTTATGCTTACAACGCAGAAACGTCTGAAGTGAAAGCGTTAACCAAAACCATTGAAGAAGAAAAGCACGTTAATTTCACCCCAGATGGTTATGGCGCAGTTTATAGCGCCCTGCGTGATGGGAAATGGGGGCTTTACACCACGTTTTCTGACACGGAAGAAGAACTGCTGTCTGATGCCATAACCCGCGAAGAAGCCCCGCTACTGGTGTCTGACGATCACAACATCACGCATCCTAAATATTCCCCAGACGGAAACAAACTCGCTTTTGTGGTTAATGGCCGAGCCCTGCACGTTCTGGATTTAAGCGAGAGCGAAGAAGAGTCCGTTGTCGAGAAAGTCAAAGACGCAATGGTGAGTGAGGACAAATCAGTCGATCTTGGCATAGAGCTGATTGCTCCTGACCTGATCAGTAATTTCAACGGCATCGATTACGCCTGGTCACCAGATTCTTCCCAGCTGGCGGTGCATCTATCCCCTACTCCGTACTCTAACCAAATTCATGTGGTTAAAGCCGATGGCAGCAGCCCGTCGGTGAATGTTTCCCAAAGCGGGTTTATTAACGCGATGCCTAGCTGGAGTTCCGACGGACGCGTTTTGTATTGGGCAACCACCAAATACGGAGTGAAGTCTGTATCGGGAGATGATCTCGACCTCACGATAAGCGGTGTGTTTGTTAACAGCCGAGCGAAGAAAGACTTCAAAGACGATCTCGAATTACCGGAAGAAGGCGAACAGGTTCCAAGCTACGCATTCAACGAAAACAACATTGAATACCGAGAAGCTTTCCACCTGCCGTTTTCAAAGATGGTGCTGGGCGCTCATCTTCTGGGTGATAACTTGCTGGTGGTGGACGTAGAACCCGACCTATCAGGCGACTATAAAACCAACGGACTCATTTACAATATCCGAACTCAGGAGACCTACTCGGTATTTTCTAACCAGCCAGAAGCTTACGCTGTTTACGTGACTGAAAATCAGGAGTTCGCTTATCTGCTTACCGAATACGACATTATCGAAGTGGACGTAGACTCTGGGAAACGCATACGT
This sequence comes from Vibrio nigripulchritudo, assembly GCF_027924785.1. Taxonomy (NCBI): domain Bacteria; kingdom Pseudomonadati; phylum Pseudomonadota; class Gammaproteobacteria; order Vibrionales; family Vibrionaceae; genus Vibrio; species Vibrio nigripulchritudo. The sequence goes on along the minus strand of NZ_AP027050.1, from coordinate 818,355 downwards.
CACCCCATCGACCTGCCCGTTGAATTTGAGGCAGAGCCAAGACGTATTGCCGCGTTCGACCAGATCGTGCGCCAGACCAAAGAGCAGTACTATCGCCGGGACATGGGCAACGTAGACTGGGATTTCTATAGCAAGAACTACCGTAAGTTTTTGCCACACATCAACAATGACCTGGACTTCGCCGAAGTATTAAGCGAGCTGAGTGGTGAACTTAATGCGTCTCACACTGGCGCTTACGGGTATGCGCCGGAAACAATGCGTTACGACGATACCGCTTCCCTTGGGCTGATCTTTGCAGAAAACATTTCAGGTGACAGCGAACCTGCGAATGAAGATTCCAGCTCTCAGGGGCTTGTTATCAGTGAGATCTTGCCCGGAGGCCCCGCGGATGTGGAAGACATCGTACTCAAACCCGGAGACCGAGTCATCGCGATCAATGGCGACCCTGTCTCTAATTTAGCGAGCCTTGCAAAGCAGTTAAATAATAAGGCACAGGTGCCGGTTTCTGTCACCTTGCAACGGGTTGAAGGACGCCACTGGCATCAGGAAATCACACCTATCGACAGCTACGAGCAATATTCGATCATTGCCAAACGCTGGGAGCTGGAGCGCCGTAATTACGTTCTTGAGAAAAGCGATGGCAAAGTCGGGTATGTTTATCTGCCTGAAATGAACTCAGCCAGCTTTGAGCACCTTAGAGCAGAAGCGTTAGGGCGATTACGTAACACGGAAACCTTAATCATTGACGTTCGGTTCAATGGCGGTGGCTTCCTTGCCGATACGCTCATTGAGTTTCTGACGGCTCAGAAAGTTGCTGATCTGGTTCCAAGAAAAGGCAAGCCAGCTTCTGATGCTGGTCGCCGCAGCTGGCTGAAACAGTCGGTCGTTCTTGCTAATGCCTCGTCTTATTCCGAAGGTTCTGCATTCAGCCAGTACTACCAAGATCTAAAAGTGGGCCCTATCGTAGGTGAGCCTGTACCGGGCACCGGAACCGCGGTGAACACAGCAGGGTCGGCTGTTTACCCAGACATCAGTTACGTGTACCCATTCCTGCCACTCAAAACGCCGGATGGTCGCTACTATGAAAATCTGGAGCTGATACCAGATGTTCAGGCATTCAATCTGCCTTCAGAAGTAGAGAACGGAATCGATAGCCAACTTGACGCAGCAATTGCGACAGCGCTTAAGCAGATTCAGCCAAAATAGCTAGGATCTGTTGACCCTAAACTCTGAAAACCACAGGCGAGCCAATTGGCTCGCTTTTTGTATTCTGCCCTCTAAAAATCACCCCCTGACACCGGTTGTCAGCAAGGAGTGCTATGTTGGAGTTTCCATCTCATCAAATTATGGAAATCAAACCATGCACTCCCCTATCAATATCAAATGTTTATGCGGTCTTGTTACGCTCCAACTGACTCATTTACCGGAACGTTTTTCTGTGTGCCATTGCTCTTCCTGCCAGACATGGAATGGAGGACCAACAATGATGGCACCGTGTGGGGAAAATGTGGTGGTTCTGGGCAAAGAGCATGTGAAGGAGTTTCGTTCAGCCGAATGGGCACGTCGCGCTTTTTGTAAAGAGTGTGGCAGCCATATGTACAGTCGGTTTGTGAATACCGGAACGTTTAACATTCCTGCTGGGCATTTTGCCTCCTTTGCCCAAATGACAATGGAGACACAATACTTTATCGACAGAAAGCCAGGCTATTACTCATTTGAAAACGAATCAGAAACCCTGACTTCGGAAGAAGTATTTGCCCTGTTTAATCAATCCAGTTAGGGAGATTATGTATATGAACTCGGCTTATTGAATCAAAGCGATAAACAAATAACTTCCAATTCCAAATGACGCCAAAAGGCTCAGAGTCATGAAAATGGAGCGAAAGTTGTCGTTTCCACTCAGATACCCGTATGTGTATCCCAACCTCGCCAGTGCAAATCCCACCACCCAGACATAAGCAATAATGCTAGGGGGAGAAACGAACAGAAATGGTAATGCGACCGCTAAGAAGCACACCGTGTTTTCCGTTGCGTTTCGGTGAGCATTATGAGCTCTTTCCAATTCCTGCCACGCGACTTGAGTTGCGTCCTGTTTGCTGTAATCGCTGGCTTCCCATTCTTCCGGCGTCGCATAGAGTTTGTAACTCACCCGAGTTGTTTCTGTCGCCGTCATTAACCAGGCATGATTAATGGCAAGTAATACGCCCGATATGGCTAAGGAGCTCAGTACAGGAGTGGAAGGAATTGAGGGAACCAAAGGAGGAATGTTGGTAATGAGCAGGTTTACTGCAACGCCAATGATTAAGACAACAAACGGGTAAATAAGCACAAATTTCATGTACTTCTTTTGCTTTTCATCTAATTCACTCATGAAGCCTTCCTTGTATCTGAAAGAGTGGTTTTTCCATGAACCTGATAAGTGATTATCCACTGTTAAAGTGAAATTTGATATTAAAAAAGCCTCCCAGAATTCTGAGAGGCTTGAGCACTTATATCCATTCAGAGTTTAAGAATTAAAACTCAAAATCTACAGCGGCGTAGAATGCGCGGCCCACATCTACATTGTTGTAGTCGTTCTCCTGCTCGTACAAACGATGGTCAGTGATGTTAGTGACACCCGCCTTAATTTTGAATTCGTTATTGACCTGGTAGCTACCACCCAAATCGATCGTCGTATATGGCTTCAAATCACGAACTTCGGAAGTTTTGGTCGCACGGTCGTAATGCGTATACACTTGGTCACCAGTGTATTTTACGTCTGTAAACAAGGTCAACTCATCGGTGGCAAGCCAGTTCAGACCTGCATTCGCCATGACCTCTGGAGTGTAAGCCAGTTTCTCGTCGGTTTTCTTATCCTTAGCGTCTGTGTACGTCAGGTTCGCTGTCAGGTATACAGAATCAGACAGATCGACTTCACCATCAATCTCGATACCTTTGGTTTCCACTTCGTTAATATTGATCATTGAAATGATCTTCTTACCATCAGGTGCGATACCAACAGTGGAATGTCTATCCCTGCTGATCATATCTTTCAACTGATTGTGGAATGCTGTGCCTTGAACAAACCATGTTGGCTGGTTGTACACAGCAGTTAGCTCGAAAGATTTTGACGTTTCAGGTTTAAGGTCCGGGTTACCCTGAAGGTAACAACGTCCTCCACAGCTGATCATCAGAAGTTTATCTGAGGAATGCCAGATATTCGGTGCTTTAAAGCCTTCACCATATCCCCCTTTAAGCGTCAGATTGTCTGTCGCCTGGAAGACAAGGTAAGCACGAGGACTAAAGTGTGTGCCGAATTCATTATGCTTGGTGTAACGACCACTCACGGTTAAGGTTAGTGGGTCGGCGATAGCAATTTCGTCCTGAACGTAAATGGCACCTTGCTGGTTCGTCTCATTATCTGTGTAGAATTTGGTATGAGAAATTTCCGTGCGGCTGAAATCGAATCCGGTTGTGATTGAGTGATTATCAAGAGCAAATACCACTTTTCCATCAAGGTTGTGGTTGCGTTGAGTACCCGTCATTTCACCTTTTAAATCTGGATGGGAGTTGTCTTCCAGAATTTTGGTGTCTTCGTAGTAATAGTTGAAACTGTTGATACCCCAATCCCAGTCGCGTTCGTAACCGATACCCGCGTTGACTCGCTCACTCTTGTATTTATTAGCTTCGCGATCGTCTAAAGGTGCTACACGGTCATCTTTCATAAAGCCAAGGTCGAACAATACCTTATCGCTGTCAGACGCCAGCCAGGTCACCGTCGTATCAACACTTAAACGCTTCTGGGACTCCTGAAGATTGGAGTATTTTACGTCCTTATCATCAATCTCCCATGCGTCTCTGTCGCTGACATCCACATTGGCGTGATACAAAATCGTATCTGGCACCAGTGAACCACTAACAAAGATGCTGCCATTTTTTAATGCACCACCACCATTTTGTGGGTGTTTGTAACCAACAGAACCCGCCACGAAGGTTTCTTCGGTTGGCTCTTTGAGGATCACGTTTACGACACCACCAATCGCTTCACTGCCGTACAGGGTAGACATAGGACCACGAACCACTTCAACGCGGTCAATGGCACTTAGAGGGATACTCGACATGTCGAAAGATCCACGGACAATCGCATCTTTCGAGCTGACTTTTCTACCGTTAACTAACAGCAGAGTATAGGCAGAATCCAAGCCACGGATTTTGATCGACGGTTCTGAGCCACCAAAGTTTTCTACTTGAAGACCCGCTAATTTACCTAGAGCATCGGTAATATCTGTTGCAGGAATTTTATTGATCTCTTCACTGGTAACCACGGTGACAGACGCCGGAGCCTGATGAACAGAAACCTGACTGGATGTTCCCGTTACTACCATCACTTCATCATTTTCCTGAGCCAAGGCTGGAGCTACCGAAAGAGCGGCTGCCACTGCGCAGCTCAACTTCAACAATTTCATTATTTTTCCTTTATGCTTGCTACTTTACTGACATTGGAAACAAGCTTGTCAGCCCGTCTGCCAATGTGATGCGCCAGCTGAAATAATCGTGTCCGCTGGCAAATTCCTTAAACGTCACGTCGTAGCCCTTTCTTTCGAGCACGTCATGCATATGTCGATTGGTCTCTAAGATGTTGGCGAAATCCGGAAGAAGTTCGAATGCACCAGCATTGTGGTAAACCTGAATTGGCTTTCTGGTGTTTTCTTCGATTTCCCGGTTCAACCACATGCCAGACTCTCCTTTTGGTGACCACCAGAAAGATCCTGACTGGCTGAGCACTTTGCCAAACTCGTTGGGGTGCTGAAATGCTATATAGAGAGACGCCAACCCACCGTAGCTTGAGCCAGAAAGCACGGTGTTCTCGGCTTTCGGTGTAATTTGATGATGCTGGCTTAACCAGGGCATGAATTCTGTTGCGAGCATCCTGGCGAAATCAGGGTTTGGAGTAAGCTCAACGCCTCTTAATTTCTGAGAGGGGTTGTTTAGAAAGACCGCTCGCATAGGCGGAATCTGCTGAGTCTCGATAAGGTAGTCGAGCAATTTCGGTGTTTTCGCCCGATGCAGATAGGAATCACCGTCAAACAAAATCAGTAAAGGAGCGTCAGCTTCAAGCGCCTTATCATTGTATGGTCGATAAATGGCAACACTTCTTGTGTTACCCAATTGCTCACTGGCAAATTCGTGCTCGCTGACAGTTCCAGTATTTTCGGTGTTTTCATCCAACCAATCACCACTCGGCGGGTGACCGTGAGTGACGGTCGACAAAGCAATCCCTTCCTCGGGAATGTCCCAAGAATGATGGTTGTTCGGGTCGAGTTGTAAGTTCGCCAGTACCGCCATCCGCTGCTCTCTTCCTTTCGGATTTTCAAGCTGAGGCATATTCGGAGACATTCGGTAAGAAAGCCTGAAGTCCTTTGGCACAACGTAAGTCTTATGCCACAGGTCTGCACCTTCCAATTTTGAAAGGTAGGCATGACCATCGTATGGTGCGCCTAACAATCGGACATTATTCGCTTTCCCTTTCCAGAGAAACGTGACTGACACATTTTCAGTGTCATGGGGCTCAATGTATGGTGTCCCTTTTTGACTGACCTTTTCCCAAAACACTTTCTCAGCCGACGTTTTCCCTTTCAGGAGATCTTTTTGTAAGGCGATAAGATCTGGGCTGATTGGAGGTGCTTTCGGATTGACATTTTGATCGGGCTTAAGAGGCACAGTAGCAAGACTGACAGTAACGTTGGCATTCTCATTTCCCGCTTCAACCAGAATGGTGTATTTCCCTGCTTTTTGAAGATGGAGAAATATCGGAGATTCAGAATCGTTGGTCAGCAAGGTTCGCTCAAAAGAACCGGATTCATCCCTCACCTTGACTTTGGATAACGCTGACTGACTTTCAATCTCTCCTCTTAAATACTTCTCTGACTGAGTCGTCAGAAAAATGCGAGAAGTCTCACGAGTTTTCACTTCTAATTGAATCCGATTCGGCGCATCTTCTACCGAATAGATCTGCTCACCTTTAGGCTCCGCAGAAATAACACCAGAAGTGACCAAACCCAGAGATAGACAAGCTGCCGTAGCCGAGAACACGTTTTTCATAATCGCAAATGGTAATGATTATCATTGTCAGAAAATTGGCGCGATTATACGTAGACTTATCAATAGGTAAAGAAGTGTTACATATTTGAGATTGCCCCTCTTTATGACTATTTCAATAGGCAAATAGCCAACAAAATTAGGCATAAATTTTGTTTGTTCGGAACTGAAAAGCGGCAGCAATTTGCTACCGCTTGGTGGTCTTTTTGACTCGTTTTACAGCTTAATAAGCAGCTTCCCTTTGTTCTCACCAGTGAAGAAAAGATTCATCGCCGACATCGCCGTTTCCAATCCTTCTAAAACATGAGTCCGGAATTTAATTTTCCCTTGCAAAACATAAGGCGTCAGCTTTTGCAGTAGGTCAGGAATGTCGCCATAGTGGTCTGGCATAGCAAATCCCTGAACGGTTATGCGCTTCTTAATCAGAGGAATCCAGTTTGGTCCGGCAGAAGGTTCCGCTGCCGTGTAATCGGCTATCATACCGCACACTACGATTCGGCCATGGGCATTCATGCGATCGAAAATATGATGCTGAATCGGGCCGCCCGTATTCTCGAAGAACACATCCACACCGTCCGGTGTCAGCTCAGCAAGTCTGGATTTCAAATCGTCTGTCTTGTAGTTAATTGCGCCATCAAAACCCAATTCGTTAACGATCCAGTCCGCTTTTTCATCGCTGCCAACCACACCGATTACTCGTAATCCTTCTGCTTTAGCCAGTTGACCAACAATAGAGCCCACAGAGCCCGCAGCCCCCGTTACAACCAGTGTTTCACCGGATTTTGGTTTGCCAACATTAAACAGACCTTGAGTCGCAGTTAGCCCGGGTAATGCAAACACAGCAAGCGCGGTTTCAGGGTCGATATTACTTTGTACTTTGTTGACACCTTGACCGCTGCTTAGGGTGTATTCTGTCCAGCCCATCATGCCCATAACTTTGTCACCAATCGCAAAGTCAGGATGATTAGAAGCGACAACTTCGCCGAAACCGCTGGAGCGCATACGTGTGTTTAACGCCACTGGAGGAATGTAGCTCTCTTCATCTGGCATCATCCAGCCAATCATTGCCGGATCCATCGACATGTGAGTTTGCTTAATCAAAAACTCCCCTTCGGCGGGTGTCGGGATTTCATTCTCAACGACTTCAAAAAGTTGGGGACCAATTGGGCTGCCATCAGGACGTTGAGTCAAAAGAATTTCTTTATACAGAGTCATGTTTATCTCCTTAATTTTCGCAGGCAGTATTGCACATTTGATTCATTGCAAATAGCCTACATATAGCGAATCACTTTTGTTAAAAAGACAATAATATGGATAAGTTCCGAGCTCTCTCTTACTTTGTGGAAACCGCCGAGAACGGCAGCTTTTCGGCAGCGGCTAAACGTTTTAAGGTTCCTGCCTCTTCCATTTCACGACGTATTTCCGATCTGGAATCCGATCTTGGTGCGCAGCTACTCACGCGAAGCACCCGTTCTGTTGCCCTGACTGAAGTTGGAGAGCAGTATCTCAAGCAGGTTAAAGGAATTCTTGAACAGGTCAGCCAATCGGATCAGATGGTGAAGAGTTATCAGGCAGCACCAACTGGTACGCTAAAAATCAGTGCGATGGTGGGATTTGGTGAGAGTATTCTGCTTCCTATTCTGGATGAATTTTCTGCTCTTTATCCCGAGATAACACTGGATGTTGTGCTTAGTGATCAGCTATCAAAGCTTGAAAAAGACGATGTGGATATCGCAATCAGAGGTGGTTATGCACCGGATGAACGTGTTGTTGCCGTCAGGCTAATGGATAACGATTTTGTTGTGGCTGCCTCACCGACCTATATAGCAAATCACGGTTCTCCATGTTCATCACTGGAATTGAAACATCACCAGGGTTTGTTTTTCAAAACGCCAGTAGGGGCAACGCCTTGGCTGACTGAAATAAACGGAGAGTGGCTGGATGTCTCTGGCAATCCGAAGTTGGTTACAAATAACGGAGAGTGGTTACTGCAAAAGGCAATTCAGGGGCGAGGTATATTGATGCTGCCTAGATGGGTTTTACAGCCAGTATTCGATAGCGGGGATTTGGTAGAACTGACGTTTGATGATCCCGTTCAGGTGAGCGTGGGTCGGGATCTGGCTATATTTCTTCTCTACCAGAAACTGGAATACTCCATTCCTAAAATAAAAGCCACAGTAGATTTCATTACTGAAAAAGTTCGCGGCTTCTAAATTGGTATTTGCTTAGATTCAATAAGTTACTCAGACCAGTTTCTGAATAATTTTCCCGACACCATCCTCCAGCGAAACAGAAGCGACAGTACCATTAATCAAAGTCAGATTCGGTGGAACATGACCAATATCGAGGTCATACATAACCGGAATACCAAGCTGGCTTAAGTGTCTCTTTAACACCTCTTCATAGGTCAGCGCTGAATCGGCATCAGAATCGACCACGGCGTTTCTGCCTAGCAGCAGCCCATCAATACATTCAAATACCCCTTTGAACTTCATGCTAAGTATGGCTCGCGTCAGATCCATTGGCGACATTTCGGCATTTTCCAGATAAAGCAGTACGCCTTTATCCGACTGACTTTTCATACTTTGCAAATCCAGATACTTGGTACTAAATAGATGAATCAATGTATCCCAGCAGCCACCGATCAACCTTCCCTCCATCGTGTTGGAGTGTGTCGGTTCAGTAAGCCACTTCCACTGAGTTGGGGTATCAGGGTTTAAGACGGCTTGTGGGTTTTCCGAAATTGGCGGCCAGCTTCTTGTATGTGCGAGGGAAGAAACCTGTTCAAAATCGCCGCCGCGTTCAGTATTGAAATGTTGGAAAGTTTGCGCCGTTAGACGCTCAGTAGCATTATCTGTCAAATCCATCAGGTTCGGGCTGTGCGCGGTTGCCCAGCCCAACTGGTTTGTCAATACTGCGGTTAAAGTGCTGATGTCTGAAAAGCCCATTACCCACTTCGGCTTAACATCTTTTAGTTTTTCAAAATCCAGCAGTGGCAGTAACTCCATCGCTAACTCCCCACCCCAAGGAGGAGCAATGGCATCGATATTGTCGTCCAGAAGAAATGCCATCAATTCGTCAGCTCGCTCATCGGCTGGCGCACTGGCACTTTTGTGGTTACCTCTGAGACATTTCCCCTCTACCACTTGAAAACCAAGATTTTCGAGATAGCACTTAACATACTGGAGCCGCGCTTCATGCTCTGGCTGAATACCAGAAGACGGAGCAGTGATGGCAATCGTGCTTCCTGCCACTAGAGGTAAAGGGTACTTCATAGGTTTCATTCCGTTGTTAGTGAAAAATCCAATGTAAACAAATGACTAACTCAATACCAGAGGAAACGCTTTACCAAATAAAAAGAAGACAAAAAGCTGATAGCTCAGGAAAAAATTCGGTGGCGTCTACGTCTTGAGGGAACTTCTCTGACGACCAACTTCACATTATCAATATTGAGATAACCTTTGTAACGCTCAGGCTACAACTTGGATTTGCGCCTTTCTCGAAACAATAAGAACTTTATAAAGCAGTTCAACAAAAGGCTGCGGTACATACCTATCCCAATGATTTAAAATAGATTTACTTTAATTCCATCAGTTTCGACAGCCCAAAAAACCTTTCAACAAGTCGGGATACCGCTGCCAATACTCATTAGCATTATGTCACTTTTGGAACTAATCATTTTCATTTATTCCCTATATCAATAAAAACGAAAGCGCTACATTCACGCCGAATTAACATAAATAACACAAGTATAAAAATTACTCAGATCTGTACATTTCAGTAGAAATGCCTGTCTGATGCCTTTAAGAGGTTGTATCCATGAGTGAAACACTTTTAGCCCTAATTGCCTTTTCACCTATTGTGGTGGCGGCAATCCTTTTAGTTGGTCTTAACTGGCCAGCCAAAAAAGCCATGCCTGTGGCTTTTGCTTTAACCGTTGCGATTGCGCTTGTCTTTTGGGACATGTCGGCAAACCGTGTCATTGCTTCCGTATTTCAGGGTTTAGGCATTACGGTGTCTGTCCTTTGGATCGTATTCGGTGCCATCTTCTTACTTAACACTTTAAAACACACCGGTGCGATTGCGACTATACGTAATGGCTTCACCAATATCTCTCCAGATCGCCGAGTTCAGGCCATTATCATCGCCTGGTGTTTCGGTTCCTTTATTGAGGGTGCTTCAGGGTTTGGTACGCCAGCTGCGATTGCAGCGCCATTAATGGTGGCTATCGGCTTCCCTGCACTAGCTGCCGTTCTAATGGGAATGATGATTCAGTCTACTCCTGTATCTTTCGGTGCAGTTGGTACGCCAATCATCGTTGGTGTAAATAAAGGTCTGGATACCCACAACATCAGTGAAGCGCTGATTGCCAATGGATCTACCTGGGAAGCTTACTTACAGCAGATTACTTCTAGTGTCGCTCTGACTCATGCCACTGTAGGTACTTTGATGCCCGTTCTGATGGCGATGATGCTGACTCGTTTCTTTGGTAAAAACCGTAGCTGGACTGAAGGGTTGGATATTCTTCCATTTGCGCTGTTTGCAGGTATTGCTTTCACCGTTCCTTATGCCCTGACAGGTGTTTTCCTTGGCGCTGAATTCCCGTCTCTGATTGGTGGTCTGGTTGGTCTGGCAATCGTCGTAACTGCGGCGAAGAATGGCTTCCTTGTGCCTAAATCCAAGTGGGATTTCGAAAGCGAAGACAAATGGCAGGCTGAATGGCTTGGTACGCTAAAAATTGAACTGGACGACAACAAAGGCAAGCCGATGAGCCTTGTTGTTGCATGGCTTCCGTACGTATTGCTTGCCGTTATTCTTGTTGCCAGCCGTGTAAGCGCTGAGCTCAAATCGCTGCTTCAGAGTGTCAGCCTTTCCTTTGGTAACATCCTTGGTGAAACAGGCATTAGCACTGCGATTCAGCCTCTTTATCTACCCGGTGGCATTCTGGTATTCGTGGCTTTCCTTGCTGTACTTATCCAGTCGCGTAGCGCCACACCGTTGGTAAAAGCGTTTGGCGAATCAAGCAAAACACTGATCGGTGCCGGTTTTGTATTGGTATTCACCATTCCTATGGTTCGAATCTTCATTAACTCAGGCATTAACGGAGCCGATCTGGCGAGTATGCCGGTTACAACAGCAAACTTTGCGGCGGGTCTGGTAGGCGAAGCTTTCCCAGCTCTAAGTGCAACTGTCGGCGCTTTGGGTGCGTTTATCGCGGGTTCAAATACCGTTTCTAATATGATGTTTAGCCAGTTCCAGTTTGAAGTGGCACAAACGCTGTCCATTTCGAGCGCGGTTGTCGTTGCCCTTCAGGCTGTTGGCGCGGCTGCCGGTAACATGATTGCCATTCACAATGTGGTTGCAGCTTCCGCAACGGTTGGTCTGCTTGGTCGTGAAGGTGCGACATTGCGCAAAACGGTCATTCCAACTTTCTATTACCTTGTAGTAACGGGTGTGATTGGCATGGTCGTTATCTATGGGTTCAATATGACCGACGCATTAATGTAATAACTACTGTAATAAACAGAGCGGGCTTTAAAACCCGCCATAAAAACAAGTATTACTGCTTTTTTTAGCTCTTATCTTGCTCAACGCCCAGAAAAACAAGAGTTAACTTTTACTATTCAGGACTGAAAATATGATCATTTCCGCATCTACTGATTATCGCGCTGCAGCAAAAGCTAAACTGCCTCCGTTCTTGTTTCATTACATCGATGGTGGCTCATACAACGAACATACGTTAAAGCACAACACAGATGATCTGTCTGATGTCGCCCTGCGTCAACGCGTGTTACGTGACATGTCTGAACTGAGTTTGGATACCGAACTTTTTGGCGAGAAAATGTCACTGCCAATCGGTCTTGCTCCTGTTGGTCTGACAGGAATGTACGCAAGACGAGGTGAAGTGCAAGCCGCAAAAGCGGCTGACAAGAAAGGCATTCCATTCACCATGTCTACCGTGTCTGTCTGCCCGATTGAAGAAGTCGCACCGGCTATTGAGCGCCCTATGTGGTTTCAGCTTTACGTCTTGAAAGACCGTGGATTCATGAAAAACGTGCTGGAACGTGCGAAAGCAGCTGGCGTCACTACACTGGTGTTCACCGTAGATATGCCAGTTCCGGGCGCTCGTTACCGTGACATGCACTCTGGCATGAGTGGACCGAACGCAGCAGCTCGCCGCGTTTTCCAATCCATGCTTCATCCAAGCTGGGCGCTGGATGTGGGCGTATTGGGCAAACCACACGATTTAGGAAACATCTCTGCCTATCGCGGGGAACCAACTAAGCTAGAAGATTACATCGGCTGGCTTGGAGCGAACTTCGACCCGTCGATTAGCTGGAAAGATTTGGAGTGGATCCGTGATTTCTGGGATGGTCCTATGGTCATCAAAGGTATTCTGGATGAAGAAGACGCCAAAGACGCTGTTCGATTTGGTGCAGACGGCATCGTAGTATCGAACCACGGTGGACGTCAGCTAGACGGTGTATTGTCGACGGTTCGCGCTTTACCAAACATCGCCGATGCTGTGAAAGGTGACTTGAAGATCATGGTGGATTCAGGAATCCGCACGGGTCTGGATGTGGTTCGCATGTTAGCTCTGGGAGCAGACTTCACTCTGTTAGGACGTTCGTTTGTTTATGCGCTGGCAGCTCAGGGTGGAAAAGGCGTTGAGAACCTTCTGGATCTCTATGAAAAAGAGATGCGAGTGGCGATGACTCTGACAGGTGCGAAGAGCATTTCTGACATTTCTTCGGATCTTTTAGTCAAGCTAGATAAATAATCACACTTCGATCTAATAAAAAAATGTGAGAGGTTTAACAAAATCTCTCGCATTTTTTATTATTCGCCGCCAAAATACGCCCCTCCTGTTCATCCACGTTATCAATATCCATGAAAAAATCCTTATTGCCTCTGGCTCTGCTATCCCTTTCGTTTTTTGCTCAAGCTGAAGAAGGTTACTACTTTGGTGCGGGCTACAATATTTCCGCTTCGGAAAACAGCGGCGATAAAACGGGATTAAGTGCGAGTTTCGGGCATACCTTTCCTTTGGGCAGTACTTTTGCCGCATCATCAGAATGGCTTTATACCGATTTAGGCAAGCACGGTGGTTACGATATTTCCAGCATCGCCTGGAACCTGAAACCAACGCTTCCACTGAGCGATACTATGCATGTCGCAGGCGTGTTTGGTACTAACTATTTCTTTCAGGAAAGTGAGAAAGACAAAGACAACAAATTTGGTATTTCCTATGGTGCGGAGTTGGGACTGCGTTTAACTCAACATATTCAGGTAAATACCGGATACAAGATATTCAATGCGAAAAGTCAGGTGTCCTCAATGTACGCAGAGTTCCAGCTGAGATTCTAAGTTCATCATTCCTGACAATCGAATCAAAACAGGCTGCCATTGGCAGCCTGTTTACTATTCCATACCACTACGATTCAATAACAACCGTGTACTCGGGTTCCTTTTTCTTTCGCCTGTTGCTCATCGATAAAATGTCTTTGATAAATGCGGCATAAAAAATCGGGAACACATAAAACATCACCAAGACATAGCTGACTTTCAGCCTCATTGGCATGTATCGTCTCTTCCCACCATGGAATACGGTAATGCCCGTGACCATAAAGAAGCCAATAACATATATCGAGACCAACGTGCCCACCATGCTGTATACGAAAAACACCCACGCAAGAACCTTACTTAACGCTTGCCTTACGCAGGGTTCAAATTCCTGAGCCATTTCACAGTATTCCTGCAGACTCGGATCAATTAGCCAATCCATTGTTGTTTACCTAGCTCTGACTCTTTTTATATTTAGAGGATGGAATTCTATGAATTGGATATTAAATTCACATTAATTTACCAGTGAAAGATACAATAAATAACAAGAACTTAGCGCCATGCAAATAAAAGTACATAACATGCCAAACACTCGAAAGTTGAGCTGTTCTTTCAACTGAGAAATTCCATAAGCGTGAACTACCCGTCCTAGCACCAGAAGAGCACCCGCAATGTGAAGGAAATACCCATTACCATCCAGATATTCAATTGCGAACAGCAATATAATCGTTAAGGGCACGTATTCGGCAAAGTTAGCATGAGCTCGCGAGGCTCTTAACAGTTTTTTACTTTCTCCTGCACCAACGGCGATTTTGGTTTGTTTTCTGGCTGTGATTGTCCTGGCAGACAATGTGATATAGACAAATGTCAGTATCGATAGATAAATCCCGGTTATCATAAAATTCCCTTAGAAAAAACAAACGCCATAGGTTGCTAGGATTAACAACCTACGACGCAAGGTGTTGTGGCAACTAATCTTACTCGCTCACAATCATATCAAAGCCGCCATAAATCATCCGTTTACCATCAAAAGGCATAGGGTGTTTCTCTTGGTCAAACCTTGGGTCTTCCATCATTTTCGGGTAGGCAGCGTCTCTCACCTGTTTAGATGGCCAGATTACCCATGAAATACAGACTACCTCTCCTTCATGACAATCTACGGCTTTGAAAAAATCGGTGTGCTCCCCTTCTGGTATGTCGTCTCCCCAACACTCAACCACAGACAACGCACCAAGCTCTTTGAATAACCCTGCCGCCATTAAGGCGTGGTCAATGTACTTTTGCTTGTTTTCTTGCGGCACCGCTGCCGCAAATCCATCTACATAACTCATCGTCATTTCCTTATCGACACATTCCTGTTAAGACTATGCGAATTTAAGAGGTCTGCCAGTCTCAAATAGGCGATAAAGTTACGATGTTTAGGGTTTCTTAAGCTGGTAGATGTAGGCACTGACTCTTTCGCCCGTTTTAAGCTCTACAGACGTTAGAACTCGCTCGTAACCGGGTCCTTCAAATTCGTCTAGTTGCTGCCAGTGTTGGGTAAGATCACCGGACTCAAAAACGAAGCCCTGCACTTTCTCTCCATGGGGAGACAAATCAATACCTGGGTAGCCTAAATCTGCGCCCCACCCTTCCTGTTTTAATGTGCCCAGCACAAACCCTTCTTGCCAGACACCTTGCACATCCTCAAGAATATGCGCATTGGGTCGACCAGGTGCCAGTGTCCCGTAAACAAACAACCTTTTCATCTCATCCTCTGGTTCTGATTAACGACATTGACTAGCAGAATACAAACCTTATTTGTTGACTGCTAACGCCTCTCTCACATGACAAATAGCGCGCTCAAACACCGGATGACTCTGACTGGAAAGTGAGTCACTTAAACTGTGCCAATAAAATTCAAACTCATGCCCACCATCATCCTGCGTATAAAACGTCCATTGCTCAGGTAACGCATTACAGTCGCATAGAACGAAATACCAGACTTGTCCCTCGTAACCAGAGCTCCACTCATTCAGATAAGAGACACGAGAAACATCTTCAATTCCTGACTCCTCAGCCAGTTCTCTTAATGCGGCTTGCTCTATGGAAGCATCCGTTGGTTCAATTGTCCCTTTAACAAGCTGAACCCCTGCAAGTGGATGCCGAAATACAAGTATCTCTAACCCTTTTGAACCTTGCCTTAATACCAAAGGGCATGCTTTGGCTTTTCTATTCTCAATCAATGCTTTATTAATATTCATTATTCTTTCAAATCAAGCTGCCAGTAACTGACATCAATCCAGTCTCCAAACTTAGTACCTACTTTTTTGAACTCGCCGACTTGAGTAAAACCCAGAGACTTGTGCAGGGCGACACTGGAAGCATTAGGCAAACTCACCACGCCAATAACACTTTGCATTCCTCGGGCTTTTAAGATGGAAATTAAATGTGAATACAGCTTTTTACCCACACCTCGACCTGAAGCATTGGGAGACACATAAATCGTCGATTCAGTCGTAAACCGATAGGCACTTCGAGCGTGCCATAGTCCTGCGTAGGCATAGCCAACCACTCTTTCGCTATCTAGGATAACAATCCATGGCAGACCCTGCCCCTGAACTTTTCCGACTCTGCTGTTCATTTCTTCAGGGGAAATGGACCGCTCCTCAAAAGTCGCCGTGCTGTTGGCGATAAAGTAATTATAAATGTTCGTGATCGCCTCAATGTCTTGCGATTCTATGTATCTGATTTCCATATCAACTCAAATCCTTTTGAAAATGATAACTAGCTCAATGAAGCAACGACACCTTGTTAATGTCAAGTAACTCAACGAGCAATATAGTTCATTCTAAATTTTCGAACAAACCCGTCAACAAACTCCCATTAACCGCTAGAAAAGAACTCTATAAGATAACTTTCAACAGCTAATCAAAGGGGTTAGCAAAAATAGTCTTATTCGAATTTATTGAGGTTAATATGAAAAGTTTCCTAAAACAGATCACTCTAAGCACCGCAGGTTTCAGCACTTTGGCATTGCGAATTCCTGTCGGCATCATACTAATGGCACATGGTTCACAAAAATTATTCGGCTGGTTTGGCGGATATGGTCTTGAAGGAACCGGGCAGTGGATGGCATCTATCGGTCTGGCGCCGGGCGTACTGATGGCGTTTCTAGCGGGTAGCGCAGAGTTCTTTGGTGGTCTGTTCCTAATTCTCGGTCTATTGACTCGCCCAGCGGCAATAGTGACGGCATTTACTATGATTGTCGCCATTTTTTCCGTGCACTTCGAAAACGGCTTATTCCTCTCGAACAATGGTTACGAGTTTGGGCTGGCTTTGCTTGCAGCTTCTGTGTCTCTGGCTATTTCCGGCTCAGGAAAACTGGCACTGGACGAATCACTGGCCAAGAAACTGGCTTAAATATAAAGGCGCAGATAGAATCTGCGCCTTTATTAGCTCTTAGCAATTAGCTCTTTTCGCCCTAACTAAGACCAGAGTGGGTTTTGAATAATCAGACCAAGAGATACCCCCTGCAGGCAAGCGGCATAAAACAGGTTTAGCCCTTTGGCGTATCGCTCACTGCTGCTGACCTTGGATAACCAATAGCCCATTTTCACCCATACTAGGTGCATTGATACATTCAATATCGCGAGCCACGCCACCAGCACCAAGACTCCCTGCTCGCCAAAAGCGCTTTGTGCCTGCTCACTAAACAGTGAAAACATCAGAAACACCATCAGCCAGCCTTTACTGTTCAGCAACTGAACTACCAAGCCATCGACAAATCCAAATACTTTCTGCTCTCCATCAGAAGTCTGCTTGGCGCTTTTTACAAACATCACTGCCAGATAGATCAAATAGCCAGCTCCCAGTAGCTGCACAATATTCATCACGGTCGGGTAGCTCTGAACCGCCTGTCCGAGACCAAACCCAATGATTAAAGACTTCACCAGAAAAACAAGATCTACACCGGCGACGAGTGGCAACGACTTTCTTAAACCAACTCTTGCACCTGAAGCCGCAAAGATGATGTTCGCAGGTCCTGGGCTAAACACCAATGGAAACATCACACCTAACCAAATGACAAATAAGCTCATGCTTTACCTCCTTTTGCATTTTGAAAGAAGGATAATTCAACGAGTATTCTGCCTCTTGTACAAAATTGCACTTAGCTGTGACTAGGGTTTGTTGCCCTAACGAATGACATAGTTTTTGGGCGTGACACCAAAAGCGCGTTTGAAGTTTCGGTTGAAATGGCTTTGATCGTAAAAGCCGCAAGCTAAGGAGGTTTCAACACAACTATTACCCTGCGCTAAAAGCTGTTTCGCTTTATGGGCTTTCACCAAAAGCAGAAACTGATGAGGGGTAATTCCATAAGACGCTTTGAAAGCGCGGATCAGTTGAAACCTGGACTTCTGTGTTTCATCTTCCAGCTCGTCTAGCGACACATTCAGTTGCCAGTTATCCAACAGGTATTCACGTACCTTTAACGCACTCTTGTCACTTTTCAGCTTCGCCGAAGCGTTGGCAGACATTGAGCCATAGCGGGTAAAGAGCTTTTCAAGCACAACAGCCAGTAAAGAATCTTTGGTCAGGTTGAAACTGGAATGTTCTAAGGAGAGGTGAAGCTGCTGTAATTCGGAAAACAACTCAAGATCATCAATGACAGGTTTGTCTAGTATTGGATCGACCGACCGACCAGCATGCTCGAAGAGTTGATGAATGGTATCGAGATCGAAGTAAAACATGCGATACCGCCAGCCATCGTTGCAGCTCGCATAACCCGTGTGGATTTCAGAAGGGTTAATGGTAACGATATGATTTTTGGGAACAACAATATTCTGACCTCGGTAGAGAAGCCCTTCGGCGCCATCCTCAATTAACCCGATAGCCAGTTCATCATGCCAATGCTTGGCAAACTCGAACTTGTTGTAATTGGCGGACAACAGTTCAATCCCAGAAAAGTGTTCGCTCTTCCATATCTTCGCGGTTTCCAATCTGATTCCTTTTTCGATTTCGCTTTAAAGTATCACTCGCTCAGCAAGTAATCATTGTTTTTCTGAAACTTAACCCAATCTTATATTCTGAACGAAGGTTGAACTGCAAAAGGAGTACTCATGCCAACCATTAGACCTGCTCTACATTCTGACATAAAAAGAATCTCTGACATTGAATCTCTCTGCTTTCCCGAAAGTGAAGCAGCGTCATTAGAATCATTCACTAAAAGATTTGATGTTTTTCCGGAGTGCTTTTTTGTCTTAGAAGTCGATAATCAGGTCGTCGGACATATTAACGGATGTCGCTATCACCTTCCTGAACTCCCAGACGAATTATTTGAAGATGCGAATCTTCATAATCCTGACGGTGCGTTTCAAACGGTTTTCGGACTAGCGGTTGACCCACAGCACCAACGTAAAGGGTACGCTTCCGAACTCACCAAACACTTGATTCAGATTTGCCGTCAGCGTGAACTTGAAGGAATGGTTCTTACCTGCAAAGAACACCTTATCCCGTTTTATCAGCACCACGGCTTCGTTCTTCGAGGAAAATCAGAGTCATGCCATGGTGGTGCATCCTGGTTTGACATGACTCTGAATTTCTAGCCTCAGTTGAAAACCGTAATATCCATTTCTTCGATTTTACACACCGCCTGAATCGTCGGGTGCTGGCTGAGTGATTTTAGATACGCCGCCAGATTGGGGAACGTTAACGGGTTCTTCTTCACTGGCAAGGACCATTCAGCTAGCATAAACAGGAAGTAATCAACCGCCGTAAGCTTCTCACCTATCAGGTATTTGTGCTTTGCGAGTTGCTCATCAATAACGGATAGCGCATTGGCAATCTGAACTTCCTGCGCCGCTTTCACGTTCTCTACTGTACTTTCATCATTGGTATGACGATGAGCGTAGTAGTACACCATCAGTTCAGCCTGTAGCGTGTTATTCAGATAAGCCAGCCACTGGAGAAATAGCGGTCTGGCTTTGTCACCTACAGGCGGTATCAGCCCGTGTTTTGGGTGGCTTTCCGCAAGATGCATGCAAATGGCCGGGCTCTCGAAAATGGGTTGACCGTCGTCGATCAATGTCGGAATCCGACCAGCCGGATTCAGCTTTAAATACTCGGCAGATTTTTGCGAATTCGACTTTTTATCGACTAACACCAGCTCATAAGGTAACTGCATATGATGCAGAAGAAAGTGAGGGGCTAAGCTGGCATTGTTTGGGTAGTAGTAAAGTGTGTACATAACGTGTCCTTACTTAGAGTCGGTTTCTTGCACTTGATCAGGTTCTGGGTTTGTCGGAAATCGCTTTGCCTGAATGGTGGTTCTTCCTTCCATTATGCATTTCGCAATACGGTGCATACCATCAAAAACCCGAAGATCTTCCGTTAAAATGACGGGATAAGACAGATCCGCGTTAATGATCCTCTCGCAATGTTTGGCGATGTTTCGACAAGTTGGCAGAGGCCCATCTAAGCTAAACCAGGTGACTTCGTCAGGACCACAAATATCATCAATGGCGATTTCCTCGGTTGGTAACGCCTCTGCAAGTGTCCATATTCTTTCTATATCCCAGACAGATCGAACTCCATCGTTAATTTCACCATATTGCTGTTTTGCCATTTGTATTTCCTTGATA
The DNA here is from genome assembly GCF_027924785.1 of Vibrio nigripulchritudo. Taxonomy (NCBI): domain Bacteria; kingdom Pseudomonadati; phylum Pseudomonadota; class Gammaproteobacteria; order Vibrionales; family Vibrionaceae; genus Vibrio; species Vibrio nigripulchritudo. The sequence continues at coordinate 798,313 of NZ_AP027050.1, read as the reverse complement.
TTGACCTGAGGGAGAACGGGATAAGAGCAATCAACGGTTCAGGAGCAGTTCCATGTAAACCGAATGGGGATCATACTGGTAGTCGCCAAATTCATTCCTTTCGCGAAAACCCAATGATTCGTACAACTTGATGGCAGCATGTTGCTTGTTTCCCGTTTCCAGCCTGAGTACTGAGACAGAACGATTGGACGTAGCATCGATCAAATGCCTTAAAACGCGTTTTGCCTGATCTTTACCACGAAATTCTGGCTTTACATATATGCGTTTAAACTCGCCATACTCGTCGCTGTCCTTTTTGAAAACAACAGCACCACAGGCAGACAAAACGTCACCATCGTATATACCTGCGAAATACACGTTATCGTCGTCTAACTTATCCAGAGGAAGTAAATCGTTTGATTCTGCTGGATACAGAGAATTCATGAGATGATCGATGTCTTGGATGATTTCAGGAACGCCGGGGGAATGGGAATAAAGCGGTACAACTTTCATGTGACTCCTTGTCTCTAAACTTCGAGGGAGTCAAAGGTAACACATTCGTATTAAGGTGATTTTAAGGTGAAATTAAGGTATCGATATACACTGAAATGTTTCAGGTTTAATTAACCCATTTTGCGCCGTTTCGTACTTCAACAAGGTTTGATCGCACTCACTGGTTTCCCATGGAAGGCAACTGGACAAGGAGATAGTGCAAGTTTGCTCAAAACAGCCTGCGTCTAAGCGGTTTATGTGATTTTGCATGTTGTTGCTCACCAGGCTCGCAACAACATCTCCCACAGTTTCACTGTTGTAATAACAGGCGCGTTGCTCTTGTCTCAGTGGTACGTTTGCGTGTTTGAGTACCTGTGATAACAGCGCATCTGATTCTGATGCATTTCGCACAGCCAGTTGAGAATGCACATCCTTCCCAAACCAGCCAAGAACCACTGCCAACACCAGTACTACCAACACTTTCATTCTGTTAAGTCCCTCTAACATTTGAGGGACTCACTATACCGACATTCGTCCTCTGTTATAGGCTCATAATTGAGAAACAGGTCGCGGCGCAAACCGAAAGATAAAGATCATGATGGCACTTTGAAAGCGGCTCTGGCGGCATCCACAGCCGGACGCATAGAGCATTCGCTAGCATGGTCGTTGATCAACCCCATCGCCTGCATAAACGCATATGCGGTGGTCGGTCCGACAAACTTCCAGCCTCGTTTCTTGAGTTCTTTTGACAGCGCTTTCGATTCCGGGGAAGTCGACTGAGACTGAGGTACGAAATTTTCGTCACACTTAGCTTCATAACGCCACATGAACACTGCCAGTGAACCTTCCTGTTCGACCATTTCCACCGCTCGCTTTGCGTTGTTGATTACGGCTTCAATTTTGCCTCGGTGCCTGATGATTCCTGCGTCCTGAAGAAGACGCTCGACATCACTTTCATCGAATTTGGCCACTTTGTAAAAATCGAACTGTTCAAATGCCGCACGTAAATTGTCTCTTTTCGAAAGAATGGTTCGCCAGCTTAACCCCGACTGAAAGCTCTCTAGACAGATCTTCTCGTACAATCGCTGGTCATCACCAACCGGAAAGCCCCATTCCTTATCGTGATACTCAAAAAAGTCCGGAGCAGCTGCGCACCAACTGCATCGCGGCAAACCGTCAGGTCCTTCTACAGTGTTTGTCATGATTATTTTCCTATCAAACAGTTCAGAGAATCACTGGCTGTGTGAGCCTCGATTTCGATGATACTGACTTCAACAATCTTCTCCCGAACAAATGGGTCTTCCGAAAGCTTTGCCTCCAGTTCTTCCCGATTTACCCCCTGAACAAATAACGCACCGCCCGGTCCAGGTTTTAGGTTACCCACTAAAACAAACGTTCCGTTTTTTATTCCTTCGTCTAACCAGGCCTTATGGCTTTGCATATGCTGTTTTGCCAGCTCCATCGCGCCAGTCAGTTTTAATGAAACAACAAACATCAGTGTATCTCCCTACTTTTTATTTTTTCGTCCAGCCAGTCGCACATTTGTGCCACTTCAAATTCGATAAATTCATCATCCTTAAAAGCGTTGATCAAAGTGGCAACCCCTTGGCTTCTGGCAAGCAAATGCATAGCAAGTGTTGGCGATTCCTGCTGAAAGCCCAATGCCTCAAACTGAACGATAAGCCAGCTCTTAAACAGACCAAACAGTCGGTTTGCATCTGGTAAAGCCGGGTGATCCAGCTTGCTCAATTCCGTGGTGAGTGTGCCAACCGGACAGCCAAACTGTTTAATTTTGGTTTTGTTGGCGATCAGAATATGGATAAAACTGCGGATCCGCTCTTCAGGGGCGCCGCTGGCTGATTCCCATTGCTCCAGAATGTTCTCTGTATTTTCAAAACGCCTGGTAATCACAGCCGTCAGAATGTCGTCTTTCGATTTAAAGTGATAATAGAAATTACCACGCGATATGTTCACTGCCGATGCAATATCGGCAAACGAGGTATATTCATAGCCATTCTGATAGAAGAGCATGTCTGCCGCTTCTACAATTTCCTGTCTTTTGGTACCCACCATTTCCGTCTCCAGATCCAACTTTAGGACAATTGACCTAACTCACTAATTTTAAAATAGGACAATTGTCCCAATTCTGTCGTAGATCTCGATCACATACTAGAAAATCAGCGGTAGGAAGGCGATGTGCGTTTATGTCAAAGTCCTGCACAACAATTATAAAAGGAAAGCGATATGAGAAAATATCGAGGAAGCTGTTTATGTGGCGGGGTAACATTTGAAATCACCCAATTTGATTCTCAGGTAGGACATTGCCACTGCTCGATGTGTCGTAAGTTTCACGGTGCTGCGTTCAGCACTTTTATTAACGTACCGAGAGGTCGTATTCGTTGGTTAACGGGTGATTTGCTTTTAAGAAAATATACCGCTCAAAATGGAACAGAAAGAACCTTTTGTGAGGAATGTGGCTCTAGCCTGGCTTTTAAATCTCCAAAATCAGAAAGAGGCAGCATTGAGATCGCATTGAGCGCCTTAGATGACCACGTTCCCGTGACGCCAGACGCTCACATTTTTATGTCATCGAAAGCCGACTGGTATTCAGATCAAGATGACTTACCCAAATTCGAACAGGGCAGAGATAGCTCACGATTTGACTAGCTTAAGCTCGGCTCCGCTGATTCTTCTCGTTCAGGTTTTGCTTCATTGATTTCATCGTTATCAGAGTGAATGTGCTCTGATTCGTACAGTGCGTTGTCTTGATTGTAGTATCGGACAACGAATGGAGTGAGCATAACAGAGGAAGGAAAAAAGCGCTTCATAACGGTAACCCTCTTTGAAATAGACAAGGTAATAGTAAGTCAGCGCTTTTTCGATAATCCTGATATAAAACAATAAAATGCTGTCCAGTATTTTATTTCCAGTTGCAGCATTTTCGATTGCTTATGGAAGCAGCAATTGCTGCAGTTCTTTCCAGCATTTTACTTCGTGATGTGGGTCAATACCTTCGGGTCTGTTTGCTCCTTCAGTATTGAGCCAGCATGTTTCGATGCCTGCATTCAAACCACCCAGCACGTCTGAGTGAGGGTTATCCCCTACCATTAGAATTTTGTCTTTATTTGGATGCCCCATCTTTTCAAAAGCGGCATCAAAAATAGCCACGTCTGGCTTAGCAATCCCGACTTCTTCCGAGATAATCACATGTTCAAAATATTGGCTCAAACCTGTTTTTTCCAGACGGATACTTTGAAGTTGAGTAAAGCCATTTGTGATGATTCCCAGTTTAGCTTTCTTGCTTATCAACTCTAAAACTTCAGGAACATGAGGCAGTGGTTGGCAAATATCTGCCATCGCATCAAGGAATTTTTCATTTAATTCAGACGGATGCAAGCTAAGCTTCTGTCCCCAGATTACGAAACGATCTTCTTGTAGCTGTTTCGCATTTATTTCACCGTCTTGGTATTTCACCCAAAGAGGCTTATTTACAAGTTGGTATTCTTCAAAGTCTGCCTGAGTAAAATTCACATCTAAACGAGAAAACATCGTTTGCAGACCTTTAAAAGCGTCGAAACTGAATAAGGTTTCATCCGCATCAAATAATATCCAACTGTACTTCATAGAGTTCTCCTTCAAAATATACCCACAACATACGGTTTAGATTAAAACCCTCGGGTATGGTCGTTATTATGTCACTTTACCCGCGTCATTTAGGCAGAAATATTCAATATTTTTGAAATGTAGTATTCCAATACCACCTACTTACCTAAAAACCCATGAATAATATGCGCCTAACAACAATCAGGAGTAATACATGACCAAAGCAATTCATTCCATGGTTCGTGTGTTTGATTTGGATAAGTCTTTGGAATTCTACGATAAAGCACTAGGCTTATCTGTCGCAGACCGCTACGACTTTGACGGTTTTTCTCTGATTTATCTAAGAAACAAAGAAACCGCTTTCGAGCTTGAATTAACGTACAACCACGATCAAAAAGAACCTTATACTCATGGAACTGGTTACGGTCATCTGGCTGTATCTGTGGACAACGCCGATGAAAGCCATAAAATGGCATCTGAAGCAGGTCTTGAACCAACCCCGGTAAAAGAGTTCTTCCATAATAACGAACGCCTCGCTAAGTTCTTTTTCTTGCAAGACCCAGACGGCTACAAGATTGAGTTTATCGAGCGAGACGGTCGATTCGAATAATTATAATAATGACACTTATGTTTAATCTAAAGTGCGAATAGAGTGCCTGACTCCCTCAAGTTGGGCTCATCTCTCATCCTTGTCATTGGCAGTTTAATTTTCAGACCCCCTCGGCGTCCTCCAACAACCCTCAGACACTGAGGAAAATTAAACCGCCACTTTTTTCTCTATTTTCTACCAAAGGAAATCTTATGATTCACTTACTTGCTTGCTTTACGGCTAAATCTGGTCAGGAAGAACAACTGAAGTCTATGCTTCGCGAAATGATTGAACCAACTCGTGCTGAGCCTGGCTGCGTTCGTTACGAATTGTTTGAAGATAATGGTCAGGAAGGTCATTTTATTTTTAATGAAAGCTTTATTGATCAAAAAGCATTTGAAGAGCATCAAGCCACTCCACACTTTTTGAACCTTATTGAAAACGTGGGTGACCTGCTTGCAGAAGAAATTAAGATCATTACTCTTTCCCCTGTTGAATAAGATTTAGAGCAGTGACCAAATAAAAAAACGCCTTTGACAGTCAAGCTCTGCCAAAGGCGCTTCTCCTCCACCCCGAGGATAAATTCTACTTCTTTTCAATTGGAAATAAGCTTTCTTAATGAGCTTAGTTAAAATTTAGAACATCCTTACTTAAGCGCAAGCTTAATTGTCAAAATTTATGCATTTAATTAGACAATTAACCCTTTTGGGTGAGTTTTAATAATATTTTGAATAGCCACTCATACTGTTTATTTCAAATGCCGTCTTAAATCCCTCTTACAAAAAATCAATGCGATTTATTTAACGAATATGAGCTTTATTGCAAATCAATTTGTTGACTAAATTTTATATAATCAATATGTTACTGTCTGTCTGCTAAGCAATCTCATTCTGGGTTCTTGTGTTGTGTCCCGTATGTAACAGCGCGGATATTTTTCTACTTAAGATATTATTCATCACAAGGAAACGTTATGAACTTCTCAGCGAAGATGGTAGTTGTTATTGCTATTGGGGCAGCATTGTATGGAATAGGTGGACTACCCATGTTCGGTATTCCTGTATTTGCCAATACCACTTTAAAACCTGCAATGGCTGTTCTGGCTCTGTTTTCTGTCATGTTTGGTCCTGTTGTTGGTTTCTTAGTTGGTTTTATTGGTCACTGGATCACTGACTTATTCGCGGGCTGGGGCGTGTGGATTACGTGGGTTCTCGGGTCTGGAATTGTTGGGCTGATCATGGGGCTTTTCCCGGTATTAACTCGTGAGCGTTTGAATAACGGTGAGCTACCTGCGAAAGACTTTTCCCTGTTTGTCTTATTAGCTCTGATTGGTAACGTTCTCGGTTACGGCTGCTCAGCATTCCTGGACACCATTCTGTACGCAGAACCTTTCACCAAGGTATTTACTCAGCTAACCATCATTGCATCTGCAAATACGGTTCTGATTGCCGTTGTCGGTTTCTTTATCCTGAAAGCCGTTGCCAAGAGAAAAAAGCAAAGCCGCAATCTGTCTGAGGCGTAATTCACTCATGACCATTGAGTTTTCAGACTTTTCTTTTCGATATGAGTCGCAGTCAAACGCGACTCTGAAAAATCTCAATCTTCAAATCAATCCGGGCGAAAAAATTCTTATCATTGGCCCTAGTGGCAGCGGGAAATCGACGCTCGGGCACTGTCTGAACGGGCTTATACCCGCTTCGTTTAAAGGCGAAACAAAGGGCTCACTGACTTTTAATGGCGTTGCCTCCGATACCATGAAACTGCATCAGTTTACCGAACAGGTAGGAACCGTATTGCAAGACACCGACAGCCAGTTTGTCGGATTGAGTGTCGCTGAGGACATCGCTTTCGCACTGGAAAACCAGAGAGTCACAAACAAGCAGATGCTGACGACCGTCGAACAGACGGCAAAAATGGTCGATCTTGAAAGCATGTTGGCTCACTCCCCTCACGATTTGTCTGGAGGGCAAAAGCAACGTGTCTCCCTAGCGGGTGTTTTGGTGGATGACGTGGACATTCTGCTTTTTGATGAACCTCTTGCCAGTCTTGACCCTGTGACCAGTAAAAAGACCATCGACATCATCGACAGAATTCATCGGGAAACACAAAAAACCGTTGTCATCATAGAGCACCGCCTTGAAGATGTTCTGCACCAGCATGTGGATCGCGTGGTATTGATGAGTAAAGGTGAGATTGTTTACCAATCCACTCCCGACAAGTTACTCAAATCAGGGTTACTCACTCAATATGGCATTCGCGAACCTTTGTACCTGTCTGCATTGAAAAAGGCACAATTCTCCATTGAACACATTGATCATTTGTCACAGCTGAGTGAACTCCCGCTAGATGATATAGCGCCTCAGTTAAGGCAGTGGATGAAAGATAACCCTCCTCCCAACCCAATACCTTGTGCAGACACTTTACTGTCTGTAGATAATCTCTCGTACTCCTATGACGGACAGAACAAGGTTCTCGATAACGTTTCTTTCGAGTTTAAACGCGGAGAATTCGTTTCCATTCTCGGTAAAAATGGTTCTGGAAAATCCACTCTGATAAAACTCATTATGGGTGTCTTAAAACCCGATTCAGGGCAACTGATTTGGGAGAATCAGGATCTTGCTGAACAATCGATATTCGAACGAAGCAAGAAGGTGGGCGTGGTACAGCAGAACCCAAACCATATGATTTCACAGCATATGATTTTTGACGAAGTGGCGTTCAGCCTGAGAAATCAAGGCATGTCAGAATCGCAAATCGAGTCTAAGGTTCTGGACGTTTTAGAGCTGTGCGGTTTGAAACCTTTCAGACACTGGCCCATTGAAGCCTTGAGTTACGGTCAGCGCAAGCGGGTCACCATCGCCTCTATTCTGGTCTCTGAGCCAGAACTTTTGATTCTTGATGAACCAACAGCGGGTCAGGATTATCGCAACTACACCTCAATGCTTGAGTTCATCAGGGAGCTTAACAGGAAGCTAGGAATCACTGTTGCCATCGTTTCTCACGACATGCATTTGGTTTTGGAATACACAACCCGAGCCATTCTGATATCCGATGGAAAAGTCATTGCTGATGCGCCGGTAACAGAAGTTTTCAGCCAACCAGACCTGCTCCAGTCAACCAATCTAGCACCAACCAGTCTGTATGATCTGGCAAATAAAGTGGGTATCGAAGACGCCAGCGGTTTTATGCAAAAGTTCATTTCTGAAGAAGTGAAAGGCGAGATTGCATTATGAACCCCGCTTCAAAAATAAACTTCGGAATCAACTATGTAGATACTCAGTCGCCTTTGCACCGACTGAACGGACTCACCAAATTAGTGCTGTTTGCTGCTTGGGTCACAGTGGTTCTGACGACGTTTGACCTTCGCATCTTGCTCCCTGTTGTACTCTTGGGAATGGGCTTACTGCGCTGGAGTAAAGTACCCTTTCGAATTTATCGCCCACTGCTTTTCGGAGCAATTGTTGTGCTTTCTTTGAATGCGCTGTTTATGTTTCTGCTCGCCCCAAAACAAGGACCAGAGCTGATAGGCAGCGAGCACATTCTTTTGCCTTTATGGGGAAGTTATTCTTTGTCTCAGGAAACTCTGTTCTACCTTGTGACAGTGACCATCAAATACTTCAGCATGTTTCCCATTGCGCTTGTTTTTGTTTTTACTACTCATCCGACAGAATTTGCTGCAAGTCTCAACCGTATCGGATTGCCCTACAAGATCGCTTATGCCGTGAGTTTAACCTTGCGTTACCTGCCTGAAGTGAAAAGGGATTTTGTGAACATATTGCATGCGCAGCAAGCCAGAGGGCTGGATATGTCGAAGAACGTCTCGTTTTTTCAGAGGCTTCGCAGCGTTGCCCATATTTTGGGACCACTGATTTTCGCAAGCCTTGAACGGGCAGACACTATCTCCAATGCCATGACCTTGCGCGGCTTTGGCAGACACAAAACCCGAACCTGGTACAGCGCCAGACCGCTAACCAAAACGGACAGGTCGGTTATTTTTGCAGTCCTGGTCATCGCCATACTCGCGATTGTGAAACGATACAACGACCCAACCCTGTTCTGGTATCCGTTTTAGCTGTGTCCAGAAATTTCCGACAGACAAAACAAAGCCCGCATTGAGCGGGCTTAGTTAACTTCGTTTTCGACTACCACGAAATTTTTTAATGTATTCCTTAAACTCTTCGTCAGACAGATCCTTTTTTCTGTCTCTTAGGGACGCGACCAATAAATCGCCACCGTTATGCTTAATTAAGTCTTCTAACGTCAGGTTTTTAATAGGGTCTGGCAGTTTGCTTCGCTTTGCCATTTAGTGCTTTTCTTATTTCCAGAACAATACAAACAATCATGAGTGTCAGGCTGGCAAGAATGGCGTTTTCCACTCTCACCGACTGGAAGACCATGTCATTTCCGTAATATGCTGCGCTCCATGACATACCAAACACCACGCCAGTCGCTAGGCAAACCAGAAAATTAAACATAAAACCTCCAAAATTTGACGTCAGTATTCTGACATATTGTATAGCAGGGGTTTACTACTCCATTAAACAACTGTCTGTTGATGTTTAGAGGTGACACTCAAAATAAACTTTTGAATGACTAAATAGCCAGATTTCTAGTCGATTTAATAAGTTAAGCCAACAAGGTTGACGTTCAAGCTGTTAACTTTATGTGCTACTTAACCAGTCAGGTACGTTTTGAAAACACACAGGGCGAAGCCAGCGATCAATCGATGTACTTCCTACTGAGGTGTACTGAGTATTGGACGTTGCCGGGAAGGGACCGCCATGCACCATAGACTGGCAAACTTCGACTCCGGTTGGGAAGCCATTAAAAATAATTCGCCCCGCTTTATGCTGAGCCAACGAAGCCAGCGAAGTAACTTCTTCACTTTCTCTCTGTTCGCTCAGCCAGAATGTGAAAGTCAGTTGCCCTTCAAGCACTTCGATGATTTGTCTGATTGAGGAAATGTCTTCAGCCACCACAACCAGCGACGCCGAACCAAAAACCTCTTCCTGCCAGACTGCTGGATCGGCAAGAAATTCGGCATCGGATATTTTGAACAAAGCCGGATAACAAAGGTTTTCACCTTCTCCTTTTGCTGCATTAGCTTCGGCGAGCTTTTTCGCTCCCAGGTTTTCCAGACGTTCAACTCCTTGCTGATATGACAACCGAATATGACGGTTAAGCATGGTTTGCGCACTTTGTGCCGCCACATTCTCGCTCAGTGTCCTGAGAAATCCTTCAGACTCGCTGTTATTCTCAAGCAGAATCAGACCGGGATTGGTACAGAACTGCCCTGCACCTAAACAGATAGACCCTGTCATACCTGCCGCAATATCATCCGCTGATTCTTTTAACGCCGTTTCGGTAACGAAAACCGGATTAATGGAGCTCATTTCAGCAAACACAGGAATCGGGACATTTCGTTGCTGGGCAAGTCGGGTAAGTGCTAGTCCCCCTTTTTTAGAACCAGTGAACCCCACTCCCTTGATCGCAGGGTGAGAAACCAACTGCCCTCCAATAGTGCTGCCACTCCCAGACAACAAACTGAACACACCTTTTGGCACCGCAGATTTTTCAATCGCGGCAACAATCGCACTCGCTGCAAGGTATGACAAATGTGGGTGTGAAGAGTGCGCTTTCACAATAACAGAGCACCCCGCCGCCAAGGCAGATGCTGTGTCGCCACCAGCTACAGAAAACGCCAGCGGGAAGTTACTAGCGCCAAACACAGCAACCGGTCCGATAGAACGTTTTACTAACGTCAGAGATGGTCTGGGCAGCGGCGCTCTTTCTGGCAGAGCTTCGTCATGCATTACGGGCTCATCTTGATCAATCAGCGCATTGGCGAAGAGGTTCAGCTGCCCGACAGTACGCTGTAACTCCCCTTTTAACCTGAGCTCTGGCAACCCAGTCTCCAGAACGCCAAAATGCACAATGTCGGCTTCGCGTGCTAACAGCTCGCTCCCTATGGCTTGTAAAAACTCACCTCTTTTTGCGCGAGGAAATTCCGAATAGGCGCGCCACGCCCGTTCTGCTTGCTCGCATGCCGTTACTACCTGTTCGGACGATGCGGTATCAAATGTATTCGGTAATGTTTGGTTGGTTGAAGGGTTAACTGCGTGGGTTGGATTTCCCTCACCTTTTACCCATTGTCCGGCTATCACCAATTTTCCCAGATTCTCCATAGCGCATCAGCTCCCTAACAAGTTCTTGGCGAAAAGATATTTATACAGTTCACGCACCCCGTATTCCCACGGAGGCAATTTTTCACTGTGTTCAACGGTGTTTGTAAGGACGCCCAAATGCTTAGAATGAATGGTTACCACATCCCCGACATGATGAGTAAAACCACTGCCCGGTTCGTCCCTGTCCTGAATTGGGGCAAACATGGTTCCCAGAAACAGGGCAACACCATCCGGGTATTGGTGGTGGTCACCAATAAGCTGATTGACCAGTTTCTGAGGCGTGCGGCTGATGTTTTTCATATCTGAAGACTCACTGAGTGAGAAGCCATCTCTCCCTTTGATGTCCAAATTCACTACCTCAGATTCAATATCACTGAGCGTAAATTGTTCGGTAAAAATTCGAATCAAAGGCCCTATCGCGCATGAAGCGTTGTTGTCTTTGGCTTTACCCAGTAATAAGGCGCTACGACCTTCATAGTCCCGTAAATTGACGTCGTTTCCTAGGGTCGCCCCAACGATTTTCCCTTGGTGATTGATCGCCAGTACCACCTCTGGCTCTGGGTTGTTCCAGTGAGAGGTAGACAAGACACCCACAGACGCCTCAGCTCCGACACTCGACATTGGCTGCCCTTTGGTAAAGATTTCAGCATCCGGTCCTATCCCAACTTCCAGATACTGACTCCATAGCCCTTTTTCCTGAAGGAACGCTTTTAGCTTCTGAGCTGACTCGCTTCCCGGCTCCACCTGACGAAGATCATTGCCGATAGCCTGATTCAGTTCCTGACGCAGGCTTTCTGCTTTTTGAGGGTCGCCACCTGCGTTTTCCTCGATGACTCTTTCCAGCATACTTACTGCAAAGGTAACGCCTGCCGCTTTGATGGCTTGCAGATCCAAAGGTGAAAGCAAGCTGTAATCCTGATTGCCCTCTTCGATAAGCTGTTCCCAACTGCCAATGGGGTTGTCATCCCAATCTCGTAACACGGTTTCTAATGAGTCTGAATCTAATAAATCGCTCACGGTCGGGTATTGTGGTGTCAGGTCATACACCTGATGTTGTTTAACCAATACCACTCGCGGACCGCCTTCTCTGTTCGACCAGACTCTGCCAATCCACAGCGCAGAATCATCCTTGGGGATCATCGTCATTCCTTTGCTCCTTTTCTTATATTCCGATTCGTTTACGCAGTTGATCACTCATTTGGTAGGCGTTTTCGGCATTTCCCCCTACCTCCATCTCGGCGCTCAACAAAGCCCCTTCCAATGGATTTCTAGCCAGTTGCTCATCCGACAACGAAAACTGCGCAGAAGTAATAAACAAGGTTTTCCCTTCTGCGCCGCCAAAAGTGCAGCTTGTGGGGTTGGTAACAGGTAATTTCACGACCTTGTCTAGAGAGCCATCCGGCGCAATACGAATGATTTCAGAACCACCAAATCGGCAGTTCCACAAATAGCCTTCATCGTCGATACAGGAACCATCTGGGTCACCGTTTGGGTATCCTTCAAAAAACACGCTTTGGTTACTCACTTCTCCAGACTGCTCATCGTAATCAAACGCCCAGATCACGTTGTTCATCGAATCGCCAAAGTAGAAAGTGGAACGATCTGGCGACCATGCCATGGTGTTGGTTAAACCGATGTTGTAATCCGTCCACTGACTGGAGTTTCCCAAATCATCCACACTAAAAAGCGCCCCGGATTCGCGAGTCATCGCCTTTCCGCTTCCATCAGCATGCAGGTTGGTCTGCATTGATGACACCCAGAAACGCCCCTGAGGATCGCATTTCCCTTCGTTCAAGCGATTACCCACCATGGAGTCTGGCTGGCAAACGGGAATGGTCTTTCCGCTGATTTTATCCAGCAGTGCAACCCCGTTGGCAAATGCGACAATCCAGTATTGGTCTGACTGAGCAACCCGAGCACAAGCCGTTGGAAAGTCTTCGGTTTTAATGGTTTCGCATGTTCCGTCCAGTGACACGCTGACAAGGAGTTTGCCGATAATATCGACAAACACCACGCGCTGGTTTTTCGCGTCCCACAACGGGCTTTCTCCTACGCTAAACCGTTCCGACGACACCGCGTTAAACTTGTCCATGCCTACCTCCTAATTGGGGTCGGTTAAATCTGGGTCTGCCCAGTTTGTGTTAGGTGTGTACGCAAACCAGCCAGGTCTCGATGGGTCTCTGTCGTACGGGTAGCCACCCAGTTTTTTGTAGAGCTCTGAGTACTGTTCTAACATGTCTTTGTCGAGCTCAACACCTAGCCCCGGAGTGGTCGGAACGCGGATTTTCCCGTCTTTGTATTCGAATTTTCCGCCCTGAATCACATCATCCATCAGGTGGTGGTAGTGGGCATCAGCCGCGTAGGTTAACGTTGGGAGAACGGCTCCCAGATGGAGCATGGTTGCCAACTGAATACCCAGTTCTCCAGAAGAGTGAACAGATACACTGGTCTGGAAGGTTTCGCACACGTTCGCCGCTTTAATGCAGTTTCGAATCCCGCCCCAGAACGTGGTATCCAGCAGGATGACATCCACGGCCGGATCACGAACGTTAGTCGCTAACTGTTCAAAGTTGATAATGACGGTATTCGTCGCGTTCGGAATCTGAACGCGGTTGCGAACCGTGCGCATACCGTTTAATCCCCACGTCGGGTCTTCGTAGTAATCGTTATTTAAGTCTTCGATATTGCGACCGAACCAAATGGCTTCTTCGACCGAAAATGCGGCATTCGGATCGTATCGAACTTTGTCGCCCGGCAGTGATTGCGCCATCGCCCTGAAAAGCTCCAATTCATATTCAGGGGGGAATACCCCACTTTTTAGCTTATGAACGCGAAAACCGTGTTGCTCCTTAAGGGCTTTTGCATGGGCTATAAGCTGTTCTTTGGTGCGAACCTCGCCTTCTCCGTTGTCATTGTTGAATCGGAAAAACAGATAACTGGCGAACTCCACTTCGTCCCGGACTTTGCCCCCCAAAAGGTCGCACACTGGTACGCCGAGAAACTTGCCACAAATATCCAGACAGGCAAATTCAATAGCCGCGTGGTATTGAGTCCGGTTGTTATAAAGACTGGCTGTCGGGTTACAAATCTTCATTCGCAACGCTTCCAGTTCAAATGGATCGTGCCCGACGAGGTATTGTTTCAAACCTTCAATCATGGCTTCTGCCGATTCACCACCACCACCCATTTCTCCCAATCCGGTGATGCCCACATCGGTTTCGACCTGAACCACAGTTCGGACAAATCGCCCCCAGTGAGCACCATTGGAGTGTCGCAGTGGGGCTTCTAAGGGAACCGTGATTGTGGTGGCTTTGATATCCGTAATCTTTGGGTGCTTCATTCTTCTCTCCCTTTAACTGATCAACCTAACCATGTGATCGACAGACGTATCTTCAATGGCTAAATCGGCGGTTTTCTCACCCCGAGCCATTGCCACAATCCGATCGGATACCTGATAGACGTGGTGTAAATTGTGGCTAATGAAAATGCAGGTTACGCCCTGATTTTTCAGCATCTCGATGTATTCCAGCACCTTGTCTGTCTCTTTAACGGACAGATGGTTTGTGGGTTCATCAAGAATCAGAATTCGCGAGCGAAAGTAGATGGCGCGAGCAATGGCGACCCCTTGGCGTTGCCCACCAGACAGCTCTTTTATCGGTCGGTGCGGGTATTCCAGATCCAACCCCACATCTTTGATTGCTCTTACGGCTTCTTCTGCCATTTTGGCTTCACTAAGCCAGCCAAAGCCCCGAGGACCTTTACTTCGCATTTCCCGACCGATGAACATGTTCCTCACAATCGACATTTCCGGAACCATGGCGGTGTATTGGTAAATGGTTTCGATCCCTAAACCCATCGCGTGCCGTGGGTTTCGAATCTGAACAGGCTCGTTATCCATCAATATCTCGCCGCTGCTCTGCGAGTGAACGCCCGACAATATTTTGATAAGGGTGGATTTGCCTGCGCCGTTGTCGCCAATCAACCCAATGACTTCACCCCTCGCCGCCGAGAAGTTCACATTTTTCAGTGCTTCAACACCTGAGTAGGATTTGGAAATATTTCTGCATTCCAGCAATGGAGATTCGTTCATGCTTCCCTCCTACACTTTCATTTTGTCCGCCGCACGGCGGGTATAAGTATTGAGTGCTACCGAGAACACAATCATTGCGCCGACCGCAAACTTGAACCAGTTGGCATCGATTCGGTTGATGATGATGATGTTTTCAATAAACGCGATAAGCAGCGCACCTATGATGGCACCCATTACCGTGCCCACGCCCCCTGTGAGCGCCGCACCACCAATCACCGCGGCAGCAATAGCGTGAAGTTCAAATCCGGTTCCCATGGTTGGAATGATGGCTTTGATACGAAAACACTGAATGATGCCTGCAAAGCCTGCTAGCACAGAACACAGCACAAAAGCGGTTGTCTTTACCAAAGCGGTATTGATACCCATATCGTGTGCAGCCTGAGTGTTGCCTCCAGTGGCGTAAATCCAGCTTCCGAAATCGGTTCTTCTCAGCCACATGGCAAGCACGATGGCGAAGGCCACCAGATAGAAAATCGATGCTCTCAGCAAATCGATTCGTCCAACTAGCCATGACGTATCCATGTCTCTTGGAAATGGAGGCGGAAACCCGCCGGACATCACGATCGTCAGGCTGCGGATCATAAACAGCATGCCTAGCGTTGTGATAAATGAAGGCAGACCAATTTTCAGAGTGATAAATGAGTTACAAAGCCCTATCGCCGCAGCACCGATAAGCGCGACCACGATAGCCAGCCCAACGGGAATGCCCGCAGCAAGCAGCAGCACCATGATCATGGGCGAAAAAGCAAACACGGAACCGACAGATAAATCGAACTCGCCCGATACCATCAATATGGTGACGCCAATTGCTATCAGGGTAATTTCTGGGATCGGCTGCAAGATGATCATGAAATTGTTCAGTGTCAGAAAATACGGATTCGAGGCAGAGAACAACGCCAGCATAATCAGCAGCATGAGAAAGGCACTGACTTCAGGTCTTGAAAGCAGGTCTTTGACTTGTCTTCGCACGTTCATTCTGGATTCCTTTTGAATAGGGGCGGAATCGCCCCTTAATTCTTGTTCCATGCTTAGCGAACTCCCTGATCAATGTACTTCTCAAGCGTGGGTACATCTTTCTTGGTGATCAGAGCTTTACCCGTATTGACATCCCACGCGCTCAAGCCAAATTTGTTGATTAGGTGGAGCTGTAAAATCGGCAGATAACCTTGCAGATAGGGTTGCTGGTCAACCGTTAGGTGAACGTAGCCTTTCTTCATTTCATCGATAAGGATTGGCACAAGGTCGAAACCACCCATCAGTATTTCGTCCGGCTTTTTACCCAGATCGCGCAGGCATTCCCCAGCCCCTGCGAACCAGAATCCGGCACCAATCACCGCACTGGTTTCTGGGTGCCCCTGAACGTACTGACAGATACGCGAACCGGTGATTGACAGGTCGTTGCCCGAGTCGATCACGTCGAAGGTCACTTTCCAGTCTGGGTTTTGATCATTGAGTTCTTTCAGGTACTTTTTCGCACCGCCAATGCGGTCTTCTGCCCAGCTTTCTCCCGGTCTGGCAAGACCAAGCAACACGTGTGCAGGTTTGCTGCGATCAAATTGCGCCGCTAAACCCTTAGCGACTTCGTAACCTGCCTGGAAGAGATCCTGACCAACAAACGCCAACCTTGCGCTCCCCAGTTCACCTTGGGTGTCATCCACATTGGACACAATCACCGGAATGCCCTTGTCGACCGCTCTCTGAATCGCTTCGTCGTAAAGATTGTCATCCACCACCACGGTAACAATGCCATCTACCCCTTGGTTCACCACGGTTTCAAAGTTTTGCAGATGCATTTGAAGGTTGCCGTTTTCCTGCGTAAACAGCAGTTGGCAGTCCGCTTTCAGCGTTTCACACGCATCGTCCATCCCACGTTTGATGGTTTGCCAGAAGGTGTTATCGATACCCGTTTGGGTCAGGTAAGTGAATCGCAGCGTTTTTTCCTTCTCGGCTGCAATACCGGGGGAAGCGAATCCCAACAGGGTCGTACTAAGCAAAGCGCTCAGTACCATGAGTTTTTTACAGTTAAACATGACTCTATTCCTCGTCCTTTTGAACAGATTTACGTTTCTTCAGATATGACAACTCCCTAGCACCTTCAAGAAGGCACCATAGTCAGACTCTGTATTCACGCGGTTAAAGTTGTTTCAAACTCTGCAGAACTTCAAAACATGCAGATAGTGGGTGATAGTCCGTTTTGCTTGGTGGGCTTTTCAGGTCGTCGTAACGCTTATTATCGGTATCCAAGACCCGATACCAGCCGCCGTATTGATGATCAATAAAGTGTCTTTCTGCCACCGACCACATGGTGTCGTACCAGTCCCAATATTTGTCTTCTCCGGTTTCAACCGCCAGAGCGGCGGACGCAGCAATGGTTTCCGCAGTCACCCAGTAATATCTGTCGGTATCGACCACTTGCCTGTCCGGCGAGAAGGTGTAGTTCATCCCGTCTGTGCTGGGGTCCCAACTCACATCCAGAGCAGTATCGAAAAGGTGAGCGGCGGTCTCGATCATCCATTCTTCCCGTTGATACCGAGACAGAATCAGCAATAGCTTGGACCACTCGGTGAAATGTCCGGGCAAGTAACCCCAGGGGCGAAAGAGATGTTTGGGATCGTCCAGATTGTATTCCCAGTCGTGTTGCCAGTTCTGATCATAATGCTCCCAGACTAAGCCATCGGCTTTTGATGCCAGTTCGACACAGACTCGTTTCGCCAATGTATAGGCTCTATCCAGAAAGCGAGCCTCTTTGGTGGCTTCATACGCGCAGATCATCGCTTCGCACATGTGCATGTTGGCATTCTGACCTCGATATTCAGATACGTTGCTCCAGCTACCTTCTAAAATCTCATCCACATAAAGCTGCGCATCCTTATCCCAGAAACGCACTTCAAGCACTTCCCAAATATCGTTGAGTAATGTTCGACCACTGGGCGTGTCTGCTTTGATGGAAGCTGCGGCGGCAAGCAGGACAAACGCATGCCCGTAGCAATGGCGGGTGCCATCCTCTACATCCAGCCCATTCAGCACCCAAGCGTATCCGCCGTCCTGCTGCTTGTGGTGCTCCAGCAAAAAGCGAACACCGTGTTCAGCAGCGTCCTGATATTCCTGTTTTCCGGTAATCAGATACGCCAGCGAATAGTTAAATGCGAACCGACAGGTGCCCACCAGATGCTTGGTATCGGTGTCGAAAATGGTGCCGTCATCTTTGAACTGGTTGATGTAGCCTCCTCGTTCCCTGTCGATACATTCAGGGTGATAAAAATCGATGAGGCTCTGAATGTGCGAGGTTAAGAAGGCTTCGCTGCGATAGTCCTTAGTCATGGTCATTTCATCCTTGTTATTCCGGCAATATGATGGGGACCTGACTCATCACGCCGCCATCAACGCGAATGTCAGCCCCTGTCATAAAGGCGCATTTACCTTCTGCGATAAACAGTGCCAGTTCGGCAAGTTCACTCGGTTCGGCTACTCGTCCTAGCGGATGAGCTTTCGCCCACGAATCCAATACCGCTTCTTGTGTTTTGTCCCCTTTCCAGAGATCGGCAGCCCAATGCAACATGGGTGTATTCACAGAGGCAGGACACAGTGCGTTGACTGTGATTTGATCCGCTGCGCAGTCCAGCGCCATAGAGCGGGTAAGCTGAAGAATCGCGCCTTTGGATGCGGCATAGGCTGCCACACCAGTTTGAGAAGCGTATGACTGAACTGAAGCGATATTGATGATGGCACCTTTCCCCTGTTTTCTGATTTCAGGGATGGCGTATTTGCAGGTATGAAAAACGCCGTTTAGATTGACACCAATGACTTCGTTCCAAAGTTCGACACTGGTATCCACCACATCACCGTACCGCTGAATGCCTGCGGAATTGATCACCACATCCAAACGTCCAAAAGCAGAAACCGCTTTCTCCACGCCCGCTTTCACTGCTTCAGCGTCACTCACATCAAGGGTAATGCCCATTAAGTTTTCATTGTGATTGTGGTCTGCAAGCGTGGATTCACGAGACTGCTCATCGTTGGTGAAGAATGTCACCTTGTAGCCTGCGGATAAAAAGCGATCCACCATGGCACGTCCGATCCCGCGAGAACCGCCCGTGACTAACACAGCCTTTGCGCTATTTCCGTTCATTACCGACTCCTCTTCCTTGATGATGTCTAATGGGCTAATGCGCGAAATATTCTGGAAACTGCTTTTGAATCACATCCAAATCCGGGAAAACATGAGCAATATGGGCCAGCATCGCATCCTTCGCTGCTGGCGCATTGCCGACTAAAACCGCATGGACTATCTGCCTGTGCTCATCAATCAATTCGGTCAAAACAGTCGTTCGATTTTTCAAAATCAGCTTACGAATTCGG
Organism: Vibrio nigripulchritudo; assembly: GCF_027924785.1. Classification (NCBI taxonomy): domain Bacteria; kingdom Pseudomonadati; phylum Pseudomonadota; class Gammaproteobacteria; order Vibrionales; family Vibrionaceae; genus Vibrio; species Vibrio nigripulchritudo. The sequence goes on along the minus strand of NZ_AP027050.1, from coordinate 779,019 downwards.
TCCATGTGAAACTTTGAATCTAAGATGATGCCCCACACCATGGGTTTACCAGCGCATTCACAAATAAGCTGATGCATGCGCTCGTCTGAGTTGTAAAACATTTCAGAATTATTGTTTCTTGCTGCAATTTCCTGCTCATTTAAACAAGTTTCCAAGCTGAGCTGGTCCAGTTCGCTTATGGTGTTTTTTGCCGCCAACTGCGCCAAATCAGCTTCTAACGTTCTTCTGACGTAGTAAGCCGTTTCAAATAAGGCGACACGGATAGGTGCCACCATAAGCTGACGCCGGGATGCGTTATCAATTAGCCTTTCCGTTGTTAGTCTCGCTACCGCCTCACGAACCGGCGTTCGGCTCATTTCCAGCTTATCTGCCAGCATTTGCTCCGATAATGGCTGGTGAGGCAATAGCTCCATTTCGAGAATCATGTCTCTTATCACCCGATACGCTTGCTCGGACGCCGTCAAATAGTCATAACGGTGATTTCGCATTGGATTCTCTCTTTTAAATTGATGCTCTTCTGAATACTGTGTATACACTGCATACACTTGATCGATTTTTAACCGATCAATATTGAAAATGGCGGGATATTGAATAGCGATCACAAGATTGGTTATCTGGATATGAATCAGAGAGCAATGCGGGGTACGCATACTAATGCGTATTTTCTATATGAATTGATATTTTGTAGGTAAAACAAAAATCCCTCAGCTATACAGCTAAGGGATTTTCTTTTAGATCATAAGGTTACTTACCGAGGTGCAACCAGGTTTCCAAAACGGTATCTGGGTTAAGTGAAACAGAGTCTATGCCCTGCTCCATTAACCATTGTGCGAGATCGTCGTGGTCGGAAGGTCCCTGACCACAAATGCCGACGTATTTACCCGCTTTGTTGGCTGCCTGAATCGCCATGGAAAGCATGGCTTTCACCGCTTCATTACGCTCATCAAACAGGTGTGCAATTTCACCGGAATCGCGATCCAAACCAAGCGTCAGCTGAGTCATGTCGTTGGAGCCAATGGAGAAACCATCAAAGTACTTCAGGAAGCTTTCTGCCAATACTGCGTTAGATGGCAATTCACACATCATGATCACTTTCAGACCTTGATCTCCACGACGCAAATCGTGCTTCGCCAGCAAATCAATGACCGATGCCGCTTCGCTTACTGTACGGACGAATGGAATCATGATTTCTACATTTTTCAGACCCATTTTGCCGCGCACGCGTTTCATGGCTTCACATTCAAGAGCAAAGCAGTCCTGGAATTGCTCTGAGATGTAACGGGACGCACCACGGAAGCCTAACATTGGGTTTTCTTCAGTTGGTTCGTAACGCACACCACCCACCAGATTACGGTATTCGTTCGATTTGAAGTCCGACATACGAACGATCACACGCTTCGGCCAGAAGGCTGCGGCTAGTGTTGAAATACCTTCGGTTAACTTCTCGATGTAGAACTCAACCGGATTCTCGTAACCTGCGATACGTTGATCAATCTCTGCTTTAATTTCAGATGGCTGATCGTCGTAATTCAGAAGAGCTTTCGGGTGAATACCAATCATCTTGTTGATGATGAACTCGAGTCGCGCCAGCCCCACACCTTCATTCGGGATAGTGGCAAAATCAAAGGCACGATCTGGGTTGCCCACGTTCATCATGACTTTAAGTGGCAGTTCCGGTAAATCGTCGACGGAAGAACGGCGAATTTCGAAGTCCAGTTCACCTTCGTAAACATAACCGGTTTCACCCTGTGCGCAGGACACAGTCACTTGTGCACCATTGTTTAGGCGCTCAGTTGCATTACCACAACCTACAACCGCAGGAATACCAAGTTCGCGCGCAATGATCGCCGCATGACAGGTACGGCCGCCACGGTTGGTGACGATAGCGGCAGCTTTCTTCATCACAGGTTCCCAGTCAGGGTCTGTCATGTCCGCAACCAGTACGTCACCTTCCTGAACCTGATCCATTTCATCCAGTGATTCCACCACACGAACCACACCAGAACCGATGCGTTGACCAATCGCTCGACCTTCGATTAAGGCTTCAGATTGTTGGTTCAGGTGGAAGCGTTCCATGACGTTTTTGTCGTCACGAGAGCGAACGGTTTCTGGGCGCGCCTGAACAATAAGCAGTTCACCGGTTACACCGTCTTTCGCCCACTCGATGTCCATTGGACGACCGTAGTGTTTTTCGATGATTAGGGCTTGCTGCGCCAGCGCCTGAATTTCTTCATCGCTCAAAGAGAATGAACTGCGCTCTTCGGCTGAGGTATCAATGGTTTCAACCTGAGTACCCAGTTCCGAGCCCTCGGCGTAAACCATTTTGATAAGTTTTGAACCCAATGTACGGCGAACCACAGAGTGATGACCCGCCTGAAGGCTAGGTTTATGAACGTAGAACTCATCGGGGTTTACACTCCCCTGAACTACCATCTCACCCAAACCCCAGGAGGAAGTGATGAAAACAACCTGATCAAAACCAGATTCGGTATCCAGAGTAAACATCACGCCTGACGACGCTTTGTCGGAACGAACCATGCGCTGAATGCCCGCAGACAACGCCACACCTTTATGGTCGAAGCCTTGGTGGACACGGTAGGAAATCGCACGGTCATTAAATAAGGAAGCAAATACGTGTTTTACGGCTTCAATCACCGCATCGATACCACGTACGTTTAGGAAAGTTTCTTGCTGACCCGCAAAGGACGCATCTGGCAAATCTTCAGCCGTCGCGGAAGAGCGAACAGCCACAGAAAGCATCTCGTCACCTTCGCCTAATTCCGCGTAACAACGGCGGATGTCAGCTTCCAGTTCTTCAGTAAATGGATGCTCCAGCACCCAGTTTCGAATGGTCTCTCCCGTTGATTTCAGTGCTTGCACATCATCAACGTCGAGTGTTTCCAGCAGGGCATAAATACGTTCGTTCAGCCCACCGGATTCGAGAAACTGATTAAACGCAAAAGAGGTGGTGGCATAACCGTTAGGGACTTTCACACCAGCGTTGGCAAGGTTTGCCACCATTTCACCGAGTGAAGCGTTTTTACCACCAACTTTATCAACGTCATTCATTGATAAAGCGTCATACCAAACAACATTTTGTTGCATGGGATAATCTCCTTGTTATTGGATCTGTAGGGTTTTAGTGGGGCTTGAATCAACGCAAACGATTGGCTTGGGATTTAAAAAATTTTTCCGGCAGCGTCACATTTACGGGTATCGATCCCCTGTAATGTAAATAAACATATATTTTTATTATGAAACTCACACTACAAAAATATTTTAAGGATTCAACTTTTTATGCAGTGCAAAACTAGTTTTCGTGACGTGTTTTATGTTTCAGACGGTACCGCCATCACCTCGGAGACCATGGGACACGCGGTTTTAGGGCAATTTTCAATCGAAACCAGACAGACAACTCTGCCATTTGTCGAGAATGTAGAGCGCGCAAATGACGTTAAAGCACTGATAGATAAAGCATATGAAGAAACTGGCAACAAGCCATTGGTGTTTTTTTCCATCGTAGTGCCTGAAGTCAAGCAGGTTATTGAACAATCGAACGCTCAGCTGTACGACGTGCTTAATACACTGGTTGAACCGCTAAGTAAAGACCTGGGGCTGCAACCTAAGCCCAAACTGCAACGCTCTCATAGCATCAAAAAAGACGTTCACAGCTACATGGACAGGATCGCTGCAATTGAGTACACACTGGCACATGATGACGGTATTTCATTGAATAATCTGGATCAGGCAGACATTATTTTGCTGGGTGTTTCACGTTGCGGAAAGACCCCGACCAGCCTGTATCTGGCCATGCAATTCGGAATTCGCGCCGTGAATTATCCCTTCATTGAAGAAGACATGGGAAGATTAAAACTGCCGAGCGCCATCGAGCCATTTCGCTACAAAACTTTCGGGCTGACCATTGAACCAGAACGTTTACACGCCATTCGTGAAGGAAGAATGGCCAACAGTGAATACGCCAGTCAGGATCAGTGCCAGAAAGAGCTCAATACCGTAGAAGCCCTATTCCGCCGTGAAGCGATTCCTTATCTGAATACCACTTCTCTCTCGGTAGAGGAAATTGCCACCCGCTTGTTAGACATGAGCGGATTGCAAAGGCAAATGTGTTAACGCAACCAAAATAGCGTTAGTACCGATTCATCAGATCCTGATTCGGTGACACCGACATTTCCATAAACTCACAGAACGCAGCCACCGCAGTGCTGCGTTCTCTTTTTCTAGACCACACTAACCCGACTTCCATATCTGGCACGTGATCAGCCAGTGGTCGCACTTCTACCCTTCTTCCTTCTAAAGACCAAGGGCGATAGACCATGTCGGAAAGAATCGTAACACCATAGTCATTAGCCACTAGACTGCGCACCGATTCCACTGAGGACGTGCGAAAAATGGTGTTTGGCTGATAAGGAGTCTGGTTCCAGTAGCGTTGAGCGGTATTACTCGCCTCATCGACGGTAAGCATGATGTATGGGTATTGAGCGACATCGTGAAAAGTCGCCAGTTTATTTTCCAGTAATGGATGACTGGAACTGACCCACAAACGACGGGGCGAGCTTAACAACGTTTGAAAGCTGATGTCTTCCTGATTGATAAGGTTCGAGGTCAGCATAAAAGCAAGGTCGTAATCGCCAGAGACTACCCCTTCTTCTATTTCACTCCGAGTCGCTTCCACCAGCTTGACGTCCACTTTGGGGTAACTGCGTTGAAAACGGGTTAAGTAAGGTGGCACAAAATACCCTGCCACCGTATAAGACATGGCGAGGCGAATCACACCCTGTACCTGATTAGAGCTGCGATGAGAGAGCAGCATCGCCTCTTCAATCTCTTTCACGATATGGGTCGCGTGCTGATAGAACTGGTTGCCTTCATACGTCAGCATCATTCCGTGCGGCTGACGCACAAACAGATTCACATTTAACATCTCTTCCAGCGATTTGATGGCAGTGGTAATGGCAGACTGAGACACGTGCATTGCATTGGCTGCCTGAGACACCTGACCGGAATCAGCGGTCGCAATAAAGTAGCGGATCTGTTTCATGGTTGGCTGCATTTCTGTTTTCCTTAACTCTTGCATTAATAAAACTGATATCAATAGCGAACGGCTTAACCTTCCCTCCCCCTACCCAGACGTTTTAATCATTAAATCTCATACAGATAACTTAATTTCATGTAAGCAAATCACATCTTCCTTCGTTATCTGTTTTTCTAATAACACTAGACTGAATTCCATATTTTACATATCAGCGCTGCAATTTTAACCTGTTATTAACAAGTCAAACAATACCCAACTCAAACAACAGCCAACATGGATATGTTTCGGCTGGTGGTCGTTGACAACACGTTCGAACAACAGGGAGAAGAACGATGAAACGAAACACCTCTCACGCGGCATGGCTTACGCTGACAGCGATTTTTGCTGTCGCCAGTAGCCCAACCTCTCATGCAAAAGACTGGTCATACACGGTAGACGTATGGACAACCCCTTTCGATATGTCCAGCGACAGAAAAGTGATGGATTACAAACCCGTCGCCAAAGCGCAAAAACCTTGGGATATCTGTGTTTCTTTCCCTCATCTGAAAGACGCCTACTGGACAGCTGTTAACTATGGTGTGGTCGCCGAAGCCAAGCGAACTGGTGTCGGAATGCAGCTTGTTGAAGCTGGCGGCTACACCAACCTTAATAACCAGATTTCACAAATTGAAGACTGCGTTGCCTCGGGAGCGGATGCCGTCATCATCGGTGCCATCTCTTATGAAGGGCTAAACAATCTGGTTAAGAACATCGCCAAGTCTGGCATTCCGGTGATTGATATCGTCAACGGCATGTCTTCTCCTGATCTTTCAGCTAAGTCGCTGGTGTCCTTTGGCGAAATGGGCTCGAAAATCGGTAAGTACTTAGCCGATGTTCACAAGCACGACAATAAGAAGGTCAAAGTGGGCTGGTTCCCCGGTCCTCCGGGTGCCGGCTGGGTAGAAGCAGGCAACAAAGGTTTTCAGTCAGCGATTGAAGGTTCCAACATTGAAGTGGTCGAAACCAAATACGGCGATACTGGTAAAGAAGTTCAGCTCAAACTAGTGGAAGACACCTTAGAAGCGCATCCGGATCTGGAGTACATCGTCGGAACAGCGGTTACTGCAGAAGCCGCCACCAGCCTGTTAAGAGCCCGTGGATTAACGAATCAAATCAAGGTGCTTTCTTACTACTTCACTCCCGGTGTTTATCAGGGCATTAAAAGGAAGCTGATCCTCGCGGCACCGACCGATTCTGCGGTGATTCAGGGAAGAGTTGCCATTGATCAGGCAGTCCGAATTCTGGAAGGTAAACCATACACCAAGCACGTCGGCCCTCAGTTGTATGTCATCGATGCCTCCATCATCGACCACTTCGACCGCGACAGCTCATTAGCACCGGCAAACTTTAAACCTACGTTTTCGGTGAAACCACAATGATGATGAGTTCAACCTCACCCATCCTCTCTTTACACGGGATACACAAACAGTATCCCGGTGTAAAAGCACTGGACGATGTGGATTTCACTCTGGAAGCAGGCGAAGTGCATGTGTTGTTTGGTGAAAACGGGGCAGGAAAATCAACACTTATTTCCATTATCTCAGGTGCAAATCGCGCCACAGATGGAGAGATACGGTTTCGCAATCAGCCAGTGAGCTTTAAGAGTGTATTCGACGCCAGAAGCAACGGCATTAGTGCGGTGTTTCAGGAGTTTTCGCTCGTCGATACCCTATCCATCGCTCAGAACCTTTTTCTGGGTGAAGAGCCTTTGAAATCCGGTTTTCTGGATACCAGCTCTTTACAACAGAAAGCGAAAAGCCTTCTGGAACGAATGGGGTTTGACCTTGATCCCGATGTGTTAGTGGGTGAACTTTCCCGCGCTGAAAAGCAGATGGTGGAAATTGCTAAAGCGTTGCGCGGCGAGCTTTCTGTATTGATTCTGGATGAACCGACGGCTTCATTAACCAATAAAGAAACCGAGCAGCTGTTTGACCTGATTGCCCAAATCAAACAGCAGGGTGTGGGCATCATCTACATTTCCCATCGCATGGCTGAAATTCGCCAGATTGCAGACAGAATTACTGTGTTGCGTGATGGCCGCTATATCGGCACCAAAGCGTGTGAAGAGGTTGAAGAACAAGAGCTCATCACCATGATGACGGGACGCGTGGTGGATCAAATCTACCCAGACATACCCTTCTCGCCCAAAGAAACCGTTCTTGAAGTTCGCGAGATGAGCACCCGAGACGGCAACCTGGACACCCTTTCGTTCCATGCACGGGCAGGTGAAGTCGTCGGGTTTGCTGGGTTAGTCGGTTGTGGAAAATCGGAAGCACTGCGCGCCTGCTGTGGTCTGGAGCCTGTCTCTTCGGGCTTCGTGGTTTTTCAGGGCGAAAACGTCACCAATCTGAGCACTCGTGCCATGTTAGATCGCGGTTTTTTCTATAACTCCAGAGATCGCAAAGCTGAAGGTTTGGTGATGATTCGTAGCTGCCGTGAAAACATGAGTCTGGCTGCGATCCGAACCCCGCAATACTCAAGCAGTACAGGCGCACTTTCTATTGCCCATGAACAAGCGCAGACCGCACACCTAGCCACCAAGCTCAAACTGTACCCAAACAAAACCGAGCGCGATGTCGGGCAGTTCAGTGGCGGAAACCAGCAAAAGGTACTGCTTGCAAAATGCCTGACCCGAGACGTGTCTCTGTATGTATTCGATGAACCCACGGTTGGGGTGGATGTCGGAACACGCGCTGAAATCTATCGATTTATTGCCAGCCTTTGCGAGCAAGGCGCGGCAGTGGTGATCATCTCTTCCGATTTACCTGAAGTGGTTCACCTCTCTCACCGTCTTTACATCATGCGGGAAGGAAAAATCGAAGCGCACCTACAAGGCGACGAGATCACCGAACCTAATGCCCTATCCCACTTTTTTGAATCTATGCCGTCTCAGAATGAGGAGCTTCTCCATGAACACTAAGCCAATAAAAATGGATTCCTCCACTGCAAAACCAGTGTCTAACCCATCCAGAAGCAATGTAATGAACCAGATGAAAAGACTCTTTGTAAAGCTTGGTGTGCTGCCGATTTTGATGATTGCTGCCATCGTTATTTTTGCCAGCACGTCGGATAACTTTCTGACTTCGCGCAATCTCCTTAACCTTTTGCGCCAGTCTTCTTACCTCATCATGGTGGCCATCGGGCAGATGTTTGTATTGCTGACTGCGGGGTTTGACCTTTCTGTCGGCACCATCATCGCGCTGTCGTCTGTAGTGGGCGCAACCACCATGGCAAGCGTGTATGCCGCCATGCCCGATGCCATCTACCTCTCCATTGCCCTTGGCTTGTTAGCCGGCGTTGGTGTGGGTTTGCTCGTGGGCTTGGTAAACGGTGTGGGTGTCGCGCATTTCAATGTGTCTCCATTCGTCATGACCCTTGGCATTTCCTCTGTCGGATTCGGAGCGGCTCTCTACATGACAGGGGGTTCGCCCGTTTACGGTATGCCGATGGAATTTGGCGACACCTTCGGGTTTGGCAGCATTCTTGGTATTCCAACCCCAATTCTTGCTGCAATTCTGATGATGATAGCTGCCTTAGTCATCGTTAACCGGACTCGTCTGGGGCGTTACTTCTATGCCGTGGGCGGAAATATTCACGCCGCGCAGCTCTCTGGAATTCACACCCATAAGACGCTGATTCTGGCGTACTTGCTCTGCGCATTTTTTGCTGCGGTAGCGGGCATGCTGATTACCGCCCGTTTGGATACTGGCGAAGCCAACATCGGCGCAGCCATGCCACTCCAGTCTATTGCCGCATGCGTGATTGCAGGGGTAAGTCTGCGCGGCGGCGTGGGTCGGGTTGAACACGTGGTGCTGGGTGCCATCTTCATCAGCCTCGTCCAGAACGGGATGAACCTCACCCGAGTGGAATCTTATCTCCAAACCGTGGTGATTGGGGCACTGCTGATCTTCGCCGTCATCATCGACCAAATTCGTATTCGAATGCGAGCGAGCCTCGGGGCTCAGTAGGCTCCGCGCATCGTTAAAAGAAAACTATGGCATTCGTCTGGAATCAAAATTTCATAAGCAGGTATTTCTATGATCAACATAAATAGCGACATGGGGGAAGGCTTCGGCATCTACAAATTAGGTGACGATGAAGCACTCATGCCTTATATCACCGAAGCCAATGTAGCTTGCGGTTTCCATGCCTCCGACCCTAACCACATGAAGCGCACCGTGGAGCTGGCAAAACAATACGATGTAAAAGTGGGCGCGCATTTCTCATTGCCCGATTTACAAGGCTTTGGACGCAGAAAAATGCACCTTTCTCAGCCAGAGCTGCACAACATGATCGTCTATCAGATTGGGGCGTTAAAAGGCTTTCTGGATATGCTGGATATGCCGCTGAACCACCTTAAGCCTCACGGCATTTTGTACGGGATGGCGGCATCCGATCCGGAAATTGCGGAAACCATTGCCAACATCGCACTGCATTACGATGTTCCCGTATTCGGGCTGACCAATACCAGCCATGAGACAGTGTACAAGCGCAAAGGCGTTACCTTCGTCCCCGAGTTTTTCACCGACCTGGACTATGATCAACATGGGCACTTAGTGATTACTCAAACCCATGACGCAACCGACCCGATCAAAGCAGCAAAGCGGGTGTTAAAAGCCGTAGAGCAAGGCACGGTGATTGCGACTAACGGAGACGAGATCCCAGTCAGCGCCCAAACCGTTTGTGTTCATTCGGATACCCCTAACGCACTGGATATTGCCAAAGCGGTCAATGCAGCCCTTAAGCACCATTTACCGCAGTCATCAAAAGAATTTGATATTTCTTGATTTTCAAAGGAGTGAAACATGTCAGACAAAGAAATTCTCTGCCCACTGCCGGGCATCTTCTACCGCTCTTCAGCCCCCGATCAACCGAACTACAAAGAGATAGGTGACACGGTAACAGAGGGAGACACGATTGGTTTAGTGGAAGTGATGAAATCGTTCCACGAGATCAAAGCAGAAGCCTCTGGAGTGATAGACGAGTTTCTTCTGGAAAACGAGAAGCCAGTGAACGCGGGTCAGCCAATAGTCCGGCTAAAGTAGCCAGCGCTAATCAATAGCTCGCAGAATGAACACAAGGAGTTGTTATGACAATTCAAACCTTACTCGTCGCTAACCGAGGAGAAATCGCTGTGCGGATCATTCGCGCAGCTAAGGAAATGGGGATCCAGACCGTTCAGGTATACAGCGAAGCCGACAGCGAATCGCTGGCAGTCAGGCTTGCCGACACATCGGTGTGCATTGGTGCCCCAATGGCGAACCAGTCTTATCTCGATGGAAGTAAAATCATTCAGGCAGCACTGGATTCTGGTGCAGACGCGATTCATCCCGGCTATGGGTTTCTTTCTGAAAATGCGGATTTCTCTGATCAGGTGAGACAAGCCGGGTTGATATTTGTCGGCCCCAACGGAGACACCATGCGCCAGATGGCGGATAAGGCGGTCGCCCGTGAAACGGCCGAAGCCGCAGGCGTGCCTGTGGTGCCCGGAAGCTCCCCAATGAAAAACCCACAACTGGCGCTGGAAACCGCCAAAGAGATCGGTTTTCCCGTGATGATCAAAGCATCCGCAGGAGGCGGCGGTCGCGGTATTCGCGTCATCAATCAGGAATCGGAATTTCTTGAAAACTACCATCAGGCTGCCGCGGAAGCGCAAGCCGCCTTTGGTGACGGCACCTTATACCTCGAAAAATTCATTCATCAGTCTCGCCATGTGGAAGTGCAGATTCTGGCGGATGGTAACCGTGCCATTCATTTGTTTGAACGCGAATGCTCGTTGCAGCGTCGTCGCCAGAAAGTGTGGGAAGAAGCCCCTTGTACTGTGCTTCCCGAAGGTGTTCGCCAAGCCATGTGTGAGTCTGCCGTTGCTCTGGCTGAAAGCGTGAATTATCAGGGCGCAGGCACCATTGAATACCTGTACGACGACCAAAGCCAGTCGTTCTACTTTATTGAAATGAACACCCGAATTCAGGTGGAGCACCCGATTACGGAATGCATTACGGGGGTGGATTTGATTCGGGAAATGCTGCGCATTGGATCGGGTGAACCTCTTCGCCTTAACCAGGACGATATTGAAATTCGCGGTCATGCCATCGAGATTCGTCTCAATGCCGAAGACCCGTTCAATGGCTTTCTGCCCTTCCCCGGCATCATTAAGCAGTTTACCCCGCCGATGGGTTCAGGGGTTCGGTTCGACGGGCTGATCTATTCTGGTTTTGCCATTCCACCCTATTACGATTCGTTGCTGGGCAAGCTGATCGTCTGGGACACCGACCGTGACACTGCCATCCAGCGAATGGCGAGAGCCTTAAATGAACTTGAAGTCGAAGGCGTAAAGACCACTCAGCCTCTGTTCCAGAAGCTGTGTGAGTCTGAAAACGTGCTACGTGGCGACTTTAATACTGCATGGCTGGAAAGCTGGTTAGAAAACTTAAACCCGACAGATAGCACCGAGAACACGGGCCGTTCACTGTCTCAGGCATCATAAGGAAAGACGATGAAAACACGCTATTCATTCGGCGGAGACGAGCACATCTTTGTGGAAGTCAGCGAAGAAATGTCCCTCGCCGCCTTTTTTAAAAGCCTGTCTATGACGCAGGCGATCCGCGACGCCAACATTGATGGTGTTGAAGAGATCTGCCCTGCCAATGCGTCTTTTCAGGTGAAGTACAACCCAGATATTTGTTTGCCTGAAGTGATGCTTAAAACCATTCAGGACATCGAAACGTCCATGGCACAGACAGAAGCCAAAATTGCCACTCGGATCATTGAAGTCCCTGTGTTTTATCAAGACCCGTGGACACACGAAACCCTCATGCGCTTTAGAGACCGTCATCAGGATCCTGATGGAACGGACCTGTCCTATGCCGCCCGAATCAACGGCTATGATTCGGTCGAAAGCTTCATTAAAGCACACTCTGATTCGCCTTGGTTTGTGACCATGGTGGGCTTTGTGGCGGGGCTGCCATTTATGTTCCAGATGGTAGAACGCGAGAAACAGATTCAGGTACCCAAGTACGTTCGCCCAAGAACCGACACGCCAAAACACACTGTCGGCTACGGCGGCTGTTTTTCCTGTATTTATTCTGTTCGTGGTGCAGGCGGTTATCAGATGTTTGGTGTCACCCCGATGCCAATCTATGACCCAAGCCAGAACGCCGCTCACCTGAAAGATTTCCTGGTGTTCTTCCAGCCCGGCGACATAGTCAAATTTCGCCCGATTGAGGAATCCGAATATCACGACATTGTCAGTCAAGTTAAAGACGGCACGTACAAACCAAGAATCCAGTCTACCGAGTTTTCTCTGGCGGAATTTGAACAGGACATTGGCAGCTACAACGCGGCACTGAAGGAGGCGCTTTATGAGCATTAAGGTTAACCACCCGGGTCTGGCGACCGCTGTTCAGGATCTCGGTCGAACTGGGTATTTCCATCTCGGCATTCCGGTATCTGGTGCTATGGATCGTTTCGCTTGTCGCTGCGCCAACTGGTTGGTTGGTAACGACGAAAACGCCGCAGTATTGGAAGCGGTTTTTATGGGACCCAAACTCACCTTTTCTAACGACTGCACCGTCGCCGTTACTGGCGCAAACATGACGCCTTTTGTTAATGGTGAAGCGCAAACAACCTGGACGAGTTTTACGATTAAAGCGGGGCAAGAACTGACGTTTTCTCACCTGACCCAAGGTGCCCGGATTTACATAGCTGTTTCTGGCGGGATTGATGTTCCTGAAGTGTTGGGCAGCCGTTCAACCTACACACTTGGCGCGCTGGGTGGCTTTGAAGGCAGACCGATTCAGCAAGGTGACGAACTTCCGGTAGGACAATCCGGCTCAGGCTTTGAGGTTCGTACCTTACCAGAATCGCTGCGCCGACCGAATTCTAATGAATTAAGAGTCGTTACTGGGCTCTACTGGCACCGAATTACAGAGGCATCTGGCAAACAGTTTTTTGAAGATACGTGGCAAGTAGCACCGGAAGCAGACCGCATTGGGTACCGCTTTAAAAACGGCACGCCACTGGAATTTAATGAACGCGAACAACCATTTGGTGCTGGATCTGACCCATCCAATATTGTGGATGGCTGTTATCCGTATGGCTCCATTCAGGTGCCTGCAGGTAAAGAGCCCATCGTGCTTCACCGCGATGCGGTTTCTGGTGGCGGCTACTTTATGATTGGCACCGTCATATCTGGTGATATGGATCTGATTGGTCAGATGCAGCCCAATACCTCCACACGTTTTGTTGAGGTGTCGATGGAAGAAGCGTTGGCAGCACGCAAGGAATATAAGTCTCTACTAGACAAAGCGAAACACCACATCCAAAGCAGTGGGGTGAGCCAGTGACCTTACTTCAGCAACAAGCCTTTATTAACGGTCAATGGCAAGACAGTGCTAGCGGCACAACGTTTGCTGTGCTCGACCCAGCCAATGGCAACCAGCTTGGAACAGTGCCAGAGATGGGCGTAGAAGAAACACTGGTCGCCATCTCTGCCGCCCACGCTGCGTTTTCAACGTGGAGTAAAACCACTGCAAAGCAACGAGCCGAATGCCTGATGAACTGGTATCACCTCATGTTGGAGAATCAGGCGCAACTGGCTGAGCTGATCACTCAGGAATCGGGGAAACCGCTGGCAGAATCGATGGGCGAGGTTTTATACGGCGCTTCTTTCGTTCAGTGGTTTGCCGAAGAAGGAAAACGGGCTTATGGCGACATCATTCCATCCACCGCCGCAGACAGGCGCTTGCAAACCATCAAGCAGCCTGTCGGGGTTTGCGCTGCGATCACGCCATGGAATTTTCCGGTTGCCATGATCACCCGAAAAGCGGCTCCCGCTTTAGCAGCAGGCTGCACCATGGTCATCAAACCCGCCGAAGCGACACCTTTTTCCGCTTTGGCGTTGGCGAAACTCGCTAAAAAAGCGGGGATTCCGGATGGAGTCATCAACGTGGTCACTGCCTCCAACGGAGTTGAAATCGGTCAGGTTCTGTCTCGGGATGAGCGTATCAGAAAGCTGTCGTTTACGGGTTCTACAGCGGTCGGTCGGCAACTCCTCAAGCAGTGTGCTGACACGGTAAAACGAGTGTCGTTAGAACTTGGTGGTAACGCGCCATTCATTGTGTTTGATGATGCCGATATCGACTCTGCTATCGAGGGTGCAGTTGCCTCCAAATTTCGAAATTCAGGGCAGACCTGCGTCTGTACCAACCGGATTCTGGTGCAGTCGGGCGTTTACGATGCCTTTTGCGAAAAATTTGCCAGAGCCGTCAGCAAACTCAAAGTGGGTGAAGGTATTAATCCCAAACACCAGATCGGTCCTTTGATTAGTGAGCCAGCATTGGACAAGGTCGATGCCCACATTCGTGATGCGTTGAGCCAAGGCGCGCATCTGCTGACTGGCGGCTCTGGCCATTCTTTAGGTGGTTTGTTTTATCAGCCCACCGTGCTGTGCGATGTAACCCCTATGATGCGAATCGCCTCTGAAGAAACCTTTGGTCCTGTGGCACCCATTTTCAAATTCCATACCGAAGACGAAGCTATTCGACTGGCGAACGATACCGAATATGGGCTTGCGGCGTATTTCTACTCGCAAAACATTCATCGATGCCTTCGAGTGAGTGAAGCGCTGGAGTACGGCATGGTAGGCGTCAATGAAGGCATTATTTCCAATGAGGTCGCACCATTTGGCGGGGTGAAATCATCGGGCTTAGGTCGGGAAGGATCGCGTCTGGGCATCGAAGAGTATCTGGAAACCAAATACATCTGTTTTGGTGGGCTGTCTTAGCTGCTTTTATCTGTCGTAACAATCTTTATCTGTTTTTAAAAGGAACACACACATGAACAACCAGTCACTGATGGAGCGCCGGCAAAAGGCGGTCCCCAGAGGCGTGGCTTCGGCTACCCCTTTGTTTGTGAAACGCGCAAAAAATGCGGAGATTTGGGACGTAGAAAACCGTCGATATATCGATTTTGCAGCTGGAATAGCAGTCGTCAATACAGGGCATTGCAACCCGGCAGTAAGCGAAGCGGTCATCAATCAAATTGACCTGTTCAGCCACACCGCTTTTCAGGTTGCGGGTTACGAAACCTACATTGCACTTGCCGAGCGTTTGAACGCCCTCGCACCAATCGACAACGCCAAAACCATACTCATGACCACGGGGGCAGAAGCGTTAGAAAATGCCGTGAAGATTGCCCGCCATTACACGAAGCGCCGTGGCGTTATCGCCTTTCACGGAGGCTTTCATGGCAGAACCATGCTAACCATGGGCATGACGGGAAAAATCGCCCCCTACAAAGAAGGCTTTGGTCCCTTCCCTGCCGATATTTTCCATGTGCCCTTCCCCGTTCCGTATCAGGGAATGGATACTCACTACACCATGAAGTCGCTGGAAAAAGTGTTCAAAACCGACATCTCTCCTGACTCAGTGGCTGCCATTGTGATTGAGCCGATTCAGGGTGAAGGCGGGTTTTACGCAGCACCCGCTGAGTTGATGGAGCACTTGCGTGCGCTCTGCGATCAGCATGGGATCTTACTGGTCTTTGATGAAGTGCAGACGGGGTTTGGTCGCACAGGAAAAACCCTCGCAAGCGAACACTATAACGTTCAACCCGATCTGATTACTGTCGCCAAAGCGCTGGCTGGCGGCTTCCCTCTTTCTGGCATTATTGGAAAGGCTGAAATCATGGACAGCCCCAACCCCGGAGGATTGGGCGGGACTTATGGCGGCAGCCCGGTGGGGTGTGCGGCAGCACATGCAGTACTGGATGAACTCGAAAGCCGAAACCTGAACCATAAAGCACAGATTATCGGGCAAAAAATCGAGCGTGCCATTAAGCAGGTGAAAGATGCTCACCCAGACACTCCAATTGCCTACGTTCGACATGCCGGAGCCATGATTGCTTTCGACTTTGTTGACGGTGAATCCCCAGCGCCCGAGCACGTTGCCCCGTTTATCACCCACTGCCGTAACAATGGCCTGATCGTGCTGCCATGCGGTCAGTTTGGAAACGCGGTGAGATTATTGCCTCCATTAACGGTCGAGGATCATATTCTGGAAGAGGCAATTGAAATCATTCAGAACTCGCTGATCGCCATAACGACACAGTAGTTAAATAATCACTAAAGCGCTGTTACTGGCGCTTATTCTTCCACTTTCCTGAAATCAGATACTTTGGAAAGGTATAAAGCTGTTCAAGCAGAATTCGGGTAACTGCATTCACCGGACTGGTGAAAGGTTCTGGCGGGAGATGTTCTTTTTTATGTCCAATACCCTGAACAGCGATAGAGACAAGGGGCAATAACACCAAGCCTCCAGCCATCAAAAACTTGCCAAGAACCAACGAAACCAATGCTCCCCAGAACCCAATAATGAATACCGGAACCATGATTAAATGAATCAGGAAATTGCCCTGATGCTGGTGAAAATGACCGTAAGTGTTTTGCTGGTGCTGAACGAGTTTACGTATAGACATTACTGCTCTCCAATCTGTTTTGGAGAAAGATAATATCGCTAGCAAAACAAAGCATTACCATATGGTAATTTGGCTTCAACTTTTAATTCGGCTGAGAGATTGGGGCGTAATGCCCAGATAGGACGCCACGTAATATTCTGGAATACTCTCGATCAGGTGAGGCATCTGTTCACACAACTCAGCATAACGTTGCTTTGCAGTTTTCATCAGCAAAGACATGGCGCGTTGCTGGGTGTGGTAATACGCTTCTTCTGAAAGCCTTCGCCCCAGCTTTTCCCATTTTGCGCCACGTTCGTAAAGCTCAGATATCGCCTGAGTTGGTAACTCAACCGCTTGTACTTCGGTCAGCGTTTGAAAATGTAGCTGGGATGGTTCGTTGCGGATCACGCTGGAAAAATCAGTGAGGAACAGGTTTTTCACAGTTGAGGAAGGTTCGTTGAAGTGGAAGCAAGTGGTAAAGTCGCGCCCGTTCTCGTCAATGGCAAAAGAGCGTGTAATGCCAGAGCTGAGATAAAACATACTCCGGCAAGCCTGACCATTCCCAAGCAGGCTTATATCTTTCTCAAAATTCTGAACCGTGAAGCTTTCTGAGATCGTTTCCCATTCCTCATCAGATATAGAAACGAACTGAGACAAATACGCTCGAAGCTTGGTAAGCGGTTGCTGGGAACTATCTTGAGTCACGTATTACCTTAGATTTGGTGGGATTCTCAGTGAGTGAAGCCAGTCGCTATCGCGAATTCAGGTTACTTACAAAAGGTTTCAATATACAGGGCTTCAACTTTGTCCCTTGCCCACTGAGTGCGACGCAAGAACTTTAAAGAAGACTTGATAGACGGGTTGTTATAGAAACAGTTGATTTGGATTTCTGCGTCTAAGCCTTCCCATCCATAATGTTCTTGTAAACGCACGAGTATCTTCTCAAGGGTTAAACCGTGCAAAGGGTTATTAGGTTGTTCCTGGCTCATTACTGCAATTCCTGAATACCGATATTTGGCGCAGAGTGTAGCAGATTAGAAATCAGAAAGGCTAAAGAGTTATTTCTTTAGCCTTTAGGAATATGCCCTTCTAGGTTTTACTATTTTTTCTCAAATCGAAAGCTTTGATCATCGTTAGGCAAACACGCTTGTTCTTTTAAGCGATACCCAGCTTGTAGCTCTGTTGGTCCGATACACACATTTTTATCAGCTTCGATTAAGTGTTGATGAACTGGTTCATACCACCATTGTGATGAATTGGCGCAAGAAGTCGTTTTAATGAAGCCATTAGCAGCGAGGGTAATACACTTGGCATGTCCATAATCTGACAGTTTTAGTAATGAAGAGCCCTTGTCGTACGTAAAGTTTTGGTTACTGTTCTGGTTACCATCACATGCCCAAAATCCGATGACTCCGCTACCCGCTAGGTTATCAACACAATAGCCTGTCGACTTATTGATTAGCTTCATCTCGGTTGAATCAAATTTAACGTAGTCTTCCCCTGTTTTTGAATAACAGGTGCCATCATTCGTGCACAATGAATCAGCATAGGAGCCACAGTTCCCGTATTGTTTTGTCGTGGCAAATATGGCGGCTCGACCATCCATTTTTACACTTTCTATCTTCGATGAGGTGTTCGCCATAGCATTGCAACTTTGCAACTGCCCCGCTCCCTGAGAGTACTCTTCTACAAATGTGTTGATGTTGTTTTTGATGTTTCCCCATGATTCTGGAACAAATATTGTGGCAACTTCAGTAACAACTCCGGTTGATGCTGCTGTCACGGACAGAGAAACAGAACGACCTTCTTTCGTTAGATCAAATTTGTAATTCTCACCTTCAACCCAATCATATTGGTACGAACACTGAACGCCATCACCTTCATGGTCAAACGATCGGCAGTAAGCCGCACTGTTATTATCCCACTCGGTTACATCCCAAATAGAAAAATTAATTCTTTTGCCACTACCACGTTGTAAACCAGCATAACCACCATTGCCGTTTTTAAACCAAAACTGAGTCGCCCAATAGTAGTTTGAATTTGAATCGCCATCATCAAGGATGTTGTACTCATACTCCAAATGGTTACCAGCCGCAGGGAAATGGTGACCATAAGAAACCATTCCCCCAGCAACAACTGCGTGAGTAACACTCGGAATCAGACTCATAAATAAGACGGGAATCAGACATTTCTTCATAATACAAACCTATAAGATTATTGATGTGAAACACTACCGACATTTTATAAAGTAATTGATACCAAATTGTGATTTGAACAATCAGAAGTTAGGTCGCGATTCAGAAAACATGAACTTCCATGCTTATTTTTGAGCTATTTATTCAAGTAGCAGAAAGAGTAACTAAAGTTTTTATCATCAGGTAAATAATCGGATGGAGTGTGTTAAAAATTCGATTCTTGAACTTAAAAAAGAACCATTAAGCTAATTTCCACATAAGAGGAATGCGAGATTTATTCGGTATATGAGGGGGCTGAGATAGTACGGCTCAGTGTTATTGTAAGCCTGCTTAACATCGAATGACAAAACGGAGTAGATGGCTTTGTTGTTTGAGGTAGATTGGCTGCTAGTGCAGCCAATGGAGTGCTACTATGAATTCAAAGATAGAGCGGTTGTATGTGGCATACAAGTCTACTCAACAACCTTATACTTAATGATCTTATCTATGGGAATTAGCGTTGGATTTTTCTTTGATTCATCAATATATTTTTTAGCAAGTTTATTGAGCGTCAATTCGTACCGATAATTGATTTCTTCATAGTCATCTTTATCAACTGTTTCCGACTGCGAAAGAAACTCATTATGCTCTATCGCTCTTTCTAGTGCTTGTAAGCAAATAACAAGTTCTCCATTATCTATTGTTTGCATGATTCTTAACCTTTATTTTTATTCCAGCATTTAAAGCAAGGACATCTAGAGCTTTAAGGTAATCATTTTCTGACATATCAAAGTTTGGAGAAATTGAATAATGCCAACACTTCTTTTTTTGCATATAATGGTCTTTCGTTATGATTAGTTCTTTAGGAATGGTTGTCCCTGCAGGAATAACTAAGTATTCCCACTTTTTATAACCAAAAATACCTTCCTTATCAACAATCGAAGTTCCTTTACCAATCTGTGCTTTGACATACCAAACTCCGTCTTTAAGTTCTTTCTCAACGTCCGGATCTCTCACGCTTCCTGAGGGAAGTATTCTTTGTTCCAGATCAGGGTAAAGAGGGTTGACTCTATCATCATCCAAGTTTAATCCACGCCAAAAATGTAATGTAGATTTTCCCCTGTATATCTTTTCAACCTCACCTTTGCTGCTAATCAAAATATCTTCTAAAGTAATCATGTTTTCTCCCTAACTAAAAGTGTAAGTTTTTTCAATCAGAAACTAGAGAATATAAATCATAATGCATATAGATATAGAGTGAAAAACGTATGATGATACGCATTTCTAGTGAGAGTGGTGTACCCCAAAACCAAATCGAACCAAAAATGGCACGTGTTTATTGTCCCGTTGAGAAGATTGTTATGTTCTGACACTCACATTACGCGCAATCATCAGAACTTCATCTGCTGAATAGAGGTTTGAAATTGTAGTCTCAACTTGAGCTCCCAAGGTGCTTTGGTATAACTTCTGTGCAAAATTATCCGAACGAGTTGTCACCAAAATATGCTTTAAAACTGAATCTTGCGAAGAAAGCTGTTCTTTGACTAAGGGAAGAGATTTTTTGATCAGCATACGACCAATACCCTGCCCTTGAGATTTTGGTGATACTGCCAATTGCTCAAGCTCAAGCACCGCTTCAGACCGAAATCCACTCTTTTGAACCCAAATAATATAGCCGACTATTTCACCATTACTTTCAGCAACAAAATTCAAAAATCTAGGAGAGGCATTGAGGTTGCATCGCAACCATTCATATGATCTTTGCTGTCTTACAAAGGCTGACTTATGAACTTGTGAAGCTCCTTTTAAATCAGTGTCTCCATAAATCGAATTTTCATTTCTGCCTCCGTTCTCGAAATGAACATAATGCTTACGCCAGTGGTTGGTGAAGCACAGCGCAACCAATCCACTGAGCGTACTTGTTACATGTGAACGTGGCTCTCGAATCGTTCTTTTTTCAGTTTAGGATCAATAAAGCCAGCAACTTCTCGCACAATACTATCTCCCTCAGGAGAAAGCGCCATTAAGTAAACGCCCGACCAGTTATCCCAACCCCAGCCCAGCTCAACTCCATAAATTCTAACGGCACCTAAGATCTCGCTTACATGTGAAGTTGGCGATTCAACTGCTTTCGCCTCGAATTGTTTTTCCACCAGCTGGCAAAAAACAGGAAAGAATGACGACTTTGCATTCCCAATGTCGTAACTCAAGTGTCCATTCTTAGCTTTGCCAATACTTCCTAATAATCTCTTTTTACTCATGACATGTAACGCCAGGCATAAGGTGCGCTGCGACCCACTCACTAAACTCCAAACCAAAACCGCCGAGTGTAACAAGTCACCTTGATGCCTTTGTTAGTTGATTACTCGAAGAATTCTTCGAAATCCAAATCAAATCGAACTCTGCTTTGCGCTGCCTTGTAAAGCCGAACATTTGGGTTATAGGTAGATGACTCACGATATTTTTCTAGCGCTTTGCAAATTTGCTCATCTTTTACTTTGCAACCGAAAATAATAGATGACATTGAGAAATGCTTGGGGCGTTTAAATACCATTACATCTCCTAGTTGATTTATTATTGGGTTGAGTAGCGCTATAGTTACTGGGCAGAGTAAATTATTGATATCCCCTCGCTCAAATTTAAACTTTGTGTCTTCAGTCTGCATAAAATCAACCCCTAGCCCATTTAAAATCGGAACAACGTCTGGGCTATTAGAACTAAGAATAGCCACATCTGCCTCAGAGAGAGGAAGAAGAACTCTATGTTCTTTTTCATAAATCCAGTCATCTGCTTTAACTAACGCAATTTGTTGGAAGAAAGCCTTTTCTCCAATTTCGTAGATATGTTCATCAGCGATTTGATAGTCAGGCCTCTTTCGACTGTACTTTACTGGTACGGGAAAACTTGTAGCAGGAGAATATTCTGACATGCACTCACTTGAAACCACCATCATATCCTCTAGACGATCATATCCAACCACAATCCCCCTATGCTCATCAGCATAATGCGACCACATAAGTAGGTTATGTGGATCTTCTGTTAAAGAAATAATTCCATACTTATTGAGTTCATCTTCTAGATATTCAACTGTATCTCGGTGACTCAACAACTCAGTATCACTGAGATAACCAGCACCCTCGCCATACTGATCAACCATGAAGGCAACTTTTCGTCGAATTGCTTCAATTGTTGGCTTCGCATCGAAAGGATCATTTAAACCGTTAGGAGGAGTCAGACGAAGAAGTTGATCTTCAAAGAATTGCTCTCTCAAAGGCATGTATTTATACAGCTTACTCAATGTTTTCTCCAATCAACTAACGCCAGCTTAAACCGCAGACAACGCACAAAACAAGTAGCTGTACTGCGCCCTAAACACTAAATTCACCGCAAACCAAAAGTGCCACGCGTTGGCTGTCGTGTCGGTTTGAAGCATTTGTTATGTTTAAATCCTAGTTTGGTGTAAAATCTAACCTTGTAATTTTTGGTTTTGTTTTACCCCAAACATTGTAACAACCATTTACCCATCCGCTTACTTTAGCCCCAGAGTGCATTGAAGCTAACAAGCCGGAATACATTTCTTTAAAAAGTATATTTTCTTTAGGTAAAACATACGTGATTTTTTCATCACATTGCTCTGTATGAATAGTATCTCCAGAGAAATATACATACACGTTCCCAGAATCGTGAATTATTATTTTAGTAACATTTTTGTTTCCGAAGTTTGAGTTTGCCAGTACACCAAATGAGAACAACGACAGTAAAAGTAAAATTTTCATTCTATTTATCCCTTTAAAGTACAATACAGTACATAACAATTATTATCTGACACACTGTCCACATAATTTATCCACAGCCTGCCGCAATCAGACGCGAATCTAACATTCAATTCACTGATATTTAATAAAAAAAATTGAAATATAAGAAATAGAGCACATAAGCAGAGATAAAAACCAGAGGAAAGTGGACATGGTAAAAATCGATGCAAAAAGCGTCTGAGTATCGGGTACTCAAACGCTCACAAGCAAAGGAGCTATTGAGAGTTTGGGGTTAGAATAATTCCATCACTTAGAAAGCACTGTATTGAGTTCCTGAAAGCGTTGAAACTTCTCTCTTAGCCTTGCCGACTGCTTAGGTTCTGGTTCTACTATTTTTCCGCGGGTGTGGGTAGCGCTTATGGCTTCGTTGAAATCTTTGTAATGCCCGCTTCCTACTGCGGCGCACAATGCGGCGACGCGGCAGCCTTCCTGTTCGGTGGACGAGATTTCGACTGGCAGTTGGGAAGCCGAAGCAAACATGTTCACCCAGACTCGTGATTTGGTGGGACCGCCCGTCATTTTTATCCGCTTTGCGTTGGGGGTGATTTTCAGGATTCTGTCTTGATTGATCAGGTGCGAAAAGACGATGCCTTCATAAATCGCGCTGATGACTTCTTGCTTGCCGTGATGACCTTGCAAACCAATCAGGCTGCCATGTAGCCCTGATCCACCGTTTGAACCGTAAAGATAAGGCAGGTAATAGATTTCATCGTTGTTTTGCTTTTGTGCCTGTTCTACCCATTGGTTGCACTGTTGCAGACTCACATCCGGCAACAAATGTTGCCTCCACCATGCAAGATTGCTGGCAGAAGTTGGAGAACCCTCATGCACAAAGTAGGTGTCTTTGGTGCAATAGCGCCCCCAAATGTAGTGATGATCGCTCGGTTCTATCCATTTGGATAACGCAGTGGCAATGGACCAGGTTCCGGCGGCGATACTGATGGCTTGGTTGTCGTTTAAGCCAGAAGCGATGGCAGAAGCCACCACATCGAACAGCCCGCCAAAAACGGGCGTACCTGCGTTTAACCCCAATGCTCTAGCTGCACCAAGTGTCACGCTTCCACAATGTTCTGATGATTCGACCGTAGGCGGCAGGCTTGAAAGAATATCCGATACCCCAAACGCGCTGGCGAGTTGTTCTGAATACTGGTTGGTGTGGTTGTCGTAAAAGTTGCTGCCTGAAATGTTCGTCAGCTCTGCCCCTTTCTCTCCCGTCATCATAAAGCGGATATAATCGTGCACCATCAAAACCGTGTCTATCTTCTGGTAATTCTCTGGTTCATGCTCTTTTAGCCAGGCAAGCAGAGAAACAGGTTGCCCCGTCCAGATCTGTTGCCGGCTGTTCGGGTATGTACGATCTTCTACTCCGTTTTTTTGCCAGTCAGAGACCAAAGTTGCAGCCCGAGTGTCTGATGACACTATGCCATTTCTAAGTGGCTGATTGTGGCGATCCAGCAGATACAGGCCCTTACCGTGAGAGGAAAAGCTGATGCCCTTTACCTGATGTTTGGCAATTTGAGATTGGGCAATCGCAGACTGAGTGACCTCACACACGGCTAACCACAGGTCCTCCATATTGCGCTCTGCAAAGCCGGGGTGTTGAGAGAGCAAAGGAACGTTCTTTTCTGCTACCGCCATCTCCTGCCCTTCAGCGTCATATACACCGGCTTTGGTCAGGGTGCCACCTAAATCGATTCCAATAAAATACGCCATGGACTGCTCCGCGTTTATCCGTTTTTAGGCTTTCTTGCTCTTGTCTGTACCTACATAAATCGCCACCAGAATGATGATGCCTTTGATAACGTTTTGTACGTAAGGTGAAATCCCAACCAAATTGAGACCATTGTTCAATACGCCCAACAGCATTGCGCCAACCAGAGTACCGAGGATGGCACCTTTCCCTCCGTTCATTGCTGCGCCTCCCAATACAACGGCTGCAATGGCGTCTAGCTCAAAAGCAACACCCGCGTTGGGCTGACCACTCATTAAGCGGGAAGTAAGAATGATGCCTGCGACCGCTGAAGTAAGACCACTGATGGTGTACACAATCATGGTGATTTTGGGTACTTTAATGCCGCTTAGGCGCGCGGCTTCCGAGTTGCCACCAATGGCGTACACATGACGACCAAAAGGCGTGTGGTTCAGGAAGATATAAGCGATAAGATAAACCACCAGCATAATCAAAATGGGGGTTTGCAAGCCAAACACATCTCCCCTGCCAAGGAAACTAAACCAGCTCGGCAAACCAGAGATGGGGTAACCACCCGTGTAGATGAGAGCGAGCCCTCTGGCGATGCCAAGCGCAGCAAGGGTTACGATAAAGGCGGGCATTTTTCCGTAAGCGATAAGAAAACCATTGATGGCACCAAAGCACGAACCTAATGCCAAACCACCGATAATCGCCAGTTCCGGTGGGACGCCCGCAATCATTAGTCCAGCGGTGACTGTACCTGCGAGTGCCATCACCGAGCCTACAGAAAGGTCGATGCCCCCAATGAGAATGGCGCAAGTCATCCCCACCGCAATAATGGCGTTGATGGACACTTGTCTGGCAACGTTCGTCAGGTTGTTGGCAGTGAGGAAATTGTCGTCCGCTACCACCATAATAAGAAAGACGGCCAGAAATCCGAGTAGTGGGTAAAACACCGGATGTTTTGACCATTGCCTGAAGTATTTTGCTGCTCCTGAATTCGCCGTATTCTGGTTTGTCGTAGAGGCAGAATTCGCATTGGATTTATTGTCTGTTTTTGAAAGCGTACTCATGCTGCTTGCCCCGTTGCGTGTAACATTATTGTGTTTGAGTTGATGTCTTGATCGGTTAAGTCCGCGACGATTTCGCCTTCACGAAATACTACGACTCTGTCGCAAAGCCCGATGATTTCCGGCAATTCGGAAGACACCATAATGATGGCGATGCCTTGTCGGGTTAGCGCGCGGATCAATTCATAAATTTCAGCTTTCGCGCCCACGTCTATGCCACGAGTGGGTTCATCAAAGATCAGAATTTTGCAGTCGTTATTTAACCAGCGAGCAATCACCACTTTTTGCTGGTTCCCGCCGCTAAGGTTTTTGACCTCGGTTTCTTCATCCGGCGTTTTGATCTGCACTTTTTGAATCAGGTCTCGCGCTTTGGAGGCTTCCTTGTCTTTATGAATAAAGCGCCCCATGACCAGTTCGTCTGCAAAATTGTTTAATGTAATGTTGTCCTTTACGGCAAATGGCAGGATCAGACCTTCTTCTTTTCTATCTTCTGGTAACAAGCCAATGCCTTTTGACAAAGCAACCGCAGGATTCGATAGCGACACCCTCTCGCCACTTAATGTGACTTGTTTCGTGTGTGCGGGGTCTGCGCCTATTAACGCTTTCACCGTTTCGGTTCTGCCCGAACCGACTAATCCGGCAAAGCCCAGAATTTCGCCCGGATAGAGTTTGAACTGATTATTTGGGCTGTCAGCAGACAACTGAATGGCGTCCACTGAGAGAATCGGTTCTGACCGTTCAATGTGTTCTTCTTTTGCTGGAAAGGTATTTTCAACTTTGCGCCCCACCATCATCTCGACCAGATCATCAACGCTGCTCTCCGAAACCTCTTTGGTGCCAACATACGCCCCGTCTCTGAGCACAGTGATTCGGTCGCAAATTTCAAAAATCTCTTCCAGATGATGAGAGATAAAGAACATCCCTACCCCAAGTTTTCGAAGATCGGACATCACGCTAAACAGCCGCTCCGCTTCTTTTGGTGTTAGGGTGGCAGTCGGTTCATCCAGAACCAGAATTCTGGCATCAAGGGAAAGTGCTTTGGCTATTTCGATAAATTGTTGCTCGGCAATGCTAAGCTCAGAAATCGGGCAATCCAGATCGATATCCACCTCTAGCCTTTTGAAAATTTGCAGTGCTGCAATTTTCATTTTGGCTCTGTCTAACGTGCCAAACCGAGTTCGAAACTCTCGGTTGAGGAAGATGTTTTCAACCGCATTGAGGCTTGGGATTAATGAAAATTCCTGAAAGATGATTCCGATCCCTGCATCAATCGCATCCAGATATCCGGAAAATGCGACCTTTCGCCCTTCAACCGATATGGTGCCTTCGTCGTTGCTGTAAATACCGCAGAGAATTTTCATCAGAGTCGATTTGCCGGCTCCGTTTTCACCCAGCAAAGCGTGGACTTCGCCAGCATTCAGGGAAAGAGAGATGTTTTCCAAAGCTTTCACACCCGGAAACGATTTGCTGATTCCGTTCAGCTCTAGTAACGCTGTCATAACTGCTCCTAGCTGTATGGCTGCCCTACCCGAATGGGCAGGGCGAGGGGGGTTACCAGGCAAAGCCTTTGGCGTTGTCTTTAGTGAGCAGTTTAATGTCAACAGGTACGGTGGTAGGCACGTTTGCTCCCCACTTTTTCGCCAGAGCAATACCCAAACCGATACGAACCTGATCACGAGGATACTGAGCAGAAGTCGCAATAAATGGCGAGTTGCCTTTTACAATGGCTTTTACCGCTTCAGGGTGACCATCCACAGACACCAGCTTAACGTCTCGACCAGAAGCTTCTATTGCTGCCAGTGAACCCAGAGCACCGCCGTCGTTCACACTGAACAGACCCACCAGATTTGGTGCAGACTGAAGAATGTTTTCGGTCACGTTAAGCGCAATGGCACGGTCTTGCTTACCGTTTTGCTTAGTGACGATTTTGATTGCAGGAAACTCTTTGATGGCGTCTTCAAATCCACGAACACGTTCCAGAATTGGCACAACAGGGATTCCGTCCAGAATCGCCACTTCACCCTTACCGCCAATGCTTTCTGCCAGAAACTTACCTGCCTGATAACCTGCATCGTAGTTTTTGGAACCGACAAATGAATCGATAGGACCTTCAGCCTGCGCGTCAATTGCAACCGTGACTACGCCTGCTTCTTTTGCTGAAAGTACCGCAGACTGCACACCAACGGAGTCGGTAGGGTTGATCAGCAAAATATCGATGTCTTTTTGCAGCATGTCTTCGATATCACTGATTTGTTTAGACACATCGTGACGCGCGTCCGTCACAATCACTTTGGCACCGATCTCTTTTGCGGCATCTTCCAGCGACTGTTTCATGGTCACAAAGTAGGCGTTATTCATTTCCTGAAAGGACATACCAATGGTTAAGTCCTTGCTGAAAGCGGTCGAACATGTCGCCGCCAGCAGCATGGCTGAGCTCGCAGCGACTTTGAGCGATTTCGATAGTAGAGACATAATTTCTTCCTTTTGTGTTGGATATTCCCTGTTTCACACCAATGTCAACGTTAACATTCTCAGTTTTAAAAAATGCTCACTTGACTAAGTGAGCAGATCTGTTTCAATGTCAACGTCAACATTTTTATAACCTAGATTACAATTTAGTCATTTTCTGTGACGCCGCCCAAAGTTAGCGTACTTTTTAATCAATAAGTATTTGCATACATGGCGAACATTAGTCACTAACTAGATTAAAATCAGAAGGTTATTTCAAAATCAAATCGGTAAACTTTGTCGTCTTAAAAGTAAGGAAAAGGCTTTGAGTGGGAAAAAAGGGAACGTAACTATCATTGACATCGCCGAAAAAGCGAACGTTACTAACATTACAGTTTCACGAGCTTTTAACAAACCAGAGTTGGTGAAACCGGAAACGCGAGAGCGCATTCTTGCTATTGCCCGCGAGATGAATTATTCCCCTAATGCCTTTGCCAGAACCTTAAAAGGCAGTCAAAGCAATATCATAGGGCTAGTGACCGACAGTACCTTCAACCCGGTTTATTCAGAAATTACCAAAACCCTTTGCCGGGAAGCTGCTGCAAAAGGCTATTCGGTGATGATGTTTGAAACCGATGGCAGCGAAGAAGCCGAAGCCCGCGCCATTTCCGTTCTGTTCAGTTATAAGGCATCAGGAATTCTGCTTTCTCCGGTTCGGGATTCTCAAAACTACACCCCTGCTTATCTTGAGCAGGCTGAAGCCTTTAACATTCCTATCGTTCTTATCGACCGCGACATACCCAATAAAAACCTGCCCGGCGTGTTTCTCGACAACTATGAAATCGGCATGAAAGCCAGCCAGTACCTGGCAAATTTCAATGAAAAGTCGATCTTAATTATTGGCGGTCCGAGTGATTCTGAAATCACACAAGATCGCATCGCAGGGCTTCGTAAGCTGCTGAAAAAGAAGAATGTAGACATCCAAACCATCTATTCTGAGTATGACTATGAAAAAGCATTGCCTAAGATTCGGGATGCCTTTCAATCACTTGATTTCACGCCTGAACGTATCATCGGCGTCAATGGATTGATCTCCCTCGCTGCCATCAAGGTGGCAAGAGAAACCAACCTCAACAATGTGCAATTTTTCTCAATCGATGAAGTGCCCAACAGTGACATTTTTGGTTTCCATGTGCCCTGCATTGTCAACGACCCAAGAGCCTGGGGGAAAAACGTCTCCGAGATGATTTTTGGTTTGGTCGATGGCAAAGAAGTCGAACATCGACTTTTCGTTCATGGTAATCTAAAAGAGTAACTCACTGTTTCTATTTAACTTAATTAAAATCTTTCGATTTCCTTCACAGAAAAATCAACATGACTGACAATCGATCGGGATCAAATTTTCCGATCGAAAAACCTCACAACGATTAAAAAACGAGCACTAAATCACATTATTCCATCGTTTTTGGCTGCTAATGTTATCGTCAACATAAAAAATGACGCTAAACAACACGAGTAAACCAGCCTGAATATCTGTAAGTGGCTTAGCTGGCAAAGGGTTAAAGCCACTCTGAAATGCATAAGCTTTGGGATGGTTGTTTACATTAATTTGTTATCGTCATCATTTTCGGCATTCAAACAACAGTAAACGGATACCTGATTGTCATTTTTCAATCGTAAAAAATGACAACGTCAACATAAGGAAGTGAACATGAGTAATTTGCCTGAATCAATGAAAGCACTGGTTTGTCATGGTCCGAAAGACTATCGATTAGAGACCATTCCGCTCCCAAAACCAAAAGCCAAGGAAGTGCTCATAAAAGTCATTGCCTGCGGGATATGCGCCAGCGACATCAAGTGTGAATCAGGAGCCAAAATGTTTTGGGGGGATGATCCGTGGGTAAAAACACCTGTCGTCCCAGGGCATGAATTTTATGGCGAAGTCGTGGCATTGGGAGAAGGTGCGGCCGAGCATTTTGGTGTCGACATTGGCGACAGAATTGTCTCTGAACAGATTGTCCCCTGTAATCAGTGCCGATTCTGTAAAACCGGTAAATACTGGATGTGCGAAGTACACAATATCCGCGGATTCCAGAAAGAGGCAGCGGAAGGAGGCATGGCGGAATATTCGCTGTTCAATTCCGATTCTATCATCCACAAAGTCCCAGATGGTATGACTATGCCTGAAGCTGCGTTGATTGAGCCCTTTGCCTGCTCTGTTCACACCGTAAACCGTGCTGATGTTCAGTTTAACGACGTGGTGGTACTAGCTGGGGCTGGTCCTCTTGGGCTCGGAATGGTTCAGGCATTGAAACTAAAGACCCCAAAAATACTGATTGTCATAGACACCATTGATGAAAGGCTAGAACTGTCGAAACAGTATGGTGCCGACATTACCTTCAACCCTTTAAAACAAGATGTAATCAGCGAGGTAAAAGCCCTGACCGACGGTTACGGGTGCGACGTCTACATTGAAGCAACAGGTAACCCAGCAGCGGTATCACAAGGCTTGGATATGGTTCGCAAGCTTGGCCGTTTTGTGGAATTCAGCGTGTTTGGCAAGGACGTGACCGTTGACTGGTCCATCATTGGCGACCGAAAAGAGCTTGATATTCGCGGGGCACATTTGGGTCCTTACTGTTACGAAACGGTCATTGACTTCTTCTCTCGCGGATTAATGACTTCTGAAGGGGTGGTGACTGATGAATACTCCTTAGATCAGTGGGAAGAAGCCTTTGAATGCGCGCGTGGTCCGGAATCGGTCAAAGTGGTCTTACGCCCATGAGCTGCCTCTATATTCAACGTCTGATCGGGTGCTCTTTGGAGAACCCATTCCGCGCGACCTCTGTGAGGTGTTTATGTATCAGGAACTAAAACAGCGAGTGCTCGATGCCAACCTGTCTTTGCCCAAATATGGATTAGTGACCTTCACCTGGGGCAATGTGTCTGAAATTGATCGTGAACTTGGGGTATTCGCGATCAAGCCTTCGGGTATCGACTATGAGGTCATGACGGTTGAAGACATTGTTGTTCTGGATTTGGAAGGTAACCAAATCCAAGGGCAGCGATCCCCTTCCAGTGATACGCCAACTCACCTGGAGCTTTATCGCCAGTTTCGCGATATTGGCGGTATTGTTCATACCCATTCCCGACATGCAACCATCTGGTCTCAGGCTGGTTTAGATCTGCCTGCCCTTGGCACAACCCATGCCGATTACTTCTACGGTGATGTTCCCTGTACCAGACAGCTGACTAATCAGGAAATTGCCGAAGAATACGAACGCAACACTGGCAGGGTAATCATTGAGTGTTTCTCACAAAAGGAGTTAGACCCTGCCGCCATTCCCGGGGTTTTGGTGAAAGGACACGCGCCTTTTTGTTGGGGAAAAAATGCGGGGAATGCAGTCCACAACGCGGTTGTGATGGAAGAAGTGGCAGCAATGGCACTTCATACTCACGCCCTCAATGAAACCGTCACCTTTCCGCAAAGCCTTTCAGACAAACACTATTTGAGAAAACACGGCAAGGACGCCTATTACGGACAAAAGGACTGAATACCATCATGCTAAATTCGACATTAATGCGCCCTAGAGTGGGAATCTATGAGAAGGCGATGCCGCTGGACTGGGAGCTTTCGAAAAAAATTGGCACCGCGAAGTCGCTGGGCTTTGATTTTATTGAAATGTCGATTGATGAAAGCGACGAGCGTTCCGCGAGGCTTAACTGGAACGACTCACAAAGACAAACGGTTCGTGCTGCTATTGAAAAGCACTCTTTGCCGATTCAATCAATGTGTTTAAGTGTTCATCGCAAGTATCCGTTTGGTTCGGCAGACAGCAAGACTCGGGAAAAGGCGTGGGAATGCATGGAGCGAGCCATTGATCTGGCTTACGACATTGGAATTCGAACCATCCAGTTAGCGGGCTACGATGTGTACTACGAACCCTCTACAGAACTTAGCCATCAACGCTTTATTGAGGGAATGAACCGAAGCGCCAAATTAGCTGAGCAGGCTGGCGTTATGCTGGCTGTCGAGATCATGGAAACGCCTTACCTGAATTCTCTGTCTAAGTTTGAGATTCTGAAAAGAGAAGTCCCCTCGCCTTTTTTTCAAGCTTATCCAGACATCGGAAACATTACCGGCAACAATTACGATACTCTGACTGAACTGGCGCTGAGTAAACACCACATTGTTCAGATCCATTTAAAAGACGTGTTAAAAAAACGCGATGCCTTTGATGGTCAGTTCCGAAATTTGACGATTGGTGATGGCGAGGTCGATTTTTCCGCAGTACTGTCGACCATGAAAAAGGAGCACTTCAATGTGCCTATCGTGTTGGAAATGTGGGCAAAAGACGAACACTGGCAAAGTAACATAGCCAAAGCACAGCAATCGCTTAACCAGTCGGCAATATCAGCAGACTGCGAGCCATTGTTTCGCTTTTAATGAAAAAGCGGGCTTATTAGCCCGCGACTCCTTTCCCCAAAAAAATGTAACCCCACCACTTTATACTCAAGTGACCTCAATATAATTAGGTATATTCCTGCATGATTAAAACATTATAAAAAAGGTAAGTTTTTGCTAAAAACACATTAATAAATAAGAATCTTAAAAATAAAATTAATATTAAAATACAATTTAATAACCTATATGTTATTAAATATAAGTGTGCACTAAATCACGGTCATTATTTAAACTCGATGCGATATTGTTTTTCGTTTTTTACAACCAATAAACAACAAGAGAAAACAAATGCTCAACCATAATATCGACAACGTAACAAATACCATTGGCAGATTAAAAGAAACTAGTCTGGGCGATCTATTCACATTGGATGAAAATACGGATTTCTACGCTAGCTGGCCAACACTAAACCAGCTACTAAACGCCGGAAGTTCTATGACTGCGAGCTTGGGTTCTTCTATCCCGGCTGAGTCAAAATCGTCTGTAGAAAGCAAACTGAACATGGCTTATGGGCTATTTAGAAATACTTTGCCATTAAACACAGACACTTCCGATACGGATTCTATTCGCGAGATTCTCAGCGTGGTAAAAGAAGTTGAGAAAGAGCTTTATCATTCCAGCTTTCCGCGTCATTTGTCGTTGCCCTATTTTGTCCCCACTCTAACTTTGCACACTGCACTAATTCAGGCTCATCAGTTATTAGATAATTCCACTGCTAATAATGATGAGAATTGTGCAACTTCAGAGTTAATTTTCAATAGCATCACTTATTTAAATGACGCGCTAAATTCTGCCTATCTAACTCGTTTCAATCAAATAGAGGTCATTCAGTGTGGTCCTCAAAACAAATACTCCTTTATTAAAGACACAAAAAACAACAAAGCGCTATGTGATTTATTTGATCATTCAGAAAATATAAATTCCGTCAAAGCAGTAAAAAACAAAAATGCCAACCAAATTGCTTTGGATTATGTGAAAAATATTGATTTCTCAACTGCTCACTTACTTGTCGATGGGCTCGTTAATCACTTTGAAGGACATTTCTCCAATGAAAAATCCTATTCAACAGCAGAAAGTTATAACAAACAGATAGACGCGTGGAACACGGAGCTGGCGCGAAGCGTAGATAATCCGAACCTCGCGCTGCGCGATGACCCTATCTGGGTTTCTGATGACAAAGACTGCTACGACTACGTTAAAGAGTATTATTCCACCGTCGCTATAGCCATGATTGGCGACTTGCCTATTCCTGGCGCTGCTACCCTTTCCGCGGTAACGGGTTTATTTGTCAGTTGGTTAATGCCTGATCAGGCGTCTAAATGGAAGAAGTACGCCGAAGCCATTGGCAATTACATTGATCAGCAGTTAACAGAACAGGAACTCAATAATATCGAAAATGAGCTCATCGTAGCCGAAGAAGAATTTGATGCGATATGTAAGTTTTTAGAAGAGAACAGCGATGGGTGGCACTTAGGAGATGAGTTCCCAGATTCAGAAGTGGAAACACGCTTCATCGACCTAATCAACAGCGTGAAGTTAACCAAGCAGCGGATATTCAACCCCAACTGTGAACTGCATAATACATTCCCGTATTTTGACAGGCTTTTCACTCTTTATGGTTCGGTCATCGGCTCTGCGACGGTCAGCTTAAACAGCTACAACACCTACGATGAATTTCAGGATTTCTACGCAGACGCGAGAGCCTATCTTGATGGCGCAATGAAATCAGCGGTCGATTATCGAACTGAAAAATTGCGTGGTGACTATGGCGGTGCTTCCAACGTTTCACGCATGTACGACGGGCAAAGAAGCAGCTTTTACAGTGACAAACGCCCACTAAATGGCAGCAGCAACCGATGGGACGGGTATTATGCCTTAATCGCTCATCTCGATATCGAGCTTGGCTATGACTATCCGAATAGATTAAAACTGGTCGCTGGCTTACGCAATTTTGATAAATTCAGTCAGAGTTACAATGAATTCTGGACTTCAAAGAATCCCGACCATGTAGCCATACTTCCACTGTATGACGACTGGAAAGAACTGGTCGAAACCAAACGTGGTGAAGCAAACGGAAAGCGCTCCACAATCGACAGCGGCTACAGCCACTGGAGCAATGGGCCAGGTGTTCAACACAATCTATACTTTGGCGAAAACATGTACCGCTCGCACTTTTTTGGTCCGAGATTGTACGTTGAAGATTCCAACGAAGAAGGGTTCTATGTTGCTTTGCAGGACTACCCTACATTCAAAGGTCAAAACCCTTTAACTGGGGCAACGGAAATTATCGTCCCAATTGAAGACTTTAATAAAGTTGAACTTAGCCCTTGCTACAGCTTAGTTGTGTACAGCGAAGAGAATTTTGAAGGTTCCTCATTCACCTTCTCTAATGGAGGGAATAAGTTTAATTATCAGCGTCTTGATAATAGTGGGTTCACAATTAAGAGCCTGAAGGTAGTTTATACCAAAGACTACTAAAACTTAGCCATATACTAAAAGTCGGCTACATTATGTAGCCGACTTTTTGTCTATTGAATCATGCATTTCTCGTTAGCTTACGCTAATTACCACGCTGCCCTTACTGTGCATTTGCTCGGCATAGTGACGAGCTTCTTGCAGTTCTTCAAACTGGTAACGGCGATCAATGGTCGGTCTGAGGAAGCCGAGCTCCACCAAATCTTTTAGCAAAACAAGATCGAGGTTTGTGTCTATCCCGTGATTGCAGGCTAGCCTGCGCTTACCAAAGAAAATGGCTGACATCATCTGATAGTATTCCGCCAACCCCGCTTCCAGTTTCAGGCAAATTCCATTCGGTTTTAACACGTTGCAGCATGAATCAAAGCACACCGTATTGGCGACATCGAACACCACATCGTAACTTCTCTCGCCTAAGGTGAAATCGTGTAATGAGTAATCCAGCACACGGTCAGCCCCGACAGAGCGTACGAACTTCATGTTTGCAGTACTGCAAACGCCGGTCACCTCAGCGCCCAGCCATTTTGCAATTTGAACGGCTGCAGCCCCTAGCGCACCGGATGCGCCATTAATCAGTACCTTTTGACCTACCTGAACTTTGGCTTTATCGCGTAACATCTGAAGTGCGATCAATGCGCCATAAGGCAAAGAAGCGGCTTCTTCAAATGTCGTATTTTCTGGCATGAGGGTGATCATGCTGTCATCTTGTACACGAATGTATTCCGCATAGGTTCCGCTGTTTACCCCGACAATCCCAAATACATGATCATTGGGCTTAAACAAGCGAACGTTTTTACCTACCGCTTCAACGACTCCAGCAAATTCCGTCCCGAGAATTTCTTCTGATGGCATAAAGGCACCTAACGCGATTCGCGAAGGCACCCAAAGCAGTTTCGGAATGTGGTGTGGAGCGTCACTTTTGGTCACTGTCGTCGCTTTTACGCGAATCAGGACATCATCAGCAGCAGGTTTTGGCTTTTCAACTTCTGAGAAATGCAATACATCGGTGTCCCCAAAGGGCGTATATACCATTGCTTTCATGGCTGTTGCTCTCCATTAGCAGTGCAGGTGCACATCCAAGCCTTTTGCTACTAGCCATTCTTAACACCCGGATTCCCTCTACATCACCACTCACCGATGGATGGGAGAAGGTTCGGGTATCTTTGTTTTCCTTAGGAGACCAACATTAACAATGAGAATCAGTCACATCAAATGACAATTGTATTAATAGTGATACTTACCCATATAATCTCAATAAATATATGAAATCGGTGCGGGAATATTACGCGTTATACTTCGATTTCGCCTTCCAGATATTTCACTGCCTTACCAGAGACATAAACGCTGTCTTTTGTCACACGGCAATCTAACTCACCCGATCGTCTGGATGCCTGCAAAGCTTTCAGTTCCGACTTACCTAAAACTTCTGCCCAATAAGGTGCCAGACCAGCATGAATAGAACCCGTTACCGGATCTTCATCGCCACCATTGGCTGGCCAGAAATAACGAGATACAAAATCGTGGCTGCTTCCTCTGGCGGTTACTACTACGTCGTAAGGTGCCAGTTTTTTAAGGCTTTCTTGAACCTGTTCTACATTCAGAACATCTGACTCGTTATCATAAATCGCAAAATACGCCTGCGGGCTGCGCAGTACTTTTACTGGTCGAATAGATAAGCCTTCAAGTAAAGGTTCTGGAACGTCTACCGGCTCTGGAGCACGGATCGGAAAGCGCATTTCTATCATCCCGTCTTCCCGCTTTTTGACCGTCAGATTCCCCACTTCGTTGGTGGAAAATTCGAGTTCATCGTATTCCGGAAAATCGGAAAACAGAGCATAAGAAGAGGCAAGCGTAGCGTGTCCGCAGAAGTCGATTTCGGTTATGGGTGAAAACCAACGAATTGCATATTTATTGCCCCCTTCAGGAATCAGATACGCTGTTTCGGAGAGGTTATTCTCAATGGCAATGTTCTGCATCAGTTCGTCACTCAGCCAGTTTTCGGTGATCACTACCGCTGCTGAATTGCCTTTGAACCGCTTATCCGTAAAGGCATCAAACACACGCATTCGTAATTTCATATTCTGTCCTTAGTTCTCATTCCCTTTTCGACAATTATGCAGTGTTTTCAAATGAAAAGAAGCCCGCAACGATTGTTTGAAGGCTTCTATTTGCAAGAATTTTCATTTGCAAGAGTAGTCGAGTCTACGTCGGCTTTCTGGCGAGGTCTCTGGTCAAAATCAGTGCCAACCCGAAGATTTGGAGGAATAAGGCGAGGTTATTGTATTGGGCTGAATCTTTGTGGATTTGGGACATTTCATCGGTGAGTTCTAAGTTCTCAAGATACAAATCATCAATGCGATTACGCTGAGTTTGCTGCGCTGTTTCAATTAACTGGAATAGTTCTTTTAGAGAACCGATGGAGATGTTCGGGACGGGCTGCCCCACCCAGCTCTCAAGCTGCTCAGACATCTCCTGTTCAAGAATCAGCGCATCTTCACTGCTGAGCATTGGCAAGGTGGTGACGAAGGTTAACAACGCTTCCCGCTTACGCTCCAGGTTTTCAATGCGACTCCATGCAAGTTGAATCTGGTGCTGATTCCCTTCTTTCTTCTCCTGATATCGCGCATTAAGCTGGCTGTAGTCTTCGAGCACTAAACTGGAGATCAACAGCGCCAGAATGTTCAGCATCAAGCCAACAAGCACCAGCAACCAAGCGGGTGGTCTTAAAATCATGTACATATAAAATCACCACCCTAGGCTTGAGCACTTTACAGGTTGTTGACCCTAATAAATACGAGGCTCTCCACGGAAGATAACCCGATCATTCCCTCGGTACACGCCGAACGTTACAATGGCTGACGGGTTATCGTCGCCTTCACCGAGCCAGTTGAAGTGCAGGAACTCAAGCTCTTGCGCGTTGTTACCTGCACAGGATAGCCCAGTTTCTCCCGCCGCTGGTACACCTATTCTGAGTTTAAGGCGAACCTGCTCACGCGTTCCTTCCACTGTCGCATTTTGCCTTGCGATTAAGTTGCTGCTTGTACCGTTGTCGATGTTGGTGTGTGACCCTGTCAAGTCAGCACTCGTTGACCCACCTGTTGGCCATACTAACTGGCGACAATAGTTAGCCCCGTCAAAATCCGTTTCGACATCATCGGTATTCGCGACGAATTTAGAACCATTCCAGTATTCCGCGCGCACTGGCACGGTAACGTTCTGTCCACTGTTGGTACCAACATCGTCCAGCGCCAGCCGACCATATCGCATGTCTAATGATGCGGTAAATTTACGACCGTTATAGATGGTACTGCCGTCATTTCGAATCTGCACAGCGTCAACAAAGTTCGTACAACCCACAGCTGAACAGTTCATGCTGTGCTCACTGGCTTCAAGCCCAAGGCGGACCTCATATGGTCCATCAGGCTGGGTAATTCTAGGAGTAACCTGAGACGTTAGACGAGCAAACTCAAACACCGTGGAAGGAATGGAGGCAGTCCCATCACTCCAGTCTTTAAACCAGTTAGCGTTCGCGATATTACCTGTAATGAGTCGGTCGGTCAGATCGTTATTCGCACTCGCCGGATCAATGGCGTTATTCAATGCCACCAGATTTAGCTGCATAGCCACAGACTCAGCAAATCCACCATAGTTGGTTGCGGTCGTAAAGGTATATTGTGCAGGGTCTGAATTCGGAACCAAGTTTCTGCCTTGAGCTGTAACCTCGAATTCTGATTTAAAGTTTTGCTCCATATACGTGAAGCCTGCTGTCTGATACGTGGGGTTTGGCGCCTGACCTTCTTGTGTGTAGTTTTGGGTTAACTCAAACTGATAGGGGTAGAAACGCCCGACCTGAATGGTATCGCTGTCTATCCCGCTGGTCTCACCATAGTCATAAGCCAAACTTGTTGCCGTTAGATTAATGCTGCCCACCTCATTCCAGTTCAGATTTGCCAGAATGCCGTCTCTTGCGTTGGCGCTGGTTTTAAACTCGTACACTGTACCGGTGATATCCGTATTTTCGTGGGTTAACGTTCCCGCATTACCACCAGACGGGCTGTGTAAGCTATACCCCAAATTCGCTTGTGCAAAGTGACCACTTTCAGTGTGGAAATTAGGTGTGGTTGCACGTGAGCAGTCGTTCGCCACAGTATTGTCGAAAATCACAGGTTTAATACGTACCGAGAAAGACTCCCCCGCCCGCGCAAAACCGGGACCTGAGGTTGCCGTACCATCATGGGATTTCGTCACGCCGCCCACCGCAACATCGCAGAGTGCCAACCTGTCTGGTCTTGCCTCGACGACCATTACCCCTTCGATATCATTAGCATCATCCCGAACTGTGACATTAATTTGCCCTGCATCGTTGTATCTGAGGGTCATTGTGCCAACACCATCAGTAAAGACGACATTGCTATTCACAAGCACAGCCTGCAAAGTACCTGAACTTGGCACTATGTGAGATGTAGTTGTGAACTGAAGGGTTTTGGTGCCGTCATAGTCGTCCATGGTTTCAGTACCACTACCCGAAGTTTCTCTTGTCGCTTTGATGGTCACATTGGTCTGCTGACCGGCAATGATCTTCAATGGAGAAGGCTCAAATATAAACCCTGTATTGTTGAAATTGTATGGTCCGGCTGACGCCGTAATGGATGGGAAGTTAACTACGGTTGCAGTGACCGTCGCCACTTCGACTACGATATCACTGTAGAGGTAGTAAGTCGCGGTCCCCCCCTGAATGGGCATGGTACTGGTGTCTGCAATACAGGCTGCGGACGCCTGATCGGTTGCTTTCCAGCACGGTGGCGTACTGGTTTCAGGTGTAATGATCAGGTTGCCGTAAAAGTCGTTATCGACATTCCCTTCACTGTTGATCAGGTTAAAAGTAATGGGAATGGAATTACCCACCAGTTCTGTCGCGGACTGCGGAGTTATTTGCAGCTGGTAGACAGGTTGATTACAACTGGATATGTCACCATTCAGCCTTGTGTTCCCTGACATACTGGCAGTCAGCGATGCCATAGCACCGGTAAGCTTACTGCTTCCTTCAATGGATATATTGTTCTCTGCAATGACAAAAGCTGTGACATCAACGTTGCCGTACATTCTAAACAGTGACGAGTCACCATGGACCACAAAGTAGATATCATTTGGAACGCCTGACAAGTTGACCCGACCGCTATTAGCTACAACAGTACCTTTACTGTGCAGATACACCTGTCCGCTCACCTTCACTTCGGCATTGCCAGTTATATTGATTTCATTGGCAAAGTAGTCACCTGCGGTAAGGGTCACAACCGCACTGCCTGATATGTTAATTTCATCATACTGACCGGGGCTGACGCTGTGGGTACCGTTGTTTAGATTGATCGAGGTTGGGCCTGGTGTAAACGCCGCAAAATTGTAGTTTGGAACCAGCAAGCTGTTGTTGGCGATACAGTTACCCGACGTACAGCTATTGTTTGAGTGGGTGTTTACGTTGAAATAACCCAACTGATTTCCGTTAACGGCACCGGATATTTTAGAGCTGCCCACCATGGTGATCTGACCGGACGTATCCCAGGTCTGTGCCGGACCCGTAAACTGGATACATTGCTCAACATCGAATGGCACTTCGAAAATGATGTACCCTAATCTTTCCGCGATGTGTTTACGTTCTGAATCCGCATCCTGATCTTCTTCTACCATGAAACTGGATTTACCCGTTTCCAGTCGACAACGCCTTAGCCAGCCACCGTTGTTACCGTATCGAGTGTTTTTAGAAGCCACAATAATCGGCACTACATCGTAGTTCTCATCATAATCTGCGTAGGTTTCACACCCTGTGGTCACCGGGTCACCCGTATCATAAGAGTTAATGGTGATCTGGTTTTTTACGGCGAATTTAATATCGTCTCGTTCACCGCTGCCATAAGCGGCAATAAATCCGATACGTTCAGGCTGGGTTGGGTATAAGCGGGAATTTTTGCTTTTGTAACCATCGATTTCACTCCGCTCAAGAGCAATATCGAAGTAGTTACGGTTTACCACTGGAACGGTAGAAGTGAGCCAGAAATCCTCACCGTTATTGATACTTTGTACCTGATGGATGATACCGGGCGTACCACTGAATGAATTAAAACCTTGGTTCGAGTAGTTGTTGAAGTAAATTCGTTCTCTCTTGTTGCGGTTCACATTCCCCGCACTATTGGTGCCCAATCGGTACATGTATTTCTGGGTAGAAATTTCATCCACGATCACTTTTACGCCATTGAAGTCGTGTATCCCTTTTTCCATGACGACGTAATCGATTACTTTCATGGGCACATCTTCATTGCTGGAAGGGGCACGGCGGTCTGGTGCTATTTTTTGTTTGAAGCGCACATAGGTGTTGGTTACTTCAAGGACTTTAATCGCAGACGGAGAGTCCTGTTCATTAAGAAAGGAAATGGTGCTCATGAAAAACACCATCGGCACCGTGTTGTAGGTTTTCTCGAAATTCACCTGACATACGGTATTGATACAGTCGGGATGCGGGTAGGCGTTAACATTATAACGCCCATATTCAAGCTCAAGCGCGTTTGCACCGGCACCCATAAACAGCAACAGCAGAGTTAGAGCAAATCTAAAAAGTTTCATTCTTGAGCCCACAGCAGGTTAAACAAAACACCTTCTCCGTTCAAAGCCTAGTACAGATTTTCGCTCCTATTTGCTTCATTTTTAATAATTTGGCTGATTTTCTAACGCAGCTGTGTGTTTTCTGCTCAAGCTCACATTTTCGTTATGTTCCTAAGTATCCAACTCGTTTCTGATACAAAGCTGTCTACCTAAGCTTTACTCTGAGCTATCAGGTAGGAAGTGATGGCGCTGATCTTGCCATCTTCGATTTGGAATATGTCACAGAAAAAGAAAGGCTGCTCTGCTTCCCCATGCCCCTGAACGACGAGATGTTCTGAAGCTTCAAGCTGCTTAGAGACTTTCAGGCTGACGTCTTCCTGCTCCATTTGATAGCAGATGGAACGAATATTATCTGTTCCGACAATGACGTCCTTACCGACGTTTTGCCATTCGGTTTTGTCAGTCAGAAAAGGGATGAGCTCATCCACATCTCCACATGAAAAGGCAATGCACGCATTTTTGATGCTTTCGTCCATGTTCTCACCTGTTTAATTTTCAACCAGTTATTTTAACTATACCCATAAAACACACTCTTTATGACGACTAATAGAGCAATTTTGTGAGCTGACTCGGTTGTGTCATGTCTTTCATATCGCATACACTTAGCCCAACATTTCTGTAGGAGCACATGCCTAATGAACAACTAACCCCCTAAAACCAAATGAATTTTATTTTTGGATTACAGGGTTAGTGGGCGTGTCTTCGTCAAATTTCTGCTTTTCTTTCAGCCATTCAGCTGGACTGTTTTGATTCGATCGCGTCTCAGACCCTGACTATGAAATGTCGGAGTCTTTATGATCACACAAAAAAATATCGGTATACGTGCCAGTAATCTCTCCTATCAGCACCCAGACGGAGAGTGGCAATTTCAAAACCTTAACTTAATCGCGCATCAGGGGTTCTATGGTCTGGTGGGTAACAATGGCTGCGGTAAAAGCCTGCTTTGCGATTTACTGATGTCCGTCAGACAACCCACGTCGGGTCAGATTGAATTATCGGGCGAAGTAGCCCATTTGGTTCAGTTACATGAGGAATACCAGCCCAGCGAGCTCGCTTCTGACAACTTATCTATTTCAGACGGCCTATCTATTTCGGACTTCTTATCTATTTCGGACTTTTTAGGCATAACGCCTGTTCTTGAGGCAATCATACGAATTGAGCAAGGCAGCATTGATGCTAACGATTTTGAAACCGTAGGAGACAACTGGGATATAAGAGAACGCCTTGAAGACGAATTAGAAGCGATGGGCGTGAGGTGCCACTTAGATCAAAGGATAACGTCGCTTAGCGGTGGCGAGCTGACCCGCCTTAAGCTTTGGCAACTATTTGAGTCCAATCCTAATGTTCTTATTCTGGACGAACCGAGCAACCACCTCGATCAGAAAGGGAAACAGTGGCTCATTGATCGGTTGCGCCAGTTTTCAGGCTGCGCACTGGTAGTCAGCCACGACAGGCAACTGCTCAGTTACGCCGATGGAATTTTTGAGCTTTCGCACCTTGGATTAAGCCACTATTCAGGAAACTTTGAAGCTTACCATCAAACCAAAGCCGTCGAACAAGCAGCAATTACTCGCAAACTGGAGCACATTGAAAAACAACAGAAGCAGGTCGCTCGAAAAGCTCAGGAGGATCATGAAAAAGCTCAGAAGCGAGCCGCCCAGGGAAACAGGCTGCGAAAATCTGGTAGCCAAAGTAAGTTGATTCTGGATGGTGCCAAGCAAAGTGCAGAGAAATCGGCATCTGCCAAACAGAATATGCATGAAAGGCGCAAGCAAACGCTTACCGATACCCATCAATCTCTGAGCCAGTTGAAAGCTCAGCAACACTCTATGTCTCTGAGTTTTGAAAATCACTCACAAAAGCAGAGACAGTTGGTGTTTCTGGAAAACTGTATTCTGCCATTTGGTTCTGATGCCCCGATCACCTGGTCCGTACACAGTGGGGATAAGTGGCACATATCAGGTGAGAATGGCAAAGGGAAATCGACGCTGCTCAAGTGCTTGTCCGGTGAACTGTCGTTTTCCTTCGGTTCAAGCAACCTAAAAGAATGCTTATATATCGACCAGCACTTTTCACTTCTTGGAAACGAGTTACCCATGATTGATGTAGTAAAAGCGCATTTGGAACATCTCAATGACGGTGAAATTCGCAACCTGCTTGCAGCCATTGGGTTTCGACGTGATTCTGTATTTCGTTGCTGTCAGAAGTTGAGCGGTGGTGAAAAAATGAAGCTGTCAGTTTTGATCGCCAGCCATCAGGCGCAACCTTGCTTGTTGTTGTTAGATGAACCAGACAACCATCTTGATATTACCAGTAAACAGCTACTCGCGAATATGCTTGCAGACTATCAGTCGGGATTTGTTCTTGTAAGCCATGACCCTGTTTTTGTGGAAGAATCTGGAGTTCAATACACTTTTCAGATCTAATACATCGCTCTAGAAACCACTTGGGCAGCATTTCGGTGCTGTCCCATAAAATCTTGTACTTCATCTGGGGGCAACTTGAGCTTCAAACAAAATGGCTGATTTCGTTAAATCTTGATCATTTTGAATGGAAAACTTGGGTGTATGGCTTATGCTCAATTTAGTAAATACTGAATCTAGGAACATCAAAGTGGAATTGAAGACCGAGCTAGAGCAATGGGATGGAAAGAACACCGATGCCATCACACTGATTTATCAGGAACATCATTTTGAACCCTACTTCATTGCTCAGATCATTGAGCTAAGTGAGGAAGAATCCTATTGTTCCGGCGCTACCTGGTTGCTCAAACATCACTTTGAAGCTGAGGAGCAGTTAACAGACTCTGAAATTGATGCGGTTTACGGCAAGCTAAACGGCATTGAGAACTGGGAGGCTAAACTGCACTTGCTACAAGCCATCCCTTACATGCCAATATCCGAAAACAACAAACCGCTAGTGGAAACCTTTGTTCGTGCCTGTCTGGGCGACAGAAACAAGTTTCTTCGTGCCTGGGCGTACAATGCGCTGTTTGTGCTAAGTCAACAGTATCCGGAATATCTGGGAGACGTGAAGCGTCTGTTCAAAATTGCGCTGCGCAAAGAAGCGCCTTCAATTAAAGCCCGGATTAAGAACATTCTGGTTCAGAATAAGCTGGAGAATCAGACTCCGTAAACCACCTGATTACGCCCTGCCCCTTTCGCGTGGTAGAGGTAATCGTCAGCGACTTTGAACATGTCTTCTAACTGGGCACCGTCTTCTCCATACACGGACACCCCGATACTGGCGGATACGTTCACTCGGTTTTCTGACACTCTGAACGTATTGCGACACAGCACTTTTCGGATATGTTCTGCTACAGCGCAAGCAACTTTCTGTTCGGTGTATGGCAGCAACACACAAAACTCTTCTCCACCCACTCGATAAACGGAATCTGAACGGCGCACTGAATCTTTAAGTAGCTTAGCCACCTGCCTGAGAACTTCATCGCCTACGTCA
This sequence comes from Vibrio nigripulchritudo, assembly GCF_027924785.1. Taxonomy (NCBI): domain Bacteria; kingdom Pseudomonadati; phylum Pseudomonadota; class Gammaproteobacteria; order Vibrionales; family Vibrionaceae; genus Vibrio; species Vibrio nigripulchritudo. Next base: position 734,223 of record NZ_AP027050.1, on the reverse strand, counting down.
TGCCCGTACTTGTCATTGATCGATTTGAAGAAGTCGAGGTCAACCACCAGCATGCTGAACACATCGGTTTTCCTTCGGTGCATGGTCACCATCTGTTCGAAACTGAATGCGAGGCTTAAGCGGTTATCAATTCTGGTGAGTGGGTCAAGCAGCGCAAGGGAGGTTAACTGTTCTTCGGTCTGCTCTCGATTGTGTTCGTACACATGGGCTATTGCCCATATTGCCATTAAACACGCCAGAACATTAATAGAAGAGTGCAGCGCAAGCCCGGATTCTGGCTGTGTCGATTTCCAATAAAAAAATGCCGCGCCTATCGGCACCATTAAGGCATTAATCTTCAGACCGGTACTTTTGCCAAGTATAAGGTATCCGACTACAGGGCATAAAAACAGCCAGACAAACAGAGTGTTTTGTGTGTCGGTGACATAAATTCCAAGGTAAACCAGAGTAAACAGAAAAATCACATAGGCGGCTGAGTGCAACTTTCTGTTATTGAGAGAGCTGGAGTAGCAGAAGAGGTAAGCTGAGTAGATAGAAAAGAAGAGTTCGGTAATACCAAGGATTTTCTGTTCAAGTGCAAACAAATTGAGAAAACCGTACACAAGACCAGCAACCAGTGTAATAAAAGATACACCTTTTAACATGTTGCTCCGAAAGGACTGAGATCGATTCAGCCACTCGATGCCCGCATCCATATGTACCATTGTCTTTCCTAGTCACTTGTGCACCCAGTCGCATTTTGGGGCATTAATAATTCTCACTCAACGATAAAATCCAATCAGAACTCAATTAATTGATCCAGGTTTGATAATGACATTCCTCGGACATAAAAATGAGCCAAAAAGAAAACAAAGAGAGCTGATAAAAAATACAGTAAAAATACAAGATACTCACCAAATCTATATTTTGAGACACTACATATTGGGATTTCTGCAAATAGGGCTAATTTTTAATAATCATTGAAATGCATATAAAATGAGTAAATTTTAATCTCAGCTAGTAAATTTATGCTCCCAAAAACATTGGAATGAACATCACCAAATACTGCAACTTTTATTGACCGTTAGTTCAATAATTTTGAGCTCTGAAGAACAAAAAAGCAGAGCCAATTGGCTCTGCTTATCTGATGCTTTTTTAATCGTTTACTGCTGCTTCCACAACTGACTCATACGCATTGGTCCAGGTGTTGGGAATGTCCAGGATTGTGGCATGTTTTCAGGTACGTTTCGTAGTTTGTTGTTCACCACGACACCAACAGGCAGTGACTCAACAGTACCAATCACGTAGAAGTGCTCTTTCGCTATCTCCATGATTTGCCCCATCAGTGCCATCTGTTCTTCCTGAGAAGACGTCTTCTCTAGCTTGTTCCAAAGCTCAATCTGCTTTTTCACGTGTGCTGGTGGCTCAACCGCATTGTCACGACCTTTCGCCCAGTTGTAGTAACCAAGACCCCAGGTAGATTCAGGGCTGAATGGAAGGTAGTGACGTGCATCGTCCAGTACCCCTGCTCCACCATCACCAAAGATTGGAATCATGTCGTAATCGTTCGTCAGACGAAGGTTGGTTACGTGGTTGATTTCCATGATGCGGATATCCAGAAACACGCCGATGTCTTTCCACTGGTTCTTCACCAGTTCAAGTGAATCGGCAAGCACACCTTTGTCGTTGACCTTAGAAATTGCTTCAATGCGCAGACGCTGTCCATTCTTCATCAGACGGAAGCCTTCTTTGTCACGATTCGTCAGACCAAGAGCGTCCAGCATCTTGTTGGCTTTCTTAGGATCGAAATCCGTGTACTGGTATGCCATTTCTTCGTCGTAATATGGCGAGATTTCAAGTGGAGCCGCCTGATAAGGACCAACCGCACCAGAGAATACCGTTTCACTGATTTCGTCACGGTCAATCGCGTGAGAAAGCGCAACACGGAAATCTTTATTGGCGAACAGTTCACGCTTCACCGGATCGTTCACTGTCTGGTTAAGCGCAATCACCAACTCAGAGCTTACCGTGCTTGGGCGGAACTTGTAGGTGTAGCCGCTTTTCTTCTCGTTGTCGATAAGCAGCGGGCGGTGTGTTGGTTTACCAATGTGGCGGTGCTGGTAGTCGGTTTCACCATTCGCCGCTCTTAGTACCATTTCTTCCAGGTCTTCACTGTAACGCCAGCGCACACTGTCCAGATAAGGCAGCTGGTTACCTTCCGTATCCACTTGCCAGTAATAAGGGTTACGAACGTACTCGGCAAAACTTGCGTTTGGCCCCGGTGCAGATTTCACCATCCAAGCAGTCAATACCGGGCGATCTGCGTTGTTGTAGTGCTCAATGAAGTAATGAGCGTTACATTTGGTTCCAGCATACTGACGCCATGAATCGAACCCAGCCGTTTTGGCATTGGCTTCTGCTTTGTCGTTGAACGAAGGCATAAACTCTGAACAGTAGTGTTTTGGATACGCGGTAAAGCTTTCACTGTCTACCGTTGCCAGATGGCGAATGAACATGCCATTCGCTTTCTTAAGAACGATTTTGACCGTATGAGGGTTCAGAACTTCCGCTTTCGCAGAATCAAACGTTGGGAAAATCAGAGGTCGGTTGCCTGCGTGTTTCTCGTCACCCAATACATCGTTGATGTAAAACGCAACGTCTTCCGCAGTGAAAGGATGACCGTCTGACCATTTCACGCCCTTACGCAGGGTAATTGTGTATTCGGTGTTTGCGTCGTTTGATGTAAAGCCCGTTGCCAGGTTCGGCACAACTTTAGAGTAGGTCTCATCAAAGTTGAACAGGTTATCGTAAGCGATCGTTCGGATACGGTGACCATTATCTACAACCTTACCGACCAGATTCAGAGTGCCGCCGTACTGACCCACTTTTTCATATGGGGTTACGACCAAAGGCTCTGAAGGCAGACGCTCTTCCACCACAGGAAGTTTGCCTTGCTTCACTAACTCAGCCAGTTGTGGCGCTTCATTGAACGTCTGCGCGTAGGCTGACATCGATACTGCTGCAGTTACTGCAACGGCTACTTTGCCAAACAGAGGTAAATTTAATTTATGTTTCATCAGTCACTCCCTGATGTTTCTATTTATAAAAATGGTCGCCTTTTCCCGAAGACGATTTTCCTGATCAACACGACTCAGGAACGAAAGCTGTACGCCCAGCCAAGACAAGTGCTTTGAGGGTGGAGCTGCCTTTATTTACTTTCCCGGATACAGCGGGAACGCTGGCATGGGCGTACAACAAATTGGTGTTTGGAGCACAAGGGTAAACGGCGCTCTTGCCTTCCCCCTGTACCAATTGAATTTCGCTGTAAAGCTTCGATGATTCCACTCTGGAGTAGGTTTCATCTGTGTGGCTGAACCACGGTTTCCACTGGTCAACTGCATGACCCGTCATCAGATAACTCAGCTCTATGTCGCTCTTGATAACGTGCTTTCTGTGTTCGATTCGCTCTTCATCCAGATACTGCTCTGTGGTAACGGTGCAGCCCTCAAAAGGCTGCCAGACAGACATCAGTGCATCCCCTTCTCGCCAGCTCTCGATATTGCGAGTTCTGGTATGCCAGGTATTGGTAAAGGGGTGAAGAAACGCCAGCATGTTGTCGCCCGCAAACCCTTGGTCAATCCACTTTTCGCTTTCAACACACAGCCCGTGGTCACTGCTGTAGGCAAACTTGCTGTATTTGTCGTGGCAGTGTCTTAATTCACCACTTGCAGGTGCATTACTGATGAGGTAGCAACCCTCTTCCCGCCATAACAGGTGTTGATCGCAGACAAACTTCGGAACTAAAGTCGAATCAATCGGCTCAAGGTTTGCCTGCCAAAAAGGGTGGCTCGCGTCCAATCTCAGGCAATTGAACGCTTTGAGAGCCAGAAAAGGAGATACCGGGCTGGTGTAAAACTCGCTCGCCAGTAAATTAGGGTAAGCAAAGCCCGGTAATAAATGTCCGTCATGCGCCCAGATGGGTTGTTCACTCCACCAGCGCATTGAATTTGTCCACATGGATTTGAGCAAGGACATATCAATGCCAGCAGGCTCAAGGCTTGCCAGTTCTGACCAGAAAGCAGCACCAGCAAATCGATAATTTAGCGACCGACCATAGCAAAGCTGAGCACCTTCTGTGGCGTACCAGTATTGATAAGTTTCTGCGAATTCGACCGCACGCTTTACGTATTTCTGGCTTGCTTGTGGGTCAGAATCCTGAACCCAGCGAGCATAAATCAGCCCGTAAAAGTGGAATGCGAAAGGGTTGTAGTAATCCAGCACAGGGGCCGCGCCGTCCTGATACCAGCCCTGACCTAGGTAATGCGCATCAATAAATGCAAGATCGTCGTCGAGTTTGCTCTGGTCGATGTCGAAACCCAGTTTTTGCAATGCCGTCACTATCAATACACGAAACCAACGCCAGTTGTTTGGTGGAATCTCCAGTTCTTGAACTGGCTTCATCCAGTCTGCAAAATTTTGTTTTTCTTTATCAGTTAGCGGCTCCCAGTAAATTTCACTGGCATCAACCATCGCTACGGCAAAAGCGCTCATTTCAACGATCATCTGATCGTAGTTTTTCGGCTGTTTCCATGGCACACCGCTAGTACCGTTTACACCTTGTTTTAGCCACTCTGCCAGCTTGTGGTTCTCGTTTTTTAACTGCTGATGAGCAGGCACCGCACCCCACATAAGCCTTGCAACAAACTCGATTTGTGTCGCTTCACAATCATAATGAGCCGTACAATATGACAAGGGATCCGATACGCTTGGTTGCGTTTTAGCGAATGGCTGTTTTTCAAGCAGGAAACGTAACACATTCAGAGTATTATCCTTGCTATCAAAGCTTGTTTTGTTAGGTAGCCATTGCGCTAATCGAATGCTCATCAGCTCTCCTGTCTTGAGCGTGGTTTATGACGATGTCTCATCTTTAATCCAGATTAAAACTCATCAAAATTATTTTTTAAAACGCTTTTTCAAAATTGTGTTATTCAGATCAAAACTACGTTTCATTTTTATTAATTATCGTTGGATGAGGTCACATTTTTCTGATGAAGAACTCAATACGTAGCGTCGCCTATTTTCTCTGCAAAGGCAGGAAGTGTTTGTAATTTTGAGGATTCCAACCGCGTTTTAAGCACGCCCCCATGGCGGATAAATAAGGTCGGATATGGGAAAAGAACGCATAGTAACCTTCACAGAGCCTGTGTTTGGCGTCTATTGCTAACTCACCCTGATCATTGATTCTCTGTGCGGGACACGCACCGTGGCATAAGTCACGTTGATTACAACTGGAACAATGCAATGCAGACCCGACAGGCTTCCGCTGGGAAAATGACTGCTGAACTGGTGTTTCAATCAGATTGGGGTAATCATTGTGTCGCACGTTTCCCAGCTTGAATTCGGGATAGACAAAGTGATCGCAGCTGTATACATCCCCGTTGTGTTCAACCACGAGGTTTTCTCCGCATTGAGGTGAATGAACGCAGTTTGTTGAAGGCATCCCTAGCGACATGCCCAACGCATTGTCAAAGTGCGAGACAAACACTCTGCCAATGTCTTCCTCTCTCCAGCGTTCAAACACACCAATCATAAAGCGACCAAACTGCTCGGCGCTGACACTACGGTGTGAAACCCCTTTGCCCTTCTCTGCTTCGACAACAGGAATAAACTGAATGAACTGCGCCCCTAAGCTGGTGATATGGTCGTAAACCCGCTTTGGGTGATGCCCATTGTGGCTTTGTACTACCGTTAGAACGTTGGTCTCGACGCCATGTGCCAGCAGAATTCGTAGCCCTCGAACGACTTGTTGGTACGACCCTTTGCCACTGCGGGTTTTACGAAAGTGATCGTGAAGTTCCTCGTCGCCGTCTATGCTGATACCCACCAAAAACTGGTGCTTCTTCAGAAAAACAGCCCACTGGTCGTCAATAAGCACACCATTAGTCTGAATTGTGTTGCTGATTTGCATACCCTGTCGGGCGTGTTTTCTTTGGAACATCACGGCTTTTTCAAAAAAGGAGATTCCGCGCATAGTGGGCTCACCGCCCTGCCAGCCAAACACCACTTCCCGGCAGCCATTAGGCTGGCTTTCAATGTAACTTTTTACATGCGCTTCCAATGCCTCGTCTGACATGTCGAAGCGATTTTGTCCTGGGTAGTACTCGGTTTTATCCAGATAGAAGCAATACTCACAATCCAGATTACACAGTGGACCAATAGGTTTGCTGAGTACGTGGAATGGTCTTGCTGCTTTTGGGGAACAGGTAGGAATCCTCATTTCCCGGATAGCATCGAGGGCTGGGCTTATCGCATTCATAAGTATGTTTCTAACGGCAATTCGACATAAGAAACAATACAACAATATTTTTAAAACACCTTTCCAAATTATCAATAAATGTGATCGCGTTTAATTTTTTGAAATGGCATTTCAAATTATTATATTGCCATTCATTTCAGATTCGAGGTAGATGTGCAGCGCCCAAACCTTCTTTACGTTTTTCCTGATCAGTTTCGTCAAATGGCGATGGGGTTCTGGAATGATCCAGACTTTCGAGACTGTTTGCCCGGAGAGCCGGATCCGGTTCATACCCCGAATCTGGACAAGTTCTCCAAAGAGGCACTGGTTTTGACCAATGCGGTCAGCAATTGCCCTTTGTGCAGTCCGCATCGCGGAAGCTTGTTTACCGGGATGTACCCAAACAAAAGCGGCGTTCCACTGAACTGTAATTCTGATCGTCTGAACTCCGATCTCCCTCAAAGCGCCACCTGCCTGACGGATGTGCTTGCTCAGTCGGGTTACAGCGTCGGCTATATTGGCAAGTGGCATCTGGATTTTCCTACCGCTAATGATCCTGAAAACCCGAGTTGTTTTGTCGACCCCAATACACCTGCATGGGATTCTTACACCGAGCCCACTCGCCGGCATGGCATCGATTACTGGTACGGCTACGGCACGTTCGACCAGCATAAAAATCCCCATTACTACGACAACGATGGTAAGCGTACTGAGCCAAAAGAGTGGTCAGCCAAGCACGAAGCCGATAAAGCCATTGCTTACCTGAATAATTCAGATAACCAACGCGATCCCAACCAGCCATTTGCGCTTTTTGTTTCCATGAATCCACCGCACAGCCCATATCAGTCTTTGGATGATTGCATGGAGGACGACCTGGCTTTGTATCAGGACAAGCCTCTCGAACAGTTACTGGTGCGTGAAAACGCAGATCTAAACTGCGACAAAGTAGCTTCAGCGCCTTATTACTTTGCCAACGTGACAGGCGTCGACAGAGAGTTTGGTCGAATCCTGAGAGCCTTAAAAGAGGCGGGAGAATGGGAAAATACTCTGGTGGTGTTTACCTCAGACCATGGTGAAACCCTTTGTGCTCACGGGTTGGACGATGCGAAAAACGCCATTTATAACGAAGCGTTCAACGTCCCGTTTCTGATGAAACTGCCTTTTCAGATTCGCCCAGCGCTCTCCCATCGATTTATGAGTAGCCCCGATATTATGCCGACAGTTCTGGGCTTACTGGGACTATCAGAAAACACGCCTCAACATATTCAAGGCATCAATATCGCCCCCGGAATCATCGCGAACAAAGACAAATCCGGCTGCGCTTTGTACATCAAAAACCTCGATGGGGAACGTGATGATCAGGGAAAAATCGTCAGCTATTTTCCGGTAAGTCGAGGAATCAAAACGAAACGCTACAGTCTGGTGCTTACCATAAACCGTCAGCGTGAACTGGATTCTGTACTGCTGTTTGATAACCAGACCGATCCTTACCAACTTCAAAGCCTTGACTTCAACCCCACCCACGCCGTTGAACAGACTCTGCTCCTGCAACTTGCAGGCGAGCTAAGCCGTATCTCTGATCCGTGGGCAGAGCATGAGATTCTGGCAGACCTTATTCCTTACGACACCGAATGCAAACAGGAAAAACAATGACCGAAGAAAACCAAAAGAAAAAGCAAAGCCACCCTAATGTCATCATCATGTACGCTGATGATCTGGGTTTTGGTGATGTAGGCTGTTACGGTGCCAACGACATTCCGACACCGAACTTAGATAAGCTCGCCGAAGACGGACTCAAGTTTCATCAGGGCTACGCAACCGCTGCAACCTGTACACCTTCAAGATACAGCCTGCTGACTGGCTCGTACCCTTGGCGAAACCCAGATGCCGCCGTGTTACCGGGCGATGCCCCTCAGATCATCGGTAAGCTGGATGACACCATGCCGCGCATGTTTCAGAAAGCGGGTTACCAGACCGGTATCGTGGGTAAATGGCATCTAGGTTTGGGCAATGGCGACCTTAATTTCAATGACACCATAGATGGCACACCAAACGATGTCGGGTTCGATGAGTCCTACATCATGGCAGCGACCAACGACCGGGTGCCCTGCGTGTACATCGACAACCGAGAAGTGGAAAACCTGGATCCAAGCGACCCGATTGAAGTGACGTATGAATGGGATCAGGCTTTTGATGACGTACCTACTGGTCGTCATAACCCTGAACTGCTGGATGTGATGTACGACCATGGTCATGACGGCACCATTATTAATGGCGTCAGCCGTATCGGGCACATGCGTGGTGGCGCGTCTGCCGTCTGGAATGATGAAACCATGGGGGAAGTGTTTGCCAACAGAGCCATCGACTTCATTGAGAAAAACCAGAACGAACCTTTCTTCCTTTTCTATGCATTGCACCAACCTCATGTACCCAGAATCCCGAACCCCAAATTCAGAGGCTCCACGCCGCACGGTGTCAGGGGGGATGTCATTGTCGAGATGGACTGGTGCATAGGGCAGATTCTGGACAAGCTTGACGCACTGAATCTGCAGGATGACACCATTGTTATCTTCTCTAGTGACAACGGTCCTGTACTTAACGATGGCTACAAAGACGAAGCGGTTGCTCTCAATGGAGACCACAAAATGGCAGGACCATTGCGTGGAGGAAAATACAGCCTGTTTGAAGGCGGAACTCGGGTTCCGTTTATTGTCCGTTGGCCAGAAGGCATTCAGCGTGGCGATTCTAATGCACTCATAAATCAGGTGGATCTCTACGCGACGTTCGCTGCCATGACCGGGCAGCCATTGAAAGAACAGGAAGCCCCAGACAGCCAGAACCTATTTGGTGCTCTCACGGGTCAGGATCCAGTTGGGCGCGATGATATGGTGCTGGAAGGCATGCAGTACAAAAAGGTCTACCGAGACCAGCAGTACGCCTACATTCCTCCTCACGACGACGACTTTATCTGTCAGTACACAGGTAATGAGAAAGGCAACACACCAGAGCCGCAGCTTTTTGACTTGCATGACGACGTGGGTCAGGTAAAAAACCTGGCTACTGAAATGCCTGAGAAAGTCGACGAACTGGCAGCCAAGCTAGAAAGCATTGTCAGTAAAAAGAAATCTCGCTAAGTGAAGCACTGGCTTCATTGAAATGACAAAGCCCGTCTAAACGGGCTTTGGATATCAAATCGGTGATAGAGCTAACTTAGGGTTTCTTCGAAGATCCCCAGTTCTTGCCCAAGCCAGATGGCTCTTTCGGTGTGGTCGAGTAAATGTTCATGGCTCACGGGGTGAATCAAAACGGGCATCTTTCCTCTGTTTTCATCCAGCCACTCTATGATGCCCTTGCTGTTATCTTCAAAATGCAGTTCGAACATCGGCATTTTGTGGGGTCCTACCAAGCGCTCTACCAACGGGAAAATCGCGGTCACATCGCTGCGTTCGCGTCGAATCTGAGCGTGGAAGTCTCTCGCACCCTGAACATTGTTGAGCGCGAAATAAACGTGCGCATGAAACATAGTTGACTCCTTTGTTTTTCTTAATATTAAGTCACTGAGTATTTAAGGGAAGTATTTATTCCTGACTAATACGTTCAAAAATTTCAAACGATATCCATGTTTATCCAAGGGTTGTGGTCACATTAAGACCGATTGATGAGATCTGCGTTGAAATTTACTAAACACTAATGTAGCGGGCGATGATGAATAATTAGATTCAAAGCATATTTCGCCCAAAATTATTATTACGTAAATTATAAATTATGGTACAGATATCACTGCATTTTATAACTATGTTACTTGATTAATCTGTAATCAGGTGCTGTTCATAGATTTGCGAACTTCCCCTGTAGTCGAACTAGGTTCGGAATAGAGATTCATTATTGATTCTGCTTATCACACGATCAGGCAGAATCAAAAATGAACGTATGATACCTGGTTGGTGGGCAAGGCTCGATGACGTGTCGGGCAGTTCGTTGAGTTATGGGGATGACTCAGCGAAACACATAAAAATTAAAGAACAATTTAGGACAAGGATAAAAAATGTCTAACAATATTACGGCGAAGCCTGATGCTAAGACAGCAGGCATGAGCCTTTGGAAACAGATCGTTATTGGTATGGTGGCTGGGGTAGCAGTAGGTGCCATTTTCGGACCTAGTGCTGAAGTACTGAAACCCATAGGTACGCTGTTTATTAACCTGATCAAAATGTTGATCGTACCATTGGTATTCTGCTCCCTGATTGTGGGTATCACTTCAATGAAAGATACACGCAAAATGGGCAGAATCGGCGGCAAAGCTGTCATTCTCTATCTTTCTACGACTGCTATCGCAATCTCTATCGGTTTAGCGCTGGCAACCCTTCTTACTCCCGGTGCTGGCATCAACATCGCAACGGCAGAAGCCGCAACCGCCGCCAAAGAGTCGCCTTCTCTGGTGACAACACTGTTGAACATCATTCCTAAGAACCCTGTTGATGCGCTTGCGTCAGGCAACATTCTTCAGATCATTGCTTTTGCAATTGGTTTGGGTGTGTCACTTTCTCTGATCGGAGAAAAAGGCGAGCCTGCTATCAAGGTATTCGAAAGCCTGGCGGAAGGCATGTACAAGCTGACTTCACTGGTGATGAAACTGGCTCCTTACGGTATCTTCGGTTTGATGGCGTGGGTAGCGGGTAAATACGGTTTGGAAGTACTTCTGCCTTTAGGCAAAGTGATTCTGGCAGTTTATATCGGCTGTGTGATTCACGTTCTTGTTTTCTACAGCGGTCTGATTTCGGTTGTAGGTAAGCTAAACCCAGTGCAATACCTCAAAGGCATCGTCAATCCTGCCACTGTTGCCTTCACAACAACCAGTAGCTCTGGCACGCTTCCAGCGACCATCAAAGCTTCTCAGGAAGAGCATGGCGTGTCTAAAAGCGTTTCCAGCTTTGTTCTGCCTCTGGGTGCGACCATTAACATGGATGGCACAGCACTTTATCAGGGCGTTTGCGCACTGTTCATTGCCCAGGCATTTGGCGTTACTCTGGAAGCATCCGACTACATGGTGATCATCCTGACTTCAACGCTTGCTTCAATTGGTACAGCGGGTGTTCCGGGTGCGGGTCTGATTATGCTTTCTCTGGTTCTGACTACGGTTGGTCTGCCATTGGAAGGTTTAGCCATCGTTGCTGGTATCGATCGTATTCTCGATATGGCACGAACCAGTGTAAACGTATGTGGCGACCTGATGGTTTCTGCACTAGTTGCAAAGAGCGAAGGCGAGCTGGACGAAGACGTTTTCAACAAAACAGGGAAAGAGTCGATTTCTACCGAAACTTCTCAAGCTTAACGTTTTCTCTTTCGAATCCATCAAGAGCGCCATTTAGGCGCTCTTTTTTGTTGTCAAACTCTGTGACAACCTAGTGACAACTTATTTCATTATCGACTCAAAGCGCTTTTAGACCTCTATTCCATTCCGCAAATGAATTCCTAAACGTTGCATAATCTGGCTTGAGACCGGATTCCATAAACCAATTCTTCACAATGAATTTCTTTATTAAAGAGATAATATGAAAATTAAGTCATAAATTTTCGCTTATCCACACGCTAATAAAATGGCATTTCAAATCTTGAATTTGAGATAATTAAATTCAATGGATGAAATAAAAACTCATCACAAATAATAATTAACAAATTCAACAGCTTAACAAATCAATGAAATATTTTGATACAAATAATAAAAGAGTTGAGCTTATATCAGTAGGAATTAAAAATCTAAAAAAACGAGCTAATTAGGAAATAAAAAACAAGTTTCTCATTTACATTTTATTTCTTAATCAGACCACCATCATATCAATACTGTAAAGCTGCAAATAAAATCTCCTTACTGATAAGAGGGTCAAATAATCAAAAATTAGAATTCAATGATCACTTTTCCCAATATTGAGCCAAATAATACTCAGCGCCATTTAGGGATTTTTTTCACCAAAAAATATGCTTACTATGCGGGCAACGTTTAATTGGTAAGAAATTGAGTGCATAAAAAAACCCATTAAATCAATACATTATAATTATTTAATAAAAAGCTCACTAAATTAGATTTTAAGTTCACGAGTTAAATAACAAGCCAAATATTAATTTAGCCTTAAATTAAAAAACAAAACTATAAGGTCAAAGACCACCACTGCTGCGTGGGGACATGTCAGTGAGAGATAACTATATCTACAGGTTTATTATTATGATCGTTAACGGAAATACTATTAAAGCAATAGTTACAGATCTGGATGGCACTTTGCTCGATCCCGAGGGGAATATCACAGAATACACCAGCTGTATTCTGACCAGGCTTTACGTCAGTGGAATAGAGATAGTTTTAGCGACAGGACGACATCCCAGAGATGTGGTCAATCTTGTGAAACCACTTGATTTTGCACCCACGATAATTGGGTGCAATGGCGCGCTAGAAACTCAGGCTAATGAGCTCATTTACGCTCAAAATATCACCTTTCCACCCTATACATACCGACAGTTAATGCGATTTTTGGCGGGTCCCAGTACCCATGTCAGCGTGTTTGATGTCAATGGCTGGCATGTCAGTGAAGTGAATGACATGGTCAGCTCTTACTCTTCTAAATCTCGCTTTCCGTATTTTCTTCATCAGTACAATCACCTGCTCACTTTGCGAGCCAATAAGCTCCTCGTCTGGTCTGCCAACGACATTCACAAGATTGAAAGCCATTTAAAGACTCTGTTTGAAAATGAATGTGAAGTTGCCATGGCGTCGGACAACACAATCGAAATCAGCCCTAAGTATGTGACAAAAGCCACAGCTGCAGAAAGGCACTTGTCTTTAAAAGGCATTGATTTAAATAAAGAAACCATCGCGTTTGGGGATGGAATGAACGATGAACACATATTAAAAACAGCAGCGATGGGTGTGGTTATGCAAAACGCCATGCCTGAACTGCCTCGTCGCCTCCCCAACCCTTTGTTTACGCACAGCAACGCAAACGATGGCGTTGCCAAATTTCTTATCAAATTCTTCAATTTGTCGCTGAACGGGAGCTACGCATGAAATCGATTTCACTACCCTACGATTTTGAGTTCTGCTTAGAAGTGCCCATTGAATACGCAGACGTCTCTGCCTTTGGTTACCCCAGAGTTCAAGTTAGCGAATATCAAACGCCCTCCATGTACAGAGAATACAAAGAATGCAGACCACCTATATGGCTGGAACCCGACCCCTCTTTTAGCGGCTATTCCTCCGCACCGACATATCCTATAGAACAACCATCCGCAGTGATAAACACCAGTTACAACCCGGTTTCTTTGCCTGAACCAAAGTTCGAGCCAAAGAACAATCTAGACGACCTTACCAGCTCCGAAAAACAACTGCTTTCTAAAGCATGTTCTGTTCTCCAACTCGCCTCTCTATCTATTGATGACGATTTCGTTGAACAAGGCGGTGACTCGATCTCGGCCGTCACACTATCTGTAGAATTGGAGTCAATCGGCATGAAACTCGACACCATGGACATTATGAAATACCGAGTCTTTTCAGAAATGTCCCAACACATAAAACAAGAGACTCACACCCAAATTTTGAAAGGCGAAAACATAGGCGACATTGATCTGCTGCCGGCTCAGCGATGGTTCTTCGAACAGGATTTCATGCAACCTAACCATTACAACCACGCAGCAACTATCGCTCTGCCGGAGGACATTTCCTGTGTTCGCCTTGAACAGGCGCTTATCAGGCTGACGGAGCATCACGACATATTCCGTTCGCGTTTTAACCATTTTCATGAAACCAGTCGGCAGACTTTTATTGAGTCTACGGAAGGACTCATTTCTTTTGCCGAAGAATCGTTCGCGAATCAGGATGAATGTGATATTTACCTTGCCAACCTTAATGAAAGCTTTGAGCTTGACTCTGGCGAAGGAGTCATGTTCAAAGCGGTATTGTATCGCTTCAGGAGTGAGTGCCGCGCGCTTCTTTATATGTGCGCCCACCACCTGATTGTCGATGCCACGTCCTGGAAAGTCATCGCACGAGATTTACAATCCTTGTATGAAGGCGACTGTGAAACCAGACTGCCGCAATATTCTGGCGTTCAGATATACGCACAAACCCTGAATGCTCAGCTAGAAAAAATCTGTAAAAACGAAACCAGTTACTGGCTAAAAAGTGACAGCTTCAGCCCGAAATGTCGGTCAAGCTTTCCAGCCCGCGTCGAGACCATCACCATCGATGAGCGCGTGACAGCGCAGCTGTTAGATCAGGCAAACAAACCCTACAATACTCGGCCAAATGAGCTGCTTCTTACCGCCTTATCTAATTTATTGAGTGATCGCGGGGAACACATTGAAGTGCTGATGGAAAGCGAGGGCAGACAAAACCTCGCCAGTAACATCAAAGTGGATGCCACGGTGGGCTGGTTTGCCAGTGTGTACCCTTTAGATCTGCCTTCGACGAAAAGTCACGCAAGCCAGCAAATCAAACGGGTAAAAGAAGCTGTCCGCAATGTGCCAAACAACGGCGCAAACTATCTGCATTTGGCATACCACCACCCTGATTCGGGTGTGAAGCGGCGGCTTCAAAACCGCCTTAATGCCCCTATCAGCTTCAAATATCATGACGATTACCCGTCAGGAGATTCAGAAGTCTGGCCTTTGCTTATCAATAAGCAGGAATGTCTGGTCAATGAACGAAACAAAGCATTGCGAGAAATAGAAATCAATTGCTGGATCCAAGATCAGAAACTGCATATTCAGGTGGAAGTCACCAGCTTAAAAATCAACCTGACTTCTATGATCCTGAACTTCGCGGACGAAGTTCGCTCCATTGTTTCCCATTGCACCGACAAGCGCACCGTTCCAGCGCTAACACCGTCTGACCTTACCAATCTGGATTTGACTCAACAGCATATTGAGGCAATCGAAAACAAGATTGGCACCTTGTCGGCGATTTACCCAGCCACTCATTTTCAACGAGAATTGCTTTATTTTCATAGGCTGAACCGAGACTATCAGATCGATCAGGTTTACTACCAAATCGGTGGCGACCTGAACTTAAATGCCTTCGAGAAAGCATGGGATATTGCACTTGCGAGACACGACATTCTCCGAGCCGTGTTTTGCGATGCATTTGATCGAGGCAGCCCAATCGTCATCGTTCCTGAAGTCAGTAAAATGCGCATCGTTCACGAAGACTGGTCACATTTATCCGCCGAATCTCAGCAGGAAGAGTTGGAGGAGAGGCTGATATCCGAGAGAAGAAAAGAGATAAATGAGTTGTCTTCACCACTTATGAGGCTCTGGCTGGGTGATTTGGGCGGACACCGACACACCATGATTTTCACCTTTCACCATGTGCTGTTTGATCGCTGGTCTATGCAGACATTTTTGTCTGAAATCATGCGTGATTATGATGCTCTGGTGCAAGGTCTGTCGCCCAGCATTTATCCGATGAGTTTTGAACCTTTCTCTCATTACATATCGGATTACCAGAACGACAGTAAGGCAAAATCGTTTTGGCGTAACTATCTGCGTAATGCACCTAAAAACTTCCGCCTACCTCGCTCCAACACCACATTTAATGAGGTGCCAACGCGTATCCAAAATGTGAACATGCAACTGACAGACATCGAAACCGGTCAGATAGCTGCACGAGCAAGAGCTTATAACGTGACGACCAATCAGTTCTGTCAGCTTTGCTGGGCTCATACCCTAAGTAAAGTGACGGGCAAGCAGGATGTGGTCTTTGGTACAACACTGGCTAAGCGCCCATCCAGCATCCACGCAATAACTCATATGGTCGGTCTTTTCCTCGCCACGCCACCTGTCAGAGTGAATGTGTCTGGCAACATTGCCTTCGCGCTCTCTAACTTGGTGGAGAACAGCGCTAACCGCCTTGAATACGGATTCTTTGACCTGAACGAATACGACGAAGACTGGAAACCTGTCGCGCCATTCGGCACTTTGTTTGTGTTCGACAATTACCCTGATCAGGAAAATCATCCGACTTCAAAAATGCTGTCTTTAGAGAAATTGGGGACAGTCAGTGGAACAAACCACCAGCTCGTATTGTGTGTGACTCCGGGTCACGCAATGAGCTACACCCTCTTCTTTGACGGCACTGAGATCAGTGAAGAAGTGGCGAATCTGGTCGCGAATGAGTTTCTCTCATCAATGCTGACTCTGTGTGAGACCGATTCGCTGAATGTTGGATCAACGGGCAGCGACACCCGAATGTTTCAATAGAGCCTGAATGCACTCCATGGGCAGAGTGCATTAACTCAAAAGCCAACTGAAGTTTCAGTTGGCTTTTGTTTTTTGTTTGAGATAGAAGGCAAATCGCAAAGTCAGCAAATCGCACCTTCTGTTTCGACGATGTCTTCCTCAAAGTCGATACATGTCTGAGCGAATAGTTCTAGCCCTTTTACAATGGTATCCAGCGCCATCCCGGGCATATTGAGTTCTTCAGCCTGCTCTGGCAGCAGAGGGATATGAACAAAACCATGACGAATAACGGAATCCCGGAGATAGTGCTGAATGCCATAAAATAGGTGGTTGCATACGTAAGTTCCCGCAGTGTTAGACACACTGGCAGGTACATCCTGATTATTCAAAGCACGGCAGATAGCCTTAATAGGCAAGGTAGAAAAATAAGCTGCATCAGCGTTTTCAACAACTGGCTCGTCAATGGGCTGATTACCTTCATTATCGGGAATTCGATAATCATCCAAATTGATCGCCACTCTTTCCGGCGTTATTGTGCACCGACCAGCAGCCTGACCGACGGTTATAACAATGTCTGGCTTGTGCTGTTCTATTGCTTCAATCACCGTGTTGACTGACTTACCTCTTACTACTGGCACAGAACAAGTCACAATCCTTCCGCCTTCAAGCAGCTTACCTTCAAGTAGCGTTACGGCTTCCAACGCAGGATTTACGTCCGCTCCCCCAAATGGTTCAAAGCCTGTAATCAAAACGGTTTTCATAACAATCCTTATTTTAAATGACCAATTTCTTCCGAAATCAAGTCGAGGATTTTACTCTTTATTTCCGCTTTATTCTCTGCTTTAAACAGATTTTCTTCACCAACACAGTCTTTCAGAGCTTTGTTTTTCTTTGCATCATAATCAAAGCCTATTGCCGCAATTTTCGCTTTAATAGGTTTACCATCTTTTGTCGTTCCTACTGAAAGTGCTTCACGGATTTTTTTGCAATAACCTCGACGAACTAGGGCTGCGTGGTAATTTTTGTAGTACACCTTGTTACTGCGGCTTAACGAATCTTCACCGTCTGACAAAACAATAATCAGTCGGCGAGCATTCTCACCACTTTTGAGCAATTGCGCGGCTCGAATAATACCTTCATAAGATGCTGTCCATCCTCCAGCCTGATAGCCATTCAACTGTTGTTTGAAACTGGAAAATTTGTCGGTGAGTTCGACTTCTCGCTTATTCCAAGAGCTGGAATGACAAAAGCTCTGTCCTTTCTCAATCATGACCTGATGGACCGACGCATCATAATCGATCTTTCGTTTGCTGCGCACTAACTGGGTCATAGTGCAATTTCTGTTCTTTCCATGAATTTTAGAGCGAGTATGGCTGGTGAATGCCACAATCCCGACCGTGTTTTTCTGAGCGCCTTTGCTCTTCTTGTTTACATCCTCCAGTTTAGCGTTCACTTCCTGAATAATGTCTTTGAGATCATTAACTTTTCTGTTTCCACCACTCCAGGTTTGTTTCATGGAACCAGAGAAGTCAGCGGCATAAATAATATCTACCGCATCCCCCTCGTATTTCTGCGAAATCGCAGCACTGCTGACTTTAATCTTTCCTTCTTTGTATCCGTCTGAAAGCTTACTCGTGAAAAACGTAGAATGATCGTAATCGGCGCTTACGCTAAATTGAATGTAACGCTGTCCACCTTGCTTAAGACCAGCTTTGCATTCTGGAATCTGTTCGCAGTCTTTCCGGTAGATTTTAAGATTTTTGATGTCACTGCGGTTGCCCATATAAGCCGAAATGTAATCTTTGGCGATTTTTTGATTTGCTGTGCTTCCACTTCCATTGCCTCCGGAATCTTTATTTGGTGCGTCACGCGCTGTTAAAGCCAAAGCAGCGACTTCCGTGGCATCGTCAATTCGTGCTTTGGATTGAATAGCAAACGCTCCGTCGGTTGCAAGAACGAATATCCCGAACAGCGCCGGGATCGTTATCGCAAACAAAATAGCAGCATGACCGTGTTGTTTTCTCAAAGCGAATTGCATTCGGATACCCTAGAAGACTAAAGACAGGAAATCGGGCGTTAGATAACGCCCTGAATAAGTTATTGCTTGATTTCGACCCGGCGATTAAGCGCTTTTCCACCGTCCGTATGGTTAGTCTGAACGGGCATAGTTTCGCCTTTTGATGTCGCATTGAGCAGGGATTTATCTACCCCTTTCTCTTCCAAATATCTGGCTACGGCTTCTGAGCGCTTCAACCCGAGCGTCATGTTGTATTTTTCCGAACCTGTACTGTCTGTGTGCCCTTCAACCACAAGAGCACCATTGCTTGCGCTGATCTGTTTGGCAATAGAATCGAGAATATAACGAGACTTATGAGTCAGCTTGGCTTGGTCAAAACCAAAAAACACACGTGCCACAACTTGTGAATCATTTACAAACTGCAACGTACTGTTAGTAAGCAGATATTCGCTACACTCTTTATCGATACCGGAAGAAACGATCTGCTGGCTTATAAACGCCTCGGTCGCGGGTTCTTTTTGTGATTGTTCTATTTGATAAAATGGACCTTGATTCAAAGCGACTCTCGTTCCCTGCCCCACTTCTATTTTCTTTTCATACTCAATGTGCTCACCACCACAGTAGAAATTCAAGGCATGAGAATCGGCGGTTTTGGCCAAAACGTTGCAAGAGGCACTCAGAGCCAACAATGCGGCGAGAGGTTTAAGGCTTAGTTTCATTTTAATTACTCCTTATTGCTGGCAATTTTTCTCAGCAATTTTGCCGCGAAATCTTCTAATTTTGAGTGGGTATAAAGTTGAACCTGTGTTTCCACAACTTCTGGAATACGACGTGGAAGATACGTTGCCATGTAAACGCCATCTCGGTCATGAACGTAGGCAAACTCACCGGTAAAGCGCTGCTGACTTTCGGATATATCCACAATAGTAATGTCTTCAGAATTCAAATCTTCCTGAAGAAAGAGCGTATTTAGCTTTTCCACCCAGACTCTCTGCTTTTCATTGTGACCATCAATAAAAATAAAGGTATCTGACGAAGTCGCGTGCCCAGAGAACAGAACTGCTGCCAGTCCAAGTGAAAGAAAATTGGCTTTCATTTCGCTATATTTCCGTATGAATAACTCAGCGACCCAGCATCACTGATGATGAAGATACAGTGGTAAATTGCTCACCAATAAGGGAGCCAAACCAGTTATCGGTTTCATAACATAAGGTAATTCGATAAAGCGTGGCTTGTCTTTCCCACGATGTCACCACCGACAAATCCCTCATATTGTCCAGTGTTTGTGAAACCTGACATCGACGACCGCCAATGTGAAATGTGCGAAGCGGGTTCGGATTGCCGATACTTCTGAATGTCAGTTCTTCAACACGTGCTCCAAACCGATTGGCATTAAATCCACCAATGGTCCTATTCAGAGAATTGCGACCAATGGCAATAATGGCGTTCGCCTCATCCTGTGTTATTCGATAGTCGTTGTCATATAGCTGGGTTCGTTCCTTGAGCACATTAACCAGCGAATACGACAAACGGTCTAGTTTTCCGTGCGTTGAAATTTTAATAATGACGTCACCACTGAATACAAGTAACAGCGCCACAAATGCCCCTACGATGGCAAATTCGACAGTGAAATTACCTACTTGATTAGATCTTAAACTTGTCACGCTCATATTCCTGAATAACGATGACTTCCCGGCGAAACAGCGAGTTGTTGTCCATCAAAAAAGTAAAGATTGGTGAAAAATCGTAATCCATTCGGTAGACGGCGATGGCACTGTTAGATTCATTACCACAGGTAGCCAGGTTGGTGTTTTTAGGTATCTGGCACGGGTCAGTTAAGTTCTCAAGCTCTCTCACGGATTTCAGATAATGAACAGAAAGCTTCAGTTTTTTAGGATCAATCATATTGCCCCAAACAGAGCCACTGTCATTAACGACTTTTTGGAAAACTTTGTCGTAACCATCCTGACTTTTCTTAGATTCACGCGCAGCCTGAGATACGGTAATGTCCGTCACTGCAGATACAAATGACATGTAGCTCATCTCCACCCACAGCATGCACATCAGCCAGAACCCCATAAACCCCAAAGCAAACTCGATAGATGCCACACCCCTTATGCGTTTTCTACTCTGATTCATTGCTTTCCGAACCTGATTTAAATTCCCCAGCCGCCTTACTGTTTCTTAGCGCCAGATAGCGCTCATAAAGTTCCTGGTCAGAAATTTCGCCTTTGGACATGTCCTTGATGTAACTGATATTGCCTACCTTAGCCATCGCCAGAGTGAGGTTAGCTTCTATCTGTTCATCTGCTTTGCCTTTGAGATAAATGGGTAGCAGTAGCTGTACTGCTTTTTTCGGGTGACCTTCAATGATGTTCAGTACAGCCAGATTGTTTTTGATTTTAATGTCATCGTAAAGATGTGTGCGAGCTTGAGTAAAGTAATGTCTTGCCTGAGAAAACTCAGAAGTAGACGCATGAATCATACCCAACAAGTTCTCCAGCTCGGCATTATTGGGATTACGCTCATACGCTCTCAGAGCTTGTTTCTTTGCTTTTTCGAATTCGCCCAGTTCATAGAGGGCTTTCGCTTCTACCAGCAAGGAACCTGGCTGCTCGACCGCCCCCATATTGAGGAGGGAAATAAAAAACAAAGCTGACTCAGCGTCCCCAGAATCCAGATAGGCTTGAGCCAGCTTCATACGGGTTACTCGGTCTTCTTTCTCTGTCAACTTAGCCTTATAGAACTCCACCAGTTTTTCATGATTTCCGGAGCGTTCGAGAAGTACTTCTTCTTCTAATGGTTTCTCTTCCGGAGGCGTACTGGTACAGGCTACCAGTGCGAAAGTAGACAGAACAATAAGTGTTCTAATTAACTGTTTTTTATTAAGCATTTGCCATCATCCTCATTACACCAGGTGCTGCAATCAGAATCACAACTGGCATCATAATGAACAAAATTAAAGGGACAGACATCTTCGCCGCGAGCTTACCGATTTTTTCTTCCATCGATAGCATAGTGACATCGCGGATATCTGCAGCCAGAGTGGTCAGAACTCCGTAAATAGAGGTGCCATAATGTAAGCTTTGCTTCAAAGTCATGGTGAAGCTTCGCATTTCGTTCGTTGGCACTTGGTCGTAAAGCTCATCTAATGCTTTATCCAAACCAACAATTCGCGAGCGATCATTAGTATTTTTAAGAAGCTGTGCGAGATCTTTATCAAAACCCGACATCTCCTTAGACAGATAAGTCATGGCGGCTTCGATTGTCATACCGGTTTGAACACAAACCGCCAGTAAATCGAGCAGATAAGGTAGCTGCCCAGATAATTTGCCCTGCAAAGCTTTAACTCTCGTATTCAAATAAGCATCAGGAGCAATCAGACAAACAACCACCCAAACCGCAACAGTGACAAATGCTGAAGTTTCATCCCATCCTGCTTTACTTGAAAAAAGGTATAGAGCGACGCCTCCACCAATAAGTAAGGTAAACTTGGCAGGTATATAGAGATTGGCGTATTTAAAGTGGTAAAAACCTGCTGCATAGAAACGAGCCGCTATGTCGCTGTCACTTTTTGAAAACAGAGATTCAACTCTGTCCAGCATTGCTAAGAAAAAGGCTTTTCTACCACCCTCTGACTGCTCATTTGTGGTGAAGTTTTTTATTCGGTTTGACTTGTTAAGCTGGCTATAGATGGCATACCCAGTAAACGCCAAGCCAAACACAACCAACGCCAGAAACACAAAGATCTTGAGTTGATTATCCAGCATTATTTCACCCCCTTCATCAGCCACCACACAACCGCAATACCGATGAATTCACTGATTAAGACGTAATACAGGATAGGTCTGCCATCCGGTTCGAACATCACGAACTCATAGTTTTCTGGGTTCATGTATTTGAGCATCAGGATAAAGATGAAAGGAATTGCGGCAACTATCTTGGCAGAGGTACGGGCTTCTGACGTTAACGCGTACTTTTTCTTCTCAATCGCGCGGGCATCGAACATCAGACGGTTTAGCCTCATGATAATGTCTTTAAGCTGACCACCTCGTTGCATGTTGGCACGCAAAGTAATCACAAAGAAGTAAAACGATGGATACGGGAATCGGTTACAGGACTTCGCAAATACCGAGTCCGGGGACTCACCTAACTGGAGGCGCTCCCCCATAACTTTAAATTCTCGACCGACTTCACCTTCCAGATTCTTTCCCACAAAAGAAATGGCATGCATGATACTTTCACCCGCACTCACGGCACTGGCTAGCATGTTTAGAGCATCGGGAAACGAATCTTCAAATTGAGTTCTCTCTCGCTTTTGCAGCCAGTTCAAACCAAGGGCAATACCTACAACTTCGGTAAGTGCGATGACCGCCCACTGATTTCCACGCACAAAGTTTTGATCTATGTAAAACCCTGCCAACATCAACACCACAATAAAAGCCAAAGCTTTAATTTCTGGCATTACACCAAGTTGACGACGGGTTGTACGACCATAACGACGCAGCTTTTCAGCCAAAGTTTCTTCAGTTAATGAATTCAGGTTTACCGCTTGTTTATCCGCGTCCATAGAAGACACAAGAATCGTTTGATTCAGCTCTTCCAGATAGGGGTTAGATTTCGACTTTTTCTTAGAATTAAGTAGAACAATCGCAAGACCACCGAGTAATAAAGCAAGCCAATACATCATAGTGGCTGTCCTATCTGAAAGGCTTCATTCAGTTGGTTTTCAAGTCCAAAGAAACGGGATTTTTCAACCAACACTGAGCGTTGCATCAAACCTGCTGTGATGAAGTTTCCTTTGATTTTTCCGTCATCTGAATGTTCGCCTGTCGCCTGGAACCGGAAAATTTCTTCCAGCACGACACTACTGCCTTCCAGACCCACCACTTCTGAAATACTCATGACTTTACGGCTTCCGTCATGCAACCTGCTAATCTGGATTACCAGATCCACTGCACTGACTATGGTACGTCGTATCGCTTCAAGAGGAAGATTGTTGGTCGCCATCATCACCATGGCTTCAACACGAGCCAGTGCATCTCTTGGTGTATTGGCGTGAAGAGTCGACATTGACCCATCATGACCAGTGTTCATCGCCTGAAGCATTTCAAACGCTTCACCGCCACGACACTCACCCACAATGATTCGGTCTGGTCGCATACGTAGGGAGTTGATCACCAGATCTCGCTGATCGATTTCTCCCGTACCCTCAATACCTGCTTTTCGTGTTTCCAGGCGAACGACATGTGGCTGCATCATTTTTAACTCTGCCGCATCCTCTATGGTAACAATACGTTCCTTTTCAGACGCGAACTGAGACAGGGCATTGAGCATGGTTGTTTTACCAGAGCCCGTACCACCGGAAATCAGAATATTAAGACGACACCGAGAAGCGATCATCAATAACTTGGCCATTTCCGGGCTCATGGCACCAAATCCGCACAACTGCTCCAGACCAATACTCTGCTTCTTAAATTTACGGATAGAAATCGACGTACCATCGATGGCAATAGGAGGAATGACAATGTTTACACGGCTTCCATCAGCCAGGCGAGCATCACAAGTTGGTTGAGAGTCATCAACCCTACGCCCAACACGCGATGCGATGCGTTTGGCTATATTCAGCAGCTGTGTTTCATCAATAAAAGTGACAGGTGATTTTTCGACCATGCCCCCACGTTCAACAAACACGTCTCTGTGCCCGTTGATCATGATGTCGCTGACTGACTCGTCGTCCATTAATGATTGCAACGGTCCTAAGCCATGCAATTCGTCTACTAAGCTCTTTACAAACTCTTCCCGAACAATGGTCGCTACAGAAAGATTTTGCCTCTCTATAAGCACATCCACAGCGTTAGAAAGCTGCTTGGCGAGCTGTTCTTTGGTAAGGCTGGAGACCGCTTCTGCCTCCAAAGCTTCAAAAATCTGCTCACGAATAGTGATGTAAATGGATTTAGACTGGTCGATCATCGTGATTTCTTAAACAATTTTTTTAATAGTCCACGAGGTTTGGCGTGGACGGATTCGCCTAACATCAGAGACGTCAACTTATGTATACTTTCGCTGATATGCAGTTTGCTTTCGCTGAGACGCTTTCCGTCCAGAATTATTTCACCGAGTTTGGGTTCGTAAGGACATTCTACGTCGATTGGTTGCTTGAGAAATTTCACGACTTCTTGTCTGCTCACTGTTGCGGCTTTCTCTGGCATAGTGAAATTCAACACTGTGATAAACCGAGCTGTGGAGTTAAGCCCTTCCATTTTCACCATTAGCGATGCCATAGCTCTCAAGCACGAAACCGTAGGCTCAATAACCAGCACCACGATGTCACACTCCTTTGCCATATAATCAAGGTCTACCTTGTGGAAGGAAGAACGTGACAAATCTTCAATGATGAAATTGTTTTGATCAGACAGCTGGCTTGAAAGTGTGCGCGTGTATTCTTTCAATTGAGTTTCATTGAGTTCTTCAGAATCGACCGAAAGCAGGCTGAGCATGGGATTGACCGTAGTAGTCATGCTTTGGGCGTAAGACGCATCTAAATTGGCGCTTAGTGCCCCGAGTGAAATTGAACGTTTTTTGAAACGCTTCATTCCCAGTAATATGTCGAGATTTCCTCCTAAAAAGCTGTGATCAACCAACACACAATTACTGTCTTTTTTGCTGGTTAGCTCGTGAGCCATTTCGACCGAAAGCAGCGACGTGCCAACTCCACCTTTTCCACCTACAACGGCGACCTTTTTTGCATTTCGGCTTTTTCCCAGACCACTGTTGCGTTGTCTGTTATCGTTAACGTTTCGAACAAAATCTATAAGTTCCGGCTTAGTGACCGGCCAAAACAAATAGTAAAAGCCCATGTCTTTAAGGTTACGAATCGTCGATATGGCGTCTTCACTGCCAACAACTATTACAGAAGCGTGGTTAGGTAACAGATGACTGATCTGGCGCATATCCTCAGTCACGTTATCACTGATATTAAGCTCAACTATAACGATCTCTATGGTCGATTCACGGATGTGCTTTCGGATATCTGCGTCTGTGTTTTCTAATACCGCAGGAGCCGTAATACCTTCAAAACGATACGCTTCTTCTACTAAGCTCCGGCACTCTTCTGTTTGATGAAAAAGAACTGATGTGATCTTTTCTTCATGCTCGGCTTGAGAATTATCTGTTTTAAGCAGGTCGACTAAATCAAACATTACTGTCCCTCAATCGACTTAGCAGGTTTGCTTAACAACATTTTTTCGGGGTTTTCCATCGACTGCCAGCGAGCGTTTTCCGAGAAACAACCTGAAGGTGAGCTGCTGTAAGAACCCACCTGTTCGTATTGACAGGTTTCAACCTGCGCTTTAAATACAACCGTCTTCAATTCAAAATCGAAGCGTTCACCAAAACCTGCATCTGTCTGGATGATTTCAATTTGTTCTGGAGATACACCATGCTGTTGCAGAT
Source organism: Vibrio nigripulchritudo (assembly GCF_027924785.1). NCBI lineage: Bacteria > Pseudomonadati > Pseudomonadota > Gammaproteobacteria > Vibrionales > Vibrionaceae > Vibrio > Vibrio nigripulchritudo. The sequence continues at coordinate 708,253 of NZ_AP027050.1, read as the reverse complement.
AAGCTTTGGTTTTTTTTGCCCACTTTTTACCTTCACGTGTGCGCCAGTTTAGCTCTATTGACTGGTTCACAATCACACCCCAGTGCTCTTTTATAAACTCATCCAGTTTCTTTTGAGCACCTGAACGCTTGTTCTTTTCGATGTTCAGCGCAATGGAGTAAGTCACAGGCACAACATGTACACTCGTACCATCGCGTTCGGATGCCTGATAAACGCAGCCACTCAGGAATACAAGGACAGATACCATTAATCCAAATCTGATCATTGCTTAAACCCTCCGGTCGCTAAAATTTCATTTGCCCACTTCTCACTTGCCTTTTGATACTTGCTGTCGAGAGCAAAAAAGCGTGACAAGGTGCTGGATTTCTTCATAGTTGGAAGCTGTACCTGAGATGGGTGAATTGGTTTCACAAGGTTCACTGTCGCAACGATGATCAGTTCAGTTTTGTTTCGTTTGGTATCTGACTTTCTAAACAGAGAACCCAGAATAGGAATGTCACCGATATAAGGAACTTTTCTTAATGACTCCACGTCTTCTGTACTCAATAGCCCACCAAGAACGAAGCTCTGACCATCCCCCAGTTCCACCGTCGTTCTCGCACGACGGGTTTTAAGCGCCGGTAGATTGTATTTCTCATTAGCAAATTGAGTGTCCAGAGAGCTGACTTCTGGCATCAGCGATAATTTTATTTTCTCATCACGCAAAACCTTGGCCATCAGCTCCAGTCGAATACCAAATTCCTTGAATCGGATCTCAGTGATGTCGTCGCGATAAATTACCATCGGTAATTCCCCACCCACGAGGAAGCTAGCACTTTCACCTGAAATCACAGATAGATTTGGCTCTGCAAGGATTTGCCCTACTGTGTCATCACCGCTGGCACTGATAACGGAAACAATATCTTGAGCGCTAAAATTGGTGACTAAGTCTACGAAGGTTCCGGCAGTCTGACCCGCCGAACCATATTCGACACCAAACTTTTCCAGAAATGAGTGAGAGACTTCAGCAATGGACAGCTTCACGTTGACTTGCTTGGTGGACGCGACTTCTATGTGATTTACGATGCCCTCAAAGTGACGACGTTTCATAAATTCCATTTCATACTTGTTCTCACCTAAGTCCCACTCGATTTGGTAGTCCTGAGATTTTTTTCCCATAAGCTCGCCAACAAGAATGTTGATTTCGTCTTTTTCTTGTTCTGTTGCCACAACACCGCTCAATACAACCTGTTCTCCAAGGTTGTAAATAGTGACTTCTGCATGTGGGTATTTGAGCTGAACTTGCTGTTGAATATGAACAAGGCTTTTGTTCACAACCAGATTTCGGCTGGCGATAGTTTTGCCTGCTTCATCAAACACAAGCAGTGAACTGGAGCCCAGCGATTTACCAAACACCACCACTTTGTGCTTATCGATAACCTGGTAATCCGCCACTTTGGGGTTCGAAATAAAGACAGAGCTGATTTCGGTTTCTGTAGAAAGGCTTCTCGCCTCACCTTCGGCTAGGTTCCATATTCTGGCAGCCTGACTCGGAAAAGAGGCAAATAAGACCAAAAGTATAAGCGAGCAGCGCTTAAACATTACAAGCATGGAAAATTTCCCTTATTTTATGGCAGATTCGCCAGCACGGAATTCTGTAATTGAGCGAAAATCGGCAAGTACGTCACCCGCATCAGCCTGTAGATCTTCTGGGGTGTATTGACCAATGGATTTATGAACTTCGAGTTCTGATATACGTTTTGCTACGGTAAGCTTGGCAACCTGTTTACGGGTAAGCTCAAGAATAACGCTGACATTAGCAATCTCTGGTGTATCCTCTTCTTCAAGTTTCAAAGGCTGTCTAACTTGAATTGCTTTTACACCAATAAGGACAGGGGTTATCGACATAGTACGACGCAGATTGCTGTCAGCAATTTCTGAATCTTGAAGTGACAATGCAACAACATCGACAAGGCTGCCATTTTCAACTAACCCACCAACGACATTTGATGAAGGGACTTCAACAGCATACGGAACACGGTTTGGTGCGATGATGTAATGCACGTAACCATCGTCTTCGGGCTGAATAAGCTTATCGTTAAAAACAAGATCCCCTTGCTTCAAATCTGTGCGGAATACCGTGCCTTGATTTAGAGTGAGTTTAACGTCCTCGGTAACCGCGTAGCTGTGCGCCTCAGATTCTGGCAACACATGAACTTCAAGCATCTCTCTGCGAACAAATGTCCCTTTTGATACATTCTCAGACACTCGCCAGACTTTCAGTTGGCTCTCTTTTTCTAACTTGGCGTCACCTGAATCGTTTTCCTGATTTGTGAGACTACCTGCTACACCATACAAACCGATAAGTATTGCTACTATCGAGCACACAATGATCAGTTTAGATTTCAAGACTCTCACCTCTGGCTAATACAATGTGCGATTACGCAGACAATACGTAGAAATGACATAATATAGATGAAATAACTAGGCGCTTAAGAAACAAGCGCCCAAGAACATTACTTGATTGTGCCAAGTTTAGTTTTAATCGTAGTAAATGCACCAGTTAGAGCTTGCTCTAGTGCACCATTCCTAAATACAGCGAATACAACACCCGTAATAGCAACAGCAATAATTGCATATTCAATCGCAGTTACACCACGCTCGTCTTTTTTAAAGTTTTCAAATGCAAGTTGAGCGTTAACAAATAATTTAGTCAGCATATTCTTATACCCTTTTAAATGAGCATCAATAAGATTATTGATGAATTGATTACTTGAAGTTCATTTTATTGACGCTGAGGATTTATTCAACGCATCTCACAATTTTAAATGTAAGAACTTAAAAAACATGCTTACATTGGGACGAGAAAAACAAATAAAACAATAAAAATCATATATTTAAAATAAAACCAGCACTTACATAATTATTAACGCACATTTGACAAAATATTGACGATCTTTATTTCAGAGTTTAATAAGGGAAGGACGCGGAGGCTATAATTTATATTTTTAACATTTGAAAAATAAAATTAACGAATAAGAACAAGAGTATGTAAGCTTTAATTTAAAGCAACCATTAGATTCCTTCAGAAATCAAATGATAAATTTAAACATTAAAGGGAATTTGTTTAGAGCCAAAAATTCTTTGAATAAATAATAACCAAGGAAGTTCTTCTATATTGGAAAAACTCCCTTGGTTTAGCTTCATTAAATTACTGACCGTCTGGAATCACTTGTCCATTCGCATCAGTCGCTCTTACGTTAAAGTGTTTTTCAACACAGTTTTCATAGTCACCCTGGAACCATGCGCTGTACGCGGTTTGGTAGCCGACTAACTTACACTCAAAGCTGTGGTTATCAGGAGTGTTTGCATCCCAGCCCCACTCTTTGTCCCAGTAAATCATCATGGCGCCAGCACCATCGGTGTTGAACGCTTTCATGTCGGCACAATCCAGTTTTTCACCAGTAATGTCTAAACCAAGCGTTGCTGTGATTTGCTTGTAGTACTTAATGCGGTTCGCGGCCTGAGGTGTTGTCGTGCCCTTACCACATTCGTATGCACCATTAATGATCTGGATTGTAGAACCGAAGCCATGTTCAATGCCTTGTGCTTTATCTGCTGCGTTAGGCTGCCAGGTGCCATCAATCACGTGAAGCATGCTTGGCTTAGGTGGTTGAGGGTAAACGTAGAAAAATACGGCGGAAGCCAAGTTTAACCAGGTATCAGCAACCAATGCCGGATCGTTCAGCAAGACAGATTTATCGCCGAACATTGCTTCCGAGAACGGACCGTAGTTGTAGTTCCAACTTAACTGTTTTGCACCACGACCAAAGTAACTCTTCTGGGGTGCACATGGCCAACGTTCACCTTGCCAGCCAGTACAGGCATTGTATGTGCCGTTGTAAACATCTTCCGACTTGTAACGCTCACGCAGGAAGTACAAGCCTTGACGCCATTCAGGGTTACCTTTCGCACCATCCCAACCCGGAGCGTGTGCCCCAGTTTCCTGAACAAAGTGCGCAAACATTGTTGCAAGCGAACGTTTACAGATTTCGTCAGAATTTCTGCCATCGGTATAAGTTCGGCAGAATGCAGGGAATTTAGCTATGCCTTTCAGGAAGTTAACGTAAGTGTATTTTTCGTTTCGAATTGGGAACAGGAAGTCCCACATTGCTTCATCTACGATAGACTCCACTCGCTGTACGTTAACTGGGTTTGCAGAACGTAAAGGCAGTACAGCTTCTACAGATGCATTGTCCAGAGTCTGAATATCAGCGCGGACAAGATCAAACAGTGGCGTGCTGGTCAATGCTGTTTCACGAGCCGCCAGTTCTGATCGTGGCATTAGGTATCCGCCATTGCCGTCACGAATCACTGTTTTACCACCTGGATCAGGTTTCGGTGGATCAACTGGGTCTACCGGCGGCTTTGGTGGCGTTGTTCCATCACACGGAACTTCAGCCCAAAACCAGGTACTGGTTCCCGGAGAATCCCACGCTCCCGGGCTATTTTGCGCTTCGTAGCACAGCCCATTGAACAGAACCACATCGCCATTATTTACCACTGTTTTACCTGGCTCCCAAGGCGTCGGAGCAGCCGTTGCTGCCATCACTGCTGTAGAAACGGATAACGCTAGCGTTAGCGATCCAATTAGACGTTTCATCGTATTTCCTTCTATCAAATAATCCGAAAATAAGCGTAGAGGCTAGCGATGAATTCGATGTCATAGGAATGAAGTGTTTTTATAGTTTGCGAGCTAATTCATTAAATGAACTTTATTGCATAAAAATCAACATGCTGAACTGTGACTCTGAGTCCGTATTTTTTCCCAGAAACATTACCGATTTTTGTATTTTAACGTTTTCTGTTGATTTTATTTTTACGGAATTAAAACCCCTATAAATCTTTAATAATTCAATATAAAAACTTTCTGTAATATGAATATTTAATGAAAGATAAATATTAGTGACATTAAAATCATTAAAATGGAAAAATTGTTTTAAATCAATTTAATAACCTAATGTTATTAATATCAGTTACAAGTTTCATTCCTTTATTTGCTGTATGGCATATTTTTAAAAATTTTATTTCGCAACGCGAATTAATCGATTGAAAAGCTCCTGATAATTTAACTAAATAGGAAGGAGAAATGAGCTTGAATTGACAGGTTCATCAATACTATCAGGTAGATTCTGGTGGCAGAATCAAGTCGTAACCTGACATAGCTTTAACGCGTATAAAAACATAAAGGATTGAGTTTTGAAATTTAAAGTAACTGCTTTGACTATGGCTCTAGCCCTTGCTAGTTCTGGCGTTCACGCTCAGACACAACAAGATCTTAAAGCCACTGCTGATTCATTAAACGTATCCACTTCTCTGGTTGTAAACCAACCTACTGACTCAAAAGCAGAGTGTCCTTGGGGACTTTGCTACCGAGCTGAAATTACAATTACTAACACAAGTGATAAAGCGGTAAATAAAGATTGGGATCTATATTTCCCAAGCATTCACCGTGTTCTTGATACTCGTGGTGATTTATTTACTATCACTCACATTGACGGTGACTTACACCGTGTATCGCCAACTGCGAAATTTAACGGCTTGCAACCTGGCGAGTCCGTCACTGTAGAATACGATGCAGAATACTGGCAGATCGTAAATAGCGACTTCATGCCTAACTACTATATTTCTGCTGATGGTCTGAAAGGCGAATTAATTAAAAACACTGCGGTGAAAGAAGCAGACACAGGTTTTGAAGACCTGTCTGGTTTCCTAACGCCAATTAGCAACGACCCAGCTGATACCGATCAGTGGCGTCGTACTGCTGACGACAAAACAAACGTCGCGACAGCAGGCTCTCGTTTCGAGAAAAACTCTGACGTTGCAGACCTTGGTCAGGCAGCAGTTTCTGCGCAAATCGTTCCTACTCCGGTAGAGCTAACTATCCAGACTGGTACAATCGACATTGCTGCAGGTCTTAACATCAAACCAATAAACAATGCACTTCGTGCAGATCAGGTAGAAGCGGTTAACGCTCGTCTGGCTCAACTTGGTGTTGCAACAAATGCAGGCGTTGAAGTGAAAGCCATCAGCAATGCAGGACATCAGGCATTTGTTGGTCGTGAAGTTAAAGGCGCTTACACTCTAAAAGTTGACGCTACTGGCGTAACTGTTGTTGGTCGCGACAACGAAGGTGTATTCAACGGTCTTCAGTCACTTGCCTCTCTGGTTACTGTCGGCAGCAGCGAGCTTCCAAAAGTAACCGTTGATTACGATGCACCACGTTTCGATTACCGTGGCATGCACATGGACGTTTCTCGTAACTTCCAGACTAAGGAACAAGTACTTAAGTTCCTTGATCAGATGGCTGCTTACAAGATGAACAAATTCCACTTCCACCTAGCGGATGATGAAGGCTGGCGTCTTGAAATTCCTGGTCTTCCAGAGCTAACGGGTGTCGGTGCTAAGCGTTGTCACGACCTGGATGAAACAACTTGTCTTCTGCCTCAACTAGGTTCTGGTCCAGATGCTGCGGCTGAAAAGCAGTACTACTCGGTTGCTGATTACGCGGAAATTCTAGCTTACGCTAACGCGCGTAACATTCAGGTTATTCCTTCGATGGACATGCCTGGTCACTCCAAAGCAGCGGTTGTTGCAATGGAAGCACGTTACAAGACATACGCAGCTCAAGGTGACTTGGCGAAAGCGGAAGAGTTCCTGTTAACGGATCCAAACGACACAACTAAGTACTTCTCTGTTCAGAACTACACCAACAACACCATCAACCCATGTATGGAGTCTAGCTTCAAGTTCATGGACAAAGTAATTGGTGAGATTGTTGCTCAGCACAACAATGCTGGACAACCTCTGACTGACTACCACATCGGTGCTGATGAAACAGCAGGTGCGTGGGTTGAGTCTCCAATCTGTCAGCAAATGTTTGCTGTTGAGTGGAATGGCATCAACAATGTTGAAGACTTAGGTCCTTACTTCATTCAGCGCATCAGCTGGATCCTAGAGAAATACAGCCTGACTCTTGCTGCATGGAACGATGGTCTGAAACACGGCGAATACATCAACCCATACACACTAGCGGGTGATAAGACTTCTGCTTACGCTTGGAGCACACTGTTCTGGGGCGGCGCAAACGAAACACACACCATCGCTAACACAGGTTACGAAGTGGTGGTTTCTGCACCAGATACAACTTACTTCGACTTCCCTTACGAAGTTGATCCAGCGGAGCCAGGATACTACTGGGGTTCTCGTGAAACCGATACTCGTGAAGTATTTGGTTTCATGCCTGAAAACTTGCCAGCAAACTCTGAAACTCTGACTGACCGTATGGGTGCACCAATGACCTACGCTGCGGCGGATGGCGTTGCACTGAACAAGAATTTCAAAGGTATTCAGGGTCACCTATGGTCTGAGACCATCCGTACAGCTCGCCAGCAAGACTTCATGGCGTTCCCACGTCTGCTTGCAATGGCTGAGCGTGCATGGTCTAAGGCTTCTTGGGAGCTAGATTACGATTCAACGATTACGTTCAAAACTAACGTTGATGGCTACGTAGGTACTTCTCACGTTGACACAGCAACTCGTGACGCAGAGTGGGAAGTGTTTGCTAACACCCTAGGTTACAAAGAGTTCGCGAAACTTGACCAGGCTGGCGTTTACTACCGTCTACCTGTTCCAGGTGCGAAAATCGAAGGTGGCAAACTGGTTGCTAACTCTGCATTCCCTGGTGTGACGATTCAGTACTCAACTGACGGCACAACATGGCAGAACTACGATGCAGCAAATCAACCTGCCGCTTCAGTTGGCGTTAAAGTACGTACTGTTGCTGCTAACGGACGTGTTGGTCGCTCTATCGATGTGAAATAATCGAGCATAACAGCTCAATGATTAAGCCCCTCAGTGAAAGCTGAGGGGCTTTCTTTATATGGGTCGCTCTCAAAACTAAAAAGGCTCCCCTGAGGGAGCCTTGTTTTCATCATTTTGACGTTGGAGAACGATAAGTACTAAGGCGTTAAAACCAGTTGCGCCCCCTGCCCGCTCTCTTTGCTGGAAAAGCCGACATCAGATTTGCCACTTGCGGTGCCTCGGTTCTCTAACACCAGACTGACGACACCTTTGTGTATCAGGTCAGACACATCCACTTCAACCCATTTACCCGCATCGGAAGGCTGAATCGTTATCCCTGCCCCAAACGTCGAAACTGCTGGTAGCGTCGCCCAGGTAACGCCATTTTCCTGCCAGTTACCGTTATTCAGCTTAGAAACAGTGATAGTCCGACTGGAATCCGTGTTCACACTTTTGATGTTAAGACGTAAAACCGTTCGGGTAGAAGCTGTCACATCCTGCGCTGTCAGATCAAATTTCAACGCCGTTTTACGGCTATAGTTTAACCCGTCTTTTTTGACAACAAGATAGCTATTGTTACCGTAGCTTTTGTCCTGATACATACCATCGCGAACAAAGGCATCGGCAAGCACTGGGACAGTAACCGGTCGAACAACCACAGGGGCATTAAAGTCTACCATCACACCCTTTCCAAGTTGGTTTGGGTTTCCAAAGGTGTAAACCGTCGTATTCTTACTTTGACCACCTTTATTGTATGTAATTTCGACACCTGTTCCGACTCCCGGAGTCGACAGCGTTATCTGCTCTGTTGAAGCCGACTCATCCACCAAAACCACACTCGGTTTATTCACAGTAACCGTTGCACCACTGGTGAGATCAATCGTTCCCGCCTGATGGAACACAATTCCCGTGATACCTAACCCGGCATGACGAACCGCCTGTAGCTTATCCGTATTGCTAAGCACGGTTACTGGAAGGTTAGCAGCATATTGCTGAGTCTGAGATGCCGTTTTGTTTGGCGCGATGATGTACTGGTAAGTCGCATTGGTGGGCTGCCAACTGTGACCCATGCGAAGCATAAACACATCATCGGTGATCACTTTGTTTTCCTGCCCAGTATTGATGGTATGCCAGTTACCTGACTTGGTTTCATTATCCATGTGACCGTACCAACGATCTGGGAAAACATAGCCAATGTTATCGTGATGAACCCAGCCAGCTTCCACCAGCTCTCGGCTTCCCTTAGGATAAACATTGCCATCCACCGTGACAGGTCCTCTCAGGCGAGTCTGGTTAATCGTCGTACTTACGTATTTTTCATGTGTGGATGAAATGCCCGCACCAAGAGCAACAAGTTCGTCGTTAAAGCTAAACCACGCTTTTTTCGCCTGAGTGTTCTTGACGTTCATATCCATCACGGCAACACCATACTTGCCATTGGATACACCACCAACAAAGGTCGTTTGTTGCTCGATCTGTCCCCAGTCCGCAGGTTTAGGCGCAATATGTGGTGCAGTTACCCCCGGCACTAACGTCCAGTCCCACACAGGAAACAGGTTATGGTATTCATCGCCCGTTTGCATGATCATTGTGCTACCAAAACCAAGCCAGTAACCCAGCAGGTTCTCACCGTTGCCCGCTTCTGTCGGCTCAATACGGGCGGAGTTCATCTTGATACCAATGAAGTGCTCAGGACCCACTTTTGTCGCGTAGTCTGAACGCCAGAATGATTTAAAACCATTAAGCCCAGAAGGACCACCATTAACATGCTGTTTAAACGCGTTTGCTTCGCTAGCACGCTGTGGGCTAAGCCCTGCAATGTAATCAGACTGACTGGTCAAAACGGCTGGATTCAGAGTCATTTTTCGGCTGATACCACGCCCACTGGCATTATAATCCAGTGTACCTTTGCTGTTTGACCAGCGAACGCCTTCTAAGAAGTAATCTGTCAGTACATCTACACTTTGAGGGCTAAATTTCCAGGATAAATCCCGAACCTGATACGCCCAGAAAGAGGCTGCCTTAAAGAAGACCTCACCATAACCACGAGTATAAAGCTGCGGACCATGTTGCTGGAATGAGAAGTCAGCCTGAATACCTTCATCACTGGTGATCACGATGGTTTCTTCAATGCCATCAAGCCCTCTTCCTACTTGGGCTGTATCTTTATTCAACAATCCGCCCCAGATAACGCCTTTGGAAAGGTCGGTACGGTTGGCGCCGGTTTTACTCGGGCTGGATGGCATATCCCCTGCTATTTGTGTGGCCAGACTGGAAGGCAATCTATCACCCAACATCATGGCAATAGGTCCAAGACGAAGCTGCCTGCCAATATCGTTCCACCACCAGTTATCGTTCACCGGGTTAATGGAATACCAGTGGTTAAGACCATTCACAACGGCGTCGTAGGCACCGGGATTCAAATTCAGTTTAACGCCAGCCGCCAGAACTTTTAAACGATCAAGGTGATCCCGAATCGGTTTTTCCTCAGTTGCCATCTTATCGTAGGCAATGTCGGGCCAGCTGCCATCGGCGTTCTGGCTGGCAATGTGCTGGCTCACCAAATCTGCCAGGCTTTGCCCTTTGCTTTGAGCAGACGAAGCTTCCTGATTCGCATAATTGGGGGCAATACGTTGTTTTAATGTTGAAATGTCATCGGCAAAAGCCAGCTGACTTGCCAGTAAAACTGGTGCGATTAAGGCGGTCTTAATGTACTTGGAGGCGAGTGTATTTATCATAATGCTTCCTTATTTGTAGGGTACATTGGTTCTGGAACAAGCAGCGGCTCTAAGCCCCTTAGTTCCAGCGCGAGAAGTTAACTTTTTATAAGTTATTGGTATTTTCTCCTGTTAATACAAATATCAGGAGTCATTTGAACCCTACCAAACAAAATATAGAAACACCATTTCAAAATATAAAGAATGGAATTTCGATCTTGATTGATGTGTTTTTTGTGATGCAATACGTCTCAGGAGTGAGATGGAAAAATGAGGGGTAAATCTATGAAAAAGAGGGAAGAAAGCGCCAGCCGATAAAACGACTGGCGATCGGGTTATTTAGGAAAACCAACGCCATTCATAGGCATCCAGTTCAATCACGCGTAGATTACCAAGGTGATCCGTTACTTCCAGCGATTGAGGTTCTGCACTGAAATTGACTGCGGTCGCCTTACCCGTTTCAGGGAAGTAAGCACAGTCGATATCAGGATGAGAAGACAGCCACTGATGTTCAGTTCCGTCATTCTTACCTAGCCATACCAGAATATTCTGAAGCAATCGGGCGTTGTCCATTGAAAACGGCAGATTACCCAGATAGACCGCTCGCCCTTCACCGTATTCGCGAGCCGTCAGAGCCAAATGTTGCCCCTGTGCCGCGATCACGCTCAGATCTTCCGCCTGAGGATACACATAACTCGGGTTGCCGAAATCCACGCTGCCATTCAGATGCTTAGCTAGGAAGTGCTCTCGATCTAACTCTACTGGCATTGCCACACGTCCCATGGTCAACGCGGTTTCTTTCTCAAGCCCGAATACATCACCAAGCTGGAAGTAACGACCATTCTTCTGGAATGCTGACGGGTCACTGACACCCAGAAGACCACCACCCTGCGCAACGAATTTTCGTAATACAACCAGTACCTGAGGGTTATCCCAATGTTCACCACCACTCCAGGCAGAATTGGCATCGCCAGTATTGATCACCACTTTAATGTCGTCGCTAATGCCATTTTCAGCAATGTCTTCAAAGCTGATAAATTCGATATCAAACGGCAGACCAGACAGACATTCAAGCAAGTTGTTTCCAACGAACTCCATCACATCCGGACGCGGCGGAACGTAAAAGCGTTGATCGCGAGCCTGATTCTGAAGCCAGCTACGCGCTTTACCCCATGCGCTCAATACGGCAATTTTCCCTGGCAGTTTCTGAGATTCAGTACGTTGCGTATTGTCCAGATAATCGCCAAACTGAGCGGAAATTTCAGTCACATGATCAATGAAGTGAGGGAACTTGTTCGCCAGCGACAGGTAACCACCGTAGCCAATTCTGTCTAACGGTTTTTGAAGCATGGCACGACGGATCTTGGTCCAGTTAGACATGGATTCGACAACAGGATCGTTTCCTTCGCGGAATACATCTGGGAAGAAGTACGGATAGAACCTCGCTTCGCGAACCTGATCGCCACCTGAATCCGTCAGACGGCGCAATGCTACTCCGTCTTCAACTGCCCCGATATTAATATCCAGACCAATTTGCTGATAGCTTTCTAAGAAAGGTTCTGTACCTATCCAGTGGTCGCCCTGAAACATGGCTGTCTTTTTGCCAGCCTGATGCGCCATATCGACCAGCTCTTTGGCAAACCCGACCACAAATTCCTGAACAAAGGTCATCCAGTCTTTGTAGCGCTTGGAAGGAACTTTGTAAGTACCGTTATAGTAACCCGCATCGACAAAGTCTTCCGGGCTTAAGGCGTAACCAAAGCGTTCTTCAAAGTCTTTCAATGCACGAGGGCTGACCGTTTCCCCATAACCTGTCCAGTCACGGTAAATGTCCTGATTCTTTTCGCCTGTATCGATAACAAACAAGAAAGCGAACGTAGTAAACCGAACTACTGTGGTGTCTGGGTGCGTTTCTAGCCAGTGAGCAAAATGCTTCAGCAGATGAGCACGGCACTCTGGGTGGTAAGGGTCAAGGCTCTTAATTCTTGGTCCTTTCCAGTCGTTTGTCAGGGCGTTATACATGGACACACTGTCCCAGACCTGACGAGCAAGAAAAGTGACCGCGTACTCGTGATAGGGCGTTACCTGTTCCACTTTTACCTGTTGTGTTTCCACATCAAAATACCAGTGACTGGCAGGAATGATTTCATTGGTAGTGCGATTTCGAACTTCCCACCACTCCTTTGGATCGCTGTCGTCGTCCAGCTCATATTTATCTTTGCTGTAACCATTTAGCGGCGTAATCACCACCTCTTCTGACATCGCAGTCACAGGGAAAGACATCAGATATTTTCTGTGCAGGTATTCAGGATGCTGATTGGCGTAATCCTGATCGGCTCTGACCAGACACATCACTGAGTAAATGTCGCTGTCCTGTTTGGCTAAAGACTCTGGCATGGTTGTGCCATCACTGTCGCGCAACGCATCCGCCTGCCAACGCTGAAAGAGATCGAGAACCACGTCTTCCTGACCTGCTTCAACAGGCAGGGTCATATGACCTTTACGAGAGGCATGGGTTGTCATAATAAACTCCAAAATTGAGGATACAGGTTCTTCCAGAACCCGATAAAAACTTGAGATAAAGCGGGCAGCCACCCGCTTTGTTTATTGAATTACCAGAAGAATTTCTCGTATCCGTTGGCACGCATCAAGGCTTCCAAATAGTAGTAGTCGCCATAAGGCAACATGTTGTCGCACAGACCTACTTTCACAAAAGATGCCCCATGAGCCAACAAACCAAGCGCATTTTCATCACCAGTTAAATCACAGGAATCCATCAGCCCTTGCAGCATGTACAGACCCCAGTTTCGGTATTGCTTGGCTTCTGACTCGTCTTCAATACACTGAGCAATCAACAGTAAACCCGCCGCGGTGATCGCGCCTGCGGAGCTGTCTTTGTACTGAATCTCGTCGGCTGGTAAAGAGTAATCCCAGGCTGGTACGCCATCAGGTGTGATTTGCTCCAGCGCGTACTTCGCCAGCTTCTTGGCAAGCTCTAAAAACGCCACTTCACCAGTGTAAAGATATGTTTGTGCAAAGCCATGAATCGCCCACGACTGGCCACGAGCCCAGCATGAATCATCAGCATAACCCTGGAATGTCTCACCTTTAATGGGCTCTTGAGTCACTGGATGGAAATTGAACGAGTGGTAAGTAGAGAAATCGTCACGAACAATGTGTTTAGCCAGAGTCTCGCTGTGTCGCTTCGCTGCCTGAGCATACACAGGTGACCCTGTCACCTTGGAAGCCCAGAATAACAACGCGGTATTTTGCAGAGAATCGATAATGGACTTACCCTGAGTAATTTCTGGACCCAGTGGATGTGTGTCATTCCACGCCACAATGTAGCCGCCAATCTTTCTGAAACGGTGAATAAGGTGGTCTGCGGCGCGAATCGCCATCATTTTCGATTCTTCATCACCTGTTAGTTTGTAATCCGCCACGCAGCTCAAGCTGTATTGAAAGCCGAGATCGTGATCCAGCCAGAATGGGTCCAGAAGCATGTCGGCAAAGTAAGATTTACGCAGTTTCGCGCTGTTTTTAAACTGCTCCTGCGCCGTCATCTGGTAACAAAGCCAAAGCTCACCTGTCCAGAAAGAAGACACCCAGTCGAACTGATCGCAGTACTGCCAATGGTTCTCTTCCGTACCGATTTTAGGGTTTCGCTCACCAATCTTTGGAATGTTTCTTTTGATGGCGTCTACCACGACAGGTAGATGATTCAACACACGCTGCTCATCAAGCGTTGCAGGCAGCTCTGGCAAAATAACGTTGTCAGTCATGAAGTTACTACTCTCTTATCTTTCACTTTACACAGCATCAAGTGGCGGTGTTTTTGATAAATCGAATAGTACTTGAGTTCAGAGAAAGAAAAATGCAGCCCGCTCACATTTTTAAAACATCGTTTCAATATTTAAATTTAAAATGAATGGTAAACAATCAAGAGCAATGAATTGTGGTCTGTTGACGTATTGTTTTCGGGCGATTCAGGATAGGGAAAGAGGATAGCTGCTATCTGTTTAGAAAAGTAAAAGGTCGCCGTTATTTGGCGACCTTGTTTACCTGACTTACTTGGAGTCAAAAACCACTCGGAGCGGATCATAATTGGCAAAAGGTGCATCCTCGACGCCGATCTGACCAAACGAGTTCAGACCGAATGTCCAGAATGCTTCGCTACCATCGTCTTCCTGAGTAATTACGATAGTGTGCCCCAATCCATTAACCGCCTTTTTAACGGGTTGTGTGAAGAATTCCACTTTGGTCGGCACATTGGTGTCCGACGGACCTGTTCCTAAACTACCAAGAAGGTCTTGCCCCCAGGAGTAAAGATCGCGCTGTTTTGATACGGCTAATGTGAAATTACCCGATGCAGAAATCGACCTCATCTTTACGCCATCGGTTTTTACCGGAGTTGGGGTGTGCGTATCTTCGTCGCTACCTATTCCCAGTTGACCCGAGAAGTTTTGCCCCCAAGCCATAACACTGCCGTCATAAAAAAGCGCAGCAGCGTGATCTTTGCCCGCAGCCGCCGATTTTACGCGTTTGTTTATGCCACTCACCACTTCTGGTGCATGACGAAATTCCAGCACATCAGGGTCGACGCCTAGCTGTCCGTTATCATTACTTCCCCAAGACAAAAGTTTGCCTCTTCGCGTAACGGCTAAGCTGAATGAACCGCCACCTTCTACGTCCACAATGTCTTGTAGCTCAGGGACACGAGTCGGTGTCAGCACATTGTTTGTGGCGGGGGTGTTTGCATCGGTTTCAAAGCCTAACTGACCAGCAGCATTGTTACCCCAAGCCCAGACATGCCCGCGTTTGGAGACGGCAAGCGCATGTCTCTGCCCTGCCCCGATATCCGTAATGAAGACTCGATCAAGCGCTTCAACCTTGGTTGGTTTCATGACTTTATCATTGGTTCCGTTACCGATCTGGCCTTCTCGATTGGTGCCCCATACCCATACGTCTCCGGCGCTATCAAGCAGCAATGTGAAATTCAGATTCGCTTTGATATCAATAACACCAACGCGCCTCGGTAGTGGCAAATCAATTGCAGTGGGCAAATCAACCGTTCGGCTAGTCTCACCGTTCCCAGCCTGATTACTGGTGTTTCGCCCCCATGTATAAAGCGTTCCATCCTTGTACGCAATGGTGTGTGCACCGCCCGCAGCGATGTCACTCTCGTAGCAACCCGACAAACCTAAAGCGGCGACCAGCGTCCCAATTAGTTTTATACTTCCCTTACTTAAACTCATCGTATTTCCTTCACTGATTAGTGTGCTCAGAAATACCATAATTGATATTGATTATCATTAGCAATTACCAAAAGTGATAATGCAAGTAATTCAGTTCCCTTTCGAGATATTCATAAGAGACACCATTTAGTTTTCACTTTTAAAAAAGGATCTGTTTCTCTGCTGACTTTGACGAAAAGCTTGAACAAAAACTGAACTATTTATGCTTCTTTGTGAAGCCTTGCCAAGAATTTTATGAAACGTCCATTTATTTTATAAAGTAAATTATCAACAAGAATAAAGGACTTCTCATGAAAAAGTTAACGCTTGTAGTGACCTCTTTGCTTGCTCACTCTGTATCATTCGCTAACCCCGACCTCAATATTGACGGTCCTGTAGAAACCGAATCTATTCGAATCGCCTCCTATAACATCATGGCTTCGCGTATGGGGGACACAGAAGCCATCCGAGACGCAATAAAATCAATTGATGCCGATATCATTGGACTCCAAGAGGTAGATAACAAAACGGGTCGATCTGCCACTAACTTTGGTCAAGCAGACTCAGTGCCAATCAACCAGGCTGAATATTTTGCCAAAGAGCTGGGGTTACATTTTGCGTTCTGCCAAGCGATCGAGTTTGATGGCGGTGAGTACGGGCATGCAGTCTTATCTAAGTATCCTGTCGAGATAGTCAAAAAAGTCGAACTACCAAATAAAGACGACAAGGAGCAACGGGTTGCGTGCGCGGTTAAAGTTGAGGTGCCAAATTATCCGGCTCCTGTTATCGCGGTAACCGCTCATTTAGACCACACCGATACAGATTTGAGACTCGATCAAGTCAGAACATTGAATGGTAATTTCTCTGCCTGGCACTTTAAAAACGGGTTACCCGTGATCATCGGGGATTTAAACCTGCCAACTCAATCAAACGAGTATTTTGAACTTCAGCAGTGGTTTAAAGAAACCGACAAAGACTTGAAGCTAACGGCACCAGCATGGAATCCGGATCGAAAAATCGATTACATTATGACAAGCGCAGCCCAGCAATGGGACATACAAAACGTCGCGGTTCCAAAGCCTACAGATAAAGTTTCGGGTAAAGCCTGGTATGAAATTTCTGACCACTTGCCTGTGATTGTTGATATGAAGCTGACGATGAAGTAACAACTCCAAGGCAGAGTGTGACATCACCTATCCTGCTATAAACAGAAAAGCCGTCTGGATTGGACGGCTTTCTTTAACTTCAAATTGACTCTTTTATGTACTTATCAAACCGGGTATCCATGCAGGCGCTGATGTCTGTTGTGACGAAATGACCTTGATAATACAAGCTGAATATTGTTGCAGGAGACGGGCAACTCTGTGCTTTCTTCAAAGTATCAAGTTTGACGATTTTTAGTGGAATACCTCGCTTATTACAGCTTTCAACCAATGAGCTCAAAACATGATATTCAGAAAATGGGCAGCGGTTCGAGTAATAAGCAACGCATCCGTCGAATTCAATGTCAGGGGATTGAACATGAGGTAAGAAGCGAGGAGGCACTGCTTCATCATTTAAAGGAAAATAGAGTAAAACAAAGTCATTTGGCGCTTCGTCACAGATAGAAAAGCCCTGCTTTTTAAGCCAGTTCGTATCGCTCATAAAGCCTTTTTTCTTCTTCCCGACAACGGTCACCAGACCATTTTTTCCGAGCTTTTCTGCCGTCAACTTGGCTTTGCCGAGCAACTGCTTACCATGACCCGCACCTTTGTATTTTCCCGACACCCAAAAGCACCCTAGCGCAATATAGTTATCCGCCGCTATTGGTAGCCATGAATTCTCCGCCGGACCAAATTCTATAAAGACTTTAGCCCGTTCATCCAATCGAATGAATTCATACCCCTTGCTGAATTCTTCGGTTAACCAGGACTTTTTGGCTTCATAGCTTTCTTTGCACTTTCTATCTGAAATAGCACAACATATATGCTCCGAAGCTATGTTCGATTGAGTCAGTGAGATATATTCCATATCGCTACCCCGCCATTACTAATATTCACGTTAGTACACCAATACCTTACTCCAATCAAAGTGAGCAGAATCTTCGTACCATTCTGGCCAGTTCTGGCACCATTCCGCTACCTTGCTGTTTTTTACGCGATCAGAACAAGGGAGATAAGGTTTAATATCGAGGATTGGCGTACCGTGTTCTGCATCGACCCAATAGAGTGAAATAACGCCTTTTTCTACATCTATATTCTGAATCTCAACGATGGAAAGCAGCAAAGGATTGGGACGAAATGGTGACCGTGTGGCGAATACACCCAGTGTATCGGGTCCTCCGTGATAGGGGTTAGTGCAGGTTAAGGTGTGCCTTAATTCTTCGGTATCAGAATGATGCCCCCACCATAGAAGCTGGATGTGGCTAAAGTTCTGGAGATCTTCTAACCCTTTTTGATATTGAGGCTGAATTTGGAGCTGAAATGTGCCATTTTCTGCATGGACCTGACCAATGGATTCTATCTTCATGGTTATCGCCTTCTTGTTGTGAGATAACCTTCATTATCTACAGACGATAAAATAAGACTTTTCCATTCCTGCTAACCGTTTGTCCAAAACTGCTATTTAGCTGGAATAATGGGCACACAAAGATCGACATGGAAAAAGCGCTGCCCTTCGTGCTCAACCGGAACATTGCACCGCTCTATCGCTTCTCTTTCATTGTCCATCTGATAACCGGATTTTGGTAACCAGACAGAGACCATCCAATCCCAGGCGTAGGAGAACTCCGTTTCTGTCAGGTAAAACGTTCGAAAGGCGTAAAGACCTCCACTCAATGTTGTGGCACTGACGTCTCCACTTGGTTTTATCCCCTCTTCAATTGGAATGGCAACCATCACTCGAAGCTGGGATTTGTTCGTTATAAAAGGGCTGTCGTGGTAAAGATGATATGAAGGCGATAAAGCAATCTGCCTTGGCTGTGCCCATTGCATAAGCCGACCGTAGAGGCTTTCAAACAACTGACCGTTAGAGATGAAATTGCCAATGTTTCGAACATAAGCCACCCGGAGAGCGGGCATCTGCTCAATCACGACAGTAGAAAGCGGTTTGCGAGTGATAGGCAAATGTACCGGACCTCTGTCAGAATCAATCCGATTTAGATAATCATCGCGCCATTGGGTCGCACTTTTACCAAAAACCTGCTTGAAGCTTTTGGCAAATGAGGCTGAGTTGGAAAAGCCGCAACTTAATGCGATGTCTGTGATGGCTCGGGATTCAAAAATAAGCAGCCTTGCCGCTTTTTCTACCCGAAGACGACGTACAAACTGGTAGGCATTCTGACCAACACGTTGCTTGAAGATTCGGTTGAAATGGAACTCTGAAAAACACGCCAGTTTCGCGAGTTGCTCTACAGTAAGGTCCTTATCAAGGTTTGCCTGAATGTAATCAATAACCCTATCTATCCGTGATTGGTACAGTAGTTCCATCTCGCCCTGCTCTATTAAAAAAGGGGCAACAAAAACGTTACCCCTTCCATGAAGACTTTTTCGTTTCCGTCATTCATATTTGCACAGTGCGCAGGGAAAAAACAGGTTGTTGTTTACCTTCCTATAAAGGAATCTCGTCAACCCAACAGTTTTTGTACCAATAAGCTTTCTATAAGCAAGATACTTTGTCACTGCCGATATGATCATGCCCAACACTGCGATGTTCGGAAGCAAGTACCTCATCTTTCAGAGCATTTCGTTTACGTCGGTGACGGATTTGCTTGGCTATGATTCCCTGATAAGGAGAGAACAGGAAAACAAACACAAAGAACACACCACAGAAAGTTGCCATGGCACCAGATGTAGCAGCATCAAGCGCATAAGCCGTGTAGAAGCCTCCAATCGCTGTTGAAGCGGCAATCAGAGTAGACACCAATAGCATCGGGAACAATCGCTTGGTCAGCAAAAATGCGGATGCTGCGGGTGCTATCATCAACGCAATCGTCAGAATTGAACCGGCTACATAAAAGGCCGAAGTGATGGTTATCGACACCAGAAACATAAACATGTAGTTAATCAATCGCGGTTTAAAACCAAGGCTGTAGGCCAGGCTTGGATCAAACGTAGATATCTTCATTTCTTTATAAAACACAGTAATAAAAGCCACGTTCAGCAGAAGCACCGCCAGAAGCACATACATGTAGCTTGGTCCAATGGATACACCATTTATCTCCAGTTGGAAGAAGGCAGCAAAATTGATGTCTCCAACCAAAATAATGTGCTCATCAAGGTGGACGTTAGAAAACTCTAACGATACAAGGATGACCCCTATGGCAAAAAGCGCGGGGAAAATAAGCCCCAGAGACGCATCTCCCTTAAGTAATCTGGTGTTTTCCAGATATTCAGTAACGAATACGATCACCATCCCCATCAGGGCTGCACCTACAATCAAAAAAGGGGATTCAAGGGAGCGCGTGAAGAGCAGACCGATAACGATACCAGGTAAAATGGCATGGCTGACGGCGTCGCTCATCATCGACTTTTTACGCAACACTAAAAACACACCAGACAAACTGCAATTAACCGCCGTTAATACCGCCAGCATAATGATACCCAGTTCGAAACTCATGACTGTACCTCCTCAGTTGCGATCTCTTCCATCAGCTTTTCTCGTTTTTTGCGAAAAGCTCTGCGACGGTGAAGCAGACCTCTCCTCGGCGCTATATAGAGGGAACCGACTGCAAAAAAGGTCAGGAACAACACAATCATAGGACCAGTCGGCATGTCTCCCAGCACGGCACTTGTTAAGGTGCCAAGCAGGCCTGAAGCTGCACCAAAAGCACCTGAAAGCGGGATCATGGTTTCCAGTCTTTTAGTCCACTGACGTGCTGCAACTGCGGGCGCGACAACAAAGGCAATCATCAAAATGATGCCCACAGCTTTGAGCCCGACGACGATAGAAACTACGATAGTCGAGAGTAACAAGGGTTCGAGTATACGTGCTGAAAAGCCTAGGCTTTTGGCAAAGCTTGGGTCGAAAGTGTAGATCTTAAATTCCTTCCAAAACAGCAGTACAACGGAGACCGCGACGATCCCGAGAACCGAAATGGCTTGGATGTCACCACTGGTAATTGCCGCAGCCTGCCCGAAAACGTAGCTATCAAGACCGGCTTTATTGGTGTAATTTCCCTGCATAATCGCCCGCATGAGCGTCAACCCACCACCGAAGAACAGTGCCAGTGCAACGGCAAAGGCCGCGTCCATCTTGATCTTGGTGTGGCGTACCACTGCACCAGCAAAGAGCATTGCCAACGTACCAGCGACAATAGCACCGGGCACAAGAACAAGGGTGGATTTTGGCGATGCACTGCCAAGCAAGCTGGCAATGACAAAAGCGACGGTTATCCCTGCCAATGAGGCATGCGAGACCACATCCCCCAACAAACTTTGCTCACGCAGGTAAGCAAATGTACCCAGAGAACCGGCTAAAAAGCCAATGATAGTGGTTCCTAGGGTGACAATCATAACAGTGTGATCGGTAAAAAGAGCGATAATTTCCTGCATCATAAACCAACCGCCTCAGCGTCTATGAAGCTGTTGCTACGACCATAGGTTTTTCTGAGGTTGTCGTCGGTAAATACATCCGCCACAGGTCCAGACGCCACAATGCCGACTCGCAAAAGGGTGATCCAGTCACAGTAAGTTTTCACCGTCGACAGATCGTGGTGAACAATGATGATGGTTTTACCCTGTTCCCGAAGTTTGTGTATTGCAGCGACAATGGCTTTTTCGCTGGCGGCATCGACCCCTTGAAAGGGTTCGTCCATCAGATACAAATCCGGGCTTTCAACCAAAGCTCTCGCCAGAAAGGTTCGTTGCTTCTGACCGCCAGAAAGTTCACCTATCTGGCGATTTGCAAACTCAATCATGCCAACTTCTTTAAGCGCCTGCTCTGCCAAAGCTTTTTCCTTGTCTCCAGGTCGCTTAAACCAACCTAAAGCGCCGTAGGTGCCCATAAGCACAACGTCAAAAACTGTGGTCGGAAAATCCCAGTCAACGCTTCGTTGCTGAGGCATGTAGCCTATTCGGCTTCGTGCCTTTTTGTAACTCTGCCCAAAAAACTCAACTGAGCCAGAAAGAGGGGTAGTGAGACCGATTAACGAGTTGAGCAGGGTGGTCTTCCCTGCTCCGTTGGGGCCCACGACCCCCATAACAACCCCTTGGGGAACTCGAAAATTAACACTTCTTAAAACAGGTTCGTCCTCGTAGGCAACAGTGACGTTCCTCGTTTCACAGGCAAGGGGTTGGGTACTAGTCATACTGCTTATGCTCCGCCTAACGCTTTATAAATTGCATCAACATTGTGGCGGAAAGAACCAAGAAAAGTATCCACTGGCTTTGAATCACCTAGTGCATCGGAGTACAACTCTTCGTCTGCAATTTTTACTGTGAAACCACGTGACTTAACGGCTTCTTGTAGTGCGACTGTCGCTTGTGGATCTGTAATGTTTTCGTAGAAGATCGCTGGTACTTTGTTGTCCGCAATGTAATCCGCCAGTTTACGCAGATCTTTCAGGCTGGCTTCGTCTTCGGTACTAACACCTTCGATTGCCAGACCTTTTAGTTTGTAGGAAGAAGCGAAATACTGGAACGCATCGTGACCAGAAATCAGTGTGCGGTTTTGCTCTGGAATGGCACCAAGCTTCTCACGGGCATAAGCATCTGCCGCAAGAATTTCACCCACGTAGCGCTCTGCATTTCGCTGATATTCAGGTGCGTTCGACGGGTCAATTTCTGACAACTTGCCAGCAATAATACGGACAACCAGGCTCCATACCTCTGCACTGTTCCAGATGTGCGGGTCGTATAGGTTGTCTTCCCATGGAAGCAGCATAGACGTTGGTACTTTTGCACCGAGCTCCAGTTGCTTATCGCCTAAGCTCTGGATCGCTCGTTCCATTTGAGCTTCTAAGTACAGACCGTTCCAAAGAACAATGTCTACACTGCGCATTTTCTTAATATCTTTAGTGCTGGGTTCGTAGTGGTGCGGATCGCCACCGGGACCAACCAAAACGGTTACATCAGCGTTTGGTGCAATGTTGTGTACTGCATCACCGATGTGGCCAGTCGTCGCCAGAATGCTAATGGCATTTGCCTGAGCAGCAAAAGCCAGGCTAGAAAGAATGGTAAAGAGCAATGCTGCTCTTTTCACTAATTTGTTCATGATTTCTCCATTGGGGTTCAAGAGCTAAAATCCTTAGCCAAATTAAATGCAAATGAGAATTGTTCTCATTTGCATTTACGCAAATATACTAATGATATTATTCTTGCTGTCAAACTCAGACCGCAGAAAAAAACGAAGAGATCCAAAAAGTTGCCTTATCAAAAGTGAATTGAACACATATCCACCGCAACAAACACTAATAATCGCTTTTCGAGATACCAGCTTGATTAAGTGAAATGAGAATGTGTTAAACAGGATTTTTGAAAGTTTAGGGGGTTGTGTTTTTACGTTGAAAAGCCATGAATTCGATTGAGATTTAAGAGATGGCTCAGGAAAAAAGAAAAAGGCTAAAGAGCGGATTCTTTAGCCTTTGATATGGTGTCTTTTCTTTCAATTTAGTCGATGCTTATTAGCGATCAGCAACCTAAGAGTCTTGCTGATTTGGCTTGTTAAATGCTGAATGAGTAAAAAGCAACAATGCCAAAACTATACCCATTGTTAGAGTTGCGAGGTAATTGATGGTTGAAGAAATAGCGTGATCCACTGTTGGACCCATAAAAGGCATGAAAACTACCCCTGAAACCACACTAAATATATACAAGTTCTTTGCCCATGGCTTGGTTAGCAATATACCAATCGTCGAAACTAAATAAATTACCAGAAAAGGAATTGCTATAAATAGTACCGCTGAATCCGTGGAAGTAAACTCTGACTCCATTTCTTGAGTAAGGTATTCCTGCAGTAATGGTGGCAGTTGCGACTCCAACGAAAATGCAACTATTACACTTGCTACTACAAGGAATAGCTCCAATGCCACAAACCATTTTATTCTTTTTGTATTATCCACTGACTCTCCTTAGAAGTTAATTGTTGCTTTACGAAAATACATACTAATAAAGAACTCAAAATATCACACAGTTATTTGATACTTAAGGATAAAAAATCAGAACATACAAAATGACATACTCAAAAAAGACCTAACGCCCGATCAATTGGAGGCATCAGCTTAAGTAGACTCAATAACAAATGAGTTTATAAGCCCCCTACTACTCGCTTTACTTCTTCGAAATTTGAGCAATAAGCTGTTTTATCTTTATATTCTGAGGTGAAGTCAGCGATTCGCATCATGTTGTCGCCATCAAATTTCTTATTCCATCGCCAAAGCTCAATGAAAGATGAAAATGTTTCTTTCCTAAAGTGACCTAGAATGAATTTCCGCACAAGAAACCTTTTCAGTATGCGCCACTGGCGTTTGAAAAGAGGTGGATTCAAGATCACGATGATATCGGCATTTTGAAACGATTCTTCCAGCCATTTGTAATACACACCTTCAATTATCCAACTCTCATTGGCTAAGATTTCCTGGAGTTTCTTTGTTCTCATTTCTTCACTGGCACGGACGTAAGAATCCTGGCTTTGGTCCCAAAACACCCGGTCGAGATCGTAAGCAGTTAAATCGGATGTCTGCTGCAATTTCTTGGCGCTGTACGTTTTTCCGCTTCCGGGACCACCAATGATATGAATTTTCCTGTACTGCAAGCGCCCTCCCCATTTATTCCTAGTGACTTATTCCAATATGTTCGTTGCGAACCATACAACGCGCAAAGGGAGCGTAAAATAGCACACAGTACATTGATATTTAATAAATTAATTCGATCTTATATAAGGTGCTATACACAAAAATGAGCAGCCCAAAGTAACTTCAATCCACATCCTCAAAGCGTTGAACGACTATCCTTCGCTCCAAAGCTTACGCTTGAACGACTCTGCGGCGATAGCTAACCATAATGAGTAAAAGTAAACAGGCGATACTGACAGAAAGTGGAAACAATACAGTTGCCACAGAATAGTGCTCCAGTGCCAGAAGAGCAAAGGTATTCCTTGCCATGAAAAGCAGGAAGAAAGGAGCATTTTCATCGTGAGGGAAATCATAGGCTTTTCGGATTGTTGGTCCAAAGCCAAGTAAGTCAACGGTCGTCAGCACAACCACAGCCCAAAGAGGGTCAGAAGTGAAGTACCAAAATGGTAACGAGGTCAGTGCCGCCAGGAAGAATACCCAATCAGTACGTGTAATCGATACATCGGAGCTCTTGATAAATGCCAAGAGGGCGACAAGTATAGTGATTGCGCCTGAAACTCCGATAGGCCACGCACCTATACCACCTTTGGCTTCAAGTTGGGCAAAAAATACGATGCCAGTAGTTGTACCCCATATAATCCACGAAAACACATGCGGTTTCGTCGTTCCTGAGATTGTTGACTTGATATAAGGAACAAATGCGACAAACGTAAGGACAATTGCTAATCCACTAAAAGCAATCTTAAAGCTGATATCCATATCTGCGGCATCCTATTGCGTCGGCACTGTATACGAATCTCTCACAATACAGACAAATTTCAAAGGTCACGCGTTGAGATTAATGTTTCTTTGACAGCCCTCTTAGGCAGATGACTTTGTTGTGTGGATGGATTGGCTGCTGATGCAGCCAAGTGTTGGTTACTATCTGTTGAAAAGAGGAGGCTCCATAGGTGCTAAATCAATTGGTGCTGCTAATACGAGAGATAGTGCACCTATCTTGGAAATATTTGTCTGATGAGTTGAGAACGAGAGTCACACTTTTCTTAGTCGTGTGCGCTGCTAAAGCGTAGCTAATCATATGTTGTCGCTCTAGAGTATTTCTTATTGCTGCAAATCTAGTATTGCAACCTTCCGCAAGATACTCATTAGCTAACCCACCTCCAAGTTCTATTTGGACAATGTTCGCATGGTTGATATCGTCTGGACCTGAAAATGAAATACCTATAATCGGTCCGGCGCTTAATGAAGCTGCACTGAATAGAGATGCGCCTATGGTTAACAACGGTTTTAACAATTTCATATAATTACCTTTTTTATGCTTAATAGATAACGCCTAGATTAAGGCGTAGACAAAATAGCAACCAAACCACAGCATTGCACTTCAAACACAAAAGTTACTTCAACTCAAAAATGTTGCGCTTTGTCTTCAAGCATAAATATTGGCAAGCCACCTATTCATTAGATACAAAACAGAGAACCAAACTATTTTAATCGACTCGCTAGTTTTGATGTTTTTTCTAACCAAGACTGCCTTGTTTGGGGGTTAGAACCTACAACTGGTCCAAAGTATGTTACTGAGCGATTTCTAATTCCTGAAAAATCTAAAATTGCCTTCTTTACATGTTTATAAATTAAATTGCCTTTAACGTACTTATACCAAAATGGTGGCGTGTCTAATGTAACTACTAGCTCCGAGCTACGACCCAATAAAAGCTTTTCAGGGAAAGACTTACCTTTTACATATCGAAATGCAAAATTGGGTAGAAATACCCTGTCTATGAGACCCTTAAACTTTGCTGGTAAAGATCCCCACCAGACAGGTGTAACAATAACAATATGATCTGACCAAAGAACCAACTCTTGAAACTGCTGCAAATCGGGTTCTAAACAAGGCATTTGGTCATATCCTTGCTCCAAGTTCATATCAAAGTTCATCTTACTGACGTGAACTTGTTTAACCTCATGCTCTAGGGCAGCGGTTTCCGCATAGTTTTCTGCTATAGATGCACAGAAGCTTTCTCTTTTTGGGTTTGCATTTATGACCAGTACTTTTTTCATTATATGAATTCCTTACGTTAAGAAAGTACAGTCTAAAGTCTGCCCTATAGGTGAGAGTCAACCCCCTCAATGCAAATAGTGATAGATTCACGATATTGCACAAGACGATCTCTTTGTTCTTCAAGCTGTTGAATTTGAAGTTCAATGTCTTTTTGCTTGTCGATAAGGAAATCTCTTACTGTTTGCCAATCAAAACTGCCTTTGTCATCTTTCAAGTCGACAATTTCTGACAGCTTGATCCCCAGAGTCTGCGCCTCTTTGATCATTTTTATAAGATTGACGTTAGTTTCGGTGTAAATGCGGTACTTTCCTGAGCGAGAAACCGTGAGTAAACCTAACGATTCATAAAGCCTGATCGCTCTCTGAGTGGCACCTGATAATTCGGATGCTTCTTTTATATACAACTCAACCTCCAGTACTTCGTTACTCATCCTAAGCCACTGACTAAAATAGCAAAATTAATGCATACACGTATAGAGGGTTAGACACATGGCAGCCGTGAGGCAGAAGTAAGAAAGCTTCTGTATGTGCTTGTTGTAAGCCAAGCTAATGGTCGAAACGACAAAATCTACATATCCAAATAAGCAACAAAACACTCACGCCATTAAGCAACTCCATCCATTTCTACCGCTCAATTTATGAGCAATAGTTCACAATTAGCTACAAACCTGTATGACAGGTTTTTGCTTATTGGTGGAAGGTAGCCTTACAAATTGCAGAATTTAGAGTGCGACTTTCCGCCGTTATTGCCATGAATTACATCGAAAGCACAAACAGCAGCTTAGTGAGCGAAGCGATTGGAGAAATCACCGCTTTTATGAGGGGGGCGGATTTGTCGCCCGGAGACAAGTTACCCAGCGAATCTTACTTTGCTCGGGAGCTTAACAAATCCAGAACCGTAGTGCGGGAGGCGTTTCGCTCTCTTGCCGCGTTAAATCTGATCAAGCTGAACGCTGGCAAGCGGGCTGAAGTGGCGGCGCTGGATTACTCCACCATCTCACCCGTGATTGAGCACGGTATCCATACCGAACAGATTTCGGTTCAGCAGGTGTACGACGTAAGAAGAACCATCGAAATGCGAACGGCTACATTAGCGGCGTTAAGACGAAGTGAAACTCAGGCAGAAACCATACTGTTTCACGCTCAGTCGATGGCGGCGCACCGAGATAACCCAGAAAACATCATGAGCCATGACATCGCTTTCCACCAGACTATCGCTATGGCTTCCTGTAACCCTATCTTCGCTCTGATGATTGGCGCGTTTGAAGGGGTAACCAAACTCACCTGGCCGGTTGGGTGGAAAAGCAGAGAGTCGCAGGACAAACAAGAATTTATGCTGAATGTGCACCTCGCGATTGCCGAAGCCATAAGAGATGGCAACCCACAAGAAGCCAATAAACAGATGGCGCTTCACTTTGATGAAAGTGTTCGGGCGCTGCTGGAAGCGGGCATTCAATAAAGGTTAGTTAGGATATGAAAATTACCCAGCTTGAAACCATCACAGTCGCCGAACACCCTAATCTGTTGTGGGTTCAGGTTCACACCGATGTCGGGCTTGTTGGATTGGGGGAAACGTTTTTCGGTGCAAAAGCAGTCGAAGCGTATGTTCATGAAACGTTAGCGCCTTTGGTTTTGGGGCAAGATCCCCGTCAGATTGACCGACTCAACCAGTCCATTTCCACTTACTTAGGCTTTCGCTCTACGGGCGTCGAAACACGTGGCAACTCCGCTTTTGATATTGCCCTTTGGGACTTGTTTGGCAAGTTAACACAGCAACCCATCGCCCAGCTTCTCGGTGGTTTCTCCCGAAATGAAATTCGAACCTACAACACCTGCGCAGGTATCGAATACATGAAAGAAGCCAAAGGACAGCGAACCGAAAACTACGGGCTCGCTGGAAAACAGCACAAATACGACGACCTGAATGGATTTCTACTCAGAGCAGACGAGCTGGCAGAATCGCTGCTTGATGACGGTATCACCGCCATGAAGATCTGGCCGTTTGATATGGCAGCAGAGAAAAACCGTGGGCTGTCGATTTCCAAATCCGATCTCAAGCAGGCGTTAATTCCGTTCGAAAAGATTCGGAAAGCGGTGGGCGACAAAATCGACATCATGGTGGAGTTTCATTCGATGTGGCAGTTGTTGCCTGCAATGGAAATCGCCCGAGAACTGGCAGAATTCGATACCTACTGGCATGAAGATCCAATCAAAATGGAGAATCTGGATGACCTTGTCCGCTACGCGAGTGCATCTAAAGCGCCAGTTTGTGCGTCGGAAACCTTAGGGGGCAGAGCGGCATTCAGAGATTACCTTCAAACCGGAGCCGCCGGGATTGTAATGCTTGATGTGAGCTGGTGTGGCGGGCTGTCTGAAGCCAAGAAGATTGCAACCATGGCAGAAACCTGGCACTTACCCGTTGCCCCACACGACTGCACGGGACCTGTGGTGCTGACGGCATCGACCCACCTTTCATTAAATGCGCCCAATGCCCTGATTCAGGAGAGCGTAAGGGCGTATTACAACACCTGGTATCAAGATTTGGTGACAGCGCTACCCACTGTTGCCAACGGCACCATCACTGTGCCACCCGGGGCAGGATTAGGGCTGGAGCTCAATCCTGATCTCGATAAAGCGTTTACCGTTTCACGTCGTATCAGCAAACGGTAGCGGAGCGCCCTGAAGGGGCTATCCAATGTTTCCCTATGAACGTCAATCAGGAGGACACAATGAGGAAACTAACTACTCTAATCGCATTATCTGCGGTCATGCTTTCAAGTGCGGCTTGGGCAAATCCGCTGAATGTGGTGTTTACGCACCATTCGTCGGCATCTAACCCTTTCTGGCAAGCGGTAAAAAAAGGATTTGATGACGCCTGTGACAAAATCGATGCCAAATGCCAGATGATTTTCACCCAAACGGAAGGGGCAATTGATCAACAGGCAAGCAACATGATCGCTGCGTTAGCCACCAAACCGGATGTGCTGATCACATCGATTGTCGATAACAACGCCTTTGATGAAATCATCAGCCGTGCTCGTGCCAATGGCACTATTGTCATCGCAGCCAACGTGGATGATCTCGAAGGAGCGAACGGCAATGCGAGACAGGCGTTTATCGGACAGGGTTTTGCTCCTGCGGGATACTCGCTAGCGAAAAAAATGGCGGAGTTCTTCCCCAAAGAAGGACCTATTCATGCTGTTGTGGGCATCTCTGCTCCCGGACAGAACTGGTCGGAACAACGTGGCGCTGGCGTGCTCAACTTCCTAAACGAATTTAAAGAAGCGAACCCCTCACGCAACGTGAAAATCGTTCGTTTGGATACCGGGACAGACGGCGCAGTGGTTGCCGAACGTGTTGGTGCTTATGTGAACGCCAATCAGGATATAACCGTCTACTTCGATACGGGTTTGTGGCATGCCTATGTTGCCCAGACTCTTGCAGACAAAGGCATTCCACCCGGAAAAGTGTTGATGGGCGGCTTTGATATTGTTGCCGAAGTACTTCAGCAAATGAAAGCAGGGTACATTCAGGTTCAGGTCGACCAGCAACCCTATATGCAAGGGTTTATGCCTGTGATGCAGGCTTATCTGGCGAAAAACTTTGGTCTCTCACCCGCCGACATCGATACCGGACAGGGCTTGGTTGTTAAAGAAGACGTCGACCAGCTTTGGGATCTTGCCCGTAAAGGGCTTCGTTAGTACGCAAATGGAACGAGCCGGATATTGCGATGAAGAGACTAATAAAACTTTACATGGAAAAACCCGAATTGGTGGGGATCGTATTCCTCATTCTGCTCGGTGTGATATTTGAAATCCGCTCAGATGGCGCTTTTCTTAACAGCGAAAACCTAAGAGGCATTCTGGGGCTATTACCAGAAATGGGGCTGGTCGCTATTGGGGTCACCTTGCTGATGATCAGCGGTGAGTTCGACTTGTCTGTCGGGTCGACTTTCGCTTTCGCACCTATGTTTATGGCGGTTCTGTTAGAACAAGGCTGGGCATTTGGGCTGGCTTTTCCATTGGGGCTACTGATGGCGATGGTGATTGGGCTTATCAACGGCATATTGACCATACGCTTTGATATTCCCAGTTTTATCGCCACGCTCGGTATGCTCTTTGTGGTGCGTTCTCTTACCATTGTGATTTCCGGTGGGTTCCCTCCCCTTCTGCCTTTGGGCGTATTGCCGAAATGGCTGTTCACCGATTATGTCGGACCCTACGATTTCTTCAGGATGTCGGTGATCTGGTTTGTGGCGATTGCGATTCTGGTTTCCGTTCTGTTGTCGCGAACCAATTTGGGAAACTGGATTCGCGCGACTGGTGGGTTTCTCCCAGCGGCTCAGTCTATGGGAATTCCGACCGCCAAAGTCAAAATTGCCTGCTTTGTATTGTGTTCTTTACTTGCTGGCTTCGCAGGTTGCATTCAGGTGATGCGCCTTGGCGCGCCGTTGCCTTCGATTGGAGAAGGAATGGAGCTGCAAGCCGTGGCGGCAGCAGTGATTGGAGGAACCGCATTAACGGGAGGCATTGGCACCATTTTAGGTGGCATTGTTGGCGCGATATTAATCCGCGTAATCGACAACGGGTTGGTATTGAGCCGTGTGGATGCTAACTGGTTCAAAATGGCGATTGGCTTGCTCACGATTATTGCGGTGGTTCTGAATGCCTGGCTTCGCAAGCGTGCCAAATCGATGAAAGTGGAGGTGTAATATGCAGTCCACCATTCTGGAATGTAAGAATCTTCACAAGTGGTATTCGGGTGTCCACGCGCTGCGTGGTGTGAGTCTGGATATCTACGCCAATGAAGCGCTTGGTCTGGTCGGAGACAATGGCGCAGGGAAATCGACGCTCATTAATATCCTGTCGGGTACTCAGGTCCCCGATGAGGGCGAAATGTTTATGGAAGAAACGCCCCTTAACTTGCGAAAACCCAGAGATGCCATGAACAAAGGGATTGAGACCATCTACCAGTACAATTCGATGGTGCCCACCATGTCCATTGCGAGGAATATCTTTATTGGTCGAGAGCCAATGAAAATGTCGATAGGCGGTATCGGTATCTTAGATCAGGAGAAAATGCGGCAAGAGAGCATTAAAGCGATAGCGGATGTCGATCTGCACCTGCGTTCTCCCGATGCCCTAGTCGGTGAGCTTTCTGGCGGTCAGCGGCAAGGGGTGGCAATCGCCAGAGCCATGCATTTCAAATCCAAAGTGATGATTCTGGACGAACCCACCAATCACCTGTCAGTAAAAGAAACCAACAAGGTCATCGACTTTGTTTCGGGGCTTAAGCATCAGTCCATCACCAGTATTTTCATCAGCCACAACATGCACCATGTGTTTGCCTGCTGTGATCGAGTGGTCGCCATGGCAAGGGGCGAAGTGGTTCTGGATAAACGAATTGAAGACACCTGCATTGAAGAGGTTCAGTCAATGCTGTAAGGAGAAACGATGATTTCATTACAAGGAAAGCGCGTATTACTGACCGGGGCATTAGGCACATTAGGTCAGGCTCAGACGGAGCAATTAGCAAAACTTGGCGCGCACGTATTGGCTCTTGATTTGCCCGATCTTGTCGATGCTCATTCGAATACAAATCCCAATGTAACGCTTGTTCCCTGTGATTTGAGCCAGATGAAAGAATCCCGGCAGATCGTTTCGGATTGCATCGCTAAACAGGGTGGCGTGGACATCTTGATCAACAATGCCGCTTTGATCATCAATCGCCCTTTTGAAGAGTTCTCTCTTGAAGAATATGAAAGCCAGATCCGAGTCAACTCTTCCGCAGCCTTTGCTTTGCTCTCCAGTGTAACTCCTCATATGAAAGCCAACCGTTGGGGAAGAATCATCAATTTCACCTCAATTACCTTAAATGGCCAGGTTGAAGGTTATGTGCCGTATGTGGCATCCAAAGGGGCGTTACTTGGGCTAACCAAGTCTCTCGCTCGGGAGTTGGGCGAGTTTGGTATTACAGTTAACGCCGTTGCACCCGGTGCCATTGTCTCGGATGCAGAAAAGCGCGTTTTTGGTCATAAAGCTCAGGAATACAGTGACTGGGTACTGGACAGGCAGTGCCTAAAGGTGCGTATTCAACCGGAATCTGTCGCACATTTGGTCGCTTTTTTATGTTCTGACTGCGCTAGTATGATTACTGGTCAAAATATAGGCATAGACGGTGGATGGTCCTGATGGAATATTTGGAAAATGAGTTCCTGCGAATAGAGTTTTCAGCTCAGCATGGTGCTGCAATCACCAAAGGTGAGGCAAAGGTGAATGGGCAGTGGGTACCATTTCTGTATTCCGACCAGTCCCAAAGTGGCAAAATCAATGCTAATGGCATGTATGTGTTAGCTCCCTTCTCGAACCGAATATCAAAAGGCGGTTTTGAGTTTGAAGGCGTTAAACACCCAATCAACAGAAACGTAGAAGCCGAAACTTACCCCCTTCACGGAAATGCCTGGCAATCCGAATGGGACATGGTGTCGCAAAGCGAGTCTGAAATTCTATATCGCTTAGAAAACGCGTCTTTTCCTCCTTTTGATTATAACGCTGAACTCAAATATTCGATCCAAGACAATACCCTTCACTGCGAACTTAAGGTGACCAACAGAGGCAGTAACCCTTTGCCATTTGGAATGGGGTTTCACCCGTGGTTTTATCGGCATGAAGGAACAGAAGTCTATTTTGAGGCACTGGGAATATGGATGGAGGACGAAGAGCACCTGCCCACCAAACACCTGAGCTTGGTTGAAGCCGCTAACTGGAGTTTTAATGAGTTCCGAGCAATGCCAGAACACCTAATCAATAATGCATACACCGAATGGAATGGCATAGCGACCATTGTGCAACCGGAAGATGGGCTTTCGATTCGGGTGACGGGGTCAGATCTGTTGTCTTACCTTATTCTTTATTCCCCTGATCAGCACGCCGAGTTTTTGTGTTTAGAACCCGTAAGCCATCCGGTGGATGCACATAATCAGCGAAGCATGCCGGGGCTGGTGACCTTATCGAATGGAGAAAGTATTTCGGCGGAAATGTCGATTCGCTTGTCGCCGATAAAGTAAAGCCTGAGCATTGGCTCAGGCTTTCGCAACTTGTGATTTTGGTTATCGCGCTAACCAGCCACCATCGACTGCCAGTGTGTAACCATTCACGTAATCCGATGCTGGCGATGCCAGGAATACAGCAGGACCTGCAATGTCTTTCGGCAAACCCCAACGTTGAGCAGGGATTCGATCCAATATTTCCTGATTTCTTTCCTTATCTGCGCGCAATGCCGCCGTGTTGTTGGTCGCCATATAACCCGGAGCGATAGCATTTACATTGATGCCTTGCGACGCCCATTCATTAGCAAGAAGCTTGGTCACTCCCATTACCGCACTTTTCGATGCTGTGTAAGAAGGTACGCGAATGCCACCCTGGAAAGATAGCATCGAGGCGATGTTGATGATCTTTCCGCCTTCGCCCTGAGCAATAAATTGCTTGGCAACTGCCTGAGACATAAAGAAAACACTCTTGATGTTGAGGTTCATTACGTCATCCCAGTCTTTTTCTGAAAACTCAAGCGCATCGTCACGACGAATAATGCCTGCGTTATTCACCAGAATATCAATACGACCTGCCATGCTGGTGGCTTTGTCTACCACCTGAGCAATCACGTCGCTGTTGCTAAGGTCTGCGATGATTGAGTAGAAGTTCTGACCCGCCGCTTCAACCAGTGCGGGAGTATCTTCTGGATCGGAGTAGTTAACGCCAACTATGTCACAGCCTGCCTGCGCCAGTGCAACTGCCATACCTTGTCCCAAACCTGTATTACAGCCAGTGACGAGAGCAACTTTTCCTTTCAGGTTAAAGGTATCTAACACCATGTTCTTCTTCCTATTGTTGTAATTATCCGTTTCTTGAGCGTTCTCAAACAAAGAAAAGAAACTTCAATTTGTTTATATTGAAACATTGTTTCACTTAAATTTTAAGGCAAAAAATTTTTATGTAACGGATATGTGATTAAACTCTTAATTCTTCGATTTGTAGTGTGTCGTGCTGACATCTCTTAATCGCTGTGCAGCCTGCTCTGGAGTGAGATCGCGCTGGCTTTCTGCCATCATCTCGTAGCCCACCATGAATTTTCTGACGGTAGCGCTACGTAGTAGTGGCGGGTAAAACGATGCATGAACTTGCCAGTGTTCGGGGTTCTCTTCCTTCTCTAGCGCACTGTGCCAGCCCATCGAATATGGGAATGAGCAGTTAAAGAGATTATCGTAACGAGTGGTCAGTTCTTTAATGGCAATCGCTAGATCGGCTTTTTGCTCGGCATTGAGATCCGTCAGCCTTGGGGCATGAGCTTTAGGCAATAGAATGGTTTCAAATGGCCATGCTGCCCAATAAGGGACGAGCGCGACCCAGTGTTCGGTTTCCACCACAATACGATCTTTTACCGCCAGTTCACGCTGGACATAATCCACCAGCATGGTTGACTCATGTTGAGCGAGGTATTCCCGCTGAGACTTGTCCTTTTTGGCAACAAGCGTAGGAACAAAACTGTTTGCCCAGACCTGACCATGCGGATGAGGCTGCGAACACCCCATGGTTGCCCCTTTGTTTTCAAACACCTGAACCCATGGGTAAGTTTTCCCGAGCTCCTGAATCTGTTCTACCCAGGTATCGATCACTTTCTCTATTGCCTGAGTATCAAGCTCTGGCAGTGTTTTGCTGTGATCCGGAGAAAAGCAAATCACTCGGCTCTCACCTGTTGCGCTTTCCAACTTGAACAGAGGATCGTCACCAGAGCCTGCTGCTGGCACACTTTCTGTGAGCGCCGCAAAGTCATTTTTGAATACGTAGGTACCTGAATAATCGGGATTCACATCTCCGCTGATCCGCGTGTTCGAAGGGCAAAGAAAACACTCTGGCTCGTAAGATGGTAAAGCCTGCTCATCGTTCGTTTCCTGTTGCCCTTGCCACGGTCTTTTGGCGCGGTGCGGCGACACCAGTACCCACTCTTCCGTCAGCGGATTGTATCGACGATGCGGATGTTCTGTGGCATCAAATATTTCAGATAACATGTCATTCATTACTGCTTATCCATTACTCTGGTCTATGGAAGACTAGGTTGATGCCATGTCTGACATCAGCCGCGTTAAACTGGGGTAGAACTGGCGCTCTGAGAACGTCTTGTCCCCTTTGAGCAAGCTCTCTCGTGGCGTGTTTTTGAAGCGACAAAAGAACACTTGTTTACCAGAAGACTGGGAGAACTCCGCAAGCATGCGCACCCCCAGATGATCAATAAAGTTGATGCCACGCCCTAAAATGATGATGTTAGGTGTGTCGATACTTTGTAGCTCGCTGTGCAGATGCTGAACACTGCCAAAGAAGATTGAACCGTTGATCCGAACCACCTGAACTTTCCCGTTAAGCCTTTTGTCCATCGCCAGTTCTTCGCAATCCAGATGATCCACTACCGGCCTAGACGTACGGCGCAAATAAAAAAACAGGGAAATAGCCACACCCACATAAATCGAAAGTTCTAAGTGCAAAGTCAGTGCCGCAATGCAGGTCGAAGCCAGCACGATGGCTTCTTTTCTGTCGTGTCGAATCACATCGAGAATATGAGGTACATCGATCAGGTTAAACGCGACAACCAGCAGGATGCCCGCCATTCCAGCAATAGGGATGTACGCGGCATATTTAGCGAAAAACAACATGATGACCGCAAGAAAAATGGCGGCAAAAACTGCTGCTAACGGGGTCTTGGCTCCGCTCGCATAGTTCACACCACTGCGGGTGAAAGAGCCGGAGGACACGTAACAGGAGAAAAACGAACCCGCGATGTTTGATAACCCCTGCCCGATAAACTCTTTATTGCTGTCGATGTTCTGCTTGGATTTTAAGGCGACTGAACGGGCTATGGAGATGGCTTCGACCAACCCGAGTAGAGCCACGGCAACAACCCCACTGATCATAGAATCATAGGGAAAGGCTGAAACATCAGGAACAGAAAATGGAGGTAGACCGCCAGAGACTTCACCCACTAATGAAATATCAAACCCAGCACCATTCATGCTGAAAGCCAGTGCCATTGAAACCATCATGGCGATCAGCATATAAGGCAATCGCGGCGAAAGGTCTTTGATCACGATACAAGTCAAAATGGTCACTACACCAATCAAGAGTGGTGCGATATGAAAGTCATTCAGGTGTTGCCAACCTAATACAAGGTTGTCTACAGCGGTTGCACCGGATGGGTAGTTCAAACCCAGCATATGCTTGATCTGGCTGGCGCTAATAACGATCGCAGCACCCGCAGTAAAGCCCAGTACCACGGAATGAGACACAAAGTTAACCACCGCCCCAAACCGAAGAAGCCCTAATACCAGCTGAACAATGCCTGCAAACAAGGTGAGAGAAATCGCGAGTTGTATATAGAGATCGCTGCCTGGCGCTGCAAACTGACTGACCGTTGTAAAAACGATAACTGATAAAGCAGCAGTGGGACCCGAAATTAAATGATGAGATGAACCGAATAGCGCGGCAACCACAGCCGGGATGATTGCCGTGTACAAACCGTATTCAGGTGGCAGACCAGCAATCATGGCGTACGCCACACCTTGTGGAAGAACAATGATGGCACCCGTTAGCCCTGCCAGTAGATCGGCTTTTAAAGTCGACGCACTGATGCTTTTCCCCCAGGAGATAAAAGAGAAAAAGCTCTTAGCTGCTAGGCGCTGTTTTTTCATTGAAGACGCTCCGATTCACTCAACCACTTACTGACTGATTTGACGCCATTATACGAATAAAAAACGCACCAACAACATTTTTAAAAAGCCGTTTCATTTATTTTTATGGTTAAATTGAAATTATGTGACAGGGATTATAAAACAGCATTTCAAAAATTTATCAATAATCATCTCAGTGATAGAGTGAAGCTCATCAAGGGTAACGTCCCTGCCTTTAGTCATAAGAGAGAACAAACAATGGAAGTACGCCAAGCTATTCACAGCGAGCATGCGAAAACGCTAGGAACAGAAGCACTTAGAGATGAGTTTCTGGTAGAGAACATCTTTGTTGCCGACCAACTGACGTTAACATACAGCCATATTGACCGAATCATTTTTGGTGGTGTGCAGCCAGTTGAAACCACAGTAGAACTAGACCCTGAACTGGGCGCTAAAATCGGCGTAGATTACTTTCTGCAACGAAGAGAACTTGGCTTAATCAACGTAGGTGGCGATGGTGTAATCGTGGTTGATGGCGAAGAATACAGCATCAATCATCAGGAAGCGCTGTACATTGGGCAGGGTGCAAAAGAGGTGACGTTCTCTAGCGTCGACTCAGCAAACCCAGCTAAGTTTTACTACAACTGTGCCCCTGCACACACGCATTACCCGAATAAGAAAATTACACTGGAAGAAGCCGCTCCGGTCACTTTAGGTGACGTAGCAACAAGCAACAAACGTACTATTTACAAATACATTGTTCCTGATGTATTGCCAACGTGTCAGCTACTGATGGGGCTGACCAAGCTGGAAGATGGCAGCCTTTGGAACACCATGCCGTGCCACACACACGATCGCAGAATGGAAGTGTATTTCTACTTCAACATGGATAAAGACGCAGCCGTATTCCACTTTATGGGTGAACCTCAGGAGACTCGTCACTTGCTGATTCACAATGAGCAGGCAGTGATCTCACCAAGCTGGTCGATTCACTCTGGTGTAGGTACTCAGGCGTACACCTTTATCTGGGGTATGGTTGGCGAAAACCAAACCTTTACCGACATGGATCACATTCCTGTCGAAGACCTAAGATAAGCTAAGGTCTTATTTTCTGCCTGACCCAATCCCCCCGTAAAGGTCAGGCAGAGCTATCAACACTGTAGCTTCAATTATTCCCTGGGGGTGCGATGTGTTTATCGTTATTTAGCTTATCGGCACTCAACATAAGTTCGAGTACCAATAACTGGTATTTATCAAGAGTACTCTCATATTCCAACTCAGAGCGAAGTGACTCGTATAAGGCAGCTCGACGAACCTTCATTTCTTCATTTGAAAACGAGCCTAATGTGTTGACCTGCTTAATTTCATCAATACTCATATCGTAGAAATCAATTTTTTCATTTATTTGATCTAATAGGACTTGATACCGTCGGTTGTGAGCACGCCATTCTGCTTCTACAAGTTTATTTCTCATTAATTGAAGGCGCGCACGATTGGTCACCATTTTTTCTACCAAGGAGACTTTTAAGTCCATTATTGGTAGCGAATCCTGAATCTCAAGCCCTCTCTCTGACACAAAGTGCCTGCCCACAGAGACCAGAACCAACAGTAATACAGCATAGATAGCAATGATTTTATACAAAAGAGGAAGGCTACTACCCCGATAACGATATGACCTCGTTACAATGCCTCGTTGCCTTTTGTCTTTTAGTTTATTCGTCCTAACGACTATTTCATTATCACTACCGACAACATCCTTGTTTAAGTTACACATATTGTCACCCAGTAAACCGATCGTTCAGGAGGACATTAGCCAACAACTTACAACACCTTTGTCCACACTATAACTATGGAAATACCATACTAGCACAACTATTCCGTGCTGCTTAAACACCTCTATCGCAAAGAACAACCATTGTGAACAAATCCACATTTCTGACTAAGACAACTCCATTCTGGCTTAGTCGCCAACCTTACTGAGTGAGAAAGGCTTGTCTGTTACGGGTTATCTCTCAGGGTATTAAGAGTCGCTGTAATATATTAAATTCTAATGTTTCAACGCTTAACAAACTATGCTTCGTTGTAATAGCAATAATGTTAGACCGTATATTTTAGGTGCATTACACAACTGAGCATTACTGTGAAAAAGCTACCTTGTAGGCACATGGAAACCACGATTAAAGAACAATCAAAACAAATGAATCTTCTAAACTAGATATTGAAGCCAGTACAAAAATTAATGGATAGACAAGAGTAAATATAAAAGTTAATCTAAAAATTTTATAGAATAAAAGCCTGTAACAAATACATTTAAATATAGATTAAACAGTTACACAAAAAGCTCATAACAAAATAAAATAAGCTAAAAAACTTAGCAATAGAAATCAGAGAATCATAATTAAAACGCAATTTCAATATATTTCTTAATTTAATTATTTCACTTATATTACAGAAACAACGATATAGCCTTTATTTTTAACAAAATAAAATAAATCAAAAATATTTTACAACTCATTGTTATTAAACAACTAATAACAAAAAACACATTCAAGCCCCTTAATCAGAAAAATATCTAACCACTTATTTTATAAGGTTTTTAATAAATACTAAACGGCATGTTATATAGGTGCACTTTTGACATATTTATAATCCAAGTGATAGCATTTTACAAAATATGAATAATTACAAAAAATCACACTTTCTTACACCAAATTTTTAAGGAGAGATTTGAGAAAAGAATTTACTTCAGTTAATAACATTTCAAACAAACGTTTATATTTAAATTATTTTTTCACCTATAGATTATGTATTTCAAAGTTGACTGGCTTCTTATTCGATAACATCGAATATTTAGTTACTTATTACGCATATATAAAAGTCAACAGTAGATTTACGAGGAGTTCTTATGGGCGCACTTAAGTTATTCATACCACTTGTAATCATTATATTAGTTGGCTGTGACGCAGAGTCAGAAACAAAAACAGTGTCTTCAAATGGCACTATTGTGTCAGATCAGAATAATAATTCATCACAATCTCAGGAAATCAAAACCGTTCAACCAGAAGAAAATGCAACATCCGTTGACGGTAACGAAACATCTAACACCAACAAGCATGAATCGAAACCACACCAAAAGGTCCCCAGTTCTGGTACTTCTGATGAAAGCGAAACTGAGTCAAACAATGAAGTAGAAGAACCCGAAATAGATCATTCTCCCAACACCACCATAAGTGTCCATAAAACCGACAATACCGCAGATGACTCCGCTGAAAGCGAGTCCGAATCCAGCATTGATATTGATGCACCCGATATAAGTCCCCCCCATGCTGAAACCAGTAATGACACAAACGATGCAAATAACTCCTCTACCCAATCCGAAACTACCGAAAATAAAGAGCAAGTTGAAGCCGAATCCACTGAATCGACTAGCAAAAATACTTCCTCGGAAACTACCAGTTCAGAGCAGGCCACCAGCGAGCAAGTGACTGCTGAGACTCAATCAAGCGTTGAGAATACAGAACAAACTTCGAGTCAATCGGAAGCAAAAGACAATACTGAGCAAGCTACTTCCGAACCCACTGAGACAACCATTACTGACAGTGCCTCTGAATCACACAATTCAGAGCAAGTTACTAACGTTCAGGTGACTACTGAGACTCAAGCAAGCATTGAGAATACAGAACAAACTTCGAGTCAATCGGAAGCAAAAGACAATACTGAGCGAGTTACTTCCGAACCCACTGAGACGAACAGTACTGACAGCACTTCTGAATCAACCAGTTCGGAGCAAACCACAAGCGAGCAGGTAGCTACTGAGACTCAAGTAAACATTGAGAATTCAGAACAAACTTCGACTCAATCGGAAGCTACAGATAGTACCGAGCAAACTACTTCCGAACCCACTGAGACGACCAGTACTGACACCACTGCTGAATCAACCAGTTCAAAGCAAGCCACCAGTGAGGAAGTGACTACTGAGACTCAAGCAAACACTGAGAATGCAGAACAAACTTCAACTCAATCGGAAGCTAAAGACAATACTGAGCAAACTATTACCGAACCCGCTGAGACAACTAGTACTGACAGTACTTCTGAATCAACCAGTTCAGAGCAAACCACTGGCGAGCTGGTGACCGCTGAGGTTCAATCAAGCCTTGAGAATACAGAACAAACTTCGGCTCACGCAGAAGCTACAGATAACACTGTGCAAACTGCTACCGAATCTGCTGACACTAACGTTGCTGATAACACCTCTGAATCAACTAGTTCGGAGCAAAACACCAGCGAGCAAGTGACTACTGAAACTCAAGCAAGCATTGAGAATACAGATCAAACTTCGACTCAATCGGAAGCTATAGATAGTACCGAGCAAGCTACTACCGAATCCGCTGACACTAACGTTGCTGATACCACCTCTGAATCAACCAGTTCGGAGCAAACTACCAGCAAGAAAGTGACTGCTGAGACTCAATCAAGCGTTGAGAATACAGAACAAATCTCAATTCAATCAGAAACCACGGATAACACTGCGCAAACTGCTACCGAATCCGC
This sequence comes from Vibrio nigripulchritudo, assembly GCF_027924785.1. NCBI lineage: Bacteria > Pseudomonadati > Pseudomonadota > Gammaproteobacteria > Vibrionales > Vibrionaceae > Vibrio > Vibrio nigripulchritudo. Next base: position 666,367 of record NZ_AP027050.1, on the reverse strand, counting down.
TGACACTAACGTTGCTGATAGCACCTCTGAATCAACCAGTTCGGAGCAAACCACCAGCGAGCAAGTGACTACTGAGACTAAATCAAGTATTGAGAATACAGAACAGACTTCGACTCAATCAGAAACAGCAGATAACACTGAGCAAGCTACTACCGAATCCACTGATACAACCAGTACTGACAGCACCTCTGAATCAAACAATTCAGAGCAAACCACTAGCGAGCAAGTGACTACTGAGACTGAATCAGACACTTCTGAAGAATCCATTTATGCGTATGACGATAAAACTACGTTATACAATTTGTCCCTAAGCTCTGATATGGACACGGTTCCCGAAAGCCACTCGATTCAATTAAGCCCTAGAGGCATTCATGGAGACGGTTCAAGTTCGTCTCTGATTGGCAAACCTTTGGTATGGCATGTTAGTGATAGTTACGTTGCCAGCGTAAATGAGTCTGGAGAACTAACCGGACATGCAAGAGGAACCACTACTGTATCGTTTACCATTGATGGCTTAACGAGCAACGCCATTACTATTACCGTCACTACGGGTCTTCTACCATGTGGAGGACAAATCAATGATACGGATATGTACAATGCTGGTGGATACTGCCTTAAAGTCATAGAAGGTTATTCCGGTGAAGCGGTTAATAAGTTGTTTACAGCAACACCAAGTCTTGAGGTGATGGATAAACTAGGTTACAAGTTAGATGACTCACGATACAACTACGGTCGTTCTTATGGCGCTACTTATCGGGAAACTCGTATAGATGGGGAATTTGCTCGCTTTAGATACGATGGTTGGGGCTGGCAAGATAACCCAGAAAGCGCTGACTTTGGTCGCTATGGGCAATTAGATCGATACTGCGAAGAACTTGGAACACTAAAATTCTTGGGGCGCACTAATTGGAAAAGACCAACAAGATACGAGTTGTACAGCCTGGTTTACTCACTGGGAGATCTTACGGCAAACTTTGGTTGGCCAGCTTACTACGAGTATTGGACTAACCATCCCGCTAAAGGCAGCAGGTTTTACTCTGTAGATTTAGTCAACAACATTACCAAGTCTCATTCTACTGGTCTAAAAAATTACGCATCTTGTGTTTCCTACAATGACTAAAGCGAGAATATGCTACGTGAGTAAATAAACTGATCTCACAACCTTTTAAGCCAGCAGGATAACTGCTGGCTTTTGTGTTTCCTACGGTTTCAACATTGCCGATTTTATAGTTTGTTGTCTCTGCCTAGATATATTGTTGGTAACAGCAAATCTTTGACATTAACTTGTAAGATCAAGCTCCAGCCACAGCCTGTCTTTGTGTTGAATACCATTCTCGAAAATAGGTTCCGGGTAATGCTCAAGAAAATAATCGCGCTCAACTCGGATCACCCGAAAACCAGCACGTTGGTAAAACGTCAGTTGATGCCCAAATGTTCCGGTTCCTAAACTCACCTTCTTAAAACCTTCCTTTTTCAATTCCTCGATAGTGAAATTCAGTAACTGGCTTCCCAGCTTTCTACCTTGTTGCGATGGCCAAACCGCGATGTTCATTAGTTCACATTCTGGTTCGCTAGTTGGTTTACATGCGCAAGCAGCCAGCACCGAGTCGTTTTCAGTCACCGCAAAACAGTGAGCCTGATGCAGGTACTGCTCTATTGCACTGGTATCGGGGTCGGCTTCAAGAAGAAGTTCAATCGGAATGGAGGTCAAGGCTATTCGGGTGAATTTGATCATGAGAGTACGCTTCCAGGCAATGTATTAAACTTCTTTCTTTTACAGTGGCATACATACTAGAGGCAGACCGAAAAAATATCACTCTAAATACAAAATCAGATTCATATATGTAGACTAATACACTTTTGAAATGACTCTATGATAAAACTTTTCATTACGTTTACTTTCGTCCTGTTTAGCACGCAAGTAGTAACCAAGGAAAATGACTTGCTCAACAAAACAACATACAAACTAACACCTGAAGTAAAAGGAGTCTTATTGTTAGAAGGTAATCCAATCTCAGGCGTTGAAACTGAGCTTACGGTTGGTGCCATGAAAAAGATCCGCACTCACTCTACACGAACAGATGATGAGGGAAGATTCCATTTTCATGAGTTATCTGAAGACAAACTTCTTAGCCCCAGTATTTTTGATGAGCAACTTGTCAGCGTATCAATTGAGGCTGAACATCGGGGAAACAGTGTAAAAATATGGCGCACTGTTACCGCTGGCTATGATTTTAAACCTTTTATGCTCGACAACATGTCGCACCTGACCTGCGAGATCGAATCGGAGCTCAAGTATTTTGTCTTCTCCAGAGACTCCAGCGGCAACGGTGATTACGAAGTCCACAGCATTTGTGACTTAATTGGAAGCATAGAATCTGGCAAATATTAAAGTGTAGTATTGGTAACAAAAAGCTATTTATTACCAATACTCGCTTTTTCCATCAGGTAGCTAGATTAGCTCAGATTTAAAAAACTCTATAGTTCGATTCCATGCGAGCTCGGCTTCCTCTTTCGAATACCTTCCCGTGGAATCGTTGTGGAATCCATGCTGAGTTTCTTTGTAGATGTGTGCCTGATAGGTCGCATCTATCCGCTTTAGATCGTCTTCGTATTCTGGCCAGGTAGCGTTAACCCGTTTGTCATTTTCAGCAAACTGCAGCAACAGCTTAGCCCTGATGTTTTGACGAATGTCCTTCGCGGCTGGTGTCCCGTAGAAAGGCACTCCTGCTTCAAGACTATCGCCTAGTGTTGCAGCCAGCATATTGACGACGTAGCCGCCAAAACAGAACCCGACGGCGCCCAGCTTCCCTGAACTGTTCTTGTAGCTTTTCAGGAACTTCGCCGCAGCAATGAAGTCTTCTTCGATTTTGCCGCGCTCTAGCGATTTCTGCATCGCACGTCCTTCATCATCATTACCGGGGTATCCCCCTAATGGATGTAATGCATCTGGCGCGAACGCAATAAAACCAACTTTCGCCAACCTTCTCGCGACATCCTTTATGTACGGGTTAAGCCCTCGGTTTTCGTGAATAACCAGAACAACGGGCAATGGACCTGATTTGTTGGCAGGTTTCACCATGTACCCCCTGCCCTCCCCATGTCCTTGAGGCGATGCGAAGGTCACATATGTTGCTTTGATATCGGGATCGTTGAACGAAACTTGCTCGGCAAGTGCGTAGTTAGGAATTAAAGCGGACGTCAGTGCCGTCATGGTAAAACCGAGTGCAACTAATCCACCAAGACGAGACATAAATTCTCGGCGATCAATTAATCCATGGGCGTATTCGTCGTACCAGTCAAACGCTTCCTGCGGTATTGGTCTATCAGACATAGTCACTCCTTTTACTCTGCGTGTGGGGTCGTTGTTTATCACTGTATAAGACAGCTTATTCACATGACCTCATTACTATAGCCACCCTTGCAGGCGACGATGGTTATTTACAATTCTTTACGCAGAAGTTAGGAAATGAGTGCATTACTGAAGAAAGAAAAATGCACTCTGATGCTTATAGAAAATCGATTTGCCCAAGCATCCACACACCTAGAATAACGAAGACTCCACCCATGACTTTGTGCTGGTAGTGCCTGAACTTTTCGCTCTCTAAAAGTGGTTTGCCCAAGGTGCCCGCCAGTGCCACCAGCAGTAAATTAAACGTTAATCCGAGTATATTGAGCAGTAAGCCCAGAGCCATCATTTGCTCGCCCGAACTCGCCGCAATGTTGCCTGAAACAAACTGAGGCAGGAAAAGCACAAAGAACATCAGCGCTTTAGGATTTAGCAGGTTGCTTAATAGCGCTCGCTGGTAATAAGCGCTGGCAAGTTGATTCTGATTCGATGTCTCTGGGGTCAGTGCAGCAGAGGAGGTAAAACAATCTGCCCCCATTTTTAATAGATACACACCACCAACAACATTCAAAATCGTCAGGGCAATGGGGCTCATGGCGATGAGAGCTGATACACCAATCGCAGCCAGAATGGTCAAGATCACTCCAGACGTGGCATTGCCCAGGCTGGCGAACAATCCCACTTTTCGCCCATAGCTCATGCTTGAACTGGCAATGAGTAGCATGTCGGGACCGGGAATCAGAAGTAAAGCGAGTACCGCTGTCAGATAGACAGGAAGTATGGATAAATCGATCATGTTGAGATTTGGAACGGGAACAGGCGCGGAATTTTATATCAACCTGACCAATAATATCCATACTATGATTCAGCTAATTACACTCAAATAGCGTTAAGTGCTGAAAATGCCATCAGGTAACCGTGACACGATGGAGTTTTCTTGGTGCATCACCATAATCAATCACAGCATAATGCTGGGTGACTCGGTTATCCCAAATCGCCATAGCATTCTCCGCCCATTTATAACGCACCTGAAATTCAGGCTGCCTAGCAATGGCGAAGAGTTCATTAAGAAGTGTCTGACTCCTATCTGGTTCAAGTTCATTAAATTTTCGCGTGAATTGCTCGTTGATGTAGAGAGTTTCTATTCCGGTTTCGGGGTGATGCTGCACCACATTATGTATAACCGGAGGGTTGTCCTGAGATGTTTTCACGACCTCTTTATGCCAGTCCAGCTCAACAAGATCGGGATTGATGTCTTCAAATGCAACCAGAGAATGGGTTGCTGTCAGTGCTCTGAGTGAATCCTGCATATCACTGCTGAGAGATTCAAACACAGTAGTCATAGAACACCACATGGTGTCACCTCCAACAAGTGGCAAATGCTGGGCATGCAAAAGCGAACATTTGGAAGGATTACTACGCCACGTGAGATCCGTATGCCACAAACTTTCCAGTGGCGCGTTGCCGCGAGTGGTTTCAATCACACACACCTGTGGATGAGAAGGCACGTTAGGAAAGAATGGATGAATCGGTTCAAGCTCTCCAAAACGACTTGCAAGGAAAAGGTGCTGCTCCGGCGTGAGAGTCTGTTTTTCTATGAATACCACCTGATGAGCCAGAAATGCCTGATATAAGGCTTCAAAGTCTGAATCGGTACAATGCGCCAGGGAAAGCCCGTGAATGCGAGCGCCTATGTGAGGTGTGAGTGGTTCAATCTCGATCATGCTGATACGTATTTCCTGTTAGAATTATGGAGTGTTAAATCCAATAGACCGGATATCTGTGAATTTTCTTGAGCGATTAAATGTTTATTTTTACCACTCTGACCGTGAAAAAAAGTGGACAGAAGATCCCGCCCGTATTCTTGGCTGGAGCAGCGAACAAACGCAGTTTGCCAGATTTTCAGTGTTTGAGAAGTCACTCAACCTACGCGACAAGTCCATCCTAGATCTTGGGTGTGGCTATGGCGATCTGGTCCACTTTCTTAGAGTCAAACAACCCATCAAGCATTACACAGGTATCGACTTTCACAAGAGTTTTATCAAACAGGCGAAACTAAACGCCGATGATTCTATGCGGTTTCTACACGGTAACTTCGCGCAAATGCGCTTGCCTGTTCACGACATCACCATCGCTTCAGGTTCATTGAATTACCGCAGCAATAATAAGAATTATCTTCCCACTGTCATACGTGCAGGCTTTTATGCCAGCCGAGAAGCATTTGGTTTTAATTTACTGGACAGTGACTATTTCAGAGAAGACAAATTGCTGCAAGCGTATGACCCGAAAGAGGTTCTTTCGATATGTCGCAATTTGACGGACGACGTAGAAATCATCCGCGACTATATGGAAGAAGATTTCACCATCATCATGAAACCATCATGATGCCGCGCGAACACATGAACCGTATATGATCTGCCCTTTCCCTTTCTTTTTGGCTTGATACAGAAGCACATCGGCACGAGCGAGTGCATCCCTTGGGGAACTGTCTTCGCTAATGAAACAGACGCAACCACCTGAAAAGCTAATGGCTTCAGGAAGATTTAGCGTTTCTTTCTGTATCGAGTTGAAGGTCTCGTATAAGCGGGACATCACACCATCGACACTTTCTGTTCTTGTGTCTTTAAGCACCAGACAGAATTCATCCCCACCATGGCGAAAAGCAATATCATCGGATCGAAGGGTCTTTTCTATCGCTTTAGCCAGCAGGTGAAGCAACTTGTCACCCATCTGGTGACCATAGGTATCGTTGATGTATTTAAACCCATCGAGATCGAACAAGACGATACAGGAAGTAGCTTTGGACTCCTGATACTTTTCAAACAGTGTCTGGCTCATTTCGTCGAGCATTCTCCGGTTGTTCAGCCCGGTTAATGAATCGACATAAGCGATCTGATCCAGCTCCAGTAGCTTACTCACGTCTGAAAAAATCCAGATTCTTCCTTTCCCCACTCGCTTGTCTTCATACGGGGCGCTACGACGCATAAAGGTTCTCCCGTCGTTAAACTTAAGGAGATCCTGAGAATCTTCGTCTGAGTTATAGAGCCGGTTGACTTCTCTTAGGAACACCTCCGGCTCTTCGAGCTTTCCCAGAACAAACTGGAGCATTCGGTCATCATCTTTGGAATCGATTAATTTACTTGGGATTCCCCACATCTGTGCAAAGCGAGCATTGGAGTAAATCACTCCGCGATTACTATCTGTAATCAAAACACCATCTGGCATTGTGTTTAAGGCGGTTTTATATATGTTTGAATACATCGACACCTCACATATAAATAAGCTTTCCATAATAAACTTATCAATATAAATATAGACCGGATTTCAGTACTTCTTCATTTCATTTGTATTCGAATAGCGCGAATATGCGAAGTAGAACAAGAATGAGTGGATTTAAAGAAACGGAGAAGATGTGGAACGTCGAAACCGCTTATACCATAGCGAGAGAGCATTCCGCCAACATAAAAAAACCGGTGATTCATCACCGGTTTTAGACTTGTCAGGTGTGTGCTTCTACCCCACCTTTGCCAACTTTCGGTCAGCAGTCTCCTCTTCTGGAGATTCAGAGAAAATGTCAGCGACAGCGCTACGCTCCAGTTCCCCTTTCAGGTTACCTTCCTCATCGACTACTGGCAGAGAGTAATCGCAGCACATGGTGTCTGGCAGAACTTCTTCCAGTACCGCATCCGGAGATACCGCAGGCACTTCTTCGTATAACTCATCGCAAATTACCGTGCGGTCTTTCATCGCCGCGGCATCTTGCAACCCTTCTTTGGTGAGTACGCCCTGATAACCCTCTTCAGTGACATGGTAAGCGTACTCATTCTTAAGCTGCTTCATCTGTACCAATGCTTCTTCAATGGTTTTCGCCGATACGCGATAAGCTGGCGGCTGCATGACGGTTTCTACCGTTAGTGCACGCGCTCGATTTACATCTTTAACAAAGGCTTCGACATACTCGTCTGCGGGTTGAAGAAGAATTTCTTCTGGCGCACCAACCTGTACTAGCTGTCCATCTTTCAGAATCGCAATGCGATCCCCCAGCCTCAGCGCCTCATCGAGATCATGGGTGATAAAGACGATGGTTTTATGCAGCTTTTCCTGCAGCTCGATAAGCTGGTCCTGCATTTCACTACGAATCAACGGGTCGAGCGCCGAGAAGGCTTCATCCATCAATAGAATTTCTGCATCCGTACACAAGGCACGAGCAAGACCAACACGTTGTTGCTGACCACCTGAAAGCTGCGACGGATATTGGTTTTCATACCCTTTCAAGCCCACGGTTTCTAGCCACTCCATCGATTTGGCAACGCGTTGTTTTTTGTCGATACCCTGAACTTCCAAGCCATATGCCACGTTTTCAAGTACGGTTCTGTGAGGCAACAAACCGAAACGCTGGAATACCATGGACATTTTATGACGACGAAAATCTTCCAACCCTTTGGTATCCAGGCTCATTACGTCAATACCTTCGACAATGATTTTGCCTTTAGTCGGGTCAATCAACCGGTTGAAATGGCGAATGAGTGTAGACTTACCTGAACCGGACAACCCCATGATGACGAATATTTCGCCTTTGTTGATCTGAAGGTTGATATCTCGAAGTCCAACGGTGTGTCCGGTGTCTGCCAGAATGGACTCTTTTGAGTCACCATTTTCTACTCGTTCGATAACCGACATGGGTTTCGTACCGAATACTTTGGAAAGCTGGCTGATTTCAATGAGTGGCTTAGTCATGTTTAAGCCCTCCTAAATGAGCCTGAGTACGCTTTGCGTAAGCTTGAGAAGCGCGATCAAACAGAATCGCCAGTGCCACAATGGCAAAACCATTTAACAAGCCCAATGTGAAATATTGATTGGTGATGGATTTCAGAACTGGTTGACCTAACCCTTTCACACCGATCATAGATGCGATAACCACCATGGAAAGTGCCATCATGATGGTTTGGTTAATACCTGCCATTATTGTTGGCATCGCCAGCGGCAGCTGAACGCCCCACAACCTTTGCTTTTTACTGGCACCAAACGCCGTAGCGGCTTCAAGTACCTCTCGGTCTACCAATCGTATACCCAGGTTGGTCAGTCGAATAACAGGCGGAATCGCATAAATCACTACAGCAATCAGCCCCGGTATTTTGCCGATACCCAATAGCATCACTACTGGTATCAGGTAAACAAACGCAGGCATCGTCTGCATAATATCGAGCAATGGCGTCACCACCGACTGAACACGGTTTGAACGCGCCATGGCAATACCTATGGGAATGCCAATAACAATGGAAAGCAGCGTACAAACCGTAATGATACTCAGGGTTCGCATGGTGTTTTCCCACATGCCGAAGTAACCGATCAATAACAGGGAGACAAAGCACCCCAGAGTCAGCTTCCATGAACGACTGGCAAGGTAAACTAAGCCCGTACACACCGCGAGAACAATAAACCAAGGTGTTGAGATAAGGAGCTTTTCAAACCAGACGAGAAAGGTGAGGAGCGGGTCGAATATGGATTCGATTAAATCCCCATATTCACGAGAGAAATCTTTATACGCGCCATCCAATGTTTTTCGAATGGTTCTCAGATCGGCGCGATCCATTTCGGGGAAACTGGTTAACCAGCTACTGTCAGACATAATCAATCCTTTACCAACCGGGGCAATAAGACCCTCTCACTGCCCCGGTGTACTACTTTGTACGGTCTTGGCAATTTGCCAGACCAACTCTGCGCTATTAAAGCGCTTTTTCTACCTTGCTGATGACGTCTTTAGATACCCACTGATGCCAGATTTGCGGATACTCACTTAGGAAGTGCGCCATGGCTTCTTCGCTGTCAGCCTGGTTGTCTTCCATCCACGCCAGCAGTTTGTTCATGTCAGCATTGGTGAACCCACGCTTAGTGAAGTAGTCGTATGCCGCAGGAACGCGAGAGGCGAATTCTTCAGTTGTTACTGTATGTACTGGCGAAGGCGGGTACATGGTAGGTTTTGGATCTGCACACTCTTCTTGAGTAGTACAATTCACAAACTCATCAGTAATTACGCCACTGCCAAAGTCAACTTTGACCATTTCATACTTACCCAGAATCGCTGTTGGCGCCCAGTAGTAACCGAACCATGCCTGTTCACGCTCATAAGCCTTAGCAATAGAGCCAGATAGACCGGCGCCTGAACCTGGGTCCACAACGCTGAATCCAGACTTCTCTAGATCAAGTGCGTTGAAAAGGTTACCTGCCGAAATCTGACAGTTCCAACCAGCCGGGCAGCTATAAAATGCAGATGAATCTGGATCTTCTGGATGTTCAAACAACTTAGCGTGCTTTTTCACCCCTTCAATGGTTGCCATTTCGGGGTACTTTTTGACTAAGTAAGACGGCACCCAAAAGCCTTCTTCACCACCATTAACTAGGGCTTTGCCTGCATAACGCAATCGTCCTTCTTCAACACCTTTATCCAGTGCTGCTTTCAGGCTGTTACTCCAAAGCTCTGGAGCCACATCTGGCTGCCCTTTTTCAATCATTGAGGTTCCTGTTGGCATGGTATCGCCAGGAACGAGCTCGGCATCACATCCAAAACCGTGCTCCAGAATAAAGCGGTCAATATTGGCGATAAGACTTGCTGAGTTCCAGTTCATGTCAGCAATAGATACTTCGCCACACTCTTCAGCGCTTACGGTTGATGTACCGCCTAATGCCAATAATGCCAACGCGGTCAGTTTCAATTTCATCGAGCTTCCTTCCTCTTTATTAATTCACTCAAAATAAATTTATTTAGAGCACTAAGCATATCAACACGTAATACACCATTTGATTGTGCAACAGATGATCGTAAAACCCAGTGATGTCTGGCATCTTGTTGAGTCGATCTTCACTCCCATTGACAAATTGGTTAGTACTCTAAATATATACTTAAGTATAGTCAACGAATTCAAAGATCTAGAGATATAAAAAAACCAGTCCATTTCTGAGACTGGTTTTTGCTGTTTTAGTCACTAAAGTGGCATCAATATCACTGAGAAAGTGTTGGTCCCCAGCGCACTTCGTTCCCTTCTTCTGGCTTGGCGGGAACGTTTAAAGAAAGGATTCCAGATACCAGAGCCATTGCTGCCCCAACCATAAAGACGCTTGGTGGGGATACCAGCCACAGGAATCCAAATGAGACGGGAATAACCACGGCGGCTATGTGATTAATCGTAAATGCAACACCTGCTGTTGACGCCATATCCGCTGGGTCAGCAATTTTCTGGAAGTAGGTTTTTATCGCCAGAGCAAATGCAAAAAACAGGTGGTCAATGATGTACAACGCAGCCGCCCATTCGGCAGTTTCTACAAACGCATAACCCACAAACACACAAATCAAACCTGCGTATTCAAATATCAGGGCATTTCGCTCCCCGAAACGAGCAATCATCTGACCAATTTTCTTGGCAAACAGCCAGTTAAACGCATAGTTAACCAGGAACAGGAGGGTAATCTCTGCGGCAGTGTAGCCGAATTTCTCTACCATTAAGAACCCGGCAAATACCACAAAGATCTGTCTGCGCGCGCCGCTCATAAATGTCAGAGCGTAATACAACCAGTAACGCTTTCTTAAAACCAGAGACTTATTCTGCTGAGTATGAGATTCAAACTCAGGAAACGACATCATGATAAACGCGATAATGATTAATGCAGCTCCTCCTGCAAGTAGGTAAACCCACTTGTACTCCATCTCCATAAGCTCTAACACAACCCAAAGACCACCATAAGTGCAAAGCGCAGCCAAAGACCCTACCGAGATAAGTTTACCTAAGAATTCCGGCGCTTCTTCTTTGGTCAACCATTGCAGAGAAAGGGATTGTTTCAGCGTTTCGAAGTAATGAAAACCGACAGACATGAGTAATGTTGTGCACAACAGCCCGGCAAGAGAAGGAAAAAAGCCAGTGATCGCTGTCCCTGCAGCCAACATAATAAGAGAGAGAATAATAAACCGTTGCTCACGCAGGAAAAGCAGAATAAAGACGGCAGTAAACGCCAAAAAACCTGGGATCTCACGAACACTCTGCAACAGACCAATATCTGCTCCGGTGAAGTTTGCTTTTTCTATAACGAAGTTATTCAGCAATGCCTGCCAGCTTGAAAAAGCGATAGGCACAACGATTGATACAAGAATTAAAAAGTTATGAGGTGTTTTCCAAGTTCCTGACTTGTTGGAATTTGCTTTAGAATGATCCATATTCTGACCGGGCTACTTCATTGTTAGAGGATATGCTCAAGTAATTCGATGACTTGAGTAAGAGTGAGTATATACCCAAGCTTACTCAAAACACGTGTTTCAAGACACTATCTTCTGTTTACGCTCACGGAAAAGAGCGCTGAGAATGGTCAGTTGTTTCAAACAATCTGATTTTTCGTACCCTAATATTGAAAAAATCCTTGCCCCGATTTTCTGCCCAGAAGGTTTCCATCTACCATTTGTTTCAGCAGAGGACTTGGTCGGTATTTTGGGTCTCCAAATCCGTCGTAAAGCACATTCATGATATTCAGACAGGTATCCAATCCGATCAAATCAGCCAGAGAGAGTGGTCCCAACGGGTGAGCCGCACCTAGCGTCATTGATCTATCGATTTCCTGAGCCGATGCCAGTCCGTCATCGAGTGCGCTGATGGCTTCATTAATCATTGGTATTAATATGCGATTCACGATAAATCCTGGCTTGTCCGCCGATTTTACCGCCGTTTTTCCCAGATCTTTGATGAGTTGAATGATTGTCTCTGAAGTCCGCTCGGTTGTATGGATGCCGGATATAACTTCGACAAGCTCCATTTTCGGGACGGGATTCATAAAGTGCAATCCAATTACTTGATGAGGTCGTGTCGTCTTACTGGCTAAGCGGGTGATAGAAATTGATGAGGTGTTGCTGGCAAAGATAGTGTGGGGAGGGCAGATATGATCGAGTTGCTGAAGAAGAGCGTATTTTAAGTCTTCATCTTCAGCGATCGCTTCAATGATGACATCGCTATTTCGTACTTTATTGATGTCCTCATCAGACACAATTCGTCCGAGAATCAATTCCTTTGGCTCATCCAACTGACCTTTCTCTTCACTCCGGCGAAGATTTTGTTCTATCGATACTAAACCTTGCACCAGTGCTGCGGCATTTTGATCGTTCAACAACACGTTGAAGCCAGCCATAGCAAAAACCTGAGCTATACCCTGCCCCATTTGACCCGCACCGATCACGCTGACGGTTTTCATGCCCATAACTCCTCCTTAACTTCCATAGCTCTGGCTTAAATTCTGGATACTCGAAGTCATTGAATGAAATAACCCAGAGCATCCCGATCTACGTAAATATTGAATCCGTTACTTTTTACGCTCTGACTTCCGGCGAACTCTCTACTTTTACTTGATCACCAGCGAGTTCAGATTTCTGCTCGGTCACTTCTGAATGTGCCGTGACTACATGGTTTTTTCCAGTTTTATAGCAGTGCGAAAATGCTTTATCGGATAACTCACTTCGAAAGTCCTGATAAGCCCATCGATAGAAAGAAATCACCATAATGATCAGAACCGGAATCATGGGCAGAGCCACCAGAATGGTTGATGTCTGAACGACGTTTAATCCTCCGACCGATAGCAAACCGACACCGACAATACCCAAAATGCACGTCCACAGCACACGGTTCCAGCGCGCGGGTTCCTGATAGCCTGAAATCTCTTTAGTGCTGATTGCAGATAACATGTATGCCGAGGAATCCACTGTCGTTGCGAGAAAAATGAAGCACAGAAGCGTAAATACTGATATCACGATCGTTGGGGAAGGAAGAGTATTAAGTATTGCAACCACGGTTGCAGGTATACCCTGTTCACTCAGTATTTTCTGTAGCCCCATTTGCTGGTTTACTTCAAGGTCAATGGCATAGCCACCCCAGATTGCAAAGAAAACCCAGCATCCGACACTTCCCCAGATGACACCATTAAGGACAAGCTCTTTCACTGTTCGACCTCTGGAAATTCGGGCAACGAAAAGTCCCATCATCGGTGAGTATGCAATCCACCAGGCCCAGTAAAAAATGGTCCAGCTTTCGGGAAAACCACCTTGAGCAATCGGGTCTGTCCAGAAGTTCATTCTTGGAAAATTGTTTAGGAATAACCCAAAGCTGTTCGACCAGAGGTTGAGTATAAATACGGTAGAACCAGCAAACAGCACGAATACCAACAAAACAAAAGCCAGTATCGCATTGACGCTGGACAATGTTTGTATGCCTCGGTTGAGACCTTTATACACACTCCAGCCAATTAACAAGGTCCAAAGCGCCAATATAAACATTTGTAGTAAAAACGAATTTTCGACCTCAAAAATCGCCTCAAACAATTGAGCTACAAGCGGTACGGAAAGACCCAACGAAGTGCCTACACCGCCTACGATTGAAAAAACGACAATGACATCAATAATTTTACCAATCGGACCGTCGACTTTGCTTCCCAGTATGCCTCGGCAGGCTTCACTTAATCTCAACACTTTCGCCCGACGAACGTAAAGAACGTAACCAACAGGCAGCGCGGGCAGTAAATACAGAGCCCAAGGAACAACACCCCAGTGAAACATCGGATACATTGCTGCCCATTCCGCGGAAGTGGCAGAATTGGCTTCGATGCCAAACGGTGGTGAGGAAAGGAAATACAAAGGTTCGACAAACGCCCAGTTACAGATAGAAATACCAATACCGCCACAAAACAACATGGCTATCCAGGGCAATTTCCTGAACTCGGGCACTTCATCAGGGGCACCCAGTTTTATCTTTCCTAATGGACCAAACGCGACCCAGAGCATAAACACAAAGCTACTGACACCAGTGAGCAGGTAAGCCCAGCCAAATTCGCCAGTGATCCAACTGAAGATTTGATTCACCACTCCACGGCTTTGTTCAGGAAATATTGAAAGAGGCAGTACGAGTGCCAGTATGATCGTGACGGATGGCCATAGAATCGCGCCATCTATGGCCAGAGAGTTTGAATCCGTGTTTTCATTTGCTTCGCTATGATTTGTCATAAGAATCTCCATTTCTAGTTCGTTACTATTAAGTACACAGAGCTCTATCCATTTGCTCTCTGGGTGACGCTATGGCATCGGATATGCTTTCCTTCTATTTCATGACCAACTTGATAAACGCATCGGCAGCGACAACACCTTTTCCCGCCGGTCGCACGAGAATGGGGTTAATGTCCACTTCTTCGATCTGATCCCAATGCGCCATGGCAAATTCGCTTACTGCCATAACCGCATCAATCAGAGCTTCAATATCTGCCGTCTTCTGATTTCTGTATCCGTATAAGAGCTGGCTTCCTCTGAGTGATTTAATAGCTTCTTCTATCTCGACTTGATTCGTAGGAAGCAGCAGGGTCCTGCTGTCGTGAATCAGATTGACGAGAATTCCACCACTTCCTACCACCAGCGCCAGCCCGAATTGTTCGTCTCGCTTTAACCCGACAATCATCTCTGCGACCGTGTCTCTGATCATGGGTTCGACCATAAACTGATAGTCAGCAATACCGCATTGGTTTAAACGATTTGCCATCGTATTGGCGGCGGTTTCGCAATCCACTGCCCTTGTAAGATTTAAAGCGACCGCGCCTGATTCGGTTTTATGGATTAGTTTTTCGCTCACACCTTTTAGAACAACCGGGAATCCAACCTTCTCAGAAGCTTCAGACACTTCCTCCAAGGCACACGATTTCCCAAGGGGTATTGAGAGACCATATTTGCGAAGAAGTTGTTTGGAATCCCACTCATTAAGTGACTCACTGATTCCATTCAAAGAGGAGGCTTTTCTCAGAACGAGGGTATCTGATGGAGTTTGTTTCAGAAGTGCCTGCCTTTTCTGGCTGTAACCAATAAGATTTGCCAGTGCTGAGACCCCATCCTGAAGCCCTTGAAGCGGAGCAATACCTGCATTAATCAGGCGTTTGCGAATATTTTCAGGAAGCAGCTCGCTGAGGTTACAAATGACAACAGTGGTTTTTTGTACCTCAAGGTGGGCATCAATAAGGGCATCGACGGTAATGTTCCATTCAGTCATGTTCTCGCTGCTCTGATCCGGAAAATCAAGCATAAGAATCGAAACATCAAAGTCTCCCGACATCACGGTCTTAAACACTTTAGTGCAGGTTTCTCTGTCTCCCCAGATCGCGGTATTGTAATCAAGAGGGTTGGAGATACTGGCAAACTCTGGCAGCAAACTGTTGAGATCGGCTATTTGGGCTTGGCTGAGCCCGGGTAAGAGAACATCGTGCTTATCCAGACGGTCTGCAAGCATTGTACTGTCGCCACCAGAGCAGGTCAGCGCGCTCACTCTCTGAGTCCGAGGGAGTTTGCAGATCGACGCAATCTTCAACGTCTCCAAAAGCTCAGACAGGGAATACACCCGAATCACCCCTAAGCGTTCAAACATCGCCTGATACATGTCATCTGAACCAGACAAAGAGCTGGTGTGGCTCATGGTCAGCTGGGTTCCAACATCTGATGTGCCCGCCTTGAAGACAATCAGTGGAACCCCTTTTGTCGCGGCCCGGATTGCAACCTTGCTGAAAGCTGAAACGTCTTTAAGACCTTCCAGATAGATCCCAATGGCACGAACCTTGGGATTATCCAACAAAGGGGTCACAAAATCGCAGACGTCCATAACAGCCTGATTTCCGACACTTATCACGTGAGTAAAGGGCACCGAACGTTCGTTCATGGTCAGATTGAGGGCAACATTTCCACTTTGGCTAATGATCGCAACACCGCTGTCGGCATTGTCTCCGCAAACACGATCCGGCCACAGTGTCACACCATTAGTGAAATTCAGCAGACCATAGCAGTTGGGTCCCACTACTGCCATATCGCCAGCCTGACGAACAAGCTCTTCCTGCAGCCGTTCCCCGCGAGATCCTGCTTCTGCAAAACCTGCCGCGTAGCAGACTACGCCTCCGCACCCTTTCAATCGCAGAAGGGAAACAACTTCCACACTCAGTTCTGCATTGACCGAAACAAAAGCAGCATCGGGAGATCCAGGCAGTTCCGAAATCGATCGATAACAAGGAAAACCCGCGACGTCACTATATTTTGGGTTGACCACCCACACGTCACCATCAAACCCTCTGGTTCTAATGTTTTCCAGCGGTTGCGTTAGGTTTTGACCGCCAATAAAAACAATGGATTTAGGCGACAGCAAGCGTTGAATATTTTCGACTCTGGTCATCAGTAAAACTCACTTCTATTCTGAATATCTGTTACCAGCGGGTGTAAACACCCAAACCACGTTTTTTTATCTGACCAGCAATAATGACTCGCTGAATCTCTGATGTGCCTTCCCAGATACGGTCAACTCGCGTATCGCGCCACAAGCGCTCAACGGGCTGTTCTCGCATGTATCCCCTGCCCCCCATTATCTGGAGTGCGGTATCGCAAACCTGACCAACCATCTCGGAGCAGTGAAGCTTCAGTGCTGCGGCTCGGGCATGTTTCATTTTGCGATCGTCGCTTTGGTCGATCTCCCAGCTCAAACGATAGAGCATCGACTTCGCTGCCATGATTTTTACTGCAATATCAGCCAGCATGAATTCAATTGCCTGAAAGTCTCTAAGCGGCTGACCGAATTGCTGCCGACCAGCAACAAACTGGTTAGCCTCTTCGGCTGCCCGAATAGCACCTCCCACACAGCGAGCCGCGATACCCAGCCGGGCTTCAACAAACCAGTCCTTTGTTAATTCATAGCCCTGACCCACCTCTCCCAGCATTTCTTTGTCGGTGAGGAAAACATCTTTGAAAACGAATTCTGGATGCTCAAAGGCGAAGTGATGGGTGTAGAGAGGGGTTCTTTTTACTTCGACCCCGGGTAGGTCTTTGTCGACAAAAAATACGGTAGGTTTGTCCGGATCCCCGTCGACATGAGCATGAACCAGTATGTAGTCGGCAATGTCTCCTAAGGTAACGAACCACTTTTCGCCATTGATAACCCAGCCACCGTCGACTCTGTCTGCTCTGGTCGCACATTGACGGGGATCAGAGCCAGCATCGGCTTCTGTGATGGCATAAGCATCGCGACGCTTACCCTGACAGGTAGGGATTAGATACCGTTCCTTTTGTTCCTGGCTGGCAAATTTCATCGGATATGACGGATACCAAAGTGCATCCCAAATCGCACCCGTTGCCATTCCCAACTGTTCATTGAGAAGAGTCTGTTCAAAAATGCTAAATTCCTGCCCGCCGTCTTCCCGGCTGTGATTTGGAGCATTAAATCCCCATTCCACAACTTGTTTTTTTATCTCTTCGTGGGTTTCCTTACTGATGCCATCATTTTCTTCACACTCTAATTCATGTGGAAACAGAACCTGTTCTGTGAATTCTTTTGCTTTTGTCTGTAATGCTAAGTGTTCTTTGCTGAGGTTGAAGTCCATTCCTGTGTGCCTCTAAGTCGATTTAAGTTAAGTTTTATTTTCAAAGTGGTTAACCATTTGTTAACGATATCGGAGAGTGTTAGGTGTCTGTTTACTAATAAACGACATGTTCTTTTAAATTGGTGACAAGAAAACATTAAAGGGGTAGCCATTAGTCAATGCCATTGATATGGCGCAGAGATGAAGGTTTATGTCACCTGAATGAAACAGTTCTTTTGTTGACTGAGGTTTACTTTCTGAAGGCTCTGTTCTTTTTCAGAGCCAGAAAGAGTTTCGAGACCAAATCAGGTCCGACAGATGGAATGGACTATAAGGACAGTAAGGATGACTGCTTCTATAAAAATACAGCAACAGAACCATATCTTGATCGTGACACTCGACAGACCCAAGGCAAACGCAATTGATAGCCATACTAGCCGGGAAATATACGAAGTGTTTGAACAGTTCGAGAATGACAACTCTCTTGAGGTGGCCATCGTCACTGGTGCTGGAGAGAAATTCTTCTCCGCTGGATGGGATTTGAAAGCGGCTCTGAATGGAGAAGCCGTCGATGAAAACCATGGTCCCGGAGGATTTGCGGGCATCACTGAGTACTTTGATGTAACCAAGCCAGTTATCGCGGCGGTAAACGGGTTTGCCGTAGGGGGAGGTTTTGAGCTTGCTCTGTCTTGCGATCTGGTGATCGCGTCTGACAACGCACAGTTCTTTCTCCCTGAAGGACAAATTGGAATCGTCCCTGATGCAGGTGGCGTTTTCCGCTTGTCTGAACGGATTCCCAGAGCAATTGCAATGGAGATGATGCTGACAGGAAAGCGCCTCAATGCCACTGAAGCTTACTCTATGGGGCTGGTTAATGACGTTGTCTCACCGGATGAATTAATGAGTGCAGCGGTGGCCCTTGCGGAACGAATTCGCAAAACGGCTCCTTTGTCGCAAAGAGCCATTAAGGAGTTGGTTTCCATTTCTGAGCGCCATGATATTCAGACCGCATTCGAAATACAACGAAGCGGCAGTTTGAAAAACTACAGTCAAATGCTTCGGTCAGAGGACGCAAAGGAAGGAGCAATCGCCTTTGCAGAAGGACGAGAACCCGTCTGGAAGGGGTGTTAACAATGAAGCATATATTTCGTGAGAAGCTGTTCGATGGTCGGGTCGCTTTAGTCACAGGCGGCGGCAGCGGGATCGGCCTTGAGATTGCGCGTTTAATCGGACAGTTGGGAGCAAAGGTTGTCATTGCCGCGAGGGATATTGATCGTCTTAACAACACGGCAAATCAACTTAGGGATGAAGGCATCGACTCTCACGCTGCCGAGGTGAATATTCGAGACGCGGAATCCGTTGCAGACCTATTCCGGCAGCTTGAAGAAAAATCAATTAGTGTTGATATTCTCATAAACAATGCTGGTGGTCAGTTTACTTCACCTGCCATCGATATCTCTTCAAATGGATTTAAGTCTGTTCTGGATCTGAATTTACAAGGTACTTTTCATATGTGTCAGGCATTTGCCAAACACTCTAAACCGTCCATTCGAGATTTGAGTATCGTTAATATTGTGCTTTGTCTCGAACAGGGAATTCCTGGAATGGCTCATGCCGCAGCCGCCAGAGCGGGTGTTGTAAACCTTACCAAAACACTGGCCTGGGAGTGGGCAGATAAAGGAATCAGGGTTAACGCCATTGCTCCTGGAACCATAGATACTGAAGCCCTTAAGCAGTATGACTTTGACAACCTTCAATCGGGTATCAATCAGTTGCCATTGAAGCGAATCGGGCAACCGTCAGAGATCGCACAAGCAGTTGCCTTTCTGGTATCTCCGGCTGCGTCTTATATAACGGGTATCTGCCTCGCCCAGGATGGAGGAGAGCATCTGACTGGGGCATCACCACAGATTTAGAGTCATTGGTCTCTGTCTTCACTTGGTGATACTTCAAAAAAGTTTTTGTAACTGGTTGCAAAATGAGGGGCTGAATTGAATCCGCACGCAGCCCCTACATCTGAGATACTCAGGCGAGTTTCGCGCAACAGATGTCGAGCGCGCTCCAATCTTAGTTCCAGATAATATCGCGAAATGGTTTTGTTAAAATTCGCCCTGAAAAGACGCTGCAATTGTCTGACCGAGATATGTGTTTTCGCGGCAAGCTCTTCAGCCGTCAACGGGTCATCAATATTCGTTTCCATTATCGAAATGACATTTAATAGCCTGGGATGATGAATATTGAGTCGCGAAACCAAATCTATCCGCTGGCTCTGAGACTTAGGGCGAATTTTACTTTGAATAAACTGCTCGCAAACCTGAAGGGCAACATCTCGTCCCAGTTGTTGCTGGATGATGAAAAGCATCATGTCGATTGAAGATGTGCCTCCTGCGCATGTCATCAGATTTCCGTCAATTTCAAAAAGCTCATATGAAATCTTTGCTGAAGGATAATCTTCAGAAAACGCTGGAATGGCTTCCCAGTGTAAGGTGACTTTTCTGTCGCGCAACACGCCAGCTTCTGCTAAAAAGTAGCACCCCGTATCGATTGCCCCTAAGGTTGCTCCTGACCGAAACGCCAGTTTAAGCCAACGCGTGATTTTTTGCGTATGATAATTTTGTGGATGAAAGCTTGAACAGACAAAGACATTCTTGGGTAAATTGTCAGTACTAATTTGAGATGACTGGTTAATAGTGAGTAGATTGCTTGCCGCAACGGGCTCGGTACCTTCGGAAAATAATTCCCATTTGAAAATTTCGCGCCCAACAATGCGATTCGCAATCCGCAAAGGTTCTATGGCGGCTACCAGTGCTATCATCGCAAACTCAGGAATGAGCAGAAAAGAGAGAGTAATCGAACCATCATCATTGGGTTTCATTGTCTTAATTACGCGTTATTCGTCCATAAATAATGCTAGCCATGATAATCAAAGTTACCTACCTTTTCGCAAAATCGGCGAGTTTTCTTAGGTATACGACAAACATTAGAGGTACTTTTCCAAGCCATGACATCTTCCTTAACTGTCGCGACATTTAACCTATTTAACTTCATCGTGCCACCTAATGCGTTTTACGAGTTCGATAACATATACAGCCGCGACGAATGGCAAAGAAAATGCGACTGGACTGAAAAAGTACTTCGTGAAACATGCGCTGATCTTATTGGCTTTCAGGAAGTATTCAGCGCTGGGGAACTTGCTCAGCTATGTAAACGGCAGGGCTATTCTCATTTAAAAACTGTCGATACTCCGGCTGTAGAAAGTGATTACGTGTATTTCAGCCCCGTCACTGGGTTGGCATCTAAACTTCCCATCCATTCCTGTTCCGGGTTGAGAATAGACAAGCATGTTCGGAAAGCACTTGGGTTTGATTCCAGTGTCAGGTATTCGAGAATGCCACTTCACGCCACAGTCCGTCACCCTAAGCTGGGTTTGATCGACGTTGTAGTTGTCCACTTAAAATCTCAGCGCCCAATGGAACTCGAAAATGAAGGGGCGAATTATTCTCGCTACACGAGTGACTATATTGGTTCCGTTCTGTCTAGCCAGCAACGTAACGATGAAGCCATAGCACTGAGGTATCAGCTTAGACAAATCAAAGCTCAAAATAAACGTCCAATGATTCTGATGGGAGATATGAACCAAAACATAGGGTCACCATCCGTTCAGTGTTTAATTGAACCACAACATCATGTTGCCGACTGTGACAGTCAGAAACTCTACTTACAGGATTCCTGGCAGATTGCAAAACTTGATACCCCGCGCCAGCCTTCTCACTATCACGGAGAAAGCGGAAATGTTCTGGATTATATTCTTCTATCCCAGGAGTTTTCGAGTGCAAAAATCCAGCATAAAACCCTCGATAAACATCTCGTACAACCTGAATATGATGAAGATTCGATGAGCAGCGATCATGGCATTGTTGTTGCTTTGATAGAAATGTAAATTAACCATTGATTTTGCTTAACTTTTTTCGGTATGTTGATTGTTCATTCATTCAAAAGATGCAGAAAAATGAACTGATACATGTAGAAAAAGGAGAGCAGTATGGAAATTATAATCCGACCAACAGAAATAAAAGATGTGGATGCTTTGTGCGAGATTTACACCCAGCCAAAAGCACATCGTGAAACCTTACAGCTCCCTTTACCTTCACCGCAAATGTGGCATAAACGCATTAGTAATATTCCTGAGCACGTTTATACATACGTCGCAGAAGCAGATGGCAAGGTGGTGGGCAATATCGGTTTTGAGCACATGCAGCGCCCTCGGCTTAGGCATGTCGGTCGATTTGGGCTTGGCGTTCACGACGACTATCACGGAAAAGGGATTGGCAGTAAGCTGATAGAAACCATCATTCACCTTTCGGACAAGTGGCTGAACCTTCGCCGCATAGAGCTGGACGTGAATTGTGACAATGAGCCCGCCATTGCTCTGTATAAAAAGTTCGGGTTTGAAATCGAAGGCGAAGCAGTCGATGCGTCATTCAGAGATGGCGAATTCGTCAACGTTTACCACATGGCGCGTATCAACCCAGCACACAAAAATTAAAAGTGCAGACATGAAGCAGCGGCTATACCGCTGCTTTTTTGAATTTAGATTACTTACACACAGAAATGACAGTCTTCTTCCGAAAGACCGAACACTCCCGAGCGTTTTTTCACATGCTCTTTACCCGCTTCGATTCCCATCTCATAACCAGCCAGTAACGTACTTTTTCTCATAGTGAATCGACCCACTTTGAAATGCTCGTCTGGCGCAATAACACGAACAACACAGCCTTTCGGTGGCTGACGGATGAAATCCAGTGAGGCGTTATAGTTTTTAGCCCGCTGCTTCATCGCCTCGGCAATGTTTGGGTAACGTTTTAGCAGTTGGTCCATCAGTTTTGGAAACTTCATCTCTGGCATGTTGTAGGACAAGGGGTGAGACAGGATAACGGTAATGTCTCTGGCACCTCGTCGATAAGCCTCTCGAACCGGAATTGAGTCCGCTACGCCACCATCGGTGTAGCATCCACCAGAGAAGCAAGGCGTGGTGCGATAAGCAATTGGTAGTGCCGATGTCGCTTCCATAACATCTGCAATATTTGACGGCTTTATACGATAGTAATCGGCATTTCCTGTCACGGCATTGGTGACCGCAGCGAACATAGGGATAGACGAAAACAGAAGTTCTTCATCAACAGGATAAAGAGCATTCGCTTGCTCCCATAACCATTTGACATCCACTAAGTCTCCCCCACGCACAAATCTGGTTGGATTGAAAAAACGTTTTTGGGTCGCAAGTTCAGTGATGACGCGTTGACTGCGTTTGGGAAATTTAGCCAGATAGCCAATGAGGTTGGAAGCACCGGCAGATACACCAATGGCAAAATCGTAAGGCATAAAATCGTCAATCAGAAAGGCATCCAGAACACCGCTAGCAAATATCCCCCGCATTGCACCACCTTCAACGATCAATGCTCTATTGCCCGATATTTCACTTAACTCAGCCATGCGACAGTACCTTTATTCTTTTGTAAACGCTGATTTGACCACGTTTACAGAGTACTGCAGGGCTTGCTATTGATAAATTAGATAATTTCTATCATATCAATCGATGTTTTCGATGGTCACAAATCAAAGTGAAGACGCTTTCCGCTTCAAAAGTAAAATAAACCTTTAAAATCAGTGGCTCACCAAACAGTTTTTAGCTTGATTACATAATTGAAGCTGCAAAGTCCCCGATTCAACATCCACATTTCGCAGTATCGAATCTGAGAATTCTAAGTAGTTTTTTATGTAGGGGTAGATAGCTTTAAAAACGCTCTCTTTGGCTGAGAAAATCAGAGTCGCAAACTGCTGTGGTGTAAGTCCACTTGTTGGCTGCCAGTCCATTTCGGCATCAGAAGCAAACATGGGCATTAGCGTTTGGACTTGCGATTCATCAATCAGGTTTTCTACATCTAGCCCTAACATAGATACTTCACTGTCACGTGCAACCGTAGCAAGGGCTAAGTTGTCAGTGTGGGAGATACTTCCTAAGTAGCCTTTGGGCCAAATAGGTGCCCTATGCTCACCAATCGGAAGTTTGGTGTGAGTGACTCCCAAGTCTTGCAGAGCCTCCCTGGCGACAACTCTACCAGCAGTAAACTCGGCTTTCCTTTTTGGTACAGCACGGTTCATTTCTTGGGGCAATTCAATGGCTAATTCGGAAGAATGAGAATCAGAGTATTGGGACACATCAAACTGACGCTGCCAGATTTTGACAGGTCCGAGTGTTCGGATTTGTAATTCAGCCAGAAAAGACATTTTAGTGGTTACTTTCCTAGTGGCACTATCATAGGCGTATGGCTAACGGGATCATCTATGATAACGCTGTCCAGACCAAATACCTTCTTGACCAGAGCAGCATCGATCAGGGTTTTAGGCTCACCTTGAGCAACAATCTCCCCTCCGGAAAACGCAATAAGGTGATCAGCGTATCGACATGCCTGATTCAGGTCATGCAGCACGGCAACAATGGTGTGTTTCTTTTCTCGGTTAAGGCTTCGGAATAATTCCAGTAAATCAATCTGGTGAGCCACGTCCAGATAGGTCGTTGGTTCATCCAGCAAAACTGTCGGGGTTTTCTGTGCCAGCACCATAGCGATCCAGACTCGTTGCTTTTGTCCACCAGAAAGTTCATCCACCTGCCTTTCAGCCAGTTCTGTCACACCAGTATCTTCCATCGCCTGAGATACCGCTTCCTGATCTTCCGGGCTCCATTGCTTAAATAGCTTTTGATGGGGGTAACGCCCACGAGCTATAAGATCAACAACACGAATACCATCAGGCGCCTGAGAGCTTTGAGGCAACAAGCCTAATTCTCTGGCTAATTCTTTTGCTGGCATTTCCTGAATGTTTTTACCATTCAGACACACTTGCCCGTGAACAGGTTTTAGCAAACGACACAGACTTCTTAGCAACGTAGACTTGCCACAACCGTTAGGTCCAACGATTACTGTGAACTTTCCTTCGGGAATACTGAGTTCGAGATCTTCACAGATGACCCGATTTTCGTAGGCAAGTTTGAGGTTCTCACCCTTTAACCGAAATGAAGTGTTGAATTTGGTTGGTGTAGATAGGGTCATAACTTTCTGATTTAACGGTATTAAAAAAACAAAGCAGCATTGAGAGTATCTTCCCCTCAATGCCGCTCAAACGCAACGAATTCTTATTGTGTAATGACTAATGCATGACGAGCATTACACAGTTTCAGAATCGATAACACGTCCTTTTATGTCTTCAAGCAGCTGGTCACCCCTAGCAGATTTCGCAAATTCGGCAAATAGAGCACTTGTTGTATCAGACAGAAGCTTGACCTGTGCTGGGCTGTAGTTCTTAGACATGTAACTCATCATCACACGCAGAACCTGTTCGCCGTTAACCACTTCTTCTAATACTTCAAATTGCAAACCTAAACCTGATTCGCTTTTATCCGGGTCAACCTGTTGGAAGTCCAGTCGATCGCCGTTAGGTAACTCAAGAGCACCGTTAAACTTATTCTTTGCGTGAAGCTGAATGAAGACTTCGAACATGTGACCTTCAACATCGGGTTCACCACCGACAAGCCCCTCTTCGATAAGATCAATAGGGATATCTGTATATGGCATCGATTCGTTGATATTGTTTTTAACCTGAGCAATCAAATCAGATACCGTCTGAACACCTGCAAATTTAACCAGATGAACTACGATAGTCGTGAAATACCCGATTGTATCAAAGTACTCCGCGTCTAATCGCCCTGCTGACGGTGTTCCGACAATTAACTTTTCAGGTGCTCCTAAGAAGTGTAGAGATGTCGCAATTGATGCGTAAACAACGTTAAAGAGAGACGCACTTTGAGATTTAGCAAGAGTATATAACCCCTCCCTAACCTCTTTTTCAATCTGAATTTCAACCCATCCACCTTCTGCTACAGAAGTTTCGCCTTTACCTTTCAGAGGGTGATCTTCTGGGAAAATTGGTTTCGCCCAAGGCACGCCTTTTAGGTTGTTTAACCAATAATCTAGATGTTTTTGGTTCATTCCTGAACTTCTCTGCTGACGGGCAAATTCGTGGAATGGTAACGGTTCGCTTCTCCAAACTGGGGGGTTACCTTGCAAACGCTGCTTATACGCGTGTACCAGTTCATCCATCATTAAATTCACAGACCACTCATCAAGTACAATGTGATGGAATAGGAAGGAAAGGAATTGAAGCCCTGTTTCTTTGCAGCGAATAAAACGCACTCTAAGTGGCAGTTCATTCTCTAAATCAAAAGCATGACCAGCTTCTTGTTTAAGAAACTCATCTCTATCTTCAATTTCACATTCATCTGAAGTCCAGAACCACTTGTAATTATCGATTTCCCTTGCGTCAACGACTTTTTGAAGTGGAGATCCGTTATCATCAAAGAACTGGCTACGTAAGCCTGTATGGCGAACAAGAATATCTCTATATGCTTCTCCAAATACAACTTCATCCACTTCATCAAGAAAACGTAATGCAAATGGCAAATTGAAAATCGTATCTAGACCAAATTTTGAGTACTTGGTAATCGCCTTCCAAAGTGAATTTTGTGCAAATGACAATGGCGCACTAGAAGTCCCAACTTCAGCGTCAAGCTTTTGCTCATCAGTCTGTTCAGAGTCATGAACCACAGCATGTTCAGCCAAAGACTGAGCTGTTGGATAACTAAATAGATCGTTTATATTGACTTCTATATTGTAGGTTGTCAGTAAACGTCCAATTACCCGAGTGGCAATAAGGGAGTGCCCTCCAAAATCAAAGAAATCATCAGTTGCAGTCATTGAATCTGATGCCAATGCTTCTTTAAATTCAGCCAAAATAAGATTAACAGTGTCGGATTGCTGATCTTCAACAATTTTTGTATTCACGTCTAAGGGCTCAATATCTTTGTCACTCTTAGCGTGTTTTGCCAGTTCAGCTGCAGTTGGATGACTGAATAAATCGTTAATGTGAACTTCTATTCCATGATTGGTAAGCAATCGACCAATCACTCTGGTTGCAATTAACGAATGTCCACCGAAATCGAAAAAGTCATCATCCTTCGTCATATTCTCCGATGATAATGCCTCACGAAACTCAACCAATATCACATCTGAAACGGAATGAGTTTGCTCATTGACCTGGCTAGGTAATTCGCTAAAAGCTGTATTCTGCGCCTCAGTAACTGGCTTAGCCACTCGTTCACCACCAATGTACGCAATGAACTGCTCGAATAAGTAAGCACCGATATGAGGTGAAACGGATGAGGCTGTAACAAGTTCAAAACTCAGTTCACCTTGTCGATCAATACCGACACCCAAGGAAATTTCAAACTTAGGTTGAAGAGGTGCGACTGGTAGTTTTTTTGCTTCTATGTCTTCAAGTGATAGATACTCTGCCGGATTGACGAGCCAAGTCACCAGAGCCGCAGATTCAGCAACCGTATCAAAGCTGGCTTCTGATTGATCTGCAGAATTTAAGTGCGCCGCAACTTCAGTGATCGCTTCACCAAGATCAACGTTCAAATTGCCTAAATTCAAATGGGTCAAACCAGACTCAATCATTGAGCCATTGATTTCGTGATCTTTTTGGCTAATGTCTACTGGAATAAATACATTCAGGCTGTCCAGACCATTAGATTCTGATACATATCGGGCAAACAGAACTGCCGTCGCTGAGAGGATTTCTACCTCACTCATCGCTCTTCCAAAGCGTGTTTCGTAGCTGCTTCTTTGGATAGACGTCGAGAACTTTCTTGAAACTGGTGCTTGTAGGTAAGACGAAATGTCTTCGCTGACACCCGTTTGTACCAATTCAATGTCTTGTGCAGATCGTTTAATCCAAGGCAAGCGGGAGACCGATAGGTCTTGCGTTTTTGACAGTGGAGTAAAACCAGTCAGTTGCGTGTGTCTTGCTGGGTTATCTATCGCGGAAAGACCATGGTTGTACAAAGAACTCAGCACCTCAAAAGTCTCTTTCCAAGATACCTCACCGTTCAATATTTGGTGGGAAATCACACCCAAGACGATCTCTTTTTCTTCACAAATATAGACCGTGAACTGGATCGGATATTGGCTTTCAAGAGCGATAGGAGTTGATTGCTTACTTTGAAGATGGAAAATTGCGCCCTGAACAGAATCTACGGCTTCAATATTGATGGTGTGAGACGCAGAGTTCCCTCCCGATTTCAACAATCCAGCATCTTCATCAAACTGATAGCAAACATTAAGGGATGGCACAAATTGAGGAAGTTTGCTTAATGCCGCCACCAACCTACCGATGTTTGTTTTCCCTATGAGGTGGTATGCTGCCGAGTATTGACTTGTTCCATCTTCGTTTTGTTGATGGTGCATCCAAACTCTCTCTTCAAATTCCGTTACTGCGTTGCCACGCCCACTCTTTTCCTGTAAGTGGAGCTTGTTATTTGTCATGTTCCTTTCTCCTACTCTGAATGAGTCCAGAGTTGTCCTTTAAGGGAGCCAAAGCCGAATGATTACAGAGACTAGTACTGCTAGATTGGGCTTTCATATTTAGGCGATTGAAAATCAGGGAAGTTACTTTATTCTCAACAAATCTAAATGTAAAGTATTCTCATTTGCATAAATGAAAATTAAATAAGATTCATATGAATAATTTAAAATTGTCTTGATCGTGTTAATAGCCAAATCAAGTAAATGCCACCAACAATACCTGTCATTCGACCGATGGGAACACTTGCTTGGAACGGCAACCACTGAATCAAAATGTCCGCCATTAAGACCAACATTGCGCCCATTAGAGCAGAGGAAAGTAGGGATAGTGCTCTTGACTGCCTTAGTCTTGTAACGAGTTGAGGGGCAGCCAACGCTATGAAAGCTATCGGACCTGCTGCGCCTGTTGCCAATGCAGCTAATACTACTGCGAAGAAAATCATCGAAAGGCGAACCCGCTCAACCCGAATTCCCAGTTGAGTCGCGATATCGTCCCCCATCTCTATCATGGACAATGGACGCTTTAATATCATCATCACGGGTAACAGCAACAAGACACCAATAAGTACAGGGTATACGTGTGTCCATGTTCTGGCGTGCAGAGAACCCGCAAGCCAAAGGTTAGCCATTATTGCGTTATCCAGATTGCCCTTTACGAGCATTAAACCATTAAGCGCGCTGAGAATAGATCCTATACCAATACCGGTCAGTATCAATCGATACCCACCGACAACTCCAGCTTTTACAGCCAACAGATAAACGATAACGGCTGTGAGAATTCCGCCTATAATTGCGGCTAATGCAACTTCGAGCGCCCCTTGTTCAAACAACACTATTTGAGCAATTGCCCCCGTTGCAGCGCCAGTCGTAAAACCAATGACATCCGGCGAACCGAGAGCGTTACGTGACACTGACTGAAATACCGCACCAGATAGCCCCAATGCCGCGCCAACAAAAACGGCGGTCAGAACTTTTGGCAACCTGATGTTAAGGATGACCCGTTCTTTAACGCCACCTTCGCCCATCCCAAATATTGCTTCGACAACCTGAATAAACGAGATATTGAATTTGCCAAGTGTCATTGAATAGGCAGAAAGCACACAAACAAACAACAGAAGTATTGATGCTACAAAGATGTGTACAGGCTGATACGAAATAGAAAAACGACCAAAACGCCAGACAAAGCCATTATTCAACTGATAAGAAGAAAAAAGTTGATTAATCATAGTTGGGAAATCTTCCAGCGTTTAACCAAGAATATAAAGAATGGACCTCCAATCAATGCAATCATGATTCCCACGCTTATCTCATTAGGGTAACCAATGATTCTCCCTAATACGTCTGCAACTACAGCCAGAATGGATGCTATAAGTAAGGAAAAAGGCATTAACCAATTATGATCAGGACCGGATATCATACGTACAATATGGGGGGCAGTAAGGCCAACAAAAGTGATCGGTCCTGCAGCTGCTGTTGAGGCACCGGCCAAAATAATGATAGCTATTGAAGCCAGACTCCATATTTTCAAAGGATTGACACCAAGGGCATGGCCTATATCTTCTCCCAGTGATACGGTATCCAAAGCTTTGCTTAAAGAGAACGCGATAATCATCCCTACAACAATTAACATTGAGGTTGGAATAACTACATCGTAACCACGACCTTGAAATGAACCTACTGACCAGTGCCGGAACTGCTCAAACACCATCTCATGACTGTTAACAGTAATCATATGAGTTAACGCAAGTAATACGACCGACAACGCTGTACCAGCCAATACTACCCGGACAGGATTGACCCCTTTTCGGACGCCAGCAAGCAAAAACACACCAGCCCCTGCAATCGCAGCCCCGAGCAAGCCAAACCACATGACGTAAACCACTTCATAGAGGTCAAGAAACGCTATCGCCGAAACCACTGCAACGGCAGCCCCTGCATTAACACCCAGTATTCCAGGATCAGCCAGAGGGTTGCGTGTTAAACCCTGCATGACAACCCCAGATACGCCTAGGGCTCCGCCGACTACGATAGCAAGAAGCGTTCTGGGAATTCTCAGGTGCTGAACAAGAAGATGGTCACTATTGCTCTGATCAAACGAGAATATCGCATCCAATGTCACGCTAGGTGAGATGTAGTGCGTTCCGATAAAAAGACTGAAGCAAGAAACTACAAACAGTAGACCTAATCCAATAAAGAACCAAGTACGTCTTCTTTTGTTTCTTGAATCTTTAGACATAATTGAAGGAGCAGCGTTGGTCTTTGCTGTCATCTCAAATATCCTTTATGCATTAGCCCGAATTATTCTGGTCGCCAAACCTTTCAACGATTCCATTAACAATTTCCATCGCACTATACATGTCGATTCGAAACGAATTCATACCCAAGCCAAAAACTTGTTTTTTCTTTACAGAGGGAAGGTTTACAAGAATAGGATCCTGCATAAACGCTTCTGCGCTTTTGTCATTCGCCTCTAACAAAAAGGTAGTCTGAGCTTTAAGCTGCGTAAGGAGCTCAAAGTGTACTCGCAAGAAATCGGAAAGCGGAATTGTATTATCATGCCATTGGCGATTCTGCACCTCCATGTTAAAACCAAGGTCAGAAAGCAACTTCGCGTGAACTCCTGTTTCCAGTGCAATAGCGTTGGTCGCTCCCGCGCCATAATAGGCAACAATATTTGTCTCTCCTTCAGGGATTCTTATTTTACTCTTACTTTCTTCTATAAGTAGGTCGAATTCATCAATACGTTGTTTCGCTTGTTTCTCTAGCCCTGATGCGACTCCAAGCTTGATAGCCAAATCCTGCCAAGATTGGGCAGTGTAATCCAATATGATCGTAGGTGCGATTTGTTGAAATTCTGCTACTTGCTCTCTGGCCGAATCGGCTCCTCGCCATGCAACAACAATTAAATCGGGCTCGTAAATATACGCTGATTCCAAATCAACGCTGCCTGCAGGCCATATGCTTTCAACCTGTCGCTGATTAGCCAAGTCTGCCCATTGCTTAAAAAATTTACCTTCATAGTTAGAAGCGCTAGCAATTAGAGGCGCATCAATAGCAAGTAAAGTTCCGCTTATCGTCACGGATGTAGAAAGAATCCGTTTAGGTTTGGCAGGAATAACTGTTTCGGATCCATCAGCATTCACAAATACTCGAGGATAAGCGTCGGAGGCGTTTAACGTGTTATTTGCAAACACATTTGAGGAAAGTAAAGCCATGCAAAAAATAAAGCATTTAGTTATAAAAGTAATTCTCATTTCGGTTATCATTTACAATTATCTTACTATATGAAGGGGTTATAACTGGATTCAGAGTTACTCTATATCATTTGCTTAGGTTTTTAGACCCTAGGTACTTGTTCTGAATGACGTTAATCTCGGGATATGCTAACTACTTTCATATCGATAGATCAAGATAAATCCCTGAGAAACCTCGTCAAAAACAGTTGATGCTAGTGCGATACCATTTCAAAGGTTTTGCTGTAATAAAAAGGATAATTAGAAGATGAAAGAGAATAAGCAGCTTTGCGTCGGTATGGCTTTAGCCGCTAGCTGGATGACCAAGAATGGTTGGCGTCGCAGCAACAGCGGCATTGAAGATCTCTACTCTACCAATTTCTATGTTGAGCTCGCTAAAAAAGCAGAAAAAGCCAAATTAGATTTTCTGTTCAGACCAGATACGTTATTTGTGAATACGGCAGTGCTAGATTCAGAACCTGGTTTTAGTAGCTTGGATCCAATGGTTCTCATCGCGACATTGGCACGTGAAACTGAAAAAATCGGTCTCATCTCAACAGCATCCACAACCTATAACCCTCCCTACGTTGTTGCTCGTCAACTGCAATCTCTGAATTGGGTAACCAAAGGGCGCATCGGTTGGAATGTCGTCACAGCTATCGACGGAAATAAAAACTTTGGTGAAGACACAATGATGTCTTCTGAAGAAAAATACATAAAAGCTGAAGAGTTTACTAAGGTCGTACAAGAACTTTGGCAAAGTTACCCGAACGAATCACTGATTATGGACAAAGAAACTGGTCACTATGCGGACACGAGCCAAATCTCCCCAATTGAACATAAAGGGGACTACTTCTCTGTAGAAGGTCCTCTGAATGTTCCTGGTCACCCAAGTGGTTCTATTCCTCTTTTCCAGGCAGGTTCATCCAATTCAGGGAGAAACTTCGCGTCTCGCGTGGCAGATGCTGTTTTTGCCGCAACACCTGACATCGAAGCAGGTATTGAGCTAAGAAAAGACCTAAGAAAACGAGCAGAGACACAAGGCAGAAACCCAGACCAAATCAAGGTGTTTCCGGGCATTAGCCTGTACCTGGCTGAAACTAAAGAAGAAGCAGAAGAGCTCTATCAGGAAACTCATGCCCAAGTTCCGCTATCTCGGAAGTACAATTATGTAAAAGAAGCGATAGGTCTGGATATCAGTTTACTATCAGAAGAAACGATTATTACCCCTGACATGCTTCCAAAATTAGATAGACAGGTGAGAAGCAAAACGCACTCAGACCTAATCAGACGTCTGATCGAGCGAGAACAACCTACTGTAGCTGAACTTCTGAAGCGACCAGAGGTTGCAGGTTCTTCGCATTGGCTCGTAGTAGGTACGCCAGAAGATGCCTTCAATGAGATTGAACAACGTTTCCGGGCAGGCGCAGCCGACGGTATCATTGCCGTTCCGGGCGGCTCCATCGAATCAATGAATTTGTTTTTTGGCAAGCTAATGCCGATGCTTTCGGAGTCAGGAATGTTCAGAAAGGAGTATCAGGGTTCGACTTTGCGTGAACATTTAAACCTATAGATTTCATACCCTTAATACTGTCAAATTCAGTTCGCAGGCAAGCAACTCAATTTTATATGGTTAATTAAAAACAGCTGAACCATCTGGTTTGGTTCAGCTGTTATTAACTAAAGGCAACGTGACCTCAGATTGAAATCACCTTACCAACCTCTTTCGCATTTCTGCATTTGATCAGCTTACGTGCGACAATTTTAGAACCAAAAACGTGATTGAGTTGAGTAGCAATCTCCTTTAGGTGAGATGGCTTAAGTCCTAAAGACAAGAATGGACTTTGTTCATCAAATCCAACCTGATGCTTTCCTATCACCTTCTCATAAGCTTCAATAATCCTCTTATGATCCAATGTATCAATTGATCTGTTCTTTTGAGAAACAATGCCTGAAGCTACATTCAACTCTGGTTGTTTTACTGACTCTTTTTGATTAATTGAACCAATTAATAGCTCTCTCGCTTGGATTCGATCGAACTTACCATTTCGTGATAATGGAAGTTTTTCTAGCTCAAGCAGTTGTGACGGAACATGAGAGTTTGGCAAACATTGCTGGGCAAAATCACGGATATCAACTGCGCTCGCTGATTGACCTTCAGCAACAGTATAAATCGCGCCCAAAGCAATATCACCGTTACGCTCGGTATAATCAACAATCAATACTTGCTCAATCGTAGGGCATCGATTGAGTTCTTTCTCAACATCAGGAAGTGAGACGCGCACCCCTCTCACCTTAACGTATCCATTAACTCGTCCAGCAAAGATGATATTTCCATCTTCGCGGTAATACCCCAGGTCTCCTGTTCTAAAGGCTCTGACTTCGTCACCTTTATCATCAACAATAGTCACAAAGTCAGTTTGTTTTAACTCACCGTCTTCTAGGTATCCTGAAGCAAGGTTTACCCCAACCGTCATGATTCGACCAACAACGCCCTGAGGTACGTGTTTTCCTAAACCGTCCATAATAAAGTACTGGTTTGCAGGGAATGGTCTACCATACGGAATGACTGTGATATCTTCGTCTGTCACAAAGTGCCATACACTCCAGATCGTTGTTTCTGTTGGACCACCAATCGAAACCATACGGATATCTTGCTCAAGTGCTCGAAGTTCTTGAATGGTTTTAGGCTTAACGTAGTCGCCGCCCTGGCAAACTAGTCGCAAGGATTTTAGTTTTTCGCCCTGCATACAGGACAGCAACATTTCCATAAGAGCAGGAACAGATTGCCAGATGGTGATGCCATGCTGTTCAACCAATTGATTCCATCTAATGGCATCTTTCTCTTCCCCCATAGCAGGTAACACAATGGTTGCGCCTGTCGCAAATGACGCATAGATGTCGAATACAGAAAGATCGTGATGGAAAGGTGTCACACACATCAAAACATCATCAGATGTAATTTCCCATGCCTTACAGGTTTCCCCCACAACATTGGAAGTTGCTCTACTGTTTACCACCACGCATTTAGGTTTCCCTGTTGTCCCTGAGGTATACAAGTAGTAAGAGCCTTGTTCACTTTTGCTCAACGCTTCTAACTCATCGTTGGAAAGTAAGGCGTAGGTTTCATCGACAGTTTGTAAAAGTGACTCATACGTCACTGAGTTCGCTCTGTCGGATGGTTGCCTAGTCACAACCAAGTTCGCATTGCAGTTACTCAGCAGGTAGTCCAAGCGTTCTTCTGGTGAAGAAGCATCAATGGGTACCCAAATGATTCCAGATAATGAACAAGCAATAGTCATCACCAGATGCTCTGGGCTTTTAGGCATACATATTGCCAACACATCACCTTGTTTCAAACCAAGATGGGAAATGTGCTGCATCACCTTGTGGACATCTTCTCCAAAGGCTTTGTAGCTTATCTGTCTGTCACCACATATAACCGCAATATCGCTAGAAGCGTTCTCACCTACATTTTTTGCAATCTTGGCTAAAAACTTAGAGCACTCAAATTCTGACTCATCGCAATTGAGCTTATAGTGGTCAAGGTTAACGACTTTGTGTGAGGCAATATCGAAATTCTTAGTCTCACACAGGGCTTGCACATGACGCTCAATTGACGCGAGTATCGAAACAACAACTTGCTTATCTAGAGCATCCACAGCGTAGTCGAAACTCAGAACCAAGTTCTTGCTTTCATCAAAGTTAAGCCGAATGTCGAGGGCAACTTGAGGTGTTTGTGTCACACCCGAAAAGAACACTAAATCGTCTTCCTCTGAAAGGGTATCCCAAGCCAGACCATTAGTGACCACTACAGGTAGAGCCAGTGCTGTCGAACGGGTACTCATGAGTTGCCGATTAATATCAACACCTGAGAAGTCCAGATGGTCGAGGGCCTCAAGCATGTCACTCTGCATGCTTCGAGCACGGTCTAATAAAGTGCCTTCATTTTTTCGGTATTCCAGAATAACAAACGTAGAGTCATTACCCAGTGGACGATCATTTTGCGGGATAGCAACTGGAAACCCTACCCTCATCTCTTGCTCTGTAGTCCAATAAGACATCCCTTCAAGAATTAGAGCTGAAAGGGCTGAATTTAAGAACAAACTGTTAGCAGCACTCGCCATCGTTAACTGAGTCACCATCGATTTCTCGATGACGATACTTTCTCGTTGATAACGTGAAGCTTTAATGTTTTCTAATCGTTGCTTCCAAGGAAGTGAAGGTGGCGCGCACTCTGGATTCAGTTTGTTCTCCCAGTATGTTTCGTCTGCAAGTTTTTTAGCGTTATCTTTTTCGGTTTCTTGGTTTGAAACAGGCGTTTGATTCGTGCTGATCTCTTGCAGTTGATCGCTATTCTTTTTCAGTAACTCAGAAAGAATAAGAGAGTGTGTTCTTCCATCAACGATTAACGCATCAAAGCTGGTAAATACAACTGTTTGATAATCCAACTCCGATTCAGGTAGTTGGATTACTGATACAGACCAAGGAGACCTTGAGAGATCGTGCATCGCATGATTACTTGCCACGCGAATTGTTTCTATTTCTTCCAGTGATTGTTCAATGGAAAGGTGTCGAAGATCGTGAGAATGAAAGTTAAGAACTGCTTTAGCAGAGACATGCTGAAGAAGCTTATGCTCATCTATATGCGTGCGAAGTGCGTCGAATTTTTTAACTAACAATTTTAAGCGGGATTCAACCAAACTTGAGTCGATCTTGCCTCGGTATTCCCTGAATTCATGCATTGCAGTGCCACCCATCGGAATCTGAGTGGAGCGACCTAAGAGATAAGATTTTTGAAGTTCAGTTAATGGCTTAGGTGATGCGCTATTTAAAGGTAGTGAAGGGCAATCAAATCCCAGATTTGCCAACGTCTGTTCCAATGAGAGATGGATGCTTTCTGGGTTGGCTGCCAACGATCTTACAATAGCTATAAACTTATCGAAGAGTGTTTGAACAAAACCTTCGGGGAAGACGTCCATCCGCACATCCCAATTCACGAATATTCCATCGTATGCGGGGGCTATCTGAGCATCTAAAGTTACCTGAGCACCTTGAGAGATCACCCAATTCATCTTACCGAATGCCTTGGTGACGGCATCAGTGAACAGGTTATCTCCATCAAAATCCAGACCCGAAGTAAATACAACTGGTGAAGCCTGCACCGTACCATGATGACGAGAGAGATCACGCATCAACGCAACACCTGAATAGTGTTCATGGCTAAGTAATTGATTAAGCTGATTGGCTGTGCGACGACAATGGTTAAGAGTAGATTCTTGCGCTTTTAAACTGGCGCTGTAAATCAGCAAGTTGGAAAAATCACCAATGATGGCGTCGACATCACCTTCATAAAACCCTCTATGGAAGGTGGGCACATTCAATCGGAAATCAGGAGCGTTACAAGAACTCCCAATAGCTTGTGAGAACAAGGTCAAAAAGAGCTGAGTCTGAGTTAAACGATGCGTTTTAGCCAGGCTTTCAATAGACGCTCTCTCGTCAGGTGTGAACAAATGAGTAAATCGCTGACTGTGACCATGTTGACGGTCAATATTCTCGCTAACGTAAGGAAATGCAGGTGCATCTGCAACACTTTCCAATCGTTCTTGCCACCATTTTTTGTCTTCTTTTCTTTTTGAGACTAAGTACTTGTCTGCGGCTTGTCTTTCTAAATATTCAAAGAAAGGAACCCCTTGTGGAGCGTCATTTCCAGATTGTTCATTTGTGTAAAATTTGGCTAACTCTTCTACTAAAATTCGAAAACTCTGCGCATCAACAGCAATCATATCCACGTCAATATGAAGGCGGCATTGACCTTTTGAATGAAAAGTGGCGCTAATTTCTATACATTGACCGTTTTCTAAATCGAGTTTTTGATCCGTTTTAGTGGCACGTTTGTCTAGTAAAAATGACTCGGTGTCTTCTGAGTTTAAGTGTTCGATGTTATCAACAACAAGCTTATGAATTGAGGACAAAGGAGAAATGGTCTGCTGCCCTTCAGGGGTGATTTTCATTCTTAGCATAGAATGACCAGCATAAAGTCTGGTTACCGCAAGTGCTAACCGCTCCTCATTAATATTTTCCCCATCAAATTCCGCATAAATATGAGCGGCAACCCCTCCCATCGATTGACCAGATTGTCTGCCGACCAAATAAGCTGCTTGTATGGTTGTCAGTTCTTTCATTTGTATTTAATCCATTAAAAATGTGCCCAATGGCAAAACTGATTATTTAAATACACCACATTTAGGCTCAACTCAAACATTAATAATAATTATTATCATTTTCATAAATGAGATCCGTTGTATATCACCGAAGTTTAATGAGTATTTGAATGACTTAACGCCATATCATTGATTTTATTATCTAGAATACTAAGTTCAGCTCAGATAATAGGCTTGACATTAGGGCGTTCATATCTTAATAATCCCAACGCCAAAATGATAATGATTATCATTTGTTTAAAATTTAACCCAACTAATTGCATATTTGGGTTCAACTTTGTTTAAAGGTAAAGCATCAAGGAACACTTCTTGTAGGAGGAAGGATGCAAGATCTACAAAAGCTGATTCACTCAACGCCTATTGGCACACTCCCAAGAGTGCCTGATGTGGTTAATGAAATAGCGTTGGATTCAGAGAGTGAATCATTCATCAATCAAAAAAGAACAGAAATCACCCAGATACTGAATGGTGAAGACAGTCGATTATTGGTGATAATTGGTCCCTGTTCGATACACGACCCTGAAGCGGGTCTGGAGTATGCTAGAAAGCTGGCTAGCATTCAGAGCCAGTATCAGGATGAACTTCTGATTGTAATGAGAACCTACTTTGAAAAACCCCGTACACGAGTAGGCTGGAAAGGGTTGATTGTCGATCCTGATTTGGACGATAGCCACAACATGAGAAAAGGGCTGTTTGTTGCTCGTCGATTCTTGAAAGACGTTGTTGATTTGAAACTGGCTACAGCAACCGAGTTTTTAGATACCACCGTTTACCCATATATTTCTGATCTTATTTGCTGGGGTGCGATTGGAGCCAGGACAACAGAGTCTCAAACCCATAGACAAATGGCGTCGGGCATTCCTTGTCCCATCGGATTTAAAAATGGAACTGACGGCAACGTAAATATCGCGATTGACGCCATTCACGCTGCTAATTCCTCCCATCTAATCTGTGTGCCAGGTTTTGGAGACGCACCTATCGCTGCGATGACCAAAGGAAATCCAGCCGGACATATCATCCTGAGAGGCGGTAAGCAGCCAAACTATTCCAATGAGAACATTTGTGAAGTAACCAAACAACTTGAGGCAAGTGATCTCAACCCTCGCCTTGTAGTTGACTGCAGTCATGGTAACAGCCTTAAAGTGGCCAAAAACCAATTGGATGTGGCTAGAAATATTGCCAACCAAATTATAGAGGGTGAGCAATATATTGCTGGCGTTATGTCAGAGAGCTTCTTGGTTGGTGGCGCGCAAAAAATCGGTGACTTCCCTTTAACCAAGGGACAGTCGATCACTGATGAGTGTTTGAGCTGGGAAGATACCATTGATATTTTGAATATCTTTTCTGAAGCGGTATCTGTAGCAGAGCGCAAGCAGTTTTCCACCGTTGCCTAACACAAATAAGCAATCGATTACCCTACGTAGCGGTTTCTAACAAAACTGAATGTAAAAAGCGGTGCATCGCACCGCTTTCTTTTTATTTCGTGTAAACAACCAGTTTAGTTATCTAATGTGGCCCCACCATCCACTCGCAAGTCATGCATGGTGATATGATTAGCTCCTTCTGACATCAAGAACAAAATGGTTTTCGCTATATCCTCAGGTTCTGCGATTTTCTTGAGTGGTATGCCCAATCTAAACTGCTCGGCATTACCTGCTATCACTTGCTCTTCACCATAATTTTCATTCCAAAGCTGCAGCTGCATTTCTGTACGCGTAGAGCCCGGACTCACAATATTACAGCGAATCCCCAAAGGGGCTAACTCAATACCAATCGACTTTACAAACATATGCAGTGCGGATTTTGAAGCGGCATAAGCCCCCATATTTGCTCTCGGCGTGTTTGCCGCATTGGAACCAACAACAACGATATTGCCTTTGCCACGTCGTTTCATGCTTACAGATACTGCTTGCATCGCAGCCAATACCCCAAAAGAATTCACCATGAATGTATGCTCAACTTGCTCGAATGGCATATCACACAAGGCTCCGAGATGAAGAATACCGGCGCAGCTCACCATATGGTCGAAATATCCGTGCTCTTCAATCCAACCATGAATACATTCCTTAACATACTCAGGTTGCGATAGATCCAATTTCGCAATTCGAAGTTGTCCTGGGAATTGTGTAGATAGGAAATCGGACTTCTTGGCGAGTAACTGCTCATCAATGTCCGTTGCTAATACTTTCGCTCCTGCATCTAATAAGCTTTCCAGCGCACTAAACCCGATACCTTTTGCAGCCCCTGTCAGAAAAACGTGCTGTCCATCAAGAAATTTTGGCATATTTGCAAATAACCGAATGAAAAATAATCAAAAAAGCAATCTCGTTAACATATCCTTAATAGAAATCGCCGTGAAATGTGACCAATATTCAATAATGAGAATTAATAGCAAATGGTAATTATTATCATTAGCATTTGATCGTTGGTAACTGTAATCTTAGTCCCAAAAATAAGCAACCGGATGATGAACAAACCTATGACTGGGTCGTTCTTACGATTCTGCACAAAGGCTTTCATCACGATCTAATTTTCAAGAGGGATCTGTTATGAAAAGAGAAGTGATTGGCTACTCAAAAATGGAAAGTGAGCTGTTGGATAGCGAGCTGTTGTCGTCTCCATTTTTCTTCGCTTCCCCAAATAACACAATGATGGGCTCTGGAGTCGAAAACGAATTCCACGAACCTATTGAATTTTCAAAGTTGGCTGAAAAAGCGAACGAAATGCTCCAAGCAGCTAAGAAAAGTGAATCGGATAATCCTGTCCTATTTGGTGTCGTACCGTTTAACGAAGAAAACCCGACCAAATTTATTGTTCCTGAAAAACTGTACATTTCAAGTAGTACAAGGGCACTCAGACCAAGTTCGCAATCTTCTTCCGACGCAAGAGTTATCTCTTCGCCAAGTGGTCATCATTACAAGCAAGGCGTTTCTGATCTTCTGGACATGTTTGCCAATACCGAGCTGTCTAAAGTGGTACTTTCTCGTGCAATTGAAGTCGCCACTGATACCGATATTCAACAGCAGGCTCTACTCCGTAATCTTTTATCGATCAATTCTAAGGGGTATACCTTTGCTGCAAACATCAGTGACGAGCAAAAGCTAATGGGAGCGAGCCCAGAGCTTCTGGTGGCAAAAAAAGGAAGTCACTTGATCTCCAACCCGCTGGCAGGTTCTCGCCCACGTTCTGATTCAGATGAACAGAACCAAAATTCCGTTAACTCTTTGTTAAACACCAACAAAGATCTCTACGAGCATGGTCTGGTTGTAGAAGAAGTTGAGCGTGTAATGAGCCAATACTGCTACAACCTCTACACACCAATGATTCCTTCAGTTATCGAAACCAAAACGATGTTGCACCTTTCAACTGTTCTGGAAGGACAGGTTAATGACCCAGCAATCAACGTGTTGAAGGTGGCTGCAGAATTACACCCTACCCCAGCCGTGTGTGGTTACCCACGTGAAAAAGCATACGACGCAATCAGAAAACTGGAACAGTTCGATCGCGGTTACTTTACGGGCATGGTGGGTTGGTGTGACTCAAGAGGCAACGGTGAATGGGTAGTGACCATCCGTTGTGCTGAAGTGCAGAAGCGACAAATGAAAGTGTTTGCCGGCGCGGGCATTGTTGATGAATCTCAGCCTCAAAGTGAGCTGGATGAAACAGGCGCGAAGATGAACACCATTTTGACTGCCGCTGGTATCCAGCTAAAAGACATGCTGACAGCATAGGTGAATTTGTGGGATTGAATAATCATTTAGATTTTACCTTGTGGCCAGACTTTCTGGTCACTCAATACAAGGATCTTGGATACTGGGAAGACAAAACGCTTTTTGACCATTTCCAACATTCCGTCGCTCAGTTTGGCGACCACATTGCTCTTGTGTGCGGTGAACGTCAATTTACCTACGAGAATTTAGCTGAGCGAATCTCCACGCTGGCGTCTGGCTTTCAATCTTTGGGTTTGAAGAAGGGTGATAATGTTGTATTGCAAATGACGAACGTCGCAGAGTTCTATCTCTGTTACTTCGCATTATTGCAGAAAGGCATTCGACCCGTATTGGCTCTGCCCGCCCACCGATTTTCTGAAGTGTCTTATTTTTGCGCTCATGCTGAAGCAAAAGCCTACATTATCGATGGCGACCACACTGGGTTTGACTATCAGGAACTGGCAAAGCAAGTTCTTAGCGAAGATAACGCACTTAAACATGTCTTGGTAAGAGGCGACTCTTCGAACATTAAAGACGAAAGATTCACCGCACTGGATGAGGTTAAAGGGCAACCTGATCATATCCAAACTGCAGACGCATCAGATTTGGCTTTCTTCCAACTGTCAGGTGGCACGACGGGAACACCAAAGCTGATTCCTCGTACACACAACGATTACGCTTACAGTGTGGTTGGCAGCAACGTCATCTGTGAATTTGATGAGAACACACGTTACCTTTGTGCCCTGCCCGTTGCTCATAACTTTCCATTGAGTTCTCCGGGTGCGTTAGGCGTCTTTTTTGCGGGCGGAACTGTTGTGTTGACACAGGACCCAACTCCAAAGTCTGCATTCAAGCTGATTGAAGATCATAACGTAACAGTGTCTGGTCTAGTCCCGCCGTTAGCATTGCTGTGGATGGATCAAGCTCAAACTACTCACCATGACATTTCAAGCCTTGAATTGGTTCAGGTGGGAGGAGCAAAGTTTAGCGAAACTGCCGCTAGAGAACTGCCGACAAAGTTGGGCTGTCAGCTTCAGCAGGTATTTGGTATGGCTGAAGGTTTGGTTAATTACACTAGACTGGATGATCCGATTGAAGTCATTGCTTCTACCCAAGGTCGACCTATTTCTAAGCATGATCAGGTAAAGGTGGTAGACGAAAATGGAAACCTTGTCCCAACAGGGGAAGAAGGCTTTCTTCTGACTCAGGGACCTTACACGATTCGCGGCTACTACCGCGCAGAAGAGCATAATCGCCGTTCGTTTAGTCAAGACGGGTTTTATAGCACTGGGGACATTGTCAAACTCACTGAAGAGGGCAATATCATCGTAACGGGTCGAGATAAAGACCAGATTAACCGAGGTGGCGAGAAGATTGCTGCCGAAGAAGTTGAAAACCAGTTGCTTCGCCATGATGGTGTTCATGATGCCGCGTTGGTTGCTATTCCTGATGATTACCTGGGAGAGCGTAGCTGCGCGGTGATCGTGAAGGCAGAGGGCTTCGAAGTTAATCCGATCAAGCTGAAATACTTCTTGCGTGATTGCGGCTTGGCGGACTACAAAATTCCTGATCTCATTAAATTTGTCGATTCATTACCAAAAACTTCAGTAGGTAAAATCAACAAGAAAAAGCTTCGAGAGGAATACGCTCAAGCTTAATCTTTAACGGCCTCAGAACCAATAAAAAACCGAACTCAATGAGTTCGGTTTTTTTGTTAGATGCACTAGAAGGAGTTAGTATTCTTCATCCATGACTTCGTGACGCTCGGCATGATAAGCCTCTTCGTCCTTTCCTCGTTTCCAGTAAGGAATGGCATACATGTTTTTCTTGGTCAGTTTATATTCTTCTCTAAGTACTTTTCGGCAAGCGAGAACACTTTCATTTTCACCAGCAATGAAAGCAGAGAGCGTCTCAGCACCACTCGGAGGGGTTAGATTACTGATAGCCTCGCTTAACTGAGCGTGACCGTCTTTCGGTCCTCTTAGAATCCACTCAACGGCGACACCTTCTGGATGCTTGATATCGTGCTTATCTTCAATATCATCAATCTCAATAAATGCAAAACCAATGGTGTCAGAGGGAAACTCTTCCAAAATAGCGCAAATAGCTGGAGCAGCTGTAAGATCGCCAGCAAGTACATGCCAATCCGCCGGTGCAATAAGTGGGTCTGGACCAGCGGGACCAACAAGACCAATCTGAGAGCCTTCATTAGCCTTGATTGCCCATCCTCCACCAGGAGAATTTTCACCGTGAGTGACAAAATCAATGTCAAGCTCATTCACATCAGCCCGGTATTCCCTGACTGAATAGGCTCTAGGAACAGGTTTATGCTCAGGCCAAAAGATTGTCTCCCCTTCTCTATATGGTAGCTGCAAAATTCCATTCTCCCTATTTGGGAAAAAAACCTTTATATGTGAACCATTTTGATTTTCAGGAAATCCTTCTAGATCTTCACCAGTTACTGTAACTCTTAGCAAGTTTTTAGAAACGTTTTTTTTACGCACGAAGTTCAACAACATCGGATATAAACGCTCCGAATTATCGCTCATAAATTTACCCCTTATAGATATTGAAGAAATTGGAACTATCTTGCATAGGATGTTTATGCTGAAACTTCTTCTTTTTTGTTGTTGGCAGTTGCTTGTATTGTTTGCCACCACTCTTGCAATGAAACCGCCTCTATAAGCTGAGAAAAAGAGACATTTGCACCCTGTTTGTTCCACTTTTCTACAAGAGTCATAGCTCTCATAGAGTCCAATCCCATAAACATAAGATTTTCATTCACATCAATATCTTCCGCAGAGACACCTAGTGTTTCAGCTACATCAGACTGCAAAATATCCAAGCTTAGAGCGGGACATTCAGAGGATTTGATTTCCTCGACAATCTCATCGAGTGTTTTAATACTACCCGCTCTACCCGCAACATAGTTCAGTGTATGGATATGGTCTTCACGAGAGAAATCAGCAATTGCATCCCCTACAATAAATGGCTGAATATCC
Source organism: Vibrio nigripulchritudo (assembly GCF_027924785.1). NCBI lineage: Bacteria > Pseudomonadati > Pseudomonadota > Gammaproteobacteria > Vibrionales > Vibrionaceae > Vibrio > Vibrio nigripulchritudo. Next base: position 621,977 of record NZ_AP027050.1, on the reverse strand, counting down.
AACATAAAGGCATCAAGCGCTGTGGATAGAATGCCAATGTGACCGTAGATCCCAGAAATGATTAACTGAGTTTTGCCATTAGCTTGCAGATAATCAAGTAATGGCGTTTTTTTGAATGCACTGTAACGCCATTTGACATACTCAATATCATCTTCTTCTGGCGAGAGTACCGAAACAACTGGGGTGTGGTCGCCATTTAACCCGGGACCCCAGAAATCTGTTAACAGTGCTCTTTCTTTAGGGTCTTGATTTGCAGGTTGAGCTGTATATACAACTGCTATCCCCGCTTCTTTGGCTTTCTTTTTTAGCTCTTGTATATTTTTTAAAATATCAGCCATAGGAGAGGCATTCACCTCATAATAATTCACAAAATATTCTTGCATGTCGTGAATTAACAGCACAGCGTCACTTGGGTTAATTTTCCAGTTAGTTCTGTTTTCTGGAAATTCTTTGTGTTCAGGCAAGTCGTAACTCGCAATTTTAGGTATAGCCATTTGTGATTGTCCTTAATACTCTAATTAGCACCTGACGTTCTTAGTTTAATAGCCTGATAAATCAGATCTTTTGCGCTCAACAACTAAAGTAATAATATTATGAAATACTCTAATTTCTCACTTAACTAGAAAGCTTAAAAAGTTATTATCAAGTTGCCGTATCTTCGGACTCTTCAATTGAAAGCCCTCTCTCAGTACGCCAGTGCTTTATTTGTTGGTTAATGTACCAATCGATGATGTTAGAGAATAATGTTTCAACATATTCTGTTGATATCCCGACTTCTTCTGCCCACTTTTTCCTGTCTTCTAACATCACAGCGACGCGTTCAGGAGCCGGGATACTTTCTTCATTGGGCTTAAACTGAGCTGCTGCTTTTACATACCCCATTCGCCTTGAAAGAATATGCACAATCTCTTTGTCGAGGGTATCAATTCCTATCCGGATATCGTTAAGACTTTCGCAAGCTTCTGGCTTCTTTAAAGATGACACGTTAATTTCCTTTAAATTTCATTCCCTGCCTTCTATTTTTACTCTTTACTCATTGAAGAATATGAAAAAATAGAAATTTTTCGCCTTTAAAACGAAATGAGAATGTATCTTATTATCGAATAATGTTCAATCGGTATACCTTTGGTTTTAAAATAAAATTAAACCGTAAATTAACAGCCTAATCTCGCTTATATAGGTGTAGAGATCCAAGGAGTACCATCTGGACCAGGAACGCGTTTTTTATCAATCTTGCCAACCGCTGTCTTGGGTAAGCTCATCAAGATATTTAACTCATCAGGCAGTTTGAACGATGCAATACCTCGCTGTTGAAGAAAGGTTCTTAAATCTTGAAGCGTTGGGACTGCTCCTTTCTTTACTATCGCGACTCCAATCCTTTCACCTAGATGCTTATCTGGTACCGCCACTACAGCTACCTGCGCAACATTGGGGTGCGCAAGTAACTGTTCTTCTAATTCATCAGTTGCTATGCATTCACCTGCGCGGTTAACAACATCTTTAATTCTTCCAGTTACTACTATATAACCGTTCTCATCCACGACTACACGGTCACCACTTCGGTAAAATCCATCCTGAGTAAAAGAGCGCTCATTATGCTCTTTGGCACGGTAGTAACCTCTTAAGGTGTATGGTCCACGTGTAAGCAACTCTCCCTCTTCACCAACTGAAACTGGTTCACCTTCTGTATTAACCACGCGAACCTCATCCCAATGACTTACAGGGCGACCTTGCTTAATTGCAATTAACTCATCTTTGTCCCCAAGACGGGTACAGGCAATCAGTCCTTCCGCCATTCCAAAAACTTGTTGAAGCGCTCCAGGGAAGGATTTCTGAACATTGAGCGCGTCGGAGTACGCAAGTTTAGAACCACCAACCTGTAGTAGTCTCAAACTCGATGTATCGGCTTTCTCCCACTCCTTGGCAGCGGTCCACAACTGAGCTAACGCAGGAACCAAAGCCGTGGCAGTAACTTCATTCTTTTCAATAAGATCAAAGCAATAGTCGGGGCTAGGATTTGAACTAAAAATAACCTGCCCACCGGAATGAAGGGCACCTAGCAACCCTGGGCAACCCAAGGTGAAATTGTGGGCGGCTGGTAGTACAGCAAGATAAACCTCTTCACTCGTTAACTCACTAGCAGTTGAGCAACTTTGAATATTGAAACGATAGTCGTTATGTGTTCTGGGAATCAGTTTGGGAAGACCAGTAGTACCACCGGAAACTAAAAATAATGCAGGATGATTCGGATTAGAATCATCAGGAACAAATTGATTTACCTCACCTTCAGGTATAGAGCAGTATTTTCCAGAATCACCAGCTATGTAGATATGCTCAAGCTCAGAAAATTCTTCAGATAATGCATCTGAAATTTTTATTGCTTTTCCGTCATTTTCCAGATTGGAGCCAAAATATGCCTTTGCTCCAGACACTTTCATAAAATGACTTATTTCAACAATTCCATGTGCAGGTAATGCTAGCACAGGCACTAAACCCAACCTCTGAATCCCAAAAAATACCTTCGCGAACTCAAGGCTATTTGAAACTTGAAAGACCACCCGATCTCCAGAACGTAGACCATTCTCTTTTAAACCTGCAGCGATCCTGTCTGCTTCTCGCAATAATTCTTCATAGGAAAGCCCACCTCTAGAATCAGCGACAGCCTTCTTAGCTGGGTGTTTGTTGACGCCTTCAGTTAAAATTCCCCACAAGGGTGTATTTAGCCATAGGTTGGCATTTTTAAATTTTTCGGATTGATGTGCGGGATGATCAATAAAGCCATGCAATAAGCTGTGTTGATCCGCATTCTCCTTGAGGACAGTATCCATGTTATTCCCGGTTACATTTTTGTGATGTCAAAACAAGTGTTCAGAAGGAAAAAAATTACCTGAGCAAATTCAATCCAACTGACGACTACTATTTATCTAAATGGTAATAATAATCATTTGAACACCACAATCAAGTAATGATATTGTGTACAACGAATTTGAATCAAACATTGGAAGAAAGACGTAAGCTTCCGAAAAAAAAGGATATTATTTTGTCAAAGCAAGAAGCGAATATTGATTTGTTGTCCACGATTAGCCAATTGTTGGGAGTCCCAACTGAATCAATAAAACCTGACGTAAACCTAATAGAGCTCGGCTTGGATTCAATCAGTATGATGCGTCTTACGGGTCAGTTAAGAAATGCAGGGTTGGATATCAACTTTGCGCAGTTAATGGAAAATCCAACATTAGAATCATGGGAAAAGTTAGTTTTTTCTGATGAAACGTCAATCTGAAAAAATAAAGTAAGATAAGTTAAACAGTTTATTTGCGAATCCTGATACCTAAAAACGCCTTGCTCAAAGCAAGGCGTTTTATTTAGTTTTGAACAATTAGAAGTGCAATTCTATAGAAGCACCAATCTGGCGAGGTGCTAGACGCAGTGGATCATCTTTGCTCCCTGAAGCCACACTTGAAGTCTTAGCATCAGAGTCGAACAGGTTTTGAGCAAATAGCGCTGCTCTACCACCATCAAATACGTATGCCAACTGTGCATTTGCTATCCAGTAAGAATCAACCTTTGTCCCTTTGGTGTTTGCCAGGTCAGAGAAATAGTCTCCTGTGTAGCTAGCATTTCCACTTAGCTCGAAACCTTCTGCAAAAGTGTAAAGTCCTCCAAGGCTCGCTGTAGCTAACGGTGCACGAGGAAGCTCTTTAGTTTTACCACCTTGGGCTTCGGTCTCTGTGTAGCTAGTTTTCAACAGGCCTAAGTTTGCAAAGAATTCCAAATCAGATGTAGCTAGCCAGCGGGAACCGACTTCAGCACCATAAGTTTTGGCACCATCTATGTTCTCAACAATTGCATAGAAATCAGAGCGCAGTTGTTGTACCTGCATATCTTGGTAATCATTGTAGAAGATATTAGATGTTAACTCTAAAGTGCCATCATTTAGACGATGTCGAGTGTACAGTTCATAGTTCCACACAAACTCACTATCGTAGGCGTAAGGAATCATAGGTTTTGGAGGCTGACCTTCAGGAATTCTCTTAGTATAGAAGCTCAAGCCGGCTGCACCGGAGTTATAACCTTTAGCAACTTTAAATCCGAACGTTTGATTCGCTTCTGGCTTATAGGCAATATCAAATTTCGGTAAGAATACGGTTGCACTCTCATCATGATCGAGCTTCAACAGTTCTACTTTTCGAGTTTTCCTTTCGGTTTCAAGACGACCAGCAACGGTTACGTCAACCTGTGGAGCCACCGCGTACGTAATTTCAGCAAATGCTGAGGTAACGGTGGTCGCATCAGTCATTGGAGCGTCACCACGGGCTGTCGCGTAAGTATCATCTTGATTTGTTCGGAAATAACGTAACCCATATAGGCTGTTTAACTTACGATCGTCCGATGAAATTCGAACCAACTGCTCTAATTGGATTTCTTTGCCATCGGTATAAAAATCTTGTTGTGCCCCACCAGTTGGATCAGTCACACGATCGTAACCAAACTTCGTGTAACCTACGTTATTCTCAAACGTAATGTTGTCGTTAATGACGTAAGATACATCCCACATACCACTAGTTGAATATGTTTCATAAATTGCACGATTCGCCCCATAGATTTCACCAACCTCATGTTCCGACTGTGGAGATCGGGTATCCATACGAGTCACAGTAAAGGTGGTCTTAAACCCAGGTACCGATGACGGCTCATATAAGAATTTACCGCGAGCAGTTGTCATTTCAATTCTTCTGGCATCACCTACAGGATCATATGTTGCTAGGTCAACATGAGTTTTGCGCTTTTGTTGATCAACACTTAAACGAAATGCCAGTTCATCTTCAACGATTGGCGCTGAAATCATCGCAGCAGTCTGAGTATAGTTTTGCTCAGCAATTGCCCCCTTTACCGCACTTTCAAAGTGATACGTGGGATCTTTTGATTTAATAACAATTGCACCCGCTGATGCACTTCTACCTTGCGCATAACTTTGTGGTCCAAGATAAACCTCAGCCTGTTGCATATCCCACAAAGAACGAGGACCGAATGTTAGCTCTGAGTAAGTTAAAGAGCGCCCATCAATTGACAGATTTATTCGAGGAGCAGTACCAGCAAAACTAGCCAAACCACCAATAGAAGGACCTGAACCATCAACACCACGAATCGCAGGCAAGTTGTTACCTTGACCGGAATCTACGATGTTTGGCGTTAGCTGAAGCAAGTCGTCAACTTCTGTGGCCCCTGGCGTGGTATTGATGCGGTCTTCGTCAAAGACCTCAACACTTGAGCCAGTGTTGTAAATGGAACGTTCTGTCTTCTCACCAATGACTGTTACTACAGAAATGGTTCCGTCCTGAGCGGCTGCATCATTATTATTGTTTGTTTCTGCAAAAGCCTGACCACCGACGCAGAGCCCCATGATAACCGCGGATAATGTGCGCATTTTGAATGTTTTGTTTCCTGGCACATTCATTCGCGCTGGGCGTAATGCTGTCATTTAAAATTCTCCTTAACTGAGCATTAACAATGGGTGCACACAAATACCCGAGCTTAATGAGGAGGAGTAAAAGGAAGCTAATTCAAGTGTTTTGAAAAGGCGATGGACTCATGAAATGAGTATTTATCTTGACTTCCTATGTCTCTCATTAACCACTGCATTGGGTATTTGAGCGCAAAAATTCCGACTAGAATCCGACAATTTGATAGAGGAAAAAGGGCACCAAAGAAGAAACTTTGGATAAATGCTAAGTTTTTTCTATCTGTGTCTTGACGAATTCTGGATTGTACTCTAGCGATCACAAATATAAATGTAAAGCGTTCTCATTTATATTTAGTAATAATTATTATTATCAGCAATGAATTTGTTCAGGAGATCATGTTTTTGGATTGAGGCGCGCGTAGGAAATGACGGACAAATAGAGTGTAACTCCCCACTATTGACAAATAAAACAATAGCAGAGAGTAAGGTTAGAGCTAAACTTCTAATACTTTACTTATATATTTCAATAAATTATCAGAATGGCGTGTTATTTCTTCCTGGGAATAGAGTCGATTTTCTCCTTCCACTTTTAAACTCATATTCGTTGCATCTCTGGCGCTACGAACGGTGATATTGAAGCCATCAGCCAGCCCACTCGCAACTATTCTATGCTTCGTTTGGCAACCAATGAATTCAGGTGAATCAAATGGCAATATGTTAATAAAAGGTGAAAGAAAATAACTTTGCTCTTTACATTGCACTTTATTCTCTAATCGAAATCGACCATGTATATACAGCTGTCTAATTTCTTTAGCAGCTCGCTTTAAATATTCTTCTACTCCTTCATTAGCTTTTTTCGACACTAAGAAAGGAATAATATTGACCATTAATGAAGGTGTATTTGCGCAAGAGTTTCCCATTCGGTTCATAAATGGAAGCCAAACCGGAAGAGGGTCATCATTTTGAGACTGTCCCTTTTTATCCTCATATAGGTAAGCAGAAATGAGTAAGACAAGAATATCAGTCCAACCAATCATAAGTTTTTTAGAAAGAGACAGTAATGTTGCGGTAATGGCTTGAGGGATTTGTTTATCATCACTGTGGGTTTCTAACGAAATCTCTTCTGAATTATTGCGAGTCAATTTCGCTTCAGATAGATAGCTTTCCCAGAACTGCCTGTCGACTTCAAATCTTTCACCAAATCGGTAGTCGCTGTCTTCTTTAAGGTAAGTATCCAAACTTTTAAACCCCGAGTGAGGTTTTTGCCCATTAACCAGACTACTGTAGAGCAGTGCGCACCTTTGCTCGATCAAGTTCATGCCATAACCATCGACAGCAATATGATGTGTCCGAATGTACCACCACACCCTATCATCGGCTAAAACAAACAATTGCAGCTTTGAAATGGCATCTTTTTCTAAATTCAAAGGACAAAGCGCATCGGTTTCCATTGCCTTGGTTGCCCGCTTTTCGGCATCATCAAAGGAACGTAAATCGGTAAGTTCTACGTATTTTGAATCGTTACTTTCGAGAGACTGAAGAGGATACGCGCTACCCTCTTCGTTTTTGAACTTCAATTTAAGGACTTCAGCTTCACTGAATGTCATCTGCACAGCTTGATGCAACTTTTCAATGTCTATTTTTCCGCTGATTTCCAAACAATGGGCGACATTTGAAAAAGGCTTATCGGGGTGTTGTAAGTATTCGTCCCAATACGATTGCTGCGCATTGGTTAACGGGTGCCATTCTTGGCGTATCATGGTTTCCTACCTGATTAAATTATTCATTTCTAGCCGCCACTACCTGGCACTGACTTGGCTACGAATAATATCAACGTGCCATCAAAAAACAATGATAATCATTATCACTAAAGGCGTATTCCTTTGTTTTTCCGAAATTCTCTCGGTGAGCAACCGTGGTATCGGGTAAATCGATGAGTAAAATTAAAAGGGTCTGGGTACCCCAAACGCTGAGCAATCATGGTTACCGACCAGGATTCATACAAAAGAAGATCCGCTGCGCGTTCCATTCTCAATGAAATCAGCCTTTGCTGGGTACTGCATCCAAAAAGCTGTTTTGTAATTCGATTCAACTGCTCGACACTTAAAAAACAGCGCTCTGCAATGGATTTTACGGTCCAAGAATAGTGAAGCTGGGATTCCACTTCGTTAAATACGCTTTGAACTCGAACGTGGCTGTCAGAAGGGGACTCTTCACTGTGCTCGCCAAGTAACATTCTCGAAAGTTCACTGACGTAAAGCTTTCGATAGGTTGCCCTTCCTTCGTTCTCGTTATACAGCAAACTTAAAATTGACCATACCTGCTCACAGTAGCCAGAAGGCTCTACCCTTCTGCCTCCCTTAGACAAGACATTCCACTTTGAAGTGTTCTGAAGCAATAACCAGGACATACGCCAGCCTATTTTCTTGTCAGCAATTTCAAAACGAAAAGGCTGATTGGGAGGAAGAAACGTAACGGTATTCGGATCGATGGTGACGACCTGCTTCTCTGTGATTAAAACTCCGCCGCCTTCATTGGTGAAAAGCAACGTATGGAAATCAGGTCCAACCCGTTCCACATGATAATCACCACTTATCTCAGACTGACCCGCCATATACAGGTGACTTTTAACAAACTCAGGAAAATCAGACTGGGAAAGAAAACGCTCCTTGCATGCATCGCCCAGGAATATTTCATCACGCCATTTACCTTGAACAGAAAATGAGTCAATGACGGATTTACACAGCTTTTCTGATTTTCCGAACATTTTGTTTCCCCTATACCTTAGATATATTAGCCACCCTGCAATAGCTAAACGATTTTCTGGTTTAAGGATACATTATGAAAGCGCATTCTTTAACACCCACTATCAGACCTAATGCCCTTTTACCACAGGTAGCAAAGCTTGCGTTCCCAGTCGCCATTCAAAGTGCCCTTGTCGCGATTCTTGCACTGGCAGACGTTCTAATGGTCAGCGATTTTGGTCAGGAAGCGACAGCAGCGGTAGGTATCGCAACCAAGTGGCATTTTGTTGCAACCATGATTATCGCAGGTTTAGCGGCAGCCAATGGTGTGCTGGTGGCACAGTATTGGGGAAAAGACGACAAGGTCCACGCTAAAACTGTCTCGGTGCAGGCTCTGAAATTTGGAGCGGTATTGATTGTTCCAGTCACCGTTGTTTTGACTCTCTTTGCTTCTCAAATAATGCGCCTGCAAACAGCAGATAATAGTGTCATTGAATTAGGTGCCGATTACCTTATTTATGGCTTACCAATTTTATTACTTACACATGTTGTACTGACTGCTGAATCAAGTTTAAGAGCCAGCGGAAATGCTATGTTGCCACTGATCATTGGCGCTATTACCGTAGGTCTGAACATTGGTCTGAATTTTGTATTTATTAAAGGAGCCGGCCCATTTCCTGCTATGGGTGTTGCAGGTGCAGCGCTGGCAACCACTCTTGCAAGATTGATTCAGGTTATTTTGATTGTCGCGGTACTTAGCTGGCAGAAAAACTGGCTTATCACCACAACCGGAATCAAAAACCATCATACCTTGTGGATGTCGTTCAAAAGACTGGCAATTCCAAGTGCATTTGGTGCGGTATTGTGGGCATTCGGCACACTGACTTACCAGATGATTTTTGGCCATATGGGCACGCAAGAGCTTGCGGTATTTAGCATGGTTGGTCCTTTTGAATCCTTATGCTATTCCGTGTTCTTTGGTATCTCGGTTGCCTGCTCTGTCCTCATTGGTCAGTCTCTTGGGCGGGACGAGTTCGAACATGCTCAAGTGATCTCCACTACAATCCTGCGCTGGGTATTCTTACTCGGATTAGGATTGGGAAGTGCCTTGTACCTATTGAGAGAACAAGTCATTGATATGCTGAATCTAAATACTGAAGCACTCTACCCTCTTGCTCTGCCTGCGATAGGAGTAATGGCATTTGGTATCTGGATACGCATGCTCAATATGATCATTATTAACGGCATTCTTCGAGCGGGTGGAGAGCACATGTTTTTTATTCGCATGGACTTTTTAGCCATGTATGTCGTTGGAATTCCCTTAACCGCTTATGGGGCTTTCATCGGAGAGTGGAGTTTTGGCTGGGTTTATCTGGCGATAATTACGGAAGAAATCGTACGTTTTTCACTGTGTTTCCAGCGCTACCGCCAAAAGCGCTGGGTCGCCAATCTAACACTCAGGCAAGCCTGAGTGAACGGTATTAAAATCTGACAGCTTCAGATAATCAAAGCCACACCATGAAATGCAACAACACCAATGGTTAGACGTGTTCTGAGCGCGTTATACCCTTTGGCGCTGTTTTCATGTTCGGAATTTCTCAATGTTGCCTCGGTAAACCACACCGCGATATACCCAAATGCCAGCATGATTAAGGATATCCAATGATTTTCTGGCGACTGCAATAGCACTGCCCAGGCAATAAATGTAAAAGAGTTACTCAGAAGCATGCCGTTTCGACTCAATGAATGAGAGAAATGATCGATCGCATTCCCCCAAAGCGCACCAGAAAGAAAACTTAAAATAACGGCACTGTACGTAACAAACAGCCCCAGAGGGGTATGCCCAAAAAGAGAAATGTCCGCAATTATCAGTATCAGGCATCCCAAAAAAGGCAGTAACCCGAGATAACCCAGTTCCATCATTACATGTCTTGGTGTCTGTTCCATCATCCACTCCAGAGATCCACATTGCTTATTGGTATTAAATCGCACCTGTACAAATAATAGACAACTTAATCTACCACGAAGATGAATGTGCTCTCATTATTGCAGTTTCGATTTCAGAACGTTGATTCACCCTAAGACCCCATGGTGCAAGTTTTATAGCCTTATCTATACTCAAATTAATAAGCAGAAAACTGAGGTTCAAGGATGCGGATACGTTCTCTTATTTGGTTGCTCACCGTGTTGGCGATGGCGAACATCAGCCATTCCATTGCCAGCGAGGATAACCAAGAAAAGGTCAGCGTATGCAGCGAATCCTGGGCGCCTTTCTATTACCAGGATCCTGAAGGAAAAAGCCAAGCTCCTCCAAGAATCATGGGCATCAACGTAGATATTTTAAAAGCCATATCGCAAGCGTCAGGGTTAGATTTTGAATTTGAGCTGATGCCACACAAACGGTGCCTTCACAACACTCAAAAACATGGTAATCAAAAGAAGCATGAAATCACGTCCGATGTCACTTACAGCGCTGATAAAGAGAAAGATTTCTACTTTGTCGGTCCTGCTTACTCCTTATCTCGCGCCATTTTTTACTCAAAGAACCAGTTCCCTAAAGGGGTATTTAACCCTAAATCTGCGTACAAAATTACTAAAGTGAAAGAGATGCGATACTTCACTGTGTGCGAGAGCGATGGCAGAATTTTTAACGATTACTACGCGAAACACGGCGTACCCAAGGAAAACATCGTTTCCAGTAGTAACGCCAGTTTAAGTAGCTTGTTAATGATGCTCGACAAAGGCAGATGTGAAATCATGGAAGTGCCAGCGGCAATCCTCGCAGGAAGTGTCGCCATTGAAAATTTAATGCTCCAAGAGAATGTGCATTGTCAGCAATTAAATGAAGAACCTGTTGGCTTTTATTTTCTGGTATCAAAAGCCTCTCCCAGAGCCGAGTATCTGGTGTCTACGCTCAACCAAGGTTTAATTAAGCTTAAGCACTCCGGACAGCACCAAAAAATCATCGAACACTACTTCACCTTACTCAGTAATCGTAACGGTAAAGCCATCACTGATTGTTTATAAAGCGCCTTAGCGATTCCATTTCACAATTTTAGTGAAAACTTGATTACGTTTGCACCAAAAACATTCAAGCCATATACCTAGATATGCAATTACACAGATACCACTTAAAAACAGAATAATCATTACATTCAAATATTTATAACAAAAATCAATCTCAAAAAATGACTGGCACACTTCTTGTTGATGAAGTTTTATTCACAATAAGGAGATACACAATGAAGAACATGACGTTCAAATTAAAACTTGCTGCTTTAGGGACACTCATTTCACTTTCTGCACCGGCTCTGGCGGAAGACACCATCAAAGTCGGCGTTTTACATTCGCTATCAGGCACCATGGCGATCAGTGAAACCACGCTAAAAGATACGGTTTTGATGCTGGTTGATGAGCAAAACAAAAAAGGCGGTTTACTTGGAAAAAAACTTGAAGCCGTAGTGGTAGATCCTGCGTCAAACTGGCCTCTTTTTGCAGAAAAAGCGCGCGAACTGATTGAAAAGGAAAAAGTGGATGTCGTATTCGGTGGCTGGACATCGGTTTCACGCAAATCCATGCTCCCGGTATTTGAAGAACTGAACTCCATTCTGTTCTATCCCGTGCAATACGAAGGGGAAGAGTCTTCGAAAAACGTTTTCTACACTGGCGCAGCGCCAAACCAGCAAGCCATTCCTGCTGTCGATTATTTGATGGATGAACTGGATGTTGAACGCTGGGTACTGGCTGGTACGGATTACGTTTACCCTCGCACCACCAACAAAATCTTGGAAGCGTACCTGAAAGATAAAGGCGTCGCGGCGAAAGACATCATGATCAACTACACACCGTTTGGTCATAGTGACTGGCAGTCCATTGTATCAGACATCAAGAAATTCGGTTCCGAAGGTAAGAAAACCGCCGTGGTCTCCACCATCAATGGCGATGCTAACGTGCCATTCTACAAAGAACTGGGCGCCCAAGGACTCTCTGCTGAAGACATTCCCGTTATTGCATTCTCGGTGGGTGAAGAAGAACTTTCGGGTATGGACACCTCCCCACTTGTTGGCCACCTTGCTGCGTGGAACTACTTCATGAGCGTCGATACAGAGGCAAACGAAGAATTTGTTGAGCAATGGCAAGACTTCATCAAAAATGAAAAACGCGTCACCAACGACCCAATGGAAGCACACTACATTGGCTTCAACATGTGGGCGAAAGCCGTTACCAATGCGGGAACCACGGATCCTGAATCGGTACAAAGTGCGCTGATTGGCGTTTCTGTACCTAACCTGTCTGGTGGCTACTCTACAATGCTGCCAAACCACCATATCACCAAGCCTGTACTGATCGGTGAAATTCAAGACGATGGACAGTTCGACGTGGTTTGGGAAACCACAGGATTAGTCGCAGGCGATGCTTGGTCAGACTTCTTACCGGGCTCTAAAAACCTTTACTCAAGCTGGTTGCAGCCGTTTTCTTGCGGCAGTTTTAACGTAGAAACCAAAAAGTGCTCTGGCACAAACTGATTGATACCCCTTTTGCCCTTCGCACTTTGTGAAGGGCTTTTTTTGCTTAGCACGGACATCAAAATGCAATTTATTCGATACTTCCTCATCTGGGTCGCCTGTTTCAGCGCGTTCCAGAGTTCGGCAAGTACGCAGGCTGAAGGTCTTAATGATCTTGCGCCTCAAGTACTCAGTCGGAAATTTGAAGAACGTAAAGCGGCGGCAGACTGGCTTGTCACTCATCAGCCAGAACTCGCAAAAGTCATGCTCACTCACTGGCTGAACGGCGCACTTTACGTTCACAAAACCAATCCGGGTTTTTACTCCATTGAAAAGCTGAAAAAAGGTCAGTTGGCCTATCAAATCGCTTCGGACAGACAAGTGGTTGTCGAGTCCAAACGCGCCTTCAAAAAAGCCAAGCTGAACAACAAACTGCGTTCGTATCTGAAAGTGCTGATCGCCAAGATAGATCTGATTTCTTCGGATCCTACATCTCGGTTGGAAGCCAGCCAAAAGCTGCTTGGAACTAAAGATACCAATCTGATTGCGCTGATTCAGACGCAATTAAAATCCGAAACAGACGAGGAAATAAAAGGCAACCTGGCTCTTGCCTTAAATCTTTTCAGAGCCGCCTCAGAAAAGGGCGACGTTCAGCTTGAAGCGATAAAAAACATCTCTGGCTCTAAAGCGCCACAGGTATTCCAAACGCTGAACCAGATATTAGAAACCAGTGATGATTCAGCCGTTATCGCTGCCGCCAATAAAGCACTGGCAAAATATCAGCAAAGCCAGCGCCTGTATTCGGGTATTGAAACCGTATTCTTCGGTTTGAGTCTGGGTTCGGTGTTAGTGCTGGCAGGGATCGGCTTAGCCATTACGTTTGGTGTGATGGGCGTGATCAATATGGCGCACGGTGAACTCATCATGATTGGAGCATACACCACCTATGTGATTCAGCAGGTTTTGCCCTCCTACCCCGGTGTGGCGTTGATTCTCTCCATTCCTGCGGCTTTTATCATATCTGGGTTAGTTGGCATCGGGATCGAGCGCAGTGTGATTCGTCATTTGTACGGACGACCGCTGGAAACACTTCTTGCAACCTTTGGTATCAGCTTGATCTTACAACAGGCGGTTCGATCTATTTTCTCGCCTCTTAACCGCTCGGTAACCACGCCAGAATTTCTTTCAGGCTCGTTAGAAATTAATCCGATGTTGGCACTGACATACAACCGCCTTTACATAATTTTGTTTTGTATTGCCGCTTTCGCTGCACTCATGCTGATCCTTAAAAAGACCCCTCTTGGGTTACAGGTCCGCGCGGTTTCCCAAAACCGTTCTATGGCGCGTGCCATGGGTATTCGATCAGAACGAGTCGATATCATGACCTTTGGCTTAGGGTCCGGTGTGGCAGGAATAGCAGGTGTCGCACTTTCACAGCTCACCAACGTAGGACCCAACATGGGGCAAGCCTACATCATCGACTCATTTATGGTGGTGGTATTCGGCGGCGTCGGGAACCTTTGGGGAACGCTCGTGGCAGGTTTAAGCCTGGGGCTGTTCAACAAGATACTGGAGCCGTGGGCAGGTGCCGTATTAGCCAAAATTGTGGTGCTGGTCTTTATTATCCTCTTCATTCAAAAACGACCAAGGGGATTATTCCCTCAACGTGGTCGCGCGGCGGAGGGTTAAGTTATGTCGGCTACTTCAACACTCGCGCCACGCTCCATCATCTTACGTGCGTTACAGAACGACAAAGGTGGAAAAGCCACCTTGGGCATTATCGCGGCACTGCTGATACTGGTGCCAATAGGCAATCTTCTGATGCCTGCTGGTCATCCGCTGCACATTGAAACTTTTACCGTTTCGCTTATGGGGAAATACCTGAGTTATGCCCTGCTCGCTCTGTCTGTCGATTTGGTCTGGGGTTATCTCGGAATCCTCAGTCTGGGGCATGGGGCATTTTTCGCGCTGGGTGGCTACGCCATGGGCATGTATCTGATGCGTCAAATTGGCGACCGAGGCGTGTACGGCGACCCGATTCTTGCCGACTTTATGGTGTTCCTCAACTGGCAGGAACTGCCCTGGTTCTGGCTCGGTTTTGATCAGTTCTGGTTTGCAGCTCTGATGGTCTTTTTCGTGCCGGGTGTACTGGCATTTGTTTTCGGCTATCTTGCCTTTCGCTCCCGCGTGTCTGGTGTCTATCTGTCCATTATGACTCAGGCGCTGACCTACGCGCTGATGCTGGCATTCTTTCGAAATGAAATGGGCTTTGGAGGCAACAACGGGCTCACCGACTTTAAAGACATCCTTGGCTTCAGCCTGCAAAGCGATGCGACAAAACTGGCACTGTTCCTTTGCACTGGTGTGGCGTTAATCGTCTGCTACCTGCTTTGCCGAACCATTATGGAAAGCCGATTGGGGCGCGTTTCATTAGCTATTCGTGATTCTGAATCGCGAACCCGATTTATGGGGTACGACGTCGATAACATCAAACTCGGGATCTTTGTTCTCTCCGCCATGATCGCAGGTCTGGCTGGCGCTTTGTATGTCCCGCAGGTGGGCATCATCAACCCCGGTGAGTTTGCTCCGCTCAACTCCATTGAAATCGTCATCTGGGTCGCCCTTGGGGGTCGCGCCACTTTGTATGGGGCGGTCGTGGGTGCGATTTTGGTCAACTACGCCAAAAGCTGGTTCACCGTCGAGTTTCCAGAGATCTGGTTGTTTGCACTCGGTGGTTTGTTTGTGCTCTCCACATTGTACTTACCCAAAGGTGTTGTGGGCTTGTTCTCGAACTTCCCTAAATGGAAACGAAACCTTCCAGACAGTAAGGAGCACTCATAATGCTGACCTCAGAACTAGTCAAACGTGATCAGGTATTCAGCTTTATGAGGCCGAATATTCACCCACTGATCGATACCACTCACAACATCTTGTTGTATCTCGAAGGCGTAAACAAAAGCTTTGACGGATTCAAAGCCATCAACGACCTAAACCTGTACATCAAGGAGGGTGAACTGCGCTGCATCATCGGTCCAAACGGTGCAGGGAAGACCACCATGATGGACATCATCACAGGCAAAACCCAACCCGATACCGGGCAAGTCTGGCTGGGTTCTAACCTGAACCTGCTCAAGATGACCGAAGCGCAAATCGCCAACGCGGGGATTGGTCGCAAGTTCCAGAAGCCAACCGTAATTGAATGCTTAACCGTTTGGCAAAACCTTGAGCTCGCCATGTCTGGCGTTCGAAATCTTTGGAATACCTTTATCGCCAAGCTCTCTGGTGAGCAACAAAGCAAGCTGGAATCTGTGCTTGAGCTGATTCACCTGCATGATCAGGCACATCTCGCGTCAGGGAATTTATCTCATGGTCAGAAACAGTGGCTAGAGATTGGAATGCTGCTGATGCAAAGCCCCAAGCTCTTACTGGTCGACGAACCGGTTGCAGGGATGACCCATCAGGAAATGGATCGCACTGCTGAATTACTCAATGGCTTGGCGGGCAAACATTCCGTGGTGGTAGTTGAACACGATATGGATTTCGTCCGCTCCATCGCTTCACACGTCACCGTGCTTCACCAAGGTCACGTGCTGGCAGAAGGCTCGATGGATAAGGTGCAGTCCGATCCCGTGGTGAAACAAGTCTATCTGGGGGAATCCTAATGTTAGAAGTCAAAAACATCGACCAGTACTACGGGGAAAGCCACACCTTGTGGGACTTGTCGCTCTCTATTCCCAAGGGGCAATGCACGGTGTTGATGGGTCGAAATGGCGTAGGAAAAAGTACCTTACTCGAATGCATTATGGGTTTAACGCCCATTCGCAACGGGAACATTGTGCTTAATAGCCAAAATATTGAATCCCGTCCTGCCGAAGACAGACCAAGACTGGGCGTGGGTTATGTTCCTCAGGGGCGACAAATTTTCCCTATGCTCACGGTGGAAGAAAACCTGTCCGTCGGATTGCCAATTCGCGACAAAGCCGACAGAAAGATTCCGGATTTCATCTACGAAATTTTCCCTGTTCTGGAAGAAATGAAGCATCGCCGTGGCGGTGATTTATCCGGTGGGCAGCAACAACAACTCGCTATAGGGCGCGCTTTAGTGGTGAACCCGGATCTTCTGATTCTGGATGAGCCAACGGAAGGCATCCAACCGAATATTGTTCAGGAAATTGGTGACATCATCAAAATGCTGAACCAGAAGCTTGGGCTGACGGTGTTGCTGGTTGAGCAAAAGCTGCCCTTTGCCAGAAAGGTGGGAGACCGATTTACCTTGCTGGATCGCGGGCGAATTGTCGCGTCCGGGCAGATGGATGAACTCAACGACCATTTGATTGCGGAGTATCTGACAGTATGACCGCTGCACGAGATCTGGCTTCTTCTATTGAAACCAACCAAATCGAAACCAATAAGCAGTCTGGCTGGAAAGCCAGACTCAATCTGGAATTCAGCAATCCGAACGGTTCAGCACAAGGTGGCAGAACGGTATTGAGCAAACGTGAGCAACGTGGTCCGCTCGCCGTTCAACGCCCGCTCTACCCCGAAGGCGGAATCTGTCATACCTACCTTCTGCATCCACCGGGTGGTGTGGTCGGTGGCGACAGTCTGTATATCTCCACTCAATCTCAAACAGGCGCTCACGCACTGGTGACTACCCCCGGCGCTACTAAGTTTTATCTGTCTGATGATCGTCTTGCAAAGCAAACTCTCAACCTACAGGTCGAGAGTGGCGCTACGCTGGAATGGTTTCCACTGGAGAACATCTATTTCTCTGGTGCCATCGCTCACCTTGAAACGCAAATCAACCTCGCGAACGATGCCCGATTTATGGGCTGGGAAATGCACTCTTTTGGTCGCCCTGCACTGAATGAGGGATTCCTTAAGGGAAAAATCAGTGGTCGGACTCAAATACGGGTAGACGATTCCCCCCTCCTGATTGAAGGGCTGAACCTCAGTGGTATGGATAAGCGCTTTTTTAACAGTGGGTTACAGCAATGCCCCACAATGGGATCGTTATACGTTTTCGGTGCATCACCAAACGCACTGGAGTTGGTACAGGGTTTGCTCCATCAGTTTGAAAAAGACCACAGCTCAGAATCCGACCCCATCACCATTGCTGTCACAGTCGTGGATGGTTTGATGGTGATTCGTGCCATCAGCAAGTGGACAGAATCCATGATGGACGCGTTCACTCAGGTGCGCACCGTGATTCGCGAGCAATGGGGGTTAAAAAATAACGCACCAAGGATTTGGGCGACATAGACATTTTCGCGCTTGCTAATTTGT
Source organism: Vibrio nigripulchritudo (assembly GCF_027924785.1). Taxonomy (NCBI): domain Bacteria; kingdom Pseudomonadati; phylum Pseudomonadota; class Gammaproteobacteria; order Vibrionales; family Vibrionaceae; genus Vibrio; species Vibrio nigripulchritudo. The sequence continues at coordinate 603,978 of NZ_AP027050.1, read as the reverse complement.
GGGAAAAGGAAGAAGGGAAAAGAATGGAACTCACACCCAGAGAAAAAGACAAGCTCCTGATTTTTTGCGCTGGCATGCTCGCCAAACAGCGTAAAGAGAAGGGGCTAAAACTGAATTACCCCGAGTCGGTTGCGTACATCAGTAGCGCCATTTTAGAAGGGGCAAGAGAAGGGAGAACCGTTTCTGAACTGATGGATTTTGGGCGAACTTTGCTCACCTCCGACGAGGTGATGGAAGGCGTGCCTTCGATGATCCCAGACGTTCAAGTGGAAGCCACCTTCCCCGACGGCACCAAGCTGGTCACCGTGCATGAACCCATCACTCAAGGGACAGCGTCCAGTCAGGACATCACACCTGGAGAACTTCAAGCCCCAGAGGGGGATTTAGCCATCAACGCCGACCGAAACACCCTGTCGGTAAAGGTGCAAAATCATGGCGACAGACCGATTCAGGTCGGTTCGCATTATCACTTTTATGAAGTGAATGACGCGCTCCTGTTTGATCGCGAATCCACCAAAGGCTTTCGTCTCAATATCCCCGCGGGTACTGCAACACGATTCGAGCCGGGTCAGTCTCGCACGGTTGAGCTGGTTGAGTATTCCGGCGACAAAACCATCTATGGCTTTCAAGGGAAAGTCATGGGTCCCGTTTAAGTGATTCAACTAACAAGGATGTTCTGATGGCAAGTATTTCAAGACAAGCCAACGCAGAAATGTTTGGCCCTACGGTTGGCGACAGGCTCAGACTCGCCGACACGGATTTGTGGCTTTCAGTAGAAAAAGACTTCACCCAATATGGGGATGAAGTGAAGTTCGGCGGCGGTAAAGTTATTCGCGATGGCATGGGGCAAAGCCAGAGACCTTCATCTGAAACCCCTGATCTGGTGATCACCAACGCGGTCGTCCTCGATTACTGGGGAATAGTGAAAGCCGATGTTGGGGTCAAAGACGGTCGCATCTGCGCCATAGGCAAAGCGGGCAACCCCGATGTTCAGCCTAATGTGGACATCATTATTGGTCCCGGAACGGAGGTGATCGCAGGAGAAGGCTCCATACTAACCGCAGGTGGCATCGATTCCCACATCCACTTTATCTGCCCACAGCAAATCGAAGAAGCCTTGGCGTCTGGAGTGACTACCATGATTGGTGGTGGCACTGGACCCGCAACAGGCACTAACGCGACAACCTGCACGCCCGGCCCATGGAACATGCATCGCATGCTGCAAGCGTTAGACCCTTTTCCGATGAACTTTGGACTGCTCGGTAAAGGCAACGCCAGTCAACCAGAAGGGCTGCGCGAGCAAGTGGCAGCAGGTGCAGTGGGATTAAAACTCCACGAAGACTGGGGTACTACGCCTGCTTCTATTGATACCTGCCTGACGGTAGCAGAAGAGATGGATGTGCAGGTCGCGATTCATACCGACACACTCAACGAATCCGGCTTTGTGGAAGCCACACTCAACGCAATTGGTGACAGAGTGATCCACACCTACCACACCGAAGGTGCTGGAGGTGGTCACGCCCCTGATATTATCCGGGCGTGTGGGGAAGCCAACATTCTGCCCTCTTCCACCAACCCGACTCGACCTTACACCGTCAACACGGTGGATGAACATTTAGACATGTTGATGGTTTGCCATCATCTTTCTCCCTCTATCGCAGAAGATGTGGCGTTCGCTGAATCGCGAATCCGCCGAGAAACCATTGCTGCAGAAGACATCCTGCATGATCTTGGCGCGTTCTCGATGATCGCGTCCGATTCTCAGGCCATGGGTCGCGTTGGCGAAGTGATTACCCGCACCTGGCAAACCGCGCATAAAATGAAAGTGCAGCGCGGCACGTTGGACGAAGATACTGAGCACAGCGACAATTTTCGGCTCAAGCGCTACATCGCCAAATACACCATTAACCCGGCCATCACCCACGGGATGAGTCATGAGATTGGCTCGGTGGAAGTCGGGAAACTCGCGGATCTGGTGCTCTGGAAACCACAATTCTTTGGCATCAAACCCAGTTTGATCATCAAAGGCGGCATGATCGCCATGGCACCGATGGGCGATCCGAATGCTTCCATCCCTACTCCGCAACCGGTGCATTATCGCTCCATGTTTGGCAGCTATGGGAAAGCAGCGAGCAGCACATCCATGCTGTTTGTTTCGCAGCAAGCAGCGGACGATGGTGTCTCTGAAAACATAGGTTTAACCAGCCAAATTGGCATTGCAAAAGCCTGCCGTTCCATTCGCAAAGCCGACATGAAGCTCAACGACTGGCAGCCAACGATAGAAGTGGATTCCCAAACCTATCAGGTGCGTGCCAACGGACAATTGTTGACTTGTGAACCTGCCAGTGTGCTGCCAATGGCGCAGCGTTACTTTTTATTCTGACAAGGAGCTTTGTTTTGATTGAACTGACTCAATTCAATGACCGCCATTCTGACTCACCAGACGGCTATCTGAGCCTGACCATAGAGAAACGCATCAAAAGCCGCCAGAAAGTACAACTGGATGACGGCTCCGAAGCTGGCTTGTTTGTACCACGTGGATACACGCTACGCGATGGCATGCAACTAAAAAGTGAATGCGGAAAAGTGGTGGAAATCAAAGCGGCGCCTGAACCCGTTTCCACAATTTACTGTGAAGATGCCTTGCTGCTTGCTCGCATGGCGTATCACTTAGGCAACCGACATGTGCCACTTCAGGTCACTGCAGACTGGCTGCGCTACCAGCACGATCATGTACTGGATGACATGGTTGAAGGTTTGGGGGGAACCGTAACCTCTGAATTTGCGCCTTTCGAGCCTGAAGATGGGGCTTATGGCGGTACATCGGGTGGTCATCACCATCATCACTAGATCAATAAAAGGACTTATTCTTATGAAACGTATTTTTCTCGCTGCCATAACCCTGTCGGTCTCTCAGGGCGCTTTTGCACACGTACTGCATGAACCTTCGATCTCGTTAAGTTCAGCGTTCTTCAGCGGACTGACGCACCCTGTTTTCGGGCTGGATCATTTGCTTATGCTTGCCGCTATCGGGCTGCTTATTGCTAAGCAATCCTCACCCGGTACTCAGCTCAAACTGATGGTGTTTGCCGTTTTAAGTCTGGGATTGGGTTTAGCGTTAGGTACTGCGATGGGTGGGTTTGCTGGCATGGAGATCGCAATTGCCGCCTCTTTGCTTCTGTCGGGGTTCGCGCTTTGCTCTCCCATTCACCGTGACTCATTTTGGTCGAGTGCTGCTATTGCAGTTGGCTTGTGCCTGTTGTCTGTACACGGTTACGCCCACGGTGTTGAAGCCGTCGGTAATGTCTTCGCCTTTAGTCTGGGCATGATGGTCAGCGCGGCTTTGATTGTTACCGCATTCAGCAAAGTCGGCAGCACCGTATTCTCTCATTGGGCGGCGTGGGGCATTGCCGCAAGCAGCTTACTGGTTGCCCTGAATTAGAGACGTTTTATGCAGACAGGTTTCAACCAAAGCGTTGCCCCCTATCGGCTGTTTCAGCTTATCAGCCCTTCCCTTCCCATTGGCGGATTCACTTATTCGCAAGGGGTGGAATGGGCGGTAGAAGCAGGCTGGATTAGTGACAAAACAACCTTTATCAACTGGCTGGCAACGGTTCTGAATTATTCAATGAAGACACTGGAACTGCCGATCATGAGACGCTTATATAGCGCAATCGGAAATGGGCAAACTGAACAAGTCGGATACTGGAACGCCTACTTGTATGCGTGCCGAGAAACCAGCGAATTGCGCGCGGAAGAAAAGCAACGTGGGCATGCTCTATTCACACTGTTAACCAAGCTGAATGTGGCTGCGTCGATGCCAGAAACTCACCCTAATCAGCTTCATGGATTTTGCCTCGCTGCTCACCACTGGGGTATTAGCGAAGAGGCACTGTTGCAAGGATACCTCTGGAGCTGGGCTGAAAACATCGTGATGGCGGGTGTTAAGCTGATTCCGCTCGGCCAGACAGACGGTCAGGAAACGCTACTGGAAATTTCGTCGCTTTTCCCCGATGCCATAAAACGTTCAGAGGTCATTGCAGATGATGAAGTCTGCGCCTTTACGCCATCGCTCGCCATAGCCAGTGCCAAACATGAAACCCAATACACCCGGCTATTTCGCTCCTAGCTATTTCACTTCTAGCTATTTCGCATCTAATAGTTCGCAAAAGAAACAGGATGAATCATCATGGAAAGTTACAAACAGCCTTTAAGGATCGGAATCGGTGGTCCAGTCGGTTCTGGTAAAACAGCACTGCTCGAAGTGCTTTGCAAAACCATCCGAGACAAACTCAATATCGCCGTCGTCACTAACGATATTTATACTCAGGAAGACGCAAGAATTTTGACCGAAACCGAAGCGCTGGCTCCTGACCGGATCATTGGTGTCGAAACGGGCGGATGCCCACACACCGCTATCCGAGAAGACGCCTCCATGAATTTAGCGGCCGTTGATGAACTTGCCAAACGCCACCAAAACCTGGATGTGGTATTTGTGGAAAGCGGCGGCGATAACCTGAGTGCAACGTTCAGCCCTGAGCTAGCAGATCTGACCATCTATGTTATTGATGTCGCCGAAGGTGAAAAAATCCCACGCAAAGGAGGACCTGGTATTACTCGCTCCGATTTACTGGTGATCAACAAAATCGATCTCGCTCCCCATGTTGGGGCTTCACTGGAAGTGATGGACAGAGACACGGCTCGAATGCGCCCGACCAAACCTTATGTATTTACTAATCTAAAGAAGGGAGTCGGCTTAGATACCATTATCGATTTCATTATCACTGAGGGTATGCTCAATACTCATTAGCTCTTTCGGCTCTTGCTACTCTTACGAGAGCCACCCCAACCTTCTCAAAAGTGAATAGGGTCGCCACCTTTAAAATATTTGAGCCGTTTGTATAACCTCCATTCGTCTACTAAATTTTAGGGATAAGGATAAATCTCGGATTGGTTCGTTTTGAACCTTTGGGAATTGAGGGACGATATGCCGCTAAAAGCCACGGATTCCGTAGACAGCTCAATGAGCTTTTCTCTCCTGTCCAGTATTTTTCATAGTATCCCCATCATGGTTGCCGTTTTGGATAACGATTTGCGCTATATCGTTGTCAGCCAGCAATATCTCGACTTTATCCGCTCCACAAGCGACAAAGTACTCAACAAAACAGTCAAAGAAGCATTGCCCCCTCCTGTTTATGCCAACGCAGCGCCACTTCTTGAGCGGGCGTTAGCTGGGGAATCTATTAGCTTTGAAATCGAGCTTCCTACAGAAACCGAAAACAAACGCTTTATCAGTATTCAATACCAGCCAAGACTAAATGCAGAAGGTGAACAGGTCGGCGTATTGATGAGCGGCATCGAAATCACCTCCCTTAAGAAATCAGAAGAAGAAAAAAGACGCGTTCAGCATTATCTGAATACTACCTTCAACTCCATCGGGCACGGTATCGCAATTGTAAACGACGACAAAGAAATGGTTTCCAGCAATCCGCCGTTCGAGAGAATTGTTGGTGAAAGGTTCAGTGAGATCGATACTCTGTTGCAAGACCACCCGTTTGGGATGATTGACTGCCTGTGCGATTTGGGCTGGCGTCGATGCCCAGAATTCAGTCAGTTTGTGTCTGGCAGTGCCTCTTCTGAAGTGTTTGAACCCCATTCCTTGCTGGTTAAAAACAATATTTTTATTGGCTACAAAGAGCTGGAGCTCGAAGGCGGTGGTCGCTGCTATGTGTTCACAGACGTGACCGAGCAGATTAAAGACAAACAAAATCTGACGCAGCAAATGCAGTACAACGCGACCATTGTCGATAATTCACCAAACTTGCTTTGCATGATCGACAGGCTGGAATTCACTATTTTGATGGTGAATGCTCAGGCGCTGGATCGCATAGGCAAAACAGAAGACGAGGTTATCAACCAGTACTGGTTCCGAGTGTTTGCTTATGGGTTCTGGAATCTGGAAGAAGAGAACCAGATGATCGTCAATCTACCGAGCGATCAAGTGGTGGTGTCCACCAAAGACCGTAATGGCGAACCCATGACCATTCAGTGGCGCTTCGTTGAACTGGATGATCAATCGAATCGGGTACTCTGTTTCGGTGACGACGTCACACAGCTAAGCCAAGCACAACAGCAACTGGAAACGCTAAACCACAGTTTGGAAGAAAAAGTACGTGAGCGAACTCAGTCTTTGGAAACCGCAAATGAAGAACTGCAATTCACGCTGAAAAAGCTGCAGGAAGCACAGCAAAGTTTGGTGGAAGCAGAGAAAATGGCGTCATTAGGTGGATTGGTGGGTGGTGTTGCCCATGAAATCAATACGCCTCTTGGAATCAGTGTTACCGCCACCAGCTTTTTGGAGGAAAACGTTGACGCTCTGAGCAAAGGATTTGAAACAGGTAACCTCTCTAAAGCTTTGTTCTCCAAAACATTAACGTCTCTCAAGCAGTCGACTGAAATATTAGTGACCAACCTGCAAAGGGCTGAGAAACTGGTGTGCAGCTTCAAAGAAGTAGCAGTGGACCAAACCAGCCAGACCGCTTACCAATTTAATATGCGGGAAATCATCGACAAACTGCTCTTATCACTGTCACATGAAATTCGTGTTGCCAAAGTTACCATCAATCTGGAATGTGCCAGCAACATCGAACTGGAAAGCTATCCTAGCTCGTATATTCAGATTTTTACCAACCTAATCACCAACAGCATCCGACATGGATTTGATCAGTGGGATGGCGAACGCAACATCTACATAGACATTCAAACTGATATGGACAACCTGTACATTGTGTATCGGGATACGGGTAAAGGGGTCCATGAATCAGTACGCGAGAAAATCTTTGAGCCCTTTGTTACCACCAAGCGAGGTGGAGGCGGCAGCGGCTTAGGTGCCAACATCATCTACAATATGGTGGTTCAGTTGCTGAAAGGGAATGTCCAGTGTGTTGCCGAAGAAAACCAAGGCGCGTGTTTTAAGATTCAGGTTCCGCTTGTTCTGAATATTGAAGAGCAAGACGGCATGGCAAACGCAGGATAGTATCCGATTTTATCTCCTATCAAAGCGCGGACATTCCCGCGCTTTTTGTTTGGAGCCATCCTAAAATAATTTTAGCTTTTAGTTTGGAACTGCTCATGATGTATCACAGATTCCAGACTGCTTCTGGGTAACCACCCTGCGGTCTCGAGCTCTGGTTTGTCTTTGAATTTCTCCACAAAACCAATGCACAGGTAAGCGATGATCGCCTTGCTCTCGGGTATGTTAAGCGTCTCTCGCAAAGCCTGATCATTGAGTATGCTCACCCAACCCACTCCTAGGTTTTCTGCACGAGCGGCCAGCCACAAATTCTGGACTGCACACACAGTACTATAGAGATCCATCTCTGGCTTGACTGTCCGACCAATCACCACAGGGCCGTTGCGCTCCCGGTCACAAGTCACACAGATCCCCATTGGCGCTTCTTCAATACCCTCCAGTTTGAACGTCCGATACTGTTCTTGTTTCTCTTCTTTAAACAACTCGGCTGAATAGGCATTCGCTTCTTCGAAGTCTCGCTTAATTGCTGCTCGCGTCTCAGCACTTTTTACCAGAATGAAATCCCATGGCTGAGAGAAACCCACGCTCGGCGCATGATGTGCAGCAGTCAGCACTCGCATCAATGTCTCTTCTGGGATAGGGTCTGGTTTGAAATCTCTTCGAACGTCCCGGCGGCAAAAAATCGTTTTGTAAACGGCTTCCCGTTCTTCTTTATTAATATTCATCGGTAATCACCTGTTTTAAGTAAACGCATCAACATCACTCAAAGTGTTTTGTGCAAATACATACTAGCGAGAATACAAAAATGCTTCTGTGTTCATTGCACCATCTTTACTGTGCAACAAGTTAATTGGAGTTTCATCCCCCCAAAAGAAAACGCTTGCGTTTGGCTAACGCCTTGGTTAGGTTAAAAGTTCATCACGAATTGAGATTCTTATGAATACCTTCATCCTATCACTCTGGCTTCTCAAACTTATGCCATTCAGTCGGTAGGATTCTCTATTTCCGGCTGTGAGTGATGCAGCCGGAGTCTAATGCCATTTCTCACAGCCGACGTTCAAAAACAAAGGAAGTGAATAATGAGCGACACAGCGGCAGCAACATCCTCTTCAAACCAGTATCGGCAAGGCGTAATGTTCGCGTTGGCGGGTACCGTTATGTTTTCAATCAAACCAGTTTTCATCAAACTGGCTTACGAATATGGTGGCGATGCCACTTCTATCATGAGTCTTCGTGCCCTTAGCTCACTTCCTCTCTACATCGCAATTCTGTTCTTGCTATGCCGCAGCCAGGAATCGCGTACATCGCTCCGCACATATGGCTGGCAAGCCGCTCTTGTGGGTATCCTCGGTTATTACTTCGCCGCCTTACTGGATATTCTGGCTCTGGAACATATTTCAGCCCAGCTGGAACGCTTGGTGATTTTCCTGTTTCCGTCTTTTGTGGTTGCCATCAGTTGGATATTTATGAAAGAGAAACCCAAACCCAGAACGATAACAGCCATCCTTCTTGGGTACCTTGGTGTGGCTTTCATCGTGTCGCATGACATGCAGCAGCTTGGAGAAAAGGTTTGGTTGGGCAGCCTGATGGCGGCAGGCTCTGCACTTATCTTTGCCGTTTACCTGGTGTTAAGTAAAAGAATCATTGGAAAAATGGGGAGCCAGCTGTTTAACAGTGTCGGCATGGCGAGTGCAGGGTTAGCGATTATGGGGCAGCATGTCTACCAGGGTATTGAGCTCAGTACTTTGTCACCTCAGCTAATCGCTCTTGGGGTTACCTTGGGGGTGTTCTGTACCGTCGTGCCTTCGTATTTTATGGCGGCGGCTATGGCTCGGCTGACACCGTCGGTCTTAAGCATTACCAGTAATATTGGCCCCTCAATCACTGCCTTGTTTGCCATCACCATTCTGAACGAAGCGTTCACTGTGTATCACGCAATTGGCATGATACTGGTGGTTTTCTCTGTCTGGCGAATCAACAGGAAGTAATCGTACCATGAATAATTAGGGTTTCGATCATTCGAATTTTTCGAACAAGACTCTCGAAGTCTTGCTATCTTCTTGAAGGAGTTGTCGCCTTATACTGAGTCCATTAATCACAGTTCATATGAGGTGAGATATGTCCACTAGAGAAATTCGTCAGATCATTCCTTCTCAGGCAACGTCTGATGGAGATGGAGTAAAAATTCGCCGTATCGCCGGTTTCAATAACCAGGCTTTTTCACCATTCCTAATGGTTGATGAACTGAAATCGGATGATAAAAAAGATTATGTGGGTGGGTTTCCTCCTCACCCACATCGCGGCATCGAAACATTAACCTATATGATGGAAGGTCATTTCCAGCATCGAGATCATATGGGCAATGTGGGCGAATTAAGAAGCGGAGGTGCTCAATGGATGGCGGCGGGTCGCGGTGTGATTCACAGCGAAATGCCGATCATGGAAGAGGGCAATCTTCACGGTTTTCAGATTTGGATTAACCAGCCATCCAAAGACAAAATGAAGCCCGCTCAGTACTTCGACTTTCAGCCAGAAATGGTGACAGAACATCCTGTCGGAAGCAGCTTAGTTCGCCTATTGGCGGGGTCGCTAACGGTTGATGGCGAAACGTTAGAAGGTCCACTGAATAAAACTGGTGTACCTGCAACAGTGGCAGACTGGCGAGCACCAGACACAGCAAATGTAACGCTGACCACTCCATCGGAGTTCAACATGATGGTTTATGCCTACAAAGGTAACATCACCGTTGGTGACCGCGACCTCAAGCAAGGTCACATGGCATTGCTCTCTGCTGGAGAAAGCGTAGAGCTGACATCACAGGGCGATTCCGGAGTGCTGATATTCGCGGGTCAGCCCATCAATGAGCCGATTGTTCATTACGGACCGTTTGTAATGAATTCGATGGAAGAAATTGAGCAGACCATACGCGACTATCAGTCAGGTCTGTTTGATACTTACTGAGTCGATTTATCTGAGTGTTGGATAACCAACACTCAGATTTACAGCAGGACTAGGCTCTCAAATATTCACTATACAGAAAATCAATCTGGTTTCTGTCACCGTTTTTAGAGATGGTCACGACACAACTGAATTCCGCACTATTCATACTAGAAAATCGAGGTTTTCTAGGGTCTTCCACCAGCTCAGTTACAGTATATGACGCCTGATTGGCATTAGGAATTAACTGACCATTCATTCGCCACTGATAAGACTCTACTTTTTCACTATCTTTCAATTCATTGTCAGCGTTTACTGATAATGTGCTGCCTACCGCAGGCGTTCCGGTAATCGGTAATAAAGGACGACCTTGACGAAATGGTTTACTGCTTAATTTAGGCGCATTGATTATCTGATGGTTTATGGTCGACAGAACTTCTTCAACAACAGGCTGGTTATTTCCATCTTTAATGATGTCACCGTTACTGTCTCTGGCATATCTGACATAATCACCTAATACATCTGAATTGCCTCGCAGATATACATCGCTAATGGTGTTATCGAATGAAAGATTGTTGACAATTTCACCAGTCCAGGGAACGCGGACACTGGCACACCACCGAACCGCAGAAACACGATTGTGATTGACCAATATATCGAAACGCCGGCGTTCATTTTCCCGATCATTGGTATTCCCAAGATCATAGCCTGAAATCAGGATACCTGAAGCCATCCCTAAGTGACCTCCAATGGTGTTATCGTAGATACTAATAGAGCGTGATACATGTTTAGCCGCAACACCTATGCCAAACGTACTCGAAAGGGCTGGATGATCGGCTCGTATTCCGCCTGAATGTACATAGATGTTACGACAGGTACCGTTACGACCTCCAAGACCAATACCAAAAAATTTGCCGCCAAATATACAGTTCTCAACCAGATAATAATTGGCTTCAATAGACATTGAACCCTTCAGGTTCTCTGATTCGAAAGATTGCATACAGACACAATCGTGTACCCAAATGTCATAAGATCGTCCACTCAAACCATCACTTTCTTCAGAAAACTGAATGCAATCTGCGCCTCCTCCCAGAGGTATATCAAAGTAACTGAAAGCGATTTCCATTGGTCGTAAAGCCCCACCCTCTCGGTTAATTGATTTGCAATAAACTCCATCACCGTAAACGTTCATGACGCGTAAAAACTCAAATTTTGTGCCATTGGCTCTTTCTAACCTTATTCCTGACGAGTTGGCATGTTCATTATTTCCAGATACGGTTATTCTGAGAAAAGTTAATTCTTTAGTAGTAAGAATGGATAAAGGAACATGTCCCTGCAGTTTCGGACCATTTCCATCCGGTAATGGACCTGGGAAATCTGAATTTTCTGAGTTAAATTCGATATCTTTGATATGAGAAAACCCACTATCTGTGATCACCTTATTTTTAGCGAGTTCTTTCCTAACTTCAACTAACCTTTCACGTTCATGACCATTATTTTTTGCTAGTTCTGTATTAGCCGTTAGTATCATTTTAGGTTTATTTGAAAATGGGTCACCAAAAGCGCCTATCGTCTGATTAATATTGATTATTATACCTAATTCGAATGTATCACCTCGCCTGTAATATATATCTCCATGTGCCTGATGAGAAATTGGAAATGAAACTTCTGATTCCAACATTGGCTTGTGTGGTTGTTTACCGTCATTGCCTGCTGCCCCACTCTCAGCAATAAAGAGCGTGTTCATTGTATCGCTGTAAACCGAGACTTCGAGTTTGGTGGTTTGCGTTAGATTATTTCGAATTCTGGATACCTCAATAATACGTGTGTCAGTCGTCGTTATTTGGGAAGAATCCTGAACACTCAAAACACCATCAATTAATTGAAAACCTGCGGAGTTACCTGACAAAGACCACTGATCACCAAATTTATTCTTCCCAATACGACCTAGCACATAACCATTGGGCGAATCGACACCGACTCGAAGGCATTCAAAAAACAGATATTCACGATCGCGACCTTCTAAAGTATCAAATGGAGGTGGCAAGTTATCCATATCAAGTTCTGGTATTAAACCTCTCTGGCTGACAGCACTTGTATCTCGTTTCACACTATATAAGTGTTCCCACAATGGGTTTGAAATAGGCACTCCCTGAGAAATATCTGAAGTTGCTACATAATGGTGAATAAAGCCATCTTCAATAATTCGAACCTCAGAACCTTTGATATAGTCTAAATCGATGTCGTGAACTGTTATCGCATAATCCCTTTTCTTTAGTTCTATTGTCATAGTTAATATTCCCTATCCGTTTGACATTAATCCCAACCGTTGTTGAGTCTTTTATAAATTATCATTCGGATATATATCACTCAATATTAGAAAAGACGTATCTAAAATATCAATTAAACAAGTAGGTATCGAAAAGCTCCTCGTCAGCTCACAAGAAAATAAAAACAAAGTTAATTTAAAATTTATTAGAAATTAACGAGAATAAATTAATTAATTAATTTTAATCAAACCTTAAATAGCCCTCAGAAAACCATAAGGTTTTTAAACCAAATTTTCATGAATATCGGACTGAGTCAAATAAATGAGAAATATCCCAGGCTAACGATTTCCTTGAATAGGCTGCCCAAGCAGCCTATGCGTTATATGTCTGCCAACTATTGGCTACTGGTTGAGAGACTTAATCTTCTTCGCGGGCACCCCGCCGACAAGTGTGTCAGGTTCGACGTCTTTAGTCACAACCGATCCGGTCGCCACGACTGAGCGAGCACCTATGGTTACACCCTGACAGATCACTGAATTCCCACCAATCCAGACGTCGTCTTCAATCGTGATAGGTAAACACTGAATTTCCCACTTTTTACGCAATCTATGGTCTAAAGAATGCGTTGGTGTATACAATTGAGCACTGGGACCAATAAGCACGTTATTACCAATGTGAATCGGTGCATTATCCAACATGGTGACACCCATATTGATAAAGGATCCATCACCTATCGAAATGGTTTTGCCATATTCACACTGAAAAGGCGGACACACCACGCTGCCTTCACCCACATGAGCAAACAGCTCTGCGACGTAGGGTTTGGCGGCTTCAAACTGTCGCTGGTTGATTTTCTGGAGTAAATCGAAAGCCTGATTTCTTAGTACATCGAACTCAGGGCTAAACGCATCATAATCCAGACCTTGGCACATTTTTTCGAATTCTTTCATAGCTTTCCTGACATTTGTATTTAAAGGAAGCCAGTATAACTGAGGTTAAATTCTGTTCATTGACATTCATCTATGAAATTTATAAAAACTGCTTGAGTACATTGAACTCAGATTTCCAAGTCGAACTTAACACTTCGTTTTCCCCCAGAACTGGAAATTCGTTGCTTTAGCCTTCATCCCCTTCAATACGGTCACAGCGAAGCCAAAAAATGAAGAAATGACGCAAATCAGATTGTAAAAATGGCTAATGTCATCTGTTCCAAAAAACTCGTAAAACTCATCTTCCTCTTTTTGCTCAATCGTCTTCCTCTCGTAAGTTGTGTGACTTTCTAACTGTCTTTGTCTTGATAGCATTTTTAGATTCATTGCTGACCTCCGCGATGCAAAGTCGCTAAATAACCTTGACCTGATACCAGATTAAGGTTCAGTATCTTTTTATCAATGGAATGAAATGAAAGGTGCTTTTCATGAATAAAAAAGACATCGATTGGAATGACCTTCAGCTGTTTTTAGCAGTGGCTCGCGAGGGCGGCTTGTCCGCTGCGGTCAAATCGACTCAACGAAGTGCAGCAACTCTTGGAAGAAGAATGCATGCACTGGAAAGAGGTCTCGGTAAAGAGCTGTTTATCAGGCACGACAAAGGCTACGAGTTACAGGCAGAAGGAAAAACCTTGCTCAAAGAACTGACCGAGATAGAAGAAAAGATCGTTAACCTGACAACACCACCCGCATCTAATGCCATTCGACCTCTAGTCAAAGTTTCCGCTGGTACGTGGACGACGCTGTACCTAATAGAAAACCTCAATACACTCATGGACGGCATCTCTGACATTCGGCTTCGCTTTGTGTCTACAGAAAAGGTGTTGGATATTACTCATCGGGAAGTGGTTATCGGCATCCGAAATCAGAGACCAACAGAAGAAACCTTGGTATGCCGCCGACTCAAAAAAGTAGAATTTGCGCCCTATTCAACCAAAGATGCCCCTGATGTATGGATAAAAGTACTGGCGGACATTCCATCTGCCAGATGGCTGGATAAGCATGCAGGGAACAATACCGTCCCTGAAGTTAATGAACCAAGGAACAGTCTGGATCTGGCATTATCTGGAAAAGGCATTGCCCTACTGCCGACATTCATTGGCGATTCCCAGGCAACCCTAGTCCGTCGGGGGAATATCGTGGAAGGTTTGGGTCACAACCAGTGGCTCGTGACCCATCAAGATGACCGACACCTTCCCGAAGTTCGCAGCTTGATCGATAGATTAGGAAAGGTGCTGGAGTGAATCAGTCTCGAAGTCAGAACTCTATCAAAGGGAATTTCCCACTAGCGCTTTGCCATTGGATGTTCAGGGTTAAGCTGAAGCAAGTCCCAGCGGTTTCCGTAGAGATCTTCAAATACAGCTACTGTGCCGTAATCTTGTTCGCTGGGATCTCGAATAAAAGTAATGCCCTTCGCTCTCATTCTTTCGTAGTCGCGCCAGAAGTCATCGGTGCGCAGAAATAAGAACACTCGACCGCCAGCCTGGTTTCCGATAAACGGCTCCTGCTCTTCCTTTGAAGCTCGGGCCAGAAGCAAGGTGACACCTTTTGAACCGGGAGGTGACACCACCACCCAGCGTTTGTCCTGCTCGGGTTGGTAAGTATCTTCTACCAGTTCAAAATTCAGTGTATTGACGTAAAAATCGATCGCTTCATCGTAATCTTTTACAACCAATGCGATATGGACAATGCTCTGTTCCATCTTTCCTCGTAACGTTCCTTTTTAGGTTCAACAACTAGATTAACAAAAACACTCTATTTCGATATGGAAAGATAAGACTGCCACTTATTCCATTCGCTCATAAATGCCGTCTCATAAACGAGAAGCAAGCATCTTTATCCCATAAGGATTTGTGAATCCAAAACGGGAATTATTTTTAAAATCATTCGATTAAGCTTAAAACTCCCTTCTACCCAGCTTCAACACGATTTGTATTTGCACCAAAAGTGAACAACCATTAAGTGCGCAACCCATTTCCGATCTCTGGATTTTGTTTACCCGATTCGGAAGTGCATGCAGACCGTTAAGGAGAACGTCATGTGTTATGTATTTGCAGGGCAATCGCCAGAAAGTTACGATTTCATCTCCCGCTCCGTACGTTTGGGCGGTCACTCTACCAGTGTCCGGCTGGAAGCCAAGTTCTGGATCATCATTGATGATATCGCGGAAAAACAGCACATGACGACCGGGCAGTTCTTGTCACTCCTCTATGATGAAGCCACCGAGCTGCACGGCGAAGTATCCAATTTTGCGTCGCTGTTACGCTGTTCCTGCGTGATGTATCTGTCGCAACCTGCGGACGTTATCAATACCGCAAAGCATCAGCTTCGGGTACAAGCTCACTAGTGCTGTTAGCATTAACCATCTAAAAGTTACATTTTTTTAACATGTGGTAGTATGCTACCACCACCTACCCGTGGTTCACGTTTATATTGATTAAAAAATCAACAAAGCAAAGTGAGCCACATATGACAAAAACCATCCACTCTATGATTCGGGTTCTCGACCTGAATCGTTCCATTCACTTTTATACCCAAGCGCTCGACTTGGAGCTGGCGGATCAGTTTGAATTTGAGACGTTCACTCTGACCTATCTACGTGATCCCAAATCGGGTTTTGAAGTTGAATTAACCCTCAATCACGGCAGAGAAACGCCATACGTCCATGGTGACGCTTATGGGCATCTTGCTGTGTGCGTTGAAAATATTGATGAAGTACACCAAAAACTGGTCGATCTAGCCCTTTCTCCGACACCAGTTAAGTCAATGCAACATAACAATAAAACCATGGCGATGTTCTTTTTCTTGACGGATCCCGATGGCTACAAAATCGAGTTCTTACAGAAATACGGTCGCTTTCAATAACGGAAATTACACTGGAGGTCGTAAGGATGAACGATCGCAATTTTAGCCGCAGGAAGTTTTTAAAACTTTCGAGCATCAGCGCGGCAACCGCCCTCACACTGAGCTTATCAGGCTACTCGTTAGCCGATCAGAAATGGCAGCTCAGCGTCAGTAACCTGAACACGGATGAAGCCAGATTACTGCTGACACTCTGTCGGCGTATTTACCCACACCCTCACTTGGAAGATTTTTTCTACGGAGCTTGTGTGGAGAGTATTGATGCCTCCTTATCGGGTGATGCACTCAGTACGTTCCAGCAAGGTTTGAGCAAGCTAAAAGCTGCCAAGTTTGCTGATATGTCGGTGACACAGCAGCAAGCGATGCTAGAAAGCATTGCTACAGACCCTTTCTTCCAGAGCGTGCGTGGCAACATGGTCGTGTCTCTCTACAACAACCCTAAAATTTGGGAGCGCTTTGGCTATGAAGGTCCTTCTTTCCCCAAAGGAGGATATTTGCACCGCGGATTTGATGACATCGACTGGCTACCAAAAGTGAGTAAGGAGGGAACCCATGGCTAAATTTGATTTAACAGACAACAGTGTGGTCGTGGTTATTGGTTCGGGAGCAGGTGGCGGCACACTCGCCAATGAACTGTGCCAAAAAGGCGTTAAGGTCGTGTGTCTCGAAGCTGGTGCTCAATTAAATTTCGCCAGTGATTTCAAAAATGACGAATGGCATATGTTCGGCAAAGAAGCCTGGCTGGATAAAAGAACCACATCAGGCACTTGGGAAGTAGCGCGAGACTTCCCCAACCTTCCTGCCTGGATCTGTAAAACGGTTGGGGGTTCAACACTACACTGGGCGGGTGCAAGCCTGAGAATTCAGGAACACGAATTCAAAACACTTACCCATTATGGCGAGGTTAAAGATGCGACACTGCTCGACTGGCCCCTGACGCTTGCAGAGCTAGAACCTTACTACGACAAAGCAGAAGAAAAGATGGGCGTGACCCGAACTCACGGTATTCCGGGTTTACCAGGAAATAACAACTTCAAGGTGATGGAGGCTGGTGCCAAAAAGCTGGGGTATAAACAGGTTCATTCTGGAAGAATGGCAATTAACTCTCAGCCTCGTGATGGCAGACCTGCGTGCATGCAGTTGGGCTTTTGTTTTCAGGGATGCCGAATGTCGGCAAAATGGTCGACCCTTTATACGGAAATCCCTAAAGCAGAAGCGACAGGCAATTTCGAGCTCAGACCCGAATCAACCGTTTTGAAAATCACTCATAACGACCAAGGGCTGGTAGACGGTGTGCTCTACGCCGACAAGGAAGGCAATCATCATCACCAGAAAGCCAAGGTGGTCTGTTTAGCGGGCAACTCCATAGAAAGCCCACGAATCTTGCTTAACTCTGCATCCAGTATGTTCCCAGATGGGCTGGCTAACAGTTCAGGTGAAGTGGGCAAAAACTACATGCGCCATATGACCGGGTCGGTGTATGCCGAGTTCAGTAAACCTGTGAACATGTACCGCGGAACCACGATGGCAGGGATCATTCAGGACGAATCGGTTCACGACCCTAGCCGGGGATTTGTCGGTGGATTTGAAATGGAAACCCTTTCGCTCGGTCTTCCTTTCCTCGCTGCATTTCTCAAACCGGGTGCATGGGGCAATGACTTTGCTAACGCCATGGAGCAGTATGAAAACATGGCTGGCATGTGGCTGGTGGGGGAAGACATGCCTCGCTCATCAAACAGAATCACTCTGAACACGAATGAAAAAGATGCCCATGGATTGCCGATTCCAAATGTGCATTATGACGACCACCCCAACGACGTCGCCATGCGAGAGTATGCCTATGAGAAAGGGGAACAAGTGTACGAAGCCGTTGGTGCAGTAAAAACTCACCGAGTGGTGCCCTACCCTTCTACTCATAACTTAGGTACTAACCGGATGAGTGAAAAAGCCAGAGACGGCGTCGTCAATCGGTGGGGACAGGCTCACGACATCAAGAACCTGTTCGTCTCCGACGGTAGCCAGTTCACCACTGGCGCAGCAGAAAACCCAACGCTAACCATAGTCGCCTTGGCTATTCGTCAGGCGGATTACATTGCCGAGCAACTTGCTGCTAAAGCATTGTAAGTGAAAGCGCCGCGAGAGAATTTCGCGGCGCTTTTTTAGTCTAGCAGTGCACTTCCATCAAAAAACGGGAAGGGACCTTCGTGCTGTCCGATATAACTGATGTGACCAACAATGCCCTGCTCATCAAGTTTAAACAGACGAACCGCTTTGGGCTCCAACTGAAACGATGGAATGCCTTCTTTATCAAAATCTAACGCGACACTGTGGCTATGAGAAGGTCCGACCCAAACCGGAATGTGCTTCCAAATTCCGCATACTGGTCGATGCAGGTGACCCGTCACAATCGCTTTGATCTGATTGAAAGGGGCAATCACATCCCAAAGATCTTCCGAGTTATGAAGGTTTTGCACATCCATATGCTCAACCCCCACTTTTATCGGAGGATGATGCATAAACAGTAGCGTTGGTTTAGAGGTATCCAGTAACTTTTCCCGCAGCCAGTTCAGGCTATCCTTTGCGATACTGCCAAAGGGCTTACCGATAACAGAAGAGTCCAGGCCAATCAAATGATGATGCTCGGTTTCTAGGGCGAAATTGCACTCCAGCGGATGTTCATAATCAACTAAATCAGACAGCCCTTCACGCAGCTTGACCTTATGGTCGTGATTGCCGGGAATGATACGAATTGGAGCATTCAGTTTTTTTAATTCCTGACGGATAATGACGTACTCTTCTTCCTTTCCGAAATCGCCTAAATCCCCAGTTAACACCACCAGATCAACGTTTAAGGCATTAATATGCTCAATGGCATCCTTAAAACATTGCAACGTATCGACCTTCTGATATGCGATCTTTCCATCTTGTTTGATATGTAAATCAGTCAGTTGTGCGATTAACATTGCTATCCTCCATATAAATCATGTGCTGACATTCAACAGACAGGCGAACAACCTGATCTAACCTGAATTCCCGTCGGTCGAAACAGTCAGCCAGTACTGGCTGATCTAAGCCGCAGTCAATGGTTATACGCGTTCTGTCTCCTAAAAAGGCAATATGTGACACTCTGCCGCACAGGTCATCATGCTCCTGATTAGAAACCACAATGTCTTCCGGGCGAACCAACAGCGACAACGCTTTGCCATTCTGCGCAGGTTTCTGAAGTTCTTCTGGCAAGGGCAATGTTTGTAGATTCGACAACCTCAGACGCTCCCCATCTTTCACACCTTTGAAGTGATTGATCTCCCCGATGAAGTCCGCCACAAAGTCGGATTTGGGCTGACGATAGATTTCTTCCGGTGACCCAATCTGCGCGATTCGTCCATGATCGAGTACCGCAATGCGATCGCCAATTGCCATGGCTTCTTCCTGATCGTGCGTAACGTAGACAGCGGTAATCTGAAGCTTCTTAAGCAGTACTTGAATGTCATTTCTTAAACGCTTGCGCAACAAAGCATCCAATGCGGATAAGGGTTCGTCCAGTAGTAGTACCGCTGGCTCAACAATAATGGCGCGAGCCAGTGCAACCCTTTGTTTTTGCCCGCCCGAGAGCTGCGAAACGGCTCGAAGCGCAAACGGTTTTAAATCGAACATGGAGAGCATATCTTCAAGCTTCTTTTTACGTTCTTCTTCAGCTACTCCACGTATTTTTAGCCCGTATTCAATGTTCTGCGAAACATTCATATTGGGAAACAGCGCGTAAGACTGAAATACCATCCCCACATTACGCTTCTCAATTGGCAGATCGGTGACATCTTGTTGACCAAACAGAATGTTTCCACCACTGTCACAGTTTTCCAGACCAGCAATCATCCTTAATGTGGTGGTTTTTCCGCATCCAGAAGGTCCAAGCAACACCAGAATTTCACCGGGTTCTATTTCCAGATCGGTAGTTTGCAAGGCAACGGAACCGTCAGGAAAAGTCTTCTTTACTCTGTTCAGGCTAATGCCCGGGTTTTGACTAACATGACTCACTAAGACAGCTCCTTACATAGGGTCAGTAACAGTTGGCGATTTCTGACTGCGCTTTAGAAGTTGAGTGGCAATCAGGAGAGGAAGTAAAAGCAAAAGAAATATCAGGGTATAGGCAGAACCAATCTCTAGACGCATGGAAGCGTAAGCATCAGCTAAACCGACAGGCAGAGTCTTGGTCAGCGGTGTATGCAGCATCCAGGTAAGATTGAATTCACCAATAGAAAGCGTCAGCGTCATAAGGGTGCCGCTGACAATGCCTGTCATACAGTTGGGCACGATGATATCGACAAACCGCCTCCAAAAACTGGCTCCCAGACTGGCAGCACCCTCTTCCAGCACTTTAAAATCTATGCTCTTGAGCGCGGCAAGAATGGCATTGACCATAAAAGGCAACGTGAAAATCACGTGTCCTGTCAGAATGAACATCCAGCTAGATCGGAAGTCAGAAAAGTGCCCATAAGTTGTGATAAGCCCGATAGAGATCGCTAAACCCGGGACGGCAATCGGCAGAGTAATCAGCTCTTGCAGTATTTCCGATAGCCGGGACTGGTGGGCAGCAAGGTAGTAAGCCAGAGGGATTCCCGCAATCAGGTTGAACACGACAGACGCCACTGCCACCAGCAGAGTCAGCCATAATGTGTCTGCGTAAAGCGTCCATACTTCGATGACCCACCGAAGAGTCAGACCGCTTTTGAGACCAACAAAATAGTTGTTGGTGAGACCAGCCAGAACCGACATGATCACTGGAATCAACAAGAACGCACAAACCAGAATGGTAAAAGCAAGAGGCAGATAAAACGTGTAGTTTCGCTTCATTGTTATGCCCCCATACTGACAGCAGCCATGCCATAGCGCTTAGCAACAATCAGACAAAGCCAGGTCACCGCACCTAACACAATGCTGAGCGCCGCCGCCATAGGAAGATTGGCACTGAGCGTGAACTCGGTATAGATGGTCATTGGCAGCACATTCAGATCTGTTGCCAATGTAAAAGCGGTGCCAAAAGCCCCCATGGAAGTTGCAAAACAAAGTGAACCAGAGGAAATCAAACCCGGAACCAAAGCGGGCAATGTCACGTCTCTGAACGTTCTTAACGGACCTGCACCGAGTGAACGAGCAGCCTCCATTAAGCTGTAATCCAGCTTTTCAGCCGCGACCATCACCGTAAGCACTACCCGAGGAATGGAAAAGTAGAGATAACCAACAAACAGACCGGCAATAGAATAGGCAAACGTCCATCGTTCGCCTTCTATCCATAGCCCCAATTGGGCAAACAACCCTTGTCTGCCTGCCAGCATGATGACGAAAAAGCCAATAACAACACCGGGGAATGCCAGAGGAAAGCTGATCATCGCAATCAGGAAACGCTTACCGAAAAATTCATGCCGAGTCAGAAACAAGCCACAAACAATAGCGATCACCAGTGTTAAAAGGGTTACCACAACAGCAAGTACCACGGTGGACCACAAACTCAGGTAGTACTGTTCGTTGGTTATAATGGCGAGGTAATTCATGGGCTCAGACAGAGCAAACAGCTGAGCAACAGGCAAAACGAAAAACGCCAGGCTAATGACCACAGCAGGAAGAATCAAAATTAGGTACTTATTCATATCTCACTCAAACAGAGGCGACAGTGATACTGCCGCCCAGTCCGGTTACTTCACTTCTTTCAGGTAACGCTGAGCAAATCCCGTCTGCGCACCTGCCATGCTGGCAAAATCAATGGCTGTGGCACGAGCATAGTCACTCTCAGGCAAGAATTTCTTCTTGGTTTCCTCATCCATAGCCGACGCCACAACAGGTCTTAAGAAAGCCTGTGCCCACACCTTCTGACCTTTATCTGAGAGAACAAAGTCCAGAATCTTTTTCCCATTCTCCGGATTTGGGGAATTCTTCACCTGGCTCATCACATAAGGCACCACCAAAGACCCTTCTTTAGGGATGACAAACTCAATATTGGCGTGGTCTTTGTACTTGGCTCGGTAAGCATTGAAGTCAAAATCGAGGAGAATTGGGATCTCACCAGAAAGCACACGCGCGTAAGAAGTTTGCTTAGGCACAATCGGTTTGTTTTTCTTCAACTTGGCAAAGTATTCGATCGCCGGGTCAAAGTTCGACAAATCGCCTCCCATTGCGCGGTTTACGGCTACTGCACCCGCGTAACCAACAAACGCACTGGTAGGGTCAAGATACCCCACCATTCCACGATAATCAGACTTAAGCAAATCAGCCCAGGATTCAGGTACTGGCTTTCCTTCCAGAGCATCTTTATTCACGAAAAAACCCAGAGTCCCTGAATGAATGGCGAACCATTTGCCATCCGGATCTTTTAAGCCAGCCGGGATCTGGTCCCAGCTCTTTGGCTTATAACCGGTGACGACATCTTGCTCTGCGGCTTTGATGCCAAAAGAGACACCGTAATAAGCCACGTCGGCAACTGGGCTGTTTTTCTCAGCAATCAGCTGAGAGAGCGTCTGACCTGAGTTTTTGTTATCCATCGGAACCGATATATTCAGCTCCTTTTTGATTTGTTTAAGCTGACCACCCCAGTTAGCCCACTCTGGCGGGCAGTTGTAGCAGGTGGCGTCTGAGGCAAGCACTGGCTGCACAGAAGCAGCGAAGGTGATTGCAACCAGGCTAAGCCCGGCAATCGACTTAAGTAACATGGGTTTCACTCCTTGATGTAAAAGTTAAGTTTTCCTGTAGCGCTTACGCCACCGTTCCAGTCATCATCAGTTGATGACCTACTTCAATCTGTCTGCTGATCTGCCTCGTCCGGTTGTGGGCAATGCGTTCATTCAGCAGTAAGTCCACGGCAACTTCTCCCATCTTTTGGTATGGAACCGAAACCGTGGCTAATTGTGGGTGATACAGCATTCCCAGTGCCATTCCGTCAAAACCAACAACACTCACGTCTTCCGGAATTTTTGCTCCCTGCTTGCGAAGAGCCTTCAACGTGCGCAGTGCCAGCAGGTCATTGGTGCAAAACCACGCGGTCACATTACTGTTAGGGCAAAAGCTGTCTTCATGAATGTCTGGGGCATGTCTGTTTGGAGGCAGTTCCACATGGGTGATCTGGCTGATGTCGTAACCAAGGTCCTTCAAAGCATCGGTATAACCCGCGAATCTTGCTTTGCCGCGATCAGAGGCAGAAAAATCCATAGTGACAACACCAAAGTTGGTATGACCTTTTTTATGCAGGGCAAAAGCGACTTCTCGGCTCGCCTGATAGTTGTCGACGTAAACGCACGCTTCTTCCGACTCACTTTGGTTATGTAGCAAGCAATAAGGAAAGCCAAACTCTCGCAGCAGAGAGAGCGCTTCGTTGTTCTGTGTCGAAGATACCGTGAGCAACACTCCGGCAACCCGTTGGCGCAACAGAGTGATAATGGCCAGCTTTTCGAGCTCACTCTGGTATTGAGTATCAATGATGAGGGTGGAGTATCCGTAGAACCGAGCTTTAGACTGAATGGCAGACGCAATTTCCGCAAACACCGGGTTATTCAGGCTGGGGATCATCAACCCTATAGTGGGATTGGTGTTGAGTTTAACTCCGCTGAATTGCTTTCTTGGAGAGTAGCCCGTCAGCTCAATGACCTTGGCGATACGTTCTGACGCATCTGGTGCGACCAACTCTGGCTTATTCAGGTATCGAGACACTGTAGTGGTGGACACGTTCGCAAGCTGAGCGACATCTTTGATGTTCATATTCACTTCAAACCCATATAAAAACTGCGGACAAGAGTAAAAATTGAACATGACAAATTTATGATCGTTTTCTGCACGTTAATCAACGTTGCATTGAATTTCCCACCATTTAACGTGGTTTTATTGAATTTTAGCGACTGAAACTAATTCGTTTCACATCCTTTTTGATTAATGTGTCAATTGCGTGAAATTTACGCTATAGTGATTTTCGCCTGCCTGATATTGATATTCCTCCCAAGTTGCACAGAAAACGTTTTAATAGAAATCACCAATTGATTTTATAGAAAAAACCTATTTCCAATCAGAAATATAAAAACCCTATACTGCTTGTTGGCAGAAAAGAGCTTTGAATCTTGTATATAAAGGAAGCAAATATGCAGGTCGTCAAAAGCTTACTTATCTTATCAATGGGCGTTACGTTTAGTGCACACAGTACAACAATGACACGTGACAACGGCGCACCAGTTGGAGATAACCAAAATTCGATTACGGCAGGTCCTATGGGCAGCGTGCTGCTGCAGGATGTGCATTTAATTCAGAAACTTCAAAGATTTGCCCGTGAGCGAATCCCTGAGCGTGTTGTGCATGCCAGAGGAACAGGTGTTCATGGTGAATTTGTTTCTAGTGGGGATTATTCCGATCTCACCATTGCTGCGCCGTTTGCAGAAAAAGGCAAGAAAACGCAGGTATTTGTGCGTTTTTCTACCGTCGTTCATCCTAAGGGATCTCCCGAGACTCTGCGCGACCCGCGTGGGTTTGCCACAAAATTTTATACTGATCAGGGTAACTGGGATCTGGTAGGGAATAACCTGCCTGTGTTCTTTATTCGTGATGCGATTAAGTTCCCGGACATGGTTCACTCACTGAAGCCGTCCCCTATTTCTAACGTGCAAGACCCGAATCGATTCTTCGATTTTTTCAGCCATGAGCCAGGGTCAACCCATATGCTTACCTGGGTGTATTCGAACATTGGTGTACCTGCCAGCTACCGAAAAATGGACGGTTTTGGTGTACACGCCTTTAAGTGGATCAACGAATCGGGTGACGTGAAATACGTTAAATTCCAATGGAAGAGCCAGCAGGGAACACAAGGTTTACGCCCTCATGAAGTAGTAGAAACTCAGGGTAAAGACTTTAACCACCTGACCAACGATCTCTATCAGGAAATCAATAAAGGCAACTTTCCTAAATGGGATCTTTACGTAAAAGTTCTGACGCCTGAAGCTCTGATGAAGCTCGATTACAACGGCTTAGACGCCACCAAAATGTGGCTAGACGTTGCGGATCAGAAAGTCGGGACCATGACACTTAACCGTGTGCCAGATAACTTCTTTCAGGAAACCGAGCAATCCGCTTTTGCACCTTCTAACTTAATTCCGGGCATTGAGCCTTCGGAAGACCGTTTGCTGCAAGGTCGCATCTTCTCTTATGCCGATACGCAAATTTATCGCTTAGGCGCAAACCACTCTCAATTCCATGTGAACCGTCCGAAAGTGGAAGTGCGTAATCACAACCAAGAGGGCGCATCCAACTTTGGTAACACCACTTCCGATATCAACTATCAGCCTAGCCGCAAGCTAGATCTGGCGGAAGATACCAAGTTCAGAGCGGTTCGCACTCCGTTGAATGGCACAGTGCAACAGCAGGCGATCAGCAATCCGCGTAACTTCTTCCAGGCAGGTGTGTTGTATCGAAGCTTGTCACCACAGGAACAGGAAGACCTGGTGACTAATCTGGCGGGCGATTTGGGCAAAGTAGCCGATGATGAAATCAAGCACATCATGCTTAGCCACTTCTACCGTGCTGATGAAGACTTCGGTAAAGCCATTACCAGCGCAGTCAAAGGCGACATGGCGAAGGTGACTAAGTTCGCAAACATGTAGTTCGCAAGCATGTAGTTCGCAAATATGTAATTAAAAATTAAATATCCAAGCCCCGTGCGCCACTTCCCCTGCTCTTTTCTGCCAATTAGAGTGGTGGTGTACGGGCACCTCAAATACCGGAGGTCGTCATGAAATCCATTTACGTATCCATCTTTGCCTCATTCGCAAGTCTGTTGTTCACTTGCTCACTGGCTTATGCCAGCCAGCCGCAGGCTTCGTCATCCGAATCACTTGCACAGCAGCAAAGCTCGCTTATTCGCTACTTCTTTGCCGCTGCCAGAACCGGTGAATCCGACGTGATAAAAACCTTTCTCAATGCCGGATTCCCCATAAATCAAACCAACCCCCAAAGTTACACCGCACTTATGGTCGCGGCGTATCATGGTCAGTCCGATATCGTAGATACTTTGCTGGCACACGGAGCCGATTCCTGTATTCAGGATAAACGGGGAAACACTGCCATTATGGGTGCTCTCATTAAGGGGGAATTTTCGATTGCTAAGACACTTTACGGTCATGAATGCGATCCGAATCTGCGAAACAAAGCAGGCATGACTCTGAATGAGTTTGCTGAATTTTGGGGGCAACAAGACAGATTAGCTGGTGAGTGATTCACCAGCTTTTATTCCAATTCAGATGCGTATCGCTATGTGGCAAAAATGCACTGGGGCTGGTTCGACAGTTTGGCCTGATACATCGCCTGATCCGCCGCTTTTTTCACCCTTTCTAAGTCTTGCCCATTTTCTGGTGCGATGGCTGCCCCTACGCTAACACCGACGACGTAGCAATGACCATCGTGCATGATTGGTTCACGCATCAAGGTATGAATTCTGTCGGTGAGTGCCTGAACATCCTGCTTTTCACGCACTTGTTCAAGTACCACGATAAACTCATCTCCGCCGATCCGGCTGACAAACCCATCATGCTTGATGGCGGTTTTTAGTCTTTCTGCGGTGATCCTCAAGCAATGATCACCTGCATCATGCCCGTAGGTATCATTGACCTCTTTAAATTTGTTCAAATCCAGAAACAGCAACCCAACCTGATATTTGGTGTTTTTGTTGCGTTTTAACGCCTGATAGTAAAGCTCTCGCATTAATTTGTAGGTAGGCAACTGGGTCAGGTCATCATGACTCGCCTGCCACTGAATATAGTCCCGCTGGAGTTGCAGTTCGTGGATCAGGCGTCGGGTTGCATCCCGATACTTGTACAGCGAGTAGCTGGTTATGCTGAAAAACATCATCATACAGATTACATAACCAGCCCAGTGTGCCGGGCTGTGCAACAGATCGGCAACCAGAATTTTGGGCGTTAGAAAGTCGGTAATGAAGGCGACAGCAACACCAATACAAAACAGCGAGATCACGGCAATATAGCGGTTCGTCCAGCTTTGCCTGAAGCACATGGAAACTACAAATATCGATAATGGAAACAACAGAATACTGCCTGCCATCGGTCCGATTGACACAAACCCTATCGCAAAATTAATGAAAAGGATCATGACGATATAAATGGCTTTTCTGCGGGTTCGGATTTTGTGTCGACGGATGGTGATAAAGAGCAGCCAGCACATCAAAATAAAGTTAACTATCAATGAGCTGTTGAAACCGAAGTTCCAGGTGCGGACAGCGAGTGCAATCAATCCAAATATGCTGTAAATGCTGCCTAAAACCAGAATCAAGTTGATGAGCTTTCTTCTGACCGACGCTTCTAAATGAGCGACTTTGTTGTTCTTGAGGTACATCTTCTTTCCCCACCGAGTAAGGCATAGCTATAGTCTTATTCAAATTGTGGGTAATTAGGAACGGAAAATAGATTCATTATTGATATATTTTTCAATAATTCTCATTTATTAGGCAAACCGGAAAGCTTACAGGTACAAAGCGGTGCTGTAATACAATTTAAACACAAATGGATATCAACCCACTCATGCTGCATCACGCATGTCCTACGGGTGGCAAAAAGCGCTTTGATAACTCCACTTCCTGCTCTTCCATTCTCTCTTGTGCCATTACCATGTGTTCTGCCATGATTTCTCTTGCCTCTTTTGCATCCCCGGATTTTAACGCCTCGATCAACTTGAGTTGATAAGCTGTCCCTTTCTCCCATAGCTCGATATTTGGTGGGTTATACAGCTCGCGAGTCACCGTCATATCCGTCAGCATCCTGCTCATAAACCGAATCACAAAACCTAACAATGGGTTGTCTGCTAACTCTGCCAATGCGATGTGAAATTGCAGCGAATCGACATGGTGGTCACGTTCTTCTTCTAGCGTTTTTGCGGGTTCTGCGTATTTGTTGATGATGTTTTCTAGCCGATCTAAATCGATTTCACTCAGCTTGCCCGCTAGGGACGCCGCGAGTTCAGGCTCCAGAGTACGACGAAGCTGGTAAATATCAGAAAGAGAAAGGTTTTGGAAATAGAAATAATTGCTGAGAAGGTTACTCGCCAGCGGTTCGGAAACCGCATTCACAAACGCGCCACCTTTAGGACCGGTACGAGTACGGATAAGCCCCTGCACTTCCAGAATACGCATGGTCTCGCGAATGGTGCCCTTCGACATTTTGAACATCTCTATCAAGACATGCTCCTGCGGAAGAGGATCGCCCGGCTGCAACCCGTGTTCCACTATCCACTGTTTAATGGCTTCAGCAGCGCGATAAGGGCGTCTTAATTTCGCGGTATTCTCTTGATTCAGATTGTTACTGGTAAACGGGGTGGTAGCACGCGACAAACTGATTTCCTTCTAGCTCATTCAATTTCGGAACGCTTTCCATGCATTGGTGACTGGCATTGGGGCAACGGGAAGCAAAGGCACACCCTTTCGGAGGGTTAAGTGGATCGGGCAATTCAGCGTCTTTATCAGGAACCTGAATTGCACGTCCTACAACCGGAGCACTTTCCGCTAGCAACTTAGTGTAAGGGTGTTTGGGTGATTTGAAAATCTGTTCTGCGCGACCCAGCTCGACTAATGATCCAAAATACATCACCGCAACCCGATCACTGACCGCTTCAACCACCGCTAAATCATGGCTGATAAACAGATACGTCAGGTTATTTTCTTCCTTGATGTCCGCCAAAAGGTTCAGCACCTGTGCCTGAACCGACACATCAAGCGCGGAAACAGGCTCATCAAGAACCAATATCTCGGGTTTGGCGACCAGTGCTCGTGCAATTCCGATCCTCTGTGCCTGCCCACCCGAAAACTCATGGGGATAACGCTCTAAAAACTCTTCGCGCAAACTCACTTGATTAAAGGCTTCTCTGATTCGCTCTTCCCGTTCAGTTTTAGGCAATTGATGCAACGCTTTTAATGGTGCTTCCATGGAAGCTTGAATGGTTCTTCGCGGATTCAGTGAACTAATAGGATCCTGAAAAACATATTGAATGTGCTGCCCGAGCTGACCACCCGAGTTCGACGGTTCATTTTCAAACGAGAGTTGCCCTTCACTCGGCTCCAGTAACCCCACCAGCATTCTGGCGAGGGTCGATTTCCCGCAACCAGACTCGCCGACGATCCCTAATGTTTCGCCTTTCTCGACCACTAAAGAGAGATTATTGAGCGCCTTAACGCCTTTTTTACTGCGATTGAACCATCCCGCCGATACCCAGTAAGTTTTCGATAGGGACTGTATGTTTAATATCGTGCTCATGCTTGGGAACCCTCTGGGAAGTGACAGCGAACAAATCGATCCGATGATCGTTCTTCTTTCGGTGATTGCTGCCGACAAGTTTCGGTGGCTTTGCTGCAACGGGCAGCGAAATTACAGCCAATCGGTAAATCGCTGGTGAGTGGAGGTAACCCTTCTATCGCATGCAATTGTGTTTTCCCCCGCCCCAATTCAGGTACACATTGGATAAGCCGATGGGTATACGGGTGCTTTGGCGAAGCCAAGACGTTCTGAGTACTGCCCTCTTCTACGATCTCACCTGCATACATCACGGCAACCCGATCGCACAGCTGTGAAACCACACCAAAATCGTGGGTGATGAACAAAATCGCGACACCACGTTCGCGCCTTAATTCATCAAGCAGCGCCAGTATCTGCCCCTGTACCGTCACATCCAAAGCTGTGGTTGGCTCGTCTGCAATGATCAGTTCAGGGTCGTTAATCAACGCCATAGCAATGGCAATGCGCTGTCGCATACCACCAGACAACTCATGAGGGTAGGCGTTAATGCGCTCCGCTGCGTTGGGGATATGTACCGCTTCCATCAGGTCGATGGCTTTCTTTCTGGCTTGTGATTTCGAAATGGAGTGGTGAACGAGAATCGCCTCGGTCAACTGTTCTCCAATTTTCAGTAACGGATGCAAAGTGGACAGAGGATCCTGGAAAATATACGCCACTTTGTCGCCGCGAAGTTGTCGCAAACGCGGGTATGGCATGCCAATCAGTTCTTCCCCTCCCATCTGGATAGACCCACCAGTGATCACACCGGGTGGCGAAGGAATCAGCCCCATAATAGAGAGTGCAGTAACCGACTTACCTGAACCGCTCTCCCCCACTATACCCAGACATTCCCCTGCCTTTATGTGAAAAGACACCCCATTGCTGGCTTTGTACACTCGTTGCCCGATGTAAAAGCGCGTGTGTAACCCCGACACAGAAAGCAGTGCATCTTGCGGTTGGCCGGGCGTGGCTGAATTCGGTTCTTCCAGGTTCACTTTGGTTGCTGCCGCAGGGCGCGACAAAGCCCCGGATTTCAAACGCGGATCAAGAGCATCGCGGATTCCGTCACCAAGTAAGTTCACGCATATAACGATAAGAAAAATCATCAGCCCGGGCACAACACTGGCATGTGGATATGAGATCAAGGCATTACGCGCTTCCCCCAGCATGGAACCTAAATCCGCCTGAGGAGGTTGAGAACCTAAACCAAGAAAAGAAAGCCCGGCCGTTTCAAGAATCATCCATCCGATGGTGGTCGACATCGCCACCACAATAATTGGAATCACGTTGGGCAGCACTTCAAACAGGATAATTTTGAGGTGAGACATGCCCGCCAAACGCGCTGCATCAATAAACTCTTTATGAGCAATGCCTACGGTCACCCCACGAATGTTTCGGGCAAAAAAGGGAATGTTGACGGCAACAACAGCAATCAGCGCGTTCATCAAACCCGGTCCTAGTGCAGCCACAATCGCCAGGGCAAGAAGAATGTAAGGAAACGCCATAAGCATGTCGACAGTCCGCATAAACAGGTTATCGACCCGACCACCAAAGTAACCGGCAACAATACCAATCGCGGATCCAATCACCGCCGCACCAATGGATGCAGAGATACCCACCAGCAGGCTGAGCTGCGTTCCCCACATCAGACGAGAGAAAAGATCGCGCCCCAGATGATCGGTTCCTAAAAAATGATTGGGAGAAAACACGGGCAAAAACTTGTTCGCCGTATTAGTGGCATCCGGATCCTGAAGACCTAACCAAGGCGTCAGGCAAACCAGCAGTATCAAGAAACCAAAAACAATGAGTGCAATGGCGGTCAGAGGGTTCCTGAGCAATAACGAAAAAAACAGCTTCATGAACGAATCCTCGGGTCTAGCAGGCTTTGTAGGATATCCACCAATATATTGAATAACACGTAACACACGGCGACAAACACAACGCCGCCCTGCACTAACAGAATGTCTCGCTGCAAAATGCCGTTCACCAACATGCGCCCGATTCCCGGCCACTGAAACACCATCTCGATGTAAACTGCCCCTGAGATAACAAACCCAGCCTGAATGCCCAGCACAGGAACAATCGAAACCATGGCGCTTTTCAGGGCGTGCTTCCAAATCACCGAACGTTCACTGACCCCTTTCGCTCTGGCTGTGCGTATATAATCCAGCCTAAGGACTTCCAGCATGGCTGAACGAGCCAAGCGCGCAATCACCCCTGTGGCAACAGAAGCCAAGGCCAGTGAAGGCATCGCCAAGTGAGAAATAAGATCGGGCAGGTCGCCCCCGCCATAAATTGCAAACATGCCAGACACTGGGAACCAGCGAAGCTGAATCGCAAACAGCAGAATCATCATCATGCCTAGGAAAAATGAAGGAATAGAAATGCCAAGCAAGACGACGAATGTAGTCAGTCTGTCGGTGAACGAAAACTGACGCGCCGCGGAGATAACACCAACCACCACACCAAAAAACGCGCACAGAACAAAACTGGTTCCAGCCAGAATTAAAGTGGCATTGAAACGTTCTAACACCTCATCCAATACCGGTCGATTCAACGAGTACGAGCGCCCCAGATCCCCCTGTAGCAGGTTAGAAATCCAGATAAAATATTGCTCTATCAGGCTTTTATCGAGCCCAAGTTCCTGATTCAGTTTTTGTACATTTTCAGGTGTTGCGTACGACCCTAATATGGCGGTAGCAGGATCGCCGGGAATCAGAGACATAATCAGGAACACGATCACTGTGATGCCCAACAAAACGGGCACTGAGGAAATCAGCCTGTGCAGCAGGTATTGACCCATACCATTACTCCATTGGTATAAGGGAAATCAGCGCCGGAGCATTGGCTCCGGCTACAATAAGCTTAGTCAGTGAATAACGCAGTAAGTGAATTACTTGCTGACGTTATTCAAAAGTAGGAAGAAAGACGGTTGCAAAGCAAAATCGTTCACCGACGAACTGGTGACGGCATTTTGCTTCCAGTTGGCAACGAAAACCCATGGAGCGTCTTCTTGCACAATTTTTTGCATTTCTTTGTACAGTTTGGCGCGCTCAGCCTGATCCGTGGACTCTCGTGCCGCATTCAGCAATTTATCCACTTCTGGGTTTGAATAGTATCCGGAGTTGAACCCGCCTTTATCTGGCCACGCCTGAGTGCGAAGTGCTAAGTAAGGCAAAGTATCCGGATCGTTGGTCATCCAGGCCATTTCCGCCATGTCTGCTTTGCCTTCAAGACCTGGGTTCACTTTGCCTAAGAACGTATTCCACTCGTAGGTTTCAATACTGACATCCAGACCAACGGCTTTTAAGTCTGCCTGAATTGCGGTTCCCATTGGAATAGGATCCAGCATACCCGAGCCCCCTTCGGTCACATAAAACGTCAGTTTCGCCCCTTCTACACCCGCTTCTTTCAGAAGAGCTTTCGCTTTTTCAGGGTTGTATGGATAAGGCTCTAGCGATTCATTGTATGCCCAGGCAAATGCAGGAGGTGTCGGACCCGCTGCCACTTCTGCCGTTCCTTCCAGAACATTGTCTACCAACGCCTTCTTATTGATGGCGTAGTTTGCCGCCTGACGAACGCGTTTATCTGCAAATGGCCCTTCTTTTGCATTCAGAATAAGGAACCAGACGTGCGGTCCGGCTTGTTGCTTCACAGCAAAACGGTCGGAATTGAATTCAGCCAATGCGTTAGGCGGCACTTCAACCATGATGTCTAAGCTACCCGCCAGCATTTCCGCAACACGGGTGTTGGCATCGGTAATTGGGCGGAAAACAACCGCTTCAAGCTTGGCTTTGTCTCCCCAGTAGTCATCATTTCTGACCACCACGACTTTGGCATTGGATTCCCACTCAGCAAACTTAAATGCGCCAGTGCCCGAAGGGTGACGTCCAAAGTCTTTCTGGTGTTTTTTTACTGCATCAGGAGAAACAATCAACCCTGTAGGATACGCAAGGTTCGACAAGAAAGGGGCGTAAGGCGCGTTAAGGGTAAACTCAACGGTTTTGCTGTCCACTGCCTTAACGTTTTCGATGGCAGAAAAGAAGAAAGAAAGCGGAAATGGTCCTGTATTGTGGTACGGATGTTTCTCATCCAGCATACGATCAAAGTTAAATTTCACCGCTTCAGCATTAAAAGTACTGCCATCGTGAAACTTCACCCCATCGCGTAACGTAAAGGTGTACGTTTTGCCATCCTCACTGATTGTCCAGCTCGTTGCCAGTGCAGGTTCTACTTCTAACGTTCCGCTTTTGTAGCGTACTAAACCGTCGTAGACGTTCATCAGAATCCGGAAATCATTCACGGCTGTCACTGCATGTGGATCCAAACTTTTTGGTTCCGCTATCTGCCCAACAATCAGCACGTTAGGCGGAGTTTGAGCTTGCGCTGTAGGGAGTACTATTCCCATTACCAATACGCAAATTGTAAATAGTCGGTGGAACACGTTCATTGTGTCATCTCCTTCCTTTGTGTGTTTTTTACTCTTCCTGGCTATTGTTTAAACAGATTTATCATGATAAATATAATGTCGCAAGCATTTATTATGATAAATACATTACGAAGATATCTATTGCTTAGATTAATAAGCATAGGAAAGAGGATGGCAGATGACCTTTTCATTGCTGATGAAAGATCCCAATAGCAATATGCTCGGTGGTGTGGCAGCGACCGGCAACTTATGCGTTGGGGGCTGGGTTTTAAGGGCGGATCCTTTGAGTGGTATTTCAGCCTCTCAGGGTTCGGACCCAAGCACATTGTGGGGTGAAAATGTGCTGACACTGATGAAAAAAGGGTTATCCCCAGAAAACGCGCTCGACAAGGTAGTAATGCCCGATATTGGAAAAGAGCACAGACAACTCGCGGCTTTGAACGTTCATGGGCAGACTGCGGTATTCACTGGATCTCAAAACACCCAATACCGAGGCAATATTCAGTTTGACCACGGGGTAGCAGCAGGAAACCTGTTAACCGGTGAAGAGGTGCTGTCTCGGATGGTCGAGTTCGCCCAGTCTTCAACCCTGCCCTTTATTGAGCGCTTGCTGCACAGCCTTGCCATGGGGGAATGTGCCGGAGGAGACATACGAGGGTTGCAATCCGCAGCTCTACTCGTTGTTTCCCCAGATAAGCCGCCGCTCTCACTTCGTATTGACGACAGCGAAGCTCCTGTTAAAGCGCTGCAAAACCTCTACGCCAAAACCTGTGACCCGCAATATCAGCAGTGGTTAACATCCGTTCCTACCCATCTAAAACCAGAGAACCATTCATGAAAAATTACGGCACCAAAGCACAAGACTGGTTAACCCAACTGGCAGAATATTCAGAGACCCAAGAAGGAGTGACCCGCCGCCCCTTCACCAGCGAACACCAACAAGCCATTGATCAGCTTACGCTTTGGATGGAGCAAGCCGGATTAGAGGTAACACTAGACAACGCGGGCACCTTGATTGGTCGCTATAACAGCCCGGTTTCTTCTAAAACCCTGTTGTTTGGTTCTCATCAGGATTCGATTAGAAAAGGCGGCAGGTACGACGGGATCATGGGCGTTGTGTTACCGATAATTGCAATGGAAGAGATTCTTTCACAAAAGGTCGAACTCCCTTTTTCTGTTGAGATCATGGCCTTTGCCGACGAAGAAGGCGTTCGATTCCCTACAGCACTAATCGGACCAAGAGCACTGGCAGGTACTCTAGATACTTCTGTGCTTGATCTTAAAGATGCGCAAGGCATCAGCATTCGTGAAGCCATGATTCAGTTTGGTTTATCAGGCAAAGGTTTAGACTTGCTTACCCGAGATCCAAAAGACCTATTAGGTTATTTAGAAGTGCATATTGAACAGGGACCGGTCCTCGAATCCAATAACCTGGCACTCGGTGTGGTGAGTGCAATCTGCGGTATTGAGCGGCATGAGATCCAATTCGTCGGTGAATCTGCCCACGCTGGCACCTGCCCAATGGAGCTAAGGAAAGACGCGTTGAGTGCCGCTGCCCATGTTATTGCTGAAGCTGAATCCTATGCGCGGCAAACCGCGGATCTCAAAGCTACCGTTGGTCGGTTACATGTCGAACCTAATGTGGTTAATGCCGTACCCAGCCACGCGGCTTTTAGTGTTGAGATACGCTCCCCCGACGACGCAACGCGAACAGAGGCTGGAGAGCATATTCACCGATACGCTGCCCAGCTCGCAAAAGAACGTTCATTGCAGGTCACTACAGAAAAAACCTACCAACAGGTCGCGCAACCCTGTTCGGGAGAACTTCAATCAAGATTGCAAACCGCGCTGACGAATATTGGCCAGCCTTCGTTCACCCTGCCCTCCGGCGCAACACACGATGCTTCCGCCATGGCCGATTTAGTTCCCATGGGTATGTTGTTTGTTCGCAGTGAGAATGGGCTAAGTCACAACCCTGCCGAATTTACTTCTGATGAAGATATGGGGCTGGCAGTCGAAGCGCTTATTGAACTCTTAACCATGAACTCGGGACAAGAGGAAAAATAACTACGGTTCTTGCGCGTTCAATAAAAAGAGACTTTTTTCATTTGGTGCACCAGCACTGTTTTTACGCACAGGCTGATTAAATAACGCGCAATGTCCACTTTGTTTTAAAACGCCTTACATTCTTGTGACCAGCTTCCTGTTCGAATCCACAATAACTCCATGTATTACATAATGTTATGTGCTAGCCTGAAACAAAAATCTACGAGGCGAAGTAGGCGCTTGTGGATGAATTATGTGGACATTTTGTCTGATAATAATTGTTAGTTGCCAATTAGGAAAAGTAACTAAATCAGCAAGTTTAGGGCTAATGTCAGCGTGTGTTTTGCTAGTTTTTGCACTTCATTTTCTAGCTTATAGGGTTTGTTAAAATTGTGCTTTGTTTGGGGGGCGGTTGGACTTTCTGTTTCAGAAGCTAAGCCGCTCGTTGAAAGTCTGCTCTGTTGGTTAGTCTCCCCAAAAGTGTTCCTTGGTGTTTGAAGTCCGTTTTCTACGGCGCTCTGAATTCCAAGTGGTTTCAGTGGCAGTCGCTTTGAAACTGCGCCTGACTTAGTTGCTTTAAAGTACAAAAAGGCGGTGTTTTCAAAGTCTCGATGAATTTCAAAGTAAAGCCATTGGGTAGGCAACTAACAAACAATTTAAGCAGATTCGCAACGCTTGGCATTTTTGGTTTGAATCAGCTTTAGTGATTAGGGCACAATGTTCTGGTTAAGTGGTAGCGTTGCTCACTACTTAATTGGGCGTTATGCGATTGGGGGAATTACGTGGCAGATATAGCAACAATTAGTGCAGTATTGGGAAGTATAAAAACCGCCCATGATCTTGCAAAAGTGATTAAAACAAGTAGCGATAGTCTAGAAAAAGCTGAAATACGCTTCCAACTTGCCGAGCTAGTTTCAGCGCTTGCAGAGGCAAAAATGGAACTTGCTGATATCCAATCTGTGATTATTGAAAAGGATGAGGAGATAAAAGATTTGCAAGATCAGTTGGTGGAACGTCGCTCAAAAATATACGAGGCTCCATATTATTGGCTTGTAGATGGGGATGAGCGAGACGGTCCGTTTTGCCAGAAATGCAAAGATGTAGACAATATTTTTGTGCGTTTGCAAAGTACAGGAGGCGTGGGTCATTGGCAATGCCGGAGCTGTAATCAATATTATAGGGACAGTGACTATGTTCCACAGCCTAGGCGTCATCGTACGTCAGGTATCTTCTGAGTACCACCGCATAACAATCGCTTCAACCTGACTGCCAACCTATGGCATTTTTACTTCGGTTTGGCTTTTGTGATTACGGTTGTCTGTTCAGGTTTGGGGCAATTGGCAGCAAGTTAAGCGGGCGTTATAAGGCAATGGGGATCGCGAAGGTGTTTACGTTCTACATAAATAATAGCATTACTATTAGCTCTGAATTGTTGGAATCTGATGTTTCAATAATTCCTGATGTGAAAGTACATGATATTAAAAATGGGTATATATGGTATACACTTCCACCTTTTGAAATTAATGGTGAGTCTACAATTTTCAATCTATGTTTCTTTAATAAAAAGTTACAAAGCTTAAATATATCTATCTCAAACAAAGAAAAGTATGGTGGTGGTTGGAGTGAATTTAGTGAAGCTAAAGAAAGCCTAAGAGCTAAAGCCACCGAAAAGTTATTATATGGGCTAGGCTACAGAACCGGAAAATTCCCATGGGGAGAAATTTGGTGTGGCTATGATGCAAAGAGTGGTTTGGGGCATGCAGTAGTTAGGTATGCCTTATAACAAACAGTTCAAGCAGACCAAAAACGCATGGCATTTTTAGTTTGCGGTGAGTTTTGTGTTTAGGGTAGTTTGCAGAAACAGCATTTGTATGTTTTTGGCTACTTAACTGGGCGTTTATACATATGGAGGTAAAATGGAAACTTTCGGAACAATTTATGCTAAAGCAATTGATGATTTGTCTTCGAAAATATTCATCCCCGTGTTCATTAGTGCTCTATTTTCCGAGCTTTCACCGTTATTGCATCCAAAGATGGGCTTCTGGGAAATTTATGTTCCGCTTTTTGTAGTTGGCATAATGTTAGCGTCATTGCTCTTGTTGTTGATTTCCTTTGCTGAGGTCTATGTCAGTGAGTTTCGAACTTACGTGGGGATGTTTTGTATGCCACTTGGGGCTATAGGGTTACTGCCACAATATTTCGACGCCATATCAGTTCCGTATACACAGGTGACTGGATTCTCACTGCTAGTATGGTCATTTGTTTTAGCTAATCCTTTGCGGTTTGTTCAGCAGTTATTAGATTATTAGCGCTATAAAATATATGTATAACAAGGCGCTAAAGACGGACTAACAAACGCTTGGCCTTTTCAGCTTGGTTTGGTTGTGTGTTTAAGGTGTTTTAATTGAGCGAGGTGGCAGGTTTGTTAGCCACTTAGCTAATCGTTAGGTGCCTTCGTGGTAAGAATTAAAAATTAGGGTAATATGTAATGGGTCAATTTTTTGAAGAAATAAAGAGAGAACGAATTAAAACACCAACTCAAAAAAACTTTTGTTTAAATAAATGGAACGAAAGTTGGAGTAAACTGAAAAATACTGCTAGTGAAAGAGATGAGAAAATATACAAGGCTGGGGTCATAATTGACAGCTTATTATCAGAAATAAGAGTTAAACTAGCTAGCGCTTATAAAAAAGAAACCCCTAACATTACTAATGAAAAGCTTCTAATGGCTTACATTTCATTATCCAATAGAGATAGAGCTATATCGTCAAAAAGTACAACAGAAAATGTTAACTTACATAGTATTACTAGTTCTAAAAATAAAGTTGGAAATGAGATAACTCTCCAAGAGATTTCGGACGGTGCTGTTGATGGAGTAGCGAAAGCTATTTATTTTTGTAAAGATCGTATTAATAAATCAAAAACTCTTAAATGTGGTAGTAATCCAATTGATAAACTTAAATTTATCGAAGTTGAATCCAGTTTGTCTCAATTGTACGGTATGTACGAAAGCTATTGGCAAGCTATTTTGTGGTCTGATTATGAATTGATTGAATTAAGTAAAGAAGAAAAAATTTATGTGATTAAGCAACCCAAAAACGAGAGTGAAGTTGGTTCACTTGTCAGTCATATCAGAAAGTCTAGGTTAGGTGCTCAATCTGCGGCAATTTCATCAAACCCAAGGATTCAAGCCTTTTATGAAAAAAATAAATATATATCAATGTCGAAAGTAGGGCGTAAAAACAAACTAAAGATATTAACTATACTTAACTCTGATGATGAAATAGCAGCTTATAACTCTGATTGGCAAACTAAAAAGATCTTCTTAACCAATGAGTTTAATGAAGATGCATTAAAATCTGAATTTGAAAATGGGTTTAGCATATATGATGCATTGGAAGTATTTCGACATTTAATGTTACTTTCAATTATTTATACTAGGAAATACCCTGAGGATGATAGTGTTTATAACTTAAATAAATTATATGAGTTTTGTCCTAGAATTAACAAAATAGATTTGTGTAATGCAATTAAATCTGCAACTGGTTTTAGCTTCGAGAAAACAAGAATAATATTGAGGTTTATTGAATTTAAAGCTGGTAAAAACGAAGATTTATGGTGTCACCCGCTTATATCAATATCTGACAAATACTACAGTATTCTTACTAGTTCACTTATTACACCTGTAATAGTAAGGTTGGTAGAACATTGGTTGGTAAGTTTGGGGGTTGAGCTTCAAGACAAAGGAACAACCTATGAGAAAGTCATTATTGACAATCTAAATGAAGCATTAGGAAAAAATAAATATATTTCTGATTTTGATAATGCTGTTTCCCGTAGAATAAAGGTTAATGGAGAAGAAGAAGAAATAGATTTGTTATTGAGAGTCGGAGATTTGATATTGGTTGGTGAGGCTAAGTCAATTGTAACTACAGACTCTGATATCTCTCAATATCGAACAATAGGAACATTAAAAAAAGCATCAAATCAAGTAATAAGAAAAACAAAATTTCTTGAGAGAAATTTAAAAGATGTTTTCGATAAGTTAAATTGGAATTACCAATGCGATAATGAATATAAATTTGTTAGAGTTATAATAAATAGTGGTCGAATGTATGTCGGGTTTAATGTTGATGGTGTTCCTGTATGCGATGAGAAGGTTTTATTAAGATATTTTACTAGCGATACTATTCCTCTATTAAGTTCATTGGATGATAAAACAAGAAAAGAAAAGCATATTGCATGGGTTAAGCTGTATAAGGATATAAGTGGTTTGGAGGATAATTTGAGTTTATATCTTGAAAATCCACCGCAAATATTTG
The DNA here is from genome assembly GCF_027924785.1 of Vibrio nigripulchritudo. NCBI lineage: Bacteria > Pseudomonadati > Pseudomonadota > Gammaproteobacteria > Vibrionales > Vibrionaceae > Vibrio > Vibrio nigripulchritudo. Next base: position 563,792 of record NZ_AP027050.1, on the reverse strand, counting down.
AAAGTGAAAGCAGCTTTGAATATAAGAGGTTAAGAATACCATATATTAAAAATAACTCATATAAAGTAATGATTGATCGACTTGTTCCTAAGGATTTATCAGCAAATGATAGGCTTAATATAAAAACGCCTTTCCAGATTGAGACTGTAAATAACATCAATGAAGAATTAGAAAAGGTGGATTTTGTCATATAGGTAATATGGCACCTAACACATATGAGCCTTCCGCCTGTCAATAGGCAATAACATTCTATTGGCTGCGACAGCAGCCAATCCACCTCGAACAACAAAGTCATCTACTTCGTTTTGTCATTTCGGTCATTAAGCATGGCTTACGACAAACACATATAGCGGCTCTCTTATTGCGGTCTCAGCGCAGCCAACGGCTCTTAGTTGGGGCACTAGACATTTATCGGTTAACCTCATTTAAACCGTATGTATTTCGTTCACAAATCCGCGCCGCTACACGCTTCTAATCCTATACGCATAGGTGGCATATTTGCTATGGTAGTCAGCAGCTTAGGGCGAGTGACGAGTTTTTTGGAAATTGACTTTCTCGTTGGAGTCAACGACATGGATGCTAAAGTGATTTTTCGCTAAATCGATGCTGCCTCAGTGTGGCAGTCTTCAAAGGGGAATCCATGTCATTCGTTATGTATCTAATTCGAAAGGTCACTATATATGCAAGTATCATTAAAACCAATGAATGAAGAAACATTCAGAGAGTATTTAAACTTAGCAATCCCTTCTTATGCAAAGAATAATATTGAATCAGGACGTTGGGATGATAATGGGTCATTAGAGAAGTCTAAAAAAGAATATGACCACCTTTTACCTGAGGGTTTAGAAAGCAAAAATAATTATTTATTTAACGTCATAGAACATAATAACAATAATAATGTAGGCTATATTTGGGTCAAAGTAGATTCAAAATCTGCCTTTATATATGACATAGGAATATTTGAAGATTACCGTAGAAAAGGCTATGCCAAGTCAGCACTTAATTTGATTGAGGGCGTAGTTTCTAAGCTTGGGGTAACTAGCATAGGGCTTCATGTTTTTCATCAAAACTCTGGCGCACTAGACTTATATAATAGCTTAGGATATCAGGTGGTTAGCCACAACATGTGTAAAGCAATCAGTACATAACACATATGACCCTTCCGCCTGTCAATAGGCAATAACGCTCTGTTGGCTGTGTTAGCAGCCAACCCATCTCGAACGACAAAGTCATCTACTTCGTTTTGTCATTTGGGTCATTGAGCTCGGCTTACGACAAACACATATAGAGACTCTCTTATTCCGGTCTCACCGTTACCGACGTTTCTTAGTTAGGGCACTAGACATTTATCGGTTAGCCTTGGTTGGATCTATGCTTTTCGCTCACAAATGCGCGCCTCCGCACGCTTACGACCCTATACGTATTGGTGGTACTTTTGCTATGTTAGTCAGCAGGTTAGGGCACGTGACGAACTTGTGGAGAAAGATTTTGCCGTTGAAGGCCGTAATGTGGATGCTAAAGCGATTTTTCGCTAAGTTGATACCGCCCAATTAGATATGGTGCTTCTAGTATCAATCGATACCACCTCAATATGGCAGATTCTAGGAATGAGGAATCAATGTCATCTGTTAAATCAAAATAGGCTAATAAATTATGAAAAAAATCATGTCATTAATAGTATTAACTGTTTGCCCTATGTTTTCTCAAGCTGGAATTAGTCAGGTTCATGGGGCAAAAATTCAAAACATTGAATTCTATGGAGATCAGTTCACAGTCTTATTGGACAAACAGCACTCTTCTAAAGGTTGTGGGCATCCAGGTAATGTAGTCTCTTTAGATTCTTCAAAAGAACCAGGAAAAACGCACTATTCCGCACTTATGACGGTATGGGTAGCTGGTAAGTCGGTCAATATGAGAATTACGGATGCCATATGTAATGGAGATCGGCCTACCTTATTAAATTGGTCAGCGTACTGATCTAATACAACGATCTGTATAAAGCAGGTTACCAACGCTCGCGAATTTACTTCAATGCTTGTTCTATTTTTACGGTGGCTTGTTTACGTTATGTGTTAATTTATCATCCACTTACCATAGTGTTATGTTAATAATTTAATAAGGAATTAGACCAATGAAAAATAAAATTATTTTGCTACTATCATTACTTTTATCAACCACTGCTCACTCAGCCTCATGGACTGCCAATATTTCTAAGATTCAGGCAGAAGGAATTAAGGATCCCTATAACGTCATCTATTTAAAAACAGATATTAATAGCTCTGCATGTGATAAAAGCAATAGTCAAAATCGTTTAACTCTAGTTAACGAAATCCAGCACAGTACAGCTCTCGCTGCTTTAATGGCAAATAAAGTAGTTACGGTTCAAGGGTCAGGTGTTTGTAATGCTGCTGGTTTAGAAAATATAAACTATGTAATGATTTATAGCGATAAGTAGCATATTTTCTATGGTAGTCAGAAGCTTAGTGCGAGCAACGGATTTCTGGAGAATGACTTTCCCGTTGAAGTAGACGACACGGATAATGAAGTAATTTTTCGCTAATTCGCTAAATAGATACCGCCAAAATAGGAACTATTAGATATGGTGTCTCCAATGTTAATCGATAACACCTCAAATGTCGCAGACTCTAGGGAGGGGGACCCCATGTCATTCGTTATGGTTCCGAGCATAGCTCGACAAATGAGATTGCGATGCTAAGTGAAATATTACATTTGCTGTTTAAAGTGATGAAGCCAGAATATCTAGCCGAATCTGATATTTTTTATGTCGTGTTTGGCTGTCAGATTTTGGTAATGCTAGCTTGTATTTATACTGCTTTGAAAACGTTGTACCTGAAAAAGCTTGAAGTGAAATTCGGTCAGTCTACGGAAACTACGCAAAACAGGTTGGTTTATTAATTCTATTTTTGCCCATTTTAATGGTGCTCGTTTTGTTACTGTTACATAAACTTTTGAGTTCAAATTTAGCAGAAGATATGTCGTCATTTGATCTGTTAGTGATACATTTATTCGCAGTCTGCATATTGTCTTACTTTGGTCTGAAGTTAGTGGTTGTTTTTTCATATAGCCGATTGAAAAAGCAAAATAAAAAAGTAGACTTCTTGTCAGGTAAATAGTTCTGGTATAACAAACACCTTAGGGCTAATTCGCAACGTGTTGCAGTTTTACTATGCGTTGCGTTTAGTGCTTAAGGTGGTTTGCAGAAACATCAGCATTTCGTTGCTCACCACTTAAGTGGGCATTATATTTTTTCTTTGAGGTTAACTATGAAAAAAGTATTTATTATTGTTTTTGGACTATTGTTTTCGCTAAATAGCTTCGCAGCTGCTGGTTGGTCAGGAAAAGCTACGATTACTGGTATTTATGCTCTTGATGGAGATAAAGTGCTAATAAAACTTTCTAGCTTTAACAATCCCGGGGGTTGTGCGGTGAACTCCTCTGGCGATGTAATGATCAACTCTACGACTCATAAAAATTGGTTTTCTATGGCTTTATCAGCATATGCGGCGTCGAAACCAGTAGACTTCTATGTTGTAGATAGTTGCACAAAAGTTTGGGCTAACACTTCATATGCAAATGTCGGTCATATGAGGCTTAGGTAGATATAATAAAAGCGTCAAACTGACAGACAAGATGTAACATTTTGGACTTGCGACAATTAAAGTGTTTAAAGCATTGTGTCTGCTCAATTAAGGGGTAATCTGTAGGAAGACATGAGATGTTCGAGCGAAATGTAAAGTATTTGCGGATTCTCACAACACTTATTTTCCTTTCTTTCTGCGCTGCGATTGTTGGCAATGAGATATTACCTTTTATACAACTAAGAAGTGATAGCCAATCCACTATTTTGTACATAATCATCCATTCTTTTAGCGCTCTTACTATAGTGCCAAGTATATTGTCGTTGTCTTTTGATGTAGGAAAAGTCTGGGGTGCAGCAGCAGGCTGGCTTTTCCTGTTCAGTTCTAGTTTTGTTTCCCAATGTTCTTATGCTGCCATACACTTAGTTGCGATTTCGATGGTCCTTTACTTTTATTGGCAGATTAAAAAAAAACGACATCTAATTTTGAAAGATCAGCTCGCTTGCAATATGAACTAAATGGGTCGATATCACTGGGTAACTGAGACTTTAAAATAACCTAATAATTACATATAAAGCTCAAAAATAAGAAGTTTCGCAATACCCTCTTTCTTGCTGAATGGACATCATAAAAGCCAAATCAGCGAATTGTATGGGCGTATTGGCATATCTAAAATCTATGCTTCTTCAATCACATAGCAAAGGTATTTTGTGAATATTCGCCAATCCATTTTTTCCACACTCATCATTTCTACATCACTGTTTTCCGCTTCGCTATTTTATGCTTCTGAAGCGCACGCGCAGAGTTCAGGAGACTTTCAGCAATATGATTGGGGGTCGATGCCCCACAAGTACAAGGACTTTCTGACTAAGCCTGCTAACCAGCACATTGTTGATGCGATGGTGACTGCGATTGATTCGGAATATTACCTAGAGAAAGCACCGGAACTAAAACAGATACGTCCTTTGGTCGAAGAATGGATAGTCAAAAGAAATGCGTTCTTAACACGAAAAATTGGCGACTCTTTGGAGCTTTTAGAATCTGGTCAGGGTTCACTCATAGACTATAACCCAGAGCAGAACATTCAGAAGTGCGCCATTATTTCTGGTGAAACCTGCTCGGAGAAATCGAAACACCTTCCCTATCAGGAACAACGCAAAGCCAATCTCGCCTGCAAAATTGACCACATTGAGCAAAACTGCCAGGACTGGAAAGAGCACACCACACCGCTCTATAAAACCACGCAGATCATCGCGAGTCACATTGCCTTAGCACTATGGATGGACGTAAACAACCGTGTTCCATGGTCTCTTACCAATAACACTTCTGAAGAACTTCACTCGATGTGGAAAGAGAAAAACGTTCTGATGGCTTACACGTCTTATGAAATGTTGAATACTGCCACCCGACGTTTCACCACCAAGCACCCTTCCCTCGATTCGGTGACGGTTGCTGACATTGCCTCGTTCTTCTCACCTAAGTTTACCTATATCTACAACTCTTCCCCTTACGAGAACTATCAGTGGTTGATGGAAAGCTTTGGCACGAAAATCTCGGCTTCGAGCACTCAGAAAGATGCCTTGAGAGAACTGTTTAAACTGACTCAGAAGTTCGAGCACGGCTCCAGCTCCGACATTTTTTACAAGAACAGAGCCGGGCAATCGACTCCCATTGATGTGGAAAGCAGTATCGATGTACCAAGGTACATGCCAGTTCCGTTTTCTTTTCTTCGATTGAGAACCCCACACATGGCAATTAAAGGCTGTCATAGTGCAACCCGAATTGTTCACTCATTAGCGAAAACACTGAATATTCCTTCATCCATTGTTTTGGGCAATAACGCGCTACCAGCCGCAGAATCTCCGTTTTCTTTGAATCATTCCATGTTGTATTTCCCAACGGTGGATCGCTGGTTAAGTCATGGTGATGACATTTACGGCGAAAGAGATCTTTTCCGATACATTGAAGATAAGCTGGATATCACTATTCCAAAATCGCAGTTTACCAAGGCAGCTGAGCTTGCAGCTTGTAGAGGGCAAGATAGTGTTGGGATGTGCATTTCTTCACGTTGGAAAATCAACAAAACACTCGAAGGTTATCTGACTGATCCAGCGAACTATAAGACTTGTCTGGAAATGGTGCGCGGCACTCTTCCGGGTAACCACGACGCCCATATTTTCAGTAATAGTGAACGCAGTAATATGCTCTCAAAACTTGGTTTTTCAAGCGATGCGTCATATGAACAGGCGTGTAAGGATAAGTGGAGTCATATCTTTGGTAGCTAGAATAATTTGAATAAAAGGTAAAAACGACCTGCTACCAAGGAATCACTGAGCCGTCATACGCCAGCAAAAGACCGGTTTGTGATGGCTCAGCGCTTTCGACAATGCTAACCAAATCCCTTGCTACACGTTCGGGTGTGAACAGTTTTCCCTCGGGTACGTTTCGTTGAAACGGCTCTGATAATGCGGTATCCGTTGTTCCTGGGTGAAGCGCCAGAACCGTGGCTTTAGGGAGGGTCCGGCTCCACTCAATGCTCAGATTTTTGATGATCATATTAAGTGCCGCTTTGGATGCGCGGTAGCTGTACCAACCTCCTAACCGATTGTCACTGATGCTCCCTACCCGTGCAGACAGCGATGCAAATTTGGGCTGCTTACTCTTTCTCAGCAAAGGATAGGCGTGTTTTGCAAGCAACAGAGTTGGTAGAGTATTGGCGCTCATGGTTTCCAGAAAAAAGGCACTGTCGGTTTGTTGAATGTTCTTCTCTGGATGTTTGCTTTGTGAATGGAGAAAACCTGCGGCATTGATCAGCCAATCCAAATCGTCGATTGAATCAAACACAGACTTTACTGAAGTTTCATCCGAGGCATCCATGTTCACCCAGCGAAGGTTTTTCGCTGCAATGGCTGGCTTCTCACGGCGATAGGTCGCAATTACCCTATCGTTTGGGTATGCATCCAAAAGGTGCCTGACCATTGCCAGCCCAATTCCTCCATTTCCTCCTACGACCATTCGGTTCAATTTAAAGCTCCTCAATTCTTTGTAAGTTTTTTTCTGCTGTATCGAGTATCGCGTCCTGAACTTCCAGATCCATATTGTCCCAACTCCGATAGATCATCCCTATTCTGGGGTTTTTGCTGAGTAGTTCGCGGTGTTGATTCATAAATCGCCAGTAAAAACCATTGAATGGACAGGCACTTTCTCCACTGCGCTGTTTCACGTCGTAATGGCAACCTTTGCAGTAGTCGCTCATTTTGTTGATGTAAGAGCCACTGGCAGCATAGGGTTTTGTCGCAATCACACCACCGTCTGCAAACAGAGCCATACCGCGCGTATTGGGCATTTCTACCCACTCAATTGCATCCACGTAAATACCCAGATACCAGTCGTCGACTTCGTCTGGGTGACAGCCCGTAACTAAGGCAAAATTGCCTGTCACCATTAGCCTTTGAATGTGATGTGCATAAGCATAATCCAGTGACTGGTCGATCGCCTGTTTCATGCAGTGCATTCGAGTTTTACCTGTCCAGAAATAGTCGGGCAATGCACGCGTGGCGTTCAGATGGTTCTTTTCAGCATATTCCGGCATGTTCGCCCAATAGACACCCCGGATGTATTCCCGCCATCCGATAATTTGGCGAACAAAGCCCTCAATCTGGTCTAGTGACACATTGCTGTTAGGTTGCTCATAGCGAGTCAGTGCGGCATCGATGACTTCCAACGGCGACAAAATTTTTGCGTTTATCGCAAAGGAAAGCCGGCTGTGATACAGACTCCATTTCGCTTTGTGTTGGCTGGTCATCGCATCTTGAAAGGTGCCAAAAAGCGGCAGGCAGATCTGGCAAAAATGGGCAAGCAAGTTCAGCGCTTGGGAACGATTTACCGGCCAAAGTAATTGTTCACCAATGTTTCCCATCGTCACTACGCCATGGCGCTCTATTCGCTCAAGTATGGTCGTGATGTCGTTGGCAAACATTAGTGGCTCAGGAAGCTGGTCGATATCTGCTGGCTTTAGCTTCTTTCGGTTATTGGCGTCGTAATTCCATTTTCCACCAACGGGCTTGTCATTGGCGTCCATCAGAATGCCAAACTGCTTTCTCATCCGCCGATAGAAATGCTCCATAAGCACATGCTTTCCTTTAGGGAACTGACCGGGAATTAACTCCGCGCTCAGCATGAAATGTTCAGTATCCACGCATGTTATGGAAACACCTTCAATGTCCAGTTCAGAAAGTTGCTGAGAAAGCCGGTATTCATCTGGAGACTGATATTGCAGCTGACTGGCACCTGTTTGAAGGCATAAATTCATGAGCAAATCGGGCAGGTCGGCAAAAGCCTCTGTGTCATCAAGGGTCAGATACTTGACCTGATGACCCGATTCAGCCAACCAAGTAGAAAAGGATTCCATTGCAGAGAAAAACGCGCACACTTTCTGGATATGGTGTTTGGTGTAATCAGTTTCCTGTTTGAGCTCTGCGATCACGTAGAGGATGGAGTCGTCGATGTTTTGATACCAAGAATGTTGGTAATTCAGTTGGTCACCCAGAATTAAGCGGATGGTTTTTGTTTTCATAGAGGCTCGGCGTCGAAATAAGCGAAAAAGAGTGCACCTTTCTTAATACGCTCGCGACTTCTAACCGATCAACTTTTGTCGTTGGATTCTAGTAAAAAAGGCAGCCTCGCTGCCTTATCTATCCTGTTATTGGCTGCCGACCAGATTGTCGAGGTTCACTTTATTACCCAGAGGTTGAACCTGAATCTCAGCATAGCCCATGCGAATGGCTTCAAATTGCTTAGAAAGCTCTTTTACATGAGCTTCATCTTGAGCGGTGAATGCCACATGATAAACCGGGCGAGTCACACCCTTGCTCACTTCTTGGGTATTCAGATACGCAGAGGTTAGAAATCCGGCTTGATTCAGGCTTACGACGCGTTGCAGGTCGATACCCAGAACACGGTCTATTTCAGCAGGGTCAATCCCCTCTTTCCAGGTCATGGTGATTCCGTAGTTGTATACCAGAGGCGTCTTATCCAGCCATTTGGATCCCAAAGGAAGAACATCAACTATCTTAACCAGATTCTGTTTGTACAGTGGCAACTTCTCTAGGGTATTCCGCACCTGATTTGCACTGTCACCGCTGATAACAAACCTGATAAGTCTGGTCGGATTTCCATCTATCTCACTTTCGTAGATGTACATGTCTTTAATCGAACCCTGTTTAATCAGCTGTCCAAATGCCTCTTTCTGTTCCGGCATGGCTTTCAGGACTTTGTCGTGATCCTGTGTGTTCCATTTCAGCTCTACCCCAAAGTCAACTGCATATACGGTAAAAGCTGACAGCATTGCGCCTACCAAAACGATCGCTTTAATCATAATTTTCATTGCATTACCTCATAGTTGTAATGTTTTCGGTCACCTCGTTGAATACAAAGGTAAACGAGATCACCGATCTCCCACGATAAGTGGGAACATGTTGCCTACCAACGTGATCGATAGCTTCTGTGGCAGGCACGACAGGTCTTCTCTGCCTGATTCAGCCCCTGCTCTGCTAGCGACAAATTTTGTTCTTTACTTGCGGTAAGAAGAGTTGCGTAACCTTCTCCAAAGTCGTGCATCAATGAATGGAATTTTTCGGGTTTAGTCCAGACCGAATCTTTCGCTTTACTTCCGGCTTGGCTCTCTGGCGGAAATGCGTTTTTTAACATCGCGCTGTCTTCAGCGAGTTGCTCGCTCACCTCCAGAACCGCTTGCCAATCTGTTTCTCTTTTTCTGAGAAGTGCCGCCACCTGATCGGTTTGTTTTTCGATCAACTCAAAGGCTTCCTGCCGGATAGTAATCCAGTCTTGATGACCCGCTTGCACCCAAGTTGGCACAGTTAGCATCAACCCTGTCATTACCGTTAATGCCATTTTGTTAGACGCTCTCACCATTTAAACACCCCTCTTATCTTTGGAATGGAAAACAATTTACACAACAACTATTGCATTTGCAACAATTGCACTTTAAATTATTAGCAACACAACAAAGCAAGAGGAAACGAGTTATGAAAATCTGGGACTTACCAACACGCATTTATCACTGGCTTCAGGCTCTGCTATTTGTCGCCTTAATGGGGTCGGGGTTCTCGGGAAATGGGCCTCATGTCCAGCTAGGGTTGGCACTATTCACATTACTGGTATGGCGTGTTTTGTGGGGAATCGCTGGCAGCCAAACCAGTCAATTTCGCCAGTTTATTGCCTCGCCTAAAGCCGTTATGAACTACCTAAAATCGGGCAAATCTGCGTCGTTAGGTCATAACCCAGCCGGAGGGTGGATGGTGGTGGTGATGCTTTCTGCCTTACTTTTCCAGTGTATTTCTGGAATGACAATGGCGGGCATGTTGGACGAAATACCCATCGTCGGAAATTTGCTTACCGAGGAAGTGTTCATGATCGTTGAGCAACTGCACATGATCGGAGCGAACGTACTTCCAGGTTTGATCGCTTTTCATGTTGGTACTGTTCTTATCTACAAACTCAAAGGCACGCCATTGACTTGGGCGATGGTCTCCGGGGTACAAAAACAAATCAGCGCGAACACAAGCCTCTATTTTGCGTCGAATGCTCGTGCGTTAATGGTGCTAGTGCTTGCAATTTCCGTTACCATTGCAACAGTTGCATTTGCATAAGAGATAACAATGAGCGAAACATTTGAACGTGAGAAAAGTTTTGGTTGGAAAGTAAACGTCGTCGCATCGCACATGGCTAAGAAGCTTGAACAAGAGCTGGCAAAACATGATTTCCCTAAAAGCTTTTGGCCAACGATGATGTGTCTGTGGGAGCAGGAAGGCGTGACTCAGCGAGAGCTTTCTGACAAATCTCGCATCGAAAATTCCACCACAACGCGAACCCTAGATAAACTTGAAGATCGAGGGTGGGTGGAAAGACAAGCGGATCCAAACAGCCGCAGATCTTACCGAATTTATCTGACTGAAGAAGGCAGAAAGCTTAAAGACACGCTTCAGCCTTTGGCGCATCAAGTTAATCAGGGTGCCCTTTCTCATCTGGAACAGAATGAGCAGCAGGAACTGATTCGCTTACTCACCAAAGTAATGGTTGGGTTTGCGAATAAGTAAATTCATTTAAATTGGTGACAAGAAAACAAAGCCGTGACACCATGCGCCACCCAAGTCCGTATGAACAGGTAAATCGCTATGATGACTGAAGAAGAAAGAATCGAACTTCAAAAAAATAACCCGCTCCATGGTTTAAAAATGGAAACCATGTTGCAGGAGCTGGTGGACTTCTACGGATGGGATATTTTAGACGCTGCGATGCGCTTTAACTGTTTTCACACCAAGCCTACAATTGCCAGCAGCGTTAAGTACTTAAAAAAGACGGATTGGGCGAGGGAAAAGGTAGAAAACTTTTATCTGTATCGCTTTAAGCGAATGCCTCGCGCTTCAGAAGAAGAGTACCAACTTCCGCCGCGCGCTCGCACATTCAGACATGGGCTAGAGCCAAAAGAACCTATGGAGCTGACGGTCGAGTCCATTCTAAAGTCTCAGGCTAAGGCCGCTTCAGCTCACAAAGCCCGATCTTCTGGGCAAAATAAAAACAGACGCCGCCCACGCGACTAACATAGAAAAAGCGAACTTCAAATGGAGTTCGCTTTTTTACTTGCCACAAGCTTTAGAGTGTATTTCCCACTTCACTTTCCACCGACAATATAGAATCCCTGATATTGTCCGGAATGCGGGTTTTCGTGTTGTTCTTAAAATCAAACATCACGCAAGTCGCTTTACCGATTGTGGCTATCTTTCCCCACTTTTCGCTAAACGCATGATATTCCTTGGTGAAGCGGTCTTCCTGAAGATCAATTACCCTGCTACCAATCCAAAGCGTATCTGGAAACGTCACCGGAAGCTTGTAGCGACATTGTGTTTCGCTCAATACCGGACCAATCTGAGACTGCTGAATATCAACAAGCAGACCAATCTTTTTGAAGTAATCCAGCCTTGCGGTTTCGAAATAGCGAAAATAAACAACGTTATTCACGTGCTGAAGGGCGTCCATTTCTCCCCATGCGACTTGTATTTCGGTGACGGTGGGAAATTCTTTGAGTAGTGTTTCCATTTCTACCTTCCTTGGAATAGAACAGCTATTCAATATACCCTGTTTTCAGATAAAGACTGGGGCTGGTTATTTGAAGGTTGGCACAAAAACGCCCAATAATAAGATTGGGCGCTAATTGGAATTTCGGATGGCTTTATCTGGTTATCTTACTGCTGTCACCGTGACTTCAATGAGTACATCCCCTTCCAGGTCGACACCTAAGCACGCTCTTTGAGGCCAGTGATCTGGATTTTCCCCCATCCAGTCACACCACACCTTATCCATTAGGGGTTTGTCAGCCATATTCGCGATATAAACTTGCGCCGACACAATCTGCGTTTTGTCACTGCCGAGTTCGTTCAGATTGTTCTGAATGGTATCTAACGTAAGCTGAGTCTGACCAACAATATCCAACGACGTATCGGAGGACGTAGCAACCGTCCAGACCAGATCTTTGTAGGCGGAAGACTTGTTTCTTCCCTGATAAATACCACGCTTTCTTTCAATCACCTTGTGTTCCCTTCTGACTTTACTTTCTGAAAAGATTGGGATTATACCTAGCAATAGCATTTTATAAAAATGCCCATCGATTGATTCGATGGGCATTCTGTTCCACTCCCGAGGTTAGATGGATTCAAATCCTGAGTACCTCACCCCAGAAAGCTGCGCCATCTCACGATGCCATGTAGCTAAATCTTCTTTGTTAAATTGACTCAAAGAGTGATGCCCACAAGCTCGCGCCATAACCTGCATCAGTTCTGTTGAGGCTTCAAAGAAGTTCTTCAACTGGTTCGATGCTTTGGCAACATTTAATCGCTGTCGCAGATCCGCTTTTTGTGTCGCTATCCCTGCGGGGCAATTATTGGTGTTACACATACGCGCTGCCACACAGCCAATGGACTGCATGGCGCTGTTGGATACCGCAATACCATCTGCACCAAGCGCCATAGCTTTAATAAAGTCCATAGGGACTCTTAAGCCGCCAGTGATAATTAAGGTGACACGTCCACTTGCTCCCTGCTGGTCTAGGTAGCGACGCGCTCTGGCTAGTGCTGGAATGGTAGGTACACTGATATGATCCCGAAACATTTCTGGTGCAGCGCCTGTGCCACCGCCTCGCCCATCTAAAATGATGTAGTCTGCGCTGGCATCCAGTGCGAACTGGATGTCTTTCTCGATATGGTTGGCGCTCAGCTTAAATCCGATGGGAATCCCCCCACTGACTTCACGCACTCGATCGGCAAACTTTTTGAAATCCTTTGCAGAATTCAAGTCTTTAAAGGTTGGAGGCGAGATAGCAGACTCCCCTTCCGGAATCCCCCTAACCTGCGAGATCTTACCAATGTTTTTGGTGCCGGGAAGGTGCCCTCCAGTGCCCGTTTTTGCACCTTGTCCACCTTTGAAATGAAATGCTTGTACCTTGGTGAGTAAGTCTTCTTTGTATCCGAAACCCGCACTCGCCAGTTCATAAAAATAGCGAGAGTTGGCTGCCTGCTCTTCTGGCAACATGCCTCCCTCACCAGAACAGATACCCGTTCCAGCCAGTTCAGCGCCGCTTGCCAACGACACTTTGGCTTCTTCCGAAAGCGCACCAAAGCTCATGTCCGAGACAAATAGCGGTATCTTTAAGGTCAGAGGCTTTTTAGTTTCAGGACCGATTACCAGTTCGGTATTAACTGCCACATCTTCCAAAAGTGGCTTGGTCGCCATTTGCGCTACCATCACCTGCAAATCATCCCAGTGTGGCAGCTGGTATCTCGGCACTCCCATAGACGTCATGGGACCATGATGACCAAGTTTCGACAGCCCCTCTCTTGCCAACTGGTGAATGAATTCCACTGTGGGTTCTTCTTTGGTTGCAGACGCAGTTGGTTCTGACCCAGCCTGTACCTGAACTCCTGGCCCTTCCTGACCTACCTGCTCAGCGGTAAACTGCTTATGGCTGCCATCGCAAAACGGTGCATTGGCGGTGTGCTTGCATTGGCACAGGTAGGCATCTCCATCATTTTCAGCCGTAAAATGTTTTGGTTTGAAGTCTGTCCCTGCGTGTGAGCCATCGCAAAACGGCTGGTTTTTGGAACGCCCGCAGGCGCAGAAGTAGTAATCGTCTCCTTTTTTGAGATCGACTTTGATCGGCTTATTATCCGCTACGATCGGTTTGCTCATCAGATTTTCCTTGTTGTTTCCAGTGTCATATTGGCTAACCTCCGACAGCACAAACAGGGTCGCCTTATTGTTTTTAAAAGCTCATCAGCATTCGCTGTAAGCTCTAATGAAAATATAGGTAGGCTTAGAGGAAATGAACATTCGAATGTAGGAGGTTGAGTGTTTTATTAGTTGGAAACGGGTAATTTGATAAGCAACCGAATTCGCTGAATTGAAAAAGTGCGGGCACAACCCGCACTTGGATATGAGAAGATTGAATTGGGAAGTCGTTAATTTACCTGAGGCTGAGGAACGGGTCTTGTCATTACTTTGGCAACCAATGGCGCAGTATAGCGAAGGGTTTTCACCGCGTTGGCAACCTCTTTCAGACCACAGGGAACGCCATTGCATTGGATATCTGGGTTAGAAAACGTATAGGTACTTTTACTCACCTTAAACTTGTGGTTGTATGCCATAGTAGTTGCTAGCTGACCTTCAACGCCATAACCATATGCCCCCGAGAACGAATATCCATTGGTATGTGGCAGTTTCCCTGAATATTGTTCGCGCGCGTGATAAAGCCCCATATTGTGTCCGAGCTCGTGTACTAAGGTATCGTCTTTACACTCGTTGGTATAAACGTGGCTATACAGCTTACGTTTCACTAGCGCTGGAGCGTTGTCGTGCTCGTATTTCCTTAACGTATGGGCTCTTCCGCAGCTCGTAGAAATAGACGTGTAGGTTTTGTTTCCTTTGGTGATCTTTTTCTTCCTGTGATCGGGTGAGTTGTTCACGTTTAAATTGCGAAACAAAGTCACCATATCAGCGCCCAGCTCCTTACGTTTTCCTTCGACCTTGTTGAACGCTTTGTTGGTGTAACCTTTGGTATCGGGCGTTATGGCACCTAAAGCATCTGTCTGCGAGATCTGTCTTTCCCCTTCATCGTATTTGGCTTCCATGGTTCCAACCAGATTGACATTCACGTCCACCTTACTCATCTCAAACACCATGTTCGCGACATTCACCCTGTGCTGAATGGCAGTTACAGGCTCATCGTTGTAGTGTTTCTTTAAACCCGGGGTATACACGCCAAGCAGATCTATCTGTGTAGTAACGGGAACAGGGGCTTCATTTGCGTGAATAACAGGCGTAAAGACTCCTGCCGCCAAGGCTGCAGCAATGCCTAATTTATACATACTTTTTCCTTTATTATTTGAGGGTTGTCTATACCCAAGTAACCTCAAGATGCTAAGTTCAGCGAGAATTAACTGGCTTTTCAGACAAGACACCGATTTGAAGATCTAGTGGGTCTAAATCAAGAATCGGTAACGCAGTATGAAAGCCAGTTAAACTCGCCCTTGGGAGCCCATATTCTGTCTCATTTCATCGTCAAAGAACTTGGAAAGGACGGGTCATTCCGCTGCGTTCGTTTCCTTGAACTGAAACAGAATATGAGGCTCTGAATCCTGCATCTTGAGGTCACTTGGATATAAATTAGAAAATAGTTAATGAGGGGCTTCAAAATAGTGTTCGGTAGGAACTTCGTATAACCACGCGGTATTTTTAATACCCGTTATTTTGTATTCAGCATCAGGATGACCGATAAATCCAAATACATTGCTTTCACCGAAAGTAAATACAACGGGAAATTGAGAACCCTGTGTTTCAAATATACCTGACCAGGTTTTAATATGATTAGGTTGTTGTTTGGCATGTGTAACGGAGATTAAAATTCCTTCTCCGTTAGGCAGAGTGAGATTCACCTTATCGCCAGAAGCAAGTTCAGCCAGTTCGTCGATATCTTTAAACTCAATAGCCAACAGCGTTTCAATGGCTTCACTTAATGGCTTAAGACTATCAATGGTTAGCGTATCCGTCACTTCGAACCAAGGGTCTGACACCTGAGTGGGTTTTGAATCATAGGAAGGTTCAGCTGACTCAACGGCACTCACCCCTGAATGTATAACGACAGTTGTACCATCGCTTAAGTTATTGCTCGTTTCTTTTGGAGGGGAAGATGGTGCTGTACCATCACTGCTTTCCACGCTTTGTTTTGCCTTTTGGTGATCTTGAGTTTCGTCTTTCTCGTCAATAACGACCAATGCGGCGACACCCAAAATCAAAACAAAGTACAGTATAATTTTGCTCATAGCATTCACCCTTTCTAAGATGAACGCATTATTAATTTAGCTGTGTCGAATTAGAAAAATAAAAATGTGTTTTATTAATACTCTCTGGTTGAAGGTCACACTTTTTAAAAATAGTGTTTTTTATAGTACAGAGTTAGCATTTTCGCTCTTAAATATAAGACAAGAGTCGGTCTCTTTTTCTCTCCATAATATTAATAGGTTGTGAATAGAATCGTAATTTTATCCTACCTCGTTCCTTATATTTTAATAATGAAATGGCAGTTACACAGCCTTACATAACTTTACTGATAAATTTGTATAATCCTTTTCAATAAATGGATTTTCAAACAGTAAGCCCACAGATGACTTATATTCAGCCTTTACTCTGCCTGATTTGTAGAAATCTTTTAAAACAACTGAGCTACTTGCTCGCTTTTATCGGTGTCATTTTTTCATTCAGTAGCTTTGGTTCTCTTGGTCAACACGTCCGAAATGAGGGAATAACCCTGAACCTGAGTTTTTCTCAGAATGCTTCAGATTACGATAAAAGCCGATATCTGGATGCCGCTTCGGAATGGCTAAAGTATGTCAAAGCCATTGATGGTATTTCCCATCATACAATATCAATACACTTCGAATTAACAGATGCCATCGAGTCAGATGGTGATGCTGTTATTGAAGAGTATGTCGATATTGCGAATGCCGCTTTTCCAAAATCGGCAACCATACGAATCCATACCCGTACGCATCACCCCGAATTTGATCCTACCGACTATCAAACTACCCTGCGTCATGAACTGGCACATGTTTTTGGAATCGGGATTTTAACGGGTGCCTATCTTGAAGATAACGCCTTTATGCAAGGACCAGCCTATTGTCTGGAGCGCAGTCAGGCGGTGAGATGGTACAACCACCTCTACGACAACCAGTACCCTTGCTTGCCTTTTTCCCGCACGGGAGACCATCTGTATGACCATGTTCTGATTGATGACCCTGTTCGCTATGACCAAAACGGAAATAGAATCCCGCCACTGACTCATGAAGTAGGCGCTAATGGCGAAAATATTGGGATAATCACTGTCGCCATTCTGGATGATTTGGGTTATCGGGTGGAGTACCCAGAAGTCTCTTTTTTGAATGAGCATGATAACTCGGTGCCACAATCCAATTAACCTCAAAGTCTGAGTGTTTTTACCTCCCCTGAATCGGCGTACACTCAATTCCCCAATACAATGAAAAAGGAATGAAGTAATGATTGAACAAGGACAAAAGCTTCCAGCAGGTTCACTCAGCGAACTGACAGCAGATGGCATGACTAACCACGATGTAGCCGAGCTATTTGCAGGCAAAAAAGTCGTGTTATTTGCGGTACCTGGTGCTTTCACACCAACATGCTCTGAAGCGCACTTGCCGGGTTACGTTGTGCTCGCTGATCAGCTGAAAGCAAAAGGCGTCGATCTGATTGCGTGTGTTTCAGTAAACGATGCATTTGTAATGAAATCATGGGGCGATGCGCAGAACGCTAGCGAAATCAAAATGCTGGCGGATGGCGATGCGTCATTTACAAAAGCACTTGGTTTGGAAATGGATACGGAATCATTCGGCGGAGTACGCTCTCAGCGTTACGCGATGATCATTGAAGATGGTGTGGTGACAACATTGAATGTAGAGCCTCCAAAAACATTCGAAGGCAGCAAAGCAGAAACCATTCTGGCAAGCCTGTAATCTATACCCAGAGTATTTCAAAGGCAGGGCTTCCTGCCTTTTTATTCCACCTGCTTTTTCATATCAAAAAACAGTTCATCCTCTGAAACGCCTTTAAACCCAAGCCCTTGATACAACTTCAACGCGGCAATATTGTTCTTAAAACAACTTAAGGTCACTGGAAGCTGTTTTGAAATCGCATCTTGCTCAATCAGGCTCATCGCCTGCTGCGCAATTCCCTTCCCCTGAGCTTGCGAAAACACCACCAGAAGGTGCACATGAACCGATTCCTCAGTGGTTTTGTGAATCACCACACCTACGTTGTGCCCTTCACTTTCTATCCAGTAGCACCATTCCGGCTTCAAACGGTTAAAAAAGCCGTCAGATTGAAACGCTTCATCCCAGCCTAGCGCGTCATCAATCACTGGTTTCATGTATTCTTTGAAAATGGCGTATGCCTTCGTAAACTCTTCAACCTGAAAAGAAACGAGTCTGATTTGGTTCGCTGTATTCATTCGATTTTAGGTGTTGGCTAAGTAGTTAAGCATTATGTATCTATTCTTCCAAATCAACCACTTTGAATGTAGGAGGGAGTTGGTGCGAGCATTCAAAGAGATCATGGCGATCAGGGTGACACAGCCCAAACAGAGGCAATGAAGCCGCCCCAACAGACACGGAATGATGACTAAGAGTGATCCTTTTTCGCGTTCGTTCATGACGCTCACAAATCGACGGAAACAGGGGCAAAGTGGCATCCACCAGACGATCCATTACCTCACCAGAAAGCCGGCTTCCAACCACGATACTTTCCGGTTCAAACAAGTTTTCCAGAATATTGATGACATACCGAAGGCGCTTTGCTGACTCAACAACCCAGTTCTCACACGCTTTACTGCGTAGGCAGTTTTGATCGATGAAGGCGGGGAGTTCTAAATCGGATCCCGAATAGTTAACCATGGTTTTCAGTGCCTGAACCGACAGATGGGTTTCTATGTACTCCACATCTCCGGAACAGTGCCAGTGGATACGACCAACTTCGCCTGCATTGCTCCACGCCCCTTTGTATGGCTGATTATTGGTAATGATGCCAGCCCCTAAGCCATTACCAATGTAAAGGTAAATAAAGTTCTCTAACCGATCACGACCGCCTCCAAAACTGTGACCAATTGCCGCAGAGGTCGCATCATTTTCCAGATACACAGGGTAGCCAAGCTTCTGGCTAAGTTGCTCGGTAAGGTTAAACTTGTTCCACGACTCCCATTCTGCGCCAACCAGATGTCGCTCGGTGTCGTCCTTGACCAGCGTTGCCACGGCTACGCCAACTCCAACCATACTTTTTCTGGAATCGGGAACGCACTGAATCAGCATTTCAACCAGCGAAGAAAGCTGGCAAACAACATAAGCAGGTTCAAGGCTATCCAGCACAACCTGATGTTCAGCCAACGTTTCCAAATTCAGGTCCACCAGACTTCCGCTAATGAAGCCTTGATCAATCTGCAAACCGATAGACACACAGGAGGCTGGGTTCACTTCAAGTAAAGTTTGTGGCTGCCCTCGCTTACCCTGAACTTTACCGACTTCCAGAACGTACCCTGTCTGAATCAGTTCACGAACCAGATTAGTAATGGTCTGATTGCGCAGACCGGACATTTGCGCCACTGAAACACGGCTAATACGAGGGTTTTGGCGAATGATTTCAAACACCACACTGAGATTAGAACGCTTTGTTTGTACGTGATTCTTTCCTTTCAAAACCGCCTCTTTGCTTCCTTCTTCTGAACTTTTATATGCACTGAAGATCTCTGATATTTGCTTAAGCATATCCTTATGCTCTGATTTTTCACGTTAACAGAAGTCCAGAATCATGCCCAGATACCAATTCGGTTGAATAAAAAATTCGTCCAAATTTTAACCGACTGATTTTTCTCATTATAAGAAATTAAATCATTCCGAGATCACAAATAATCGATCAAAAAATATACAATAATGACAGTTTTATCATTTAATTCCATTTAATGGATTTAATAACGAAGCACATGGAGGTGATATGAAAAAGCTCATACCCATACTAGCTTTGGGTGTACTGGCAAACAGCCTTGCACTTAAAGCATCAGCTGAAGAAGTCACAGTGTTTTGTAGTTCATCCGGAGTGGAGTTACAGCTGTGCAAGGATGGCACAAATGCTTGGGCGAAACAGACAGGAAATACCGTAAATGTGGTCACGTTACCCGCTAGCTGGGACGACGTGTTGCCGCTCTATCAACAACTTTTGGTCTCTAAGTCGAAAGACATTGACGTTCTGATTCTCGATACCATCTGGCCGGGAGCACTTAAATCCCACCTTTTGGATATGCGTGAACACGTTTCTTCCGACACACTGAATCAGCATTTCAAAGCGGCTGTCGACGGCACCACAGTGAATGGAAAAGTCCTTTCTGTTCCTTGGTACATGGACACAGGCATGTTGTTTTATCGCAAAGACCTGCTGGAAAAATACGGTCACCAGCCACCTATCAGGAGCTGACGAAAATCGCTTCGGATGTTCAGAAGAAAGAAAGAGCGGCAGGCAATGCCGATTTCTGGGGCTACGCGTGGCAAGGGCGCTCTTATGAAGGGCTGACCTGTAATGCCATCGAATGGTTCGGTTCGACGGATGGCGGCACCATTATTGACGGCGATGGCAACGTGACTGTAAACACGCCAGCCAATCGCGAAATACTGAGTACAGCCGCTAGCTGGATAAACACCATTAGCCCGCCGGGCACTCTGAACTACGATGAAGAGTCCTCACGTGGTGTATTCCAGAACGGTAATGCCTTGTTCCACCGTAACTGGTCCTATGTATGGAGCCTCGCCAATTCTGAAGATTCAGTAATCAAAGACAAAGTTGGTGTAATGGCGCTTCCGAAAGGTGCGGCTAACGGCATCAATGCAGGTTGTTACGGAACCGCTTTGCTTGGGGTTTCCAAGTACTCTCGCTCGCCAGAAACTGCCGTAAGTCTGGTGGAATATCTGACAGGTATGAAAGAGCAAAAGAGACGCGCGATTGAAGCCAGCTACAGCCCGACGTTACCTGCGCTTTATAAAGACAGCGATGTGCTCAACGCCAATCCGTTTCTTGCAGACATGCAAACCTCATTCGCTAATGTTGTCGCCAGACCTTCACAAGTTACTGGTGACCAGTACAGCAGGGTGAGTAACGCCATCTGGACAAAAGTGCATAAGGCTCTGGCAGGAGACATCAGTGCTGAGAAAGCGCTTGATGAAATGGAAGCCGAGCTCAAACGCCTGAAGCGTCGCGGTAAGTGGTAACCCATAATCATAATAACGGCAGGGGCGAAACTCGCTCCTGCCCAGTCAATCAGAGAACATTAGGGAAACAAGAACAGTATGCTGACATCACCTGTTCGACTGGGGCTCATTGGCTTGGGAGAAGCCGCTCAAAGTTTGCACCTTCCAACCCTGTTTCATCACCCCGACAAATTCCAGGTCACTGCGGTATTTGATATCAGCCAGACACTGGTCACCGAAGTCTGCCAGCGCTATCACGTCGCCAATGGCTACAACAGCGCGGAAGAACTGATAGAGAGTGACAGCGTTGATGCGGTGATCATCATGTCCCCCGACCCGATGCATTTCGCACACACTAAACTGGCCGTGCAGGCAGGCAAACCGGTACTACTGGAAAAGCCCAGTTGTTTACTTCCCCGACATGTCAGTGAGCTCATAGAATTAGCGGCTCAGCATCAGGTCGACGTTACTGTCGGATACATGCGAGTGTATGCCAAAGCGTACGCCCTTGCTCAAACCAAGCTTTCTGAACTAGGCGAAATCAAAAGCGTTCGGGTGAAAGATCTGCAACGCGAAAGCGATTACTTTCTGCCACAAGTATCCGACCTCTATTACCCTTCTGATCATGACGTCAGTCAGATTGAGCGCAGCAAGTTGGAAGAAGATCTCCAGAGGCACGAATTACTCGGGGCAAAAGCGCATTCTGATCTTTTGTGGAAATGTTACCGAGTGCTGACTGGGGCTGCGATTCACAACCTGGTCGCGCTTCGGCAACTGATTCAGCCGCCAAAACGCGTCGTCAGTGCATTTTGTAATCCGACGGGTGAACATATCGGGCTGACGCTGGATTACGGGTCATTTTTCGCAACCTATGAAATCCTGATCGACAACATTCCAAGAGTCGATGCCAGCATAGAAATTACGTCCGACACCAAGCGACTGAAGATCAATTATCCCACCCCTTACATTCGCAATTTACCCACCAGCCTGGAGTTTCAAAGTGGTGAGGGGCATCATCCAAGCGAAATGCACGGTCCGTTCTATCAGGATCAATTCAATTTAGAGCTGCTCTACTGGCACAAAACTCTGACGACCAACGCCCCCGTGCTCACCAGCCTGCAGGATTCACAACAGGACTTAGAATTGGTTCTGCAAGCCATAGACTGCATCGCAGAGAACTTAAACATAGAAGATCGCCAGCAAGAGGGTAAGTCATGAGCAGCAAGATTACCTTAGCCACCTGCCCATGTTCTTGGGGGGTTTGGTATCCCAAAGATCACATGCAACCAAACTGGCAAAAATTTCTTGATGAAGCAAGCTTGTGCGGATTCCGAAACATTGAACTGGGCCCTTACGGCTATCTGCCAACAGACATAGGTCAACTTCAATATGAACTGGATGCCCACCACCTTCAGGTGTGCAGTTCTGCCCATATGTCTGACTTAATCGTCCCCAATGCACTAGACAACATTAAACGAGATATCAATAAGATCTGCCCGTTGTTGGAAGCCTTGGGCGCAAAGTATTTTGTCTTTATGGATGGTGACAGTCTCTATAAACACCCCAGCGACAGAAATCTTAGTCTTAAGGACTGGAAACACGTGGTTTCCGTTATAGGGGAAACCGCCAAAATAGTTAAGGAAGAATATGGGCTGAAATACGTTTTCCACCCACACATCTCCACATGTATTGAAAACGAGCATCAGATTTTACGCTTGCTGAATGACACACACCCTGATTACGTCAACCTATGCTTTGATACCGGGCATCACCTGTATACCGGAGGCGTGCCAGAGGATTTTATTCGCGAGTTTGGGTCCAGAATTCACTATTACCATCTCAAGGACATGAGCCAATCCATTCGCGAAAAGGTGAAACAGAAAAACCTGAGTGATGACGAAGCATTTGAGCTCGGAGTAATGGTGCCTCTTGGCGAAGGCGCAGTAAATTTTCACGCCATCAAACAAGAGTTGGAAAAACAGTCGTTTAAGGGTTTTGCCGTCATTGAACAAGACATCTACCCGGACATTCACAACATGGCGTATACCCATGCCAAAAACAGTTTTGACTACGCCAGACGACTCGGGCTGGGTACACCATGAGTCAACAAGCGGTATACAAAACAGCGGAAGCCTTACCCGATGCCTACGTTGGTATCGACATCGGCGGAACCAAAATGGCGTCGGCATTAGTGGATGTGTCTACAGGAAAAATACTGTGCGAAACCCAGATGGCGACTCAAAAGCAGCGTCCAAAGAAAGACATCATTGCAGACATTCAAAAGCTACTCGCTCATCACATAGAGTTCGCCAGCGTTAAGAGTATTCCGGTCAAAGGATGCGGCATTGCCTTTCCAGAACTGGTGAACAGCGATGGAAAAATCGTGAGTGACTGGAATTTCGATTTACGCTCATTAAGCCAATCAGATTTCCCGTTGGAAAACGTTCTGTTTGAGAGCGACGTGCGGGTTGCCGGGCTTGCCGAGGCCACTCTGGGAGCAGGAAAAGATCACCAGTCTTTTGTCTATGTCTCACTTGGCACTGGGTTGAGCTATACCTTATTTAACAACGGGAAGCCCTGGCGCGGTAAAAACGGGTACGCGATTCACTTCGCCAGCAATACCTTAACTGCCTGCACGCCAGACCTGCGCGCAGTTAACTATTTACCAGAAGCGCTGGTATCCGGTTCAGGGCTGCTGAACTGCTGGAATATGAGCCACCCAGACCAGCGTTACAACACCCTGCCCGAACTGTTGACCAAGGCGGAACTTTCCATCGGTGAAGAAAGGCAATACATAAAATTAGCCAGTGAAGTGTTAGGAAGCTTACTCGCCCAAATGGTCAATATGCTGGATCCAGAAGCGATCGTGATGGGAGGTGGTCTGGGGTGCGCCCACAACATTTACCATATGTTTATGGAAGTAACGCTCCGAGACCGAATCTGGGCGGAAGAGTGTCAGAATATTCCCATTTACAAAGCCAAATTTGGTCATCGCTCTGGCACCGTAGGCGCAGCTTTAGCCATTGCAGAACACATGAGTTAGGGTGAAACAGGAAGACAGTGCATGGAAGTTTTGTCTTTAAAGAATATCTACAAATCCTTTGGTCAAACTGAAGTACTCAAGGACATCAATTTATCCATTGAGCAGGGCGAGTTCATCGTTTTTGTCGGTCAGTCAGGCTGTGGAAAGTCAACGCTATTGCGCTTAATTGCCGGGCTGGAACTGCAATCTTATGGCGACGTGTTCATTGACGGAACAAAGGTCAACGACGTTGCTCCGGGGCAGAGAGGCTTGGCAATGGTGTTTCAGTCATACGCCCTCTACCCTCACATGAACGTCTGGGACAACATGGCATTTGCCTTAAAAACTGCGCGATTACCCAAAGACGCCATCGCCAAAAGGGTCAAAAACGCGGCTGAAATTCTCAAACTGGAATACCTGCTGGATCGCAAGCCCGCCGAGCTTTCTGGCGGACAACGTCAGCGAGTCGCCATTGGCAGAGCCATAGTACGCGAGCCGAAAATCTTCCTGTTCGATGAACCCCTGAGCAATCTGGACGCAGAGCTTCGGGTGGATATGCGGGTCGAAATTGCAACACTCCACAAAAGGCTGGATGCCACCACCATCTACGTGACCCACGATCAGGTCGAAGCCATGACGCTGGCTGACAAAATCGTAGTCATGAATAACGGCGTGATAGAGCAATTTGGATCGCCTTTGGACGTGTACAACAAGCCAAAGAATCGCTTTGTCGCCGGGTTTATCGGCTCTCCGAAAATGAATTTTATTGAAGGTGAAATGAAAGCCGACGGCTTCTATTTTCAGGGCGGGCACCTCGATCTTGTCGAAGGCAAGCTGATGGACAAGAAAATGATGATTGGGGTTCGCCCTAAAGACATCGCGCTTTCTCTCGAACCCTCTTCCAACGATATCAAAGCTCACGTTACACACACGGAAATTCTGGGGGGTGAAAGCTATGTTTATTGCAAAGTCAGTACCCACCTCAAACTCGTGGTTGCCGTCGATGGTCAACACCGCTATCAACCCGGTACAGAAGTCTGGCTGGCGCTCAACTGGGATGAGATTCACTGCTTTGATGCCAATGGTAAAAACATTGATGCGCGGACAAACCCATGAGCGGCGATTTTGACAAAGCGCCGATTGGCTATCGGCTCAGGCAGCAAAAGGTGTATGAAGCTTGGCTATACATTTTGCCCATGGCGCTGGTGCTGGCGTTTGTAGCGCTTTATCCGCTACTGAAGAATTTCTACTTTTCTTTCACTGATGCCCAACTTATGGAGCCCGAACAGGCTAGCTGGGTCGGGTTTGAAAACTACGCCTTTCTGCTGACCGACTCTGGCTGGTGGAACTCTGTCTGGAATACTTTGTACTTCTCGGTTGTATCCGTCGCATTTGAAACAATTCTGGGGTTAGGTATCGCCCTGATACTTAATGCCAACCTCCCCACTAAAGGCATTATGCGTGCTGTCGTGCTGGTTCCGTGGGCCATTCCCACTATCGTTTCTGCCAGAATGTGGGAATGGATGTTCCATGATCAGTATGGTGTGATTAATCAGCTTGCCATGTCGCTGGGTATTATCAGTGAAAAAATCGCCTGGACCGCAGATCCGGAATGGGCAATGACGGCAATCATCTTTGTCGATGTATGGAAAACCACGCCATTTATGACCCTGCTGATTCTGGCAGGGCTTCAGATGCTCCCTAAAGACATTTATGAAGTGGCTAAAGTCGACAATGTTCCCGCCTGGCGCGTTTTCTGGCACATCACCTTGCCACTGCTAAAACCTGCCATCTTGGTTGCTGTAGTGTTCCGCCTGCTTGACGCATTACGGATGTTTGATCTGGCATATGTGCTCACGGGCAGCAGCGAATCCACCATCACTATGTCCATTTTCGCTCGAAAACAGATGGTCGATTTTCAGGACTTAGGGTTTGGTGCTGCGGCTTCAACATTACTGTTTTTTATTGTCGCCCTTGTCACTGTCGGCTACCTCTACGTGTCTCGCAGCAGCCTGACCAGTAAGGAGTCCCGATGAAATACTCCACACAAACAGCACTAAGCCGCACTTTGTTTTATCTCTTGGTTATCATCATCGCGCTCTATACTTTGTTTCCGTTTTACTGGTCAATCGTGTCTTCATTTAAACAAGGTGCCGACCTGTTCAAAGTGGAGTTCTTTCCTACCATTCATTGGGATAACTACATCAGCGTGCTCAGCAATGGCACCTTTATCCGGAACATATTTAACTCCCTGTTTGTCGCAACTGCAGTCGTCGTACTTTCGTTAGTGCTGTCTGTTACTGCCGCATACGCGCTTGGGCGAGTTAACTTCAAAGGCAGAACGGCGATGCTGATGGCGATTCTCAGTGTGTCGATGTTTCCGCAGGTGGTGATTCTTTCCGGTTTACTGGGCATGATCAATCTGCTCGGCTTGTACAACACCCTTTGGGCGTTGATTGTGTCGTACATGATTTTTACCTTGCCGTTTACTGTCTGGGTTATCACCACTTTTATGAAGGAACTGCCACAGGAACTAGAAGACGCGGCACGAATGGATGGTTGTTCTACCATGCGAATCATCACTCATGTGTTCTTTCCGATACTCGCCCCCGCCCTGGTCAGTACCGGATTACTGGCGTTTATCGCGGCATGGAACGAATTTCTGTTTGCGCTTACGTTTGTGCTGAATGACGAAGTGCGTACCGTTCCTGTTGCTATCGCCCTTATTTCAGGAGCCAGCCGCTACGAGCTGCCTTTCGGTGCAATCATGGCTGTGTCGGTCATTGTGACGGTTCCTCTAGTTGTTCTGGTACTGATTTTTCAACGCAAGATAGTGTCTGGTTTAACCGCAGGTGCCATCAAAGGATAAATGATGAATATTACTCATTTGAAAACCCATCAAGATGTCTCCACTTATGTAGCCCGCCAGCTAACCGCGCAGGTTCAGCTAAACCCAGCCTGTAGAATCATTCTGGCATCCGGTGGCACTCCTTCCGACGCCTATCAGATTGCGGCAGAACAACTTCTGTATACCGATACCTCCCGAGTCACCATCATCAAACTGGACGAATGGGTTGGCTTACCTGAAGGCAATGGCAGCAGTTGCGAATATCAACTACAACGGGAAGTGATTAGGCCCTGGGGAATTGAACCTCACCACTATCTCTCGCTTGATGGTTCAGCAACCCCGATTGAAGACGAAGCTAAAAGAGTAAGGGAACGTTTGGCGGACATGCCCTCCTCCTCACTGTGCATCCTGGGTCTGGGGCTAAACGGGCACATTGGCTTTCTTGAACCTTCGCATTCCTTGCCCCACAGAACTTCAGTGGTTGAACTGCACCCGATGTCGAAGAAGCACCCAATGGTGAACAATCAATATGATGTGGAGTTTGGAATCACAATTGGCGTGGGCGACATAATGGAGTGTGACAAAGTGATTTTGGTCGTGACAGGGAAACACAAACAGCAAATCCTAAGCAAACTCCTCGACAGCGACATCACAACCTTACTCCCCGCCAGCCTGCTAAAGCTGCACCCAAATGTAGAGATCGTCGCCGATGACGAGGCGCTTTTGTCGGATTGATATTTAGATGTGAGAGATGGAATTGCAGTTGATGGCATTCATTTCATGAATCTCTTCTGACAATAGCGTACAAAAATCACTCACAGTCTCACGTATGTTGATAGCCGCTTTCCTTTGTGTGAATTACACTCAAAGGTCACTCAGAACTGTTTGAGGACTTAACTATGACCATGGAAGTTTGGGTTGCCTTTGTTACCGTCGTGTTTGTCTTTGCCATTATTCCGGGACCAACAGTGATCTTAGTTGTTGGGCAGGCATTGGCGCATGGTCGAAAATCGGTGACACCATTGGTTTTAGGTGTGTTGTTAGGCGACCTGACGGCGATGACGCTTTCGTTGATTGGTCTTGGAGCTGTTCTGGCAACGTCTGCGAGTTTGTTTCTCCTGTTGAAATGGTTAGGTGTCGGCTACTTGATCTATCTTGGTATTAAAGCGTGGCGCGAAGTTCCGCAAACAGACATCACTCTTAAAGGATCTGGTCTTTCAAGTTTTGGATTGTTTCGATCCTCTTTTCTGGTTACCGCTTTTAACCCTAAAGGTATTGTTTTCTTTGTGGCATTTTTGCCCCAATTTGTTTCATCAACTTCACCTGCGTTACCTCAGTTACTGGTATTGATGGTTACGTTTCTTGGTGTTATTTCCATTACGATCAGTTGTTTTGCTTATTTTTCCGGAATCATCAGTCACAAAATGCAAAGCTATCGCTCCAGAGTCGTACTCAATAAAGTGGGAGGAGGAGCCATGGTGGGCGCTGGGCTTTTAACATCGACCATACAGAGAAGCTGACCACAGATAACCTGACTTCGGGCTAACAAATTTTCTACACAGAAGGCAAAATTTCACGAATATGAAACACTTGTCTATAAACTAGAAAAAAGCGTTTAACTTACATAAAAATCAGCATGTTATACAGTTAAGCTCAAATATCTTAGCCATTACATTCACACAATCAATAAATGGTAGATATTGAAAGGAGTCTTCATGTTGATAGAAATAACTCGTCAGTTTGCAGCAAAACGTAAAACTACTCTGACCGGAATTGCGATTGCTTCGGCTTTGGCTGTTTTCCCAGCCGCTGCCAATCAATTGCCCCCGTTTCCCGATCACTTAAATCCGATACACTTTCAAACAAAAATCATGCTCGGTGACTTGAGAGCGTATTTGAAAGGCATCAATTACGGGTCGAAAGGAGATAATGCCTGGGAGCAGCCTTCAGCTCAGGCTCTTGCGACGTTTAAATCGGCATTTCAGGCGTTGATGGACGGCAACACATCCGCAGCCTCTAACCTGGTTTCTCCACTCGATTACGATGTGATTGAATACCACGACTCGGTTACTGGGAAGCTGTTTTATGTGTTGCAGGAAAAATACCCATTGAGTGATTCTCGTTCTAACGGCGGGGGGACCTACGTTTATGACCCAAGTGGCGTCAGCGCAGTTTTGCAGGCACCACACCCCAGACACGACCTGTTTACCGCTACTCAGTCCATTGACGACTTTTTCTACACCAGCAGTAAATATCTGATGCTGGCGGGTACACACCGAAACAGCAATACCACACTCAGCCAGTGCACCAACGGCAATTACAAAGAGAGCGACGTTGCCCACCAAACATCGTCGTATTTTCAGTCTGTGCATGAAAGCATTGATGAATTTGCGACACCTAACACCGTCTTTATCCAGTACCATGGTTTTGGCTCCACCACCCTGAAAAAGCTGCAAAAGCAGTGTGGCACCACCAGCAGTAAGATGCTCAATATCAGTGAAGGGGTGCGATACGCCACCAGTGACAACAGCACGAGCTTTATGCATGCGTTGCGTCGTCAGGTGGAAAGTGAAAACCTGATTGAAGCCTGTATTTATGGAAATGATACAACCAGCTTAGGCGGAACCTGGAACGTGCAGGGGCGTTTCACCAACCACTCTTCAAACGCTTGCCACACTAATGCCAGCAGTTCGCAGAAACGTTTTGTTCATCTGGAACAAAGCTACAGCGTGAGGAAGTACAACCGCGACGACATGTCCCGTTACCTAAAAAACGCCATGGATGAGTACTTCACAACCCACTGTGACAATTGCATGTAAAGGAACCCTGCAATCATTATTTGACCTTTAAACTCATGGGTCGAATGCAAAAAATCCCCCGAAAAAATTCGGGGGATGACAAAGGCTAAGAGTACATTGTGGAGCGGACGACTCTCTCGCCATGACGTCCAAACAAAGATAGTTTTTCCCGTTGTGTGCCTACCTATCGGTAGCTACTGATGCGCCCCCAGACTGAGTTAGTTCCCCAGATACCCTGACGGTAACATTCAAGCTGAACCAACTGGCTGTGATCTACAAACAGGTTCACGTCGATGCCGTAGTTCTTGATGTACCACTCAAACACTTTCGGGTCGGCGGCTTCAAACATCAGGTTCTCTAACCCAACCTGATTGATGAACTGTGCCGGTACATCCACACGCCACGGATCCGCATTTTCTGTGATGCCCTCAGATTCGATCATGATGATGTAAGCCCCCGCATCCAGGAAGCGCTTGGCTTGCTCTACCGCAAAGCCCGTATCCTGTATGCCTTCACTTTCAAGACCCGCCTGCTCGGTGTCGCCACCCGCACCAAACTGAATGCCTATTTCAGGCTTGGCTTTCAGCCCCGCTTTCTGAACATCTTCAATCACTCGCTGCCAGTCTTCAGTCGGCAAGGAGATAAAACCTGTTGAGATTTCGATAATGTCAAAGCCCAGTTCTTTGGTTTCCTGCACATACTTCTGTACGGCATCACGACCATAGCGAATCACATATTCAATGAATCCCCCCGTAGAAACCTGCACCCCATAATCGTGGGCTAGATCGTTAATCTCACGGATCTTTTTCGGGTTCATAAAGGTGAACGACCCACCGGCAAACTTAATCGAATCCACATAGTTGCCTGAGGCTTCTAGAATGTCTTTGAAATAATTCAGACCAAAGTTGGAATAGTACGCTGCGCGTATTTCAGTTAACCCTACTGTGCGCGGTTTTTCAGGTCGTTTATTACGTTGTAGAAAGTTAAATCCAACGTCATGGGTTTTAATATCAGTCATGTTTAAGTTCCTTCTTGTATCAATCCGCAACGCGGCGGACTTGAGCCAACAGATGTGTTAATTCAGAGATGGAGAAGTCTTCTAATGAAGAGACGACTTCAAAAATATTTTGTCGTAGCTGCGTATCAGCAAACGGGGATGCCAGGCTGTCGAATTTTTCTCGGATGAATCCCCAGCTTGCAGGGCGAGTGTGGAAACCCTCGTAGTCGACTTTTGCGACATCGAACTGAGTGCCATCGTCTAAGGTGATGCGAACTGAGATGGCTTCTTGTGCCGGGAACCTTGCGCTGTAGTCTGGGTTTTCACTCACATGCACTTTTTGCAGCAGTTCCTGAACGTCCGGTTTATCGATTCTTTCAGGCTTGTACTGAGCAGGCAGTACCTGTCCATCCAATATGGCGACCGCCATCATATACGGCAGGCTGTGGTCGGCTTCTTCCTTGGTTCGAATCAGCTTTTTACCGCCCTCTTCACCACCACCGATAATGTGATAAGCCACATCA
The DNA here is from genome assembly GCF_027924785.1 of Vibrio nigripulchritudo. Lineage (NCBI taxonomy): Bacteria > Pseudomonadati > Pseudomonadota > Gammaproteobacteria > Vibrionales > Vibrionaceae > Vibrio > Vibrio nigripulchritudo. The sequence continues at coordinate 532,638 of NZ_AP027050.1, read as the reverse complement.
AACGTTTCTAACTCAATTGAATGGATTCGGGATGGGTCGATGTTATGCTCGTTTCGCCACTCAATCAGACCTTCAAGGGTCGACTGAGAGTGAATTTCGGCGTTGTATTTCTTGATAATGGTATCGGTGACTTTTTCAAGATTCTCATCAGCCCAGTGAATTTGGAAATCTCCGGCAATTGCATCGATAAACCCTTTGTTGCCTTCAAAGACTTCTTCCGGACCGGTGATACCGCGCATCGCCAGAAATGCAGAGTGGGTAGAAGTCCACCCCGTAGAGGGGAACGCAAGCCCTTTCCAGTTCGAAAGGTTGCCTGTTCGGGTAACGCGAAGTGCGTTATAGGCGGTCGCTGAAATGCTGACTGCATTCGCGATTTGTTCCGCATTCAGGTTCAATGCTTTTGCAGCGCCAGCAGCGGCACCGTATGACCCCTGAACGGTATGATCGAAACCTTTATGGCGGACAGGCGCGACATCCGACAGACGGCATTGAACCTGATAAGCCACACCAAGCGCCGTCAGGAAATCGCGACCATGCCCTTTCGCGTACTCCGTAGCTGCCAGCACACTTCCGATGTTGTCAGAAGGGTGACAGGTTTCTTTTTTAGCCAAGTAACTGTCGTTGTAGTCCAGATAGCGAACCAAGGCGGAATTGTAGAGTGCCGCTCGGTCGGGAGAGGTTTTCCCTCCACCAATAAGCGTAACAAGAGGCGATCCGCCAAACTCGTCAATTTGTTCTTTAATTCTTCGAATGGGTGCACCTTCCAGTGCCCCGATAGCACAGCCTAAACTGTCTAAGAGACGTATTTTTAACTCGCGTTTCGCATCGTCGGAAAGCTGGTCAAAGCTTGCATTTTCAACGTATGAGGCAAGTTCATTCACTAAAGCCATAGGTATTCTCCTTAAACTCGATTCCTTTCGGTCACCAAGCATGAAGCAGAACATCAAAGCTCGCTAAATCCCTTTAGCTATAGAGCTCATAGCTAAAGGCTATAAACAACTAACCAATTCTTTTCTGTGCATTTATTAAACAAAACAGTTGACCTCGAAGAAAAAATGCATAGACTCAAATGATAATGATTATCAATTGCATTTGATTTATGAACGTGTCACAACTGAAATACATCGTCTCTGTTGACTCTGAACGTAACTTCGCCAGAGCCGCAAAGCTGTGCCACGTAGCCCAGCCCACACTGAGCAAAGAGATTCAGAAGCTGGAACACAAATTGGATGTGATGATCTTTGACCGGACAAGAACACCCGTCGTCCCCACGCGAAAAGGCGTAAAGCTTATTGAGCAGGCAAGGTGTATCTTAAAAGAAGTTTCCCGATTCCAGATTTTGGCAGAATCCGAACAAAATGACCTTTCAGGCGAATGTATATTAGGAATCTGCCCGAGTATTGCACCTTACTTGCTGCCGTTATTTCTTCCGGATTTTGGCAATACTCACCCCAAGCTCAATATCCACATCCGTGAAATGCCCGTTGGTGCGATTACCCAGGCATTGCTTAATGAGGATATTGATGCAGCCATCTGTTGTCTTCCAGAAAAGGAAAACGCGTTTTATCAGTTTAAGGTAGGCGACGAACCCTATGTCGCCTATGTTTCTGAAGACAACCCTCTATTTGGCGAAGCCAGTGTCGACATGAATATTGCCATTAAGCATGGGCTTCATCTGGCGTCTGATGTTATTGAACAAATCGGCTCTCAGCTTGGGTCTTGTAACCCTTTGATGAATATGGACACCGCGAACCTGATCATGGAATCCGGTTCCCTCGAAACCATGCGACGATTTGTAGAATTGGGCAAAGGCATCACATTGATTCCCCGCCTTGCCTCCCTTTACATGGGGCAACGCCGTCGCCGCTACGTCAGAGATGTACTTCAACCCCTTCCCAAACGGAAAATTGTTCTGGCAACCCGACGTGGATTTCAGAAACGTGATGTCCTCTCCAGCCTCAACAAGAGTGTGAGGCAAGCCTTTGAGCTAGGCATGAAGCAAACAGACCAACTCGACCTGTTCCCAAAGAGAGTCGTGAATAGCTAACCTTAGCGAGTTCGTGTTAGACTCCGCGCCATTCTGACGCGTTAATTTTGTTGACGTGTGCTTCAACTCAATTGGATTTTCACATGCCATTTTCCAAACTCGGTCTTAGCCGCCCTATCACCCAAGCCATTTCTGAATTGGGATACGAAACGCCAACCCCTATTCAGGAACAAGCCATTCCGGTGGCGTTAAAGGGAAAAAATATCATTGCAGCGGCACAAACGGGCAGCGGTAAAACCGCCAGTTTTGTCCTGCCGATTTTGGAAACACTGAGCCAGTCTGAAACTCAAAAGAAAAAGCGTTTTCGTGCGCTGATTCTTGCGCCTACCCGAGAGCTGGCGGTTCAGGTAGACAAAAGCATCAAAGCCTATGCTAAGCACCTTAACTTAAAATCGCTGGCGATCTACGGTGGTGTGGATGACGGTCCGCAAAAGAAAAAGCTGATTGAAGGCATCGACATTCTGGTGGCGACACCGGGTCGTTTATTGGATCTTTACACCCAGCGCGCGGTGCGATTCGACGAAGCAGAGATCTTGGTTCTGGATGAAGCCGATAAAATGCTCGACATGGGTTTTATCGAAGACATCAATAAGATTGTCGAGCGATTGCCTGAAGATGTGCAAAACCTGCTGTTCTCTGCCACTTTATCACGCAAGGTCCGTGAATTAGCTAAAACCGCAGTACCTGATCCGGTTGAAATCTCGCTTCATCTGCAAAACGCGGAAAAGCCCAAAATTGACCAATGGTTGGTTACCGTTGATAAAGACAAGAAATCCGCCCTGCTTAGCCACCTGATTACGGAAAATAACTGGGATCAGACGCTGATCTTCATTGAGACCAAACACGGTGCAGCCAAACTGGTAACACAGCTGGAAAAACGCGGCATCAAAGCCGAAGCCTTCCATAGCGGACGAAGCCAGGGAGCGCGCGCCCAGTTACTGGAAGATTTCAAATCTGGCAAACTGAAATACCTGGTGGCAACAGGGGTTGCAGCGCGTGGTATCGACATCGCCGAGCTAAGCCGCGTTGTGAACTACGATTTACCATTCCCGCCAGACGAATACGTTCACCGTATTGGTCGTACGGGTCGTGCGGGCAAGTCTGGCGAAGCCATTTCTTTTGTCTCGAAAGACAACTTCAAAAACCTTTGCATGATCGAAAGCCTGATTGGCGAATTGATTGCGCGTAAAGAGGTTGAAGGTTTTCAGCCAAAGAAAGAAGTGCCGATTTCTATCTTGAATTACGTGCCAAAGAATCGCCGTAATCCAAAAGATGGCGATGACCAAAAGAAGAGTAACCGAAGACCGCGCCGCAAACCGGCGAACAAGTCTTAGCGCCTACTTCACTATTCAATTACGCATTCCAATACCTTCTCTAATCTCTGCCACTGTGCTTCTTGCAGTGGCAGACCAAAGCGCAGTGCATTTTTCTCATCGCATAACCTAACCAACACCCCTTGCTCGGCTAGTCTTTCAAACAGTTCTGGTGCGCGATCGTTCATGGCGGTGTAAAACAGGGTGTGTCCGTCAACGCTGTCAAAATACTGGTCGAGTAGCGATTTCATGCGCTTTCCCATTTCAAGCAATCGAGTTCGGTTTTCAGTTTGCCATTCCAAATCCAAAAGCGCCTTTTTTGCCGCAAACCGAGCCGGGTTAGAGACAGCCCAGGGTCCCAGTAATTCTTGCACAGAGCGGATATTTGATTCGCTCGCAAACAGAAACCCAACCCTAAGCCCCGCTAAACCAAAAAACTTGCCAAGGGAACGAAACACCACAAGGTTATCTGGCACACTTTGCGGGTAAAAGCGCAGTATGGATTGCTCCTGAGTGATGTCCATAAACGCTTCGTCAACAATCAGTGTTGAGTTATCTGGCATGTCTGTGAGCCATTGCTTTAGCGTTTCACAACAGAACTTAACAGTGCTTGGATTGTTGGGATTGATGACCACCAACACATCTGCACTTTTTATCTGAAGCCTTGTTGGTTCATTGCGGTAAAACTCGATGCTAACTCGACCTGCCTTTTCGAGCTGTTGCCATGCATGTTGATGTTCTTTGTACCCCACTGCGGGCAGTAGCACGGTAAGCGGCTCTGATTTAGGGTGATTGGCAGCAAGAATCTGAGGCACGGTCTGAATACCTGCCTGACTCCCGGCTATCGGCAGACAAGACGTAGAGCCATAGTAAGCTTGGGCAGCTTCCAGCAGCCCATCCTGCTCTTCTGGCAGCCTGTTCCAGACAGCATTGGGAATGTCGCCTACAGGATAGGTAAAGGGGCTTATCCCAGTTGAAAGGTCAAGCCACTCTTCGGAATGGATACCATACTTATCTGCCATTTCCAGCAGCTTTCCGCCGTGATGAATCAAAATAGCACTCCTACTGCACTTACAGCCAACGTCAAACCACACCACAGTATGCTGGTTCGGACGATAAGCTTACACGCTCTTGGGATATCTTCCGCTGTGGCTCTGTCCCCTTCGCCCATGAAGATCTTATCCTGAAGCTTGCCATGATAAACCGCAGGACCACCAATCGTAATGTTGAGTGCACCAGCCCCAGCAGTCATCACAGGACCACCATTAGGGCTAGAACAAGCCGAAGCTTGCTGTTTCCAGCAGCGAAGTGCGATTGACGTGTTTCCCAAAAGGGCATAGCTCAGGGCGGTTAAACGGGCAGGAATGTATCCCATCGCATCATCCAGCCTTGCAGCCACAAAACCAAATTCTTTATAACGCGGATTTTTGTAGCCCCACATGGCATCAAGGGTGTTGGCGGCACGGAACAAAACGGCACCGGGTGCGCCTAATATTGCAAACCAGAACAGTGCGCCAAACACCGCATCATTACCATTCTCAAGAACAGATTCGACGGTTGCTGAGGTGATTTGATATTCCGTCATCTCGCTGGTTTCTCGGCTGACAATCCAGCCTACTTTTTCTCTTGCCCCTTCCATATCACCGTGTTTTAAAGGCTGGAAGATCCAATCTGCATGCTGAATCAGGCTTTTTTGCCCGACACATACGTAAAGAGTCACAACATTCAAAGCAAATAAGGCGTAACCTGAAACATTGGTCAGCCATACAGACAATGCCCCAATAATCAGCACCAAAGGCAGTACCATAATGTGCCATGCAAGTAACCCAGAAGCTCGTGAAGCCCCGTCTTGGTTCAGTTTGTATTCCACCCAGTTCGCTGCATTTCCGAAACCTATCAAAGGGTGAAATTTTTTCGGCTCGCCTAGCCATGCATCCAATAGCAACGCCAGACAAATGGAAAATGGAACGCTCAACAATAGGCTGATTAGCCACTCCATCATTGCACGCCTCCGCTTTCAGAATCATCTTTCTTTCGGATAAAAGAACTTTCTTTGATAAAAGAGCGCTCTTGGACAAAAAAGCTCTCTCCATTTTTTGGGATTTCAAATGCAGCTTGGTGGGTATAGTGCTTTAGGTAAGTACCTATCCATTCACCATGACCAACCACCACTGTAGGATAAGAGCTTTTTCTTTTGGCAATGTCTGACATAACAGATTGAATTCTATCCAGATACTGGCTGTCCGATTCCATAGTTTGGTGAAATGAAGATGGGGGTAGATCACCTATCAGTTTGCCCTGAAACTCACCGTAGTTTCGTTCTCGCAGTCTTTTATCGACCACAAGATATCCGTTGATTTGATTCGCAATAATGCGAGCCGATGCCATGGCTCTGCCCAGGTCGCTGGTATAAATCGCTATCGGTGACTGGCATTGAAGTGCTTGAAGCTTAACCGCTGCGCTTCGAATCTGATTGCGACCTTTAGCCGTTAGCTTACTGTCGAGCCAGCCCTGCATGATCTTTGCCCGGTTCCATTCTGTTTCACCATGGCGAATCAAGATTAATTTTGAAGAAAAAACGGAGTCAGGAACAGGCATTAAATCAAACAAGTAGAAAATTTACAGTGTAAAAGAGGCTATCGGCTGAGCCCATAAATAGCAAGGGGTTACACCCTATATGGACATCTTATATTTCTTACAGAATTGGCTTAGCCCGCGAGGGGTAAACTGTATTGCTCGAGAATCCAGATCTCGAATGGCCCATTCCTTCGATAGCGCATCGTCTAATATCCATTGCCCGAGTTTACCCGCCATATGGCTGCGCCTTTCACTCCAGTCCAGGCAGGCTTTGCAGGTTGGTCGACGGCTTTTGAATTTAGTGTGGTCGAAACCTAATTTCTGGAAATAAGCATGACCATTATCGGTGAGGGTCGCTTCGTCGGCGTTTTCGATGACCCATCCTTGTTCAACCAGGTTATCAAACAGCTGAACACCCAGCTCTCCCGCAAGATGATCATAACAAACGCGCGAACGTCGCAATCGCTCATCATTGGGACCCGTTGAAATGGCTTGCCCCAATGCCGCCGTAATATTGAGAAGCTGTTCCAGCAACTCTGCAATTCTTTGGTCTTTAAGCTGGAAGTACTTGTGCCTGCCCTGTTTTCGCACCACCAGCAACCTGCCTTCCACCAATTTCATCAAATGGCTGCTGGCCGTTTGTGAGGTAACATCCGCCTCCAAAGCCAGTTCTGTAGCGGTAAGGGCTTTTCCTCCCATCAACGCCATCAGCATTTTTGAGCGTGCGTTGTCACCAATCAAACTGGCGATATAAGCAATGTCCGGTTCCATTTGGAAATCCTACCTCTGGTTAAGTTGAAGCTAAAAGGTGGTTGAGATTAGAGGTTACACCAAAATGGGCACCTTTAGTTCGATGAGCATCGAAGCATGGAATATCTGGGCACTTAGACTGTTGGGAAAGCAGTAAGGAGACCAAAACCATGACCATCACATGTTTTATTGAATACCGAATCGACCCATTTAAAGTCAGCCTGTTTGAACAATACGCGGAAAACTGGAGCAAAATCATACCCGAATGCGGTGGCGACTTGCTCGGCTATTTTGTCCCACACGAAGGCACCAACTATTGTGCTTACGGGCTCATCAGTTTCCCTTCATTGTCAGAATATGAAGCCTACAGAAAAAGGCTGAAAGAATCCGAGCTAGGAAAATCCAACTTCAATTTCGCGAAGGATCAGCAGTTCATCATCGAGGAAAAACGGACGTTTCTAAAAGTGGTGTCTTCCACCTATAAACAGGCTCCCAATTCTCTGGGAGGTGCTGCGTGATTGCCGTCATTTTTGAGGTAGAACCCAGAGCAAGCGGAACCGATGAGTATTTTGATATCGCTGGTCAGTTAAAAGAAGAACTGGTTACCATAGACGGTTTTATTTCCGTGGAACGCTTTCAAAGTCTGGTCTCACCCAATAAGTTTTTATCTCTGTCGTTCTGGCGGGATGAACAAGCCGTTAAAAGGTGGCGAACACAGGTTTCACATCGCGTGGCTCAGGAGAAAGGAAGAACCGAACTGTTTTCTCAATACCGCTTAAGGGTTGCCGATGTGATAAGAGATTACGGGTTGAATCAGCGTGAGCAAGTGCCAGCGGACAATCTCGATTCACACAACTAGCATTTCATCGTGAGTCGGGTATAAGATTGATTATTGTCTGATTTTCTCAATGTGAATTATGAACCGATTGGCGCACCTTAATGGGATTCGTGCGTTTGAAGCCACGGCAAGGCACCTGAGTTTTTCCCAAGCCGCGAATGAACTGAACGTTACCCCTGCCGCTGTGGGTCAGCAGGTTAAACAACTGGAAGAATGGCTGGGTGTCCAGCTATTCATCCGTTCCAATTCTGGTCAATCCCGTCTAAAACTGACCGAAGAAGCCAAACTGGCGTACCCAGATATCCAACAGGGATTCAGCAGTATCTTAAGTGGCTTGGGCAAGCTTAACAGCGACATATTCGATAACACGCTGCGTGTGGCTGTGAGCCCATCGATTGGCTCAAAGTGGCTCATGCCGAGAATTGCTGACTTCCAAGCTCAATTTCCAGAATACGATTTAAGAGTAGAAACCCACATCAAGCCGGTTGACTACACCAGTGAAGGCATTGATGTGGGAATTCGATACGGTCGTGGTGAATGGGAAAACGTGCAAAGCGACAAACTTATGGATGAGGCGATTTTCCCGGTCTGCTCCCCTGAGTTTGCTGCGCAACATAATTTATCTTCCTCAACTTCTATCGATTGGTCTGCCTTGCCTCTTCTTCACGACTTATCCGTACCCAACAGCCAGGAATACCCAAGCTGGCAAGAGTGGTTCACCAGAAGCAACATCCCGTCGACCACCTCCACCAGTGGGCTGAAGGTCAATAGCTTTTCTGAAGTCATAGAAGCCGCTATTCGGGGGCAAGGGCTTGCTTTAGGTAGAGAGGCACTGGTTATGAAAGATTTGGAAGAGGGCAAACTGATTCGTCCATTTGGTGACGTCAACTACTGTTCTTCCTACAGTTATTACGTGGTTTCACCAATTAAACAATGCAACAAAGCCAAGGCAAAAGACTTCCGCACTTGGCTAATAACTCAGATATAAGTGTAATTACGATGCGAGGCTTGGGCGCTTAGCCATTCTTTCTCGCCACTCTATAAGGTGGTGATACTCAGTAGGAATGGCTACGCTGGCAAAGTCCGCAAAAGCGAGTCCGTAAAACAAGGTAATGTCTGCCATTGAAAATGTCTCTCCTGCAACATAGGTAGACTTAGACAGCACTTCGTTAAAGTAGCGCATGCCTTCTGTCGCCACTGCGTGCTGTTTCTGTCCCCATTCAGGGCAAGGATTGACTTCAAGATCCGGCCCTAACCCTTCTGTTCCATGGTGAAACCATGCTCCCACCGCATCCATGACCATAGACTCTGCGCGGCGCTGCATCATGTGAATTCGACCTCGCTCGATCGCGCTGCTGCCCGTAAGCGATGGTCCGTCAAAGTGGTGATCAATGTATTCAGTAATCGCCGTCGATTCAGCAAGATATTCCCCTTCTGCGGTTTTCATAACAGGAACCGTCCCTAAGGGATTCTTGGCGTAAAAACTTTCAGTTCGGTGCTCTTTATTCATCACATCCACTTCAACAAAGGTGACGGCTGATAAGGCATTTTTCTCTGCTAGTGCAGCACGGACTCGAGCTGGGTTTGGAAAACCAGTGGTTTCATAAACGGTGATTTCATTTTCTCTAGACATAATGATCCCTCACAGATCGTTGTGATAATGATTGATTTAAGTTTTTATGGGGTGGGAGAACTAACTTCTAACGAAGCCTATCCCGATTTTGCGGTACAGGGTTGCACCGTTTTTAGAGCGTATATGAATGGGCTGTTTCGGTTTTACTCTTGCCCACGAACGTGTATCCAAATGTTCGTCGTTAAGCTGAATACGGCCATCCAATACAAAAAATTCAGTCGCGGCATCAAACTGCTGCTCGGGCAAAACGGAACCAGCAGGTAATCGGATCAATTGCGTGTCTTCGTATTCTGATAGCCACAACTGAAGCGACGCGATTCCGTTGTCTTCTTTTCGCCACTTAGCCTGAGTGGTGTCTAGCACGAAAGAGGTTTGGTTCTCGGATTCGGGCATTTGCCCCAGTTTCACAAATATTTCGCAACCATCTTTGGAGTGGGGTCTGTGTGTCGATGTTACTGGGTTACGAACGTAAACGCCTTTTGGATAATCGCCGTTCTCGTCAGAAAAGACGCCGCTTAGCGTAATGAATTCTTCCCCACCTGCGTGAACATGCGACTCAAAGTAGCTTTCTGGCTGATAACGAACCACGGATGTCGCCCGCTTCACCACTTCGCCACCCAGTCTTTCAAACATAATTCTTTCTACACCGACCATGGGGGTTGGGGCAAACTGCTGCGACTGTGTCGGGACACTGACCGTCTTCTCGAAATCGACATTAAATTCCAGATGGGGCTGAGATGCCGTTTTTGATTTGCTTTCCATACTCGTTTTGCCTTTGTATTCGGTAATGAGTTCACTATAGGAACTTCAAATCCGGCTGACGAATCATAAATTCTTAGCTGGCGATAAAGAATTTCTTTATCGGTGTAACGCCTGCTCTTTTAACCACTCTAGAAACAACGTGACTTTTTTAAGCGTGTTGTCCGGTTCATTTACCGCGTAATACTTCTGCTTGCACGCGATTTCTGTCCCTTCAAACGGGGCGACTAGGGCGCCAGAATCAAGCATCGACTGAACCAGATGCTTTCTTCCCATAGCCACACCCGAGTGATGCATTGCCGCAAATAGCGCAAGGTCAGAGCGATCAAACGACATACTCGGCTGCGAAGAAGAGCTTAAATGAACTTGATTAGCACTTGCCCATTCTTCCCATTCACTTCGACCAGAATCGATATCCCACGCCTGATCATCATGGAGCAAGGTCACGCGCTCAAGGTTTTTGGGACTATTAAACAGGTCGTTCTGATCCGCATATTCTGGTGAGCAAACCGGGAATACGGATTCTGAGAGAATATCAGTGCACTGGAGATTACCCGGCTTCTTGTCGTCGAAGTAAATGGCAACATCAATGCCATATCCTTTGAGATGAATGGTTTCATTTCCCGTCAGGATCTTTATCTCAATCGCAGGGTAACGCTGGTTGAAGTCCTTCAGTCTCGGCACTAACCAGCATTGCGCAAAAGACGGTCTGGAATACACTGTGAGCGTGCCAGATATGTCACCCGCCTTGATATCCAGCAGCTCTTGATTGAGTGCAAACAGGGTGTTTCGAACGGATTGATACATTCGCTCTCCCTCTTCTGTCAGGGAGATTTTTCGGCTAACACGATGAAAAAGCGCTATACCCAGCTCATCTTCCAGCTTGGTCATTTTATGGGAAACGGCGCTCGGGGTAACAGACAGCTCTTTTGCCGCTAGAGAGAAAGAACCATGTCTGGCGGCAGCTTCAAACGTATGCAGCTTAGATAGCTGCGTACTGCTCAGAGTCTGTTGCTTAGAAAATCGGTCTTGTTTTGTGTACACATATCGCTCCATGAAATGCCTGTTATTCCATTATGAAGCTAACACAAAATTCGTTAATTGGTTTATCAGCACACTGGAATTAATGCCTCTGGAGCTTCTTACATCCTACTTCAACGGGAGCAATGCAAAAAATACCGTACTTGAGATAGCCACCAGCCAAAACACAAAGAATGATTTTATCGCTGAGACGTCATTAATGTCAGATATCCAACGATGAAAAGCAAAAACGTAGATGTACATACCATATACACCGATAACAGACATGATCAGTTCATAACCACTAAGAGCCTCTCTAACACTAGGTTTTAGCTTAGAAAGATCCTCAACCACAATCGAAGGCAAAATACACAGCATCACCAAACCATACGAGTAAAAGGCAGCGCTCATGGTTGCCCAGAAATTCAATGGTCTTTTTTCAAAGAAACACAAGGCGTGGTAAAAAACGAAACAGATAGCGGCAATGATAAGAATGGAAAACAGAATCATTAAATCCTGCTCTATAAAACTCAGAGAAGACTGGTCTTTTAGCACCAGTGAAGGCACGACAAAAAGCAATACAATCGCCTCTGCGAAATAGATGATGGACCGTTTTACGCTTTCTGAAGAACCATCAATATAGTCAGAAAAGTCATGAGGGTGACGAAACATTTGATAGGTCGCGGATATGATGACCAAATATTTGGTCAGAATTGTTCGAAGAATTTCCAGCAGTTGCCGACTGTGATGGGTCTTTTCCATGTCGTCTCCATCGATGAAAGTTTTTTAGGAAAACGCTCAACAACTTGCGTGTCATCCGTTTAACCTTACCTTCCACCGACAAAGCAATCCAAGCTCAATAGGTTTCAAATACCTTTCGTTTCATATTTGGGACGTAAATAGTGGCGTAATCATGCTCGGTCTGACGACCGAGCATGTTGAGTCAGAAACTCATTTTTTATGATGATTTCTAATTTGGCAGAGGAGTGTACGTCCATGGGTCTTTGGTAAAGAGCCACTTTTGCCAAACATCTTTAATTTCACATCCAGCGATATAAGTTACGCCATACTCATTCGCCCAGTACAATCCTCCTCTTCGCGAACCTAAACAGTAACCCTCGTTAGCACTGGTACGAATATGTTTGTCTTTTGTCCGGAAAAACGTAGCAAAGGCACCGCTACAGTTCGCGTCAAAAAATGTCTCTGTTGAAGATATGTTGTAGTTTAAGCATTTACCCGTTTTATCCTTAATCTGTATTCTTGTGCCTATACCATCAGAACCAAATTGCGAATCTGCCGTAGGATCAATTGCATTTATAACAAGTTCTGCGGAATAGCCTGCTCTATAGGGTTGAGCTAAAGCACAGGCATACATCCACGAATAACCCGCATTTAAGGTAGGGTGCGGCTCGGTAACACTGGTAGGGTGGTCGAAAATACAGACTGGTCCACCCCCCCAAATTTGACCGCCAGGTTCTCCATCCCATGCAAGGATTGCCACATTAGCTTGGGGACCACCATAATTTTGGGTATTTCTTAACCCCAAATTCTCCAACTCATTGATTGTTTTCGTAGGTGCATCAGTTGTAATTACTGAGAAATGTTGACTTTTCTGACCAAAAAGAAACGTTCTGTCGCCTCGTCTGTCGTCGGTGTCACTTACGCCTTCAAAAGTAGCGTACCTTTCAGACAATTGATAACAACATGTGCCGTTACTATCGTAAAACGCTTTGTTTCTGGGAATGTCTTTCGGGATAGGACCAGGACCGTTGTAGTCCGGTATCGCATTGAAATTACCAAGAGCGACTTTTGCATCATGAGCAGTTTGTACCAAGTTACTCAACAAGCCTTTTGGCTGTTTTAGGTTAATTTCAGCCATTTTGTCTCTGGTTATCCAAGCCTGCAATGAGTCAGAAATATTCCAGCCTTTGTCCTGAAACTCCTGAAGCATATTGGTAGTGTAGATAGGCATCACCATAGGTTGGACAGCGATGTTATGTTGATTAAGGTCTTGAACAAACTCATTAGGGAAAGGGTACATCGTCGCTTTGATCTTAAATATCGTGATATCCGATGCTTTAATGCCCGCTCCGTAATCTCTTGTATCTTCATCGATCAATTTGGCAATAGCGATGGCACTCTCTTTAGACTTGATATCAAAGACTAATACCGTGCTCATTCGCTGCTCGTAATAGTAATCGTAGACTTCTTTTATCGACACCACCTTCTCTGCGGTAACACTGTTCCTATCAGGGCTTAGCAGTTTCAGATTCTTGATGGTTGCCCACGGTAGATCCCCAGATTTAGGATTGGTGCCTGTATTTTTCTCTGGGATAAACTTTGGACCTCCTAATACTTCATAAGCATTTGTTGTTCTCCCCAGAGTAAAGTCGTGCATCAAAAATGGAACATTGTCTTGTGTTTTCCTTACGTCTAACTCCACCGCTTCGATGCACTTACGGTCAGCGGCTTTTAAGGCAGACAAACTGTTTTCCGGCAGGTTATTCGTTTTGTCTCCAGCCCATAACCCTCGATGAGCAACAACTATCGGTTTATGCGTTGTGCCTACCGTTTCTTTCAAAGCCTGAGTGACCAGTTTTGGGTTGAAACACCCGGCATAAGCGGTGTTAGCCAGACCCAATATCGCAGCAGCAGCTATCCATTTCCATTTACGATCAAGCATGATGACCTCCTAGTATTAATTGAATTGCAATACATGCTCGTTTTTAGAACGCTATTTCAATAACGCTAAAATCAGCCTACTCGGAATGTTTCACTCTTATTGCGCAAAATATCACATTTATAAAACACCAATACTTAAGTTGATATTTATAAATTTATTAATAGAAATAGCGAGGATTAATTGAGGTTTTTTGCTCCAAAAGGCGCCTGAAAATCAGCTTTCAACTGGAATAGAAATGCAAAATCGACATGCTCGACCTAGCCGAACATGCATTAGATCAGAGCTATATGATTTGTTTGGTGCTTTTGTAAGGGTCTGAATTTGTTACTTAAGGCAACGATTGGTAGGTTTAATCACTCTGTGTAACGATGAAAACGAGTGATAAAAGAGAAGGCGCGATAAACGCGCCTCTGAGTATTCTACTTTCAAACAAAAGAATGACTCTATGACTCTGAATCCGGCTTTCTTGCCACGATAAACACAGAATCCTTCTCGGGTTGCCATTCATATTCAATTGAGAACCCGGCATTAAGCAGGATTGTGCACAGTTCATCTTTGGTGAAACGGTTGACGTATGGTGCAAAATTTAAACGTTGCATGGCAGGAATGACGAGTTGCCAAAGCATATTTAACTGTCCAATTAACGCCGTACTGGAAACAAAAATGCCATTGGGTTTGAGCAGCTCATAAACTCGCTTTACCTCGTCTTCCAGATTCTCCATTAAGTGCATCACATTTAAACCCAATACCGCATCGAAGCTTGCTGGCTGAAGACCAGTGCTAGCAAGTGTTCCTTCTTTGAACTCTATATTTTCTACGTCGGCTTGTTGCGCTTTGTCTCTGGCAATTTCCAGCATCGTCTCGGCAATATCTATCGCTAAAATATGATTGACGAAAGGTGCGTGAGTAATCGCGGTTGTCCCCGTACCACAACCGAACTCTAAAACATTCCAGTCTTTGTCGAAGTGGTCTTGCGTAATCGCCAGTTTCTTCTGATAAACCGCTTCGTCTCTTACTTTGCGCTTAGCGTATTTAGGGGCACTTTTATTCCAGAAATCTTTTGCATTTTTCATAAACCGTCCTCATCTGGCGCGTGTGCTTGTTTGAATGTACGCGATACCGAGATCTGTTAGTTGAACTGAATTCACACAAACGTGATGAATCATCATTTGTCATTAAGAATCGAAGGCGTTTTAATAACCTCGACGACATGATTCAACAGAGAGTTCAGGGAAAAACCATGATAAATCCCCATCAGTTAATTCAACGTTACCCATTGCTGAAAAAGTTGGTGGATCTGGAAGAGGTGTTTTGGGCAAATCCAAAAGCCACAAGCCTGGAGGTAGCTCTGCCATACGTTGGGCTTAGCGATAAGGACGTTAAAGCCGCCAGCGACCGTTTAGAAAGATTTGCCCCATATCTGGCTGAAGTGTTCCCTGAAACCGCACAGACAGGGGGAATTATTGAATCCGAACTGGTCGCTATCCCTTGTATGCAAAAGGAATTGAGCAATCTGTATGGGATAGAGTTTCCCGGCACTGTTCTGCTGAAGAAAGACAGTCATCTTCCCATTTCAGGTTCCATTAAAGCACGAGGTGGGATTTATGAAGTACTCACTCATGCCGAAAAGCTCGCAATAGAGGCGGGTCTTCTCACTTATCAAGACGACTATCGAGTACTTAATACCGACAAGTTCCGCTCATTCTTCAGCCAACACAGCATTGCGGTCGGTTCTACGGGGAATCTTGGGCTATCCATTGGAATCATGAGCGCTAAACTGGGGTTCTCGGTATCAGTGCACATGTCGGCGGACGCCCGTCAGTGGAAAAAAGACAAGCTCAGAAGTCATGGAGTAAACGTTGTTGAATACGCGCAGGACTACGGAGTCGCTGTGGAACAAGGGCGCAAAGAAGCAGAGCAAGATCCCAACTGTTTCTTTATTGATGATGAGAATTCTCAGACTCTGTTTTTGGGCTATTCCGTGGCAGGCGAACGACTTAAAATACAATTCGAAGAGCAAGGTATCGCACCCGATGAAAACCACCCACTATTCGTTTATTTACCTTGCGGCGTAGGCGGAGGGCCAGGTGGTGTTGCGTTCGGCTTAAAAATGGCGTTTGGCGATCACGTTCATTGCATTTTTGCAGAGCCTACTCATTCACCCTGCATGCTGCTTGGTGTGCATACCGGGTTGCATGATAAGGTTGCCGTACAAGATTTGGGGATTGATAACATCACCGCTGCAGACGGATTAGCAGTAGGCAGAGCTTCCGGCTTTGTAGGAAAAGCCATGGAACGCCTTCTGGATGGTTTTTACACCCTTTCGGATGAACATATGTATCGCCTGCTAAAGTTGCTCAACCAATCGGAATACATTCAACTCGAACCATCCGCTTTGGCAGGGATGGCTGGACCTTCACATGTCATCTCAAACCGCGAGTATCAAAAGCAGATTAGTATTGATACGAGTAAGCTAAAAAACGCAACGCATTTGGTCTGGGCGACTGGTGGCGGTATGGTGCCGAAGGAAGAGATGGCAAAATATTTGAGTAAAGAATAAACGAGCCAGTTGGCTCGTTTAGCGGTGTTCAGATCAAAACTCTATAGAGCCACGACCTGTTTGCCCATCGCGGGAAACGTTAGTGCTCTTCTCTGCTTTCCCTTTATTTGCCGATTTATGGCTTGCCCGTTTTTTATTACCAGAAGCTGGCTTTTTGTTTTTTGGGGCTTCGGCTTTTCGGTTGTCCTGTTTTGCTGGTTTGGGTTCAGCTTCAGTAACAGGCGCATCGCAAATCACAACGTAGTATTCCTGATTGAACTCAATCAAGTCACCGTCATACAGTTTTCGACGTTTGCGGGTTTCCAGCTCACCATTCACAGCAACATAGCCTTCTGAAATAGCGTACTTTGCTTCACCACCACCGCTGACTGCATTCGCAATCTTTAACACTTTATAGAGCTCTATTGGCTGAGACGCGACCTCTACCCCTAGCGCTTCTACTTCAATTTCTTCACTCATTACTGGTTCTCACTAGACATGACGCGACATTGTAACGATTTTTACCAAGATGTGTGGACATTAGTGGCAACCAGAGCATTTATGCTCCAGCAGTTTCAAAATGTCTTCAGGCTTACTCCACAAGTGAGCTGGGTTTTCTGCGGTAAGTTCTTGCTTGGAACCATAGCCCCACAATACCCCTGCACTCTTCAAACCATTTTTATGAGCGGCGGTTAAGTCTACCGCTCGGTCACCCACCATAAGTGACTTTTCAGAAATGATGCCTTTGGCTTTTAGTGCTTCTAATTGTTGCCACTTCTCGGTGCCGATATCCGCACCATCTACAAAGTCAAAAAGGTCTCGAATACCATGCAGTTCCAAAATTTGACTGGCGTAATCAGCGCGTTTGGATGTGCGTAAGCCGATGGAGAATTGTTGTGATTGATGAAGAGTTTTAAGAGCGTGGGTTATACCACTGTAGAGAGAGTTTTCTTTGTATCCGATTTCGGAATAACGTTCGCGATATTTGTCTACTAAGGATTGTATGAGTTTTGGGTCGTTTTGTTTGGTGATGTCATAGAAGGTCAGGTCTAGCGGGGGGCCGATGTAGTTTATTAATTGCTGCTCGGGGTAACTGGGGAAGTTGTGTGCTTGCAGCGAATAATTTATGGACCGTATGAAGCCTTGCCGGGGCTCTATGATAGTTCCGTCCAAATCAAAAATTATGGTTTGATAGTCCAATATTCCCTCCTTGCTATCCAAATTGTCATTGCTTGTTACCGCTTCAGTAACGTATAAATGGTAACCAAGTTGTTAAAAAAATACCAACAAAAATTAAAAAAAAGTTAGTCGGGATATAAAGAAACTACTAACCCGATATAAGGAAGTTAGTAAAAAATAATCTAAGGAAAATCAGATGATAAGTATGGAATTTTTACTCACTTCGCTCATTGTTGTGTTGATCCCGGGCACGGGCGTGATTTACACAATTTCTGCAGGTTTGTTTCAGGGTAGAAAAGCCAGTATTGCCGCTTCCTTTGGTTGTACGCTAGGGATCATACCTGCACTATTGGCTTGTGTGCTCGGGCTAAGCGCCATTTTACACACCAGTGCCCTTGCCTTTCAGGTAGTGAAATACATAGGTGTTGCTTACTTGTTGTATCTTGCCTGGGGAATGTGGCGCTCTAGCTCAGACGGTGAAATGACCTTCGCCAAATCAAACGAAGTCAGCTTCAAAAAAATTGCCATTCAGGGATGCTTAATCAACATCCTGAATCCAAAACTCTCTCTCTTCTTTTTGGCATTTTTGCCTCAGTTTGTCCCGGCTGACAGCAGCTCCACCCTAGGAAGCATGCTTATTCTTGGAAGTGTATTTATGTTGATGACGTTTATTGTCTTTATTGGGTACGGATTGTTGGCCAATACTGTGAGTCAGTACCTTACTCAGTCCAAGCGCGCAATCAGCTATTTGCAGAAAACCTTCGCCGCCAGCTTTGCTGGTCTGGGTGCCAAACTCGCTTTAAGTGATAACTAACCTGAACTCGCGGTAATTTAGAAAAGCAAAGGCTGAGATATTTCAGCCTTTTTCATGCATTTCAATTTCTAACACGGGCAACTGCCGCCCTTCAGGAATCGATGGATAAGTTCCCACCTGATTTGCCCCGTATTTTCGATAGAAGCCTACGGCGTTAGGGTCGGCAACGATGATTACCTTCTTGGCTCCCAGCTCATTAAGCCGAGCAAACAGATCTGTCATGATTTGGTTTCCTAGCCCAAGCCCATGAAACCGAGGCTCAACAAAACATTCTTCCAGCTCGAATACACCGTCTGTGGTTTTACTGAACGAATAGACGCAGCAAATCAGCCCGTCTGGCGTCAACCCTTTATACAGCTCTCGTTCACTTAGGTGAGATTCTCGGATGGTCAGACCCTCCCTCCACAAAGCAAGCAGCTCCGGTGCATAGCCCCAGGAAGCTTTGGAGTCTTGGATCAATGCATTAACAGCGGATAGGTCTTTTTTCGTCGCTTTCATAAAAGAACAGCGAATGGCAGCGGAATAAGTCATAGGCACTCCAGCCGTAAACTACAATTCGAATGGAAGTTGAATTTGCCACACCAGACCGCGCTCATCGGATAAAAGTTTGGCGCTTCCGGCTAAAGATGAATTAATAATATTGGCTGCGACGGTCGCACTCAAGCCCACATGACCAGCACGCCCGCGTTTTGTGGTATAGAAAGGTCGAATGACTTCAGAAAGCGCTTCCTGCTCCACACCGACCCCATTATCCCAGTAAGTTATAGTGAGATGTTGCCCTGTTTTTTGCCAGGCAAGATGAATATTGCGCTTCTCATCGGTTCCGCTATAGGCGTGAACCAGTGAATTCTCTATCAGGTTATTGAATACAATGCCCAGCAGTTTGGGGTCGGTTTTCAGGGTTTCCTGATCGCCATCCAGCTTCACCATAATACCGGATTCTGCGAGCTTGCCATGATAGTGGGCAATCACTTTTTCTATCACTTTTATCAGGCTTATTTCTTCAATATCCAGCTCGTTATCTGTCGCTGAAATCGACTTAAACATCTCCATCATGTCCGCAACGCGGTTCAGGTTATTTAAATTTAGGTCAACACTGTCATGGCAGAATATAATGAAATCTTTAAGTTTCGCGCTGGTAATCTTTTGCTCTCTGAACTGTTGTTCAAAGCTCAAAATAGTTTCTTTCATGTGTGTGGATGTGAGGATACTGGTTCCCAGAGGGGTGTTAATCTCGTTTGCGACACCGACAACCAAATTGTTAAGAGCGGATGTGAGCTCTTTTTTAAGGAGTTTCTTTTGAGCTTCACGCAGGGAAAGTTGAGTCTTTACCCTCGCCAGAACTTCTTGCGGGCGATACGGCTTCGAAATGTAATCCACGCCACCAGCATCGAGCGCTTCAACTATGCTTTCTACATCGGTAAACGCACTGACAAAGATCACCGGAATATCGCTGGTGTCTGTGTTCTCTTTCAGGATTTTACACAGCTCAATCCCAGACATTCTCGGCATTTTAATGTCAGATATGATCAAATCCGGTTTCTGCTTCTCAACCAGTTTTAGCGCAATTTGTCCGCTGGTTGCAGCTCGAATTCGATATTCCGGCTGCTGCATTATCAACTGCAACATCCGCAAATTTTCTGCTACATCATCAACAATCAAAAGTTCGTACATATATCCCGCAAAACCTTGGTTTTTTACTCAAGTATAGACGAGGAAATTGAGAGTTATTGAGCCAAATTAAAATTTCTGAAATCAAACAGTTGTCTTCTTGGGTAAAGTGCACATTGTTAACTATGCTAAGTAAAGATGTGTACAAGATGTCTCCTGGTGTCGCCAATGAAAATGAAAACACTGTTTAGCCTACTGTTTTTACTAATGTTTGTTGTGAACATTAGCATCATTTTTGTGGCTAACAGGACGATAGATGTTTTTAGTGAAGAAGAAAAAATACTCTTACAACAGTCAGAACTCATTAAAATGGGGAATGAACTTAAGCAAAGTTCTGATAATTTGACCAAATTTGCTCGCGCCTATGCCGTCACAGGTGACACAAAATGGAAGCAGCTCTTCCAGCGAGTGCTTGACGTGCGAAATGGCAAGGCTCCTCTCCCACCGGGGCATGAATACGATTACTGGGATGTCATCGCTACCGAAAATAACCTTCAGTTTTCGCTCGAACCCGGTTTTGTAGGCGACACCTTCCTTCAACGAATCAACAAAGCGGGTATGTCCGAAACCGAAGTGAACAACCTCGCTTTGGCGCTCGCAACGTCAGATCAACTGGTAAAACTGGAAGAAGAAGCCTTTAAACAAATTGAACTCGCCACTGCACAAGGCAGGCGCAATGCGCTGGACCTCCTTTACGGACAAACCTACTTTGATGAGAAGTCCAAGATCATGTCTGCTATTGAAACCGCCTATCTTTCCAGTATTGACCGCTTGGCAGTGGAACATAAGAACGCGGCAGACATGGTGGGAACCAGCTCCAATCTGATGCTGCTAGGCGTGTTGATGTTAGGGTTCTTCCTGATGATTTCCTTCCTTCTTTTATGGAGTGTCTATATCGCACCTCTGGGAAGAATGCAGAATCAGGTGATTTCTAAGGTGAATGATCAGGATTACGACTTTACCCTAAGCGAAAAAGTGAAAGGTGACTTGGGTGACTTTTCCAGTGCGATTAATTCCCTGCTATTCAACCTGAGAAACGAATTACGAATTGGGCAAACCGTCCAGAATTACAATGACGTGATTCGTGGTAAAGAGCAGTTAGAAGAAGTCATCTCGGCAACCAAGCAATTCTTAAGCACTCATTTTTCTTTCCCGCTAATCACCTTTTACCAGAACAAAAGCGGTGACTTAGTCGCTATCGACAACTTTGGTACTTTGTTCGACCCAACGCCCGATAGCCACACCTTCCCTTATTACTGCTTAGAAAGCGGGGCTCATCTGGTGGTGGAAGCCAAAAAAGAGACGCCGCTAAAACTTGCCATGGGTGACATGACAGTTGAATTATTGGAGCTTCATGCATTTCCAATTCAGGCAAACAATAAACCACTTGGCGTGCTCCAGATTGGTACCGTAAACAAGCTGACAGGTAATAACCTTCGTATTTTGAACGAGCTGGTTGAAAACTTTAGCATCGCGTTCCAGCTTGGTCTGAACATCGAGCAACAAAAAGAAACCGAACAGGAAGTGACACGCCAGCTAGAGCTTAACCAGCACATTATTGATTCCATTCCGAACCCGACGTATTACCGGAATCGCTTAGGCGAATACCTTGGGGTGAACGAGCAATTCTGTGAGTTTATGGAACTCAAAGTGGAAGATGTTCTGGGCAACCACATAGAAGATCTGTTTAACGAAGACATTGTCCATATCCTCAAACGCTACGAGCTGGAATTGCTTCAAGGAACAAAACGTCTGCAGTTTGAAATGGTTTTGACCAATGGGAAAGGTGAAGACAGAAACCTCATTGTTTACGAAGCACCGTTCTACGATCAGAACAATGGCATCATGGGTATTGTCGGAACCTTTATGGATGTCACGGAAACCAAACGTCTGGAGCGTGATCTGATTGAGTCTAAAGAATCTGCCGATAAGCTCAGTAAGATCAAAGGTGATTTCCTTGCCAACATGAGCCATGAAATCCGTACGCCAATGAACGCCATAATGGGGATGACCCACCTTGTTCTGTCTTCGGATCTTGGTGAAAAGCAGCGCGACTATGTTGAGAAAATCGATTACTCCAGTAAGCAACTGCTGGGCATCATTAACGACATTCTCGACTTCTCCAAAGTTGAAGCGGGCAAACTTCAAATTGAAAACACCGATTTCAACCTAGATAAAGTCTTGGATAACCTCGCCAGCGTGTTGTCAGTGAAAGCCGAAAATAAAGGCATCGAACTGATTTTCAATGTATCTCCGAACATTCCTAACCAACTGATTGGTGACCCGCTCAGACTGGGTCAGGTGTTGATCAATCTTGCCGGGAATGCCGTTAAGTTCACCGACACTGGTGAAGTGATCATCAGCGTATCTGAAGAGTTAAGAAATGAAAAAAGCGCGGTGCTCAAGTTCTCAGTAGAGGATACGGGCATCGGTATGACGCCAGAACAAATGTCTGGCTTGTTCCAGGCATTCAGTCAGGGTGATACGTCTACTACCCGTAAATATGGGGGAACGGGTCTCGGGCTGTCCATTTCACAACAACTCATCCAATTGATGGGTGGTGAGATCATGGTCAGCAGCCACTACGGCAGAGGCTCACATTTCTGGTTCGAGCTGGAGCTTGATATTGGAGAAGAGCGACCAACCAAAGAACGTTACTTAATTACTCAGCACAAGCGTGCATTGGTCATAGACGACAACGACACCGCAAGGCTTATTGTCGCCAGTATGTTGTCGGATATGATGTTTGAAGTTGATGTAGCATCCAATGCTAGTGATGCGTTCCACATCCTTGAACAGGCTCAAAAGCAATACGACTTGCTATTGGTCGACTGGCAAATGCCCGAAATGGACGGTGTGCAGACCATCGAACACATTCGTAAGAACGATCTCAGCCCCGATTCAAAGATGATTCTGATCACCGCATACGGCAATCAGCTCGATTTCAATGACCAGTACGGGCACATTATTGATGGCTTAGTGCTGAAACCCATCAACCCATCGAATCTTCTTGATACCATCGTCGATACGCTTGGCAGTTACATCAGCAAAGAAGAGATCAAGGAAGCAGCAGAATCGCCAGAAGTGGTGCACGACATCTCAGGCACCCGTATTCTGTTGGTGGAAGACAACATCACTAACCAAGAAATTGCATCCACAATTCTTGAAAATGAAGGGGCACAGGTCAGCATCGCCAATCATGGTATAGAGGCGCTGGACATGCTCGATAACCATACCTTCGATGTTGTCCTTATGGACATGCAAATGCCTGTTATGGATGGTCTGACAGCCACAAAAGAGATTCGTAAAATATACGATGACAAGACCTTACCCGTTCTGGCCATGACGGCAAATGCCATGCGTGAAGACGTCGAAAGCTGCATGAATGTGGGTATGAACGCGCACATTGCCAAACCGATACACGTACCGAGCCTGTTGGCAAAAATCAGCGAATTTACGCAAAGTCGAAATGGTAAAGAATCCAATGCGGCTCCATCGAGCACAGAACGTGCGGGTTCCATCGAGATGAACGGGAACAGCAACAAGGCTGCCAACATAAACGGCGAACATACATTCCCAGAGGTGGAAGGTATTGACCTCGAAGGTGGCTTGAAGCGCCTTTCCGGTAATACAGAGATTTATTTCTCCACGCTGAAACGATTCTTTAAATCACAGGAATCTGATCTGAAGGAATTGCTCGCGATGATTCAGGATCAGGAACTGGATCAGGCGAAGGACAAACTGCACGCCATCAAAGGAGCTTCTGCCAACCTTTCGGTCGACTATATTCACCAGATGTCGCGATTCATGGAAAAACAAATCAAAGGTGGCGAATCCCCTGCAACTGATGATGTGAAGAAGATGATGGCGTTTGTAGAAATGGTGAATTCCCAAATCAAAGAAACGGAAGAAAAACCTCAGGACAAAATTGCTATCGACAGTAGCTTTCATAAGCTTTTGGAACAGCTAAACACTGCGCTACTGGAAGCCGATACTGAAGCACTGACGATTGTCGAGGAATTGCAGAAATATCAACTGGCGGATTCTTCACCTTTGAATGAAATGAGCGAGCTGCTGGATAATTTCCAGTTTGATCAAGCCGCCGACATGCTGGCAAGGCTCAGGCAGTCGATTTAATCTGAAACCGATAAGCTTGGCTCTCTTTGGATAACAAAACACCTTGTGATTTCGACCTCACGGACAGGCTAAACCCTCTCGTCTTTCTTCCAATAAAAGACACGAGCATTTATATCTAGGGCAGTAGTGGAAGCTTATGCTACACTCGCCGCCCTTTCTGTTTTCAATGAGATGATCACCATGAGCCTAAAGCAAGAACTTCAAAAGCTTCACAACCGTATAGACAACTGCCAGCGTAAATTAGATGCGGCGAAAGGGCGCGGTGATCAGGCAATGATTTCAAAGTTCGCTGATGAAATAGAAAAATTGAGTAAAAAAGCGAACTCGATGAAGCACAAGCAGCAATACGACATGAACAAAGAGCGTAAAAACTTGCTTAACATGCCATTCTCTCGTGAAATCACCAAAGCTGAACAAGCGGATATGGGGAAACTGAAGAAATCGGTGAAAGGCTTGGTTGTCGTCCATCCAATGACAAAACTGGGTAAAGAACTGAAACTGCAAGCAATGACTGGCTACGCTCCGAAAAAATTCTAATCTTCGGAGCCTATTCGATAACTATATTCCCATATATGGATGTAGTTAGGCTTCGTCAGGGCGTAAAGTCAGCACTTCATAGCCTGTCTCGGTCACCAAAACAGTATGCTCCCACTGTGAAGAGAGTTTTCTGTCTTTGGTGATCACCGTCCAGCCATCCGATTTCAATTTAGTTCGGTGAGTACCCTGATTCACCATCGGCTCGATGGTAAACGTCATGCCTGCTTTCAGTTTCAACCCAGAGCGTTTGCGACCGTAATGCAATACATGGGGGTCTTCATGCATTTCACGCCCAATCCCGTGCCCGCAATACTCCCGAACTATGGTATAGCCCATTTCTTCAGCATGACTCTGAATCGCATGCCCTACATCCCCCAATGTCGCTCCCGGCTTAACCTGTTCAATGCCTTTCCACAAGGCATCGTAGGTTGCTTTGACTAAGCGATGAGCCTGAGGGGATGCCCCCGGCATAACGTACATTTTACTGGAGTCCGCAATAAACCCATTTTTCTCAAGCGTGATGTCAATATTAACGATGTCGCCGTTTTGTAAGATGTCGTTTTCGTTTGGAATACCATGACAGACGACGTGATTAATCGAACTGTTCAGCGCGTATTGGTAATCATATTGCCCGATGCTGGCGGGACGCGCATCCAGCACTTCAAAAATATACTCTTCTACCCATTCATTTATGTCATAAGTAGAGACACCCGGCTCGATTTTGCTATCGAGGTAGGTAAACACCTTTGCTAGCAATCGACCAGACTCGCGCATCCATTCGATTTCCTGCTCCGTCTTAATCGGTACACTACTCATTAATCACGCCTTTAAGTTCAGCAGGTACCTGGTGCATCTGCTCTAGAATCAATTCCTGAAAAGTTTTTGTCGGGTTCAGCTCTGCCAGCCTACCCATCTTTATCCAGAATTCAGCCTGCGCATTAATGGAGCGGTTCATGACACTGCTGGATCTTCGGATCTCTTCATGCAGTTCATCGCCAATCTTAACAATTCCCATAATTTGCTCTCTTTATACGATTTATATGCGAAATATATATGATTCGTATAAATGTAGCATTAATTCGATAAAAAAGCCGCTTCTTTATGAGGCGGCTTTAATATCCATATCCGGTCAAGATTAACTTTTGATTCAGTTCTTTATCAGGTAGGGTTCGAGAAAGCTGGACACGTCTTCACCACACAGCCCTACTTCCACATCAATACCGGCATCCTGAAGAATTTTAATCCCAGCACCACTGTTACGAGTGTCCGGATCCAGAATAGCGACATACACTTTAGCGGGTCTGACTTTAACAAGTGCTTTGGCACAAGAAGGCGTTCGACCCTGAAAAGAACAGGGTTCAAGCGTGACGTAGGCTACCAGCCCATCATACGATCCTTTGTATCGGGCAATCGCTCCAGCTTCTGCATGGTGATTCCCCGGAGGTTGAGAGAAGCCTTCGCTTACTATCTCCCCATCTTTAACAAACACACAGCCCACTGGGGGGTTAGGTCGGCAGCCTGGAAGCGCCTGTCTGGAAAGCTCAAGCGCTTTTCTCATGTAGCGCTCGTGAACAGAACCATCGGTCATAAGCTTCGCCCCATCTTGTAGTACTCCACTCCAGACTTATAGAAAGCATCACCCTCGGCAGACATGCCAAACTTGGTGTAGAAATCCATGGCAGATTCACGAGCATCGCACCAGAAATATTCAATGCCCTGCTCAGGTAACTGGGTGAGCACATATTCAATGATAGCGCTGCCATACCCCTGATGACGATGTTCAATTAAAGTGGCGAACTTTCGCAGCCTTGCAGACTTTGCCACCGCATCAATAAAAATGGACGCCACACAAACAATATTGCCATCGACTTCCACACCGTAGTGCAGCGCATCTTCATCGCCCGGTACATGACAAAAGTCTGGTGGCATATCTGGCCAAAGTACCTCATGTCGCACAGGGATGGTCTGTTGCCACCCCAGCTTAACTATCTTCATTTCTGCCCCTACATTCCATGTTTTTGCTAACTATAGCGTGAACGAGAGGCAATTCAATGTCTTATACTCAAGCTACGCTTTAGCGTCTGCTGGTTTTGGTTCTTCGTTTGCTGGTTTGGCTGGCTGCTTCTTCCAGGAAAGTGCAATACACGCCACAACGATAGTGGCTCCACCCAGCGTGGTCATCCAGTCTGGAATTTCGTGCCAGAAGATAACGCCCCAAAGCACGTTGAACACAAGACCGATATAACGTGTTACCGCGACTACCGCTGCGTTTTCATGGGTAAACGCCTTGGTCAGGAAAATCTGTCCAATCAAAGAAACCACACCAATGGCGATCAGGTAAACCCAGGCAATACCTTGCGGAATGACAAACTCGTCTTTCATCAGGTAACCCGACACCAGCATAGCGGTGAACAGGAAGTAGAACACAATTTCGTAGGTGTGATGCTTCTTGCTCAGATGACGAATGGTGATGGAGGCACCCGCCGCAAACAACGCACTCGCCACACCCGCAAGAGCGTAAATGTTAAACGAATCGAAGTTGAACGGGTTCACGACCAAAGCCACCCCGACTAGCACGGTAGGCAACAGAAACGCAGCTTTTTTGGGGAGTTTTTCTCCCAGAACCAGACTGGACAGCAATATCACGAAAAACGGAGACAAGTACGCCAGAATTGCCGCATCCGCCAAAGGAATGTGTGCAATGGTGTAGACGAATGCCAGTAGATAGAAAGCTCCAAACAGACCGCGAAGCACCAGAAGCGGAACCCCAGAGGTTGAAAAACGGACGTTTGCCTGCCACATCAGCCCCAGAATCAGCACTGTACCAATGACACTTCGGAAGAAGACAATTTCAGAGCTTGGGATGGTTAAACTGGCCGCTTTAATAAGTGCATTCATCACACTAAAAATAAACGCAGAAAATATGGCTAACGCCACACCTTTATTCATTATGGTTTCCTCTAAAGATCGGTCGATCGTCTCACCCAGTGAAGGCAGTTGCTCGCCTGAGTGTGAAATTCTTCAATTAAATGGTTTGGAAGGTCATGCTCACTCAACCAGGACTCGAATATGCCAAGCACACGATTCACCGTCGGGAGATCAATTCCCTGCTCGTCCGCCAGTGCTTTAAACCAGTACAGAGTCTGTAGGTCTTCTTTGGGCACACGAGGCAGATGTAGCTTTCCATTCTCTACTTTGCCTTTCGCGTAAGGCACCGCAGAGAAATCGAAGTAGCGACCATTTGCATCTGGCGTAGAAAACGGGTCGATCAGAATCGCGCTGTATCGGACATAAATCAGGTATTCCTGCTCAATGGCACTAAGAGACATGAACTGATCAATTTGATCACGACGAATGGTTTCCGGGTGCACGGGATAGTTGTCGTCATTCAGGAACTGGAGCAAGTTGAACGGTGTGCCATCAAAGTGCTGTGTCAATGTCGAAATATCACGCCATAGCTCAACCAGAGTATGGATGGTTTCTGTCGTAACTGGCCCTTCTGGGAACAGCTTGTACATGTACTTAATGTCTCCCGAGTCACTCAGAATGTGATTGAGAGAGAAAGGAGTAATGAAAAACGCGGGGTGAACGTAAGAAGTGATGTTTCTCCCCTCTACGCTATACCCATTGTCTAGCTCAACGACTTCAACACCCACTTCCGCTAACGTTTGAGCCAACAAATTCAGCACCGCACATCCACTTTGGCTCGAATAAGCGCTGGAATAAGCATAGATACGCTTTTTCGCTGCTTTGGTTGTCACACTGACACCAGCTTCACTGGCACTGAATTTGGTTGCTGCAAAGTAATTGGAGAACACCAGCACATTCGGCGCTAAACCCAGTTCTGCAAAAAAGCCTTTCACCAGCTTGTGACCACCAAACAAGGAGGAAATCAGCATCACTTGTTTTACAGACCCCAGACAAGATTTAGGCAACGCCGCCAGTACGTCTGAATAGGCATGAGACGGTGTCGCGAGAACCAAGGTATCCCACTGACCATCCGTTGCCGTTAAATCGTCAAACACCAGATCGAACTTAACTTGTCCGGCGAGTGGTTCCAAAGAGGGTTTTGCGGCAATCACCTGCGCCGAACCTTCACTGTTCAGGCATTCAAACATTGGCTGCCATCGCTTTGAAGAGCGGTTGACGATACCAAGTTGTTCGCACTGATTCTTGATGATTCTGGCAGTCTGAAATGCTGCCGGACCAGCACCAGCAATAAGTACTCTGCCTAATGATGCTGCCATTACGTTCTCCCCATCAACACGGTGTCATACACCGCGGCTTTGTTGTGAATCAACTGCGTATCCCAGCCTTCCATCAGGTTAGGATTGAATGGGTAATTGAACGCGGATTTCAAACCATTACCAAATCGCACCAGTACACGGTGAGAGCAATCAAGATAAGGTTTAAGTTGGTTGAGCAGTTCCCATTTATGTTCAACCAGAGAAGCCACCACAACATGAGTCGGGCGAAAAGACTCAAATTCCGTGATCAAGTCCTGACACCCAAAGGTGGTAGACAGATGAGACGAATCTAACTGGTTTGCCAGCGCGACCGCCTGCTCGTCAATGTCGATACCATGAACCACGGCACCCGTCAGTTGAGAGATAGTAAACGCTGAAAGCGGGTAAGAGCCTGAACCGATAAACAACACTCGGGAGTGGTTTTCAATTCCCGCACTCCGCAGTTCAATTTGCGCGTTTTCGGAAAGCTGACACAAGTACTCACTGACGCTGAGCTGATGCTCTCTGGCACATTGAGACTGGTGTTTTTCCAACATGCACAGCGCTTTTACCGCCGTTTCACGCAGTCGCTTGACCTGACGATCGTGCTCTGGGTTAAACCCGAGTTCATCACTGATAGTTTGCTGTTTTTCCTGCAGAATCCAGGAGCAGAGCTCGTCCAGTTTTTCCTGCAAAAGCGTAAAACACTCGCAACTTTCAATGCTGTAATTGGTTAATGTATGAATTTGAGATTCAAAGGTAGATATGGCAACTAATAATTGATAGTGCCTGCTAGTCATTGTCATAGTAAATCCTGATAATGCTTACTCAGTTTCGAGAGCTCGAACTGGGGTTACGTGAGTGTGCCCATGTATGCAACAACCTACGTCCACATGTACCTGATATATCCGGCTGAGTTTTTCAGAATCGAGCACGTCGTCTGGCTTACCGCTGTGTTGCACCACGCCATCGTCCAGTAACAGAAGATGGTCGCAGTAGCGAGCAGCAAGAGACAGATCGTGCAGCACTGCAATGGTGATGGTGTTTTTTGCTCGGGTATATTGACGAGCAAGGTCTAAAACCTGAACCTGATGTTTGAGGTCCAGAGCACTTGTTGGTTCATCCAGTAACAATACGTCTGGCTCAGAAACCAGCGCTTGTGCCAACGATACGAGCTGTTGCTGACCGCCACTCAGCTGAGAAAACTGTCTTGTCGCAAGATGAATCAGACCTAAATCATTAAGAATGGCTTCCGCTTTTTGTTCCTGCTCAGAGGTAATGTTCCAGCTCAGTTGATGAACTAAGCCCAGTAACACCACTTCAATCACAGTTAATTGACTGGAAGACTTATTGAGTTGGCAGAGATATGAGAAAGACTTAGGTGGTATCGCCTGCCCGTCTCTGCCGCGTGAACTTACCTTACCCTTGTAAGGCATGATGCCCATAATGGCTTTGAGTAATGTGGTTTTACCTGCGCCATTCGGTCCTAAAATGGCGGAAAACTCTCCGCCACTAAAGCTTGCTTCTACCTTCTTCAAAACAGGCTTTCGCCCAACTGTTACCGCAAGATTTTCTATTGAAAGCGACTTCATTAGCTAAACCTCCTGCTTACCAGCAAATAAAGAAGAAACGGTACGCCCACCAAAGAGGTGACAATACCAATCGGGATGATGGTGCCCGGCACGATCAACTTGGCAACAAGGGATGAAGCACAAAGAAGCAGTGCACCCATCAAGGTTGCCAGTGGCAAATAGAAACGTTGATCTTCACCCACCAGCATTCTGGCTAAATGAGGGGCAACCAGACCGATAAATCCTATGGTTCCGACAAACGACACCGCACCCGCTGTTAGCAATGAACACAGCAGGAACATTTGTAATCTGAGTCTGCTGGTATTTATGCCCAGAGCCTGTGCGCGCTCTTCACCTGAAGACAGAGCCGTCAGCGCCCACACCTTAGGCAAGGCAAACGCAAGACCGAAAAGCAAAATGGATCCGGAAACAAAGAAGGACAACCAACTTGCTTTAAGCAGGCTACCGAACAGCCAGAATACAATCTGCTGTAGCACTTCCGGGGAAGCCAGATACTGAACCAGAGATTGCAAGGCCTGGAAAAAGAACAGCACAACGATACCGGCAAGTATCAGTACTTTGGCATCCATGTTTCGGCTTCGACCTATCATGTAGATCGCCATGCTCGCGAGTCCAGAGGTGACAAACGCAGCAAATGGTACGCCTAACCAATGAAGACCAAAGACAGAAAAGCCTGACAATAATGCCAGTGCAGCACCGAATCCGGCTGCGGCAGAAACACCAAGGGTATAGGGACTTGCTAGCGGGTTGGCAAGTAAGGTCTGCATCAGACCACCAGCCAGACCAAGTGATGCGCCAACCACAATACAGGTGAGAGTAACTGGCAGCCGAAGCTGCCAGACAATGGTCGTTGATAAGCTGTCACCAGACGGTCCGCCTATGAGCGCCTCAACAACTTGATCCACACCTAGCCACGATGAGCCAGTACCAATATCGAATAAAACGGAAACGCCCACCGCCAGCAATGTCGCCAGCAGAACTTTGATCCGCCGCTTTTGCATTCGCTGATAGATGCCGCTGCCTGAACTAAGATCAGACGGCAACGACGCTTTGACCGCTTCGCTCATGACTTAGCCTTCCACCTGAATCATGAAAGTACCTTTAAGAGCTTGCGGCATGTAGTTGTTAAAGAAGTTCTGGTGCGACTTCTTAGGGTCAACGTCTTTAAATGCTTCTGGGTAGATAGATTTCGCCAGGTATTGCAGGAATACGTGATCGTAAATAGTACGAGTACCTGAGTGATACATGCCGTAAACGTCGCCGTTCTTCACCGCTGTCAGTTGTTTCCAGCCAGCACGGTTCAGGTATGGACGGTATCTTGCCTGCGCTTCTTCCATTGTGGTACCAAAACCAAGCAATGCACTGTCGCTGTGTTTCGCCCAGTGAGCACCGGAAACAAAGATAACTTCTGGATCTTTGCTTAGTACGTATTCAGGAGTCAGGTGAGCAGAACCTTTGAATTTGCCGTTTGCGATGTTATCCGCACCCGCCATGTTCAGGATGTTACCCCACATCGCGTTAGAGTAAGACTTGCCAAACTCATTTGGACCGCCGGTACCAATTTCAACATACACACGGCGTGCATCGTGGTTTTTCAGGTACTTTGCAACGCGTTGTTTTACGTCGTTAACTGTATTTTCGTATTCTGTCGCAATCGCTTCAGCACGCTTTTCTGTGCCCATCACTTTACCGATAACACGAGCACTGGTTACGTGCTTTTCAAGCGTTTGAGCATTGAAGTCCACAACAACCACTTTGATTCCGCTTTTTTCAAGGATCTCAACTTTTTCGCCAAGAGACTTGTATTGCCATGCCGCAACCAATGCCACATCCGGCTTAGTCGACAGCAGTTTTTCAAAATCAAATGTGCCTGTGTAGATGGAGCCAGAATCAACGATAGTTTCTAGTTCAGGAATGATTTTGCTGTAAGTTTCCCACTGAGACTGGCGGTAATCTTTCCAAGAGTGACGAGGGAAAATAGATACCTTCTTGTATGCATCTGGTCCGGCAATCGCCAGATAATCTTCAAAATAAAAACCTAGGAAAATGCTTTCTGCTGGTTTTTCTAAATGTATGTCCCTACCGATTACGTCCTTGAAATGAATGTCAGCAAAAGCGCTCGTAACACTGCCTAAAGCCAAAGCAGCTACACCAAGTGCTTTCAAAAAACGTCCTTTCATTAACCTATCTCCAACTGTGTTTATTAATTAAAGTGTTATTGTATAACATCACAACGGCACGCAAGGTAATGGAATTGAGAACAATTATCAATAGCTAAAAGCATGAAATTTCACCGTCATTTGTACGGTCTCTCTCTAGGATAAAATAGCGTCGAGGATACGGTTATGAAGCTTTCTACACTAGGGACGGTGCTGCTAATTGGGTGGTTTACCTTGATTATTCAGGCAAATGCATACTCACTCAATGGATTTGAGCTCTCTGATGCCACCATTGAAACCAGCGAAATTTTGCACGGTGGACCACCGCGAGACGGTATTCCATCAATCGATGAACCAAATTTCATTGCTGCGAGCAAGGTCGACTATTTGCAAAATGATGACATAGTGCTTGGAGTGGAAATCGATGGCGTTGCTCGCGCTTATCCCACCCGAATTTTGGTGTGGCATGAGATAGTAAACGACCAAATCAAAGGAACACCGTTTGCAGTGACCTACTGCCCACTTTGCGGCACCGGGATGGTCTTTGATGCCAGGGTAAACGGCAAAGCCCGAAGCTTTGGCGTGTCTGGGTTACTCTATAGAAGCGACGTTTTAATGTACGATCGCGAAACTGACTCTTTGTGGACACAGCTAGGTTTAACGTCCGTTAGCGGCAAAGAAGCAGGCACACGCCTTAAGTGGATGCCGTCGCAGCACATGACATGGAAAGCGTGGAAGGAAAGAAACCCAAATGGCGAAGTCCTATCTCTGGATACCGGATTCCACCGAGATTATTTTGGTCAGGCATACGCCCGTTATTTCGCGTCTGACACTCCGATGTTTCCTGTCCCTAATACTCGCGATGAACTGTCTCAGAAAGAATGGGTTGTTGGTGTGATTGTGGATGGGAAAGCCAAAGCTTATCCAATATCAGAATTAGAGAGTAACCCGGAATTTAGCGACACCTTAGGCGGCAAAAAACTTGAGGTGCGTTATCAGAAGAATGCCCGCCACCCTGTCGTGAAAGACAGTAATGGAAACCTGATTCCATCGGTGATGGTGTTCTGGTTCGCTTGGCAGGCGTTCTATCCGGAAACCGAGCTTTACCAGAATTAGAACAAAGTGCGGAGGCAACATTGCCTCCGCTTTACTCTTTCGTCTTTTATTCTTTTATTCTTTTATTCTTTTATTCTTTTATTGCGACAATGCTGATTGCTCCAAGGTGTTGTCTATGCTTACGAAATACCTTTCGCATCCCAATCACCCTTTTACGTGCCTCCTTATCCAGAATTAAGTTTTTAAGCACTCTCAAGAACCCCGATAATCCTTCATCGTCGATCATTCTCTTAGGTTCCAGCAAGTGCATAGGGGCGAGGTGTGTAGCCTGAATTTTAAATCCATGAGAATGCAAATGCGCAGCCCACTCTTCGGGGGTAATGGGTTTTGCTGGCGCTTGAATTGCCTGAGCGATGTCTCGTTGAATTTCACGCTTCAGATCTTCATCAATTTCATTTGGCATTAAACAGAGCTCATGTATTCCGTAACGACCATTGCTTTCCAAAACGCGAGCCGCCTCTCCGATGATGTCTGCCTTTCTCGGTTCAGGCTGCATCGTCAACATGGCTTCTCCATACACAACGGAAGCCGATTCCTGATCCAGATCCGTCGACTGTGCGTTTCCGACCAGACATTGTTGATTGGGTGAAGCCAGATAACGCCTCACCAGTTCGGCCGCCTGTTCGTTCTGTTCAATTGCCGTATAAGACGCCGGATTCCGAGACAAACACAACCTAGCGGTAAAGCCCAATCCGGGCGCAAATTCCACCACAGAATCCGACGATTGTATGCTGAGCGAATCGATCATCTTCTCGGTCAGTGCTTTGCCTCCGGGTCTCAATACTTTCTTTCCTAAGCGCGCTAACACCCAGTGACCGGGCATTTTATCGACGGATCTTTCCTCGCCCGGCATAACAGTTCTTTCGGTCATTTGGCGCTCCTAGGTAAAAACTATGATAGAAAGTAGGAATAACAAAAAAGAGATGATGGCGATCCAGCGAAATGGTGCACTGATACTTTCCATGTAGCCGCCCCTTCTTTTGATAATGATTGTTATTTACAATCTATAATGAACGACTTTGATCCGCGCTTGACGATCATCAATCTGAGGTAACCAAAATGCCCGACACCATTCTTTCTCTGCTGGATAGCGAGAAAAAATCCGACCTGCTCAACTGCCGAAAAGAAAAAACTTACTCAGCGGGTGCTGTGCTGTTTGAACGGGGTGATCAGGCAAAACACATGTTTCGGGTGGAAAAAGGCAAAGTTTCGCTGTTTCGGTTGATGCCCAATGGCGATGAAAAGCTTTTTAAAGTCTTTATGTCGGGTGGATGGATAGCAGAAATGGCCATGTTTATGAATCCGCGCCAGTACCCGATGAGCGCGCGAGTAGATCAGGACACCACTTTATCGCTGTTTCATCACAAAGATGTGGCAAGAGTGTTCACCAGCGAACCCGAAATTTCGCTCAAAACGATGCATTTTATGTCTAATAAGATTCACGAACTGATGAACACCGTTGATATCCTCACGCAAGTAAGTGCACCGCAAAGATTGATCATGAAACTCGCCGAGGTATATCGAAAAGAAGCGGCGAAGTACGAAGGAAAAATCCCCTTACCTGCTTCTAAGAAGCTGATGGCAACTCAATTGGGAATGACACCAGAAACCCTGTCACGAACCCTCACCAAACTCAAGGATGAGGGTTACATCAGAGAGACGGGGCATTGGATAGAAATAGAGGATATTCCTACCCTTTGTGAACACGTTGATCTTTCTCCAGACATCTTTTCGATATCTTCGGAATTGAGCGAGAAACCGGGAGCTTAGCTCTCCATGGTCATCATCAGAAAACCACAGAATGCCGCGTTGTTAGGGGAGAGATCCTGACTGACGTGTTTACGCATTTCTAAAATCTGCTTGCGGTATTCTTGGTAGAAATCCCAGGTAGGTGCAGGTTTGTATTCCAGCCCTTTCAGCTCAAAAAACTTAATCACACCCTTGGCAGTGGTGGGTTTTACAAACACCTCATCCAGCGGTGCATAGTAGTTAGGCAAGATGGTGACCAGCGACCATTTGGCAAGCTTTACAGGTCTGAGCAAGTCCAGCATGGTGTTAAAACCGTACTCCTGATCGCCATGAAGTATGTCTTTCAGGGAGTAAGCTAAAGCCTCTCGTTCCTGATGAGTCATGGCTTTGACGTAATCCCGGAATTTTGGTTTTTCAAACATTGAAACCATGGAAGAGCGACTGACCATTTTGGTCATCATTTCCGCAGTGCCCTGAGCATCCGTAAATTTTTCCTCGCTGAATGCCTCCTGCGCCTGCGCGATCATCTGATCCATTTTGTGCTTTTTGCCAATCTCGATCATCTCCGGACTGTTAAACCCTCCCGGCACACGAATCAAAAAGTCTGTCTCTGCCGCCTTAAGCCTGTCAATGTTCATGCATTCCCTCGCTGAGTTTTCATCGTTTTTCTAAATTACCAGTAATTTTCGTAGCTGAAATGTCCAGGTTTGCGACGTAAGTGTTTTTCAAATCCCAGTTTTTTTAGCGCTTCTGATGTGTCTTTCACCATAGCTGGGTTGCCACACAGGTAAAAGAAGCTCTTACTGGAATCCAAATCTAAGTTGGTCGCCTGCAATAACTCCCCGTTCAATAACAGCTTTGGAATTCTCCCTCTCAGGGCTTGAGGGTTATCTTCTCGGGAAACCACAGGAACATACATAAACTTACCACCCAGATCATGGTGGACCTTTGCGATCTTATCCTGATAAATCAGCTCCTGACTGGCGCGAACTGCATGAACCAGCACCACCTTTTCGTATTTATCAAACTCTTCTTTATCTTCCAGCATCGCAAGAAATGGACCCACCGCTGTGCCCGTCGATAAGAACCAAAGCTCTTTCGCGTACTCGGGGATCTCGCTCATTATCATAAAACCGGAAGGCCGTTTATCGACATAAACTGAGTCGCCGACCTGCAATTCAAAGAGCTTTGGAGAAAGCTGACCTTCGGAATCTGAGATGATAAGAAATTCAAGAAAATCGGGACCTTGAGGTTGATTCGGTGAGTTCACCATTGAATATGCCCGGCGTACCCAGTCTTCGTTATCGATCTTTAATCCAAGTTTAGTGAACTGACCTGCCACATAAGATTCGATACTCGCCTGCACCTGAATCGTGAACATATTGTCTGTCCAATCAACACGTTGAGTAACTATTCCTTCTGTTAATCCGTGCGGAACATCTTGCATTCACACCTCCCAGTCTGGTGTTTATCTACTGACCACAAAAGCGACTTTTCGCCGATTGCGGTTAACTTAGGTTTACCTGCACCACATACAAAACGCAAGTACGTTTTTTAACCAGCTCCTATACTTACTAAAAAAACAAAGAACCCGGAACACACGTTATGTTGGTTATTAGACCCTTATTTATCGCTTTTATTTTCGCATGCTCATTTTTTTCTGTTGGTGCTCATGCCAGAACCGTAAAAATGGTGACGGTAGACTGGGCCCCTTTCTACGGCTCTGAGCTCAAAAGAAATGGTGTTGTGACTGCAATAGTGCAGGAAGCATTTCTGCGTTCTCACTATTCGAGCAGCATAAGATTCACTCCGTGGAAACGGGCTCTCGCAGTGGTAGAAAAAGGAGAATACGATGTCGCAATGGGCGGTTATTACTCCGAAGAGCGTGCAGAAAAATATTTCTACAGCGACCCAATTTTCAATGTAGATGTTGGGCTAGTCGCACTAAACAAATTGGGCGTGAAGCGCTACGAATCGTTAGAGGATTTGAAGCCTTATCGAATCGGAGTCAGCTTAGGCTGGGCAAACGGGAAAGAGTTTGACCGTGCGGATTACCTCACCAAAGAAGAGGCTTCAAATCAGATTCTGAATGTGAGGAAGCTGTTTCGCGAACGCGTCGATATGATCGCGGTTTCCTTCGCCGTCTTCCGTTATGAAGCTAGAGCCCTGAGCCACAGCAAACTGGATGATGTGGTTTACATTCAGCCGCCACTCAGCCGTTCCCCTCTTTACCTGCTTGTGTCCAAAAACATTCCAGACGGACAGGAAGTGGTGCACGCTTTTAACAAAGGATTGAGTGAATTGAGAGCAGATGGCACTTATGACGCCCTGCTCAAAGAGTTTAATGTTTATGAATATTAAAGCGTTAAGCTAAGGAAGCCTGACACTGTGGCGATCTAATATCGCTTCATAAGTGCCGTCTTCTTTCATCTTATCCAGTGCTGCCTGCCATTTCTCTACAATGCTGTCGGGAATGTCTAGCGAGGCAGCGACATACATCTCAATGGGCAGATCATCGTAGGCGACTTTGAACGGCACGCCTTCTTTCCCCATGTGAGACTGAATCATCAGCCGTGTGGAGTACCAGCCATCAATGCGTTTCGCCTGTAGCATTTTCACGTTGGCGGATTCACTTCGGGCTTCGTTTAAGTTTTCAAAACCCATCTTCTTCAGCCTGCCTGCCGTTGGCGCACCGCGATTCACCCCGATGGTTTTGGCTTTGAAGTCATCCGAACTTAGGTAAGTTGCTTCATCCGATTCCAGTGTCGCAAAGGAAAAGCTGTCTTGCAGGATAGGTCCTATCCATTTGTATTTGCCCTCACGTGGCGGAATTCGGGCAAATGGGAAAGACAGTCTCCCAGACACCGATTTGGTGACGGTCCGTTTCCAAGGCTCCGTTCGAATCGGCTTTTCATGACCTACCCGACGCATGATTTCGCGAACGATATCAGTCGCTACGCCTTCTAATCTTTCGTCTTTTACATAGGCATAAGGGGGAAGGTTACCTGTGACGACCTGAATTGATGCCGAAGATGCGCTGGTCGCCATTGCATGAGAATGAACAAGCATAGCCAGCATTATTCCGAGAAAACGTAAAACCATAACAACCCTTACCTAAACGACAACAAATAAAAAAGTAATGACGAGAATTCATCATCACTTTGAGCATAGCAGAGGGTGTTAAAACTCGTGGCTGACTGGTGTTTACATGACGGATGTTTGCGTAGTTAGCCTTTACCTGAGTGCTTTTGGTAAACCGCATCGGTAGACTGTTTTAATGCATCCAGTGCGCGAAACAGATCGCGATACTGAGAGCCCGTTAAACCATCAAGTATTTCGGACTCCCACTGCAAAGCACGGGGAATGATTCTTTCATACAACTCCTGACCTTTCTCAGTCAGTTGAATGTGCGTCGCACGTTGATCGTTCTCGGTTTTTTCACGGGTGATGAGTTCTTTTTCTTCCAGCCTGGCTAAGGTTCTGGACACTTTGACTTTGTCCAGATTAGTGACATCCGAGAGGTCACGGGCAATCACATCTTCACGAGCACCTAAGTTGGCAATAATGCGCCATTCCGGTCGGGTTATGCCAAACTCTTTTTGATAGAGTTCTGCCAGGCTATCCGCGACCTGCTCTGCGGTTCTGACGAGCTTGTAGGGTAAGAACTCGTCAAGTGAAAATGTAAACTGCCCCATAAGATGTATACCTCAATCAACCACTGTACAACCAATTCGGCAGAGCCAGAGACAACGCTGGGATCAGTGCAATCAGCACCAGACGCAGCATGTCGGCAGTCCAGAATGGGACTATTCCGCGAAATATAGTTTTGGTTTTAATGTCTTTCATTACGCCAGACAATACAAACACATTCATCCCGACGGGTGGCGTGATCAGGCTGATTTCTGTGACTACGACCACCAGAATACCGAACCAGACCAAGTCAAAGCCCAAACTTTGTACAAGTGGGAAGAAAATGGGCACGGTCAGCAGCAACATCGACATGCTCTCGAAAATGCACCCCAGCAAAATGTATATCAGCAGAATCACTGCCATGACCATGAAAGGGGTCATATCCATACTGGTCACAAATTCCAGCAGTGCATCGGTAAAACCTGCACGGTTGATGAAGTTGGAGAAGATCAGCGCTGAAATCACCACACTGAACAATACCGCTGTGGTTTTCGCAGAATCCAGTAACACTTCATGCAGAACCTTCCGGTTAAGCTGACCTTTTAGCCCTGCGATGACTAGCGCGCCTGCCGCACCAATACCCGCCGCTTCGGTTGGGGTAAAGATACCTGCGTATATTCCCCCCATCACTAGCACAAAAAGAGCAATCGTTGAGAAGACGCCTTTCAGTGCCAGCCAGCGCTCGCGCCACGGCAGTTTTTCCATTGGAGGCGCAGAATTCGGATTTCTGAATACCGCCCATCTCACCGCCGCCAGATAAAGCCCGACACCTAACAGACCGGGGATCAGCCCTGCGGCAAACAGCTCTCGAATGCTAGTTTCTGTCAGCAAGCCGTACACCACCAGCATGACACTGGGCGGAATCAATATCCCCAAGGTGCCACCCGCGGCAATGGAAGCGGCTGCAAGGCTGTCCTGATAGCCGTATTTGCGCATTGGCGGCATAGCAACTTTGGACATGGTAGCCGCTGTTGCCAGGCTGGAACCACAGATGGCAGAGAATCCGCCACACGCCAGAATGGTCGCCATCGACAACCCACCTTTCCGGTGACCAACAAACGCATTACTGGCTGCATACAATTCCTGAGAGAGACCAGCTCGATTGACAAGGTTACCCATCAGAACGAAGAGTGGGATCACCGACAGGCTATAATCCTGTCCTGTATCGATGATGCGCCTTGCTGCCATCGAAAGTGTGGCTGTCCAGTTGTAGTCGACCAGAACGCCGAACCCGACAAACCCAACGATGCCCATCGCATAAGCGAGAGGAATGCGGAACAGCACCAACGCGAGAAGAACAGCAAAACCAATTAATGTCACTGTCATGGTTGCTCTCCTTCTGCCGATTGCGCCGACATTGGTCCTTTCTTAGCCAAATACAGCACCGCAAGCAGTAGCGTCATTACCATCGATAGCCATCCGGTTATCGAGATAAAGTACATCACGTAGCCCAGTGGAATAGCCAGAATATCTGTCTCTTCCTCATAAGAAAGAGAGCGAGAGCCTAACCCCCACACTTTCCATGCCACCAGACCAAGAGCAAACGCGCACCCCAGACTGATGACAAACTGGCGCAAATCGATCATCGCACGAGGAAACCAGTCATCCAGTAAATCCACGCAGATGTGTTCTTCATTCCAGGTAATCAGAGGAAAAGCCGCAAACACCACCAATGCCAGTAAAATTTCTACCAACTCTACTCCGCCGGGTAAGGGAGCATTGAAAAAGTAACGCCCGACCACATCAATCACTGTCACCACCAGCATCATTAGTAGTGCGAGTGACGCCAGTACCTCCAGACACCGACGTATTCCTCCTGCAAGATTCAGTACAGGGCTCATTATTCAGCTCCCAGAGACTTAACCTGTTCGCGATAGTAGGTCAGAGCACCCTCTGGGTCGGAGATACGGCGCTTTTTGGCTTTTTTCAGCCAGGCTTTTTCCAAACCTTCTGCATAGGTTTTCGCCTGTGCAATCATTTCCGGTGTTGCTTCCTGAATGTTGCCCTGTTTTGCCAGTGTGTCTTTTACCCCGGCTTCATCTGCCTGATCCATCATTTGTCCAAACAGACGAGACAGCTTCTCGCCAGATACAGACAATAGTGCTTTGCGATCTTCTTCAGACAGACCATCCAGCGTATCCGGGTTCATCAAAATGCTGAAGCTGCCGCGATATAAGCCCCCCGGAAAGGTCACGACATTAGGTGCCACTTCATTTAGGCGGAAGCTTTTGAGGGTTTCGAGTGTAAAGAATGCGCCGTCCACCACTCCTTGCGACAGAGCTTCGTAAACTTTAGTTGGGGGCAGCGCCACTGGGGCAACACCCATGTTCTTACCTATGGTCGACATGACATCGCCCGCAATGCGCATTTTCTTGCCTTTTAAATCATCGAACGTCGACACTTTCTCGCGGGTAATGATCGAGCCGGGTCCATGTACACCAACACCTAACACGACCAGTCCACGGTGTTCTTTCCCCTTT
Organism: Vibrio nigripulchritudo; assembly: GCF_027924785.1. Classification (NCBI taxonomy): domain Bacteria; kingdom Pseudomonadati; phylum Pseudomonadota; class Gammaproteobacteria; order Vibrionales; family Vibrionaceae; genus Vibrio; species Vibrio nigripulchritudo. Next base: position 491,129 of record NZ_AP027050.1, on the reverse strand, counting down.
TTCAGGTATTTATCGAACACTCGCCAGTAGGCAATGGAAGCGTCTTCTGAAGACAGGGTGTTATCGAAAGTAGGAATTTCTGGCAACTTAGTCAGTTCAAACCGACCGGGCTTAAATCCGTGGAAAAACCAGGTCACATCACCAATACCATCAGCAATCATATCGGCTTGAGCTGGGGGTGGACCCATATTGTATTCCACTTTGACTTTCACTCGCCCGTCAGTGGCATCGCTTACCCACTGCCCCCACGTTGGCCACACGATCTTGTTAATCCCGTGATTCGGGGATGCCCAAGAACTAATAAGAAGGGTTTTATCCGCAGCAATTGAAGGGAATGATGCACTTACACACACCGTGGCCAGAGCGCCCACAGCCCAGTTTAACTTCCTCATGTCGAACTCCATTTGGTTTCATTTGTAATTTTATTTATAGGTGTTGGTGTTTCCATTTCTCCGAATCAAACCTTAGGTCAATTCGTAACCAACGTTAAAAATACAACCACACGAAAGTATCAAATGCAACAGAAAAGTAACCGATATGATAAATTTTTGTTGATTTAACGGTTAAATGATGGCTAACATACATACAAATTAGTTACATTTGAAACTATAATTCGATCATCAATCTTATAAATTGGTTGTCGAAAACCAAGGAGAAGGTTATGCGTAAATGGTTTTCTTTCCCTTTAAAAGAAGGGGAAGCGTCGGTACAGGCTCACTGTGATTTGCCAGAGAATGCGTTTGAACGTGAAGTGGGAAAAGAAGGCTTTTTTGGTCCGGCTACTCACATGTATCACGAACACGCCCCAACCGGGTGGACAGAATGGGAAGGCGAATTACGCCCTCATGCATTTGATACCAACAAGGTTGAAGTCGATGAAAGCTGTCCGCTTTCTGCGCCTAACCTGCTGGAAAATGCCAATGTTCGGGTCCGGATCTGGAAGACCAGTGAAAGCATGAAACATCTGGTAAGAAATGGTGATGGCGATGACTGCCTGTTTATCCACCAAGGGGAAGGTTCACTGTTTTGCGATTACGGGCATATCCGTTTTAGTGAAGGGGATTATCTGGTGATCCCAAGATCTACATCATGGCGAATAGAAACCGAAGATCAGGTCGTGATGCTAATGATAGAAGCCACCAACAGCTCTTATATGAGTGCGGATCGCGGTATGGTGGGCGATCATGCCATCTTCGACCCGGCGGTATTGGTTCACCCGAAAATCGATGATGCATTCAATCGCCAGAAAAGCAGCAATGAAAGCTGGAAAGTGCACATCAAAAGCCGCAACAAATTAAACCGTGTGACTTATCCGTTTAACCCACTCGACGCCGTTGGCTGGAAAGGCAACCTAACCGTGTTTCGCCTGAACTGGCGCGAAATTCGCCCGTTGATGAGCCACCGCTACCATTTGCCACCTTCCGCCCATACTACATTTGTGGCAGACGGTTTTGTTATCTGTACCTTTGTCCCTCGCCCGATCGAGACCGATCCGGGTGCGCTTAAAGTGCCGTTCTACCACAACAACGACGACTACGATGAAGTGCTTTTCTATCACAAAGGTGACTTCTTCAGCCGAGACAATATTGATGCTGGCATGATCACACTCCACCCCTGCGGTTTTCCACATGGCCCGCACCCTAAGGCATTAGCCGCAAGCCAGAGCAACCCTAAAAAGGAAACCGATGAAGTGGCAGTCATGATAGATACTCGGATCCCACTGGATATGACAGACACTGCCAAGTCGGTAGAAAACCCGGATTACGTTTATTCCTGGCGCACCCCGGCCAAGTAAATAACCTATAACAACATCATAAAATTGAGGAGAACACTGGATGAAACTCGCATCACTCAAGCACGGAAGAGACGGGAAACTGGTCGTTGTGTCTCGCGACCTGACGCATGCTGCGCTGGCAACAGATATTACGCCTACCCTTCAATCTGCTTTGGACAACTGGACAGAAATTTCGCCTAAGCTGGAAGCTCGCTATCAGGCACTGAACGCAGGCGAAGTTCCAGAAGCCTTTCAGTTCAACGAGCAAGATTGCGCTTCCCCACTCCCCCGTGCCTTTCAGTGGGCTGATGGCAGTGCATATGTAAATCACGTCGAGCTGGTTCGCAAGGCAAGGGGCGCAACCATGCCGGAAAGCTTCTGGAGCGACCCTTTGATGTACCAGGGGATGTCAGATGGTTTTCTCGGTCCCCGTGAAACAATTCAACTCGCTGATGATAAATGGGGTTGCGATTTTGAAGGTGAAATTGCGGTCATCACCAACGATGTACCGATGAGCACCCAACCTGAAAACGCAGAAAAACACATCAAGCTACTCATGCTGGTTAACGATGTGTCGCTGCGCAACCTGATTCCGGGTGAACTCGCCAAAGGGTTTGGCTTCTTCCAGTCAAAGCCAGCTTCAGCATTTTCGCCCGTAGCCATCACACCTGATGAACTGAATGACGCATGGAGCGAAGGTAAGGTACATCTCCCACTTCATGTTCACCTTAACGGCGAAAAATTTGGCTCACCAGAAGCTGGGGTAGATATGACATTCAACTTCCACCAGCTTGTTGCTCATGTTGCGAAAAGCCGACACCTTGCTGCGGGCACCATCATTGGTTCTGGTACTGTTTCCAACATTGATCGCAGCAAAGGATCATGCTGCTTGGCAGAAAAGCGTATGCTTGAAATCATTGATTCAGGTGAGGCTTTAACTCCGTTTATGACGTACGGTGATAGAGTGGAAATTGAAATGTTCGATAAAGACGGCAATTCATTGTTCGGAAAGATTGATCAAACGGTTGCCAAATATCAATTGGATTAAGGAAAACCAATGAAACTGTACGATTACATTCGTTCCAGTGCGGCATACAGAGTGAGGATTGCTTTGAACCTAAAGGGGGTGGACTGCGAGTCTATCCCTGTTTCTTTGCTGGATGGTGATCAGAAAAGTTCAGAGTATCTGGATGTGAACTCGGCAGGATTAGTGCCCGCCTTAGAAACGCAGGGCAACATCATCACTCAGTCTTTGGCCATCATCGAGTACCTTGATGAACTCTACCCAGAGCTTCCACTTTTACCTGAGCACCCGGTTGAAAGAGCACAATGCCGCGCACTGGCTTACGATGTTACCTGCGACATTCACCCGCTAAACAACCTCCGCATACTGAAACACCTGACTAGTGAATTGGGGCACAGCGAGGAAGAAAAAATGGCATGGTATCACCATTGGTTAAAAGAAGGTTTTAATGGCTTGGAGCAAAAGCTGTCTAAATCTGATTCAACTTTCTGCTGTGGTGAGAGCCCAACGCTTGCCGATATCTGCCTGATACCGCAACTCTTTAACGCGCACCGCTTCGAGTTCAATCTGGCGGCGTACCCAAGGCTGAAAGAAATAGAGAGCAACTGCCTTGCCCTATCAGCCTTTTCGGATGCGAGCCCGAAGTAAGAATTTAAATTGAAAACGTCTACACCTGATCGCAAAACAGCATGGTTAGTTAAAAGCCATGCTGTTTTTGATTTAGAGTAACGCTCCATAAAAATGACTTTGGAATTGTGATGAAAATTGCCTTTGCTACATCGCTCATTATCTTGTTCGCAGGATTTTCCGCACCAAGTGTTTTTGCATCACAGATTAGCTGTGCGCTATTAAACGAAGGTTACTTACAGGGCGAAGGAAAGATGGTTATTGCCAAACCTGTCGCTCTAAAGCCCGACTATAAATCAGAAAGCTATTCGCTATTTTCATACCCAGATATTGAAGTTTCGTTAGCGAACGCAGTCGTTGTTGAACATTCCGTTTCTAAGCCGTTTGTCAGTGCGTTTAACACTATCATCAAGAGAAACGATGAAGTGCTCATAACACGAAGTTCAATTCGGGAACAAAGCGAAGGCAGTATGTCGTCTCACATTACACTTCGAAAAGGTAATAACAAACTTCTTATCACGTGCGATTCTATCCCCCAATAACCGTTTTTTACGCCCTGCTTTGCAGGACTGAACACCACTCAAATTCACATTTTCACTCTCTTCTGAACCAAGAATTCGCAGTTTCGTTTAAAGTCCAGATAAAGGTTTCAGTATCTAGGGTCTGATATGCTCGACAAAATGGCGTTCTTTGTTTCGGTAATTCGCACTGGCTCTATTTCGGCAGCTGCCAGAGAATTTGAACTTTCTGTATCGGCTGGGAGCCGTTGGTTGCAGGAACTGGAACAACACTTTGGGATGACGCTGTGCCATCGCTCCAACCGGCTGCTCACTCCCACCCCAGCAGGTCAGACTCTGTTTGATGAATTTGCTCCAATTGTCGATAACACGGAACAAATTCGTCGCAAACTGGAAGGTTTTCAAAGTGAAACCAATGGGCATATCAATGTGGCTTGTACTCCTGTGTACGCCAACCACTTCTTAATGGACAAAATTTCTGAGTACATGAAAACGCACCCCAAAGTAACATTCAACCTGAATGTGACCCCCTGGGCGTTGGATTATTCTGATAAAGCAGATCTCATCATCAGCGCAAACGCCCATTATCAGGGATACCGAGACAGAGACGTTCACCTTGTCCGCCGAGAGTTGATGTCCGATCCTTTTATTCCTGTCGCCTCACCGAAATATCTTGAGAAACACGGTAAACCAAACGATCCGACCGATATATCCGAACACCAGTGCCTGTTCGCAACCACGCTGACAGGCAGTAACGACTGGATATTCAAAAAAGATAAAGAGACTCTGATTGTCAAAGTGCCAAAATCGCTGGAGGTGAACGACAGCGATTTATTGTTGCAGGGCGTGTTGAAAGGAGCGGGCATTGCCTATCTGCCGGAATTCATTGTTCAGCCCAAACTGGAAACAAGGGAGCTGGTTCAGCTATTAGAAGAGTACCAAACCAGCCAGTGGAGCCTTAACCTGTATTATCAGCCTCAGCATAAGGCTTCCCCAGCCGCCAAACTGTTTAAGTCATTCTTGCTGGAGTAGCAGGCTTACCTGCACTCCGAGATCTTACAGATTTTAAAGTGTTCGCATTGATTGAACGCACTAAAGCTCGCTAGCTCTTGCTCCAACGCCTCCAGAAAATCCGCTTTCTTTTTGAGCGAAGATTCGAGAAATAAATGAAGCACATTTAGTGTCGCGGTTTTTTTATCGACTTTACAGTCAGCTCTTGCGACAAGCGAACCATTCCAGAGAATGGGTAGACAGAAATACCCGTACTGGCGCTTGCCTTCAGGGACATAGCATTCAATCAAGTAATCGAAATTGAACAAAGTACTGGCGCGCTTTCTTTGGATCAGCAGATTATCGAACGGCGACAGGATTTTCGCTTGCTTGCGGTTAAGCCTAGCGTCTAGCAAAGACAGAGACTCCGAAAGCCCCCAAAACGAGCTCCCTTCTACGTCCACCTCAACAATCAACCGTTCTTCATTCAATTGCTGAATGGCACTGACCACCTCTGTTTTTACGTTTTTGAGTAGGTAAACAAACTCGGGAATGGTCCCTAAACCGTGGGCTTTCAGGTAGTTCAGAACCAGAAACCGCGCGTGTTCTTGAGGAGAAGGAACAGAAACATCAATATCAGACGGCAACACGCGCTCAGTGAGGTCATACACTTTTTGAAAACCTCGACGCTCGGGAATCATTAAATCCCCCTGCATAAAGAGATACTCAAGCGCTCGTTTGGCGGGTTTCGCGCCCCAACCGTTAATTTTGGTGCCTTTTGATTCGAAATCTTTTGCGAGTAAAGGTCCCTCTTCCTGAATACGTGTAATCACGTGGTTCATTAACTTGTGGTCTTTCTTATACCAGTGAGCTTGCTCGCCAGATTTGATGGCGACTTTGCGTGGCAAAGTATAACGATAGTTCTTCATCGGAAGGAAAGAAGCAGCGTGTGACCAGTATTCCACCACTTTTTTGTCGGCTATCAGTTTATCGAGATGCTCCGGTCGGTATTTAGGGTTTCGGCTCCACAATACGTGGTGATGCGCCCTCTGAACCACCGAAATAGTATCAATCTGTACGTAACCGATTTGCTCCATCACATTCAGTGTGTGGGCAGGAGAGTTAGACTTAGGAGACTTGGGCGGTAACCCTTGTGAAAGTAATGCGAGTTTTCGGGCTTGGGGTTTGGATAACGACATCATATCCCGACATTCCCCAGATGTTCTAAACACATTATTCTTAAATTCCTTTTCAAATTCTGGCTTTCTTTTTTTGAATCCCTAGTAGACCTCGAAGTTTGCAAATATGCAAAGTGGCTTTGAATTTCTGCTTGTAACACCTACATCAATAACTTCCCTACACTGGAAAAAATACGATCCGGAAGAAGGGAAATCAGATGGAACCCATTTATATCGTCGCTGCGAAGCGTACCCCTATAGGCAATTTCAACGGAGGGTTATCCTCACTCAGTGCGGTTGAACTTGGCGCACATGCGATGAAAGCGGCTATTGAGCAATCAGGTATTGCCCCCGACAAAATAGATGAAGTGATCGTCGGGAATGTGCTCTCCGCAGGCAATGGAATGGGAACGGGAAGACAAGCCTCGATCCACGCTGGGATCCCGTCATCAGTCCCGGCTTATACCCTTAACATGATTTGTGGCAGTGGCATGAAAGCCCTGACCGATGCCGCCAGCCATATTCGTGCGGGTGATTGCGAAGTGGTGATGACCTGCGGTATGGAAAGCATGTCCAACGCCGGGTTTGTGCTTTCTGGTGATAATCGCCGCGGGCACCGCATGGGGCATCAAACGGTGGTCGATACGATTTTAAAAGACGGTCTGACCGATGCTTTTCATGATTACCCTATGGGTATCACGGCAGAAAACATTGTCGATAAGCTTGATATATCACGCCAGCAGCAGGACGAATACGCTCTCAGCAGCCAGCAAAAAGCCATTAAAGCTCAAGACCAAGGGCGCTTTGATGAAGAAATTGCCCCCGTCACCATTGCCACTCGCAAATCCGAAATCACCATAGCGAAGGATGAATTTCCCAAGCGCGACTGCACTCTAGAAAAGCTGGGCGGTCTTCGTCCTGCTTTCGATAAACAAGGCAGTGTAACGGCTGGCAATGCCTCAGGGATTAATGATGGCGCATCCGCTATTTTGCTGGCTTCCGCCAGTGCGGTGAAAATACACAACCTGATGCCGCTGGCTGAGTTGGTGGAATACGGTCAGGCTGCCATTGAGCCAGAAGTAATGGGGCTTGGTCCTGTTAACGCCATTGCCAATACGCTGCGAAAAGCCGATATGTCACTCGGGCAGATAGACTGTTTTGAGCTCAATGAGGCTTTTGCTGCTCAGTCACTTGGCGTGATTAAACAGCTTAGCGAGCAACATGATGTATCGGAACACTGGATAACTGAACGCAGTAACCCAAATGGTGGAGCCATAGCACTCGGTCACCCCATTGGGGCTTCTGGTAATCGCATTGTCACCACCTTGGTTTACCAGCTAAGAAGAGACAATAGCGAATTCGGTCTGGCGTCTTTGTGTGTTGGTGGTGGCATGGGCACCGCTGTGATTGTGAAACCATGTAGGTAAGCCAATGAAAAAAAGCATCGACAAACAAGGCGTTGCCTCACTGCTCAAAGACGACATGACCATCATGATTGGTGGCTTTATGGCGACAGGTGCGCCAGAAGGTTTGATAGGCCTGCTTATCGAGAATGACATCAAAGGCATCACCCTGATCAGCACCGACACTGGTTATCCGGAACACGGCGTCAGCCGACTGATCGCGCAAAAGCGAGTAAAAAAGCTCTACGCTTCCCACATCGGGTTAAACCCTGAAACCGGTGCACAGATGAATTCGGGTGATTTGGAAGTTGAACTTGTTCCTCAGGGTACTTTAGCGGAAAGGATAAGAGCGGGCGGGGCTGGCTTGGGTGGAGTATTAACCCCGACTGGGCTGGGTACCTTAGTAGCAGAGGGAAAGAGAACAGTAGAAGTTGATGGGGAAACCTTTCTGTTAGAAACCCCACTTAAAGCTGATCTGGCTTTGATTCGTGGCTCCAAAGTCGATACACGTGGCAATGTCTTCTACAACAAAACCACTCAGAACTTTAACCCTATCATGGCGACCGCCGCAGAGACCGTGATTGTTGAAGCCATAGAGCTGGTGGAGATTGGCAGCATACAGCCGGAAGCCATTCATACTCTGAGCTTGTACGTCGACCACATCTACCAGAAAGAGGCATCCTGATGAGCATATCCAAACAGGCAATCAGACAACGCATCGCCAAGCGTGTAGCCCAAGAGTTTAACGACGGTGATGTGGTGAACTTAGGCATTGGTTTACCAACACTGGTTGCCAATGAAATCAGCCCGGAAATAGAGATTCTCTTTCAGGCTGAAAACGGTTTACTCGGTATTGGTGAAATGGCGGATGAAACCAATAAAGACTGGGATTTGGTTAACGCCGGTGCCCAATACATCACCGCTGTTGAAGGGGCTGGGTATTTTAATAGTGCCGACTCGTTTGCCATTATCCGCGGTGGACATGTCGATGCCACCGTTTTGGGTGCACTAGAAGTGGACGAGCAAGGCAACCTGGCCAACTGGATAGTGCCGGGGAAAATGGTGCCGGGAATGGGAGGGGCAATGGATCTGGTGGTCGGGGCGAAAAAGGTCATCATTGCCATGGAGCACACCGCCAAAGGCAAACCCAAACTTCTTAAACAATGTACTCTTCCTTTAACCGCCACTGGTCAGGTCGACATGGTGGTGACAGAACTGGGGGTATTTGAAATCACTTCTCAGGGAATGGTCATGACTGAAATCGCTGAAGGTGTCCGTTTCGATGAGGTTCAGAGCCAGACTGAAGCCCCGCTTATTCCTTCCCCTTCGATGAAAATCATGAACGGCTGACCGCTCCAATTGTCATCATTCCATAACCAAGTTGCGCCATTTGCTAGCGAGTTGTCGTCTTTCGCTAGTGAGTGGCGCGATTGGAATGGCTAAGATACTCCTACATCAACGAACAACGCATTCGACATTAGGAGACACATCATGGCAAACACAGCACTTATCACAGGCGCATCAGGCGGTATTGGTTTGGAACTGGCGAAGATTCACGCAGAAAAAGGCGGCGATGTCGTTTTGGTGGCTCGCTCCAAAAACAAGCTAGAAAACCTCGCCTCTGAACTCAAGCAAAGCCACAAGGTTGAGGTGCATGTGATTGCCGAAGACCTGTCTCAGCCAGATGCCGCTAACAAGGTTTTTGAGCAGACAGAATCTCTGGGCTTGCAGATTGACACCTTAATCAATAACGCTGGTTTTGGTGGTCATGGGCTTTTTCATGAACGAGAACTTGCTGCCGAGCAGTCGATGGTTCAAGTCAATATCACCACATTGATGAACCTCAGTCACCTGTACCTAAAAGGCATGGTGGAACGTAACCAAGGGCAAATCCTGAACGTTTCTTCCACTGCTTCCTTTATTCCCGGACCACTTCAGGCGGTCTACTACGCGACAAAAGCCTTCGTGACGTCTTTTTCACAGGCATTGGCAGAAGAACTTTCAAACACCAAAGTGACCGTTACCGCACTTTGCCCGGGGGCAGTCGCCACTGGTTTTGTAGCTGCTGGCGACCTTGAAGGCGTGGATGTATTCAAGAACGCTAAGTCACCTCGTTCCGTCGCGGAATGTGGCTACACTGCGATGGAAAAAGGTGAACTGGTGGCTTTCAATGAGGGCGGGCTTAAGTTTATGCTAAATTGGATCACCCCATTTTTGCCGCGTAAAACAGTATTGAAGCTGTCGCGCAAAACCATGGAAAAGACCGCTTAATACAACGCCATTAATAAGAGAGAAAACAACCAATGAAAAGAGCCAGCAAGTTCGTTGTGTCTCCTTCCTGGAAGGTACTGGTTACTGACATGGGCATTGACGTTGCCGCAGTGCTGGCGTATTCGGGCTTACCTGCGGACCTTTTCAGCCGCCCAAACTCAACGTTGACCCCACTGGAGTATTTCCAGCTATGGGAGGGGTTAGCCAAAGCAGCAGGCGAAAGAGCATTTCCGCTTCTTATTGCGAAGCACTTGTCTGTGGAGGCGTTCGATCCACCGCTTTTTGCCTCCATATGCAGTCCTAACCTCAATACTGCGTTGAAACGCATCCAGCAATACAAACCACTGATTGGTCCCATGATTCTGGATCTGGATTTCTCAAAATCCCACACTACCCTGAACATCAGTTGTTACGGGCACGTTGGCGCTTTACCAGAATCGTTAGCGTTAACTGAAGTGGTGTTTTTTACACAACTCACAAGGTTAGCCACTCGCGAACGAGTGCAACCCACCAAAGTCATTTTGCCCAAACTACCTCCAAGCGTTCAGGAATATGAGGAATATTTTGGCTGCAAGCTAACCCAAGGAGAGCTGGTGCAAGTTCAGTTTTCAGCCGAGGACGGGCTGAAACCCTTTATAACTTCCAACGCCGCGATGTGGGCATTTTTTGAGTCCAGCCTGAACCAGAAACTGATCGATCTGGATTCAACTGCCACCACGACGGAGCGTGTTAAAGCGGTATTGATGGAATCTCTGCCCGCAGGCAACAGCGCCATTGAAACAGTCGCAGAAAAACTGGTGATGAGTAAACGCACTTTACAGCGAAAACTGACCGCCGAAGCGGAAAGCTACCAGTCGGTGTTGCAGTCGGTTCGCGCTGAACTGGCGGATCACTATTTGGAGAAATCCCAGATGTCGTTGGGCGAAATCTCGTTCTTACTGGGTTTTCAGGAAGCCAATTCCTTTATTCGCGCGTTCACCACCTGGAAAGGCGTATCGCCGGGAAGCTATCGCGAGCAGTATCATTAAAGGTCACGAATGCGCTTTATTTCCTCGTCATCGATGCCGAGTGACTGCAAAAATTTATGATGTTCACTCGGCTCCATGGCTTCAAATTTCTGATGCCACGTGACCATGTCACTTTCACTGAATCCTGCGGCTTCCATAATCTGTACCCACCGCGCTTTTGTCACGATGTTCTTCGTCAGCATTTCCGGTTCCTGTAACAAGGTAACGATCGCTTTTTGCTGGTTTCGGAGGGTCTGAATTTCTTGCTCAAGCTGAGAAAAGTGCTCTTTGAGGATCTGCGTCTGAGATTTGCCTTTCTGCTCCAGCAATACGCGAATACGGGAAACGGACAATCCATAAGATCGATAAGAAGTAATGGCTTCCAGCCTTTCCACTTCCTTAGTACCATACCATCGATACCCGTTTTCAGAACGGTTGGCAGGGAAAAGCAGCCCTTCTTTTTCGTAATACAAAATCGTGGCACGCGAAATACCAAACTCTCGCGCCAGTTGTGTCACCGTCAACATAACTCACCCTTCACTGTCTCTTAACTTCTAAGTTGAACCCTGTTCCTATAGTCGGGTCAAGAAGAGAGTAGAAGGAAAAATCAGGAAGATCTTATCTTCCTGATTGTATTTTTGAAGGGGGTTACTTCAGAACATCGATTTTGCTTCTGTCGATGGTCAGCGCAATGGCAACTATCAACACAAGACCAAAGAAGATCTGTTGTGCCTGTGCGGGAACATGCAGGTAGGTCATACTGGTGCGCACTACGGCAACAATCATGGCGCCCACTAAGGTATTTAACACCCCGCCAACGCCGCCTGTCAGTGGTGTTCCACCAATCAGCACCGCCACCAGTGCGGGAAGCAGAAACTGATCCGCCATGGTGGGTGAGCCGCCCGACAGCCTGGCTGCCAGCATCACTCCGGCAAAAGCAGCAAGTGCACCTGAAAGGGCAAACGCGGCGATCTTGATTCGGTTAACACGTAATCCACTGGCAACCGCTGCCAGCTCCCCTGCTCCAACGGCTTTGAAGCTTCGACCTAAAATGGTGCGCTTTTCTATTACCAGACAAATGATAAGCAGTGCAGCCGCCACCAGAATCTCGTGAGGAATACCCGCTGTATTGCCCACGATCCAGCCAAAGCTGTCGTTTCTTGCCGCGGCGTCCATATAACCTGAACGCTGACCCGATACGACCTGACCCGTCGAGTACGCAATACCTCCGATTGCCAGCGTGGCAATGAATGAGGCAATGCGGAACCGAACGTGAACCCAACCGGAAATCAAGCCAAACAAGGCACCCACCACTACCGCGGCTAACGCGGCTCCCACACCTAACGTCGGCAGAAGCAGCGTAACAATCACCGTGGTCATACTGGCGACCGACTGGGAAGACAGATCAATACCGCCGATGTAGATAACAAAGGTCATCCCCAATGCCATGACAAACAGCGTTGAGATATCTTGGGTGAGCTGCAGCAAGTTCTGAATACGTACAAAGTTCGAATCGTACAAGCTCACCAGCAAGACAAGAATCAACAAGGTAATCAACGGAAAATAGGCCGACAACTTTCCTGTCCCTTTAAGCGATTTCCACATGTTTTTCCCCGGCTCCTTTTCCTGTCTATCTGACAACATTACTTTCGTTCTAGACATCCGTTATCCTTAAACCATATAAAACAGCAGTGCCTGCTGATCCGGTTTGCCATCTGCGCTGTCATAGCGTTGCGTGACCTGACCGTCTTTCATCACCAGCAGAGTATGGGAAAGCCCGATGGCTTCTTCCAGGGTGTCGGCAATCAGGATCACACCACAGCCATCATCACAAAGGGCACGCACCATTTCGTAAACGTCTTCCTTAGCGCCGATGTCCAGCCCACGAGTTGGGTGGTCGAGCAAGATGATTTTCGCCCCGCTATTTCGCCATTTCGACAGCACGACTTTTTGCTGATTTCCTCCCGACAAGCGGGAACATAAGGTGTCGATGGTCGGCGTTTTAATGGAGAGGTTTGATACCCATTTCTCGGCGACTGCCCGCTCCTTCGGCACATCCAATACGCCCGACTTGGCGTAATTGTGCATGTCGGACAAGGTGATGTTTTCGAATACCGACATACCACCAACTATGCCTTCGATCTTGCGCTCACGTGGAATGTACCCCACTCCAGAACTGACCGCCTGCGTGACACTCTCTGCCCCTTTGCCTGAGCCAGAGATGAGGACTTCACCTGCATCCTGTCTCTCCAGACCAAACAGTGTTCTCATCACCGCTTCGCTGCCACACCCTTCAGTGCCGACCAAGCAAAGAACTTCACCTGCGTGCAGTTCAAAGTTGATGTCCTGATACGCCTGACTCTTGGATAGCTGGCTCACTTTTATAAGTGGTGTCTGGCTGTCATAAGGCTTTTGCTTGTTTTCGCGGTAGTATTCCTGATCGACATCCCGCCCCACCATTTTGCGTTGAATGTTTTTGATGTCACATTCTTCGCGCTTTAGGTGCTCAACCACTTCGCCATCTTTCATCACATAAACTCGATCAGACAGTTCGATTACCTCATCCATTCGATGAGAAACAAACACAAAAGAAGCGCGTGATGTCAGCTCTCTGACCAAGGCAAACAGCAGTTCAATCTCTTTTCTTGGTAACACCGATGTAGGCTCATCCAGCAAGATCACCAGATCGCCATCCACGCGCTCTTCAAGTGCCAGTACCTTTGCCAGCTCCACCAGCTGCCTTTGGGTAAAAGAAAGGCTCGAAGTAATTACGCTTGGGTCAATATCCAGCTTCACTTTTTTAAGCTGAACACGGGCAGCTTCTGCCATGGCTTTCCAGTTCAAAATGCCAAAGGTCTTGAACTGGTCTTCAAACCCTAAGAACAGGTTTTCCATCACACTCAGATTAAGGATGAGGGACTGCTCCTGGAATACCATTCCGATCCCCTGAGTCATCGCCTGTCTTGGGTTTTCAAATTTAACGGGCTGTCCGTCTATCAGAACCTGGCCGCCATCATGTTGATAAGCGCCGTAAATCACCTTCATCAGGGTCGATTTACCCGCTCCGTTTTCCCCGACTAACCCAACTACTTCACCGGGGTGAATTTCGAAGTTAATTTTTTTCAGGGCATGCACGCCAGGGAAGGTTTTATCTACGTCTACAAACTGCAACATCAGAAACTCCTATTTGACGAGCTGCGCCAGTTGGCGGTTAGTGGCAAGTGCGACGGCAAGAATCACCATCAGCCCGAGAACGCCTTGCTGGATGTAGGTAGGGAAGCCCACCAGAACCATGCCATTGTTGATAACGTTGACGATCAGTACACCAATCAGGCTTTGCCAGACACCTCCGACACCCCCTGTAAGTGCCGTACCCCCAACAACCACTGAGGTAATGGCAATGAACATGTATCCGTCTCCGAGGTTACTGGCGACAGAGCCAATACGCGCCACCGCAAATATTGCGCCTGCGGCAAAGAATGCCCCGGCCAGTGCGAACCCCAGCACGCGAACTCGGTTCACTTTCACACCCGATGCGTGTGCCAGTTCTTCCCCTCCTCCTATGGCGTAGAAGTGTCTGCCTAATGACGTGTGATTCTGAATAAACCACGCCAGAACCAGTGCCGCGAGTGCGGCGTATACCATCAGTGGGAAGCCCCAGAATCGCTCGGTCAGCAGCATTCGAAATACGCTGTCTTTGGCTTGAATACGGTTTCCGTCTGTCAGGAACATGGTTAACCCGATGCAGGTAAACCCCATACCCAGACTGGCGAGAAACGAAGGGATTCTGAGCATCACGTGCAACAAGCCGTTCACCAGACCCAGCGCAGCACCAATAAGCAGTGCCAGTGGAATGGCAAGCCAGCCCCAGGATTCGAACCCGCCGAAATAGCCAATCAAGATGGCGAGCATGGCTCCACTGAATGCGACAATCCCTTCCATTGACAGGTCAATCGACCCCATCAGAATAATGAAAGTCACGCCAATCGCGACCATAAGTGGCGCAGCAGAGGCTGTGGCAATACGCGCAAAATTGCGAATCGAAAAGAAATTGGGATTGATGGCGGTAAGTATCAAACACAACACCACCAGCACCAAAACGGGCGCCCAGCGTTGCAGTGTCGACTTACTGATATTCAATGACATATCACTTCCTTATGTTCTTACTTGGGGCATTTTCATGCCCCATGAAATGTCAGTGGTTAAAACGTTCGGTACTTAATCTGACCGCTTGTGAGCGAGAAGTAGTCTTCCCAATCATAGGTCGGAATTTTGGCTACGTTTTCCTCGTACCACTTTTTCGCGTCTTTTTGAGTAATGATGACGGCAGGACCATAGAACTCGCGATGCTCTTTTGGCTCTTCCGAAGGCTTGTATGTGCCAATCGCAGCGTGATACGCCAGAGACAACGCAATGCCCCCCGCCCAGTATGGGTTGGTGCTCACGGTACACAGCACTTCACCGTCGATCACAAGTTTGACGACATCAGGAGTGCCATCGTAGGAGACAATTGGAATTTCTCCTGCCAGACCTTCCGCTCGAAGGGCTTCCAGAATACCCAGCGTCATACTGTCGTTGGATGAGAAGATGCCTTTAATGTCGTCGCCAAAGCGAGTCAGCATGGTACTCATTACATCAACGGCTTTTGATGTACTCCAGTCGGCTGCCTGCCAGTCAAGAAGTTCAACATCCGGGTAGCTTTCCATTGCTTTCAACAAGCCCGCTTTACGCTCAATCGCTGGCACATTGGAAGCAATACCACCGATACCCACGATGCCACCTTTACCGCCAATGGCGTCGAGCAGGATCTTGGCTGTCATTTGTGACGGTTCATAGTCCGACCAACTGATGTGACACACGTAGTTGTCGCCGAAATCCCAAGGATGAAGATCGTCAGTTTTGTTCCAGATGGTACTGACAAATCCGTTAGCATCTTTACACGCCTGAACGACAGCACGTGCGTTTGGAGAATCGTTCGCATCCACCGCCAAAGCAAGACGACCTTTAGTCAGGGACAGCAACGATTTGGTGTCGGCAACAACTTTTTCGTTGTTTCCGCCGTGAATGATATGGGTCAGGTCCATACCTAAAGATTCAGCAAACGCTTTACCGCCAGACACAATGGTGTTCCAGTAAGGGTTATCTGGTGTGCGATAGCCCCAAGCCAGTACGGGAGCCGTTTTTTGCCCTGCAGCAAAAACTGACCCTGCACCAAATGTGGATGCCGCTGCCAGACCGCCCACTCCATAGGCGCTGCCGATAATGAAGTTGCGTCTCGATATGGTTTCCTTTTCCAGGAATGTCTTGATGAATGACATAACAAAATCCTTCTTTCAGATACGCTTTTGATCAAGTGTAGATGATCTTATTTTTAAGTAACCATCTAGTTACATACTTTTAACACACACCCTTTGACCTCTCAAGAAAAATATGGTGATTTTATGTGCAAATGTGATATTTATGTTAATAAGGACAGGGCAAGATAGCCCCATCATTCATTGTGCTTTCAGTTCAGCTTGCAACTGAGGCAAGATCTCGAACAAATCGCCACACAAACCGTAGTCGGCAACCTCAAAAATGGGGGCTTCTGGATCTTTATTGATCGCAACAATTACACCGGAATCTTTCATTCCAGCGATATGCTGAATAGCGCCAGACAAGCCGACTGCAAAATAAAAATCAGGAGCGACAATCTTCCCTGTCTGACCAACTTGCCAGTCGTTGGGAGCAAAGCCTGAATCGACTGCTGCACGTGAAGCACCAACCGCCGCGCCCAGTTCATCCGCAAAAGGCATCAAAATTCGCTGAAATGCCCCTTCCGAGCCAATCCCGCGACCGCCAGAAACCACAATCTCAGCCGAGGTCAGATCTGGGCGTTCGCTCTGGTTCAACTGCGTTCCGACATGACGAGTCTTAGGTTGAGGCTGCTCATTTTGAATCGTTTCGATTTGAGCATTTGGCGCATCATTTGTATTCGCTGCACTAAAGCTGGATGCACGAATGGTACATAGCTGTTTATCATCGTGGCTTCTCACCGTTTGCAGAGCGTTGCCAGCATAAATAGGGCGAACAAAGGTCTTGCTGTCGACCACTTCCACCACATCAGAAACCTGCATCACGTCCAGTAGCGCCGCGACTCGTGGCAATACGTCTTTGCCAAAGCTTGAGCTTGATACCCACACGGCGTCATAAGGTTGTGCAATCTCAGCAATCGCCGGAGCAAGGCTTTCGGCCTGTTGAGAAACAACTTCCCAGCTCAGGACTTTTGACACCCCTTCGATACTCGCCGCCTGTTCGGTTATGGCTGAATCGGTTTCCGTCAGCAAAACATGAATATCTTCGGCAACCGAAGAAGCGGCACTGACCACTTTTGCTGTCGCATCGCTGAGCTTGTCGTTGGCATATTCACCAATCACTAGTAGTTTCATTTTGACTCCTTACCAAACGGCTTTATGCGATTTCAGTTTGTCCACCAGCGCAGAAACGCTTTCCAGCATTTCACCGCCACTTCTCTTTTCTGGCGGCACTACAGAAAGTACCTCCAGCTTAGGTGAAACATTCACACCAAAACCGTCAGCAGATTTGTGCTCCACAGGTTTGCGTTTGGCTTTCATCAGGTTTGGCAGGCTGACGAAACGAGGGGTATTCAGGCGCAGGTCGGTGGTGACCACACCCGGTGCTTCAAACGCCACAGTGTCCAGTCCGCCGTCTACTTCTCGTGTCACCTTGATGTCTCTGCCTTCGATTTCAATCTCCGAGGCAAACGTCGCCTGCGGACAATTCATCAACGCCGCTAGCATTTGCCCGGTTTGGTTGCAGTCGTCGTCAATGGCCTGTTTACCCATAATCACTAGGTCACAGGGGTTTTCTTCACAATACGCCGCCAGCAGTTTGGCCACTGCAAGTGGCTCTGGCGATTGATCGCATCCAATCAATACTGCGTTATCTGCCCCCATTGCCATGGCATGACGCAGCTCGCTCTCGCATTCTTTCTCGCCAATCGATATCGCGGTCACTTCCGTAACCTTCCCCTGTTCTTTCAACGCGATCGCCGCTTCTACCGCGATTTCATCGAATGGGTTCATGGCCATCTTTACGTTATTCAGTTCAATGCCCGTTTGTTCATCATTCACCCGAACCCGAACGTTGTGGTCCACCACTCTTTTTACCGGAACCAATACCTTCATACTTCAACCTCAAGTAACTAATTAGTTATTTCGATTTCTAAAAAGAGGCGGCTCTCCGCCTCCTCACTTAATTCAATAGATTACGATACCCACATATCGCGCTTGCCAGTAAATACATGGATCGATTTCACCTCGGTGTACTCGTCAATTCCGTACTTACCTGTTTCTCTTCCTAAACCAGACTGTTTCATGCCACCAATAGGCATATCCGGACCGCCAGTAATGGTGGTATTCACCCAGACCCGACCGGCCTGAATATCACGCATTGCCTTGGTTGCGGTGCTTAAGTTCTGCGTCCAGATACTGGCAGACAGACCATACACCGAATCATTCGCCTGCTTTAGTGCGTCCTGATAATCGTCGAACTCACTGACGGTTAAAATCGGACCAAAGATTTCTTCCGAAGCTATGTCGGCTTCAGGCGGCACATCTCGGAAAACCTTAGGAGAGAAATACAGCCCTTTTTCCGGAACGTCAGTACACGCACCGAAATCGTAGGCACATGTCGCGCCTTGCTTGGTGCCACTTTCCAGGAACTTATTCACTTTGCCAAAATGCGTTGGGTCAATCATTGAACCTACCTGCGTATCTTCATCCAGAGGATCGCCGATCTTCACTTTGGCAAGCCGATCTTTTAAACGCGAGATAAAGTCATCCGCCACTGAAGATGCCACCAGAAGTCGGCTTCCTCCTACACAGCACTGACCCGCATTAAAACAAAGGGCAAATGCGACGCCATCGGCGGCTTCATCGAGGTTGGCATCCGCAAACACCACATGAGGGTTTTTGCCACCCAGCTCCAAACCCACCTTTTTCATGTTGACTTTAGAACCTTCAAGTACGCTTTTGCCGACCTGGGTAGAACCCGTAAAGGAGATCATGTCGACGTCATCGTGATGGCTCATGGCATTGCCAAGCTCTGAACCCGGACCGGTCACGATGTTCACTACCCCTTTGGGAATGCCCGCCTGCTCTATCAGCTTGCCCAGCATCAGAGTGGTGCCCGCCGTCAGTTCGCTCGGCTTAATCACCACACTGCACCCTGAAGCCAAAATAAAAGGCAGGCGCTCACACAATATAAAGAAAGGAAAATTCCATGGCGTGATCAACCCCACCACACCGATAGGTTCGCGAAGCACCAAACCGAGCGTGTCTTCTCCCTGTTGGTTGAAGCTTTCTCCTTCCAGTGCTCTGGCTTGCCCTGCCGCGTAATCCCAGAAACCCGCCGCGCCCATCACTTCTCCCCGGCTTTGAGAAATAGGCTTACCCGTTTCTAATGTTTCGCGGTAAGCGATGTCTTCCTGGTTGGCTTTAATCAACCGTGCAACTTCTGCCAGTTTGTCTGCTCTTTCTGCGCCAGAGCAGCGAGACCAAGCGCCATCGTCGAAGGCATTTCTGGCGGCGCTCACCGCATCGAATACATCCTGTTTCGTTCCTCGCGGATAGACAGAAACCGCCACGCCGTGACCGGGGCTTTGTCGCTCAAATACGTTATTAGACGAGCCTAAAGTCCACTCGCCATTTATCCACATCTGATAGTGTGTTACTTCCTTTGGTAAACTAAGAACTGCCATATTCCACTCTCAACGTAAATTTATCTTTCTGTTTTATAAGTAGTTTTACTTAACCAATTAATAATTCATTTATCATTATCAGTTATTTTTTAACCGATTTATGTTTGACCTTAGCACAAGATTTCATTATAAGTAACTATATAGTTACAAGGAGAGTGAAAAATGTTAGTGACTCCACAATTACCTTTGGACGTCTATGAAGACATAAAGCAAACCACCCGTCGGTTTGCACAGGAAGTGGTAAAACCAAGAGCAGAACAACTGGACAGAGACTCTGCGTTTCCAAGTGATATCTATAAGCAAATGGGAGAACTCGGATTACTGGGGATCACCGCCCCGGAGGAACACGGAGGTATCGGCTTAGATACATTAAGCTACGCCATCGTAATGGAAGAGTTGTCGCGCGGTTATGCGTCTATTGCAGACCAGTGTGGCTTAGTAGAGCTGATTACTTTCTTACTGAGTAAGTATGGCAATCAGGAGCAGCAAGACCGGCTTTTCCCTCAAGTGTTGACCGCTGAGAAGTTCGTCGCCTACTGCATTACAGAAGCCGAAGCCGGGTCGGATGTGTCGAACATTCGCACCACGGCGACTAAAACGGATCAAGGCTGGCAGCTAAATGGTGAAAAGATCTGGATCCATAATGCTCCTGTTGCGGATTACGCCTTTGTATTGGCAAGAACCGATTTGGATGCGGGTCACCGTGGGATGAGTATTTTCATTGTGGACTGCGCACTTGAAGGCGTAACCAAAGCGCCGAAAGAAGAAAAGATGGGGCAACGTGCCTCGCAGGTTGGTTCTCTGCTTTTTGATAATGTTCAACTGGATCAGAGCGCATTACTTGGCGAAGAAGGTCGCGGTTTTTACATGATGATGAGTGCACTGGATAAAGGAAGAGTGGGCATTGCTGCTCTGGCGACAGGCATTGCACAGGCGGGGTTAGAAGCCTCGGTTGAGTTTTCTCAGACCCGTAAACAATTCGGTAAGCCCATTAGCGACAATCAGGGTTTGCAGTGGATGATGGCCGATATGGCGAAAGAGATTGCGGCGGCAAGAGCACTGGTTCATCAGGCTGCGATGTTGTTAGACGCAGGCAAGCCCGCCACAAAAGCGTGTTCCATCGCCAAATGTTATGCCGGGGATACGGCGGTTGCCCAATCGGCTAATGCGGCGCAAATTCATGGCGGCGGCGGTTTTATCCGCGGGGTTGAAGCAGAGCGCTTGTATCGTGATGCCAAGATCACTCAGATTTACGAAGGGACTAACCAAATCCAGCGAACCATTATCGCCCGCGAGCTTCTGAAAAACGGAGCGGAATCATGAGTTCGCCTGTCGCACTAGTGACGGGTGGTGCTCGCGGAATTGGTAAAGCTATCGCGTTGGCGTTGGCTAAATCGGGATACCGTGTTGCGGTGAATGACCGCGAAGATTCCCCTGCACTACATGAAACGCTGGCTGAGCTGGAAAAGATCAGTCAACCCCATATGGCGCTTTGCGGCGACGTTTCAGACATTGATTCTCACGCGAACTGGCTCAAAGAGGTGGAAACCAGCTTGGGCAGCATAACCACTTTGGTAAACAATGCAGGCGTTTCGGTACAAAACCGAGGCGATCTTCTGGATGTAACACCAGAGAGTTACGACCGATGCCAGCTCATTAACACCAAAGCAATGTTCTTTCTTTCGCAGGCATTCGCTAAGGTGCGTGTCGCCAATCCGGTGAGCGATCATCCGGTTTCGATCATCAACATCACCTCTTCCAACGCCAAGGCGGCGAGTGAAAACCGTTCTGAGTATTGCGTATCCAAAGCGGCTGCGGCGATGGTATCTAATTTATTTGCGGTTCGGTTAGGGCGCGAAAACATTGCGGTGTACGACATTCAGCCAGGTCTTATTGAGACCGAAATGACCGCGCCTTCCATGCACCTCTATAGGGAACGGGTGGAAAATGGGTTTACTCTTCTGCCTCGAATTGGGGTACCGGAAGAGGTAGGAAAAGTGGTCACCTCTTTGGCAACAGGGCAACTGCCTTATACCACAGGACAAACTATTTCGGTTGATGCTGGCATGCTGGTCAGCCGATTTTAAAAGGACTTTTTATGACACATATCATCTTGCCTGATGAGCAGCAGAAGCTAAGCAAGTATCAGGTGATTGGGAACACGCTTGACGAAAGCGCCATCAACTCTGGGGTATTTAACCGCATAGCTTTTTCAGCGGCGCACGTTGTGGCAAACCCGTTAACGTCGACTGAACCTTCTGGGCGAGCTTCGCTGGATTGGGAGAAAACACTGGCTTACCGTCACTATCTGATGTCGATGGGATTCGGTATTGCTGAAGCGATGGACACAGCACAACGCGGAATGGGATTAACCTGGGACGATGCGCTGGCGCTGATTCGTCATACTCAGGAAGCGGTTTCAGATATGCCTGACGCGTTGATTTATCACGGTTGCGGTACGGACCAACTCGACGATAACCAACATTACTCTCTGGATGAAGTCATCGCTGCGTATCGAGAGCAAATCGATGCGATTCAGTCTGTCGGCGGGAAACTCATCTTGATGGCAAGTCGCGCTCTGGCGAAAACAGCTAAATCAGAGCAAGACTATTTTAAGGTGTATCAAAGCGTGCTCAAAGACGCGGACAACCCTGTGATTCTTCATTGGCTTGGCGACATGTTCGACCCTCAGCTAACAGGATATTGGGGCTCCGCTGATGTCGACAAAGCCATGGATACGGTTGTTCACATGATTCATGAAAATCAGGACAAAATCGACGGTATCAAGATTTCACTATTGGATGCAGAGAAAGAAATCCAGTTGCGCAAAAGGCTGCCTGCTGGCGTGAAAATGTACACGGGTGATGATTTCAACTACCCCAAACTGATTGCTGGTGACAGCACCCATTATTCTCATGCGTTACTTGGAATATTCGATGCTATTGCTCCGGCAGCGGCGCTCGCTTTGACGGAACTGGGGAAAGGAAATCAGTCGGCATTTATGAATATTTTAGAGCCCACCGTGCCACTTTCTCGCCTGATATTCAGTGCCCCTACACGCTTCTACAAAACTGGGGTTGTCTTTTTGGCATACCTGAACGGCTTTCAGGATCACTTTGTGATGGTGGGCGGCGCACAATCCATGCGACCAATAACCTACTTCACAGAGCTGTTTAAACTGGCGGATCAAGCCAGCCTGCTCAGAGATCCGGATTTTGCTGCTGACAGAATGAAACGTTTTTTGAAGATTTATGGCGTAACTAACTAGATATTTATTATGGATGTAATGGAATACGATGTGCTGATTGTAGGGGCAGGACCAAGCGGTCTTGCCAGTGCCATTCAGCTTAAAACACTCGGTGAAGCGCAGGGAAAAGCGCTGTCTGTCTGTGTATTGGAAAAAGGTGCAGAAGTTGGGGCACACATCATTTCTGGTGCAGTGCTTGAACCCCGAGCATTGGATGAGTTGATCCCCGACTGGCGGGATCAGTCACCGGATTTTGGTCACCCTGTTACTCAGGATGATTTCTACTGGCTTAAAAACACCGATGACAAGCTTCGTATTCCACACATGTTGCTCCCTAGAGAGCTCGATAACACGGGAAATTGGGTGATAAGCCTTGGCGCTTTGTGTCAGATGCTGGCATCTCATGCCGAAAACCTTGGGGTCGAGATCTTTACAGGCTTTACCGCCGACTCCATCGCGTTTGATGAGCATGGCGCAGTTGACGGTATCATTACAGGGGAAATGGGCTTAAACGAAGACGGTTCTGAAAGCCCGAATTACGTACCCGCGATTCACATCAAATCTAAGCAGACGCTTTTCTGTGAAGGGGCGAGAGGTCACTTAGGCAAGCAACTGATCCGCCATTTCGAATTGGACAAAGGCAAAGATCCAAACCATTTTGCGTTGGGTTTTAAAGAGATATGGAAAATCTCGAAAGATAAGCATGTCCCAGGAAAAACGGAGCACGCCATTGGCTGGCCACTCAGCCAAAAGGCGAATGGCGGCGCGTTTTGTTACCACTATGGCGACAACCTTGTCTCTTTGGGTTTAGTGATCGATCTGGATTACAGCAACCCCTCTTTACAGCCATTTATGGAATTCCAGTCCCTTAAACACCATGCCTGGTTAAGCGACCTCCTAGAAGATGCGGAACGCATCAGCTACGGTGCGAGAGCCATAAACAAGAGCGGATTTCATGCGCTTCCGGCAATGAGTTTCGACGGCGGGTTCTTGTTAGGCTGCGATGCAGGCACGCTCAATGTTGCCAAAATAAAAGGGACTCATACGGCAATGAAGTCCGGCATGCTTGCCGCGCAGTCCATCATTGAAAGCTGGGAGAAAACAGAGCAGGACAAATCACAGTGTTTTACCCAGTTATTCGAAAGTTCGTGGTTACACCAAGAGCTTTATGCTTCCCGTAACCTCATACCTTCGATTAAAAAATGGGGAAGCTGGGCAGGCGGAGCAGTGCAAACCATCGAAAGCCGATTCTTCAAAGGCAACGCGCCGTGGCAGTTGCATCACCAAAGTGAAGATGCCAAATCACTGCAAACCTTATCGACTGTTGAGCCCTACACTTATCCAAAACCGGATGGCAAACTCAGCTTCGACCGATTGTCTTCTGTCTATCTGGCAAACCTGTCTCACCGGGACGACCAACCCAATCATCTGAAGCTGGAAGACGCGACCATACCGATCAGTACCAACTTACGGCTATTTGGTGAGCCAGCACAGTTTTACTGCCCTGCCGGTGTCTACGAAGTGGAGTTTTCAAAAGATGCAGAGCCCGCTTTTCGAATCAACAGCCAGAACTGCATTCACTGTAAAACCTGCGACATAAAAGATCCCAGTGAGAACATCACCTGGACACCACCAGAAGGTGCAAGCGGACCAAATTATTCGGGGATGTGACTTTCCAGGTTTCGGCTATCTGAGCCGAAGCCTGATTAACTCTATACTTGCTAGTTCAAGATGAGTGGAGTGCTATACAGTTGCCTTCAATATCTTCAAATTCGGCAACCCAGCCTAACTCTCCAATCGATGTTTTGGGGTAAAGAACTTTACCTCCTTGAGACAACACTTTAGCCAATGTTTCTTCTATATTTTCTGTATTGAAATAGAGCCGTGAACCGTCTTTTGAAGGGACATAACTGTCTCCCTTAACCAAAGCTCCGGTGATCCCTTCCCACTGATCGCTGGATAAAAAAATTGCCATTTCATTAGCATCAATTACAGCTCGTTCAAATTGATGACCAAACACGACCTCATAAAATTTTATGGCTCTGTCAATGTCGCGCACAGGAATTTCAAAATAGCCAACTGGGTTCTTCATCTTTGACTCTCCTTCCTTTTTAGAGCCCAGTTATATGAAGCATATAGCTCACCACTTTTAATGATGAGACCGCAGCGAGATCCTCTGTAATGCTTAACGTGATTCACCAGTATTTCCGTTTTGATAGCAATACATTTCGCCAAACTTGAAAAGTTCTTGTCGAATACGCTTATCTATATGCTCCCTAGGTCCCAGGCTACCTGTATGACGCTCACACATTAAATAACGGTGCATAGATAAGTCGTAGCGAGTACGAAAACCCATAACACCTAAAAGGCTTTCAACATCTCGAGATTCAAAGAACAAGGACAATGGAATCCGCTGCTTTTCGTGATAATCAAACCCAGAAAGCGATGCCAATACTTTGATTGCAGATTTCTCCTGTATTTCAGAACCTAATATCCCCAAAGCCATGGCAGTAAGTAACCAAATGTCGGTATAGAAGTATTTAATATGTACAATCTCATTTTCTAGCCGAACTTGTTGAACAACCACTCCACCTTCAATACCCGAAATATCGATGTGAGACCATGCATTCAACCTTCTTTGGTTCTCCATTGATGGTTTAATTAGCCCTTTGGAGATATACCATGCGTTGGTTGAACTATTGACCATCACAGACTTTACTTGAAGTTTTTTTGTATACATTTCCGAATCGATGATTACGTCATAACCGTTATCATCGACATCCGAAATATAAACTTTCAGGTAATAGTTATTAAATGCAGCAGCGAGCTGAAAATCATATGAGAGGCGATTAAGTAAAAGTGCTTCTCTACGGGTAGTATTTTTAGGTTGGCTGAAGAACTTTTCTAATTGATTTTCAAATACTTTCATTGCTGTTTACCTTGCTCTACTACTCACATTTATTAGATGAAAAAATTCCCATATATTTCATCCTAAGCCTGTTTTTTCATACGTTGAAAACATAAAGAATAGCACGCAATGAATTGATAAATAAAAAGAAAATATAAATAGGCAAACACTAATTCTGACAATGAACGGATAGTTTAGGAAATGGGTAAAGATGATGATTAACGTTCAGCCATATTAGAATTTGTTTCACACAAGGAAAGTCTTAAAGAGCAAGACTTGAACTAACCGATAAAATTGGCTGCGAGCGCAGCCAAACGGAAGTGGTTGTTTTTTCGGTTTGAAGTCAACAGCTCTTAAACCGCTCTACACATATCTCCAGTACTTTTCGGGGGTGCTGGCTCCACCAGTATTCAGAGAATATTTCGATTTCGCACAGTCCCTGATAGCCAGCGACGTCCTCGACGATTCGGCGTATTTCTGGGATGTCGGCGACACCATCACCCATCATGCCTCGGTCCAGAAGCAGGTCTTTGGTTTCAGCCAGCCAGTCACACAGATGGAAGGAGAACACTTTATCTGTGCCTTTAAGGGAAGCTTCTAACTGGGAATCCCACCACACGTGGTACACATCAACGGCAATACCCAGATTTTGCGTACCTACGTTTTCGCAGATGGTCAGTGCATCTTTTACGGTCACAATGCAGGAGCGATCGCCGCCGTACATTGGGTGTAAAGGCTCTAACGCCAGTTTGACTCCGCTTTGGGCGGCATATTCCGCCGCTTCTGCGAGAATGGATTCAATCAACTCCCACCCAGCTGTAATGCCTTTCATCCCAATCGGCACGCCCCCGGTCAGAATCACCAGACATTCTGCCTGAAGTTCGGCAGTCTGGTCGATGGCGAGTTTAAAATCATCCTTCACCTGCTGCACATCGGGTGCAAAGGGTCCGCAAAAAAATGGGGAGCGGCATAGTCCCGACACCGACATGCCTGCCCCCCTAACGGCTCTACCTACTGAATCTAAATTCTGATGCTGGCTGAACTCCTGACGCCAGAACGTGATGCCTGAAAAGCCAAGTTCTGCACAGTTATCGATAAGTGCTTCTGTGCTCCAGCCAAATCCTTTACCCGGAACGTTGTGCCCCAATGTTGCTGTGTTCAGTGCTAACGCCTGCATGCTGGATGAGAAATTACGCATTGGCGCTCTCCAGTGCGATCACAGGTTTAAAAGGAAGCCTGTCGAGCACATCTTTCTGAAGGTCGACTCCCTTGGCTATCTCTATCAGTGTTAAACCCTGCTCGGTCAGTTTGAACACCGCACGTTCGGTCACGTAGATAACCTGTTGTCCGTTTTTAAACGCCTGCTTTCCGCTGAAGGTAATGTGCCCGACTTGTTCAACCACTTTTGGAACGCTGCCATATTGATCAATAATCAAGCTGTTTTTCGCATCTTTGTGAACCTTTAGCCCCTTGGCTTCGAAGGTGCCGCAGAATACGACTTTTTGAGCACCGGAGGTGATGTCGATAAACCCCCCTGGACCAACAAGGTTGTCGCCAATTTTAGAGACATTCACATTGCCCTCCAGGTCGACTTCTCCCATACCAAGGAAGGTGATATCAATACCGCCGCCAGTAAAAAAGTCGAACTGCTCCGGCGAACTGATGATGACCTGCGGGTTTCTCGCCGCGCCAAACATTTCACCATCTAGCATGTCGCCGTTGTGAATGCCCTGTTCTACGGTTCCCCAGTAACGTACGCCTCGCTTAGCGAGTACCGCCGGAATGCCCCCCGAAATACCAAAACCAAAGTTGGCTGAGCGTGCACCGTTGATTTCATTGGCTGCGCGTTCGCAGATATACAGGCGAACGCCAGAAGGAAGTTCATTCAGTTCAGGATTGCTGCCTTCGTCGTAGCTCCATTGTTCACCACTGATGGAAGGGTCGTACTCCGATATCCGGCACTGCTCCTGACTGGGTTCAACAAACACATGATCGAGAATAATGCCGGGCACAGTGACGGCTCGGGCAGGCAAAATGGGTGAATCGGTCAGGCTTTTGACCTGCGCAATCACCTTACCGCCGCAGTTGTGGGCGGCTAATGCCATGGTGTACGCATCCAGATCCACCGGTTCATGACGAGTGGAAAGATTGCCATTATTGTCGACCACACTGCCGCGAATAAAACTGAAATCCACTTTTATGGGTTTGAAGTGCAATATGTCTTCACCATCCACGTTCAGCTTTTCAACTAAATCCTGCTTGGTGACGTCGTTGCTTTTTCCGCCACCGTGGTCCGGGTCCACAAACGTACCCAACCCAACCTTGGTAAAAAAGCCGGGGCGACCAGCGCCAGTCTCGCGCAGCACCCCTGAGATCACCCCGGCAGGAAACGTATAAGCTTCAATGTGGTTATTACGACACAGTGCCTGCATGTTGGGTGCCCAGCTCCAGTGTGCCCCAATCACCCTTTTCACCATGCCTTTGTGAGCAAAGCGCTGTAGCCCTTTTTCCTGAGCGTCGCCAATCCCTAAAACATGGACCAAAGTGAGATCTTTAGGGTGTCCTGTTGTCAGAAAGCTTTGTTCCAATTCTTTGAACAGAGCATCGGCTTCCAGCAAACCTCCTCCAGAACCACACAATGCGATGGTTGCCCCGTCAAATATCAACGGAGCGACCTCACCCACCTGCAATTGTTTTGATTTTCCTACGTGCTCCATGAACACCTCAATATATAACCAACTAGTTAGTTAATTTAAATTCAAATAAAAAGCGCGCTATCAGGCGCTTTTTCCTAGCACTAAATCTGCGCCTTTCTCTGCCACCATAATGGCTGCAGCATTGGTGTTTGAGCTGACAATGGTTGGAATGACCGATGCGTCAATCACACGAAGGTTTTTGATGCCTTTCACTCGCAGGTCGGTATCGACCACCGCCATGGCATCGTCCTCTGCACCCATCTTGCACGTCCCGACTGGATGGTAAGCGGTACGACCATGATCGCGGCAGAACTGGATGATCTGTTCATCAGAATCCACTTGCGATCCTGGGAAATGCTCACGCTCAATCAAGCCATTGAAAGCATGCTGATTGATCATATTTCGACATAACTTAACCCCTTCAATCGCGACCTGAACGTCGTAAGGGTCAGACATGTGATTGGTATTCACTATCGGATTATCAGCAGGATTAGTACTGGCAAGTTCCACTGTGCCACGGCTACGTGGTCTCAGTTGGTAGAAGTTTAACGTCACGCCGTAACCAGAAGGCACTTCTGGAATACCCGCTTCAACACCAGCGCCAGGCAGGAAGTGGAACTGAATGTCTGGCGTTTTTTGCTCCTTGTCTCCCCACCAAAACGCCCCCGCTTCAGCGATGTTGGAAGTCACAGGACCCGTTTTAAAAATCAGATATTGCAGCGCAACCATCAGCTTGCTGAGCGGCTTGTTGTAGCGCTCCATGCTGTAAGGTCCGTTCAGCTCGTGAATCGTATCGATGTCATAATGGTCTTGTAGATTCTTACCAACACCCGGCAACTCCTGAACCACATCGATACCATGTTCTTTCAGCCATTCTGAATCGCCAACACCACTTAGCATAAGGATTTTTGGTGACGCTATCGCCCCAGCAGCGAGAATCACTTCCTGATTTGCCTTGTAAGTATGCTTCTTGCCACCATGTTCACATTCCACACCAATGGCTGACTTGCCTTCAAACAGCAGCTTATGAACCATACAGCCAGTAATCACCGTTAAGTTTGGTCGCTTGAGCGCTGGGGCTAAATAACCAGCTGCGGCACTGCAGCGTTTACCATCTTTTTGAGTTACCTGATAAAAGCCCACACCCGCTTGCTTGCCGTCGTTAAAATCTGGGTTGTAAGGCAACCCCGCCTGTTGAGCACTTCGGATAAATCGATGAGAGAGTGGATCTTTATAAATAAGGTTGGAGACCGATAAGGGACCTTCGGTGCCATGATGTTCGTTGGCAAACGTCTGGTTGGATTCGGAGCGTACAAAGTAAGGTTTTACGTCTTCGTATGACCAGCCAGCACAGCCATCTTCATTCGCCCAGCGGTCGTAATCTTCTGGGCAGCCACGAGTAAATACCTGTGCGTTAACCGAACTGCCGCCACCAATCACTTTTCCCTGTGGGTAAACAATGGAACGGTTAGAAAGATGCTCCGTTGGTTTTGTAAAGTAATCCCAAACCAAAGGACCTTTAGTGGTCTTAAAGAAGCCAATGGGCATATGGATATACATGTCTTTGTCGACAGGTCCCGCTTCCAGCAGCAGAACACGATTGTTGGGATTTTCAGTGAGTCGGGAAGCCAATACGCAACCAGCCGAACCCCCACCAATGATAAGATAGTCGTACATCTTTTATCCTTAAATGTTAGTGCCTTAGCACATTCCTTTGTTTCACTTATTGGTGTTTTGTAATGGTTATTTTGTATGAATGGACACCAAGTAACTATTTAGTTATATAATTGAACGATTAAATTTTCAACTGTTATTTATGTGACCTCCCGAGCAGATGAAAAGATTCACCCCGTATCACAAATGGAGTTTAGGCATAGAAAACTTATAGAAAGATCGCACTGTACCGATTAGCAGTTGCAGGCTAGTAAATATATAGTTACTTTATGATACCCAATATTCCGCACAACTCTTGTGCACAACGGTAAACATATTCAACAGGAAACGATTGTGGCGAATCAGAAAGCAAAAAAACCGATTCATCAAAGGGACAGCGAAGCCACTAAAGAACGTATTCTTCAGGCAGCCAAATACGAATTTGCGCAAAATGGATACGCGGGAGCAAGGGTCGACGAAATATCCGAACGCTCAGAAACCAACAAACGCATGATCTATCACTACTTCGGTGGTAAGCAGAAGCTGTTTAAAGCGGTTCTGGAGCAAGCCTATTTCGATATTCGAAAAGCCGAACGAGCGCTTCATCTCGAAGAAATGGAGCCTGAGAGAGCACTGACCGTACTGGTCGAGTTTACCTGGCAATACTATTTGGATAACCCTGAATTCCTCACACTGGTTAACAGTGAGAACCTTCATAAAGCTGAGCATTTGAAATCATCGGAAGTCATCGAATCTTTACGTGACCCGTTCGTTTCGATGATTCAGGAAATTCTTAAGCGCGGAGTAAAATCTGGTGTTTTCCGTGAAGACGTCGATCCTGTTCAGCTGATCATCACCATGGCCGCGGTGAGCTACTACTATTTCACCAACCGTTACACTGGCTCAATTTTATTTAACCGCGATCTGATGGCAGAGGATGCACTAAAAGAGCGTCTCGCATTTAATGTGGAAACCATTTTGCGAATGGTTAAAGCCTGATTGTAAGCTGTGCTCGCCAAGCCGTGCGGGCACAAATCCAGCCTCCTCTTTTCATTCCTCACGTTCTATTCCATCTTTCTCTGTTCGACCATTTCAAACTACGCCTTCGTCACTTTTCTTAGAGCTATTACTTGCAAATATGTAACTAACTATTTACATACTGTTACATCCATCTCTCACTAAAGTACGTTCGCCTTGAACGGCAACAAGGAGGTTTATATGAGTGAAATGCGAGCCGCATACCTGACCAAGCCAGGGAAATTCGAGCTGAGAACAGTGGCAAAACCCACCCCAAAAGACGATGAAGTATTAATTAAAGTATCTAACTGCAACATTTGCGGAACCGATATGCACATCTTCAACGGGCATTACTCTGCCGACAAACTGCCCATGGTGTTAGGGCATGAGTTTTCAGGGGTGATAACGGAATTAGGCAAGAGCGTGAACCACCTTTCAATTGGTCAGTCTGTCACCGTGGACATCAATAAAGGCTGCGGTCACTGCTACTACTGCCGCCAGAACGAGATCATGAATTGCCCGGATATTTCGCAAATAGGCATTCATGAAAACGGTGCTTTTGCCGAGTACATTGCCGTCCCAGCCAGATTGGTGCTGGTTGCACCTGAGGGAACATCTTTAGAATTACTTTCCCTTGTTGAACCGGTTGCTTGTGTGGTTCGGGCAGCGCGCAAAGCACAGGTCAGTTTCGGTCAAAGTGTCGTTATTCTGGGAGCTGGACCCATTGGCAATTTACACGTTCAAATGATGCGGTTGATTGGCGCCGCGCCCATTATCATTGCTGATCTTTCAGAAGAAAGAACGCAAATGGCACTGGATGTCGGAGCTGATATTGCGGTAACGAATATGGATCAGCTTCAGCAAGTAGTCATGAACCATACCGAAGGCAGAGGAGCGGACATTGTTATCGAGAGTGTCGGCATTCCGCAACTTTACGAAAAAGCGTTTGAGCTGATCAGACCGGGAGGACACGTCAGTGCGTTTGGTATTACAGATGAACACGGTGCCCTTTCACTAAAGCTGTTGGATATGGTGTTGAAAGAAACCTCCATTAAGGGATCTGTTGCCGGAATGGGTCAGGACATGCACGATGCAATGACGCTGCTTCTGCACTATCGGTTCAAAACGGACGCTTTTAACAGCTGTACTTTCCCGCTTGAGGATATCCAGAATGCCTTTGAGCAGGTTGCTAGTCAAAGCCGACCAGACGTGTTGAAAGTTCAGGTAAAAGTTTCCTAAATTCATCAAACAAGGAGTTCGGCGCTTGTCGGTCTGCACGAGCGTCGCCTCCACGAAACCAGCCAAACTTCCCTCTTATATACACCACTCCATGTGCCCTCAACTCCATATGGTGACGTCACAGGAAAACGTCTCCATCACCTTTCTTAGAATTGACACTTGCAAAATAAGTAACTAACTGTTTACATAATTACAACATTGCTTTTTCATTCTCATGCAGTATGGAGCCGTTAGGCTTCAAGAGAAGACACTTCAAATTGTAGATTCTGTTGACCAGAGGAATGGTTATGAAAGCAAATAAAATCAACACGTTCAGTCGAAGTGGCGTTGAGGTAACCGCCATGGGGTTCGGTGCCGCACCGATAGGAAATATCTTCCGCCCTATTGATGAATCCACCTCCGAAGCCATGATTGAAAAGTCCTGGAATGCAGGCATCCGTTACTTCGATACTGCACCTATGTACGGTCATGGTCTGTCGGAAGTGCGTGTCGGTCATGCCCTGCGCTGGAAGCCCCGCAACGAATTCACTTTATCCACAAAAGTGGGTCGAATTCTAAAACCTCAGGCTCGCGAAAAAATCGATTTTACGCCGTGGGTGAACGCCCTCCCTTTCGAAATGCAATTTGATTACAGCTACGACGGCACCATGCGCAGCATCGAAGATTCAATTCAGCGTATGGGGCTGGAGCGAATCGATGTCGCCTTCATTCACGACATCGATAACTTTACTCACGGGAAAGATGCGCAGCCTGCTCGTTTTCGCGAGGCCATGGATGGCGCATACAAAGCCTTGAGCCAGCTTCGTGACGAAGGGGTTGTTAAATCGATTGGTGTGGGTGTAAACGAATGGCAGGTCTGCCATCAAGCCTTGATTGAAAGAGACTTCGACAGCTTTTTGCTGGCCGGTCGCTACACCTTGTTAGAACAGGAAGCACTGGACGAATTTCTGCCACTTTGTGAAAGCCGCGGCGCGTCCATCATTATTGGTGGGGGTTTCAACAGCGGTATTCTTGCTACAGGTGCCACCGAAAAAGCCAAATACAACTACGCCCCCGCTCCTGCTGAGATCAAACAGAAAGTCGCGAAGATTGAAGCCGTTTGTGAAGAGTTTAACGTTGCCCTCCCAGCGGCTGCGCTGCAATTTGTGCTCGCGCACCCTTGTGTACCTTCCATTATTCCGGGCACCCGGGACGTTTCACAGCTTCAGCAGAATCTTGACTGGATCAATCAGGCAATTCCGACCGAATTCTGGGAAACGCTGAAAAAACAACAATTGATCCGAGAAGACGCCCCAACACCTAACGATTGATTTTTGCCCCTCAATAAAGGATGGGGGTATTTTACCCTAACAATAACTAACTAGTTACTTATAGGTATATGAATATGATCAAAGTACATGGAATTAACCACATTGGCTTCACCGTTCCAGACATCGAGCAAGCCGTCGAGTTTTTTACCGAAGTATTCGGAGCAGAAACCATCATGAATGTGGGGTATGTGGACGTCGATGATGAGTTCATGGACAGAAGACTCGGTGTAAACGCGGGCAGAAGAATCAAAGACATGCGCGTTTTGCAATGTGGTAAAGGCGGCGCACTGGAAATATTCGAATACAGCGGTGAAGACGCTTCACCACTGAAGATGAACAGTGAAATTGGCGGTTTTCATATCGCGCTCGAAGTCGACAACGTTTATGAAAGTGCCGAAAAAATGAAAGCCATGGGTGTCGACTTACTTGAAGGTCCCACTCTGATTGATGCAGGTCCAATGGAAGGGCTGAACTGGCTGTATTTCCGTACTCCCTGGGGTCAGTACATGGAAATTGTCAGCACCGAAGGTCCAATGGGCTACGAAAAGGACGGCGGTCCTAAAATGTGGTCGCCAAAACCCTAAGAAAGACAACATCGCGCCAGGACGTAATGCGCGAATTTAACCAAACTACGAACAGCACAAGGAACCATGCCATGAAAAGGATGATATCGGCTTGCTTGATCAGTCTGTCTGCGCTGCTGGCAATGCCCGGACACGCACAGGACAAACCTTTCGCAGGAACCAAACTGAAAATGCTCGCCATTGGGGATACCTCGGTAACCCGAGTCGCACCCATCATTGGAGAGTTTAAAGAAAAAACAGGGATCGACGTTCAAATTGATCAGTTCCCTTACCCGGGTCTTATCGACAAAATCATTATTGAATCGAGCGCAAATAGCCC
The DNA here is from genome assembly GCF_027924785.1 of Vibrio nigripulchritudo. Lineage (NCBI taxonomy): Bacteria > Pseudomonadati > Pseudomonadota > Gammaproteobacteria > Vibrionales > Vibrionaceae > Vibrio > Vibrio nigripulchritudo. The sequence goes on along the minus strand of NZ_AP027050.1, from coordinate 456,603 downwards.
GACCTATCAACTACTTTGGGTAGATAGCCCATGGGTGGGGGTTCTGGGTGAATCCGGCGCGCTGGAAGATCTTACCTCTCGCGTGAAGCGCGATGCCGATGAAGTCCACCTGGATGACATCATCCCAATTCAGCTACAAGAAAATTCGTGGCAGGGCAAACTGCTCGCCTTCCCGGCGTCTGGCATGATTTGGTCGGTGAACTACCGCAAAGATCTGTATGAAAATGCCGACGAGAAAGCCGCTTTTAAAGCGAAATATGGCTACGACTTAGCCCCTGCTAAATCCTGGAAACAGTACATTGATATCGCGGAATTCTTTACGCGTAAGAAAGGTGACACCTTAGCAGGTAAAACGTTAACCAAGGACTTCTACGGTAACGCTCAGGCATTTAGCCGGGTAGCGGGTGCAATCACGCACGATTACTTCCCTATCATGAGAAGTTTCGGTGGTGATTACTGGGATCCGAAAACAGGTCTTTGCGCCATGACGGGCGAACCGCATGTGAAAGCTGCGAACGTGATGAAGGAGCTGGTGAAGTTCAACCCGCCTGATTACCTGGGTTTGATGTGGGACATCCGCACAGGCTACATGGAGCGTGGCGAAACAGCGACATCCGGTTACTGGTCAGTCAGAACCGTCCGTCTGACCAACCCGGAAGAAGCGGTACTGCCTACTATTGGTGAGGCAGGCTATGCACCAAGCCCAACGGGAGAAGGTAAACCGCAGCCGACATACACCGGTGCTCTGTCTTTTGCTATCAACAGCAAATCTTCCACCAAACAAAAAGATGCGGCTTGGGAATTCATTAAGTGGAGTACCAGCCGCGATCTGATGCGTCGCTTTGCTAATGAAGGTTCTGGCGTAAGTCAGTTCCATAAATCAATTCTTGCCGATCCTGAACTTCAGAAAAAATACCCTTACTACAAGGTGCTTCTGGAAACACAGGACAACGCCAAACGCCGTATCTTCCACCCGTTTTACGCCGATGTCGAAGAGTCGTTTGGTATTGAGTTGAACAAGTTTGTTGCAGGAGAAACCGCAACGGCTGAAGAAGCGTTGGAGAAAGCCTGTACGCAAATCAACTCTCGCCTGAAGATCTTCCCAACAGACATGCGCTTACGTTGGATCAACGACGTGCCTGTCGAGGTTCTTCAATAACTTAGGGTTTGCAGACCTAGGGTTTGCGAACCTTAGGGTTTTGTTGACCTTTGTATTACGGACAAAGGCTGGGCAGGCGCCCAGTCTTCTTCGCACAGAATGTGCTGACACGGATTTCGTCTATGAGTTTTATCAAACAGAGAAACCGAGCACTCGCCACAACGTTTCTGTTGCCCGCGGTTGTTGTTCTGTTTTCCGTCACTATTTACCCAATGCTGTATGCACTTTGGCTAAGCTTTCGCAGTTATGACCTTGCGAAGCCGTTTATTCCCAGAGTGTTCGTTGGGATTGCGAATTACCAAGAAATTCTGACTTCTTCACCTTTTTTTCATTCACTGGTCACCACCTTCAAACTGATGGGTGCTACTTTATCGGTGCAATTAATTCTGGGGTTGGGGCTGGCGTATCTCGTTACGCGTCCAATTCCCGGAATGGCTGTAGTAAGAACGCTGCTTTTGATTCCTATGATGATCGCCCCTGTGATTGTCGGGCTGGTGTGGCTGTTCCTCTACTTCCCGGAATTGGGCTATCTCAACTATTTTCTGGGGCTGGTCGGCATTGATTCTGTAGGCTGGATCACCAGCACCAATTGGGCGCTTACCGCCATAGCCATTGCCGACATCTGGCAGTGGACGCCTTTCTTTATGATGGGTATCGCCGCGTCGATTCAGAGCATGCCACCGGAACCGTTAGAAGCGGCAAAGATCGATGGCAATTCCAACTGGGATGTGTTCTTCCATATTACTCTGCCACAGCTCAAGCCTGTGTTGATCAGCCTGCTGTTTTTGCGAGCCATTGATGCCTTCAAAATTTACGACATCATTTTCGTGCTTACCAAAGGCGGACCGGGCGATTCAACCGAAGTGCTTTCGCTGTTCATTTATCGCCAAAGCTTTACTTTCTGGCGTATGGGAGTCGGTGCTGCCGCGTCGTTCGTTTCACTGATCATCATCGTTGTGTTGATCACGCTGTTCTTCCGCTCGTTGCAGAAGAACCCGCAGACAAATGGGTAAGGAGCGTATCGCATGAAACAGAAGTTACTCACTTATTTCTTTGTCGCCATTGCGCTTGTGCTGTTTATGACGCCCATCTATCTGATTCTGATGTCGTCGTTAAAACCGTCTGCGTACATGTTTTCTCAGCCACCAGCATTTTTCTTCGAGCCAACACTGCAACACTATTACGATCTGTTCACCATGAGACCGTTTCATCTGCAGATCCTCAACAGCCTGATTGTTGCGCTTGGATCAACCGCATTCAGCCTTATTGTGGGTGCATCGGCAGCTTATGCTCTGTCTCGGATTCAGGGGAAATGGGTAGGCGATGTCGCGTTCTGGATCCTTTCTCTCAGAATGTTCCCGCCGATTGCAGTGGTGGTGCCTTACTACATCATTTTTAAATCGGTCAATCTGTTGGATTCCCCGCTGGCACTCATCATTGTTTACTCCACGTTCAACATTCCGCTGACGGTTTGGTTAATGAAAGGGTTCTTCGATGAGATCCCAATGGCACTGGAAGAAGCTGCACAGGTAGACGGACACGGGCTGCTCTCAGTGTTCTTCAGAGTCACTTTGCCACTGACCGCTCCGGGGCTCGCGGTGTCTGCCGTGTTCTGCTTTATCTTTTCGTGGAACGAGTTTCTGTTCGCTCTGATGCTCACTGGGTCTAATGCCCAGACGGTTACGGTTGCGGTGATGTCGTTCTGGTCGAGCGATGCGGTGCAGTGGGGTCGAATTATGGCGGGTTCATTCATCATTTTGATTCCGGGGGTTATTTTCGTTCTCACTTGCCAGCGCTGGCTGGTGAAAGGGCTCACCATGGGTTCGGTTAAAGGTTAAGAGGAAAAATTCATGACATCAGTGACATTAACAAATATCACGAAAAGCTATGGAGAGACCGAAATCGTCCATGGTATTGACTTAAACATTGAGCCGGGCGAGTTCGTTGTCCTGCTTGGTCCGTCTGGGTGCGGTAAAACCACGACCCTTCGTATGATTGCGGGGCTGGAAGACGTCACCTCGGGGGACTTGTGTATTGGCGATTCGCGGGTTAACGATGTGCCTCCTAAAGATCGTGGTATTGCCATGGTGTTTCAGAACTACGCCCTCTATCCGCATATGACGGTTCGGGAAAACATGGCGTTTGCCCTGAAACCTCAGAAGCTTTCGCAGTCGGAAGTGGAGGAGCGCATTAAAAATGTCTCGGAGACGCTGGGGCTGGACACCTTGTTAGAAAGAAAACCCAGCCAGCTTTCGGGCGGTCAAAGACAAAGGGTTGCCATGGGCAGAGCCATGGTGCGCACACCCAATGTGTTTCTGTTTGACGAACCTTTATCCAACCTGGATGCCAAGCTAAGAAGTAAAGTGCGTTTTGAAATCGCCAAGCTCCACCAGACGTTAAAATCGACGGTTGTTTACGTTACCCACGACCAAATCGAAGCCATGACGCTGGCGGATAAAATCGTGGTGATGCGGGACGGGCTGATAGAGCAAATCGGCTCACCAGAATCCATCTACCGCCACCCTGCAAATACCTTTGTAGCAACCTTTATCGGTAGCCCGGAAATGAACCTGCTGGATGCACAGCTCCAACAAAACGGGGCAGAAAATCAGGTTCTGTTTAATGGTGCCAGCTTTCCACTCAGTGCTATCAAGCTGGCGAAAGCGCCCACCGATTCCAACATTGTTCTTGGGGTTCGCCCTGATCACCTTCTTCTCTCTCATCAGGCATTTAAAGATGTACCGTCACTCGAAGCGAAAGTGACTCTGATTGAGTATTTGGGTCAGGAGAAACTGATTAACCTGACGGTTGGGGATGTCGACATGTGTGCGCTGGTTTCCAGTACCACGTCCTTTTCTGAGGGGCAGAGCCTGTTCGTCAGTTTCGATATGTCTCAGGTCAGTATTTTTGACAAATCAACTCAGGAAAACCTTATGCCAAATGGCGGTTCTTCATCAGCAAAACGGAGCGCAGCATGAACAAAGAAATCGTATTCACCGCCCCCAATACGGCTGAATTGTGGGAATTTGAACTCCCACCTTTAGGAGAGACAGAAATCCGGGGTAGAACGGTGTGCTCTCTGATTAGCCCCGGTACAGAAACCGCTTGGTTTACCCAAGGGGAATATCCGTTGAAACCGGGGTACGCCGCAGTTTTTGAAGCTCAGGAATTGGGTAGCAAGGTTAACAGCATCAAACCGGGACAGCTCGTTTTGTGTATGGGCGGACATCGCTCTGCACAACAGTTTGATGAAAAGTACGTGGTGTCTTTGCCCGAAGGAATGTCAGCATCCACAGGTGTGATAGCTCGGTTGATGGGCGTTTCCATGACCACCTTGATGACCACAAAAGCACGACCGGGCGATAAAGTGATTGTGTCTGGCGCGGGCCCCGTCGGTTACCTCGCTGCTCATCAATGTAAACTGGCGGGCTACGAGGTTGCAGTGATAGATCCCAATCCGCAACGCCGTGAAGAAGCGATAAAAAGCGGGCTTAATGCTTTGCCTTCTTTCCCTCTAGAGGATCCCGATTACGCGAAAAAAGTCGCGCTGGTGATTGACTGCTCCGGTCACGAGGCTGCCATACTCGATGCCTGTCGAATAGTACGCAAAAACGGCGAAGTCGTCTTGGTAGGCGTACCCTGGAAAGCCAACACCGACATGTTGGCTCATGCGATTTTGAATGAAGTGTTTTTCAACTACGTCAACCTTCGTTCTGGCTGGGAATGGGAAGTGCCTTTGCTTTCAAGGGACTTTGTCTGGGAAGAGCTTTACGAAGGTTACAATAATGCACCTTACAGTACCTTCGATGGGTTCAAACGTGCGCTTAAGTGGTTGTCTTTGGATGGAGTGATTCCACTGAATGATCTTACTCAGGATCTGAAAATGGACGATCCTCAAGCCATATACAGTGACTTGGTCAGTGGCAAACTCACTAAGCCGTTCAATGTGCTGAATTGGTAACGTCTCCCCCACCTCAAAATATTTTGAGGTGGGGGTTTGTTTTCAGGGTATGCCGACCTACTGAACGGGCTGCCCGGTATGTCCGTCCATTCCGCCTGAAATAGGCAGGTTTACTCCGTTGCATGAACGGGAGGCTTCAGTTGCAAGGAAATACATGGCTTCAGCGACTTCATCAGGAGTACAGATTCTGCCAAGCGGGTTTTTCTTGTTAAACAGATCAATCACATCATCTGGATTCGCTAAAAACATCGGGGTCGCGCAGGCAGAAGGACAGACACTGTTCACTCGAATATTGTATTTTCCATAATCCAGCGCCATGGCTCGGGTCAGGTTCACCACCGCGCCTTTTGCTGCGTTGTAAGCCGCCATGCTGTAATCACCGTAAAGTCCAGACACCGACGCGGTGTTCACTATGGTGCCTCCCCCATTTTCAATCATGTGTGGAACAAAGCTTCGGGTCGTCAGAAAAACAGATTTAACGTCCACATCAAAAATCGCATCCCAGTCCTCTTCAGACGTTTCGTGCAGTTCACCGCCACGCCAGATCCCAGCATTATTGATAACACAATCTACATGTTTGGCGTTTTCCATGGTAAAGCTGGCGAGCTTTTCTACATCGTCACGCTTACCGATGTTACAGCAGTAAAACCAGACGTTTTCATAACCTGCTTCTTTGAGCTGTCTGACGTGCTCAGCACCCGCATCTTCACTAATGTCTACCATCACGACACCCCAGCCTCTTTCCAGAAAAAGCTTGGTCGCACTGAGCCCCATTCCTGAGCAGGCACCTGTAATTACTGCATTTTTCATTTTGCACTCCTTTGCATTAGTAAATGATCAACAACGAATAACTTAAATTGTAACTATCTAGTTATATACCTTGAAAATAAAAAAAGCAATGCGCAAAAATTAGACAAGGTATGTCGCTTTTCAATATTGATTAGCATGAGTGTTTAATGCAGTTACTCAGTCACCTTCAGCAATTATGTTCCTTCCAAATCACCGCTATTTAATAACCGCGAGAGATAACTTTGCTTCTTCATGGCAAAAGCAATAAGCGCCGAATCAAAATCTTTGGCTACTGCCTCTTTAACGGACGATCTTGAAGCCAGTATCTCTCGCCATTGCCCTACTTTCTCAAGCCCATCAAACAAGTCGCTGCTCATGCGCTGTTCAAAAACATCAAAGTAGCGAAAAACGGGAGCATAAGCCGCGTCAACAAGCATAAATTCTGTTCCTGAAAAATAGGGACCAGATATCACCTCTTCAAGCTTTTCAAAGCGGCTGCGCAATTGTTGCCTGGCGTGGTTGAAAGTTGCTCTGTCTTTGGCTGAATAGTACTGCCCTATCGCATTTAAGGTCTGTGAGGCAAACTCTATCCATGAGCGGTGTTTTGCTCGTGCCAGTGGTGTGTCAGGCAACAAGGTGCCACCTGAACTGTCATTGAGAAACTCACAAATGACCGCCGATTCAAAAACAATATGCTCATTATCTAGTCGCAATAGAGGGACTTTGCCATTGGGTGAAAGTGCGTTAAACCAATCGGGTTTAGCGGAAAGGTCTATATCTGTACGCGTAAAAGGTATGCCTTTTTCCAGTAGTGTAATCACAGATCTTTGCACATAGGGGCACAGTTTATAACTTATGAGTTCTAAGCTTTCAGTTTGCATGGTTTACCTCCTTGGTAATAGCGTATTTGCCACTGCGAATGTCAGGCAGTGGATAGGTTCAGCGAACGTTACCTTGGTGAAATATTCATGAAGGCTTCCTGTTTGATGCCCACAATCAAAGCTTACAAGTTGCATTAATGCTCCGGTAGTTGTAATTTTTGCATTAAACAACTGCAAAATTGCAACCATGGACTGGAACTCACTCAAGACGCTGACCTACGTATCCCAAAACGGCTCAATTACCTCAGCCGCTAAGGCTTTAGGGGTTAACTACACCACGGTGTTGAGAAGAATCGAGTCTCTGGAAAAAGAGGTTGGTGGCAAGCTTTTTGAACGTGGCTCGAAAGGATACAAGCCAACTCCGCTGGCAGAAGAAGTACTGGCGCTGGCATTTTCAATGCAGGAGAGCGCAGAGAAAATTGAGCGTCATATCGTCGGAAAGGAGTTTTTACCTAAGGGAATCGTGAAAATTACGGCTCCGTTTAATATTACCAACCATTATTTGCCTCAGGTCTTAGCTTCCATTACTCGTGACTATCCCGATATCCGATACGAAATTCTGTCTAGTAATGATTTATACAACCTTAACTCCCGAGTCGCCGATATTGCGATCAGAGCCACCAGTTCTCCGCCTGAACACTTAATAGGACGAAAAGCGGCAACTATCCCTTGGGGAATGTTTGTTTCAACGCAGTTTGAAAGTACCTGTTCAGCTTTACCTACCTTAGACACACTAGCCGACTTTCCTTTAATTGGTGGCATGGGGAACATGCTTAACCTGCCTGCTTTTTCTTGGCTAGAAGCCCACTTTGCTCGTTCTATTGTGATGCGGTGTGATGAGTTAACCGCAATGTCTTATTACGCTCAAAGCGGACACGGCATTGCCTTTTTGCCCGTTGACCAGCGGCGGGAAGGACTATTAGAAGTCGCAAAATTTGAACCTGGGGAAACCAGTGATCTATGGATACTTACACATCCGGACTTACGTAAATCAGAGCGTGTCCGTATCGTCTCGCAATATCTTGTGAACTACTTTAAAGCGATAAACTTTGAAACACCCTCTAGTCCTAAATGAACCATGGACCACCTAGTTTTGAATGGCTTTATACTTGGCGAACACTGCATCTTGAAGCCATTTGACTATACCTTTTGCTTAATTGTGTATACCCTCTTCGCCAAACAAAAAATAGGGATACCAGATGCATACTGAAACGGAACTTGCCACCATTGCCATCGTCGATCAACAACTCGACGCCTACAACGCTCGTGATATCGAAGCCTTCGCTGCAACCTATCACGATGATGTGGAAATACACTCTTTCTCTCAAGGCTTAATGTACACGGGAAAAGATACGCTGATTGAGCGCTATGGAAAGAAGTTCGCCAGCCTGAATTACCTGAATGCCAGCTCACTTAAACGCATTGTTCACGACCGCTTTCTGGTGGATCATGAACTGGCAGAATCTTCCAGCCTGCCTTCTTGCGAAGTGGAAAACAGCGTGAAAGTTATCGCCGCTTATGAAGTGGTAGATGGACTGATTAAGCGCGTCACTTTTATGGGCTGATGGGCTCTAGGGCAAATATACTCTTAGCCTAATAGACAACAAGAGAATAGGTGATCAGCGCCTGCGCTCCGTAGTAGCTGGTCATCAATATTTGCTGAGCATAGCGCCCTGCACTTCTAAATCGATCCATTGCTAACACAAGATCCGAAACCATAAAGACAATGGCACCCACAAACGCCGCTTTGGCTGCGAGAGAATGATCCTGTAACCACCAGGCTCCTGCCGCCCAGGTCATCTGAACAATCACCAAAATGTAAAATGCAACAGGCAGCTTAAGCTTTCCAAGTGAAGGGAGCAAAAGCAGATACACCATGATGCCTGCCGAAAATAGCACGGCTGGCAACCAGGCAGTCATACTGCCCTCTATCAGACTCCAAAAGGCACATCCATAGGCGACATGGGCAATAAAGAAAGACACCAGCCCGGCGATAAACCTGTCTTTCGGTTGCATTAAAAACACGTCACCAATAGCAGAGAACGCGAGTCCAAAAGCAATAAGCCAGGCAAATGGGTAAGTTTCTGAATGCGTTGCAGCGAGCACCAGAAAACAAATAACAGGAAGCGGTTTGCTCAGATAAAAAGCCCAGCTACGGGCTTTGGAAAGAGTAAATAAATGAATGACTGCCGCCAGCAGCGCAAATGACCAAGTCACAATAAAGCCCTGACCTAATGTGCCGTCATTTCGTTATACGCTTTGATAGCGTGGAACTTTTCTATCACGAGAATGTAATCTTCGCGGCAAATGGTTTTGTGAAGCCCTGTATCCAGATCCTGTGTTTCTGGGTTACCAGATTTCACAATAGCGCGTAATTCATACACGGGTGACTTAGCGTAGGTGTACCAGAAAACCAATAAGAATATAGGCAAACCTGCGTACAGAGGGTGGACAAGAAGACCAACAAAACTGAAAACAAACGCAATCAGCAACGCGCGTTTCATTTTGTCCGAGATGGTGTAATCCTTAACATAAAGCTCTTCAATCTTTTCTATATCAATCACAGAGTCACCGACTTTCAACCCTGCAGAAGTCATACTAGGAACGTCCACTTTTTTAAACATCAAAACATCCTATTTCAACGTAACCTACTTGTTCATATCTGGCATTTTGTGAGCCATTAACCTTTATAATTTTAGGTATATTTTACGGCTCAAGACCAAGAGGAAATAAAAGTTAACATATAACTTATTGATCTGGTGTGCACCAGATTACAAAACCATCAAGAAACTGGCGGATTTCTGCGCTTTATCGCAAGATTTTTAACCATCACGGTTATGGAATTGACTTCTCACATCTCGTTGTAATAAGAATTTTTTACCTGACTGCCTCGGAATCAAACATAAAAAAGCGCTCTGTTTAGAGCGCTTTTACTGACTTAACTATTCGTACATCGAAAGTTCCGTCAAGCTGGTCCAGGGAATAATACCCGGAGGAAACTCCGTTACCGTTAACCTAAGTTTTGACGTGTTAACAGGGTTAGCCAATATGTGCTGAACGCCGGGTTGTGCTGAAGCGGAATCACGTTCATCAATCACTTCATAGTTACCACTGGCTACAAGTGCCTCCAGTTTGTACCCGTATTTTCTATCCTGATACGTACTCAAACTGTAGGCTCGTAGAGCCTTCTGGCTGCCAAAATCAATATCAACGATGCCGTATCCGTCCGTCGACCAACGATCACCTGAAGAAGTACTGCCATCAAACAGGTTTTCGCACCCATATTGCGCTTGTGGTTCCTTATTACAGGTATAAGACGCCGGTTGAATCAATTCTGGCGTGTACTCTCTCCCATATAAATCCCATTCTCGCAGACTTACCCAATTAGACGTGTTGTTTGCAATGCCTGTTACGGTCAGTTTCACGAATCGGGCGACAACCTGAGGGAGCGATTGATACTGCCCAGAACCATCACCACCATTTATCTGAGCAATGGTCTGGTAGTCTGCCTCTTGTGTGGCTTTCACTTCAATTTTGTAATCGTAGTTTCGGTTGTAGAGTGCACTCAACGCAAACCCATTTAAGGTGTGCAAGTCGCCAAGATCAACTGTCACCGACTGAGGGAAAGTCATGGCTGACCAGCGATCCGCTGATCCTGTTTTGCCATCCACGATTTGGTCACAGCTGTATTGTGGCTGAGGTTCATCGCTACAACTGACCGATTTGTTCAGAGCGATACTTTCCAGAGTCGAAGGTTTTCCAAACACCTCTACCTCTCTTACGCTGACCCATGGACCGTTGTACGTTGCGGCACCTTCCACAGTCACCCGGACATATCGTCCAAACGTATTGTCAGGGAAACCAATCAGGCTTGCCCGACCGTCGGTGTTATCCGATTGATCAATAACCGTCTCATATTGGCTCCCAGCATCGACTTTCACCTCAACTTTATATTGGTAGTCGCGGTCAAAATAGAAGTTGCCTCTGAATGCCGAAAGCTCGCTAATCTCACCGAGATCGATTTCGATCCAGGCAGGAAACTCATCCGCAGACCAGCGCTTATGTCCTGCCAAGTTTCCGTCGACCGCCTGACTGCACGGTGCAACCGAGGGCTGGGGTTCTTTTGAACATGTCACTGATTTATTTTTTGCGATGTTTGAGTCAGCCAGAAGGTGGTATATCTCACCCGATGCCGCCAGATAAGAACCTACGGTATAAGGCTGACTGGAACCCGCTCTGGCGTATGCCATGTAGGGTTCATGAGCTACACCCTGTGCCCACCCTAATCGACCAGAGTCCTGTAGCGCAGTGTTCGCCAGCGCCAGCCACCCTTTCTCGATCACTGGCATATAAGTGTCTGCATCTAATAATCCCAGTCGCACACCAATTGCCATGCCATAAACAAAGAAGGTCGTACCACTCGACTCAGGGGCATTGATATGATGAGGTTCAATCAGATCGGCTCCCCAGAATCCATCGTCCTGCTGAGCATTTTTGAGTGCTGCTGCCACTTTGATAAAGTTAGTCACGTATTCATCATAGTGGGGAGCATCGGCTGGTAAACGATCCAATAGCCTAGCGATACCAGCGAACACCCAACCATTCCCCCGAGACCAGAACATCGGGCTACCGTCTGGGCTAGGGTTTCTGGGATAGACGTATCGAGAATCTCGTGCCCAGAGATCGTACTCTTCATTCCAGAGCTGATCGTAAGTGGATCTATATTGGGTATACAGCGACTGATAAACCGTTTCTTTTTCTGATTCATCAGAGAGAGTATCAGCCATCAGCGGCCAGACTGCTGGTGCCATATATAGGGCATCTGCCCATGACCAGTAACGGGGATAAGAAGAATTCACCACCCCCATGACACTTTCTTTTAAACAGTCCAGAATGGTGCCAGGTTCATTCGCCAATGGTGCCAGTTCAAAGAAAACCTGCCCTGCTGCCTGATGATCCGCATGAGTTGTTGAACATGAACCGTGTGGTTCATAAGAAAAATCTCTCGCCCAACTTAGTGTGTTGTCCCACGCTTTTCCGTTTCCAACCAGCTTGAAATATTCAAACTCACCGATATGGTATGCCCCATAAATCCAGTTTGTGTCTGGAGTATACTGGCTGTTGTAGAAGCCATTATCTACCCAGTAATCGTGCACCAGTTTTGAGGTATTTAGCATGTCGTTTGGGGTAAATTTGTAAGCCCCGGAAGCAGTTGCGCTCGCTAACATTGCGCCTAATAGCGACAACTTTATCATTGATAACTTGTTCATTTTAACTGTCCTTAGTTAAAAAGGATGATGATTAAACCTTACGCTTTGACCTATAGTGCCGGGTCGCATCGGTCATCAATCTGGTTTCCGTTTGCATCGTCAAACACACGTACATTGCGGAAAACCGACTCGCCGTTCTTTTCACCATTGTCATGGTCAGCAATCAGAACTAAGTACTTGGTGTTTTCAGCCGAGGCATGTTGACCGACAGGAATCGTGAAGTGCTGGAACTCTCCGCTGCCGTCGTAGTTTTTGTAGGATTCGTTTGAACTCGGATCGGCTTGAGTTCCGTAGAGAGAAAACCGGGTTTCACCATTGTTCAGAACTAAATCTCTGTCCATCGCAATACCGTGAAACTCACCTTGCTGAGCACTCTTGAACTCAAATGTAATAACGGTATTTGGTGTGATGTCATAAGGAAGCTCAATCACTCTCCAGCCATTGTCGCTGATCGACAATGTACTGCCGTCAGGAGAAACCGTGAATGTTCCTCCATCTCCCTGATTCGGATCGTAAACATCAACTTGATTGCGACTGAAATAGATGTCGCTGTAGTCTTCAAACAGAGTGATATTTCGGAAGGTAGAATCGCCCTGAGCGTTCGCGTCGTCGTCTGCGTTTAATACTAGATAATTGGCATTAAATGGCTGATTGGCGATGGCTTTTCCTAGCGGCGCTATGTAACGGGCAAACGCTCCACTGGTGTGATAGGTATCGAACCTGCCTTCAATATTGGCGTCTTTTTGTGTGCCATATAAACGTGTTCGCAGGTGATTGCTGACCGACAGGTTATTATCAAACCCAATGGCGTGTTCTTCACCCTGAGCATCCGATTTAAATTCAAAGGAGACTGTGGTGTTTGGTGTCACCCGGTAGTCGATATCAATCGCCTTCCAGCTGTTCCCTGTTAGGGTTATGCCATTACCGCTGAATGTTGCGCTTCCCTGATCCTGACTGCCACCATATGAAGTGGTATTTGAGTTTGACGGGCTTACTTCTACCGCACGGCATGTGCCCGCGATGTATGAACCTTGTCTGCTAATGTATTTACCGACAATTTTCGAATCGTAGCCTTTGAAATAATAACGTTCGCCCGTGCTCTGTAGGTTCTTATAGCCGTTCACGAAAGACTCATACTTTCCGGTAAACCAGATCACTACCTGTTCGCTGGAATTTGAGGCACCAAAGGGGACAAACGGTCGGTAGTTATTGTCTGGAGAATCCGAAGTCAGCGCTTCCCATGTGAAGCCAGACCCATTGAACGATCCTTTGTAGATTTCAAACTTGCTTGTATCCAAACCCGTTGTTGGGTTCACATTGGTGGAAATAAAAAGTTCAGAAGAATTATATGGGTTAAGCGTGATGCCCCCAGCATAGTCAATCTGAGAACCGCCAAATCGCGTTCCATCTGGTGCGGTCATCGCCTGAGGGATTAGTGAATCTCCTGCATCTGCCACCCATATCTTATTCCACTGATTCGCAGTGTCGTCCCAAACCGCCATGTAGTAATCGATGGTATTTCTGTCTTGCTGATGGCTGTAAAGAAGTACCGGATTTCCAGATGCATCATAGCGAACTTCGTGGTTCCACGGAGAGCGGTTGGTACCGTCTTCACCTTGCTGATACACGACCGTTCCGTCAGATACCACAAACGGTGCATCGGCCAGATTACCGATCAGAGTGCCGTCGGTTTTGTAGGTTTTTCCGTTTTTAATGTAGAGGTGATATAGGCTGGTCCGTTTTTGGGTTGGGTGACCGTCCGTAAAGAAAAAATCGATGCGATCAACGCCATTCGACGCATATTTTGCGTAAGCTCTGTCCCACCATTGGTTGCCGTTCTGAATAAAATGTTTCGCTTCAGTGGGGTTGTCACCATTAGCGTCGAAGGTGACGTAATAAGGGTCGCGCGCACCTACGCGAAAGAAGTTATAAATTTTACCGTTTTCAGCAGAGAGCTGATACGCATTGTTGTAGGTTGCAGAACCCGGAATGGGATAGGTTTTCTCGTCTCCCCAATCTTCAAGGGTCAGTGGCAGAGAAGTGTTAGAAACCCGATAGTATTGTGTACGCCTTGCATCATGCAGAGTGTAAAGCGACATCATTTTCCCATTTTGTAATGGAAGAATGGCACCATTATTGTGGTCGTCAGCTTGCTGGAAGCTACTGAGATCGATGTCGTCACCAATTCTGGAACCTGACTCCAGATCCAGTGTAGACATACCTGTGTAGCCATCAATCTTCACATAGGACGTATACAGAACCCCATTGCTAATTCGAGCTCGTTCATCAATAAACCAGATGTATGTGCCGTCTTCCGTGACGACAAAATCGTAGTCGTTTGATACTGGGGATGCATTAAGTGCATTGGCAAACACCAGACAGGCGGAACATAACGCGCCTACTGTAAATCTGGTATAGCTTACTTGCCATGTTGAGGTGAGCATTGTTGTTACCTCTCAATCAATTGATCCAGTTAGTAAACTGAACCAAAGAAATATCGAAAAGTAACCGACAATAAAGCAGCTAAAAATAACTATTCTTCTTTGTCGATTACCACTTAAACAACTAAAAAAAGCATTAAAGTTGTCGACAAAGAATGAACAACGCAGGACAATTTTAAATTACTAAATGATCACATTGTCAATATGAACCAGTATAAAAACCATCCTTTTTGAGATGTTAATCACATCAAAAATAATAAATATGAGAAACGGGATAGAGGAGAAATATTTTATTAAATGAGTAAAGTTGCTTAACTAGCAACTGGATTCAGAATCCAGTTTTTTATATCTGGAAATTCCTTTTTCTAAATGGGCAGCCATTGTTTTACCTGCTTTTTCTATATCCCTTTGCGCAATGCATTCATACATCGCTTTATGTTCCAGATATACGCGATCGAGAAAATCCGCTTCGTCGTCAGGTAATTGATAAAGGTCTATTCTTGAATGAGGAATTATCTGGGGTCCGAGATGCTCTAGTAATTTAAGGAAATAAGGGTTGCCAGAGGCTTCAGCAATGGCGATGTGAAATTGAAAATCAGCAATGGAAACTTCGCTGTAATCGTATTCTGCATTTTTAAACGCATCCAACGCATCTGCGATTTTTTCTAACTGAGATTCGGTGCGATACTCGGCAGCAAGTTGAGCGGCTTTTGTTTCCAGACACAACCGAAGATCGAGCACATGCAGTATGTCTTTCAATGTTTTAGGGTTAAAAAGCTCCAGCTTACTCACCGGGTTTTCTGTGACGAATGCACCAATGCCCTGACGTGTCACCACCATTCCATCGGCTCTTAATCCGGCAATGGCTTCACGCACAACTGTTCGACTGACACCATATTGATTAATCAGGCTCTGTTCTGATGGCAATTTATCTCCGGGAGACAGAACACCATCAATAATGTTTTTCTTTATTTTCTCAATAAGTTGAGATGCTAATGTTTTTCTTTTTCCTAACATATTTCTGAACCGTCTACACCGACATTAATTGTTCCATTTAAGGCTGTATGACACTCTTTTTAATCTTTTTTATACGCATCTGGCAATATCATCCTAATTCAATTTCATAGAAATAAACAACTTCGATTAACAACCAGTATGAGCGTACTCGTCTATTAAAAGAGATAAATTTCCCATCTCTCTATGTCTCAAAAATAATAATTATTGACATTGCGCACAATAACAAAAAATCAATTTCTGAATTTTATGCCCTGATTATCAATTTATCTCGACCCCACAAAACCATATTTTTCATAAGGTTGATTCTCGAAAACATTCCAAAAAACACACTTTACTCATATAAAATATGGCAAAAGTTGGTTAAAAAAACAACTTGTATGATGACATACATGTGTTAATTTTTAACCGAAAGAATGACAACGCATATACATTCAAATCAAAAAACAACCAAAAAACACATAATCCAAGGAGCGTACAATGGACAGAAGGAATTGGCTCAAACGCGCAGCAGTAAGCTTCACAGTTGCATCTTTCGCACTATCTGGTTTGTTTTCTCCAGTGGCGATTTCAGGCGAAAAGCTCAAATGGGCACACGTATATGAAACGTCTACTCCCTATCACAAATGGGCTGAATGGGCAGCGGAGCAAATCGGGAAACGAAGTAACGGAAAATACGAGGTTCAGGTTTTTCCTGCTGCGTCTTTAGGGAAAGAAAATGAGATCAACGAATCATTGAGCTTGGGCACCATTGATATTATTTATACTGGCTCGACGTTTGTGGGCCGGTCATATGGTCCGCTTGCGATCCCCAGCGCTCCATTTATGCTGCGCGACTTTGATCACTTCAATGCTTATGCTAGCAGCCCGCTTTTTTCCGAGCTGAGTGATGGTTATCGGTCGGTCACTGGTCACAACATTCAATCACTGACTTATTACGGTCAGCGGATGGTGACTTCCAATAAACCTGTTTATAAACCCGCAGACATGAAGGACATGAAGTTGCGCGTTCCACCCGCTCCACTTTTCCAAATGTTTACGGATTCAGTGGAGGCAAATGCCACGCCTATTGCGTTTTCTGAAGTTTACTTGGCGCTGTCACAAGGCGTTGTTGACGGACAGGAAAACCCACTTCCAACCATCAAAGCCAAAAAGTTCTATGAGGTGCAAAAGTACATCAATCTGACGGGGCACATTATCGACAGCCTGGTGACGGTGGTTGGTGGACCTACCTGGAACAAGCTGTCTGACAGTGACCGAGCCATGTTTAAAGAAGTGTTTGTAGAAGCTGCGGCAGGGGCAAGTAACGACATCCAGAAATCGGAAAAAGAACTGGTCGCCTGGTTTGTTGCTCAGGGCGTAAACATTAATACAGAAATTGACCGCAAGGCATTCCGTAAAGCAGCGATGACCGTTCATAACGGTAAACATGCTTCATGGTCAGAAGATGTCTACAAGCGATTCCAGGAACTTTAATATCAAATTCAGTCTGGTTCGCCCGTGAAGTTTACACGCGAACCTTTCTGTAACCCATAGGAGGGTGAAATGTTAGAAGTAAAGGATGCGGTCGCCTCTCAAACTTACCGGTCAGGTAACGGAGATATGAGTTCAAAAGCTACAACAGGTGAACAACAGCCCGGCATTCAGCAAACAGAGGAAAAAAGCGGGTTTATCGAAGATGAAGATAAGAACTTCGCGTGGCGAGATATAGGAATACTGGAGTGGTTTTGTATATTCGCCTTCTGGGTCTTGGCGTTTGTAGTGTTTTACCAGTTTTTCACCCGATATTTTCTCAATGACTCGGCGGTCTGGACGGAGGAAATCGCAAGAAATATTCTGATTATTCTTACATTCTTTGGTTCTGCACTCGCTCTTAAAAGGCAAGCACACATCAGTGTTCAGTTTTTTGTTTCCAAGCTTGCCGTCTCTCATCAGAAAAAGATGGTTTGGATTAGCTCGATATTGCAGTCAGTGTTTTTCGCCTTTGCGGTATACCTTTGTCTAACGGTCGCGGAGGCAATGAAGTTCCAGAAGCTGATGGCTATCGACTTATCCAGAAGTGTCATCTACCGGGCAGTGGCATTGTCTTTCGTTGCCATGCTCATCATTGAGCTTTACCAGTCGGTAAAACGGCTTAAAAGCAACGAAGATCGTTCACCAGGAGGTCAGTCATGATTGCCATTCTCTTTGTTGCCGCAGCGGTCTTTATCTTTATTGGTTTGCCTGTGGCGGTATCACTGGCAGGCGCATCCTTACTGTTTATTTTGATCGACGACAGCCTGCCGAGCATGGTGGTGCTCCATCGTATGGTCAGTGGTGTTGATAGCTTCCCGCTGTTGGCGGTGCCCTTCTTTATTCTTGCTGGAAATCTGATGAATTCAGCTGGAATAACCAACCGTATCTTTGATTTTGCTAAGTCCATTGTTGGCTGGTTGCCGGGTGGGTTAGGTCATGTCAATGTCGGCGGAAGCGTGGTGTTTGCGGGCATGTCCGGCGCTGCGGTTGCAGACGCTGGCGGGCTTGGAGCTATTGAGCTGAAAGCAATGCGTGAAGCGGGTTACGACACCGAGTTTTCTGTTGGTATTACCGCTGCGTCTTCCACAATCGGACCTATTATTCCTCCTTCCTTACCTATGGTGATTTACGGTGTTCTGGCATCAGCATCCATTGGTAAGCTGTTCGCCGCAGGGCTCATTCCGGGGCTGATGATGGCTGTGGCGCTAATGCTGATGATCGCCTGGTATGCAAAACGCAGAAATTACCCTGTAGACAGTGCATTTTCTTTTAAAAGGGTGGCATCAAGCAGTAAAGGCGCATTTTTGTCTCTGCTGACTCCCATTATCGTTGTCGGAGGCATCACTACCGGAGTCCTGACACCAACAGAAGCCGCCATTGCCGCCGTTGCATGGGCGCTGTTCTTGGGTTCTTGTGTCTACAGGACGTTAAACCTGAAACGTCTTGCGGTTGTATCGCTCAAATCCATCGAAACAACAGCCGTGGTGTTGTTTGTTGTGGCAGCGGCTTCCATATTTGCCTGGCTACTCACCAACCACAATATCGCCACCGCGATGGCTGATGGGCTAATGACACTCTCGGAGAATAAGTACGTCATCCTCAGTATTATTCTGCTCCTTTTACTGGTCATTGGTTGCTTTATGGAAACCATTGCCGCTATGACAATTCTTGTCCCGGTCATGCTGCCCACAGTCACTCAACTTGGAGTCGACCCGGTTCACTTTGGTGTCATCATGGTGCTGACTCTGATGATCAGCCTGCTCACTCCCCCCGTCGGAGTGGTGCTTTACGTTTTATCCAGTATTTCAAAACTGAGTTTCGAACGCTGTGTTGTGGCCACAATGCCGTTTCTGGTGCCCCTTGTCATCGTGTTACTGATCGTCACCTTTATGCCGGGTCTGGTTATGTGGCTACCTAACCTGCTTTACCCGTAAACCGATAACCAACAAAACTCTACGCGAACCCATCATGCATCCATGGGTTGGGTTCGCTCGTTTCAAATTTGACGGAATCATAATATGAAGAGCTATTATTCAACGCATTCTGATGATTACAGAAGCTACGACACACAAACTTTACGAGACAGGTATCTGATTGAATCGATATTTAAACTCGGACATGTTCAGCAATATTATTGCCACGATGACAGGCTCATCATTGCCGGGATTTGCCCAGATCATTCGCCACTGATGCTTACCGAAGGTAAAGAGCTTGGAGGGCTGAGTTTCTTTGAACGCCGTGAAGCGGCTACCATCAATTTAGGTGGCGAAGGTCGGGTAAAAGTTGGCAATGAGACTTTCTCTTTAGGTCACAAAGATGCTCTGTATATTGGTCAGGGACCACATATCGTGACTTTCGAAAGTGTTGATCCTGACCAGCCAGCACGTTTTTATCTGTGCAGTTCGCCAAGTCATTACTCCTATTCCACCACCCTGATAAGACGTTCGGAAGCGAAGCAAATTCGTCTAGGCGACCCAAAAGCTTCAAACGAAAGAATCATCAATCAGTACATTCATCCCGATGTGTGTAAAAGCTCTCAACTTGTTATGGGGCTGACGGAACTCATCAACACCTCCAACTGGAACACCATGCCCTGCCATACCCATGCTCGCCGAATGGAGGCTTACTTCTATTTTTCAGAACTGGAAGACGCGCAGGTGTTTCACTTTATGGGTAAACCTGATGAAACCCGCCACATCGTTATCTCCAATGAACAGGCAGTGATCTCACCGAGCTGGTCAATTCACAGCGGGGTCGGTACTTCTCCATACAGTTTTATCTGGGCAATGGCGGGCGAAAACCAAGAATTCGATGACATGGATTTTGTCGCCCCACAGGAAATGCGTTAAGAGGTCGTTATGGAATTATTCAATCTAGAGGGAAAAGTGGCGTTAGTGACTGGCGCATCTAAAGGTTTGGGGCAGGCGATGTGTATTGCTCTGGCGAAAGCAGGAGCCGATATCGTTGGTGTCGCCCGTTCATCTACAGAGCAAACACAGGCAGGCGTTGAGTGTCAGGGCAGAAAATTTATCGGCATTGAAACGGATTTAGGGAGAAGAGACGCCATAGACAGCATTATTCAGACGCTCGCTGTTCTCGATTCCACACCAGATATTTTGGTCAACAATGCTGGAATCATAAGAAGAGAAGACAGCATTAATTTTTCAGAAGACGACTGGGACAGCGTGATGGACATTAACCTCAAATCTCTGTTCTTCCTGAGTCAGGCAGCGGTTAAACAGTGGGTGGCGCAAAACCGAACCGGGAAAATCATTAACATTGCTTCCATGTTGTCGTTTCAGGGAGGGATACGCGTCCCATCCTATACGGCAAGCAAAACCGGCGTATTGGGCTTAACCCGAATCGGCGCATGTGAATGGGCAAAATATGGCATTAACGTTAACGCCATTGCGCCGGGCTACATGGCAACGGATAACACTCAAGCGTTAAGAGAAGATTCCAATAGAAATTCCGAGATTCTGAATCGAATTCCAGCGGGAAGATGGGGAGAGCCTGAAGACATGCAAGGTGCCGCTATTTTCTTAGCCTCTTCAGCTTCTGATTATGTTAATGGAGCGGTACTCACTGTCGATGGCGGCTGGCAAGCCCGATAGAGTACCGATAAACGGATTCCTGATTTCCAATTAGCGATTATTTTGCCTGTTTCAGGCGGCTCATCCCCAGGGTTTGCCCGGTTTCGCCGGGCTTTTTTTTGATGCTAACTAAGGAAGAACAATCACACCCAAAGGTTCAAGAAGTTGTTCTTGTTGCCACTCGCAGATTTTCACACCATTTAAGGAAATGCGCCTCGGATCCAGACCATAAAGTTCCGTATGAGTGAGATCACAATGCTCAAAACGGAATTGCGACCACGCATCTTCTGAGAATTCTCCTCGAGACAGATCCGAACCTTTAAAAGAAGCCCCATTGAGGTTGGCACCTGTCCAGCGATTTTCAAACAGGTCGCACTTCTCGATACAGGCATTTTCAAAGTTCACGTAAGAGAGGTTGCAACCCGTTATGTATACTGAACAGAAGTAAACCTGATGACTCACACGGTTTGCGAAATTGACCTTCAGAAAATTCGCGCCTTTCATGTCGCATTGACGAAATTCGGTACCGAGACAGTTGGCACCTGTAAACTGTGCCAATGCCAGCTGGCAGTTTTTAAAACTGGCGTCTTTCAAATTGGCATACTGAAACTGACAACCTTCGTGCGCCCCTGCCTGAAAGAACTGGCAATCTTCAAAAAGTGCGTCGGTTAAGTCGGCACGTGAAAAGTCACACCTTTCAAAAGTGCACCTGAAAAATCGATACTCCATCATTTCGTTTCGGGCAAAAGACTCTTCAGTGAAGTGCTGTTCAATAAATTCCATTAGGGCTCTCTCAAAAACTGAATGTGTCGCTAAACTAACACTCTAACCCTTTGAAAAACAAACATTTTAAAACCTTAAAAAACAAGAGCTTAAAAACCCTCAAAATCGCCAATTTAAGGCACCTAGAAAGCTCTCTAAGCCCTCTGTTTTTAAATAATCGATAGCGCATATTCAGAAAAAAGTTATTCGCAGCTCACACACAATCAAAAAATCGCGGGGTTGCTCAAGAATTCTGCTCAACATAATCAAATAAATGACCTTGTTACACACCTGATACAAACTGTATGGTATTCGTAAACAACCAAAAAAGTTCAGGGAAGATCTATGCCCCAAAAGAAAGTTCTGGTGCTTTTTGCACATCCGTCTCATAAAAAATCTGAAGTGAACATCCCGCTGTTCCGAGCGGCTCAACACGTTGAAGGCGTCACTTTGGTCGACCTCTATCACGAATACCCTCGCTTCAACATTAATATCGACCGGGAACAACAAAGACTGCGAGATCATGACATTGTGATATTTCAGTTTCCTCTGTATTGGTACTCGACTCCAGCCATTCTTAAAGAGTGGCAGGATCTTGTGCTGGAATACGGCTTTGCCTACGGCTCTGAAGGTAAAGCCCTTCATGGAAAATACTTTATGTGTGCCATTACTGCTGGCGGCACTGAAAGCGCTTACTGTACCGATGGATACAACCACTTCACCATTGGCGAGTTACTCCAGCCTCTGGAGCAGATGTCGTCTCTTACCGGAATGAACTACTTAGCTCCGTTCGTTCTGTTTGGTTCGCGCACCGCAGCGGAAGAAGGAAGGATCGAAGGGCACACCAAACGATATCAGGAACTGCTTACCGCTCTGGTGGAAGACGAGATTGATATGGATAAAGCAGCAACCGCATCCAAAATTACCAACGACTTATCACCGCTGCTTAAGGAGAAGGCGCAATGACCAGTTATTTTCTTCAAGCCTTTATCTACCTGATTGCCGCGGTGGTCATGGTTCCTATCGCCAAAAGGCTCGGCTTAGGCAGTGTGTTGGGGTACCTTATTGCAGGCGTCATCATTGGTCCGGTTATTGGATTAGTTGGTGAAGAGACAACGACGATTCAGCATTTTGCAGAGTTCGGTGTTGTCATGATGCTGTTTTTAGTTGGCTTAGAGCTGGAACCCAAAATGCTCTGGTCGATGAAAAACAGGCTGATCGGATTGGGTGGTCTGCAAGTCGGTTTAACTACGGCTGCCGTTATGGGCATTGCCCTTTGGCTTGATCAACCTTTGACTATTGCACTCAGTATCGGCCTCATTTTCGCGCTCTCTTCTACCGCTATTGTTCTGCAAACTTTCAATGAGAAAGGTTTGTCTAAAACCGAAGGCGGACGTAATGCCTTCTCGGTATTACTTTTCCAAGATATCGCCGTTATCCCAATGCTGGCGTTTATTCCGTTACTAGCGCTGCCGGAACTGGTTGAAAAAGCGCAAAGTGCAGCGCAAGCGGCAGCTGACCATCACGAAGAAATGAGTCTGGTGGCGGGTTTACCGGGCTGGGCTTACGGGCTGGTGATCATCGTTACCATTGTTGCCTTGGTCGTTGGCGGTCACTTTGCCAGCCGGCCGCTGTTCCGGTTTGTGGCAAGTTCCGGGCTGCGTGAAATCTTTACCGCTACTGCTCTGATGCTGGTCGTCGGAATTGCAGCACTAATGAGCTTGGTCGGGCTCTCCCCTGCTCTTGGTACATTCCTAGCGGGAGTGGTGTTGGCGAACAGTGAGTTTCGACATGAGCTGGAATCCAATATCGACCCGTTTAAGGGGCTGTTGTTAGGTCTTTTCTTTATTACCGTTGGTGCTGGTATTAACTTCGATATTCTGGGTAACCAGTTCTTTGCCATCATAGGCATGACTATCGGGGTCATGCTGCTCAAAGCGTCAGTACTATTGGTACTGAGTTTATTCTTTGGCATTCGAGCCAGCGACCGCTGGTTGTTCTCGCTCAGTCTGGCTCAGGCGGGTGAATTCGGTTTTGTTCTGCTGAGTTTCACTGTGCAAAGCCACGTATTACCAACCGAACTGGCGCAAACTTTATCGATGGTTGTTGCCCTGTCTATGTTCCTAACACCGGGGCTGTTCATTCTGTTTGATAAAGTGATCGTGCCGAAATACATCGACAATGAAAACAGCCGTGCCGAGGACGATATTGAGGAAACGGGCAAGGTCATTATTGCAGGTGTCGGTCGGTTTGGTCAGATAGTCAATCGACTGCTGGTGAGCAATCACATCCCTACCGTGGTTCTGGACTGCGAGGCTTCTCAGGTAGATAACCTGCGCAAGATTAACACTAAGGCTTACTTTGGTGACGCCACTCGCCCAGACTTGCTGCACACGGCAGGCATTGAAGAATCCAAGCTTTTGGTTGTGGCGATGGATGCCCGAGAAAGTGCGGTTGAACTGGTGCAGTACGTGAAACACACCTACCCGAAAGTGACCATCCTTGCACGCGCTTACGACAGAGTTCATGAGCACGCCCTTCGCCAGGCTGGCGCTGACTTTATCGAAAAGGAAACATTCCACAGTGCACTGGAGGTTGGAGCACAAGCTCTGAGAAGCCTGGGCACGCATCCATTCCAGGTGGAACAGCAAAAAGCCGCCTATGTCGATGTAGAAAAAGAAGGTTCTGAAGTTCTGTATCAAGCCTGGGTAGAAGAGTCAGACGGAGAACAGCGTTTTGATAACAATTATCTCAAGCTCTTTATGCAGTTAGAGGAAACGCTGAAAGCGTCTTTACACAGTGACCGACGCGGCAAACACGATGTGTCTGAGCGAAGCTGGACTCCTCCACCAAAAGGTTACTTAAAAGATTTTGAAGAGTAGCTAGGGTCTGTTGACCTTTCGAGATGATTTTTGCAGCCATTTGTGGGTTCTTTATACAAGGCAGCGCTTATTCGGTGTAGTCGCTCTACATCAATAAGCGGTAACACAGTAGAAAGGAGCCACAAATGCTGCCCAAAGGGTTCGGTTCTATGCGCTTTACTCTTTGTTGTAAAGTATTTGCTTAGAATGACTAAGCGAAAGACCTTACGCCGCGATTAAACCACATAGAACTCGAACAAAATTTAACCGCGAAAGGTCAACAGACCCTAATTTAAAAGTCATTTTACTGATGGAAAATTTACAAACATCTAGACGGAGTTTTACCTAGCCTGACGGACTCTTTACAAAGTAATCAGTAATATGGGTGTTACCAGCTTGATAGCGACAGAGCTAATCGCTCACTAGCCTCTCGGCGAGTCTCGGATAGCTATCAGGCTGGTTTATCCCAAGAATCTTTTAAGGAGTATTGTTATGAAGAAAGTAACCGTGTTAGCTACCGCTCTGTTACTAAGTTCTACGGCATTCGCATCAACTCAGTTGAACAACAGTGCCACTTCGATAACAACAGAAGGCTTTGCCACGCAGGAGCAGGCAATGAACGCCGGATATACTCTCATGGATGAAATCAACCAAATGACGTCGAGTGAGCTAGTCAAGAAGCTGCCGATAACCGCCTACACTGTCTCTTACAACAGCGTCGAAGTGAAAGACGTTGAAATGCATATCGAAGCGTTCTCGAAAAAACGCGGAGAAGTGCAATACCGTGCGGTAGTCGATGTGGATTATCAGTACGAATCCCGCGATAGCTGATTCACGCTAAACCCAAAATCATTCATATATTAAAAAAGCATAAACCGGGCGAATCACAGCCCGGTTTTATCTATACCTAAGTGGTCTCTGGAAGTCACTTGGCTAAAAGTTTATAACTCATCTGGTAGATTGGCCACTCGACTCCATCAAACACTTTAAAGTACGGCGCCTTATCCACGACCTCAAAGCCTACCGAATCATAACAGCGTTTTGCTGACGTGTTACTGTGAAATACCGCCAATGACACTTCTTCTACCGCAGGATCTTGCCTGATTTGCTGCATTGAAAATTCAACCAGTTTCCTGCCTACCCCTTTGCCTCGAATATCCGGATTGACGGCAACTCGGCAAAGGCGGGATTCAGTTGTAGACACACGATTGATTTCGATAAACCCGACCAAAGCTTCACCATCAATCAAAACATAGAATTTAAGATTTTCTTCTTTCGATCGTTGGCAAATTGATTCTGCCGTTAGCGGCCAGTGAAACACGCGACCACCCCAAGCCAGAAATTCATCTCTGGTTCTAAACCATGTAGTGATGGTTTCTGCGTGTTCAGGTTTGAAAGGAATGAATTCCATTTAAATTCCTTAGGACTGTTTTAAGTCGACTTTAACAACGGCAAATCGACTGACCTTAATTGGTCATGGTGTACTCTGGATAGCCAGTGTGTTCGTCCGTTTGTTCACTGATCACTTTAAACCCTTGTGAAAGATAGAACTGGTAACTTGCCTGATTGTCTTTGTAAACCGATAAGGTCAGGGAATCACGACGTGACTTTGCATGCGTAATGAGTTTTTTCCCTAACCCTTGCCCCTGAAAGTCGGGGTAGACAAAAATCGCCGCTAAGCTGTCTTCGTACAACGCATAAAAGCCGACGACATCACCGTTCAGTTCAAATACGTAAACTTCCGATGCCGGAATGTATACGTCTCGCATATTACTTATCTGATCTCGCCAAAAATCAGCTTCAACAAAATTGTGTGCGTCTATGGAAGCGGTCAGCCAAATATCCAGTACCGCATCGATATCTGACTGGGTAAATTTTCTTATCATTATTAACCTCAAATAAACTGACTTGCTATACACACCAATAGCGCCGGAACACCGGAAACAAAAAACTTCTGGTAAAGCACTACATTCTCTTCAAAACGTTCTTCATCAATCTCATCAGCAACTTCAGTATCCACAAGAGATCCTGCCGCATTCGCTGGTCTGTTATCTGCATCAGAAAAATCATTAGTCAATGGAGGAAACTTGAACAGCACCATGGCTATTCCCCATAAGACCAAAAGATTGAAAAACGCGTAGTCCGTCCAATATTGAAGACCGAAAAAACCGGTTGAATATTCCAGAATCACGATGAGCGCGAGCACTAGTGTATTGCTGACTATTGCAAAGGTTACAAAGCCTTTCATTTTTACTCCTACCGTTATGAAGCTAACCTACGCGCTGCTTAAACTCTGCGGGAGTAATGCCCGTTGTTTTTTTAAACAGCTTGGTAAAGTTACTGACGTCTATATACCCTACCGCAGCTCCCGCCGCTTCAATAGTAATATTTTCCAGTTCTATCAATTGTTTGGCGCGTTCAACCCTAAGTTGAATGATGTATTGCTTTGGTGTGTAGCCCGTCGCACTCTTAAATCGACGTAGCAGGCTTCGCTCGCTCAAGTGGCAATGCTGTGCGATATCTGCCACCGCCAGATCCTGGCTAAAGTTCGCGTCACAAAACCGCTGAGCTTTGAGCACGACAATATCACCATGAGTCAGATCAGGAATAAATCTCTGGTAGTACGCCTGCATCCGGCCTTTAAAATCTAACAGGCAAAAATCTGCGACCTGTTTAGCCAGCTCAAAATTGGCGTATCTCGCCATAACGTGAAGCGCCAAATCCTGAAAGGCGTAAAGCCCCGCAGCAGTCACGATGTCTCCTTCATCCACCAGCATTTCATGGGCGCAGACTTTGGAAATAGAGGGATAATCGCGCTCAAGCTGATCGCAAAGCCGCCAGTGAGTCGTCGCGTATTTGCCATCCAGCAAGCCTGCATTTGCCAGCCAAAACACACTCGCGCAAGAAGAGACAATCACAGCACCAGCGCGGTGCCATTCTCGTATCAGAGTGATAACAGCCTCAGTTTGGAAATCTGGCAGGTCGGCAGACAAACACGGAGGAATGAAAATCAACGCATTCCCATCCACTGGTTCTGAGCTTTGATAAGCAAGCTCTCTTACGTCAAATTGCTTACTCCCAAACTGCTGATTGGCAATCTGAAATAGGTCTTTGACTCCCTGAACCGCGGAAGGCATCACTTCAGGAAAAGTCAGTATGTAAATATTCAGTGTTTTCATATTGGCGAAATTTAACCATAAAAAGTCAATTTACGCCATTAAATCATCTTGGCTGTTTATGTACATTATCTCCTGAATTAGCAATCAGTTTTCTTGAAATAGCAATAAGGATTTTCCACATGAACAATACTGCTTTGGTTTTGATAGATATCCAGAACGACTACTTTGAAGGTGGTGCATTGACACTTCAGGGTCCGGTGCAAGCAGCCGAGAATGCTAAAAAATTGCTAGATGCATTCAGAGATGCAAAGCGCCCGGTTATACACATTCAGCATGCTGCGGCATCGCAAGATCTGGGATTTATGATTCCCGGAACAAGGGGGCAGGAGATCTACGCTGGTGTGGCTCCTCATTCTGATGAACCGGTTCTTACCAAACACTATCCCAACTCTTTTTGGGAAACAGGGCTTGAAAACACCTTACGCGAATTCGAAATAGAACACGTTGTGATAGCGGGAATGATGACGCATATGTGCGTCAGCACTACAACCCGAGGAGCCATGGAGCGTGGCTTTCAGGCGACGGTGATTCAGGATGCCTGCGCAACAAAAGACCTTAAGTTAGGAGAGAAAACCATACCAGCGGATGTCGTGCATGAAACCGCGTTAGCTGAGTTAACCATGCTTGCCGACATCAAGCCTTTAGAGGATTTTCTGGCAGAAATGTAGCCTTAACTTCAATTAAAAAACGGAGCCTTGACTCCGTTTTTTATTGATGAGAATACGTATCCTATTGTGTCACGCGGACGGAAATGCCTAACCAGGAGGCATTTTCTCTTTTGTTGTCACTGGAATCCCATCGCTCAATCTGATCCCAGTGGAACAAAGGCTCTTCCAGGTCAGAATCAAACCATTCGCCACTCGAATTATTGACTACGTAGTGCAAGTTCGGGTAGCTAATAACGGAAATCAATAATCCATTTTCAGGCGTGGAGGAATCGGAGTTCAGGTAGGAAATGGGCACTTCAAGTTTATTCACCAATTCAATTTCAGTTGGGAATGCACTCTGGATTTGTACGTGAGTGTCAGGATCTTTAAACAACACCTCCGTTTTCAACCCACACTCCTTCAATATATAGAGCATTGCACCAAGCGAATTGTACCCTGCTTCATCTATGTATTCTGGGTTAAAACCTTCCTCAAGAATCCCGGTCACCTGATAAAAATCCATTGCCAGCTCCGTCAGATTGGAACTGTCTTCAATCTTTATACTGGTATTAGAAAAACTTTTATCCATCCGATTGTAACGATTGAGCGTCAATGGGGAGTGAAATGGAAGCTTGTTGAAAGCATAAAGAGTCGCCACCAGACAGTAAGCGCCACAATACAGACTACCTTCAGGTTGCTGCATACTGGGAAGTGAATTCATACGCAAATATTCTCATATTTAAATTGACACACTCAAAGTATCATATGCTACTTAATGAAAACACTGCCTGGCACAAGTTTTCTAACAATGTAACTCTCTATTTCTTAAGCTTAATTTTTCGATTCACTAATCAATTTCAATTTGAACATTACTTTAGTCGGCTTGGTTCAAAGGTCTCATATTGAGGCAAATCTTCATTCAGGCTGTCCCAGTTGGCTTTGGATGTAACAAAGTTATGGGAGATTGGTCTTTCTTCAATGTCAGAATCCAGAATGCCCAGACGAATTCTGATTTTACTCGGGTTTTCATCATTGGAACTGTAGACAGGAGAGGCGCAACGGGTACAAAAATGGCGCTTTTTACCCGGTTTAACTTCGTAGAAGCCCATCAGTTCAGCGCCTTTGGTGATTTCAAATTCACTTGTGTTGACGAAACCGTTGGTCGCAAAAGCCGTTCCGCTCGATTTTCGACACAACGAGCAATGGCAATGAATGATGTCGGTTATCGATCCGGAAATGGTTAGCTCCACACCGCCACATAAACAGCTTCCTTTGTACATATTGCTTCCTTATTTTAGTTGTATTGCTCAGGATGAGTAGGCGTAAAGGTTATTCTCTTCACCGTAGAGTGCTTGCGTTCCTGTAAGCTCAAAACCAAGTTTGACTAAAAGTCGATTCGAGCTTTGATTGTCTGGCAAAGTGACGGCAAGAATCGTACTGAGATTATGCTCTGTCGATCCGTTTGCTAGCACCGCCGATCCTGCTTCCTCTGCGTAACCATGTCCCCAGTAAGACGACAAAAGCGCATAACCAAGATCAGGGCTCTCCAATTCTTCACGTTTTAGAATTCCGCACATTCCGATTGGGGTTTCGTCTTTCAACATCACTATGTTCAGTCCAAAGCCATACTCCTGATAGCTGGCAAGAATACGTGAGAGATAGCTTTGTGCCGCTTCAATGGTGTGAATTTGTCTGTCGCCGATGTAGCGAATGAAGGCTTCTTCGTTAAGAAGTTGAATGATGAAGTTCGCATCATCCAAATTATAATGACGGATAATCAAACGATCCGTTTCACAAACTATCACCGACCCTGCTCCCTGCAATTTTATTGATAGAAGGGACTTATAACATAGATGATATAAAGGTAACTATATTGTGGAAATTAAAGGACAACACCGCTTTGTGTGGCGAGTTGCTGTTTGAAGAAAACGAGAAGAACAAGCACTAAACCTGTAATCCACATTGCGGTTGGAATTTTGGCTTTGTTCCAGTTTAGAAAAGTAAAGACGAGCCCCATCAGTGGACCCAAAAACAGGCAGCCCAATCCCCAGAGCTTACTTTTACGAAATGCTTCAGTGAGGATAAGAACACTTCCTAGCAGAAACAGGACTAATCCTGAAACAGCCATCAAATCTATCACTACAAAACCTACAAAACCTACAAAATACAAAACTTCGGTGCTTCTGGTGAGCACGCAGTACAACTTGCTGAGAATTTACCACGAAGATTTGGTAAATCGAGTGCATAGCAACACTTACTTTCAATTTTGCGATGTAGTTTTATAAAAACTCTCAAATCCCTTATAGATAAAGGGATGAGAGAACAAAGTTTAATCAGGTATCCGAAAATTGCTGGCGATATTGATTGGGTGAAATGCTGAGTTGTTTTCGGAAGTGATGACGCATGGTGATCGCATTATCAAAGCCGCTGAGGTCTGCGACTTTTTCAACACTGTAGGTTTTGTTCTCTAACAACGTTTTAGCTTTTTCTAGTCGCTGTTGAGTTAACCAGGCTTTGGGGCTGAGGTTAAAGCTGCTTCGGAATTTGCGATCAAAGGTTCGTCTCGACATGCTGGCGCGAGCGGCTAAGTCGTCCACTTCAATGTTCTCGTTCAGATGAGAAAGCGCCCAGTCTAGCGCTTCTGAGAACTGGTTTGGTACAGCCAGAATAGGAGTCTCGACAAACTGCGATTGCCCGCCCAGGCGATGAGCCGAAACCACCAGCCGTCTGGCGACCTGATTGGCAATAGCGTAGCCAAAATCCTGCCTGATAATTTCTAACCCGAGATCAATCGCGGAAGCACTTCCGGCAGAGCACCCAACCTGACCATCATAAATGTAAAGCACATCGTCTATGTAATTCAGATGAGGGAATCGCTTTCTGAATTTATCAGCGTATCGCCAGTGTGTTGTCGCATCGCGTCCTTGAAAAACATTCAGTTCAGCTAGCAGAAATGCACCAGAACAGAAGGACACAATGCGTTTTCCGGACTCATAAAAGGACTGGACCGACGCCTTTAAAACGCCTGGCATATCATTACCCTCAGCCGACCAGCTAGGAACGACCAACATATCGTAGTGGTTAAGATCTTCCACGCACGTTGCCCGAAGCATCAATCCGGCTGTTGACTCCAGTTCCGTATCTTCAAACGTGACCACATCGCATTCATACCAATCGTCAAACTCAGGTCTTGGCAACGCAAACAGCTCGACGGCGCAAGCAAGTTCAAACAAAGCAACGTTTGGGTAACTCAATATCGCAACTCGCATGGTTCTCTCTCCAATGACATGGCTTCTAAGATCTGTTGGTCTTAATAATGGCTGAAAGTTAACGAACTATGACTTATAAGCCAATCGTCAGTCAACCCACCTTCAACCACAATGAGTCATAGGCAAATACTAAGAAAAGGAAAAACTTATGACATCAGCAGTATCAAGAATTCCAGCGGCATCCAGTGAAGAGGCATTGGCGCATTTTGAATCTTTACTTCGCTTTGAAACGGATTGTTGGGATGTTCATCATGCCATGACCAACAACCGACAAGACTTCGTTTTGCTGGACGTGCGAGGAGAAGTGGTCTTTGAAAAAGGTTATATCGAGGGAGCGATAAACTTACCTCACTCAAAGATTAACCCGAAGAACTTGTCCCATTACACTGAAGATACGTTGTTTGTGGTGTATTGCGCAGGTCCCCATTGCAATGCAACGGAGAAAGCAGCTATTCGCCTTGCGAAGCTTGGTCGACCAGTAAAGAAGATGATCGGAGGCGTCACCGGGTGGATTGATGAAGGGTTTGATCTGGTTAAATAAACACAAGCAATTAAAACACCTGAGATTCTCACCCAATATCTGATGTTATTCTGAAAGGATTTATCAATTTCGCGACAAACAGTAAGCGCTCAAGGATAAATAAAGTTAAGTTAATTCAATAATGATCTAATTATTGAATTTACCACTTGTTCCTTATTTGAAATATGTTAGTTTCAAAATTCACATTCAAACAACTATTTCCAATAAAGAAATTCAGGGGAACAACATGTCAGATAAAGTAACCGGAAAAGTTAAGTGGTTTAATGAATCAAAAGGTTTTGGTTTTATTGAGCAAAACAATGGTCCAGATGTTTTTGTACACTTTTCAGCAATTACCGGTGAAGGCTTTAAGACGCTCGCTGAGGGACAGCAAGTTGAATTCAAAGTATCTCAAGGAGTTAAAGGTCCTCAGGCTGAAGAGATTTCGGTACTTTGATTGATCAGAATTGAACAAGAGCAGCCGCTAAATGCGGCTGCTTTTTTATTAATATTGAGAATAAAACGAAAAACATTAATAAGAAAACTCTAATTTTCCCTGTTATTAAATAATCGATAATAAGATTTCAACGTCATACCAAAAAATATCTCAACTTCAAGACCCGTCTGAATTATCCCTATTTAATTATGGGTAAATAAAAATTAAGACTTCCTCCGATAATAGATGCTCAAAAAATATTCGACGCACTAAACAATTACACACTTAGTTTGAATATACAGCACACTAAAATTGTGACTTTGCTTCATTTTCATAATATAACTGCGTCATATTTATAAAATAACCGAACATTCAGAAATAAAACCTTATGACACTCGGTCTGTCTGTGTCCGCATTCGTTTAATCAGAGGATACAAACCTTGAATATCTCATCGAAACAACAAAAACAAATCGCTTATGGCCTGCTCGCACTTCGCGTGACTGTCGCATTGGTTTTCTTTATTTGGGCTATGGATAAAATTCTGGTTCCCGAACACTCAACCAAAGTGTTTGCTAAGTTTTACGGGCTGGATGTTTCAGCAGGGTTCTCACTGATCATTGGTTTGGTTCAGCTTGTGTTTGTCGCTGCCTTGGCGCTCGGCATTCAAAAATCAACGACCTACTTGCTGGCACTGATTCTCCATGGTTTTTCTACTTTCTCGTCTTTTATGAAGTACCTGGACCCATTCAACAACCTTCTGTTTTTCACCGCATGGCCGATGCTTGCTGCATGTCTGGCACTTTATCTGATGCGTGATCTGGATACGATAAGCTTAGGGGGCAAGTCGCAGGAAGAGGCTTAAGAATTGAAATATTGCCCTGCTCTGAAGAGCAGGGCAATATGAAGAACGGGTTGACACTACTCAGTTGGAATTGGAAGGTTATGTGCCCGCAAAAAGCTGAGTTTGTCCCAGTAACCTCTTTGGAAAGTAATCAAACCGCCCTCAATTTTGAAGAATCCACATCCGCGCAAGCCAATCGGATCTTTCCATTCTAAAACAGCCCACTCTCCATCCTGAAAGATATTCTCTACAATGCATACCATTTCTGCCGCTGAGAACTCAGCCTCAAACATGGCTTTGATGGCAGCTTTCCCTTCTACGGGTTCATTGGCAACTTGATGATTGGCTGCGTTAGTATGGTAAAAGTCAGCAATTTTATTTGCATCACCTTGGTTAAAAGCCTCAACCCATTGTTCAACAACTTTTCTTGGTTCCATAACAAGTTACCTCTGTGACAGTAAAGATTTTTCACTATCCGATATGGCAATATTGAGTGTCAATACCTGGCAGATTTTTTACTCTGCTTTTTCTCCACCTATTCCGTACATCAAAATTCACACTTACTGTTTTTTGTACCAATACCAGATTATTGGCGTGCTTAAAGTCAGGAGTGAAGAGATGTATAACAAGGGTGAGAAATCCAGAGTTGAGTCCATTTTCGAATAAATCACCAAGCTGCTTAGCATTCCACCAATTCCCACAGCGAGATGCTGGATTGAATTTTGTGCACTGATTAAAAATACGCGCTCACGGGCTGGCAAAGCGCATATCAATTCAGTAACAAGCACAAGCGTTCGAGTAGAACTGACAACAACAAAAACACTGAATGCTATGGACGCCAATTCGACACTTTTCGTCTGAAAGCCCGAAATAACGGTCACAACCATAGCGATCGACAGCAACAGGATTAAGAGCCCTACATTCCTTTCATTCGCTTTTGTCCGACCATAAAACTGTACTGCGGCGAAAGCCCCGACTCCACTCACAAGGTAACAAATACTGAGGAGATTAGGTGATATACCCAAATTCACAGAAAGCATGACAGGAAATTGAGTGGAAACGGCAAAGGTGCCTAATATCGCGCTAAACGCCAATAGGATAGAAAACCAAGCCGTACGACTTTTTATCGCGTCTGACACTGAAAACAGGTCACTATTTGGAGCTGCGACGTTTGGGATCTGATGTTTATCGCCAGAACGATCAACGCCAAAAAAGAGAATGGAGACGAGCAGTAAACTCACGGACAAAAACTGAAAAGCGAGACGCCAGTTCTCCCCAGATGCCAGCAGAATCAGGAGTGGAACACCGACCGCAAGAGCCAGCGGTAACGAACTCATCAGAACCGCAGTATTACGCTTTTTGTTCTCGTCACCAGACCTCAGAATAACGTAGTTCAGGTTTACCACTGCCAGCGCACCACCAAAAATTCCGGTCAAAACCCTGCACAAAATCATTGTGGTGAAATCATGCACCAAGGTGGTAAAGAAAGTGGTCAGTATGATTCCTGCCAGAAAGAAGAGCATTCGAATCTTCTCGCGCCTGATGTTAGAAGCCCCTCTTACACACAAACAAGTTATTGCGGCTGAGATCGAGTATGCCGAAACCAGATAACCAGACCAAGCGGTGTCAGCTCCAACGTATGACGTCATTATTGAACTGAAAGGGACAATAGCCAATGCATCAAGACCAACCAGAAAATGTATCAGGAACAGAATGGTCATCTCAAACTGAAGAAGATGGGTAGTCTTATTCTTTATTTTTTCTTTCACTTATCAAGCCTATACTCATGAACGGTAAGAACATTGTATTAACTCGCCTCTGGCGATAAAGTGTCGAAAATGAATTTTAGAATCCAATTAATTGGGACAATACATGATTGAGCAGGTAGAACAGCAATGGCTCAGAACTTTTCACTGTGTGTACGAAAATAACGGTTTTAAACAAGCCGCTGACACCTTGAATCTGCCCACATCAAACGTCAGTCGGCATATTGCTATTTTGGAAGACAAACTCAATACCAAGCTGTTTGAAAGAACAACACGGCGAATCGCACCAACTCACGCAGGAGACCAACTTTACGCAGCAACTTTGCCTTTGCTTGAAAAACTGGATGACGCCCTGAAAAACGTCAGTCGGCACTCACATGAGGTTATTGGACAGCTCAAGATATTGATGCCAGACAGCCCGGCATTGGCAAAGTCAGTGATTGCATTCTGTAAGAAATACCCTTCCATAGAGCTATGCTGCGACACCAGCTTAAGCCCTAAAGAAGATCTGTTTGATGGCTTTGACCTGATCTTAAGTTTCCACAGGGGAGCACTGCCCGACAATAATTGGGTGGCTAAGGAAATCAAACGATGGGAAAGTGTGGTCGTTGCGTCTCCAAACCGGATAAAGGAATCCTCCCGCCCTCATAAGGTAACGGATTTGAACCATGTTCCCTGCATTAGCAGCCTGACTGCTGCGGGGGGAACACCGTGGATATTCAAAAAACCAGATGGCGAGTTAGTTACTCAAAACGTTAAGTCATCGTTTAAAGTAAACAGTGGAAGCCTGGCGAAATCGGGGGCGTTGGCAGGTTTTGGTTTTGCAATACTGCCCGCAGACTCCTGTAGAGAAGACGTTGAAGCTGGCTTATTGGAAACTGTGACACTTGAATACCAGCCTGACGATCTGGTTCTGTATGCCTACCATGCATCGCGAAAGCATCTGCCAAAGAAAGTCTCGATGTTTGTCGAACACCTACAATCTGAAGCGAGTTCGACTGACGCTAAAACTTAGTGATCAAGTGTGTTGTTAGATCGAAATACCAAACCATACCAACACACTTACCAAGCCAAACACCACCCAGGAAAGGTGCTTCCCTTTTGAGCCAAATAAAGCAATGAGGAAGTGGATAGCGAAAGTAATAGCAATAATTTTTCCAATCAGAGGTTTACTTAGTTCAGGCTGGGCAAGCGCAACTAAAATAGCCGCCAGCCCAAGCCACGCAACAGATGTAACATGCCATGCAAAGCGAAGGGTCTTCTTTGTGAAATCATCACTACCAAAAAGCTTGGGAAGATTGTCTCGTTTAAAAAGTCGGATAAGAATGTAGCGCTCCCCCAGATACGAGTGCGCAAACGTTACGACTACCAGCAGCAACGCCGCCAGATACATAAAGACTTCCATTTCTTCTCCTTAAGCAAGACCATCTTCTCTGACTCTCGAAACGACCATTCGCATCATATACCTAACCTTGTTAATACGTATTTTAGATAGGCGAACCCCTGTTCGTGTAATTAGTCAAACAGGCTTAAAATTAATTCGCGAATGGTTGAGCATCACCAAATATCCAATGGGATAAAGTAGATGTGATTTCACACGTATATCGCTATTTCAATATCGCTCCGGCTTGAGATACCGTTTTCAACGCTTTTCGTCCTTGTTCAGGTTCGGCTGCCAAAATTCCCTTTTCTATAAGCGTCACCTTATAACCGCGACCAAGCGCTGCCATCGCCGTCTTATTGATACAGTATCTGGCATCCAAACCTACGATCCGTAATTCTCCGACATCTAATTTTTCCAGTAGCTGATCCAACTCGCCCGTCTCAAATGAATCTTGCACCCGTTTTGTTAAAACATAATCTGGAAAACCGGTAAAAGGCTCGGCGATTTCCGTTCCTCTGGTTCCTGCGATTGCTTTTCCTCCCATGGTTAAACGCGCCAGTACTTTCGTTGAGAGGATTGACCATTCCTGTCGTATTGCAATAACGGGAAACGCTTGCTTTTTTGCGCTCTTCAATTCGTCAATAATTGCTGTCTGAGCATCAGACATTGAACGTTCAGTAAACAGATTTGAGTCCCAAAAAGTTGTTTGAAGATCAACCATTAAAATCGCCGTATTGGGTCGTTCGCCTATGGGTTGCCCTTCGCTGACTTTCCCAATAAGGCGTATACCGTTGGCAAGCCAGGTAACTAGGGTAATAAATGGTAGAGCAATCAGAAACCCTGTCATCATTATCAATCCTTACTCTTAACTTTAAGCTCATT
Source organism: Vibrio nigripulchritudo (assembly GCF_027924785.1). Taxonomy (NCBI): domain Bacteria; kingdom Pseudomonadati; phylum Pseudomonadota; class Gammaproteobacteria; order Vibrionales; family Vibrionaceae; genus Vibrio; species Vibrio nigripulchritudo. Next base: position 419,432 of record NZ_AP027050.1, on the reverse strand, counting down.
AACCAAATACTTTACGAGCGAAAGAGCCGCTGTGATGTCTTTTTCAGGCAGGTCCGTTGATATCTCACCAAGGAGCTCTTTCTCCTGCTCCATCACTTGCCTGATAACGTCCCGACCAGACTGGGTCAGTGAGATAAGACTGGAGCGTTTATGCCTTGGGTTTTCAATTTTTTCAGTCAACCTAGACTTCAAGGTTTCATTGACCATAACCTGAACATACTGGCGTTTTATATCGAGATGATGTGCTATTTCAGGAACTGCTAATCCACCTTGGTTATGCAACACCTCAAGCACAGCACGCATTCGCACCGTCAACCCTGTTCCAGCCAGACCTTTCTCCACAACGACTTCAGCCGCTTGCATCAAAGGGCGCGACGCCCAAATCAATTCATACAGTTCTTTTGTCTTTTTCATGACATCATTAATGCCACATTGACATTAATGATGTCAAATTTTATTGTGCAATTTTCGAACAAAACTAGAAAAGCCATCACCTTAAGATGGTAATAATTAACTCTCAGGTGATAGTAAATGAATATGTCTCGAGGACTTAAGAACAGGGTCTTGAAGAAAGAATATTGGGAAATCGTGATGCTCGGATGTAGCCCAATCCGAGAATCAACATAACGAGGCTATTGGAATTGATGGTTTGAAGCGATTCAGCTTCAATCCTGATTTAACCCAAGTTCTTTCTGCTTGGCTTTGGTTAACCCCAGAGAGACGATTCGGTAGGACTCCTTGATGTAGTAAATCAGTTCTTCATCTTTCTCTTTAGATGTGTCTGTCTGCTGAATCCACTTCATCCCACGGTTGGCAAAGTAAGGAGCAGGACGGTAGCCTTCATGATCACTGAGAAAATCAAAGTTGTTATTTGAGGTTTTGAAAATATAAGCGGGCTTTTTATCTTCACCACAGCCTCCAATGGCAAATACCTTGCCCCCAACTTTCCAGACATGTGAATCGCCCCACTGAATAACGTGGGTCGTTGCCGGTAAATCACCACAAAACTGATTAAATTCTTCGTAAGTCATGGTCGTGTCCTCATTTTATATCGAGGATCACAAAGGCAGGAGATATTGGCAAGGCTGTATACCCAAACCACCTTAAGATGTGTGATTTAGAACTCTATATTCTGTTACCGCTCTGAGGGAAGTAACAATGGATTAAAACCCCAAACAAGGTGTTTGGGGTTTTATTTTTTACTTTAGACAGATCTTTGCCGTTAGTACCCTAAACCTTGGCATATGCTGGAATTTACGGCGAAACCGCATTTCAGGATCTGGTATGAGCGTTGGATTTTTTCATCATGCGGAAAAGATTCCGCCAGCACAGTGTATTCGTCCAGCGCCTCTTTCTTTCGCCGACTGTTGTACAAAGCCCAGGCTTTCATTTCGATCAGCTCGACTTCCTTTCCGAAAATGGCTTCGTACTGTGAAATGCGAAAGAGCGTTTCGTCATACTCTTTTTGCTCAAAGGCATAGTAGACCTGCTTTAACGCAATCTGCTTGTCGATTTTACCGCGCTTTTCGGTGTCGTTGATTTGTGTGGCGATCATCTCTGCTTTGTCGGTATATCCCGCATGTTCCAGAGACAGCATGTAACCGTATTGAGTCAGATCCCAGTCCTCATCAGTTGGTGGCAACGTCGCGAGGGATTGCTCAAACGCCAGCGCTGCTGAGATAGGTCTTTGCAATTCGTACAACTTCCAACCTTTCAGAGCGAGCTCTTGCGGTGATAACGTCTCTTTATCACGCAGTGCTTCCAGACAAGTCTCAGGGGACGATTCGCATGCGAGATCTATTTCTGCCCCCTCTCCAAAATCGAGTTTAGCGATCTCAGAAAACTCTTTCGCCCAGATCTGTTGTTCGACGTGCAAACGCTTTTGTTCACCTAACCCTTGTAGGCTTAGAAGTTTACCTTCCACACGTTTTGAGGTTGCTCCCCCCCAACCAATAGCATTTTCAAACCACTCCAATGCCTTTTCCGGTTGACCGCTTTCCAGATACCTCCAGCCCAGAAGCTCGGCCAGTTTGGCATCCTGCTTACCTGCAACGCGTCGTTCAGACTGGTCAAGATTGTTTTCATCAATGCGGACAAACGTCTGCTTTTCCGCATTTAAATCTCGTTGAATCTTAGCTCCAGCTTTTGCATCGTAATTAGGGCTGGACTGGTATCGCGAAAGAACATCAGATTTTGCCTGCCCTGATGTCCAGCTCAGCAGTTTTTGGGTAGTGCTGAGTTCATGCCCCGAGCAGTTATCCAGAATGTTCTGGAATTTCGCGCGAGCGTTTTTCCCATAGCCCGTGCTCACTTCGTTTTTCAGATCCAGCCACAGCCATTGAATGCGATCGCAACTCTGCCATTCGGGATGCTCATCAATAAGGCCCGTCGCGCCTGCGGTTTTCCTTTTGGCTACCAGAGTATCGAGTTGTTTCAATGTCTCCTGATAGGTAAGCTCCCCACTCAATTCAGGAGAAATGGGTTGTCCCTGAACTGCTTTCTTTGTCGCTTCCCATCCTTGCTCATTGAGCATGGTCCAGTATTGGTTTTCATCGAAACCTGATGCTGTTTCTTCACTCACCTCAACCACAATACGATCATCAAATAACGTAATATCCGGTTCAACCTGGCTGTATACCGGGCTGGTCAGTATTGCGGTGATTGCCAGATAATGTCTCATTGGCAGAACCTCTCGTTGTAGGCGATATGGGAAAGCAGCACCAGGCTGTCTGAATAATAATCCTTACCTTCTGGTCGAACGGTAATTCCCTTATCACGGATTTTCGGGTTGCTTGCGACTTCAACAAGCTGTGAAATGGCAATCGCGCCTTTTGGTGGCGGGTAAGGTGCCGTTTCTCCGGTATTTACATTTACCCAAGCAGTGTCGCTATTTTTTAACCAGTTATTGAACATCCAGGTCACTCGGTGAGGTCTTTCTCCCCAAATCAGATGCAGTGGAATCCGATAATTTGAGTAGCTGAACTGAGGCTCAAACTTCTTCGCTGGCTGCCAACCTCCCTTACCTATTTCCAGCCAGTCTGGCGGCAATAAATGGTGTCCATACAGGTTCTTATTCAAGATATCCATGCCACTAACGGAGAGGTGATTCCAGGTCGAATTGAATTGGCTGAAATCGTCAAATGCCGGGAACACCCAGTACGCAAGGTTGGCAATGGTTTTGTCGCTGAACTCAAAGCCATAACCACCCGGCAATAATATGAACTCACCACGTGTGTCTTTTAGGTGCGATTGCTCTAACTCATTGATGATTCGTTTTGCTTTGGCGCGGTACTGGTTTCCCGACCAACGCTGTTCCGCTCGCAACAAAGCCCATGCAATAAGAATATCGCCATCACTGGCGTTGTTTATGTCTGGGACATGAGGCTTCTTCGGCTGCCATTTCCAGGAAAACAGATCGTCTTGTTTGCGACCTAGATTCACCTGAGTCCATTCCCAAACACGATCAAAGGTTTTCTTGTCACCGAAGTGTTCAGCGATGAGCATTCCATATCCCTGCCCCTCGCTGTGTGAAATATACCGATTGCCGTTATCAACGACTCTTCCTTCACGGGTTACAAAATTCTTCTTGTAAGTGGTCCACATGGATTTGTCGTTGCTGCACGCTGGCGACGCAATAGTATGACCGCTCAATAAGAGTAACGAACACCCACCTAATTTAATCGCTTTTAACCGCATTTTCGCTCCTCCAGATAGCGGGTAACCACGGCTGACATCAGCCAGATGATGAGCAGGGCAGACAATGCCAGACCGACAGGGTATCCAATGAATACGGCGGTAATGAACTGCTGAATATTGCTTGAAAAATTCCTTTCGCTTAACACACCTGTAGGCGGTTTTGCTGCGTCACTTCGAAGAAAGCTGTCGAATTGCTGGACGGTGCTTTCCATAAACTGAATTCGATACCAGCCTGTGTCTTTATCGTGTTTTACGACTGCCTGTGCTTCGTCTGCAAATACAAAAGGCACCTCAGAACTGGCGTATTCACTGTTTTGATCTTCAGCGACAAACTCAAACAACTGTTGTTTGACTTCGGCGATATTACTGGTTTCACTAACTGATTCACTGGATAGGTCCATCGGGTTAAGTGCCACGTGAAACTCTCGCTTCTGCTCGGCTTCGCTGGTCACCATTAGCTTGCTAGACACTTGCTGCGTCGAATGTGAAACGTAGCCGAGTAGTCGCCACAATTTGCTCAGTTGCGCGGGGTTTGAATCATCCACGGTGACCTGAGCCAAACTGCCATTTTCGTTCGCCAGAGCCAATAAATCGGCGGCGGAAACCTGATGACTCTCTGTTGGAATAAAGCTGACCCACGACCCCAGCTTCAGGTTTGACTTGTCCGACATAAATGCAGTAAATCGGCTTTGCTGGTCGCGGATTCCAACCGGACCATGCACCTCGACACTGATTTTATTGATGCCCGGTTTGAAATCTCGCATCGGGATGTTCAGCCGATAGTGCTGAGAATCTCTCCAGTAACTCGATCGCAGAGGCAGGCTACTGGTAAAGTTTCCGTTTACGCGCAACACCATCGAGCCTTGCCCAGGATCAACGCGAGTGTGGGAAAGCAACAGGTTTATCTGAGCCTTGTCCTCCCCGCTGAAAAGAATGTTGCTTGGCATGATGATCTTCAGATCCAGCGGCGAATCCGTAAGGTTAGTCTGAGATGTAAACAGAGAGAGCGGGTACTCTGTATCACTGCTCAAGATGCGATTTTCCGTCAACGCATTCTCAGCCACGACCATGTGAGTCTGTTTTGGAAGATGGTGAATGCTTTGTGCAAAATACTCCGCGGCTTTACGCACCTCACCGTCATTTTCACCCGAAATGATCATCAGCCATTCTATGCCCTTCACTGAAACATCGGTGCTCAGGAAAGGACCACTGATTTTCTCGTAGAGATCTTCATCTAACCAGCCAGTCTCAAGTAGCCGGTCTTTGTTGCCGAACACGATGGTTGGTCCGGTTAATGGAGTAATTCGATTTGAATCCATCGCATAGTCAAACTGGTTATCGTCCCTGCCACTTTTCAGTGTCCACCCCTGAACCAATGAGGAAGCGACGTTCAGCGAATATGCGCTGTTTTCTTCAATCAAAGACACTAGATGAATCGGGAAATGGCGATTTTGTCCGCTTTGAATCATTTCCTCAAAAGAATGCAAGGTTTGGATGCTTGCCCCTAAATCCTGAGAATAGGTCAGCGTATAGTGCGACTGCTCCAGATTCAGAGTGGTTTGCAATGTCGATGAATCAAACGAAGCCGGTTCTTTATCCAGCAGGTGCTGAACACGCAGTTTGATGTGCGGATTCTGTACGGAAATCAGCTCAGGCGGAATTTTAATATCGACCGTTTGAAGCCGGTTGCGCTGCCTTAGCTCAACATTCGCCAGTTTCCGATTTCCGGCAGCAATCCAAAGAAGCGTGCGATCAATCTGATTATTGTTATACAGAGAAAGTGCCAAATCTACCGATTCAACTTTTTGCCCATCTAAAACGGAAATCGGAATGGTGATGGTCTGGCTCTGACCTCTCAGAACCAAGTCACCTGTTTTGTCTGTCGCATAGTGCAATGGCACTTTGATGCTTTTTTCGGCGTATACCAATGGTGCCAGAATAAGCATGAATAACGTCATTAACCTATTCACTTTGAAGTTCCTTTCTTCCTTGATAATCCGATGTTTTGACTTTCTGTTTCACCGACGTTGTCAGTACTCGGGTGAGGTGGTGACATGCCAGAGAAAACAACCCGACAACAGAGGCAATCACGCCACGTTTCAGGCTTTCTTCATACTGCCTGCGTTGCTTCCATCGACTGCTTTGTCCATATGCCTTGGCGTACTGTACCTGCATGTCTTCTGCCAACTGACTGGCGAGTAGACAGCTGATCTGATGACCCTGAGGTCCGTTCTTCACCGATACCACTCTCATGTTCAGATTTACAAATTTGTAGTGAGGCTTCTTACTCTTGGAATAGCGCCCACTTTCAGAGAAGTATCCAACATTGATGATGTCACCGCGCTGAACGTCATGCCCTGCTCCTCGCAACGTCAACTTCGCGCCTTTAAGAGAAATGTCATTCAAGGTAGCGTGAATGGTTTGCTCACCCTGCTTGATCACCGCTTTTTCATTCACCAGTAATCTCGGTTCGCTTCGACGTTGTTGCCTTTCCAGCATGGCTCCGAGACACAGCACAATCAGAAGCAGGTTGAAAGTGTTAAACATGATCACCAACATGAGCTGGCTTTGCTCGGCAGGGAACTGGATGTAACGGTAAATACCCCATATTTCTGCCAATACCACCAAGCCACATAGAGACGCCATAAACGGTGTTAGTTTCGAGAAAGAAACCGTTTGAGTGGTTTCACCTTTCGGCGTCACCACAAAGCTTGGCTTCTTGGGCTTAATGAGTACCGATAATGTCGGCAGGCAAAGATAAATTGACAACGCAGTTTCATAGAGTTCTGAGAAAAAAGCCCGCCTTGTTTTGCCAAACAGCCTCTGGGTGATCATAACGCTGATAACAAGGTGTGGAATCACGTAAATCAGAAAGTCTTTGGTGTTGCCGACAAATATCTGTAGATCCAATAGCAGATACAGTAAAGGCGAAATCAAGAACACGGTACGGAATATCGGGAAGAACCAATAAAGCGTGGAATTGAGGTAACAGATCCTTTGTGGCAACGATAACCCTTTTTTGAAAAGCGGGTTGTTGAGTAAGAAGATCTGAATCATTCCCTGCGCCCAACGGGAACGTTGAGTCACGTAAGCACCAAAAGTATCAGGAGATAGCCCCGCGACCATCGCCATATTGAGGTAAGCACTGCTCCAGCCATTCGAGTGAATGTTCAGTGCGGTATCGGCATCTTCAGTAATGGTTTTTGTTGAAATGCCACCCACCTCTTCCAGTGCTGCCCGACGAATCACCGCCGCGCTGCCGCAGAAAAAACATCCATTCCAGAAGTCCATGCCCACCAGCGTTTTGTTGTAGAACATTTCATTTTCTGACGGGACTTTGTCTTCAATGCCAAGGTTTCTTTCCACCGGACCGGGTGTAACAAAGAAGTGTGGCGTTTGCACAAAACCAAGTTTGGAGTCCTGCTGGAAAAGCCCGATGGTATTCATCAGAAAGTCTTTTGTTGGAACGTGGTCCGCATCTAAGATCAAGATCAGTTCGCCGGACGTCTTACCCAACGCATGATTGATGTTCCCGGCTTTTGCCTGCTGATTCTTTTCTCGTGTAATGTACGACGCACCCACTTCTTCGCAAAACGTTTTAAGGGCAGCGGCTCTGGATCGAGCTTCTTCCGCTGCGTCTGCATTTTGGTCGTTTAACTTTTGCTGGGTTCCACCATCATCCAACACGAAGACACGAAATTCTCCCGGGTAATCAAGACGTGATGCCGCCAGAATAGTAGGTCCCACCACATCCATAGGCTCGTTGTATGTAGGGATGTACACATCCACGGTTGGAAGGTGTTCGTCTTCGTTGATGGGGACTCGTTTACGTTCGTATGGCTTAACTGTGACAAACATACCCATGATATAAACCAAAATACCGTAGCACTCTGCGGCAAACAGTAACATGGCAAACGGGAGGTCCAGCCCGCTTTCCCACGGTAAGGTTTCCTGAAATCGCCAGTAAATGTAGCGAAACGAAATAAACGCGCCGATGAAGAGGATGAATGTGGTTGCTCTTGTCGACAGATTTCTGGACAGCAATACGATCAAAACGAACGAACTCGCCGCCAGCCAGAGATGGGTTTCTGTTGAAATATTGAGCGTTGCAAGAACATACAGCGCATAAAGGGCGCAAAGAAGCAGCAGCCCCTTGAATAGCTGCTTCGTGAAGCCAGGAATCATATTAGTATTTCTCTAGAATTAAAGATGGTTTGAAATGGCTGACCCAAGTAAGGCTTTTATCTTTGTCAGATGTGCAATAGCGAGTAAAAATTGAAATCCAGAGCGAATCTTTCCTCGCATTCTGGCGAGCATGCATACAACGTTCGCCACTTTCGGTTTCATTGACCCAAGACTGATAGGGTCCGAGAGAATTGATAGAAAATGCGCCATTTTCTGTTGGTAAGTTAAAACCAAACATGGCTGGAGGCTGTTCTAGTGGGCGAGTGCCAAGGACTTGTACGACTAGGTTCTCTCCCGGTAAAAAAGTGTCGTTTCCTAGCTGAGTCCAGAACCAGGTTTCATTCACTCTGGTTTGCCGAAAACTCTGAACGACAGGAACATTTTCAATAAGAATGGGTAACTGGTATTCGTCTATCTTAGTCGGATCGTAAATACGCCCTTGATGCCCTTGCTGAGTAAGCTGACACCCCGACATTAACATGGTGCAGAGCACACCAAGACCAAGATTCCATTTGATTGTCATTTACAATTATCTCATTTGATGGTCGCTTAAAATATGTGCAGAAACACGTATTCAAACACCAATATTTGGAACAAACGTCGATAATTTTTAAGATCATCAAAATAAAAGTCAAACAAATAGAAAATAAAACTTGACAAATAAAAATATAGAATAATGTCTGGTAATTAATTTATGACTAAATTAGTGAGATCTTGATCATGTTTTTGAGGGAGCGGAAAATTCACGGGTTTTTGATTACAAATAAGTCAATTGAGCCAATTGAAAAAGCCAGCGTTTACGCTGGCTTAACAAGATTTATATTGGGAATAGCAGTCAAAGAAATGAGCTCTAAAGGTCAGATAAAGCTTCCCTGTAAGCCTTTACCACCTGAGGTGATAGGTAGGCATCCATGCGCCTGAATAGCTCTAACAGTTCTTCTCCATACTGTTTCTTAATGTCGTCGCTAGCCAGCACGAGTTCCAGCTCATTGGCGACAGTGAGCTCACAAAATAAATTCAGGGTTTTGTCGTCAATTTCGATCGATGTCTCATTAAATCGATCGCGAAATTTTATCGATTTTTCTTTATTAAATTGTGGGAAAACATGATCTCTATCACATGAGCAATAGAGGTAAACCAGCGCTTCTTCTTCCTCTCCGATAATCTCAGCAATGTACTTACGCTGGTCGAGAGACACCATATTTTCATCAAAACCTGCTGTTCCGTAAGCAGCATGAAATAACCCCGCGGTTTGCAACACCTCCGACGCTCCCCACTGCTTAAGAATGTTTTGAGTGCCTTTTAAGTGCTCCGTCAGAGAACCATTCAAATGCTGGAAATCCCCAGCACCCAGCTCTGCCAACTGTTTAAACTTCTCTTTAATCACAACCCTTCTTCTACCATTTGTATGATCTTGTGTGCTTTTTCAAAATGGTCGAGTTTATGGGTCTGAATCCACCAGGTTGCGGCTTCCATAAGAAGTTCTGGGTCGTCATTTTTGTTGGCAAAAAACGCGTAAAACGAAACGCCTACGTTGTCGCCTTTCTGTGAGATTTTCTTATTGCATACTTGCAGAACTTTCTGTCTGAGCGAGTCTCTCATTGTTATTCCTTATCTACTGACGTTGAATCTTTATACACAATATCAATAGGTTATTGCAACAACACTCAGAAATTGATTCGTAATGAAAAGCCCGACTTACAGTAAGCCGGGCTAGTTTCTCGATTAGTTACAGGTCTGAACCATTGTCCAGTAACCCCAGTAATCGCTGAATGGGTTCACGCCATAGTGACGGTAGTTCGCTTCGAATAATGTTCCATTCGCAACAACACGATCACCCTGTTTGTATTGCTTGTAAAGTTCCCAAGCTGCCACATCGGCACATGCGTCTGTTGGCGGCGGTGGTGGTGGCGTTGTGCCTCCGCCATCTGGTGCTACACCGGACTTTTGAGTGATCCAAGGAACAAACTGAGTCACATCGGCAAATGCAGTGGCCGCAACACAACCAGGTTTACCCCAGCTTACTGCCCCTATCAGATAGTAATCGCCACCCGATTGCTTCACGAAAGGACCACCGCTGTCGCCATAACATGCACTTGTTCGCGCTTTGTAGCCACAAATGTTGTCTTTTGGCACGCTTCTACCTGGCTGAGCAATTCGCTGGCTACATTCTGAATTGGAGATGATGTTCAGATTGGTTGCTTTTAGCACGGCGCTCCCTCCAGAAGGGTTACCTGTTACTGTTTGTCCCCAACCTGACACTTTGACGGAGTTACCTACCGAAGCAAGACGCGCCTTAATTTCTGGTGTTGGCAGTTTTGCGATTTTGTATTTTGAGCTGACTGGCGAAGATAGTCTTAGCAGTGCAACGTCGCTCCCTGCAGTTACGCTACCTCTCCATCCCTCATGCACGATGATCTGAGATACGTTATGTGTATCCCCCTGAGAGGTACGCAAGTCAGTAACACCCACTCGCACTTTGACGTTTCCTGCAGATTTATCATCGATACAGTGTGCCGCAGTAAGAACCCACTTAGAGTCGATCAGTGTACCGCCACAAAACTGTCTGCCACGGCTGTTTGTCAGTGCGACCTGATATGGCACGGTGGAGTGAGATATTTCCGAGCCACCAATGATTCTTGGCTGAACGTCACTTTCAGCCGCGTTGGCATTTGCAATGAAAAATGACCCCGCAACAAGTGCAGACAGTAATTTTAGTTTTCCTTTCATCATTAATATCCTTCCAAAGGATTGATTTTATTTATGCTCTTTCGAACGTTAACACTTTCAACAATGAGCCAGTCACTATGCGGGACTGGCTCGGTTTAGTGGATTAGTTACAGGTCTGAACCATTGTCCAGTAACCCCAGTAATCGCTGAATGGGTTCACGCCATAGTGGCGGTAGTTAGCTTCGAATAGAGTACCGTTTGCGACAACGCGGTCACCCTGATTGTATTGCTTGTACAGCTCCCATGCTGCAACGTCGGAACAAGCGTCTGTTGGTGGTGGTGGTGTTGTACCTCCACCATCAGGTGAAACGCCTGACTTCTGAGTGATCCAAGGCGTAAAGTGCGTAACATCAGCAAATGCTGTGGCTGCATCACAAGTACCCGGTCCCCAGCTTACGGCACCAATCAAGTAGTACTCGTTGCCTGAGCGCTTAACAAATGGACCACCACTGTCACCCATACAAGCACTTGTATTGGCGGTGTAACCACAAATGTAGTCGTCGGACACACTCGATTTGTTACGCTGAGCACATTCAGAGTTAGAAATAATATTGAGATCGGTTGCTTTCAGAACAGGGCTTCCCGCAGGAATTGCAGCAACGTTACGCCCCCAGCCAGATACTTTCACTGAGCTACCCACAGACGCTATCTGAGTTTTAATTTCTGGTGTTGGTAGTTTAGCGATCGCGTATTGGGAGCCGACAGGTGAAGCCAGCCTCAGCAACGCGATGTCATTACTTGATTTGTTACTGCTTCCCCAGCCTTCGTGTACGATGATCTGAGACACGTTATGCGTTTCACCCTGTGATGTACGAAGATCCGTTACACCAACTCGAATTTGAACACTTCCCGCAGAAGCGTTATCCACACAGTGTGCTGCTGTCACAACCCAGTTAGTGTCGATCAAAGTACCACCACAGCCGTGACCACCATTCATAGTCAGCGAAACCTGATAAGGCACTGAAGAGTGAGACACTTCTGAACCACCAATAATTCTTGGCTGAACGTCACTTTCAGCCGCGTTAGCGTTTGCAATGCAAAACGACCCTGCGATAAGCGCAGACAATAGTCGTAGTTTTCCGTTCATCATTAATATCCTTCCAAATGATTGATTTTGGTTATGCTCTTTCGAGCTTTAAAACTTGCAGTTGTCTTTGATCTGCAAGCAATACACACCCAGACCTCATTTCCACTTCTGGGGTGTATTTCTTTTCGAAGCTCGAATACTTCGAAAATATCGAGATGTTTCGTTAGCACTTTGGAAAGCCAGCTTCGATATGAAGCTGGCAAGAATTGCAGGATCAGTTACAGGTCTGAACCATTGTCCAGTAGCCCCAGTAATCGCTGAATGGATTCACGCCGTAATGGCGGTAGTTCGCTTCAAATAATGTGCCATTGGCAACAGCACGGTCACCTTGGTTGTATTGCTTGTATAGTTCCCAAGCAGCAACACCAGAACAGCCATCTGTTGGAGGTGGCGTTGTGCCGCCGCCATCAGGTGTGACTCCAGATTTCTGAGAGATCCAAGGAACGAACTGAGTCACATCGGCAAATGCTGTGGCTGCAGCACAACCAGGTTGCCCCCAGCTTACTGCGCCTATCAGATAATAATCGCTACCTGACTGTTTCACGAAAGGACCACCACTGTCGCCATAGCATGAACTTGTACGAGCTTTGTAGCCACAGATGTTGTCTTTAGGCACGCTGATACCAGGCAGATTAATTAGCTGTGTACATTCGGAATTGGAAATGATGTTCAGGTTAGTTGCTTTTAGCACGTCGCTCCCCCCAGAAGGGTCGCCCGTTACTGTTTGCCCCCAGCCTGACACTTTGACGGAACTACCTAATGACGCAAGGCGCGCCTTAATTTCTGGTGTTGGCAGTTTGGCAATTTTATATTTTGCATCTACCGGAGTAGCTAGTTTAAGAAGCGCGATATCGTTACTTATTCCGGAAGTGCCCCAACCTTCATGAACGATGAATTGTGATACGTTATGCTTTTCCCCTTGGTTTGTTCTGAGATCAGAAACACCAATTCTGATTTGGACGCCGCTCGCAGATTTACCATCCAGACAGTGAGCTGCCGTTAATACCCAATCTCGCGCTATGATGGTTCCCCCACAGAACTGAAAACCTGAAGGCGTCTGTAAAGCCACCTGATATGGAACGCTTGAATGAACTACCTCAGATCCCCCGATAATACGAGGTTGTACTGAGTTTTCCTCTGCTTGTACAAATGCGGTACCGAATGTGCCTGCAACTAATACACTGAGTAGTCGTAGTTTCGATTTCATTGTTGATATCCTTCCAACTTTTATTACATTAAAATCAACTCATTACGAGTTATTGATAGTTCCCTACAACCCTAAAAGCTGTAGGCGTTATCACACCTCTATCCGAAATAGTGTGCGAATTCTTTCAAACTCATGACCATGAACTAATGGATAAAATTGGAGCGCCTGAAATCTCCTCGAAAGATCAGAAAACTTTATATTCAGGCATAACTTCCCCGTCCAAGTGATACCCACTTTGGAAATTAATCGATGCTAATTTTTAAAAAATATAACTCACACCTTGATATTTACATCAAGGTTAATGATATTTTTACCTGCTATTTATATTGTAAATTTGAATATTTATTTCTTTATTCAGAATGACATTCACTAATTTATAAATTGAACTTGCGAATTAAATTAAACAAATAAATTTAGAAGTACACCAGCAAACGGACAATGATTAATCATCCGTGAGCATTATCACGATATTGAATATACAAAACGGATCGACCGGAATTAACATCACACAAACTAGTGTATACACAGGGGAAAGGTTACACATCCGACAGTAGTGTAACTCTTTGTTTTTAAATTATAAATCGAGCTGAATTTATACATAAGCTCATGAACTCTCACCGTATTATTAGCACATTGTAAAACCTGCCTTTTGTAAAAAATCCGCTTTAATATTGTGTATTACTTCAATCTTATATAAATAATAAGCGAGTGAATTTTATCGTATTTTTCGAAACCACTTTACAAACATTATTCTGTCATTTCGTTTCAGGCTCAATGGAATACATGTCATAAAATTTATGATCTTTTCTTCATCTTTTTTAATTAATGAACCTAGTGAAATACGCTTAACTCAAACCAAAATTATTCAGGAATTATTTGGATGAGTAAATATTGATAGAACTAACAATATAATTCTTTCAAAAACAATTTATGACTTTGCGCATATCGTAAATTTTTTCCTTGTATGTATACCCAAGTAACCTCAAGATGCATGGTTCAGCGAGAATTAACTGGCTTTCAGACAAGACACCGATTTGTAGATCTAGTGGGTCTAAATCAAGAATCGGTAACGCAGTATGAAAGCCAGTTAAACTCGCCCATGGGATCCCATATTCTGCTCCATTTCATCGTCAAAGAACTTGGAAAGGACTTGTCATTCCGCTGCGTTCTTTTCCTTGAACTGAAACAGAATATGAGGATCTGATTCATACATCTTGAGGGCACTTGGGTATAAGACACCAAGATTTGCCAATTCTGTCGCAGTTTCTCGTAACAAGAGCGATTACCTATCGAATGAAATATAAATCATTGATAAGAATATAAAATTCTCGACGTGGTTAAGACTTACACTCGGACATTCAATCAGAAACGAGGAAACACGATGAAACTAAAACTTATTGCATCTGCTGTAGTCGCACTAATTGCTTTCCCTTCTATGGCTGCACATTGCCCGGAATTCAGCATCCATCAACAGTATTACAATGGTGATGAGATTCAGAAAGACGGGGCATTTTTCCGCGCTCAGAATGATCCGCACAAGGGCGTTGATGTTTCCAGTTCCTGGTTCTGGCAAAGCATTCCAGAGTGTCAGTCAGGGTTGTCACAAATCAGGCTAGAACACCCTCATCGCTTTTTGGCGGGAGTAAAAACTGACGAGATTCTAGCGGGTGATGGGATCACTAACTACACCAGTATCAACCAAAATCAGGTGTATGTAGCGAATAAAACAGAAGGCACTTACTTCCAGACCTATGTTCGTCCAACAGATGTGACGCTGTCAGATCGGTTCTCTGTCGGGCGTTCAGAAACCAAGATAAGAGCAGGTAGCCTGAAATTTGAAGAATCTATTTACGGTAAGCAGGACAGCACAACAGTTGATGCACAGTCTGTAAAAACATCGTTTGTAGAAGCAGAAAAAATGATTATGGCACCAATGGCTGTTATCGGTGATCGTGACATAATGGCTTACATCAAGTCATTAGAAGCAAGAATTGCGGATCTTGAAGCCAAGCTGGCTCAGCAACCTTAAGAAACTTTAGCCTAGTAGATGAAAGCAACAAAAGCTGGGCTGCAAAATTGCAGCCCAGTGAAAAATTTTTTAGGTATCGTTCAACTATTCATAGCTCTTCAAAGCTTGAAATCACGCCTTTCGCGTGCTGAAAATCATTCATAGCGTTGAAGTCGTGCCGAATAGCTAATACATCACACCCACTGCTTCTTCCGGCTTCTATTCCCGCCGCCGAATCTTCAATCACAACACTTTCCTCCGGTGAAACATCCAATCTTTCCAGAGCAAGAAGATACGCTTCTGGGCTGGGTTTATGCTCAGATACGTCTGCCTGAGTGATAACGACATCAAACAAGCTTTCTATCTGAAGGGATTTTAATATTTGTTCAACCATCCATGGGGCTGCAGAGCTTACCAGTGCACATGCCTTTCCCGACTGCTTGAGGTAAACCAGATAATTGAAAGCCCCGGAATGCAGTGCGAGTTCTTGGCTCAATAACCCTTCATAGTGCTTTCTAAAGCGCAGGTTAAATGCATCCAGATCTGGGGAGATTCCCCCTTCTTCAAAAAAGTGTGTTGTTACTGCTGCCCAGCTTTCCCCCATAACGCGCTTATAGATATTGAAGTCCACTTCTGCTCCAAAGTCTTTGCACGCGAGCGACAAGGCTTTCCCTTTTAAAGGTTCGGAATTTACCAATGTCCCATCCATATCAAAAAGATATGCGTTGTAGTCTTTCAAACCTAGCCCCTGTTGTCTGTTATGTCGGGTATGTGGACATCAGACTTTGTAGTGAGTTCGGTTCATTTTTTGATTTAACCGTCTGCTGGCACACAGCTAACTTAAGATGTGTGAAGCGCGCCTCGGTTTATTAAGAATGGCTGTAACAACCAATGTGATTTGACTACTGAGTGAATAGTGCTAATTACTTATAATTTCAAAAAATCTGGCTATTATATAATTTGAAACTCATCGTAACAAATAATATTTTGTACTGCCTTATTCCTGTCTCATATTTATTTCACCATCGTGTTCTATAAATGAAACCCAAGAATAAGTGACCTTTTTTCCATTATTTTTATGTGAGCACTTTCAATAAATTTTTCTTTTTTCGCTGTTAATTTCTCCTCGAAAGGCAAATCGCCTATTTTCGCCAACTTTGGCAACATTAATGAGGATAATAATATGAGAAAAGCACTTTTTGGGGCTATATTAGCCGCGTCTGTTATTTCTGCTCCTGCTCTTGCAACACCTAAGGAAGGAAAAGAATGCGTGAATGGTTACATCAACAACATCTCTACTGGCGGCTACTATGGTCGAGACTATGACAGCATGGTCGTGGTTAACATTAATGGTCAGGATTACATCTTAGATATTTATCGTAACCTTAACGATTCAATGGGCCCTTCAATACTGGATAACTTACTCGCCGCAGCTCAAAATGGACGTCGTGTTGCTCTTATTGACCATGCACACTCTCACAAGATTTGTGATTATTTTGATGAAGTAAGAGTGTATTTTAACTAAGCAAACCCTAATTCAATTAAACTTAATATAATATTATCTAATGAATATTAGGGTCTTTATTTCTAAAGCCGATAATAATTATCGGCTTTGTATAGCTGTCCTATAAAAAATAAGAAAATCCTAATTAATGGTTTTCTATTTTTTATTCAACACTCAAGCATCAATTAATTTGGATTGTCTTTCCATTTCCTGACACCAAAACTCTTCAAACTCGACAAGGCTCAGCTCTTTAGAAAAAGCCCACCCCTGCCCATACTCGACCCCCATCTCTCTAAGAATACGATGCTGGATAGAGTTCTCTATGCCCTCGGCCACCAGCAAAAGGTTCTCTTGCTTAGCTATCGCGACAATATGTTCAATCAAAGAAGAGCGAATGGAAGCGTCTTCCATCTCTTGAATAAAGCTGCGATCTATCTTCAGGCTGTGAGCGTTCATTTTTCTTAATTGGTGCAAGTTGGAATAGCCAGTACCGAAATCATCAATCGCTATCTGCATCCCCTTGTCTCGCAAGACTCTAAGTTTATGCAATGCTGAACTGTCTTCCAGTTCCTCACTCTCTGTGACCTCCAGAACCAATACCCCTCGGAAATCGTAGGTTCCCTCTTCGTTCACTAGTTCCAGAATCGACTTCTTATTGATGTCTGAAGAAAAGATGTTCACATTCAGTTTGAATTCTGCTGGCAGGTTATCTATTCGATGAAGCTCCGATATGGCTTTCTTCATCATATTTTGAGTAAATTGCCAGGTCTGACCGGTTTGTACGATGATAGGGATGAATTCATTGGGCTCTATACTACCTCGACGGTCGCTATAGCGTGTGAGCATTTCGACCCCAATGGTTTTTTGGGTTCGCAGATCCACTATGGGTTGATAAACACAATGGAAGGAATTCGAGTTAATCGCCTTTCTGATACGGTAACGGTCGGAGAACAGGTACTTTAACCATCTGACACTGAACATATAGGCGAACAAACCAATCAGTAAGCTAGTCGCGATGGTGAAGACTCTCAATACAGCAGTATCGCTATCCAGTTTGTTCGGGTTCAACTTCATCCCTAAACAAAAAGCTCTTCGAATATCGCACTGCTTTACCAGATTATTTCCTTCTCCATCCAGAAAATTCCAGAGGGTTGGTTCAGGTAATGAGAAAATTCCCTCATGACCACCAAAGTGGATGACGTCTGATTTTTTCAGATACACCAGCTCCCAGAGAAAGCTGTCATCAATCAATTCGTTGAGTGATTTCTCATCCAGCACAATGTTGTAATTGCCCTTTCGGATCACCAGCGAATCGTAGGTATTGTCGAGAATGATGAGTTTGACATGACGCCAGAATTTAAAGCCTTCCTCTGTGACCAGATGTGGCGTCGCACCGCCAACGAAAGGTGGAGACAGCTTGCCCTTTCCGGTTGTACAAAAGAGGGTGTTGTCTTCCAGATACCCTATGTCTTTAATGTAATCGGAAGTGAAGAGCAGCTTTCGCATCATCAGGTTATGTTCGTCAGAACATGTCCTCAGTTGCAAATGATTCAGAGTGGTCAGAACTTCCACCACTTCTTTGTGAACATTGCTGACGGTCTCAAGCACTCTTATTGCGTCTTTGTTCTGCTCCTTCCAAAGGTAATACCCTACTGCACCCTGAATTGAAAAATAGCTCAACATGGCGATCACGAAGGAGAGTATGAAAGCCTTTAAGTAAAGCAACGGGTTCCCTGTGTTTGTTTTCATCTAAGCCAACTTTATATCTTTACGGGAATCGTGAAACGTATAAATCTGCCAACAAATCGGTGACATAAGCCTTATCAGCCGATCTTCTTCCCGCATTTCTATCACATTCGAGCCAGCGTTTTGTCCGCCATGTTTACAAAATCTGTGTATAACTCTGAGCTCTGTCCGTTAATCTCAAAGTTAACACGTGTAGGGAGGTGTTCTCAGATTTGAGGCACCTGTTTGTGCCCACCGGAAAGGAATATCAAATAGAAAATATCTTTGAGAGACATCACTTCTTCGATGGACTCACTTCGCCAAACAGGCAAAACAATGTCCAGATGAACGTGACAACAAGCCCCAGTGGGATACTGCCAAACAGCAACCAAGGGACAACATCGCCGTATGAGTTGAAGTGCTTTGGAAGCAGCCAACCTTTGAGGAATTCAATTAGAGTGGGGACAGACATGGGGGCAAATGCTACTGCCCAGATAAGATAGTAACCAGCAAAAATAACCAACGCCTTCGTTGAGTAATAGTAAAAAATCGCAAGGATTATCAAGCCTCCCAGATACCCAACCAATAAGGAAGTGGGGTGGAGACACAGTATAAGTAAATCGAAAAGCATAGGGGGCTATGAACCAGGTTGTTGACCTAGTTCATTTCATATTTCCAAGGTGTTTCAAACAACATAACGGTGTGATTTTTCTTGTATTCCTGATGAAGTTTTTCTGCGTCGGCAATTTGCGTTTCAGTGAGTTGTTCCTTCACCGCTTGCTCCTCTTTCTCTATCCGCTTGCGGGTCCCGATCAATCTGTCTGATCCCATCGCATCCAGATAATTGAGGTAGTAGCTGTAAGATTTCACCAAGTCTTTCTCGACTCGGGTTTTGGGGTAATTACCTGCATATGCTTTTGCCAGCAGAGCCAAAGACGTCGCATCCCCCATTCGCACCGCTTCCTCAAGCCAAACCACCGCCTGATGAGTTTTGTCGGTTTCTATCAGTAACTGAATCGTTTTTTTCACAGCAGGCAGGTAGCCTGTTTCAGCCAGTTCGGCGTATCGCTGTTTACTTTCTTTCATTCGGTTTCCCGGCAGTACAAACCACTCTTCGTATCCCTGCTCCACCAGCTCGACTTCTGCCAGCTTTGCCCGCTCAGATTCCTGTTCCAATGCTTTGGTCAGCCAGATTTTGGCTTGCTTATATTTTTCATCTCTTTTCAGATAAAACATCGTCAGAATGGCTTTGGTATTACCGTTTTCGGCTTCTTGCTCCAATGACGTTAAAAAGCGCTGCTGCCACTTAACCCGGCTCTCTTCACTACCCGAGCGATTGGTGTTTGCCAACCGCTCCATTGCCCAGATGTTTCCACCTTCTGCGGCTTGCAAGGTGTAGTGGATAATCTCTTCCTGACGCCTGACCGCGTGGGGCAATGTGGCTAGCTCGTCGGCGTACAGCAAAGCAGCCATTGAATGCCCTGAGTCTGCGGCGTGTTTCAGGTATTCCAGCGCCTGTTCGTTATGGTATTGCAGCCTCAGCACGCGCCCTTTTTCGAACGCCTGCTCTGGAGTGATGTCTTCAATTTCATTCAAGGCATAACTGCTTAATGGCAGGCAGAGCAGTGACAGCGTCAGAAGTTGTTTTACCCCTTTCATGGTTGAGCGCCTGGTCATGGTTGGGCACCCGACTCTTCAATGGCAATTTCTTCACTGCTCTTAACCGCGACGACCGGGTCATGAGCGACGTCTGAAAGCGCATTTTGATAGGAGGACAATTGCCACACGATCCGAGCGACACGTTCCTGCAGTACCGACAGCTCTTCTTTAGCGAGATCGTAGTTTTGCTTATCGATTTGCTCCTGAATATAAGCGTTGCGACTGTAGATTGGCGACAGGCTCAAAATATACTGCTCCAGTCTCTCAGCACTTTCCTGATTATTTGCGTGCTTGGTTTCATTCACCAGATTCGCTGCCAGTGTTCTTGCAGAATAGAAACGCTCTAAATCGCGTTGTAACTCTTCACGATACCCCTGGCTTTGTACCTCAATTTTCTTGATTGCGGCTTCCACTTCCGGGTTATCTGGGAACAGTTCTTTGGCCTTTTCCATTAACATGACAACGTTGAGGTATTGCTGATAAACCGTGATCTTCAAATCGCTGTCCATAGCATCAACCAATGCAGAGCGAATCACAATTTGTTCATCAGGTGGCAACTCGGCAACCGACTCCTCGGTCAGCTTTGAAAGCAGCTCTTCCGTTGGGGCAGTCACAGTGCGCTTCATGCCTTCTACGGCGTGGCACACCTTTAAACGCTCAACCGAGTAAAAGTAAGCCACCGCAACCGTTAATGCCCACGCAAGAATGAAGAAAAACATCCAGATATTCCGACCAGACTTACTGGTATTGTCGGTTGGCAAATCTGGCTTCTGAACCACTTGAGTTACGGTTTCGATGCGGTCAATATGCTCGAAAATACTAAAGGCTATGCCTTCAAAATTAGGGCTGGATTCAGGCTGAAAACGCTCACACAACTCATTGAGATCCTGCAAAGCACGCTCACAGCGATACAGGTCACGAATCTGGTCCTTATTGGGCTTGATCAGTTTGAGATCAGACGTGACCTTGCTGGTCATCCACTGAATAATTTCTTGCTTGTGATGGCTTGAAAGTGCCTGGTGATCTTTGTCTTCCACATAGGCGGCAAGCATCAGCTCTAACCCCGACGCAAAGCCTTTCACTCCTTCAACTTTAAACCCTGCAACTGAAAAGTAGCTGGTAAGCAGGAAGTCCATTCCCACTTCGGTGCCCAGTTTGATGCACTCATTAAACACGGATTCCCACTGAGTCGCCCCAGACAGAAATCCCATTCGACCATTAATTTCACTGCGAATTTTTTGATAGCGTTCGGAATCCCTGAGCGAAGGCTGGTTGCTCAGTATGGTAAAAATTCCGTGGTCGATATAAATCTTGTTTGACACCCAAATACCTTATTTTTACTGGCGCGATTTAACGCGCCATGCATCTAATGTGTGACTGACTTTCTGCGAGCTAGTACAGAGTGCTCGATAGTTTGAACGAATCGAACAGACGTTCTTTAAACGGATTCACCGCCGCTTCGGAGTACAGGCGATAAGACACATCACCGCGATCGATCGCGAACTTGTAATCCACACTGGTGATGCTGCCCCCTACCACTTCACTCTTATCAAGCAGTCGGAACAGCGCCCAAGGTCCTTTGCGCTCGATACTGCGCGGCGACAAGTTCGACTTGGTTGGCACTAATGTCACTTTCGACACCGAGCTTCCACGCAAGGTGTTTGGCCAAATCAGCTCAACCGACTGGCGAGGACCGTGGCTGTATTCCACATACTGACCATCGATGTTGATCACCGAGCGACGCTTGTTAGACGTCAGGCGAATCGGCTCAAGCGAGAACGCCACATCCAGAATCCCTTTGCGGTTAAAGAAGGCGCGCTGGATTTTCTTCGCTTGTTTAAGCTGCGCCAGTACTTCTGGGCGAATAAGGGATTGCTGCGCCGAATCTTCAGAAATGGAGATCCCTTCTTCGATGAACATCTTCAACTGCTCGCTGTAAAAGCTGTCCAAAGTGCCGTCTGGCGAGAAGAATTCTTCAAAGTCTTCCAGTGCCACGTCTTTACGCGACTCTTGGTCGAACGGATAACGGGAGGCAAATTTCTCCTGGAACACCGAATACACGTCACGCTGCCAGCGAATCTCCAGGTGCTTGATGGCTTCTTGTTTCACCACATACCAGCTTTCGTCGGCGATTTTAGACACCATGTTGTCGAGCGGGCTTGGTAAGCCAGAGGCGATACGTTTTAGTGTGTAGATAGGGTCTGCGTTACTCAGGCTGATTCGCGCTTTGGTTGCTTCCAGTGCAGCACGCCCCACATCCGGAGCATCCTGAATCGCTTTCAGGTAGTTCAGCAGTTGCACCACAGCAGTCTGTACTTCATCGAAGTACGCTGGTTGCGCCCCTTGCGCATGCAGCATGGAATTCAGCTCTGCAAACGGCGCATGAATCATGGACGCAACTTTGTACTTCGGTGATTTCAGCAACTCTTCACGCGCTTCTTCATTTTCTGGTAACTCACTGAACAAGCGGGTGTTGTCTTCAAGGGTTTGAAGCAAGCGGGTGAATGGCTGAGTGCTACCCGTCAGGTTATCCAGCACCAAAACGGCGTTGTTGATGTCGACGAAGTACTTCACATCCACTTCGTTCATCGCGTTTCGCCATGTATTGGTGTAGTCGACGACGTAGAGCGAGCGGATCTTGTTCTTCAGGGCAATCTTGTCTGCGGCGCTGAATTCCGCCACTTGTGTTTGCCCCAATACCCAACTGTCTATCAACGCCAGTTCAGAAACCGAATCCGACTGCTCAATAAAGTAGCTATCAAAACCTTGCTTGGTCAGCATGCGCGGCACCATCAGGTTTTCACTGTCGATGACACGTTCTTCAAAGACCACATCAAATACCGGCCCCACCTGATTTCGCACATTGATGGGCGCACCAAGGTAGGTTGAAGAATTGGATTTCAGGTTACGATATACACGCTGCTCGATGGACATCGCACTTAAATCACGCTGCGCTTTAGAAATCAGCCCCTCGTAAGGTTTCACTGAAGCAATCGCCGCCTGATCACCTTCTTTGTACTGAGTCGCCAAATCGGTGTGGTTCATGGCGTAATCGAGGTGCTCTAACAAACGTTCTTGAGTGACACGGTTCCCTACAAACTGTCGTTGCCAGTTTTTAGAGAAGTAATCCATAACGAACTCTTTGTAACGACCGCTTTTGTCGATCATCATTCGGAACACCCTCAGAACTTCCAACTGATGCTCTTCGTTTTCCGCGTTCGACAACTCCAGTGCGATGTCTTTCATCAAAGACGGTAAATAACGGCTTTCCAGCAAAGCAAGATACGTCTGCTCAACTTTAGGACCGATCATGTGCCCCTGATACAAGCCCATATCCGAAATGTATTCTGGTTTTTCACGGAAGAAACCAAACTCCAGTGTGGCTTCACGAATGGTATCCAATGGCTCCAGAATCTCTTTCTGATTCAACAAAGAGAGATCTTCCGGGTACTTGTTGCGAAATTCATTCACCTTAGCCAGTACCGCATCCGCCTGATTGACGTTCTTGATGTAGTACCCGTGCCAACTGCCGATCAACATAAAGGTGGCGATAAGGCACACCACTGTCGACAACGCCACAATGCGGCGTTTCTGCTTGGCTACGCGGAAATTGTCCGACGCCAAGCCCGCCTCTGGATACACGATCCCGTTGAACAGTTTCTGGGTGAAGTAAACCGTGGAGTTTTTCGCGTCCTGCGCTCGGTTGATCGCGTGGCTCAGACCGTAACGACGTGATGCCGCATCATCAAAGGCATTGGAAGGCACGCCCTGCTGGAATACAGAAGTAAAGTAAACACCACGAACCAAAGCCGACGTCGAGAATTGATCGCTGCCCAATGCATCTTGCAGGAATTCGTGCAGCACTTCTTTCAGACCCGAGATCTGGCGCGTAAAGCCATAGATGCTCTGGCGCTCAGAGTTGTCCATGGTTTCCAGCAGCGACAGTGGCAAACTCTCTTTAATGCGCTCAACAAATCGACCGTAATCTTCGGTGAATTCATCCAGCCATTTGTCGAGATTGTCGACTGAATCTAGTGAGAAGGTGAAACCCAGCACTTCATCACGTTTGCTCTTTGGGTAATGACGGAAGAAAGGTTCGAAGCCGTGTAGCAAGTCCATTTTGGTTAACGTGACATACACTGGCATACGCGTAGACAGGGTTTCCATCAGCTCGCGTAAACGGGTGCGGAGTAGGCTGGCGTAAGCTTTTCGGCTGGAAGTCGTACCGGATGCCAATTGCGCAACATCAAGGGCAATCACCACGCCGTTCAAAGGACGACGGCTTCTGGTGCGCTCAAGCCATTCAATGAAGTGCACCCATAGACGACGTTCCATCTGACCGTCATTGTCTTCGTTGTTGTAGCCTTGAGTCAGCAGTTCGCCATCAGGGTCAATCAGCACCGACTCTTCGCCAATCCACCAGTCGAAACTGTAAGGGTTTTCGCTTTTCTTACCCGATGCGCGCATCACGGTAGAGAACACAAAATTCTGACCGGAACGGTTAATAAGGCTGGTTTTACCTGCATTTTCCAGACCAATCACCAAATACCAGGGCAGTGCGTAAAGGTAATTGCGCTTGTTGAGATTCTCCTTCATGTTGACCATGATCTGGTTCAACTCAACTTCCTGACGCTCTTCAAACTGAAGAATTGGGTCCGCTTTTAGCTGTTCTTCTCGCTTGATGCTGGCTTTAAAGCGGTTCAGCGCTTTCCACTGATACATACCCCAGAAGGCAATACAGATAAGCGAGAAAATCACACTCGCAATCACGCGAGACATCACGGAAGACAGTGGGAATGTCTCCTGATATTCCAGCATCGGACCTGCCCACCAGATGGCGACGATGATCAGCACACACAGCGCGACCAGCAAAATCGGAATGGCCGATTTGAAGCTCTGACCCATTTTTTTAAGCAAGCCGCTGATAAACTTCCCCATGTTTCTTACCTTGTATTATTCCGTTACGACGAATTGTTGTAATTGATTGATGAGCGACGGTTCCCATTCTTCGACCTTGGTTTCGATAGCCGATTGATAAAGGGATTGATAGTGCTGATGCGCCATCGCTTCTAGCCCGTTGTTTGCTAATAAATCGGCGGTTAGCAGCCGCCAGTAAAAGACATCTCGAGGTTCTTTGGCAGCAGACAAACCTTCGTTGAGCATCGCCATGGCGACGGACAACCCCGCTTCTTTAGCCATCACAAACGCTTCATGTCGCTTGTCATCCCAGCTGTTCACGGTGGAGGTGGTTTGCACGCGCTCATTTGACTTGAGCCAGCTTCGGGTGTCTTCCCCAATAAAGGGCAAACCGCCTTTGAAGCTCATACCCGACAGTTCAGGGATGCGAGCCAGAAAGTTCTGAGTTTCTTCCAGAATGGCGTCTGCCCAGCTTTGCTGACCAATCTTGGCGGCAATTTGCGCACTTAAATGCTGACCATCAAACCAGTAAGGTGCGATGGTTAAGCTCTGCTCGACTTTGCGCCACAACGCCAGATCGGGGTTACGTTGCAACTGCTCGTAATACTCACTCACTCGCTCCCCCACCATAGCGCGAAGCTGAGTTTCACCCTTATGGTCACCATCCGGTGGCGTCGTAATCGACGACCAGACGGAAAAGCGACGCACGCGAACACTCAGTGCATGCCCGTATTCAAATTCGCTCAGGAAATCGGCGACCTTTTGCAACGATGCCTTCATCGCTTTTTCGTTGCCAGTATCCACTTCGACTGCTCTTGGCGTTACGGCAGCATTTCCAGAAGACTGGGAAACAGAATTCGACTCTGCCGAAGAAACCGGCGCAGAAGATGGCAGATCTCGCAGTTTGTTTGACTCTAACCAGCGTTCCAGTTTGCGGATGAAAGCGATAAAGTTGTCATTGTCCAGAGACAGTTTCTCTGCTGTATCACTCCACGCGATCTTGGCTTTACCAATGGCTTCGCTCTGCTGTTCAGTGACAGGAAGAGTGCCTTTCACCAGCTTTTCCAACGCCGTATCGAAACGCTGAATAATCTGGCTATAGAACTTACGCCTCGGCAACACGCCTCGCGCACCGGGCGCTGGGTAGCAAGTTTCCCAATAGGTCGCCATAAAGTCCGTCATCACTTGAATCGACAGGCAAAATCGGTCCACCGTGTTGCTGTGGTGAAAACACTGCAACAGATGAGCCATCAATTTCAGATCTTTGGTTTTTTGCTCAAACAGGGAAATGATCCCGGTTTCCACTTCTGCCCAGCGAACTTCTGCATGAGAGAGTGAACCGACCTTCATCATCTGGCTTTCAACAAAATCGAACACCGGATCATCCACAACACGCTCACCCACCGGGCTCTCTTCCGAAATAGGCGCGCGCAGTTTTTCCCGAATCGCTTTGTCATCCATGCTGACAGGTTGCTCATCCATGACTACCATCGGCACAGCTCCCGCAATTCGGTGATTGCCGATTTTCCGTTTTCGGTTTCAAACACCAGACCATCGATACGATCCGCATTGGAACGAACGTGAATTTGCGGCGCTCGAACCAGTGGGCGCATGATGCCAATAGCGGCTAATCCACGACCGGAGCGCAGTACCATACCCTGTTCATCAAACGTCCATCGTTGACGTTCAGAACCCAGCGATACATCGGCTCTCGCGCCTTTTTGCACTTCTGGGAACAAGATTTCTAAACGGGATATTTTGTTGATGCAGCTCGCCATCAAAATAACGGGCGCTTCTGTCGATTCCACCCTAGGGTTCGAGGTAACGGTAAACCACAAGGCTTTCTCACCATTGCTGTCGATGGTTTCACTGCGAAGCCAGCCCACTTGTCCGTTTCGCTGAGCTTCACTCTTCACCGCACGTTGCCAAGGCTCTGGGCGCACCAGTTCCTGTTCCACAGGTGCATCAGCGATGGGTGTACCAAACAAGCTATCAAAGCACGACAGCCTTTCGACTTTGGACGCAATGGTCCGGCACTGCTGCGCTTTTTCCATTAACGCGTCGGCAGAAGAAACCTGAGCCGATTTATCTTCTGCAAATGCCGAAGATGAAGCGCCAATAAGAAGACTTGCCGTAAGTAAAGTGCGTCGAATCATCAGATATTGATCTCCAGTTTGGAACATTTATCCGCCAAAGTGCGCTTTGGAATTCCCAAGCTTTCTGCCGCGCGGGAGCGATCGCCTTTGTACTGACGCAGGCGCGTCGCAATGATCTTGGATTCATAACTTTTCACCGCTGAACGGAGATCAGAAATCGACAGTAGCGTTTGTTCTTCGTCCGGCACGTCCTGAACGTTGTCTTCGTTGGCCGCCATCCCTCCGGTATCCTGAATGTAACGCCCTAACTCATCCGCCATCAGCTCGTGCCCGTTGTGCAGGTGCGCACAGCCAAACTCAATAAGATGACGCAGTTCGCGTACGTTCCCTGGGAAGGTGTATTGCATCAGCATATCGAGTGCTTTGAAATGAATACCGCGCACACGTGTGCCATTGGCTTGGTTAAACTGGTCGATAAAGTGCTTGGCAAGCACCTCGACGTCTTCCATCCGCTCTTTCAAACTCGGTACGTTCAACGGGAACTGGTATAGGCGGTAGAACAGGTCCTGACGGAAGGTTTTCTCTTCAATTTTCTGGCGCAGTTCCACATGCGTCGCCGCCACTAAGCGAAAATCGGAGCTCTGCTCTTTCTCTGCCCCCAATGGTCGGAAAGTGCGGGTTTCCAATACACGCAGAAGCTTGGCTTGCAGCATCGGGGGCATATCGCCGATTTCGTCGAGAAACAGAGTGCCGCCATCAGCCAGCGCAATCAGTCCCGGCTTATTTGAAGTGGCGCCTGAAAACGCCCCTTTGGTGTAACCAAACAGCTCGCTTTCCAGCAAGTTTTCCGGAATCGCGGCACAGTTGATCGCCACCAGCGATTTGTCCCGGCGTGAGGAAAGCTCATGAATGGCAGACGCCACTACGTCTTTACCCACACCCGTTTCACCCTGAATCAACACCGTCATATCCGACTGTGACGCCGTCGCAATTTGCTCGCGCAGCGCTTTCATCGGCGTACTGTCGCCCACCAGCTTGCTGCGGATAGAGTCCGACTGTTTCAGAATGGTCTGAGTTTGCTCCACATAGGAGAGCGACTCTTTCAACTGGCTTTTTGATGCCGAAGCGGCGTTCAAATCACCAAGCCACTCCCAATGACGAGTGAACAGGTTGAGGAAACGCAGGTAATTGGACTGCCCCACTTCGTTTATCCACATCGCCACATTCACCAAGTTGACCGACAAAGCCAAAATCGCGCCTGAACGGCTGTGAAGTGGGGTAATCACGATTTTCTGATCCGGTCTGCACCCGTCGATCAGGGAGATAAAGTTGGTGTCCCCTTCCCAATAGACCAGATGTTCGTGATTAATGATTTTTTGCCCGCCGTTTTGCAGTACATGGGCAAATGGGCACTCAAAATCGGTGACGTTCCAGCAGAGATCCGGCACACGATTTAAGGTAATCAGTTGGCGACCGTCTGGTGTCACGGCAACAAAGAAGCTCTTGTCTACATGCAGGTCGTGCTGCAAGGTATCCAGCATGACCTGAACCAAGCCGGAGGCTTCTCTGGCGTTTACCAGTTTGTCTGCGACTTTTAGCCAATCACTCATGCTATTCCACCTTCCCGATGAATTCGCCGTCTTCGGCAGAAATGGCTATGTGAGTAACGGTCTCTTGGTTCGCCAGTTTCTCAAGTAACGCCAGAGAAATGGGTGGCAACATCTGCCCTTCGATGATGGCTTCGAGCATGCGAGCGCCGTTTTCTGAACGCGTGGTTCGGGAAAGGATTTCTTCGATCACGCTGGAAGCAATGTCGACCGTCGCTTTGTAGCGCTCGGTTAAGGTGTTTTCGAGCTTGCTCAGCTTGCCGCGAACAATCTTCTCCATCACCTCCTCACCCAGCGGCAGATACGGCACCGTTTCCATACGGGCGAGCAATGCCGGTTTAAAGAATGCCGCCAGCTCTGGGTAGAGCGCGTCGTCCATTTCGTCGGTGCGCTCGGCGTAATCGACAATGGTCTGGAAGCCAAGGTTAGACGTCAGGAAGAATACGATGTTCTGGCAGTCAATCAAACGACCTTCTCCATCCGCCAGTTCACCCTTATCGAATGCCTGATAGAACAGGTTCAGCACTTCTGGGTGTGCTTTCTCCACTTCATCCAGCAACACAACTGAATACGGCATCTTGCGAATCGCTTCAGTTAGCACACCGCCTTCACCAAAACCTACGTACCCCGGAGGCGAGCCAATTAGTCTGGAGACTGTGTGTTTCTCTTGGTACTCCGACATATTGATGGTAGTCAGGAAGCGTTTACCGCCGTACAGCTCTTCTGCCAGTTGCACCACGGTTTCGGTTTTACCCACACCACTTGGCCCAACTAATAGGAAGGCGCCCTTTGGTCTTCCCGGGCGTCTTAAATCGGCACGAGCGGTCAGCAGGTGTTTGTGAATCCGATTGATGGCGACATCCTGACCTTTGATGGCGTTTTCCAGAATCTCTGGAAGGTGCGTCAGCTTGGTCAGCTCATCGGTATTCATTTGGTCAATTGGCACCCCGGTCCAGTCTGCGATCACTTCCGCGACCTGTTGTTCGTCGACTTCTGGGTGAATCAGACGATCCTTGAAAGGGGTTTGATCAAGCTGTTCGTATAGAGCTTCTAATGCTTGTTTGGTATCGGCGAGGTCGTCTTCCGACTGGTCGTCACTGAGCAATGTTGTCCGCAGTTCGATCATCTCGTTGATCAAATCGCGCTGTTTCTGCCAGGCTTGTTCGGTTTCCTGATACTCAGCTTTGCACTCTTCGTCTTTGGCGATCAGGGTGGCAAGACGCTCTTCATCTATCTTCTGACCAATCTGAACCTGACGCTCTAGCATGCGACGCTCTAACTCGTATTGATGCTGTAAGGTTTCCAGCTCGGACATGCGAGATGGCGGCGTACTCAGATTGATAGAGATACGCGCACACGCGGTATCAAGTACGTCAATTGCTTTGTCCGGCAGTTGTCTGCCTGATACATAACGTGCCGACAAGTGTGACGCGGCTTTTAACGCGCTGTCTGAAATCAGAACCTGATGATTCTTCTCATACACTTCGCACAAGCCGCGAAGGATATCGACGGTTTGATCCGCAGACGGTTCATCCAGCTTCACCAGCTGGAAACGACGACTCAGAGCAGGATCTTTTTCGAAGTATTTCTTGTATTCTTTCCATGTAGTAGCAGCCACGGCGCACAATTCGCCACGCGCCAGCGCAGGCTTCAACAGGTTGGCGGCATCGCCTCCCCCTTCTTGATTACCCGCTCCAATCAGCGTGTGGGCTTCATCGATGAACAGAATGATCGGCGTTGGCGACGATTTCACTTCATCAATAATGGATTTAAGGCGCTTTTCAAACTCGCCTTTTACCGCAGCCCCCGCTTGCAGCAAGCCCAAATCTAAGCTCATCAGTTCGATGTTTTTCAGCTTATCGGGCACCTTTCCGTCCACAATGCGATTGGCTAAACCTTCAACCACCGCACTTTTACCGACACCAGCATCACCCACTACAATTGGGTTGTTCTTGCGGCGACGGCAGAGGATGTCGATCATCAGATTGATCTCTTCATCTCGGCACAGCACAGGGTCAAGTTCCTGATTGCGCGCTTGTGCGGTGACGTTTGCGCAGTATTTGTCGAGCGCACGCTGGCCGTCGTTGCCGATAGGTGCTTTGCTTTTCTTACCTGTACTTTCTTCAACCGGAGTTTCAGAAGAGTCTTTCAAAATGTTGAAGAACTCACGGCGAAGGGTCTCGCGATTCAAAGACTGGAATTTGTTCGCCAAAGGCAGTGGCAGGTAGCGATCCGGACGCATGATGGCGGTCAGGAAAATTACACCGGAGCGGAGGTGATCCAGATTCATTTCCGTCGATGCCAACAACCAGGCATCTTGCAGCAATTCAATCAGCAATGGTGAGAAAACCGGATAGGTATCGTGCCCCGTTTCACGCGGAAACGCGCCGTGTACTAAATCCTGAACTTCGTGATGGTCGGTATTGCCGCTGCGCAGAATTTCGCGCACATCGCTGAGCGGATTGTCCAGTAACACATGCAAATAGTGCTCGAACGTGACTTCAGAATGTTCGTGTTCAAGGCACAATGAGGCAGCTTGCTCCAGAGCCAGTTTGCTTTGGTCGTTCAGTTTACTGATTAATGTAGGAAGTTCGATTCGAATCACGGCGCAACCTTTGACATTGAAAAATGAAAATAAAATCTATTGATATCTTTGAGTTATATAGAATGTGTTTTAAAGAATCTGGTTTAGCTGATTGAGTACATCGAGCGACTTGCTGTGAAGCATGTAGCGGTACACAAAAAACACCACTGCCCACAAACCCGCAAAGCCTGCAAAGATCAGCCAAATCGGCATCTGACGACTCAGGCGATATTTGGTGGCAACCACGTGGTCTGTGGCGCTGGTCAGCTCTTCTGGCTCTTTGTCATCCAACCTTGAAAGCGTTTCGTAAAGCTTGATGGCGACACGTTCACGCTCTTCTTTTCCGCCTTCCACCACTTTGTATTTGCCCTCAAACCCGAGCATCAGGCAGAGGTAAATGAACTCCAGCAACGGGCGATAGCGAGGTGGATCGCTCAGCAAGCGGTTCAAAATAGTGAAGACTTTTTCACCGCCCCAGGTTTCGTTGTGAAAGCGGGTCAGCAATGAATGTTCTGCCCATGTGCTGTCTGCCCCCCAAGGCGTGCTCATCACCGCTTCATCCAGTACTGCACACAACACGTAGCGGTACGCCATGATCATCGCGTGTTCTACATCCACCTGAACCAGTTCCATTTCGATGGCTTTGATCTCTTCTTGAGCTTGCTTGTAAATGGATTCGATGTTGTCGCACTGAGCCAGTGAGCGAATACGCAGTGACAGCCCTAAAAGCGGAGTCGCAGCGTCGATCATTTTGTTCTGGTTATCACCGCGCAGCTTGAACCAGTAATCCTGATCCGCGTCGATGCTTTTCACCTGATCAAACAGGAGCTCGTCGTAGCGGTCTTTATTGAATTCTTCAGTGACGATCATGATTAGCTCCTAATTGCCCAGAATTGCAGATCCAGTTCGTCGAACTCGCCCGCGACGTGGAAGGCAAAGCCGCTGGCGTTTTGCAGCATGCGCCATGCTTCGCTGGTTTTGTCTAGCTGGTAGTAGGTGTAACCCGCGTGGTAAGGCAATTGTCTTGGTGCCACAGGAAGCGGGTTAACGGGAATACCCGGCAGTTGAAGAGAAATAAGCTCGCGGATTTTTTCCACCGACGCCACTTTGGTTTGCTGCACAAACAGGCGACGAAGATCTTCCAAAGGCATACGCGCACGCACTGCCAGAATGAAATCCGCCGATTCCAGTAAACTTTGGTCTTGGATTGGAGCAACCATAAGCCCGAAGCGACGTTTCTGTAGCTGGATGGAGACGGCACGCGGTTCGAGTACAATGCTGAGTGACTGGCGCAATTTCACCATAAGAGACTGGAAAGACTCGGTCGGCATTTCGTGTTGGTACACGGTAAATTGCGGAGGCATCCGGCTTTCATCAGTGAAGGTCGCCAGCTCGCCGCAAATGGCGGTCAGCGATTCGTACAAACGCTCGGGATGCAGGCTACGCAGGGAAGACAAATGTTGCAGTTGTGGCTGAAGTCGGTTCAGCGATTGCAGCAACATAAAGTCTGACACATCAGCTACCCCGCCCTGACTTGGCGAGCCAATACGCTGGGCGATGTTCTTGGCACGCTCACGCATCAGCCCCGACATTTCACTGATGAATCGGTGCAAATGCGGAATGCCGACTACGTTGAAATGGCAAGGGACAAAATCCGGATCCAGCATGACGCTGCCATCGGGTCTTTTTTCCAGAATTCGGGCAA
The DNA here is from genome assembly GCF_027924785.1 of Vibrio nigripulchritudo. Taxonomy (NCBI): domain Bacteria; kingdom Pseudomonadati; phylum Pseudomonadota; class Gammaproteobacteria; order Vibrionales; family Vibrionaceae; genus Vibrio; species Vibrio nigripulchritudo. The sequence continues at coordinate 386,722 of NZ_AP027050.1, read as the reverse complement.
TGGCGATGGAAGCAAATGCGCTGCGATCCTGCTTTTCTAACATCAGGCGAGGCTGTACAGGTGAAACGTCCAATACCGTGCTGTCGCCTTGTGGTGTATGAACGTCACGCACTTCTTGTTTGCGCGCGGTGTAACGACCTGTGCCTTGAGAATCCGGGAAGCTGATTTCGGCTAATGAATCACTGCGAAGCGGAAGCGCCAGATACACGATCTGGTTTGCCAGTGAATCGTCGGCAATCTCCAACGCTTCGGGCATCAAATCTTCTTGTGGAATTTTGAATACCGTGCCGTCTGGCATTACGCCCACCGCACGCTCGATCGCAATTCGACCAAAGCTGAGGTATTCCGGGTTCAGAGACAATTCTGACACGCCAAACAGATATTGGCTTGCTGACGCCACTCGCTCATCCAGCGCATATTCCATGTAGCGTTGTTGCTGTTGAAAATGCTGCGGCTTGATGAATAATCCTTCGCTCCACACGACTCTATTTCGAGAATACATACTCTATTCCACCTTCTCTAACTTGATGTCGTAATCTTTAAAAAGCATCAGCAAGTGGTACTTGCGACCCAAATTGATGATCTTCACTGCCTTTTTCCATTCACTCAGTTCTGGCTCGGCAAACTTCGCCAGCACCCCGATGTACCGGGTGTCTTCGTCCACTGAAATGTCGTCCACGTATTTGAACTGCCCGGGAGTTAACACGTAGTCGTACACCTGTATGTAATTGCTTTTCAGCACTTTTTTGTGATCTTCATTGATCTGGTCAAAATCAGCTGACATAAACATGGAATCGTCCACCAACTCGAAGACCTGAACCTCAACAGGGGAAGACTCGCCGAATACGTTCGGGTTTACGCCTTCATCTGCCACCATGCTGAATGACACTACGGTCGGCAGTTCTTTCACGTTTTCGCTGGAACTGCATCCCGCTAACAACACAACGCCCAACAATATGGACAGCACTTGTCTCACGATCACGACTCCATCTGCTTCTCACGTAGCAAGCGGTCGTACGCTTGGTCGAATACTTCCCAGAAGAGTTTTTCAAAGCCTTGCTGGCGATCCGACGTCAGCTCTTTGTAGTAGCTTTGGTACATTTCCCATGCCCACGCATCCGAATTTTGCTCTGGCGTCTGGTAAGAGCGGCGGTAGTTCTGGAAACGACGCATCAAGACTTCTGGAGAGAAGGCACGAACGATTTGTCCCAGAGCCAGAGTGGTCGCCATTTGCACCACGTCGTTGTGATCTTTGAGGTTTTTCAGGCTTTCAGAAATCGCTGATGGCGCGGAAAGGTGAACGGCACCCGGATTGGTGTTGAACAGGGTTTTTACCGTGTCTTCATAAGACATGCCCAAGCGAAGTGGGTTGTCTTCTATCGGCTGGAGATTCTTGTTGATCACGCCATAGCGGCTGTCATCCACATGCTGGTGCAGATCCAACAGACCTTTTACTGCTGCCTGAAGCGCAGCCCCGATTTCCTCTGAGGTCATTTGCACGTCACCAGACTGGTGAGACGGTGCAACGGACACACCCAAACCACGGAACAAAGGACCCGATAACAGGTGGTTGTTGTCATCGCCAAGCGGCATTTCTGCCTTAAACTGCTCGTTTTGGGCGATTTCTTCTTCTAATAAATCCAGGGTTTTATCGTCCATCATGTAGCCCTCTGTTCTGAACTCGTTTTGCGCACCTGCGTTTTCCGCAACGTACGATTCAATGGGTTGATTAGCCTGCTGACTGTTTTCAACTGGCTGTGAATGGGTTTGCGCTTCACTGATCTCGGTTGCCATTTCTGGCTCGGATACGGGAGCGTCAGGTTCTGACTTGGAAAAAAACGAAAATGGATTGAAGCGGCTTCGTTTTTTCAATTTGATGGCAGACGAAATTTCGTATTCGCTGTCTGCCTGTAAGGTTGGCTTTTCGCGACTTTCCAGTTCTTCATCCGCAAGAAGGTGATTGGCTTCGATCTGTTCTGGCGAAAGTTTTTCTTCCTCTTCCGCGTACAGTTGCTTGTGTTCCTGGGCGCTTTCTCCCCCTTCCAGAACATCAAGCGGATCGACGTATTCAACGTCGTCCCGCAACGCGACCAACCTTTCTGATTCCGGATCGCCTTTGACTAAAGCGGCGTCTTCGGTAAATAGCTGATCAAGTGATTGGTTGTGAGAGTTCATCGCAGCGCGACTGGTGCCGCTCACTACCATCAATTCGTACACACCGACTTTCAGGGTATCTTTGGTGGTGATTTGCGCCATCTTCCCTTTGCCGACAGGCATGGTTGCCCCGTTCACATAGGTGTGACCGGAAAGGTCGCGTACGCAGAAATGGTTGTCGTACACCAAAACTTCACAATGGCTGCCCTGCACTTCTCGGCGCTGATCCTGCAAAATCCAGTGCGAACTTGGGCTGGAACCAATCACACCGCCTTCCTCTGTGAACTCACAGGAAGGCGTTAAACCGGGTTCCAGCTCCTTGGTATTCGACACCATCAAGTTCAAACGTTTGTTCTGTTCCACTTCCATTCGCCTCTACTGCCTGACCTGAATGGTGACACTCTGTTTGGTGTCGCCTTCACCTAAAAAGGTGGACCAGCCAAGAGGCATATCAATGCGATGATCCAGTACCATGGCAGATACTGCGCCTTCCTCTAGCTGCAATTCCAGGTCGTACGCCATTTGCTCTCGCAGAACGAATTCCACAACTTTGCAAAGTGGCAGGTAATCTTTTCCTGTTGGTAGAAAGTCGCGAAACCTCTTCTGGCTCAGTCCTTTCAATACCAAAGTGAATTTGCCGTTACACTCGGTCACGCGTTCACCAACGACCGTGTTTTCACCCAAACTCATGTTTGCTAAACCCAGCTCCATCTGCTGGTTTTTGCGAATATCGACTTTTCTTTTCACCCACTGACGAATCTCAACATCTTCAATATCGAAACAGTGAGCAATGATCCCCGACACCACCTGCGGTGAGCGGCTTCGCCCTGCCAACATGCCGGCGTAAGAAAGCATCTTGCACCAGTTGATGGGCGTTTCGCCGCGAAGGTCAGGGTCGGCTAACCCCACCAATGCGAAAAGCTGAGCGGAAAAGTCATCGCTCGCGCCTTCCTGAAACCGAATGTAATAGCGGTACTTTCGCCAAATCCGATACACCAGAGTGATCATTCGGTTGTTGAAGAAATCGAGAAACGGCCCGCGTAAGCCGAACTCGCCTTCAGTTAACACCTGCTCCAGCAGATACCCGGGAAGCGGCGACTGCGATCCTGTTAGCCCAAGGAAGGTAGTTTCCAGCTCCATTCTGTCGTCGTGCTTGGTGTCGAGCGACGACACATCAGACGTTGAAAACCCTAAACTTGGGTTCGACTTAAACACGAACTGACACTGGCGCTCCCAATCTTCGTCCTCGGGATCCATGTCATTCAGTTGCAGCAGCAACTCCACCAACTGATAGAAGTTGAAGCTTTTGACATCCAGCTCTGCCAACTCGTCCTGAATCGGCTCAAGGTTGGTTGATCTCATATCAGTGGCTGCATTCCATGCTGGTTACCCCAGCTGTATTCTTCTCGACTCTCGGCGTTGACCACTACCAACTCGTGGAACGAGTTGATGCTGGCGTACAACGCAAAGAACTGGCTGAGTACGGTGCCAAACAGGTACAAATCCCCTTCCGAACCAAACGCATTCGGGTCCATGGTGATTCGCGATAACAACCCACGAACAGGCATGCCTTTGATGAGCTTGTCCAGGGGTTCAGATTCAATCGATACGATGCCATCCATACGCTGACGCGAGATGCGCGCCGCCTGCTGATCCACCAAAGAGCGGAAATCGTAAGCGCGAAGCACAGAGCAAAGCGCGTTCTTGTCCAGCAGCGACAAATAGTTCAGCGACAAATTGGAGATCAGCGTCCACAGCAAACTGCCATCCAGTACCGGGCGCAGGGTTTGCGTTGGGATGGTGATGTTTTCAAAATCGGCAAATGGGGGCGATGTGTCCGTGCTGACACAAATGTCTCCGACAGCCAGTTCTGCCGGCAGTTGTCGGTTGGTGCACGTCAGTTCAAGCGTGACGGCTTCGTCGAGCAGGTAACCTGTAGTTTCGTCACCGCGGACAAACGAAATATGATGATCAAAGCCGTCTTTGCGAATGCTGTCTTTCACACGAACACGGTAGTACAGCGCCAGCCTCTGGCGAGCCAGTTCTATCTCGTGCTGAAAGCTTTCAAAGGGAGTGTATACTCGGCGCTGACCACGGACTCTTCCGTCCGAGGTTTCCTGCCACCCTTCCACGTGATCGACACTGAATATTTCATAGTGCCTTGGGTAACGACTGGAGGGTGCAATTCGGTATTCTGTTCGTTTGCCTGTTAAATCAATCGGGTCCGCATCATGGCGAAACAGATTGACTATTGGTGTGGCATACAGAATGAAGCTCTCATCCGACACCAAAGTGCTGCCCGGCAAGGTCTGCGTAAAGTGGAAACGAAGGGTGAACTTGCCCGTTACATGATCGGGAATATAACGCCCAATGTGTTTCAAATCGAAGAAGTGGAACGATTCCGGAAACGCGAGATACTCCTGAAAAATCCGGTAACCCTGATACACATTCTTCGGATATGGCAGTAAACCGTCGTTATCAAACCCGACAACATCAAACACATCAGTCGGCACTTTTACGCTGCCGCCGTCGTATTCCACTTCAATCGAATCTAGATAGTGCCCCAGCCACAAGTAGAGGTTTTGTGCGCTGTAAGTATCGCCGCCCAGATAAAAGCGGAGCGAATCCAGTTCCACTGAGCCTATCGATTCGTCTTTGTTCAGCATCGACATTTCCAGAGATACTTTACTGGCGTCTTTGGTGTGAATCGCCGAGATTCGGTCGCAAACAATCGGGTAGATTTCTACATCACGACAAGTGCGAAACTGGCAAGGCGTATCGAAGACGGGCACCGAATCGACTTTGGTCTGCTTTTTGATGACCTGACGAGTACTGAAATTGCCTTTCGGGCTGAATTTAAGAATGCTCATGCTGGGAATAGGACGAAGGTAATTCGGCCACAGCATGTTGATGATCGAGTGGGTTAACTCGGGAAATTCATCTTCGACTTTCTCTCTCAGCTTACCGGTTAAAAAGGCAAAGCCTTCCAACAGGCGCTCGACGTCCGGATCGGTATTCCGACCATTCAAGAAGCGAGAAAGTTGAGGATGAATCTCGGTAAACTGTTTTCCTTGGTCTTTTAAAAACGCCAGCTCATCTCTGAAATATTTGTCTTGTGCCACTAGGTTACTACTCGGTATTTTCTATTGTTATCAAGGAGTAAATTGATCTTTACCCTTTCATGAATCGCTGATGTATCTATGGTCGCTGCCACACTGAATCGTAAGTTCAGGGGCTCTCTTTCATCCTGAATGACCATTACGTCGACTTCTTTTAGCCGAGGCTCAAACTCCTCCAGGCAGCGCTTTATCGACAGTTTCACGCGGATAGACAGATCCAGCATCGCCATCGTGGCATCGTTAAAATCCACCAGCCCAAGATTCGGAGAGCTCAGTGACTCTCCGATTCGGGTGTTCAGAATGTTGGACACATTCCGTTTGATGGATCGCAGTACCTCGGCAGAGTCCGGGCCTTTTGAAAGTGAAATGGGTTTAGCGTCAGCCTCTAAACGCTCGAAGAGGCTGACACCGTACACACTTTCTTCAGGTGCGATGTATCCCATTAGGCTTGATCCAGACGACCAACCAGAGACAGTTCAAAGTTCGCACCCATATACTTAAAGTGAGGACGAACCGATAGCGACACCTGGTACCAGCCTGGTTCGCCTTCCACGTCATGCACTTCGATAGCGGCTGCACGAAGTGGACGACGGCTGCGCACGTCTGCCGGTGGGTTTTCCTGATCCGCCACGTATTGCTTGATCCAACCGTTTAGCTCACGCTCCAGATCCTGACGCTCTTTCCAGGCACCAATCTGTTCGCGCTGCAGCACTTTGATGTAGTGCGCAAGACGGTTGATGATCATCATGTAAGGCAACTGAGTCCCCAACTTGTAGTTGGTTTCGGCTTCTTTGCCTTCTTTGGTGTTCGGGAAAATCTTTGGTTTCTGAATTGAGTTCGCAGAGAAGAACGCGGCGTTATCGCTGCCCTTACGCATGGTCAGAGCAATGAAGCCCTCTTCCGCCAGTTCGAACTCTTTGCGGTCTGTGACCAGTACTTCCGTTGGGATCTTGGATTGCAATGCGCCCATGGATTCGTAAACGTGAACTGGAAGATCTTCCACCGCACCACCGCTTTGCGGACCGATGATGTTCGGACACCAGCGGTATTTCGCGAAGCTGTCTGTCAGACGAGTGGCAAATGCAAACGCTGTGTTACCCCATAGGTAGCTTTCGTGAGAATCACTGACGTTCTCTTCATAAGAGAAGGATTTCACAGGGTTTTCTGTTGGATCGTATGGCACACGAAGTAAGAAGCGAGGCGCTGTCAGACCCAGGTAACGCGCATCTTCAGATTCGCGAAGTGAACGCCACTTGGTGTATTTAGGTCCTTCAAACGTAGACTTAACGTCTTTCAGATTCGGTAGCTCTTCAAACGAATCAATGCCAAAGAACTCGGGACCGACACTGGAGATAAATGGTGCGTGCGCCATTGCGCCAAGCGAGCCCATGTATTGCAGCAGTTTCATGTCTGGCGTAGATGGGGTGAACGCGTAGTTACCGATGATAACGCCGGTTGGCTCACCACCAAACTGGCCATAACCGGATGAGTAAACGTGTTTGTAAAGACCCGATTGAGTGGTCTCTGGTGCGAATTCAAAGTCGTCCAGAAGCTCTTCTTTGGTTACGTGTAACACGTCAACTTTGTTGTTTTCGTTGAAATCGGTGCGGTCGATCATCAACTTAAGACCGCGCCAAGATGACTCCAGATTCTGGAAACCGTCATCGTGAAGAATTTCATCAACCTGAGCACCGATTTTTTTGTCCAGTTCCACCAGCATTTGGTCAACCAAAGCCTTGTTAACGGGTTCTTCAGTGCGGTTTGAACCTACGAGATTCTCGATGAAAGCAGCAACACCTTTTTTGGCGATGTCGTAGGCTTCTTCGTTTGGTGCAATACGGGTTTGCGCCATGATTTCATCAAGTAAATTTGCTGGCTGCTGCTCTATTGTTCTTTCTACAGCGACTTCATTTGTTGTCATCGGAATTATCCTTTCGTTCCTGTTTTTCACGCTGGTTATTCATTTCCCTGATCAGAGGTTTCGCTCTCATCACTTGCCACAAGATCCAGTTCCGCTAGCAGCTTTTCACGTGATTCATCAGAAGACAGGAGCTCTTGAAGACGAGAACGGAATGCTGGCACGTTGCCTAATGGACCTTTCAGCGCCAGTAGTGCTTCGCGAAGTTCGATCAGTTTGCTTAGTTCAGGAACCTGTTTGACGATGGAGTCTGGAGTGAAGTCTGCAAGAGACTCAAATGACAATTCGACAGGTAAATCAGCGTCGTCTTCATCAACTAACTTGTTTGAAACTGAGGTAGACAGCGTCAGTTGGCTCTCTTTCATCACAGATTCAAAGTTATTCTTGTCGATGCTGACAGGTTTACGTTCCTCTAAAGGGGCTTCTTCTGGATGCCCTTTAAAGTCCCCAACCACTAAAGTTTTCAACGGCAATTCCACTTCTGCCTGAGCATCGCCCGTTGCAGGAATGTACTTGATATTGATTCTTTCTTTCGGGGCAACACTGCCTTCTTTGGACATATTACGGTCTCCTTCGTTTGTCCCAATTTTTCTAGGGTCTTAAACCCATACAATGTTGAATTTATTGCGAACAAACTTCCGCCTCGAAATTGGAATTCATCACTGCTTTCGCAATTCCAAAAACAAGTTGAATGGCAATAAACAAACACAGATTCGCCCTGCTAACCAGAGCAAAATTCTTTATATACTTTGTAATGAGCTTCTATTTAGGAGAGTCAAGAATGACAGGATGACGTATAAACAAGGTATGAGAAAGCGCGTACATCTGCTGTACGATAAATCCATATACACCATTAAAGCCTAATTAGAACCAATTTTTAAATATCAGTCTAGAAATTCACCAGCCAAAGCGAAAAATTATTTAATTCTCATTTTTAAGATTATTTTCATTATGATTTTGCGATCAGTTCTTTTATTTATCTTCCGATTCAGCTCAATCAATTTGTGTGTTTAACCTACTATATCAAGATAAAGTAAAACCGTTACAACCATCACAAAAACAAGATGATAAACATCTCAATTAAAAGACAGACACTACCGTAAGTGACTAAATTACAATCATTAATCATCAAACTTAAATGTATAGATCAAATGCAACAAACCACTATAAAAATTCTTGCTATTCAACAGTTAACCACATTTTTCAACGGTAAAAGTTTGATATGAAATTCCTGATGACATTTATCATTGTTACTTGATCTAATATATTTTGCCAACAGAAAGTTTTCTTTCATTTATCATTCATGCATTCATAACAGGCTGTATTAATCAAGGCATTTATAAAATCAAAACTGAGACAATCACGCAAACACAAGCAATTACTAAAATATTAATTATTGTATTAACCTCACAATTACTAATTAAATGGTAATTCGGTGAAATTTATTATCACGTGACTTTGATCCAGGCATTTATTCGCTGTTCGAGCAATAAATTGCCCAGGCAAAAGCAATTAATTGCTTGGTTATATATCGCAATAAACATAACCCTATGATTTTAGAGTTATTTATTATTTGGCACGGCAATTGCCTTATTAGACTCGTCGATTGACAACTGAAAAAAGCGAATAAACGCTTACATCTATTTGTTATTAATATGTTGCTTAAAACGGGGTTGTTGCCAAATTAGGAGCTGCCCAAGTCAAAAGAGGATTGAATATGCCAACTCCATGTTATATCTCCATCGAAGGTGAAACGCAGGGGCTAATTACTGCAGGTGCATTGTCTACAGATTCTATCGGTGATGCATTCGTTGAAGGTCACGAAGACCAAATGCTGGTTCAGCAGTTTGACCACAACGTGACAGTACCTACAGACCCTCAATCTGGGCAGCCTTCAGGTCAGCGTGTGCACAAACCGTTCAAATTTACGGTAGCACTGAACAAAGCTGTTCCGCTGTTGTACAACGCATTGGCGTCTGGCGAGAAAATGAAATCTGTTGAGTTGAAGTGGTACCGCACATCGATTGAAGGTAAACAAGAGAACTTCTTCACAACCTCTCTTGAGAGCGCTTCTATCGTTGATATCCACTGTGAGATGCCACACTGTCAGGATCCAACAAACGCCGACTTCACGCAAAACGTTACCGTTTCTCTGTCTTACCGCAAGATCAACTGGGATCACGTGAACGCTGGTACTTCAGGTTCAGACGACTGGCGTAAACCTGTCGAAGCATAATCAGGTATATGACCAGTATCACGCTTCGCCAGTGCTTGCTCCCCCTTGTACTGGCGTGCTCCCCAAGATACTGGTCATCTGCAATGACGCAAAGTCACGAATTGTGGCTTTGCGTTTTCACTACCAACTCAACGCTTTGGCGCGGATTAGATTGCAAAACGGAATGAATGCATGGGCACCTTAAATTTTACCCTAGATGTTGACGGGTTGGCTCCAGATACCCTTATCGTTCGAGAGTATGAGGGACAAGAGTCGCTATCTGATTACAATCATTGCCATGGATTCAAATACCAGATTGAGCTGGCTAGTCGCCTGACTGATATTTCTCCAGATCAAATCGTAGATAAAAGCGCCTGGCTAACCATCATTCAAAACGGGGAAGTGACGCAAGTTGTACACGGCATCGTCAGAGCCTTTTTTAAAGGAGATACGGGTCGACAGCACACGTTTTATTCTCTCACTTTAGTGCCAGCTATTGAACGATTATCGCTGCGCCAGAATAGCCGGATTTTTCAGAACCAGAATGTGCCCGATATTTTGTCGGTGTTGTTTCAGGAAATGGGCATTAACGACTATGCCTTTTCCCTAAAACGATCCTGCCAGCCAAGGGAGTTTTGTGTTCAGTATCGCGAGACTGACCTTGAATTTATGCACCGTTTGGCGGCTGAAGAAGGGTTGGTTTATCGAATTACTCATGAAGTAGGAAAGCACACCATCGTTTTCAGTGATGACAGCCAAACCTACGATGAGTTACCTCTGCCTGTTACTTACAATGCATTGGCAGGGGGGCAGATAGATACTCCTTATGTCTTTGGCTTAAATGAAAGAATTCGTTCAGACGTCACCAACGTTACCTTTCAAGAATACAGTTTTAAGAAGCCCACCTATTCCTTCAAACAAGAACAGCTTGGTAAGGACATGGCGTACCAGCGTGATGGATACGAACATTACGATGCGCCAACGCGCTACAAAGATGACGAAAGCGGTCAGGCGTTCAGTAAATATCGCCTGGAATACCTTCGCCGTGAATCTCATATTGCGCATGGACAAAGTAATCACGCTGGTTTGCAAGCCGGGGTTAAATTCACGCTTACCGATCACCTTGACCCGAAATGCAATCGCGCCTGGATCATAATAAATGCCGTTCACTCAGGTACTCAGCCTCAGGCGCTTGAAGAGGAAGGGGGAAGCGGAGCGACCACCTACAGTAACCAGTTTACTGTGATTCCGGCGCAAACTCAGTGGAGAGCCAAGCCCCTGCCTAAGCCACAGGTAGACGGTCCGATGATCGCTATGGTTGTGGGTCCTGCTGGCGAAGAGATTTTCTGCGACGAACACGGTCGCGTAAAAGTTCACTTCCCTTGGGATCGCGAATCCTCACAAGATGAACACAGCTCGTGTTGGGTACGTGTATCTCAGGGATGGGCAGGCGGACAATATGGCATGATCGCCATTCCACGCATTGGGCATGAAGTGATTGTTTCTTTCTTAAATGGTGACCCTGACCAGCCGATCATTACAGGCCGCACTTATCACGCCACCAACGTAACGCCTTATATTTTGCCGAGCCATAAGACTCGGACAGTATTGAAAACACAAACGCATCTGGGCGAAGGATTTAATGAGCTGAGATTTGAAGATGAAGCGTCTCGCGAACAGATCTATGTTCACGCTCAAAAAGACAAAGATGTCGTGATTAACAACATCAGTCGCGAATCGATTGGTCTCGACTTTCATCAAAAAATCGGTCAGCACTTCTTCCAGATGGTGACAGAAAATACGCATCGTTTGGTGGGTAAGAACGTCACCGAAGAGTTTGGTCAGGATCACCACTACAAAGTCGGTCGTAACTTAGTTCAGCGAGTCATTGGCGCAGTGAACCGTTTTATCTCTGGCGGTATGGTCACCAAAATTGAAGGGGGCAGCGTCACGTCGATGTCTGCGTCTGAAGAAAAAGAGATCGGCGCCAACCAACGTATCGCGGTGAACAATGAAAGTTATCTGAATGCCACTAACATCGTGCTGGAAGCCAAACAGGAACTGACCATCAAAGGTCCGGGAGGCTTCGTCAAAATCGATGGCGGTGGGATCACCATTTCAGGAAACGTGGTGAAGATTAACGAAGGTGGTTCGCCAGGAAGCGGCACCGCACCAAAAGCGGTTGAGCCACAGCCACCTGCGAAACCGCAAGAGCCGGACGATCCGGACAGGAGAACCTAATGCCAGCAGCAGCTCGACTTGGAGACAGCTGTGCCGGACACGGCTGTTTTCCCGCCACACCGATTGTTGCAGGCAGTGGCGATGTGTTCATCAACGGTAAACCTGCCGCCAGACAGGGCGATACTGTTTTGCTGCACGCCTGCCCTTGCCCCAAGATGCCTCATGGCATTCATGGTCGAAGCATTTCGGCAGGTTCTTCTACCGTTTCCATAAATGGAAAGCCGGCTTCTCGAGTAGGCGATGCGATTGGATGTGGTGGATCCGTTGCCGCAGGTTCTGGTGACGTATTCATTGGGGATACCCCCTACTCCTCACCCGCACACAAATGTGCGGAAGGCGCGGCTGCAAGCAAGTCGCCGTTTTTAAAGATAACGCCTTTGGCGGAGCCGCTGGGCAGTGGCTGGGCGAGCTCTATCTTTACACCAGAATTCTACAAATCTGCATTGCAGAAAATGGCAGTTCAAGCTGACATCGCACTATTGAACAAAGCCATGGAGCTGCAAGAAATGAGTTCTCTGGCACAGTCCATTATTACGGCAGTCGACAACGGTGCAGACAAACAAGAAATGCTAGACGTGCTAGAAACCAACACCACGAAAGCACAGCGAAGAAAAGCGCGAGAAGAAATTACAGAGCGGGCAAAATCGACTAAACCAGAGCCAGCAGACCGATTCGCTATGGATATGGATGCCGCTGAGAAGGCCATGTTAGCTGACCACGTATACACAGTTGGCAAACCCGATAACAAACTAGACGAGCGGCGCTTACAGCTAAGAAAGGACTTTGAAGGCGATTCTGGATGGTCTGAAGCATCACCTGCAGAACTCAAAAATTTAGGTCTACGGAAAAAAGATCTGACGATTAAAGACAGTAACTTTCAGGCACAAGTATATATGCCCGACAAAAACGTCTTTGGTCCTAGCGCCAAGCCCGTAGTGGTGTTCAGAGGAACAGAAATGCCCAAACTGGACGATTGGAAAAACAATTCTGCCCAGGGGAGAGACAAAGAGTCTGCATATTATCGCAGGGCAGTTGATATCGGCAAAGCGGTCAAGAAACAAGGCTTACCTGTTGAAATATCCGGACATTCACTTGGCGGTGGCATGGGCAGTGCCGCTTGTAAGGCAAGTGCAATGCCTTGTGTCACTTTCAACGCCGCTGGTTTGCATAGCAATACAGTAGAAAGATATGGCGTCCCCAAAGCCAAACAAGGTCCGGATACGTTGATTAAAGGGTATCGAACGGAAGGCGATATTTTGACATACGTTCAAGAAGAGAACTTTATATTAAAGCACATTATGCCCGATGCAGTTCGCGATAAATCGCTAGACACAACATTGCCAAAAACCAAGTCTCTGACCCCTCAAGCCATAGGAGCAGCAACGTTAGCGGGTGTTGCCTCCCCCATATACTCTCCCATGGCATATGGAGCGGTGAAAGCCAAAGAAAAGGTCGATATGCATGGAATGGATCAGGTGCGGCTTGCCCTAGAAGAGCGTAAAGTGAACGACTTACACACACTAACTAAGAGTGGAGCTTAATGAAAAAGTGGGGATGGCTTCTGATTGCAGGGCTGCTTGCTTTATCTATGGCAGCAAAAGGAGATTTGATGAATATTTTTGGCAGCAAACCTTATGCCGACGCCTTTTTTGAAGGGGATATGCTGAACATTGCAAAGGCGATAAAGAAAAAAGACGGTGAAGTTATCACCAAACTAGGGAAAGCGATTGAAGATATCGATGCCCCAGGAAAACACGGGATGACACTGCTTGGCTTTGCAGTGAATGATGAAAACCCCGTAGCCATTAAAGCATTGATGGCATTAGGTGCCGATCCGTCTATTGAGCTGCCGGAATTAGGCAGCGTCGCTTACCACGCCATGTGGCGAAAAAGTGACGAACCACTAAAAGCTCTTCTTGAAAGTGGTATGGACCCTAACCTGCGTGATGAAGAAGATACTTTGATTTTCAACACCCCCTTGCTCGAAGAAAGTGATGCCATGAAGCTTTTGGTTGAATACGGTGCTGATGTGAATGCTCGCGACTCGTTAGGAAATACGCCTGTATTGCATTTGGTTTCGACTGCCTTTGATGAGGTTCTGTATTTATTGGATCATGGCGCAAATGCCGACGTTATGACAGATAGCGGCGTTTCATTAGCCTACAGCGTACAACTTGATCTTGAAGATATGGATCAATCCACCGAAGCCTACCAAAAGATGCTCAAAATCCAGCAGAAACTTGTTGAAAAGGGTGTGAAATTTCCTGCTCTGACGCCTTTCGGTGAACGCTTTCGAAATAACATTGTATTTTGCCAAGAACCACACGGTTATATGCCTAAAGCCGAATGCAAAGTGGAAGGTGTGAATGAATACCTAAGGGAACAAACCGAGCAAGAAAAACGCCTGGATGAAAAGATCCTTAAAGAACGTTTTGGTATAGAGCACCGCTTCTAGCGCTGCAAAACCAAAGTTTCCGAAACATGAAGATCTGACGAATACAGATCGGGATAGTACTTATGATGCCAGAATCTTCCAACGACGAAATAGACACTGAAAGCGTATCGCTGTTCGATATTATGTCAAATACGACTGGCACTCTTTATTTACTTGTCGACAAACAGCTGTTTCCTAAATTGGATGAGTTCTGGAATGCTTTTTCTGGTCGTCACGATGCTCGATCTATCCCTCTTTACCGAGATACGGAATATCACCAGCTTCTTGAGTTCTCCCCATTACTCATTGAGATAGAAAACGGCAACCCCGGAGAAACGCTTTTCCATTGGTTGCTTGAACAAGGTGACGCGTTTCTTCGCTTTGGCTTGGTTGGCGTTTATCCGGGTTCACTGAATGACATCCAGGCACATTGGGCTAAGTGGCTAACCTGTATTTACCCTAATGGGGATCAGGCTATCTTGCGCTTCTATGACTTTTCAGTGCTCCAAAAATTGTGGCGAGTCTTTACGTCAAATCAGCAATCAGCTTTTAGCGGTCAGCACGATTCTTTATATGCCCCGCACTCTCCAGAGAAAACCCAGGCACTGGTTAAAATATCTGATCAAGCTTGGTTAAACGAAAAACAGATAGAATCGCAAAAAGCATTCACCCAACTAACACTGACACAAACTCAGTACGACGCTCTCTTTTACGAAAAACGTGTGAATGCTTTAGCTTGCAAACTTCACGAAGAACTCGCTCCTAGATACGGTTGGCTTTTGCCCTACGTCAATGTACGGGAAAGATTTTGGGAAGGTCTCTCTATCGCCATTGAGAAATTCCCCGACGAGTCTTCACTCGCCCACGAAACCTACGCTATGTACCGGTTTTATTTAAGTAGCCATTTTGATGATCACCCTGATTTTCAAAAACTTCTGCGTCAGTATCCTCTTCGCGAGTCAATCAAATACTTTCATGAACGATTGCGACGGGAACCTGATTTACTGAATGAATATAAACAAGAAGGCTGGTTAGGCATCGAAGGTCGTGCGGAGTTAAGCAATGACTGATTCCCACCTCCTTATCTTTGACAGAGTTCCGCTTGCCCAATGGCAGGAAAACGCTCAAGACAAACCAATATTTGTACTGGCTGAATCTGTCATCAACCCTCAGGTCAGAACATTGGCAGACAAAGCGCTTAATGAAAGTTCTTCTGAAAGCCAAGAAAACTGCCTGTATTGGGGGGAAATGGGTAGGGTTCATGCCTCCATTTCACCCTACTTATTGAAATTGGATAGCTGGGAAGATTTCGAAGAGACGATCGCCTTCCAGTCTAATTGGGGGATTATCCTCACCCTGAGTGAAGATAAAGCAAAATACGAAAACCCGTTATTTTATCTCTTAAATCATATTCGTGAGTGGACGTTTATTGAACCGCCAAAAGACAGCGGAGATCAGGGTCCAATGCTTCTGCGCCTTTCCGACTGGGATGTCTTACAAGTTTTGCTGAATGCCAGCAACGACGTAGAGCTCACCTCTCTGTTTGGTCCAATAGAAGCCTTCGCTTACTGGCACAAAGATCAAGTTGACGTTCAGCAAATTAAGTTGAAAGCCAAAGCGCAACAAACACTTGCACACCGCTCACCGCAGCTTATTAGTGAAACTCAAAACTCGGCTCTCAGAGCGTTTGCGCATCGCCACCAGCATAAGAAATACGCGGATCATTTAAAGAAACATCACGGCGAAGTAAAAAACTGGAGCGATGAAGACCTCTCCTCTTTTTTACTTCGCAACATCGATACCGCTAACCAACTCAAGTTCAACACAGAAAAAGATGTCGTTCGCTATTTGAGCTTAGCCACGGTATTTGGTGAGCAATTTGTTGAAACCCCATGGGCAAAACAACAACTTAAAAAACCTGCGGCGATTGGTACTCAGTCCCGCATGGATATGCTGTATCAACGAGCTTTAGAAGAACTGGATAAGGAGCCGAAAGGATGAGTCAGGACAGAAAAACACAGCTTATGAGCAGCGCAGAAGCTGCCGAGCAGAATTTCTCGACCGACAACGTGCTTTCTGGCGGCTGTGTCGAGTGCGGCTGCGAGGTGTTCATCCGCTATCACTACGATGACGAAAAGCCAGTGCCTAATGCGCCATTTATTCTGAAAGACAGCAATGGCACCGATATCGAGGGCACCACCGACGATAAAGGGCTTTGCAAAATCGAAAACATGGGCTGTGGTGGATTCGAGTTATTGCTTGATGAAGGCAGCGATGAATTCAGCCCCGAGGAAGCGATCGCGAACAACCCTTCTCTTCAACACAACCCAATTCATGCCGCGATTGCGGGAGAATACTTCTCGCTTTACAGCATTCTAAGCCGGGAAAAAATCCTAACTTATGACAAGGATGACAGCTCCGATGCCTTTATCGATATTGACGACGAGGGCTGGTTTGGTACATGGAGTGTGGAAGACAAATACGACCCGGCGTATCGGCGCTTTTGGGAGCTAAATGAAAAGATAAATGAAGGTCCCAGAGATCTTCGTGTTGCGGTCAAAAACATTCATACCAGCCTGGCTGCAGAAGTCGCGGGTCAGTCTCAGGACAATTCTGCCATCCTTCTTTTTTGCCAGATTGCCCTTGGCTTTGTGCCTGTGGTTGGGCAAGCCATGGACTTGTACGACCTGGGTGATTGGGGTTGGAAAACCTATGAGGGTAAAGATCTCGATACCTGGCACTGGGCTTCTGGCGCATTGATTGGTATCGGCTTTGTTCCTGGCTTAGGTGATGCAGTGAAAAAAACCGGTAATGCGGTCATTGATGCACTGCGTAAATCCGATTCAGCTGCCATCCAACTCGCCATCAAAACCATTCGAAGTTTGTCAAACGGAAACGTGGTCAGGTACTTGTCTGATTTTGGCTCGAAGCTGCAGGAGTACGGCAAAAAAGCGGTCGATTTGATCGACAAAATCATCGCAGGTCTTGTTCAGGCTCTCAAAGACGGCGCATCGTGGATCATCAGGCTAATGAAAGACGCCTTTCAAGGCATGATCAATGCCATGAAAAAGCTGTCTGAAAAGGTGGCTGACATGATTGCCTGGCTCACCAATAAAGTAAAAGAGTTTATTGGGAAAGTCGTGACGCGCGTGACTGGTACGGCGAAGAAGAAAGGGTCGGCTAAAAATCCTGAGAATACCAATGCGGGAACGAACCGAGACGGTAACAACGGACAAGGTAACAGTGATAAAAGCAGTGACGCCAATGGCAAACAGAGTTGTAACTCGGACGGCCCTTGTGTCGATGATCCGATCAGTACCGCTACAGGTAAGGTCATTGAACAAAGGGACGATTTTGCCCTACCCGGCTTTTTACCCATAACGCACAGCCGTTACTATCACTCGGTTGGACGTATGGAAGTCGGATTGCTCGGCTCTGCGTGGCGAAGCTCTTGGGACACGTCCCTCACCCTAGAAGAAGGGATTGTGACCTTTGTCGACCAAGACTACAGCGTGGGTATTTTCCCAACACCGACTGACGAGAAGCCAACCCAGTCTGAACTCAAGCCAGAGTGGCGACTCTATCGCACCAATGAGGAATTCGTTCTTCAAAATAAAGACCGCCAACGCCTGCACTTTGCGCATGCTATCGGTAACCAAATACGTTTGACCAAAATGTCGGACAGCTACGGCAATCAAACTCACTTCTTGTATGAAATGGGTACGTTGAAGTGGGTAGTACTGTCGGATCAAAAGTTGATACAGGTACACACTCGAAACCGCCGTATCCAGAAACTCGACTTATTGGAAGAAGACAAACAACTCATCCAAACCTTGGCGACTTACCAATATGACAAGCGTGGTCGATTGCTTTCAGTCAGAGCAAGCGAAGGTCGGAACTTCGACTATCAATACTCTGATGAAGGTTGGCTGACCCGTTGGGATGATCTTTCCAATACTTGGGTAGAACACGACTACGACGAAAAAGGACGCGCCACGAAAACTCGCTGTTCAGGTGGTTATTGGGCAGGGCAACTCCACTACGATGACGACAATAACATCACATCGCACAAAAGTGCGTTTGGTGGGATCTCTCAGTACTTCAAAGACGATAAAAACCGCATCATTGCGATTGTCGATCCTGAAGGCAACCGAACCGAGCAAGAGTGGAATTTTGATAACCTGACAGCAGTTACAGACCCTCTAGGTCAGCGCACCGAATACGAATACGACGACTGGGGTAACGTCACTCAGGTCACCGAGCCTAATGGGCAGATTCATACCTATTCCTACGATGAAAACGGACAACTGCTGAGCTACTCAGACCCACTGGCGAGTACGTGGCATTACGCTTATAACTCGACAGGCTCACTGGTGTCGGTACAAGATCCCGATTCCCGTGAGTGGCGACATGAATACAACGCGCTAGGTCAGCGGACACTGACAGCTTTGCCCGATGGTTCAGAAACACGCTATGGCTATAACCCGCAGGGGATGCTGGAACGGGTTTCCCCCGACAACAGCGTTGGATTTACCTTTTACTACGACAAACAATGTCGATTGGTGAAACGTACCAGTGATGAGCAACTGACCCGGCGCTGGTACTACAAAGGCAACAGCCTATCTCCTTACCAAGTAGAGTATGAAGACGGTTCGAAAACCCAATTCGAGTACGATATTGAAGGCAACATCACCGCCATTACTGATGCCCTTGGCAATGTCTCTCGCTATGAATATGGCGCATTCGATAAATTGGCGTCTGCCACTGACCCACTGGGCGCTACTACCCACTACCATTACAACGTGGAAACCGAATTCGCGGGTGTGACCAACAGTAAGGGCCACCAATGGCGATACGAGTTTGATGCCCTAGGGCGAGTGAAAACCGAGCGTCATTACGACGGGCGCAAACACCATTTCGGCTACGATGCCGCCGGTCGAATTGTTTCTCAAACCAAACCCAATGACCATGTGCTGCAATACGACTACAACGAAGGCGGTCAGCTTGCCGAGATACAAACGCTCGACCACGAAGGCAATGCCACGAGTAAAACATGGTTTGAGTACGATGAGGCATCTCGCCTTCTTAGCGCAGAGAATGGCGACGCTTGGGTGGGGTTTGAATACAACGCTTCCGGACAGGTCATTAAAGAAACGTTGAATGGGCAAACCCTTACACACCGCTACGACAGTGCGGGCATTCGAGAATCGTTAGAAGGGGCAAACACACCGTTACAGTTGCTATGGCAGAAAGGGCAACTCCAACAATTAGGGATTGGCAGCCATCAACCTCTGAATTTCAGCCACAACAATGCGGGCTTTGAAACCTTAAGGGACAACCAGAACGGATTCAGGCTACACCATCAGTGGGGCAAAACGGGCTTACTGGAACATCAGCAGCTAGGCTTTTTGAACGAGCAAACCGCCGACCTTACCGCGCAGCCCAGAGACCGATATTTACTGCGTAAGTATCAATACGACGCCCTCGACCGCCTGGTCGGCATCAATGAATCTTACTTCGGTAAAACCGACCTTCGCTTGAATCCGAATGGACAAATCAGCGAAGTGCGGCAAACCAAATCCTGGAAAGATAAGGCGACTCAGGTTCAGCTTTTCGGCTACGACAGCGAGCTCAACCTCAACCAGCAAAGCACTCTACCGTTAGCTGACAACGTGATTGACTTCGCCCAAAAGCGCGAAGAGAAGAACACACATCAATACGACCGTGCGGGCAGGATTGAGAAAAAAGGTCCCTATACCTATCGCTACGATGAATGTGGTCGGGTTATAGAGAAAATCGAGCAGCAGAATGGTTACAGAGCGAAAAGCACCAAGTTCATCTGGAACGCCTTTGATCAGTTAATTAGAGTCGAGCTGCCCAACCAAGAGCGTTGGCGTTACCGTTATGATCCTTTTGGAAGGCGAATCGCAAAAGAGTGTGAGCAAAGCCAAACCGAACACGCTAACCTGCATTACCTGTGGGATGGCGACAACCTGATTCAGCAGCAGAAAGTGTGTGCGGATGGCACAGCACTCAGCACCATAGAATGGGTGTATGAACCCGACAGTTTCCGACCACTGGCCCAAATCAATACCGATAACGTGCTTGGCTCCTCGGCGCTCAGCTATGTGGTGACCGATCACGGAGGTACTCCGCGTGAGCTGTGCAGCGAACAAGGCGACATCATCTGGCGAGGACAGCATGAAATTTGGGGCGGCTATAAGCAGCAACATCAACAAGGCCTGCTAAAGAAATACGCCAGTGATGCGGCTAACGACCCGATTGAATGTGACTTGCGTTACCAAGGGCAGATTTACGACCGGGAAACAGGGCTTTACTACAACCGGCACCGCTACTACGATACAGACAGCGGGCAGTATTTAAGCTCTGACCCTATCGGTTTTGCTGGTGGTTTAAGACCACAAGCGTACGTACACAATCCGATGGACTGGGTGGATCCGTTTGGGTTGGCAGGATGTAGTTCAAAAAGTAAATATCAGCCTGAAGAGGTGCTTGGTAGAAAAGTCTATAAAAATACAGAGGATGTTTTACCGGGAAAACCTGAGTTTGTCGATTCATCGGTTCATCCGTCTATTAAAAGTAAAGTTGCAGATGGTTGGACTAACGCAGATCTAATGAAAAAAGGCTATGCACCGATTGGTCCGGACGGAAAACAAATAAACTTGCATCATGTAATTGGTAAAGAGCCAGGACCGATGGTTGAAATAGTTTCATCAACGCATAAAAAACATCATAAAGCTTTACACGGACTAATAGAGGATGGAAATAGTTTCAGAAACAATGCTAAATTAGAACGTCAATATAATAGATTTAGAAAGAATTACTGGAAAACGAGAAGTTTAGATTTTTTGTGAGGTAATAATGAAAACAATCGCTGAGTTGGTAAATCATTTAAATAGTAATGCTGATGACGAAGTGTTTTGGTTGGGACAGGCAAGTGATGAACAAATCCATCTCTTAGAGTCGGAGTTGAGAGCTGTACTTCCTGAATCATTAAAGAGTTTTTTTCGCTTAGTTGGTGGGGGGGGGACTGTAGAAGAAGAGATATCTGGGATCATTTCTGATGATGCATTAACGGAGTCTCATGGTGGCATGCTGTTTGATACACTTTATTGCAGAAAAGAGTTTGGATTACCTGACTATTTTGCAGTTATATATTTCAGGGAAGATGAAGTCTGTTGGTGTATAAACTTATTGCCGAACGAATCTGGTAAGATCGTTAGTTATAATCTGTTCAAGCAGGAACCAGATAAAACAATGTATGATTCTTTTGAACTTTTCTTAGAAGAATATGTGGAACTTAGAACAGAATAAAGAACGATACAGCCGGGCTCAACCTCCCGGCTCTTTACCCAATCAACTCATCCCAGCGACGCTTTTAACTGCGCCATCTATTCCAGTAATGCTTGCCCCTGCGGGCTTTCGGGGATGAGCACAATACAATCCCCGGCGATATAAACAGTGACATGCGTGCTGGTCTCAAACCCGGCCTCGCGCAGCCACTTACCCTTGAAATGAAGGGCATAATCAAGGACAGACGCAATTAGAAAAACCTTGAAGTCCCTTCTTGTCGTTTATTCCAGGCTCGACTCGTATCGATAGAATTAGATTCAATATGTAGAGTATTTGCCTAAAAAGTAGCGAATATCCGTTACCTTCTTGGTTTTTTAGGTATGCAAAACCACCAATGTGGCTATTAGATTAATAGTTCGAGGTGTGTTGTTTGTCTGGAATAACAGAGGACACTCACTTTAAGGAAATAAGAAGGGCAACTCCACTACGACGATGACAATAACATCACATCACACAAAAGTGCGTTTGGTAGGATCTCCCAGTACTTCAAAGATGATAAAAACCGCATCATTGCGATTGTCGATACTGAGGGCAACCGAACCGAGCAAGAGTGGAATTTTGATAACCTGATGGCAGTCATGAACCCTCTAGGTCAGCGTACCAAATACGAATACTGGAGTAACGTCACTCAGGTCACCGAGCCTAATGGGCAGGTTCATACCTATTCATACGATGAAAACGGTCGGGTTATAGAGAAAATCAAGCAGCTGAAAGTGTGTGCGGATGGCACGACGCTCAGCACCATTGAATGGGTGTATGAACCCGACAGTTTCCGACCACTGGCGCAAATCAATACCGATAACGTGCTTGGCACGTCGGCACTCAGCTATGTGGTTACCGATCACGCTGGTACGCCACGTGAGCTGTGCAGCGAACAAGGTGACATCATCTGGCGGGGGCAGCATGAAGTTTGGGGTGGCTATAAGCAGCAACATCAACAAGGCTTGTTAAAGAAATACGCCAGTGATGCGGCTAACGACCCAATTGAATGTGACTTGCGTTACCAAGGGCAGATTTACGACCAAGAAACGGGGCTTTACTACAATCGGCACCGCTACTACGATACAGACAGCGGTCAGTATTTAAGCTCAGACCCCATCGGATTTGCTGGTGGTTTAAGACCACAAGCGTACGTGCACAATCCGATGGATTGGGTGGATCCTTCTGGTTTAGTTCTCGGCAAAACACAGCCAGCTTCTGGTTGGAATTACACTAACATGCCTAAGATCAGCGGATACCAAAACCACCACGTTATACCCAGATCTATGAAAGCTCACCCAGCATTAAAATCGGCAGGCTTTGACATAGATGGCACTAAGAACTTAATCTACCTTCCAAAAGATCGTTCCATACATCCAACAAGGATGTGTACATAATGGTTGGAACAAAGCGCATGCACAATACAATAGAGATATGAGAGCGGAGCTCGATGAAATTTCAGCGATTGGAAAAGAAGAAAAATGGAGCCAGCAACAATATAAAGATGCAGTCGACGATCTACGTAGAGAAACTCGTCAAAACCTTAGACAAGGTAAAGCTGTATGTGGTTAAAAAATATAAACACTGATGGAGAAAGTCATGTACTTTGATTTGCAAGATTTCTATTTTAAAGATGTTTGTTTCAACTACTCTGATAATAATGAAGTAGATTATGTTGACGCTCTTAACGGAAAAATCCCTCAGAGCAAAGAGCTAATTTATGAAATCGAGAAAATAGATAATAAAATCAATGAATACGATATCCTACCTACTATAGGTCTACCTCTTGTAAGTAGAAAGCTAATATCTGTGTTTTCAGAATTTCTAGAGAAAGACATAATAACTTTCCCAGCAAAAATAATAGATGAAAGTGGGAACAGTAATTCAGATTTCTCAGCTCTATTTGTTATAAATAGTTATGAGTGTGTTGATATTGAAAGATCTGAAATAAAATATAAAAAGTATAGAAGCGGAACACAGTCAATGAGAATTATTGACTTGTACATTGACACTAAAAAAATAGGAAATTCCCCTATCTTTAGAATTAAAGAGAAAAATGGCTACATAATAATTAACCAAAATATAAAAGATATGTGTTCAAACCTTAAAGGTCTAGAATTCAAGAAAGTAAAGTCATAATTTTTTAAAAATCTAAAGTAGATACTCGAGGAAGCAATCAACTGTATTGTTTGAATCAATTAGTATAACCGAGTATTATTAATTAGTTAGATTCCCTGATTTTCAGTATGAATATTTCAACTTTTATAAATTACATAGAATCTGCGCCTAAAGGTGTATCAGACTGGAAAACATGGGAAAGCTCGTTACCAAATTTTACTTCTTTAGACCCTGTACTTGAGTTTATTAACGAAGTTCAGTGGTCTAAAGACAATTGGAAAGCAATAAGAGCTTTCATTCGTAAAGGATATCTAGAGCAAAATTTACCTTCAGAATCAATTGAAAACAATGATCACGTAAATATATTCAACTCCAAAATAGACAATGTTGAGATATTTAAATCAAAATCTTTAAGCTTATCAATCGTTCGCTCTTTGGAATCCGTTAATTTGCTTTCTGAGTCTATCGAGGCGTTAAGTATATCTCACGCTAGTAAGCTTTCCAAAATCACTGGAAATATCGAAAATTTAAAAATTCTTTCTTTAAATAAATGTCCTAAATTAAATATAGACTCGATTATGCATTCTCTTGAAGATATTAAAATCTTAGATATGAGTAGTAATAAGCAGTTACTAAATATTGAGGCGTTACATGGAAAAAGTAGTATATTGGCACTATACCTAAGTGATACCAATGTAATTAAGCATGAAAAAACAATAGATACACTAACATCAATGCGTAATTTAGAGAGAGTATGGATAAAAGCCAATAAGAGGCAACTTGACGAGCTGAGAGAAGCGCTACCAAATATAGTAAATTGAGTTTATCCCATCACTTAAACTATTAGTAATAGTATCATTTTTGTTACCGTTAATTTCTTCACATTCAGTGGATAACGTTATAGGGGTCAATCAGGTGCCAATCAACTCTACTTTAAACAAAATAAACGAATTGATGCAATCTCATGAACAACGCGGCGGCTTTCAAGAAAATCATTCTGTTGAATGGTTTACAGATCTGCCTTCAAATGTTCGACTAGAACAATACTATTCTACAAAGGGTCCAACAGTTGGCACATGCTTAGAGGTTGGAAGCTCAGTTTTGTATTTCATTACCTTTTCTAATCTAGCTGAAGCACAAATAGGCTATCGCACTCTCGCAAATGGGCAGCCATGTAATGGGTGGGATCAAGGTTGTGTTGTAATTGCGCTGTTTGACGATGAACCCATTATGGTGAATACCACAAGTGAACAGGCTGCGGTTTGGACGTCATATGAGAGCGGAAATCCGAAGTTAATCGCTGATAACCTAGAAGGCTTTTTCCAATCCATACATACCGTTATTGATATTCAATACAAGAAATATAACTTTGAAGTATTAAATGAAGAAACTCTAGAGTATAAGGAAGAGTATCTAGCTGATATCAACCAAAAGCTTCGCGAGCTCCTTCCAGAAGACCAGTTGTGTGCCTTTATGGACTTTTTCTTTGGTTAGCGTTGTTCAGAGATATACTCGAAACACAACCTATTCAATTCTTGAAATCGCAATCGTGGCGGTTTGATGAAACTACTACTGTTACTTCTGTCGCAATTTTTACTCTAATAAAAATAGTTTCTCCTCACACCCACCTCCTTAATTTACTCTCCTGTCAGTTAAATTAAGACCACGTTATCAGATAGAAAAATGTACAACAAAATCAGGCTTTTTATTATTGAATGTGTTGATCCTATGGATTTGCTTAACGAGCGTTCGGAGGCTGAAGCACTCGAGCAGGTGTGTAAAATTTTTGGTCACAAAGTCGCCAAATTTATCGCCTATTCGGAAAAGGATCTTATCAAGTATTGCAACTACATCTCTTCCATCGATTCTAGTCATGGTCCGAGAGGTGAAGAGCTTATGCCTTTATGTATCCACATTTCAGCCCACGGCAATGAAAGAGGGGTAGAATTTGGCAGCGATTTTCTCAGATGGCGAGAAGTATTCGAAGCAATGAAACCCATCTTTACGGACATGAATGATTACGACGGAGAAGTCTTTGTATCATTGTCTTCCTGTGAAGCTGGTAGCCAAGGTTTAGACAGACTAATTGCCAAAGAGTGGGAGCACACAGGGAAAATAGATCCACCCCGCTACATTTTCACAACCAGTGACGATGGCGGCGTTCGATGGGATCACGCTGTTGTTTCCTGGACTGTTTTTTACCATCGAATTGCTAACATTCAAATCATTAAGAAAGACCAAGTGCAAGACGTAATAGATGACATAAAACAATGCATTGATACTCATATCTCATATTTTCGGTGGGATTCCACCAAATCAGAGTACCTCTACTACAGCCCTGATGATGACGGTTCATATTGTTAGTGCGCACCAAAAAATTTGGTGAATAATTTGAAGCTGTTCATTCGAAAACTTGTTGCTAAGGTTAAGCTCTAGAAAGAAATTGCCACCCAAATACTGGGTGGCGGGAAGATAAGTTTTAAACAACAGAATTAATTCATCTCCTAATAACAGAGTCCGTTTCTTTTATAAGAACTTAAGTGATTATCCACTCCCCTCTCTTAACAAGCTTTTTCTCTCGTGATTATCATAAATCATCTTCCTGAACTCGATGTTGAGTAAACGTTGCCACCATTTATTCTCGTCAAGGTTGTTGAGGTGTCGTAGGTCAGGCGGAGCTTTTATGGTGGTACTCATCAAAGTTTTTGACTCATGAATACACCAACAGGGAAAGCTAATGAACAGAAGAAAATTTCTTGAACGTATAGGGCTGGCAGGCGTTGGCAGCACTACGTTTATCAGTCAGCTAACCAATGCCAACGAGCATAAACCACAAGAAAGCCGCGCTACTCAGAAAACAAATTCAGATTCCGACCACTTTTTCGGGCTGATTGTTGCGGCAAAAAATGCCAGTGCCCGAGATAAAGGTGCTGCGCATTATGTTTGCAATGGAAGAAACGATCAGAATGTTATCAATCAGGCTTTGGTGGATTTAGGAAGTAAAGGCGGAGTGGTTCATCTGACACCCGGAACCTACGTTTGCAAGGGGGCTATCAAGATGCGCCACCGCACTTCTTTACTCGGTAGCGGTCGGGCAACGATTCTTAAGGCAGTGGGCACATGGACCTCCCAGGATGGTGAGCAAGGCGCAGTGATTGAACCATTGAACTCTCGTATACATATATCACGAGTAGGATTCTTAAGCATTAACGGCAATCGCTACAATGGGGCAAACGTTCAGGGCATTTACTACCACATCAACTCAAAAGGTGACTTTGATGAGGGTTCTGACGCAATCCATCACTTCGAAGACATTTATATATACGAAACAAATCAACATGGTTTTCATGTGGCGGGAAGTTATATGCGCGCCACAAAAGCATCCAACATACGTGTTTACAATGTCGGAGATGAAGGGGCTGCCGAGGGAAACAAAGCTCATGGATTTTTCATAGCATCACCCGACGGTATGTACCATCAATGCGATGCTGGAAGCAGCGCGGGTCATGGCTTCTATGTGGACCATGCAAACAATCATTTCACTAATTGCAAAGCTTGGTACTCGGGGTTAAACGGATGGAATATCCGCAGCGTGCGCGGAATGTACAGTGTTTGCGAGGCTCAAGATAATAGTGGACACGGTTTCTATATCGATGCTGGTCCAAACTCTCTGACAAGTTGTCATGCCGATTCCAATAGCTGGCAATCGGATGATCCATCGGCTGACTTTGATGGGTTCCATATCCCCTGGGGCGAACACATTCAGCTAATCGCATGCAGTGCTTACGATAAAAATGAAAGTAATCGAGGTCATTGGCAACGATACGGGTTTTACTTGGGTCGGTATGCCGAGCATGTGCAGATCTTAGGTACCACCATAGATAACAATATCGGGAGTACCGGCGGCGCAGGCATAACAGGACCGACAAACAGTGTTCAGGTAACTGGGTAATAACTGCTTCCCATTTAGCTGATGAGAGTTCATTAAAATACTGTGGTACCCGAATTGCCATACCAATGCCTGATCCTGCAACAAGGGTTTATATCCAAACCCTCTTTTTATAAAAGCTCAATCTCCCTAACTTTTTCGGTTCCATGTGAGTTGCGATAAGTGTGTGAACAGACATAAAAAAACGCGGTAACCGATATAATACTTCTTCCCCTACTGTTTCTATGGTTGGCGTTTTAAATCAACCTAAACTATCTTTTTAAATGTGTTTTCCTCATCGCTGTTTAGACAACATAACCTAGAAAAATAGCGGATTTCACAAATAATTATTGCGTTCAGTTTAGGTAAGAATGCAAAGATTTTTAAGGCTATTTCCTTAAACGAAAATATGAAAGCGGGTATATAAATGTGGAATTCTAAAGCTAAGCTACTAACGATAATCTTCACAGTCTTTTTATTAAATCCTCTGTTTTCGATGGCAGCCGAAAAGCAAAAGACTGTTGCCATCATTACTGTTGATTTTCAATCAAATACGATGCTTAGATTTGGTAATTCGTTTTCATTACGAGCCAAAGAATATGGTTGGAACGTCATTAAAGCCGAAATTTTTGGCGATTATAGTAAGGCAGATCAATATTTTGATGAATTCATAGAACGAGATGTTGATGCCATTTTCAACGACATGTTGGATCCAAACTTAATCGAGTCTGCACTCTTAAAAGCCAAAAAGGCAGGAATTCCAGTGATAAATGGTGATGCTGGATTCCACAAAGACGTTGTCACAAATATCACTTCAAATAACTACTTTTTGTCCGCGCGAGTAACAAAATATTTATTTGACAAAATGCTTATCGATAACAAGAAAGAACTGTTAGGCATTACCTGGCTAGATCACCATGGTATTCGAAAAAGAACGGACATAATGGAAGCCATTCTGGCTGAATACCCAGAAATAGAATTAGTCAAAATGCATCACACCAGTATCCCCGGACAAGTGCAGGATTCGAGAAACTTCGTGTCAGACTACTTAAGCAATAACCCTGATTTCGATGGATCAGTATGGGCTGCATGGGACGAGCCTGCCGCTGGCGCTACACAAGCTATTTTGAAAGCAAGAAAAGGAAACAGCATATACACCACAGGTATTGACGGAAACAAATGGACGTTTGACATGATCAGACAGAGACCGCCTTTTCTGGCAACAGAGTCTCAGAACTTTGAGATGATGGGCAGACAGGTGGCGGACTGCATGAATGACATTTTCAACAAAGACACCGAAACAGAGAAAGTGTATTGCGGTAATGTTGTGCCATATAACCTGTATGTCCCTACAATTCTGGTCACTCAAGATAACCTCCCACCTGTTGGTAAATTCCCTTGGAGCGAATCAGGAGAGTTTTCTCAACAATACAGCGACTCCTCTTCCTGGCCTACGCTTGATGGGCGCTGGGGATTGGAAGTGAATGAGGGACTAACCATAAACGATTACACGTTGTCTGCGTTAATCACTCCACTTCTGTTTGACAAAATGACAAAAAATAACAAAACGGATTTATTGGTTATTACGGCGGACGATAATGTTGCTTCTCGAAGAAGAGCAAGAATTATGGATGCGGTATTAAAAACGTACGACAACCTTGATGTTAAAGGCAGAACTCAGATCGCTATTTCGGACCAATCTGTACAAAAAGCACAAGCAGCAGTAGAAGAATTCTTAAAGCAAAACCCCGATTTTAAGGGCGCAATCTGGTCTTCGGTAGACATTCTTAACCAAGGGGCGACCCAGGCAATAGCCAACCTAGAAAAGGAAAAAAATGTATACACGCTGACTGATGTGAGGGGCTTTTAACTGGCACTACACTTATGGCAACGCCTACATAACAAACTACTGGGGTATACGTTGTACTAACTACGAAGAATTCAAAATATGAAAAAGTCCAATTTATTCAATAGTATTCGTAGCAAGTTTGGAGTCCCCCTTCTTATAGTTTTCATTATTATAAGTTCTATATTGGGCGTGTTTAATTATTACCAGTCTGAAAAAGAACTGGAACGACAAGTTGAAGAAAAAATGGAAGCTACCCTAACTCGATTATCGCTCGGGTTAGGGAAATTGCTTTACAATTTTTATGGTGACCAGGTATATCAAATCATCACAACAGAAATGAATGACAAAGAGGTTCATTCAATCCTTATCAAAGACGCAACCAACACATACGTCACCCATGGTCAAACCCGAAATAAAGACTGGAATCTAGTCAACATTAGTGAAGATTTTCAAGATACTAGCGAAGATCTTTATCATAAAGAAGTAACGATATTATTTAATTCGGTGGGGTCAGACGACTCAGCCGATGATGAAGTAATGGGCGTTGCAAAAGTCTATGTAACGAAGAAATTTTTAAGAGATAAATTAACAGACTTAATCATCACCACCGTTATCGAAAGTATTGTTCTTTTTACAGTACTGTACGTCGCTATTTATATGATTCTTATGATTGTCATTATTAATCCCTTACAAAAGCTAAAAACATCTTCTGATGAATTAGCCAAGGGGAATTTATCTTATGACATTGAGACAGAGAGAGAAGATGAAATAGGAAGTCTCGCCAATAGTTTTGAGATTATGCGGGATTCCATTCGCAAAAAGATATCTAATTTAAATACCTTAAACACAACAGGAGAAGAGCTTTCAGAGTTTATTTCCTCGGATAATCGAGAACAATCAAAACTTTACATACTTTCCATTATTCAAAAGGTACTCGTAGATTATTTGCACTTGGATTCTTGCAAAATATTCATTTGGGACGAAGAAAATAAGCAGTTCTGCAAAGACTTTGGTGAAATGAAAAGCATCGACACCCTAATGTCGGATGCAATCAAGAATAAACAAGTAGAGTTTGCGCACAATGGAGACGAGCTGAGATGCTGCATGCCTATGGTTCATGGAGACAGCGTCATTGCCATCTTCGATGCCACAGGTAAAGAAGGAAGCATTCAACGACAACATATAGGTAATGAATTTATCTCGACTCTTTTCAGAATGGGGATCACGGCAATTCTAAGAGTGACAATGCTTGGCGACATTCAAAGGTTAAATCAGGACCTAGAAAAACGTGTTAAGGAGCGCACAGCGGAACTGTCAGTAGCGCAGATGCAGTCAGAAGAGGCTCGAAAAAAGGCGGAGATGTCGAAAGATGAAGCGGAACGGGCCAATCAAGCCAAGAGCCAGTTTTTATCCAACATGTCGCACGAATTACGAACTCCACTAAATGCCGTTCTGGGTTTTTCTGAAATGCTAAAGACCCAAATGCACGACAGCAAAAGCATTAGTTACCTAACAGCCATTAACACTGCCGGTAATACCTTGCTTGCTTTAATCAACTCTGTCCTCGATCTCGCTAAAATTGAGTCGGGAAAAATGGAACTTGAGTACAACCCTACTTCACTCAAATGCCTCTTAAACGAACTGCATAGTTTCTTTTACCAGCAAGCCAGTGAGCGCGATATCCTGTTTGAAATACAACTCAGTGATGACATAGAAGAATGCGTGTTGCTGGACACGTTAAAGCTAAAACAAGTTTTAATTAACCTGTGTAGTAATGCGGTCAAGTTTACCCGCGATGGCAGTGTCACGGTTAAGGTCAGAACTTTAGCTTCAAGCAATGAAGCCAAAGTTAATATCTATATCGACATTGTCGATACGGGGAAAGGCATTCCAAAATCCCAGCAGGAACGTATTTTTCACGCTTTTGAGCAAATATCTGGGCAAAAAAGTTCAGAATATGGAGGAACGGGTCTTGGGCTGGCCATTACCCTGGAAATTGTTCATTTGATGGGCGGTACAATCAATGTTTCCAGTGAGGGAGAAAATAAGGGTTCATGTTTTAGCATTATGATACCTGATGTAGAAAAGTGCAGCGCAGAATTAACCGAATTCGCCACCGAAAGCCCAACTATCGATTTTGAAGAAATACTCTTCGAACCCGCCAAGATCATGATTGTTGATGACATTCCACACAATAGAAATCTGATTTCGAGTTATTTATCTGACTGGAAGTTTGACATTCTAGAAGCAAAACATGGGCAGGATGCTTTAGATAAAGTTCATGATTTCAGTCCAGATTTGATCTTAACCGATCTCAAAATGCCTGTTGTTGATGGCCAAGAGTTGTGCATTAAACTCAGAGAGGACATGGGCTCCAACTGTATGCCGTTGGTTATGGTGACAGCCTCTGCAATGGTTGAAGAACAAAAAGACCTACTCAAAGTCTGTAATGACCTATTAACTAAACCTTTGGCAAAACAAACATTGATTAACTGTTTGCTCAAGCATCTAGAACATTCCATTGTCGAATCAAGCTCTAATAAGGGCAGATCCGGCGACAATATAGAGTATCAGGACATCAACTTGAGATTACTGCCAGACGATCAGCGCATCGCGCTCGTCGAGTTTGTTGAGATAGGGGATACCGAGAATGCAATCAAATTGTGTGTGGATTTACCATCTGATTTAACCAATGAGTCAAAATGGTTAATAGAGATGTTGGAGAGTTTTGAACTAGCGAAGATTTTGGATAGATTAAATTCCATCGAAAATCCAATAAGTTAACTATCGCGGACTGGGGGTAGTTCGAATGAACGAAATTATGATAGTAGATGATACGCCTGCTAATTTAAAACTTTTAGAGTCCATATTAGTGGGTGAAGGCTACAACATAAGAGTCGCGATAAGCGGTGAAATGGCCATAAAGAGTGCAGCTAAGTTTCTTCCTGATCTCATTTTAATGGATATTAACATGCCAGGAATTAGTGGTATTGAAGCCTGCACAAAAATTAAATCAGACCCAGAATTAAGTGAAATCCCTATTATATTCATTAGCGCAAATTCAAATACTAACTCTATAGAAGAAGCGTTTGCTGCTGGCGGGCATGATTATATAACCAAGCCATTCCGGTCTCGGGAAGTTCTCGTTCGCGTTAAGAGTGTATTGTCAATGATACAAGCGCAGAAAGAGAAATATCGTGCGCAGTTATTATCATCTATGATCAATATTATCATGGGGGTGGCGCACGAAATGAACACGCCGATAGGTGTGTGCGTAACAGCGAGTAGCCATTTGCTGGACCACGCGGAAAAAATGAACGTTAAGCTAGAATCAAATACCATTAAACGGGATGATATTAGTGATTGGATTGACCAAGATAAAGACATCTCACAGCTAGTTACAACCAATCTAAGTAAATTAAATCAACTGGTTACAGCATTTAAAACATTACCCGTGCATGATATATCGGATACAGAAGAAGTCGATCTTTGTGAACTCATGAATAGTGTTGTTGAGTCAAATGAAAAACTCCTTGAAAAGAACGATGTAACAGTGAATTTATCTTGCGACAACATTACTGTTCCGACAAAGAAAAAACTTATTTTCAAAAATTATTTGATAAATTAATTGAAAACTCCATAGATCACGCATTTGAAGGAATAAAAAGTAGGGCTATCGACATTGAATTTAAAAATATTGGTAAAGAAATGAATATAATTTATCAAGACAATGGTGTAGGAATGGAATTCAATAACTTGGAAAATATTTTTGACCCTTTCTTCACAACCAAAAGAATTGATAAACATTTAGGATTTAGTGCGACAATTATTTATATGACCGTTATATGGGCGTTGGAGGGCAGTATTCAGGTAAAATCTGACAATGGATTAAAATACATCATAAGAATCCCATTTAATTAATATTGAGTAATAGTTCAACGCCAATCAAATAATGCTTACGAATAAAAATCTAGTTACAAGCCATTTCCCACCAAACCGGACACCATTCGAATTTATATCACTCGGAAACTTAGTATAGAGCTCAATCCTGAAAAGGTTCATCGAGCTTATCCGAAGAAAGACTGCGTCATAGCCTTGATTGAAAGATAGCGCCCTAGTAACTGGGTAGTCACTACGAGCTATCAACCCGTCTAACTAAGGTCATTTCAGCAGAATGCTATATGGGTATTGTTCCCGTTAGGTTGTCAACAAGTCCTTTATGCACCTCAAAATTGATAATGAGAATCTTTTTCATTAATTCCTTTTAATAGAAATTTATAGCTTGTATATTCAACAAGATGTTTTTGTCATTTTGATATGGAAATCAATATTATGAGCCCTCTCAAGCAGTTATTTATATTAAATGCGGTTTGCATGACTGCAATGATGTCGATCATTCCAGTGATCGGTCCTATTATTCGTGAAGTGGGACTATTGGAATGGCACGGAGGGCTGGTGGTAGCCATGTCGGGCATTACGTGGTTGCTTAGCGCTAAGAAATGGGGTACGACCAGTGATCGAAAAGGTCGAAAGCCTGTATTACTGATCGCTACTTTAGGTTACGCCATCTCCTTTATACTGATGACGATATGGCTAGACTTATCTTTACAAGCAACTTTCAATACACTCGTCATACTGGTTGGTATGATTGTTGCCCGTGCTCTGGTTGGATTGTTTTTGGCAGCTATTGCACCTGTCAGCACTGCGTTTGTAGCAGACATCACCACAGCAAAGGAGCGACAAAGTGCGATGGCTAGTATTGGGGCGGCTAGTGCTATTGGCTTAGTTGCTGGTCCCGCTCTGGGAGGGTGGCTATCTCAGTACTCGCTAACGCTACCACTCTACGTATTATCAGTATTCCCCGTCATAGCATGGATTTTCATTAAAATCCGCCTGCCCGAAACACAAACAAACATTGTGCCGCCAGAAAACACAATTAGCTTTTTCGATCCTCGGCTTCGTTTTCCTGCAATCGCAATGTTTATCAGTATGTTTGCTGTTATCACCGCTCAAATCATCATAGGTTTTCTTGTATTGGATCGTATCCGAGACACAGCAGAAGAGACAGCGCAACTCTCGGGAATTGTTCTGACAATCACAGGGATTACATTAGTAATCACGCAGGGCATGTTAGCTAAAAGCCAAGGCAATTTATTGCTCAAGAGTTGTATAATTGGTCCTATCGCTGCTGTTGCTGGTTTGTGTATCGTTTCCGTCGCACACTCGGCCTTAGCTCTTATTGCGGGTTACGTATTCATGGCTTTTGGGCTGGGGCTACTGTTTCCGACAATACAAGCAATCACTGCCAATTCGGTAGGGAAGGATGAGCAAGGTGCAGCTGCAGGTACAATCTCGGCAGTCCAAGGCCTTTCTTCTATTTTGGTTCCTATTATTGCCACCGTGTTGTACCAGAGCAATCAAAGCTTCCCATATTGGTTCGCCGCATCGCTGATGGTTGTGCTGTTTTTGCTTGTATTGACCAATCAAGCAAAATTCAACTCTCCGAATACCAGTCAGACCAAACAACCTGACCTTAATTAACTCTCAAATACTGTTCGAATTGTCGTCGACTAAGATGACAATCCGAACATATGGTCCTGACCAGAAGAAACCCAATACCCCATCAAACACTTCTTCAAACCTTTCTTATCAATCGCTCACAACTCTTTCTACTTAACGTTAATAGTGGTATTGCCCGTATTAATGTGGCTTGACCTTTTTCTTTATCAAAAACAGAAAACACTATAAATATAAAATTAATATTGATCTTATTTATTGATAGTGTTTTCATTAAATTATTGAACATGATTTAAACAATAACTGAATCCAGAACTGGATTTAACAAAGATTGAGGTGCATTTATGCTTTATAAGATTTTAACTGCAATATCGGCATTGTTATTTATTTACTTGTTTAATCTACTCTTTTTCTCTTCATCTACGTTCTTATCTGACGTAGGCTTACCTGGTAATGCAGATGCATTGTTTATGGGTAAGCGCGCCGCCATGCTGATGTTAGGAATGGCGTTTTTCAATATTCTAGGGTTTCAAATAATCAAACCGCATTTAAGAGTTCAGTTTTGTTTAATGATCACAACTGTATTGGTGGCATTAGGATTTTTAGGCTTACATGAACTGGATCGGGGTGTTGTAAATGAGGGAATCATGACGGCAGTTTATGTCGAGTTCACTCTGGCTGGCTTGTTTGTGATTGCTGCCGCTTCCAGCCTAAAGGGTTACTTAGCTTCTCAAATTGGTCCGGCAGACTAATTTGAGCAAACCTCTTTTTGTTGCTGGAACTTGAGGGTAGCCATCTCAATTTTGATTATTTACCAAGAATTTACAAACACATAAAAGATTCATTCGAGCAACCAATCATCATTAGGCTTTTCATCCAAAAGCCTAATGAGACAATATAATGAAATTTAATCTTCCTACTGCGCTTGCGTTGACCGTGGCGTTCGGATCTACCTCTGTTTCCGCCAATACCATCGATAATCTCGTTGCCGATTTCGTTCAAAAAATTGAACAAAATAACTGTTCTGCCGACCTTACGGATTTAGAAACATCGCAAGCTATCTCTCAGAGTTTAGGAGTAAGGGTTCACCCCACTCTTCATTTAATGAAGGATTACCTCATTGAACAGGGTACGCTTGAATACAAAGACAGAGGTGGCGAAGTGATCGCCAAAACAGCTGCTTGTGGAGGCGAAAAAGCAGTACCAGTTCCAACAGAAAGCCTTAAGAGTACACTCGAAGAATCGGGCAAATGTTCGCTAAGCAAGCAAGATTTCAGAAGTTTACTCAAAGCTTCTAATATCGGTGGCTGGGAAGGTTCAGGAGCACTAAAAGCGCTGAGCAAAAAAGGCGACGTTGTTTACGATAAAAAAACAGACAATATGAACATCAAGTTCGGAAAATGCAGCTAGGGTTATCCAGCTCAAATAAAAGGAGCTCTCAATGAGAGCTCCTTTCTGTTCCATTCAAGGAAATTAAGCTAGTTAGACCAACAAATTATTGTGGGTTCAGACCAAGTTTCTGAAGTACCAGTTTGAAGTTTGCACGACGTTCAGCAATCGCGTGAACTTTACCACTTACCGGACAAGCATCGTCTGGGCAACCACGGTTAACAATACCGGATACCGCATCAACAAACTTAGTACCTACCATGCCACCATCAACGTAAGCTTTTAGCTCATCATGATAGTTCCAGGCTGCGTATGGACCACCTACATCGCTGTAGTTCTGTACAGACGTCATCCAGAAGAACAGACCTGCAATCCACTTGATCTCTGTGTTCTCTTCCGTAGAACAAATCAACTGAGGGTTAGAACATAGGTCTAAGTCAGCGTATAGCGGGTTAGCCGGAGCTGCTTCAACCAAAGTTCCTTCGATGGTTTGACCAACCGTTTCAGGATCAACGTGGCTACGACCAATGAAGTGGTTCAGCGTACCGAAGTTCTGACGACCAGTGGTCTGGATTACACCACGACCCCACCAGCCACAACCTTCGATGGACTGCTTGCTGCTGCCATCCCACAAGAATGCACCCGCTTTCTGACCAGCGTAGATCTCACACTTGGAGCGTTCCCAAACTTGCTTGTTCTCGTCGATGGTTTGAGGGCTCGTCATACAGTGCTCGCCATTGATGTCCCAGCGACCTGCTGCACCCGCGACCATTTTGCCTTCTTCTTTAAGAACCGCATCCGGTGCTACAAAGATAGGAGCTGGCGCGCCATACCATGAAGCGTGCGTATTTGCAGAAAGCTCCAGTTTGCTGTTACGTGGACAAGAGTAAGGGTGGTCTCTGCCCGTCACAGGGTTGTAGCCGTAATCGGCGTATTTCTGGTCTAGCTGACCGCAAGACGCACTGTTCGGGTGGTTTGCTGGCGCACCGTACTTAATCTCTGCCCAGTTGTTTTCGTCACAAGCGTTGTAACGGATGGTTTCCTGCATGCTTTGAGACAGGAACGCGGCAATAGCGACTTTGGCGTACTTCTTATTGGTTTCAACATCTGCGTTAGGATCAATCAGCCAGAACTGGTTACCCGCAACGCCTACATTGTGCATGGAGTTCAATGCTTTCAAGAAGTCTTTCCACTTGTAGATAGTCGAAGGAGCCCACTTGTTGCCCGGAAGCTCATACAAGAACGCCTCGTTATCCATTACCGTTTCAGCACCTTCTAAGTCTGTATTAAGTGCTGCGATAGAAGTTAACGGCGTTGCTGTCTGGCTTTCTGGCACATAGTAAAGTGGAATTGGGTTGGCTTGGTATGCCGCCACTTTGCCTTTCAGCCAGTCCGTGTTCGTTGTAGCAGAGACAACAGGCGTCGATGTGTCACTTCCCCAAAGAATAGAGAATACGTTGCTGTAAGCCGCGCGACGAAGTTGGCTTACGCCCCAGTCATGAGATTCCTGCTCGACCAAAGAAGCAACAGAAGAAACACCGTAAGTTGCACTGTCTAGAGCAATCGATGCAACATCGCTGCGAAGGTTAGCCGATGTTTTACCCAGAGACTTATCGCCCATGAAGAAGCTGGCTGCAGTACCAGCCTGAGTTGCCACGTCGTAGTTACCAGATTGTGAATTGGTAGCCAGATGTGCGCCCGGCAGTTTGTACAACATTGCTGGTACATTGATGGAATCGGTCACCTGCTTAACATAAACAAGGTAGTTATCCCATGCGACAGGACCAAATGCGTGCTCTGCACGACCTGTATTGGAAAGACCATTGTTGCTGCTTTGCTTGAATACCAGGAAGTCAGGCTTCGCTGCCGCATCTGCGTAAGCGCCTGTCCAGTTCACAAATGAAACCACAGACTGAGATGCCGCATTCCATGTTGAGCGCAACCCAGCGTAGTCTTTGTGAACCCAGTTTGTTGTACCCGGATTAGAAACGCTTAGTGACCAGCCGTAAGACGCGTCTTTGGCAAACTGCTCAATCACAAAGTTTTGAGACGCAACCCAACCCTTAATGTTGTCTTCCAGTTTTGTCACTGCCGTATCGATAGCCGACAGGTTGTACAGGCTTGAAATACTTTGCGACGTTCCTGCCGCGTTCGTTACTGTTAGTTTACCCGCATTAGTGATCGCTTCACGCAGTGCACGCTTAACCTGTACTTCCGTAAATGCGCCATCAACACCAAATGTGGTCGCGAAAGTTGTGTCTTGGTTCGCCTGCCACGTTGCCAATAAATCTTCGTTTAGAACGATAGAACCTGGCGATGCATGAGCGCTGTCTTTAAATACCTGAACCTGAGCCGCAATCTGGATAAGGTTTTGATAATGCGTAACCAGATTTGCGTAAGTCAGAATGTCGGCATCACCCAGACCAGACGCG
The DNA here is from genome assembly GCF_027924785.1 of Vibrio nigripulchritudo. NCBI lineage: Bacteria > Pseudomonadati > Pseudomonadota > Gammaproteobacteria > Vibrionales > Vibrionaceae > Vibrio > Vibrio nigripulchritudo. The sequence continues at coordinate 348,055 of NZ_AP027050.1, read as the reverse complement.
GTAGAAACAGCCGCTACTGGTACGATGGCTTCACCGCCATTCACTTTTTCTACTTCTCTTGACTGCTTAAGTGTTGCAAGCACATCCGCCGCATTAGTCACGACGCTGAATACAGAATCAACTTTAGAGCTTGCCAGCGCACCATTTAGTGTCGCTGAGTTATCTGTGAACGTACCGATAGCCAGCTTACTTGGCCAGCCCGCCACTTCTAAGTTCACTGGGTCTTTACGGATAAGCAGAGTGGCATCACCAAGAACCGGACCTGGGCCAGGATCCGTACCCGCACAGTCAAAAGCAAACGTCCAAGAACCATCGGAACCCGGAATAGACGATGTATGCCAGTTAGCGGTGTACGCCTTGCCCTGGTATTGCATCTGGTCACCCTTTTTAGCGTGGTTCGGGTTACCAGCCCAATCGACCTGTGGCCAGTTCGGGTATTCATTGATGCCGGCACAAACATCAGCGGCTAATGCGCTGACTGGGCTAATTGCACCAACGGCTAAAGAAACGGCAAAAATGAGTTTATTCTTCTTGAAAATTGTCATTAAAATCTCTCGCACCTCAGATGTAAGATGTTCAACGTTATCAGCTCCATTTTTTGCTCGAAGCCGCTTTATTGGATCAACTTACATGTTGCGTAGAGTTGGCGACGCACTCAAATGAGTATTTACTTAGCAGTGATACTTTTCGAGTGACTGCACAGTGGAAATGTATATCGAAGAAAACCGAATTGCACATTGCCCAGCAGGGTCATAAATCTCGTGATTTTTTATATGATTATCAGATTTGTGACTAATGTTATGAATGCAATGTCCCCTCTTGCAGCTTGTTGTTCAGTAAAAACGTGAGGCTTTCATCTACGTCAAAACAGTGGGAAGTAAGACCTGTCACCTAACCCTTTGAAGTTTCTACAAAGGTACTGTCACCTTCGCCATTCCCCCTTCTTTTTTCAGCTCAAAATCAAACTGACCATTCATCTTTTTTGCTCGATTTTGAATCGAAGACAATCCATATCCATCAGATTTCTTATCAACAGAGTCTTTGGAATTTTTCCCGTTGTCCTGTACCCGAATGATGAGCTGGGAGTCGTTTTGAATGCAGTGAAAACTCACCTTTGTGGCTTGGTTGGCGTGCTTGATGACGTTGGTAATCAGTTCTTGCAGAATGCGTAGTAAGTCCAGTTTGGATTGTGGCGTGAGGGTCACGGCGCTGTCCTCACACTCCACAAACCATTCCAGTTCTATATTGGCGGCTTGAAGCACAGGATCAATACGCGCTCGCCATTGCCCGAGTAACACACTGAATTGCGCATCAAAGAGCGGGTTACGTGAATCAAGAATCAGGCGTAAATCGTTCAGGCACTGCGTTGCTTTGAGCTGAATATCGGTTTGGTTGGTGTTCGGCACTCTTAGTAACGTAATCAGCTCAACGAGTTGGCTGCCTAGCCCATCGTGCATGTCAGAAAGCAGGCTCTGACGCTCATCCATTAATGCCTGTTTCTTTTCCAGATCGTGCGCCACTGCCTGCTCTTTTTTATACAGCGCGACGGCTTCCACTACTTTCTGTTCTAGAGTTCTTTGCAACTCTTCGCTGCGGTTTAGTGCACTGGCATATCGATAGATAAGAAGCACGCACAAAGTCAGAAAAATAAGTAAGTTTGCATGGGCGCTGAGCGGGAAATGCATCTCCAGAAGCTGCATCCCATCCAGCGAATCTAATATCCCAGATACCACACCAATCATTCCTGCCGTAGCAAGTAACAAGGCACTTTTGCTGCGATTGAATAACGCCTGGGTCACCAATACATAGCCGATATACACCGAGCTCAATGCAACATAACCACGCAAAGCGCTTTCGTTAAATCGCCACCAAAGTTTGGTCGGTTCATATTCATAAATAACGAAAGACGATGCCGCCAGAGCCATTGTCGCCACGCTTACGATTAGCTCGACAGACGGGCGTTTAAGCTGATACCAGCGATGCAAAAACAGCATCATAAACAAAGTCAGGAAAGGCTGAACCGTTACCGTCGTCATCCAGTAAGTTTGTTGGGAAATAGGCAGCGACGACACCGTAAATGTCATATTGCTCATTGCCCAGCATGCAAAGCCCAAAGCAAAGAAAAGGTATTCAGTGTTGTTGCGTCGAAACCACCACAGCAGCAGGTAAAACAATGTAATTAGCGGAGTCAGCCACTGCATCACAATGTGCAGCCCAATCTGCGACCAGTACTGAAACTGATAGTAGGGCTTCACCTGAGCTGGCGTGCCATAAAAAATATTGGGCATTTGCAGCCCACCACTGGACGCGATTTTTACAGTGAGCGACAGTTCATCCCCATCAAATAGCGAATTAGGTAGCTCGTGATAGGAAGGGCGATAGCGAAACCTTGGCATCATAGAATCGCGGGAATGAGCAATCGGTGCCGTCTGCCAGATCAACTGCTCGCCCAGATAAAACTCGGCTGTGTCCCGGAAAGGTGGCAAAAAGATAGCCGTTGTCGCGTTTGATTCTTTATCGACTATGGGAAGCGAGATCCGATACTCGCCATAAGAAAAATTGAGGTGCTGGCTGTAATTATGAGGTAGAGCGACATCTATCAGCTTGGTGGTTTCATTGTCTTTAAGAACCAGTACACCTGACTGCACCGACGGTAGAGAAACGAGATCACCATACCTCAGCAGCGATACCAGTGCGTAAATTGCCACAACAGGCAGCAAAACAATGATCGCCAAGCGCACAAATACTTCCCGAGATGCACTTTCAGGTCTGTTCAGCGATGTCCTTTCGCTCGATTGCATACCGTTTACTATTTTATAAAAACTCAGTCTACTGCCATTTCTATCCACTCTGCAACCAAGTCCCCCTAAAACTGGGGATGGTGAATCCCCCTTATCCGCGTAACGTAAATATCCAGTCACGCAAGTTAACTGATTCGAAAGGATTCGATAATGAAATGGGCAGCGGTTACTGGAACTAATGGCAAAACCACCAGCGTAGAATTAGCAAGGCAATTGCTTTCCAAGCTTGGTATTCATGCAGCCAGTTGGGGCACATTAGGGGTGGGGTTGGATGGGGAGTTTGAAGAAGTCCCCTGGTATTGCAATTCCAGCCAACGGGTTCACGAATTCATTCAAGATCTCACCGAACAGAATCAGGTAGATGTCTGTCTGATGGAGTGTTTTAGTCGCCTGATAGAAATTGGGCAATACCAACATTTCGAGTTCGATTGTGCTGCCTTTACCAACTTAACGCACGATCATCTGGACTACCACCCCACCCTCGAAGACTACCTCAATGCCAAACTTAAACTGCTGAAGCATTGTAAAGCTGGCGCTGATGTGTGGATCAACCAGCAAGATCCCATGCACCCCAAATGGGTCGATGCAAGCCAGAGTGCTGGATTGAACGCTCGGTTATTTGCCGACTCAACGTCCATTCCCGGATGGTTTGGGCGGCTAGAGGGAAACACATTATCGCTCAACCTAAACGGTTATGTATGGCAGGGAGATTGCTCGTTCTTTGGCGAACATAACGTTCAAAACCTGCTGACTTCACTCGGCATTGTCCAGAGTCTTTATGGTAAGGAAGCACTCACACAGGCTTGCCAATATATCCCCACTCTTTCTCTGCCACCCGGTCGGCTAGAATCCATCACCACTAAAGGCAACAGACAGGTATTTGTCGATTTTGCCCACAACCCAGACGGGCTGATTAAGTCTCTGGATTCACTGAATCAAACCTTTGGCAAAAAGCTGGTGGTGGTATTCGGTTGCGGGGGTGACCGAGACAGAAGCAAACGCGCACCCATGGCAGAAAGTGTCAGACAGTTTGCAGACCAAGCCTTTATCACCAGCGATAACTCACGAAGCGAGCCGCCTGAACAGATCTTCGCACCACTCAAAAAAGTCCTGCCACATGCCCGAGTCATCAAAAACCGGACGGACGCCATTTATCAAGCTTTAAAAACACAGCAACCCGATGAAATCGTGGTGGTCGCCGGGCGAGGTCACGAAGGCATAAAAGTGGATTCCGCCACGGAGCTGATCGCCCCTTTAGAAAGGACGCAAAACGTGCGGGATGCCGACATTATTCATCATTGCTTAGCGCAGTTGCCGCACTGGTAACTGCGCTAGGCAAAACCCAGCCAGATAACACCTATCTAAATTCAAGGAGGACATGATGCGAATAGCCGTTATTGGTGATTCCGTGATGTGGGGACAAGGTATTCCCCGTCACTTAACCTATGCGAATCAACTCGTCAGTTGGCTTCGACAAAACGTAAATAGTGGCGCAAACGTGCGGGATCTTCACCAGCCCGTCACTGGCGATTACAAAGCCCACTCAGGTGCCATTATCGGGAACGACAACGAGCACCACCGACGCCCGAGCTACGACACCAACTTGCCACAACCCACCTATTTTGGTGATTTACCTGCGTCGTACCCGACCATTACCAGACAACTCACAGACATCAAACAACCTGAAACCGTCGACTTGCTGCTGATGAACGGCATTGCCAACGACGTGGGGTTTAAGTCTGCCGCCACCGATTTTGAAAAGACGGTGCAGAAGCTAGATGGACTGGTCGACGACCGCCTGATCCCATTTTTGGTGAAAGCCAGAAATCAATGCCCCAATGCGTTGATCATCTATACGGGATACTTCCCGGCCGTTTCCCCGCATTCAAAATTTGAAAGTGTTGAGCAGGTATTAGACGTGATGGAGCAAGCGGGTTCGGTGTTGCAGGAAATTGCTAACTTCCGAACCGGAAACCGTTTTGCCGACACCATTATCGAGTTTGCCGAAGCGCTCACGCCCATCGATGACATTCTCGGATGGATGGGCGACGGGCTGACTGCGCCAGCCGACCAGCTCGACATCATCAAACTCAATGCTTATCTGTTCTATACCGCCATGGAACTGGGCGCAATGCGTGCAGCCAACAAGGTCAACCAACAACTCACCGCCAGTGGCAAAGCGCCCATCTGGTTTGTTCACCCCGGTTTGTCCGCCAGCAAAGCCATGTTCACACGGCAGCCGCAGGTGTGGGGGTTGCGAGGCGATCCTCTGGTCACTCGCGAGCGCGTCAAAATGTGCCCGAAATATCAGGCAACGTTGAGTTTTTCTGCATCGGAAGGGTTGGAATTGGGACAAAACCTGCTCACTGCGGTGTCTTGCCAGAAAGCCCATATGCTTCATCCCAACAAATCCGGAGCAAACCAGTATTTTGCTCGTCTGCAATCCATGATGACCGACCATCACACCTTCAGTCTGCGAAAAGTGATGGGGCAAATCGCACCAAATTATCGCGTTCGTAAAGCCACAGAAGAACTCGGAATTCCATTTAATGGTTCGCTGCGAAACCTAATTCCTCATCAAACGTTAAATATGCTGGGGGCTACGTTGACGGTACAGGCGAGAAGCAACGCAGAAAAGCTGGTGTTCAACCTCCATTACGGGGATCGCAAGTTCCCGCTGGTAGTGAAATCGCTGGTGAATCAGGGGGCGATGAAGCTCTATGCTTCCGAGCAAGTGGTGCTGGATACAGAAGCACGAGTTCCCATGAAGTCCGTCAGCAAACTGCACCTTCGCTGCGCGACATCGGGGGTGAACAAAGTCGCTAACGTGAATCTGCAAGTGATGATCAACGGCGCGACCTTCTCATTCGATTTAGAAGAAGCCAACGGCACCCTCAGCAGTACCGGAACTCCGCTACCATTCGGGCTCTTTTCTACGCCAACTCAAAACTAAAAGGACTTAATTATGACTACCGACATCAAACTGGGCACCCGCCGCATCGACAACATCGCAAACCACTTTCGTTTTGGTCAGCGAGCCGAAGAAAACAAAGGCACTGGCGTTGAGATTCTGCGCGACAACTTAATCATCACTTCAGAATTTTCTAGCCGCGCCAACCGCACGGTTATTACGCCAAACCGCGTTCGCACCAAATCAACCGTGTCCGATAAAGTGTTCTGTGAAGAACAGGAGTGCCGCAAAGAAATCAGTGTGGGCAGTGTGGCAGCGGTAACAGAACGCATCGACAACGAAACCGGTTCAATTAAAGTCATCACCCCCAAGGATACCCCCGATATTCACGTCGATGGGGAAACCGGAGCCATCAAAGCACGTAACTTTCGTCGAACGTCTGATGAAAGGCTCAAGAAAAACATCAACCCTATCCTTTCACCACAGCAAATCCTCAGTCAGTTGAATGGCGTGACATTTTTGTGGAAAGACAGCCACAGTAACACCACGGAATACGGACTGATTGCCCAACAGGTAGAAGCGGTTATCCCATCACTAGTGGATGAAGACGCCGAAGGCATGAAGAGTGTCGACTATGAAGGGCTGATTCCGTTGCTGCTGGAAACCACCAAGCAACTGCACCAGCAGGTTCAACGATTGGAAGAACGCATCATGGTGCTGGAAGCGAAGTAAGCTAGTTGAGGCAGGGGTTGAGGTTACTTGATCAGCCCCTGTTGATTGGCTTCATACACCGCTTCACAGCGGCTGTTGACTTCAAGTTTGCGATAAATCGCTTTGATATGATCGTTCACCGTGTAATGAGAAATACCCATCATATTACTGATTTCGCTGCTTTTAAGACCTTTTGCCAGCAAAGTCAGTACTTCGTTTTCCCGACCCGTTAATGGATTCGGCAAAGGTTCTTTTTGCCCGCCCTGAATTTGGTTCAACACATGGGCAGCCACGGCAGCACTCATGGGCGCGCCTCCGGCAAGTTGGTTAGCGATCGCCTGCTCTATCTGTTCGAATGGGGTGTCTTTCAGCAAGTAACCACGAGCCCCCGCTTCGATGGCTTTGAGCACATTGTCTTCGTCGCCAAAGATGGTCAGCACCATGATTTCCGTTTTTGAGGATTGCGTTCTTAAGTGAGCGATCAGTTCCCGTCCATTACCGTCGGGCAAGCCGAGATCAACCAAAGCTAAATCGTATTGATACTGCTTAACCAGCTCGAAAGCCTCCGCCAGACAACTGGCACTGTCGCAATGGCTGATCTGCTCAGAATCCGAAAGCTGAGATAAAAACTGTCGATATGCGGGAATGTCTTCAACAATCAGTAAGCGGGTCATGCGCGTCTCTAAAGGTATGGAAATACAATGTTATACATCAGTTCATCGGTGAGAAAGGTGTGCTACTGCAAAGTTCAGAGAACGGTATTTAAAACGTCATCAATAGGAGATATGGCTTCAAGCAAAATGTTGCTTATACCCAAGTAACCTCAAGATGCTAGGTTCAGCAAGAATTAACTGGCTTACAGACAAGACACCGATTTGAAGATCTAGTGGCTCTAAATCAATAATCGGTAACGCAGTATGGAAGCCAGTTAAACTCGCCCTTGGGAGCCCATATTCTGTCCCATTTCATCGTCAAAGAACTTGGAAAGGACTCGTCATTCCGCTGCGTTCTTTTTCTTGAACTGAAACAGAATATGAGGCTCTGAATCCTGCATCTTGAGGTCACTTGGGTATATAGGGCAAATAATTGCCCACGCTGTGCTTAGTACAGGTTCAGCTTGAATTTAATTTTTGGTGATGAGCTCAACTGATTTTCCTGTTGAAACAAGTATTTGTATCAAGATTAAGAACTTGAGGGGTTTTCGCATTAATCCATCAAGATTTGACAAGAGCTGAATTCGCAAAAGGCATATTCTTTGCTATTTAAATGTCTATTTTCAAACAACAAGAAGATTGATCAGATAAGGTGCAATCATGAACAGGACCCTACTGCTGATGTTAACGCCAGCAATATCAGGTTGCTTAACCGATGAATCCGCAACCCGATCGACTAAGAAAACGGACATCTTCTCATCGGTAATGAATCAGACAGTGGGCATTTACCCCAAGTCTTTCACGACTACCCCTACAGGCTGTCGCTGCATTTACGTTGCTAAAAATGCCACCGATACCAAGCTAACCGATTTAAAAATGAACATTAAAGTGCACAATCAGTATGGCACTTTCAATTGTGGTATCTCGTTGGGGAAGGATAAGCTGGAACCGGGAGAAGTACAGGCGCTAAGTAACCTGTCCGTTGGGATGGCGTGCGGTGATGTAGAGCAAGTTGAAGCCTTCCACACAGAGGAATGCCATTTTGAAGGAAAACCTAGCGAGTTCTGTCAGCCCCACCAGTTCGTGTTTGAACCATTCGGTGATATTGACTGGAGACACTAACTCAAGACTTTTAGGTGTTTAACTGCCACGAAGAGATCAGCTCTCCATAGATATCAACAGCCCGAACAATATTCTCAACATAACAGTATTCGTCAGTCTGATGCGCCATCTCTGGGCTTCCCGGTCCCAACAAGACTGTCGGTATATTGTTCAACCGCGGCTTAAGAATGGCTGCATCGGTGAAGTAAGGCATGATCGTCGGTTTCAGTTCTTTGGACGAATCTACCTGACACACTTGATAGCACAAGTTTATCCATGGATGACTGGCGTCTGACAGCATAGGCGGCAAATCCATGACCGTTTCTAAGTGCCCCTGACCACCAATTAGCTGCTGAATTTTCTGACTGACGCAGGAATGATTCATGCCTTCTACGGTACGGATGTCGATATGAAAATCACAATGATCGGGCACGGAGTTGATGTTGATTCCCCCTTGAATAGTGCCAATGTTCAAAGTGGTACTCCCCATCAGAGAATGGCTTTCTCCAATCGATAAATGCTTCAGAGAAAACACCGCTTCCGACGCATCATAAATCGCATTGTGTCCCTGCTCTGGCATGGCGCTGTGGGCAGTGACTCCCTTAAACGACGCTTTCAGCCACAGCGCACCTTTGTGTCCAATTACGGGGTAATTACTGGTGGGTTCGCCGACAATCAACGCACCAACTTCGGGGAAATCAACGTTATCGGCGACCATGGCTTTTGCTCCGTCACAGCCCGTTTCTTCTCCGCCTGTCAAAATGAGAACGACTCCTTTACCTTCTTTGATCGCCGCCTTGTTTTTGATGCATGCCGATATAAACGCTGCAATGCCGGACTTCATATCACTGGAGCCCCGACCATACAGGCGCCCTTTTTCGATTTCACCACCAAATGGTGATTTGCCCCAGTCAGCATTGCCCAGCGGCACGGTATCCATATGACCAGTAAAGCCAAGCGGCTCCCCGCATTCTGCTCCCGACATTTCCGCTATCAGGTTTACCCGCCCTTCACCAAAACAATGAGTGCGAACCTGAAAGCCTTCCAGTTCCAGAAGTGACGTGAGGTAACGCGAACATTCTTGCTCATCACCAGGCGGGTTAAGTGTCTGAATGTTGATCAGCCGTTGTGTCAGGGATACCGCGTCCATAAACTTTACCTTTTTCGTGTCTTAAGCGGTGGCAGGTATTTCTGTCAGCCAGTCGAAACAGTTCGTCCAGATGCGTTTATAACCCGACCACGCAATGAAAGGCTCAGGCACCCAATGCACAGCCATATCGCTCGTCCAGACTAATGCACGCCCACGACCAAATTCCTGACACGCCAGTAACGGATGCTGCGATTCCGGTACTACAGCCAGTACCGTTGCCCCCTCTTTGGCTTCTACCTGATTGTACCCGAGCAGATAGGGCCACTCTTCGTCCTTAACGCCACTTAAAACAGGGTGATCTGCGACGAGTTCGGCAACGAACCCTTCTGGCACTTCCACTCGATCATCTCGCTGCAAACAGGTCACTGGCAGCACATCTTCTACTGGTGTTCCGTGGTATCGGGCAGCGCCATTAATGCCCTGAAAACTCAGGTAACCACCGATCATCATCAGTGCACCACCTCCCAGCACATACTCTTTAATCAGCTTGAGTCGGTTAGGGGTTCTGGCGCTTTTTGCCCAGGTGTCTGGGTGCAACAACAAAGTATTGGTGCCAATGTCAGACAGTACGACGATGTCGTAAATATTCAGCTCTTCCAGCTCAGTTGGAAACCCTTCCTGCGCTTCATGGTTTGTCATGTAGGTGATCTGGTAGTTACTGTCTTCCAGTTGTTGCAGAAAATCCGTTGCTCCGGTTTTGAATGTCGCGGTCGCGAACAGATCAAACCCCTTTGTATGGCTTTCATTGGTCGTCCAAGATTCACCGACCAGTAAAACATTTTTCTTTGTCATGGTTTTTCATCCTTGTTATTGGTGACCCTAGCCTTCCGGGCACCGCTAGATCAGGCACTGCTATATTGGTGTCTAATCAATATTTGAAAATACACGGGTAGGATTGGTGATCATCAGCGTTTCCAATTGCTCACCCGATACGCCCAGCCTGCGAAGCTGAGGCACAAAATGCTTGAGAATATAGCCGTACCCGTTGCCGCCATATTTTTTAAGCATCGACTTTAGAAACACGTCCTGAGACAGAAGAATTTGCCGCTCATAACCCGATTCAATCAGCTTGAGAATGGCTTTGGCGTTGTCCTGATCACTGGGCGACTGCGCATCCTCCTCGGCGTAGTAGTAATCCATACCGATCATGTCGTATTCGAGAAATGCCCCTCTGTCTGCCAGTTCGTGCTGGTAGATCTCGTCGTCATAAGACGGATTCATGTGGCACAGCACTACATGTTTCAGGTCTGCTCCTTCCGACTCCAGTACATCCAGCACTTGGTGCCCCAAACGCTCCCAGCCCGGCAGGTGCACCTGAATAGGCACCTGAGTGATCGCACTGGCTCTTCCCGCAGCCCGAAGGCTTTTTTCTTCATTGGCAGTAAACTGGCTGGATACGCCAATCTCACCAATGAATCCAGCCATGACCGAAGGTTTTTCCTCGCTGCCGCCCACATCAAACACCAGCTTAGCGGTGAGATCTTCCACAGAGCTGGACGCCACGTATTCCGGGTGTGAGGGCTCCAGATAGAACCCCGTTCCCATTACAATATTCAGCCCGGTGCGGCGCGATATTCTCTGCAACGCAAGTGGATCCCGACCAATTCCGATATTGGTGGGGTCAACCACAGTTTCGCCCCCCAGCTCGACATAAAACATCAGCTCTTCAATGGCTAACGTCTCGTCGAACAACTGGCAGTTATCCTTGTTGATAAGCGGGTTTCGACGTAGATCGCTCAGCATATCTACGCTCACTTCACGCTCAGCAAAATGCCGGTCAGAGCAGCAACATGGGGGCACCCATTTCCCTGATGCATCCACCAGAATGTGCTCGTGCATCAGAGTTACGCCCATCTGCTCTACTGGCATGGGACCCAGTACCGTCATGACGCAGCCCGAGTTCACGCCAAGAGGCAGAGGATCAGGGTGAGTAAATATCGTACCTTTTTTCATACCTGACTTACCCCTTTGAGCTGGATGATGGATTGAAGATTCGGGTGTTCAGCCAGATGGCGATCAGGATAATCACACCGGTAACAATCTGGGTGTAGAAAGGTGAAACGTGCGCCAGAATCAAACCGTTATTGATGACCCCAACGGTCAATGCACCAAGCACTGTCCCTACTATGGTTCCGCGCCCGCCAAACAGGTTGGTACTGCCAATCACCACAGCCGCAATCACTTCCAGCTCGAAACCCACTCCCTGATTGGATGAACCACTGCCCAGCCTTGCCGTGATGATCACTCCAGCCAAAGCCGCCGCCATCCCACTAAGAACATAGACACTGGAGATGATGGATTTGGTATTCACGCCTGCCCGTCTTACGCCTTCCGCGTTTGAACCAATGCCCGTCACGTAACGGCCGTATCTCATATTATTCAGAGTAAGGTAAGCACAACCCACCACGGCAAAGGCGATGATGCCCGGCAATGGCACATCAAACAGCCAGGCACGACCAATATGCGCAAAAGGCGAGTCATCTGGGATTGGAATGGAATACCCCTGAGTAATCAGAAGCCCGATCCCCCGAATGATGGTGAGTGAAGCCAGAGTCACGATGAAAGCAGGAATCCCCTCATACGCGATAAAGTAGCCGTTGATCGCTCCAATAAGAGCCCCCAGAGCCAGAGCAGCTACCACCACCACAGCCCAGTGCACTTCCCAGTGGCTGAGCGCAACTGCTGACAATGCGCCAGTCAGTGCCAGAGTTGACCCCACCGAGAGGTCAATACCTCCTGTGGTGATCACCAACGTCATGATGGACGCCACAATCAGAAGCGGTGCGTTCTGCCTTAAAACATTCAGCAGGTTTCCGGAAGTCATAAAGTGATCAGTACTCAGCGAGAACACCACCACGCACAACAGGAAAAACGCTGCGATGCTTACCACTCCTGCGTGTTCCAACATCAGTCTTCGGAAAAATGAGTGGTTCAGTTCCCTTGAGTTATCCGTCATCGAAAGGCTCTCCATTATGCGCCTCCTGAGTTGAGTTGCTCGCCACGAGTTGATGAGGAGCCTTTGGCAGAAGGCAGTCCCTGCGCGGATTGCGCCGTAAATTTCTGCCCCACAATCAGGTCCACCACATCAGCGAGATCCGTCTCATCGATTTTTTTCTCGGCGACGTTCTGTCCTTCAGCCATCACCATAATCCGGTCGCAGACCAGAAAGAGATCCTGCAATCGGTGAGTGATCAGGATGACGCTCACACCAAGCTCGCTCACTTTTTTGATCAGTTCCAGAACGGCTTCTACTTCAGCAACCGCCAACGCAGCGGTAGGTTCATCCATGATGAGTACCTTAGGGTTGAACCCCACCGCGCGGGCAATCGCAATTGCCTGACGCTGCCCGCCAGACAGATGTTGCACCTGAGTACGGGTATTGGGGATTTTCACCCCCAGCCCTTTGAGCATTTCAGACGCTTCATGATGCATGACCGCCTTATCCATCAGCTTGAGACCGCACACCGATTTAAGCGGCTCTCTTCCCATAAACAGGTTTCCGGCGACGTCGACCGTGTCACACAGCGCGAGATCCTGATACACCATCTCGATGTGCTCTGCTCTGGCATCAGCTGGCGATTCAAACACCACAGGTTTTCCTTCTAGGGTGATGGTGCCACTGGTTGGTGACACCGCCCCAGACAGAATTTTGGTTAACGTCGATTTACCTGCCCCGTTATCTCCCACCAAGCCCAGCACTTCACCCGCTTTGAGTGTTAAATCGACATTGCGTAGTGACTGAATCGCCCCGTAGGTTTTGCTGATTCCGGTCATCTTGATTCGATCCAGATGCACATCCGTATTCATCAAATGATCTCCTTTTACTGCTTGCTGTGTGCGCTACTTGAACATGAACCGGAAATCGTCCACGTTGGCTTTAGTCACAATGGTAACGGGAACATCAATCTGCTTATCCACGGCGTTACCTTTAACCAGATCAACCGCAGCGTTAACGCCCGCTTCACCCATACCGAAGGTGTTTTGCTGAATCACACCGACTACCCAGCCCTCATCGATACCTTTTACTGCCTGCGCGGTCAGATCCCACCCGAATACACGCATTCTGTCTTTGGCGTTTTGTGAAATCGTCGCGGCCAGTGCACCAATCAGTGCTGGTTCACCTGTGGCGTACACCAGATTCATTCCCGGATTCGCAATCAGTAAGTTTTCAGCCGCAGTCTGGGCAACATCCTGAACATTTCGACCGTCCACCGTGTCGACAATTTTTCCTTTGGAAAGCCCGTTTTTAAATCCGTCCAAGCGCACGTTCTGGATATAGGAATTCAGCGCCCCAACTACGCCCACACTCGGGTTATTCAGGCTTTTTTCATTGATGTACTGAGTCATAAACTCGCCAATCTGTTTACCGGCAAGCAGGTTATCAACCCCCACCTGAACGTCGTTGACTCCTTCAACGATTCCATCAATGGTCACAACCGGAATGCCCGCTTCCTTGGCAGAAACAATGGCAGGCCGAATACCGTTTACGTCAATGGGAAGCACCAGAATCGCATCCACCTTGTCCTGGATGTAGGCGTCGATAGCATCGTTCTGAGCAGAAGGTTTGTCGTTAGCGTTATAGATCAGAAGCTCAACACCAGCTTTGTCTGCCGCTCTCTGCGCTCCTTCGTTGATCTGGTTGAAGAATAAAGCCTGCTGATTGATCTGAACCAACGCGAATCTCAGCTTCTCTTTCGCTAGTGCTGGTTGAAAAGACATAGCCACAATCAAAGCGGCTACTCCCGTGAATGAAGTGAGTAATTTCCATGTTTCCCTAAACATTGTCTTCGTCCTTTTCTGAAGTCCATTTTTGTTTTGTAAACCGGTTTACCTGATCGATTATTAACCAGTAAAATTGATAATGTCAACAATAACGGTCACTTTTTAATCACAGAAAAATGGAGAGATCGCAGGCTTTCACAACAAGCCAGTTGAATTCGTTAGGAAAAAGCAGTGTTCCTCATCCACACGTAATTCTCAAAAGATGGAAACCAATAAGCGAATAGGAAAACACGACTTTGCTACTTCGATATCCTCACGCTCTGGCTGAGGTTTCAGATAAAAATCACTCTAAATTGTCCTGGTGGCACTTTGTTTCAGCTCATGGTTTGATGTTCTGGGTGTATATTTTATAAATTACATTCAATTATAGAAATTTAATTGTTGAGCAATTTTTAAGCGATTAACATGCTTTATGCCTACAGAGGCATATACGTAAGTAAATTTGGATATTACTGACAAAAATAGAAAAGGATAAAAGCATGAAATCACAGATGAAACTAAGCATTCTGGCTGTGGCTGCCAGCTTAATGTTGCCCACTACAGTTAATGCTTCAGACAACGTATCGCCAAGAATCATTGGAGGAATGGATGCCAACCCTGCAAGCTGGCGCTTTTTTGCTCAACTTATTCCTTCTTCCACTGATGAACCTTTCTGTGGCGGTAGCTACATTGGCAATGGTTTTGTATTGACCGCTGCACACTGTGTCGCTAACCGGTCCAGTGCAACACTCGATGTAAAGCTGGGTGGCTATAAGTTTAATAGCAAAGACGGAACTCGCTTTGATATAAAACGGATAATTAGGCATCCAAGTTACAACTCTACAACCGTGAAACACGATGTTGCGGTAATAGAGCTTAATACCATTCCTCAAGGCTTTCCGGCTGTAGATCTTGGTCAGCATAGCCTTGCCCAGTATGCCCGTGCTGGAGATCTCCTCACCGTCGCTGGTCTTGGCTTCACTGCTCAGCATGGTGGGCGACCAGACGTACTTCAGGAAGTAAGTGTACCTTTAGTTTCAGCTGAAACCTGTCACGAAGCGGGAGGTTCTTACGCTCAGGACTACATTGGCGTATCGGCGTTCTGCGCAGGATTGAAAGAAGGTGGTAAAGATTCCTGTGCCTATGACAGTGGTGGTCCAATCGTGGTTAATCAGGGTGGGCTAGTCACTCAGCTTGGAATCGTAAGTTGGGGTGAAGGTTGTGCTCTCCCAGGAAAATATGGCGTGTATGCCGACGTTCCTCATCACTACGACTGGATTAACGGCGTTGTGACGAGTCCAAACACTCCGTTTACGTTCGACTAATTCAGACAAGTCTTGGCACAATCACGACCAGATCCTCTGGTGAGAACGCGTGATGAATTCTTGTGTCAGGCTCCCTTTTAGGGGTCTTAACTATGGTTGGCTAGTACTCCGATTGAATGGGGTGTTCAGCCAACCTTTTTGTTTCAGCTACCAACAATCTATGAGAGTGATTTGATCGAATCCCGTATCACTAACTCAACAGGTATACGGCGCAGTTTGGTCGGTGAGGAAGACGCTTCCAGATCAGTCTGCTTTAAAATGCCAAGTAGGGCTTCCACGCCCAGTCTCCCCAATACCTGTGCAGATTGCCGGATGGAGCTGAGCGATGGGGTGAGCAGTCCCGCGAAATTCACGTCATCGAATCCGATGATGGAGATGTCGTCAGGCACCTGAATACCATATTTTTTCAGGCTTTCAATCACCCCTATGGCAATATAGTCACTGCCGCAGAAAATCGCGGTCGGTCGCTTTTCTAACGCTGCGATCCAATCTGCTACCTGATTCCCGTAAGAGCGTGAATATTCACCATAAAAAATGCGGGAGGAATGACAGGCTAACCCCGCTTCAACCATTGCACTCTGGTAGCCTTCAAAGCGTTCCTGCACGCTCATTAGAGTTTCGGGACCACCTACATAAGCAATGTCGGTATGCCCCAGTTCAATCAGTTTCTGCGTAGCCAGGAAACCGCCTTTAACGTTATCGGAAAAGATCTTGATGACACCTGTTCCCGGCACATCTTCGTCCAGCAAGACCACATTTGTCCGTTCACCAATAAGCGTGTTCAGACTGCCGTCATCAGGTCGGTTGGTGATAAATAGCAAACCATCAATATTGCGGGTATCCAGCCAGCCGATGTACAACCCTTCGCGATCAGGTTCGCTTCGGGTAATGCATATCGTCAGCTCGTAACCGTGAAGAGACGCGGTCGCTTCTGCGGAATCCGCTAATTCTGAAAAGAAGGGGTTTGAAAGGTCCGGTACCGCCAACCCGATGGTTTCACTGACACCTGCACTCAGCCTCCGGGCCAATCGGCTCGGTTTGTAATTAAGCGCTTTCACCGCCTCGTTGACACGTTCTGCCGTTTCGGGGGCGAGATTCAGGTTTCCATTAAGATAACGAGAGACAGCAGACTTCGACAGGTTTGCTTTTCGAGCGACGTCAGAGATGGTTGCAGACGATGATTTGGTCACTTTTACTCCCTCTCCTTGGGCACACTAATGATAAAAATAGTACTTATGTAACTCACAATTCAAAAGTTATTTTAAACAATCCCTCAACCTGAAACCGATTCCCTGATCGAAAATTGTTCATTCTCTTCCTCAAAACCGGGAGTAAGTTTTCTTTTTCTCTGCATAAAACATCAGTTTTCACTGTGTGGACGACAGAGATTTAAAGAACGTTATTCTTATTATATTTCAATGCGTTATCTATCAATAATTTCAGATAAAAGTCACCCTAAAATGTCCGATCACGACTTTGTTTCAACCCGTGTTTTGATACTCAGTACATAATCATTTATTAACTTGGTTTTATTTTCGAAATCCATTTGTTGAGCAAAATTCGGACGACTAACATGCTTTATGCCCACTGAGGCATATGCCCAAATTACAACGAGAAATTGGGTACGACTAACAAAAAGGATAAAGCATGAAATCACAGATGAAACTAAGCATGCTGGCAGTGGCTACCAGCTTGATCTTGCCTGCTACTGCAAGTGCTTCAGACACCATTTCACCAAGAATTGTCGGCGGTTCAGACGCCAACACAGCCGACTGGCCGTTTTACGCTCAGATCGTTCCGTCTTCCAGCGAACGCTCATTTTGTGGCGGTAGCTACATTGGCGACGGCTTTGTATTGACGGCTGCGCACTGTCTTCGCAATAAGCACACCGCATTTTTTGATGTGAAGCTTGGCGGATACAAATTTGAAAATAAAGAAGGAACGCGCTTCGATGTAAAACGCGTATTTATGCATCCTGATTATGTTGCAGAATACGGTCTAAACGACATCGCTATCATCGAACTTAAAACCATTCCGCAAGGCTTCTCGGCGGTCAATCTGGGTCAGAACAACTTAAGCCAGTACGTTCGCGTTGGCGATCTTCTGACGGTAGCGGGTCTTGGACGCACGGCAGAGAAAGGACCACCTCCAACAGTACTTCAGGAAGTGGATGTGCCTCTGGTGTCTAAAGAAACCTGTAACGCAGCGGGTGGACCATACCAGAATGGTTATATTGGCAAATCGGCGTTCTGTGCTGGCTATCTGGAAGGTGGCAAGGATTCCTGTTCTGGTGACAGTGGTGGTCCTATCGTTGTAAATCAGGGCGGTCAAGTGAGCCAGCTTGGGGTTGTTAGCTGGGGTCGCGGTTGTGCGCGTCCGGGTAAATACGGCGTATACAGCGACGTAACTCATTACCACGACTGGATCAACGGTGTACTTACCAACCCGGATGATCAGGTTGCTTTCAGCTACAAGAAATCACTTCAGGTTGAAGGCTTTGAACTTGGTCAGACTAAGAAGCATTTCTTCACAATCCGTAATACGGGCACAGCAGACATCAACATTACGTCTGCCACTCTGACTGGCGCTGGCGTTGCTGAAACTCCTGCTATGACCATCGACAGATGTACGACAGAAACCCTGCTTGCGGGTCGTGCATGTTCTATTCAGGCTACCTTTGGTGCAACTGCCGCAGGTACAGCAGAAGTGAAGTTGGATTTCACAACCGACAGAACGGGCACTACTGTTCACACCGCCGTGATTAAAGCGACAGTGACGGATTCTTCTGGTCCGACTAACCCGGGCGACGGATGTGCACAAACTTGGCAAAGTGGAAAAGCTTACCAGTCGGGCGAATTAGTGAGCTGGAAAGACCGAATTTGGAAAGCAAGACACTGGACTAAGGAAGAACCAGCAGACACAGGCAAATTCGGTGCTTGGCTGGATCAGGGTGCAGACACCTGTACAGGCGCTTAATATCTTCTAACTTTGGTTGGCTAGCGGCATGTTAGCCAACTTTCATCTTTATGCATTAACGATTGTTAATGCCCTGTCGAGCTCGCGTTAAACATCCTCAGTTAAACTCTATTTCACTGATTTATAGCAATTTTATTTTCTACATCGCATTTTGAGCATTCAAAGTTCAATAGAAAACCCGTTTTCTATATCTTAAAAAATACTGACTTTTGTGGGGATATTATGATGCGAATACCTTCGTCTTTGACATGCCTGAATTGTACCCTTACCGCGATCCTGACCGCAGCTTTGCCCTTGGCTGCCAACGCTCAGGAATCGAATGACACCGACCAGTTTTTGGGATTGTATACCTCCAAATTCGATGGATTACCTCATATAAAATTTTATCGCGACAAAGAGAAACACTACCTGCTTACCGCTTGGGGAAATGAGCCCATCGCTATTTCGCAGAATGGCGAATTCCATTCTCAACTCGAAAACACTGGCACCAGAGGGCAGTTTAAGAAAGGGGCAAATGGGGAATACAGACTCGCATCGATCACTTATTGGGGCAACGAATTGGATCTTTATCGGGTTAAAGACGCCACAGGCGAAAAGTTGGTCGAGAAGCTCTACCAGACACCGTGGATTCAACCTCTCAACTCAAAGCAGGAATGTAACGATGACTGGCTAGAGAAAGATGAGAACCCAGTTTATGACCGCGAAAAGCTCTCGGCACTTTACAAGAAGTTTGATGACAACGCGCCGTTATATCAGCACACCACCAGCTTATTGGTAATGAAAGACGGCAAACTGCTGATTGAAAAATACCGGAACGGTTGGAAGCGCGACTACCCCCATTCAATTCAGTCGATAACCAAAAGTCTGACCTCCCTTGCCACGGGTGTTGCCATTGAAGAAAAGAAACTGAAAAGCATAGATCAGCCTATCGCTAGTTTTCTTCCCAAGTATTCTGAATACCTTCAGGGTGACAAAGCCGCTATCACCCTTAAGCACATGCTTATGATGGGTTCCGGTCTTCAATGGGACGAATGGAGCATTCCCTACACTAACCCAAACAATCCACGTTCAAAAGAAATGGCGAGCTATGATCCGCTCGAATTTATCCTGAGCCACCCTCTTTCCGAAAAACCGGGGACCAAATTTAACTACAACGGCGGTAACGTGACGGTAGTAGGAGAAATCATCGCTCGGCAATACGACAAAGAATTCCTGACTGAAGCCATTTCCGATTCCGCGTTATCCAAGCTGTGCTTCATAAACGGTTATATCTCGGGACAAATGGGATACGTAAGCAATGCCGCTGGCGGTGGCTACCTGCGCCCACGGGATATGTTAAAACTTGGCATATTGGTCAATGACGATGGTAAATGGCAAGGTGAGCAGCTTGTTTCGAAAGAATGGATTAAAGACTCCACTCACAACCATTTAAAAATAAACGCAGACAGCAGGGCTTATGGCTACTACTGGTGGCTGGACGAACACTTTGTGGATGGCAAAACCTACAAAGCCATTTATGGCATAGGGCACGGCGGTCAGATGGTTGGTATAGTCAAAGAACTGGACTTAGTGGTTGTTAAAACTGCCACTAACTACGCCAATCGATATGACGATATACATATAATGCAAAACGACATTATTCCAATATTCAAGTAATGAGAAATTAGCTGAATAACCAGACTGGCTAACTAGGGTCTGTTGACCTTTCGAGCTGATTTTTGCAGCTATTTGTGGGTTCTTTATACAAGGCAGCGCTTATTCGGTGTAGTCGCTCTACATCAATAAGCGGTAACACAGTAGAAAGGAGCCACAAATGCTGCCCAAAGGGTTCGGTTCTATGCGCTTTACTCTTTGTTGCAAGGTATTTGCTTAGAATGACTAAGCTAAAGACCTTGCGCCGCGATTAAAACGCATAGAACTCGAACAAAATTTAACCGCGAAAGGTCAACAGACCCTAAGATTGAAAGGGGTGAAAGAGCCTGATTTGTACAAATCAGGCTCTTTCGTATTCATGATTGTGGCAATACGTTTTACAGGCAAACCGAAACAATGTCCTCAGCCAGCCGTTGGGCTTGTTCCTCATCCAACTTAACTGTGGTAATGCGCAGCCCCTTAGACTGACCATCAATATCGTACAGGCTGCCGGGTCTGACTAGCCAGCCCATCTTAGAAAGCTCGTAAGCGGCTCCCTGTGAATCCCCATTAACAGGCACCCACACGTTGACGCCTTCAATATCCTCAGAAACTGACAACCCATTTTTTGCAAGAGCGTGAATCAGCCACAGGCGACTCTGGCGACATTTCTCACTGGTATCGGTAAGCTGCTTTTGAACAGTTTCAGACTGTAAAGCAGTGAAAACCATAGCCTGTAGAACGCGGCTAACCCATGTCATCCCCGGTATCAGGCGGCTTTGAAGCCGGCTTGTCGTAACCGGATCCGCAGCCACAAATGCTAAACGGAGATCCGGTCCCAACCCTTTAGAAACCGAGCGGTACACCGCCCAATGCTGCGTATTATCTGCGATCAGATTCTGGTACTCACTGGTAGAAAGCAGAGCGTAGTGATCGTCCACCAGCACCGGAACATTCGGGTAACGGGCAAGCACATCGCGAATTTCTTTGGCTCGCGCTTTGCTGTAACAGCACCCCGTCGGGTTTTGAGCTCGTGGTGTGAATAGTACCGCCCGCGCTCCTTTTTTAAGCTGAGCGTCCAGTTCTTCTGGCAGCATACCTTCGCTATCCATACTGACCCCTACAGAGATCATTCCAGCCAGTTTTATCGCATTGGCAGAGCCGAGATAACAAGGATCTTCTACCGCAATTTTATCGCCGGGCAGTAGGTGCGTAGCCAGCAAGCGTTCCAATGAATCAACGGCTCCACCCGTGATTGTGAGCCCCATTTCCTCGGGGCAATCTGCCTTGAACCACTCACGACCATAGTCTTCTACTTCCGGCAAAATAGACGATTCGCCATAAACAAACTGCTTAAAATCACTTTGCTGAGCAATCTGGTTGAGATCGGGAAGCCACTCTCGCTTTAAGTTACCGTCCGCAAGATCCACCAGTTGAGTTTCTGTTATTCCGTCGTGCTGACCTGCTGTTTGTCGGGCTTTGACTCTGGTCCCTAGCCGACCTTTTGTTTCCGCCAAGCCCGCTTTTACCAAGCGTTGATACACGCTGGCAACCGTATTTCTGTTCACACCAACTTCTTGCGCGAGCTCCCTTACTGGGGGTAAAGCGCCCCCCTCTTCCAGCTCTCCAGAGGCAATAAGCGACCTGACCGACTCAAAAATTTCTTGGCCAGTTTGTCCTTTTATCTTGATCTTCATCTTTGTCCTATGACAATATACAAATCGAACTATGACAATAAATATTTAGCACTATGACAATGATACCATCTTGATCTTGTCTTTGCAGAGCGATGCATTCAGCCAAATATTTCCACCCCTAACGCCTAAAGGAATACGCGAAGATGTTTACCGGATTAAGTGCTTTCCCAATCACCCCTCTCACTCACGACCGACTCGATCCTACTGCCTACGCCAACATCATTGGTCGTCTGGCAGACAGCAAGGTCGATTCAATCTGCGCCCTCGGTTCGACTGGTTTGTACCCCTACTTAAACGCCGAAGAAAAAGGTCAGGTTATCCGCGTTGCCGTTGAACATACCGGAGATGTACCTGTTCTGGCAGGCATTGGATCATTAAGGTTAAGAGACGTGTTAGCGAATGCCGAGCAAGCTGAAAAGCTTGGTGTAAAAGGTCTTCTGCTTGCCCCTCTCTCTTATCAACGACTGACCGAAGAAGAAGTGTATGAGCTGTACCGACGTGTTGACGAACAGGTTTCTGTGCCGATTTGTGTTTATGACAATCCAGTCGCTACCCACTTCACGTTCAGCGACGAGCTGCATTCAGAAATCGCCAAGCTGAAAATGATTCAGTCGATCAAATTCCCGGGTACACCTTTTGTAGAAGCTGGGGAAAAGCGCATTCAACAGTTGAAAGGTATTTTGCCTGCGGATGTGTCCATAGGCGTTAGTGGCGATGCATTTGCCGCTTCTGGGATCCAATCTGGCTGTGATATCTGGTATTCCGTTCTAGCGGGTCTGTTCCCTCGCACCGCGAGGCATATCTTCCACCGCGCGAAAGAGTGCAATTCAGCACAAGCCAAAGCGCTTTCACAAGAGTTTGAACCTCTGTGGGATCTGTTTACCCAAAATCTGGGAGGAATGCGGGTCATGGCAACCGCAGCAGAAATACTGGGGTATGCCGAAGCGCCTTGTTTACCTGCTCCGCTTACTGGTCTTAACCCCGATTCACGTGCTCTTCTTCGCAACCTCATTTCTGAATTGGAACTGAGCTAGAACAAACGAATAGTGGAGCATAAGTATGGACGGTATAAGTAAAATGCATCACGAGCCTGAAAACACTTCTGCTCTGCTGATTCTGTTCGCTATTCTTGCCATTTTTGGGAGAACAGCAACAGGCGCCGCCACAGTCGGAGTGTTGATTCTGGCGGCTGAAAATGGGATTAATGGGCATCAGATAGGGATACTTGCTGCCTGCCTTACCGCTCCGCATTTGTTAGGTCCCATTTGGGGGCGCTGTCTGGATACGGCTAAAGACTCTCGCACGCTAATTGCTTTTGCTGCCTGTTGCTATAGCCTGTTTTTGGTTCTGGCAGCCCTATCTTTTCCTGCTCTTCCTTACCCAGCACTGGTTGTCATTTTGATCGTATGTGGCGGTTCTGCCCCCTTTCTGATGGGAGGCATCAGCGGGCAACTCAACCTCGCTTTCAAAAATCAGCAGCACATAAGAAGAAAAGCGCAGGGATGGGATGTCGCTTGCTATGCCATAGGCACCACTATCGGTCCCCTGTTAGTGGCTTTTGTTGCCAAAACCATCAACGCTCAGGTCGCCGTTGCTGCCATTGCCGTCATGCCTTTGGTTACTGCTTTTTTGGTGATGAAGCTTCCCAAACATGAAAACAAAGTCAGTGGTGAACAAGCGGTACCCACTGTCGCCGTGGTCGCAAAACAGATTCTTCAAAACGGTCCGTTAAGCCGCACACTCTATCTGACGATGATCACTTCTTTCTCTCTGGCGGCATTGCCAATCTGCGCTATTTTTCTGGTATCAGACTGGCAGCAGGAACCCGCCAGTGCCGCAACACTCGTCAGTGGGTATGGCATCGGAAACTTGCTTGGTTCTATGTTTTTAATCCGGTGGCCGAATCAAAAAGAAGCCGACCCTCAAATGACCATTTCCGCGCTAGGTGTTGCTTTCGGGATCTTACTTATCGCCACTGCAACGTCCTATTCACTCGGGCTTGGTGCTTATCTGATTTGCGGCATCGCCAATGCCTTTTTCTTTGCATCTACGCTCGCAGCAAGAACCGAATACGCACCTTCACAAAGTGCATCGCAAGTCTTCATGTGGATTGCCGCAATGAAAATAGGCGCGGTCTCGGTTGGCAGTTATCTTGCTGGTCTGCTGGCAGGGCAGTCACCCAGAATGACGCTCTGGGTCAGTTTACTGATCATCATTAGCTTCGCGATCATCAGTATGATTCACAGACGCTTGGGCAAACCAAAGCAGGTCGGCTAGCTATGGATAAAACCCAATGTAATACACGTTCGAAAGAACAGTATTTTTCAGGCTCATCACTCTTCATTTACTAACATTTCTCCCATCAAAAAATCTCACTTTTAAAACAATAACTAAGATAAACAAGAGACCTTCACCCCAATATTACTTGTGTGCTTTTCTCTATAATTAAATTGTTATGTTATAACAATTTAATTGATATTGATTATCATTCTCACCACTGTTAATGTCATTTATATCAACAATGACCGAGATAGGATGAATGAGGAGCTGGTCGTATGTTTTCTGAAGTGAAGGGCTACTGGCACAGGTGGAACGGAAAGCATGCAAAGGCGGCATCACATCATACGGACGGCGCCATTTTCTCTGGTTCCCACGCTGACAGCCGCGCCTTATTTTACGCACTGGTCACGTTCACTGTAATGGTTTGCGCTGCGGTGTTCTCTGCGGCAACCGGAACAGTGTCTATCGAGCCTCTAACGGTGCTTAAAGTTATCTCTCACCACATAATAGGTATTCCTGAAAAACCGACGTGGTCTGCCCATATCGATGCCATTGTCTGGCTCGCTCGTATGCCAAGAATAATTATGGCCATGGCTTCGGGGATGATTCTGGCGATTGCTGGTGCGGTTTTACAGGCGATTGTGAGAAACCCATTGGCCGACCCTTACATTTTAGGCGTGAACTCAGGGGCTTCGGTAGGCGCAGCACTCATACTTTCCGGATTTGGAGTTTCAGTAGCGGGAGGATTGTACCTTTCGGGTGCGGCATTTGTTGGCGCTATTCTGGCAATGCTGCTGGTGCTTTTGATCACAGGAACATCCAGAGCCAACTCTTTCCGACTCATCATGGCTGGGCTCGCAGTGGGTTATGGGCTGAATTCTGTAACTAGCTTCCTGATCTTTGCTTCGGATTCTCCTGAGGCGTCTCGCTCCATCATGTTCTGGCTTATGGGTTCTCTTGCCGCTATTCACTGGGAAACAGCAATCATCACTGGCTGTAGCGCACCCGTGTTTTACCTTCTAATCCGAGCATTTTCAAAACATCTAGATGCTATCGCTTCGGGAGACGAAACCGCGATCTCTGTCGGTGTGTCAGTGGAAAAGACCCGCCTGATTTTAATGGTTATTGTCTCGCTTGGGATAGGCGTTGTGGTGGCAGGGGCTGGGAGCATAGGTTTTGTAGGGCTGATCATTCCGCACTTTGCCCGAAAGCTGGTGGGGTCAAATCACAGCGCCATGTTATTGGTTTCCGCTTTTCTGGGCGGCAGTTTTCTGCTCGTAGCAGATATGGGGGCACGTCTGTTGTTTGCGCCTCATGAAATGGCCATTGGTGTATTAACGGGAGTAGTAGGCGCACCGTTCCTGCTACTGATATTACGTTCAAGTAACTCGCGAAAAGTTTAGGGTCGATGACCCAGTACTCACTTATCTCTTTTATGTAAGGAAATTAAAAATGAAAAGGATGATTGGCAAGGTTTTCTCAACCTCAATCCTTGTATTTGCGGCGCCTTTTGCCGCAGTGCATGCGGGCTCTTTCCCTGTTCAGGTCGAAAATTGCGGCGTAAATGTCACGATTGAGAAGTCACCGCAACGCATATTTTTGGTGAACAACGACAGCATTTCTCTGCTTGAACAGGTTGGGATGCTGGATCGAGTCATCGCAAGAACCGCCGAACCCGTGGAAGGCGTATACAGTGAAGACACCGTGAAGACTATTTCTGAGGTCCCCATCGTCAGTAAAAAGCGTAAAGATACGGGCGGTTCGATCATCACGCTTGAATCGGTATTAGCCTACAAACCAGATTTGGTGCTGGCGCCGGAATCATCAATAGACAGAGACCTTCTACTCCAAAGCGGCATCCCGCTCTATTCACCACCGGCTTACTGTAAAAACAGTCAAAACCGACCTTCAGGTGAAGCCAATTTTCAGCGCGTGTTCGAACGAGTCAGAGACTTTGGCAAGATGTTTGGTGTAACCGAGTTAGCAAAAAGCAAAATCAAGGAACTGTCTAAGCTGATTGACTCATTTGACGACAAAGAAAAGCAGGTGCACGGAACGGCTATTGCCATTTATGTGGCGGCATCGGGAACATTGTACCCCTACGGCACTGCAAGCATGGTCACGCCCATATTTAAAACCGTAGGCTTAGAGAACGTATACGGAGATGTAAAAGAACGAGTATTCGAAGCCAGCATCGAAGACATACTTGGTCGCAACCCAGAAACCATCGTGCTGCTTTACTCCCACAGCAAAGCTGAAGATGTAATTGCCGCATTCAAACGAGTGAGCGGCACACAGGCACTTAGCGCAGTGAAAAACAACAGAGTGATTGCGCTGGAATTCGCTTTTACCGATCCACCGACACCGCATTCAATTTTAGGGACAACCCGATTAGCCAAAAAGGTATCTGAGCTCGGTCATGATCACAGCCACTAACCTTTCTCTTAAGCTGGAAGGAAAGCCAGTCTTAAAGAACATTCACCTACGGGTAAAAGCCGGAGAAGTCATTGGGATCGTCGGTCCCAATGGCTCCGGTAAAAGTACCCTACTTCGGGTTTTATCTGGAATCCAGAAGCCAGACGCAGGTTCGGTGACGATAGGCGATACCAGTATCCTGAAGAAATCGAGAAGGCAAATGGCGCAGATGGTGTCTTTTTTGCCGCAAGAACGCCCTGTCGATTTCGGGCAACGCGTTTTGGATTTGGTATTGCTTGGTCGGTTATGCCACAGCGGTCTGTTTTCTTCTCAGAGCAATGCTGATCTGGATTATGCCATGGCAGCACTGGATAAGGTCGGGCTGAAGTTATCGGCTTATCGAAAGTTGTCTGAACTCTCTGGGGGGGAAATTCAAAGAGCGTTAATCGCACGAGTAATCTGCCAGAACAGCACATGCATGTTGCTGGACGAGCCCACTAACCATTTGGATCTCCACTACCAGTTTCTGATTCTCGATTTGCTACGGGAGCTTAAATGCACCGTCATTGTGGTTCTTCACGAACTGAATCTCGCTTCCCGATATTGTGACAGAGTCATTCTTTTGAACGAGGGGGCGATTCATGCAGAAGGTCATCCAAAAGACATTTTTACCCAGGACATTCTGGCACCTGTTTACAACATAAATGTCTCCCGCTTTGAAACCGAATCGGGATATGTCCACCTGGTGGTTTCAGATTCATTAAAGAAAGCGATTTAAGTTTTATCTTCACTTCTAAGAGGTTTAGTGAAATGAGTAATATTGAAAACGGTGTCAATGATGCATTGACATTGTTACAACGGTGGAACGCTCAGCAAACAGGGTTTATAGAACTCCGACCGCTCAAGCTGAACATCATGAGCAAAGTTGTAGAGCGTGTGGGAGGGGAAAACCCAGTGATTCTGGATCTTGCATGCGGTCCCGGTTCGCTCTCACACGCCATACTTCAGACCAATCCAAATGCCAAGATAGTCGCGGTCGATAAAGACCCGGTATTGTTGTCGATTGCGCGAGATGTATTTGCCGACGATCAACGGGTAAAAGTTGTCGAGGCTGATTTGGATCTCCCCGACTGGAAAAATGCGGTGATGGAGGCGTCAGGGCAACCATTCGATGCGGTTGTCAGTGCAACCGCATTGCATTGGCTACAACCAGACGTCCTGACCCGAGTCTATTTTGAGCTCGCAGATATGGTCCGACCCGATGGCATTGTGATGAATTCCGATCATCTTTTCTACGACGAATGTTCTCAGCCACGTTTAAGGGCGTTATCTGATCAGTTAGAACGTGAACACGAAGACACCAGCTTTAGCAAAGGTGATATTGATAACTGGGATCAGTGGTGGGAAGCCGCCCAGTCAAACCCAAATTATGAAGAAGCCGTCAGACGTCGGGAAGAAATCTGGCATGGGAAGTTAGACCCAACCCCTAAAGTGACGCCAAACTTCCACCTTTCCACACTGCGAAGCGCTGGATTCCGAGAAGTTGGAATTATATGGCAGTACTTTAATGATTTGATTGTATGTGGGTATCGTTGAGGGTAGATATCTTAGTTTAGCGTTAAGGATAATATCTCCTTAACGCTTTGTTTTTTATTGGTCAGAGCCAGAATATTTTGGTACCTAACTAATCGAATCTGCTGGAAGAAATGATGCGAAACAAGCAAAGTTGGTAAATGTATTTACCCCACTCCATTAACAATCCTTAATCAAACGTCAGTTTAGTTTTTGCTATAGGTTTCGCACACTTACGGCACTCCAATTTTAAATGCAGGTGTCGATATGACTGCCGCTCCTCCTCGCCAATTACCTTTACTGACCCCATTGAGAGGGTTTGCCGCGCTGTTTGTGGTTTTCTTCCATGCTCGATTGATTTTATTCCCCCAGTGGAAAGACCCTATTGCGAGTTACACGTACTTTCTTGAGAACAGCTACATCTGGGTGGACCTGTTCTTTATTCTTAGCGGATATGTGATGGTTCACGTTTACCGTGATGCGTTTAAAAAAGAGGGCGTGACGTTTTACAACTGGTGGCGCTTTATGCACCTGAGATTTAGCCGGGTATATCCGCTGTTTCTGGTGACACTGCTGGCGCTAATCGGGTGGGAAAGCTACAAAGCGGTGCACGGCATTACCTTCTATGCAGGACCACTGGCAGAATCATGGGGCATGATTGGTCAACAGGCGTTTGAAGGTCCTTTCAACCACGCCAGTTCCATTTTCGCTAATCTGTTGATGCTCCAGAGTATCGATAACTCTCCGGCGCTCAGTTGGAACATTTCGTCATGGTCGCTCAGTGTCGAGTGGATTATCTACTGGTTCTTTCCTTTGATTGCATCCTGCTTTTTGAAAACTCGTGGTCGCAGCTGGGCGGTGCCTGTTATCGCTTTGCTTCTGATTTATAGCCTGATTGTTCAGGGCAACACGCTGGATTACACCAAAGGCGAATTTGCGCTTTGCCGAGGCTTAAGTGGGTTTGTTCTTGGAGCCTGGCTATGTCACAGCGGTGCTCAGGCTCTGTTTTCCAAACTTCAGGGCGGTATATGGATATGGGGCATCATTGCTGGAATCGCGGTTTCAATGCATGTGAAACCAAGCCCATTGAGCTTAATGAGCACTTACATTCTGTTTGCGGCATTGGTTGGGGTCTCGGCGGTGCAGCGCAACCCGAAACAGTTACTGACGAGAATACTCGACAATCGAGTCACTCAGTTTTTAGGGGATATTTCTTACTCAGTTTACCTTTGGCACGCGGTTTTAATACTGGCGGGTACAGAAGTGATTCATTACGTTGCGCCAGAATCTTTGGCATGGTGGTATCAGCAAACCAGTGTAATGAGTGGTTTGGTCGGACTAATCGTATTTTCTGGCGTGACGATTTTGGTCTCAACGCTGAGTTATCGTCTGATTGAACGACCAGCCCAACGCTGGCTTAGGAAAAGAGCCAAGCCTGTCGAATCAAGTTCAGGTAACCTCAGTTCACCCACCCCCTAGTTGAATACTTTCTATTTGAAAAAGACAAGGCAGCCTTTTGGCTGCCTTTGTTATTTATTGTTTATCATTCTTCACGGTTTCAGATTCTAACTACAGTGATTCTGCCAGTGACTCAAAAGCCTCAAGACGCGCTTTTGACGTTTCACGGGCGGCATTGGATGCACTGTCTGCTGACGAGAAGGTAGCAATCACTAAGTTCTTGTCCTGATTGATATATAGGAACTGACCGTAAACCCCACGGAACGTTGCAATGTGCTTTTCTGAGTCATGCACCCAAAGGAAGTTTTTGTACCCTTCAAGGTGAGTATCATAAACCGCCGCGTCTTTGTCTTTGTATACGCTGGCCATCATGTGCTTGTTCTCATCTTCGGTGATGTTAAAGCTGTCTTTAACCCACTTCTCAGAGAAGACTTGTTCTCCGTTGTATTTTCCGTTGTTCACCATCGCAAGACCAACGCGTGCAAAGTCACGAAGTGTTGTGTTGAAGCCGCCTGTTGCAACAGCGTTGTAACTCAAATCTGCCATAAAGAAAGCATCGTGCTCGACACCAAGTTTGCTCCAAAAATGCTCGGCGAAAAACTTATGTAAAGGTTCCCCTGTCACTCTGGCAATCACCCAGCCTAAAACATCCACATTCGGGCTGTGATATTCAAATTTTGTGTTTACCTTTAGCCCATTCGCCTGCTCAAACAGGGGCAGGTATCCCAGCACATCGCGAGGTTCTTCTGCTTTCGTTGGGTCTAATGCCATTAAATCGTAAGCGGGGAAGAACCCAATTCGACGAAAGTACTCGGTATGCACTTCACCTGGAGTCATTGCTACGTAGTCTTCACTGTAATTAAGCGCCGACGTCATATTGAGAACAGTGCGTATGGTTTGCTCACCAAAATGCGTTCCTTTGAGCTCTTCAACATACAGCCCAACTTTTGCATTTACATCGATCTTACCTTGTTCGACAAGTATTCCAACCGCCTGACCCACAAGTGATTTTGTTGACGATGCCCACAAATGGTGATCTTTGGCGGTGAAACCCTCAAAGTATTCCTCATGTAAAACCTTGCCATTCTGAATGATGATGTAGCCATCTGTATGATCATTGATCATCGCCTGGCGGAAGGTCATCTTCTCATCACCGTAAGTGAACTTGTGGTTTACGATGTCTGGGTTTAAGGCTTGAGGGATCTCGGCAATGATACCGTCGCGCGGCACCATCAAAGACGGATGGATCCCCATATTCTGGAACGCCCAGTGATTGTATGGTGTTTCCGAAAAGTTACTTAGTGTCACTTGCTCTTTGGGTTGAGCCGGCACTGTGGACATCGGATTCACGTTCTCTGCAACAGAAATAGAGGAAACTGAGCTCGCAACCATTAGGGTAATAAGTGATCTTTTCATATCGAATCTCCGCTGACACTTTAAATCGTACAAGCAAAGAATAACGTGCTATTTTCATACATATAAATCCAAAATGTACGCTTAAACAGTACAAATAGCCTTTATGATTTCAATTGAACAAATCTCATGTTTCACCGCGGTATACGAGCTCGGGAGTTTCAGCGCAGCCAGTAAGAAATTGGGAAAAGCGCGTTCGACAGTTCGCGAACGTATTAACGCACTTGAAGATATGATGGCAATGACGCTATTTACTATTGAAGGTAAACAAGCGCTCCCGACCGACATCGCTCATCGGCTGTACCCTCGTTCTCGGTTACTTGCTCGTCAGTCGCTGGAATTCGAAAACATCGTTCTCTCCGCTTACAAAGGGGAACTGAGCAATATCACGGCCTATCATGACAGCTCCATCCCAATCAGTTTGCTGCTTAATATTGAAGCGGAGATAAAGGCTCAGTATCCCGATGTCACCCTAAACTGGCTACAGCGAGACAGATACCATTGCCTGAATGAAGTGGAAAACGGTGATGTGCTATTTGCGATTATGCCTGGACTGGGTAACCTGCACCCGAATACAGGGATAGGCAACATTAACTTAGGGACTTATCGCCTTGGGGTCTACACCGCTGCGGATTCATCCATTCCTGATGTTCCTATTTCTTTATCTGAAATAGCGACTAAACGTCAGCTCGTCGCCGAAAACGATGTAAATAACGCCCTTCGCCATACCAAATTGAGCAGTGAAATCGAAATCGTGGCTTCACGATCACTACTGATGGAAAAACTAAAGCTGGGAGGTTGGACGGTATTGCCAGTGGACGATATGAAGCGTCTGAACAGGCATCGTGAGTTTCGTGCCGTCGATCTGGTTGAAGTACCATCACTACTCAAACAAGATTGCATTTTGTTTTACAACCTGTCATCGGAAGCCTCGGTACAGGAAAGCAATATTCTGAAGCTGATTTCGCATGTGTGTAAAGATATGGATATTTAAGAGCATTCAATGTTCAAAAGCCCGAAGTGAAATGGACGATATAAACAAGGCAGCCGTTTGGCTGCCTTGTTGTGTTAAGGGCTTTATTCAGAGTGAGCTACCTATTGGCTTGCTTCCGCTATGGCTTGTTGGAACAGTAAGCTGGTCGCGCAGAATTCCTCATGGTGTGCCTGACCGGGCAACATGGCGAGGGTTCTCATTACTCGCTGATTGGTGGCACTTAGCGCCATCCCTGAGTTGCTGTTTACTATTTCCGCCACAACCCCTCGGTAGACAGTTGCTTCGACTTCAATCTGATTGATGGTTTTCGGGTTCACTGTGTAAGGGTTGCTATCCAGAATGGTAAAGTCGGCGTATTTGCCCGGCTCTATCGTTCCAATGCTGTCTTCTAGCCTTGCAGTGTATGCTGCGTCAATGGTGATGGCGCGCATGGCTTCGTCTACTGAAATTCTCTCTTGCGGTCCCATAATGCTTTGACCTGACAACCCAATGCGGTTCACTGCAGCCCATACCAAATACAGAGGCTGTGCCGGAGCCATAGGCGCATCGGAGTGCAGCGACAAAACGCCACCAGCGTCTATGAATGAACGGCCACGAGACATTTCTTCAGCTCTCTCTTTGCCGACACCGAATTCACTGTATTGCTCGGCAAGCACATGGGTATAGAACGGGTTCACACTGAAGTTCACGCCAGACTCCACCGCTCTTGGAATATCATTTTTGTCGGTGATGCCCAAATGATGAAAGCTGGTTCGGTGGTCGGTTCTTGGGTGCTCTTTGTTAAGGTTCTCTACTACCTTTAATGCACTTTCAAACCCCAGATCTCCGTTGGCGTGAATCACTACGGTGTAATCGTCCTGCCAGTAAGGACGCATGCTGTCTTCCAGTTCTTCTGGCGTTTGTAACCACTCACCTTCATGGCCGTCGGTATATCCGTCTTTAAGCTGCATTAACTGGCTGTACATGGCTCCGTCTGAGAACAGTTTGATGTAGTTCGGCAACCAGCGAATTTGCTCTGTTTCTTCAAATGTTTGGGTTTGCCCTTCAGCGATGGCTTTGCCTTTTTCTGCGTTGTAACCGCCCATTGAATAGGTGAAGTTACCAGCAGGCATGAGCCAGTAGTCCATCGGGAAATCATCATTAAGAAGAATATCGACCATCTGTTGGTACATTTCTGGCGTCACAATCACACCGGGATCAACAGCGGTTGTAATGCCACCTGAATGTACATAATCACGGGTTCGCTCCATGCCAATGGCAAAGAAGCCATCTTTAATTAAGTAGCTAAGCAAATCACTCAGGATGATTTTTCCACCGTTTTCATAAGCGTGCCCTTTTTTCCAGTCCAGCTGATCATAAGCTGCGCCTTCTCCTGTCCAATCTTCTTCTGTCCAGCCCAGCATTTCAAGAGCGGCATCGTTGAAGTAGAGCTCATGGAAACTGCGATGCCAGACAATGATCGGGCGGTCTTCTGAAATACTGTTCAGCAGGGTTTTGCTCATCTCCTGACCGTGGAAATACTGGTGGTAACCCCACGTGATCAGGGTTTCTCCTTTAGGTGTTTTCGCTTCAATGTCGATCAGTTTTTGTTTGTAAGCATCGGCACCCTGAACACCTTTTACATCGCCCCAGGGCAGTTGCCAGTCGGCGGGGGTGATGAACTCTGTGCCTAGCAATATACCGCTGAGCCATAAGTGGATATGAGGTTCAACAAAACCCGGTGTCATCACCTTATCGGCGAACTGAGTATTCAGCCTGACATCCGGGTGCTGAGCATATTTTGTTTTCAGGTCGTGTTGGTCACCAACAGCCAGAATTTTTCCGTTTTGTACCGCCACGGTATTGCTGTCTACTGGGGTGTTCTCTGCCAGAGTGATCAGATCTTTGGCAACATAGAGTGTGATTGGGCTATTGTGGTCAACGTTGGTGTTTATCTGGGGTTGTTCCACTTTATTGCTCTGAGTGCAGCCAATCACCGCCATCATGCTTAATGCCACTGCTGAGTATCGGATTGCTTTTTTCATATTTGCACCTGTTATCTAGAGGTTTCCGACCTGAAAAATTTACTCTCATCCACGCATATTGAGAGCTGAATCCCGACTTTGGATATCGGGAGGATTTACCAGAAGGTTAACAATATAAATTCGTTCAAAATAATGCATTATGATGGGTATATTCCTACATTATGGAGCCACTATGTTTTCCTATGATCATCTCACTGCTTTCTGCGCCACCGCCGAAGAAGGCAGCTACAGTCAGGCGGCGCGTCGTCTGGGGAAAGACAGAACCACGGTGCGGGAACAGATCAAAGCCATTGAAGACAGCTATGCCATTACTCTGTTCAATATTGAAGGCAAAAAAGCGGTGATGACGCCTCAGGCAGAGGCTTTCTACAAACAGGCAAAACTGGTGGTTCGTAGCAGTGAAGCGCTGAATTCACATATGATGAACAGCTATCAACAAGTGTTTACCCACTTCGATATCTACCATGATGCTTTGGTGCCAACGACACTGATCGCACAGGTGGAATCAGCGTTTACTCAGCGCTTTCCTCACATTAAGCTGAACTGGCTGCACCGCAATCGCGACGAAATTCTTGAAACGGTGTCTACCGGAACACATCAACTGGCACTTATGCAATATCGACTGACCAGTGACATCAAAGTCCCCTATCGGTTTCTGAATCTGGGTTCGGAAAGCTTTATTGCCTGCTGCAATCCTAAGCATCCCCTTGCCAACAGCAATATCGCCTCGATAGAAGAACTTAAATTAGAGAAGCAATACATCACCGAAAACCTGTACGACGCCATCCCCGATTTGTTTGGTGTGTCCCCGGATCTTCGGTTCGTCAGCAATAACGATGTGCTCATCGAACTTCTGAAGCTGGGCGGTTGGGCGATTTTGAGCAAAGCTCAGGCACAACCCTATCTGGACAGAAAAGTGCTGGTAGAAATTGCGATAGACGAGGTTCTGTCGCCGCCTAGATCCGGCATAGCTTTTTACTTTCCCGTTGCTCTGGAAAAAGAAAAAGAAGTTCTGCACATCAAAGAGATCTTATCCCTTTACGCCAAAAAACATTTCACCTGAGAACGAATACAAAAAAGCCCAGCGGGAGATACAAGCGCTGGGCGAACCTGCAAAAAGGGGCAGAAATCTAAAAGAACCACTTCACCCCCACCTCAGCTTTCAATTCGTAGTCGCCATCTAGGTGGATACCTGTCGGGGTGACTATGTTTGCCGACGCGTATTGCAGTTTGGTCATCAGCCACTGGGTTCTGTCGGTTTTCAGGGGTGCATTAAACATCAGGTTATAAGCGGTGGATTCCATCTCAACGGTGTCTCCACTCACAGTGAAGTATTCCGGTCAGGCTTGAATAAAGGCTCCGTTATCCCCCATCGGGATGGTTGCAAAAACATTCAGCATGTAGCCTTTGGCAGACTCACCAAACACTTTGCCTGTGGTGTAATTCACGTTTGGAAACACCATGATTCCTCCTGTGTAATCAGGATTGATGGAACCAATCGCCCCTATGGAATACAAAGTGGTGTCAGGCAGCCCCTCATTTCTCTGATGGATGATGTCTGCCATAAACCCAACTCGGGGGAACAGGGTATTGTCTATGCCTGATACCTGAAAATACTGAGCACGGGAACCCAGATAATCCGCCCCTAATGTATCCTTTCCTGCTTTCGCCTGGCTGTCGCCAAAATTGGCTTCAAGAAAACCACCAAACTGAATGTTTTCTGTCCATGCCCCTGTAAGCATTGAAGACAGACGTACATCGGCATCCGATGTAACAAATACCGCAGCCTGGGTATACACACGGGTCAGATCCGACGGATCAATCGTCTCTGTTTCTTCGGCAATAACATGAAGGGTAAAGGCAGAGGTGGCGATGGCAGTCAGAATGTGTTTTTTCATACATGCTCCTACTTGGTTCAATAGGTAAGCATCCTTACTGACCTGAAAAGTGGCACTCAAATCTTGAGAGTCAATTTAGCAGGGCATTTAAACTCAAAAAACATCATAATGATTGGTAAATTCCAACATTAAACCACGACAAATAACCTTGTTATTAATGCGTGTAATGTTGGATTTCATCCCTCATATCTGATTATGCAACCGGTAGAATTTGGCGTAGATTTTAGTCGTTGTAGATTCCGTTCATCTGGAGGCTGCCATGACCAAATCCAATCAGTTCTTGCTCGCTTTGATTTCCATATACGCCACAGTAGTGGCTTACGGATTTTATCTGGTGAAAAACCAGATTCCGGCAGAAGCCCATCAGACGATGGTTGAACAACCCGCTCAACCGACCATTCAAGCGATCAAGAATGTGCATCATCGCCTGACAACACCAAGACAGCAGTAATAGAAAAGCAGCGTTTCCGCTGCTTTTGAAGTGACTGAGTTAGTCTGGATAATTCAGATTGGTGATTACCACATCAAATCGTCTGGCACGACGAAATCTTTGTACGGATCGTCTTCCGCTGGAATCTCTTCTTCTGCCGATTTATTTTCGATGATCGATTCTTCATCTCGCATGGCGATTTTCTTCGCTACCGCAGATGGGATAACCACGTAACCGTCTTCATATTTTGCGACAGAAAGAATGCCTTTAAGCAGTTGATCGCGAATCAGCTGTTCCACATAAAGGGATTTGATCAGCTTGCCATCGGTAAAGTTGTATTTGATGTCGCCATCTTTCAGATCCAGCTTGTTCATTTCGATAAGCTGCTTCACCTGAGCACGAATTTCTTTATTGAGCTGCTGCTCTTTCTGCTGCTGGTTCAGCTCTTTGTCGCGTGCTTGTTGCGCCGCTTTGTTCGCTTCTGCCGCCGCTTTGGCTTCACGAGCCTGTACGCGAGATTTTTTCGAACCTTTTTTCGCTTTCTTGAGCTTCTTCTCGTTCACCAAGCCGGCTTTTAGCATTTGCTCTTGAAGGGTTAATTTAGCCATGATCAATCCAATTCATTAAAACTCCCAATAGTTTAACCAAGGCACCATTGGAAGAAAACCAATTGTGTTATCGTTTCTGCCAAGAAGCCTAAATCAGGAATCAATCATGGACATACAAAGACGCAAGCTCTTGCAGGCGGGGCTGGCATTGCCCGCTATTTTTGCTTTACCTGCCTGTACCGTGACTAAAGCCAGCCACAGCAAAAAGACAGGCTGGGTGTACGAGCTGACTGCAGAAGAAACCACCGCTGAACTGGTAGAAGGATTTCAGACTGATGTGATGGGGTTCGATGGCAAGATCCCCGCCCCGACTCTAAGATGTCGCCAGAATGAACCCGTCACCATAATTTTCACCAACAAACTGAAAGAGCCAACCACCATTCATTGGCATGGGCTGCGTATCCCTATTGAAATGGATGGTGTGCCTTTCTTAAGCCAGCCGCCAATTATGCCCGGGGAAACTTTTACCTATACCTTTACGCCACCGGACGGCGGCACATTCTGGTATCACCCACATGTGAACAGTGTGGTTCAGCTCGGTAAGGGGTTGGTGGGTGCCATCATAGTGGAAGAGGAACAGCCCGTTGAATTTGATGAAGAACATACGCTGATTCTGAAGCACTGGCACATCGATAAGCAGGGTAACTGGAAGAAACTGATGATTCCGCGCTACAGCGCCCGAATGGGGACTCCGGGTGAATGGGGAACCGTGAACGGCAAGCACCAGCCTGTTTATCAGCTAAAAGAGAACGCCACCACGCGCCTGAGAATCGCCAATGTGGATAACACGCTTACTTATCCCATTGTGGTTGAGGGTGCGGAAGCCTGGGTAGTTGCGATTGATGGCAACCCAATCAAAACCCCTTATAAGCTGAAAGCACATAAAATCAGCCCGGGGATGCGGGTGGATCTGGCGGTACACGCGCCTAAAAATGGCGAACGTTTTTATGTCCAATATCTGAAGGGAAAATTCCCATTCCCACTTTGTGAGTTCGAATCGGTCGCATCAGACATTGCCGTGAACAAGCCGTTTCCTAAGCTACCACTCAACCCCGTTCCTGAGCTGGATTTAGCTAACGCAACGGAAATCGATTTTGTGTTCGAATGGGAAGGCGCTATCTCACCCACCAAGAAGAATGGCAAGGTGGACACCAAATTCTGGCTAATGAACAAACGGGCTTGGGAAGGAATGAGTAAAAACAACATTCCCGCACCGCTGGCTACGCTGGAATATGGCAAAACTTACATCTTCAACCTGAGAAACGTCACGCAATACCATCACCCGATTCATCTGCATGGTCATACATTCACGGTATTAGAACTGGACGGCAAAAAGATCGAAGAACCCTTCCATACCGATACCGTATTGCTTGGCAAAAACGGCAAAGCACGCGCTGCATTTGTTGCGGATAACCTCGGTCGCTGGATGTATCACTGCCATGTTATCGAGCACATGAAAACCGGGCTAATGGGCTACATTGAAGTCGTATAAATCGCGTTTTCAACCGTGAAATTATCATCCGTCGTTTGGCAACCATCTCGCCAGACGGCGGCTGTATCAGGATTCAGACACCAAAATAAAAACCCTCTAATTGCGCCGCCTTCCCTGAACCAAGCTCACATGTTAGTGATAAATACATTAGCAATTTATAACTGACCTGCCGCATTATAAATCCCGAGCAACTTGTATGAGTCGTCTTGCACTGCTCTTCCTCATCGAAACGAGTACGGAGACCCAATGCAAGTTGCTTAAGCCTGAACGTTTTTTGAAAAAACTCAGTGTTTGAATACACCTGACGTATGAAAAAACATTCTGTTTAAAGCGATTTGCATTTCTATTTCAGGAGAAATCAATGGAAACTTTATTCAGATTGGTGCTCAAACGTCCTGCAGTATCACAAAGTGAAGACGCTCCCAGCATTGAACTTTCCCAAGCCACTGCCTTTCAGGCGGAACTCGGTCAGGCAGAAGGTCAGAATTCCCCCCGCCCTGCACTGAAAGCCGCCGCACAGAAGTTCGTCCAGAGCCCGAATTTCGTTCAGACTCCCAAAACACACGATATTTATCGCCCCTGGCGCGCCCTTTCTGCCTCGCTGGATTCACTCGAACCCAACAAAGCCGTCACCAACGCCGAAGTGTCTGCCGCGATTAACGCTGCTTTCGGCTCTGCTCCAAATCAGGTGGTCGGACAGCCTCAGTACACCAAAGCGGTAGAACAACTCAAAGACAGCGTTCTTGCCATCAAATATTTGCCGCCTCAGCATTCCAAGCCTATTGAGGAAATGTCACAGATCCTGCGCGATCTGGAATTGATTGCGAAAACTAATGACGACAATAATTTTCCGGGAACAGGCGCAGCATTGCGGCGTTACCGTAAACGCTCACTGAAAATGCCAACCGAATCCCAGTTGAAATCTTCCCTCTCAACGGTGGAAGCGCAGCGAGAAAGAGAAAAGATGCGTCAGGAAGCGTTGGAGCGCAGACGCAAACAGGCAGAAGGTCGGCTGAGTCTCCACGGTAGGTTAAATAGCGCGATCAAAGAACTGACCGCTCTGGAAGGCAATGCGCTGGTGCAAACACCGCAAGACAACAAAAAAGGCTTTCTGGTGCCTTCTGAACTGCGCCCTTCCGCCACATTTGAGCGGCAAAGCAGCGTCATTAATGAATTTACTAAAGGTATCGTCGGGCGTTCTAAAATCATTGATGCCAATCTGAAAGAAGCCAAAATTGGTCAGTTTACGATTGATGTCGGCAGCGAAAGCAAATCACTCTCTTCCCTGCTTGAACAGGCACGTCACTTCAAAGCTGGGATTCAGGTTTTCAA
This sequence comes from Vibrio nigripulchritudo, assembly GCF_027924785.1. NCBI lineage: Bacteria > Pseudomonadati > Pseudomonadota > Gammaproteobacteria > Vibrionales > Vibrionaceae > Vibrio > Vibrio nigripulchritudo. Next base: position 308,421 of record NZ_AP027050.1, on the reverse strand, counting down.
CCCAGTCGATTTAACCCGAATTGGTTTTCTGGCCACCAAAGAAGCCGGAGCGGATCTGACGGACAGCACGCGAAAAATTCTGACTGCCAGAAAGCTGGATATCACCCGACGTCCGATTGATGAAATCATTCAGGTTCTGGAAGAGGAAGTCGAATCTCTTGCTCATGAACTGGATGGCTTGCTGGGCAAACCCATGAAGAAGTCATTCAAGCGAATGGGCAGAGCATTGGTGATGACCAAAACCCCTATTTCAACTGCATGGAATAATATCGCGATTGGTACACTCAGCCCGTCACTCGCGCCATTATTGATTGATAACCGCGTACCGCGTTCACACGGCAGCATTGCACCTGCTGGTATTGCAGATCTTCTGGTCGTGAAGCAACAACTTAAAGGCTACGAAGGCACCGATGTCGCCCACATTGAAAATGTTCTGAAAGGTGAAAAGAAAGAGCGCGAGCACATTCGCCGCCGTGAAACAGAAGAACTGCTGTTTCAGGAAACGGAAATCACCACCACAGAAGAACGCTCTCTGGAATCCACCAGCCGCTTTGAAATGAGCCGTGAAACCAGCGAAACCATTCAACAGGATTCATCTTTGAAAGCGGGGTTGAGTGTGTCCGGTAAATACGGTCCAGTGGTGGAATTTTCTGCCAGCGCAGAGGGATCTATCTCGCGCAGCAAGCAGGAAGCAACCAAAACCGCGGCGAACTTTTCTCAGGATGTGACTCAGCGAAGCGCCAATAAAATCACGGAAAGAGTGCTGGAACGCTCTTCTCTCCGGGTCACCAACGAAGTAACAGAGCGTTCGGCGCATGGCATCGACAACACTGGCGGTGACGGACATATCTCTGGCGTTTACCAGTGGGTGAACAAAGTCTATCAGGCGCAGATGTACAACTATGGCATCCGCACCATGTACGACTTTATGGTGCCTGAACCGGGAGCATTTCTGATTGAGACCCTATCTGATGCTCACGCCAGTGCATTGCAGATCGAAAAGCCGATGGAGTTTCCCCTCAAACCCAGCCAGATTACCGAGCATAACTACCACACCTGGGTGCAGGAATACGGGGCAACTGATGTGTCGCCTCCGCCGGAAATTTACATCACCAAATCGCTGGATTTCAAAGCCGGAGGTGGCGACAGTGATACCCACTATAACCATTCCGGTACGATACAAATTGATGAAGGTTACAAAGCGATTCATGGCGTGATAGGAAATGTCGTCAATATCTGGGAAGACAACTTTGTGGTTGATGTGGTGATTGGAAACCGCTCTCATCGATTCGAAAATGGCGACTGGGTATGGAGCACCAGCCTGAGCAATGAAAGAGACAGTATTCCATTTGGGCTGCAAACATGGAAAGTCAGCGATATCGCAGCCATCGTGGAAGTGAAATGCCAGCGAACCGACCGCGCTTTGATGAAGTGGAAGCTAGACACACACGCAAAACTCACCAATGCCTACAAGGCTCGTTTGTCTGAGTATGAAGAGAAGCTGGCTGCCGCCGAGTTGCAGGCAGGCGTGGCGATAGAGGGCAAAAACCCGGCTCTGAATCTGGAGATCATGAAGGATGAGCTTAAAAAACACTGCATTAGCATCCTGACGGAGCAGCACTTTGATCTGTTCAATGCCATCGATACCGGAGCTGAAGGCTTCCCACAAATTGACCTGTTTGAAAATGAAGCAGAAGGACCTTATGTACGTTTCTTCGAGCAAGCCTTTGAGTGGGAGCACGTAACATGGGTGACTTACCCTTACTTCTGGGGCAGAAAACCCCTATGGGATGAACGCATTGCCTATGAGGATACCGATCCACTGTTCAATCAGTTCCTCAAAGCCGGCTATTGCCGCGTGTCAGTCCCAATTCGACTGGGTTTTGAAGGTGCCGTTGACCACTTTATATCCTTTGGCGAGCTTTGGGATGGCGGACCGCTTCCCGCTATATCAAGCGATCTGTATCTGCCGATTGCCGATGAAATTGCCGAACGTCTGGACAGACCGGGAGAAGAAGAACCGCAAGGTGACCCTTGGGATGTGCGCATTCCGACCACCTTGGTGCACCTCAGAGCCGACGACAAGTTACCGAAATGGAAACAGAATGAGGACGGAGAATGGGTTGAAGATCTGGACGGAGCGTAAGCCATGGCTCGAATCTCTAACCCGACCGATGTCCACTATCTCGCGCTCGAAGGCGGCGGGGGCAAAGGGGTTACCTACCTTGGGGCAATACGCGCTTTAGAGCGGCTTGGGGTATTACCCATTAACATCGACACTCCGGGTCAAAACCAGATCCGGGGCATCAGTGGTGCTTCCGCAGGTGCGATTACGGCGATGTTTCTGGCGATGGGATACAACTCAACACAGTTGCAGCAAGTGTTGAGTAATTCCAGTACCTTTACTGGCTTCTTTGACGGACCCAGTACAGGTTTGTCGCGTTCGGTAGACAGTAACAACCGCCCCGCTTTGCATACCAGCGCCCCCAATGGGGTGCGACCGATTGATCACATTCGCCAGCAAACCCGAAGCATTCGGGGTATTTCTACCCTTGCCGGCGCATTGGGTTCTCTGGCGCGCAATGGAGCATTCGGTTCCACATCAGACCCGATTGTTCAACGGCTGATCGCTCACCCAGAGCAGTACCTGTTCAACATTCTGTTTGATAGGGGCATGTTCCCCGGTACCAATGCCAGAAACTTTCTGCAAAATGCCGTCTATGGCAGGTTATGGGATCGTCTGGTCAGGAGCCGTCTCGCACCCGGTCAGCCCATTCCCATCATGGCAGTGAATGGATCAGAACTGAATTTCACGGAGTTCTTTAATCTGACGGGGGTGGACTTGGTGATCACGGGTTCAAACCTGACTAAGCACAAACCGGCGGTATTTTCTAAACGGCATACCCCACATTTCCCTGTGGCTGAAGCAGTGGGCATTTCGATGAACCTGCCTATCCTGTTCAAGCCTGTCCATGTGGAAGCCAATGTGCCTACGGGGCAATACAACCGCAGAGCCGATGATTACCATGGTTTGTGGATGGATGGTGGCGTGCTAAACAACTTCCCGTTGCATGCGTTTGATTTCCTTTCGCCACAAGTGTCGCCCCAATACCCTAACCTTCGTCCGCTGAACCCGAACGTACTTGGGTTAAGGCTGACGGATGGTCACCCGACACCTCAACGAGCATCGCCACCGCAACAAGGCACGTTTGATGTGCTGTTGAGCCATCTGGGAGATGTATTAGGGACGGTGCTGTACCCGTCTGAAGAGGGGCAAATTCGCAACTCAGATGAAAGGGATCAGTCGATTGACCTGTATACCTATGATCTGGCAACAACGGAGTTTGCGCCCCCAGCCAGTAAGAGTGCGACTCCCATCGCCGAGGCAGAACGGTCAGTGGACAGGTATTTCGCCGCCTCCCCTTAGCGAGGTTTCAATACAATCAACCGCTCAGTTCGTTTATCGTTCTGAGCGGTTTTATTTTGCTCTGCAAGCACCGAAATAAATACATTGAGGCTGCCAGTTCTTACACTGGCTTACGTAATTTCCACAATTCGAGTGTTAGCATCTCCGCATGACTATTTGGGATAAAACACATGAATAAACTACTGATCACATTGATAACGATTTTGGTTATCTCCGGTTGTTCAAACTTGGGAGATCGTTATAGATACCGTCATGCTGTCGTAGGTGAAACCAGCTCAGAAGCTCTGATCAAAGAATACGGTCATGCGACGACTTTGATTGACCAAGAAAACGGTAAAATTTCATACATTTATGACAAAGGCGAATACATGTACGCGTTCACCTTTGTCGATAATGTACTCATCTCCAAAGAGAAGGGTGAAGAAGTGAATGGTGAATACATTTTTACCGAATTGACGGACATTGAATTCGGTGCCGATGGCGAATTCAACTGACCAACCTGAACTCGGGATAAGAGGTTAGCTAGTTCGTTCAAATAACTAAAAACTTTCTACCGAGACATTCTAATGAGAAATTTTTACTTAAGACAAGACGAAACCACGAACCAATAACGGGTTATTGGGAGAGGGTTCAACGCAGTATTAAGTGAAAAGAGCCATTAGAAAGCAAGTTGTTATCCCGAGTTCAGGTTAACAAATTTAACCGCTCAGTTCGTTCATCGTTCTGAGCGGCTTCATCTTGATCCACACTTCCATATCTATCCATTCCGGCTTACCGTTATCATCAAATCGCGTGGGGATCGGTTTGTCATAACGTTCAATCAGAGGTGCGGTATCTGGCTCGTAACCACTGTAAGGCAACCATTTTGCATACAGGCTTAGCTGAAATTTTGCGGCATCATCTGGCTTACCCTGATAACGAAACGCCGCATACCGACCCGCTTCCAGTTTCCCGAGTTCAAAAGGTTCTTTGATTTTGCTTTTCTGCTCCGACGTGATGAAAAGAGCAGCGTCGTAGCGGCACTTTTCTCTGGGAGTAAAAAGCAGATTATCGCGACACATAGCCAAGCGAACCTGCTCCATCGGACCTATTTCGTTTTTGATTCCCCATTCAATCAGATTTTTCCAGCATTTAAAGATGCTGGGTAGCAGATAACCGCGTTTCGACCTGAGCAAACAAAGCTCTTTTTCTTCGGTTTCGAAGATTCGTTCTGGCGTGATGGCTTCGCTTGGCTCGCAGACATCCGCTTCACGACGCAGCGAATGAAGATGCTGTAACACCGACGTATCAATGGGTTGCTTTAACTCAGTTTCTATATCTTTTGCTTTGCTCGACTTTCCACTTCGCACACCATAAGGCGTAATGCCAAAACGCTCTTTAAACGCACGGGAAAAGTTTGCGCTACTTGAAAAACCGTGGCTCAAGGCGACCTCGGTAATCGACTCCGAGCGAGCAAAAAGCAGCCTGTTGGCTGCTTTTTCTAACCGTAACCGATTGCTGTACTGGGTCAGGCTTTCACCAATGATTGCACTGAATATCCGTTGAAAGTGGAACTTTGAAAAATGACTCAACTCCGCCGCCTCCTCTAGTGTGAGCGGCTTTTCAACATGAGCGTGAATATGCGACAAAACGGGTTCAAGCCTTTCCTTGTAAACCTGCCAGCTTTCTGCTGACACCGATTCCTTACTTAACGTCAACGTAACTCAACTCCGGTGAAGACAAATTGCGGTATTCCTTAAAGCAGAATAGGAAAGTGATGACCGCAGAAAAAACATCGGCTGCCACAATTGCCATGAAAATACCGTTCATACCAAAGTAATGAGGAAGGATCAGCAACAGCGGCGACATAATCAATACCACGCGCAGCAAGCTGTACAGCATCGCCAGTTTTGCGTTGCCTTTTGCCTGATAAAACCCAGTTGCCAGCATGTTAATCCCAGCCAGTGGCAATCCCCATATGGTGGCAAAAATAATAACCTTACCGTAATCAATAAGCACACTTTCTGTTGTGAATATTCCAAGTAACCATTCGGGTATGACAAGCAAAGCCACCGTCACCAGGCTTGAATACACCACCATTGCGGTAAGTGAAACTTTGATGCTTTCCTGAACCCGCTCGAATGCACTCGCACCTAAATTAAATCCACATATGGTCTGGAAGGAGATCAGCATGGCGATCATTGGCAGGATGATGAAGATAGAAAGTCGACCAAGAATACCGTAGGCGCTGATCCATTCTTCTGTCGCCATGAAGGTAAACTGGTAGTTCACCAATCCAGTCTGAATTGCCATTCCCATCTGCGCGATCAGTACCGGGATCCCAAGTGCCAGAATCGAACCCCAGAACTTAAGATGTAACCCGAACGAGAACCGCACCAAGGTGCCGCCTCTGAGATATAAGCTTACGGCGATAGTCAGTGACACGAGCTGAGCAATGATGGTGGCCCACGCAGCACCCGAAACTCCCCAACCCAGAAGAACAATGAAGATGTAATCCAGAATAATGTTGAGAACGGACGAAGTGAGCATCAACAGCATCATGATCTTGGCTTTGCCTTCTGCCCGGAATACGTCCCCGATCACCGGAAGCAAAACTGCGATTGCGCCCCCTACAATGATAGGCTGAGCGTAATCATAAGCCAGTGGATAGAAAACCGGAGGCACCGCTAAGAATTCCAGGACTGAATCCAGTTGCCACATTCCGACCACAAAGAACAGTATGCTGAACACCGAAACCAAAAGGACTGAGTTTCCGGCAATCTGACCGGCTTCTGGCAGCTTCTTCTCGCCAATCAGCCGAGTGAGAATTGCAGCAGTACCGGATGCCACCATGGCACCAATCGAAGAGATCAGCATTTGAGCCGGGAAGACCATAGAGACGGCACCAATCGCATCGGCACCAACCCAACGGGCAATGAAGATTCCATCAACCACTCCATATAAACCAATCACCAGCATACCGATACAAATCGGAACTGCTGTCTGCATAAAGAGTGTAAAGACGGGCGTGTTTGCCAATCTTTTCGTGGATTCGTCTTCTGCGAATTTCGTTTCTGACATGAGTTATCGTTTTCCTTTTGATTTAGCCTGACCGACAGTTTACGAATAATGCTGAGATAAGAATTTTCAATTCTTGCGAACTTAGCGCAACTGATTTTACAAGTTAAGTTTGCCCTTGCTCGCTCGGGGGGAGGATATCTGAAAGTGATCTCAAAAAGAAAAGCCCGGTTGCACAACAACCGGGCTTAAATGCACGTACTCTAACAGATTGTATTTGAAGATTTATTTAACCAAATACAATTGGGATGTTCTTTTTCTCAGTAAGAGTGATGACCTGACTTGCAGTCACAATGTGAAGCTTGCGAACGCTAGGGTTAGAGTAATCAATGATGACCGATTTTGTCTCTGGCAGAACATTGCGAAGTTCTGTTGTGACGATATTTGCTCGATCAGCGCCCGCTACTTCAGCCTGATTCAAGGAACCAGAGTCGTTCGAACCCAAAGTCACAATGGTCTTTGATCCATTGCCAGTGATGCTCGCAACCACCTCTGTCAGCGAGTGGCTACCAAAAGTCACATTCACTTGCTGGTCAGCTACCTTTGCGACCCACTCTGTATTTCTCAGGTCTGCCACTCTGGCTTCTTTTACCAAACGTTTGAACTTGATGTTGTCTTCCGAAGAATCTGAAGACAGGGTCAGAGTATTGCCATCGTATTGGAAACGATTTTTGGTTCTCAGTTCGTCAGACCATCTCAGATGGATACGGTGAGACCAATGTAAGTTGCCAAAGTTTACGGAACCCTGAGTAAAGTCGTAGCCTGACTGACGAGCGTAATCAAAATTGAACTGAGTACCTTTGTTCCCCTTCTCCAACGTTCCGTTGGTGATGTGAAAAGGACGACCTGCACTGGTCTCCATCGCCAGACCAGAGTCAGTATTGTCGGTTTCAAATATACGAAGAGCATATTTGTGAGCCACATAATATGACCAGTCTTTTGGTGTGTGCTGAAGCTGCTCCAAAATTGGCTCAACGGAATTGGCATTTTCAACCACAAACTCAGGTCCCGGATTTTCTGGGACCCAGTAAGAGTCGAACACCGACTGACGAACATTTTGCACTTCTATGGATTCTGTCGCATCACGAAATGCCAGTGTTTTTCCCGTAGAGCTGGAAGAAAGGTGCATTTCAGTGGTCATCAGTCTGAACGAGTTGATGTTGTCTGCTGTTACTAACGCTCTTAGATCATCAAATTCTGCGGTTGAACAACGTTGAGTGTAACCAAAATCTTTAACGGTCACGTTCATGTCACCGCCAAAGGTACTTTGCGGATCGCTGAGATTAAGGACTCCAGACACGTGCCCACAGGTATGGTCGATATCAAACGCAATCGAGCCATCCGCCGACTGCTCCGCAAATGTCATGAGCATTTTTTGGTTTAGTTTATTGTCTGCGAATTCCATATAGGACATAACGCGACCTTCGAGGGATTCCGTGAAAGACGGGGACGATGTTTGGGCAATCGATGACGCAGAAGACAATGTAAGTGCAACTGCCAATGAAACTTTAGAGATTTTCATTGTTTTTCCTTCATTATTTTTATGGTCTGCCTGTATTTCTGAGGTCATTTCAACCTCAAATACGAGCGAATAAAGAAACGCTCTGCGTTTGTAAAAAGTAAACTCGATAAGAATTCATTCAGCATGACGCAGAAAAACGCGTAACTTCGCGAAAGTATTGATTAGTAAAGCCTTAACTCTTTGGTTAAATACGTTTTTGATAAAACTAACAATACGGAGGGGAAACTATAAATTTCGAAAATCTGCGTCAATGGGAATGTTCCCTTTTATTGATCTTTTCCTCACTTTTAAATAATTCTCATTCAGGCTGAAAGTTTTTTTAACATCTTGTTTTACAAGAAGATCACATTTTCCATACATTAAAGTATGACCACCTGTATTTTTTGAGACGCACTATTTCGCACACCAAGAGGCGGGGCTTACTCACATTTTGTCATTTTGATGCATATACCAGTTTCTATGGCATTCATTTTGCTGTAGGATCGCCGACCTTTTTTCACTCAAATACGGGAGGTTACATGTTCATCGGTTTTGATTATGGAACAGCAAATTGCTCAGTCGCATCTATGGTGCAAGGTGAGTCGAAAGAAGGGAAAACGCCCTCGCTCATCCCGTTAGAAAAAGACAGCCACTTTATTCCTTCCACACTCTGTGCCCCGACTCGTGAGGCGGTATCGGAAGCCCTGTTCCGTCATCATGGTATATCTCCGAGTGATGAAGCTGGGGAAAAGGCATTAAGGCGAGCCATTGCTTTTAACCGCGAAGAAGGCATCGAATTACAGCCAGAAGATATGCTTTTCGGGCAAGCGGCACTGGATCTCTACCTGGAAGATCCACGTGAAGTGTATTACGTGAAGTCGCCCAAATCGTTCCTTGGTGCCAGCGGATTGCACGAAATGCAGATTCGGTTTTTCGAAGATCTGGTGTGCGCCATGATGGTTAACATCAAAAACAACGCAGAGTCGCACCTTGATAAGATCATTACGGATGCCGTGATTGGTCGCCCAATTAACTTTCATGGGCGCGGTGGAGAAGAATCTAACCGACAGGCAGAAGGCATTTTAAGAAGAGCGGCAACCCGAGCCGGGTTTAACAACATCGAATTTCAGTTTGAGCCTGTCGCGGCGGGGCTGGACTACGAAAGCACATTAAACGAAAACAAAACCGTGCTTGTCGTGGATATTGGTGGTGGTACAACCGACTGCTCACTCATCGAAATGGGACCAGACTGGGCACGTAAAACCGATCGCAGTGATAGCTTGCTGGCTCACAGTGGTCAGCGTGTTGGAGGAAACGACTTCGATATTTATCTGGCATTTAAACAGCTTATGCCTGCGTTTGGCAGAGGCAGCAAAACCAAAGCAGGAATCGATATTCCCTTGAACCAGTTCTGGAATCCGGTTGCCATTAACAATGTGGAAGCTCAGAAAGATTTCTATGGTCGAGAGAACCACAAAGTGCTTCGTCAGCTAAGAAAGGAAACACTGGAGCCTGAAAAACTCGACCGACTTTTACAGGTTTATCAGGAAACCCTGGGCTACAGTATTATTCGTCAGGCAGAGCAGGCTAAGATTGCGCTCTCTGACAATACCGTTCATCAGGCGCAATTAAACCTGATTTCAGAGATGCTGGACGTTGAGGTCACTCAGAGCCAAATGGCAGAAGCGGTCACGACCCCGCGAGAGAAAATGATCGATCTGGTGGCAGAGGCATTGAAACTGGGTGGTAAAAAACCTGACGCGATTTATCTGACCGGAGGAAGCGCGCGTTCACCGATGTTGCGCAGCGCAATAGAGACTCAATTGCCTAACGTCCCTATCGTCAGTGGCAGCTACTTCGGCTCGGTCACGGCAGGGCTAACCCACTGGGCAGATACCTGTTTCAGTTAGTGTGACTTTGCGTTAAGTCTCTACCTGTCTTATTTTAAAACAAGTGCACTTATTGAACAGATAAGTGCATCCCCTTCCCCCCATCCGTACAAAAAAACAGACAAAATGTGATTTTAGTTATTTTGTAAACAGCCAGAATTCCATCCAGCAAAACGAATATATCTAGAGACTTTGACCTTTAATTCTCATTTGAATAGCTTTTCTCAAAATAAATCAATCCTAAATCAATCAAGCAAGAAATTAAGTATCAAACAAATTCCATTAATTACTAAAAGATAGATTTCATCGCTATACATGCCGTTTTATATTGATGATTCCATATATTCACTTCCATTCTATAAACCCCATTTTTTATACCTTAGTGTTTTTAGCGAAATTTAGAACGGGAACGGAGATCCCGATTTGTGTTCGATTTGGTTGGTGATGGATTACATAACCGAATCATTCGCAGCTCGCTAAATTCAATCCGATTCATGTGCACATTCCAGTATGTAAGGTGGGGAGACAGGTAAACCTCCTGCATACGTGCACAGAGAAGAAGGTTGATGGCGAGTCGCTATTTGTCACGGAGATAAGAAGTGAAACTAACAAACTTCAAACACACAGCAGTGGTAACGGCGCTTATGCTAGCGGGAGTATCCGCATCTAGCGCTTTTGCGGCAGATTCGTCTGCGGCTCTTGTTCAGGCTCAGAACTCAGTGCAGGCACTGTCCCGAGCGTTGGAAACGATCCCTAGCGATAACGTACAGCTTATCGTTAAGTACAAGGCGTCTGCGACTGCGAAAAGCGGCTTCATGGCGTCAATCGTTAAAGCTCAGCAGTCTGATAACATTCGTAGCTTGTCTAATGATCTGACGAATGAATTAGGTAACGAAATCAGCTACAAACGCGCCATGCTTCTGGACGATCACCACGTTGTGAAAGTGGGCGGTGCGACCAACGCATACGACTTAGAAAACATCATTCAGAAGCTAAAAGCCGATCCGAACGTAGAAAGCGTGGAACTGGATGGCTGGGCAGTACCTTTCTACACACCAGCGGATCCACAGTATTCAAGCCAGTGGCACTACAGCAACAACACAACAGGTATTCGCGCACCTCAGGCGTGGAACAAAGCGACTGGTCAGGGCGTCACAGTCAGTGTTGTTGATACAGGTTTCACTAATCACCCAGACCTGACTCCAAGTCTGGTTTCTCATTACGATTTCATCACCAATGCCTGGACATCGCGTGATGGCGACGGTCGTGATTCTAACGGTATTGATGCTGGTGACCGCTCAGCGTATGGCGAATGTGGTCGCGACAAGTATGGCAACCCTATTCCAGCTCGTAATTCCACCTGGCACGGTACACACGTACTGGGTACAGTCGGCGCGGTTGAAGGTAATGGTCAGTACGGTGTCGGTGTTGCGTTTGATGCAACCCTGACCTCTGCACGTGTACTTGGTCGTTGTGGTGGTTCTTTATCGGATATTGCAGACGGTATCATGTGGGCAGCAGGCGCGGGTAACGTGTATAACAGCAATCCAGCACAAGTCATCAACCTCAGCCTTGGTGGTTCTGGCGCCTGTGGTTATACCTATCAAAACGCCATTAATGCGGCACGTAATAAAGGTGCTGTGGTTGTTATCGCGGCAGGTAACGACAGAGTCAACACTGCGAACGTAAGACCTGCAAACTGTCAGGGCGTTATTACAGTAGGGGCATCTGACCAAAGCGGTAATCAGGCAAACTTCAGTAACTTCGGTTCTGAAGTAGACATCATGGCACCGGGCGTAAGTATCCTGTCTACTGTAGATTCAGGTACAGCAACGCCTTAGGGTCCTTCTTCTACCCGTATGAGCGGCACCTCGATGGCAACGCCACACGTGGCAGGTGTTGCAGCTCTGGTGAAACAAGCATTCCCGGCAGCAACTCCGGATCAGGTGGAAAGCATCATCAAAGATTCTGCTCGCCCATTCCCAGGCTCGTGCAGCAATGGCGGTTGTGGCGCAGGTATGCTAGACGCCAATGCAGCGGTTGATCGCGCAATTCAGCTTACAGGTGGTGGCACACCAGACCCGGATCCAAACCCAAATCAAGGTGGCACCGCTTCCGCTAAGAACCTTTCAGGGGCTCAAGGCAGCTGGGATCACTACAACATCGACATTCCAGCAGGAATGAGCAAACTGGTTGTCAGCATTGCTGGTGGCACAGGTGACGCCGACCTTTATGTGAAGTTTGGCAGCCAGCCGTCTACTTACGACAACGACTGTGCTCCTTGGATCAACGGTAATGCAGAATCATGCGTTATCAACAATCCAAGCGCTGGTAAGTGGCACATGAGCCTGAATGGCTATCAGGCATACTCAAACGTCGATTTGACAGTTACGTGGACTCCATAACTTCAATGGAACCTCAATCCATTTTGCCCGGCTGACGCGCCGGGCTTTTTTGTATCTGGAACAAGCACCTAGCGTGTTAAAAGCGAGTATTTGTTCAAATTGGAACATTGTCACTAAAAGAAAAACTGAGAGATTTATTAGTTTCATTTAATCCGAACTGCTCTCATAACTTCATAAAATGCATTGATTTTTTGGCAAAAAAATAAAGCGGATTCAGTGTGTTCGGCTAAGTTTTTATTGCTTGAAAAGAAAGGGGAGTTCTCCTGTTCGCACAAACAGGGTGATTATCTTGAGAGCAAACATTCGATTATTCATAGAAGTTAGGCGCTTAAGCTGAGCAGATACGTTTAATCGGGTAACACAACCTGCTCAATTTCAATAGCTTGTCCTTGCCGTCACGTCCTTCAGGCAGGGTTTGGGGTTCCAGGTAAAAGTTGAAATCAACAGATGCATAAAAATGGAATTAAAAAAATGAACCGCAACATCAAACAACTTAATAAGAAAAAAAACCACCTCATGGTGATCAGCGCGTTGGCAATGGGAGTGGCAACAGCCACGTCAGCATTTGCAGCCCATGACCAGATCCCAGATGTACTGCCAACTATTTCTGAAGAAGTCAGCGCACAGCTTTCTTTAACAGCAAGCAGTGCTCTGGAAGAAAGTGCTAACCTGCTTTATTCACCAGGCGCAAGCTTCATTAAAGTTCACTTCTCTCAGTTTCAGGTGCCGGAAGGCATGGCAGTAGAAGTCTCGTCCCCAGACAGAGATGAAGTACTGCACTACGGACCGGGTTTGAACACAGCGAAAACCTACGATTCTGCTGCGGGAGATGACGGCGTAAACAGCTTCTCTGCGATGTCGATTCAAGGCGACACTGTGCATGTAAAAGTCATCGGTGAAGCTAAGGATCCAAATGCGGTGCTTAATGTGGTCATCGATCAGTACCAGAAAGGTAAAACGCAAGCCGAGATCGATTCGATAATCAACATGAATCCAGACGGCACAGAGTCTATCTGCGGTACCGATCAGAAGAAAGCCGCGGTGTGCTACAAAGATTCTCACCCAACAGAATTTGCCCATTCAAAGCCAGTTGCAAGACTGTTGATTGGCGGTCGCAGTTTGTGTACAGCGTGGCGTGTCGGTCCTGACAACCTGATGATGACCAACAACCACTGTGTGGAATCTGCCGCTGAAGCAGCGTCTACAGAAGTCTGGTTCAACTACCAGCAGGCATCCTGTGGTGGAGCGAGCGCAACCACAGTTAAAGTTCAGGCGAACAAGCTACTGTCTACCGACTACACGCTGGACTACACCCTGTTTAACGTGAAGAACTTCTCTCAGATTTCTAAGTTTGGTTACCTTGGTTTAGACCCTCGTATTCCTAAGCTTTCTGAGCGTATCTACATTCCTCAACATCCCGGTGGCCGTAAGAAAGAACTGGGGATAGAGACTGACAGAGGTCTATGTCAGGTCGATCGCCCTGTAACAAATGGTCGCGGTACTAATACGGATGCTGGCTACCTGTGTGATACCGAGGGCGGTTCCTCCGGTTCACCTGTGTTGGCGGCAGCCAGCAACAACGTAATTGCACTTCACCACCTTGGTGGTTGCTACAACAAAGGTGCACACATCAGCAAGATCTGGCCAAAAGTGTCGTCTCACTTCCCGGGCGGTGTACCTAACAGTAAAGTGGACTTGATTGATATTAACCAACCACCTGTTGCTGATTTCACTTATACCTGTAACGAGCTTGCCTGTACCTTTGATGCGTCTAAGTCTTATGACAACGACGGAAGCATCGTTCAATACGCCTGGAGCTACGGTAACGGCAGCACTGGTAAGGGCGTGAAAGGCGTTCAAAACTACGTCGCGAACGGCACTTACACAGTCAAACTGACCGTCACCGACAATGGTGGTAAATCGGCTTCTTATAGCCAGAAAGTTTCAGTCAAGAAAGGCTCAAACGGTGGAACTTGTCCGGGGCTTGCAACCTGGGATGCAGGTACTGTGTATCTGACTGGCGATACTGTTCAGCACAATGGTGTAAAGTACCAAGCCGAATGGTGGACTCAAGGTGCAGATCCAGAGAAAAACTCTGGACCTTGGGACGTATGGAAAGATCTGGGCGCTTGTAACTAGCCCCCTAGCAACCTCAACAAAACCGGAGCATTAGCTCCGGTCTTTTAGTCCTGATTAAACCAGCTTTCCACATCGAAACCAGTCGGTAACACCACGTCAAAATGCTTTTTAAGCAGGGTATGGTATTCCTGTACAGAGTTGACGGGTTGTTCAAACTTCTTACCTTGTCTGGTTGTTACCAGCTTACGTCCTGTCAGGGTTAACCGACCATCAGGCGTAGCGATTGAGCAACTGGTTCTCTGTGTGAAAATGGCTTTGGGAGACGTCTGCTGATAATCACACATCTCAGTAAAATCACTTAACATTCGTTCCCTCAAAGTGAACTGATATTGAGGTTGCCAGGTTTGCTTGTCTTCGCTGCGCATCAGGAAAAGTTGCCCGTCTTTATCTTCGACTTTGTAAGAAGAATAGGCGTCATGATGGACAGTGCCATCTATCGAAATTGGCACCAGAAAGCTGTCTCCTACCCCAACATCAGCCAAAAGCTGTTTACCCTCGATCTCGACCAGTGGCATTAGGTGATCAAACTCCGGTCCATAATCTTCAGAACCAAGGACTCTTGCCGAAAGCAATTGAACCTTGAACCCCATTGAGAGCAACAACAGATAAAAACCGTAGTTGAGCTCGTAGCAAAATCCGCCCCGCTTTTCCTCCAGCAGTTTGTGAAGGATCTTCGGTTCTGAAAGACTGATTTTTCTGCCAAAAGTAATATCCAGATTTTCAAATGGCAAATGATATAAATGGGCAAGATGAAGCTGTGCTAACAACTCACGCGGGTCTTTTGGTATTTCGGTTATGTTTAATCTTTTCAGGTACAGTGCTTTTTGGTTATCCGTTAACATGGTTTTCCTGTTTGCTTTTAGCTTCTTGACGTTACTTGGTTATGGTTGAAACTGCACTCTAAAACCTCAACTTAGGTCGAGGTCAACACTTATTGCAGTTTATATCAAACTCCCCCATTGCAATCTGGTCTCATCTCGCTTAATTTAAAAAACATGAACTTAATGACTGCGTTTATCAATCAAGAGTGTTGTTGCTGTAAATCCTGCATTTACGGCTGCATTCGAGTACCTGACGCATAGTTAACCAAGATATCAATATCACTCGATTACCAAGGCCGTAGATGCTCCCATCTACGGCCTTTTTTATTTTGTTCACGACAACCGAAACAAGGATTGAATTATGGCTCAGCCAGCACTGCAATTTTTTAACACTATGGACAGAAAACTCATGCCTTTTAATGGTATTGAGGAAGGAAAGGTTGGGTTGTATGCATGTGGACCGACCGTTTACGACTACGCTCACGTTGGCAACCTTCGCACCTATCTTTTTGTCGATGTGTTGCGC
This sequence comes from Vibrio nigripulchritudo, assembly GCF_027924785.1. NCBI lineage: Bacteria > Pseudomonadati > Pseudomonadota > Gammaproteobacteria > Vibrionales > Vibrionaceae > Vibrio > Vibrio nigripulchritudo. The sequence goes on along the minus strand of NZ_AP027050.1, from coordinate 292,656 downwards.
CGAGTTCTCCAGTTGAATGGCTACGAGATAAAGCATGTCATGAACATCACCGATGTTGGTCACCTCGTATCGGATGGCGACACCGGCGAAGACAAAATGGAAAAAGGGGCGCGTAAGCAGCAAAAGTCTGCTTGGGAAATTGCCACTTTTTTTGAGGACGCTTTCTTTCAGGATTTCGAACGGCTGAACATTCTTACCCCATCGATTACGTGCCGCGCAACCGAGCACATTCAAGAGCAGATAGAATTTATCCAGTCTCTGGAAGAAAAAGGATTTACCTACCAAACCAGTGATGGCGTGTACTTCAACACGGACAAACTACCGGATTACGGCAAGCTGGCGAAACTGGACAAGCAAGGACTGGAAGCAGGCATTCGTGTGGACATGGCGGAGAAAAAGCTGCCCACCGACTTTGCATTGTGGAAATTCAGCGGGGACAAGCAGAGACAGATGGAATGGGACAGTCCTTGGGGCAGAGGTTTTCCAGGCTGGCACATTGAATGTTCAGCCATGGCAGAAAAATATCTGGGGGAAGTGTTCGATATCCATATCGGAGGAGAAGACCACATCCCGGTTCACCACACCAACGAAATTGCCCAGTGTCAGGCAAAAAACGGTCACGTTCAGGCAAACTATTGGTTGCACGGTTACTTTCTGAAAATCGATAACGAGAAGATTTCCAAATCTGGCAAATCCCTCCGTCTGGAAAGCTTGTTGGAACAAGGCTTTGAGCCACTGGCTTACCGATATCTGGCTTTAACCAGTCATTATCGAAGCCACCTGAGTTTTACTTGGGACGGCTTAAAAGGCGCGCAAAAAGCCCTTAGCCGACTGAGAACCAAAGTAGTGGCACTGCCCGATGGTGGTCAAGTTGATGAAAAGTTCCGACAGGAATTTCTAGAGCGAACCAATCGTGACCTTAACATGCCACAAGCATTGTCCTTGGTTTGGGAAGTATTGGACAGCGCACTTTCTCCCGAAGACAAAAAAGCCACGCTTTTGTATTTTGACTTGGTGTTTGGTCTGGAAATAGACAAGGTTAAAGAAGAAGCGATCCCAGAGGAAATCATTCAGCTTGCCGAAAGACGAGTGAAGCTCAAGCAGGAGAAAAAATACGAAGAAGCGGACGCAATCCGAAATCAGATTCTGGCTCTTGGTTATCAAGTCAACGACGCGGGAAAACAGTCAACCGTGATCAAAAGTACCAGTTGATCACATCATAGAAACTGAACAGGGCAGCAAGCTGCCCTGTTTGTACTTAATAATCTTCAGATGTTCAGCTCAGCGAGAGCTTGTTGCAGGCACCGAATCCTCCACGCCTTGAGGTTTCGGAGGCTGTGGTCTCGCAAGATAAATTGCCACGATAATGGCGAGCGCACCCAGCATTTGTAAATGAGTGAATGTCTCACCAAGCACAACATAACCAAGCAAGCTTGCCGAAACTGGGCTAAGAAAGCCTAAAAATGAAGTCGTGATCGTATTTAATTTTTCAATTCCCCTGAACCACACAAAGTAGCCAAATGCTCCACCTATGATGCTCAAATAAACATAGCCTGAGATGTTGACCAGGTTCAGTGAAGAAGGAAAGTCTTCATACATCATGGCGGCAGGGAGCAAAGCGATACCGCCCAATGTAAGCTGCCATCCGGTGAAACCAAGAACCGTCATCCCTTCTGGTCTTCCCCAATGTTTTGTCAGCACAATTCCAAGCGCCATACTCAGTGCTCCGACAAAGCCGAAAATCACACCCATTGGGTTCAGATCAAATGCACTGTTCACCACCAGTAAACCGATTCCTAAAACGCCGATAACCGCAGACATCAAGTTCGTCAGGTTAAGCTTACTTTTTAAAATCAGTGCTCCAAGCACAATAACAAAAAGGGGTTGTGTGGATAAAAATAGCGCGGCGATCCCACCCGGTAAGTAGTAAGCCGCCGCAAACAGGCAGTAAAAGAAGAGACCAATATTGAGCAACCCCAAAACACCGATTTTGAACCACCATTTACCAGAAGGCAGGGTTCTGAACAGCATTACTAGAATTAACCCGGCACCTAATGCGCGGATCACAGAAGCGTAAATGGGGAGGTCTGCGGGGAGGGCTTCTGTTGTCACTATATAAGTGCTACCCCATACAATGGGGGCTAACGCAGTAAGAGATATATTGAAGAGTGTCTGGAGCTTAGTCATTGTTCTACCTCTACATTTTATAAAATCACCATCTATTGATTCCTTTTAATAACCAGATCAAGTTTGTGGGTGAAAGTGGTGTGTAGTAACAAGTTTGATGATAAAATTTTGTATCTTTCTAATAAATATCTTTATGAAAAGATAAATCCAAGTTAATGCATAAATAATTCAATGTAAAGTATCTTCTTGGAAAGCTAAATTGGTGTGCAATATGGAATACGATCATGTAGATAAATTACTACTTCAGTGGCAAGAACAGCGACCTGAACTGGATTGCTCGTTGATGGGAGTAGTTGGTCGGCTAAGACGCATGAGTCAAATCATTGAAAAAAAACAGAATAAAGTCTTTAAAGACCATAATTTAACCTCAGTAGAGTTCGATATTCTTGCGACATTAAGACGAAATAATGAACCACTGACCCCTACCGAGTTGTATCAGACGCTTATGCTGTCATCCGGTGCCATGAGCACCCGAATCGAACACCTTGTTCAGCGAGATTTAATAGTGAGAGTGGCGAGTAACGAAGACAGACGCAGCTGCAAAGTCACGTTATCAGAAGAGGGGAAAACCCTGATAGATAAAGCCGTTGAAGCACATCTGGCGAACGCTGAAAAAACCCTTTCGCCTTTGACACTTGAAGAACAAAACCAACTTGCCTCAATCATGAGGAACTGGCTTGTTGTAAGCGAAAAGTAACCTCCCCTTCCTCCCGTACATCCAAGTTATTTCATAATTCTTACCTGAGATACATGTACGGGCTATGTCATTTTTTTATAAGATTTTATCTTTCACAAAAGATTCTCTTGTGTAAGTTTCTTTCATTATGTAGTTTTCTCTGTAGGCCTTCCCACTGCGTTCATTAACAAAAGGAGCTTACTCAGAATGAACACAGCTATACCTAAATCCGTTCCCAACACAAACCTTATTGAAGACGATAACCTAGCCTCCTGCGATCCTTGTTTGCTAAGCATGCTGGAATCTCATGCACTCACCCATCCAGAAGACATCGCCGTTCAGGATCTTACCGCCTCTCACACATACGTTGAGTTCTTCCAACAGGTGGTTAAGAATGCAAATGGCTTGAGCAGCGCAATTGATGATCAAGTATCCCGTATTGGCTTGTACTTCAGTCCGTCCGCTGACATGGTTCTTGGCGCGTGGTCCATTCTCGCTTCAAATCGCGCGTATCTTCCCTTAGCCCTTGATTATCCAACCGAACGCCTCCGGTACATGGTGGAGGATTCTGGTATTCAGGTTGTTCTGACCTCGGAACATCTAAAAGAGCAACTCACCTCCATCGTCACTGAAGGCATTAAGATTGTGACGCTAGAGGAGCTGAATAACTTGCCCACAAGCAGTAAAACAAACGGCAATACAGACGTGTCCAGCGAACGTCTGGCTTATGTTATTTACACGTCAGGAAGTTCGGGTAAGCCTAAAGGTGTCATGGTTACGTACCAGAACATCTCCAATCAAATTGCATTTATGAAGAGTCAGTTTGGGTTCGACCGATCTGACCGAATCATTCAGAAAACGCCATCCAGCTTCGATGCTGCCCAATGGGAAATTCTGGCACCCGCATACGGAAGTCGGCTAGTTGTAGGACCCGAAGGATGCTACAAAGATCCGGATGCGATGCTCGAAACCATCATTGATGAAGAAATTACGGTATTGCAGTGTGTACCCACATTGTTACAGGCTCTGGTCGACCACCCGCTGTTCCCCGATTGCGAGTCTCTCAATCAGGTGTTCAGCGGGGGAGAAATTCTCACCAGGAATCTGGCGAAGCAATTTTTCAATAAGATGCCAGATGCTTCGCTCACCAACCTGTATGGCCCCACCGAATGTACCGTTAACGCTTCCACCTTCACCCTCTCCCAAAGCTCAATCAACACATACCCAGATGCCATTTCCATAGGTAAACCCGTTGCCAATACCATGTATCACGTACTCCGAGAAAACGGTGAACCAGCGCTGGTAAATGAAATTGGCGAGCTTCATATATCTGGGATTCAGGTATCTAATGGCTATCACAATCGCCCAGAATTGACCGCCGAGAAATTCATAAAAAACCCCAAAGCCTTTCTTCCCGGTCATGAAATTCTCTATAAAACCGGCGATCTCGTTAAACAGGACAACGACGGCAATACACACTTTATCGGGCGAGCAGACAGCCAGATAAAGCTTCGAGGGTATCGTGTAGAGCTGGATGAAATTCGACTTGCGATTGAAAATCATAACTGGGTAAAAACCGCAGCAGTGGTGGTTAAAGGTGATGCTCGTACAGGTCACCAAAACTTAGTTGCCTGTGTTGAGCTTGATGAGACTCAGGCAGCATTGATGGATCAGGGCAATCACGACAGCCACCATCAATCTAAATCCAATAAGTTTCAGGTGAAGGCGCAGCTTTCAAACTCCGGAAGCCTTTCGCTTGAAGGCCGCAAACCTGAGCACATTATCAACCTCTCGGGGAAAACCGCTTCGAAAGAACAAAGAGCCCGAGCGTTTGGTCGGAAAACGTATCGCTTCTTCGAGTCCGATTCCAGAATCACGAAAGACACTCTGCTTAGTTTGCTAGAACATCAACCACCAGCGCCCTGTTCCATGGGTAATCAGGGTCGTATTTCTCTTGAAAACTTTGGCGTGCTTTTGCGTAACTTTGGTCAGTTCCTCAGCGAAGAACGTCTATTACCAAAACATGCTTATGCGTCTCCGGGGGCGCTATACGCCACGCAAATGTATTTTGAATTGAGCGGCATGGAAGGGTTGCAACCCGGTGTTTACTACTATCACCCAGTTGAACATTGTTTGATACACATTCGCGCGTTGCCAGAAGATTGCGCTCCCTGCTTCAACATTCACTTCATCGGCAAACGCAGTGCCATCGAACATGTTTACAAAAACAATGTTCTGGAAGTCTTGGAGATGGAAACCGGGCACATGCTTGGTCTGTTTGATGAATTGCTGCCAGAGCACACTCATTCGGTTTCCCAGAACCTCTCCGTTTCACGAGACACACTTCCAGAATGGTATGAAGGCGAGCGTAGCGACTACTATCTGGGGAGTTATCGCATTGAAAACCGCACTCCAAGTACCGCATCCGATGCCGTTCAGATTTTGGTTCAGGCGCATGAAAATAAAGTCGAAGGATTGCCCGCGGGTCTTTATCGATACCGAGATGGCGACTTAGATTTCATGACCAATCGCGTCATCGAGAAAAGTGACGTTATCGCCATCAATCAGAAGGTGTATGAGCGTTCAAGTTTTGGTATCAGCATGGTTTGCAACAGTGAAGACAAAGACAGCCATTATGTTCATCTTGGTCGCGCGCTTCACCGTTTCCAAAGCAACCACCAGCTACTGGGTATGATGTCTTCTGGCTACAGTTCCAAGTCAGGAAATGATCTTCCTTCGGCATTAAAAATCCGTTCCATCGTGTCGGAATTCAACCTTCCAGTTGAAAGCTTCTACTTCTGTATTGGCGGTTCGGTCAGCCAGGAGCAGTATCAGAGCGAAGGCATGTACGAAGACAGCGTACACATGAAAGGCCCTGCTGAAATGCTGAAAGAAGAGTTAGAGCAACAACTGCCTAACTATATGATCCCTAACAAGGTACTGGTTCTTAATAATCTTCCTCAAACCGTGAATGGAAAAGTAGACCTTGCCGCACTCAACCAGTTGGACGCACTCAAAAGTCTGGACATCAACCGGGAGATGGTTCCGCTCTGTACTGAGGCTGAAAAGAAAATCGGCGATATCTGGTGCAGGGTGATGAAGTGGGAATCGGTTTCCGCGCAGGATAACTTCTTCGAATCAGGAGGCAACTCACTGACGGCTGTGGCTCTGGTTAACCGCATTAACGGCAGCTTTTCCATAAAAATGCCCCTTCAGGTTCTGTTCGAAAAACCCACCATTGCGGATTTGGCAAAATGGGTTGAGGAAAACGGAAATAAACAACATGAGAACGCCCGATTTATACGCCTCAGCAAAGGAACTCAAGATCCTGTGTTTTGCTGGCCAGGATTGGGCGGTTACCCACTGAGCCTGAGATCGTTAGCCGACGGGCTGTTTACCGATCAATCCCTCATTGGAATACAGGCACTTGGGATCAATCAGGGTGAAGTTCCTCTGGCATCGGTGAAAGACATGGCCGCAGAAGACATCAAACAAATAAAGGCACTGCAACCCAACGGACCTTATACACTCTGGGGCTACTCCTTTGGCGCACGTGTTGCATTTGAAACCGCAGCGCAGCTAGAAGCCATGGGTGATGAAGTCAAAGCCTTGTATTTACTGGCTCCGGGTGCCCCCGTTACCCAAATGGAGAGAGAAAAAGCGTATTCTCACGAAGCACGATTTAATAACCCAGTGTTTCTCGCTATTCTGTTTTCGGTATTTGCACACCGGATCGAAGGAAAGCTGCTGGATCGCTGTCTGCAACTGTGTCGAACGGAAGACGACTTTGTTTCCTTTATATGTCAGAGATTTACCGAGCTTGAGGAAAGCCTGGTGAAACGAATCATTCGTGTTGTAGCCATGACTTACGGTTTCAGCTATCAGTTCGACGAGCTGGCAAACCGAAAACTCAATACGCCAATTACGATTCTGATAGCGCAGGGAGACCACTACTCATTTCTTGAAAACTCGCCACCATTTAGCCAGCATCCACCGAAGATCATCGAACTGAATGTGGATCACTACCAAGTGTTAAAAGAGGCAGGAATTCAGGAGCTGAAACATCTACTCCAGAACGAACATGATTTGAGGACGCACTCACTGCGTAGTCAATAGCTCAATCAAGGTCACTCTCTTAACGAGGTTGCAGGTAGTCGGGATATGAGCCAAACCTGCTGCAACTTCAATTTGAGTTCACATAACCCTTTACTTTGCGATCTAATCCAGCGAGTTAAGACGTTAAATTCCATTTGATTTCTGATTTTCTATTGATTACTATTCGCCCGCTTCACGACGAAGCGATACTTTTCATAGCTACTGCGGAGGAGAAATAACATGCTTAATCAATCTTTGTCCTTTGCAGGTCTTGCCCGCTAAGTAACGCTCTACACTTCTTTACGCTTACTTGTCGCCCGGTCAATCGACTTGCCAATACGTTATTCGTTTAAATCCTATTTTTAAGGAATTGGTATTATGGGCAAATCCGTCCAAATAATTACTGACTCTGTCACCCTTATTGCATCCGAAAACACATGGATTGAAGGGCTGGCAATACAACAACTCACCAAAACTTCTGAACTTAAAGGTGTGCAAAAAGCCGCTGGAATGCCCGATTTGCATCCCGGTAGAGGCTACCCAATTGGCGCGGCATTTTTTACACAAGGGAAAATTTATCCTGCTTTAGTGGGCAATGACATTGGCTGCGGAATGTCTCTGTGGCAAACCGACATCAAAACCAACAAGGTCAATGTAGACAAACTTGCTAAAAAACTGGAACGGGTTGAAACGCCACTTGATGAGAGCTGGCAAGACGTTATTACTGAAAGAAAAAGCGACAAAGCGATTCAGACCTCACTGTTTGATCGTGCATTGGGCACAATTGGTGGGGGTAATCACTTTGCTGAGTTTCAGTCAATTGATGCCGTATACAACCAAAACTCATTGGAGCAGCTTGGTCTGAATAAAAAGCAGTTGCTGCTTCTTGTTCATTCAGGCTCCAGGGGCTTTGGGCAATCGATATTAACCGAACACATCTCTCACTATAGCCATGACGGGCTAAATGAAAATGACGAGGCTTTTCAAGGCTATCTTTCACAACACGATGAAGCGGTTCGCTGGGCAGAACTGAACCGGGAGCTCATCGCTCGAAGGTTTCTGGAAGCCACTCGTTCAGACGGGCATAACGTACTGGATGTGAACCACAATCTGGTCAGCCGAAAATCAATTAACGGAGTGAACGGCTGGATCCATCGAAAAGGAGCAACTCCCAGCGATCAAGGCTATGTGGTTATCCCGGGTTCTCGTGGTGATTTCAGTTATCTGGTTAAACCTAAAGAACAAAATGCAGAACCTAGCGATAACGTTCTTGCCAGCCTGTTCTCTCTAGCTCATGGCGCTGGCAGAAAGTGGAAACGTGGGGAGTGTAAAGGTCGCTTGGGAAGTAAGTACAAGCGAGAGGATCTGTATCGCACAGTATTGGGCAGCCGGGTTATTTGCGGCAACAAAGAGTTACTTTTTGATGAAGCTCCTCAAGCCTATAAAAAGTGCGAAACCATCATCTCTGATTTGGTAGATGCCAACCTAGTTGAAGTGGTGGCAAGGTTAAGACCGGTTCTTACGTTCAAAACTCACGGAGACTGCCGATCATGATTTTGCTTCAACTTACCGCTGGGCAAGGTCCGACAGAGTGTTGTCTGGCAGTGAAACTTGCCGTCAAACATATTGAAAAGCAATGCGGGAATCAAGGCATACGGATGGATGTGCTTGATTTGGTTCCTGGCAGCAAAAACGAGGGTTACAAGTCGGTTTTACTGCAGCTCGAATCGAAACAACCGAAAGTGGCACAGGCGTTTGTTCAGCAGTGGCAAGGAAGTATCTTGTGGGTATGCAAAAGCCCAGTTCGTCCGAGACACAAGCGAAAGAACTGGTTTATCAGCGGTCAGGTTTACGACGTTTCTGAATCGAGCTTCGATCAGGAAGTGTGTTTTCAGACCTGTAGGGCATCGGGTTCTGGCGGTCAGCATGTCAATACCACCGACTCGGCGGTTCGAGCCACTCACGTTGAGACGGGTCTGTCCGTTAGAGTCGAAAGTGAGCGTAGCCAGCACAGCAACAAACGACTCGCCAGAGTACTTTTGTTCCAGAAGCTGGAACAAATGAAGGAATCGGAAATGTCAGTGCAAGAAAAGCAGCGTTGGCAACAGCACTGGGAGGTAGAGCGGGGAAACCCAGTTCAAACCTTTAAAGGTGAGTCTTTCCGACCAGTATAAAACTGAATAAAAATAATAAGGCAGGTCTCTTAGACCTGCCTTATTAGCGACTGTACTTAGTAGCTGGCTTTCAGGGTTACACCACTTGCTGTGGAGTAACCATTCAGCATGATATAGTAGCGACCATTCTTAGTCGTCGGTACTGTGCAGGTTTCACTGTTACCCCAGCGGTATGGGCGGCAATCCCAAGTACTGGTTGTTGGCTGCGCACCAAATCGAGTGTAGAGGTCTGCGTCACCAGAACCACCACTGATTGTCACTGACAGGCTTCTTCCCGCAGGTACATCGATGTAGTAATGTTTCTTCTCACCACGACTTACCGCGATACCTGTTTCAGCCTGACCATTTTTTAGTTGACCGTCTCCCGGATTAGGGCAGTTAGTATCGCATCCGCTGCCTACCTGACTGTAAACAAGTTTGTTCACAGAACCTTTGGTATCGCTGACTTTACCGACACTTGCGCGATTACTGATAAGTGCAGAAACCTGAGCAGGAGAAAGCGCGCCGTTTTCTTGCAGATAAAGCGCTGCTACACCCGCGACGTGTGGAGTCGCCATTGACGTGCCGCTGATGGTTTTGTAGCTACCGTCGAACCAAGCAGATTTGATGCTGGAACCCGGCGCAAATACGTCAACACAGCTACCCCAGTTAGAGAAGCTGGAACGGCTGTCGCTGCTGGTTGTCGACCCAACGGTCACACCACTTGGCTCACGAGCCGGTGACGAGTTACAGGCATCCGCATTAGAGTTACCTGCCGCCAGCATAAAGCTCACACCAGACTGAACGGCATTGGCAACCGCACGATCAAGCGCAGTCGATACACCACCGCCCAAGCTCATGTTAGCGACTGAAGGACCCGAGGCATTGGCAGCTACCCAGTCAACACCCGCAATAACACCAGAAGTTGAACCGTTACCTGTACAACCCAAGACTCGGACACCTACGATGTTCACGTTTTTCGCCACACCGTACTGAGTACCACCAATGGTTCCCGCTACGTGCGTACCGTGACCGTTACAGTCAGTGGAATCAGCGTCGTTGTCGACAAAGTCATAGCCCGATACAGCACGACCGCCGAATTCTGGGTGAGTAGTGGTGACACCGGTATCGATGACATAAGCAGTAACGCCTGTGCCGTCGAAGTTGTAGTTGTAGTTGCGGTTAAGTGGCAGGTCACGCTGGTCAATTCGATCCAGACCCCAGATTGCGTTGCTCTGATTGGCGTTAGCCGAAACAACCGGGTCGATGGAAATGATACGGTCCTGCTCAATAAATTCTACACGCTGATCTGCACGCAGCGAACGAAGTTGCTCGGCATTTAGCGTTGCAACAAAACCACTGATTGAGCGATCGAATACCTTCTCAATCTTCACCGCTTGCTCAGTTTCAAGGCTAGAAACTGTTTGCTGCGTGAAAGACTGAATGGATTCAGGGTTGCTCGCCAATGTCAGAGGCTGTTTCAGTACCACAATGTACTGACCTTCAACGCCTTGGCTTTCCGGTGCAGAAACCAGAGGAGCCAGTGTTTGACCCTCCGCTGTAAATCCTTGTACTTCATTTTGTTGTGCCTGACTTGACGTTGAGATCACCGCAAACGAAGCAGCGATACAGCAACTTAGTACTTTCCTTAACATACTAATTATCCTGTGAATATTCTTAAAATATTGAAATTCAGCCTACTACGTACATCAAGCTCGTTCTTGTGAGTGCCATAGGTATATGGTCTTTTTAACTTGCTCTAAAAAGCTATGCGCGAATGCGATGAGTTGCACTTTTGGAATGAGGTGGAAAAGATGAATTTGAGACGATTTCTGACAATCGAGAGCTGAATTTTCGATCCGTTTCTTTCTGAATGAGACAATAATGCCAAATGAAACATTTTACTTAACACAACCAAATTCACATGCTATTGAACGAATAATTGATAGTTAACCAAAATTACCAACTGGTTTTTTTTAATTAACTGGATTTTTACACTTAAGAGAAACCTTAGTTTTTGACCAGTTTTAAACACCAAGCTACCTAAAACGCTTGTACATACCGACACATTTGATGGATTATCAAACACACCAATGAATCCATTCTCATATATTCATCATGCTTAAAACAATCATCAACTGGTTCCCGCTGTGGGCGATCTTAGGATCCGCGGCGGCATATATTCAGCCAGACATATTCGTTCCGCTGAAAAGCCAAATCGTTCCACTGCTTATGATCATCATGTTATCGATGGGCTTAACACTGAAAGTTGCCGACTTTAAGCGCCTTTCTTCATACCTGAAAGCCGTAGGTGTTGGGGTATTTCTTCAATTTTCTATTATGCCTCTTACCGCTCTTCTGATTGCGATGGCGTTTGGTATGGATGAAGCGCTGACTATCGGTATGGTATTGGTGGGCAGTGTCGCAGGAGGAACTGCATCCAATGTAATTTGTTACCTTGCGAAAGGGAACGTTGCACTTTCTATTACCATGACGGCAATCTCCACTTTGCTAGGCGTGGTCATGACTCCGTTTTTAGTGGATCTCTTTTTAGGCGTCAGCGTTGATGTTCCCGTCATGCAAATGGTGATGAGCCTTGTGAAGATTGTGCTGATTCCCGTGAGCATCGGCGTATTCGTCAACCACTTTTTCAGTAAAGCCATTGAACGTATTAACCCTTTGCTACCGCTGATTTCTATGGCAGCCATTGTATTGGCGATTGCAATTATCGTGGCGTTAAACCGCGATCAAATTGCCAATATTGGCGCCTGGGTGTTCTTCGCCGTGGTGCTTCACAACAGCATTGGTTTGATTGCTGGCTACGGTTTATGTCGTGTCTTTGGATTCGATAAAACCATCTGCAAAACCATTGCTATTGAAGTCGGGTTACAAAACTCGGGTCTGGCGACCGCTCTTGCGCTGAAGTTCTTCACACCGCTGTCTGCGTTGCCAGCAGGGATTTTCTCCATTTGGCACAACTTATCCGGTTCAGTACTGGCGTATTTCTGGTCGAAAGAAGAGGATAAAGACAAGCCATTTCAGGAACAAAAATCTTTATAAATGAATAGCCTTTAAATGAGCCAGTGGATGACCACTGGCTTTTTTACGCCATTACCTTCTTCAATCCAACCTTAAAACAACTGCCCTGCCCCAATGTAGATTCAACCGAGATTGAACCGTTAATGCTGTCTACCATCGCCTTGGTCAGCGACAACCCTAACCCATACCCGGGCGTTAAATTACGGCTTTCATCCACCCGAAACAGGCGCTTGAAAATCAGCTCATGGTATTCGGGATCAATACCAATACCCGTGTCTTTGATAGCAATCTGGTAATCACCTTGGTGAACTGAGGTGGAAAGAGTCACTGAGCCACCTTCTGGCGTATATTTCAATGCATTGTCTAACATATTGACAATAATCTGAGTCAGCTTGTAAGCATCGGCTTCCACAAAGTGGCTGTCTGCCAGTTCCAGATTCAGGTGAATACCATTTACCTCTGCAATGTCTTCGTACCAGCCCGCGACTCGGCTCATCATTACATTCGGGTCTATCTTTTCTAATCTCGTAGGTTTCTTGCCTGTCAGCTCGTCATTCAGTTTCATCAAAGCGGTGAGCAGATTGTTGGCTTGAGTAGAGTTTTCTGCGCAGTCACTTAACGCCTGAGTTAAATCCGAATTGGCTTTAGAAAGGTGTTCTGGAGAATGATTTTGAGCTGGCAGCGACAAGGCTTTTTCTGCCGTCAGGTGAATGCGGGTGAGTGGCGTGCGGAGATCGTGTGCAATGGCATCTAACGTTCTGTCTAACGTGGTGATACAGGTTGTCAGCTTACCCAGCATATTGTGGACACTGCTATAAAGCAGAGCAAAACCGTCACTGGCTTGCGAAACCTGAGTTTGAGAAATTTCATTTAGATGGCCTTCATCCAGACGCTGAATGTCTTCTGCCAGATGAGACAGGGGCAGCAGTGTTTTTGATAACAACCGATGAACCAACACCGCAGTGATGAGCGAAAGTAACACCACAGACAGGCAGGTAATCAACCAGTTTTTGAACGCAGACGCATAGCGGGAATCCAAATCCACAACCAGCCTAAAGACATGCGTCTTTCCTTGCAGTTGAATAGCCAGATGCGGCTGCGAAAGGAAATAGAAAAATCCCTGATCGCCCCAATCCATTATCGCTTCATCCAGCCCCATGACAGGAAACTCATCCCCCGCAAAGTAGCTGAGCACACCAGATTTATCTGATAGGTAGACCGAAATATGATTTTCAAACAAACGCTGCTGATTGGATTCGATAACGTGGATCAGCTTTTCATCGGATTCGTAGGTCAGTATGCGCTGATATTCAGTGGAAAGACTGTGGAGGTATTTCTTTTCTTCTTTGTAGGAATCGAAGAAAAACACAATGCCAATCAGCAATAAGATCACCACTAAACCGCCAAACAGCAGAGCCATAAACTGGGAAAGCAGCTGCTTTTTAGCTTGTTGAAGTGCCAACTCAATATTCTGTTTTGAGGACATAACCCACTCCCCGAATAGTATGAATCAGCGACTGGTCAAAGCCTTTGTCTAGCTTGGCGCGAAGTCGGCACACCAACACGTCGACCACATTGGTTTGCGGATCAAACTGATAACCCCAGACCGATTCCAAAATGCTGGTTTTCGAGAGCACTACTTCCGGGTTCTGAAGAAGCAGATAAGCCAACGCGTATTCCCGCTGGTTGAGTGCGATGGTTTTACCGCCCCGAGCCAGTTCTCGTTTCAGTGGGTTCAGTTCTACATCCAGGTATTTTAAGGTGGCATTTGGCGTTGAAGAAACCGACATTCGTCGTAGCAATGCCTGGCAGCGTACCAGCAATTCACTGAATGCAAATGGCTTAACAAGATAGTCATCCGCACCACATTTGATTCCCTGTACTCTCTCTTCCACCGAGTGCTTTGCGCTAAGGATAATCACCGGGATCGAATGCCCTTCCCCGCGCAATTCAGAGAGGATCTGAAACCCATCTTTGCCCGGCAACATGATATCGAGAATCAGAATATCGAACGGCTCACTCTTCGCCAGATGTACACCATCCAAACCATTGGCAGTATGGGTCACGCTGTAGCCTTCTTGTTCCAAACCCTGAATGACAAAGTCAGCAATAAAGCTGTCGTCTTCAATGAGCAACACTCTCACACAGATTTCCTTTTTACTTGTCCTACAGGTCAAATTTTAACAGCTTTTCTGCGGATAAATTGAACATTACCAGTTTGTAATGTTGGTGAAAGTATTCGGTAATTCGACCTTATTTAAGATGGCTCCATCAAAACAGACATCCAATAACAAGGAGATACCCATGACAATGAAACACACCTTATTTGCTGCTGCGTTTGCTGTTACCGGTCTGATGAGCACCAATGTTTCCGCATCTGAAAACAAGACCGTGAATGTCGCTAATATTGCTTCACAAACCGCATTTCAGTTAGCACTAGAATCTGTAAACCAATGCCATTCCCAAGGCTACCGAGTAAGTACCACTGTGGTTGATACCGCCGGCCGTGTAGTAGCTCAACTGCGTGCAGATAACGCCGGGACTCACACGCTGGAAAGCTCACGTAAAAAAGCGTTTACGGCAGTAAGCATGAAGCAGCCTACCGCAAACTTGATGAAGACCATCTCTGAAAAACCAATTTTGCAACCACTCAAAGACATGGATGACAACCTGTTGTTGCTTGCAGGTGGCATTCCACTCAAAGTGAATGATCAAATCATTGGTGCGATTGGTGTAGGTGGTGCTCCGGGTGGTCACCTAGATGTAGCATGCGCGGAAGCAGCTATTAAGAAAGTGCTTTAATCGATATAAAAAAGCACTCTCTATTGAGAGTGCTTTGCATTAGATTCTATGATTTTTCTATTTCTTATTGAGTGACACGTTCGATAAACTCGACCATCCGCTGCTCTATTGGCTTACGCAAACCATCACCGGACAAAGCCACCGAGCCAGCAGGATAGAAATGGCTTGCGCCGGGGATCCATGAGTAGGAATAGTCAACACCCACATTATTGTAATGCTCTAAAAGATCCGGAGTACCAATGAAGGTCGCTGGCAAATCGTACTGACCCTGAAACATCAGAATTGGGCTCACTTCTTCTCCATCTTTGACGGTTTTCTTAATATCGAACCCAATCTCTGCTGTACCTAACATCATCACGCCCGCTACAGGTTCCTGCATACCATGCCCAACATTTAGGCTGGTAATTGCCCCTGCAGAAAAGCCACCTAACACAATTTTATCTGGGTCAATGTTGTATTCACTGGCGTTGTCTTTCACGAAACGAACGGCGCTACGCAAGTCTTCTGCCGCTGAGAGTACGGTATTTTCGAGTATCTCTACATCAGCTTGATTGTTGAAGTCGAGTGCTGGCAGCTCCATAAGAGAGCGAACAATGTTCACCTGACCTTGCATGTTGGGGACGGCATCCATATTCAGCATGTCTTCACTGTATCCTTCACGAGTTGGGACTGGTTGTTCCGGAGCCACTCGATAGTCAATGGTAAAGCAGGCATGACCACGTTTTACGAACGTCTCACAATACTCTTTCATTGAAGTCGTTTGAGCGCCTTCCATTAAATAAGGGTTGTGCGGGTGACCTCTATGGTATGCACCACCAAAAGTCATAAAAATAGCCTCAGTCGGTTCAGCCTGAACATTTTCAGGTAGATACACGTCCATCCATAGATCTCTTGGTTGCACTTCACCGTTTAGCGTAACGTCACCCTGCCCATAAATAACACCTTCAATAACCTTGTAATCATTAGCCACCGCAACGCTAGAAAAACCCACACATGCAGACATCAAAACGGCAAAAGAAACCTTGTTAAACTTGAACATAAGCACCTCACTTAAGGAAATTGTTTGTTAGCTCATTTGCTATATGTTCAATATACCGCTCAAATAAACTATGATATAACCACTTTTGTTGGGCTTTCCCATCCATAAATTGAATATAGGCAATGTTTACACGAGATCAGATAGTGAGCTTTTGCGCGGTATATGAATGTGGTTCTTACAGCGCTGCAGCGAGGCGTATCGGAAGAGATCGCTCGACAGTACGTGAGCATGTGACGATTCTTGAAGACAGTATCGGGGTTGATCTTTTTAACATTGAGGGACGCAGCGCAGTCCCGACAAACGCGGCTAAACAACTTTACCCCAGAGGTGCAGCCATTTCCCGACAAATAGAGGAATTCGAAAAAGCGGCACTGAACTCCTTTGATCAGGAGATACTCTTCCTCAATATCTATCACGACGCAATGATACCCTCTTCTCTAATTGCCCATATAGAGAGAAACATTCGCCAACAGTACCCACAAACCCAACTCAATTGGTTACACCGAAGTCGTCAAGAAGCGATGGAAGACTTGATAAATGGACAGGCACACCTTGCATTAATGCCGATAAAAATGATGGTTCGTCCAGACAAAGAAGTGAATTTTATCAATCTGGGACGGGTTCCTTTGTCCATTTATGTTGGTGCGGACAGCCCGTTAACAAAACGTTCTGATGTAAGAATCACAGACCTTCAAATTGAAAAGCAGTACATATTAGAAAATCACTCTGATACTGGGCTGCAGGGAGCTAAAGTTTCTCCAAACTCAAGCATAGTCAGCAATAACGACGTCGTCATAGAGCTACTTAAGCACAATGGCTGGGCAGCTTTGCCTGATGAGCTGGCGACACCTTTTTGCCAACTAGGACATATTTCTAAGATCGACTGTTTTGAGGTAGCCAGTACAATTAACTACAACATTTGCGTATTCTTCTCTCCATCTCTGGAGCATAACGAGATCATTGCTTATGCGCTTGGAGAAATCAGAAAGTACTCTCAAAGTGCATTCGTTTAGGAAAAATATCTGTGGTCTTATCGATATTAAAAAACACTTTAATCGACTGAATTTAAATAACAATATGGGAGGCGTAGCCTCCTTTTTTGTTTGTTTCACCAGTAGAAAGACAGAGAATTTTTAGCTAAAAAACGGCGAATTCCCTTCCCTATTTTCCATTCATTTCAAACTTATATGCATATTTTAATATGCAATACATTGCTTTATGGAATCAATTACTCACTTTATAAATTATGAGAATGATATTCAACTGTATTCATTTTATCTTCAGGTCGCTTTTTGAGCACATAATGATAAAAGGATGCAACACAATGAATAAAGGATATACACTTTCCGCTCTTGCAGTGGCGATAACTGCTTGTACCAGTTTTTCAGCTTATGCAAATGTCGAAGGAGACCCTATCAACTCTCCTTTCATAAAAGATGTAAAAGGCACCATCGTTGAGGATCACTCTCCTCAGTCAGTTAAACCGGTGTTAAGTGTTCTCAGAACACTGAGCGACCCGACAGAACACCGCGGCGACTGGTTCAACGCTTCTCCAAACTATTCAGCGATTCAGGGTTCTGGTGTCGATTTTGTATACGACCACCTTCTTCCACCACTTCAGCCACAGCCGATCATTGTCGCGGTTCTGGATTCAGGTGTGGATACCGACCATGAAGACCTGAAAAACAAGCTTTGGACGAACGAAGACGAAATTCCACACAATGGTATTGATGACGACGGCAACGGTTACATCGACGATATTCACGGATGGAACTATCTGGGTAACGCGTTTGGCGTCAATATGGAACAAGATACCTTAGAGGTGACGCGCGAGTACAAAAAGTACCTCAAGCTGAAAGAAAAGGGATATTGGATCTCGCCGAAAAAACGCGCTTACTATGAAGGCGTAGAAGCGGATTACCTAGAGTCGGTGGCTTACTACCAAAATGCATTGGATCAGGTTGTTCTGGCTACTGAGCAGGCAAACCAGTACAAAGCAGAAATTTTAGCTGTCGTAGACCACACCGATTTTTCTAAGGAAGGGCTTCAGCCACTACTGACTCATTCAGATGCTACTGTCGTTGCCGCTGCACAAGGTCTGCTGGTTGTATTTGAAAAATGGCGTTCATTTGAATACCTGGAGTCACGCGTAAGCCGCTACCAGGAATCCATCAACTACCACTACAACTTAGACTTTGATCCACGCAGAGACATCGTGATGGACAACCCAAGAAACCCTTGGGAAAGAGGTTACGGTAATAATGATGTGAAAGGACCAGTTGGCAGACACGGTACACACGTTGCTGGCATCATTGCTGCCGAACGTAACAATGGCGTAGGCATCGACGGTGTGGCTGACTACGCTCAGATCATGGCTGTGCGCATGGTTCCAAACGGTGATGAGCGCGATAAAGACATCGCTAACGCGGTACGTTATGCCGTTGATAACGGTGCAAAAATAATCAACATGAGCTTTGGTAAGAGCTACTCACCTCACAAATACATTGTGGATGAAGCCTTCCGTTATGCAGCAAGCCGAGATGTACTGATTGTTCATTCCGCTGGTAACAGCCGCAACGATAATGACATCAAACCAAGCTACCCGAACCGTTACGCGGTTCACTACGGAGGTCACCCAATCCCAACGTGGATGGATGTCGGTGCTTCCGATAAAGCAGCGGATGAAAATCTGGTGACTTTCTTCAGTAGCTTCGGTCAAAAGAGCGTTGATATCTTCGCACCGGGATACCGAGTGCTTTCGACTACACCAGACAACACTTACGCCGCTTACAGTGGCACAAGTATGGCAGCTCCAGTCGTTTCTGGTGTCGCGGCTCTGGTCTGGTCTCGATACCCAGACTTATCAGCAACACAGCTGAAAAGACTGTTGATGAAACATTCCACTGCATACCCAGGGCTATTGGTTAAGAAACCGTCTTCGCCAGAAGTTCTGGTTCCATTCAGCACCCTGTCGATTTCAGGTGGTGTGGTTAACGCAGAAGCGATCTTTGCTGACCTGAACTAAGCAATTATTACGTCATCACCCATTTTAAAAAGGGTTGATGGATGAAAATTAAAACGCCCAATGAGTTTCATCGGGCGTTTTTGATCTTGCTATCTGTTACTCAATTCTCTTCTATCTCTCTTAAAAAGTTTTCGAGTATTTTTCGGCTTTCAGCGATTTTAGCCACTTGTTCATTTGCGACACGAATCTGTTCATGCAAAAGATTTCTCAGCTCATCACACGGTTCCAGAACGGGTCTGTCACCTCTTAAGCAAGGTAAGAATTCCAGCATGGTCGTCAGCTTCATTCCCGCTGCGCTCAGAAGTTTTATTCGCTCCAGAGTACGGATTTCTCCACTATCAAAATCTCTGTATCCGCTTGGTGTGCGTTTGGGCTTTAACAACCCTTGCTGCTCGTAATAACGCAACATCCGAATACTCACTCCTGATTGCTTAGATAGCTCGCCTATCTTCATTTTTCCTCTTGACTCTGACAGCAGTGTGAGGGTTTATAGTATTGGCTCCGCGTACCTTTTTCAATTTGGAGCCATCAAAATGAACAGTGATATCTACACAGAACAAACCCTATTAAATGGGGAACTCATTCCCAATTCAGAAATATGTCGCCTTGCATTTTCTGGCTTTGCTCACTTCACCGCACTTCAGGTTCGAGACAGAAAAATAAAGGGTATGGACTTGCATTTGGAGCGATTGAGAAATGCTTCAGTGACGCTTTTTGGAAAGACGGTACCAGATGAGATAGTGCGTTCTTACGTCCGTACAGCGCTAGAAAAAGGTCCTGCAGATCTTTCGCTTACTGTGACGATCTATTCGCCCGAGGGGGAATTTACATCAGCAAGTATGAACATTGAACCGAGAGTACTGATTCGCACTAGTGCGCCATCTAACGGTCCAGACGCTCCTCTGAAACTCGCAGCGATCCATCACCAAAGACCGCTGGCGAACATCAAACACGTCGGCGAGATAGGCAAAACCTACTATCTGCATCAGGCAATAAGACAAGGTTTTGATGATGCGGTATTCATTGATAACAATAACCGCATAAGCGAAGGAACTATATGGAATATGGCTTTTTGGGATGGTGAATCCATCGTCTGGCCAAAAGCCGATATGCTGAAAGGCACAATGATGGCAATGGTACAAAGACAGTTAACCAAACTAGACATCCCACATCGAACAGATCCCGTGCCCCCTGAAGACCTTTCAGAATTGAAAGGAGCGGCGGTAATGAATTCGTGGACACCCGGAATCAGCGTCAGCGAAATCTCATCACACAAATTTCCTCAATCTAACGAGCTATCGGCATTACTTCATAATGCGTACGAGAATGAGCCAGTCGAAGACGTCTAAGTGGGTGAACTCAAACATTCGGGAGCTGGATAGGCTCCCGAATAACTCTTCATCTGATTTAGGCGATTAAGCACTCCATTTATCGAAAAATAACCCCAAAAACTCAAAATAGTTAAGAAGATAAAATCTTCATTAATTCAACTAGATATTTTAAATCACCACAAGCTCATTACTAACATATTAATCAATAACCATTCATTCACTGAAACATTGAGCCTTCTTTAATGTCAGATTGATGAGATGACATGTTGGGAGTTGGGAGCCTCAACTATATTTTCCTAACACTGTCATAAGAAAAATCATAACTACAAGGAAGCTCTCTATCTATGAAATCAGTAAGCCGAAGAGGTATTGTAAAAGGCATAGCGGCGCTCGCAGCATTACCCATGTATTCACGCAGTTCTATCGCAGCAGTGTTCACTCCTAGCGCCACAGAAGGTCCTTTCTATCCGGAAACGTCGATGCGTTTTCCTGATATCGACAATGATCTGGTGAAAGTGGCTGGAGCCGTTGAACAAGCCGGCGGTGAGATCATTCATCTAAAAGGGAAAATTCTTTCTAAAGCGGGTCTGCCTTTAACCGGACATAGAATTGAAATCTGGCAATGCGATGTGAATGGAAAATATCTACACACAGGCGACGATAGAAATGTCACTTACGATTCTGGATTTCAAGGGTTTGGGCACGATGTTACAGATGAAGAAGGCAACTATCGCTTTCGAACCATCAAGCCTACCGTTTACCCAGGGCGTACCCCACACATTCATGTAAAAGTGTTTGATGGGGATCGAGAGCTTTTGACTACCCAGTTTTACATCGCAGGTGATTCCCGAAACCAAGCTGATAGCATTTTCCGCCGAATGTCTAAGAGCGAAGCAGACAGCGTCTCTATGGAATTCGTCGAAAATAACAATAGAGTTGAAACTCGGGTAGATGTCGTCGTCTGACGGATTTGGCAAATTCAATGCGCAACCCAATTAGGTTAGCAAATATACCAGCGAGCAGTTCATGAACCAAAGGCGGTGGACAGGTCTCCATCGCTTTTCGGTAGATTTCGCTCTCTTAACCGATAAAACTTACAAACTCATCTTGTTATGTTATAACGTCAACCAATTCAGATTTGATGCTCGTTAAGCATCTGTTCAAATAAAGGTTTACGTTCATGGCTACCATCCCTGTCACTATTTTGCACGGTTTTCTCGGGTCGGGAAAAACCACCGTTTTACGTAGCGTTCTGGCTCAGACTCAGGATGCCGACAGTGTTCCATCGGTGGTGGTAAATGACATGAGTGAGCTGGACGTCGATGGCGTGCTGATCATGAACACCGACGTTGTTAATGAAAACAACGGCAATTTTATGACCATCAGCGGAGATAGTGTAAGTAGCCCGGAAGGTGTTAAAAAACTCCATAAAGCACTCACCAAACTCGTGAAGAAGAAACAGCCACCGTGGATTCTTATTGAAACTTCAGGTAGTAGCCACCCTTTGCCTCTGGTCGAATATTTTAAACGCCAACAGCACGCCTACTCGTTGAAAGGTGTGATCACTCTTGTTGACTCTACGTGGTTAAGGGACGATTACGACCACGCGGAAGATTTAATCCCAACTTGGCAGGAAAACCTGCAAAAAGGCATCCGTGGTTTGGAAAACCTTCTGGTTGAGCAGATCATGTTTTCTAACCGCGTTTTCCTAACCAAAACCGATAAGCTGGAAACGGATTCGGTTAAACGCATTGCACAGGCACTGCATCCACTCAACCCTTACGCCAATATCATACAAACCTCATGGGGTAACGTTGGGATTGAGCAGTTCAGAGACATTGAAAACTACAATTTCTTCCTGGTCGAACAGCTATCCGCAGAGCTGAGAGATCAGGTCAATGCTCCGCTCACACTAGCAGGAAAGCACGACCAAAAAATTGTTGCCAAGGTCATCAAAGACGACCGACCTTTCCACCCTGTTCGCCTTTGGCAGACCTGCCACAGCTACCTGACTAAAGGAGTTTTTCGCAGCAAAGGCTTTTTCTGGATGCCTACCCGAGATGATGTGTCCTTGCTGTGGAGTCAGGCAAACGGAAACGTTGGGCTTGAGGTAGTGGGCTTCTGGCGTGAATCGGTTATTCATGATGAATCACAAGACTTCACTCCAGAACAGAGAGCCATTCTACAGGAGAAAATCGATGCCGTTGAAAGTCGGTTTGGTGATCGCCGATGCCGACTGACCGTGATTGGTCAAAGTGATGAAGCCGATACCTTTATCGAAGCGTTAAATCGCTGCTTCTTAACGGATGAAGAACTGGAACTGTGGAAAAACGGCGGAGAATTCGACGACCCTTGGCCAAAGAAAGTCGCTAAAGTCTAACCGATTCAGGGTTCAGGTAATCAATAAAGCCAGTGATGTTGTCACTGGCTTTTTGGTTTAAAGAAGGCTTGAAGGTTCATCCAGAGCGTAAACATAACCAATACCGCGATAGCTAAACTTAGATATCGTTATGTCTCGCTCTTCCTGCCGAACTGGGTTATGCCGGGCATAGAAGGCATTATTTTTTGCGCCTAGCAGAGTCCAAACCATCATAGCGTTCTTATTCTTATCGCTAAAATACGACTTTGCATCTTGAATCAGTACGCTTCCAATTCCCTGATTTTGGGCGCTCGGGCAAACATATAAGCCCGTCAGTTCAGCGACATCGTCTTCTTCACTGTATCTGCCTGCTGCGTACCCAACAATGGAACCATCTCGCTCGAAAACCTTTGAAAACGCTGACTCTCGCTCTAAGTCTTTCTGCAATTTTGAAGCAAACCAATCAATGGTAAATAAACTGGTTACGCTTGGAGAAACCAGTTCTATCAGATCTTTCTGCCATGCATTATGAATCAAAATCGCAATTGCGTGAATATCCGTCTTTGTGGCTTTTCGTATCAATTGAAATCCTAATCAAATTTTAAGCTCATCGTTATCAACGCATTTTCTTCTGACGCAAGAACAAATCCGTGTTTTCGATACAAAGATACAGCAGGGTTTTCGCTGAATACACGAAGACGAATTTCAGATGAGCCACGCTGCATTGCATGCGCCAGTGCCAACTTCAGGCTTTCAGACCCAATTCCTTTGCCTTGAAATTCAGAAGACAGCTGAAAGTCTCGAAGGTAAGTAATGTTTTCTTCGTAGGTAAATCGTACAACTCCGACTCGCAGGTCTTCGCTAATTACTTCAAAGTTGTCGTACTCTTCCCAGCTTTTCATAAACAACTCATGGCTCCAATCAATCCCGCGTTTTTGGTAGTAAGGAGCCATATTGGTTTTTGTGAGATCTTCGGCGTAATCTCGATCGCGGGAAGGGGCAAACTTAACTGTCATTACTGTCCTTTGCGTACGGTGTAAATACTAGGAGTGTTTAGGAGCAAATTTCTTGGTCATTCCATGGCTTCTTGGTGACACCAACTTGTAGCCTAACTTCTGGTAGAATTCCGGCTCGTCGGCAATCATCGAAACATAAGAACCTTCAAGCGCCACAGAAGCGATGTACGCATCAATGTACTGCATGATTTGTTTGCCTAGCCCTTTACCTTGATAGCTTGGGTCGACCGCAACGTCTACCACTTCAAAGTTGCATGCCCCATCGCCGACGACTCGCCCCATACCAATAAGTTTGCCTTCGTCTCTAATCGAGACCGCATAGAGTGAATTGGGTAAACCAATTTTCGCTGCTTCCAGTGACTTTGCAGATAAACCCGCAGTAATCCTCATGGCTACAAACTCTTCAGGGGTCGGTGCTTCTTCAAAGGTTTTAATACTCATAAACTCGCCAATAGTTTAAAGAAAACAATACTATAATAGCCTTTCCATTCGTTCTAGATCCCAGACATTTTCTTTGAAGTGCATGGCTTCTTTTTCAATCGAAACGGTTTTAAACCCTAGCGACTGATACACCTTTTTTGCCCTTTGGTTATGGCTGAATACTGCAAGGCTGAGTTTGTTACAGCCGTAATCATGTTTAGCCACATCGGCAAGCGTTGTCAGGATAGTTTTTGAAATGCCTTTGCCGCGGAACGAATCCGAAACAAACACCAAACATATGCGGCAGTGCGTTTCTGATTGTCGGTTGAGTTCAACAAAACCGGCTGCCTGATCATCATATTTGATCAAGAAAGGGATCACTTCTGGTTGCTGGCAGTGCTTGCGTAATTGTTCATGAGTAAGCGGATACTGAAAAGTGGGACCAGCCCAAAGGTAAGTAAGCTCTTCTGACACTATCCAATCAGTCAGATGCTCAAAATCATCTTCCGAAAAAGGGACAAGCGCGCAACTTAATTTTTCCATACTGCTTCAAACTCCTGAATTAGAGGAAGGAAGGGAAACTTGAGTAAAACCGTTTCCATCCTCTCCAATATACTCATAAACAGTGGCATCAAATAGCTTTGATTTTATACATTCTTCATCGCGCTGCTGTACATTTTCAGCATCCCATCTTTAGACAGAATTCGATTCAAGAAGACGTAGAACTTATTGTCTAGAAACGGAATTTCTCTAAAACGCTCCTTGAACAAAGCATCTAACCCTTTCTGTGCGACTTTTGCTGGGCTGACTCGGTATTTTGCCGCAAATGTCCCCGTGCCAGAGCTCGACTCGTCTTTGCCATCGAAAGTAAAGAAGCCTGTATCTGTTCGCCCCGGTGACAAACAAGTGATATTCACATCTTTGCCTTTCATTTCTACGGCTAAGGCTTCAGTAAAACTGGCGACATACGCTTTGCTGGCGGCATACGCTGCCATATAAGGCTGTGGTTGGTAAGCAGCGGTGGACGCCACATTCATTAGGTATCCTTTGCCTTGTTTTTCCATTCGTCTGGCAAAGTACTCACTTAAGGAAGTCAGCGCTAACACGTTGACCGACACCATTTGCTGTATTTGTGCCGACGTGTGCTCGATATGCGCACCATACAGTCCGTAACCTGCATTATTAATGGCAACGTCGATGGAGTTGGAATAAGCTTCTAGCTGTTGAATCACTTGAGCATGCGTAGACGGATCGGACAGGTCAGCACAAATGGTTTGGGTGACGCCTTCAATTTGGCGTTCGAGTTCTGCCAATTTCTGAGGGTTGCGTCCGTGAACGATCAGTGCGTAGCCTTGTTCAGAAAGAGACTTTGCAAATTCGAAACCAATACCAGATGTTGCGCCTGTGATGAATGCCGTTTTCATAATGTTGACCTCTGTTTTGTCTGTTGAGGTCTTCATCCTAAAGTCTCCCGTATAGGGGAGAGTCAACACCTATTTACCAAAAATTATTGATTAATATTTTCCAATAGACACTGATTGTAATGTTGAACGCTGATTTCCAGCTCATCCATTTCTTCGAGTCTTTTTTCCAACTCCGCTTTTTTGACAAGAATATCGGTGCGCTTTTTTTGCAGTTCGGCTTTCAGTAAGTCCATCGGCACCAAGCCTTCCTGGGTTTTGGCTTTCGCGATGGTTCGAAGCTCCTCCAAAGTAAACCCTAACCCCTTTGCAGTTTTGATCATGCCTAGCACTTGAATATAACTGTCGTCGTAAACTCGGTATTTGCCATCGCGTTGGGGCGATTTTATCAACGCAATGTCTTCGTAATGTCGAATCGCTTTAACGCTGACTCCGGTCTTTTTCGATAACTCTCCAATATACATTGTGATTTCTCCTCCCTGATGTGTTGCAAGAGTCTAAGGAAACCAAACTAAACAGCCTCTAAATATCGGAAGAATTTACAATGTAAATTAGAAAAACTCGGACGATACGAATACCGCCCGAGTTTCAATCTCAATGAGCTATGAATTCTACTTAGATTTGAATCGACTTCACCATGCCTGCTTCGTAGTGCCCAGCAATGTTGCAGGCAAACTCGACATTGGTGTCACCATGAAAGTGCCACGTCAATTGTTTCGCTTTGCCGGGCTTAACCGTCACAGCACTACCCGTATCGTGAGCATGTGCGCCTTGCTCTTTCATCATGGCGCGATGCTTTTCCTGCTCTGCAAGTGAACCAATCGCAAACTCATGGTCGATCTTTCCAGTGTTGATCACCACAAACTGAACCACATCATTAGGCTCGATATCCACCTCTTTCTTAAACTTGATGGTCATGTCGTCGCTCAAAATAACGTGTACTACCTTGTCTGGCTTCGCGCCTTTGGCGGGCATCCCTACATCCGACATGCCTTCCATGTTCATCA
The DNA here is from genome assembly GCF_027924785.1 of Vibrio nigripulchritudo. NCBI lineage: Bacteria > Pseudomonadati > Pseudomonadota > Gammaproteobacteria > Vibrionales > Vibrionaceae > Vibrio > Vibrio nigripulchritudo. The sequence continues at coordinate 266,086 of NZ_AP027050.1, read as the reverse complement.
TATTGGAGTGGTCCATCTTGCTGTGATCCATTTTGGAATGATCCATCTTAGAGTGGTCCATTCCTTGAGCGAAGACGCCCGTTGTTGCCATACCGAGAATCAGTGCAATGATTGATTTTTTCATCTGAATATCCTTCTTTTTTTGAATTTGAATTCAGGGTCAACCAGCGGGTAACCCTGATCTAGAGTTACTCGCGCACTTCGCGCTGTTTCCACAATTTGAAAATGGCAGGGAGCACCAACAAAGTCAGTAACAGTGCCGACGCCATACCACCGATCATAGGGGCAGCAATGCGCTGCATTACCTCAGAACCCGTACCATCACCGTACATGATTGGTATCAAACCAATAATCACCGTAAGAACCGTCATCATGACTGGGCGAACACGTAGCCCTGCCCCTTCACGAATGGCGTTGGTCAGGTCGTCTTTCGTCAATGCGGTGTCTGTTTCTGCTGCATCCAGCTTTTTGTAATGCCACGCTTGATTGAGGTAGACCAGCATGATGACCCCAATCTCAACCGCCACACCTGCCAAAGCGATAAACCCGACCCCAACCGCAATGGAGAAGTTGTAGCCGAGGTAGTGCATCAGCCATAAACCGCCAACCATGGCGAGTGGCAACGTCAGCATGATGATCAACACCTCACCGATACGTCGGAAGCTGAAATAGAGCAGCAGCATAATGATGGCAATGGTGATCGGTACGACGACACTTAAGCGCTCTTTCGCTCTCTCCATGTATTCGTACTGCCCCGACCAAGCCAGCGAATATCCGGCAGGAAGTAACAACTCGCTAGCCACAACTTTCTGCGCTTCGGCCACATAAGAGCCCAGATCACGACCTTCGATATCGACGAACACCCAGCCGTTCGGACGAGCGTTTTCCGTTTTGATCATCGGGGGACCGTCTTCATAACGAATGTCAGCGACATCAGCGAGGGCAATACGCGCACCGTTTGGTGTCACCAAAGGCAGGTTTTCCAACATCACCACAGAATTACGATACTCCTGTGGGTATCGAACGTTGATCGGATAGCGCTCGAGCCCTTCGATGGTTTCGCCTACGTTCATGCCCCCGACCGCCGTCGAGATCACTTGCTGAACGTCTTTAATGCTCAAACCATATCGGGCAGCCGAGCGGCGCTTGATGTCGATGGTGACATAGCGTCCACCCGCTACGCGTTCAGCGTAGACGGAAGCGGTGCCGTTAATGCCATTCAGAATCGGTTCGAGCTCTGCACCTATGGTTTCAATCACCTTAAGATCAGGACCCGCTATCTTGATACCAATCGGGGTTTTGATGCCCGTTGCCAGCATGTCGATGCGGGTTTTGATCGGCATAACCCAAGCGTTGGTTAAGCCGGGGAACTGAACCAGATTATCGAACTCTTTCCGCAAAGATTCAGATGTCACCCCTGCTCGCCATTCCGATTTGGGCTTAAGCTGAATAACGGTTTCGATCATCGTCAGCGGTGCGGGATCGGTAGCGGTTTCGGCACGCCCAATCTTGCCCCACACGGTGTGCACCTCAGGTACGGTTTTGATCAGCTTGTTGGTCTGCTGCAAGATTTCACGCGCTTTACCAATTGAAATGCCGGGATAGGTCGTCGGCATGTACATCAAATCGCCTTCATCCAGTGGTGGGATGAACTCGCTGCCCAATTTGCTGGTTGGGTAATAGGCAGAAGCCATCAGCGCAAGAGCTAAGACGATCATGGTTTTAGGAAAACGCAGGCTGACACTCAGCAGCGGTTTGTAGAGCGCCACCAGCCCTTTATTGACCGGATTGCGGTGCTCGGGCAGTACCTTTCCGCGAATGAAATAGCCCATAAGCACTGGCACCAGCGTAATCGCCAGCCCAGCCGAGGCTGCCATGGCGTAAGTTTTGGTGAACGCGAGGGGTGAGAACATTTTCCCTTCCTGCCCTTCTAAAGCGAACACGGGAACGAAGCTCAATGTGATGATGAGTAGCGAGAAAAACAGTGGCGCGCCCACCTCCTCCGCCGCTTTACCAATCACCTGCCAGCGGTTCTTATCGGTCAGGGGTGTACGCTCAATGTGCTTGTGCACGTTCTCGATCATGACGATGGCCCCATCCACCATGGCACCAATGGCGATCGCGATTCCCCCAAGCGACATGATGTTGGCGTTGATACCCTGCCAATGCATGACCATAAATGCAGCCAGTATCCCAACGGGTAAACTCAGCGCGATAACCAAAGAAGAACGGATGTGGAACAGGAACAGGGCACAGACAATCGCCACCACGATGAACTCTTCCGCCAGCTTCTTCCAAAGGTTTTCCACGGCCGCGTTGATCAGAGTAGAGCGATCGTACGTCGCCACAATCTCAACGCCCTCAGGCAAACTGCGTTGTAACTCGGTCAGCTTAGTTTTGACTTTGGCAATCACCTCACTGGCGTTCTCGCCAAAGCGCATCACGATCACACCGCCTACGGCTTCCCCTTCGCCATTGAACTCAGAAATGCCCCGACGCATTTGGGGTCCGAGGTTGATGTCTGCCACATCGCCAAGCAGCAGTGGCGTGCCTTTTTCGGTTACCTTTAACGGCAGCGACTGAATGTCTTCAATGCTGCTCAGATAACCCGTGGTACGTACCATGTGTTCGGCTTCTGCTACTTCAATCACCGACGCGCCAGTTTCCTGATTGCCGTTTTGAATCGCCATATTCACTTGCTGCAACGTCAGGTTGTAAGCCCGCAATTTGGCAGGGTCTATCTGGATTTGGTACTGCTTGACCATGCCGCCCACAGTAGCAACTTCCGATACGCCATCGACCGTTTGCAGCTCGTATTTCAAGAACCAGTCTTGCAGGCTGCGTAGTTGAGCCAGATCGTGCTGACCGGTTTTATCTTGCAGCACGTAACTGTAAACCCAACCGACTCCCGTGGCGTCTGGTCCCAACGTTGGCTTTGCATTCGCAGGCAAATTAGGGGCAACTTGACTGAGGTACTCCAACACCCGCGAACGTGCCCAGTACATGTCGGTATCGTCATTGAAGATGATGTAAACGTACGAATCTCCAAAGAAGGAGTAACCGCGCACAGTTTCGGCTCCGGGCACCGCTAACATGGCGGTTGTCAGCGGATAAGTCACCTGATCTTCGACCACTTGAGGTGCCTGACCGGGGTAACTGGTTTTGATGATCACCTGTACATCTGACAAATCCGGAATCGCATCCACAGGCGTGTTTTTCACGCTGTAAAGCCCACCAAGCACCAGAGCTAAGGTAGAAATCAGCACCAAGAATCGGTTGCTAATGGACCAGCGAATGATTGCATTTATCATACTCAGCCCTCAGCTTCTATTTGTTTAAGTCGATATTCGCTTCCTTGCTTTTCGACTAGAAATCGAACCTTTTGGGCTTCCTGAAATTCGGTAAGATCAATGCCTTCCTCAACCGTGAAATTCATCTCTCCTGCTTCCCAATTCCACTCGGCAACGGGTGAATGGCTTAAGGTGATCATCCCGAAATCTGCCATCAATAGAGTGACGTCTCCGGTTAACCAGACTTCACTCGCCAGAACGCTTTCCCCCACTTTGTAGTCCACAATTTCATATTGACCGGACTCGGTTTTCTGCATTTCAAAGTCGATGGCTTGTCCTTTGCCAAGCCCTTTCATTTCCACGTTTTCAGCAAAGGTGAAATTCATCACCATGCCTGGCCAGTTCCACTCAGGTACAGGCTGATGATTGATGGTCAGCATCCGGTGTCCTTCCATGACATCGGTGATTTCCCCTTTCGCCCAGACGGTCTCGGCATCTGCCTCCACTCCGTTGATGCGCGCCAGATCGGCGGTCTGGCTCGATTCAGAATCCAGCATGAAATGAGCAGAGGTAACGATTCGGTCTTCCGGCTTCAGCCCTTGCAGCACTTCCACTTTTTCACCCGCTTCACGCCCTACCTGAATACGGGCGGAGCGATATTTCCCTTCTCCTTCGGCAAGCACCACTCGGGTCATGCCACCAGAGCGAATCACCGACGATTTAGGAATCGTAAGCACTGATTCTTCACTGACGGGTTGTAAGGTGATATTGGCGAACATGTTGGGCTTCAAATCCCCATGAGGGTTGGGAAATTTCAGTCGGACACGAAGCGTACGGGTTTTAGGGTCAAGAATCGGGTAGATGTAATCCACCTCACCCTGCCACTCACTGCCCGGAACAGAATCCAGGGTCATCTTGGCGTTGCTGCCTGTGCTCACCCAGTGTGCCTGACGCTCAAACACTTCAGCATCGACCCACACGTTGTCGAGCGGTCCGGCACTGATCACCGCCTGAGAAGGCGATAAATACCCACCCTCTCGAATGTTTAGACTGGCTATCACGCCATCCGCAGGTGCTTTGATTTCGATGGTTTGCGACGCTCGACCGCGGCGGGTGATGGTTCGGATCTGGCTACGATCAACACCCAGCGTCAACAGGCGTTCGGTCGCCCCTTTCACCAAGCCCTTTCTCCCGGTCTGGTAAGCGCTGATCAGTTCTTCCTGTGCTTTAACCAGCTCAGGCGAATACAGGGTGAACAGTACGTCTCCCTCGTTGACTTTCTCCCCCACGGCGTTGATGAACAGCTTTTCTACCCAACCGGCAACACGCACATTGGTTTGCCAGAGTTGGCTTTCATCAAAGGCGATGTAACCCACGGTGTTGATTTTCGGTGCCAACGGCTCGCGACTGACCGAGGCGGTTTTCACCCCGAGATTGTTTTCGACCGATGGATCAATCTTGACCGTGCCCGGCTGATCGTTATCGCCATTCAAGTCTTCTGCGTAAACGGGAACAAGGTCCATTCCCATTGGTGATTTCCCCGGTTTGTCTCGTTGGTAATTCGGATCCATAGGTGCAACCCAGTACAAAGGTTCATTGGAGCTGTCTGCAGGGCTGGCAACAGCACCCATACTGTGGTTTTCACCTGCGACGTAGTGATTCACCCCATACCCCAGGGCTCCGCCTACCAAAAGTGCAACGGTGGCAACTTGCATTGTTTTCATTTGTTGTTTCCCTTATTGAATTGAGCGATAGGTGTGCGCGAGATCAGGCGAGTTGACCTGAAACTCAAAGGCGCCGAGCAGAGCCGCGAGATTGCTGTTGACGACATTCAGGTCAGTCAGCAACCGTTGCTGTTCAAGTTGGAGTGCCAGCTCATCGTTAGAGGCGGCAATCACATCGCTGAACTGGGCGGTATTGTTCTGATAACCCCGTTCTACCGCACGAATCCGCGCGTTGATTTGAGGCATAAGGGAAGACTGGTAACGCGCCAATCGCTGTTGCAGATTGATTCGGTCACTCAGAAGGGTGTTCACCTTGGCGTTCATTTGCTGAAGTAAGGTGTCTCTTTGAAGCTGCGCCGCTCCCACCTGATATTGAGCGGCAGACTTGTTTTTGTCCTGTCGGTTTTCCGTAAACAGAGGAATGTCTAATGTGAGGTACGCACTGACCAGATCCGATGCTGGCTCGCCGCGCATGTTGTTAGCTTGTCTGTGGGCGTACATCACCTCAATGCCAAACTGTGGCGTGTACGCCTGTTCGGCAATGTCCACCTGCGTTTTACTGACCTGAATCTGGCTGTCTGCCATTTTCACCATTGGGTGCAATCGCAGCGCGGTGTAATGTCTGGTGGCGTCAGGCGTTGAAGCAAGTACCCGCTCCAGTTTCAGCCAATTGCGCTGGTTAGACGCCTCCAGTTTACGCTGCGAAGAAGCGAAACTGTCTAGCCAGTCTGCACCCAGCCACTCGGACATCTGAGCCATCAGGCGACGCTGCATTTGCTGATTGGCTTCAAGTTTTTCATCCAGCTTAGCGACTTGAAGCTGGGCATCTAACCAGTCCTGCGCTTCGCTTTTCCCGTTGGAATAGTTGGTTTTGACAAAGCTTTCCAGCTCCGTCATCAGGCGTTTTTTCTCTCTTAGGATTTGCTCCGTTAACTGCTGATACCCAAGCTCTAACCAAAGGGTGGTCATGCTGTTGGCAATGTCCAGCTCTCTGGCTTCGACCTTAAGGTTCACTCCCTGCGCCTGCTGATTGGCTTTTTTCTGGTTGAGCTCTAGGGTTGAACCGCGCTCAAATTGCTGCATGACCCCGACCGACAGATTGGTCATCGGGTCTTGATCGAACTGAAAACTGTCGATGGGCAAACCGCCAAATCCGACTTTGACTTTTGGGTCCATCAAGGTGGCGCTGGCCACGCCCATCTCGCGCATGGCAACGGACTGAGCGTAGAACTGCTTTCTGGCAGCGTCTTGTTCTATGGCGGCATGAATCAATTGCATCAAGGGTTCATAACGTGCCACTTGAGTCGATCCAGCTTGCTTGGGCGTTATCGATGAAGACTCGGAAGCACCCACCCATAAAGGCGTTGCAGCCAAGCTTACACCGACAACCAGTGAGAGCTTTCTAAATTGTATTGTCACTGTGTATATCCAAAATCTGGGCGCAATGCGCCAATAAATCGGGCTTCATTCAGAAGCGGTGAAATCAGAAAATGGATTCAGTGATTGGGGGTCGGAAAAGGGATTGAGTGCGAGAAAGTGCATCACCGATAGTGATGGAAGCGATTGGGGCAAGGGCAAAATCTGCCACATTCATCGCGCTACGAGTAAGCAAAGGCACAAAAGTGACACCACACACAGCGGCACAACAGGTATGTCCTTCATGGGATGCGGAAGAACAAGCGTCTGACGCGTTGTTTTTGCCGCTATCCACCATCAATGAATGGATGGGTCTGTCTGGGGAATGCGATTTGTGAGCAGATGGGTTATCTGCCATAAGAGAGGAACTGGCATGACAGGGAGAAACATTACTTTCAATCTGATGTTCCGCCATTGTCATCATCATAACAGGGGCACTGGTGACAAACCCTGAAAACAACAAGGCAACAATGCTGAGCATTGTAATCCAGGTTGTTTTTAATCGTCTGTTCATAGCGCACCTTTAAGTCAATCGCATCCCGACTCTAAACCTTACCCTAGGGGTAAGGTCAACAGATTCTTATAAGGATAGCAGCCTGACTCAACATCTTGATTTCTTTCTCAGTACTAGCTTGGTTTTGCGAAAGCCAGAATGTGACCATCTATATCCTTGCTGTATCCAACCAGAGCCCCCCAATCCCTTTCTTGAACAGGGCTGAGTTCTGTCGCTCCGTGCTTTAAGCTGCGTTGATGGTATTCAAATGGGTCATCCACAATCAGATACAACTCGGAATTTGGATTGTCGCATGCCTGATCGGGTGAAGTAAGGTGAGGACCTAGCAGTCGGCTTATCCCCTCATAAGGCATCAATCCAAGTTTCGAACCCTGATCTAACTGAAACTCAGTCATACCCGGAACGTTGATCACTGGGCTGGACAGGAGAACACGTTCGTAAAATCGGGTGCTTGCTTCCTGATCCAGTACGTAAAAAATGAAATGTGAAATCATAGCCCCTCCAACTTAAACAATGCGACCTGTAAAAACCAAGTCACATTGTCTCATTGGAGAACCTCTCAGAAAGTTACTGAGCGGTCATTTACGGAGAAAAGATAAAACTTTCACATACTCTATCTAACGTCTGAGGCGGGGGTTATTAAGTCCGAACTCGCTCAAACTCTGCCCATGCTTTTTCAAACGCTTCAAAATCGAAGTTGTCCTGTTTAGTGGCTTTCAAAACGATTTGCTCGTTAGCCAGCAAGGTGGTGATCGCGGTTTCTAAGCTAGGTAAAACCTCATTTGGAATCACCAGTGCGCCGTGGCGATCCGCATGAATCAGCTCGCCCGGTTCCACATTTAACCCCATCACATTGACAGGCTGATCGATGGTTTTTACGTGCACAAACCCATGGCTTGGACCAATAGAACCCGCGAGCACAGGGAAATTTTCCGGCAGGTCATCCAGATCGCGCATCACACCGTTTGTGACCACACCACTCATCCCAAACCCTTTATGAATATTGGTGTTCAGCTCTCCCCAATAAGCACCAATCGCATTGGGGAAATCGATATCCTCTAGTACAGCGACAGAAGGGAATGGGGACTCCGACATATAACGATAATACGCCATGCGCCTTTCCCGAATCACATCAGCGGATTCCTGAGCTGGTTCTAGCGCAGCAATTTGGGCTGTTTTCGCGTAACCCACCATTGCCCCGCACCTAGTGTCTGAAATCAGCATGGTCTGCTTGGTAAAGCGGTCGAATCCGCGTTTACCCTGCGCCACTTCGATGGCATTGCACACCGTGGGCGTATCTACACGTTGTAGTAGCTTTAATAAAGACTCGTTCATGATTCTAACCACGCGCGCAAAGCGGCGTTTGTCGCCTCCGGTTGCTCTAAAGTTGTCAGGTGTCCCGCTTTGGGGATCAGGGTAAGTGTGGCATGAGGAATTAGCGCTTTCATGCATTCGTGTCTGTCTAACGGGCAGAGCTGATCGTCTTCCCCAGCCAGAATCAGGGTCGGCTGAGTGACGGTGGCCAGCGTTTGTTGCTGATCAGGGCGCTCCCGCAACGCCAGCGACTGACGAACAAACACTTCGTCCCCCAACCCATTTGCCATATCCAGGCAAAGTTTATCGATACTGGGATTAGGGAAATCTCGGTGGCAATATCTTGGGATCATCTCCTCACTCATAACATTCAGCATCTCGCCTTTTGCAACGCGATCCAGCTGCCTTGCTCGCCCTTGCTTCACTTCGTCCAGCTCTGCCCGGGGATTCGTGTCTAGTAGCGCCAGACGCTCAATGCGTTTGGGCTGCTGCCTGAAGACTTCCATGGCAACGATGCCACCCATCGACAATCCCGCCAGCGCAAAAGTGGAAGGCGCTTTTTCAAGCACCTTCTCCGCCAGTTCTTGCATGCTGTAAGCTTGCGTTACAGGCAAAACAATAACCTGTCGTTCAGAGCTGAACTCCGCCACCTGAGCATCAAACAACCGCTCGTCGCACATCATGCCAGGCAGCAATACCAGCGGCGTATTCATCGTTTGGGAGTCCATGTTGGTCCGGCACTATCGAGTGTCTTGCTGATTCGGTACAAACTTGCGTCGCCAGACGCAGTCACCGAAAGTGAGTAGTCACTACCAGCAGGCATCCAGATGGTGTCACCCGGATTTAAAATGACGGCGTCTTGCCCCCACTGAACTTGCCAATGACCGTACATCACCATCAAAACCTGATCCTGCTCTGCGTGATACGACTCTGCTTGCGGCGTATTGTGGTTAAAGAAATCGACTTCAAAACCCGGCTTATCGACGATAAGGGCATTTTCACCGATCACACTGCATGGCTTATCGTTTGCCAGAGCCATCATGTCGAGGTAGCGTGCCACGTATTTCGGGACAACTTCGCTAACACTTGGCTGACCAATCTGGTCAAGTTCTTCTTGAGTCAGCACAGGCATCTCTTTCACGCCTTCAGGGAGGTTCTCTCCTTTTTTGGTGTCGTAAAGCCTGCCGGTTTCACTCAGTTTTAAACCATGCGCGACTGCATCTCTTAACACCTGAGGTGCCCATACAACGCCACCGCCAGCATCATCGCCACCCAGAATGGACATGATCATACCGTAATCGGTCCCTACGTTTTCAAAACCGCGGAAAACGTGCGTTGGGATATTGAAGATGTCGCCTTCCGATAAAGTCACTTCTCCGGCTTTACCATCGTGCCCCCAGAAGAAACGCCAGCGACCTTTCAACACGAAAAAGACTTCTGCCGTGTGGTGATAATGCAATGAGTTAAAGCACTTTGGCGGTTGACCTGCTGCTCCAATATTGAAGCCCGGCGTGGCAGTAATATGTACATGCTGGTCAGGGCTCTCCGAGACTCCCCCGCCAATAATCGTGAAGTTTTCTTTTTGTGATGAACCGGGTGTATGAGCATCAATAAATGCCGTGCGACAGGGTTTGAGTTCCCCAAATCGCACCCATTGTGGGCTTTCCATTCTCGTTATCTCCTTTGGATTCCAACACGCGGACAAGTACTAAGCTGCCTTGCGTCCGTCATGTCAGTAATAAGCGAAATTCATCGGGTTGAGCGGCTTGAACACCCAATCCCGATCCTGCAACTCACTAGACTGAGTTACCCTGTATGCAGAGCGATTTGTTTCCAGACGGAGGTCTCGTCAAATACAACAAACTCGCGTCGAATGCCCCAAGGGCCAAACTCGACATGAGCGACTGCCATGACATAAACATCAGCTCCTGTTGGTGCGCCAAATCGCCCCCACCCATCATGCTTTCCTTGCAATGAGAACCGAATGGCGGCTCTCGGTGGCATCATTGGATCTTCGCGTCCAATTTGGTGTTCTATGGTAAATTCTGCGTTCGGGAAGCTGGCTCGTAACCCTTGCCAGAAGGCTTCAATCCCAGCCCAAGAGTGGATGGTTTCACCACATGGGTATTCCCCCGTACAAGCGCGATCGTATTCATTTCGAATGCAGGCAATATCAGCATTCATAATGCGCTTGAGCACATCGGCGTACTGTTTGCCGTAGGCGTTGTCGTTTCCTGTGCCTTGGTACGGTCCTTTCTTGTCTTGTGCCGGAGTAAAGGGCACTGTGCACGCTTGTGACCCTCCCTCATTTTCAATCTGAGTGAGAGCGTATTGCTTTGGGTCCCAGCCCATCTGCTTAACGATGGCACCCAGATCCCGAATCAGCCATTCGTCATTGATCTGATTGTTGATGGCGTGACAATCGGCGATCACTCGGTACTTGAGTGGTGCGCCTGTGGCGTTACCGAAAATACCGTCTCCTAAATGTGTCGCGGTGGACAGGATCCGATGGGAAGACAACATGCCCGTTTCAGGCGTACCACTCCATATCACGTCTTCCCCCAGCAGTTGCCTGTCTGGAAATTCATGCAATGTCGATAAGGTGGCAGCAATGACCCCTTCATTTCCCACTGAAATGCTGGCAGGTGTGCGAACGATAATATCGGGTGAGTAGTAATGCTCTAGCGTCGCAATCCCTCTGTCTTCCCAAATCTCTTTGGTGATGGACAGAATGTAATCGGGGAAGTCCTGAAACTTGCTGTCGAATCCTTTCATCATCTAGTTAATGTCCTTTGGCAATTTGGCTGAGCCTCGGATCACGAGTGGTGACCCAATGGCAATTTTCTGGGGTGACGCGCTGTCACCATCAATTTGTTGAAGCAAAATTCGTATGGTTTCACTGACCATGGCGTCCGCTTGCTGGCTCAGTGTCGTCAGGTTATAACTCGGCCAGCTTGCAGCAGGAACATTGTCGTACCCCACGACTGACACGTCCTCTGGCACCTTGATGTTCAGCTCGAAGCGCAAGGTGTCCATAACCGCAAGTGCCATGTGATCATTGGCGATAAACAGCGCATCAGGCGGATCGTTTCGGAACATCTTTCGGGTGGCCTCTTTGGCTTTTTCCATCGAAAAATCCCCGACTTCTCTGGCATGTAGCTCAAACCCCTCTTGCGATAAACCGGCTTTGAAGCCCAGTTCGCGATCGCGCTGAGTAGACGCGCCTTCCCAACCCGCAATGTAACCAAATTTCTTATGACCACCCCGAATCAGGAACTGAGCGGCTTTCAGACCACCAACAAAGTTGTCTGAGGTCACAGCAGAAAAATCCCCTTCTTCCTGAGAACGGTTGAACAACACAATCGGCACGTTGGCCTGACGGCACCGCTCGGCGAGCTCTGAAGTCATGGCTACTGAGGCCGCGATAATGCCATCAACCTGATAATCCAGAATCTCTTCCACCACAGAATCGATGGAGTCTGCTGTCTTGGATGCCATAAACATCAGAACGTGGTAGCCCTGTTCTTGCAGAGAATTGGAGAGTTTTTCTAAGGCATCGGGGTAAAACTGGTTATCCAGATACGCCACAATTAAACCTATGATTCGGCTTTTTCCTGATACCATGGCACGTGCCAGCGAATTGGGGCGATACCCAAGCTCATCCGCGGCTTTCTTTACTTTGTCCATGGTTTTCTGTGAAACCGATGCGCCGGGCGTGAATACACGGCTCACCGCAGACTGGCTGACACCAGCGTGTTTGGCGACATCGGTTGAAGTGACTTTTTCATTTGCCATTATTCTGCCGTCCAACCTCCGTCCACACGCAGCGAAGTACCGGTGATCATGGCGGACGCATCACTGGCAAGGAACACCACCGCGCCCATCACATCTTCGACTTCTCCTACTCTTCCAATGTGGATTTTGCTCTCAATCCAAACTCGGAGTTCAGGGTTCTCAAACGTGCTTTTTGTTAATTCGGTTTTGATGAAAGTCGGGCAAATGGTATTGACCCGAACCTGGTGCTTACCCCACTCGATGGCCATGGCTTTGGTAAAGCCTTCCACCGCGTGCTTTGAGGCACAGTAGACAGCGCGCTCCAACCCACCAACGTGCGCCATCTGGCTTGATATGGTAATGAGGCTTCCACCTCGGTTGGCATCAATCAGCTTTTTCGCCACTGCCTGGCATAAGAAATATGCCCCTTTCACGTTCACATTCATCACGGCGTCGTAGTCGTCAGGCTGAGTCGATAACGCATCGGAATGACGAGCCAACCCAGCGGAGTTCACCAACACATCAAACGCGTCTTGCTGATCGATCAGTGCCTGAGTGCTTTCAATATCCGCAACATCCATTTGCAGGACATCGACCAGCCATTGCTGGCGTTCAAACTGCTGCTTAGCGTCTTCAAGCAAATCCGCTCTGCGCGCTGCAAGCGTAACGTGAGCCCCAGCTTCTGCTAATGCAGCAGCGCAACCCAATCCAATGCCCGACGATGCGCCGCAAATCAAAGCTCGCTTACCTGTTAAATCGAATCCGGGTGAAGTTGGAAGAATTTTCATGTCACACTCCCTGTGGTAGTTGGATATCGCCAATCACACGAGCTTTATTGAATTCTTTCATTCTGGCAATTACATCAATACCGAGTTGTGAATAGACGTCGATTAAGTCCACCAGTACCCAGTTTTCCCGAATTTTTCCGTCTTCCAGTCGCCAGAAGTCCAGACTGCGTAGGGTGATTTTCTTCCCAGATGGGGCGATGCCTAGCCAGCCTCCGTGCGTCAGTGTCTGGCACATATTGGGCCAGCCTGTCACCGCGACGTATTCACCAGAGGCAAAAAAGTGTGTTTGGATTTCCTCTTCATGCTGACCGCGATCAGGCATGGCATTGAGAAATGGTATTTGGTGCCAGTGTCGAAAGCCCGCAATGCCCCGACAGGTGCCGATGCCAGCTGGACCATACCAGCTCAGGTTTTGGTGCCAGAATCGATCCATCGCCATCACTTCAGGTCCACCCTGACTCGGATAACGCTGCAAGTGTTCCAGCATATCCAAAACGTGTTGACGGCTTAACTCTGATTTCTGCGATGTTTCTGATTTCCGCGAAGAAGCGCTCCATTTACTTTCGATACCGTCGCAGGTTGCAGGTGCTGGCACTAAACCTTCTCGCCCTAATGACGGCACCAGCGGCCAGGCATTGGCTTGCATCATGAGTTCTGGAATGTCCCAGATGATTTGCGCTTCGACGATGGCATCGTCTTCCATTCGGTAAAATTCGTGGAACCGCATATGGGCAAAGTGCCCTGTTGCCGGAATGTCCAGCCAAGGTCTGATAAAGGTGCCACAGTAATAACCGGCACATCCTATCCATCCATTTTGGTCAGCATCTTTACCCGATATAACGATGTAGTCACGCCGCTCTAAATCCGGCATCGAATCAGCAAGTGAAGTGACACAAGTGTCGAACCAATCTACAGCCGAATGGTAATCCCCAAATGGCGCGCACATGTGAAACGTGGCGTCGGAAGCAAAAACAGAGCCCATCTGCATTCGGGCTGAGGCGATATCTCCCTTATAAAGAGACTGTCGCCATTGCGCTAGCTGGCTGAATAACTGCTCTGTTGATTGCGGGGATTCTGACATTGCCATCTCCATCAACCGTTATTGCGCTGGTTGTCCGTAGGGCACGTCTTTATTGCCGTAGCGACGTACTCGCAAGTTGCACTGCTCGGCATGACCAACAAACCCTTCCAGAATACAGAGCCTAGAGCCGTATTCACCTATTTGAGTGGCGGCTTCATCGGTTGTCACTTTCTGGTAGCTGTGAGTTTTTAAATACTTACCTACCCACAACCCGCCAGTGTAGCGACCCGCTTTTTGGGTTGGCAGAGTGTGGTTGGTGCCAATCACCTTGTCGCCATTGGCAACATTGGTTCTTGCTCCCAAGAACAAACCGCCGTAGCAGGTCATGTTTTCTAGGAACCAGTCGTCGCGATCCGTCATTACCTGCACGTGCTCGTACGCTTTGTCTTCCGAGACTTGCAGCATTTCTTCGTAACTGTCGCAGAAGATGATTTCACCATAATCTTCCCAACTGGCAGACGCCGTTTCCGCCGTCGGCAGAATCTTAAGGATGCGTTCAATTTCTGCCATGGTGTCTTCTGCCAGTTTTCGGCTGTTGGTCACCAATGCCGCAGGGGAGTTAAAACCGTGCTCCGCCTGACCTAACAAGTCTGTGGCACACATTTCTGCATCAACAGTGTCGTCAGCAATCACCATGGTTTCAGTTGGTCCGGCAAACAGGTCGATGCCCACTCGTCCGAAAAGCTGACGTTTGGCTTCTGCCACAAAGGCATTGCCGGGTCCCACCAACAAATGAACGGGATCGATGGTGTCGGTACCAATAGCCATGGCGCCCACAGCCTGAATGCCGCCAATCACGTAAATTTCATCGGCACCACCGATGTGCATAGCCGCTACAACCGCGGGGTTCGGCTCCCCTTTAAAAGGAGGAGTGCAGGCAACAATGCGGGGAACCCCTGCCACTTTGGCAGTGGCTACCGACATGTGCGCCGAAGCCACCATCGGGAATTTGCCACCCGGGACATAGCAGCCAACGCTCTGCACCGGAATGTGCTTGTGGCCCAGAACCACTCCGGGCAACGTCTCCACTTCGATGTCTTGCATGGAGTCACGTTGTTCTTTGGCAAAGTTGACCACTTGATCGTGTGCAAATTGAATATCCGCCAAATCCCGCTCAGGCACTTTGGCAATCAGAGCTTGGATCTGTTCTTCAGAGAGTCGGAATGAGTCTGGGGAATAGCTATCGAATTTTTCCGACAGTTCACGTACCGCTTTGTCGCCTTCGCTCTCAATGTACACCAGTGTATCGGCGACCACAGAGGCAACCTTGGCGTTATCTGACGCTTTGTCCTGCTCTGGTTTGCTGCTTTTTAAATATTCAATTGTCATGATTTCCATTCATCCTGTTTGATTGCTTCTATCGCTGTGGTCTTGGTGGGGTTCGTTCGCCCCGGTCATAGGCTTCCCAGCCTTCACCGTTGAAGACGTCCACTCCTAACTGTGCGAGTACATGGGGAAAGTCCACCATGACCCAGTTGTCGACAATTTTTCCGTCCTGCACTTTCCAGAAATCCATATAGCGGATTTCCACTTTTTTCCCTGTAGGGGCAACGCCCATAAACTCGCCGCTGTGGGTGGCTTCCTGTCGACCAAATGCTGCTGCCCATTCCCCCATATACAAACGCGCTTCATCGACACACGATTTGTCGGAAAATGCCGCTTGAAAAGGTCGCTGCCAGTTTTCCTGAAACTCTTGCAGCCCGTTTTTTCTTCCACATCCTTGATTGCCTAACCAACGAAACTGCTGAGAGAAAAACTGACCTATGTCGTCAATTCGGTGATCGTTTAACCCGTCAACCATGCCTTCGATCACCGCTCGGGTTTCGTCGGTTTTGCTCATATCGGTATCGCGGGATAATTCAGCTTGCTGAGGTCTTGAACCTTTCATGATGCCTCCGCCAAAACAGGGGAAATTCGCGCTCCGGTCTGTGCATCAAACAGGTGACATGAAGCAATGGGAATGTGTGCCGAAAAGGGCTGACCAATATCGATTCTGAAATCTTTGTCCGCCTTGATTGCGACAAACGCATGACCAACTTTGGCGGTGATCATGGTGGCGTCACCCAGAAGCTCCATGGAATACACATCAGCCTGAACCTGAGCAGACTCCCCGCTCAAACTGGCGTCCTCCGCTCTGAAACCTAATGTGACCTTGCCAGACAACGAAGCATCCAGACCAGAAATGGTGATCCCCTCAGCTTCGAATGTGCCGTCGGTAATCGTACCTTCCACTAAGTTCATTGCCGGGGAGCCAATAAAGCTCGCCACAAAGGTATTGGCAGGGTTGTTGTAAATCTCGGTTGGGGAACCCACTTGCTGAACCACCCCTTTGTTCATGACGACAACACGATCGGCCAGAGTCATGGCTTCGATTTGATCGTGTGTCACGTAAATCGTGGTGACTTTGAGCTCGTGTGTCAGGTTCTTGATTTGCGCTCGGGTTGAGACACGCAATTTTGCGTCGAGGTTAGATAAGGGTTCATCCATTAAAAAGACATTCGGCTCACGCACAATCGCCCGTGCTAAAGCCACACGCTGACGCTGACCGCCTGACAACTCTGAAGGTTTGCGATGCAAGAACTCATTCAGCTCGACCATCTCTGCGGCTTTCATGACTTTTTCATCGTGGGTTTCTGGGTCGATCTTACGTACCTTGAGCGGAAACCGGATGTTTTCATACACCGTCATATTCGGATACAACGCATAGCTCTGGAACACCATGGCGACGTCTCGATCCTTTGGTTCAAGCTCGTTCACCACTTTTCCGTCAATCAGAATTTCGCCATCAGAAACGCTTTCAAGCCCTGCGATGATTCTCATGGTGGTGGTTTTTCCACAACCGGAGGGACCAAGCAAAACCAGGAACTCCTGATCGGAGATCGTCAAATCAAAGTCGTTGACCCCGATAAATCCGCCCCAACGCTTATTGACGTGTCGTAGTTGTATTTCCGCCATGAAATGTCCTTTTTCAAATTTTGGGTACGTATTCAAAATTATCAGACGACTTTTTAATCAACAAGGTCACAATTTAAGCAAATTAGAAGATGATCACACTAATAACAATTCAATCAAAAAGTGTGAAAAACCGGATATTTTCAATAATTCAAAGAGTTACAGCGATACTCAAAACACTTAGAAATAAAAATAAATTATTTATATTCATATAGTTAAATCAATAAATACAATTTATTCACAAATAAAATACAAATCTTGATCAAACGTAACTTTAAAGCATAGGATTTTTGCATACGTTCCCATTTTTTAGGAAAAGGGCAAGGAAGCGCTGCTGAGTTATCCAAGTCGTTTAACGGCGAAATCAGCCGCCTGTCGTGGTATTGCCCACTTGATGCTGCCAGCTAAAGGAGTAGAAAACATGGCAAATGTAACTCAATGGGCGTTGCGTGCTGCTGCCACCGTCGCCATCGCCAGCGCAAGCAATGTGTACGCGAGTTGTGGAGTAGAGTCGGGTAAAGTAAGCATTCTTTCCAACGACTTCCCTGCATTGCACGCCGTGGCCAACATGGCAGAAACGTGCGCCAGCGATAAAGTCACGGTGACCAAAAACCAGACGAAAGACCACCGCAATCTTCAGGTAGCGGCACTCAAAGCCAACCCCGCGAAGTATTCAAGCGCTATCGTTTCCACCAGCTCGATTGTTCCGTTGCTCAACGAAGGCTTGGTTCGTCCATTGGATGATTTAGTGGCTAAATACGGTGCCAGCCTACAACCTTCTCAGTTGATTCGTGTGGATGGCAAAGTCATGGCTGTGGCATTCATGGCGAACAGTCAGCATCTCTTCTACCGCGAAGACATCCTTAAACTGGCTGGCGTAGAGCCTCCGACAACCTATGAAGAGCTGATTGCTGCGGCGAAAGTCATTCGCGACAAAGGCATCATGTCTAACCCTATTGCCCTGAACACCAAAACTGGCTGGAACCTCGGTGAGGAGTTCATCAATATGTACAGCGCAACGGGCGGTGAATTCTTTAAAGGCAACAGCGCACAGCCCAATATCAACAACCCGATGGGGGTGAAAGCACTGAATACGCTCAAAGCCCTGACGGAACTGTCTAACCCAGACTATCTGACGTTTGATTCCAACGTGACACAGTCGTTATGGGAAGACGGAAAGGTGGCGTTTGCCGTGATGTGGGGATCACGCGGCAGTGCCATCTTAGACGATGAAGGCTCTGAGCCAGACATTGTGGCTTCTACTCGTTTAGTCAGTACCCCATCGCTGGAAAAAGGCGGTTTACCTGCCACCACATTATGGTGGGATGGCTGGACGGTCTCTAAGAATCTTTCAGACGCAGATGCAGAAGCGACATTCAAAGTGATGGTTAAAGCAACTTCAACGGAAATGATGAAAGCCAACAGCGAAAAAGCGGTTTGGCTTATTGAAGGCTATCAGCCTAACGATGCGGCTAAAGGGGTGATCGACTCTGTGCAAAACAAAGCGCGCCCATACCCAATGCTGCCTTATATGGGGTCTCTTCACTCCGCACTTGGTTCTGAACTGTCCGACTTCCTGCAAGGCAAAGAGTCCGCAGAACAGGCATTGAAAGATGCCGAAGCCGCTTATACCGCGTCTGCGAAAGAACAGGGCTTCTTGTAATTCACTTCTCCCACTCCCTCTCGCTTGAGAAAAGTCAGAGGGAGTGGTGTCTGGCATTGAGGTTATACGTATGCCCCATCGCACTTTTTTGCAGTTTATGTGGCCGTCTCTGACGATCATGATTCTGTTGATCGCTTTTCCCATCGTCTCCATTTTTGTGCAGTCGCTTTATGTCGAGCATGAGCAAGTGGTGATAGAAACCGAACAGTGTGGTCCTTTTGGCTGCACCAAAACCACTGCCATCGATTTAGAGGCCACCAACAAATTGCGTGAGGAGCAGCCGTTAGGACGCTTCAACGGTTTCGGCACCTACACCAACCGCAATCATCTGGCGTTTTCCGAAGTGGGCGAAGCGTGGGACAGCTCAGAGTCTCTGTCTGACTTCACCTCGAAGCTGCTGAATATGCCGTTTTACAAGGCGCTGATTTTTACCCTCAGTTATACCTTTATTGTTACGCCGCTAGTGATTGTTTTGGGGATGCTGGTCGCCCTTGGTGTGAATGCGTTGCCCAAGCTTTTTAAAGGTCCGACGATCTTCTTCTCGCTTCTGCCCATGATTGTTACGCCACTTATCGGTTCGTTGATTCTGTTCTGGATGATCGATGCCGACGGTGTGATTGGCGCTTCCCTGCAAATTTTATTTGATGATCCCGATTTATCCTTGAAAGCGTCACCAACGCTCACTTGGATAACCTTGTTTGTGTATGGCGTCTGGCACTCGATTCCTTTCTCTTTCATCGTGTTCTATGCCGGTTTGCAAACCGTACCAACGGATACGGTTGAAGCGGCGATGATCGACGGGGCATCTCGCTGGGAACGCATTCGTTATATTGTGATTCCTCATATGGCACCGCTAGTCACATTCGTTGCCCTGATGCAGTTGATGGATAACTTCCGTGTATTCGAACCAATTGTTGGGTTTGCCGCCGAAGCCAACGCCACCTCACTAAGCTGGATCATTTATCACGATCTGAAAGAAGGCGATGCACAGCTCTTTGGCTCTGCCGCCGCGACTTCCATGTTAACCATTGTGGGTATCGCCATTCTGCTTACCCCTGTACTGATCCGCACCTGGCGTGGATTTAATAAGAAACCCGCTTAGGAGAAATGCACATGGAACAAGCTATAGATAAAAAGTCCCCATGGCTGAAAACCGCCTCGATTTTATTTGTGATCGGATGGTTGATTGTTGCCGCGGGACCTTTCCTCTGGACCACCTGGGGCTCCTTTAAAGTTCAGGGCGATTTCTTTTCGAAATCTGACTGGATGAACGCCATCTATGGGGTAAAAACTCTAGTCGAAACAGGCAGTGAGTTCACCTTTAAAGGTTATTACGGCGCATGGGTAGAACAAGGCTTTTGGGTCGCTTCTATCAACACCATGGTTGTGGTGGTTTGTGCGGTGGTGATTTCTCTGACCATTGGCACACTGGGCGGCTACGCGCTGGCGCGCTCCGGTTTTCGCTATTCATTATGGATTTTGATGATTGCGCTGGTGTTTCGCGCGATGCCACATATCTCCTTGGTGTCTGGTTACCTGCTGCCCTTCTTCGAATGGAATTTATGGGGGCATTTGCCTACAACCATCATAGTGCTGGTAGCCATCAATCAGCCCTTCACCTTGTGGATGTTGCATTCGTTCTTTTTGAATATCCCGAAAGACATGGACGAGAGTGCCATGGTGGATGGGTGCACTCGCTTTCAAGCATTTCGTCACGTGATCATTCCGGTGATGTGGCCGGGGGTGGTCACAACCGGGCTGTTCAGTTTCTTGCTGGCTTACAACGATTTTGCCGTCACTGGTATGCTGCTCAGCCAGGATAATCAGACCATGATTCCGAAGATCGCCAGCTTCCTTGGCACAACCCAAGTAGAAGGCAATGTGATGTTTGCGGTTGCCGCAGTAGTGTCTGCCATGGTGCCTCTGTTCTTCTTAGTGCTTTTCTTCCAGCGTCAGATTGTATCAGGACTGACCGCTGGCGCAGTGAAAGGCTAACGTTCTATACCCAAGTGACCTCAAGATTCAGGTTATATAAGGAAAATTCATGTCATCAGACACTCAAAATGCCAAGCAGGTTGTATTGGCATTTTTCAAAGAGCTAGACAACGCCAGCCCAGAAAATGTGGAGGAAGTGCTGGCGCGCCACACCTCAGAACATTACCAATGGCGAGGGTGTCATCCATTTAATGAAATCACCTCGCTGAATGAATTGAGTACATCGTTCTGGCAGCCATTGAAACAATCCCTGAAACGCATTCAGCGCCGACAAGACGTGCTGATGGCGGCACAAAACAGTTTGTCCGATGACCCCTCTGTTTGGGTGGTGTCCATGGGGCACTTAATGGGGCTTTTGGATCAAAACTGGCTCGGTATTCCAGCGACTCATAAGATGGCATTTTTGCGCTACTGCGAGTTTCATGAAGTCTCGAATGGCAAAATTCAGCAAACCGCGATGTTCTTCGACATTCCTCATCTGATGGTTCAAGCTGGAGTAAACCCGTTTCCACCTCAAACGGGGGCATTTATGGTGCAACCCGGTCCTATGACCCATAACGGCGTGATGACTGATGCTCAGCCATCGGAGGAAAGTGATAAAACGCTGGCACTCATTAACAGCATGATCAGTGATATTGGTAACTGGAAAAATGCGCTGTCTCTGGAAGAAGAACTGGCACTGACGTGGCACGACGACATGATATGGTGGGGACCAGCCGGAATCGGTGCCAGCTACACCATCGAACGCTACGCCAAACAGCACTCCGGTCCTTTTCGTGAGGCGTTTGATGACCGAATCTTCAACGGGCATATTTGCCGTTTAGCCGAAGGGGAGTTCGGTGGTTTCTTTGGATGGCCGAACCTAACGCTAACGCCAAAAGGCGGCTTTATGGGCATGCCCGCCTTCAATAAGCCTGTCGATATGCGGGTGATCGATATCTACCGACGTGATGGCGACAAACTGGCTGAAAACTGGATTTTCATCGACCTGCTGCATTTCTGGCATCAACAAGGGCTGGATGTTCTTGGTCGGCTAAATGCAGGAGCAGAATGAATAGAATAGTTTAGTTAACCAAGCCAGCGACATGCTGGCTTCATACCCAAGTGACCTCAAGATACTCGGTTCAGCGACTTCTCTATTTAAGAATAGGGAACTGGCTTTCAGACAAGGCACTGATTTGAAGATCTAGTGGCTCTAAATCAAAAATCGGTAACGCAGTATGAAAGTCAATTAAACTCGCCCTTGGGAGCCCATATTCTGTCCCATTTCATCGTCAAAGAATTTGGAAAGGACCAGTCATTCCGCTGCGTTCCTGATTTTGGTATAGAGAGGCTTGAACTGAAACAGAATATGAGGCTCTGAATCCTGCATCTTGAGGTCACTTGGGTATATACTTTCTCTTTCAAAAAACACCCCTTAAATAAATTTATTATTTGGCTTATTAAACACACAGTATAAAAATGGTTAATTGGTAGCTTTAATATTCTGTATTAATAATGCGTTGAAATGAAATTTTTCTAAAAAATAAAATAGATAAACCTTCAGAATAAAGTCAACATTTATCCATGTATCAAAAAAGAATCATTTTATAAAATAGTTATGAGATCAATTTCAAATATTAAATGGGAAATAATATCAATTGAGAAACATTAGAAACTAATAAATTATCAATCACTCAAATAAAAGGTCATATAACATGCCTGTGCACTAAACGTAGAATTCAGTGAGAATAATTTCAAAACTCTCTACCAAATGCTCATACAAACCTTTAAAAACAACGCTTTATATAAACATTAAGTTATCGACCACAATTTAAAAATAGAAGTAAAATCACATTAAGAAACCACCATCAAATTGAAATTCAACTTTGCACTGTGACTTCAATTCCATACAAAAATACCGTTAGTGACAATACTCACAATTAACTAAATAGAATTTTTAATTTAAACGCCACTCCCCTATTTAAATAACCACCAAATTTAAAAGTCGATAATTAATATCTGGCTTTCAATTAGTATTTATTAAATTAAATCAAACTTAATTGTTTACTTTAAAGCTAACCAAAAAATAAGGGAAACTCATTTCATATAGTAAGAATAAATATAATAGTCACTTTGCATTTTTAATAGCACCAAGAAAAAAGCACACCAGACTGACGCCAGTGCAAGGGAAGGCGTCGGTCAGTGTATCGCTTGCAGTTAGTTAAGCTGTCTCTGCAGGCTTCGTTTAGAAAGTCAGGTACGACTTTCTGAGTAACAAGTCTATGTAGAAAGGAAATAATAAAATGAAAGGAAAAAACAGCCTGCTTACCGCGCTGTTCGTTACAGCCTTAGGCATGGCACAAGTCCAGGCTGCAGAACCAAGTGTGGAACCGAGAATAATTGGCGGGTCAACCGTCAACCATTCCACCGTGCCGTACCAAGTTGCGTTAGTCTCATCGGGGCGGCAATTTTGTGGCGGTACTCTGATTTCACCTCAGTGGGTACTGACCGCGGCACACTGTGTGGAACGATCATCCGCCGGCTCGGTACAGATTCGAATTGGTGCATCAGACCTGAGAACGTCGCAAGGGGAAACACATCAGGTTTCGAGAATTTATGTCCACGAAAACTGGACAGGTAGCCTGGCAAACGGAAACGATATTGCGTTGCTTCGATTGTCCAGCAACGTAAGTTCCGCTTATACACCAGCGAAACTACCAACTCCTCAAATCAAAGCCAGCCTGGCTGCTCCGGGTCAGAGCCTGAAAGTATCTGGTTGGGGCAGAACCAGCCGCAATTCCAACGCCGGAAGCCCGGTACTGAAGGCGACGAACCTGGAAGTGGTGACCAATTCTGAATGTACCAGCCTGATGAACGGCATTTCCGTATCTGGCGCTTACATATGTGGTTACGACCGTTCGTCTACCTCATGTAACGGCGACAGTGGCGGTCCTTGGGTTGCCCGTTCTGGCAGCGACTACTACGTTTTCGGCGCAGTGAGCTGGGGGCTGGAAAACTGTACATCAGCAACCGCCTTTACCGACGTGACGGATTACGTTTCCTGGATCACCCAGAAATCAGGAATCACACCTGATGGCGGTGGTACAACACCACCACCACCACCGCCGCCAGCGGATGAGTGTGCTGGTGTAGGTCAATGGGATCCGTACAAGTTCTACTATGTAGGCGATCGCGCTGTAGTGAATGGCTTCCTGTTCGAGTCTAACTACAACCAGTGGGGCTACAACCCATACTACGATTACTGGGGAATCTGGTCGTTCATTAAGACCTGTAACTAATAGCCAGTAGACTATACCGGGCATTTCAGATGCCCGGTTTTTACATTTTTGGCATACCTCCAAATTTGGGCAGCTCATCTGGCATGTGATCCCAGGAAGCGCCGCTGTCGGAATAAACCACCATGCTTGGCTGGAATTGTTCAAGGTCGTCTAAACTG
Source organism: Vibrio nigripulchritudo (assembly GCF_027924785.1). NCBI lineage: Bacteria > Pseudomonadati > Pseudomonadota > Gammaproteobacteria > Vibrionales > Vibrionaceae > Vibrio > Vibrio nigripulchritudo. The sequence continues at coordinate 242,136 of NZ_AP027050.1, read as the reverse complement.
CCCGCTCGAATAAATTCCATCTCCTGCATACCAGAGTTTTCCGCATAAATGTGACTCCCACACTTTGGACAAAACCCTCTACGGATCATGTTTCCACTATCTGCTTCTTTCTCGTGAAAAGCCATTTCCCCGTAAAACGTAATACTTCCTCTTGGTACTGCGATGTTAGACATGTGGCCAGAGCCACTAATTTTCTGACAGTCCTTGCATTGACAATGACCGCCCATAATTGCTTCTGAATTGCATTCATAGCGAACATGTCCACATAGACACCGCCCTGCTAATTTGCTCATGACACCTCTCCTTGTTTGTTCATGTGAACGGTTGACTCAGTTACTTACGAAATTGAAGTATCTTTAACATTAAATAAGTCACTTCAATTTTGCAAGTAACTTTTTTATACTCCGAAGAACACATAATTTATGCATGGAGGCACCTCTTGAGTAACACTAGTTCGAGTAGCGAACCTGCATTTTTGCGTTCTGGATGCCCGATTGTTAACGGGTTAGATATCTTCGGTGACAAGTGGACACTTGTGGTTCTGAGGGACTTGCACTGCGGTAAAAAGACTTATGGTGAACTGGCTGATTCACCAGAACATATCCCGACAAACCGACTGGCAGAGAGACTAAAAAAACTGGAGTCAGAAGGGCTTATCACCAAAGAGCTTTATCAGGAACGTCCAAAACGCTACCAATATTTGCTTACAGACAAAGGCATGGAAATATTGCCGATCCTTCAAGCCATTTCTCGCTGGAGTAACAAGCATATCGATGGAACCTGGATTCCTCCTCAATGGTTCATGGATAAAGAGATCCCTCGCTAAATAAGAAGTTTAAATTCTAATTCAAATACCTGAATCCAATGCCTGACTCCGTCAGGCATTTTTATTTTTCAAAAACTTAGATCCATTCAGAACTCTCACTTTTCCGTCCTAACACCGCTATTAACATTTTTGTTACTTGAGTCACATCATTTGATGAGTGGTTAATTTATGATCATTTCTATTATAGATATTACTATTATAGAAATTAAATATGATTAAAGAGTCTGCTTCAGAGCCAAGAAGCTTAAAAATAGAGAATCTCGATTCGGATTTAGTTGTTGTCGGAGGAGGACTGTCTGGCCTTTGTGCTGCTATCGCTGCTGCCAGAAACGGGCTTAAGGTTGTTCTGATTCAGGACAGGCCGGTATTGGGCGGAAATGCCTCAAGTGAAGTTCGTCTCTGGGTGTTAGGAGCGACATCTCATGGTGGAAACAACAATCGTTGGGCTCGCGAAGGTGGGATCATTAACGAGCTTCTGCTTGAAAATCAGTTCCGAAATCCGGGGGGCAACCCGGTGATCTTCGACTCTATTCTGCAAGACTGGGCAGACAGAGAAGATAACCTGACGCTTTTGGTGAATACAGTGGTGTTTCACTGCGAAAGTGCTGACAACCAGATCCGTAAAGTGCACGGATTTAACTCTCAAAACAGCACCATGTATCACGTTACAGGTTCACTGTTTGCCGATTCAAGCGGTGACGGAATTTTGGTCCACTTGTCTGGTGCTGCGTATCGAATGGGCGCAGAACAGGCTGAGGAGTTTGATGAGCCCATGGCTCCCGGCGAAGACTATGGCAAGCTGCTGGGTCATTCGTTGTATTTCTACTCCAAAGACGTTGGTCACCCTGTCGACTATGTGGCACCGGAACTTGCTCTTAAAGACGTTCCCGCTTTAATCCCCCGTTATCGCAGCTTTAAAACATCAGAGCATGGCTGCTCGCTTTGGTGGATTGAGTGGGGTGGAAGGCTGGATACCATTCATCAGTCCGAAGAGATCAAAATTGAGCTTCAGAAGATCGTCTACGGCGTCTGGAACTACATTAAAAATTCTGGTGAGTTTCCTGAAGCCAGAAACCTTGCGCTGGAATGGGTCGGAACCATACCCGGAAAACGGGAAAGCCGACGCGGCGAAGGTGCCTACATGCTGACGCAAAAAGACATCGTTCAGCAAATTCCGCATTCAGACTCAGTATCTCATGGTGGCTGGTCGATTGATCTTCACCCTGCTGACGGCATTTACGGTCAGGAGCAAGGTTGCAACCAATACCACGCAAAGGGCATCTACGGCATCCCATTCCGCTGTATGTATAGCCAAAACATTCGTAACTTGTTCCTCAATGGTCGGTTACTTTCTGCTTCGCACGTAGCGTTTGGCAGTACAAGAGTAATGGCCACTTCATCGGCGGTTGGGCAGGCAATCGGCACAGCGGCAGCCGTGTGTAAAAAACACAATGCCCTACCACATGAACTGCCTGATTCTGAGCTGATGCATACTCTGAAAAATCAGCTCTCAGCAGACGGGCATTATGTGCCGGACTTCGATGCATTAAGTCACGATAATCTGGTCTCTGAAGCGAAGATTACTGTCAGTTCCGAATACCGACTGACGGGCTTTGAACACTCCGGTGGATGGAAGCCACTCAATGAGAGTTACGGTCAGCTTTTGCCTGTTACCAATTCTGGGGATCACCTTATTACTGTGCCCTGCATTGCCAGTGAACCCACCGAACTGACCATTGAGATTCGGGTAGCCGAGAAGCCAAGCAATCACACCCCTGAAAGAGTGGTTGCTGAGCACAAACACACGCTGACTTCTGGTGAACAGCTGATAAGCATTCCTCTGCAGGGTGAGTTTGCCAGCCAGTATCAATTCGTCTGCTTCAAGAAAAACCCATTAGTGTCCATAGGGCTAAGTCAGGATTTCGCCGCCGGGATTCTTACCGTTAAGCAAGGTGGGTTGGAAAAAGTCAGTACCAAAGCAAAACAAGACGCACCTGAAGGGTTAGGTGTCGACAGTTTTGAGTTTTGGGTTCCGGAGCGACGACCAAAGGGTCAAAACATAGCCTTTCAGTCCGCAACTTCTCTGCACTCGTTTTCAAAACAGTCTTTAACCAAAGGGGCGTTGAGACCGACAGCATTGCCCAACGTCTGGATGGCAAAGCCGAGCGACCCATATCCGAATATTACGCTGGAATGGGACAAGCCTGTAACAGCGAAAACTCTGACGCTGTACCTGGACTGCGATTACGACCACCCGCTGGAGAGTGTGCAATACCGCCATCACGATCGAGTTATGCCTCTTCTGGCTCACCAGATTCGGTGCTTTGTAAATGGTCAGCTTTATCGGCAGATCCACGACAACCGAATGGGTGTAATCCGGATTGAGCTCAACCCTGAAAAGCCGTTAGAGAAGCTGGGGCTTTCACTCAGAAACTCTCAGGGAGCACCAGTTGCGGTTTTTGGTATTCGTGTAGATGAATAACCTTCTAGGCTAAAAAGAACAGAAATTAAAAAGGTGGAATTAGGATGACAACGTATCTTGTGACAGGTGCTTCAGGTCGGATTGGATCGGTACTCGCACAGCAGCTTCTGGATTCAGGCAATCAGGTCATAGGGCTGGATTTGCAGGAAAGCCGCTTAGAGGCGGAGCAATACACTCACATTCAGACAGATTTCAGTGACCCAGAGTTATTGAATCAGTCGATGGAGGGCGTTGAAATTGTTCTTCATATCGGAGCGTTTATGTCTTGGCGGAAGCAGGACAACAGTGCCATGTATCAGGCGAATGTTACCGCCACGCAGATGTTGCTTGAAGCAGCCAGCCAAAAGAACACCATCAAGCGTTTTGTGTTTGCCAGTACCGGAGAAGTCTACCCGGAAGTCAACGCAAAGTTCTTACCGATCACCGAAGATCACCCCCGCAATCCCAGCTCTTTCTATGGATTGACTAAGAAGTTAGGCGAAGATCTGGTGGCTTTCTACCAGCTGCAGGGGCTGGAAACCTGCGTCCTTCGTTTCCCTCATACTCAGTCGGCTGACGAGCTCATCGACCCCAACTCTTTCTTTTCTGGTGCACGTTTCTTCCTGAGTGGGAAGATCAGGCAACTGGAATTCTTCGGAAATCAGAAGGTAGCAGACAAGCTGAAACCGTTGGCAGACAAGGGGGAGCAAATCATCATTCAGTATGGTGAAGAAGACAACAAACCTTACATGATGCACATCTGTGACGTGCGAGACACAGCGGCGGGGGTCTTGTTGGCAGCCACTCACGAAAACGCAGCGAATCAGGTGTTCAATCTGGAACCTGATGACGTGGTCGAGTTCGACAAGGATGTGCCTCAAATCGCTGACCAGCTTGGGTTACCGGTAACCAATGTCTACATGCCCGGTAAAGCGATTCGCTACGTGACCAGTAACAAAAAGATCAAGCAGATGTTGGGCTATCAACCCCAATACAGCTTTAGCGCGATGCTCAAAGAAGTTGCGCAGAACAAATAACAATAAGTTGAAAGCAAACCTTTCAGAAATAACCGATAGTGAAACAAGGAGAATTTGAAACTACTCGTTTGAAATCCATAACGTTTACCGCTCTCAACAGGGTCTGCTGACCTTTATGCAGGTAAACCTAATAGGCATATCGTGTTCACAACGATTAAGGAAGATTATGAATATGAAATCCACACTACTGGGCGGAGTTTTAGCATTATCAGCAGCCTTTTCTGCTGCCGCTGAAACGTTCGTTCTTGTTAACGCCGACTCCATTGGTTCACCAATGGACGAGATGAACAAACACTTTGCTGAGCTGGTTGAACAGCGTTCTGACGGCAAAATCAAAGTCAATTACATTACGGGTACACAATTAGGGACACCACCGCAGGTGATGGATCAGATTGCCTCTGGTTCTGTCGATGCGTTGGGAACCGCCGCAGCGTGGCTGTCTTCGTATGCTCCCGATACTCAGATCCTGACCTGGGGCTTCACGTTCCGCGACGGTCAGCATATGTTCGACTTCTTCGACAGCGAGCTGTTTCAGGGGCTAACGGAAGAAATGCGCACAGAAGATCGCATCCGTGTCCTTTCTGCCGGTCCTACTGAGCCTCGTATCGCTTACCTTGTGAAACCACTTGGTAAAGATGGTGCATTCACAGGCAGAAAGATGCGTATCCCGCAAATCCAGTCATACCTTGAGCTATGGGGAGCATTAGGTGCTCAGCCAACTCAGGTGGCGTGGGGCGAGGTGTATCTGGCTATGAGTACCGGCATTGTCGACGGAGCGGAAGGTCCTCCAACTGCTGCTGTTGCTCAGCGTTTTCATGAAGTCGCTCCTAACATCTACCTGACTAACCACGTCTGGGCAACATCGACCATTGTCTTTAATGAGGACAAGTTCAACAGCATGTCTGCAGAGCATCAAAAGCTTCTGGTTCAGGCTGCCAAGGATGCGTCCAGATGGGCATACGATGATGCGACTAACCGCCGAGAGCAGGTGCTTTCTAAGATGAAGGCGGCTGGTGCCACCATCAATGAATACGACTCAGCTCCTCTGCGCGAAGCGGCACTGAAAGCCGTAGGCAAAGTGGAAGATCAGGGTCTGTGGAAAAAAGGCTTATTTGAAGCGGTACAGAAACTATAACTACAAAGGGCACGCTTCTTCTGACCGAACTGAGCGTGCCCGTACCCATGCATTTCACAGGAGTTTCGAATGCAAAAATTCTTTAAGTCCTTGATTAGCTGGCAGGGCAAAATTGAAATGGCTGTGTGCATGTTTCTGACCCTTGCTATTGTTGCCACCATTGCTTATCAAATTATTGCCCGTTTTTTCTTTAACGCGCCGATTGCCTGGATGGAGGAAGCCGTCACCATCATGTTCATTCTGCTGACGCTGCTTTCCGCTGCGGTTGCGACTAAAGAGAAAAGGCACATCATTGTCGATTTATTCCCCAAGGGGGAGATTGCTCGCGCGCTCAGTATCATCATGTCGATCATTACTGTGGTCACTCTGATTACTCTGCTGTTTCACATCAGCCCAATCATTAAAACCGAGCTACGCCGCAGTACCATTTCACTGCCGATGAACTTTCCGATTGCGTTCTACAATTCGGTCCCTTTGATCTACTGCTTCGTCTCCATCTGTATGTCCATCACTTATGACGTTATGTTTGAGCGCAAAGCGGATCAGGAGGCATTGGTTTAACTATGGAAGCACTTCTACTTTTAGCGATTCTGTTCGGGTTGATATTCCTGCGCATGCCCGTTCCCTTTGCGATGCTAACCGCCGCCGTCGTGTTCATTCTTATCCAGAAATGGACTGGTGGTATGCCACTGTTTTCGGCTGCTGGTCTCAAAATCATCCCGCAGCGTATTCCGCCCTCTCTGGAAAGTTTTCCGTTACTTGCCATTCCCCTGTTTGTGCTGGCAGGTAACCTGTTAAATGTGTCGGGTATTACTGATCGCATCTTCGCCTTTGCTCGCGCGTTGGTGGAGCATATACATGGTGGTCTGGCGCATGTGAACATTCTCGCCTCGATTGTGTTTTCCGGTATGTCTGGTGTGGCTACGGCTGATGCCGCCGGATTGGGCACCATTGAAATCAAAGCGATGAAAAAAGCGGGCTATGACAAAGCGTTCAGCGCGGCGGTCACGGCGACGTCGTCTATCATTGGTCCTATCATTCCGCCTAGCGTCATTATGGTGATTTACGCGGTGCTTTCGGGTGAATCAATTGCCAAACTGTTCTTAGCCGGGATCATCCCTGGGCTGTTTCTGGGCGGTATTCTGATGTTGCTGATTTACTTTTTGTCGGTAACGGGTCGGGTTTATTCTCCGGTAAAACCCAGAGCCACGTTCAAGCACGTGCTTTATACCGCGTGGAAAGCGCTGCCCGGTCTGCTCGCCCCCATCATTTTGATTGGCGGTCTGCTGACGGGTGTAGCAACACCAACAGAATTAGGGGCTATCGTAACCATCTATGCGGTGGTACTCGGTTTATCCACTAAAGAGCTCACCTACAGCAATTTCATTAATGCATTAAGAGCAACGGTTTACACCATTGGTGCATTGGTGTTTATTCTCGCCTGCGCAGCGCCAATTTCATGGCTGATCTCGGTACTGAATGTCCCAGCGACTCTTCAGCAAGCGTTGCTGGCTATTTCAGACAACCCTATCGTTCTGCTTTTGATGATTAATGGCATGCTGCTGATTGCTGGTCTGCTGCTGGAAACCACCGCCATCTTGCTGATTGGTGTCCCGACACTGTTGCCTTTGGTTGAAGCCATTGGAATGGACCCAACCCAGTTTGGCGTCATGATGATTTTTAACCTGTTGATTGGTGCGATTACCCCGCCATTTGGGGTGATCCTTTTCATTATGATGGACATCGCAAAGGTGAGTTATGGCGCATTAGTACGGGCGATCATTCCGTTCTATCTGCCCATATTGATTACGCTGTTGATCATTACCTTTGTCCCGACCATTACACTATTCCTTCCTGCATTGGTTACGGGTGGTTAGGGCTTGTTGAGGTTACTTGAGTATAAAGCCAAAGGAATGGCATGATTAGAAACAGAAGAAGACTTGCGAATATTCGTGAGCCTTCTTCCTGATTTTGAGGAGAAGTACTTTGTCGTCACAACCAAACCAAAGCTTAATTGATGGGATCCGCTGTTTTCAGGAACTGACCACCAGCGATTCCCCACTTGGCAACAAAGAGCTGGCAGAGCGTCTGGACATTAACGTCGTCCGAGTAAACCGATTACTCAGAACGCTAAAATCCATCGGCATGGCAGAGCAGAATGCGCAGAAGAAATACATGCCTGGTCCTGCTGTGCATTTGCTGGCGGCACAAAGCTTTCATAGCTCGGTTTTGTTTCGCAGCGCCACCAGCGTTGCGATCCGAACCAATTACACGGATCGCACTCTGGCTATCGGAGTCCTGTGGAAAGATATGGTGGTCTATATGTACCACGCAAAGGCAGGTCAAAGCCCAGCAGAAGGGCTAGGTGGTTATCATATTTACCATGTCTCTCAGTCGTCCATTGGACAGGTACTTCTGGCGGATCTGGATGACGAAGAAATCGAATCCCGAATAGCTCACTGGACAGAACCTCAGAAAGCTCAGATCCAGTCTCAGATAAAGCAGATCCGCTCCGATGGCTACATACTCCATCAGGATGATCAGCAGGCTGTGGTGAATATCGCCAGTTCATTTTCAATTGAAGGCGCTACCGCGGGCGTCGCTTTTACAGACTTTGAAGTTCCTTTCGCCAGTCATCAGGAATACGTAATTCAACTTAACGCCTTGATTGAAGAGATTAAAACTAACGCAAACTGTTAGGGTAGAAAAAAGCCCCTCCAGTGGAGGGGCAAGAGTTACCATCGCTTATAGTTATAGGTCTATGCCAGTAAAAGCGGTTCTGATAAAGCCGTTTGTTAGCCGAAGTCGCCGTTCACGTAACCCTGCGTGCGATCATCTTTTGGTTGGCTGAAAATCACCTGAGTGTCATCGTGTTCAACCAATTCACCCATCAGGAAGAAAGCAGTACGGTCTGAAATACGACGCGCCTGCTGCATGGAGTGCGTCACGATCACAATGGTGTAGTCCTGCTTCAGAGACTCCATCAGTTCTTCAATCTTGTGGGTGGCAATTGGGTCGAGTGCAGAAGTCGGTTCGTCCATCAGAATCACATCGGGTTCCATTGCAATGGTACGAGCGATACACAGGCGTTGCTGCTGACCACCAGACAAACCAAACGCGTGCGACTTCAGACGATCTTTCACCTCATCCCACAATGCTGCACCGCGAAGTGACCTTTCAACCACAGTATCGATATGCTTCTTGTCTTTCACACCCTGAGCACGCAAGCCGTAAGCCACGTTCTCGTAAATGCTCATCGGGAATGGGTTCGGCTTCTGGAAAACCATGCCCACTTTAATGCGAAGATCCGCTACGTCGATGTTGCCGTAGATGTTTTCGCCATCCATATCCAGCTTGCCTTCAATCTTCACGCCTTCGATTAGATCGTTCATACGATTCAGGCAACGCAGAAGGGTGGATTTACCACAACCCGAAGGACCGATTAATGCGGTCACCTGACGAGAAGGGATTGGCAGGTTAATGCTTTTCAGTGCCTGATTGCTGCCGTAGTAAAGGTCTAGATTTTCAATATCAAACTTGTTCATTTTTCTTGCTCTCAATTCTTAAATTCTGTGTCAGTCTGCTGCGGTGGAATTAGTACGTTGCAGTGTTAAAGCGTTTTGCAATCAGTTTGGTGATCATGTTGATGACCAATACCACGACGATAAGGACAGTGGCTGTTCCATAAGCCTGATTCCATTCTTCAATGGTGAACAGCTCCGTTGTCAGCTTGTATAGGTGAACGGTTAACGTACGACCAGAATCCAGCAAAGAATCCGGAATACGGGCAACCATGCCCGCTGTCAGGAAGACAGGAGCAGACTCACCAATGACACGACCAATACTAAGAATGACCGAGGTAAGAATACCTGGCATTGCACTTGGCAAAATCAAGCGCCAGATAGTGTAGATTTTCGATGCGCCAAGACCGTAAGAGCCTTCGCGGTAAGTCTGTGGCACCGCCATCAGTGCTTCTTCCGTAGTACGGATGATCACTGGCAGAATCAGAATACTCAGTGTTAGCGCACCCGAGAGAATCGAGAAGCCTAAGCCAAGAATCGCCACGAAAAACGTCATACCGAACAGACCGAAAATAATCGACGGAATCCCCGCCAGCGATTCGGTACAGAAACGGATAATTTTCACCAGCTTGCTACCGACTTTGGCGTATTCAGTTAGATAGATAGCGGTCATGATGCCCAGCGGAGCAGCCACAGCGATGGACGCGATAACCATATAGATGGTCGACACAATCATCGGGAAAATACCCTGCTCGTCGCCTGTGCGAGTGTAGTTGTCGGTAATGAATGCCCAATCAACATGTTTTAAGCCATTGGACAAGATGTACCAGATGATCCAGAACAGAAACCCGACGGTTAACGCTGCCGAGATCCATACGAATGTATTGAGCACACCGTCTTTGAAATTGCGTGCCTGCTTCAGCTTCATTGCTTGATTATTATTCATGATTACTTCGCCTTCTCACGGTTCAGGTAAAGAAGCACAGCGTTCAACACCATGATGAATACCAGAAGCACAACACCCGTTGCGTAGAGTGCACTTGCGTGAACACCGCTTGCGTAAGACATTTCTATCGCAATGTTCGCCGTCAGGGTACGGGCAGAATCCAGAATACCTTCAGGCATTGCTGGCGCGTTACCCATTACCATGATGATTGCCATGGTTTCACCCAGAGCGCGGGCAATCCCCAGAATCACGCCCGTCATGATCCCGGAGCGAGCGGCTGGAACAAGCAGTTTAAAGATGGTGTAGATTTTCGATGCACCCAGTGCCAGAGAACCTTCTTTGTATGTTCTTGGGACGGCGCGAATCGAAGTTTCTGAAACCGTGATAACAGTAGGAAGAATCATCACGCCCAACACGATGATACCAGCAAGAATGGTGTTACCCGCAGGTACATTAAACACTTGCTGAATCAAAGGAACGATGATGACCAGGCCGAAGAAGCCGTAAACTACAGATGGAATACCAGCCAAAAGCTCGACCGCAGGTCGGATAATATCTGCCAAGCGTTTCGGTGCAATTTCTGCAATAAAAATCGCGGTGAGAACGCCAATAGGAACACCGACAATCACAGCTCCAAAGGTCGATACTACCGATGCAACAATCATGGTTGCGACACCGTATAGCGCTGGAGGTAGCCAGTCTTGCCCGGTTACGATGCCTGTTACGCCTGCTTCCTGAAACGCTGGGATACTTTCAGCAAAGATGAAGTAAGCAATGGTGGCAAGAGAAACAATACCGATAATGGCACTGCTAAGAAACAAAGAGTGGAAAATGCGTTCACGCCAGTCAACACGCTTTTGTCTGCGAAGCTGACGCGGTTTTGATGCATTTTCGCCATTCATAGACTTTTCACTATTGATCGCGATGGTCATAAAAAATACTCATATTCGAAAGTTTCGAAATGGAAAACGCTCAGCCCTCGCGGGCTGAGCAAAGTGTTCGTACAGCTTTAATTAGTTAACTGTGATGTAGCCTTTCTTCGCTACCAGAGATTGCGCTTCAGCAGCAACCATCCAGTCTAGGAATTTCTGAGTTTCTGCCGATGGTTTGCCTTCTTTGTATAGAACAAGGAATGGACGAGCGACTTTGTAAGAACCGTTCTTCACGTTGTCGACTGTTGCCGCTGTGCCATCGATAGCCAGAGCCTGAACAGAAGAATCAACCGTACCTAGAGAGATGTAACCGATAGCAAATGGGTTGCTTGCAACCATGGTTTTCAGTGCACCGTTGCCGTTTGCAACCTGAGCGCGCTGAGAGATTGCCGATACTTTCTTACCTGCAATTTTCTTTTTCAGTTTCATGATGTCTTCGAATGCACCACGAGTACCAGACGCCGTGTCACGAGTGATAGCAACGATTGGCTTGTTAGCACCGCCAACCTGGCTCCAGTTTGTGACTTCGCCTTTGTAGATAGCCGTTACCTGAGCGGCTGTCAGTTCTTTCACACCGTTTTTCGGGTTAACAACAACTGCGATACCGTCGCGAGCAACAACTACTTCTTTTAATGCTGGCTCTTTTTCAGAATCTTTCAGGTTACGAGAAGACATGCCCAGGTCTGCACTGCCGTTCTTCGCCGCTTTAACGCCAGCAGAAGAACCAGGACCTTGAACTTCAATGAAGACGTTTCCGTTCGTTTTCATGTAAGTTTCAGAGAAGACTTCCATCAGTGGAGTAACGCTGCTAGAACCAACAGCAGAGATAGTTTCTTTAGCTAGAACTGGGTTTACTGTTAGTGTGCCTAGTAGAGCCAATGCACCGATTACTGTTTTTTTCATCACAATTTCCTTAAGTGGCATTCATCGCCGTTGTGTTTCACTTGAACGCTGCTCACTTTAGGAAGAATATGTGACAGTTGTGTTTCACTAGTTTGAACCCTACATGACAAAGTGTAATATTTGAGAATAACGACATTGTTAGCTTCTGATGAAACAAGAGATTTGTGACTTAACCTACTGATTTAAATATTAATTAACCCTTTAACTTACTAATTAAGTTATTGCATCAATACCTTTTATATCCATATATAGCCAAGTAACCCAAAGGAGCTTGGTTCAATGACCTATTTACAAAAAAGAGAGAAATTGGCTTTCAGGCAAGACATCGATTTGAAGATCCAGTAGTTCTAAATCGCCTTTGAATTTTTCATTGTTTAAACGAACACTGTATGTAAAAAAGAAAAACTGAAGGGGCTAGTCAACCTTTATTTTAATTACAATCCGTTTGAATAGGATAATAATTCATCAATATTATTCAGGAAAATATATTTTAGATTAGTCTAAATAAGTTATTTCCAAATAATCACGATGAGCTAATCTGGAATCATTTTTAGAATGGGAATCACAAACTGCATTCAGTAATAAAGATATAATTCTAACCCTCGTCCAAATAGTGACAAATATTGTTCTCCACATAATTCATCAGTTTATTCAATCTTAAGTGACTCAATAAAAATAGACTTAATATACTCAAACCACCTCAAGATGCAGGATTCAGAGCGTTATCTCCTGTTTCAGTTCAAGGAAAAGAACGCAGTGGAATGACGAGTCCTTTCCAAGTTCTTTGACGATGAAATGAGGCAGGAGATACGCTCCCAAGGGCGAGTTTGCTTGGCTTCCATACTGCGTTATCGATTCTAGATTTAGAGCCACTAGATCTTCAAATCGATGTCTTGTCTGAAAACCAAGCAACTCTCGCTGAAACTAGCACCTTGAGGCGGTTTGAGTATAACTACGTGTTTCGTTAAGTTGGTAAAATGGATAGATTTTTAAAAATTAAGGCATTCGTTACCGTTGTCAATGCCAACAGTTTCTCCCTCGCTGCTGAGCAACTTTCAGTATCGATATCAACGGTGAGTAAACGCGTACAGTATCTTGAAAAGGAAGTGGGATACCAACTGCTCAATCGAAAAGGAAATAAAATTTCGCTCACCAATAAGGGCGTCGACTTCTACCAGAAAGCCAGAGATCTTCTCCATGGTTATCATGAATTGATGACCCCCAGCCAGGACAGCGTAATGAAAGGCAATGTCCGTTTAGGCTTGCCGCGTCGCTTTGGTGAAGACGTTGTGTTCCCGGTATTGCTGAAATTTATTAACTTGTACCCCGACATTCAGTTGGACGTCAGTTTAAACGACACACGCGAGTCCATTTCTCGTATGGGCTACGACTTAGTACTGCGTATTGGAAAAGTCACCGAGCAGGACGTGGTGTCTGTGAAACTTGGCAGCATACCAAGAATGCTGGTTGCGCCCAGTACTTTGGTTCCGGAAGAACAAAAAAACAACCTCGATTACATCAGTAAAATACCGATCGTTTTAAACGTTGCGTCTAAATTTTCTCTATATAAAAACTTCATGGAAAATAACGTCTGTTCAGATCAGGTGATATTAAAAGTGAACTCCGACAGGTGCGCAATTAACGCCATATCTTCATTGAATGCTATGACAATTCTTCCTTATTTTAATATTCGTGAGAAAGTAAACAACGGCGAATTAACCGTATTATTGCCGCATAAAAAATTACCCTCACTGGATGTCAGTTTAATATTTCCCAGCAGACAGTTACTCACTACACCGACCCGAACCATTATTGATTTTTTAAAAAGTCACGTAGAAGAAATATTTCCAAAACAAGAAACAGGCGATAAACCAATTGCTGATAAGCTTGTGACAGAAGACATGTAGATAGAAGCAAAAATGACCTGAGGTGAAGTCACTTCAGGTCATTTGGGATTCAAATTATTTCAATTTTACATAGTCAAAGGCGCTGCCAGCGACATGGTAATATTTGAAACCGTGTTATCGTCGGAATGCTTATCGATAGACTCGACTTTCAGCCCCAACTGAGAACCAGCAGTACGCAATCGAGCCATACGGCTATTCACCGGCTGACTGCAATTCGCAAGTGTAGCAATCTCTTCTGGAGTCAAACGAATAGAAGCTCCGGCAGTTATGTTGTACTGGCTGCCATCCACGGTCGTAAACTTGCCCGACATCGGCGCGCCATATTTACGTTTTGCCACGTTACCAATTGCCCAGTTCAAGTTCGACTGACCAAATTCATCTCGCATCCAGTGCCAGTCCCAACCACTGTAGCCTCCAATGTAAGAGAACTTATACTCATCTGCGATTTGTTGTGGACCGTTAAGACCATTGGTGTGACCAAACGTGTGAGTAATATACGGGCGATCGGTTGGGTGATCAGATCGTGCATTACCGCCCCAGCGAAGGAAACCTTCGTAGTCAATGTTATAGCTGAGATAAGCAAATGAGTTATATGGAATGTCTGCTTTCTGCTTAAACAGGGTCAGAGTAATGTAGCGCTTACTCATTTCAGGAACCTGAGCTCGGTACTGCGCTTTTTGGTCAATGGAAGTCGAATCGCCATTGGTTTCATTCCACCCCTGGCTAGCATTAAACTCCACTTTTACCTCTGATGATGCTCCACCAATCAATGGCACGCCTACTTCATACTTGTTGGTCACACTTAAAGACTGACCAAAAGAGAAGTTGTCGGTTTTTGACCAACTGGTCGTTTCACTGTAACCAATATCGACAGGGGCGGTATCTTCGGTGTTCCCGCAGTTATAGACCATCGCATTGACCGTGGCGAGCGCTTCCCTGTCGTACACTTCTGGCTCACCCAGAATCAGATCTGCAGGGTTTGTAACCAGTTTGACGTCTTTCACTTTCATTTTTAAGCGTTTATGCGCCCAGTATCCATCGGCGTGCGGGTCATTGCTGTTGTAGCGAGCGTTAATGGAATACGTTTTCGAATCAATTCGCTTCACTTCCATATCTTCGCCAATGAAACCAGAATTGGTGCCGCCAGCCCATCCAAATCCCATGTAGTGCCCAAGATAGGCAAGAGGTTTGTAAAAATCTGGGTCATTAAAGACTTGGTACTGAAGCGCTTCCGCGTTTCCGCCATCCGCGTATTCTTTGTTGGTGTAGTTAGGCAGGCTTGGTAGCTGGCTATTATTGGCAGTCGTGGTGACGCTGTTCGCTGCTGCGTCTGCAGACGCTCCCGCTACCGCAAGAGTTGGCACCAGAACGATTGCGATGCTTGCAGCCAAGGTACGTAGAGCAAAAGGTGTTTTTTCCATTGTTATCTCCTTCATGTTTGCAAATTCATTCTTATGCATCACATCAGGGGATTGAATATCTATGGAATAAAACCGGGTTTTCGTAAATAGAAATTGCCTTTTGATATTAAAATCAATATCAGACCAAAACGTAACCTATTGTTTATCCGACTCTCCTTTCCCAAAGTTCAGATATTCGATACACAAATCATGAAAACCCTTGGCCTGCGGTGAAATCGTGCGTTCAGACAGCCGGAAAATACCAATCTCACGCTGCAAAGGAGGGTCTATAAGAGGGATCCACACCAGCCGCGTTTCATTGGTAGGAAATGCAAGCTTTGGAAGCGTTGTCACGCCAATGCCTAACTCTAAGACGGAAAACAGAGACGTGATGTTTTCTACTGAATACAGCGCTTTTTGGCTGAGCACCCTTGCTGGGGTCGATTCAAGCAAAGTACAGGTGCCATTACGGATAAAGGGTTGCTGCAACAAAGTTTCCCAGGCAATACCATCCATATTGGAGGCAATTGGATTGTCTTTCAGACACACCACGCCAATAGGGTCTGAAATCAGAGGGGTGAAATCCATAGATTCATCATCCAGATGCATGCAGTTACCCAGCGCCAGATCCACTTCTCCTGACATCAGTCTGGCTTCCACTCCAGTCGCGTTATCGTCGATTAAGCTGACTTCCACATCGGGAAAACGTTCGCAGAACGCTGCTAGCACACTCGGGATCAATTTGGCGGCTACCGACGGCACACTGGCGATACGAACCCGACCTTGCTGCCCAGCCGCTGCGGCACGCAAGTCATTGTCCAATGCGTGGTAAACGTTGAGAAATTGCGTGATCTTTGGAACACAAATTTCACCAAACGGGGTCAGTGTCGACTTGTTCCCGCTTTCAAACAAAGGTTGACCAAGTGTTCGCTCCAGTTCTTTGATTGACGTGGACAGTGCAGCCTGAGATCGGTTGGCACGCTGAGAAGCAGCCCTGAAACCACCCTCTTCCACCACGTACGAAAAATGCATCAATTGTTGCAGTTTAATGTTCATCTTTGCCCTCTAACGCCTTTCCCTGTCTGGTTTTTTCTCTATTGATAAATTTTATTTATCAAATGTAAAAAATTTACCGTTAGATTTATCACTTGTCAAAGTGCAATATTTAACCAAAGAGAAACATTTCTATTACATCTTGGATTCGAAACGTGAATACACAAACTGCAAAACACCCAGTAAAAACCGAGCTATTTGCTTCTAAAGCCCCATTGGAATGGGCAGTTGTCGGCAACGGCACTTTATACACAGCTCAGATCCCCATCGACAACACAGGTACTGTGGTTGAAGGAGGCATAGAGGCACAGACTCGCCAAACCTTCGCCAACCTTGCACACACACTCGAATGCGCTGGGGAATCACTCGATTCGGTATTTCAGGTACTGATTTACGTGACTGACAGGGACTATTTACCAACGGTCAACCGCGTGTATGCCGAACAGTTCAATGCCCCATTTCCAAATCGAGCGGCGATGGTGGTTGCCGGACTGGCTCGTGAAGAAATGCTGGTGGAATTTGTGGTGTACGCGTCTGCCACCCACGGTCAATAACTCGAATGACAACAAGGATTCAACATGACAACTTCATTGCCCTACGAAAAAGCCCTGTACATTGGTGGAGAATGGCAATCGGGTGAAAGTACCATTGCCAACATCAACCCATCGGACATCAGCGAAACCATCGGAACATTCGCACAAGCCAGTGAGCAACAAACTCAACAATCGATTGCCGCTGCCAAGACTGCCCAGAAAGAGTGGGAAAAAACACCCATGGAGCGCAAGCAATCGGTGCTGCAAGCCATTGGTGATGAACTTATCGCTCGCTGCGACGAACTGGGTACGTTGCTCTCTCGTGAAGAAGGAAAGCCGTTTGCAGAAGGTCGAGGAGAAATTTACCGCGCTGGTCAGTTTTTCCAGTATTTCGCGGCAGAAGTGCTGCGTCAGATGGGCGACACAGCCGATTCAGTGCGCCCAGGGGTTTCGGTTGAAGTTACACGTGAAGCCGTGGGTGTGGTTGCCATTATCTCCCCATGGAACTTCCCTACCGCAACGGCAGCCTGGAAAATCGCGCCTGCACTGGCGTTCGGGAATAGCGTCATCTGGAAACCGGCCAACCTTACTCCTGCCAGTGCCGTTGCCCTAACCGAAATCATTCACCGTCAGGGTTTGCCAGCGGGAACCTTCAACTTAGTCCTAGGCAGCGGTTCAAAGGTGGGGAACACCCTAATTAATTCGAAAGAAATTAATGCGGTCAGCTTTACTGGTTCAGTGGAAACCGGTCGCAAAGTTGCTGCGGCTACAGCACCTAATTTTGTGCGATGCCAGTTAGAAATGGGCAGCAAAAATGCGCTGGTCATTGCTGACGATGCCGATATTCAGACAGCCGTTGACGCGACTATTGCGGGTTCGTTCTCGGGAGCGGGTCAAAAGTGCACCGCATCCTCTCGCTTGGTGGTGATGGACAGCATTCACGATCAGTATGTTGAAGCATTGATTAAACGCATGAGCGAATTAAAAGTCGGTCATGCCCTTGATGACGGGATCTTCATGGGTCCGGTGGTCGATGGAAACCAGCTTGAAGCCAACTTCGCATGGTTAGAAAAAGCGCGTGCAAGCGGTGCGGAACTCGCTTTTGGTGGCGAGCGTTTAAGCCTGAAACACGAAGGCTACTACATGTCCCCAACTCTATTCTTAGACACAAAAAACCAGTGGGAAGTGAACCAGGAAGAAGTATTCGCACCGATGGCTAGCGTGATTCGAGCATCGGGCTTGGATGAAGCCATAGCCATCACCAACGATACTCGCTTTGGTCTGACTGGCGGCATCATTACCCAAAGCCTTCGCACCAGCGCGCTGTTCAAACAACAGGCGCAAACGGGTTGCGTGATGGTGAACTTGCCAACAGCAGGAACCGATTACCACGTGCCGTTTGGCGGACGTAAAGAGTCCAGCTTTGGTCCTCGTGAGCAGGGTCAGTACGCCAAAGAGTTTTATACCGTCGTTAAGACGGCTTACCAGCGTGCTTACTGATTCTCGCACGCGCAGCCAAATAGGAAACCACGGTATGTATCAGGAAAGGATAGTGATTGACGGCTTGCAGTACTGCAACTGGGACAGAGAGTATTTTCAGACTCTCAAAGCCAGCGGCATCACCGCCGTCCACGCCACTTTGGTGTACCACGAGAATACGCGTGAGACCCTCACACGATTTGCGGAATGGAATCGATTGTTCGAGCTTAACGCCGATCTCATCATGCCCGTTCACACTATGGCAGATGTCGAAAAAGCCAAATCCTCCGGGAAAGTGGGGGTGCTTTTCGGCGCTCAGAATTGCTCGCCGATTGAAGACGAAATCGGCTTAATCGAAGTGATGAAGCGTCAGGGTTTGCTGATCATGCAGCTCACCTATAACAATCAAAGCCTGCTCGCCACAGGGTGCTATGAACAGCACGACCCGGGGATTACCCGATTTGGCAAGCAAGCCATCAAAGAAATGAACCGTGTAGGGATGATCATTGATATGTCGCACAGTGCCGAGCGTTCAACGCTGGAAGCCATCGACCTGTCTGAACGCCCTATCTGCATCAGCCACGCCAACCCAAGCTTTGCGCACAAAGCACTGCGTAATAAATCCGATCACGTGATTCAGTCGCTGACTGAACGTGGTGGATTGCTGGGTTTCAGCCTGTACCCATTCCACTTACCCAATGGCAGTGACTGCACGCTGGACGATTTTTGCCAGATGATCGCCAAAACCGCTGACTTAGCAGGTGTTGATCACCTGGCTATCGGCTCAGATTTGTGCCTTAACCAGCCTCAATCGGTACTGGAGTGGATGCGAAACGGACGTTGGTCAAAAGCCATGGATTATGGCGAAGGCTCGGCGAGTAATGCAGGCTGGCCAGATGCACTGCCCTGGTTTGCGGGCAGTGAAGGTATGGAAAACATTTATAACGGATTAATGCGCCACGGGTTCACAGAACCCGAGGCAGGGAAAATACTCGGAGACAACTGGTTTCAGTTTCTGAAAGAAGGGCTAGAGCCAATGACGTAACCGGCTTCGTGTCAGCCAGTGTCTATCTAACAAGGAACAGCCTGCCTAATAACAATAATCATAATGGCAGGTGTTAAATACACCTTTGCTGCGGCAAAGAAAACTTCTGGAGTCAGCATCATGTCTGATCTAACCAATAGCTTGAAAAACTCTGGGGCGGCTACCGCACCTAAAGCTTCCAACCAAACCAGCCAAAACGCAACGGACGCGTTAGGTTTAAGCAATCCGGCACTCTGGTACAGCGGTGGTTTCATCGCACTTTTCGTTACGCTTGCGCTTTTCGATGGCGAGCTCTTGTCTTCGGTGGTCAACGCTGGATTTGCCTGGTCGGTGAAAGTGTTCGGTCCCTACTGGCAGCTCCTGCTCTTACTCACCTTTTTGATTGGTCTTGGCTTAGCAGCGGGTCGAACGGGCAAAGTGATTCTGGGTAACATCGCGAAGCCTGAAATGAACAGTTTCCGCTGGATGGCCATCATCTTCTGTACCCTGCTTGCCGGAGGCGGCGTATTTTGGGCAGCAGCAGAACCGATCGCGCACTTTGTCAGCCCTCCACCACTTTATGGTGCGCAGGAGAGCGTTCAGCAGACTGCGATTAACGCATTATCTCAATCCTTTATGCACTGGGGCTTCTTGGCTTGGGCAATTGTCGGTAGCCTGACGTCCATTGTGGTGATGCATCTGCATTACGACAAAGGTCTGCCGCTGAAGCCTCGCATTCTCCTCTACCCTGTGCTTGGGGAGCGGGCACTCAAGGGGCAAACTGGCGCTTTGATTGATGCTTGCTGCATCGTCGCTGTAGCAGCGGGCACCATTGGCCCTATCGGCTTTCTGGGATTGCAGGTCAGCTATGCCCTTAACGTTTTGTTCGAAATTCCTGATGGTTTCACAACCCAGTTGATCATCGTAATGTTTGCCATTGCACTGTATACCCTGTCTGCTATCAGTGGCTTGAATCGCGGCATGCAGATGCTCAGCCGTTTCAACGTGATCCTTGCTTGTGCCTTGATGGTTTACATCCTGCTGTTTGGTCCCACCAACTTTATTTTTAACGGTTACATTCAAGGCGTTGGCACCATGCTGGACAACTTCATTCCGATGGCAACTTACCGCGGTGATGAGGGCTGGCTAAGCTGGTGGACGGTATTCTTCTGGGGCTGGTTCCTGGGGTACGGTCCGATGATGGCGATATTCATTGCACGCATTTCTCGTGGCAGAAGCATTCGCCAGATCATTTCCACTATCAGCATCGTAGCGCCACTGGTCACCTTCTTCTGGTTCACCATCGTCGGTGGTTCAGGACTGGCTTTTGAAATTGCTAATCCCGACAGTGTCAGTAAAGCATTTGAAGGGTTCAACTTGCCTGGAGCATTGCTCGCGGTAACACAGCAGTTGCCTTTGCCACTGTTTATATCAATTCTGTTTTTGGTTTTAACCACCATTTTCATCGTCACTACTGGCGACTCGATGACTTATACCATTAGCGTGGTGATCAGCGGTGAAACGGAACCAAATGCCATTATTCGCAGCTTTTGGGGAATCATGATGGGGGTGACGGCTTTAATCCTCATTTCACTGGGGTCTGGTGGGATATCCGCTTTGCAATCCTTCATTGTGATCACTGCGGTGCCTGTGTCCTTGATCTTGCTGCCTTCCTTATGGAATGCCCCTCATATCGCGATGAAGCTCGCGAAAGAGCAAGGTCTGAATTAATCCAATAACTGGTGGGCTTCGCGCCCACCCAAATACTCTTATAACAATATGGTGGTGAGCAAAATGGATGCACATCGTTCTACACACCTTTCTGCCCTATATCGTAATCCGGATGTCGTCATGGCGCCTGACCGTTTAGGTGCCATGCATCAAACGCGGATCAGTTTTGCCAGGACATTGATCCGAAAAATGGCAAAACAGAAATGGCGCATAAAGAGGCACTTATGGGAGCTTTGCCCACAAGGTTTTGGTCACGTCGTTTACCAGCTCAGGACGCCAGAAAATGTCTATCATTTAGTGGTTTTCTGTACCGAAATTAAAAACGACGAGCGCAACGACCGGGTGATCGCCGAGAAATGGGATGTCACTTTTGCTTTAGTGCATGGAGACGTTTCACAAGTACTGTTAAAAAGGCTTAGGGAAAACGTACCTTTGCAGGAAGCAGGTCGTAACCCTAACAACGTGTTGGTCTTAGCACGCGCCAATAAAAGCATGCGAGTGTTCGAACACGTTGTTTCACAGCTGGCAAATGGCTTGCAGCCAGAGCTAACTGAGTTGGCAGAAGTTGGCTACATTTTACGAACCACCGCGGTTTACGGGAACGGAAAATTCGGCATTGCTGATTTCAAACGGCTCGAAAATAACCCGGATTTTAAGCAGTCTTTCAGCGCTCAGATGTGTGCGGTTTACATGTTGCGAGAATTCAGCATCGACTGGGTACACTATCTGGCTAAATTGCAGGGTGGAGATAAGTTCGTAGAGCTTGAGCGCTCTCTTCAACGCTACCTCGGGGTTGGAAATGCAACAGGTCTGGGCATGGCTCCATACCTGATTAACCACCCATGTATTGTCGACCAATGGCTAACCGCGCGAGAATCGGCGCTGGCGGAAGTATTGTGTCAGACACCTGATTCTAAAAGTAAGAAACAGCTTATTCGGTTACTGAACAAAGCCATTTGCCACTTAGAGCAAGTTGTCACGATTGATGTGCTTCAGCACGACATGAACACCACAGCAGCTCAGGAACTCAGAAAGCTTATCTTCAGTATCGATTCCCCCTCTGTCAGCAATCAAAGCTGGGGACAATTTCTTGAAGACAGCAGTCATCTGAGTCTGGAAGCTCAAGAGTGCTTAATTAGCTGCCTGATGGAGGTTTACCCAGAAAAAGTCGATGTATTTCAAGACCAAATGAATTGCGATGAGTCTTTGAATCTGGAGGGAGGAAAAACCGTTCAGCAGTTTATTGACCTTCTGAAAACACGCTATCGATGGGCGATTGCCCCTGATTACTCGCAACGCAATAACAATTACTGGTTTTGGTATCGGTCGCAAGACAAGGAAGAGCCGAGGCTCGGTATTCGAGGTGAAGAACCAGGTCAGGAAAAAGAACTGCCGCTTGATATAGGACGGCAAGTAAACAAACTCTACTACGCCTTAGGGTCGGAAAACCCAACCATCTCGATGGCGGAGTTTTCACTTAAGCACCCCGAGCACCGCATGATTGCCCGCCGAGTTTGCACGTTAGGGAAAAAAGTGATGGGTGACATTCAAATGAATGTGTTGCACAAGGACGCATTACCGATGCACTTACTTCGCTGTAAATTGGCCATATTTGGCGCTACCAAGTTTGACCCGAGGTCTGATCGCTGGGTAAGAGTCACTTTTTTTCAAGGCGCACCACTTACTGATGAAATTAGCGAAGATGAATGGATTTTCCCGACTTTGCCGTCGCTAAGCTTAAGTACTGGAGGCGAAGACTTATGATCGTTTCTCATAATGAGCTGTCTACGACCGTCACCAAAGCATTTCTGGGAATGCGGAAAAACTGTGGCGAAGCCGATATCATTGCCAACATGGTCGTGGATCTGCAAATGGCTGGGTTGAATGGTATTAAGCATTTCAACAACGGCAGCCGATTCATGCACAAAGAGAAAGACAGCCCTGTTGATGTATGTGAGGCTGGCAACAATAACCTTAGTTTTGATCTTCACGGTTCAAGCCTTGCCTGTCACTTACCTGCGGTGCTGGATTTTGCACTACAGAAAATGGTCAAACATCGACAAATTACGCTGAGGTTAACCCGATGCCACAATCGCTGGCTCGCCTACAGCGAGTTGGTCAAGCTGTCTTCCAAAGGCATTGCATGCAAAGCGTATTGGGAAAATGGCTCTGACCCCAAAAAGGTGTTGCTGATTTTGAATAAAGGACGAATTTCGCCGGAACTGTTTTTCTCTAAGCAGGTGTCAGCGGATTCGAGTCTGATTCATGATATGACTGTTGTGCTCTCTATTGATGACTTCGACTTTTCGGATATAGCTGAAGAGTACGATATTCATATCTCAGCAAGGCAACTGTCTCGCTCACAAAAAACGGCTTGGGAACAAGGCATAGAAGTTGACGAGCAAGAGTGGCAAATGCTGAAACAATCGGCGAAAGAGATTTTGGTCGAAAATAGTGAACAGTCGAAGCTCGGCGCTGGAGAACCCGTCACTTAGCTCTGCAATACCATCTATGCATCAAGGTCTAAGACCAGCAATCTGGCTGGTCTTTATTGATAGAAATCACAAAAAACCGCCCAATTCCACTTTTGATGAAAAGTGATGTGACTCACTCTCCACCTTCTTCATAATTGCGCCAGACCTAAATAATTACTTTATTTTTTCAAACAGTTACCAAAATTTTTCATATCTATAATCGCGCATCAATTAGATTGTGATCGACTTCTAATCCCAGTATCTAACTATGATCGAGATCTTACGAAACATAAATAAAACACCATTTCTATTTTAAAATAACAGCGTTTTTATATCATATCCCTGTGACTCATTCACAAAAAAATCAATAACTGATGGATATGGTTATGAACACACAGAACAAAACTCCCCTTTCCCTACTCAGTGCCTCTATTTTGGTTGCAATGGCGGCATTCCCTGTACACGCAGACGATAACGATCCTAACGACGTCCTTAATCAAAGTGCCGCGGCACTCGATCTGGCAGACGAAGCGAAGCAGGCTTTCTATGAAGAGTCGACATCCAAACTTCATTCTTTCCTGTACATTCGAGATCGTCAGCAAAAAAATGCCTCTGATGAATACGTCCCTAATATTGAAAACCAGACGCTACAACTAGCGTGGGATTACCGCTCTGGTTACTTCAAAGACACCATTGGTTTTGATATTTGGGCAAACACCAACTTGCAAGTTGGCGACACAACTGGCATGTCCGAGATTCTGTACTATGACCACACCTGTGAAGGCAATCCGTCGTATGACGGAAAAGCGTGCGAAAAATCTTATGTCGCAGTGCCCGTTGCTTCACTAAAAGCAAAATTTGGTGATGACGAAACCGGTGTCGCGTTGCGTGGTGGTTACACCCGAATCAACATTGGTACCATTCGTTCTAGCTGGGGGCTTAACCCTCATGCCTACCGTGGTGTCGAAGCCAAAGCGCATTTTGGTGATTTTGTCGTAGGCTATGCCATTGCCGATAAATTCAAAAATGACTGGCGTAAAAACTTTCACGACATGACAACCACCTGGCACCAGAATCAAGACCCGACTGGCAAGCAAGGTAAGATCATCGACTACATTCATACCGTTGGTGGTATCTACAAGTTTGATGGCGGTCAGATCGACTTAGGCTACGGTGAAGGTAAAGATTACCGCACCAACTGGCAGGTTCTGGGTAAATACGGCTTTGATTTGGGCAACGCTAAAGTCAACCTGACCGGTTTCTACCACGGCAGTATCCGCGCCGAAACTGAGCTGACAGGTCTTAAAGATCAGGAAGCACAAAGCTACGTCGGTGTTGGCGCTAATATTAAAAGCGGCAACTTCACCTGGATCGCAGGCTTAAGTGCAACGGATACAAAAGGTCAGGAAGGCACTTATAACTTCCGTCTGACACCTTGGGCGAACTCCGACAACCGTAATTTCCAGCAGACCACTTCTCAGCTTGAAGACTACAACGTAGATGGCACACGAGCAGTGAAGCTTGCGATGAACTATAACTTCGCAGACTTTGGTGTACCGGGGCTAACCGCTGGTGTAGGCGCTAACTACGGTACGAATGTCATGTCTGATTTCGCTAAGAAAGAATACGACGCGACGATGAAATCACTGGACTGGAACATTGGCTACAAGTTCCTGGAAGGTGGGCTTAAGGGCTTGAACGTTCGTATGTTCCACGGTTACTACGATCACGGAGACTCCATTTCTCGTGGTCCGAAAAACAATGACCGCACAGACGTGAAACTGCTTATCTCGTACAGTGTGAACCTGAAATAATATCTATAGCTGCCTTTTATGCCCTGCATGGTTTCCCGCATGCAGGGTATTTTTGGTTTCTTATTGTTGCTCTATTCGTTCTTTTCCAACAGCTCCTTCAGTTCTGTCATCAACCAGGTTCTTACTTCACTGTCTGGGCTGTCGGTGCGTTTAACCAACCCAATTTCTACCATCACTTCAGAGAAAGAATCTCTGCACTCCAGCACTTTAACCTGACCTGTAAACCAAGATGTATCCGCAATGTGTTTAGGAACAATTGCCCACCCCTGATTGTGTGCGACCAAATCGCAAATCAGGTAATAGCTGTCGATATACCAATGGTTTGGCGTTAACGCTTTATCTCCCCCTTCGCCCGCCCGATCACAGATAACAAGCTGGCGATCTCCGTGAAGTTCCGCCAATGACACTTCTTTTCGATTGGCGAGCGGGTGCGCTTCTCCAACAACCAGCACTTTTTCAAAGTACCCAATGGATTGAAAATCGACACCTCTGGGCAGCTCGGCATGTCGGAACATGAGCCCGATATCGGCTTTCTCTTCGGCAATAGCCGCTGAAATATCGTCTCGAGAACCATTGGTAATCGTGAGTTTGAGATCCGGAAAGCGTTCGCCAAGTGTTGTAAATATGGAATGCGCAGCATCCAGCGGAATGGCTTCGTCTACTGACAATTTGAGCGAAATCGGTTCCCCTGATGAGGCGGTTAATGCCCGGCTGTTCAGCCTGTGGCACTGGTGCAGCAAAGCTTCGGCATCCACCAACATCTGCTTACCAAGTGGCGTAATCACAGGAAATCGGGAAGAACGATCAAATAAATCGAACCCAAGATCCGCTTCCAGGTTTGCTATCGCACTGCTAATACGCGACTGAGCTTTTCCTAACTTTCTTGCAGCAGCGGAAAATGACCCGCTTTGCGCCGACACTACAAAAGCTTCAATTTGATCCAGAGTCCAGTTCATTGCATTTATCCATCCGAAAAACGGATAGATAATAACTTTTATCTATCCAATCAAACAATACAATGGTCAGAATAAATTGAATAATCGAGCACGTGATCATGTCTGAAGTCACCATTTCCAACACCAGCCAATCGGTAAGCAAAACCTTCTGGCGCTATGCTATTCCATCTATTCTGGCCATGGTGGTGAACGGTCTTTACCTGGTCATTGACGGCATCTTTGTCGGTCACTACGTGGGATCAGATGGGCTCGCCGGCATCAATATGGTGATTCCAGTGGTTGCCATTATCACCGGTATTGGGGTGCTTATCGGCATGGGAGGCGGGAGTATAGTTTCGCAATTTCGGGGAGAAGGTAAGCTCGCCGATGCGGATCATACTCTAAAGACTGGTTTATGGATGATTCTGGTGACAGGAACACTGGGCTCATTATTTCTTTATTCTGTTTCTGGATGGGCACTGGAGATTCAGGGCGCTTATGGGGACCCCAAACAGTTCGCAATTGAATGCCTGAATATATTTACAATCGGAGCATCGCTCACTATCGCTTCCAGCGCGCTTCCAATGTTAGTCCGAAACGACGACAGCCCGAACATTTCCACGGCGTTTATTTTAATCGGAGCACTCACGAATATCGCGCTGGACTACCTGTTTCTGGCGCATCTTGGTCTGGGGCTGAAAGGGGCCGCCATTGCCACATTAATAGCTCAGGCTGTCACAACACTATTAAGCCTTGGGTACTTTCTGAGTAAGTATTCTGAAGCCAATGTATTTGGTGGTCAGTTTAAGTGGAAGTTGGTCTGGCGCACCACCGAGCTTGGCGCATCAACCTTAGTCATGTTCGTTTACTTTGGTTTTGTCATGGCTCTGCATAACAAGTTGTTCATGTACTATGGCGATTCAACCCACGTTGCTGCTTTTGCCATCGTCGGGTACATCGCCAGTATTTACTATTACTTTACTGAAGGCATTGCCAACGGCATGCAGCCCCCAGTGAGTTTTTACTTTGGCGCGAAGCAGTTTAGTAAAATTAAAGATACCGTTAAGCTTGCACTCTCGGTTTCGGTTGGTTTGGGTATTGTCGTCACTATCCTGCTGAACATCTTCCCCGAAGCTGCGATTTCGCTATTCACTACTGAAAACCCAGCATTGACCTCTGCCACCAAGCAAGGTGTGCAATTGCATTTATTGGGGATATGTCTGGATGGTTTCCTATTTGCCGCTTCTGTTTACTTTATGGCAATAGGTATGGGAGGAAAGGCACTATTCGTCTCAGCGGGAAATATGATTGTACAGCTCCCGTTTCTGCTGGTTTTGCCCCAGCACTTTGGAGTAGAAGGAATATGGCTTTCTGTGCCATTGTCCAATTTAACTCTCACACTCGTAGTGTTGCCCATGGTCATCAGCAGTTTGCGCAAACTCCGAAGTGCTGAAATCGAAGGAGCTGATTCATTTCAGACCGTCTAAACAGAGCGGCGTTTGCCGCTCTGTTTTATTCGATGGGTAAGTAAACGTCTGTAACTAGTTCATGTTCATCCACTTCAGGAAAGAAATTCTGATAATGGAAAAAGCACGGGAAACCTCGCAGTGTTTCACCGCTTTCAGGTAGCCAAGTTCCGTAAAGGTAGATAACCTTTTTATCGAGCTCATCATGAGAACCAATATGGCGAACAACAGCTACTCTTCCTTCCGGAATTTCTTTGTTCACAACACCATGAGAATTTGCAGGAACGGCTTGATGAACTTCGCCACAAATATCAAATCGAAACTTACTCGGCTCGGTTTCTGCAGGGTCATCGTAAATCAAACCAAAAGTCCGGCGACTGCTTACTGGCGATAAACCTGTCGACTTCCGCCAATCGATAAATTTCATAGCTGAGTGATTAACTTGTGGAGCGGGACCGCGATGCTCAAATACCGCAATTAAGGTTCTCTCAAATTTTTGAATGTCTACTTTCATTTTCTCCTCCTGTCGCCTTGTTGGCTTCAAGAATGTCTGGTGCAACTTCTGCCAATCCGGTTGTTTGCGAAAATCACGAGGGGATTGACCGAATTCCTTTTTGAAAGCACGAGAAAACGACTCAGAAAATTCAAACTGTGCGTCTAAGGCAATGTCTGTCACACTCTTTTCGGGATGAAAGCCAAGCTGATACGCCGCTCTTTTTAGTCTGAGCTGCGTGATGTAACGTGCGACATTGACTCCAACATAAGCCCGAAACTGACGATGAAAATGAAATTCAGAAAAATGCGCTACCTGACTAAGTTCAGAAACCGTTAGTATCTGATCCAGATGTTGATGTATGTAATCGCATGTCGCCTGCATTCGCGCATCGTATTGTGTGCTCAAAGTGTTCTCCTGTCCTTTCTCCGAAGAGTTTCACCGTTTTTTCAGAGCGATACCTGACCAATCTTGCTAAATAATAGCTAAACAACTTAACGTTTAATTGGTCAGATGGTAAAGAAAAGAACAAAAGATATTCAGAATGGATTACAGTCCCAAAACATACTCAATTTTTTTAATTTTGCCTTTTTCATCCGTTACTACCTTGTAACCAGATAAGTCATCAAAGAACTCACCCGTAATCAGCTTCCAGCTATCTTTGTCCTTGATTGCCTTCTTTTCTACGCCTTGATCAAAATGGCTGCCTGACGCAAATAAAGTGTCCAAAGCCTCAAGTAGGTATTCGGCATCCTCTTGGGTATTCAGGCGAAAATCAGATTTCAGGCACCCAGAAACATCTGGCATAACCTGAGTTGAAGTTGGAGTAATCAGCTCTTCTAGCTGTCCGTTGAGAGAGAAGAATTTATGATCACCGAACGAAGATTCTCCATCTCGGTGCTTTAGTACTGGGGTAGCAGAATAGAAAGAGCAGGAAAACACGTGACGAACGGCAATACCCTTCACTGTTTTCACTTCTACATGCATCCAATCCATCACTTTTTTCTCGATAATGTTTTTTTCATTATCTGCCGCAAATGTAGAAAAACTGCCTATTGTAAAAATCAGTGGAAGTAATGAGAATTTCAGTTTCATCGCTGGAATTTCCTTGTGTAATGAGCGCAAACTGAAAGCATAGCTACCCGCAATACATGAATCACTAAAGATAAAGAATACGATATACATCTCTATCGATTTTGTAAGGACAAGTAACACCAATCCCATCGAAACGTAATTTATGTCATTTCGTAAATTTCACTAGAAAACACTGACAAGAAATCGATTGCATCTTTTTTACAGCATGAAATATAGTCAAATGTATAATTGGGTTCTTGAATGTAAGACAGTGTAAGAGATTTCGAGTTTACAACGAGAAAAATATTTTCCTTCTCACTATTGCGATACAATTCACATTCTATATACTTGCCCCGGAATGCATAACAACGCCATATCAAGATGCCAAATTGTAGAATTTTATTGGTTGAAGATGATAAGGAAATATCTCGCCTGACTAAGATGTACCTTGAAGCTGAAGGCTACGAGGTTGACGCTATCTGCGACGGTTCGGACGCTGTCGACGCGGTAAAAAATACTCATCCCGATCTTGTTATTCTAGACCTGATGCTTCCTGGAAAAGATGGTGCCACCATTTGTCAGGAAGTCCGAGAGTTTTATGATGGAATGATCGTTGTTCTCACCGCTTCTGAAGATGAGCTCACCGAAGTAAGTCTATTTAAGTTTGGAGCAGACGACTATTTAACCAAACCCGTCCGGGGTCATATTCTGGTTGCTCGAATCGAGGCGCTGCTTCGTCGTTATAAGAAATCGCAACCTACCACTGATCCTCTGTCTCTTTCTAAATATGGCATTACCCTTTGCCTTACTCGAAAAATCGCCTGTTACCACGAAAATAAACTCAATCTTACGGCATCAGAGTTCGATATCCTGCACCTGTTGATGGAAAACTCAGACAAGCCAGTTTCCCGAGAAATATTTTGCCAGTCTGCACGTGGCATCGAGTACAACTTTAATGACCGCTCCATCGACATGCGGGTGTCAGGGCTCAGGAAAAAGTTCTCTCAGGCGAATGTTTCGTCAGCATTTATCAAAACCGTACGAAATCAAGGCTATATGCTGACTCATGTTTAAGGTTCTCAATTCGATGTTTACCCGGCTTTATTTAGGCATCATTGCCGGGCTGGGTTTAACAATTATGGTCTTCATGCATCTGGGTGAAGGGTATATGCATCGAACGGATGTAGAGATATTTCTCAACGATGCTAATTTCTTTCTCAATCAGTACATCGAAGAAAAAGGCGACCCAAACTCGCTGTATAAAGAGCTGGAACGCACGGGAGAACAACGTTTTTACATCTTTGACTTAGCCTTAATCAAAGACTGGGATGAAAGTGCTCCCTGCGCTGAATGTGAATTCATGTTCTACATGAAAGGACTCCCCGTTTACCTCATCAATGGCTGTCACTTTGCCGTTGTCATGCCTATTCCCAATTCAAATTACAGTTTCTTCTTTGGCGAGCATGGTGAGTTCTTCGAACCCCAATTTGAATGGTATGAGGATTCGGAAATCCATTTTGTTCTGGCTTTATTGGCAACGCTAGTCGTGAGTTTAGCTGCTCTGATTTACGTGCCAGTGAGAAAGATTCAGATACAAATCAACCAACTACTGGCTGACCAGAGAAAGTTTGGACAAGGCAGCCTTTCCACCAGAACAACTGCCCATTATTCTCAGCCTATTCGCGAGCTGGCGAATGGTTTTAACGGTATGGCGGAAGACATTGAAAGCCGGGTGAAACAAAGCCAGATCTTCACTCAGGCAATCCCACATGAAATTCGAACACCTCTGAGCCGAATTCAGATGGCGTCAGACCTCGCAAGAATCCAGACTCCGGTTCAGGATCGGGCAATATTCAACAACATTGATCACTACGTCGAAGACATCAAAGATCTGTCGACACACATCGTTCAGTTATCCAAGCTGAATGTTTCCGGCTATGCCGAAATACAGCAGAAATCTTCCAGCATCTACATTTCTGATTTTTGTCAGGAACGTCTGAACAAAATCACCCAGCGCAATGGGGAGTTTGTCGTTAACTGTATTTCAGAAAACACCATCTTGCATGCCGATGAAACACTCTGCCAACTGGTAATCGACAACTTCATTACCAATGCAAATCGTTATGGCAACGGAAAAGTAAGGCTTAGCCTAACTTGCTTTAAAACCCATTGGGCAATTGATGTGGAAGACAATGGACCCGGAATTCCAGAAGACAAGCGCAAAGAGATATTCATGGCGTTTGCCCGACTGGATAAAAGCCGCAATTCTGCCAGTGGCGGTTTCGGCTTAGGTCTGGCGATTGCAGCCAGCGCTGCGAAATCACTTAAATGGACAATTTCTGTTGATGATAGTGAATTGGGTGGTGCCAGATTCACTGTACTGATTCCCGTTTCCCCCGAGAAGCCATTGCCCAAAGAAATTGAAACCTATCAATTTGACACAGAAACAATCTGATTTTACGAATTGAAAAGAAAGCGTACCGCACCGGTACGCTTTTTTTATGCAAGTTTCACCAACCACTTGTGCTGACGAATTCTAAACATCGCTGGGAACAGTTTGGCAAACTCTTCCATCTGCACAAACAAATAGACCCAGTGCACTGGTAAAGCCAACCACAATCCTAAAGCAACAGCGGTTGGAATTGCGATGATCCACTGACAAACAAAATCGAGCTTCACTACAAATTTGGTTTCTCCACCACTCACGAGAATACCTGCCATCTGAACACTATTAATGGCTTTCAGCATCACAGTGATCGCGGTTAGCGGATACATGATCGACAGCATACCGACCACAGACTCACTCAGATGTTCATAGTATTGAATGACCCAGAATGAAGAACCAACAATGATGAAAGCTGCCAGTCCGCCAGACATAACCCCAAATGTCAGACCCAATTTGGCGACGTGCTTGGCGCGTTCAAACCTCTGTGCACCTAACTCTTTACCTACGAGAATACTGGTTGCCTGACCTACGCCAGAAACAAACGACAATGCGAGGAGTTCAAACGGAGTGATAATGGACATAACCACCAAAACGTCGGTACCCATATTGGCGTATATCACTTGAAACGCAAATACACCACCTACCCAAGCAAGCGATCCCAGCACCACGGGCCAGCATAAGCTGTAGATCTTCTTATAAGCTTCAAGGTTAAAGGAGGAATAAACTTCCCTAAGCCCTACTTTTAGCCTTGGCTCGAACCCGTACATTGCCAACAGAAGCAGCAGAAAACGTAGCCCCCTAGCGATGATCGAGCCAATGGCGGCACCTTCTATTCCTAATTTAGGTGCACCGTAAGCCCCAAATATCAGCAGATAGTTCAAGAGAATATTCAGTGCCACTTCAAAGCAGTAGCTGTAGAGAACTAGATTCACTCTTCCTAAAGAACGAAAGGCAAAATCTTGAATGGTGGTCAGACCCGTCAGGATGATGACAACTGCCATCAGGGAAATGTAACCACTCGATAGTTCCAATATGCTTTCGTCCTTGGAAAACAACCTCGCCAGCATCTCAGGTATGGTAAAGAAAAGGCAGGCAAAGCTTAAAGCACAACCAAGAATGATCAGCGACCCTCGAACAATGTTACGACGATACTCAGTATCGGCTCGCTCAGACTGCTGATTCCAAATAATGGCAACACCAGTCGATGAAGCCGACACAAAGAAAGCACTGAACCACAGCCACCTGGCTCCGATTCCCGCAGCTGCTGCTTCTGTTTCACCAAGCTGACTGATCATAAATGAATCGACAAAGCCCAATGATGACATAACAACGTTGTACAGCGAGATCGGTATCGCGCACATTAAAAACGTTTTTTTACTAAATTGAGTCATGTAAATAAACTGGATTACAAACCAAATATTAAATTTTCTGAATGGAGAGAAATAAATGGAATATCAACATCTATACCAAACGTTACTCTCGGTTCTTTCATTTTAATCTGACTTTCCAAATTAATAAGGCAAACCGGTGTATCAGCCAAACTAATAACACAGTGCTCTGACTTGTCATGTTCTTTAATTAACTTAGAAATAGCAGGGATATGGCTTACAAAAAGATCTTCATGACCAAAGTAAACAATTTCACTGCATAGTTTGTCTTCCAACTTCACTTTTCTAGTTATTAAGAAGCAAACCTCTTCTTCGGACTTAATTAGAAACTGATTACACTCAAGATCCTCATGTGAAAAGTAGAGCGACTTTTCATAGTCACTGAGATGGCTTAAATCAAACTCATCAACATGCGCTTCAACTTGGGAAACGTCGTCTAAAACACCATCGACAATTTGAAACCCACCGGACTGCTCTCTTGCTTTGCACACTTTGCGGTATATAACATCGGCGACATCACTGGCAGACAAAGCCGTGAAAAGGACGTCGTCAAACTTGTTTAACTGTCTGAACAGCTTTAGTCCATATCCTCGATAGTCTGGGTGAGATACAGCGCAGGTGAGATTCACAGTCTGTACGGTATTACCTTCGCGTGTCACCCTCTCCTGAGGAATAAACCCCATGCATCCTACCAGCTTGCCGCCTGCACGGAGAGCCAGACCAGTGACCACGTCAGGTCCTTCCGGTTTGAACACCTTTTTCAAAAACTTTTCATCCACGTACCCCAAGTGAGGTGGAC
The DNA here is from genome assembly GCF_027924785.1 of Vibrio nigripulchritudo. Taxonomy (NCBI): domain Bacteria; kingdom Pseudomonadati; phylum Pseudomonadota; class Gammaproteobacteria; order Vibrionales; family Vibrionaceae; genus Vibrio; species Vibrio nigripulchritudo. The sequence continues at coordinate 208,359 of NZ_AP027050.1, read as the reverse complement.
TGATCAATGGATATAATTCCTCGTAATCAGAAGAACGCAGATCATTAATTACAACTTCTTCAGAAACCAACTGAGTGTTTTCAGATTTCATAAAGCTTTCCCTATTTTAAAAGTAAACGAATCCCTTCAAAGCTCTTTATAAGCTTCAAACAAAAAATAAAAACAATAAGTTAATAAAAAGTTAATTCAGACTAATTTCAATATATTGGTTATTTACAGAATGAACATTGAAAATAAAAGAGCAGTGATAATAAACACAGGATTTGAAACAATGAACGGGTTTTAAATTATATATACTTTAAAGGGTTACCAAATGTGAGTGTTGTCACTCATACACTTTATAGAAATGAAATTGATATTTTTATTTTATTGACTGTTATGCAACTTTATAAATGACAATTGCATCAAAATAATATGTTTAAAAATAACAAGTTAGAAACACTTTAGGGACATAGGATAAATATTGGAAAAGAAAACAAAAAAAGTGGCTGTAAAAACAGCCACTTCTCTATGCTTGATTAAGTGAGAAATTTTAGGTTCTTTTTAAAAAGAAGTTTCCGCACTGAATGCAAGTTGGTTCTTTAGTGTTTCAAAATCACCAACAGGTTGCCCGTTTACACGAAATTGTGGGTAGCTTCTTGCCATTGGAAACAGTTCAAACAAGGTTTCTCTGTCGAAGTCGATGTCTAATTTAAGCTGACTCAGTTTTAACCCTTGCTGTGCAACCCAGCTGGCTGCAGTCACACATTGCGGGCAGTTGTCCTTGCTAAACATTTCAATTTGCATGTTCCACTCCTGTTAGAAATCGGCATCGAAAGCCAGTTGACGATCTTGCGGACGCTTGTATTCCGTCACGCGTTTTTCGAAGAAGTTTGTTTTGCCTTCCATGTCCAGAAGACGCATGTAATCAAATGGGTTCTCAGAGCCGAACACTTTGTCGAAACCAAACAGGCCAGCGATAACGTCTGCTGTGTGTTCGATGTACTGACACATCAGGTCAGCGTTCATTCCAATCAGGTCTACTGGCAGAGCTTCGGTTACGAACTCTTTCTCAATAGATACCGCTTCGCGACAGATTTCTTCAAATTCTGCTTGAGTCACTTTGCCCTGGCCTAGTGTTTTGAACAGCAAAGCAGAGAAGCTAAAGTGCAAACCTTCATCACGAGCAATCAAGTCATTACTTGCTGCCAGACCCGCCAGCAGACCACGTTTACGGAAGTAGTAAATCGCACAGAAGCTGCCCGCGAAGAACAACCCTTCTACCAGACCAAAAGCAATTAAACGCATTGGTAGCGGTTTGTCTGAAGAGATCCACTTCATCACCCACTGTGCTTTGCGTTTTACTGTAGGCACGTTGTCAATCGCATTGAACAGACGCTCACGTTCTTCCACATCAGGGATGTAGGTTTCAAGCTGAAGTGCATAAGTTTCTGCATGAATCACTTCGTTGAACGCTTGCAGTGCAAGGAAGCAGCGAGCTTCTGCAATTTCAATTTCACCGTAGAAACGCGTCAGCAGGTTTTCGTTGATCATGCCTTCACTCTGAGCAAAGAAAGCCAGAACGTGGCGAATGAAGTGTTGCTCACCTTCAGTCAGCTTTTGCAGATCAGGCAAATCTTGCGCAAAGTCGAGCTCTTCGGTTGTCCAGAATGCCGCTTCGTGGGTTTTGTATGCTTGCCAAATCTCTTCGTACTGAATTGGGAACAGGCTGAATTTGTTTTTTACGATCATGGGGTTGTCCTAATTTGCAGGCGGAGCATCGTCTCCGCCTAAATATCAATGTGCTGGAGCGTCAGTTATGCGCCGCAGCCTACGCACTCTTCATCTTCGTTGTTGCCAACGGTTACTTTCACCGCATTAGCAGAAGGCTTGGTACGCAAGTAGTACATGCCCGTCTTCAAACCGCGCTTCCAGGCATAGAAGTGCATGGCGTTGATTTGAGCAAAGGTAGGCGATGCCAGCCACAGGTTGAGGCTTTGTGACTGACAAACGTAAGGACCACGGTCAGCGGACATATCGATAATGACTTTCTGAGAAAGCTCCCAGATGGTGCGGTATACCGATTTCACATCTTCTGGAATCGCTTCAATCTCTTGCAGAGAACCGTTGTTCAAGATAATGGAATCACGAATTGCTGGCGTCCATAGCCCGCGCTCTTCCAACGCTGCTACTAGATGGCGATTCACAATGATGAACTCACCCGACAAAGTCTGACGCTTGTAGATGTTGCTGGTTTGCGCTTCGAACGCTTCGGTATTGCCCAGAATCTGAGCCGTGGAAGCCGTTGGCATTTGAGCAATCAATAGGGAGTTACGCAGACCGTGCTGTGAGACTTGCTCGCGAAGCGCGTTCCAGTCCCAGCGATCGCTTGGCTGCACATCCCAAAGGTCAAACTGGAAAGTCCCCTGACTTGCTGGCGAACCATCGTAGCTGCTGTAAGCACCAAGATCTCTTGCCAGCTCGCTAGAAGCTTCAAGGGACGCATGGTACATGGTTTCTGCGATTGCACGGTTAAGCTCGCGAGCTTCTTCGCTGTCGTAAGCAAGGTGCAGTTTGAAGAACACGTCTGCCAAGCCCTGAATACCCAATCCGACTGGACGGTGAGCGTGGTTAGAGACTTCAATCTTATCGGTTGGATGGTAGTTCACGTCGATAACACGATCTAAGTTCTTAATCGCGATCTTAGTAATCTCGTGCAGCTTATCGAAATCAAACTGACCATCGATAACACACTTAGGCAATGCCAGAGAAGCCAGGTTACACGCTGCAGTTTCTTCAGGAGTGGATACCTCCATGATTTCCGCACACAGGTTACTCGACTTAATCGTACCCAAGTTCTTCTGGTTCGATTTAATATTGCACGAATCTTTGTACAGCATGTACGGAGTACCCGTCTCTGCCTGAGATTCGATAATCTGAGTCATCAGGTTACGTGCTTTGATGGTCTTAATGCCCAGACCTTCGCGCTCGTACTTCTCGTACAGTGCAACGAAGTCATCACCGTATACATCAGACAATCCTTTCGCATTGTGCTCACTGAACAGCGTCCATTCGCCGTCCTGCTCTACACGCTCCATAAACAGATCAGGAACCCACAGTGACAGGAAGAGATCACGTGCACGGAATTCTTCTTTACCGTGGTTCTTACGCAGATCCAGGAAAGATTCAATGTCGGCATGCCAAGGTTCCAGATAGATGGCGAAAGAACCTTTACGTTTACCGCCACCCTGGTCAACGTAACGTGCGGTTTCGTTGAACACTTTCAGCATTGGAATGATGCCGTTAGAAATACCGTTGGTGCCGATGATAGGTGCGCCTGACGCGCGAATATTGTGAATGTGAAGACCGATACCACCAGCGGATTTAGAAATCAGTGCACAGTCTTTCAGCGTGTCGTAGATGCCGGAAATGGAGTCATCTTGCATCGCCAGTAGGAAACAAGAAGAAAGTTGCTGCATCTTACAACCCGCGTTAAACAGGGTTGGAGTCGCGTGGGTGTAGTAACCCAGGCTGAGCATGTCATACAGTTCTTTGATTTGTGCGACGTCTTCACCTGCAACAGCAATCGCTACACGCATGTACATGTCTTGCGGACGTTCTACGATGTTGCCATCAACTTTAAGCAGGTATGAACGTTCAAGAGTTTTGTAACCGAAGTAATCAAATTGGTAGTCACGACGATAGTCAATAAGTTCCGCGATTTCAGGACCTTGTCGGCGCACTTGTGCAACGTAGTCCTCGGAAAGAATGCCAATTTCAGAAAGCTGCTCTGTCGCCCATTGGAAGCCCTGTGTCTCCTTTTGCAAAGAACTGACCAAAACACGTGCTGCCAGCTTGGCGTAGTCAGGGTGCTCGGCGGCTAAACTTGCGGAGGTTTCCGCTAGGAAGACATCAATTTCTGTTACTTTGATGCCATCATACAAACCACTTACGACTTTCTGAGCCACTGCGATTGGCTCAACTTTTAGCCCGTCTGCCAGTGCTTCTGCTCTACGAGTCACTTTATCTAGGCTGGTCTTCTCTCTTCGACCGTCGCGTTTTATTACGTCCATAAACTCTATCTTGTACTCGGTTAAAAACTATATCTTGTATGCAGTTCAAAAAATAACCACTACATCTTGGCATATAGTTCTAGTTGATAACGATTATCAATTCAAGTTGTGTTACATAATTTTCTCCCCCAAAAGAAAAATTTTTAAAGGGTTTATTGACAGCGCGCGAGGCTAGATCAGAGCAAGGAATCTTGCTTTGAAGCACGTAAAATTACGCATTTTTTCAATTCATCAGCAACTGAACTATCTTGATGAAATGTTTAAACTTTTTGTGAAATTGGTGCAGAAATGAAGTTTCGTGACGTACCGCTTAATTTTTAAAACAAAAATTGGGAGTAGATTTATCAATTGATAATGATTATCATTTAAAAAATATTTCACTCATTTGGGATGTTACTGAAATGGATTCTCTTCACAACCTCATCTTCCGCAATATCGACGACTACCGCCTGAAGGCACAAGATATGAAAACAGAAATGTATCTGTGTGAAGCGGTATTGAGCAAAAGCAATGGTTGTGAACGTGCTCTGCATGCCTACAACGATGCATGCCAGAAGCTAGTGAGGAGTTCTCAGGAAATTGGCGATGATTATTGTGCAATTCGCGTTCTGAAAAAGCTTCATTATGCATTGGTGAATGAGATGAATAACCCGGAACGCGGTCAGGCATTTCGCCACAAAAGCTATCTTCTAGCCTGCGACACGCTTGTGGAAATGTGCCGCCTGTATCGACTGTACGAAAACGAACCTCGCGCCCAAATGTGTCAAGAAGAGTTTTCTCGCTCCATCACGTGTAATCACCCACCAAAATCACACTAAAATTCGAGAATCTCATATTAACTTCGCCTATCTTGATCGTATCTAGCTCAGTTTCAACAAGCTGGGCTTTTCTCTTTTTTTCTTCTCATCTTACCGTTCTCTAAAGAAGCATCCGGAATAAGTAGATTCACTTTTTTTCAAAAAAAGCATAAAAACGTGAAATGAACTCACCAGAAGCTGGGTCTTTTAAAACAGATTCCAAAAACGGGTTATCCTCACATGCATTAACCTGTTTTTATTTACTAGTTTCACTACACTTATATCCAGACCGCAATTTTGAGATAAGTGGTTGATAATTTTGCCAACAACCTAATGAAGGACATGTGATGAGCAAAAAAAAGATATTTCTTGCACTCGGGATAATCGGGTTCATCGTTTTATGGTTTAGCCTCGACTTGGGGCGCTTCCTGACTCTGGAAACCGCGAAGCAACAGCAAGAGCAGTTGTCTTCACTAATTCAAGACAACCCGCTGCTATCTAGCGTGAGTTACTTCGTTATCTACGTCATCGTAACGGCGCTGTCATTACCAGGCGCTGCCATTATGACGTTATTGGGCGGTGCACTGTTTGGCTTTGGCTGGGGTTTGTTACTGGTGTCATTCGCCAGCTCCGTTGGTGCGACACTCGCTTTCCTGTTCAGCCGATTCTTATTGCGTGACTGGGTACAGAGTAAATTTGGCGATCGTCTTTCTGCCATTAATGAAGGCGTTGAGAAACAGGGTAAGTTTTACCTGTTCACCCTTCGCTTAATTCCGGTTTTCCCTTTCTTTGTTGTCAACCTGTTGATGGGTCTGACGCCAATCAAAGCGCGCGATTTCTACTGGGTGAGCCAGTTAGGTATGCTTGCAGGCACAGCCGTTTATGTGAATGCTGGTACTCAGCTTGCTGAAATTGATTCGCTAGCAGGCATCATCTCTCCTCCAATTCTGCTTTCGTTTGTACTGCTGGGCTTGTTCCCTCTAATTGCGAAGAAACTAGTAGATATCATCGCTGCGCGTAAAGTTTACGAAGGCTATAAAAAACCATCAAAATTCGACACTAACATGGTTGTGATTGGTGCAGGTTCTGGTGGTTTGGTATCGGCTTACATTGCCGCAGCAGTGAAAGCTAAAGTGACACTGATTGAGCGTCACAAGATGGGGGGTGACTGTTTGAACACAGGTTGTGTACCTTCCAAAGCTTTAATTCGTGCTGCTCACACCATGAAAGAGATTTCTCAGGCTAAGCGCTTCGGTATCGAAGCCGGTGAAGCCAAAGCGGACTTTTCTGCTGTAATGGAGCGCGTGCAAGATGTGATTGCAGGTATCGAACCTCACGATTCTGTTGAGCGTTACACATCATTGGGTGTGGATTGCGTCACTGGTGAAGCCAAAGTCCTTTCACCATGGGAAGTAGAAGTTAACGGTGAGCGCATCACCACCAAAAATATCGTTATCGCCACTGGCGCTCGCCCGCTCGTACCGGGTATTCCTGGGCTTGACGAAGTGGAATACCTGACATCCGACAACGTATGGGAATTACGTGAACAGCCTGAAAAGTTGCTTGTATTAGGTGGTGGACCAATCGGCTGTGAATTGGCACAAAGCTTTAGCCTTCTGGGATCAGATGTAACTCTGGTTGAAATGGCAGAGCAAATCCTGATTCGTGAAGACAGAGAAGCTTCTGAGCTCGTTGCTAGCCACCTGACAGAGGATGGAGTGAACCTGCTCACGGGTCACAAAGCGGCGCAGTTTGGTCGTGATGACCAAGGTCAGTTTGCTGAGCTTGAGCATAATGGCGAAACCAAACGCGTTTACTTCGATAAAGTGCTGCTTGCTCTTGGTCGTGTTGCCAACGTGAAAGGCTTCGGTCTGGAAGATTTGGGAATTGAAGTCACTAACCGTGGTACGGTTGAAGTGAACGACTTCCTACAAACCAAGTATCCGAATATCTTTGCTGTGGGTGATGTATGTGGTCCATTCCAGCTGACACACGCCGCTGCTCATCAGGCATGGTATGCCGCTGTGAACGGCTTGTTTGGTCAGTTTAAGAAGTTCAAAGCAGATTACCGCGTAATGCCTGCTGCGACTTACACTACACCAGAAGTCGCACGAGTGGGGATTAACGAGAGCGAAGCCAAACAAAAAGGCATCGATTACGAAGTGGCGACTTATGGCATCGACGATCTGGACCGCGCTATCACGGATGGTGCAGACATCGGTTTTATCAAGGTCATTACGCCTAAAGGCAAAGATACGATACTGGGCGTTACCATTGTCGGACATGGTGCTGGAGAGTTGCTGGCTGAATTTACGCTCGCGATGAAATACAACCTTGGTCTGAACAAGATTCTGGGTACGGTTCACCCTTACCCAACCATGAGTGAAGCGGCTAAATACACCGCTGGGGTTTGGAAGAAAGCCAATGCCCCAGAGAAATTGCTGGAGTGGGTTCAGAAATTCCACGGCTGGCAACGCGGTAAGTAAGCCAGAGCAGTTAGAGTCTAATAACAAAATGCCTCGTTTAACGAGGCATTTTTAGTTGGTAAGCGCCAAAACCAATCCAGCAACAATACAAATGACACCAACACCACGCGTATAGAGCCATTTCTCTTTCAAGAAAACGATGCCAAGCAACAAACCAAAAATAATGCTGGTCTGGCGCAGTGCCACGACCAAGCTCACGTTCTCAGTCAGAGTCATGGCATAAAGAACGAGCGTATACGTCACACCCATCATAATGCCCGCGACCGTTGCTGACTTCTTCATCGCCCAGCCTGCTGCAAACACATCCCATTTTTTCCTGACAGCAAACACAAGGCTCAGGGTCATCGCCATAAAACCAAACTGAATACCGAGATAAAAAATCGCCACCTGCTGAGCGTTGTGAATGCCCGCGACGCTGTGAGAAACAATGTCTATCGCAACTTTATCCAGAATCGAATACCCAGTGGTGCCTATTGCTGCGACCAACGCCCAAGCAACACCGGCATTCATGTAATCTGCCAGCTTAAATTGACGAAATGAGACTAATGGGACACACAAGCACCCCAAAGTAATCAGACCAAACCCTATCCATTGAGGCAGGGAAAGTACCTGCCCCAGAACGGCGGTTCCTACACCCACCATTAGCACCGGCAATGCTCGCGCAATGGGATATATCACCCCAACATCGGCACGTTGGTAAGCATACGCTAACCCCAGAATATAAAGCGCTTGGAAAACTGCACTGATCATCACCCACAACCAGAATTCAACTGGCAGTGATACCTCTGGGTAGGTTAGAAACCACAAAGTAAAAGGCAACAACAAAAGGGTCGGAGCAAAAGATGAGGCCAGAAAAAATGCGCCTCCTGACCCCTGTTTCGACTTACCAATGATGTTCCAGCTTGCATGCAGCAATGCGGAAAAAATCACCAGCACTATGGCAAATGTCGACATCGATTTAGGTTTTCAACTCCACGGTAGATTCAATGCTGATGGCGTCATGGCGCCAGTATTCCACCCTGCAATCAATGATGGCACCCGTTGCATCCATACAGGTTCTTTCTATCACCATCGCCGGTGCTCCGGGTGTAGCCCGCAATGCCTGAGCGATTTCTCCAAGCAGGGAAGTGGTCCTCAGCCTGATCTGCGTTGAGGCGGGATGAACACCAAATTCAGACGAACAAATACCACTTAAGGACTGAGTCAGATCGTGGTCAAGCAGCGTTGGTGCAAAGTCTGGCTGCACGTAATGTGTCACATAAACCACGGGTCTCTCGTCCAGAAAACGTAAGCGCTCAATTTGGTGTACGTCGGAAAAAGGCTGAAGATCGAGTATCTGCGACGCGTATTTGGTCGCCAGCACTGTCTTTGCCTTTAACACTTCAGTTCTTGGATTGCGCTCATTGGCCTTTGCAAGTGCGGTAAAGCTAAAGTCCTTACCCGGGTCATATCGCATAGCAGAAGGGGAAATAAACCATCCCCGGCGATCTTCTCTGAATATTTTGCCTTCAGTTTCCAGAAGCGACAGCGCCTCTCGCAGTGTTACCCGCGTCGTATTAAATGACTCTGCAAGTTTCCGCTCCGGCGGTAGTTTTTGCCCTGCGGGTAACAAACCCGACTCTATCTGTTCTTCAATAACGGTTTTTATATCGACGTATTGCACTGATCAGTCACCATTTCCAGCCAGAAATTCATCTTCTTCCTCTTCTATTTTGGCTAATGCATTGGCTGCGCGCTGCAAAGCCGGAAGAAAATGCAAAGCCTGTTCTGGTTTTAGACGAATAATAGGCGCCTGAATAGCGATACCAAGGTTAGAGCGACCACGTTTTGAAGGCACCAGTACCGCCACGCAGAACAGACCGGGAAGAAACTCTTCGTTATCGATGGCATAACCGTTGTTTTTCACGATATCCAGTTCTTCTTCAAGCTCTTCGATGCTGGTTTTGGTGTGTTGAGTATAGCGTTCAAGCTCTGTGGTGGTCAGCACTCGACGGCGCTGTTTCGCATTCATGTTGGCGAGGAACAATTTACCAGTGGCGCTACAATGAACCGGAACTCGCGAACCAGGGTGCAGGTAGAATCTCAGCGGTGCTTCTGTCTCTACCCTGTCCACATAAACAATCTCGCCTCCCGAGAGGGCCGTTAAATTACAGCTTTCTCCGACTTCTTTTTGCAGTTGCAACAATACCGCATGCCTTGCGCTGTGGATTGTGCTGTTCAGCAAAAGCTTTTCTGCAAACCGACGAAGCCGAATTCCAGTGCTGTAATGCCTGTCATCATGGTCACGCTGGACAATACCTGCGCTCTCCAGTTGCTGAAGCATCCGGTGCAGGGTTGGTTTCGGCAAACCGGTTTCTTCAACCAAACTCTGTAAAGAAAAAAATTCGTCCTTTTCGGCAATCACTTCTAACAACGCAAAAAGACGCAAAGTGGGCGTGTCTCCTTCCACTTTGGGAAGATGAGGGGATGACTGGCTATCCATAACTCTCCGGGCTTTATTTGAAACAAGGTCTTCTGACGCCATCACTTATAGCAAGAAAGCAAAATGATTTATACCACATAGCGGATTTTACATTGATCTATGGGGTGTCAGTCGTTAGCATCACTATAATAAATCATTTTACGGAACAAAATGTATCAATAAATGGAATTTAAACATGAAAGCAATAGAACGCATCATTCTTAGTGCCAAGGAAAACCCAAAAACCATTGCTCTTTGTGAAGGTCAGGATCCGCGGGTCATCAAAGCCGCTCTGCGAGCCCAAAATGAAAATATTGCCAAAGTCATTTTAGTAGGCAGTAATCGGGATCTCGAAACTCAGGCAAAAGCACAAGGGTTAGATCTGCATGAACTGACGCTGGTCGAAACCCATAATTCAGAATGGAAGCCAGATCTGGCTCAGGCAATGTATGAAGCAAGGAAGCATAAGGGAATGACTCTGGAAGATGCCAATCAGCTCATCGATCAGCCGCTGGTTTTCGCTAACATGCTGGTCAGGCAGGGTTATGCCGATGGTCTCGTCGCAGGCGCAGTTCACACCACGGCAGAAGTGGTTCGGCATGCCATTCAACTCATTGGTACTAATCGCGACTTTCCGCTGGTATCGAGCTTTTTCATCATGATGCTTTGCGAGCCTTTTCACCAGCACAAAGGTTCGCTTATCTTTACGGATTGTGGATTGGTCGTAGACCCAAATGAAGAGCAACTGGCAAACATAGCTATCACCGCCTCTAAAAGCGCCACACAACTTCTTAATGTGGAGCCAAGGATTGCCATGCTCTCGTTCTCAACAAACGGTAGCGCACAACACTCTGCTGTTGATAAAGTAATAAACGCAGCCAAGCTGGTAAAAAATAAGCACCCCGATCTTACAATTGATGAGGATGTTCAGTTTGATGCCGCTATTGTTAAAGAGATAGCTTCAAAAAAATCCCCTAACTCTGCGGTGCAGGGGGATGCGAATATTCTGGTTTTTCCCAACCTGGAAGCGGGCAACATAGGCTATAAACTGGCTGAAAGGCTGAGTGGAGCAAAAGCCATTGGTCCTCTTCTACAAGGATTAGCCAAACCCGCAAATGATTTATCCAGAGGATGCAGTGAAGACGATATCTTTCACGTTATCGCGACAACTGTTGTTCAAGCACAACATACCTGAGGTAGCCAATCACGAATGGAACTGACCCTGTTGCTCGTCATTATTGCCTTTGGCACCTATTTCCAGACCGTAACGGGGTTTGGGCTTGCCATCATCATTGTTGGGCTCACCAGTGCTTTTAAGCTGTATAGTTTGCCAGTTGTCGCTGCAATCATCAGTTTGATCACGGTCGCCAACTGCGTAACCGCGTTAAAAGCAGTGGGAAGGCGCACACCCTGGCGTAAGTGGGCATTCACTGTTGTTGGTTCAATTCCCGGTGTGTATATCGGCGTTTGGGGTCTCAACCACCTGAGTGGCGATGCTTTGAGCGTATTGGAATTCTTGCTGGGCGGGATGATTCTGTACAGTGCCATTAGCCTGTTCCGACGCACCGCAGCAAAACAAGAACTGTCGAGTTTTGCCAGTTTCTCTGTTGCAGGTTTCGCATCAGGGCTGAGCGGTGGTTTGTTTGGTTTGGGTGGTCCCCCACTGATTTATCACTTTTACCGTCAACCAATGGCAATCGAACATATTCGCGCATTGCTACTTTCGACCTTTCTGTGCAGTTCTCTGTCCCGAACCATCATTTTGGCTTGGGAAAACCAACTCACTCCAGAGATCCTGACCATATCTGCCATTGCCATTCCTTTAGTTATGGTGGTTACATATCTCACCCAGAAATACCCAAGCAATATCGAACCTAATACCATGAGAAAAGGTATCGCACTGGTTTTATTCCTGATAGCCATAAGACTTATGGCACCTTTCTTTATAGATTTAATTGTCTAGTTAACTCTGCAAAGAATCAGCTTATCGAAAATCCATCATCTATCCTTACTTTTGATTTAGACAGAAGAGTATACTCTACGCATATCCTGCTGAATCGAGTCGAATTTTGAATATCCTGATCATTGAAGATGAGCCTGCTATCGCTGAAAACCTTATCCACGTTCTGGAAATGGATGGCTACCAGGTGGACTGGTTTTCTACTGCCGGAGAGGGGCTGGCGCATTTGAAGTCCCACCATCCCGATCTGCTGGTTCTGGATGTCGGGTTACCCGACGGCAATGGATTTGAACTCTGCAAAACCATTCGGGACTTTTCTGCCATTCCGATTATTTTCCTAACCGCACGTAACGATGAAATTGATCGGGTGGTCGGTCTGGAAATCGGTGCAGACGACTATGTCACCAAACCCTTTAGCCCACGTGAAATGCTTGCCCGTATTAAGCTACGTATCAAATCCCGCCCGGTCAGCCCGACTTCAGAACCAGAAATACAAACAAGATCTTCATCAGATTTGTATGCAGAAAACTTCGACTACAGTGTCAATGGGGAGCACCTTGGTCTCACCGCCGTAGAATTCAAAATTCTTCATAAGCTGATTGAGGTTTCTGCCAACGTATTAAGCCGGGAGCAACTCATGGTTGCAGCGGACATGACACCTGATGCCGTTTACGAACGTAACATTGATTCCCATATCAAAGCCATTCGCAACAAACTGAAGCCTTATGGGATGGTGGATCGCATCTGCACCAAACGAGGCTTCGGCTACTACTATCTGAAGGAGCAGGAATGACCGGGAAAACATCACACTGGCCCAGAATTCCACTCGGAATCCGCCTGTTCTTTCTCTATTTCGTACTGGTTGGGATGACGGCTTACATCGTGAGCCAGACTGTGATTCAGGAACTCAAACCAACGGTGCGTCAGGCGACAGAAGAAACCTTGGTGGATATGGCGAACCTATTGGCTGTGCTAGCAGAGGAAGACGTCGCCAATGGAGAGATGACGGAAAGCCGCTTTGCCCGTCTTTTGGCGGCGTATGGCAAGCGGGAACCTGAAGCCAGAATCTGGGAAATTGGTAAGAAGGTCATCAACCACCGAATTTACATCACTGACAAAAACGGCATCGTCATCGCAGACTCGTGGCAGCAAGATGTGGGCGCAGATTACTCCCAGTGGAACGACGTTTACCTTACTTTGCGCGGTCAATATGGTGCCAGAAGCACGATTGAGGACCCGAAAGATCCGCTCTCTACCGTGATGCACGTTGCGGCTCCCATTTATCATCAGGGCGAAATCATAGGCAGCGTCACCGTAGCAAAAGCCAACCGCAGTGTTCAGCCGTTCATCGACCTGTCCAAGCGTAATGTGCTGTTCTGGATGATGTGGATGACGGGATTAGTTCTGCTGGCGGGGGCGTTGATAGCCTGGCGTATCCATTCCGCTTTACACAAATTGGAAAACTACGCCGACAAAATGGGTCGGGGAGAGAAAGTCACCAAGCCCAAATTCCGGATCTTTTACGAATACAGCACCCTGAGCGATGCACTTGAGAAAATGCGTAACCAGCTTGATGGCAAGCAATACGTCGAAGATTACGTTCAGACACTGACTCATGAGCTGAAAAGCCCGCTTTCTGCCATTAAAGGAGCCAGCGAAATTTTACAGATGCCGTTACCGGAAGAAAAAATCACCCGGTTTGCGGGCAATATTGAGCGGGAAAGCGACCGAATGCAGTCGCTGGTCGATAAACTGCTTGATCTGACCCGGCTAGAAAAAATGCCGGAACTGGAAAAGACCGAACGCCTTAACCCTAAATCCATGCTGGAAGAGATCATACAAGCATCCGATTCACGTTTGAGCAGAAAGCAACTCACATGCGAATTGAACACGGACTCACCAATCGAGTTAGTGGGAGATGGGTTCCTACTAAAACAAGCCTTGTTTAACTTAATGGATAACGCCTTAGACTTCGCCTTTGAGCATGGTGAAATTCACTGGCGAGCAACCAAATTGGATGAACATGTGGCGTTGGTGATTGAAAATCAGGGACCAGCCATTCCTGAGTATGCACTTGAAAGAGTGACAGAACGCTTTTATTCCCTTCCCCGAGAAAACGGCGCCAAGAGCACAGGGCTGGGGTTGAACTTCGTTGAGCAGGTTGCAAAGTTGCACAACGGCAGTCTGATTGTCGAAAACATTGAAAAGGGTGTCAGGGTCACACTCGAGCTGCCTTCTCCATAAAAACTCCACATTGACTCCATTCACTCTCCAAGTTGCTGTTTTAGAGTGGACTTACCAGCAACTCAAGGAGAGTGATAATGAGAAAAATCTTAAATAATCAGTTAGGCATAAAGTTCGGCTTTGTGCTGTTTCTGTTTTTGCTACTGCAAGTCCCAGTTTCTATGATTGACGGGCTGATTTCAGAGCGATCTTACCGCCAAGACGAGGTAAGAGCCGACATTGCCAGAAGCAGTAGTGGTGAACAACGTGTTATTGGTCCTTTCATTAACATCAACTACACCGAAACCATCACTAATAACGAAAAAGAGTACACCATTGATCGTCAGGCATTCATCTTGCCCGAATCCTTTAACCTGACGTCTCATCTGGAAAGTTTCGAAAAATACAGAGGCATCTACAAAGCCAGACTTTATCAGGCACAAACCTCTGTCCATGGTCACTTTGATATGTCCTTAATAGACGAGCTCAGTGACTATGACATTGACAGCGTTAGTTTGGTGGTTGGTATTCGCGACAGCCGTGGACTTATCAATCTCGGCGATTTGTCGCTCAACGGTCAGGCAATTGAAGTGGTTCCGGGGACTGGGATGAACCAGATGGCTCAGGGTTTTCACAACAAGCTGGATATCCGTACTCTCGATACGTCAGAACCATTAAACTTCGATTTGAACTTCTTATTGCAGGGGATGGGTACACTGCAAATTTCGCCAATTGGAAAGAACACTCAAGTGGCTTTATCGTCCAGTTGGCCACATCCGAGCTTTATTGGCGATTACCTGCCGACTTCTTCCGACATCAATGAATCCGGATTCGAAGCCAAATGGTCCACCAACAACTTTTCTACCAACATTACCCAACTGTTTGATCAATGCCTGTCGGACAACACCCAATGCTACGAACTGGAAAGCCGACAAATGGGCGTGGACCTAATCGACCCGGTAGATCACTATCTAAAATCTCACCGGGCGGTCAATTACTCGCTATTGGTCATTACCCTGATCTTCGCTAGCTTCTTCTTATTGGAACTGTTCCAGGCAAGACCAATCCACCCGATCCAATATGGTTTCGTCGGGCTTGCGTTAGCGGTATTTTACTTGTTGTTGATTTCGCTGAGTGAGCACACCGGCTTTAACTGGGCATACCTTTTTTCGGCTGTCGCTTCAACGGGATTACTCGGAGTGTACGTTGCAGGCATGTTATCCAATACCAAACACGGTGCCATTTTTGGAGCCAGTTTACTTATCCTTTATGGATTGCTGTTCGGTCTTCTACAAGCAGAAAGCTACGCATTGCTGATGGGCACATTACTCTGCTTTGTCGTTCTGAGCTTTGTTATGGTACTGACACGTAATGTGAACTGGTATGAACGCAGCGCCAAAGCCGCCAGTCAGAATGAAGACGTCTATGACATTGATTCTGATGACGTCCCAGAACCTGAAACCAAAAGCAAAGACCCCTCATAAACCAGAACAGAGCCGCGAAAGCGGCTCTGTTCATTTCTCTACCACAGGTATTGCCTTCAAGGGTTGCTGCTCCTCAAGCTGAAGTAGGTCTTTGGCATCTGAGGGTGAGGCAAACAGCCAACGGCTAACGTCAGAACGCGGAATCAGCAACGGCATTCTATGATGGTATTGGGCATAACCCTGATCTGGCTTAGTGGTGAGCGTGACAACCTTATTCATCGACTCCAGTGCGATTGCTGCCATATAAAGTGGTTCATCCGATGGTGACTGAAAAAGGTATTTCTGCTTTCCATTGTCCTGAGGGGTCCATTCATACCAGCCACCGCATGGGACGACGACTCTTGAAGTTTCAAAGGCATGTTTAAAGGTGGGTTTGGATGCAACTGTTTCTGCCTGAGCATTAATAATGACTCGCTTAGCCCAATGAGGTTTGATCCCCCACCGCAAATCAAACTGCTGCATTCCCATGGCTCCAGCGCCTACAGTCGCCAACGTTTCTGTGGGTCTGAGGTCTGGGTTAGATTTTGCGGAAAACTGAATCCCTAATTGTTCGCACACTTGCTGGACAAATGGGTCGTCCATTATGTTTAATCTGCCGCAGATAACGATTCTCCACTCGCTACAACTGTGAGTAGAAAAAGTATAGTGTCTTATTTTTAAGATTCCCAATTCCCCAAAAAAGAGTCATTGAAAATCGTCATAAGTGCTGAAAATCAGGGAATAAAAAAAGCAGGTCTTTCGACCTGCTAAGTAGGTGATCTTTAAAATCTGCGCGGTTTTTATTAAGAAGCGCGATTGCCTATGATCATTTGATAGTCAGCATCCAACCTGCGCTTTTCCTCTTCAGGAAGCACTGTCCAATGTTGACCTGTCCTCGCTCCTTCAATTTCATAAAGAAGCTTTGGAGAGACATCAAGATCAAGCCCCAGATTGACGATTTTGCTGACAATATTGGCGGTTGTATCTTGTTGAAGATCGGTCATCGAGCCGATTCCGATCCGACGAAATAGTTTCAAATGCAATCGCCGCACGTTAGGTAACAACCTAAGCGGCTGATTGGCTCGATGATCGTGATTCGCTGCTTCAATAGAAAGATCCACCGCTTTCACAAAACTGTTTTCGTCCAGTTCTGAGTGCAGTGAAAAGTAGTGAGCAGCAATTTTGAAATCGCCTTTCATCTGAGCTTCGGGCTGGCATTCACCACACCCTAAATCGACGAGCTGGTCTTTAAGTTTGTCTCCAGCTCTTAAGAAAACATGCTCATCGCGAGCAACCGCAAAGATTATGTCGTCACAGAAAATACCTGTGCCACCAAACATTGCGCGAGAGCTTACGCGTCCAAATCGCTGCGCGATGAGTATGGTTGAATCTACATTTACATTCATACCCTTTCCCCCCTATGGTACATCCTTGGCTTTGTGCTTCAGGAATGCCAGCACCCTCATACTGGCAACACACATTTATTGCGTTCCTTCCGCCAAACTGCTTTAGAGTTTGGATATCAGTGCCATCGTTTCAGTTACGAACATATGATGGTCACTGTCGACAATCAGTTTGACTGTCATGAGTAACGTAACGGTGATAAATACAGGACGAACCACTTTATCGCCGTTGTGAATTACGATCTTACTTCCTAGTACCGAACCTAAAATCTGTCCGGCACCCATTACTAAACCCAGTTTGTAATCAACGGTTCCTAGCCCGATAAAGAACAATAAAGAGACTAAGTTACCAATCAGGTTCAATGGTTTCGTGGCGATAGTGGCTTGCTTGATCGTAAAACCTAGCAGAATTACGAAAGCCACCATCCAAATTGAACCTGTACCCGGACCGAAAAAGCCGTTGTAAAAACCGATGGCTAAACCACACATCATCATGAAGCGTCGGTTAGACATCTTGGCTTCGGTCGCCACGTTATTTTTAATTCTTTTCGATAAAATTGAATAAAAGGTGATACACACCATTAAGATGGGTAGCAAAAGCTGCAACACATCTTTTGGAAACAGACTGACGGAATAGGAACCCAACACAGCCCCTATTCCTGTCATAAAAATCCCAAATGCAAATCCTTTCAGTTTTATTTCATTGTTTAGCCAGTAGGTGATCAATGCCGTAGTTTCACCTATTACTGCCTGCAACCTATTTGTACCCAGTACTACGAGAGGTGGTACACCTGCTAGCATCATGCTTGGCACGGTGATCAGCCCGCCGCCACCAGCAATCGCGTCGACGATGCCAGCGATTAACGCCGCGCAAAACAACCAAATCAAAACACTTTCAGAAACTTCAAAAAGCGACAGCTCCATTTGTCAAACTCCGTACAGGGCAAAAAAAGCCGAGCCTTGTACCATTGACCAAGGCTCGGTAAAACATGGATTTAGGACGTTCTGCGGTTCACAATTACACGATGCATTACTCGTAATGAACCGTGATAATCGTTTACCGCGTGGTGTTGCACCGACCGGTTGTCCCACATAACAACCGTGCCATTTTCCCACTTAATGCGGGTGGTGAACTCGGGCTTGGCAACATGATCAAAGAGGTACTCCAAAATTGGCGTACTTTCCTCTAAGGTCAGGTTGGCAAATCTCTCTGTATGCTCCTTATTGACGTAGATGGCATGATGCCCCGTCTCTTCGTGAGTCATAATTGACGGATGAATCGCTTCAAACGTCGCGTTTGCTGTTGCAATTTGACTAAAGTTAGTCAGATGCGGAATTTTTTGCTTAGCCGACTGATGCTTATTTGAAATGTAAACCGCGTCGTTATTCAGCAAGAATTCTTTCATTCCCGAAGACAGCTTTTGAAAAGCCTTTTGGCTGTCTGAGAAAATTGTGTCGCCACCCACTGTAGGGGTAGCCCTTGCCGTTAACATTGTAAAATCAGGTGGATTATCTAAATACGTGGAATCCACATGCCACATACCACTGAAGTTTTCTGCCTGATCGGGTTCTTTGCGTATTTCCACAATATTCGGGAAACCCTCTATTCCGCTAGAAAACGGATATTTTTGAACCACGCCAAGTTTTTCAGCAAAGTCCATTAATTCCTGAGAACTCATATCCTGTTTACGGAATACAAGTAGTTTGTTTTCAATGAGTAGCTTATAAAGCTCCTTAAAGCCTGAGCTGTCTATTTCCGACAGTTTTAAACCCTTTATTTCCAACCCCATACTGCGTGCAATGGGTTGAGCCTCGATATCTATCTCAAAATGTGTAGAAGCAACCTTATCCATGAGTTAAGTCCGTTTTTTAAATTAATTATGCGACGCCGATATTAGTATCAATTTTCATCATGTAGTTAAATTAATCATATCTAACTCCAATATTAAGGCTGGACTTAATGCTGACTTCACAGGACCTCGAATTTTTCGACACTATTGCTAATAGCCAATCGCTGGCTGCAGCGGCCCGTACACTTAACGTAACACCCCCGAGTATCTCGCAGAGGCTGCAAGCATTAGAGAAGAAGCTGAATGTAAAATTAGTCGAACGCAGCGTCCGTTCAACGACCTTGACAGAGGAAGGTGAAAAGCTGGCCAAACGGGGGCGCAAGCTGCTTGTCGACATAGAGTCATTACAGAATGAGATACTTGCTGATAAGCAAGTAATTGAAGGTGAACTACGGGTACTATCCCCTTTAGGATTCGGCATCGACTACATCGCTCCTCTTGTCACAGAGTTTCAGGAACGCTACCCAAATATTGATATCGACCTGACTCTTTCCGACATACCACGCTGGACCGACAGACAACATCCAGATGTAATGGTTTACATTGGTGAATTAAAGAACTCTTCACTCAAATGCATACATCTTGCGGAAAATCGTCGTCTTTTGTTGGCATCTCCTCATTACTTGCGAAATTCAGCACCTTTGCTTTGTCCGCAGGATTTGCACAAGCACCAATGTATCGCTTTAAGGGAAAATGATGAAGATGTAACCATGTGGAAGTTTGAAGCTGCCGACAATCAGCCACCCACCGGTGTCAGGATCCATCCTAAATTGTCGAGTAATGTCGGGCAGGTCATCAAAGACTGGGCAATCGATGGTCGGGGAATCATTCAGCGCTCAGAGTGGGACGTGACCAAAGAGCTCAAGTCTGGCGAACTGGTCTCTTTGCTTACGGATTTCCCTTTACCCAGAGCAGATGTGGTAGCACTGGTTTCCGACGACAGGCAACAGAGACCATTAAAGGTCAACCTGTTTCTGGACTTCATCAAAGCACGTTTGGCAAACAGACCTTGGTTTAATAAGGCGTAATTTACTCCAGCAGGAAGACGATGTTTCCCATTGCCATAGTCAGCCAGACTGGGGCATAGGGAATGTCTTCCGCATCCATTTTGGTGATGTCTTCCCCAAGCACAACCAGATCCGCATATTTGCCGACTTCCAGTGTTCCGGTGATATGATCGATGCCCAGGCTTCGTGCGGGGTTAATGGTGTATGCGGCAATAGCCGTGTCTATGTCTGGTAACCCATATTTTCCAAGCCGCAGGCTATTGGCAATACTCGCCAGAGGGCTGATTGGGTTAACGTTCCAGTCGCTACTGAGTGTTACATTCGCACCCGACTGGTAGAGCAAATGCAGTGGCATCAAATCGTGGGAACGTTTCTTACCCAGAAACTTCTTTGCCCAGCTATGGTCACGTTGCGCGGCATATTCCGAGCCAACCTGCATGTCGGCACTGACGCCCAAGCGTGAAAACCTTAGTACGTCTTTCACATCCACCATTTCAACATGAGTCAGGGTGTATGGCACTTCTAGTGCGTCTTCATCCAGGCTTTCTATCGCATTCAACGACGCTCGAACCGCCTTATCTCCAATGGCATGAATGTGAGCACCGTACCCAATACCATTGAGCTGATGCAGCCACTCCTGCATTTTTCCCGGTGGGATGTAATAAAGCCCATCTTTGCTTTTGGGCATGTAAGTGAACAGATAAGGAGCCAGGGTTTTGGCCGTGCCGTTAATAAGGATACCGTCGCTGTACATTTTCACCTGATCAATGCGGAGCCAGCCAGAATCATCGTTGCGATAGATACGTTCAAAATATTTCAGCTGTTCCAGCATGTCATCTTGCGGGTAAACCCAAGGGCGGAGAGACACCCGCGCCGTCAGCGCATTGTTGATTTCAGCTTGTTGCCACACTTCCAACCAGCCGCGTTTCCAGTACATCCTGCCATCGCCAATGGTGGTAATACCGTGTTGTGAAGCCTCACTCAGACCATTGAGCAAACCTCTGTAGCTCGCTTCAAACAGGTTGTCAGTACTTTTCCACGCCAGCTCCATGACGATGTCACCCGCGTTGTCGAGCAGTATGCCGTTAAGCTTTCCTTTTTTATCTTTAAGGATACGACCACCAGCCGGGTGCGGTGTTTTGGCTGTTATACCCGCTTCTTTCAAAGCCGCGCTGTTGACCCACATAGAATGCGACGTCTGCTCCATCAAAATAACGGGCTTATCTGGAAATACGCTGTCTAATACTTGAAGAGGAGTACGCCTGTTCGATTTGTGGAGGATATGGTCAAGCTGAAAGCCGTAGCCAATAATCCATTTGTGGTCTTTTCCGTATTGTTTGCAATACCTTAGATAGGGAATTTGCTCTTCCAACGTCACATCAGGGTCAACATAACAATCGCCCCCGACTTCCGATGCGGCTTCAAATACATGATTATGGTTGTCGATAAATCCGGGCAATACCAAAGCACCATTTGCATTGACTACTTTAGTTTCAACATCGATATATTCTTCGACGCCATTCGCGTCACCTAAATATTCAATTTTTCCTTCCCGGATAGCCATTGAAGAAACACGGTAGCCTTTGCCAACGTATATTTTTGCGTTGGTAATAACGGAGTCAGCCTTAATTACTGCGAAGGTAGGAGAAATAAAAAAAGCCAGCGCGCACCCAAGTAACAGACGCTTCATAGTGTGACTCCGTAGATAAACCCGAGATGGATTATTGAGAATGAATTTAAAATGACCAATAGAGGAAGACAGACAATTTCATTTAGAAACAAAAAGTTCAATCGGATATCTGAATCTAACTCTTTGAATAATGATAGGTCATATTTTTCGTGAATGTAACAGACCGCTCAGTAATTTAAATCCTGTCTCGAATATTAGAGTTTATTTATTTTATAGCTCAAAATTAAATCGAAGCGCGGGTTTTATGAGCTACTGATCATAGAAATATGTAAATATGAATTTTTATTTTGAATTCCTCGTATTTATTGTGCTTATATGTGCCCCTCAAAAGGCTCAGATGGAATAGATATCACATGAATTCATCACTTTCAAAATCAGCTCAAGAAGTTTTGGTCGGAGAAAATGAACAACTGGTTTCCACTACCGATCTTAAGGGCGTGATTACCTATTGTAATCCTGCTTTCTGTCGAGTAGCTGGCTTCGAAGAACAAGAGTTGCTCGGTCAGAATCATAATATTGTCCGACACGCTGACATGCCTAAAGCGGCATTTGGCGACATGTGGTCTCATTTGAAGAAAGGCAATGCGTGGCGTGGAATCGTAAAGAACCGCACCAAAAATGGAGGGTTCTATTGGGTAGACGCCTACGTTACCCCCATTTACGAACACGGCAGCATTGTGGGTTATCAGTCTGTTCGCGTTAAACCGAAATCCAATTGGGTAGACGTGGCATCCACAGCATACAAAAAACTGCTTGCCGCAGAAAAAAGTGGCCGCAGCGCGGCATTTGCCCTGCCAGCAGCGTTTAAATACACCGCGCTCGCTGCGGCATGTGCCGTTCCTGTTATTGGAAGCCTGATCGAATCTGGCGTGTCCTGGCAGTTCATGATGAGTGCCCTTCCTGCGGCAACACTGGCCGTGTTCTTCAGGCAGGAATTGATCAACACACCTCAGTACATGAAAAAACTGCAGTCGGAATACGACAGCGTCAGTCGCCTTGTGTATTCGGGGAATCAGTTGGTGTCTGCGGCAGATTTCCACATCAAATTGCTGCAAGCCCGTATTCGTACGGTTCTCGGTCGAATGACCGATTCTGCTGCGCCACTACACCAACTTTCGGACGATTTAAGCGATACAGCCATTCGCGCAATGAGTGCAATTCGCCAGCAGAACACAGACATTCACCATGTCGCCAGTGCCGTAAACGATATGGCGGACTCTGCGGGTCAGGTCTTTGAGCACGCTTCACAAACTCAGTTACTGATCAACGACACTCAAGACCAGTGTAAGGTGACTCGCTCTAAAATTGATGCGACAGAAAATCAGTTAAATGAACTGGCGTCTCAGGCTGAGCAGGCGACACAAACCACGTACCAGCTGAGCGAGCAGGCACAAAAAGTCAGTTCCGTAATGTCAGAAATCAGTGGCATTGCAGAACAGACCAACCTGCTGGCACTGAACGCCGCGATAGAAGCGGCGCGTGCGGGAGAGCAGGGACGTGGGTTTGCCGTGGTAGCGGATGAAGTACGCGCACTTTCTTCACGTACTCAGAATGCAACGGAAACCATTCAGGCGAGTTTAAGTCAGATGCTCAGCACCATTACAACATGGCAGAAAGACATCGAAAGCAGCCGCGATCAGACGGGAGACTGTGTCACCATCGCTCAGGAAGGCGCGCAGTGTTTGCAACAGATAGAGCAAATGATGACCGATATACACGGTCTGATTGATCAGGTTTCTAATTCTGCCAACGAGCAGACCCAGCTTTCTCAGCAAGTAAGTAATCGAATACACTCCATCGCCCAGACATCTGAAAATAACTTAGCTGAAACCGATCTGGTAGAACGCAATAGTCAGGTGCTAAAGCAAGGGGTAGATAAACTTTATCAACTGGCTAAACAATTCGAGCAAAAGTAAAAGAAAAACGGTGGGGTACGGGCGTACCCCACCAAAAAGACTTGCCAAATCAGTCCGTTCCACTGCCTCTGTAATTGGAACATCCTGAGTCCTAAACGTCAGGAATGGCAAGCCAGGCTGGAAGTCATTATTCTTATCTGCTCCTTATCTTATCGCTATTCATTTACCGCACTCTGCAGCCAAACCTCTTGCCCTTTCAGTTCTACCGACCAGGTTTTTAAGCACTGCTCCGGCTCCTCAAGGCACTCGCCTGTTTCCAGGCTGAAGTGTTGTTTGTACATGGGGGAAGCAACGCACACGGTATCCCCTTGGGTGCCAACAATCCCGCGGCTCATCACATAAGCTTTGCTAATCGGGTCCCAGTTACCCACAGCGAACACTCTGGCTTCTTTACCGGGAACCAGAAATAGCGCCACCTGTTGCTCGTCAAAAACGCACCCCACGCCTTGATAAGGCGCAAGCTGGTCGATGTCACAGACTTTCTTCCACATCACTTCATCTCCTGAACATCACTGACAAAGGTGCTGGGGATCCGCTGCCCGCGAACACGTTGATATGGCAATGGCACACTGTCGCCTTCCTGATTGATAAAAGGTCGGAATCGTGCGCGTTTCTCTTTCGAATCAACGGTCGATTTCCACTCGCACTGGTAGGTGTCCACGATGTGTTGCATCTGAGATTCGAGCTGCTCGTTAAGCCCCAGAGAGTCGTCCAGAACCACGCTTTTCAGGTAATCCAACCCGCCTTCAAGGTTCTCCATCCAGACTGAAGTACGCTGGAGTTTGTCGGCGGTTCGGACGTAAAACATCAGCACTCGGTCGATCAAAGTGATCAACGCATCTTTGGAAAGATCGGACGCAAACAGGTCGGCATGTCGAGGTCGCATTCCACCATTTCCACACACGTACAAGTTCCAGCCATTTTCGGTAGCGATAACGCCAATATCTTTGCTTTGCGCTTCAGCACATTCACGGGTGCAGCCAGATACCGCCATTTTCAGTTTGTGTGGAGACCGTAGTCCCTTGTAGCGATTCTCTAGCTCTATCGCCAGCCCGACTGAATCATCGACTCCGTATCGGCACCAGGTAGAACCCACACATGACTTAACGGTTCGCAGCGATTTGCCATACGCATGACCGGTTTCAAACCCTGCCTGAATCAGTTGTTCCCATATGTCCGGAAGCTGTTCCATTTTGGCTCCAAACAAATCGACTCTCTGACCACCGGTGATCTTGGTGTACAGATCGTACTGCTTGGCGACTTCGCCTAAGCGAATCAGTTTGTCTGGGGTAATCTCTCCACCGGGCACCCGCGGAACCACGGAATAGGAACCGTCTTTTTGCAGATTCGCCATAAAGGCATCGTTGGAATCTTGAAGTGGCTGATGTTTGAGTTCAAGAATGTGCTCATTCCACAAGGAAGCAAAAATCGATGCAGCGGTCGGTTTGCACAAATCACACCCCATACCTTTGCCGTGCTTAGCGAGCAATTCATCGAAGTCGCGAATATTTTCGACCTGACACAGGTGGAATAACTCCTGCCGTGAATACGCGAAGTGCTCACAGATGTGATTGTTCACTTCCATACCCATAGCCGCAAGCTCGGCGTCCAGCACGGTTTTCACCATATTGGTACACCCCCCACATCCGGTACCCGCCTTGGTTTCGGCTTTCAGGGTATTTAAATCGTGCGCCCCAGCCTGAATCGCGACCACCAAATCACTTTTTGTCACGTTATGACAAGAGCAGATTAAGGTGTTATCTCCAATTTCCCCAGAAAGAGGCGACGCATCAAAAAGAAGCTCGGCGGGGTATTCTGGCAACGGGGTTTGATTGAGATAGCATTGAAGCAGAACATCGTAGTCGGTGTTGTCTCCCACCAAAATTGCCCCAAGTAACTGTGTGCCAGACGCGTCGGTGATGAGCTTTTTGTAGATCCCGGTATTGGCATCCTGAAGCACCATTTCCTGAGCCCCTTCGGTTTGCATTTGTGCATCCCCAATAGAGGCAACATCCACACCCAGCAGCTTCAGTTTGGTGCTCATGTCTGCACCAGTGAAATTACTGTCTGTGCCTGTAAGCTGGTCAGCTACCGCACGGGCCATTTGGTAACCCGGCGCGACCAGCCCAAAGATTTTGTTTTGCCACAGGGCGCATTCGCCAATCGCAAATATATTGGGATCGCTGGTGCGACATGCGTCATCGATCACAATCCCGCCTCGTTCACCAATATCCAGTCCCGCTTGCCTTGCTAAGGCATCCTGCGGTCGAATACCAGCAGAGAAAACTATCACATCCACTTCCAGTGGCGCTTGATCTTTCAGTACCATTCGGTGATAAGCGTTTTCCCCATCAATGATGTTTTCGGTGGCGGTAGATGTGTGAACTTTTAAGCCCAAGGCTTCAATTTTCTTTTGCAGAACATTGCCTGCCCCAGCGTCGAGCTGAACTGGCATTAACCGCGGCGCAAATTCGATAACATGGGTTTCTAAACCCAGTAATCGCAAAGCATTCGCCGCTTCCAAGCCCAGCAGTCCACCACCAATCACCGCACCCGTTTTCGCCCCTTCACACGCAGTGCGAATTTCAGATAAATCATCCAGAGTCCGATAGACAAAGCTATTGGGTCGATCGTGCCCCGGAATAGGTGGCACAAAAGGGTATGAGCCAGTCGCCAGCACCAGTTGGTCGTATCCTAAGACCACCTCGTCATCCATGGTGATGCGTCTTTGTTCGGTTTGAATTGACGTGACCTGACTGCCTAATATCAGTTCAATCCCGTGTTTTTGATACCACTCTTCACTACCCAGCATCAGATCTTCATGAGATCGCCCTGAAAACAACGAAGAAAGCTGAACCCTGTCGTACGCAATGAAACGTTCTTCACCAATCACAGTAATCCGGTAATTCAGGTGTGCATGCTTTTCCACCAGAGAGACCACCAGTTGGTGCCCCACCATGCCATTTCCGACAATGACCAAATGTTCCATAGTGCTTCCTCCCTAGGCGCTTTTGGTCGCTTGAACGAGCGACTCTTCAATAGGTGTGGCGGATGTTTTAACGGTCTGAGGTTTGGCTTGTTTCTCATAGAGGAAACGCAGCACCGACTGACGGTATTTCTGATAACGCGTATCGTCGGCTAATTCGACTCGGTTCCTTGGTCTGTCTAGTTCCACGCTCAATACTTCTCCGATGGTCGCTGCCGGACCGTTGGTCATCATTACGATTCGATCCGACAGCAACACAGCCTCGTCCACATCGTGCGTAATCATGATCACCGTGGTATTCAAATCTGCATGAATCGCCATCAGCGCATCCTGAAGGTGTGCCCTAGTCAAGGCATCCAAAGCGCCAAAGGGTTCATCCATCAGCAGCACTTTGGGTTTGAGTGCCAACGCACGTGCTATACCGACACGTTGCTTCATGCCACCAGATATCTCACTCGGTTTTTTATCGCTGGCGTGGGTCATCTGCACCAAATCGAGATAGTGCGATACCTGTTCTCTCACCCAGGTTTTGCTTTTTCCGGCTGCTATCTGTTTGATCGCCAGTTCGACGTTCTGATAGACCGACAGCCAGGGCAGCAAAGAGTGGTTTTGAAACACCACTGCCCGCTCTGGTCCCGGTCCATCCACTTCGCGTCCATCCAATATCACGCCGCCATCTGTAGGGTCGTATAACCCAGCGACCAAATTCAATACGGTGGATTTACCGCAGCCAGAATGCCCAATCAGAGAAATAAACTCCCCTTCCTTAATGGTTAAATCGACGTTTTTTAACGCCACGAACTCACCCTTGGGTGTTGGAAATCGCATGCCTAACTGCGTCAGGTTTAAAAAAGTTTTCGTCATAAGGTTTTCTTCCTATCGCAGTGTCTGGTTTTTATCCCAAGAGACCCACTTCTGCAGTGCGAGCATGCCTCGGTCGAGCAGTAATCCAATGAATCCGATGGTGATCACCGCCACCATAATGCGCCCCAGAGAGGCAGAGCTGCCATTCTGGAATTCATCCCAGACGAATTTCCCTAAGCCGGGGTTTTGCGCCAGCATCTCTGCCGCGATCAGCACCATCCATGCAATACCCAGCGACAACCGAAGACCAGTAAAAATCATCGGAATGGAAGAAGGGAGCACAATGGTCCAGATGTGTCGCCACCAAGAAAGTCGCAATACTCGGCTGACGTTCACCAGATCTTTATCGACGCTGGTCACTCCGACAGCGGTGTTGATCAACGTGGGCCAAAGGCTACACAGCGCAACGGTCAGCAAAGAGTTAACAAATGATTTCGCCACCAGCGGATCCGTACTCACATAGGTCGCGCTTACCACCATGGTGACAATTGGCAGCCAAGCCAGAGGAGAGACGGGCTTGAGCAATTGGATCACCGGATTGAACGCCTGATACAAGCCATGATTCAGCCCCAAAACAATCCCGGCAGGAATAGCGATTAATGACGCCAGCAAAAAACCACACGCCACGGTAAACAAGCTGGTCAGGATCTGATCAAAGAAGGTTGGCTTACCTGTGTAAGGTCGAATTTTTACTTTGGCGTTCGGATCTTTAGCCAGCTTGGCTGCGTTGCGTTTTTCCTGACGCTCAATAAACGCCACTTCTTTATCTCGCTCTTCAAAGTGTTCAGAAACCAGATTTCCGAACTGCTGAGCGGTTTGAACGGGACCCGGCAACACACCCAAAGAGGTCTGAACCTGACGCGCTGACAGGTGCCACATCATCAGGAACAGCAGAATCCCCAGCAAGGGCAGCACAAGTGCCCTGCTGTGGTTGGCGACTTTTGCCCTATCAGGAAAAAGGGCAAAGACATTATTTCTCGCCAATTTGGTGTCCATATCAGATCTCCTCTGATCCTTTCAGACCAATGCTGAATTTTTTCAGATATGCGTTGGGCTGCTTGCCGTCATACACCACGTCGTCGATAAAGTGTGTCTGCGGATCGCGATACCCATCTTCCGTGTTGAAATCTGGAAAATCGCTGGCTTTGAGTATCCCGTCTTCAATTAAGGATTCTGCCGCCTGCTGATAGATATCAGGTCGATAGACTTTTTTGGCAATATTGGCGTACCAGTCGTCCGGTTTTTCTGATGGAATCTGTCCCCAACGGCGCATCTGAGTCAGATACCAGATGGCATCGCTGTAGTAGGGGTAGGTGGCGTTATAACGGAAGAATACGTTGAAATCGGGCACAGAACGTTTGTCTCCTTTTTCGTATTCAAACGTGCCCGTCATGCTATTGGCAATCACGTCCGCATCCGCACCTACGTAGTGGCTTTTCGCCAGTATTTTCACGGCTTCCATACGGTTGGCGTTTTGTTTTTCATCCAGCCAGTGCGCAGCGCGAATCATGGCTTTCACCACACGGATATGGGTGTTCGGGTATTTCTTTGCCCAGGCAGCCGACACACCGAAAACTTTTTCTGGGTTGTTTTTCCATATCTCGTAATCGGTCACCACCGGCACCCCAATTCCTTTGAATACGGCTTGCTGGTTCCACGGTTCACCAACGCAGTACCCTTTGATGGTTCCGGCTTCCATAGTGGCGGGCATTTGCGGTGGAGGGGTTACGCTGAGCAACACATCCGCCTCCACCTGCCCACTGTTATCACCGGTTTTCGGCGCGTAATAGCCAGGATGAATGCCTCCCGCCGCTAACCAGTAACGTAGTTCGTAGTTGTGTGTCGAAACCGGGAATACCATGCCCATGTTGAAAGGCTTGCCTTTGTCGAGATAACTTTCGACCACAGGTTTGAGTGCGTCTGCCTTGATTGGATGAACAGGTTTTCCGTCGGCTTGTTTTTCCAGATTGGGCTTCATCTGCGCCCAGATGTCGTTGGATACCGTGATGGCGTTACCGTTGAGGTCCATGCTGAATGCAGTGATTACGTCCGCTTGTGTTCCAATCCCTATGGTGGCACCCAGTGGTTGACCTGCCAGCATGTGTGCGCCGTCTAATTCACCGTCAATCACCCGGTCGAGCAGAACCTTCCAGTTCGCTTGTGCCTCCAGCGTGACGTACAGCCCTTCATCCTCAAAAAAACCTTTTTCATAGGCGACCGCCAGCGGTGCCATATCGGTAAGTTTGATGAACCCAAATTTCAGGTCTTCAACTTCAGGCTCTCCAACTTCGGCTAATACCGAGTTCGACCCCAGCAGTACAAACAGCGCAAGGCTTTTGAGGGCGCGGCTTTTAAGAGAAAGGCTTGCCATGCGATTTCTCACGGCATTCCATTTTTCTCTTGTCTTATTGGCAATGGTTTTCCGACATTTCATTGAACACTCCTGTTCCATATCTTCCTAAGTTTCAAATTCCAAATTTCAAAAAAAAAGGCGCGGCTGCACAGAAAGTGCAGTCGCGCCGTTGCTTAGCAGAAACCACCGCCATTGATGGTTATTGGAGCTGAGCTCCTTTATCGTTGTTATTAATACTTCAAGTTGTGTGCCAGTTTTTCAGTTATTAAAAATCAATAAGTTATCTTTAATTGAATCCAACACTCTTAGCTGGATGCCGCCTTATTGTGCACAGTGCACCAATTCAATCCTTAGCTGATCGAATCGAAGGTGAGCATCAGGTTTTTGGCGACCTGCCCAATGGGCTGGCTGGATTTCATCGCGGAATTTCGCAGTGCCTTGTACGCCTCTTCTTCATCAATATGATGCATTTTCATCAGCGTACCTTTGGCTTTTTCGATCCACTTTCTGTCGTCGAGTTTCTGCGTCAACGCCTGTACTTCTTTCTCAATTGCCAACATGTTGTCGCGAAGTCTGGTGGCATGTTCCAGCCAGATGTTGAGATCGTAATCTCCCCGAAAAGGAAGAATCACGTACTGATTTGCGTGAGGAAAATCCTTGATGCTGCCTTTGTGAAGGTCACCGACCATAACCACCAGCGGGCATTTGCAGCCCACGGCAAAGTCGATCAGCAGCTTAAGCTCTGCCGTCGGTTGCGACCAGGAGACCACCATCACTGAAGATTGAGGATCCGTCAGCATGCCTTCCACCTGAATAAGCTGGCAGCCTATGATGTTGTCATAGTGCAACGCCAGTTGCCCACTCAGTTGAGCTTGCTGTTCCAGACTGTCGCTGCATACGATAACCATTTGATCCTTCATAGTTTCTCCTTTTCATCACTTCGGTATTCTTCCAACCGATGTGATTCTCTTATCCCAATTCAGGTTAAGTATTCTTTCCAGTAACGGATTGCGTTGGCTTCAGCCTGCTCTTTATTTCCTAGAATGGTGTATAACGCGGCCATCATAGTCCCCACCACACCGTAAGACATGGCTTCCAGATCGGCTTCTTGTGTACCGACCACACAAGACTTAGCGACAGGGATGTCGCATGAGGTCATTTCCTCCCAATACTGGGATTCCAGATTCTCATTTGCTTCCCAAACGGTTTGGCTCACTTTGGGATTGAACTCGGTTTCACCTGCCACGCCTTTAAAAGACAAAACTCTAAGCGAGTCCGCCGAGGCAATTTTCTCTATTCTGGCGTGCAGTTCGGAATAACTGGGATGGAAGCTGCCACGCAAACCATAGGGCAGTAACCCGGGGTTTAGCCCGCGTACCATGGTGTTGATTGGCGTTCTGACTCCGTATCGTTTACTCCAGCTCAGCAATTTCACAATTTCCGGGCAATGAGCTTCCAAAGGGAGGTAGGCGATGCCTTCAGCATCAATGACTTGTTGTGCCTGATCATAGCTGCTTACGCACTCGATACCGACGGCCGAAAGAAAGGTTTCAGCGTGGGTTTTGTTGGCAAGATGACGTTGGGCATGTCCATGCAGCAGTATCTTGTAGCCATTGCTGGCTAGAATTTTAGCTGCCACCAGATGCCAGGGTCTGTCGGTACTTTTATTCTCATAAATCCGCTTTCCTGCGTACAAAGGCCAGTCCAGATCAGCATTGATGCCACTAAACCGAGCCCTGAACGCGCGCACAAAACCCCCAACCTCTTCTGCGGTTTCATTGTTCACCCGCATTAGCACCAAAATCATCGCTAACTGATCGTCCCCGACGTTGCCAGCTAACCACTCTGTCATTAACTCGAACGCTTCATCCTCCGTAAGAGATCTTTTTCCACGTTCGCCTTTTCCAAGAGCCCTGATACATTGCACCGCGATAGACATAACTGCTTCCTTCGAATACGCCACTTGATGAATATCTCACTATACAGAAAACACAGCCGTCTGCGAGAGCAAGGCATGAATCTTCGACCTGATTGTCACCACTTCCCCTAAAATCATCAGTGCCGGGCTCATTCCTTTTAGCTCACTGGCTTTTTCCATCATGTCTTTAAGCTCAAATGTATGGATCTGTTCTTCATCGCTACAGCCTTTGATCACGATGGCAACGGGCGTGTTGCCACTTAGTCCGTTTTCCATCAGCCCTTGTTGGATGTCCTGTGCTTTTTCCAGTCCCATGTAAAACACCAGAGTCTGCCCGCTTTGAACCAGACCACTCCACGAAGGAAGCGCACCCGTGACCACATTCCCTGTGACCAGGGTGACACTTCGAGACACCCCACGGTGAGTGAGTGGGATAAGGGAACGGGATGCACAGCCGATGGCGGCGGTGATCCCAGGAATCACTTCGAAAGGAATTTGGTATTTTGCTAATTCAAGGGCTTCTTCACCACCCCGACCAAAAATAAACGGATCGCCCCCTTTTAATCTCACGACCTGTTTGCCTTCCCTGGCTAACCGGACGAGCAACCCGTTTATCGCTTCTTGCTTCATGCTTGGCTGACCACAACGTTTTCCAACGTAGATGGTTTCCACCTCGCTATCCGCAATGCTCAATATGTCTTGATTAATTAACCGGTCATACACCAGTACCTGCGCATCCCGAATGGCTTTAAACGCCTTGATGGTCAATAATTCTGGATCGTTGGGACCGCAGCCAATGAGTTTCACCTCACCTAAACTGCGCCCGCCTTCTGAATATCGGCGAGAGCCAGACTCCCCTTTGCGAACAAGGGTAATGGTGCCTTTGTTGCCTGCGCTGGAAGACGGGCTTCGAAAGTGTGTCGCGTTCTGTTTTGTCATCCTTGAATACTCTCTCGAATTACTTGATATAAATGATGTTCTGTTCAAGTGTTTTATTGAGTTCAGGAATACAGGAACCGCAGTTGGTTCCGCATTTCAGTAACGCTTGAAGCTGATTCAGGCTATGAATATCGTGCTGCTCGATCGCCTGTTTGATTTGAGTGTCGGTGACTCGAAAGCAACTGCAAATCAGGTTGCCCTGCTTCGTTCCTGACAGTGCCTGAGAGATTTTCCGAATATCGAGCGCTTCACCGAGCATGCTGCTCAGTTCGTTTGTGTCCAGTGACCACGGCTTGTCGCTCACCACCGTCAGAGTCCCCACCACAAACTGTTTTTCAGAGGCTTCAAATCCGCCGGATATTGCGCACCAGCCGTTAGGAAGATCTAAAATCAAATATCCCTGATGGGTGTCTGGTTCCGTTGGTTTAAGGCAAGGTGATGGAGTGCAATACCGCCATACCGTACTTTTGCTTAATCGCTGACAAGATGCATACAGCGGACGAATGCCCAAACTCGACAGTAAAGTAGGTTCGCGGCTACTGCGTTGAAGGTGGGTGACATAGCTGCCTACTTTGACCGGGCTTAGTTCAATAGGCTGCGATTTAAACGCAGGCTGACCCGAAAGCGGATCCACCACCGAATCCACCACTCGGTTTATCTGGCTTTGGCTGTCTTGTAGACCACTGTATTCACCCGCCCAGTGCATACTCATAAAGACCTGTTTATTGCTCAGCCCCTTATCCCATTTCGTTTTGGCATACACGGTAGCTGGCTGAGAGAGCGCAGGCTGCTGGATTTGAATGAGTTCCCCTTCGCTCATTCCCAGCATTTGCCCGCTTAATGGATTGAGATATAAAGTCGGTTCCGGATCTAACTCAGACAGGTGCTCAATGTGACCAGTACGGGTCATGGTGTGCCATTGATCGCGATGTCTGCCAGTATTCAGCCACCAGATGACTTCCTGCTCTTTGGCTGTTTTTTCCTTGGTAACCTTAACTTCGGTAACAAGGAAGTTCGCCCTGCCATCTGCCGTGCTAAAGCGACCATCTCGATAGGGTGCTTCACTTTCTCCTAACGGCCATCGGGCTGGCGCCCATGACTGATATTCTTCATCGGTCATGTCCATTAGCTCTGATAAGTTCAAAAGCAATGAAGTGTCTCGATTGATGCCAGTCATCCGAGCGTACTCACGAAACACATCGGCTTCGGTTTCAAAATCGAATCCGCTGTCTACGCCCATTTTCTCGCAAAGCGCTCTGCCAACAGCGGATACGGTTTCCCAATCTGGTTTGGCTTCACCCGGTGGCGAAATGAAACGTCTTTGCCTTGAAATGCAGCGCTCAGAATTGGTCACCATACCTTGCTTCTCACCCCAACCTGCTGCGGGCAGTAAGACATTGGCATAGTGGGCAATGTCGCTGTCGGCGGTAATGTCTGACACGATCACCATGTCGCATTGAGTGAGTGCCCGACGCACTTTGTCGGCATCTGGCATCGACACTACAGGGTTGGTCGCCATAATCCAGATGACTTTGACGTTCCCTTTTTCAACCGCATCGAACAAGTCGACCGCTTTCAATCCCGGTTTGGTTGCCATATTGGGCGCTTGCCAAAACGCTTCCACGGCGTTTACCGCGGCTTCATCGAACCCTCTGTGCACCGCCAGCATGTTTGCCAGACCTCCTACTTCTCTTCCCCCCATGGCATTTGGCTGACCCGTGATTGAAAACGGTCCACTGCCCGTTTTTCCGATTTTTCCCGTGAGCAAATGGGCGTTGATGATGCTGTTGGCTTTATCGACGCCTTGCTCTGACTGGTTGATGCCCTGACAAAACACCGTAATCGCAGTCGGTGACAAGGCAAACCATTGATAAAAAGTACGAAGCGGTCCGACATCCAGACACAGTGTCTGTGCGACATTTAGAAGCTCGTATTCTGGCTGCATCAGGTGTTCAGACAACCCATCAAACCCGTTGGTACTGGACTCGATAAACTCTGAGTCGATATGACCGTTGTCTAAACAGAATCGCATCAACCCGTTATACAGCGTGATGTCGCCATCGTTATCTAACGCTAAGTGAAGATCCGCTTGTTCTGCGGTCACGGTTTTTCTTGGATCGAGCACCACCAGCCTCAAGTGGGGGTTTTGCTCTCTGGCTTGCTGGATTTGACGAAAAATAACGGGGTGCGTCCAGGCGGTATTCGCTCCAGTTATCACGATTAAATCGGTTTTCAGCAAGTCGTCGTAATTGACGGGCACGACATCTTCCCCGAAAGCTCGAATGTGCGCCG
This sequence comes from Vibrio nigripulchritudo, assembly GCF_027924785.1. Lineage (NCBI taxonomy): Bacteria > Pseudomonadati > Pseudomonadota > Gammaproteobacteria > Vibrionales > Vibrionaceae > Vibrio > Vibrio nigripulchritudo. The sequence continues at coordinate 173,699 of NZ_AP027050.1, read as the reverse complement.
CCACCGCTGAAGACATACAAAGTCTGGAGTTGGTATCTATGTTGGCGCTGCCCACGTACCCTTTCATGAGTTTGTTGGCAACGTAATAATCTTCTGTAAGTATCTGACCGGACACGTACATCGCAACCGAATCTGGTCCGTATTTATTTATGGTTTCAAATAGCTTTTGAGAAATGGAATCAACCGCCTCATGCCAGGAAACAGTTTCCCCGCCAACCCTCGGGTATAAAAGCCGTGAAGGCATATTCAGGCTTTCTTTCAGGGCTGCGCCTTTTACGCACAACGCCCCTTTATTTGCTAGGTGTGACTCGTCGCCTTTAATCTCGCTTTGAGTCACTTTGACACCACACCCAACCCCGCAATATGGGCAGGTAGACTGAATTTCACATTTCGACATGCTGCTTCCCTTGGTTACTTCTTTAGTTTCTTCTTATCTGGCAAAAAAATGCGCCCAACCAGCCGAAGCTGGAAAGGCGCCATTGCCTGTGACGTTGCGTAATATTTGAAACCCAAGTACCTCACATCGGGTCGCTTCCATACGGTGATGCGAGGCATACAGATAACAGCAAAGTTCAAGCCAACATTTAAATCTCTTATTATTTAATGAGTTAACAAATTGGCACTTGAAGCAGGTGCACTATCTCTGAGCAAATAACCCCAAATTAGTGCGCAATCCCCGTGTGCGGATACGGTTCACATTGCGATTCATAAGGTGGCGGAGAACATACCGAAACAAAACCCGTTTGATGCCAGTCAGGTTACTGCCGTATTCGGCATAGAAGGTATCAGGATGCGTATAAACCCCAAAGTCGTCCGCGATGCCCTCTTTCTGGATATAGGTGTTGTTGCCATTCCATTCGATTGCCGGATTTTTCAGACACGGCGTTGCTATTCCATAAGCGCTGAACTCATCGCACTGGTCTTTAAAGCGTATTTGCACCTGAGAGAGATAGGCTTGATCAATGATGTATCCCTCAACTTCCAGCCATTGATTATCAAACCAGACTTCGACCCAGCTATGTATGATTCGCTCAGGAGCAATGGGGAAAATGTAACTTGGGATCGCACCTTTTTGCAGTTGGTTGTAGATGGTAAATCCGTGAAACCGAGCATGGACGCCAACCCCTCTTAGTAACGCCATCAGTAGCGTTCCTTTGGTATTGCATTGTCCGTAACCGTCTTTAAGTACTTGGCTGGCGGGAAGAGTGTCGTCCAGGTTGTATCCAAAGGTGATATCGTCGCGCACAAAATTGTAGATAGACTTGATGGCGTTGAAGGGAGAAAGAGTTCGCCAGCCTTTTTCTTCAATCAGTTTTTGAATAGTAGGGTGGTTAAAATCCACCATGGTGGTGGGTTCAAGATATTGGGTGAAATCGTTATTCATATTGCCTCCTGCGATTTGATGGCTTCAGGTTACGAAATCATCGACAGAAGAAATTGAATAAACTGGCTATGACGGTTCTAAAAGTTTGATCGCTTCGCGAATGGTAAGCCCAAAATGCTGTTTGAACGTTCGGCTTAGATGAGCACTGTCGGCGAACCCCGACATATACGCCGATTCTGTGGCACTCTTACCTGATTTCAACATCCCAATGGCACAAAGCAGACGACGCCAGAGCAAATAAGGACGCCACGCTATGCCCATATTCTCTTTGAACAAATGAAGGAAGCGGCTTTCGGAAATCGTCAGGTCTTGTGCAATATCACTCGCTCGCCAGTGATCCGGCTTAACGCATACTTGCCCAAAACACTGATTCAGCCTCTCCAGTAACTTGAGTATTCGGTTATCAAGCTGAACATATTCTGCTTTCGTATTCAGGTGAGACATATCGAATGGCAATGATTGCCGCTCAAGCCAGTCGGATACCAAGACAAATTGTTGGTCTATGTTGGTATGGCAGGGCAAGTCACCGAGCGAAATGCAGGTTTCGCTATCAAGAAGGCGAAGTAAGACTTCCCCTAACGTGGACTCCGGTTCGATCAGCCAGACCCATCCGGCTTCCAGTTCTAATTGATGAGGAACATTAGGCGCTAATAAAGAAGCGCCACGGATAGTAGCACTTTCAGTGATAAGTTCAGCATCACCGTCTGGGATAGTGAGCTGAATTGCGTGGTGGCGATGGTTGTTTGCTTCTAACGCCTGACTGTAGCTCGCAAACAACCCTGGTTGCAGCCTTAAGTTAGCTGGCATTCGACGTGAGCATCAACTTAATACCAAAGTACCCAAATAAGGTGCCAGCGGCGCGTTTTGTCCAGCGAACAATGGTTTCACTCTGTTGAACCTTGGTGCTGACTTTGGCAGAAGTCCAGGATAAAAACAGCAGCCACAACATGCCATTGAAATTAAACACTACGCCTAGAATTAAGAATGCCAGAGCCTTGCTGTCACTTTCCGCCGAAATAAACTGAGGAACAAAAGCGAGGAAGAAAAGGGCAACTTTCGGGTTGAGTACGTTGGTGAGAAAACCTTGAAGAAAAATGCTTTTTAACGGTGCTTTTTTAAGTTCTACTTTTTCGCCAGATTCGGAAGAAGATGACTTGGAGAGCAGCATAGTGGCTGCCATGTAAAGCAAGTACAACCCACCAATAATTTTGACCACGGTAAACGCCATGGCAGAGGTTGCCAGCAGAGCCGAAAGCCCAAACGCCGCCGCAAATATGTGGAACAGCGTACCCGTCCCGATACCTGCGCCAGCTACCACCCCGGCTTTCATTCCTTGAGTAGCACTTCTGCCCATGACATATAACGAATCCGGACCGGGAATCAGGTTAAGCGCAATCCCTGAAACAACAAATAGCCAAAAGTTTTCGATGCCGAACATTCAAATTCCTTATTCTGAGTGGGTAAAGCGGGATTGTACTCCTGTGTGAATTAACTGAACATAAGAAAGAAGTCTAATTCACCTAGGGTCTGTTGACCTTTCGCGGTTAAATTTTGTTCGAGTTCTATGTATTTTAATCGCGGCGCAAGGTCTTTAGCTTAGTCGTTCTAAGCAAATACCTTGCAACAAAGAGTAAAGGGTATAGACCGGGGACGCCTAGTTGAACCCTTCGGGCAGCATTTGTGGCTCCTTTCTACTGTGTTACCGCTTATTGATGTAGAGCGACTACACCGAATAAGCGCTGCCTTGTATAAAGAACCCACAAATGGCTGCAAAAATCATCTCGAAAGGTCAACAGACCCTAATACATAGGATTTTTTTCAAGACTCTTTCGAAGATCTTCTTTGTATTCTTCGTCAGACTGGTATCCAAACATTCGCCAATTTTGCTCGCTTTTAATGTGATAGCCATACACAAGAAGACCCAACCAATCACGACGAGTTCTTGCTATCATATTTTTCAATTCTGCTCTGAAAGACGCCATAGTACTGCTCCTTATAAAACGCTCTTTCAGTATATTTTTCGAGCTTTTTCAAAAGAGTACTCATCTACCGACTAGCAATACTTTCTGCTCAGTTTCACTCGAAATTTACAAATTTCGAATCGGTTTTCATTAATATAAAACGTGACTACAGATGAACTTCATTGGATGCGGTATGAAAGGTCACCTTGAACGCGTACCTCAAAGAATAGGCTTGTCATGGCGATACAAGAAAATTGTCGAGCCTTGCAAAAGTTATGGCTGGCACCGACATGAGGAATATGAAATCGCCATCCATCGGCACTTTTCGGGTCAGTGTTTTGTGGATCACCACAACAGCGAGGTGTATCACAATCACATGATAATGCTGGCCCCTAACATTCCTCATGCTGTTTATTCTTCCGATGAGAGCGGAAATGATCGATGTGAAACTCATGCGATTTGGTTCAAGAAAGAGTGGGTAGATCACCTTATTGCCAATTGTCATGAGTTCATGCCCTTGAAGCACTTGCTTGCTGCCTCACAGAAGGGAATTGTGTTTTCACCAGATACGGCAGAACAAGCCACGCTTATATTGACTGAACTAGAAAGTAAGAAACCGATCAATCAGTTGATTGCGTTGATAAAAGTGTTTGAAGCTTTACTGGCAGATAAGAACATACAACTTTTATTGCCCACCCCAGAAAATGAACCCGATCAGGATGATAAATTTGCAGACAAGCTAAGAAAGACCGAATCTTACCTGCTGGCAAACTATCATCACCCCATTACGCTCAAGGCTCTCGCAGATCACCTCTACACCAGCGAAAGCAGCGTGAGGCGGCTGTTCCAGAAACATTACAATGAAAGCTTTTCTCAGCACCTGAAAAAGATTCGCTTAAATGTCGCCTGTGGATTATTGATGAATACTGACTTACCCATACGGATCGTGATGGAGAAAGTAGGCTATGAGAATCAAGCCAACTTCAATCGGCAATTTAAGCAGTACAAGCAAGTCACGCCACTTGAATACCGGAAGAAGGTGAAACCCTGGTCTAGGGGAGTGTAAGACTTTGACGCAAAGCATCTAATTCAATAAGTAAAGTTCAACATAACAGCAATGCTGCCGACCTTCACTTCCAATGTAACCTTTGAAAGGTGGCTAAAAATGTAATTTACAGTTGAATTACTTACATTTAAATGATGGCTATATTCAATTAGAAAGATGTGATTTTAGAAAAGAAAAGACACTTGGTGCATATCTAAACATAATTACTGGTTTCAAATTAGTACAGTTAGGATTGTCATGTCAAAATCTACTTTTGGAGGCAAGAATCCAATTGCCAAATTACCAAGCAGACCAAGTAACCCAACTCCTTTAGAGCTCGCCATTCACAGATTTCAGAAAGATGCTTTGAGAGTCAAAAATAAGCTAGATGCTAACCCAAATGCTAAAGGTAAAGACCTTGATCAGATTAAGGAAGATATCGCTCACTTAGACCGGGAAATGATTCGAATCTCCACCCAAAGCTCACTTCAATCTCAACTGGAGAAATACAGAACAGATAATAAGGATAAAAGTACTGTAGAACTATCCAAAGAAGCACATCACCCGACAGACAATCTTTCGAACTTTCTATATGCAGTAGGAGAACCAAAACCTAGCAATAATCACCACCCCCACCACATTATTATGGGTAACGGCAAATCTAGGATGATGCGTGTGAGATTACAAATGCATCGCTATGGGATAGGAATCAATGATCCAATTAATGGGGTCTGGCTTCCAAGGTCTAGTGCGTTCAAAGGTCATTTTACAACACCTAAAGCTCCGCCACACTCAAGGATTCACACTTACAATTATGAAACTTGGATTTCTGAAAATCTAGCGCATGTAAGAAGGAATGAAGCTGTTTTTATTGGTAAACTGAAAACCATAAAAAGAGAAATAAAATCAGGTAGTCACCCTGACAAGATACTTGAGAAAAAAGATAAAAACTGGAGTCCTAACGCATGAGTGTTTATCAGCTAAAAGCCGATCATGAAAACTACAATTTGTTCGAGTTGGATATGATGCAGCTTGCCAGTCAGCTTGGGGACGAGAACCTTGTTGATTTCCTTCTGGATCTGCCTGATACCCAAGAAAGCTTAAAGACTGTTTGGAAAAATGTGAGTTCTGAATTTGAGAGTGATCTATCGAAGCCTTTCCCCGATATCACGACCTGGGACATCAATTTCTTACTGCTGAACGAAAAAGCTTATGACGTCACAAAAGAGTTACTAGAAAATGTTGGCGAATTTCTCCCTATCCTAGTCAATGGCTCATCGCATTTTGTTTTTCATTGCCAAAGTTTTGGACTGGAAGACCCGAGTAAAACCGAAATGAAATATGAAGACGGCTATCCGTCAGGTCTTAAAACGCTGGAGTTTCATGAACCAGATGTTAGGTTCAAAGCAGTATTTAAGTCTAAATTGCAGGGTGCCAGTAAACTGTTTGCCAATGAGCACTTAAAACAGCTCTGTGATAACAATGAGTTGAAAGGTTTGCGATTTGATAGCGACCTTATCAACCCCTTCTGATAAACCCGGACGGGCGAGCGGATCAACGCCACTCGCCCTTAAACCATCAAGCTGCCGCAACAGCTTCAATTTCAAACATCAATGGCGGCAATGCCAAACGAGTCACTCCCAGTAAAGTCATTGGTGGCATGGCATTCGCGGGTCCCATTTTCGCGCCTAACACGTCAAAGTGCTTCATGGCTTCATCCACGTCCGTGGTGTAAATTCGCAATTGAGTAATGTTGGAAAGCTGCATATCAGCCGCATTCAGAATGGCTTCCAGATTGCTCAATGCCAGCGTGATCTGACCTCGCATATCCCCCACATGCTGAGGATTACCTTCACCGTCCACAGACGTTTGACCTGCACAGGTCAATTGCCTTGTCGCCCCTTCAATCACCTCTCCCTGGTTGTAGCCAAGTGGTAGCGACCATGTCCACGGGTTTACTTGTGTGCGTTTCATCTCTTATATTCCCTTTCCATTAAGTGAATAATGAGCATACCGACACCCTACTGACAACATGGTGTCAGCAGTCTTGAATTAAGATGCAATTATTGAGCAGAGCAAGGAAGTAAAAATGAGGCGAGCAGACCGATTAATCAAGATTGTGCACTTTTTACGTAGCCGGAGAAGAGCAGTCACAGCAAAACAGATTGCCGAGGAATTTCAGATTTGCACCCGTACTGTGTATCGGGACATACAGGATCTCGTCGATTCTGGTGCGCCGATATCAGGAGAAGCGGGCGTGGGCTATATCATCGATAAAAAATACTACCTTCCACCTGTCACCTTCGATTCCGAAGAATTAGAAGCGCTAGGCTTAGGCATAAGCATGGTCAGACAATGGACAGACGACCCTTTTGCGCTCAAAGCCATTAATGCACTAGAAAAAATTCAAGCAGTGCTGCCTGCTGACATGCAAGGCGAGTTTCAGCAAATCACCACCTACTCGATGCCAAGCGAAAACATGATTCCGTGGACAGTGAGCTTTTCTGATATTCGTGAATCCATTCGTGTACGACGTAAACTTGAAATCGAATACGTCGATGACAAGAAACAAGCTTCAACCCGAGCGATTCGTCCGTTAGCGCTAATATTCTTTAGCCCGGTCTGGCTACTCGCGAGCTGGTGCGAGAAACGTGAAGATTTTCGTCATTTTCGCCTCGATCGCATTCAAGAAATGACATTGACAGAGCATTTTTTCGAAGACGACAAAGACAAAAATCTGGATGCTTACCGAGCGCAGGATAAGCGTTGCTAACACTTTGAATATCCTAGGGGGAAACATGAATACTGCGGAGTTTTGCCAATCGAATATTCTGGTGATTCCCGATGCCTTAGCCGGCATGGAAGATATTCGCTGTATTTGTCGGTATCAAGACGCGCAGATTTTCTATAAACAACTGGCGGATGATCTGTTGAACGTTGAGTTTTACACCAACATCCCTTGCCTTATTTGTATTCAGAGTGGTCGTGAAACCCTAACCAACAGCGACAACAGAACGACAGATTTGCAGGCTGGCTCGGCTATTTTTCTGCCAAGAGGCATCAACCTGCATTCCGATTACGTCAAAGAAACGGAAGATTTGAAAGCGTATCTGGTGTTTTTCTCTGACACCATCATTCGCCAATTCTTGAGCCAATCAAAACCGAGCCAAGCTTCTTTACCATCGCAAGACTCTTTAATACTGCCGAATGTGCCTGAGCTAGAGACGTTCTTCACTTCCTTTCAGAAAGACATCGATAACCCTGCCTATATTCAGCTAAAGCTTCTGGAACTGTTGCACCTTATTGAGTGGAAAGACGGAAGTGGCTCATTAACGTCACTGCTGTCTGCGAGCAACACGGACTCGCCTAAACGTAATCTGCATCGGCTGCTCGACAATCAAGACGTTCTCAAACTGAAGGTTGCAGACTTAGCTAATCTCTCTGGCAGAAGCCTGTCTACTTTTAATCGCGATTTCAAGATGGCGTATGGCACGTCCCCTCAAAAATGGCTACGTGATAAAAGGCTCTCTCTCGCCAAAACCTTGCTGGAAACTCAACGCCTGAGTGTTACCGATGTGGCAGTGGATGTCGGGTATTTGAATGTGTCTAACTTTATCAAAGCCTTTAAAAATCGCTACGGGATCACACCCAAGCAAATAGATAGCGAGCAGTGACCGACTTTCGGTATTTTTGACAGTTTGTAAGTAGTGACCACCAGCGAAACCCATAAAATTTTTCTCAAGATACCAACCATGAGGAAAACACTATGAGTATTCGTGTCACTTTGAACTGCAAGGTAAAAGCCAATCAATTTGCGGAACTACGCCCATTTTTAGAAGCGAACTTACCCAATGTTCGTGGGTTTAAAGGCAACAGAAAAGTCACCGTGTTGTTCGATGACGCATCTGGCGAAATGCTGCTAGATGAAGAGTGGGCAAGTGTGGAACATCATCAATCCTACATCGCCTTTATTTCAGAGAATGGGGTGTTAGCTCAGCTTCAATCTTTTCTAGCCTGTGCACCAGACATTAAGTATTTCAAAACGCTAGATATTTGAGGGCGCCTTCCATAGCCACTCTGAAATGGAGTGGCTGACTTAGTTACAATCAACGCTATTCAATATCTCCATTGTTGACATATAGGTTACAAACGAAGGGAAAATCGCTCTAGAATTTGGAGTAGCCTTTTCTTTGAGACATTTTTAATGCCATACCGCTATTTGCTTTTCACTGCTGCGCTTTGCCTATCGGCTTCTTCGTGGGCTGAAGGTATTCAAGACAAATGGCAGAACTTCTATCAGCAAGCCTGGCAAAATGCGTCTTTGGTGGTGTCTCAGCAGTCTTTAAATCAGTATCCCAATGAATTGCTATTAGAAGCGGCGCAATATCCGGATTTTGATGCGTTTAGTTGGCAGGAATTGGCGCTGGTCTCGTCTGTACGTAAGCACTGCCAGCCTGCTGAGTCGGATAACCCTGTGATTGCCGATGCCATCGAATTTGAACTGGCATTGTGTCGGGAAACGATACTCGATGTTGAGTGGTTTCAGTCGCACACTCTTCTTCACCCGGCGGGTGGTAGTTTTGCCGATCGATATGCAGAGCTTTACCCGCAGTCCAAAACTGAGCTTACGCCTTTCTTTACCCTTGCCAATCCTGATCATCCGCTCTTTGACGTTTTGGCTCCTCTTTCGCAATCCGGTCGGGAAGCTTTGTTGTCTGGGTACCGCGCATGGCAGGAAGGCGATACATTGTGGCTCAATAGCGAACAAGGGTGGAAAGCGGTCTCACCTGTGGTTTGGCAGCCCATTGCCAGACAGCTAAAACTGACATTAGAGACAAAAGGCAATCAATGCGCGCTTCGTTACAGCAACCTTTGCATTAACGACAGCCCCTCGGTGTTTCAGTCTGCGATAAAAGTGGTCGCTATCGGTACGCTTATCATTCTGAGCCTATTGATGCTAAGAAGTGGCTATATCATTCGTCAGCAAAACCGAGAGAAACGCTTTGTGATGCAACTGCTGACCCACGAGCTTCGCACGCCTATCACCAGCCTTGGGCTCACGGTAGAAATGTTCCGAGACGACTACGACAACCTTTCCCAGCATGCGCAATCTGCGGTTTGGCGACTGATGTCTGATTTTCAGCGTTTGTCCCAGCTGACCGAAAATAGCCGCGCGTATCTCAGCCAGGAAACCGCCAGCTCGACACAATCCGCTTCAGTTGAAGAATGGCTAAGCCATATCTGCGAAAAGCACGACGTGCCGTTCCAACTTGAACAAGACACCGAGCTCACTTTGCCCTTTTATTGGCTATCCATCTGTTTAGATAACCTGATTAAAAATGCCAAACAACACGGCAAAGGAAAAGTTCAGGTGCTCGCCCAAATCAGGAGCACACTCATTATTGAAGTACGCGATGAGGGGACATTCCCTTTACTAATACAAAGCCTGTTCGCGAAATTCAAACATCGTAAAACCAAGGAAAACATGGGCATTGGTTTAAGCATTGTTGAACAATTAATGAAAAAGCACGGTGGAACACTCACCATTCTTCGCCGCCCTACTCGTTGTATTTTGGAAATACCTTATGAACACCCTACTGCTGATTGAAGACGACAAACTATTAGGGGAAGGGTTGGTCTCCTTTTTTCAATCCCATGGTTATCACTGCTTGTGGGCGCAAAACTCAGCCGAAGCGAAAAAACAGTGGTTTCAGGCGGTTCTGGTCATCCTTGATCGTCAGCTTAGCGATGGAGACAGCTTGCAGCACTTACCTCACTGGCTGATGCTCAAAGCCGTTCCTGTCATAGTTCTGACTGCGAAAATAGAGGTAGACCAAAAAATTGAAGGGCTAATGGCGGGCGCAAAAGACTACATGACCAAGCCATTTTCGAATGAAGAATTGCTGGCACGAGTGGTGACTCAACTGCGCCCAATTGGAGGCAGTGTTTTGACGTATTCAGGTGTTCGAATTCAACTTGCCGAACGACTCGCTTTCTTTAATGAGCAGGAAATCATCCTTAAGCCCAAAGAGTTCCAGTTACTTGTGCTGTTGGTGCAAAATCAGGGGAGAGTGTTTCACCGTGATGAACTGCTCAACAAAATCTGGGGGTATCAAGCCTTTCCAAGTACCCGCACTGTCGACAACCATATTTTGCGATTGAGGCAGAAACTGCCAGTGCTAAACGTCGAAACTCACCGAGGTGTCGGTTATCGGCTGATAAAGGAGGCAGAATGAAAGCCCATTTAATACTGCTGGCTGCATTAACGTCCTCTGCCTGCAACGCTGAGTGGTTTGCCAATACGCCTCTACAAGATACCTATCAGGCACTCATCGAAGGTCATCCCGAGCGGGCATGGCAAGAATTGCATCTGGCATTGGGTGATAAGGCGCTAGAAAGCCAGTATTGGCTGCCAGTCAAACAGGAAATCTTAAATCAGACCCGATGCGGCTTAGATCTTTCCGAAAGACCTGTCCTCGAACCGATTAAGATTCATTTTATTCGCCGACTGGGGCAGACCTCTGCAGGCTTCCAAATCAAAGTATCAGCAGAACAGATCAAGACAAGTATCCCTTTTTCTGTCATTTCTCCTAATGGAAAACGATTGATAGAGGGCAAACTGCTCACAAAGGAAGGGTATCAAGAACGGGAATCGCAAGAGATGCTCATCACGCCTCCGTCAGGTGTCTATCAGCTAGTGCTTGGGAGTGTGTCTTACCCCTTAATCATCTCATTGAGTAACGACAATCCATGGCTGGCATTGAGCAATAAAGCTAAGCCAAAGTTAGCGCTCACCATGCCTGAAACGCCGAGTAATTGCGCCAATGCTTTTGCCAGTTGGCAGTGGTTTGATAGCCAATACCAGCAGCTTGGTCGAGCCATCCCCATCAGTGATAAGATTGCTGACATTCCAAGTCCTCACCATGAAAGTGAAGGGGCTGAATATTTGAGTGCGTCGGTCAAAGTGCGTGAATACCAAAATGATATTGCGATCGATTATGTCCACCGAATGTCGATTCCATACACACCAGAACCTGCCAAGTGAAAATAGAGACAAATAGGTGACAATCGGAGCTTAGACGTTCGATGAAATAGAGGCTCATTCAATTTGGAGAGACCTTTATGTTCATCTCACTCCCTCGCCTTTTGGTTGTTTCGCCTTTGGCATTGCTTGCGTCCGCTGTTTTGGCAAACCCGATCACCCTTAAAGAACAGAGCAACCACATCACTATTCACCCAGAAAATCTGAACATTGACTGGAATGGGCTGGAGGTAAATTCGTCAGCGATTAAAGTTAACAAGCAACAGCAGACCGCTTCAGATGTTCAAGTGAATGTTAACCAAACCGCCAGTTGGGTATTGCAACCCAGCGGTATTAAAGTCACTGCTCAGCTCAACAATGGCGTGTTAACTTTCGCGTTTTCGGCATCGCACCTCAAGCCCATTAAGCGTAATCAACCCACTTCACTGGAATGGTTCAACCTGCCTGAAAAGCAAAGCGATACCTTGTTTCTGCCTTTCAGCGAAGGAATGAGAGTGCCTATTCAAAATAAGACTTGGGCAAAGTTTCTGACCAACAGCTATTCGGGCTCGAACACCACACAAGACCTCAAAATGCCATTTTGGACATTGCAGCAGGGCAGGCAATTTGTGAGCTATCAACTCGTCACGCCAACCAACAATCGGCTGGAGTTTTCCAATGCCACCCCACGTTTGGACATGAGTGCTTCGCACCAGTTTACCGTTCTCAGCCAGCCTGCCTCGTTCAAAATCCAAATCACTTTGGGCGACAATCCGTTGGATGGCGCTAAACAATACAGACAATGGCGCCTAGATAATGGCATGGCAGAGCCTTTAATTGAAAAGCAAAAGCGTAACCCAGACATCGCGAAATTGATTGGTGCAAGCCATGTCTATCTGTTTGGGACTGGATTATTGAGTGTGGGAGACGTAACCGACTGGTGGGGCTTGAAAAAGTGGTATTTAACGCAATCTGGGCTTGAGATTTCCAAAGATGATGTCAAAGCCCTGTCCTCGCTCAAGCAAGGTAAAGACTGGTTCAGCCAATACCACAAACAGTTACTTTTGGATGCCTTGGAATCGTCCTTAAAAAAGAGATTTGATACGCCTTTCCCGACACTGGCAGACAACACCATTGAGCGCCAATATCAGGCTGCTCAACAGAGGAAGGTTTGGCTGAAGACCAACGCTGCGCGTTACCTAATTTCACCTGAAAAATGGGGGCAAGCTTTGTCGGACGATATGCTGAAAACTTTCAGGAAAGCTGGGCTCAATAAACTTTGGTTAGGTTTTGATAACTGGATGCCTGCCTTTTATCAGTCACAGATTGTTGAGCAAGCCAAACACGCTGGCTATTTGGTCGGAACCTATGATTCCTACAACACGGCGATTCCTGCTGGGGTAAACGACGGCTGGCTAACCGCTTTGCTTCCTAATGAGATGAGAAAAGAATGCGCGATTGAACTGGCAAACGGTGACAAGAAAAAAGGCTTCCGAGACAACGGGTATTACCTAAACCCCAATTGCCATCTGGAGTATGTTCAAAAACGTATCGCCGACATCATCAAGTTTGGACGCTTCAATAGCCTGTTTCTGGATGTGGATGCCACCGCAATGGCGCGAGAAGACTACCGAGACAACACCAGCGAAACTCACATGCTAAGCAGCTTTAACCGGAGAATGGCTTGGATTTCTGACCAGAATATTGTGCTGGGTTCTGAGAGCGGCAACAGCTTAACCACTCAAGGTGTCGCCTTTGCTCATGGGTTGGAATCCATTGGTTTTGGCTGGCGCGACCAAGACATGCACAAAAACCGACAGTCTCCGTATTATCTGGGTCGATGGTATCCTGATCATAAGCCCGAGTTTTTCTTTAAAACTGCTAAGGTGAAAGCGCCGTTCAAATCGCTGTTGTTTGACCCTCAATATCGAGTGCCGCTCTACCAAACTGTGTTTCATGATGAAGTGATCAACAATCACCACTGGCACACGGGCAGCCTGAAATTTTCTGATGTGCAGGCGAATCGGGATCTGACTGCCATGCTCTATAACACGCCGCCGATGGTGCACCTGACCCGAGACGAAGCTTCATCGGTATCAGGCAAACGAATCCAAGCGCTAAAGCATTATCAAAGCGCCTTCCAACCGATTCACGAACAGGTTTGGGATCAACCCTTGGTGGATTTCACATGGCTAAATACCCAAGGGGACGTGCAAAAAACCACCTTTGGTGATGGCAGTACCATCATTGCAAACTTTTCCGGTCAACCATTTCAATCTGATGGAGCCACTGTTAAGCCGCGGTCGATTCTGGCAAAACTGAGTAATGGAAAGATCATTCACTGGCAATCCACTAAACCGTAGGTTGATTTGTAAGAGCCGCATACGCGGCTCTTAACCTATTCATTCAATTATGGTTTGTAGGATTTCTGCTGTACGGCTGTTGCTCAATCTACACCAAGCCGCACTTGTCTTGGCGTTTGCGGCTGTTCCACTTCATCAATGAGTGACTGATACAGCTCTGGTCGCCGTCCCTCAATCCATCTTTTTCCTGTACTGGTTTCTCGTTGTTCTGCTTTGAGGTCGGCAACAATCATGGCATCGTTAATGCTGTCTGTTTCCATAAGCACCTCACCGTAAGGGTCGAGGATCATAGCGTTACCTGTGCGCACTTCACCGGAATCCAGCCCGACTCCATTACTGAAAATCAAAAACATACCATTGTCGTGCGCTCGGGAAGGTAACCACCGCATAAGCCATTTTCGCCCTTTCTTTCCCTGCATTTCAGAGCGAAGTGCTTCCGGTTCTTGTTTTCGGTTGTGCCAGAGCGCAGGGTCAATCAACCCCATAGCTTCCGGGCTTCGCGAGTTGCATCCGCCAGTCTGATGAGGGGCAATAAGAATGTCCGCGCCTTTCAGTGCCGTGATACGAGCATTCTCAACCAGGTTATTGTCCCAGCAAATCAAAATCCCGACCCGACAGCCATGTGGCGTATCAAAAACCGTGTAGCGGTCGCCGCTACTCAAATATTGGCTGACAAAAGTATGCAGTTTTCGATGTTTCTTTATTCTTCCATCGGGCATGGCAAGCACATAAGAATTGTACAACTTGCCATCTTCTGCCAGCTCAATCAAACCCGCCCCAATACTCATATTGTATTTTTTCGCCTGTTTAATCAGGTGCTGACTTGACGCTCCATTTGGAACAGGCTCTGCCAGTGCTCTAATTTCTTCCTCCGACAGTTTAGACACATGCCAGTACCCGGTAATACACGTTTCAGGAAAAACAATAAGTTCGACACCCGCCTCTGCCGCTTTACACACAAATGAATCCATGACCGATAAATTGTAATGCTTGTCACTGGCTTGATGATGAAACTGAACCGACGCCACTCGAACATCTTTCATAGAAACCTCTTTCTCTGATTGGATTTTCACCAGTTTAGAAATTCTAATTCATTCCGTATAATGAAGAATAATCTCAGTTCAATGAGCGTTTGGAATGGATATCGATCTACTGCGCGCATTTTGTCAGCTCGCTAAAGACAGCAATTACACTCTGGCTGCCGAGCACCTTTTTATTACTCAGTCGGCTTTAACTAAAAAGATAAAGCGGCTGGAGAGCCAAATAGGGGTTGAGCTGTTTGAAAGAGGGCGAAACGGCGCACAACTTACCCAAGCAGGAAGCACGCTTCTGAGCGAGGCTCAGCAACTCACGGAAAGGTCCAGCGATTTTGAGCGATTGGCAAAGTGTGTGGCTGAAGGCGAACAGGGACATCTGAACATTGGTTTTGGTATTTCAACCTACCGCCAAGCACCCGACTGGATATCTCAATTTAAGCAAATGTACCCTAAGGTACACATCACATTAGACGATACGCCATCTTCAAAACAGATCGACGCTTTGCTAAGCGGAGAACTCCACCTGAGTTTCAATCGAATACAAAATCTACCTTCACCACTTAACGGTCTGAGGCTCTACTCTGATCAACTGGCCGTCGCGGTAAATACCAATCAGAAGATTGATAGAAAAGATATTTTAGGCTCTTTGTCAGGTGTAAATTACCTGCAACTGAGACCATCCCGAGGGCAGGGATTATTCAATCAGATCCAACGTTATTTGGTGGCTAGCAAGCACCCGTTAACAGTGACTCAAGAGGCTAGTGATATTCTCACTTTACTGGCTCTTATCTCCGCAAACCAAGGCTTTGCCATCATCCCATTAAGCGCTCAGACGATCTGCCCAGACAATGTTCAGTTGATTGAAATAAAACAGCAAGACACAAGCTGGGACGTAGGTTTAATTTGGAATGATGACAAAGAAGATCGAATACGCGACAGGTTTATCGACATGGTTAAGCAAAAACGCTGAATCAAGCCAAATTCGCGCACTGGTAACGCCAACTTGGCAACATTAAGTAAAACCGTCATTACAAATAGATCTGGGGTGCTAAATTTGTGGCTTCGCGTGTTGTGCAAACATCTGCTTGTATGACTGAGTTTGCAGTGCTGAGTCATCTAAACCAAATTTGCTGGCAAGCGCTTCCAGTTCAGCCTTATAAGATGAGAGCTTGGATTCATCATCGGTCATGATTGCAAATTCAGCAAAATCACCCAGCCCTTCCAACGAGTCAACTGTGATATGGAATTCACCAACAAAATAGATGCTGCGGATTTTTGTAGCCTTCAATACCACCTCATAACCCATAGTTTCCAACATGCTCCGAGCATTAGACGCATTGTTGATATCTGTGGCCTCACACCTATCTGGTTCTGGTCCTTTCACTATCCATAACTTGATGCCCGAAGGTTCCATGGTACGAATACAGACGCTCTTATTGTCGGCTTCTAACGCTCTGTCGGGGCTGTCAAAATACCAATCACGTTCAATATTATCCTGAAGCATAACTTCATGTGGAATGGAACCAAGAGTATTCAAAAAATCTGATTTTGAAGGTAGGCGGTACTTTAACTCGACTTCGTATTTTCCCTGAAAGTGCTGATTACTCATTTCTTACTTCTATGCAAAAGAGAGAATATTACCATGGTGTATCCACACAGAAATTGAGCAGAATCATAACGCTTTAATAAGTGGAGAACATGTAGCATCAGCTTTTATCAGACAGAGGGCACTCACTGTTATACAGCGAAACTAGATATTTTCTGGTGGCGCGCCTTTGTACTGAGGGACACCATCTGCGATTAGCTCCCACGAGGCTTTTGAATCCACATAAATATGGCGGCTGAGCTGGATTTGAGGATCGCCGTTAACGCAGCCCAATGTGACGCCATGGACTTGACCTTGAAAGACACCAACGAGGGTTGAGCCACATACAGAGCAAAATTGAAGCCCAAAACCGTGCTCCCCGACATATGAGGTCAATTTTTCCTGACCACACACCCACTCAAACTCTCCTTCTTTGACAAGAGCATAAGCTGAAGCCTGAGCGCTAAACGCTTTGCGGCATCGTGAACAATGACAGGATCGGGCATCATGAAGTCTGCCTTCTACTTTGTATTTAATCGCACCACAAAAGCACTCACCTGTTATTTTCATACGCCCCCCAGCGTAACTCTTTTATTTAGAATACGGGTTTGAAGCCAAAACTTCAGCTCATATTAGGCGATTGTTCCCACTTTGAGATTGTTACTCTCTAGCTTCGACCACTGCATTGAAATTGCGACTAACGGATAACACGGCTCAGTATAGAAGCCATAAACTGATCCTAAACAGCACAATCCATCGTATTGATAATTCGACTAAATGTATTTTTGCGCATTATCATATAGTGGTCACGCGCCCTGACTGAGAGTGTTCATGTCTTCGAGAGAAAGAAACCTACCTTCACACCGTATTTCCAGATTTGGCAAGTTTGCATCCCTGACCGCCCGTGTGGCGGGCAATGTGTTGGCGGAAGGCACTAAGCAGCTTGCCCAAGGAAATAAGCCCAAAGCCAAGGACTTGTTGTTAACGCCGCAAAATATTGGTCGCCTGACCGATCAGCTTGCGCACCTGCGTGGTGCGGCGATGAAGTTAGGTCAGATGCTTTCGATGGATGCCGGGGACTTGCTTGAACCGGAGTTGGCGAACATTTTGGCGCGGCTTCGCTCCAGTGCCGATCCTTTGCCTTCCAAACAACTCAATCAGGTATTGGAAAACAGCCTTGGAAAAGAGTGGAAAACCCAATTTCTGGCTTTCAACTTCAAACCGATTGCCAGTGCGTCCATCGGTCAGGTGCATCAAGTATACAGCGACGATGGCGACAAATTAGCGGTTAAAGTGCAGTACCCGGGCGTGCGCAAAAGCATAGACAGTGATGTCGATAACGTTGGCACACTGTTGAAGGTTGTTGGCTTGTTTCCTGAATCGGTGGATTACAAAGGGCTATTGGAAGAAGCCAAAAAGCAGCTTCACGATGAAGTGGATTACCAACGTGAAGCGGAATTCGCTACTCGCTATTATCAAGCTCTGCAAGAACATCCGTTTTTTGTGGTGCCAAAGATTTACCAAGAAATGTCTTCCGATTCTGTGCTCACAATGGCGTTTATTGAGGGTGTTTCCATCGATCAGATTGAAAGCTTTGATCAAGAGACACGCAATAAGGTTCTGCATAACCTCATCGATTTGATGTTTAGAGAACTCTTTGAACTGCGTATGGTTCAAACCGACCCTAACTTCGCAAACTACCTTTACCTTGAGCAGTCTGACCAAATCGGGTTGTTGGATTTCGGAGCCACGCGGGAATACAGCACTGAATTCAGCGAGGGATATCGTCAGGCATTTGTTTCTGTAACTAACAATGACGAGCAAGGATTAAATCAGGCATTGGAGCAAATCGGCTTTTTCAGCCAGACGATTTTGCCGCATCAACGTCAGGCAATTTTGGGGTTAGTGAAATTGGCGTGCGAACCCATGCTTGTCGATGAAGAATACGATTTCAAAGCCAGCGGATTGGCTCAGAGAATTCGGGAGGCGGGAACTGTGTTAAGCATGGAACAGGACTATTGGCATACTCCTCCTGCTGATGCGCTGTTTCTTCACAGAAAGATTGGTGGGATCTATATGCTGGCGTCCAGGCTTGGAGCAAAAGTCAACATTCACCAACTCATCAAGCCGTATCTGACTCCTTCTATGTCACTCACTTGAAAGCCAGTCCCTTGGCGATCAAGAAGCCGATTAAAACAGATCGAGGTGAAGCCTTTCTGCCTCGGTTAAAGTCTGGAGCCTGTTATCTGAAGATTGCTCACTCAAGCGATTCATCATAGGCTCAATTTCGGTCGCGAGATTTTGCTTTCGCCCGCAAACATACACATGAGCACCTTGGTCAATAAAATCATTCACCAGATCCTGATGCTCGTTTACGGAATCTTGCACGTACACTTTCGAGTCGTTATCTCGGGAAAACGCCACAAAACTGTTTTGTAATGTACCGGACTTGAGCCAACGACCAATCTCGTCTTTATAAGCAAAGTCTTTGTCCTGATACTTTTCACCAAAAAACAGAATGCACGGCGAATTTGGCTGGGTGCGTTCTCTGGCTTGAAGGTATCCGATAAAGGGGGCGATGCCTGCGCCGGTCGCGATAAGTACGCTCGGGACATTCATATCGAAATGGAAGCTTGGGTTAGATCTCACAAAAAGTGGCACCTGATCTCCCACTTCCAGTGAGTGAAGGTAAGCCGTAGCACAACCCGGCCTCGGCTCAGCATTTTCCGGATCGCTCCACACCTCTCGCACACAAATATCCAGAGTATTGGTATCTGCCAACTGGCTGGATGCAATGGAATAGGTCCTCGGTTCAATGCCAGAAAGACACAAAGACAACTCTTCGAGCGTTACAGCTTCTGGAGGGTAGAAATCTCGCAGGAGATCGATAATTTGATGACGTTTCAAATACTCTGTTAACGCCGCTTTATTGCGGTGTTTTAACAGTGCTTTCAAGTCGTTGTTCGGGTATTTCTGGGTCAGTTTTCGCAGCGTCGCTTTGCTGATTCTGGCGATTTCCTTACTTGCCAAAGCGGCTTGCACTTCTGAAAGAGGAACTGAGAAAAATTCAGCAAAGGGGGTGAGCAATGGTGCCTGATTGGTTGGAACCAGATGAACAATATCTCCTGGCTGATACTGGATCCCACTGCCTTCAATGTTCAATGTGAACCGATACAAACACGGAAATGTGGCTGTCAGTTGTGAAACCGAAAGCAAACGGGCTTGATAGGCAGAATCTTCCCCGTAAGACGTTACCGAAATATCCAATGACAGCCCGGCGTCGGTGTTGTTCTCAAGCAGAACGGATTTTAGCGTGCTTTTCCAGGTTTTAAATAGTGGGGGATAGTTGAGATCGGCATCGACCCGGTTGATTAATCGCTTAGCTCCCAAAGCAGTCAAGGCGTTATCTAACCCCTTACTGAATCCGCAGAAATTAGGGTAAGCCGTATCACCCAGCCCAAAGACACCAAATGAGAAAGTCAGTGGTGATGTGATTTCCTGAAATTTCTGCCAGAAAAGCTCGGCATTACCTGGTGGTTCTCCGTCACCAAAAGAACTGGTAATAAAAGCGACGAAGGTATTTTCATTGATGGAAGAAGGATCAAATTCATCCAGTTCTTTTAAGGTGATATCGAAGCGCTGCGCAAGTTCGCTGTCGGAAAAGAGCTGGCTCGCCAGCTCTTTGGCATTTCCGGAGACAGAACCATACACAACATACATGCTCTGAATGGCTGACTGCATAGGCTTACGCTCCCTCGTAGTACTCGTCGTACACTTCTTTGGAAAATTCAACGGCGTCGAAATCTGCCATTAGATCGTTAATCACACGTCTTACGCTGATGTACTCTGTGATCTCTCCTTCTTCGTTAAAAATTGGCTGTACAGAAGTATCTACGACGTAGATTCCGCCATTTTTCCCTTTGTTAGGCACAATGCCCGTCCAGATTTTTCCAGCTTTGATTGTGTCCCACATGTCTTTGTAAACCGCCTTCGGCACCTGCTCGACACGTACGATGTTGTGGGGTTGACCAACAAGTTCGTGCTCCTCATACCCCGTCAATTCGCAGAATAGAGAGTTCACGTAAGTGATGTTGCCTTCAAGATCGGTTTTAGAGATAACCATGGCGTTCTGAACCGCTGTCATGATCTGATCGTTTAGTGTTTGTTGAGTCATGTTTTATACCTTTTATGATAATGGTTATTATTCAGACTAATATAAGTTGCATTTGAAATGCAACTTATATTACACAAATAAGATCATCAAGATAATCTCATGATTTTATTAACAATAAATCAACATTTTCATGCGAAGCTCAGCAGGAGGATAACGGTAATGAGACGGTAAATTTTGCGAATATTAGACTGTTTAAGATCGTTTTTTCAGAGCTATTCGGCTCCAGATAACGTCGGTTTTATTCGGTATCTTGCTGGGCTGATTCCGCAAATGGAGAACCACTTGAAGGTCGAATTCTTCAGCGTATTGAAGCAACTCTTCATCTGAGGTTGGGAAGACATGTTTCCCCATTCCCGCAGGTCCATTTCTTAGTGAAATGGCACACACGCCTCCCTTGCTCAGGAGGTCGGAAAGTCTTTGGATACACGTTCTGCGTTCATCTCGATTCAGGTGATGCCAGACTCCATCCAACAGAATAAAATCAAAGGATTGATAGGCATTTTGCAACTCTTTAAGGCGAGGCAGGCTTCCTTCAATCCAGATTATGTTGTGTTCATTATGGGCGGCTTTAGCAATATTCAGAAATTCTTTTAATGGCTCAACAGCCACCACCTGATACCCTAATTTCGCTAAAGCCGCAGCGTTTTGCCCAACTCCGCAACCCGCATCTAACACGCAGCTACCTGCAGAGGGTAAAAAGTGCAGAAAATCACGGTTAATCACCTCAAACTCCAGATTCAGGCTCGCGTGAGTAAACAAGTCAACACCCGACTCATACCCTTTTGTTCCTTTTACTGCATTCATTCCATTCACCCCTTCAAATTCCGACAATTATTTTCCTCTTTTAGCGGTCAATGTTAAACAGATAAATAGAAAGCCAGTGATCGTCTTCTAAAGTGGGGATATAAACGATCACTCTGAACACATTCTGTGTTATTTCAGTATGAATATCAGTGTTTCTGACCCTGATCTTTCGCCTAAACGCATTCGGAGTACACCATGGAAAGCAAAATAATTGTTGATTCTAAAGGCAGGAAATCTGTTACTAACCGTTGTACCGGACCTTGCCCGATAGAAAGAGGGATGCGTTTACTCAGCGGGAAATGGAAGGCATCGATCATCTATCAGTTGAAAGATGAACCGGTACGTTTTAACGATCTGGCTCGACTGCTGAGCGGTGCCAGCAAAAAGATCATTGATCAGCGCCTGAAAGAACTGGAAAGCGAAGGAGTGATAGTTCGTAAAGTCATCAGTGAACGCCCCATTGCTGTGACCTATGAGCTTACAGAGTTTGGCAGAACCGCGCTCAGAATTCTTGAAGAGCTGAAGAACTGGGCTGAAAACCACCCTGTTCCTGTCACAGAGTGATCCTAAAAGAAAAGCGACTTATACCCAAGTGACCTCAAGGTGCAGGATTCAGAGCCTCATATTCTGTTTCAGTTCAAGGAAAAGAACGCAGCGGAATGACGAGTCCTTTCCAAGTTCTTTGACGATGAAATGGAACAGAATATGGGCTCCCAAGGGCGAGTTTAACGGGCTTTCATACTGCGTTACTGATTCTTGATTTAGAACCACTAGATCTTCAAATCAGTGCCTTGTCTGAAAGCCCGTTAATTCTCGCTGAACCAAGCATTTTGAGGTGACTTGGGTATATATGAGTCACATAAGTCGCCTTTGTTATTCAATGTTAGGTTAGTAATCCACTGTGCCGCGAATAGGGTAATTGTTTTCTGGGTTACGAATCCAGGCAAGTCCGCGAGTCAATGCTCCCAGTTCTGGTCGTACAAATGGGCTATTGGCAATATCGACCACCTGAAGCCCGCCATTCTCGTTAACAACAAACAAACCCGGCTCGGCAAAGTTATGGTCTGTTTCCTGCTCAGAACGTGGCTTAGAGATATACAAACCCAAAGCCTTCATCTGTTCTTCTGTTAACCCGTAAGCAATTGGGAAACTGACATCTAACTGCTCCAGATGCGCTTCTAACTGATGTCTGGCATCGCCTGACACAGCGAGAATATCAATGCCAAGTTCCTCAAACGCTTTTTTGTGGCTTTCAATTTCATTCAAATATTTGGTACAGAGTGGGCAATGCTTTCCACGATAAACAATTACCGCCTGCCAGGTTGCGTCTCCTTGTGGCTGACCAAGAACAACGTCTGATCCGTCTAGCAAAGTTGCAGAAATCTCGGGGAATTTATCCCCCGCTTTAAGTTTCACTGAGTGTCCCATATTTTCTCCTGGTTGAAGTCAAAGTTCGTACTGATTACGAAGTAACTTAGAGAAGAAATATCAATAAAACAACCAGTTAACTTTTAGTAACCTAGTTACTTATTTGCCACCATGTGCGTCTGAATCAAAGGGTTATCGTTTTGCCCCAAACACCTGAGTCCAGTAAAAACGGTAAGTCGCATCGCTGTTTTCAACCATGGCAGCACCGACGTCTTTGTATCCGGCTCCCATGATGTTTTCACAATGCCCTTTACTGGACATCCAACCCGCCATGACATCGTGAATATTGATTCTTCCAGCAGAAATATTCTCGCCAATAAAGCCACCTGGGTAACCCGCATCGTTCGCTCTGTTTTCAGGTTCTTTGCCATCCAGACCGGTGTGATCAAAGAAGTTGTAGTTCGCCATATTGGAGGAATGGATCTGAGCTGCCATTTCAAGCTCGCTGCTCCAGGTTAAAGGCTCAACTGCTGGCATTTTAATACCACCACAGGTTTGAGGAGAAGATCGGAAATGGTTAATCGCAACAAGCATTTCCTTAGCAAATTCAGTTTGGTCGACGGGAGGTAACGTCGGGTCCGTGGGCTTAGTAACTGGGGGAATTTGACCACCCGTCTGACTCGCACCATTCGTGCTTTCACCACCACATCCAGCCAAAAAAGCCATCGCCATTACTGTCAAGGTGCCAGATTTCAAAGTACTTAACATGAGTTTCCCTCGCTCAATTCAAATCGATGGCACCGACGCTAAAGATAATTTTATAAAAGTTAAACAGGCAAACTGAAATACTGATAAACAGTTTTCAGGGTACTGACATTGCCCTGTAATTTGAAACAAGAGAGAAATAAGCTGACTTGAGAATGGAAGTAATGCCTCAGACTAATTGTTCTGAGGCAAAAGAATTTACATTGTAAATTTTAAAGAGTTCGAAGCCTCACTTTGATATGTTCGGGTCAGGCAAATTTTTCACGCTATTACGAGTAATAAGCGAAGGTTCAAGCTGAACCACCTGATGCTCTGAGGTTTCTTTTTCCAGTTTCTTCAGCAGCGCATCCACTGCTGCTTTACCTAATTCATGTTTTGGCTGATGAATTGTCGTTAAAGAAGGGGTCATGAACTTTGCGATATGGACATCATCGTAGCCAATCAGAGAGACGTCTTCTGGAACGGAAATGTCCTTTTCGCTGGCGGCATTGATCACTCCCATTGCCATCATGTCGTTACAGACAAAAATTGCACTCGGCAGAGCTCCCCTCTCATACATAGTATTAAAGGCTTGGTAGCCACCATCACATTCAAAATCCGATTCTACAATCCATTTGGATGAAACCGTCAGCCCTGCTTCATTCATCGCACGTTTGTAGCCTTCGTAACGCATTTGTGCCTGATGTTTGCTAAGCGGTCCTGTAATGCAGCCAATATTGTGGTGACCTTGCTCAATCAGGTATTTCACTGCCAGATAACCACCGTGTAATGAGTTGTCCTGTATCTTATCGCTGGTAAACAGCATAGGTCCCCAATCCATAACTACCACAGGCACGTCTGGGTGTCGGTCGAACACTTCGATTCGTTCACCCTCGACCGTCGAGCACATCAAAATCAACCCATCGACTCGTTTTTGCAGCAGGGTGTCGATGGAGGTTTTCATTCGCTCGTTATCCCCTTCGGTATTGCAAAGAATGAGGTGATACCCATTTTGGTAGCAACTCTCCTCTACTCCTCGCACTATCTCGCTAAAAAACGGGTTCGTTGAGGTGGTCACCAACATGCCAATGGTTTGAGTGCGATTGAGCTTCAAACTGCGGGCAATGGCTGAAGGTGCGTAATAGTTAAGTTCTTTGGCGGCGTTATTTACCCGTTCCGAAATCTCTTCGCTAACGAATCGGGTCTTGTTGATCACGTGACTGACCGTGGAAGTAGAAACGCCAGCAAGTCTGGCAATGTCTTTCATTGTCGCCATGTTATGCATTCAACTGTTTTTCAAGAAAATCATCGACTTCTTTTCTTGTTGGAATGGAGGTTTGCGCGCCGAAACGAGTAACGGACAGGGCTGCCGCAGCGTTTGCGAATTGGATGGCCGATTCCAGTGGCTTGTTTTCCAGTAGCCCAGTCACCAACGCACCGTTAAAAGTATCCCCTGCTGCTGTGGTATCTACCGCTTCTACGCGATAACTGGATATTCCCTTTCCGACACCGTTTTGGCTAAGCCAGACGCCTTTTGCACCTAAAGTTATCAATACGGTTTCGATGCCTTTCTCATGCAGTGCATTTGATGCCTGCTGAGCAGACTCCTCATCCGTTACTTTAATGCCCGTTAACACTTCTGCTTCGGTCTCATTCGGGGTGATCACATCGACACAGCGCAATAGACTATCGGGCAAAGAGCAGGCAGGTGCGGGATTCAGTACCACGCAAGTTTTGCTTTCTTTTGCTGCAACGGCAGCGCTTTCTACCCCATCCAAAGGTGTTTCGAGTTGCATTAACAGGTAATTCGCAGTGCGAATCTTATCCAGTTCAGGTTGTATTGCTTCTGAAGACAACTTGGCGTTGGCTTCCGCCGATAAGCAAATCGTGTTCTCGCCATCATCAGATACCTGAATCATGGCGATACCTGTCGGGCAATCGGGCTGCACTTTTACACCGCGAATATCAATACCATCCCTCTGAAAGCTCTCTCGGATATTGAGCCCAAAAGCGTCGTCCCCGACACAGGCAATAAAGCCGATATCCGCGTTCAGGCGAGCGGCTGCGACTGCCTGATTGGCGCCTTTACCTCCCGGAATAACCTGATAGTTTCGCCCGTGTAATGTCTCGCCCGGGCGGGGGAAAGAGGGAACCTGCAACACATGATCTGCATTGACACTGCCTAACACCACTAACTTGCTCATACGATTATCCTTTGTTTTCTATCTAATGTGGCTAAAAAACGACACCAGCCTGAAAAATCACATTCGCATACGGAGTGCATTCACCCGTGCGAACCGCTGCTCTGCTTCGTTCTGTTCTGACTTTAAAGGCTTCATGAGACACGTAATTCACCGCAATACTCTTACCGGAACTGCCCTCTTCTTTTTTCAGTTCTGCCAGCAAGGCTTGGTGGTGTTCTGGGCTGACATCGGCAAACTCCTTGGCGATCACCACACCTTCAATCTGCAATTCCGACAACACTACCCGCACGGTTTCAAGAAACTCGGGAACGCCGTGAGTCAGCGCTAAATCGATTCGTCTGACCGAGGGAGGAATGGGCAATCCCGTATCACAAATAGTGATTTCATCGGTGTGACCAAGCATCGCCACCAGATGTGACAATTCTGAATGGATCAGGGTACCTTTCTTCATTTTCTCACCTCATTTGCCAAAGTTTTAAGAAACAGACTTCTAACGTTTCAAAACCATCGAAACGTTTCGATATACTCCTCCGCTCAGATTTTTTTGCACGACAAGAACGGCAGAGATGTGAGTTTGATCTTTGAAGATAAGGAATGAAAAAGAGAGAAAGTGAGAGTGATCACTAGATCATACAATGATTCTATTGTGACCACTCATACGTCAAAATTATCGAGTATTTCATCAAGTCAGTACCCGGTTAACTATTGCTAAGTTCAAAGGTTACAACGAATTGCGGTAAGCAAACGTACAGATCTTGCTCTATTATTCGAAAAAGGACGGGAATAGACCAGAAAATAAAAAAGATGCCTCTCATCTTGGATCTGAGGCATCCCAATTTGAATACGAATGAGGCTATTGAGGTGGGTTTAAGAAAATATCTGGACGTGAAGTGCGGTCATAAAGATCACTAATGTACCCCCAGTATACAACCTCCCCATTTGATTTGATCGCATAAAAAGCTCGGGTGGTGGGAATGATTTTAGAAACATCACTTCGCAGTTTGTCCGACACTTCGCTTGATTCTAGTTCTCCCCAAGAAAATGCACTGCCATCATTCTTAATTGCAGCAAATGAGTTTTTATTTGCAAATATATCTTTAATACCGTCATTTGGAATCGTATCGTAATATTTATTGTAGTAAGTTCCTACGTAGGTTCGCTCCCAGGATATTAAGGTTCCGTCTTCTTTTAACACCGCAAAACCAGCATCTGATGAGATAGCCTTTTTCACTTTACTCCCAGAGATGCTGATAGTTTCAACGGGCATATCACTAGCCCAAGAATAAACACTTCCGTCACCTTTGTAGGCAAGATATTGCACATTGTCATATATGACATTAGTTATACCACTTGGGAACACGACATTGTATTGTTCATCATCCCACTCCACGACTTTTCCAGAATTAGTAATGGCAACCATACTGTCATACCCACTAACAACCTTACTCACATCATTGTTTAGCTCGCCTTCAACTTCAGTATTGTTGGCGCCATTCGATACTCCCCACAAAACTATGGAACCGTCATTCTTTAATGCCAAGTTAGCATGAAAATTGGAGACAAAATCAACAACACCTGAAGCTAGCTGTGCTTCGACATTGCTATAATCCAACCAATCCCAAGTCACAAGCTCACCATTATCTTTTAAAGCGGCAATTGAAGAACTAATAAAAAGTACTTTTTCGATGCCTGACTGCAGCTTAGATAAAACTGATGAAGGATCCATGCCATGGCAACAATGGCTCCATGTGATCAATTCTCCTCCTTCTTTTATAATCGCTAACCCCTGCCCTCCAAAATGTAACTCTTTTACACCACTTGCAAACCTGCTTTCGTCTAGATTGTCGGCAACTAGCCTTCCCCAACGAACAACACTTCCGTCCTCTTTCAAAGCGGCAAAATCTTCTAGGCTGTTTCCTATAGTAACCACTCCTTGTGTCAGCTTTTCTTTTACGGACGAAATATCGCTACTAACGTCTTCTCCCCAAGTTATCACTGAGCCATCCTCTCGAAGAACAGCCCCTGCTGTTGTGGTATTTAAAATTTCTTTTACAGGGGAATAAGTTAAAGCGTGAGCTTCTCTGTGACCTTTGGTCGCTGCCTGCATCAGCCAGGCCTTGGAAGCCGTTTCGTTCGTTTGAGTACCCAGACCGTCTCTATACAACAAACCGATACGGTATTGTGCTTCAGCTTCATTTTTGTCTGCCGCTTCGGAGTAATAACGAAAGGCCTTATTGTAATCTTGAGCAACACCTAGACCGAATTCGTGTATTTTTCCAATTTCCGTCGTCGCTGAATCCACTCCTTGAAGCTGAGCTTTCTCAAACCAATAAAGGGAAAGTGCGTGATCGACATCAACACCAAATCCAGACTGATAAAGTTGCCCCATTTTGAACTGCGCCTCTGAGTCGCCAAACCGCGCCGCTTTTAAGTAATAATGAGAAGCACTCTCTGAATTTTGGACAACACCAATCCCATGGGTATACAAATACGCAATTTTCATCATTGCTTGAATATGATTTCGTTTAGCTGCTTTTTCGTACCAAAGTGCTGCTTCTTCATATAACTCTTTGTACTTGTAACTGTTTTCATCGTAAAAGCTAGCAACCGTTTCCGCTCTGTATCCCAATCCGTGATAAGCATCCACATTGCCAGCATTGGCTGCAAGCATGAGCCAATCTTTCCATTTATTTTCCTCGTTCATGAGATAGGTATAGTTAGAAATGTAATATAGAGCTTGAGGATCGTAGTCATACCTGAAGACAGCTGATGAATATAGCTGATATCTTCCACCGTCAGGTCCTGCTAAGATAGCCATATTAGTAAAGGCTGGGGCATAATCCTGCTCCATTGCCTTCTTGTAATATTCCTTAGCTAGAGTGACGTTTTCTTCTACTCCTAATCCATGCTGATACATATACCCCAAATAATTCTGGGCGCCAGCATCAGGAGAACCAGAATTGATTGCTTTATCAAACCACTCTTTAGCTAAGTCATAATTTTTCTCAAATGCAAAACCATCTAGATACAATTTTCCTAATTGGGTAAATGCTGGAGGATATGACACACTGGAAGCTTTCTGGAAGTAATGTAAAGCTTTGTCGTAATCTATTTCATCCAAAACGCCGCGTTCATGGAGCATCCCAATTCGAACATAAACTTCAGCACAGCTTTTTGAAATACTTGTGAGCTTCTCACAAAGTAGCTCGGCTTTTTGATACCACTGATATGCTTTATTGAAGTCATTAGTTCCAAGATGACCCAGTTCATAAAACTCAGCCAAATTAACTTGACCAGTTACGTAACCTTCTTCAGAAATTTCTTTTAGCAAATTGTAGGCAGAAACGTAATCAACGTCTCCTCCTTCTCCCATAGCTAACATCAAAGCAAGATTATTTTTCGCACCAATATGACCGTTTAAAGCAGCTTTTTCATACCATTGCCTGGCATAATCAAAGTATTGCCAGTGAGAAATTTCATCAAATAACTTTCCTGTATAGTAAGCTCTCGCAAGCGAGAACTGGGCTTGGCTATAACCCAACGAGGCAGACCGCTCGATGTAGTAGTTGATCGTGCTTTCATCCTCTCTTTGTTCTTTGAAATACATTAAACTCAGCTGGTAATAGGCACCACCGTGATTTCTGGATCCAGATAGTTCATACCACTTTTTAGCCTCTGAGAAACTTTTCTGGACATATATCCCGTACTGGTACATTCGTCCTAAATTGAACATTCCACTGGCATTATCCAAGTTAGCCGCTTTTTGATATAACTGGAAAGCTTGAATAAGATTTTTTGAAACCCCCTTACCTTCCTCATGAAGCATACCCAGAAGGTTTATCGCACCAGA
Source organism: Vibrio nigripulchritudo (assembly GCF_027924785.1). NCBI lineage: Bacteria > Pseudomonadati > Pseudomonadota > Gammaproteobacteria > Vibrionales > Vibrionaceae > Vibrio > Vibrio nigripulchritudo. Next base: position 144,159 of record NZ_AP027050.1, on the reverse strand, counting down.
ATGATCCTTGGCACGGCTTGCCCAATTAAAAGCCTGAGAGTAGTTTTTTCCGATACCCCAGCCATAGAAATACGAACGTGCAAGATTATACTGACCATATTTGTTCCCTTGATTGGCTGATTTACTAAACCATTTCAAGGACTCTACTTCATTTTGCTCAGTACCTTCGCCGTAAAGGTACATCAAACCCAGGTTGTTTTGTGCACCACTGTGCCCTAACTCTGCCGATTTTTTGTATAGTGCGAATGCCGCACTTACATTTCCAACTTCTTCATGATTAAGCGCTTGTACAAATGCTTCTTCAGCTGCCTGACCTCCTCCTGAATCAGAGCCGCCGCCACAACCAACTAACAAACCAAGGCTAATAGCTGTAGCCAATACAATTTTTTTCATAACAACCTAGCTAAATTAATTGTTTTTCCTCTGACAGTTATATCCACAAATTCTTATAAATTGATTGGAATTCTAATTTAGAAATGGTTAACAAAATAGAGTTGAAGCTTTTCGAAATGTATTAATTGAGATATTTATCGTGCTTTTCATATAGATAGACATGAAAGACCCTAATACCTCATATTCTCAAGCCTTGTACGCATGGAATCTGAAAGCTCAGGATCATTCATTAGTTGCTCGGCGACATCGCGGTTGTTTGCCGTATCGTCTGACCCCGACATTAGGTATTCAAACAGCATTTCTTTTGTTGGTGTAGGAACGTCGCTATCGGTGATGCGATTGCGTAACTGGTTTTGGTAGCCAGTATCAAAATGTAAGGAGCTGGATTTAGCCAGGTGCGCGTCGACGATCTCTTTAACCACGTTAGGGTTGCTGTCGTTCAGTGCCAGATTGCGCAGTCTGCTTTCCATTTCCGGGTTTCTTGCCAGAACTTTCACCGCGACCACGCGCTCATCGAAGTATTCACTTTTCAGGTATTTCACTACATCGTTATCCAAATCGCGATTGTTAAGATTATCTATGGATACCAATGTCACGTAGGGTGAGTTTTCCGATTTTAGGGTATACGCCAGATAGTCCGACACCTCTCCTTTTAACGCTTCGGACTGATTACCCAAAATACCGATGTTGAGCAAGGCGGTTTCTGCGATTACCTGATTATCACTGCCTGAAACGGCTTCTAAAGTATGCAGTGCCTGAACTGAGTTGACCTCCCCCATCTTGGCTATCGACATTATGGCGCGCAGACGATTTTCCTCATCCAGAGTATTGTCTTCAATTAACTGCGAAAGAATGTATTCTCCTTCTGGGCTTTGGGAACGCTCCAGTGCAAAGATCATCAGGGATTGCTGATCGTCTGATAAGTTCTGATTTGTTAACCAGTCTTTGATGGTGCTGAAACCCTGATCCGCTAGATAGGCTCCGATAAGGTGCGCGCTGTCTAAATCGGGTGACTGAGTGTATTCCGCAAAGCGATCTTGAAAATTCTGATCATCCACCTTGCTCATATTTTTTGCCGTCGCGGAGTCCAACCCTTTCCATTTCTGATTAAACATTGCCACGAACTGATCCATCTTCCAGTCTAACTGAGCGAGCTTCCCAACAGGCTTAATTTCGGTTTGCTGTACCACCGTCAGCATTCTGCTTTCGTACTCTACTGTTCTGGTGTGTGTATGGTTCAGCGACTGAGGAAAACCTATGTCATTGTGAATCAAACGCCATTCGTCACTTTGCTCGGTCACCTGATATGTCTGGGCGTTCGAAGCTGCGCCTAGCCATTCGCGATCAATCTGCTCTGCATTTTCTCTGGCGTAAAAGAAACGATGTTTGCCATCCGCCAGCGTGAGAGTCTGGTTTCCGGAGAAGTAGGAAAACTGGGTGAGCGTGGTTTCGATAATCGTCAGTGGGTGTGACGGGTTTAGACCCAGCAGGTCGGTATTGGTAAAGGCGCCGTTATCAATTCGGGTTGTAAAGGTGAGCTTTGCCGGGCGATCTTCTCCTTGAGGATCCGTTGACCACTGGATGTTGTAAACCTGTCCCATAAGCTGCTCTGAACCTGCACTCACTGGCTTGAGCGCCATGTTAAATCGGTAATTCACTTCACCAAGAGACATGGTCTGATTACGCATTTTAGTCGAGATAGAAACGACAAATTGGTATTCATTCGGCAACGGCTTTTCTGAATATTCTGAAGGGGTTTGTTCAATGTTTGGTTGAGCGATTTTGCTTTCTAACTGATTGTTATGCCCGTCTAATGAAGCCTTGGTTATGACTTTCTCTTTCGATTCAAAGAAGAGTATCGAAGCCCCGGCAATCGTAGCCAGACATATGGTCAGAAGTAAGAGAGTCCGTTTCATTGTTGCTTTCAACCTTTATTGGGAGAGTTAGGCGGGCTGCTTAACCCGCCTATATTGGATCAGTGTTCTGGTGAGTTAAATATACGTTTTCTTATCGTAAATAGTGTGGTTGAACTCCCAGATTGGCGACCAGCTAATCAGAGACGTTTCAGCGTTCAGAATATTCCAGATTCCAAACAGCTTCACCTGACAATACAAACCGATGCTGCCGTTTCCGCCTGATGCACTGGCATCCCATTTCAGACGAGTGTAGTACTGAAAATCTGACGAACTCCCCTCTTTGTAAGTCACGCCAGCTTCAGCGTGAGCTTTGGTGCCTACGTTGATCAGGTTAATGTTGCCTTTGACTCCTTTTTCAACAGTTTTCACGCCCAGATTGAGCATGGCATAGCCTTTGGCAGTGGCATCTCCAGCGACAAAAGGACGCACAGAGGCATAAACAAAGTCTGGACGTCGCTGGCCATTAATCTCAATTGGGGTATTAGGCTTGTCGAAACCACCTATCTCTAAACCAGCGGCAAAGTCAGCGCCTGTTTTTAGCACCGCGCCAATTTTCACACCCAGTTTGAACACGCCAGCAGGGTCAATTGGGACTTCTGGAATAGGCACTTCAGGCGATGCAATGGTATGAGAAAACGTGCGCTTAATATCGGCTTTAAGTAATGCATTACACGTTGGGCTTATAGAAATTGGTGTACTGGCATTAACGGTTAAAGCCAGATGAAGCCCCCGAACACAATCAAGTTCCTGAGGATTAAAAGAGAGGTTTGTATTTCCGAGTACTGTTCCTATTTTGGTATTGTGAGGTCCCACATTCACTGTGAATTTATTATTCGTATTCCCCAGTATTTTCCCACCAGTGTAAGTTACATATCCGGATGAGTTTCGCGTTTGCTGAAAACGTCCAACCACATTATGAACGTTTGCAGAGTGTGTTTTATTTAACACCGTTCCGGCATTCACTGTTCCCGCATTTACGGAGGAAGAAATAATTCCTACCGCCATGACAGAACAAATGGAAAATACCATTTTAGAGATTTTATCCATAATCTTTTCCTAATTTAATATTCCTGTAAGCGATCGTTTGAATGTCCATTAAGGTGCGTAAAACTCCTCATTCACCACATACAAATTCAAACAGTTAAATACGCTATATAGATTTATAAATCAGTCAACAACATCATAAATAATTGTATTTACTAAAAAATAAATTTCACCATAAAATAAAAGAGGAAATTAAAGTTAATAAAATCAATAGTTAAATTAAATATAAGTTTTCACTTAATATACTGAGTGCTATTTTTTAAATGTGAGTAAAGTCAAATTTATTTTTCTTTATTTCACAAATAAATAACACATTGTTATTATTTAAATTAATTTAATCTTACATTAACTTTGAAGTGAACATCATATATCGCACAGCACTCCAATTAATTTAAACATCAATTACTAATTAAATGATGTTTAAATAATATTAAGCTAATTTCTTTTGTGATATTTATCTGAAAAATAAAGCAACATAATGATAATAATGGATCAATTATTTGAACCGTTATTCTGCAAGCTGCCGCAAACCTTGCCAAATTTGCTCACCCGCTTTGTGTAACCGTGCCTGATAGCGATACGCATAGAACGAAATAGGCAGAGCCAGTGATTCGGAATCGAGCACTGTTAGCTTGTTCTCTTTTATCTCTTGCTGAATGGCATAGTCTGGTAGCCAGGCGATTCCCGCTCCGTCCAGTACGTGAATTTTCAGTAGATCCGTCATGGAAGAAGTGAATACAACGTGTAAGTTGATGTTCGCACGAACCTTTTCCACTTGCCTTCCCATATAGGAATTGATGCTATAGGCAAGATAAGGCGTCGGTTCCTCATCAGAAAGACTGAATATCGGGTTGCCTTGTTCATCACAAGCTGAAACAGGCAATAGTTTGGTATCCCCTACTTTCAGCGACATGTAAGGTGGCAGTCGCAATCGCTCATCGTCAAACGCCAGCAATACATCACATTCTCCTTGCTGCAGCGCCTCAATTGCCCGGTCAACATCTATGGATTCTACACTGAGCACTGGCTTTGCATTTCTGCCACTCTCTAACCTATGAATTTGGGGAATTAAGCTGCTTGCGAGCGAATGCGCACCCGCAATTTTAACGACGTTACCCTCCAGTCGGGATATGCCTTTCAACTGGTCAACCGAGTCTGTCATCTGGCTAAGCAGGTTGCGGGCAGACGTACGGAAAACACTGCCACTTGGCGTGAGATCAATGGGGACTTTACTTCTGTCAATCAGTTGGACACCCAGAGCATCTTCTAACGACTGAATTCTTCTGCTGAACGCTGGTTGTGTCATGTTTCGCTGCTGCGCAGCCTTAGAAAAACTCCGGCATTCAGCCAGTGTCAGGAAGTCTTCCAGCCATTTACTTTCGATGTTCATAAGTCTCATCACATTATGCATTTCTTGCATGATGTTAAGGATATTAGCATTTATCAAACGCATTTCCATACCTTAAATTAACAACATGCTCACTGATGAAGTACACCCTAAATGGAAAAGATAATTGGAGTTCTGGGCGGTATGGGACCACTAGCCACCGCCGAGTTTATGAAAAAGGTGATTATGAAAACACCTGCCCAATTCGATCAGGAACACATACCTATGCTTATTAGGAATGTGCCACAAGTCCCTGATCGCACAAATTATCTGATGGGTTTAGGCTCCGATCCTTTTGCTGCGTTAAACCATGGTTTTGGAGAACTTCTTAAAGCAGGGGCGACTTGCATCGTGATTCCCTGTAATACCGCTCACCACTGGTATGAGAGGCTGACTCGCGGCAAGCGAGTTCACACCATCAGCATTATTGAAAGCGTTGTGGAACAGGCTGTCTCTCGCGAGTATCAGTGCGTTGGCATACTTGCCACAGACGCCACCATTCAAACCAACTTGTATCAGTCTGCATTAGAGCAACATGGCATCAAAGCGATCGTGCCGGGTCAATTGCAGCAAGCCTCTGTCATGGAGGGAATTAAAGCCGTAAAGGCCGGCGATCTTAATATCGCGACCAACATCATTGAACCTGTTTTTGATGACATGGTGAAGCACGGTGCAGACGCCGTTATTTTTGGGTGCACCGAGATCCCAGTTGCCTTAGAAAAGATTGAACAAAAAGCACCGGAGAGATGCTTGGACTCTTTAGGAATTTTAGCCCAGAAGTGTGTTTTATGGGCTAAGTCACCGGCATAGCGCCACTGTTAACCGAATTGGAATCAACTATGGATAGATTAAATAAAATGGACGTTTCGTCCCCGGAAAACGGGATTTCACTCTGGAAGAAAATCTTTATTGGGATGCTCATTGGTATTGTTGTTGGTGTCTTCGCCGGACCCGATGCCGTGCTGCTCAAGCCCATTGGTGATCTCTTTCTGAATGCCATTAAAATGCTCATCATCCCTTTGGTGTTTTGCTCCCTCGTCGTTGGCGTTACAGCTATAAGCGATACCCAGAAAATGGGGAGGATTGCTGCAAAATCGGTAGGCATTTATCTGCTGACCACCGCTCTTGCCATCAGTATCGGGCTTGTGGCTTCTTTGCTGGTTTCCCCGGGAACAGGTCTGGAGATGAGCCTTTCCGCTGCTCAGGAAACGGCAAAGTCACAACCTTCTTTCATTGATACCTTAATCAATCTGGTACCCAAAAACCCAATCAGCGCACTGGCGTCAGGCAACATTTTACAAACCATCTTTTTTGCTATTGGTCTGGGTATTGCGCTCTCTTTAAGCGGTGAAAAAGCTAAGCCAGCTATTCGGGTATTTGAAGGGCTGGCAGAAGCCATGTACAAGCTCACAACCATAGTGATGAGCTTTGCTCCCTACGGGATTTTCGCGCTTATCGCTGTGGTTGCCGGGCAATACGGTTTAGACATCTTGCTTCCACTGATTAAGGTGATTTTCCTGGTGTATTTGTGCTGCATCATTCAGGTATTGGTGGTGTATTCAGGCATTTTGAAATTGGCGGGCAGGCTGAGCCCAATTCAGTATCTGAAAGCTCTGGCTAACCCTGCGGCAGTCGCGTTTACCACCACCAGCAGCTCAGGCACCTTACCTGTCACCATTCGCACAGCGCATGAGGAATTGGGTGTTTCCCGAGAAATATCAAGCTTCGTTTTACCCCTTGGTGCAACCATCAATATGGACGGAACCGCTATCTACCAAGGCGTCGCGGCGATATTCATTGCGCAGGTGTTTGGCGTTAATCTCGAGATGCAGGATTACCTAATGATCATCATGACTTCTACACTGGCGTCGATAGGAACCGCGGGCGTTCCGGGTGCAGGGTTAATCATGCTTTCACTGGTGCTATCCACGGTAGGGTTGCCACTGGAAGGGCTGGCGATTGTCGCGGGTATCGACAGAATTCTGGATATGGCGAGAACCAGTGTAAACGTGTGTGGCGACCTTATGGTATCGGTTCTCATAAGTCGCAGCGAAAAAGGGTTGGATACGTCTGTCTACAATAACTAAACCTTTCCCTTAACCTTTAGGTTTCGTAACCTGAAGTTTGCCAACCGCTCCCCGGTTGGCTTTTTTGATTAGTCGAACAATTAAACCTGTTTGACGTCGATTATCTACAAAAACTAAAAACTCATTCAATTTATTGCCATCTTATCTTATTCACTGTGAAACCTATACTGGCTGTGTTTTTACACATTCAACCAAAGGCGACAGTTATGAAAGCGATGATAATAAATGAGTTTGGCGCTAGCGACGTATTTCAAGAAGCTGAAATTGACAAACCTGAAGTGAAATCCGGTCAGGTACTGGTACGTATCGCTGCATCCAGCGTCAATACTGTCGATATGATGATTCGAGAAATGGGTGAAGCATTGCCTTTTTCACCAAAAACACCTGCCGTTTTAGGGATGGATTTCGCAGGCACCGTTGAGGCCGTAGGTGAAGGGGTCAGTCAGTTTAATGTGGGTGATGAGATCTACGGTTGTGCAGGTGGCTTGGGAGATCTACAGGGTAGTCTTGCGGAATTCATGCTGGCAGATGCCAACCTTATCGCTCACAAGCCAAAGAACCTTTCAATGAAGCAGGCTGCCGCATTGCCACTGGTCGGCATCACAGCATACGAAGGCTTAAAACGTGCTGGGACGACAAAAGGACAGAAAGTACTGGTTCATGGCGGTGCGGGTGGTGTTGGTCATATCGCTATTCAACTGGCAAAACACCTCGGTGCAGAGGTATACGCGACATGTTCTGGTGGTAAGCAAGTCGATTTAATAGAGCAGTTAGGCGCAACACCTATTAATTACAAAACCGAATCCGTTGCCGATTACGTGACCCAATATACCGACGGAGAAGGCTTCGATGTGGTCTATGATTCCGTTGGAGGCGAAAACATTGCACCTTCTATGGATGCCGCGAAGCTCAATGGTCAAATAGCTACAACGGTTTCTTTAGTGGAACAGGATTTGTCTGTCGCGCATATGAAAGGTTTATCTTTGCATGTGGTGTTTATGCTTATCCCTATGATCCACAACGTTGGTCGTCAGGTTCATGGGGAAGTTCTTACAGAACTTGCCAACATTGCAGAAGCCGGAGAACTGACGCCAGTGCTGGATGAAATCAACTTTACTCTCTCACAAATCGGTCAGGCGCATGATCGTCTGGCAAGTCGTCAGGCGATGGGAAAAGTGGTCGTTGAAATATAACGGGAAACCTATTATCCGAATTCGACTGCCCTTTTGGGCAGTCGATTGATTAGGTTCCGTTAACCAAACTACATTCTGGCGTTAGTTAATGAAGCACCAAAGCCAATAAACAGACTGCCGCTTACATAATTTAACCAACGTGAAGTAGTGGGTGCTGACAACCAGCTTTTTAACCGAGTGGCAAAGAAAATCACCAAAACAAACCAACTTCCCACGACTAACGCCTGCACCATTCCAAGCAACAAGCTTTGCTGCATAAGATGCTGAGGATCGACAAACTGAGGAAAAATAGACAGATAAAACATCACTATTTTCGGGTTCAGCATATTGGTGAGAAATCCTCTGATAAAGCTGCCGCCAATGGTGGTTTTTTGGTGGACTTCGGCAGTATTAACATTGATTTTAGCCATTCGAATACCGTTTCTGATGTTCGAAATACCAAGCCAAATCAGATAAATCACCCCTACCCATTTAAAGATACTGAATGCCATGGCGGATTGAGAAAGCAAAAGGCTAAGCCCTTTTGCCGACACATAAGCATGAATAAGAAACGCAACGGCAAAACCAAGAATATTGGTGAGCGCAAATCGCCGCCCGAACGAAACAGAGGTGTAAAGAATCAATAAAGCATTGGGACCGGGTACTATCGCCAGCAAAAATACAATGCCAGCAAACACCATTAAAGTATCAATCGTCATATTTTGCTCCTGAGGAACGCTACCCGCGAATCAGAAGATCAGCGGGCACAAACACACACGTGCTCAAATACAATTTGAGACACAGATAAAATCAGAGGTGTTTAAGAGCGAGGTGGGCAGCGATTACAGCCGATGTGACATAACGTATTCATGGCTAATTCCATTTAAATTGATGAATTTATCATCACACCAATTGCCGTTTTGGGCAAAGAATTTCAGAGCCTCTTTGCCTATTTCCTGATGTTGATACAAAATGCTGTTACCTCCGTTTCTGAACCCTGACACACAGTTATGCCTCCTACGTTTTCTCAAGCAGAACAAATGACACAGTGGTTATTGCAGGATAATATTCGCAAGCAGGCGCTGGAAACGGTTGCCAGGCTTAACCTTCCCCAATGTTATCTGGCTGCGGGTTTCTTGAGGAATTTAGTCTGGGACCAACTGCATAGCCGGGAAGAGAGCACACCGCTTAACGATGTAGATGTGATTTATTTTGCTCCAGAAGAAGCCGAAGAGCGATATTTGGAGTATGAGCGCATACTAAAAGAGACCATACCCTATCTTAACTGGCAGGTACGAAATCAGGCTTACATGCACGTGAGAAATGGCGACCAGCCCTATTCCAACACCATAGATGCCATGGGTTATTGGCCAGAAAAAGAAACAGCAGTAGGCGTTCGTTTAGCGTCGGATGATAGCTTCGAATTTACCTCTGCTTTTGGGTTCGAATCTCTGTTTAACCTCCATATCACTCACAACCCTAAGCGATGTCAGACTGTTTTTGAACAACGTGTCGCCAGCAAACATTGGTTAAAAAACTGGTCAAAGCTGAGTGTTATCCAAAAACAAAAAGGTCGGGACTGATCCCGACCTCTTGCTCATTTCATATCAATGATTATCGCTGAATTTTTACCGCATCATGCGCCAGCAAATTGATCATCGGATTGGCTTCCAGCACTTTCTCTTTCATCCAGTATGCCACCAGCAACCCGGCAAAGAACCCACCCAGATGCGCAGCGTAATCGACGCCCTGATTTGCCATGATCATGCCGAACAAGTTGAAACCTAACCAGATGATAAAGAACAACACGGGCGAAATCTTCTTCTGGAAAACCACAATCATAAACGTCAGGCTCGCATGACGGAACCACAGCAGATAAATCGCGAAGAACCCGGCAATCGCGCCACTTGCGCCAACAGAAGGGATCAAACCGTGCATATTGCTGAAGAAACTGACAAGAGACGCAGCAATACCACAGAAGAAGTACAATGCCAGATACTTCTTATGCCCGACGGCATCTTCAATGTTGTCGCCAACTACATACAGGAAGTACATGTTACCCGCCAGATGCATAAGATCCCCATGCAGGAAGGTAGCAGTAACCAGCGTCCAAAGCTCCCGACCTGCCAGAATGTCCGCTGGTGTCATGGCGAGATGCTCAATCACCCAGTCGGTCGTTTCATAGCTGAAGGCATAAAGCGAAAAGATGATGCAGTTAAGCGCTATGATTATCCAGTTACACCACGGTGTGGTCTTAGGCTTGAGGTTATATTCCACAGGCATTTGGGTTAAAAACTGGAACAGGTAAGTTTTCCAGCTGATTTTCTGATTGAGGTCGCCAAGCACCTTTCTAAGCTCTGGGCTACGCTCAACCGCTTCCAGCTCATCTTTGTCTATCCAGCTTCCGTCACAGTGTCGACAGACATCAATTTCATGTTGGTAGCTTTTTAGAAGGTGATGACGTTCCATCGGCTTTTCACAATCTGGGCACTGATACTCTGAAACGCCGAGCTCTTCTCCAAAGTGCTCGGTATAGCATTCGCCAACAGGACCATCATTTACTTCTTCAATAAGCCGGTTAACTTCATTTTTCTCGAACCAAAGACCACCACACTCTAAGCAAACATCAATTTCTTCACCTTCGTATTGCGTGGCTTTCAGGTAGGCGTTATCACACGCTGGACACTTCTTACTCATGATTTATCTCCCTTAATCGCACCAATTTCTACACCATTTTTTGACAGCTCTTTCTTGAGCTGATCAGCACTGGCGGCGATGTAAGGCAACGTATTTTGCTGCATATCATCGACAATGATTTGCAACTGCTGCCCCGCGTAATTCGCACCCAGCCGACGGGCTAAAGCGCGGTTAAGAAGATCGTCCGTTTGAGAATAAAAGCGGCGTGCAGAAGTGAGGATCTCATTCGGCGTTTCTAATGTGGTTGGGTTGTATTTCATGGTTTCCCAGATGTATTTACTCATATCCGGGCGGTTGTCTTTCAGTTCCTGCGCGGGCGCATTACGCATCAGATAGTCTTTTATGTATGCCTGCAAATCACGAGTGTTGTCCGACAACTCGTCGTGTAATGACATTCTGAGATAATAATTGTCTTCCATTTTACTGTAGGTATCGAAGGTCAGCGCCTGTTGTAGACCACTTTGCGCGGCCAGGTATACACCCACTATGGTCGACACAATCATAAACACCTGATTGAGCCAAAAGCCTGAGCTTTTTAGCTCTTTGTTATCCAACTGCTCTTTAAGTTTCAAAACAACGTCCTTTACTCTTTTTCTTTCTAATGAGGAAATCTCCCCATGCTCAGAAACGCAACTGAGCGCATAAATTCTATTGTTAAGTGACGTATCTAATAAAAATTGAAATAAAACGAGGAATTTTCAAAAGAAATGGAGCGGTCTCGCAGAAGTGAAACAATGCGATAAAAATCACGGAAAGATTTGGTTGATTTGGTTTAAGAAAGAAAACGTGTGGCACGAGCTTCGTGCCACTAAGAGTATCTTATTTTTCAGCTTCGCTACGAACTGCTTTGAGCAGCACAGAGGTATCCATTCGCCCTTCGCCTGATGCCGACAAGGCTTTGTAAGCATTGATAGTTTTCTCTGTCATCGGCAATGCCAACCCTTTTGCCGTTGCTTCGTCCAGACAGAAGCCTAAATCTTTGATCATCCAGTCGATGGCAAATCCGAAATCGTATTTGTCCTGCGCCATGGTTTCTGCGCGGTTTTCCATCTGCCAGGAGCCAGCTGCACCATTTTTCAGGCAGTTCACCAAAGTAGGTACATCTAACCCCGATTTCTCTGCCAAAAGCAGACCTTCTGAAAGACCATTCAGTACACCAGCAATACAGATCTGATTCACCATTTTCGCTCGCTGACCCTGACCGACGTTCCCCATCAGAACTGACGATTTTCCATACGCTTCAAAAACAGGCTGGAGTTTATCGAACAGGGATTGTTCGCCGCCGCACATGATAGTCAGCACGCCATTTTCAGCGCCAGCCTGACCACCAGAAACAGGCGCATCCATAAACTCTATCCCAGCCTCTTTGGCGGCCAGTTCAAGTTCTTCAGCAAGCTGAGCCGACGTAGTGGTGTGATCCACCAGAATCGCACCTTTTTTCATAAACGCCAACGCACCCGATTCGCTAGTCGTCATGCTTCGAACATCGTCATCATTCCCTACACAAGTAAGAACAACGTCAGCATCTTTCACACAATCAGCCACCGTTTCAGCAATGTTGCCTTTGTATGTTTCCTGCCAGAGCTGCGCTTTACTAAAAGTGCGATTAAAAACGGTAACGTCAAACCCCGCCTTGACCAAGTGACCTGCCATTGGGAACCCCATGACGCCTAATCCGATAAAACTCACTTTCATTGTTATTCTCCTTGCTTAGCGTATGTCACTTATAATGCACGTAAATACTGATGTAACCAATGAACAGATATAAAAAAACCGAGCACTTTGGCTCGGCTTTTCTGTCAATGTAAAGCTTACAGCTCAGCGTTGTGGTAAACCTGCTGAACGTCATCGCAATCGTCTAGCATGTCCAGGAACTTCTGGAACTTCTCGGCATCTTCGCCTGCAACTGGCGTATGAGTTTGAGGAACGAAAGTGATTTCTTCCACATCCAGAGTCAGATCTGGGAATGCACCGCTCAATGCCGTTTTCGTTTTGAAGAACTCAGTATGTGGAGCAAAAACTGTAATCACACCGTCTTCCAGCTCAACGTCTGTCACATCTACATCATCCATCATCAGCGTTTCCAAGATGATTTCATCGTCTTCGCCTTTGAACTGGAATACTGCCTGATGTTCGAACATGTGAGAAACAGAACCTTCTACACCGATTTTTGCACCCGTTTTAACAAAGCACTGGCGAACGTCCTGGAAAGTACGGTTGCCATTATCTGTCAGGCAGTCCACGATGACGCTTGTGCCGCCAGGACCAAAGCCTTCGTAACGTGCTGGCTGGTAATCTTCACCGCCGCCGCCATTTGCTTTGTCTAGTGCTTTATCGATAACGTGCGCTGGAACCTGGTCTTTTTTCGCTTTAGCAATCAGGTGCTTAAGCGACAGGTTCATATCCGGGTCTGAACCACCGTTCTTCGCACACATGTAAATTTCTTTACCGTACTTGGAATAAACTTTAATTTTTGCGCCTGCAGTTTTCGCCATTGAGGCTTTACGCACTTCAAAACTTCTTCCCATCGGGGTGTTCTCTCTAGTTCAATTTGGTACAAGTTGGTATTACTTGGGTGTTTAATTAAGCCACACCCATGACTCTTTTATACTTTTCTACCGACTGCTCGAATAATTCAATTTCCGACTCTAGCCTCAGTGTGGCTTTGTGCTCGGTCAGTACTTCTGGTCCCGCCTGAGCTTGTTTGATCTTCCACACTAAAAACGAAGCTTGCTTGTCGATTTCTACGGCATTTTTTTCTTCAGATGGAAGAAGTGAAAGGTTAAACGACATCACTGTGCCCTGCATCGATAGTTAGAAAGAGCAAGAATATAACACAGCCAGCCCATGAGGGTAGAGAGTTACAGGCGAAATCAAAAAGAAAAGTGACAGGAATCAAGTATGGCTTGGAATGAAATCCGCTTATTTTTCTACCCACTCTTTCCATCCACTCTGATTCGCGTGAGCTTGCTCCAGAAGGATACGAGGTAAAAAGTGAAGCAAAGTGCAATTAAAATCACAGGCAGAGCATGCGGGGCTTTGTGTGAAGTTACATAAAAAACCTGACCTAATTGGAGAGTTGCAGCCAAAGGCATTGCGACTAGCATCAGTCGTATTGAAAGCGAATACTGAAGAGGGTAACCAGTATGCTTCTGTCCCACGACAAGCATGATAACGAGAACCGCAATTGCAGCGGTTTCTGCAAACAGGATAAGAAGCGCCGACCCGTTATTTGATACACCCCAGATATTGCTAATGCCTGTGATTCCAAACCCTGTGGCAACCAAAAAGTAAAATGCGTAACCCGCCTGATAATAGGGATCGCGCCACGCTTTGGGGAGATGCCAGTCGTTCAGAATATTTAGAACCGCACAAGTGCAGGCAAGTGCTAACCAACCAGAGACGGAACTTTCCGGCATCCATAAATCGACAGCAAGAAAGAGAACAATGGTTCCGATGGCAAAGTTTCTTCTCGGCGGTCTTGCCAGATGACGCTGATCCGTCATGTCAAACCTTTCCAGCGCGTGATTAACAACAACCATAGACATGCGGCTGAACACAATCATCATCAATATGACAAAAACACCGCCCGATGCGATGAGCCATTGTCTTGTCAGGTCCAGATTGTCTTCAATCCAGAAGAAATAGCTGACAGGTGCACCTGAAAAATACAAAGCCAGATAATAGTAAAATATACGATGGCGAGCCTGCCTGTTATCGAGAATCGGACGAATCAGAACGGACAGCAACAGCAAAGAGAAGGCAACATTCATCAGTTGCATTGGAAGCACACCTATCATTGGTGATATCCAGCCGAGCACTCTTGCTGACACCCACAAAGCCACCAGTATAATCAAACGCCTTCCTGTAACACGTTCGGTGTCGGTCCAAGCTGGAAAAGCCGTTAAAAGAAAGCCAGCTATTACGGCAGTTCCGATACCAAAAATCAGTTCATGCATATACCAGACATTGGGCGATGGTGAAGCACCCACAACCGCATGCAACATCAGCAGAAGTGTGTAGCTGGTTGCCAGTAGAAAGAAAGGGCGAAAGCCACATGCATACAGCGGAACTCTGCTGTTAAAAAGATTTCTCATCTTCTCTCCCAGTCTGGAACGCCAACTTAACTTCCTCTGTTTTCATCAGATTCATGGCATTTGCATAGAGGTAATCCTGATCACGCTCTGTGCGGGGAAGGTGGCATTCGTAGGTATAAACCTGACGACCGGGGTTATCACTGAGCACCAAAATACGGTCTGCCAGTTTTATCGCTTCCATGAGATCATGAGTAATGAACAGCACGGTTAGCTTCCTTTGTTCGATTTCGGAAATTAAGAGTGAATACAGATCCTCTTTCAAACCAATATCCAGAGCACTAAAGGGCTCATCAAGAAGAAGCAGTTCTGGTCTTACAGCAAAGGAGCGAGCCATAGCGACTCTTTGCCTCATACCTCCGCTGAGCTCATGAGGGTATTTGTTTAGGTCCTCCTGCTTCAGCCCCACTTCCAGTGCCAGTTTGAGAGCTGCCTGATTGCGTAGACTCTTTCTCATCCCTTTGGCTTTCAAACCCCAGCCAATATTGTCTCTGGTGTTTTTCCAGGGCAGTAAACGGGTGTCCTGAAACAGAATGGAAGTGGTTTGGAAGCTGTTATCGATTTTGCCTTGGTCTGGCTGTAAAAGGCCGGATATCAGATTAAGCAGAGTCGACTTGCCACAGCCTGAACGACCCACAATCGCCATGACCTGTCCCTTTTCAAGATCGAAACTGATTTCCTCAAGCACTTGCCTGTTATCGAAGGAATGACTGAGGTTACGAATAGAAAGCCGTTTGTCTTTATTCACGCCACCTCTCCATGCGTCGTTTACAAGGTTCAAACACCGCGTATTCTGCAATCAGTAAGACCGTCACAATCGCGACTATCCATGCCATTGTCGCGGGCGTATCAATGTTCACCCGAGCTGCCGCAAGACCTGCCCCTACACCTGTATTGCTGGATAATAGCTCTGCCATGACGACCACTTTCCATGAAGTGCCTAATGCAGTTACCCACGACGGAAACAGATAAGAGAGTATGTGAGGAAGGTGAACATCGTAGAAAATCATCCAGCGTGATGCGCCAAAGCTTTGAGCCATTTCATTCAGCCTGGGATCCAGCGTTCTTGCCCCCTGAACGCCAGCGGCAAATGTGATGGGCAAAGTGGTGACGGTAACGGTAAATATAGGCGTGCTGTCACCTGCACCGAACCACAAAAGCGCCAGTACTATCCAGGCTATGGGGGGAATGCCAATCAGAATGGTGGCTAAAGGTCTCACCGCCATGGAGAGTGTGGCAGACAGCCCTGACAGTGTACCCAGCAGGCTTCCGACAACAATAGAAATACCAAACCCTATCAAGGCTCGGTAAGTCGTCACCCATAGATATTCTGTCGCCATTTCTTGCTGAAACAATTCAAACAGCTTTTCCAGAGAAGCCTGTGGTGAGGGCAGAATAAAATCGCCGTACACCTGATTTCCAAAATCCCACAGAGCAAAAAAGACCAGTATGCTGGCCAGAGCGCCAAACCCACTCCAGAGATAATGACAGGCTTGTCTCAGCCATTGCATTGGGAACGACACCTCTTACTGTATGAACGAACTAACAAACCAACGACTTAACCCAAATAGAAGTCATCAGGAGGCAACTTTCCACCAATGATTGCAGGATTAGACTCTGCGAGAATGGAGTAGAAACTCTCAATTTCCTGCTGAATGTCTTTTGCTTTATCCAGACCGAAATTACAGAATGGAATAGAGCGCTCAATGATTGGGGCTTTTAGTGTCATATAACTTTCGCCCAATCGACCGGCGCTGGTAGGGTTGTTTACCACCCAGTCAGTTGATCGGGTTAGAGCGGCGTTCAGGCGATCAGGTAGATCCGGCATTTCATCTAGAAGCGTGTCTGAAACCATCATCCCTGCCTGAGGAATTCGCGTGGGTCCGCCAGTCACTTCTCCCCATGCGCTTTGCAGATCAATAACACGGGTTGTTTTCGTTCCGGATTTCAGCCCTTTAAGTAGAGCTGCTGTGGCAGCAGGCTCGGGTAGAACGGCATGTTTAGCCCGACCAGACAGTAAGAGTTGCAGACCTTCAAAGGGAGAACCAACGTAGTTAAGGCGATAGTCTTTGCCCGCCTTCATGCCTTTTTCTTTCGCAATATGCTGGAATACCAGATCCGGCATATCAGCTTTAAATGGCATGACAATGTCCTGTCCTTTCAGTGCCTCAATAGACTTGATGTTCTCATCAACCGAAATCACATAGAGAAGTCCCCAGGTCATGATGTTCATAAGGCGAACTTTCACGCCTTTGTTGTATAGGTTGGCAGCGACGTAACTTGGCGTTCCCGCAAGCTCCCAGCGACCCGCAACAAAATTGGTTCTGAGTACATCGGGGTTTCTGTAGGTTTCAAAATTCAGTTGCTCTATCAGACCAGAAACCGCATTCGTTTCTGCGGAATGCGCTAATGTGACCGAAGGACCAACAGGAGGACCGTACATGGTGAGCTGCTTTCGCTTTTGACTTTCCTTCGCAAATGCCATTGCCGGAATCAGGCTGGTTCCCACCGCCGCCGCGCCCGCCAGGCCACAATGGCGTAAAAACGCTCGTCTTGTTGTATTCATTGATTTTTTCTCCTTAAAAATTGGCAGCAACAGCCATATAGACACTCCGTTTTGGCGCTTCAACAAACACCTTGTTGCCTTCCAGTGAAAGCTTCGCCATTGAGTCGTAAAAGCCTTGGGTTTGCCAATACACATCAAATGAGAATAATTCTCATCCTAATTTATGAGTTACGAAGGAGTACTTGATAATAATCAATCTGAGTTCTGGGTAAGGGATTGAGGTTGAAAACGCCTGACAGGTACTTACGGCATTTAGAAATTTTATTTGATGTTTGATACGTTATTTCATAACAACTTTTCATTCATGAAAAGTATGTAATGGATAAATTTATTTCCATTATATATAAAACTAAAAAATAATAGTTACTATATAACATAACAAAAATATCAATTACTT
Source organism: Vibrio nigripulchritudo (assembly GCF_027924785.1). Lineage (NCBI taxonomy): Bacteria > Pseudomonadati > Pseudomonadota > Gammaproteobacteria > Vibrionales > Vibrionaceae > Vibrio > Vibrio nigripulchritudo. The sequence continues at coordinate 126,406 of NZ_AP027050.1, read as the reverse complement.
AAAAACCAATCGATTGCTTAAGGTTTTTCTTATTTTAAAATCAAAATAACATTAATTTATTTCTTGATATTAATTGAAGTGCGATCACATTGAAAAATGCCAATTTTAGGAAAATTAAGACCTCTGCCATGTTTTCTCTCTTTATCTGGAACCAAATGAAATTAGAGTCAAAGCTCTAAAAAACGCTCGAAACGAATCCTACTAGACTTAAAAATTAAATCTTTATTTACAATAAGTTAAAGATAAACAGGAGTTTATTACGTTTGGTATGTAAGAGAAGACAACGACTTATATGCTACCGAACTCGGGTATTTCGTCAAACCGCTAATGTCAAAAATATCAATTAAAGTCACAAGTAATGTATATCAATGGATGTAGGGAAATAAGAGCTAAGATTCTAACCTACGCACATAAAAATAGATTATATGCAAGTATCAGATACGAGATATAAATCCTTCTATTGTGAGTAAAAAGCATCTTTTATAAAATATTCCGCATTCCAGTAGGGGACATTTTTTTGTTGGGATTAATATTTCACTATTTTCAAAATTCACTAATTAATCTATATCAATGGATAAAGATAGAGATGCTATAGGTGCACAAGCCTATCTATCCGTGAATATATTCTACTTTAGTAAAATATAATACTTAATGTATTCAATATATATATATCAAAATATGCCTGTAAATAACTTATGGGTAGGGAGATCTTTATGAAAATAAAACCCATAGTTATTGCAACAGGGTTAGTTATTCCATTGTCTTTATTTCTTTTCAACAATATTGATAAAGAGAATTCATTAGCTGATGAACACACCAGTAAACCCCAAGAAACACATGCGGTAATAATCAAAGACGTGGCAACAAAAGAAGTCAACCTGCAACAAAAAGTTGCTGTGCCTGTTCATCGTTCACCCAACCCTGAAGTTGATGAACTGGCTCTATATACCGACGAAAAAGAGAAGAAATGGCGAGAACCCAGGCATGTGGAAGAAGTTTGGGTAGACATTAACCCAAGTGACACTCTGGATAAAATCAAGCCTAAAAGCTCTGCAATTGAAGCCATAAAAGCCATTGAATTTTCTAATGTTCCTGAGTTTAAAGCACTAAATCTCGGCGACAAGCTAACACTGAATTTACCCGACGATTCAAATATCGATATAGAGGTGGAGTCCAATGAATTTCAAAATGAGGGCATCCGGACTTGGTCAGGCAATTTCACTATTGACGATCAAAGCTATCCTGTGACCTTCACTTTTGGAAGCTCTTCAATTTTAGGTTTTATTGGTCACCCTAGTGGCTCAATTAAAATTGAAGGAAGAGGGAGAACTGCATGGATATATGAAGTACCCGACAGCCACGGTTACGATTATTAATAATGCAGATCAAATAAAAATAAATACGATTAAATATTAGGATAAAAAATGAATAAAACGTTATTAGCGGCGGTTATTACGTCGAGCCTTGTTGCGCCTTCTGTATACGCAACAACGAATATCGACATTCTGGGCGTTTATACAAAAGCCACTTCAGACTGGTTCGCAACGGAACAAAACAAAACCGAGCATATCACCCAGATCCAACACCGTTTCAATGTTGGTAACCAAATCCTTAAAAAGAGTGGGTTGGATGTCAAAGTAAACCTTGTTGGCACCAAAGAATACAACTACGACTCGGCTCCAGGCAGAAGACTTAATCAGGAAGCAGCACTAGACGCCATCACTCCAAGCTACAAACAAGATGCCATTTTCAGTGATATCGAGCAGGTTAGGAAAGAGAAAGGCGCCGACATGGTCGCGCTCTTCCGTAACCTGGATGTCAAAAACTCACCGGATTACGTAAGAGAAGGCAACACCATCAGCTTAAGCTGTGGTCTGGCTTGGGTAGTTCCTGCATTTCGATGGGATGCAAGCAATACGTCTTGGGTGAAAAGCCAGATGTACAGCCATTCTTATCTGAACGAATGTGGAGACGATACCTTTATCCACGAGCTGGGTCATAACTTTGGTATTAATCACGCTCGTGAACAATACACGGTTCCACCACATACACAAAATGGTACGGAAAAAGACGCGTACGGTTATGGTGTGAACGGTAAGTTCGCAACAACCATGGCTTATGGCTTCTTATTCAATGTTTACAACCGCTCTTACACGTTCTCTAACCCAGAGACACAGTGTGGCGATCAGGCTTGTGGTGTTAAAGATAAGTCCAACGCCACACGTGCCATTGGTCTGACAGCGCCGAAAATTGCCAACATCTACCAGAGCAAAGACGGTGGCACAGACACGACCGACCCTGTTGAACCAAAAGAACCACAGGAAACGAAGAATGTATTCAGTCTTGAATCGCCTGTTGCCGTTCCGGATCACACGCAAATAGAGATACCGCTTGAGGTTTCTTACACTGGTGAAGTCACGGAACCTACGATTGCGCTTGATATTGAACACGAGTTCATCGGTGATATTTCAGTAAGATTGATTGCTCCAGACAATGCCTACTGGGTGCTTAAGAAAGCAAACCGAAGTGACCGTGGCAAAAAATTCAATGTGACCTTCACTTTGCAAGATATGCAGGGCGTAGATGTTACTGGTCAGTGGAAACTTCAGGTTACCGATCACTTCCGTAATGATGTAGGTGTTGTTAAAAACGCTACTCTGACTTTGAAGTAACCAATAGAAACAGACAAGGCAGCCTATTAGTGCTGCCTTTTTAATCAGCTCTGACTATTGATAATATAATTATAATCGATTTTACCTTTCAAAAGGCAGATATTAATCTGTAAAAACAATCTAGCTACCACAGTTGTCCAGTTAGGTTGTCGCAATGTTTGCTGTTTTGTCTGGAAGGAATTTGATTATGAGTAAAAAATTAACGACTGCTGCAGGTTGCCCTGTCGCCCATAACCAAAATGTAATGACTGCGGGACCTCGTGGTCCACAACTGCTGCAAGATGTCTGGTTCTTGGAAAAGCTTGCCCATTTTGACCGTGAAGTCATCCCGGAAAGGCGAATGCACGCCAAGGGTTCTGGGGCTTACGGCACTTTCACCGTTACGCACGATATTACCCAATATACCCGAGCGAAACTGTTCTCTGAAATTGGTAAAAAGACCGAGCTATTTACCCGGTTTACAACGGTAGCAGGTGAACGAGGCGCTGCCGATGCAGAACGTGATATTCGCGGTTTTGCGATAAAGTTCTACACCGAAGAAGGCAACTGGGATCTGGTGGGTAACAACACCCCTGTTTTCTTCCTACGCGATCCTCTGAAATTCCCCGATCTTAACCATGCTGTAAAAAGAGACCCACGCACAAATATGCGAAGTGCGGTTAATAACTGGGATTTTTGGACCTCACTGCCTGAAGCCTTTCACCAAGTCACTATCGTGATGAGTGATAGAGGTATTCCAGTTAGTTATCGCCATATGAACGGGTACGGCAGCCATACGTTTAGCATGATCAATGCAGATAACGAGCGTTTCTGGGTGAAGTTCCACTTCAAAACTCAGCAAGGCATCAAAAACCTGACTGACGGGGAAGCCGGAAAGCTGATTGCTGACGACAGGGAAAGTCATCATCGTGACCTTTATGACAACATCGAAGATCAGAATTTCCCAAAATGGACCCTGTACATTCAGGTCATGCCAGAAATGGAAGCCGACGAGGTGAACTTCAACCCGTTCGACTTAACGCGAGTCTGGTCTCACAAAGACTATCCACTTATTGAAGTGGGAGAACTGGAGCTGAACCGTAATCCGGACAATTACTTTGCAGAAGTAGAACAGTCGGCATTTAACCCAGCTGCAATCGTCCCTGGTATTGGATTCTCACCAGATAAGATGCTGCAAGGCAGACTGTTTTCTTACGGCGATGCTCAACGCTACCGTTTAGGGGTCAATCACCACCAGATACCCGTGAATGCACCGCGCTGCCCAGTACACAGTTACCACCGAGACGGCGCAATGAGAGTCGACGGCAACTTTGGATCAACCATTGGTTATGAACCCAACTACAAACGTGAGTGGGAAGAACAGCCGGACTTTTCTGAGCCACCGTTGCGTATTTCTGGCGATGCTGATCACTATGACCACCGCGTCGATCAGGATTACTTTAGCCAGGCAGGTAACCTGTTCCGCATCATGAGTAAAGATGAACAGCAGCGTTTGTTTGAAAACACCGCGCGCTCTATCAAAGGAGTTCCGGAATTTATCCAGCAACGCCATATCGACCACGCGTATCAAGCCGACCAGGACTACGGAAGAGGGCTAGAAGCCGCCATACATAAAGCAAACCAGTCCTGATCTTAAAACCAAAACCGGCATTCAGAGCACCATACTCTTAATGCCGGATATTAAGGAGAAGAACCATGAACGAACGTGAATTTTTCAGCCTTTTCAGTCAAGAAGATTTTTTTATCTTTTTCTAAACAAAAACAGCCTGACATAGTCAGGCTGTTTGGGTTCTACTCACACCAAATCAGAACTTCATTCCCAAGGTCGCGCTAAACTGAGTCAGGTTGACGTCGTCCATCTTGCTTCTGTCGGCACCAAAGTCGACGTAAAATCCGTAGTTCGTGGAAAAGCGAATCCCGGCACCATAATAAGCGGCGGACTCGCTCACTTTTTCATTAGCGCCATGAGCTTGAATACGGTGATTCGCGTAGCCAGCTTCAAGATAAGGTTTAATGAAGGATCCGTCAGAGAAAACATACGAATAACCAAGCTCACCGCCCAGCTTCAAAGTATGCCCTTTTAAATCCTCTTCTCTGTTCGATTCATACGATGCTTTTAAGCCAGCAAAACCGTTAAAGTTGTAGGTTGTTTCCAGGCGAAAGCCTGTTCCACCCTCTGAAGCGGTATCAAAGCCGCCCAACGATTTATCATAATCTGTTTCTGAATAGCCTGCGCCTAGGCTCCAACCTTCTAAGCGGTTGAAATCCTGCGCGCTCGCAAGCCCAGACAGCAAAGCTGTCACCAAAAATAAACCAACACGCGATTTTTTCATTTTCTTACTTCCGTTTTCCTAGCCGAGTCCAATGCTGCGCTGTCACCATACTAAAATCCTGACTCAGCCTCACAATTTTTGCGTTAAAACTGGGTGGATTGCGATCTAGGTCTAGCCTCCGATCTCCATCTCTGCAACCCATCTTTCTCAACCTAGCACTTAGTCAAAGTGTCAGCGCTTTCGATTACAGACAATACTCTCGATTCAGAATCAGTACCTCAGCAAATCTGAGACCCGAATTCAGAATATTTGATTGGAATTTCTGTAACTTGAGTTGATAACATAATTGCATAATGACTCTAAGACATGATGATCTTAAACCCAAAATCGAGGTGACCGCTCAATGACTCAGCCCAGCTCCTCCGCTTTAAAGCCCAATGATTCACCCAAAAATGGATCCGCCAGCCAACCCGACAAGAAGCGCCGGGTTGCCCTTCTCATTACGATACTGAGCATCTTCACTGGCGTACTGGTTGCTCAATTTCAAAGTGTTCATTTAGCCTCGGTGGCGGCCCTTACCGTTCTGTGCATTGGTATGTGGGCAACAGTGGTTGTACCTGAATACTGGACAGCGCTGGCTTTCTTCCTGATTGCAATTGTTGCGGATCTTGCTCCTGCTTCCGCTGTTTTATCAGGTTTTCAGTCGTCTACGTTCTGGCTACTTTTCGCTGGGTTGGTTCTGGGAGCATCATTCAAACACACAGGGCTTGGTAAACGGATCGCGAAAATACTGGCATCAGCGCTGGGCAACCAATACTCCACCATGATTTGGCGAATCGTTGCGTTCGGCATTGCCCTGTCTTTCATTATGCCCTCTTCCATGGGGCGTATCGCGCTACTGCTTCCCATCATGATGGCACTGACGGATAAAATGGGTTACGCCGCCGACTCAAAAGGTCAAATCGGTATTATTACTGCCACCGCTTTTGGTACCTGGCTCCCTGCATTTACTATTCTGCCGGCCAATGCGCCCAATATGATTCTGGCGGGTATGACGGAAAACTTGCTTGATATCCAGCTCTCCTACTGGGATTACCTCATCATTCACTTCCCGGTTTTAGGTGCTTTAAAAGGGGTTGTATTGGTTTGGCTAATTCTCAAAATTTTCCCGTCAGATGATCCCAAATACATCCAGCAGGAGCAGGAAGAAAGAGAGCCCGTATCCGGAAATGAAAAGCTGTTGGCTGCCATTATCTTTGGATGCCTTGCCTTTTGGTTAACCGATAGTATTCACCACATTTCTCCGGGATGGATTGGTCTTGCAGGCGCCATTCTGTGTCTTTGCCCATTCTTTAATCTGACGGCGAAAAACAGCTTTCAGGCTGATCTCAACTACAACTCGCTGTTTTTTGTCGCTGGCATCATAGGACTTGGGGCGGTGATTTCTCAGTCCGGGCTGGGCGAAACCTTAATTCAGTCATTGGGAGAAAGCGTTTCGTTTTCTCCGGATGAGCAGTTAAAGAGTGTTGTCTCGCTTACGTTTATTTCATCTGTGGTCGCCATTACCACCAGCTTGCCAGGTGTGCCAGCGGTGATGACGCCTATTGCGGGTGACCTGGCGACATCGACGGGTCTGCCTGTGATGACAGTTTTAATGACTCAGGTTTTTGCCTATTCCAATATCCTGTTGCCGTATCAGGCTCCGCCCATTGTGACCGCAATGCAGATGGGTAAACTGCCGGTTTCTTCCATCAGTAAACTGTGCGTTTCATTATTTGTTATTACATTGGTGCTACTGTTGCCCTTAGATTTGCTGTGGTGGCAGGTTATTGGTCTACTCTGATAAGAGTGGATTACAGGGAGAAATCAGGTGGACAATCATCAACTCAGAACCTTTGTCGCCGTGGCTCAGGAAGGCAGCATTACCCGCGCTTCAGAACGTTTGTTTTTAAGCCAGCCAGCGGTGAGCGCACATATTAAGGCTCTGGAGTCCTCACTCAGCCTGACTTTGTTTGAACGTACGCCTCAGGGCATGCGGCTAACGTTGGATGGGCAGCGTATCCTGATCAAGGCAGAACAAACCTTGAAAGCCCATCAGGATCTGCTGGAAGAAGCGCGCAAAATTCAGGGACAAATTGCAGGTATCGTCAATGTCGGAGCCAGTAGCCACACTCCCCCAGATACTCTTGGCAAACTCATCATGTATGTTGCAGAGCGTTTTCCAGACGTTGAAATCAAACTCCAGCAACTCCCTAATGCCGATATCGTTCGCGGTATCAAAAATGGCAGCCTGGATGCTGGCATATACAACGATATAGGGCAGACGCCAGAAGAATTCTATTCAGTCACTTTAACCAAAACTCGCCTGCTGCTCGCGACATCACCACACCTGCCGGACATTCCCGTTCCGGTCGACTGGTCGTCACTGCAACACTTGCCTTGGATTTACCCCGGAGCTGAAACCTGTTGTGGCAAAGCTGCCGAAGCCCTGTTTGAAGAACACGGTTTTCGCCCCAGTAAACTAATCAGTGTCGACAGAGAAAAAGTGACCCGCACACTTATTGCGGGAGGGTTAGGTATCGGTCTGATTCATCAGGAAAAAGGGACAGCAGAACCCGACGACGACAATCTGAAAGTCATTTGTGATATTCCTCTCCGATTGCGCACCATGTTTGTATGTTTAAATACTCGTCAAAACGACCCTCTTATCCAGTCTCTGATAGGTGCAATCACCTGAATCCTCGCTCCTGAATGACTCCAATTGAGAGCTTCTGCACAGGCTCTAGCGCTATTTTCTCAACAATGGGAAGAACTTACGCATATGGTCTAGCCTATACTTCAGAGGTTTTTTAAAAGGAGTCATATTTATGATGGAAAATATCTCGTTGGAGCAAATCTACGAAAAAGGGTTAGAGCTGGTTCTGACTTTTGGACCTAAGCTGGTACTGGCATTTCTGGTCCTGGTTATCGGCTGGTGGCTGATTGGTAAAGTCACGAAAGGGATTGATGTTGCTCTTGAACGTGTTCGCTTAGAGCAAGGCCTTCGCAGCTTCTTATGCTCTCTCGCTTCAGTCATTCTTAAAATACTGCTGATCATTTCAGTGGCATCGATGATTGGTGTGGAAACCACGTCCTTCATTGCGATGCTGGGTGCTGCTGGTCTTGCTGTGGGTATGGCTCTTCAGGGCAGCTTATCTAACTTTGCTGGCGGTGTGCTCATCCTGTTCTTCAAGCCTTTCAAGATCGGTGACGTTATCGAAGCGCAGGGGCACATGGGTAAAGTGGTTGATATTCAAATCTTTGTGACGGTTTTAGTCACTTACGACAACCAGAAAATCATCATTCCAAACGGGATGCTTTCCAATGGCACAGTGAAAAACCTGTTCTGCGAAGAAAACCGTCGTGTCGATATCGAATTTGGTATCAGCTACGGTGATGATGTTCGTAAAGCGCGTGAAGTTCTGATGAAAGTACTGGATGACTATGATTTGGTTCTTAGCGATCCAGAACCACTGGTTCACGTTAGCCAACACGGCGACAGCCATGTCGGCATGTTGGTTTGGGCGTGGGTAAAATCTGACGACTACTGGCCGGTGTATTTCAGCCTGTACGAGCGCGTTAAGATTGCCTTCGACGAGCAAGGCATTACCATTCCGTTCCCTCAGCGCGATGTTCATATCCATCAATTCCCGGGCAAGCAAGCGTCTTAAATCGCTTTTATCCCGTTCTCTATACGCCAGCATTTTGCTGGCGTTGTTGTATGTCAAGTAACTCGTATACCCAAGTAACCTCAAAATGCCCAGTTCAGCGAGAATTAAATGGCTTTCAGACAAGACACCAATTTGAAGATCTAGTGTGTCTAAATCGAGAATTGGTAACGCAGTATGAAAGCCAGTTAAACTCGCCCTTGGGAGCTCATATATTGTCCCATTTCATCGTCAAAGAATTTGGAAAGGACGTATCATTCCACTGCATTCTTTTCCTTGAACTGAAACAATATATGAAGCTCTGAATCCTGCATTTTGAGGTCACTTGGGTATACAATACTTCCACCAATTCAATCAGGTAGAAAGTTATGAATCCGGGCTTAGGTTGTGAAGACGCATTTATCGAATTTATCAAACAAGAGATGGTGACCGACGCTGCCCACGACTTAAACCATATTTTTCGGGTCGTGAACACAGCCAAAGCGCTGGCAGAAAGTGAGGGTGCCGATTTAAATGTGGTGCTTCCCGCGGCTTACCTTCATGATTGTTTTACCTACCCAAAAGATCATCCAGAACGCCATTTAAGCGCGCAGATCGCAGCCGATAAAGCCTGCCAATTTCTTGGTACAATCAATTATCCCGACCAGTACCTACCCGCCATTCACCATGCCATTATGGCGCACAGCTTTAGTGCCGGAGTAAAACCTGAAACGCTCGAAGCAAAGGTTGTACAAGATGCTGATCGGCTGGATTCTCTGGGCGCGATAGGCGTCACGCGCACAATTCAGGTTAGCGCTACATTCAACGCCGACCTTTATGATCCAAATGATATGTTTGCAGAACATCGACCTTTGGATGACAAGCGATTCACCATCGATCACTTTCAAACCAAGCTTTTCAAAATTGCAGACACCATGAACACCCCAGCAGCGATAAAAGAAGCCAAACATCGGGTGGAATTTATGAAAGCCTATCTTGAACAACTGGCAACCGAAGCATAAAGCGAGAAACCATGTCTGAAACCAGCAAAGTTGTCGACGAACTCAAACGTCAGCTCAAATTGTCCGGTATCAAATACGTTGATATCGCCAGAGAACTGAACCTGACGGAAGGGTCGGTGAAACGTCTCCTTGCCAGCGGAAATCAAATTAGCCTTGAGCGTTTAAACGTTATCTGCGAACTGATGGGGATGGAGATGGCGGAACTGTTTAAGCTCGCTTCCCCCACTCAGGAAATCACGGCGCTAACGTTCGAACAGGAAAAACAGTTGGTTGAAAACAAAGGGTTGCTGCTGGTTGCTGTGTGTGTGGTCAACGGTTATCGATTTGAAGAAATCATGGCGCAGTATGCGTTTTCTGAACCCGAGCTGATCCAAAAGCTGGCACAGTTAGACAAACTGAACATCATCGAGTTACTGCCTCAAAACCGAGTAAAATTAAAGCTGTCCCCTACCTTTTCATGGATAGCTGGCGGTCCAATGCAACGCTTCTTCCAGCAACAGGTGCAAAGCGAATTTTTCCGCAGTCACTTTTCTGGCGAAGACGAAAAACTGGTCATGGCGACCGGGCTTATGTCTTTACCGACCAATAAGAAGCTCCAGAAGCGCATCGAAAAATTGATCGCAGATTTCTATTCAGCCTGCCGAGACGATGGTGATCTGGCGATTTCTGATCGTCACGGTACATCGATGATCGTGGCACTTCGCCAATGGAGTTTGCCTGAGTTTAAAGAATACGAAAGAAGCTAAGTCGCGTTTCATGCATACAAAAGTTACATAATATGTAACTTTAGTCTTTTTTATTTATCAAAAAGTATCGCCATGGCAATTTAACCTCATCGAAACACAGTTTCTAATGAGGTTCACATGCACGCCCATCTTCGAGTCATCAGTTATTTCATCAGCCGCATACTTTACCGTATTCGCGTAACGGGTAAACAGCACATTCCACAAAGCGGTGCCGCGCTTCTGATTGCTAACCATGTGAGTTATATCGATGCCTTAATTCTGATGGGGCTGGCGAATCGCCCGGTTCGCTTTGTAATGGATAAGAGCTTGAGCGAACTTCCAATTCTTAAACATTTTTTCCGTCATGCTGGCGTCATCCCTATCTGCTCTCCTAAGCAGTGTGAAAAAACCTATAACCAAGCGTTTGTCGAGATCGATAACGCCCTCAAACAGGGTCAGCTAGTGTGCATTTTTCCTGAAGGTCGCATCACTAAAAACGGAGCAATCAATGAGTTTCGCCCTGGTATCGAACAGATTCTTTCAACCAACCCAGTACCCGTTGTACCTATTGCATTAAAGGGGCTTTGGGGTTCGTTCTTTTCACATAAAGGTGGTCACGCATTTACTCATTTGCCAAAACGTTTCTGGTCAAAACTGGAAATTAAAATCGGTAACATCGTCGATGGTGCCACAACCGATCGCATTAGCCTTCAAAAGCACGTTCAGCAACTGGCGGAGCAATAACATGTCGACACCATCAGATCACTCAAAAACTAGCCGATTGAAGCACCCACTTAGCCAACGTGCGTCGGCTCTGGTCATTGCCATCAGCATTGTGTTTATGATTTCAGGCGTGGTGAATCAGGGATTCAGTCGCTTTACCTTTGCAATCCCATTTGCCATCACCTTTATTTTTGCCATTCGTCAGTTTAGTCACTTAACCAAAGCCGTTATCACCGTTCCTACACTGCTGGTAATGCTGACACTCAGCTTAAACCAAGGCAAAAGCAAACTCTTTTACCCCTGGATAGGGAACGGATTCATCGCATCTTGCGGCTGGTCCATTGTAGAAGATTCAAGCTCTCCGTGGGGTTCAAACATCCTCTCACTTGAGCATGAAAGTGAATTTATTAATGGGCAAGAAGGTAGGAAGGTTCGCCCACTTCCATGCGGAAGCATTCTTGTTCTGGAGGAAGTGAAGGTCAGGCATCCCGAGCTGAGTGAACTTTATTACCCGGTGTTTGCGACCAGCAAAGGAGAGAAAGTGACCTTTTCTCACTGGGCATTTAACAAAGCAATGAAGAGCAACACACTCATTAACGACGGCATTAATGTCGAGAACGGTTTTCAGTCTAAGTGGTCGTTATACCTTGGGAAACTGATGATGTGGCCAATGATACCGCTGATACCATTGTGGGTCATTCTGCCCTTTTAGAGTTTGGTGACTTTCTAAGCGATCACAGATTTGATACCCAATCTGAAGCATAATATTACGGTCAATATGTATTAACTCATCTGTCTAAATTCTTAGGCTGAATAGCGTCAGAGACAGAGAGAAAGCTGGAGTACAGGAGGCAACAATGAAAATTATCATCCTACATGGTTTATACATGCACGGCGTCGTCATGCAGCCACTAAGTCAGAGGCTAAAAACTCTGGGTTACGATACGCAAGTGATCAGTTATAACTCGGTGTCCATTGATGAAGATAAATTGTTCGCCTCTATTGATTCTGCCATTGATGAAAGTGAGATAAACGTTCTTGTCGGGCATAGCCTTGGGGGTGTGGTCATCAAAAACTATCTCGCTTCGCGTCACCCTTCTTCTAACCTGATTTCTCACGTCATAGCCGTTGGTTCTCCGCTTAAAGGCGCATCCATAATCTGTCGAATTCAGGAACTGGGGCTGGGTGCGGTGCTAGGTAATGCACCGGAATTTGGGTTGAAGAAACACCACGATGTCTGGTCACACCCACAAAAGCTGGGCAGCATTGCCGGAACCATACCACTCGGCATGCGACCACTTCTGCTAATGGACAACGAAACACTGTCTGATGGCACTGTGACTGTGGAAGAAACCAAAATAGACGGAATGACGGATCATCTGGAAACCAAATCCAGCCACACCAGCATGATTTACAGCCAATATATTCCCAACCAAATAGATCACTTTATTCGACAAGATCAGTTTCGGCATATTCACTAATATCAAGTGATCAGATATGCCCATATTCAATTGACTTCCTTGATGTTGAGAAGTCAATCAGGGATATGAGAGGATTTATCGGGAATCTCTTGATCAACAGTGATGTAAGGCTTAATTTTGTCAGCTAGAAACTATGGACGGACACGCTGATCATGCAGGAAATTAGTGGTACCCTTTCCGAAGAAAATTCCGATATTTCTCCAGAAATTGAAAACACCCCCAAAATAACCATACGAGCGCCAAGAAAACCTATTTGGGAATTTTTTCTGGCGTTCAGTACCTTAGGTCTTTACTCCAATATTTGGCTGTGTCGCAGAGCCAAAGAATTAAACCTATTATCTCAATCTAAATTTATCCCATGGCTTTGGCTGTTGGTTCCGTTTTTCGCTCTTGCCCAAATTTTCGCGTTTAAAAAGTTTGGCGAAACTCTGGAGACGTTTGAGCAGGATGATAAAGCGAAAAAAAGTCGAAACCGTTACTTTCTAGGGTGTTGCGGTTTTGTCTTTTCGACCATGTATTACTCAATATCTTCCAATTGGTCGATTGCCTTATGGATTGATTTTGCAGTTTATATCACTTTTTCCCTTTCATTTATGTTCATTGCCAACCGATTTAACGAGGTTCGGAAAGAACTGAGTCATGTCGAGTTCAAAGGAAAAAGTGGCTATTCACCTTTTGAATGGGTGATTGTCGCTATTTTTTTCCCTCTGATATTTGCAGGGTTCTCATATACCGCAATAAGCCCACTGTTTATTGAACAGCATGAAAGTTACGCAAACAGGGAAAAGTACACGATTGAAAATGAAGAATTCGTTCTGACCTTTCAGGGTGACAACTGGCACCGTGTTGAGGTAGGCACTTTCAGTGATGGCAGCGCACTGGCAGAATTCTCGAACTCGGTCCCCGATTCGTACTTCTTACTATTCAAAAATAATGAAATTGAAGATATGAATGAGCATCTTCAATTTCGTCGAGACTGGATAAAGGAAAATATAAAACAACTCAAGTGTACAGAAAGACGCAGTTTCGTCCGTCCGACGCTTCACGTCAAAACTCAACTCAAATGCCATGGAACCATGTCTCTTGATCCTTCTACGGCACTTATCACCGTCATTCAGACACCGAATAACAACTACGAGTTAATTGGATTTATCTCGGCTCGTAAAAACACCTATCGCGAGTCAGTTCGCTCATTCGAAACAATGGCATGGGAGTTTACTACTCAATGAAACGACACACCCTCCCATTAATTACGGCACTAGTAATGAGCTCTTCTCATGTATATAGCGCCGATAATATATCTTGGTCTTTGAGTAATGCTGGCTTAGAGAAAAACATGGCACTACTGACAGGTGAAGCCAAGCCAACAGAAATGACTCAGCTGTTACTTCAAACTGACTTCAAAGTTGAATCAGATATCGTCACTATGACGAGAAAGACGGTCAATTATTTTCCGCGATTTGTTGACGCTGAAAACTACGGCTCACGAAGTATTTACTACAACCCAAATTATCAGAGTTTAAAGATAATCTCAGCGGCATCCATTTCTCCGAGTGGAGAATCGAAGCAGCTCGATCCTTCACATGTCCAGATACTGGATACCAGCGAATACAATACATTCAGCAGTGAAAAAGAGGTGGTACTGGCAATTCCAGGGTTGGTTGAGGGAAGTTTATCCGTTCTGGAATACGAACTGGTTACCACTAAATCGCGGATGGAGTCAGACTGGTCAGAAGAACTCTTCACGCAAAGAACTTACCCAATTCAGCAATACACGTTAGATGTCACATGGGAAGAAGACTCCCCAGTTAACTGGATTGCTGATACTGATTCTGTCACCTGCTCAGCAAGCACAGGTTCACTTAAGTGCAGTGGAACCGACTTGCCAACCTACGTTTCGGATGAGCAGTCTTTTTGGCGAGATCATATAGACAGAATTTCTCTTGGCGAGTTTGAAAACTGGAATCAGGTGATTATTAAAGGTCTGCTCACAATGGAGAAGGCTAATCTGGACACTCGAGGGCTTGAACCACTCACAGAAGACATCCTGAAAGGGCAGTCTACAGTGGAAGAAAAAATTGCAGCTATCCTCGACTTCGTTTCACGCGACATTCGTTATGTGTCGCGGTCAGAATATGGCAACGCCATGACTCCTCACACCATAGCCGAGACCATTGAGAATCGATTTGGTGACTGCAAAGATAAGTCCGTTCTGCTTAAAGCACTGTTGGAAAAAATTGGATTAAAAACCAACCTTGTACTTGTTTCAACTCAGCGAACCGACCAGAGCAAACTGCTGATCCCGACCATGAACACTTATAACCATGTGGTCGTCTGCTTCAAATTAGACGGTAAAGAGTACTGCATAGACCCGACAGATACACAAACTCACTGGCGATACACGCCGTCCTGGATTCAGAATAAAGTCATTCTCCCGTTAGACCCCGGTTACATCCCTCATACAATGGAGGAAAGTCGTTATCGTTGGAAATTCGATACGCACACCGACATCACTTTTAATGACCAGGGCGGGCAGGAAGAGGTTCAGACACGCACGTATTGGGGCGAGTATGCCGCTTACTTCCGTTCAAAGATCTATGAAATGAATGATGAAGAGCGACAAAGCTCTTTATTGGAGCAGTATCAGGACGTTGTTTCCGACCTTGGAGATCCAGCGTTTAAATTTGAGCATATTGATGCAATGGAAGAAAAAGTAGTTATCTCATCTGAAGCTACTCTTGCTCCATTTCTGGAAGTGGGTCAAGCGCTGAATTACAACGAAAATGACGCCTGGATTCGAAGTGAACTATCGGACCTGAAGTTGAGTAACGAGCACTACGATGAAGCCTTTCCTGGTGTAAAGGTCGTTTCCGAGTTTTCTTATGATACTAAAGGGCTCTGGACAATAACGGACTTGCCACCGACTCTCCATTTCGATCATAAGTTCGGCACGCTCAAGCGCACGATCGAAAAAATTTCGGAAAACAAAATTCAAGTGCGCACCATTCTGGAGATGCCGTCGCAATCTATTAAAGTGGCTGAAATAAGTCAGTTCAACACGTTAATTGACATCTATTCACGACAGTCTCTGATTCACTTTAACGGGTCACCACAAACAGAAAACTGATCCTAGATAGCTACGCCACTCTAAATAAGCCTCCGAAACAACCATCGTTGCTTCGGAGGTTTTTGCTTACTTGTTAGCGGCCACCGTTGAATTTATCCAGCCAACAAATTTAGGGACATCGGCGTAAATCCCATACATATTTGGTTTGGCGCAGCTAATTCCAAAGCTTACAATTCCGAGTTGTACAAGTTTATCACCGTCTCTTAATATTAGTGGTCCACCGCTATCACCTGTGCATGTATCTTTTAGTCCAGCACCTGTTGAGTCTCCCGCGCAAAAGTTTGTGACACCAATATTGGTTTCATTCAGCGCCTCATGAGAATCGATACATGTTTTATTAGAAACATATTCAATTGAAACCTCATTGAGCTTTGAGGGTTTAAGGTTACCTATCACTTCGGTGCCCAAGCCAGCGACATCCAGTGACGTTCCTGGCGCTACGTATTGCTCTAACGGTAGGTTTGGTAGGGTGATAGTTTCAACCCCAGCGATTACCTTATCAATCTTAAGCAAAGCGACATCATGGGAATTGAACCCCTTACTGTTATAGCTAGGGTGTACGATAATTTTGGTCACATTGACCACGTTTTCGGGCTCATCAGTGTAGTTGTTTGGGCTAAATTTGATTCTAATGCTTTTTGGATCGCGCACCCTATCCACACAATGAGCCGCTGTCAGCATAAAATTGTTACCAATGTAGCTGGCGCCACATCGACTGTGACTGGCTCCTTCGCTATTCCCAATTATTTGCCCGAAAAACTTCCAGTTGTTGTAGTCCGCTTTGGTTCCGCCAATGATTCTGGCGTCTCTCGCTTCGAGCGTTCCAGAAGCCAGTATCGCACCCAAAACCAGTGCCGACGTTGAAAGATAATTCATGATTAATCCTCATTTTATAAAATTCAGCCGAAAGATACGGTTATGCCCTCCAGAAAAGAATTCAAAAATGACAATTTATGAACCGCGGTAAAAGAGAATCGTCAGGAATGAAAATGAATATCAAATTTTGAACCCGTGTTTTCCAGACTAATCACAACCCTTCGCAAGTAACATTTCCGTCAACAAGCCGAGAGAAAATAATACGTACTCACCATTAAATTCATGCCACAACACTCATCTTTTATTGAATATTTTTTCCTTTAAAAACAATGAGTATTGATGACCAAATTGACGCTAACAATTGATAGAGAAGAAATTAAAACAATATGCATTTCAATAAATTGCATATGCACATAAAGCGATTACTCTTTAAGTGTTGAAAAATTGTAAAGACGCTGTTTGTGTACATTAATAAAGGAATAGAAAATGACTAAAACACTCGATGATGCCTACCATGGATTACTGCCATTCGATCAGGACCAAATAAGCCAAGCCTACTTGAGCTATCTGCAAAATGGACTTCCAACCAGTCAAGCTCAAGCTAAAAACATCCTGATAGTCGGTTGTGGAATCTCCGGTATGGTCTCAGCTACTCTGTTACGTCAGGCAGGTCATAACGTCACCATAGTTGAAGCGAATACCCGAGTTGGTGGACGAGTGAAAACTTTCCGCAATACCAATGAAAAGACCTATTTTGAAGACTCGAATTTGACAGGCGAAGCAGGTGCCATGCGTATCCCTGATATGCACAAGCTGGTGCAGTATCTGATTGATCAGACGGGTGTAGACAAACAACTGTTTTTGAATAAAACCGTCTCTAAAGCTGATGCCACATCTGAGCAAATCGACAATCCTGATCGTGATGAAAACGGAGACATCATCCTCCCACCTTCAACAGGTAAAAACTTTCTGCACGTTAACTATCGCCATGTTTTGCGCAAAGACTACGACGCCGAAGGCGCAGACGTTAACGCACTTCTGAACTACAACCTGGAAGACAATGAGAATACTCAGGCGAGCGTTTTATTGGACAATGCAATTAGTGAACTCACCAAGATGGTAGAAGAAGATCCAAAAACCGCCTGGGCATACATCATCGATACCTATGGTGAGTATTCGATGCGTCGATACTTGCTGGAATACGTAGAAAACAGCGAGCACTATTCTGAAAATGCCATTGAAATGATTGGCGTGATCGAGAACCTAGCGTCTCGCATGTCCTACTCCTTCATCCAGAGCTTTATCGAACTTGCCATCATCAAACCCGATACCGCATTCTGGCTGATCAAGGGCGGAACAGATCTGTTTACCACAGCTTACTATGAGCAAAACAACCTAGCTGACGTAACTCTAAGCAACCAGACCCTGACTGACCTTTATCTTGATGAAAATACGGGCAAAGTGCGCATTCATACTTCTGTGTCTGAGGCGATTGCTTCGCGCGAAGAGCAAGACAAAAATGTTCAGGCGGATCTGGCACAGCGAGAGTGGGATGAAGTCGTGGTCACCGTTCCGTTCCCAAGCTTCCGTACCGTTCACGTATGGCCAGAATTCAGCCAGCGCAAACGTCAGGCTATCCGCGAGCTGCATTACGACGCAGCCACCAAAGTACTGCTTGAATTCCGTGAGCGATTCTGGGAAACCGAAAACGACATTTACGGTGGCGGTTCCTGCACCGACTTAATCAACCGCTTTATGTACTACCCAAGCGAGCGCATGGGTTCAACTGGCGGTGGAGTCATGTTGGTGAGCTATTCCTGGGCTGATGATGCCCGTAAGTGGGATTCCATGCCTCACTATGAGCGCTTCTGTTATGCGCTTGAGAATGTCGCCATTACCCACGCAGTTCACGCCCCTGACGCCAGCTACGAAGAGCGTTTGATTGCCCAGCAAAAGATCAAAGATCTGTGTGTATTTGACCCTGAGAAATACGTCGACGACCAAGACAACATCGTAGGAGCCGCAACCGTAAGCTGGATGCAGAACCCTTATGCGTTCGGTGAAGCCGCCATCTATTACCCCGGACAGCTTGAGTTGTTCCACAAATCCATCATCGCCAGCGAGTGGCAAGGAAAAGCGCACTTTGCCGGTGAGCATGCGTCACTCAAACATGCATGGATAGAAGGGGCAATCGAATCGGCGGTAAATGCGGCGTTGCTGGTGAATGAAAACCCACTTCCAACACTTTCCTAACCCCTTGTTATAAAACACTTCTAATAAGCCATGGCTACTCCGTAGCCATGGTAAAGGTCTTTTGACCTCATGTTGGCTAAAAAAGGAATAATGATGAGCACACAACAAGTCACGGTCGCCCAGTATCTAAAAATCCGTCTGGAAGAGCTGGGTTGTGAACATATCTTTGGCGTCGCTGGCAACTACAGCGCCCCCTTTCTGAACACCATCGAAGAAGATCCTGAATCGACGATTCAGATATCAGGCAATACCAACGAAATCAATGCCGGGCACTGTGCCGACGGTTATGCCAGAGTAAGCGGCAAAATTGCCCCTGTCGGAGTCACATACGGTGTAGGGGCATTCAGCCTGCTCAACCCAGTGGCTGGTTCCTACGTTGAACACAACCGAGTGTTAGTTCTCAATGGCGCACCCACCTACTCTGATCAAAAACGTCAGCGAGTTGAAGGGATTCTTTACTCTCACATGACAGGTGATGAGAAAAGTAACATTGATGCCTATCGCTCGGTTACGGTTGCGGCGGAGCAAATTAGAAATGCTTCACAAGCGCCTGCCAAGATAGACACCGTTCTCACAGCGATTATTTCTGAAGGTCGCCCAGGGTATCTTGAAGTGTATGAAGATGTCTGGCGTAAGTCCTGCGATGCGCCCGTTTCTAACCTAGATTCAGAGCCTCATCAGGGAGACGAAAGTGAAACCGACAAGGCAGTGACTGCAACCCTAGACATGATAAAGCAGCGAGGCACACCCATCTTCTGGGCTGGAATCGAGCTTCAGCGTCAGCAGCTACAAAGCGATTTTCAGTCTCTGGTCGAAACCACTAACAACCCTTTTGTTACCAGCATCCTGGCGAAATCTGTACTGCCTGAAAGCCACGAGCTGTTCCGCGGTGTTTACAACGGAAACGCCACCCCAGAGAGCACAAAAGCCCTGTTCAACAACGCAGGGTGTCGTATCGCGCTTGGAGTCTGGAACACCAGTAAAAACCTTGGTGGAACCTCTTCCTGGTCGGCTGGCATGGTAATGGCGAACAACGAAGGTGTGAAAGTCGGACACCACATTGACAGTGTAGGCCAGGAAGTCGGAACTCAGTACTTCCCTAATGTCGTGCTGAAAGATTTTATTGCCAAACTGAATGCAAAAATCGCAGACATGGAGTACCAACGCTATCAGCCTACAATGACTCTGCTGATGGAAAAAGTGCCGCAAGACTGCACGCAACCTCTCAGCTACGACAGCTTCTTTAGCGTCATTGATGACTATTTGACTGACGAACACCGTGTTGTCGTTGATGCTGGGTTCCCACTATTGGGCGCACAGAACTTACGCATCAATCAGGCAGACGGATTTGTCAGTGCGGCAGCATGGCTGTCTATTGGCTATTCTGTACCCGCTTCGCTGGGTGTGAAATTCGCCGATCAGAGCAAACGTCCTCTTGTGTTTGTGGGAGACGGTGCTTTCCAAGAGACCTGTCAGTCTGTATCCGGGCACAACTACTACAAAACAAACAACGTGGTATTCGTGCTGGACAACGGGATTTACGGTATCGAGCAGATGTTGGTGAACCCGAACCCATTCCGCTCCGAAGACGAAAAAGTTCACTACGAATCTCGCCCGCAACAAAATGATGTGTACAAGTACAACCGCTTAAACAAGTGGAATTACGAAAAAATCGTCGAGATGGTTGGTGGTCGTGGTGCCGTGGTCAGCACTCATGATGAACTTCGAAATGCTCTCACGGAAGTGGACCAGCACCCAGAAGATAACTTTGTTATCCGAGTCATGCTAAGCGAAACCAATATCCCTCACTCCATCGCTTATCGCACTCAGTCGCTTGGCGAAGATGAGCAGCCAGACAGTGTTCCTGTGGTGATCACCGAGCAAACGGACCCAAATAATTAAATCGAATGAAGGAATCATTATGAAAACCATGTTCCAATTTTTGCTGCGCTTGATTGTGATCGCGGTAATCGCCCCATTGTCGTTTCAGGTTATGGCATCGGATCACCGCAGCCCGCTTGATCCACCAGAAATCTGGAGAGAAGAAGCTCGCTTAACTGACCTGTTCTTCTGGAAAGAAGAAGACCATTACATTATGGCGCTGACCTTCTTCCGCGACGTTGATAGAACGGAAAATCCCGACTTTAGCGAACTGACTTACTACATCCACTGGGATCTGGACGCGGATGTAAAATTCGACAGCGAATTCGATAACATGCTTTACGGGGGTACGGTTGAAAACAGCGAGAACATCAAAGAAGACGCCACCATCAGCTTTAAAATGAACGACGACTTAACCCTCAAATCGTGGGAATCAGAAGGCTTAAAAAATCGGGAAGGTATTGAAGTGTTTACCGGGTTGCGAGCGGATCCGTTTATTTTCCCGCTCACAAAGGGATACAACGTGATGGGTTTTGTGGTCAAAATTCCAGTCAGTTCATTCCCGGAGGATCAACGCATCTTCACCCTTTGGGCAAACTCCATTCTTGGCGACAGTCATCCCCATCAGGTGGATCACGCTGGTCGAGCGCTGCGAACCTTTCAACCTCGCATGCAGAAGCTGAATTTTCTTCCACCGCATTTGCACGTTGAGTGGATCAAAACTCAGCCTACGTACAGCAACTCCAACACCGAAGGTATTCGCCCGTTCGATTACCACCCCGATGTGGTGATTTACGATTCAAGTCGACCAGCTAAATACCCGAATGGTCGCTATATCGAAGACGATTTGATCCCGACATTGTGTGAAGCTTCAGACTGTGTCACCTATGAACGAACCATCATTTTTGGTGGCTGGCCAAGACGCACAACGCCGTTCAAACCTTTCTTGTCAGACTTCCCGTACCTGGCGGAACCGTATGAGAAGTAGAAGCTTTTGCTGAATGGTAAGATTTAAAAATGTCAGAGCCAAATCATTTGGCTCTGACATTTTTTATTCGTGCGCGTCTTTGGGAAAGGTTAAGAACTTTGAAGATTTAACTCCGCAACGAAGTCATACGCATCGCCGCGATAAATGGATTTGGTGAGTTCCACGACCGAGCCCGAAGCCAGATAAGATACTCGGGTAACCTGCAACCCAGCCACACCTTCATTCACTTCCAGCAGTTGTGCATCTTCTTCATTCAGGTTGGATGCCATGATGTGCTGAATTGCTCGCACGGGTTTTTGGTCGAGTTCGTCGAGCACCGCGTAAAGCGAGTGCTGTACTTTCATAGGGTCATTCAGAATGGATTGAGGTAATACCGCCCGTTCTATTGCCATTGGTTGTCCATCAGCAAAACGTAGGCGTTCTAAACGCACAACGGACTCCGAAGGGCTGATGCCCAGCGTCATGATTTCTTCTGGTGAGGGTTTCACAACTTGCCGAGATAACCAGACTGAACTGACTTTCATCCCCCGACCTGCCATATCTTCCGTAAATGACGTCAGGCGAGAAAGCGACTGTTCCACGCGCGTCATTCGCTCTGCTACCACGGTGCCGGCTCCCTGACGCTGATCCAGATATCCGTCCTCGACCAAAGGGGCAAACGCTTTTCTTACTGTGACTCGTGAAAGACCGGTGATCTTTGCAATTTCACGTTCTGACGGCAGTTGAGTACCGGGAGGTAATGATCGATCCAGAATCGCACGCTCCAACACCTTCTTCAGTTGCAGGTAACGAAGCCCACCACTTTCAGTCAGCCAGTTGGAAGGATCTAGGACATCCGAAACGTTCATTCAAAGTGCTCCCGTCGAGGTATTCAAGGTTATAGAGGTTATCCCATCCAGAACATTTCCTTTGGGCTCTGCAAATATGGCTTGATAAGACTCAGGCATAAGAGACTGATAAAAAGCGGCTAAACCACCGTTCATACATAGGTTCCCTGTTTTTTGCGCATTCAGAAACTCAAGGATTTCAACCAGCCTTGAAACAGAGGAACACACCAGCTGCCGTGCGACCGGATCCCCCTTCTGATAGGCGGACACAATGTCGGATGCAAACTCGGCGCAGTCTTTAGGAGAAGCCTGAAGGGAGAAGTTCACCAATTTCCGAATTTGGCTGTCAAATTTCGCAAACGTCTCATCAACCAAAGGGCTGGAAGGTAACATACCGTCGTGAACATTTGCAACATAGCGCATAAGGACTTTCCCTAGTGCCGCGCCACTGCAATCGTCAGAAAGAAACAGCCCCCAGCCACCAACACGCTGATATGCACCATTCTGCTGCGACAGAAAAAACGACCCAGTCCCAATGCTTGCAACAACGCCATCTTCATCACCGAGAGCCCCTTTTAAGGTGGCTTCAAGATCGGAACAAATCACCACCTGAGCAAAATTCAGGGATTCTCGCAGCTCTCCAACCCGATCACTGCTTTCAGCTCCCGCAAGGGCAAGCCCGATGATATCCCCTTTGCTTTGATTAAGTGCACGCCCGGCTTCAGCATAAGCTTGAGAAATACCTTCCATGATATTTTGTCTTGCGACTTCAAAATTAGTCGCCACATTTGCTGAGCCCGTCTGCACCTGACTCAGTACGCGACCACTCTGGTCTGATAACCGCACAATGCATTTCGTACCACCACCATCGACGGCAATAACAAAGGGGGAATCCAGGTCGTGCATATTGCTCCTTCCAGTCAGATTTTCTCAAGATACGACTTGAGCATTTGTAATACCTATAACAATACCAAATATGATGTTTAACACACTTTTTACGCCAAATCGATCAATAAATAGACAAATGGTATTTTAAAGGTATTATCAAAAACAGAGTAAAGGGAGTCAAATTTGCGCGTACGTATTGGTAAAGCCGTCACAAACGTAGCGCAGTTGGATGAAAGAAAACCGGCTAGTCGCTGAATTAGCTGTCTGAACAAGGAAGTAGAAAATGAATCGATCAAAATTGACTACTCGCACCATTCTTGCTGCCGCTGCCCTGTTGTGCAGTGCTTCCACTTTTGCCAAAGCTGAGCTCGATTTCTGGAGCTGGCGACAAGAAGACGCCAAAGCCTACAACGAGATCATCGCAGCATTTGAAAAGTCCAACCCGGATATTTCAATCAACTACACCGCCCATGAAGCGAAGAGCTACGCCACCGTATTAACCACGGCGCTCACGGGCGGAGCAGGACCCGACATTATCCACACCCGAGCCTACGGGGCATTTGAAAGTGTTGCCGCACCCGGTTACCTCGAACCATTAAATGGCAAAGTGGATCTTTCCGGCTTCTCCAAGGACGAACTGTTAGGTGTAACACTCCGCTCTGATGGCAAGGTGTATTCCGTACCTATGGCATCGCAGACCATTCTTGTTTACTACAACGCGGATTTGCTGGCGGCTCAGAAGATTACCCCACCCACCACCTGGGATGAGTTTGTCGCAGCAGCTAAGAAACTAAAAAGCTCGGGCATCATGCCTTTAGCCAACGGCACTAAAGACGGATGGACGGTGGAAGTCATGTCGGGCGCGTTTATGCCTAACTTTTACGGTGAATCGTTTTTTGGCGAAGTGACCGCAGGTTCGACAGACTTTGAAGATGCGCGTTACGTCGGTGCTATGGAGAAATTCGGCGAATTGAGAGAGTTCCTGCCTCAGGGTCATGAGGGTGTCGACTACGCGACTATGAAGCAGTTATTTACGTCTGGAGCTGCAGCTATGTTCGTTGGTGGTTCTTGGGAGATCGCTGGCTTTAGAAAAGCGGGAATCAATTTCGACATCATGCCAGGACCAGCAGCGAAAGCGGGGGGTTCCCAAATGGTCGCAACCTGGCTCGATGGTGGCTACGCGGTTAACTCTGGCTCTGAAAACAAAGAAGCAGCACTCAAATTTGCCCGCTTCCTGGCGACGCAGGAATTCGGACAAATGCTTACCGACAAACTGGCCAATGTTGCCGCAGTAGACGGCGCAGTGTCTTCTGATCCAATGCTGGCGAAAATCTCTGAGTTTCATGGCAGCGCAACGCCATACATCATGCTGGTAGGTTATCGCTTTAAGAAACCAACAGGCTCCACACTGCTACAAAATGGTTTGCAGGAACTGATGGCAGGTAAGAAATCTGCGGCTGCCGTGGCAAAAGAAGTGTCTGACGGCATTAAAGCGTCGAAGTAATAAGAACTAAACAAAAAAATAAGAACCTAGTCCGGCTTTCCACGCAGTTGATGCAGATGAAAAACACTCATCATGTCGCTGGAAAGTCAGACTCGTTTTCTAAAGGATTTATTTAGCTTTGCTGTAAGGAGAAATGAGTGGCAGGTATTGAGTTGCGCAGTGTGAAAAAGCGCTTTGGTGATGTTGAAGTCATTCCGGGGGCAAACCTCAGCATCAAAGACAACGAGTTTGTGGTATTTGTAGGACCTTCAGGCTGCGGAAAATCCACTCTATTACGCCTTCTGGCAGGGTTAGAAGATCTTACGGACGGTGCGATTGAAATCGATGGCGACCGAGTCGATCACCTTCCTCCGTCAAAACGCGGGCTGGCAATGGTATTCCAGACCTACGCACTCTACCCGCACATGACGGTTTATCAGAACATGTCTTACGCGCTGAAAGTGGCAAAAGCCCCCAAAGCAGAGATAGACCAGAAGGTTCGGCAAGCCGCAGAGATTTTGCAGTTAACCGACTACCTCGACCGCAAACCCAAAGCGCTCTCGGGCGGGCAACGTCAGCGAGTAGCCATTGGTCGAGCGATTGTTCGCAACCCGAAAGTGTTTCTGTTTGACGAACCCCTGTCTAATCTGGATGCCAAGCTGCGCGTGCAAATGCGCATCGAGATAACCAAGCTTCATAAACGCCTAAATGCCACCATGATATACGTGACCCACGATCAGGTTGAAGCCATGACCATGGCAGACAAAATTGTGGTTCTTAAAGATGGCGTTATCGAGCAGGTGGGTCCCCCATTAGAACTTTATAAAAAGCCCAACAACCGATTTGTTGCCGGGTTTATTGGTTCACCAGCCATGAATTTCTTTCCTGCGGAGATCGTGGGCAAAACCGATAGTGGAGTAACGTTAAAGCTGGAAGGCTGTGACGATACCATTCCGTTTCCGTGCTCCGACCCAAGCTCTCTCACATCGGGGGATAAAGTCACGTTTGGTGTCAGGCCAGAGCACGTTGTGCTGGAAGGGCAATCCGACGGTCAGGTAAGCGGCGAAGTGTATGCAGTGGAAAGGCTCGGCGGAGAAACCTACTTGTATGCCATGTCGCCGACGGGGCAAGATATCACGGTTCATGCACCCGGCGATCAAGAGTTTGAGGTTGGCGAAACCATAAAAATCGGATTCCTGATCGAAAACTGCCACCTGTTTGGCTCCGACGACAACGCGGTGCGATAAGGGGGAGTTCATGAAAGAAGACGATCTCGTTATAAAGCGCGAAATAGCGCGGCGTAAACGTAATCGCAGGCTCTGGCTTGCGTTCTTACTTTTTCCTCCTGCGGCGATTCTGTTTGTGTTCGTTTTTCTGCCAATGGGATCGGCGCTGTGGTACAGCGTTTACGACTGGAATGGTCTGATACGAGGAGAGTTTGTCGGCCTTCAAAATTTCAAAGACGTACTGCTCGATCCGAATCGCAACTGGTATCTGTTTAATGCGTTAAAGAACAATGTGATTGTGTTTGTCACTCTGATGATCATTCAGAATGGCATCGCTTTGATCCTCGCACTTCTGCTGGCACGCGATCCAAAAGGCGGGCGGTTTTATCAGGTGGTGTTTTTCCTGCCTGTGATTCTTTCCACCGTCATTATTGGTTTCCAGTGGAAAATGTTCCTTAACCCGTTTTTTGGTCTGATAAACAAAGGGCTGAATTTCATCGGACTCAACGAGTGGGCATTGCCCTGGCTGGGTCTAACGGAAACCGCCTTGCCCTCTATGTTACTGGTCAATGCCTGGGCCTGGGTCGGTTTTCCGACTCTGGTATTTCTTGCAGCCATTCACCGTATCCCCAAAGATTTTATTGAAGCCGCTCGACTGGATGGTGCGAGTGAATGGCAGATCGCCAAAGACATTATCTGGCCTCTGATGGCACCTGCGGTCACCATTATTGTGGTGCTGACATTTATTGGCTCGTTTAACTGGTTCGAACTGCCATTCATCATGTCTGGGCTGGAAGGCTCTCCTTCCTATTCAACTGACATGCTGGGGCTGCTTTTCTACCGAACAGCATTTGGCTCGGTAAGCGCTGGTGGCACGGAATTTGGAGCAGGGTCTGCACTCGCGGTGCTGATCTTTATTTTTATCTTTGTCTTCTCAATCATCGCGACCAAGTTACTGACGGCGCGTGAAGTTAAGATGGATTAGGAGGCAGAAATGAAACAGGCAAATACAAGTTCGCTCGAACAATGGCTTATTCATATCTTTCTGGGTGCAGGTGCACTCATCATGCTGTACCCGATATTAATGATGGTTCTATCAGGGTTCAAAACCAATCCGGAGATTTTTTCTACGCCATTTTCTCTGCCGAACAGCTTTAATCTGGATAACTTCAATGTCATCTGGAACGAAACGGATGTACCCAGATACTTCCTCAACTCCATCATTGTGACGCTGCTTTCGGTCGTTTTCCTCTTAACCACTGGAACCATGGCCGCGTATGCGATTGCTCGCTACCGATTCAGTGGCTCTTTGATGGTATCTCTGTTCTTTTTATCCGGGCTGATGCTGCCACTTAGGCTGGCAATTATCCCACTGTTTATCCAGCTCAAATATCTTGGATTGGTGGACAGCTTAGTCGGGCTGATCTGCATCTACACGGCAATGAGTTTGCCCGCCACCGTGTTTATTCTTACCGGGTTCTTGCGAACGCTCCCTAAAGATTTGGAAGACAGTGCACGTATAGATGGTGCAAGTGAACTGAGGATCATGATTCAGATTATGGTGCCATTGATTTCACCTGCGTTGGTGATTGCTGGTATCTACAACGCGGTTCCCATCTGGAATGACTTCTTCTTTCCGCTTATTTTCATTCAATCGCCAGAATGGAAAACACTGGCACAAGGCTTAACCGCATTCTTTGGCGAATACTCAATCAACTATGGCGTTCTTTATGCCGGATTAACGCTTGCGGCATTGCCGATGATCGTCATATTTATCGTCCAGTCACGTCGCTTTATCGCTGGCATGACAGCAGGCGCGATTAAGTAGCCACCTAAATCAGATTACTTTCAAAACAAAAGAAAACGCTCTTGAATCATCAAGAGCGTTAGCTATTTCATTCCTATATGAGGGGGAGGAGGGTGAATGAGTTAGCTTAATAATTTCATGTCTATCTTATGGTTTTAATTCTTAAATCGGGTTCGTATTAAAAACTCTGCTGTGCCTCCAATGCGGAACGAATGAAGCCGTTATGCTCTTTGAGACGCGATTTCGCCTGTTCTGCATCCAGCCCTGCGAGAATCATAAAGATGGCGGTTTTGCATTGACGACCACACTGCTCAAGCGCCTGACTGGCTTCCTCCGCCGAAACCCCAGTCGCCTCTATAACAATATTGATTTGCCTTTGAACCAGCTTGGCATTGTTGGCTTCAACATTGACCATCAGGTTTCCAAACACTTTTCCACTGCGAATCATTGCTCCTGTGGTGAGCATGTTCAGCACCAGTTTTTGTGCCGTCCCCGCTTTCATTCGCGATGACCCCGTGACGACTTCAGGTCCTACAATGGGCGTGATTGCGATGTCGGCAACGTCTGCCATTGCACTCGCCGCATTGCAGGAAATCGATACCGTGGTCGCACCCAATTCATTCGCGTAGTCCAGACCGCTAAGCACGTAGGGTGTCTGACCGCTTGCTGCGATACCCACGACCACATCCCGATTGCTCAGTTTAATTTGCATCAAATCTTGTTTGCCCATGCTTACGTTATCTTCCGCATTTTCGACTGCATTCAGTATTGCCTGACGACCTCCAGCTATCACTCCTACCACCAAATCTGGTGAGGTGCCATAGGTTGGTGGGCACTCGCTTGCATCTAAAATACCTAGCCGACCAGACGTTCCCGCTCCGGTATAAATCAACCGCCCATTATTCGCCAGCGCGTTTGTAATGGCGTCCACCGCTTCCGCGATTTGTGGCAAAACATCCTTCACTGCCAGTGCTACTTTTTGATCCTCATTGTTGATGACCTTTAACATTTCGAGAGTGGATAGTGTGTCAATCTCGGCACTGTTCGGGTTGCGGCTTTCCGTCGTTAAGCGGATTAACTCGTCGCGGTTCATTCCTTGTTCTCAGCATCCTAAATTCGACCCAATTTTATTGAATAAAATATTCAACCATAGTGATAAAAATCACAATAAAGGTTATTCTTTGTACAGCTAAACATTGGAATAATTGACAAGCTTTTCAGCCAAAACGCCTTTCATACTTAGATTATTTGCCAGTATTCATTACATTAGATTGGCGGTCATTATTTCTTAGTTGGAATAATTTATTAGGAATTTTTTGTTATGTCCGTTATCCATCGAATCGTCGCCAGACGCACTCAGCTTTCTCAAAGTGGACGTCTGGTTGGAGACTGGATTATTGAAAATTCAGAAAAGGCAGCATCACTCACCAGCCAGGAACTCGCGGCGCAGGTAAACGTTAGCCAGTCGAGCATCGTTAAGTTTACTCAGCGAATTGGATACAAAGGGTACAGCGCATTCAAACTGGCTTTGAATGAAGAAATTGTGCGCAAACAGGCGCTGGGGCAAACGCCCCTACACAGTAATATTCTGGCAGATGACCCTTTAGCCGTTAGTGCTCAGAAACTCGTTAAAACCAAGACAGACGCGATGTTTCAGACCACTAATGCGTTGTCTTATGAAGCTTGTTATCAGGCAGTGAAATGGCTCGATGAAGCCCGACGGGTGCAAGTGGTAGGGATTGGCGTTTCTGCGCTAACCGCCAAAGACCTGAGTTATAAACTGCTCAAGCTCGGCATTACCACTCTGGTAGAGCAAGATAGCCACGTGCAGATTGCGGTAGCAAGAACCCTAACTTCTGAGGATGTGCAAATCGCTATCTCATTTTCAGGCGACAGAAAAGAAATTCTGGTTGCCGCTGAAGCTGCCAAAGAACAAGGCGCAAAAGTCATCGCCATTACCTCCCCGCGAAAAAGCCACCTTCGCGACACGGCGGATATTATCTTTGACACCATCGCCGATGAAACTCGTCATCGAAGCTCGTCCATCGCTTCACGCACTGCGCAAAACGTTATCACAGACTTACTGTTCATTACGCTATTACAGCAAAGGGACGAACAGGCTCGTGAACTGTTCAGTGATATAGGGACTGATATTAATCAGATTCTTACTTAGCCTAAACGCTGGAAAAAGTTTATCTAACCTTCTGTCTCACTACACAATGAGTAACATTCCTTAAATTCAACCTAAAGTTTATAATTCTATCACTTGCAAATAATAATCATTATCATGTAGTTTAATTAGTGTACATGGAACGCTAACCCGTATGTAAAAGAAAAGACACGGTTAGTGGGTTTATTTTTCTAAAAGGAAATGAAACATGATTACGGATAATCGCACCCTGACTCGCGTCTTCAAAACGCTGATCGTTACCTTCTGCCTTTCCATATTTTCTGTCTCGGCACAGCCCATAGAAGTGGTCGACCTTGCAGGTCGCTCTGTCACTATTCCAAAGGTGCCGAAGAAAATCATTCTGGGTGAAGGAAGGATGATGTATACCCTTGCACTGCTTGAGAAAGGCAACCCATTTGAGCGAGTAGTCGGCTGGAAAGACGACTTGATGAAATGGGATCCAGATGCATACCGAGCCTATCTCAGTAAGTTCCCTCAGGCTGAAAACATCACCAATTTAGGAAGTCCTTACGCTAACGATTTCAGCATAGAAAAGGTCATCACCCTGAATGCGGATCTTATGATTCTGAATTTAGGAAACCTGCTGAAAGCAAAAGAGACCGGGCTGATAGAGAAGCTTGAAAAGGTTGGCGTTCAGGTCATCTTTGTCGATTTTCGGCAGCGTCCGACTCAGAATACAGTGCCAAGCATTTACCTTTTAGGGCAGGCTCTTGGCAGAGTGAATGAAGCCAACCAGTTCATCAATTACTATCAGAAACACATGAAGATGGTTTACGGTCGTGTCGTCTCCAAAAAAGAGGAAGACAAACCCATCGTATTCATTGATAGAGCCGCTGGCTTTAACCCAGATAAGTGTTGCTCGACATTCGGCAGCGCCAACCTAGGTAGATTGGTCGATGAAGCAGGTGGCATTAACTGGGGATCGCGTAAATTTTCTGGCTTTAGCGGCAAAGTAAACCCAGAAGCGATCTTCGCCGAAGATCCAGATGTGATTATCGGTACAGGGGCAAACTGGTCAGAAGCCAAGCCCGACACCGCAGCCGTGCTATTTGGCTATGAGGCGACGAAAGAAAAAGCCCAGCAAAGGTTGAAAAAACTGTCTGAACGTAAAGGCTGGCCAACCCTTTCTTCTGTCAAAAACAAGAAATTCTATTCTGTTTATCACCAGTTCTATAACAGCCCTTATCACTTTGTCGCTTTACTGACCTTCGCAAAATGGTTCTACCCAAATGACTTTAAGGATGTTGACCCTGAGAAGATATTTGTCGAGCTGCACGATAAGTTTCTACCTATAGATTACAGTGGCGTATTTTGGGCAGAGCTTCACTGATATAAAGGTTTGGGTAACCTGTTCGATGCAGAGTTACCCAAACTTCTGACAATTGAGGCTGAATATGGAAGTCATCCACTCTCAATCAATTTCGCAAAGTTACTTATCGCGGATAAGAAGCAAGTACTGGATACTGCTGACACTGAGCATACTTCTTACACTGTCTGTCGCAATAGATGTGAGTGTCGGACCCGGCAAGTTTGCTTTTCAGGTGGTTCTGGAAACCCTTCTGGATAGAACGGCGCATGGCGTTCAGTTGGAAGTGATCATCTGGGATTACCGACTCCCTGTTGCTCTAACCGCCATCATCGTTGGAGCCATGCTCGGGATAGCTGGCGCTCTGATGCAAACCATTCTGAACAACCCACTGGCGGAGCCTTTTACTTTAGGGGTTTCATCCGCAGCCAGCTTCGGGGCTGCTGTCGCTATTGTGATAGGTGCATCCGTCTTTCCTGTGGCAAAAGACATGCTCGTGACTATCAATGCTTTTGTGTTTGCACTTTCTACCTGTGCCGTACTGCTGGTGTTAACCAGAATCAAAGGTGTAGGGACTCAGTCCATGGTGTTGTTTGGTATTGCCATCTTCTTTACCTTCAGCGCCCTGCTCTCAATGCTGGAATACAACGCCTCTGAATCTCAGCTGCAACGCATCATTTTCTGGATGATGGGCTCACTCTCAAGGGCAAGTTGGGAAAAAATCGGTTTGGGCGTATTGCTTCTGGTTATAGTGATTCCATTCTGCCTTAGCCGAACGTGGAAGCTCACATCACTGCGCTTAGGCGAGGAAAGTGCCAAAAGCATGGGGATAAACGTTAGCCGACTGCGCATTGAAATCCTGATTTGCATTTCACTACTGGCTGCCACCGCGGTTTCGTTTGTTGGCACTGTTGGGTTTGTCGGTTTGGTGGGTCCTCACATTGCCAGACTACTGGTAGGGGAAGATCAGCGGTTCTTCCTGCCTTTGTCTGCCATCATTGGTGCACTGGTATTATCCATCACCTCTACTGTCAGTAAATCCATTACGCCAGGTGTGATCTATCCAATCGGCATCATTACCGCTCTCATTGGTGTTCCGGTGTTCTTATCGATTATCTTCTCGACAAGAAAGGAGAGGCTGTCATGAGCCTGATTATTGATGGTATTTCGGTGGCGTATGGTGCGACGAAAGTACTCCATAACTTAACTACCCACCCGATTCAACAAGGGAGTTTTGTTGGGTTAATCGGTCCGAATGCATCTGGGAAATCGACCCTGTTTAAGACCATAACTGGCATTAAGAAAGCCGACGAGGGCAAGATTGTTTTCAATGATCAGTCTTTGTCTGAGATGACGATAGGAGAGCGTGCTAAACACATCGCTTACTTACCTCAGTCCTACGAATGCAATGCCGCACTCACCGTATTTGAAAGCATATTGTTGGCGCTAAAGCACAATGCCAAGTGGCGTGTTACTTCGGAAGATCTTGTTCTGGTGGAGCAGATTTTAAATGAGCTGGGTATTTCCCATCTTTCAGATAAAGACCTGTCCGAAGTGAGTGGCGGTCAGAAACAAATCGCAGCAGTTGCAAGAACCTTAGTTCGAAAACCCAACATTGTTCTGCTGGACGAGCCGACCAGCGCTTTGGATCTTCACCATCAGCTTTCCATTATGACGATGGTGAAAAAGAAAGCCGTTGAGGAAAACTTTACCGTTATCGCAGCACTTCACGACCTCAATCTGGCGGCAGAATTTTGCGACGAACTCATCCTACTGCGAAACGGAAATCTGGTTGCGCAGGGTGCGCCTGAAATGATTTTGTCTCTGAAGGAATTAGGGCAGACCTACAAAGTCCATACCCAACTGGAGAAAACCCAAAGGGAATCTTTGTATGTTGATGCGCGGCTTTCTTAGTTTACTCGTTAGAGAGTGTGTCTCAAATTAAAATGGATAAAATTTATATTGAGGTTTGCTAAATATAAAAAATATGAAACAGCGCTCATTTTAGGCGAAATTTAATTCAAGATTAACCTCCGTAGCGATAGGATGCCATGCTCGGAGGCTTTTTTTATAAATTAGCGATAATATATTGAATATTAACGTATTACTGCCGGTATTCTGGTCTAAATAATAACAAAACACATTATAGCCTTCGAATTTCAAATCAATCTTAATTAAGGACTTTAGGACATGAAAAAGTTGGCTCTCTTGATCTCCAGCGCTTTGTTAGTGACAGCTTGCGGAGGAGGCGGCAGTGGTGATGGGAACTCTTCAACAGGTGGCGGTTCAGCTAACCTTACTAAGGTAACAAACGATAGCGCACGCGGCATGAGCGGCAGTGCTAAAACCGTAGATCCAGCAGCCGCAAGAGGCGTGGTCAATAACTTTGGTTCAAATGGCAACCAAGGCGTTTCTCAAGTAGCTAAAGCCGCATTTTATGGTATGCGTGCCGCCTCTCAATCTGAAACCTATCCTTGTTATCAACGCAATGGCAAAATTGTGACAACTGTAGAGCAACAAAATGATAAAAGTGTAGTGTCACTTTCAATCCAGAGATGTAGCCTTTCAGATGATCTAAATATCTTTGCTAACGGCAAATTTGGTATGGTTGTTCAGGATGGAGCATTCACTATTGATGGCAATTTCGTATTACATGACGAAAACAAAGCCGAAAATCTTCTTGTCCTAAACCCACTAAACTTTGCATTTAACTCAAATACTGGCATCGTTTTCTCTTCCACTATTACTGCAGATAGCAATACTCACAATGTCACATTTACCCAATCGGTCATAAGTGAATCAAGCTCTAACATTACTACCTCTCTAAAAATTGAAGGTGCAGACAGCACTTGGGTAGAAGTAGTTCGTGTCGCTGATGTCTTCGGCACAGAAACAAGTTGTGAAGTCACACAAAGTGCAGGGCTTAGCCTGACCAAAGAAGATGGCTGTTCACTACTGCGTCTATAACGCGGTTTAGACCAGACAAAAAGCCCAAATTGCTCCTACAATTTGGGCTTTAATTTACATTGTAAATCTAACTTTTGGAAAGCTTAAAAATCCGCCTGCCTTTAGCTTTCAACCCGAAAATGCTTTGCGCTGGATTCCTTCATCGCCAGTAACGGCGCTGCGATACATAGAACTCCACACCCAATCAGCACAACATTGGCTCCAAACGCTTCGGTTAATGGTGCAATCAGCATCAATCCCATTGGAGCGAACCCGTAAGAACATAAGAAATCAATGGATGAAACCCGAGCGAGCTTCTCTTTAGGGATCTCTTTTTGTAGAGAAGAGAACCAGATGACATTAAAGATTTCGATGCCAATACCAGCCAATAAATAAGCAGCGATAGGGAAATAAATACTGTGACCAAGCAGCAGGCTCAAAGGCACCAAACCGTAAACGGCTAACCCCACCAGCGCCCACCAGCCTTGTGGTACAAAGTTTCTGTAGCCAAGGATTACAGCCCCCAGTAACCCACCTAACGCGTATGCGGTCATGGAATAGGTCAGCAGGCTGGAATCACCAAACTCCGACTTAGAAATGATGGGCAGCATAACATTGGTCGCGGAATACCCTGCCGCGATCACGATGGTGAGCGATGCAAGACTTACGATAAACCAAGGGTGTTGCTTCACTTCAACCAAAGCTTCTTGCATATCTGTCAGCATGGTTTTTGGTGAATAGCTGGTCACCGATATCTGCGATTTTCCCTGAGCCACCCAAGGTGGCAACAGTGCGCTTAAGAGCCAGCAAACGCCAAGCAACGCAAAACCACTGTAAAATCCAGTGGCGATTGCCAATGCAGTGACCCCTGCTGGACCTAATAGGGTCACAATACGAATCGACAAACTCATGGCAGCATTGGCAGATTGAAGGTGCTGACTTTCGATGACTCTTGGGACTAAGGCTTGAAAGGCAGGTCTGCAAGCGCCCTGACCAAAACCTGATAGGGTCGCGCCAAGTAACAAGAGTGCGGTATCACTTACCTCTACTGCTGGCAGCGAAAGTGCCATCAATAAGATACCAGAAAACGCAATGAGGCTGGCGTACAACACCACTTGTCGGGAAGAAAACCGGTCTGCAAACACTCCGCCTAGTAAAACACCGACAAGAAACCCGCCCGTTCGAAATGCCAGCGCAAATCCGAGTAAAGTGGCGGACAGCATTTCTAAGGTCATCCCATACCCTAGAAGAAAAGGCAGCCCCCAGGTAGCAAAGCCGGAAGAAGTACTGCCTAACCATAATCGAAGGAACGGTGGATGTTTTGCAACAGTGATCAATGGAACAACCTCATATCAATAGTTAGCTTATGCCCCCAGTGATACAACCGATAAATCGAACATTAATCAACCATTGTTACTTTTACTTGAGCGCAAGCCCCTTACCGTTCAGATATCCCTTGATATGCGGGCGAGACTCGCCTGACAGCTTGCCTGTAATCTGCTCTGACCAAGTGACGTTTTTATTGTTCCCAGAGCGACTGGCGTAATAGCTCAGCATAGTCTGATCGTATTCGTCGACCATGGCTTTGTTTAAAGGCTGGTAATGATTTTCGTGGACGATGACATCTGGGCTTAACCTTGGTTTAACTTCCGGATCCTGATCAGGATGACCAATACACATCCCAAATAGCACAGCCGTATGAGGAGGAAGTTTTAGCAACGCATCCACTTCCTGAGCGCAATTTCGAAGCCCGCCAATATAGACGCCTCCCAATCCCATCGATTCCGCTGCCAGTAGGCAGTTTTGTGCCATGATCCCCGCGTCCACAGCCCCTATCAGGGTAAGCTCCGTGTATTCAGGTTTCACTTTAT
Organism: Vibrio nigripulchritudo; assembly: GCF_027924785.1. Taxonomy (NCBI): domain Bacteria; kingdom Pseudomonadati; phylum Pseudomonadota; class Gammaproteobacteria; order Vibrionales; family Vibrionaceae; genus Vibrio; species Vibrio nigripulchritudo. The sequence goes on along the minus strand of NZ_AP027050.1, from coordinate 90,214 downwards.
CGTTCATTTCAACATGGCGATTAAAGTCGATACAGAAGACCAAAAACTCAGGTGCAGTGGCTACGTATTTTTGACCACCTGAATATTCCACCAAAGCGTGTCTTTTATCGGGGTCAGTCACTCGGATAATTGAGTTTACCTGCAACAAACTGGACGACGAGGCAGCAATTCCTGCCTTGATGATGGTATCCAGTTGCTCCTCGCTAACTGATTTTTCTTTGAATGCACGAATAGAACGATGAGAAAGAATGGTATCGATAGTGGAGTTCATAAGCAGTCCGTATTTGCTGAGAAAATTCAGGAAGTTCTGTTATAAGTAAAATTCAGGCGGATGTCGACAGAGCCCATCGCAAACCGAAGACAAGTATCACAGAATACATTTATGCGCACTCACACGCATAATGAGCCGTCACCCATTTCAAAGCCCAAAAACAGAATGCAGTATTCTCGGCAACCTTTTGAATTGAGAGAACATAATGAAATTAATCACTTCAATGATAGCTCTGACTGCCATCACAACCAGCACATTTTCCTTTGCTGATGAGAAGAGCGCCAATCAAGATCTGGTCGGCAACTACGCCTGCGCTTTTACCCAATATTCAGGGGATGAGACCTATGCGTACCCAGATTTTAAGTGCAAGATTATCGAAAAAGACGGAGTGCTCACGTTAGAAAAGCTCAGTGGTTCGCAGCGTATCAAAGGCGTTGTCACCCCTACAGCTACAGGCTTTGAGTTTGAAGGCACATACTTCTGCCCATGGGGCGATTGTACTCATGACGTATATGGCGAGTTCCAGACTCAAAAGAAAGGGGAATTTGCAGGCTCTGTTCATCGCTCGACGGACCCAAGTGACTTCACCGACGTCGATCTCCGACGCACCAAATAGTCGTGTTTTCGCGGTCTCCCCGAGATCGCGATTTAACCAGTCATTTCCAAAGTACTGCGCGCAATTCCGCGGATAACTTTACTCTCTTCCGGGCTAGCACCATTTAGCAACGCCTTATAAATCAGCGCATTGATTCGCGTCTTCTTAAGCATGAAGAAATCATGCAGTGAATGCGCAATTTCCAACCGCCTTTGTGGATACTGATTGATCAATTCCCCCAGCAGCTCGCCAGATTGCTTGGGGTATGCGAGGGCAATGTTGATTGCTACATCGTTCGCTTTAAGCGATGACCCTTCTAACGCGGTTCTGAACAACACACCTGGGTCCGTTGGGTTTTGCCCTAACGCGGCTATGAGGAGTTTGAGTTCTGGGTCTGCAATGTCGGTGTACTTAAAGTCCAGCATCGGGTCTAGCTCTGCTGTGCCCGTGGGAATAGGCTGAACATTAACTTGATACTGGCTGACCGACTCCAGTGTATCGGTACGCATAAACAACTTGCGAAACAACAGGAAGAAAAACACAAACAAATGAATGACAATCAGGTAGTAGTAAAGCCAGACAATCGAAAACTGGCTCATCAGATAACCCGCAATAATCGGTCCCATCACACCACCAACACCCAACAAGATTTGCATGGTACTGGTTGCTGGCATGGCTTCTTTTGGCTCGATATGATCGAACACCTGAGTCACGGCAAGCGGAAACAGAGCAACACCTGAACCACCCGATACCCAGAACAACACGGCAAGCATTTCGATAGGCATAGGGAAATAGTTTTCCATGATGATCAGCGTATTACTGATCACACCCATGAACATCAGCCCGGAAGCGACCACACGTTTATCGTAGCGATCCGCCAGCCAGCCAGTGGGGAACTGGGTCAGCAACCCACCCACCTGATAAGAACCCAATATCAACGACAGCCAGATCCCCGAAATGCCTTTTCCATAAGCGTATAGCGAAATCAGCGACACACTTGCGGCATTGATTAAGCCCGCACAAAAGCAGGAAAGCGTGCCTGATGGCGAATAATTCCATAGCTTTTTGATGGTCAGCGGGGCACTCTTTTCAGGCAACTCCGGCATGGGCAGGCGACTCATAGACATAATGATCAACGCAATACAAAGAAAGACAGAAATAATGCCGAAAATCCGAGGGTCCTGCGCCCCCGAAAACGCAATCAGAAAAGGTGCCGTACCAAAACCAATCGCGAAACAAATCTGGTAAGTCCCATACACTCGCCCACGGTTACTTCGGTCACTTAATACATTGAGCCAGCTTTCCAGCGTAATAAAACTGGTGACATAGCAAAATCCAGAGATCATCCGCAGAGCCGAAGTAAGCTTAATATCACTGGTATAACTGTGCATCACAGACACAATTGCCAGTGTCGCAGCCATAGAAGCAAAAGCGCGAATATGCCCTACCCGCAATACCGCTTTAGAACCAAATAACCCCGCACAGATAGCGCCTGCAGCGAACATACTCATTGCCAGACCGATATCCGACGAGTCGAAGCCACCATCTTTTAAGCGAATCGGCAGCATAATAAAGAACAGGTTGTGGCTAATCGCAAAGGCAAAAATAGCGAACAGTATTGGGCGTATACGAATGAAGATGTTGGTTCTCATGGGCACTCTGGTCTTTTCAGGCAATGAGTCGCTTGGGAAATTAGTGATTAAAATATCAACTACAAACATACCATAGCTCAAAATTTATCCACCCCCAATATTATGGAAATGCCTGCCAGAAGTGACGAAGTTAGCTCTAATCTCAACTACGAGAGGTGTGTGGGTGTTCCTAAAAACCGAGTTCGCAATCGAAGCGATTTGGCGGTAAGGTGAGCCCAACCAAAAACAGACAATGGACACGACAATGCTACGCTACGTTGAAGTAGAACCCTCATCAGAGGCAACAGCAAGCGTCATCTGGCTGCATGGACTAGGCTCAAATGGTCACGACTTTGAGGCTATCCTGCCAGAATTAAAACTGCCCGAAGACGCGCCTGTTCGCTTTATTTTTCCTCATTCGCCTTCGATTCCAGTCACCATTAACGGTGGTATGGTCATGCCTGCGTGGTACGACATTCTTGAAATGGGTGCAGGCAGAAAACTGAATGCGCAACAGTTGATTGATTCGGCAGATCAGGTGATTGAATTAGTCAGGCAGGAACGAAGCAGAGGCATCGCATCCGATCGTATTATTCTTGCGGGCTTCTCCCAAGGTGGAGCAGTGGCTTATCAGGCAGCATTGAGTTATGACGAACCACTTGCGGGATTACTGGCACTTTCTACCTATTTCCCGACGTCAGATTCCATTGAATACTCCGATGCCAACAAGCAAATCCCAATTGAGATTATGCATGGCAGTTACGATCCAGTCGTGCTCCCAGCCATGGGGGAAGATGCAAAAAAAGACCTGACAGAAGCAGGTTATCAGCCTAACTGGCGCACCTACCCGATGGAGCATCAGGTGTGCATGCCGCAAATCAAAGATATTGCTGAGTGGCTCACCCATACACTGAAACTCTGACTCAATGAATCATGCGGGGAGTCGCATTCTCGCCGCATGATATTCTTCTAAATCCTTTGTCGCTTTTCTGCTCACTTTTCAATCAAAATGCAATCAAGTGCATATTTTCAACAAAAGACCACAACATTCACTAATCCTTAATTGAATCACATCATCGCTCTATTTATTTTTTTGTAATTCAATAATTAAAGGATAGTTGCTATGTATAAAAAACTCGGCTTACTGGCATATCTTATCAGCAGCCAGGCTTTCGCTCAAATCGATTCCGCTACCCATTACGCCATCAATTATGAAGGCAGAAGTGTAAAAGATTACGCAGCGGGCACAGTACAATTCAACTTCCCGGGCAGCGCCCTCAAAACCCGTTTCACAGGTACAACGCTGGCCATCCACCTGAAAGGCAAAGGCGACCATTTTGATGTGTTGGTTGATGGGAAACTGACTACAAAGATCCTGACGAATGCGGGAACAGCCACTCAAAAATTTGAGCTGTTTACCAGTGCTGAACCTAAAACTGTGGTGGTTGAAGTCGTGAAACGCACCGAAAACTACGATGCCATGACTGAAATTGTCTCTCTGGAGCATGATGGTTATCTGGAAGGCGTTTGGGAAAACCAGCCGCATATTCTGTTTATTGGCGACTCCATCAGTGCGGGCTTTGCCAGTGAATCGACCAAGCGAGACTGCACCTGGGACGAGATTTACAACACCTCAAATGCGCGTCTGGCTTTTCCACATCAAACCGGAGACATCCTAGATTCCAGCATTACACAGGTCTCTCTTTCTGGTTTGGGGTTGATCCGAAACTGGGATGGTAATCAGTCTTTCCACGACCTGACTTACTACGCAGACAAATCTGCCGCCATTTTCGGATCGGGCACTCAATACGAAGACAAACACCCGGATTTGATTGTGATTGAGGTAGGAACCAACGACTTCAGCACCGATCCGAAGCCGCACGAACCCTGGGCAAACATCGATGAAGTGAAAACCGCATGGGTAGAACGCATGGTGGAGTTCACTCAGCAGCTTAAATACCGCTATGACGACGCCAATATCGTCTACATGCCACGCCCAGCCTACCCATACGACTACATTGTCCCTGCAACTCACGAAGCCATGGATATTTTGAAAGGCAAAGGCGTTACCGGTCTTTATAGCCACACGTTTGTGTCACCACTGGAAGCCTGTATCTGGCACCCGACTGAAGCAGAGCATAAAGACATCGCAACAAAGTTAGCCACCTTTATTCAGCAGAATAAGTTGCTGTAACCGATATCCCCCCGTGAAGAGGGTAAAGCTTTACCCTCTTCCAAGACTCTTACATTTAACAATAACAATGGAAAAACAATATGGCATGGCTGAAATCTAACAAAGAACTGTTAGGTCTATTTGTCGCGATAGGCGGCTTTCTGTTTGGTCTGTACCAGTACTACTCGGCGCAGGTCTGGAAAGGAACAGAATTTGCTGCAAAGCAGGTCGAACTACTGAGTTCTGACCCTAAAATTTCAATCGCATCCCGGGCGCTTGAATGGAATAACCGAAAATTTAGAGTTCCTGAAAAGATGGACGTCGAAATCAAGGAAGAATTTTTCCAACACGACCCTGAGAAACTCGCGTCAGCCCTTATTCCTCATAGCGAGAAGAAAGAGTTTGAGAATACAGACATTTTCTATCTCGATGTTTATGATCATTACTTCAACTACTTAGAACGTGTGAATCATTATCTCAGCCAGGGCATGTTTTCTATTGATGATATCGAACCCATTTGCTATCGAGCTACCTTACTCACCGAGGCAAATAATCTCGAATACCACAAAATTAAAGCCTATCTAGACTTCTACAACTTTACTGATGTGATTGAACTGATTGAGCGATGTCAAGAAGCATCCAGTTAGAACCTTTTGAATACAAAGAAATGGGGCGCTTGCCCCATTTCTGCTTTACGGCTTGCTAACAACGGTTACGCCATCAATATCAGGAAAGACCAGTTCCCCGCCTTCCAACTGATTCAAGAAGAAACTCACCATGCTCTCTTTTACCGCTCGGTGCATTGTGTCGGGTTCTACTGCACTTGGGTATCCGATTATCCAGCGATTCTGATCGGTAAAATCGTTGTGCTGGCTGTTTGCAATGGTCAGCAAATGGCTTTCTGCCTGATTGGCATTATAGGCGTTACCAAGTTGGGCAAACTGATCACCAGATTCCAGAAGCAACAACGGTTTGTTCAAAGGATGATTGGCAATATTACCTAGCAGCATTCCGTCCATATTGGCTGCCGCCTGACACACTGATAACCTCTGACAAGCATTCATTGCTGCACTTCCCCCTAGGCTGTATCCCAACATACCCACTTTTGATACGTCCACTTCATAGTCGAGACGCCATTGATTCCACAGTAGCCACTGGTACACCGTCAGCACATCCTGACTTATCTGGGGAACCACAACCTGATCAAAATAGGCTCTGCCCTCTGGCTCAGACACATTGTCTTTGCCCGGTGGTAGATAGACACTCGCTGTTTTTCCATTTTCAAAGGTGGTGATGCCCGAAAGATAAGTATGATTAATGGCGACGACAACGAACCCCTGACTCGTCAGCTCTTCTAACAACTCCGTGTTGTCAGCTTCAAACAGACCAAACCCATGGGAATAAAACAATATCGGCCAACCCGCCCCATCGTTATCTGCCACTTCGGCATTGCTTATCGACCAAGACAACATCGAGGACAGTTCGTGCTGCAAAGGATGAATAGGAGCATCAGCAGGACGCTGACTCTCCAGATAAGCCACCTGATTGCCCCATTTATCGAAATAACCCTGATAATTCCGACTTTCTGAATCGGTAGGGTAATACACCTTTATGTGCATTTTTCTCGACTCTCCTGGCACAGGGCTTACCGTATCTCTTCGGTAATCTATGACATCGAATGACTTAATTCCAACCGCATGTTCACCACTGGGAGAAGGGTAAACGTGGATGCCGTCCTTTTTGGTGTCATCAATAGGTAATGTGAGGTCGTCATCGCACGCCGTTAGCAACGGTGAAAATGCAGCAAGAAGTAAAATGCTTTGTTTTGAAAATGCCATACAGCTCTCCTTAGTTGAGAGCCATAGGTTGGTTTCGAGAGAAGAAATCGTCGTCCGACTGGCGCAACTGGACGTGCGAATTGGCTAATTCATACTGTTCAGAGCGGCTTTGAACTGGGTCGGCGTTTTATCCTGATATTTTTTGAACGCAGCGTTAAAAGTCGATTTTGAGTTAAACCCTGCCTCCAAAGCTAGATCTAAAATCGGTTTGTGGGGCTGATTTTTCATTAATTCGCAAACGTAATTCACCCGTCGACGATTCACCAATTCATAAAACTTCACCCCCATATGCTGATTAAGAACTTGGGAAAGAAGGTAAGATTTAACACCCAACCTATCAGCCAGCGACTGAAGGTTGAGATCCGGGTCGGTAAACATGCGTTGAGTATCCAGTAGGTTTAGAACCTGCTTTTCTAGCGCGATATTCACTTCATCAAGTTGCGGGCTGCTTGGCCCTGTTGGCACGTCCAGTTTGTCGAATTCAAGAAGCTGTGGATTCAGCAACAACAGATAAGTCACACCGAACATGATCAGGCTCATCAGTAAGTATGGCAAAGGGAGCTCGGTGTCGAACACAATCTGAATTGGTGTGGTCGCTATCGCCAGAAGCAAGCTTACGCAGATCCCCCAGAGTAAGCGGAGGTTTTCCTGACTGAGATTGGCAAGGAAATCTTCTTGTTTTACCTGATAGTGATAAACCGTAAAAAACGCCGCGGCGGTATAAACCACGTAAAGCGCCAAAAACCCATACCCTGCTAGGATATGCCGTTGTGTCAGGGCTGTACTATGAGGGTCAAAGAGAAAATCCGTGACCGACAGGTTGATCAGAACCCAAGGAAGAAAATAGAGAAAGATATGGAATTTGGAAGGAGGAGCCTTTAAGCAGGTTCGAATAAAAACATAGAACAGAATCGCATACAAAACGCCCCAGCAAGCATTGATTCGGTGCGATATCCATTGCTCTTCCTGAGCGAGCAACATGCCAAGATCTGCAGCAAGTACAATGTGAATCACCATCAACAGCCAAAACCCCGAATGCTGTCGCGATTTTTGGTACAAAAAACCAGCGAGTACCAAAGATTGAATAAACCCCGCCAATAAGATCGCTGTAATCATTTCTTCTGTCCTTAAAAAGCACTGCAACCCGCCATAGATTATCGTTAATCCGTTTAAATTAGATTAACACTCATTTTGTGATGAGCCCCCGCTTTCTTTCATCTTCTTCAAAAGCTCATCTGGGCATCTAAAGTGTTGCCGTCACTCTGGAAGATTTCAAGCTCCACCGTTTTTATCAATCTGATTAATATAGAAATATTAAAGAAAAATAAAGAACCTGAGCCAGTAAGACAATAGCTTATCTCCTTGCGTCTTTATCCCCCACCGCCATGGAATGTGAGCAAAAAACGCACAGAAAATATTGAAATGTTCACGTGAACATGATTTTATGAACAAGAATCATGACAATTTTATCAGTACCGATAAAACGAACGCTTCTTTTGCAAATACGCCTCTTTAAAAGGTGAAAGAAGTTAAGGATAACAATACAGAATCAAGGATAAGGACATGAAAAAACTGTTTATTGCCTTGTTAGCTGCGGTATCGCTAACAATAACTGGGCACGTTTCTGCTGAAAAAAAATACTCATTCGTTTTCCAGTCAAGTGATCCGGCTGGCAACCCTACTTTTGAAATTGAAAAAGCCTGGGCTGAGTCTGTAAACAAAGCCACCAACGGTCAGATATCCATCGAGATGCTTCCGGTTGATTCGGTAGTCAAATACAACGAAACCCACGACGCAATCGCAGCGGGTATTCTTGACGGTCACATTACCGCTACTGGTTACATTTCAGGGAAAGATCCGGCTTTCGCGCTTATCGGTAACACGGTTGGTGCGTGGTCATCACCTTACGAAATGCTGCGATACATTAATTACGGTGGCGGCAAGGAACTGCTTAACGAGCTTCTGAATTCTTACGGCGTTCATATGATTGGCGCGACGTCGGGCGGTCTTGAAGCCTTTGTTTCGACCAAGCCACTTTCAGGCGTTGCTGACCTGAAAGGTCTGAAGTTACGTGCGCCAGAAGGGTTGGTTCAGGAAGTATTTGCTGCCGCTGGCGCAGCGCCGGTGAACCTTCCGGGTTCTGAAGTCTTCACTTCACTGGATAAAAAAGTCATTGATGCTGCCGACTACACGGTCTTTTCAGCGAACCACTCGTCAGGTATGCATGACATCGCCAAGCACCCTGTATACCCCGGCTTCCACTCTTTGCCTCTGATCGAAGTCTCCATCACGAAGAAAACCTGGGACAAGCTACCTGAGCATCTCAAAGTCGCGCTAGAGCTTTCTGTTGATCACCTTGCTCTGGACATGACATCTCAACTATTCATGAAGGATTTGGCTGCGGTCTCCGATGCGAAAGCCAAAGGTGTCACCATTCATGACTGGTCTCAGGAAGAACGCGCTAAATTCCGTGCGATTGCAAAAGATCAGTGGAAGAAAGTAGCGAAACGTAGCCCAGCAGCACAGAAAGTGTATGACAGCATTCTTGCGTACCTAACATCTCAGGGTTTGTTGTAGTTCAGGAAATGGACTCGCTTCGGCGGGTCCAGTTCACCTGTGATATGGAGAGTATGAATGTCTAAGTTAAACTCCTCAGCATTAAATCGGAATGACGTAGAAAAACCGTCTAAAGAAGTTCCAGAAGATGCGATGGCAAAGCAGGTTCGTAAAATTGGGCTGCCTTTCGCGATCCTGTTTCTGGCAACTACAGCGATTCTGATTTTTGAGGTGATCATGCGTTATGTCTTTTCTATGCCCACCATCTGGGTACATGAAACGGCAGTGTTTTTATGTGCCATCAACTTCCTGTTTGGTGGCTTGTACGTCGCGGCAAAGAATGCGCACATCCGAATCGTTCTTCTTTACGATTGGGTGCCCAACAAAGTTCGCCGAATTCTCGATGTGATCATATACGGAGTGTGCTGCGCGGTAACCGCGTCATTCAGTTGGGCACTTTGGCCAACGGTAGTGAAATCTGTCACCACGCCTGCTGGCGATTTTCGTTTGATTACTAGTGGTAGTGCGTGGAACCCGCCCTATCCCGCACTGCTCAGGATTTTCCTGTTTGTGGTTCTGATCGCTCTTTCGATTCAGTTCTTCATTTTCACCATTAATAAAATTCGGGGGAAATAAGTATGTTTGATCTTCAAGCCCTCGGAATTGAGTACACCACTGCCTTAATGTTCGGAAGCTTATTGCTATTGCTGGTAACCGGATTACCGCTGGCATTTGTCACGCTTTTGGTGGCATTGGTGTTTACTCTTGGGTGGTTCGGTCCCATGGCTATCCCTTTGATAACCAGCCGTATCTTCTCGTTTGTGTCTTCATTTGTGTTTGTTTCTGTCCCCATGTTTGTTCTGATGGCCGCCATACTCGATCGCTCCGGCATAGCCCGCGATCTGTTTGATGCCATGAAAATAGTCGGGGGAAGAATTCGTGGTGGTGTCGCCGTACAAACGATTTTTGTCGCGGTAATTCTCGCGGCAATGAGCGGCATTATTGGCGGGGAAATCGTCCTTCTCGGCATGATCGCTTTGCCTCAAATGCTGCGACTCGGGTACGACAGAAAACTGGCTATCGGTGTCGTGTGTGCTGGTGGTTCACTCGGAACCATGGTTCCTCCTTCCATCGTTCTGATCATTTACGGGCTCATTGCCAACGTGTCGGTCGGCGATCTGTTCACGGCGGCATTTGTACCCGGATTTATGTTGGCGTCTTTCTATGTCACCTACGTATTGTTCAGGGCATACACCAACAAGGATATGGCGCCGGTCATTCAGCAAGACGAAATGTCTTTGTCTGAAAAGTTAGGAAAATTCAAAAGCCTGATCCTGCCATTCGCGGTTGTCTTTGTGGTACTTGGCTCGATTTACGGTGGGGTCGCGTCGGTGACAGAAGCCTCTGCGGTAGGTGTATTTGGCGTGCTGCTTTCGACCGTGGTTCGCGGAGAGTTCAGTTGGAAGATGTTAAAAGAAGCCGCTCTTCAGACACTTTCGACGACAGGCATGATCGTTTGGATAGGCATCGGAGCCAGCGCGCTGGTTGGGGTGTTTAACCTGATGGGGGGTATTCGGTTTGTCTCTGCACTGGTTTCGGGCGTTTCAGACAACCCGCTCATTGTTCTGCTGTTTATGATGGCGATTCTGTTTGTGCTGGGCATGTTTCTGGATTGGGTGGGGATTGCTCTGCTTACCATGCCTATCTTTGTTCCCATCATTACTCAGTTAGGTTACGACCCGGTATGGTTTGGCGTGCTTTTTGCCATGAACATGCAGGTCTCCTTCCTGTCGCCTCCCTTCGGACCCGCGGCGTTTTATCTTAAAAGTGTGGTATCGGATGACATATCGCTCGGTGAGATATTCCGGTCGATGGCACCGTTTATTGCATTACAGATTCTTGCGGTTGGATTATTGATCGCATTCCCCGGAATCACAGGTCGATAATAAGGAAAACGCACAATGACCGAAGAGAACAAGGTTCAATTTGAACAAGAATGCAAAAACATACTGGTTGAGCTTGGGTTAGCTCAACTGAGCGAAATCAGAAAAATTCAGCCATTAACAGGGGGGGTGTCTTCCGACATCGCCCTGGTTGAGACCAATCGTGGCAAATATTGCGTTAAGTGCTCGTTAGAGCAACTGCGTGTGACGCAGAACTGGCAGGCACCGACTCACCGAAACCAGACGGAATATCAATGGCTTTCTTATGTTGCGGGTTTTATGCCTCAGTCTGTTCCTACCCTGTATGGTCAAAGTCAGTCAGGTAATGGCTTTGCGATGGAGTTTTGCCCGCCGGACAGATTCATCAACTGGAAAGACGAGTTGATGGCTGGAAAAGTGGATATCGAGTTTGCTGCCAGTGTTGGTCAGTGTCTGGGAGAAATCCACCAGCGATCGTCTGTTGATAAGCCCGATTTTCCGTATCAGGATGACTTCTATTCACTCCGGCTGTCGCCGTATCTGGAGTCGCTTGAAGCCCTATACCCCGAGTACGCAGCGACTATTAACGGCATTCGCCTGTCGCTTTATCAATCCAGGTTGGTTCTGGTTCATGGGGACGTCAGCCCCAAGAACATCTTAAAAGGTCCTAATGGTCCTATGTTGCTGGACGCAGAATGTGCGGTAACCAGCGACCCCACTTTTGATGTCGCGTTTTGCCTCAATCACCTGATCAACAAGTGGTTAATGGGCATCGCAGACCGAGATGCGTTAAAGCGTTCGATAGAGCAGCTCTGGCTTCACTATTCTGCCTTTGTTCAGTGGGAAAGCTCAGCGAGTCTGGAGTCCAGGGTCTGCGCGCTACTTCCCTGCCTGATTCTGGCGAGGGCAGACGGAAAATCGCCACTGGAGTATCACACCGACACTTCAAAAGTCACTGCACGCCGAGTGGCACATTCACTGTTTAACTTCTCCTTCACTCAATTAAAAGATGTGTTGGAGCATATCGAAGCGGAGTTTATAACCAATCATGAAAGCAGATAACATTCGTCAGATCCGGGGTCGCCGTGTCTGGGATTCTCGCGGAGCACCGACGGTAGAAGTCGAAGTCGAACTGGAAAGCGGAGCAACGGGTCGTGCTATCGCGCCCGCAGGTGCATCAAGAGGGATGAGAGAAGCCGTCGACCTGCGGGACGGAGGCAGCGTATTAAAAGGGCTGGATGTGCAAAACGCGCTGCGCTCAGTTCAGTCTCATATTGCGCCTGCTCTGACGGGAAAGAATGTCTTTGAACAAAACAGTATCGACCAGACACTTATTGATCTTGATGGCACTGGTAATATGGCAAAGCTGGGAGGCAACGCGACAATTGCTACCTCACTCGCGGTCATACATGCCGCTGCAGCACAAAGCCAACGCCCATTGTGGAAGCACCTTTCAGAAACCTACAAGACCAGGCCCAATATTCCGTTACCCGAAATTCAGATTTTTGGTGGCGGCGCACACGCAGGCAGACGGGTCGACATACAAGACTTTATGGTCATGGTTCCCGGTGCAAATAGCTTCTCGGAAGCGCTGGAAATCACTGCCGAAATCTATCATGCAGCAGGCAAAATCCTCGCCGATAAAGGCAAGCTTCAAGGAGTTGCTGATGAGGGAGGATGGTGGCCAGCGTTTGATTCCAACGAAGAAGCACTGGAAACACTGGTTCAGGCTATCGAGAAAGCAGGGCAGAAACCCGGAGATAAAGTCATTATCTCTCTGGATGTCGCTGCCTCTGAGTTCTATTCCAACGGACAGTATCAACTGGCGTTAGAGGATAGAAGCCTCGACCGGGATGAAATGATAGAGCTACTCGAAGACTGGGTTAAAAAATACCCTATCGCGTCCATCGAAGACCCATTAGCCGAAGATGACAAACAGGGCATGGTTGAGTTTACTCGCCAGTTCGGTGAACAACTGCAAATCATTGGAGACGATTATCTTGTCACCAACCCAGCCTTGGTTAAACAGGCGATTGCAGACAAAGCGTGCAACGCCGTTCTGGTTAAGGTGAATCAAATTGGGACAGTGTCTCAGGCGATAGAAACTTGTCAGATTGCCCTTCAATCAGGTTGGCGTCCTGTTGTTTCAGCGAGATCTGGAGAAACCGAGGATCTGTCCATTGTTGATTTGTCGGTCGGTCTGGGTGCTGGGCAACTAAAAGTAGGATCGTTCTCCCGCTCTGAGCGGATGGCAAAGTGGAATGAATGTTTAAGAATTGAGGAACAACTGGCAGGGTCTGCTTCCGGATTTGTAAGAGGAATGCCGCTCGCAAACACGTGGTGGGGAGAAGGCAAGAAATAAGGTATGATTTCGGTTTTTAAGGTGCCACTCAGCACCTTATACCCATCACAGTAAGTCAATGTTCAGAAATAGTTAACCAGCTAAAATGAGCAACAACTTACTGCGATGGGTATTAAGATATCGAATATCCGAAACACAAGGAACTCGCAGCATTGAACAAGCGTGTGACGATAAAAAGTATCGCTAACGAACTCGGCATCTCTCATATGACGGTGTCCAGAGCGCTGGCTGACAGCCCGAAGGTTAAGCCAGACACCAAAAAGCTGATTCAGGAAAAAGCGGCGGAAATGGGCTACATCCCGAATCAGGCCGCCGTTTCAATCCGTGGAGGCCGTTCGGGTGTGGTTGGGCTTCTTATCCCAAACATCGAGAACGAGTTCTATGCTGCCATTGCCAATCAGATGTCGATCGAGTGCGCTCGTCACAACCTGCAGTTAATGATTGGCTTAACTCAGGATGACCCTCAGGAAGAAGTCAGCGCCATCACGCGTTTACTGAAGCACAGTGCCATGTCTGTCGTCATGGTACCTACTCCAAACGGAAGTGAAAATGCGGCTAGGCTACTCAGCGATGTCGATACTATTCAGCTGATCCGAACTCGCCAGAATATTGGTGAATCAGCAGAAATAGTGGTGAATGAATCGAACGCCTTTGAAGAGGCGGTAGTCACGTTGACAAAAGCGGGTTGCCAAAACATCGCATACATTGGTGGTCCTGGCGATCTCAGTACTGGACGGATACGTCTGGAATCCACTCAATCTGCTTTAACAAAGCAAAACCTGCCTTTACATAAACACCTGACTAAACTTGGTGCACCCTCTTTTGAATTAGGGCTGCAAGCCATGAACGAACTTCTTGAAATGGAAGAAACCCCTGATGCAGTCATTACCGCGGGCTTTGAGATATCAAACGGAGCACTGACTGCGTGCTTGGAGAAAGGCGTTTGTTTGCCTGAGTCGATGAGGTTTGTCGGTTATGGCGATCCTTCCTGGTATCAATGGGTAAATTCAGGCATCTCTACCATCAGTATTTCGATGCAGGACATCGTTGATCAGTGCATGACGTTGTTGATCGATTATCAGTCTGGTCAGCGAATAAAATCCCAGTCAACAGTGTACGTTGAGGCCAGCTTGGTTCGTCGCCATAGCGCCTAGCTTTTTATGATTTAAATACCGTAAGGGTGCGATTGTATTCGCACCCTTTTTAGATTTTGAATGAGAGTCGGTTGATCCTAATAGGTCGTTCTTCCCCCGGACATATCAAACGTCGCGCCAGTTGAGTAAGAGCATTCTTCCGAGCTTAGCCACGCCACCATTGCGGCGATCTCTTCGACACTGCCCATTCGACCCATAGGAATTTTCGCCAGCATATAGTCGATTTGTTCTTGCGTAACGTCTGCCAACATTTCAGTCTTGATTACCGCTGGCGTAATGGCATTCACCGTGATGTTACTGGTTGCCAGCTCTTTCCCCAAACTCTTGGTAAGCGCCAGCACCGCAGCTTTAGAAACAGAGTACGCAGAGGCATTGGGGTTGCCTTCTTTCCCTGCTACCGACGCGATATTCACTATTCTCCCGTATTGGTTACTTTCCATGTGAGGCACAATGGCGCGGCAGGTATGGAACACCCCATCCAGATTGACGCTCTGAACCTGTCGCCATACATCAAGCGGGTAATTGGTTAGGGTGGTATTGATTCCAGCAACCCCGGCACTGTTTACCAGAATACTGATTTTGCCGAATTGATTGACGACATCCTGCGCTGCCTGGCTGACTTGCTCGTAGTTGCTGACATCCACCACGTGTGTGCTGACATCGCCTTCATTACCTAACGCTTCTTTGGCTTGTTCCAGGTCTTTGTCATTGATGTCCCAGAGCGCTACTTTCGCCCCTGAACTTAGCAGCTTTTTCGCGACAGCCAGACCCATCCCTCGCCCGCCTCCGGTAATAACTGCACATTGGTCTTGCAGATCAAACTTGTTCATTGATGTATCCTTTCCTTCAATTTTTTTGGTCATTTCGGCTGCCTAATGGTTTTCTCTGGGCAGCCCTTTTTGTGCGATTTTTTGATATTTCACAGCAGGCTTAAGCACCATGCCTTCGTCCAGCTGAGCCACCATTCCTCGTTGAATTTCCTGCCACGGTGTCTGGTGCGCCGGATAGGGATACCCACCTTGCTTTGCCAACGCAATTCGCCTTTGCTCTAACACTTCTTCATCAACCAGCATGTCTGCACTGCCACGGTCTAAATCAATACGAATTCTGTCGCCCGTTTGCAGGAGAGCCAATCCACCTCCTACCGCAGCTTCGGGAGAGGCATTTAAAATGGAAGGCGAACCCGATGTGCCTGACTGTCGCCCGTCACCAATGCACGGAAGTGAATGGATTCCCTGTGAAAGCAAATGCGCAGGTGGATGCATGTTGACCACTTCTGCCGCACCGGGATAACCGATAGGACCTGCGCCCCGCATCACTAAGATGGCGTTTTCGTCCATTTCTTTGATGGATTCAGACTCCAGCTTCTGGTGGTAATCTTCCGGACCATCAAAAACGTAGGCTTTTCCTTCAAACGCGTTGGGGTCGTCTGGATTGCTTAAATAGCGCTGGCGAAACTCATCCGAAATCACCGATGTTTTCATCATGGCGCTATTGAACAGATTCCCTTTTAGGTTGATGAATCCAGCAGATGAAAGGATTGGGTTGTCGATAGGGTGAATGACCTCATAGTTTTTGACATGACAGGACTGACAAAGCTCGCCTATCGATTGCCCGCTCACCGTTAAGGCATCAGGATTGGGTAAGCGATCCATCTTTAACAGCTCGGAAATAACTGCCGGCACACCGCCCGCATGGTAAAAGTCTTCTCCTAAAAACTGCCCTGCTGGTTGAACATTACAAAGCAAAGGGATGTCGTAACCGACACGTTGCCAGTCATCGTTAGTCAGTTCTATGCCGCAATGGCGGGCAACGGCATTGAGGTGGATGGGCGCATTAGATGACCCACCAATGGCCGAGTTGACCGCGATTGCGTTTTCAAAAGCGGCTTTGGTCATGACATCGCAAGGTTTAATGTCTTGCTCCACCAGTTCAACAATTCGCTGACCCGTGTTGTACGCCATCTGCCCGCGCTGACGGTACGGGGCGGGAATCGCAGCCGATCCAGATAGCTGCATCCCCAGCGCTTCAGCCAGTGAATTCATGGTGCTGGCTGTGCCCATAGTGTTGCAATAACCCACAGACGGGACAGATGCCGTTGCCATGTCCATAAATTCTTCATAATCAATTTCTCCGGTTGCCAGTTTTTCTCTTGCTGTCCAGATGACGGTGCCAGTACCTGCGCGTTTTCCTTCATGCCAGCCATTAAGCATTGGACCGACACTTAACGCGATTGCGGGAATGTTCACCGTCGCCGCTGCCATTAGCAGCGCTGGCGTGGTTTTGTCGCAACCAATGGTGAGCACCACACCATCCAGTGGATAGCCATATAAAGATTCCACCAGACCGAGATACGCGAGGTTTCTGTCGAGTGAAGCTGTGGGGCGCTTACTGGTTTCCTGAATTGGATGCACCGGAAATTCCAAACAAATACCACCCGCTGCCACGATACCTTCCCGCACTCTCTTAGCTAGCTCAACATGGTGTCGATTGCAGGGAGAGAGGTCAGAACCAGTTTGAGCGATCCCGATAATGGGTTTACCGGACTGAAGTTCTTCTCGCGTTAAACCATAGTTCAGGCAATGACCAAGATGCAGAGCCGTCATCCCCGGGTCGTCACTGTTGTTAAACCATTGCTGAGAACGAAGCTTCATTGTGAATACCAGTCACTCAAAGGGATGACGGTCTGGCTTTGTTCTCCCAACCCTTTTATACCAAGGGTAACGACATCACCAATATTCAAATACTGCGGTGGCTTCATACCTGCACCCACCCCCGGTGGTGTTCCGGTGCAGATAAGATCACCCGGCTCCAAACGAATAAATTCAGACAAGTAGCTGACGATGGTCGCGATATCGAAAATCATGGTGTTGGTATTACCCGTTTGTTTACGCTCACCGTTTACGTCCAGCCACATCGAAAGCTCCCGAGCGTTACCCACTTCATCGCCAGTAACAATCATGGGACCTGTCGGGCAGAAATGGGGGAAACCCTTCCCTTTTGCCCATTGACCACTTCTTTCCAATTGCCAAGCACGTTCGGAAACGTCATTCACTAAGGTATAACCCAATACATGGTCCAGTGCGTTTTCTTTGCTGATATTCAGTGCGGTTGTGCCAATCACAACACCTAGCTCCACTTCCCAGTCCAGCTTGGTCATTTTCGGTGAATAGAGAATCGGGTCATTCGGAGCGCAAAACGTGCCGGAAGATTTATTAAACAGGACGGGCTCCGCCGGAATATCCATTCCCGCTTCTGCTGCGTGATCGGAATAGTTTAGCCCTATGCAGTAAATGTTGTTTGGCTGGGTCATCGGAGTGCCGATTCTTGCTCCATCCATTGATACTTCAGGGAGTGCAGACAAATCTGCATTGGCTAATCGATGTTTAACTTCGCTCAGGGTGTTCGGCGTATAGTCATGAATAATAGAAGACACGTCACGTGCAATTCCTTTTTCATCCAAAGCACAGGGAACTTCTTGTCCTTTGTCTCCAATTCTTAGTAATTTCATTAACTCAGCGTCTCCTTATTTAGCTGTTCTCACAAAGGGAAATCTGGCTCCGAGATAGAAACTCACAAACCATCAGAAGGAGCCAGACTTCGCCCTTTTATCCTCATCGGCAAACTTTTGATTCGTGCGCATTCACAAATTCAATCTTAAACTCACCATTAAATGTTCACGTGAACATTATTACTAACAAAAATATCACCAGTCAAGAATTAATCGTTCATAAAATCAGCAAAACGAGAGCTTGCTGACCGATTGAGAAAAGTGCTAAGCAGGAAAAATAAAGGTGTGAGATGAATATTTAACAGACGATAACAGAGAAAGCGACCAGCCAAAAAACTTATTTTGTTAGCCAGCTCTCCCCTTGATGATCTTGACCGTACTGGTCTTGAGGGTTTCGGAGTGCGCAGGTTTCCAGCGACAAACATCCGCAGCCAATGCACCCACCAAGATCGTTCTGCAGTGCTTGCAAGCTTCGTATTTTTCGATCCAGCATCTCGTGCCAGGTGCTTGCCATTTCTTCCCACTGCTTTTTGCTGGGAGCCTGATGTTTGGGTAAATGTTCTAGCGCCTGCGAAATGTCTTCTAAAGACAGCCCAACCTGCTGAGCGGCTTTGATCACTGCAATTCGACGAAGCACACTACGATGAAACCGTCGCTGATTACCGGGGTTACGCCAGCTGGATATCAGCCCTTTTTGCTCATAAAAGTGAATCGCTGAGACTTTCACCCCAGCCCTTTTCGCCACTTCCCCGACTCCGATATCCATATTTGATTTCTCACCCATTAGTGTGCTTACAGTGTTTTACTGCTTGCAATCAGTATATATAAACGGCCCCCGAGTCGCTTGAACGATTGTCATATTGAGCAGCCATATTGACTCCTTGACCGCTTGAATCCTCTGAGTAGGCACCAATAGCAAGTACATTACCGTCAGATGATATCGATACTGAACTACCAAATTCGTCACCGCTGTCAGGATTAGAGGCTTTAATGTATGCGTGCTGGCTCCAAATACCAGACTCAAAACGGAAGAGATACGCTGCTCCCGAATTACTTGCTCTAACGCTATTTTGTAGGTCAGAGTTCACTCCATACGCTTCAGAGTTCTCTCCCCTGGCACCGACAACTAACGTGTTGCCATCTGAAGAAAGTGATACTGCACTAAACAAATGACCGGGACCAGTATTTGAAGCTTTAATGTAAGCTTGTTGCGTCCAATCACTATCTTCTAAACGATAAAGGTAAACGGCCCCAGAATCACCAACTCTATGATCTTCATCCTGATTTGAATTTATTCCAGTAGCGAGGGAGTCCTCAAGCAGAGCTCCGACAGCCAACGTTTTTCCATCGGACGACAGTGAAAGGAAGCGACCAAACCCGTCGTTAGTACCAGTATTGGAAGCTTTAATGTAAGCCTGTTGGGTCCAGATGTTCTGTTCAAATTGATACAGATAAACCGCCCCAGAATAAGGTGCGTTATAGTCAGATTGGGTATCAGAGTTGACCCCGGTACCACTGGAATCCTCCTTTCCAGCGCCTACTGCTAGTGTATTGCCATCAGCAGACAACGATACTGCAAATCCAAACCATTCATCCCACCAAGTATTTGACGCTTTAACGTAAGCTTGTTGAACCCAACCTCCCCCGTTATTGCGAAAAACATAAACCGCCCCAGCTCCAGATGCTCGATTATCATTTTGCAGACCCGAGTTAACACCTTTACCACTTGAAGCTTCTTCATGTGCACCTACAGCCAAAGTATTGCCATCAGATGACAATGAAACAGAATAACCAAATTCATCATCCTTCTCAGCGTTAGAAGCTTTAAGGTAAGCTTGCTGACTCCATCTTCCTCCATCAAAATGGTAAAGGTAAACTGCCCCAGCATTCCGAGCACTATTGTCGTTTTGCAGACTAGAATTAACCCCGAGACCCGCGGAATCTTCACCTGACGCACCAACAGCTAGCGTATTACCATCAGACGATAGTGACACAGAGAAACCAAACTTATCTCCACTGTCCGTATTTGACGCTTTGATGTAAGCCTGCTGAGCCCATTTTCCTTCGGCAAAGCGATAAACATACACTGCTCCCGCTCCCGAATCACTTGCGGAATTATCATCTTGCCCGTCTGAGTTTATCCCTTTGCCATTCGACTCTTCAAAAGGCGCTGATACTGCAAGCGTCTTACCATCTGCCGATAACGAGACTGAATACCCAAAATAATCTCTGCTACCTGTATTTGAAGCTTTTACATGCTGGGTCATATACCTAAAGTTATCTGGTGTAAGAGATTTTTCATTTGAAAATTGAGAGCCTTTCGAATTGATTGCTCTAACAAAATACGTAGAAGTTAAATTATTAATAACACCGGCATTTGGTACAGTAACACTGAGCTCAGACGTCCTTACTAACTCATGACAAGAGTTAGGTTTGGATTCATCTTTTAAACACAAACTATAAGTTGTCGCCCCTGAAGCTTTGTCCCAGTCAAATATCATCTTGCTTGGGAGAGCTGTAATATCTAACAGATTAAATGCCGAGGGCGCAGATTGGGAGCTTGGTTGGGTTGAAGATGAGCCTCCCCCACAACCTTTCATCATCAATACAGCAGGCAATACCAATAAGTATTTACCGTACTTTCTATTAAATTTTCTATTAATCACTATCTATTCAATTCTTTAGGAACTTGGTATTTCAACTGACGTAAACGTAAATACATTTACGTCCTATCTAGCCTTAGTTTGACCCCTTGAGTATTTATTCTTTGCTCATAAACAAGGTGCTAATTCTTTATAAGATCTAATTTGATTTTGCTGGGTTGTGGTACCCCCCGGAGTTCGGATAAATATCAACAAATCCTGACGAATTTGGTTGGTAAGTAGCTCTCACTCTAAAAGGTGTGTTAGGTGTGATTTTACTGAGGTCTCTAAAAGTATAACCGTTTTCCCATTCCGATCTTTTTATCGCTAAGGTTAAAGCATTTCCATTCAGCGCCGCAAAAATAGGGGTCATTTTAGTCGTTATAGTTTTGGGACCGTTAACGTCAGTGTGTCCAATGCCATTTTGAGTGACACCTGGTACGTTAGCTAAAGATTCACCTGCACCCGGTTTTTTGAAATAACTGGCACTCAAAGAAATATCATTGTGGTAGGTCCCGTCTCCATCTACGTCAAAATAAACTTCCCAAGCGTACTCCAATTCGTTGTCACTCTTACCTGCATTATTTACCTTGATATTTTTTGGTGGTGATAACAATTCAAACGTTACTTTTATCATGCAATCATTAACACCAATACGCGTTTCCTTGATATCAGCAACACTATGACTTGCCACGTTATCAGCAAAACTATCAACATAGATAATTTCCTGGGGTTCAGGGCATTGTGAAGAAAAGCCATACTTATTTTCAGAACTGCCTGAATCACTGCCACCACAACCGATCAAAGCTGCTGACATTGTCATTACTATAATATTTTTTTTCATGTCAAAAATTTAAGAGCCAAAAGATTAAAGCTGGTCAGTATACCGAAATGCGACGTATTTTCATTTCTATGTTTTCGAAACTTATGCTTCGTCACTAAAGATTTCAATAACTCTCTTGAAGAACATTTAATGCTTTAAAGATCAAATTAATAAGGTGGTAACTGACTACCTAATTATTTTTCCTCCACTTTTTTCAAAAAAGCGCTTTACCTCAACTTAACTTGAGGTTTTAGAGTAGCACGCAACAATTTCAAATTCACGGAGGAAAAACAATGAGAAATAAAACCCTTCCTTACTTGGCTGGTCGGTTTTTTGATGGCATTTCGTCAGGACTTTTTATGATGGCACTGCCTTGGATTATTCTTTCAGAACCTGATATGGGTACATTTGTGGCAATGACAGCGTTAGTCTGTACAACGACCTCATTCTTGGCGACCCCTTTCTTTTCAACACTGATTGATCGTCATTCTCGCAAGGGGATTCTGGTTATCATTCAGGCGATTCAGGCATCAACCGCGGCGCTGGTCTGTATCGCTTACAGTTTCGGTTTAGGCTCACACTGGCTGTTAGCTGCAGCTCAGTTGATTTTTTGGGTGTCCAGTAATCTGGCTTGGGTAACCAATAATGCTTTTACTCAGGAAAACTACGAATCTCATGAGTATGCCTCCATCTCTGGCTATCAGGAGATCATACTTCAGGGCACCACGTTAGGGGCTGGCGCACTGGGTGTTATCTTGCTAGAAAGATGGGGAATGTGGGAGTTTTCGCTGTTCGCAGCCATCGCATCAGGCATCGCGACTGTCGCTTACCTTGCCACTCCTTACATTAGAAAGCTGCGTAAAACCCAGAAGCGTTCTTTTGCCGCTCAGCTAACAGAAAGTGTGTCCATATTCCGTGTTGCCCCCCGTTTTTACGCGTTTATTATGCTTTCTTGCCTGTCTTATCCAATCCTGACTTTCTTAGGAAAACTGGTTCCAATCTGGTTTGCAGAAGCTGGGATTTCAGGTGACTGGCTGGCGGCATACAACATCAGCTTTGGCTTAGGCTCTCTGTTTACAGGTTTTCTGGTCAGCCGTGTTTTGGGGCAGTTTTCACATCAGTCCATCATGCAGTATTCCATGTTTATCGTAGCTTCGATGCTGTTCGGCATGGCGTTGTACGACAGTCCTCTCTACTTGGTGCTGTTCACGCTAGGGTTTGGATTCTTCAATGCTCTGAACCGCATCGCGCGAACCAATTGGTTACACCATACTGTGGAAGTGTCGCAGCGTGGTCGGGTCGATGGAGGGTTGGTGCTGTTTTCAACACTTGTTCAGTCGTTAAGTTACACCCTGATTGCGGTGCTGTCTCATTACGACATTACTCGATGGGGTTTTGTGATTGCGGCAGTATTGGTTCTTGTCGCCGCTGTCTTGATGAATGTACTGAACAGCAACGACCAGTTTGACCAGCGCGCTGTTCCACAAAGTTAAAAATCTGATGGGGTGCCCAAGCGCCCCGCTTTCCATTTATTTGCCAGATGTATCTAATTCTCTTGGCAACGTTTCTGGTTTGGCATAGCTTAGGCGAGATAACCGTTCTGCAATGTGGTAGCTGTCTAATCCTGAAACAGCGACCAGGTCCAAAGTGCCCAAGTCGATATAGCCGTCTTGCATAACGGCTTGCCCTTCAACACGAATCTCTTGCACTTCACCTATCACTAACTCGGTTTGGTTAACGCTCATGGTAGTGTGCTCGCGCAAAACCATACCAATCTGCATCGGGCTTTCCTTTACATAAGGAGCTTTGATGACTTCACTCAACTCCGGGGTCAGCCCCACTTTTTCAAACTCCGACTCTTCTTTTCGATATCGAGCTGACGTCTGGTGAGCCTGCTGATAAACCTCGCGACACACGGAATTGATGGTGTAATGACCCGTTTCTACTATGTTTTCGAGAGTATGGCGAGACACGCTATGAGGGCGAACGATCATTCCAAGCAAAGGAGGGTTAGCACCAAGATGAAACACGGAACTCACGATGGACAAATTGTGCTGACCATTGTTATCAATGGTGCCAATCAGGTTTGCGCTTTTGTAACCAGATAATGAGTTGATAAAACTCGCTCGAAAGCGATCTTCCATCTCTCCTATGTCTGACTTCGAATACCCTTTTTTTGCCATCTTTTGCCTCCAAGATAAAACACGTAAAGCAGCACTTGGGTATAAGCAAGTGCTGCTATTTCAGATTTGCCGCTCGTTACTTGTTACTAGCTACTTGGGGATAATGACCGAGTCGATTACGTGAATCACTCCATTGCTGGCTTTCACGTCTGTCATCAGCACTTTCGCGTTATCCACCATGACATTACCGTTCTGAGTATTAATGGCAATGTCCTGTCCTTGTACGGTTGACGCACCTTTCAGGTTCACTACATCGGAAGCCATCACCTTGCCTGGTACCACATGGTAAGTTAACACCGCTACCAACTTGTCTTTGTTCTCGGGTTTTAGCAGCATTTCTACTGTCCCTTCTGGCAATTTCGCGAACGCCTCATCGGTTGGGGCAAACACGGTAAATGGTCCATCGCCTTTAAGCGTATCAACCAGACCGCCAGCTTTAACCGCTGCGACCAGCGTGTTGAATGAACCGTTGCTTGCGGCAACGTCTACAATGTCTTTCTTTGCTCCATGGTGCCCAGCATTGACTGAAAACGCAGCAATAACCAGCGAGATGGTGACTAACATTTTTTTGAACATAATCGTGTCCTATTTTCGATGGATGACGTGACCAGAAGGTGTCTGGTTTTTGCCTTTACGCTGCCCATCTTCAATAAGATCATTGAAAAAGAATTCTCTGAACATCGATTCCATTCTTGATGAACCGAATGCGCTTAACGCTCGTAGTAGGGCAAAAAGGAGAATTTTATGAAGATGCCAATCAGCAAACTAGAGAAGTACTTTTCAGTCGACAAACTGGTTGTTCATTCACTGGATATGTCGCTGTATCAACTATCCGCTGTTATTGACGGAGAGGAGTGGTTCATCACCGAAGAAGACGGGCAACTTATCAGAGCCTGGTCGGTTGTCGACATTCAAAGGCGCTACCGCAACGTTGAGGCAAAAGAGAAAGTGCTCAGACAAGAAAGTGCCTACGATGAAATGGTTGGATGTCCAGACAAGGTAACGTCAAATATGTTCGAGGTCCCGATTGGAGACAACAAGCTCTACTAATTTGCATTCCTCTGGGCAAAACATCACATTCTGACAGTGCTCGAAACTGAGCCTGACTTTTCTCACTTAGCTTTGACATGCAGTTTGCGTCATTCGGCACAATTTTGGCGCACACTCACTAATCGGGAAAGGCTATGGAGTTTACTCAACAGGATCGTGAAGCGCTGTATCAGGTCTGGATGTCCCAGAAGGCTAAAATGCGCATGACTCAAATGGAAATCACCAAAAGGCTTGGCATCAGCCAGATAGAGTTCTCAGAATTACTGCGGGGCAGCGCGAAGCTCGAACCTGCGTTTGTGGAAAAGTTTTGCGCCCATCTTCATGTCGATGCAAAAGCGATCATCCCATCATTAAAAGAAATCAGTGCGACTGAAGGTCACGTCGTCTACCTGCAAAGCCGAATTACTGTAGACGGCGAGATCAAACGAACCTACGTCGACGGCAATCAAGTGATCGTCGAATACGCTCATACTCTGAATGATTAAATCCCCACTCTGAAACATTCCCTTGGTCAGCAAGGGATTAAACCTCTGCTCTACTTTTCTCTGCTCTCCAAAAAAACAAAACGAACAAAAATCACCCACAAAATGAGCCAAAACATAAATATTTTCAATTTTTGATCATGGATTTATCAGTTAGTTGATTTCGCTTCCGTTTCTTCTAACAAAATTAGAGTAAAAACACTATTTCCATAATCAATGATAAAGAGTATCTATGCTCAGTTACCTACTACCTATTGTTACAAGCTTAGGGGCAGTTCAGCCATTTACATCGCTAATGGATTTAGACACAACACTGGCGAACACCTCCTCCATTTCAGAACAGGTTTACTACCTTTTCAACCGAGAAAAATCCACTTATGTGCGCTGCTGGTATCGTACTAGCCACGCGATAGAAGAGGTCGGAACGGATTGGGAATGGGCTTTAAATGAAAATGGTGACTACCTAAAACTTGACGGTTATTGGTGGTCGGCTGTTCAGCATAAAAATATGTTCTACACCGACACCCCACAATCCTATATTCAGGAACGTTGCGAGCAAACTTTGGGAGTGACTCACAATAACGCAGACATCACTTTTTATGCCGCAGACAACCAACTGTCGTACAACCACACCATCTGGTCTAACGATTATGTTATGCAGGCAAGTGCTTTAAATAAAGTGGTGGTGCTTGGTGACAGCTTGTCCGACACAGGCAACATTTTTAACGCCTCTCAATGGCAGTTCCCAAATCCTCATTCCTGGTTTATGGGCCACTTTTCCAATGGATTTATCTGGGCAGAATATTTGGCAAAGGCGAAAAATCTGCCAGTCTACAACTGGTCAGTCGGCGGGGCGGCTGGCTCCAATCAATATCTGTTGCTGACAGGGGTGAATGAACAGGTGACTTCTTTCCTGACTTACATGGAAGAAGCCAAAAACTACAGAATTGAAAATACTCTGTTTACTTTGGAATTCGGTTTAAACGACTTTATGAATTACGGTCGAGAAGTCACCGACGTTAAAGCGGACTTCAGTCGCGCTATGGTCCGGTTGACCGATGCGGGAGCAAAACACCTTGTTCTACTCACTCTTCCTGATGCCACCAAAGCTCCGCAGTTCAAATACAGTACTGAAGGTGAAATAGCGGTGATTCGCAAGAAGGTTATAGAATTCAATGCCTTTATCGAAGAGCAGGCAGCAGCTTATAAGAGTAAAGGAATTAACATCACCCTGCTCGATGGCTACAGCTTGTTTGAGGATCTCACGTCAAACCCTGAGAAGCATGGGTTTGTGAATACCACGGAACCTTGTCTGAACCTGGACCGAAGTGCAGCTCAAGACTATCTTTACAGTCACGACATCACAAACCAATGCGCCGAGATTGGATCTGACAACTATGTATTTTGGGACGTAACCCACCCAACAACCGCGGTACACAAATATCTGGCGGGAAAAGTGCTCGAAGCTGAAAAAACAGCGCTTTAATTGCTAGGGTCTGTTGGAGCGGGTTTACGCCCGCTCCTTAAACTGTTCCTGAAACCAGTCGACACAGTACTTCACCAAGTGCTTGTCGCGGCTGTGAGGCGATACCCTGAGGTAGTAACTGTAACCTTCAAATGAAGGCAGATCTTGTCTTTGCGTTAACCAATTCTGCTTTCGTGCCATCTCACTGAGTACATCACTCACCAACGCCACTCCCTGCCCCGCAAGGGCGGCTTGCAGTACATATTGCTCCTGATTGAACTTGCGTATGACAATTTCTTGATCAGAAAAATGCGTCTGCCAGGGCACGTTAGGAATAAATGACTCGTCTTCCCACTCGGTCACAAACAGAGTATTGGGTAACGTTTCTGACTTAGCGGGGGCATAACACCCTAACCGCTCTGTACCCAGAAGAATCTCTCCATCTTCAATGGTTCCCGGTAATCCGTAGCGAACCGCAATATCAACAC
Source organism: Vibrio nigripulchritudo (assembly GCF_027924785.1). NCBI lineage: Bacteria > Pseudomonadati > Pseudomonadota > Gammaproteobacteria > Vibrionales > Vibrionaceae > Vibrio > Vibrio nigripulchritudo. The sequence goes on along the minus strand of NZ_AP027050.1, from coordinate 63,068 downwards.
GACGCTCATGATTGAAATCCACCAGTCTGTCACTGGCACAAATTTCCACCTCTAAATTCGGACGTTTTGTATTTAACGTCGGTAGCCTTGGTGCTAGCCATAAAGCCGCAAAAGACGTACAGCAAGAAATGCTCACCCTATTTGCAGGCTGCTGAATGTCCAGCAGGGTTTCCTCAAGCTGTGAAAATACGTTTCGAGTGGTCGTCGCGAGTTTCTTTCCTTCGTGGGTAAGTGCGACCGACCGGATTTTCCGCTCAAACAGCTCGACGCCAAGGTGCGACTCCAGATTTTTGATCTGATGGGAAACTGCCGTCGGCGTGACATTCAATATCGAAGCGGCATGTTTAAAACTGCCATATTCCGCGGCGATGGCAAAAGTGCGCAGATAATTAAGCGGAGGAAGCGACTTCATCTCAAACCTTATAATTAAGTTTTATTCATCTATAAGATGCTTTTTCTCGTTTGTCAAAAATCAGTCGTAAAGGCAAAAATGATCTCACGAAATAAGGGTCACAATACAAGGATTCGTTATGATCACTTTGCTACAAATCGACGCCAGCCCAAGGCAGTTTTCTCCTGAGCCACAACCTCACCAGTCGGTTTCGCGCCGGATAGCCCATCACTTTGTGTCTGAGATAAAAAAGAGTACAAACGTTAAAAACCTGATAGTTAGAGATTTAGCTGTCAGTCCACCTCCTTTTATCGATATTGGCTGGATATCGGAAAGTTTTTCTGATGAGAAGAAGAACGACCAAACATCATCCCTTGATATATCCGACGAATTAATCGCAGAGGTTGAAGCTGCCGACATCATTGTTATCTCTTCCCCGATGTACAACTACGGTATGCCTGCGGTTTTGAAAGCGTGGTTTGATCAAGTCATTAGGGTAAATAAAACTTTTTCATTCGATAGCGAAAAAGAACCGCCTATTGAACCTATTTTATCGGGCAAGATTGTTATCTTGTGTACTTCTAGTGGTGAATACAGTTTTGGGAAAGGTGAAAGCCAAGCTCACAAGAATCATCTGGGTGCCCATATCGAGCAACTGAGCCCTTACTTAGGAGCCGATCACTTTCATGAAATCGCAAGTGAGTATCAGGAGTTCAAAGACGAAAGGCACGCTCAGTCTCTGGAAAATGCGATAAAAAAAGCAAAAGCACTGGCACACCAATACGCCAAGTAAAACAAGAAAGCCCCAGTTACAAAAACTGGGGCTTGATGATGCTTCTAAAAAGTTCTGCGCGGTGCGACAGTGCTTTACTGAGGCTTCTTAGCCAACACTTCATCAATGTCTGACGCGGAATGACGCTCTGGGACTTGCTCCCACTCTTCTCCCCAGGAACGATTCACTGTGCGACCACGCTGTACTGCCGGGCGCGCTTCAATTTCTTTCGCCCAACGCTGCAGGTTTTTGTAGCTGCTGACGTCCAAAAACTCAGCCGCATCATACAAGCTGCCTAACACAAGGTTACCGTACCAAGGCCAGGTTGCGATGTCTGCAATGCTGTACTCGTCTCCACCCAGGAATCGGCTTTCAGCCAGTCGCTTATCCAGCACATCTAGCTGACGTTTAGCTTCCATTGTGAATCGGTTGATTGGGTATTCAAACTTCTCTGGTGCGTAAGAATAGAAATGCCCGAATCCACCGCCCAGATACGGGGCAGAGCCCTGTAGCCAGAATAACCAGTTAAGAGTCACTGCTCTGCCCTGTGCATCTTGCGGGATCAATTGACCAAATTTTTCTGCCAGATAAAGCAGGATGTTTCCTGATTCGAACACGTTCACAGGCTCTTCACCAGAACGGTCGACCAGAGCCGGGATTTTAGAGTTCGGGTTAACACCGACAAATCCAGAACCAAACTGGTCGCCATCACCAATTTTGATGATGTGCGCATCGTATTCTGCTTCGGTAACCCCTAAAGCCAGTAATTCTTCCAGCATGATTGTGGCTTTCTGACCATTAGGTGTCCCCATTGAATACAGCTGTAGCGGGTGCTTGCCAACTGGTAGCTCTTGTTCATGTCTTGCACCGGAATCTGGTCGGTTGATGCTTGCCCACTGACCGCCGTTTTCGGCATCCATAGTCCAGACTTTAGGTGGTGTGTATTCGTTTGCCATTGTTATTCCTTATCAGTATTTTTTGCACGTCTGTACCCAAGTAACTTCAACATGCTTAGGTATACATTAGTTACTATCTGGTCATTATTCTGAGTTAAAACCCCTGAATCAACTTTTTATTAGAACGATCGGTTATTTATAAGATACTGTCAGTAATAATAAAAATATAAGCCAGCAATCTTGTAGGCTGAATTTATACGATGGTCCATATATCCCAGATCCATAAAAGCAATGAAAAAATGGATACTCAAAAACACCATGTCATTGAAATCTTGGATCTATTGAGAAGCCGAAACACCGATCTGAAAAATCATCCTTGTGGTTCGAGCGGGTGAGAAGTTTCACTAAATTGTAGACCCAAGTTACAGGAAGTTCCTTTGGGCATTATGAAAATAAATCGAATCCAGCGACGTTGCACCACTGGATTCGCAAAAGATTAGGCGAAGTGTTGAGCGATTCTGTCTACCGCTTGGTCGACGTATTCCGCCACATCATAAAGCCCGATATGGTTAGACCCTTGGATAACGACCAATTCAGCACCTCCTCCTGTAGCCGCCAGCATTTGCTCGCTTTCGTACGCTGAATCGGCTTCTGAACCCACAATCATCAGAAGTGGTGTTGGCGCAAGCCTTTCTGCGATATCGAGCGCAGAGAAATTCACCAGGCTGGCAAATGACCAAGGGAGAAACTTGCTCTCATATTGACCTTTTTGCCCGCGAGGGGTCATGTAGTACTCATAAAACTCACGAAAGAGCCTTGGCATATCCGAACTGTCATTTTCAGGGGCATGAGGGAGGTAAGAAACGTAACCCGTATGCAGATACGTTTCACGCGCCAGATTCCCAATCTTAAGCACATCCAGCACACCATCTCGACCCATAACCGAGTGGTAAAAGCCTCGGTGGTCAAAGTAAGCACTCACGGTTGCCACCGCTTTGATTCTGCGATCGGTCGCAGCACAAAAACTCAAATATCCACCACCAGAGCAGACTCCCAGTCCGTAGATATTATCGTTCTGTACTTGATCGTGCAGGCTCAGAAAAGTGACCGCATTCGAGATATCTTCTGACTTGATATAAGGGTTTTCGTGGAATCTTGGTTCACCTTCACTGGCTCCAAAACTTGCGTGATCGAATGTGAGTGTCACAAACCCTTTTGAAGCTAGTCGAGTTGCGTAGTGGTCAACCGTTTGTTCTTTCACACCAGCCTGAGGTGCTGCAATCACAATCGCCGGAAAGTCGCTTGCCCCATTGGAAGGAATAAACAAGTGAGCCGCAATTCGGTTGCCATTGCTAAAAAAGTGAGTTTCTTTCTTGGTGTACGTCATCATTATCTGCCTTTTATAAATTGAGTGGTTGGCTTGTGAGCCAGTGACTACATCTTAAAAACAGATTGATTTATGATATATACATCAACATAAAACCTACTGTTACCAAATGAACAACAATATATCTCTTCTTGATGTAAAGGCGTTCGTCGCCGTGGTTACCGAAGGCAGCTTTACGAAAGCGGCTGAAGAACTAGGGTCGTCCAAAGCTCATGTTTCACGACAGCTGAGTCAGCTTGAAAAAGCATTGGGTGTTCAACTGCTTATTCGGACAACCCGAACCCTTAAGCTGACTGAGCCCGGTGAACGTTTTTATTCCACCAGCCAGAGCGCTTTGGCAGAGATTGATAAAGCCGCCTCGGATGCAGTGGAAATGAACACCTCAGTGTCGGGAAAAATTCGAATCAACAGTCTTGGGGGCGCTTTTGGGGAAGAGTACCTTTCTCAGGTCGTTGCTGAATTTGCTGCCGCTTACCCGGACATTCATATCGATGTTTCTTTTGATAGCAAACAGGTCAGCCTAATGGATGACCCATTCGATTTGATCATCCGTTCTGGCGAGCTTCCCGACTCTCGAATGGTGTCCAGACACTTGATGGACATGGAAATTGGTCTGTTTTGCTCACCAGCTTATCTGAAAGGTGCAGCGCCAATCCTCCACCCCAGAGATCTGAAATCCCATAAGTGTTTAACCGGTACAGTTGATAAATGGTCTCTGGTCAATATCAGCGAAGAGGTGTTCTCTCTTCACATTGAACCTGCTGCCCGCTGTGCAAACAGCCGGGTGCTATTAAATTACGCGGTAAATGGCATGGGTATATGCCGGCTGCCGAGCTTATATACCTTGGAACACCTGGAAAATAAGCAGCTGGTGAGGGCGATAGAAGGCTGGCACATCCCGCCTATTCCAATCCATCTTCTGTACACCAAAAACCGCTATCAACCTGAAAGGCTAAGATGTTTTATCCAGTTTCTGTGTGAGTGGTTCAGAAAACTCGGCAAATAAAAAAGCCATGGAGACCCTAAAGACTCCATGGCTTCTGACTGTTTAAAGCAGAGCGCTACTTAGTACACATCACGTACGTAACGTTTCTGTTTCTTAAGCTGATTCACATAAGCTTCCGCTTCTTCTTTCGACTTGTTACCGTGAACTTCAATCACCTCGTGAAGGGCTTTATCCACGTCTTTCGCCATATAGTAGGCATCGCCACAAACGAAGAAGTAACCGCCGCGCTCCAGCCATGCAAACAGCTCTGCACCACCTTCTCGCATCTTATCCTGTACATAGACTTTTTCTGCCTGATCACGTGAGAAAGCTAAGTCTAACTTGGTAAGCACTCCCTTACTTTGCAGCGCTTCCAGCTCTTCCTGGTAGATGAAATCGGTTGAGCTGTTTCTGTCGCCGAAGATCAGCCAGTTGTCACCCGGAGACGCCTGAACTTCGCGCTCTTCCAGGAAAGAACGGAAAGGAGCAATACCCGTACCCGGACCAACCATGATCATTGGTGCTTTGTCATCCTCTGGAACCGCGAAGTTCTTATTCGGAGCAAAGTAGCACGGCACGACGTCGCCTTCCTCAACCAAATCCGCCAGCCAGGTAGAACACGTACCGTTGTATGCACGATCACCGTTTTGGTAACGCACGCTGCCAATGGTCAGGTGCACTTCGTCTTCATGCTTGTTCAGGCTGGAAGAAATCGAGTAAGCACGCGGTGCAATAGGTTTAAGCAGAGACAGGATCTCTGCCAGAGACAGAGTTACACTTGGGTACTGACGAAGCAGATCCAAGATGTCTTTACCCCACAAGAAGTCATTCAGATCTTTGCTGTCTTCGTTGCCAATAAGCGTGATCAGTTTATGGTCACTGGCACTTTCCGCCAGAGCCTTAACAAACTCTTTAGATGGAGTACGAATATCCAGATGACGAGTGAAAATCTCACGCAGACTGAAGTTTTCGCCATTCCAGGACGGTTTTTCATCACCCGAGAACTTAAAGTGTTCAAGGAACGCTTGCACCAGCTCAGGCTGGTTCTGAGGGATTACATTGAGCGCGTCACCAGCTTTATAGAACTCACCGCTGCCTTCCAGAGAAATCTCGTAGTGAACGATTTCTTTACTGGAGCCTTCTTTGTTTAGCACACGCTTGTTTTTCAACGTTGCCTGAAGTGGGTTCTTACGGCTGTACTTCGACTTAGCCTTTGGGGCAGAGCCTCCCTGAGGGGCACCTGCTTCGCCATCATCACCTTTGTCAGCGATGCCCGGCAGTGTGGCAATCATCCACTCTTCCGCTGGCTGTTCAAAGTCGATATCACAATCTACACGTGCAGTGACTCGGGTCGCGCCTAGTTCTTCTAAGCGTTCATCCCAAAGTTTACCCGCCAGACAGAATTCATCGTAGCTGGTGTCGCCAAGCGCGAGTACTGAGAAGAAGGTGCCATCGAGTTTCGGCGCATGTTCATCAGACATGGTCTGCCAGAGTGACTCTGCGTTGTCTGGCATTTCACCTTCACCATAAGTACTGGTGACAATAAGGATGCGGGAGGACTTGACGAAGATTTGCGGATCCACATCGTCCATATCGTAAACCGTCGCTGTCATGCCGTATTCTTTGGCTTTTTCAGCAGTATCGTAGGCAACAGCTTCCGCGTTACCTGTTTGAGAACCATAAAGAACGGTCAGCGCTTTCACCTGTGGTTTGGATTCCGCATGTACTACGGATTCTTCTTTCACCAACAGGCGAGAATGCAGACCAGAGAAGAAGCCCGCCAACCAGGTCTTCTGATCGTCGTTAAACGGAATGTCTTGAGGCAAATAAGGTACTTTCATTTTTCTTCCTACTATGAAATCTAGCCTTCCCTAGGCTGTTTGGGCTTCTAATTGTTCTTGAGATTTTTGTTGTTCGATGTCGTCTCGAATCACGTCTGCAAATACGTGGCAGTACAAAGTTGCCATACGTAAAGAAACAGCTTCGATGTCTTTCATCTGCTCACTAATGTCTTGCTCACGTGCCAAGATCCAAACAGTGGTTCCTCTCGAATGGGTATCCCATACGTCGCGGCGAGCGAGAGACGTTTTGTAATCCTGTACGCGTTTTGCAGCGAGCAACACCGCAAGTTCTTCATCGCGATAGTTCGAAATCGCTTCTTTCACATCCTTGAGAAGCATATCCAGCAATTTCTTATCACGAAGTTCGAACAAGCGCTTAACGGCACGGGACTGTTCAACGTCACCTTCATATTGACCTTTCACAAGTTGGTGAGCGCGATGCAGCACACCACTTTGTGTCAACAGGTTACAAATCAGGGGTGTATCCATATCACCGTATTGAGGGCTTAAACCTCTAGATAACGGTTGATTGTCTTCATAAGCAAAGTGAACTTCTTCGATTAAGCGGTTCGCTTCGCCCTGAATCAACTCTTCCAGCATCTTCTTACGCGGGTGCGTAGAAAGAATGCTATCTGGGTGCTGGCTTTGAGTAAGCGCCAGTGGCAGTACCAACGTAAACAAGGTACGGCTGGTTGCCCAATCTGCCAGAATCGCTTTTGCAGTTTCTGACTGAGTAAACTTAACGTGTTGCTCTAAGTGCCATTTCAGCGCCTCTTCATAGCCTTCATTATGTTCAATCAGAGGCAGAGCAAGTACGGAGTCTTTACTGCAACGGTTCGCAAACGCGCCATCCACATCGTATTGATAAGCGACACCACCAGACATACCGTTACCAAAACCTTTGCCGTAGCTGCCAAGGTTAATCACAGAGCCGTTGGTCATGTATTCACAACAGAAATCACCTACGCCTTCGACAACCGCAACAGCACCGGAGTTACGCACAGCGAATCGGTCGCCCGCTTCACCCTGAATAAATGCCTGACCACCCGTTGCGCCGAACAGGGCAAAGTTACCAATCAGAACATTGTTGCCTGCTGAAAGCTGCTTGCTTCCTGGTGTACGCACCACAATGTGACCACCACTGGAGCCTTTACCGACGCCATCGTTACAGGTACCCACATGCTCCATCACAAGACCGGAGTTGTTGAATGCACCGTAACTCTGACCCGCGCTACCGTGAGTGCGAACCACGACAGATTCGGCATCAAGGAAGCGTCGACCATTACCAGCCGTGAAGACAGCCGGGTGATTCTCGCCGACATTCTGGTAGTTAAGAGCGCGTTCAATGTCGATGGATAGCTGACCACCCGTCGACTTGTTACGGTTGTTCAGTTTTGTGCCAGACAGTTCGATATTCAGAAGTTCTGAATCGAAGTAGTCGCCCAGCAGTTTTTCGATATAAGCATCATCAGGTGTGAAGTCCGCTTCCAGATACACAGGGTGTGCCACTCGAACATGTTCTACTTCGCGAAGCAGACCTGTTACATCTAAGCGACCAACAATACTGTGGTGGTTGGCAAGATGAAGCAATTCAGTTTTACCGCGGATTTCGCGCAGGCTCTGGAAACCAAGGTTTGCCAGAATTTCACGCACTTCATGCGCAACGTTCTGGAAGTACTGCGCAAGCGCACGAGGGTCGCCCTGGTAAAGCTCTGGGTTCGTCGTAAGACCAGCAGGACACTTGATATTACAGTTCTTCGCCATCACACATTTCAGCATCATCAGCGCGGTTGTACCGAACTCGAATGAGTCCCCGCCCATGATGGCTGATTTGATCACGTCCATACCCGTTTGGTGAGCGTTGGAGCAGCGAAGCGTGACTTTATCGCGCAAGCCGTTTTCGCTTAGTGACTGGTGAACTTCAGCAATACCAATTTCCGCGGCACGACCGGTGTTCTTCAAACTGGTCACCGCAGCGGCACCTGTACCACCAGTATTACCCGCAACGTTAATCACGTCGGCACCCGCTTTGGCAACACCAACAGCGATGGTGCCAATGCCTTCAGAAGACACCAGTTTAACGATGACTCGAACACGAGCGGCTTTCGCATCGTGGATAAGCTGACCCAAATCTTCGATGGAGTAAGTATCATGGTGTGGCGGTGGGCTCACAAGCTCGACGCCCGGTGTACCACCACGCGCAGCGGCGATTTCCACGGTTACTTTTGGAGAAGGTAATTGACCACCCTCACCCGGCTTCGCACCCTGAGCGATCTTAATTTCGATCTCTTCAAGCTGTGGATCCGCTAAGTAGCCAACCCAAACACCAAATCGACCAGAAGCAAACTGCTTGATCTTGCTCGACTTAATGCTGTTAAAACGAGTTGAATGTTCACCACCCTCACCGGAGTTACTCATGGCACCGGCGATGTTTGTTCCTTGTGCTACGGCAATGTGAGCGTTGGAGTTCAACGCACCGTGACTCATCGCACCAGAGGCAAAGGTCGGCGTAATCACATGAGCAGGCTCGACTTCATCAAGAGAAATCGGAGCATTGGCTTTTTTGATGCTTGCCAGGAACTGAGCGTACTTCTCAGTCAGCACCACATCGACTTTGTCGGCATGCAATGACAGTTGCTCGACATTCTCGCCCCAGCCATTTTGCAGCGCTTCTGCAAGTAGCGCAGTACGCTCCGTGTTATCAAGTGTGATGGTAAACGCACGATCCGTTTGGGACTGGTTTTCTATCGTAATGCCGCCCCACAGATAGTTGACGTTGCCGTCCAGATGGAAGCGGTCAAGTAAATGTGCAAACTCTTCTACCGTGCTCGCTGCTGAGAAATTTAATGGCAATAACAGAATGTCACGCAGAGCCGCTGGGCGTTCTTCACGTTCACTGTAAAGGTTGTCGATGAACGAACGATACGAAGGCGTGACTTCAAATTCATCAATTTGCTCGGGTGTACGCTTTTCATAGCCTTTGTCTTTATAGGCGATGTCTTCGCTGGCGAACTGATTGGTTTTGTCCATTGCCAGTTCAGCCTGATCCGCGTAAGTCACAGGTTCTTGAGTCATATTGATGTACTCGCGAACCGCGGTATTACCGAAGCTGTGACCCGCACCATCCTGACGTTCTTTAAACAAGCCAAGAAGCGGGATCTGGTTTTCTTCATTAATCGCCAGAGCCTTGAAGTGCCACTTCGCTGAGCTCCATGCCAAATCATCAAAACGAGCACCACCGACTGGCGAGCTGATGTTCGGGAAGTAGTCTTTCAGGCAATCTGAATCGGAGTCTAGGAAGTTGGATTCGAAGAATTCACCGCCGATGTAGCTCTCTGCAGTACAGAGACCAAATTTACCCATGGTCTTCATGAGTGACTTTTCAACGGCTTTCTGGAAGTTCTTCAACCCGGCTTCAACCGTCTGGTTGTTGGATAAGGTTTGCGCTCTGTAGAAAACAGAAATTGGGCACACTGCCGACGCACCAAAACCAAGCAAACAGGCAATATCGTGGCTACTTGCTGCCTGACCTGTCAGGTAAACGATACTGGTATTAAAACGTAAGCCTTGCTTGATCAATCTTTGGTTGGCAGCCGCCACCATAAGAATCGCAGGCAGAGCCGCTTTGTCTTTTCCGATGTTTTTGTCAGTCAGAAGCACGATGCCACAGCGACGACGCGCTGCTTCTTCAATCTCGTCACAAAGCGCCACAATGGCTTCTTCCACACGCTTAGCGTTGTCTTCACGGCTATTAAGCGTCGGGCTATAAAGCGCGTCGAAGGTTGCGACTTCAATGCGATCCTGATTTTGAATCTGTTCCAGTTGCTGAGGTTGCAGAACTGGCGATTGCAAAACAAGCTGAACCGTATCTTGAGGGCTGAATCCCGGTTTAGCACCCAGAGCAACACGCAGGGTCATACCATCGGATTCACGCAAGGAATCAAGTGGTGGATTGGTTACCTGAGCGAAGCGCTGGCTGAAGTACTTGGACATGCCGCCTTCTTCATCGGTCAGCACGTTTGGTGCCAGACCAAAACCCATCGCAGAGATTTTTTCTGCGCCGTTTTCGATCATTGGATCGAGGAAGAATTTGAAGCTTTCCTGGTTCAGTGAGTACGCCACATGACGGCTGTAGGTACTAAAATTGGTGTTTTCCTGAATCGATGAAACATCAACTGGGTCTATATCACCCAACGTCATTTTTGCAGACGCGAGCAACGCAGAGTAGTTGCGCTCTTTTGCCAGTGTTTCAAGAATTTCTTTGGTTTCGTAACTCTTACCAGTGGAGTGGTCGAAGTAAATCATACCACCAGCCTGAATACGACCGTAACGAACGACATCTTCAGGTGGGAAATCGATCTGACCTGATTCACTCATTACCGCAAGGTAGCGATCTGTTTCGACACTACGTAATGGACGCAGCCCCAAGCGGTCCAGACGAGCACCTACTTTTTCGCCATCAGAGAAAATAAGGGCCGCAGGACCATCGTTTTTCTCTTCTGACAGGCTGAAATACTCCAGCATGTCACGGACTTCCTGAGAGATGGATTCGTCGTTTTCCCATGCAGGAGGCATCATCGCCAACACCGCTGTTACGATGTCCATGCGATCTTCAATTACACGGCGAGCAAGAGTTTGGTCCAGACGTGCGGAATCCGACTGTCCTTTCGGGAAAATGACTTTTTTGTGCTGTTGACGCGCGATCGCGTCTTCACTTAGGCGGTTTTTCTTGTCGGTATTCAATTCACCATTGTGCGCCATACGACGAAATGGCTGAGCCATCATCGTTGCTGGGGCGGTGTTGGTGGAGAAACGGGTATGAAAAAACAGGGTAGTAACGTGGTGCTCCGGGTGCGTTAGATCCGCAAAATACGGCACCACCTCGCCTGAATTTAAGCGACCTTTGTAAACCTGAGTTCGAGAACTCATTGAAAGCGGGTAAAACCCTTCCAGCTCAGGCGCAGTAAAGCCAACAGATTCAAGTTCAGACAACGCTGCATTAATCTGGTCTTCGAAAGCTTGGGCGTCAGGCTGGCTGTCGCCTCTTAGAAAAACCACTTGTTGAATCGTTTGTTGTACTTTTTGTGAGGCATTATTCACTGCCTCTGGGTTGACCGGCACTTCGCGCCACAATTCAACCTTTAAAGAATACTTGTATAGTGTTTCCAGAATGAGTGCTTTCGCGTTCTCAAACTGGATAGAGTCGAAAGGAAAAAAGAAGTTCGCGACGCCAAACTCCCCTTTTTCAAGGGTTGGCTCGTTTAACAGAAAACGGTAAAAGTTGACAGACAGGTCAATATTGACACCAGCGCCATCACCAATACCTTCGGCATTCATACCACCTCGATGGGGTATGGTACACAAAGCTTCGTGAGCTAGGGCAAGGAGTTGGTGAGTCTGCTCACCGGTTTTATCCGTGATAAAACCCACCCCACAGCTTGAGTGTTCATGCTCGCGATCATACAGCGAGCGAGATTCCTGATTCATTCGATCATTTCCTTGATTGCTTGCAGCTAAATACTCTGCAGGTCCTTTGGCATGTAATGTATGGAACGCCGTCTTTCGAAATTATTGCCAGATAAATGTTGGGTCAGTATTTGTAGAAATTTTCTGCTGTGTTTTTGCTTACTTATGTAGGTTTACTACAACATATAAACCGTGCTTCACATCAAAACTCTACAAAGTACTGCATAAATCAGCATGAAAGTTTATTCGTTCCAGAGTGCCGCAGCCTTTGTCCAGTGCAATGTGAGTTAACCATCCTGTTTAACTCACACAAATAGAAATGATAATAATTATCATGCGTAGTGCAGTATGGCAAGTTTTCTGTGATTGAGATCGCTAAAAAATTCTTAACCAAATAACGTGCTTTTAGATGAATGAGTATGCGTTTCCCTTGAATTTATGGCATTTTTTCGTAAGTTATCTTTCATCATAGAAGCATTCCCTTTTTGTTGGTTATTGCTAAAATCCCGTTAATTTTTTACATCAGACAAGAAAATCATGAATAAAAGTTTTGTCACTAATGTATTAGCTCTTGCCTTGCTGGCAGCGGGCTACTTTCTAGAAAATCAAATCGCTTTGTATGCAGGTATGTTTGCTTTTTCAGGCGCCATTACTAACTGGCTTGCCGTTCATATGTTGTTTGAAAAGGTCCCTGGGCTCTATGGTTCTGGTGTCATTCCTGCGAGATTTGAAGAGTTTAAATCTGCAATCAAACATTTGATGATGGCGGAGTTTTTCACCAGCGAGAACATTGACCGTTTTCTAAACAAAGAAATGTCTGGTGGACAGGCACTGGAACTTCAGCCCGTTATCGAGTCCATCGATTTTGAACCAACCTTTGATTCCCTTGTTGAAGTCATCGCAAACTCGCAGTTTGGCGGCATGTTGGCTATGTTTGGAGGCACGGATGCGCTGCAACCTTTGAAGCAGCCGTTTGTCGAGAAGATGAAACAATCCGTTGTGCAAATAAGCCAAAGCGACGCTGTTAAGCAAGCTCTAAAGGCTGAGATAGAAAAACCGGGCATGATGGATGAAATTCAACAAAACATTGAAAACATCATCGATCAACGCTTAAACGAGCTGACACCTCAGTTGGTCAAGACAATGGTGCAGGAAATGATTAAGCAGCATTTAGGCTGGTTGGTAGTATGGGGCGGTGTTTTTGGCGGTCTGATTGGCGTCGCATCCGCCTTTCTTACCCTATAAAAAGCAAAAACCCAAGCTGGCTCGCTTGGGTTTGTCTCTTTGTTCCGTAACACAGCTTAGTCTGTATTACAGCATAGTAATTAGGTCTGGATTGACACCAAATCCAGACTTGTGTTCTTCAATCACCACTTCACTGCGAGTCTGAATCACCCCTGGCAAGGTTCCCAGTTTTGTCGACATGAAATCCTGATAGGCTTTCATGTCTTTTACCCGAACTTTTATCATGGTGTCAAAATCTCCCGACAGGGAGTAGCACTCTTCAATTTCAGGCATTAATTCAACGGCTTTGGCAAACTTTTCAAATATCGAAAAGCTCGTCTGATCTAAACGTATGTGTATGAAAACCTGCACATCCAGCCCGAGACGCTCTGGGCAAAGTTCAGCATGGTAGCCTTTAATGTATCCTTCCTTTTCCAACCGTTTCACTCTGTCTGAGCAAGGTGATGTCGTCAGATGCACTTGCTTCGCAAGCTCTACCATAGAGATGCGCCCTTTCAGGTGTAGGATACGAAGTATTTCCAAATCAATTTTATCCAACGATGAATGCGGCATAACAACTCTCTATCAATAATTACAATCCATTAACAGCAAGTATCACTGAGAATTTACCGGTATCCAAGGGGATTTCACTTTGTGATACCAAAATCACCATACGGTATCACTTTTTGACGTTTTTATTACTAGAGCGTGACTAGGAGAGTGAGAGCGTTTTATCGGAGGGCAGATAAAAAAAGAGCCAACCGCAATAAGTGCGATTGGCTGATAGATAGTGTGAACAAATAATATTCACTAACAACGTCAGTTGGCTAGGTGACCCTCGGCTTTAAAAGGGTCACGTATATAAAAGCAAAAGTGATGCCAACTTTTTTCAGCGAAAATACGCCTGATTTTGTATAAAAAGCTGTCAAATATGCAATTCTGTACGAATCCTAATTGCAAAATGCAAAAACCAGATTGCATAGTGAGAAAATCTTGCACTATTGATAAGGTTATTTTTATGAAACGTGCAAATAGATAAAAACGGCCAGCGTTCGGTTAAGAGGCTGAATTAGTTTTGAAATCTTTGGCAACTTAAACGTTTTATAAATTACATCGAAATCGAAGATAAACGTGATAACACTCTCAAAGTTAACTTCGTTATTAAGGAAATACTGAATTTCATAGCCAGAGTTGCATGGTCACTATGGTTCATATTGATACAACAGATTACAATCGGCGAATTCTTGAATTAAGATCACGTTAGTCATTTCGAATGAGCCTTACGACGACCCGTTTTTTTACCTATCTGTCTGCCATGATCTGCTCAGCTGGATCGGTAGAGACCGTTGTAGCGCAAGAAACCATTAATGTCGGTTTGCGTTGGGTTCATCAATTTCAATTTGCTGGTTATTACGCGGCTATAGATCAGGGCTATTACGCGGAAAAAGGTTTTCACGTCAATCTTGTGCAGGGCTCTCCAAATCACGACGTGAGTGATGAAGTTCTTGCGGGTACGCTGGACTTTGGAATAGCGAATGGCGAGCTAGTACTTCAACGTCTTCGTGGAGAACCTCTTGTCGCGATTGCAGCGACCTTTCAGTACTCCCCTTCTGTGCTGGTTTCTTTGTCATCATCAGGTATTCGAAGCCCGAAAGATCTTGAAGGCAAAACCATCATGACCGTCAGTGGTGAGATGTATCCGTCATACCTTTCCATGCTCTCAAGTGTCGGGGTTGACGTTTCTAGCATTCGAATTCAGAAAACTTCGTTTGATATTCAGGATTTGGTCAACGGTCGAGTGGATGCGTTCAACGCCTACTTACCTAACGAGCCTTATTTACTGAAAAAACAGAATATCGACTTCACGGTTCTCAACCCACGAGCTTATGGCGTCGATTTTTACAGTGACTTTATCTTTACCCGAGAATCTCTGGTTGAGGAAAACCCTGAACTGGTTGACGAATTCCGTGAAGCGACCTTAAGAGGCTGGCGGTATGCTCTCGATAATCCCGAAGAAATCATTCAACTCATAAAAGCGAAATACAACAGCGAAAAGAGTCTGGATGAACTGAGGTATGAAGCGCTAGCCATATCAAACCTAGTAAGATCCAACCTGGTTGATATTGGCTACATCAACGAAACACGTGTTGAGAAAATGGCGTCAATTCTGATTCAGGAGAATCTCGCCCATGACCTCTACCATCTGGACGGGTTGGTTTATCGCGCAGAGAAAGAACAAATCGCAGATGCAAAGAAACAGGTGTTCTGGTTATCGTTTGTGCTTATCTCTCTGACAGGTGTTTGTACGATTTTGATTTTGCTTATGCGACGTCTCAAGCAAGAAATGATTGGTCGACGAAAAGTAGAAAAACAGCTTCGTCACCTGGCATCCGTCGATCCACTCACCAGCCTTTACAACCGCCGCATGTTTGCCAGTTTGCTCGAAAAAGCCACAAACAGTGCCAACCGGACTCATACTCCCTACTGTTTAGTGATTCTGGATATCGACCTGTTTAAGGGTATAAATGACCAATACGGTCATAGCACGGGCGACAGAGTCATCATGGGCGTTGCCGATACGATCCGAACCGTGGCTCGTGGCTGTGATGTATGCGCTCGTTTTGGCGGGGAAGAATTCATCATCTTATTGCCAGATACCAAGCTTGATGGCGCAAAAATCTTTGCTTCCAGATTGAAAGATCAGGTTGGTATGAAAACTTTCCATCCAGAAGATGAAAACGTATTTAGCGTAACCTGTTCATTTGGTGTCGTGGAGTGGGAATTAGGGATAAGTATCGACGAACTGATTTCCCGGGCCGACGATGCACTTTACGAAGCCAAGCGCTCGGGTAGAAATCGAATATGCACGCACATCAGTGAGAAAAGCAAAAAGAAAACTTGTGCTGAAGCATAAAGATGTTCCTCAGCACTGAGCTTTTAATACAATTTACGCAATACTTGTCTCTTTAATCTCTGTCGTAACAGGCTGCTCACGATACTCGTGATTGCATACTCGACAGTAAAGCCTCTGTTCCATTTTATGGTAATGTTCACCATTAAAAACCTGAAACATCAATTGATTAGCCTTCTCCAACAGCGTTGTACATTGTGGTGTGGTTTTGCACATAATGGCTTTATGATGGGTCTTCTTTTCACACGCTTCACAATATACCTTAGGCATTTCCGGATTCCTTTTCGCTCTTCGGGTGGTCATTATTAGACCAAACCTATCTACTATTATTAATTTTGAAATTAATATTTGTGGCGAACCTAACAAATTTAACGAACTTAACACTACACGGACACAATCAGTGTGCGTGGTGTCATAGATATTATCTTTGGATTCAACGAAATAGAGGATCTAAAACTATGACCTTTTATAAGATATGGTTATATTCAGAGGTCCTTAATCACGCCCAAACAATAAAAAACGCCCTCCAAAATGGAGGGCGTTTTCGTTAACTGCATGATTTTTAGTTAATCAAGCTCTTTGAGCTGTTTTTCAAACTCTGCGTGCTGA
Source organism: Vibrio nigripulchritudo (assembly GCF_027924785.1). Taxonomy (NCBI): domain Bacteria; kingdom Pseudomonadati; phylum Pseudomonadota; class Gammaproteobacteria; order Vibrionales; family Vibrionaceae; genus Vibrio; species Vibrio nigripulchritudo. Next base: position 46,586 of record NZ_AP027050.1, on the reverse strand, counting down.
GCTTTTACTTCATCAGAAGGTTCACCAGTTAGCTTACTCACCGCTACAATCGCGATAGTTGAGAAGATGATACCCGGTACGATTTCGTACACGTCAAACCAACCGCCAGACAGTTGCTTCCATACCACAATAGTAATACCACCCACTAGGATACCTGCAAGCGCACCATTGCGATTCATGCCTGCCCAGAACAGGCTAAGAACGATGGCAGGACCAAACGCCGCACCGAAACCTGCCCAAGCGTAAGACACCAACCCAAGAACAGAACTGTCTGGGTTCATCGCCAGGAACAATGCAATCAATGAAAGCAGAATGACCGCAGCACGACCTACCGTTACCACTTGTTCAGGCGTCGCATCTTTGTTGAAGACTTGCTTGTAGAAATCTTCTGCCAACGCTGAAGAAGAGACGAGCAACTGAGAATCCGCAGTACTCATGATGGCTGCCAGAATAGCCGCCAGCAAGATACCGGCAATCACTGGATGGAACATAGCATTCACAAGTAGCATGAAGATTTTCTCTCCATCAGCTAAGTTGCTGCCCTGACCATTCAGATACACCAGTCCAACCACACCGACCAGCATGGCACCGACCATTGACAGACCAGACCATACGACAGCAATGCGGCGCGCAGCTGTCAGATCTTTGTTGCTTCGGGATGCCTTGAATCGAGCCAGAATATGCGGCTGACCAAAGTAACCCAAGCCCCATGCAACCAGAGAGATGATTGCAATGGCGGTCAGTGGTTCACCTTTTGAGTCATTCCAGAGTGTTAGCAACTCTGGGTTAATGGTTTCCAGATCAGTAACCAGTTGACCAAATCCACCATTCATTGCTGCAATTGGAACGATCATCAGTGCCGCTGCCATCAGCAGACCTTGCACCAGATCCGTCCAGGATACCGCAAGAAAACCACCGAATAGTGTGTAGGAAACCACACATACTGTTCCGATCACTACCGCTGTGGTGTAATCCAATCCAAAGACCGTTTCAAACAGTTTTCCGCCCGCAACCAAGCCGGAGCTGGTATAGAAAAGGAAGAACAAAAGGATAAAGAAAGCAGAGATTGTCTGAATCAGTTTGGAATTGTCATGAAAACGACGTGACAGGAACTCAGGTAATGTCAGAGCGTCAGTCGTAATACTGTACGTGCGAAGGCGCTTAGCATTAATCAGCCAGTTTGCCCAAGTACCCACCAGCAAGCCACCAGCTAGCCAGAACGCTTCAATACCCGCCGCATAAGCATAACCTGGCAAGCCAAGCAGCAGCCAGCCACTCATATCTGAAGCGCCAGCAGACAGAGCCGCAGGCCAAGGACCAAGCGAACGGCCTCCCAGGAAGTAATCACTGGAACTGGACGTACGCTTATAAGCGATAACACCGATTGCAAGCATCAAAATGAGATACGCAATAAAGGTACCGGTAATAGCAAAGCTATTCTCGATCATATAAAACTCCTCGTTTTATTGTTTTTCTTCCATGTGACCCTTCTCCGATTAAATTAATCACCAGAAAAGGGTCGGCATGAGATTGGCTAGTGGCCGTCGTTACCCAGCTCAAGCAAGGTCGCGTTTCCGCCTACTGCCGTAATGTTGATGGTGCGCGTTCGCTCAGTCACGAAGCGCAGAACAAGGAAGGGATCTAAGGACGTCGGTAAACCGACAAGATCCGTTTCACTAATGAACGAAACGATGGCACCGCTTCGCTCGGAAAGACTTCTGTTCAAAAGAATTTCCTGTTGTGGAGAACCGGCATAACCCAGTGAGCGAACATCGCTCTCTAAGATTTCCTGCGCAGATTCTCTCGGTATAGTTTGCAAAATATTGGCTGGCAATGTTGCCGAAGACACAGCCTGACTTATCGCCTGAGTCAGGGCGTCATCATCAGAGCTCAGAACCACTGTGTTGCCTGCTAACAACGCGCAAACCAACTGTGCCACAATGGCTTGACGCGCACCTTGCGATGCTTCGTCCTGAATCAACAAACTCACTCCACGACCCGCGGTGTAAAGCTCATTCGTTTCACCAGTGGGTCCTGGCATTAGCTGGGCATTTTCCAGTAGCCCTTCACCTTGCTCAAGGTGATAACGAAACACTGGCTCAAGACCCAGTTCGGTTTGCGCCAGTTCCTGCTTGAGTGACAGAACCGCAGCACTGCGTTGTTCGTAGCTGGTCAGATTCCAGTTTTCCCATGCAGAGTAAGCATCTGAAAAACAAGTGACTTGATGTACCATATCGGTTCTCCTTATGCGTAAACGGCTTGAGTGAATCGGATCAGGTAGTGAGGACCACCTGCTTTCGGACCAGTGCCAGACAGACCTTGCCCGCCAAATGGCTGAACCCCTACCACCGCACCGACCTGATCGCGGTTGATGTAGCAGTTACCCACACGTGCATGCTTTTCAATCCAGCGATAAGTGGTTTCATTGCGGCTATGAACGCCCATTGTTAAACCAAAACCTGTATCGTTGATTTGCTTAACCACATCGGCTAGCTGATTAGCTTTGAAACGAATGATATGCAGAACCGGGCCAAACTTTTCTTTTTCCAGCACAGAGATATCGCTGATTTCGAACGCAGAAGGCGCAACAAAGTCTCCATTGGCACACGCGTGGGAAAGTTCAGCCTGAGCGATCAGCTTTTGGCTGCTGCTCATTTTCTCAATGTGTTCCAGCAAATTCGTCTTCGCTGTTTCATCGATCACCGGACCGACATCGGTTTTGTGAAGGTATGGCAGACCAACATCCAGCTGAGCCATCGCCCCCTGAATCAGAGCAACGATTCGATCGGCGATGTCTTCCTGAACGTAAAGAACACGTAGTGCAGAACAACGCTGACCCGCGGATGCAAACGCCGAACGCATTACATCACGGACGACTTGCTCTGGCAGGGCAGTACTGTCAACAATCATCGCGTTCTGACCGCCTGTTTCAGCAATGAAAGGAACTGGAGCTGATTCTCGGCTAGCCAGAGTCGCATTAATGCGCTGAGCCGTTTCTGTCGAACCTGTAAATGCCACACCTGCAATCGCGGGGTGGGACGTCAAGGCACTACCAATTTCACGACCGATGCCCGGAAGAAGCTGAATCACACCTGCTGGGAACCCCGCTTCTTGCATCAACTCAATGGCTTTAACTGCAATCAAGCTGGTTTGTTCTGCAGGTTTTGCAACAACCGTATTACCGGCAACCAGTGCGGCTGTTACCTGCCCGAGGAATATCGCCAGTGGGAAGTTCCACGGACTGATACATACAAATACTCCACGACCTTCACGAGTCACTTGCTTGGTCGAACCATCAAACGCCGTAATACTGGTTGGTGTAGTCAGTTCATTGGCGTTGTTGGCGTAGAAACGACAGAAATCAACTGCTTCACGAACTTCATCGATGCTGTCATGAATCGTCTTACCTGCTTCGTGGTGACAAATCGCCACCAGCTCAGCCAAATCACGCTCCATTAGGTCAGCCAATGTGTTGAGGTAAGCGCCGCGAGCTTGTGTGCTCTGGCTCTTCCAACTTTCAACATTTGCTGCAGCAACGTCTAGTGCTTCGGAAACATGATCAAGGGTTGCAAAAGCAATTTGTCCGACTTGTTTGGTGCGATCGTATGGAGCAGTCACAGAGGTAGGATGAATGCCATCCTTGATCATGCTTTCGAAACGGCTTTCACCATTGATAATCGGGGCACCCTGCCATTGGCGCTGATCAAATGAATGCACCGCCTTTTCAAAGGCTTCGGCTTCACTTTCAATATCAATATTCACGCCAATCGAGTTTGCGCGATCTTCAAAAATTGCGCCGGGAAGCGGAATCTTGGTGTTATTCAGAGTTGGGAATGCCAGCAAAGAATCAACCGGGTGGTGCGTTAAGGTTTCAACCGGGCAGCGTGCATCCACCAAACGGTGAACAAAGGAGCTGTTTGCACCGTTCTCTAACAAGCGACGAACCAAGTAAGGCAGCAGGTCTTTATGGCTACCCACTGGCGCATAGATACGCACCGACTGACCGTAAGCCGCCATTGCGTGCTCGTATAACGCATCGCCCATGCCGTGCAGGCGCTGAAACTCGAAGTCTTTATGCTGAGCCATCACGGCGATAGCCGTAACGGTATGAGCGTTGTGGCTGGCAAACTGAGGGAAAATGTTGCCACGTACTTCCTCACTAAGAAGGAAACGGGCACAAGCCAGGTAAGCAACATCCGTTGCTTCTTTGCGGGTATAAACTGGGTAGTTATCGTAGCCACCTTGCTGTGACCATTTGATTTCGCTGTCCCAGTAAGCCCCTTTCACCAAACGAAGTGGGATCAAGTCACCCTGCTCTTTTGCCAACCCATTTAGCCAGACCAACACCGGAAGCGCGCGTTTTGAATATGCCTGAACAACCAGACCAAACTTACGCCAGCCTTTTACCGTTTCGCTGCGATAGAGTTTTTCAAACAGACGAAGAGATAGCTCAAGACGATCAGCCTCTTCAGCATCAATTGTAATGGCGACATCCAGCTCGCGAGCACGTTCAAGCAGCTTGAGAACAGTGGAATACATTTCATCCATTACACGTTCAAAGTTTGCCACTTCGTAACGTGGATGAAGAGCAGAAAGCTTAATCGAGACTGATGGCGCTGGGCTGGTTTCTAAGCCGTATTTGTCGCGACCCACTGCCTCGATAGCCATGATGTAATCTTTGAAATATTTGTTTGCGTCTGCTTCTGTCAGCGCTGCTTCACCCAACATATCAAAAGAGTAGGTGTAGCCTTTGTCGCGCATCTTGCGACCGTTTTTCTGCGCTTCAGAAATAGTGCGACCCAAAACAAACTGGTGTCCCATGATTTTCATTGCCTGATGCATGGCTTTACGAATCACAGGCTCTGAAAGCTTGTTGACCAGGCTGTTAACTGCCTGAGTTGGAGATTTGCTGTCTGAATCTTTAAGACCAACCACTTTGCCGGTTAACATCAATCCCCAGGTCGAGGCGTTAACAAACACAGAGTCAGAATTCTTAAGGTGAGATTTCCAATCCGCAACGCTTAGCTTGTCGCGAATAAGAGCATCCGCCGTCGCCGAGTCAGGAATACGCATCAAGGCTTCTGCCAGACACATCAGTAAGATGCCTTCCTGAGTGTCTAAGCTGTATTCCAGAAGAAGCGCATCAATCATTTGTACCGCTTCTTTGTCTGCACGAATCGCGTTAATCAATGCTGTCGTTTTTTCTTCTGTAGCACGCTTTTCGTCGTCAGAAGGCTGAGCTAATGGGATTAATTGCTCTAGCCATTGGGTTTCTTCCACCATATACAATGGCGAGATCAGTGACCAAAGTCGGTCAAGCGGCTGCTCAACGAACTCTTTCGTCAACACATCTGTTGCTGTAAACATGCGTTTTCCTCAATCTCATGCCCGAACAAAATATCGGGTTCATCCACAATGGGTAGCAGTGTATTTTGAGCTTGAGCGAGATACTTGTCAAAAACTCCGGCTTTTTTGGCAAAAAGTCGGATTTTTAACAAAGTAAAAACATGATCACAGGAAAATCGCGACAGTTTATGCAATATTATGCAATTAACAATGTGGATTTTTAACGTTTCGTTACATTCATAGCCAATTGATTTCTCATCCTATTTCCAGTTATCTAACTCTTTGTTGAACAAGAAAAATTGGTATACAAGTAGGGATTAAGGCTTGTTAAGCAAACGCTTTTTGTAGACTGAGGGGGATATTCCCTGAAGACGTGAGAAGGTGTGAGTAAAAGTACTTTGCCCCGAAAATCCAGTGAGCTCTGCGATGTGACCAAGGCTTAAATTCCCCTGCTCAATCAGATTTTTCGCCGTATCAATACGCTTGCCAAGCACATATTGGTGAGGTGTTATGCCCGTTTGCTCTTTAAACAACATATGAAACTGACTTTCGCCTAAAAACACACTGCCAGCCAGTTGTGCTACAGAAATTTTGTGGCTCAAGTGCTGTTCAATATATCGGTCTACTGCATCCATATCCAATCGGGCATCTTTCTGTAATGCCTGAAAAGACTTTAGATGGCGCTGAAGTAAGGCAACAACCGTGTCATTACACGCTCGGCTCAACAGCTCATCCTCTGGGCTATTGCGCATCTCGGTAACAAGCATTGCAATCAGTTGCTGTATCTGGTTATCGAGCTGGAAATAGATGTCTTTCTTTCCAAGCTCATTGAGTTTGTTCAATATAAGCGGGTCGTGTTCGGTCATTAACGGCATATTCAGTACAAGAATGTCTGATTTGCCAATTCCTCCGAATGCATGTTGGGAAGACGCGGTAACCACACAACCCTGTCCGGGTCCGATGAAATTTCCGACACCCGCTACATCGAATTCTGCCTGACCATTTAACCCGATAACGATCTGGGTATATTCATGATCATGGTTATTCATTTCACTTGGAAGAGTGATCAGTTCGGCTGGCTTTGGACCACCGTGAATGTTGTTATACTTCATGGCAACACCGGAAATTCAGAGTCTTACGCTGATTGCGTGGGAATGAAAGCGGAAGCAAGATCACAACAACCAACACAACATAAGAATGCAGTGTACCCGCGGGCTTTAACTTGAGTCAAAAAAGGTTACATTTCACGGAACAATGATCAAGTGCACATAAATTACGGTCAATGCTTGCTCAATCCACTTTAATCGCATTTTTTTATATCAAAACTAAGAAAATTGTGAAATTCTCAAAGACGGGTTAGACTTTTTAGAGTTCAATAAGTTGGACGACATGAGTCTTTACTCATTAGCTCAAAAAACTTAATGGCTAGGCGGTTTTGAAACGTATCGATAAATACAGCTTCACCTCGCCAAAATACTACCCCTATCAGAGCAATAGGGTGGCTTACGAAATGATTATCATGCAGGGACTTATGATCAAACGTCGAATCCCAGCGCTTTTGCTTGCGCTTACCCCAGTTTGGCTACCAACCACTTTACAGGCTGAAGAGATTCAAAGCGTTGATTTGGTGGCAGAAATCGATGAGAAAATTACCCAGAATCAAGCCAAAATTGATTCGGTTGATGACGAACACGCCAGCGAAGCCAAAACGCTTTCCCAACTCAAGCAACAATCTGAGCAACTGAAACGTGAATACACCGAACTGGTTGCAAAACGAAACCGTGCGAAAAGCGCCCTCGATAAACAATTCACTCGTTTGGTTGAAGAACCTGATATCGACTTGTCAGGGTTCCAGAAACAATATCAGGAATCCTGGACTGCGGTTAAAGACAACCAGAAAGAGCAACTGAGCCAGCAGCATCTTGTGAGCGAGAGCGAAATGCGCTTGTCTCAACTGCAACAGCAGCAAGCTCACCTCAATGCTGCAAACCAGAATTTACAAGAATCGCGTGTAGAAGCCCGAGTTAAACGACTGGCAGCCGAACTTCGCGAGAGTGCAGTTCTTGAAACCAGCTACAAAACGACTTGTTCTGCGAGCATGACACTGCGTGACTGTGCTAATCGCGGTAAACATCTGACCAAGCAAAAAGCCGTTAACACGTTTAAGTCCCGCTTAGTTGATCAGCTAACTGAATCCAACATCGCAAAGCAGAACCTTCAGGGTGTCCAGTTAAACATTCATGTTCAGGACAGTCAGATTATTAAAAGTGGCTTCTCTGGTGACGACAGCTACTTCACCAATATGCAAGCTCAGCTTCGGGCAAAACCAGAAGCAACAGCCGCGTGTAAACTGCTTGGTGTTGCCAACCGTTACTGTTACACAGAAGCCAAAGTGACATCTAAATCGAATACCGATAAAAGCTGGGCAAACATTACCGTTCGCTCCGATCAATACGATGACGACGTGACAGTGAATGGTGTGCGTTACGGCAGCACACCTGTCGAATTGGTGCTGCCTGCAGGTCGCCACCAAATTACGGTTTCAAAAGAAGGTTTTGAAACATACAATCGTCAGATCACAATCAATGGTAACGACACCATTTGGGTGAAACTTCGCCCCGAAAAACATGGGTAACGCCAAGGTTGTTACTGGTTACTGACTTTTATAACGAGCATTTTTCATCGCCATTTTGTTTGCATCAAAGCACTTTGATCGCGGCAAAATGGCGCTTTAGTACAGCAAACAACACGAATTAGAACTGAACATGAGACAAGGATTACCAGCGCTTTTGTTGGCTCTTTCACCGAGCCTGATGCCATTTTCAGCAACAGCTGAGAGTTTGGATATCGCAAGCATTTCAGAGGCAATTAGTTCGAAGAAGGCTGAAATCCAGTCTACCGTGAGTCAGCAAACGGATATTCAGGCAACAATACGACGGCTCAATGCGGAGTTAGACCAGGCAGAGAAGGAAGCTTCTACGCTGGAAAACACGCGTGTAAAAGCCAAACAGGCGCTTGAAAGGCAATACGCTCAAATGCTGGAAGACCCTGATCTGGATCTTTCTTCAAGCCAGAAAGCGTATCAGGATGCCTGGGCTCGCTTGAAACAGAATCAGCAAAACCAACTGGATATTCAGCACGACATTCAAGAACAGCGTATTAAGCTTTCTTCCACCAAAGCTGAAGGCGTAAAGTTAGACGCTGAGCTGCTGGGTTTGGAAGACAGCCACTACCGACTTCGTGCACAGCGCCTTCAAGGCGAATTGACTCGCCAGACGTCTCAGACGGTATCTTATGTTCATAATTGTGCTCAGGACGCCACCCTTGCTCAGTGTAAGGAGCAGTCAACCGGGCTTGCTCTGCAAAAAGCAGTGAACCTTTTCCAGTCTGCGCTCATCGACAACACCACAGAAAATGATCTGGTGAAGCAACATGTCCAGCAGGCAACACTGAACATTCATGTTGTTAACCATCAGCCAGTCAGAACCGGGTTTATTGATGGCGGACAGTTTCAGGCTAAGCTGGAAGTTGCCGTTGAATCACGCCCTTCTCAAAATGCTGCATGCCGACTTTTGGATATTGATTCCGCATACTGTTTCGATCCTAGCGAAAAGCAGGAAATGTCGAGCCCTCAGAAAGAGGTTCGTTGGGTAACACTGACAGTGCGTTCAAACCAGTATGATGACCGTGTCCTAATCAACGGCGTGAGCTATGGAACGACTCCGGTCGACATCATGCTGCCTACTGGTGCGCACACCGTCAGCGTAGTGAAAGATGGTTTCCGTTCGTTCAATCGCGATATGACTTTACGTCAGGATGGCACGCTGCGCGCCGTTCTGGTAGAAAAAGCTAACGTTCCTCGCTCTGGTAAAGCTTTTGCTGACCAACTGAGTGCTAACCAGTCCGCCCCTCAAATGGTCGTTGTCGGTGCTGGAAAGTATTTCATCGGGAAAGGTGGCGAGCAGCAGGTTAACCTCGCTAAAGCCTACTCAATTTCAGCGACGCCAATCACCGTGAAGCAGTTTGCCACCTTCGTTAATGACACTGGGTACAAAACCTCTGCTGAAAAAAATCAGACCTGTTCTACTATGGAAAACAGCGTAGAACTTTCAGTAAAAGGAAACTTCTGGCGTCAGCCTGGTTTCAAGCAAAGCGATATGTCGCCAGTGGTTTGCCTGAGTCGCAAAGACGCGCAAGCCTACACCAAATGGCTAAGTCAGAAAACGGGCTATCAGTACCGCCTTCCAACGGAGCAAGAGTGGGAAATCGCGGCACGCGCAGGTTCGTCTGCTTCTTACTGGTGGGGTAACGAATTCGGTAGCGGCAAAGCCAATACCGGCTGGGGTGGAACCAAATGGTCCAATACCAGTAGCTCTCCAGTAAACACGTTCAGACCTAATGCACTGGGTTTATACGACATGGTGGGCAATGTCTGGGAGTGGACTGGCAGCCGTTTCGGCAGTGCGAAAGGTGGAGCCTGGAGCTTTGCCCCGGCGAAAGCCGCCGCTCATGAAACACTGGAGGTTTCTCCAAATGCCACTACCAACTATATTGGTTTTCGAATCGTAAGGCAGCTAGACAAAAGCTAGCTTCTACAGAATTGAAAAGGGCTCCCAACTTGGGAGCCCTTTTTTGTACCATTCATCTTGAGATCTAGGAACTAATTCTATTCACGGCACTCTGTCTGTGCCACGGTTGAGGGTTTAACCTTTCCCAAGTGTGTTTTCACCTTTGAGTAGGTAAGCGCAACAATAAAGCACGTCGCCTGAACCAATACGATACAAGCACTGGTTGCTCCATCGATATGGAAACTGATCAAGGTGCCTGCCAAAGTAGAACCAATAGAAACTGACAACGCAATCCAGAGCATGGTGCTGAACTTTCTGGTTAAGACGAAGGCGGTGATCCCTGGTGCGACTAGCATAGCAACCACCATAATCACGCCTACAGCTTGTATCGTGGCGACAATGGTCAATGCAAGCATAACCAAGAGCGCATAGTGAAGAAGGGTCACTGGGAGCCCCACAACGCGCGCATGGCTCTTGTCAAAGCAGTAGAGCAGGAAGTCATGACGAAAAATAAGCATGACACAGAAAACCGCCACAGAGATGATCACTGTTTGCCAGAATTCAAAGTCGTTAATACCAAGCATGTTACCGAAGAGAATATGCAACAAATGCTGTTCGGTTTCGATTTTGGCAAACATAACTAAACCAAGCGCAAACATGCCAGAGAACACAATCCCCATCACGGTGTCTTCTTTTACCCGACTGTTCTCTTTGATGTATCCCGTTAGCAAAGCACACAGCAAACCGGACACAAAGGCTCCGATTGGCAAAGCAATACCAACGACATAAGCAACCACGATACCGGGCAAAACGGCGTGAGAGATTGCGTCTCCCATTAGTGACCAGCCTTTTAAAACTAGATAGCAGGACAAAACTGCACACACGCCACCAACGGCGAGACCAGCCCACAAAGCTCGCATCATAAACGGGTACTGGAAGGGTTCAATAACCCAGCTGATTAAGGCTTCCATTACGCGTCCCTCGCCACTTTACCGGCGTTTCCCAAGCGATTCAGCGCGGCAACACGATCCGAAAACAAGCCGTATTTCGGTGCAAATAAGAAAGCAAGCAGGAACAAAACAGTTTGGATAAGAACAATGATGCCACCCGTTGTACCATCCAGGAAGTAACTGATGTACGCCCCCAGACCGCTGCTTAGCAAACCAATACTTGTTGCAATAACCAGTAACCAGCCAAAGCGATCAGTAAGCAGGTAAGCCGTTGCACCTGGAGTAATCACCATGGCGATCACCAAAACGGCACCAACCGTCTGAAGAGACGCAACGGTACAGGCACTCAACAGAGTGAAGAATAAGATTTTCAGTTTTACTGGCGAAAGACCCACTGCAGACGCTTGTGTTTCATCAAAGAACACCAGCATGAGGTCTTTCCAGAGAACGCCAAGCACTATCAGAGACACAACAGAAATGATGACGATCTGGTACAGGTCTTCGGGACCAATACTCAGAATATTGCCGAAAATGATGGACTGGACGTTAATTGAAGTCGGGTTAAGTGAAATTAACAGCAAACCCGCTGCAAAGAAGGTGGTGAAAATGAAACCAATGATCGCGTCCTCTTTCAGGTGAGAAAGCGATTTCAGAGCCGCAATACTGATGGAAGCAAGAAAGCCAGAAAAGAAAGCGCCCACGGCGTATGGCAACCCAAGAGCATACGCTCCGGCAACACCCGGAACCACCGAGTGAGACAAAGCATCACCGATCAGTGACCAGCCTTTTAACATCAGGAAAGCAGAGAGGAATGCACACACAGCACCGACGATTGCGCTAGCGAAAATCGCATTGAGCATGTACTGGTAGCTGAGTGGCTCTAACAAGTATTCCAGCATTATTTGTCCGCCTGATGTTGTGCTTCACTGATCAGTGTAGAGTCGTGTCGACCCGTTCCGTAGAACACTGCGGGTTTTTCGTGATCCGAGATAATGGTAACCGCACGACGATCTTCATCGTTATGTAGCTCTTCACCCGGAATACCAACGTGTTTCAGTACGCCACCAAACGTGGCTTCCAGGTTTTGCTGAGTGAAAGTCACATCCAGGGAACCTGCTGCAATAACGGTACGATTGATAAACACCACTTCATTACAATAGTCTGGAATGCTCCCGAGGTTATGGGTAGACACTAAAATCAGGTGGCCTTCAGCTCGCAGCTCTCTTAAAAGCTGCATGATGGCATTTTCAGTGGTGAAGTCGACACCCGTAAACGGTTCATCGAGAAGAATGGTTTTGCTTTCCTGAGCCAAAGCCCGTGCAAGAAAGACTCGTTTTTTCTGCCCGCCAGACAATTCGCCAATCTGCCTTTTTGCCAGTTGAGAAATGCCCATTCGGTCCATGGCATCCGCGACTTTTTGTTTGTCGGTTTTGCTTGGGCGACGCAGAAAATTCATAAAGCCGTAGCGACCTTGCATCACTACATCTTCAACTAATACCGGGAAATCCCAGTCTATGTCTTCACTTTGTGGTACATACGCCACTAAGTTGCTCTTCAGGGCTTTGTTTATCGTCATTCCAGATACACAAATGTCACCTGAAGAGAGCTTCACTAAGCCCATAATGCTTTTAAAAAGGGTCGATTTACCGCCGCCATTGATCCCGACGAGGGCACATATAGTGCCCCCATCAAGAGAAAAGTTGACGTGGTTTATCGCTGTGAAGCCGTTGTTGTATGTCACACCAACGTTGGATACTTCTAAGCTGGCCGACATCGAACTCATAACGCAAAGCCATCCGCTACTGTTTGGGTGGTTACTTTAAGAAGGTCCAGATAGGTAGGTACTGGTCCATCCTGCTTAGACAGGGAATCTACGTATAGCACACCGCCATACTTAGCATTAGTTTCCCTTACAACCTGTTTTGCAGGTTTATCAGAGATTGTACTCTCACTGAACACAACTGGAATCTGATTTTCACGAATTTTGTCAATTAGAGACTTAACTTGCTTAGGAGTTCCTTGCTGATCAGCATTGATCGGCCACAGGTACGCTTCTTTTAAGCCGTAGTCTTTCGCCAGGTAGCTGAATGCACCTTCACTAGTCACCAACCAACGTTTGTCTGCTGGGATGGCATCCATACGCGCACGAATCGGAGCATCAAGTTGTTTAACTTGGTCAGCGTAAGCTTTTGCGTTCTTGTTGTAAGTGTCTGCATTCTCAGGATCATGCTTAACTAACGCAGAACGGATGTTCTCGATGTAGATAAGTGCGTTGCTGGTAGACATCCAAGCGTGAGGATTCGGTTTACCCTGATAAGGGCCTTCATAGATTGAAAGCGGTGCAATGCCTTCCGTTAGCGTTACAGAAGGTACGCCGCTGATGTTACTGAAGAAGCGCTCGAACCAGCGTTCCAGATTCATACCATTCCACATGACCAGATCAGCAGATTGCGCTTTAACAATATCTTTTGGGGTGGGTTGGTAATCGTGAATTTCGGCGCCAGGTTTGGTAATAGAAACCACTTCAGCTGCATCGCCAGCCACGTTCTGTGCCATGTCTTGAATGATGGTGAACGTCGTTACTACTTTCAACTTTGCAACTGCCAAACCTGGCACTAATAAAAGGCTACATAATCCCAACCGGGCTAAAACTTGTTTCATTATATCGTCCTGAGTTAATAAGTTGGCAAGAATCGTAAATGATAATTATTATCATTTCAATAAAAACTAGGAAATTTACTTGCCCTAAATCTCCAAAATCACGTGCTTCAGATGAATAATAATACGAAATTTGTCGAATCTAATCAGATTTTCCTTCAAAAGGGGGGAATTCCCCCCTTTTTCCGAAAAAAAACCTGTTTTATCTTAACTGTCATAGAGTTAGCTGCAGTCCAGTGCAGTTACCTCTTGATATCGCTAAGGTATCGTTATGATCACTTAGACCCTGAAGTTGATCATAACCTCTTCTACACGTCGACAAGATGTATCTTGTGTTAGCCAGCTCCCTCAAGCTGGCTTTTTTTTAAACGAGTTCACTTGAACATATAACATGCGCTGTCTTCTTAATTATGAGACTGATATGATTATTGACAAGTAACGCAGTACAACAGAGCGAATATCGTGCCCAACACAACTCTCTTATCTATTATCGATCAAATTCCGGGATGTTGGGGCTGCAAAGACACAAACTCAGTTTTTGTTTACGCCAATAAAGCGTTTGGCAATCTGATAGGGTTAGACAATCATCTCGACTGCATAGGTAAGTCCGATTTTGATATCTCCAGCCCTTCTACTTTGTGTGCTACCGATTTCCGAAGGCAGGACGTCTATGTCATGGAAACCAAGCAAACCCTCAAGATCCTCGATATCCACCCCTACCCCGACGGAAAATGGCGCGCCCACATTTTTACTAAAACCCCTTGGTTCAACGAGAACAATGAAATCGTTGGCGTTATTTTCCACGGACAAGAACTTGAAGACACCGCCATTCTGGAGGTTGGACACTGGATTTGCAGAGCGACAGGTCAAAGCCTGAAACGAGACCTCTACTCAAGCACTCTTTGCAGTACGCCTAAAAAAATCAACCAACGAGAATCGCAGGTTCTTTTCTTCTTGCTATACGGAAAAAAACCTCAGTTCATCGCAAACGCCATGAACATTTCTGTGAAAACGGTAGAAGGACACGTTGCCAGATTGCGAAACAAATTTGGGGCAAGTACAAAAAACGAGCTGATTGAACTCGCTTTAGATGAGGGGTTTGGTTCAGTGATTCCTGAAAGTTTACTTAAACATCAGATATCGGTTGTACTGAGCCACAACATTTGACTCGATAGATAAACGCTTTTCCTTTACATCCGTCCTTCCACTTGGCGAATAAGCTACAAAACAAATCATCTAAATTCATTGATAGAGCCAATAAATCATTTTATTACATAACGTTATATTGCCAATTAAACCAGAAATCAGAAAGGCACTTAAATATTTAGAACTGAATATGAAATTTTTAAGATATTGTGTATTCAAAATGTAACCATCAATACACATTTAGAAAAACCATCTCACTAGGCTCATACACGTTATTATTTGGCTCTTCACTCCGATCATATTCCAACTCCTCTTACACATTCATTTACAAACACGAAACATTTAAACGTCGTTTTTCCTTCACTTAATGGTTTAAAAATACCGTATTGGAGCTCATTTCAATCTGAACCGCGTAAATGTAATAAATATTTACACTTCACAGCTAAAGTCTCAGTAATTACACATAACCCCTTACCACATATAAAGTTAACTTTGACAATTGAGCCTTTTTTGAAAGTTAAAATCTAAGCAAAAATGGGCAAAACCTTTAATTTTGAGCTGATATTTAAAGTTTGAACTTTTAATATAAAACCAGTTTCTCTTTAATTAAAAAAAAATTTAAAATCAACACCTTAAAAGACAAAAGCCACTAAAATCACATACTATTCAACTTTTATTTTAGGGTAGTAAATAATTTTATGGAATGAAGATCAAATCTTTGTTTTCAATTTTGTACAAATATCATTCTGAGCCATTTAGAAATTTTTCCACTCAAAAAGAAACTTTAATATTCTCGGTGTAGGCAAGAGTGGAACGCGACAATGGTTCCGAACTTTTTGTAATAACTTTAGAGATACAAATTAATTATTGGATTGTTATCGCCACATATAAAAAACCGTAAATAGATAGTTTTTAAAATCAATAAACTTTAACTTTTTAATATTATTGGATTTATAAAAACAAAATACAGACTTTAGCATTTAGAAATCTGTTTTTTCTATTAAACAATTATTTTTCTTCGAGAAATAAGAAGGGTTCTTATGTCGCAAAACTTTGAAATTCAATCGTATTTCTTTTTATTAGTAGGTGAAAATTATGAGAGCTTTAACACTTCTTCTAGCAGGCTTTGCGTTTTCGGTAAGTGCACAACCAGTAAACATGTGGAGAGTCGTATACGATCAGTTGGACTTAGGTGGTCTTAAAACCCCGAATGAGAAAGTTCACATTGAATGTAGCTTCGATTTACTTTCAGTTAACTTAATGAGATACCACGAAACAACCACAATGAAACTGAACAAAGCGCCTAACCGTAAGCGCTGTGAGTTCGCAATACAAGATGTCGTTAAGCGTGATACCCCGTTTAAATTTTCCTTTGATTTCAAGACTAACGACAACTTTGCACACTACAACCGCTGGCACAGCTACTTCCAGCTTCACTCAAGACCAGATCAAGGTGAAGCGTGGCGCTGCCCAATCATGGCTCTGGAGTCTGTGAACGGAACCTTGAGAATGTATAACCGCTGGGACGAAGACCGTATTTCAACAACAACCAACGGTACTTGTGGTAACACTGGTAACTCAATTGAATACAGAAAACTATTCAGCGATTACTACTACGAGCCAAACACCTGGTACACCATTGAGCTAAGCGGTGAGCTTTCTTACGATAAAGACGCTTGTCTGACAGTTAAAATTAACGACGAAGTTATGTCAGACGTATGTGGTCCCAATACGTACAACGATGTAAACAAACCTTACATCAAGTTTGGTATCTACAAGCCAACGGGCTGGGAAACCGATAACGAAGAAATCGAGTTGAACATCAAGAATGTTAAGTACTACGAGCTAGCAAACTAAGTCACATTCTTTCAAAAAAACGCCACACTCTAAGCAGTGTGGCGTTTTTGTATAGAATTTTTAAAAAATGCCGATTCTATGGTGCGAGGCGATCAATGTCCCAATGCTGTTCGTCTTCTTTAGTAAACAAGAAACGATCGTGAAGTCGGTGTTCACCTCCCTGCCAGAATTCCATACTTTCAGGTTTCACTCTGAAACCTCCCCAGAAAGTCGGGACAGGAATTTCCCCTTCTTCAAATTGCTTTTTTAATTCCATGTATTTACTGAGCAGCATGCTTCGCGCTGAAAGACGGCTACTTTGCTTACTCGCAATTGCCGCAATCTGGCTTTCTTTTGGGCGAGAAGAAAAGTATTTCATGTTTTCCATAGCACTCAACTTGTGAGCAATTCCAGTCACATGAACTTGCCTTTCCAGAGGGTGCCACGGGAAGTGAAGGCTGATCTTGCTATGATTTTCCAGGTGCTGGGCTTTACGGCTACCTAAATTGGTATAAAAAACAAAGCCATCTTTGTCGACACTTTTTAGCAAAACGATGCGTTGAAATGGCATACCATTCTCGTCTACCGTCGCCACCGTCATCGCCGTTGGGTCAGTCAGCTTGGCATCAACAGCTTGCTGCAACCAAAAATTAAACTGCTCGATAGGGTCTGCCTTGAGATCTCGGCGTCTCAGCCCGCCCTTGGTGTATTCGCGACGAATATCTGAAAGTTCCATTTCTACTCCTTCTGGTTTTCGACGATTTTGCGCTTAAGGTTATGGGAACTCAAGTCATTTACGTTTTTCCGCCAAAAAAGTGGCAATGTTCCCCTTAATATTTCCACCAGCGGCAATTAATGGTCCTAATTTTGGCAATTTTTCTTAGAAAAGGTAAAGAAGTGAAGCTAATGCACGCCACATTTTGATTATAATTAAATGAACAACTTAACAATTTATTAATCCGATAATAAGATTCAGAAGCATAAGCACGAAAATTGCTTCAAGATAATAAAGACATTGTTCTGTAGAGGTCACACACCTCTTTACCCTTTAATTTACGTCTATTCCGTTGCAAGGAAACTTCATGGACACTAAGAGCCTCAAAAAACTGGACTCAAAAGAGTTGGACTACGTGGACGACAAAACGGCAGCATTGCTGTTGAACACGCCGAGTAGTGCAAGGATTTTGTTGTGGGTCGTGGTACTGTTTTTTGCCATCGCCATCGGATGGGCTGCGTGGGCACACATAGATAAGGTCACGGTCGGGCAAGGCAAGGTCATCCCTTCTTCACAATTGCAGGTTGTTCAGAACCTGGAAGGCGGGCTGGTGAAAAAGATTCTGGTTCATGAAGGTGAACTGGTTGAAAAAGGTCAGCAACTCCTGCTGATTGATGACACACGTTTCCGTTCTGACTTCAGAGAAAGAGAACAACAAGTCACTAACCTGACGGCGAGTGTGTTGCAGCTTTCGGCTTCCATTGCCAGCATTAAGATCCGTGAAGACCTGGATCCCGATAACTGGAGAGACAGTGTAGTCATCGAAACAGATAAGCTGATTTTCCCAGAACAACTAACAGAAAACGATCCACAACTTGTTGAGCGTCAGTATGCCGAATACACGCAAGATCTCAATAATCTGAAAAACCAGGTTTCTCTACTGGACCAGCAAGTAAAGCAGAAGCAACAAGACTTAGTCGAAATCAAAGCCCGTGTCGACAACCTAAAGCGCAGCTATGATTTTGCCCAAAAAGAACTCGACATCACTAAGCCGCTCGCCAATGAAGGTATCGTCCCTCGTATTGAGCTGCTAAAACTCGAAAGACAACTGAACGACACAGGTCGAGAACTGACATCGACCGAACTTAAAGTACCCGTTCTGACTTCTGCAATCCGTGAAGCCATTCTCAGCCGAATCGATGCTGCTTTGAAGTTCCGTTCCGAGCAACAGGAAAAACTCAATCAGGCACAGGATAAACTGTCTTCTCTGACGGAATCGACGGTGGGTCTGGAAGATCGTGTAAACCGTACTATTGTGGTTTCACCAGTGACGGGAACCATCAAAAAACTTCACACCAATACGGTTGGTGGTGTTATTCAGCCAGGCATGGATCTGGTTGAAATCGTTCCAACTGAAGACACCCTTTTAGTAGAAGCGAAAATCGCCCCTCAGGACATTGCCTTTTTAAGACCAGGTCTGCCTGCTATCGTTAAATTCAGTGCTTATGATTTTACTCGTTATGGCGGACTGGAGGGAATTCTGGAACACATCAGTGCTGACACCATTCAGGACGAGGAAGGCAATAGCTTTTACCTTGTTCGTGTTCGCACATTGCAAGACAGTTTTGGTCACTCAGAGCAGCTTCCGATCATTCCGGGGATGACTACCTCGGTCGATATTATTACAGGCAAGCGCTCTGTTCTGGATTATTTATTGAAACCTATCTCACGCGCCCAGCAAACGGCTTTGCGTGAATAATTGGGGGAGAAACACATGAGTGTTCTTCGGAGAAACCGCCCATCTACATTTGGTTCAGTTTGTTTTTAACTGAGTTTTATCGCTGATGGTCTTCAACCGATTAAAGGCAGGCATGCTTCTGGCGTGCTTGCTGTCACTTTCTTTTACCTCAGGCGCGCTCAATAAAAAAGAGCAGCGCTGGGTGGAAGCTGTGCGCGGGACTTACGGGGATCGCGCCGCTAAACGTGTTTCGGCATGGCGAGAAGGCATTGCAGACTTCCACACGCTCAAAGAGAGCCAACAGCTTGAAGCCGTGAACAATTTCTTCAATCAGATGTACTTTGTTGACGACATCAAGCTATGGGGTCGAAAGGACTACTGGGCGACTCCTCTTGAGTTTTTGGGGAGTGCTGCTGGTGACTGTGAAGATTTCACAATTGCAAAATATTTCTCTCTGCTTGAGTTAGGTGTCCCAGACAAGAAATTACGGTTAGTGTACGTTAAAGCCATTGAATTAAATCAGTTTCACATGGTTTTAGCGTACTATCGTACACCAAGCTCGCAGCCTTTGATTTTGGATAACTTGATTCCAGATATCAAACCCGCTTCTAAACGCCGCGACTTATTACCTATTTACAGCTTTAACGGTAAAAACCTATGGCTGATGAAAGAAAAAGCCAGCGGTAAGTTAGCAGGAAAATCGTCTCGCCTGAGCCTATGGAATGATTTGCGCTCTCGCGAACAAACTTTGAAGTTGAATAAACCCATTATTAATTATGATGAGTAAGCACCATGACTTTATATAGACAGCTAGTCGCATGGATGTTGGCAGTATTTCTGCTGTTGATGACCTCGGTATTCGCCATCGAGTTCAATATCATGCGTAACTTCCTAGAGCAACAACAGCGCTCCGAAGTGAACAATACCATCAATACGGTGGGGCTTGCCCTTGCACCTTATCTTGAAAATCAGGATGAAGTCGCAGTGGAGTCCGTTATTAACGCCCTGTTTGATGGCAGTTCCTATTCCGCTGTCCGACTCATCTTTTTAAGTAATGACAAAGAAATTGTCCGTACTTACCCCATCAAAAACCACGATATCCCGGACTGGTTTACCAACTTAGATTTATTTCGAACCATTCACGACCGGCGGGTGGTCACCAGTGGCTGGCTTCAGCTGGCAGAAGTTGAAATCATCAGTCACCCTGGTGATGCGTACTTTCAGCTCTGGCAGGCTCTAACCAGCTTAGTCACCTTATTTACAGGAATCTTCATTATTGGTGTGGTGGTGATTTCTGCGGTGGTAAGGCGAGCACTGAAACCTCTGACACTCATCATTCAGAAAATGGAAGAAGTGGCGAACAACCACTTTGGAGAACCTCTTGAACGTCCACGTACTCGCGATCTGATTGCCGTAGTTGACGGCATCAATGCCATGTCGGCGCAAGTGGAGAAAAGCTTTAAAGCTCAGGCTCGTGAAGCGCAACAATTGCGTGAACGCGCGTACATGGACCCTGTGTCTCAGTTGGGTAACCGTTCCTTCTTTATTGGTCAGCTAAACACCTGGCTGAATGAGTCCGCAATTGGCGGTGTGGCGATCTTACAGGCCACCTTCATCAAAGATGCCTACGACGACGAAGGTTACGAGGTAGGTGACAGTTTAGTGAAAGAACTGGCAGCTTTGCTCAAGGCGACCACTTCTTCTCCTGATGTTACGCTGGCTCGTATCAACACTGCAGAGTTTGGCTTCATCTTGCCAAACCTTGAAGAGAGCGAACTGCGCATGGTGTCTGAAAGCATCATGAATTACACCCAGGACATTCGACCAGATCCTACCGGAACGGCGCCAGCCGCTGCTTTCTTAGGCGTGGTTTACAACGAAAATCGTAAGAACACTACCGAAATACTGTCGCTGGTGGATAACGCCCTGTCTAAAGCCCACGCTCACCCTGATAAGCCATATGGTCTGGTTACGGATAAGCAAAACCACGTACTTCTGGGTAAACAGCAATGGCGCACTCTGGTGGAAGAAGCCATCGGTAATCAATGGGTGGAGTTCAAACTTCAGAATGCGAACACCACCACTGGCGCGACATATCACCGAGAAGTCTTCTCTGCGATTGAGAAAAATGGTGAACGCTTTACCGCAAACCAATATCTGTTCGCGCTGGAGCAACTGAACGCGGGTCATATTTTTGACCAATTCGTTATCACCTCCATGCTCGACAAACTGCGCTCACGTGAGCTGACGGATACCTTGGCTATCAACCTGACCGTGAGCAGTGTCAGCGAACCTAGTTTCATCCGCTGGTTAACCAAAATCCTGACGAAGAATCAGGCATTGGTGAACAAACTGCACTTTGAAATCCCAGAGTCCTGCTTTATCAACCACCAGCACCATACTGCGCTGATCTGTCACGCGATACGCAGTGCAGGGGCCGATTTTGGTGTCGATAACTACGGGCGACATTTCCATTCTTTGGAGTACATCAACGAATTCAGACCGGCTTACGTTAAATTGGATTATCTGTACACCCATCAGATAGATGATGAGAAGCAGAAGTATACACTCACTTCCATCTCGCGTACGGCGCACAACCTTGGCATTAAGACCATCGCATCGCGGGTAGAAACTCAGGCACAGTTGGACTTCCTATCTGAGCACTTTATTGAAGCATTCCAAGGCTTCATTGTTGATAAATAAGTTTTAAGGTCTATCAGGATGCAAGATCCTTTACTGAACTCCCTGGTGTACATCAGCCGATACTATGGGATGTCGAATTCGCCTGAGGCACTTGTCAGCGGTTTACCCTTAGCCGATGGTAAGCTGACGCCTTTTCTTTTTCCTCGCTCTGCTGAGCGGGCGGGCTTGGTTGCCAGAGAAAACCGTACAGAATTTGAAGCAATTCCAGAGCTGGTTCTGCCTGCAGTATTACTTCTTCGTGGTGGAGACGCCTGCGTACTGGTGAGCGTAAACAGTGAAACGCAAGAAGCAGAAGTCGTCACCGCAGATTCTCATTTGATGCCTATCTCGCTGCCTCTTGATGAACTGAAACAGCAGTACATCGGTCGCTATTTTCTGGTGAAAAAGCAGTTCCGTTACGACGAACGCTCACCTGAAATACTCAAACCAAGAGATGGTCACTGGTTCTGGAGCACGCTTCTGGAATCGAAACACATCTACCGAGACGTGTTGATCGCCTCGATTCTGATCAATGTGTTTGCGATTGCCGCCCCTATGTTTACCCGCCTGGTGTACGACAAAGTCGTCCCAAACCTCGCGTTTGAATCTTTGTGGGTGCTGGCATCCGGAATATTTGTGGTTTTCCTTTTCGATTTTTTACTCAAATTGCTGCGAAGTTACTTTATCGACGTGGCGGGTAAAAAATCGGATGTCCTGATTTCATCCAAGCTGTTCAGCAAGGTCATGGGCATCCGCATGGAGTCACGTCCGGCTTCGGTTGGCGCTTTTGCCAGACACTTGCAGGAGTTTGAGTCAATTAGAGAATTCTTTACGTCGGCAACCGTCTCTTCTCTGATTGATCTGCCGTTCGCCCTACTCTTCCTGGTCGTCATCTGGCTGGTGGCGGGGAATCTGGTTATCGTTCCTATTGTGGGTATTCTGATTCTGATCATCCATTCGATGCTGATTCAGGGACCATTAAGAAAAAGCATTGAAGAGGGCTCTCGCCTCGCTTCGCAAAAATACGCCAACCTGATTGAGAGTCTGGCGGGCTTGGAGACGGTAAAAGTCTTTGGTGCGCAAAGCCAGTTCCAATACCGTTGGGAAGAAGCGGTTGCGCACATGGCAAACTGGAATATTAAGAGCCGCCGCATCACCGATTCTATCCAGAATGCTGCTGGGTTTATTCAGCAGACATCGAATGTCGGCATGATCATTGTCGGGGTTTACCTGATTGCCGAAGGCGACCTGACCATGGGTGGATTGATCGCTGCCACCATGCTGAGCGGGCGTGCAGTAGGTCCTTTGGTTCAACTTTCATTGTTGTCCACTCGCTACAATCAGGCCAAATCGTCAATGACGATTATTGAGCAGGTCATGTCAATGCCAGACGAGCAGGAAGAAGGAAAGCGCTACATCCACCGCCCTATTGTTCAGGGAAAAATCGAACTGGATCGCGTCACCTTCAATTACCCGGACTCAGAACTTGCTGCCGTGCGGGATGTGTCCATCACCATAAATCCCGGAGAAAAAGTCGCCATTATCGGGCGTATTGGTTCAGGAAAAACGACCATTGAACGTCTGATTATGGGCTTGTACCAGCCGACACAAGGCAATGTGCGTATTGATGAGACTGATATAGCTCAGCTTCACCATGTGGATGTAAGACGCAATATAGGCTGTGTACCACAAGACATCACTCTGTTTTACGGTTCTATTCGCGACAACATTACTCTGGGACAACCTTTGGTAGACGACCGAGAGGTGCTGGATGCTGCCAACCGAGGCGGTGTAACGGTATTTACTCAGCAGGACCCGGCTGGACTGGAACGTCAGGTCGGAGAAGGCGGGATTTTACTTTCTGGTGGTCAGCGTCAGTCTGTAGCGATTGCCCGTGCGTTCATAGGTCGTCCTCCTGTTTTGCTGATGGATGAACCAACCAGCTCAATGGATAACCGCTCAGAGATGCACATTAAGCATCAGCTATTGAGTTTGAAGAAGAGTGAAACCCTTATCCTTATTACCCATAAAACCTCAATGCTGGACGTGGTTGATCGGGTAATTGTGATGGAAAAAGGGGCAGTTATTGCTGATGGACCAAAAGAACAAGTACTCAACAACCTTAAGCAGGGTCGGGTACGCGCTTCATAAACTCCTTAGATTCAAACAACGCCCTCGATACAGAGGGCGTTTTTTATGCTCAAACTGTCTCAAGATACCCTAACCACAACGCACCCTGTTTTGTGCCCTTTTTCGACATATTGATGTGCTGCAACCAAATCGTCCAAGTCATACACAGAATCGATCACCGGAACCAAATTTCCAGTTTCAACCAACCGTTTCAGATAGTTCATGTCACTCTGAGTTTCTATCGCCAGCCCAGCCACCATCTGACGTTGACCAAACAGTTTCAAAATCATCATGCGAGCAAAATCGGACACGCCACCAGCAGCAGATATCCATATGCCTTTTTCAGTAAGCAAGTGCTCACATTCTGCATATTTCAAACTCCCATGGGTGTCATAAACCACATCAAATCGTTCATTCATTTCACTGACTGGTGCTTTTGAGTAATCCCAGGTCCTCTTTGCACCAAGCTGTAGCAGCAGTTCACGTTTATCGTCTCGACAAATGGCAATTACTTCAGCCCCTTTGTATCTGGCTAGCTGAACCCCATAGCAGCCAAGTGCTCCACCTGCGCCATTAATCAGAACTCTTTGCCCCGCCTTAAGCTCAATTTTATGATGCAGAAAATACAGCGAAGCGGTCGCCCCAAAAGGAATCGCGGCAGCTTGTTCGAAGGTCAGACCATTTGGAATCTTGGCGATGGCAGCGGATTCATCCAGCACAAGAAATTCAGCATTCGCCCCCATACCGGTTCCTGTTCCTCCGAAAACCCGCTCTCCAATAGCAAAGTTTTTCACCTGATTTCCTGTCGCCACAATTTCTCCGGAAAACTCAGTACCAAGTATCTGCCGCTTAGGTGTTATCAATCCATTGAAAAGCCGCACTGCAAATGGGTCGGCTTGTCGCATATGGATATCCGCAGCCGACACCGATGTTGCCCGAACCCGAATTTTAATCTGGGTGTTACCCACTTCTGGTTCTTCAACATTGGCAACGTTAAGCACGTCTGGCGAACCATACGCCTGATATATCATGGCTTTCATTGACCACTCTCCCAATCTTTAGTGTTTTTCTACTCTAATAATTTGTCTAAAGAAGGACTTGATAATTTGTGCGGTGGTGCGTAATTTTTGAACTCAACTTATAGGTGTACCCATAGCAGATATTGAATATGACGTCCTTAGTTGAGCAAATAAATGAGCTGGTTGAACACATCGAATTGCACCTTGGTGATGATATGGACATCGCTGATCTTGCAAAGCAGATGCAGCTTTCTCCGTGGCACTTCCAACGCACTTTCAAAAGTTTGGTAGGTGATACGTTAGGTGGCTATGTCCGGGGGAGGCGTCTTTCTTACGCTGCCAAACAGTTATTAGACACCGATATTGGCATTCTGGAGATAGCTCTGGACACGGGCTTTAATTCTCATGAAGCGTTTAGTCGATCGTTCAAAACCTATTTTGGTCTTTCACCAAAAGTATTTCGCGTTCAGAAGCCCAAAGTCCTGCTTCAGGAAAAGCCTGTTCTTACTCAGGAACTCGTCACCCACCTGCGTCAAGGAATCGCTCTGAATCCAGCCATTGTCTCTCGCCCTGCCACCTTGTTGGTGGGGTTTCAGAGTCAAATCCCATCACCATTTATGTTTCAGGAAAGCTACTGTGACCTCCTGGAAGCCCCCTGGATGCAGCTTTTGGAGCGTCGCCAAGAGATTCCAAACAAGGTGGAGGATACCTACCTGGGGCTGACGATTAGCGATTCAGGGCTATTTACCGAAGAGGAGGTGACTTACTTGTCGGCAATGAAAGTGACCTCATTTGAGCGCATACCGGATGGTATGGTTACCTATGAATTATCAGAGCAAATGGTCGCGATATTTGAGGTAGAGGAAGTCTCGGAAGATTCTGTAAACAAGACCATGGATTACATCTACGGCTATTGGTTACCCAATTCAGAATACCAGAGAGCGGAAGGTCAGGATTATGAGCTGTTTGAAGGGCTTAAGAACTTCACATTGCCTGACATGACATCGAAATACGTCATTCCGGTGAAACCCAGACAAAAATGAAAAACCCCGCCACAAGGGCGGGGTGAAAACTCTAAAAGTAGAAAAGGCAGTGGTAACTTTTAGAATTTAACTTCTAGACCTGCTGCATAACCCAGCTCAGTCTTAATCTTGTCTCCAGCTTTGTCTTTCGCATCAGCGTGACCAAGCTCTGCATATACTTTCACGTTGCTGTGAAGTTTATGAGAAACGTTCGCGTAGAAGTTATGTACTTTACCTTCTACTGGACCTTTTGCGTCACCGTATTCGTAACCACCAGCTAGAGTCGTTTTCTCATCCAACTTGTAAGTTGTAGCAAGCTTAGCTATGTTGATTGTCGCGTCTTTTAGCTTATTCACTTTAACGTTGCTCGTTACTTTAGTTGTAGAGTAAGAAGCAGCAACAGTGATCGCGTCAAACGTACCTTTTACCTGACCGTGAACAGTGTTTGATTTTAGGTCTTGCACACTTGCTACTGTTGATTTGTTATTAACAGTAGTTGTCGCATCAGCCCCAAGTTTAACCTGTTGGAAGTATAAAGCTGTTTCGAAGTTACCAAACTTGTAGCCACCCGCAACGTCAAATGCTTTAGTATCAGTTTTGGTGCTTACGTTTTCTTTGACTTTAGTAGCAGTTAGGTCTGCATAAGAACCACCAACCCAAGCGTTACCAAAAGTACCTTTGTACTTAACAACGTTGTCGCCAGAGCCAACACCTAGAGTTGTAATTTCATCTTCAAAGAAGTTCAGACCGAATTCAATTGCTTGACCGATACCAGCGCTATCAAACGTTGTAGTTTGACGACCTGCCGTAAACGTACCGAATTGGTTATGTTGTAAACCCACGTACAACTCATCGTTTTCAACATTTTTGCTTTCGAATTTGAATGCCGCTTTACCGATAGCGTTTAGTTCTTCGTTTACTGTCACTGTAGTTGTAGCAAACAGGTCACCATCGTCTAGGCGGAAGTTACCTTTTGAATCTTTAGCACGCTCTTTTTTGTACTGAACTTCAGCTGCACCACCAAGCTCTAGCTTAACGCCATCCTTGTTGTAGATTTCTGCTGCGTTTACTGACGTTGCTGCAAGAGTTACAGCAACAGCAAGAATTGTCTTTTTCATATCATTCATCCACTGCTAATTATTTTTAACTGCAAAATAATTCATTTGCGGAATGAGTATCTTCACTAAAAAGATCGTTATCAATAGACCCTTACGTCAGCTTACATCTTTAAAACCAATAACTTACAATGCTTACGCTTGAAACATTTTGTTGCATAAGCTGGGTGTAAAAAAGACACAAAGAAAAGCAACTTAACGCATATAACTTAACTGACCGACAACCAAATCCAGTACCCTATTGCCGAAAATGTGGCGACCCAGTGAAAGAAAACGATAGTAAACAGCACTCGATAAAAAGACGCCTTCTGCGTTTTATGACGAAGCAAACTTCTCCCAGCTAGCGCACCGGGCCAGCCTCCGATAACGGCAAGAAAGTGAAGCGTTCGCTCTTTCACTCTCCAGTTACCACGTGAAGCCTGATATTTGTCCCAGCCATAGAAAAGAAACGTTATTACGCTTAGTGCAACTGACGCCACTAACCACAAAAAGGATTGATGGCTATAAAATAGAAAGGCAGATAATAGAACC
Organism: Vibrio nigripulchritudo; assembly: GCF_027924785.1. Lineage (NCBI taxonomy): Bacteria > Pseudomonadati > Pseudomonadota > Gammaproteobacteria > Vibrionales > Vibrionaceae > Vibrio > Vibrio nigripulchritudo. The sequence continues at coordinate 19,130 of NZ_AP027050.1, read as the reverse complement.
CAATACAGGATCGACAGCTTCACAGTGCCCCCTTGAAAATAGCTGGATGGAATGAATTTTAGGTAAATAGGATAGGTTAGCTGCCCATTAGCGGAGCAAAGCTGATCTCATAATGGTTGTAAGACAATACGGAAGGTCCGTGTTCACGTCGGGTAACAACGGTATCATCACCAAACTTAACGGTAACACGGGTATACACTTTGTTTTTTATCGTTATGGTATTGGCGGTCAGCATCTGCTCAAATTCAAGCTCTACAGCATCCAGTTTCTTCTTGGTTCGGCTAAGCAGATCGTTGTTCTTTTGTTTAAGCGTCGCGACGTTATCGACCATCTCCTGAGTACGCTCTGCTTTAGGCGTTTTAGACAGCTCCAGTTCGGCGCGAACCACCTTCATGGTGTCTTCCTGAACCTTCTTATAACTCTCTTTCAGCCTTTCAATACCGTCTTTGTACTTCTTGTAGCGAGCACAAGCTTCTACGGTGGTGACCGAATCCCCTTCAACACCAAGATTGACACAGGTAATTTTGCCGCCGACTTGTGTATCACCGCCACTCAAGGTGCCTTGTTTACCGTTCGCATCAGAAACCGTCAGATCTCCTCCGCAGCGAACGTCATTTTGTAAACTGTGGATGGCAAATGTCACGTCATCGTGCGCCTGTATGGTCGCGTACTGTGCGTATTTACTGGTAATAGACCCACCAGAACGAACAACACAGGCGTTTTCCTCGCCTTCTGCGATAGGACGACCAATAATGCCTTTCGCGGCGGTAATGTCACCATGCGCCTGAACGTCGGCAGATTCAATAAAGCCGCCAACCGTAATTGAGCCGGTCGCCAAAACTTTCATACCAGGTTCGATGTCGCCAGTGATCACCACACAGCCTTTGAATTTTATGTGACCCGTAGACACGTCCACTTTGCTTAAACACAAAGCATTATCCACTTCGACAGTAGACCCTTTTTTCATCATCGGCATACCAGAGACGGCAGCACGCAGCAAATTAGGATCGTCTTTGCAAATGTAGGTGCCTTTGCCTTCACGCAAAAGTTTGTCGTTACCCGGTTTAGGTGGGATCACTTTGCCGCATACGGTGAAACCTGGTTTACCTTTGGTTGCAGGCTTACGCCGCATAAGTTCTTCATTTTCTGCCACGGTAATGGTTTCACCGAGGTTACGCATGTCAACTTTATGGGTAACGGAATTGATTTCCTGAGGTCTCAGAACGCGTGCATTAATGTCTGGGAAGAGTGGAGTGAATTCGGCGTCTTTTCCTTCTACGGGCATCTTGCCTTGGGCAACCGCCTGTGAAAACTCCTGACCGGGCGGCACTTTGTGGCTCATCGCCAGTACTTTTTTCAGCGCAAGCTTGTTGATCCCTTTGGTTACTTTTGCCAGAGAAAGCGCTTCGACAATTTCACTGCCTCGCAATGCGCGACCACCCTGAGCACCAGTCACAACCATTCGGGCGATCATATCGTTATCTTCAAGCACAACACTAACTGAAGCATTCTTGCGAAATGCAATGTTCACACCCTGAAACGCTTCTTTTTTGGTTTTTCTGGCAGCGGAAATGAAACTTTTGACGGCGCTGTCGTCGAGGAAGAAAGAGGCAGCTCCCAAGCTTTCGATGGCATGATCAAGCCCAAGCTCACCAAAATCGGACTCTACCGTCACATCGGTGGGCATTTGCGCTATGACAAACTGATCGTCATCTGAAAGTCGGATGAACTCTTTCCACATACTCCATTACTCAAAAATAAGACTCCATTTCTGGAATGAGTGTAACGAATTTGCCCAAAGGTTTAACAAAAAAATGCTCAAATTCCGGCGATGGTCACTAATACAAGTACGCATTTATCGCCATAATGAGAATATTTACTATTAAGCTCATAACATTAATGACATTTTTCATGTTAAATGCACAATTTTAAGTCACATCAGCCATACAATGGAGTTTAGAAAAAGCATCTGGCTGGTTTATGGTAAATCCACGTTATATTAGCAGCTCAGATAAAATGTTAATTTTCAGTGAATTGGTATACCGCTTTTACCCTTTTTCCGCAGTTTGAATACTCTAAGGACTCACAAAGCTCAGAGACCAAAACAATGCCGCGTCCATAGCTGTTTTCATCGGATACCATATTCAACTCGTGGTAGTTAAAACCTTCCCCAGTATGCTCGATTGTCATCGCCAGTTGATTGATTTCAGGCAAGTATTCCAGATCCAAGGTTAACACCGCATCATCACTGAGGTCTTGCAAGCGTTCCTCACGAAGCTGGTAGTAAGTAAAGAAGCCTTCTTCATCGTTCTTGAGATTGGAATCCAGCCCAAGAAGCCCATGCTCAATGGCATTAGCAAACAACTCAGACAACACCGAACAGACCAAGTCCAGATTCGGTCCACCGCTGACAATACCGGAAATGTAATGCCTGACCTCAGCCATCACAGTCACGCCACTTAATACGTCTTTCGGGAAGCTTAAGCGCGTGTTCAGCGGTACTCTGCCTACAAACGGCAGTTCGGCATCTGGCGTTTGCCCCGCTTCATTGTGGATAGGGAACGTCATGGTCAGGATAGACAGATCATCGTCTTTGCTCTTATGAGAAAAGACATTCACTGCCTCATACAGTGAAGGAATAATCGCGTTCGGTTCACAAGCGTTGAGCACATCTTTAAGGCGGTCTTCGCCAAACTGCTCCCCTGTTGGATTCGCCGCTTCAGTCACACCATCGGTGTAACACACAATCTGCTGCCCCTGTTCCATACGCAAATGCACCATATTGGTTTCGAACTCATCAGCGCTCAGAACACCCAAAGGCATGTGGGCAGACGTCAGGTTATTGATGATTTTGCCCTCTGAATCCAGTATGTAGCTGTCTGGCAATCCACCGCCCCACCACGTAACATCGACTCCATTGGCGCTGATCTCAAACACATTGGCCGCAACCATCATGCCCAGAGGCAGAAAGCGTACGAGTGCTGTATTGATCTCTTCGAGAATTTCACCAAGCGACATGCCCTTCGCAGCCATGGAGAAAAACGCCCTTGTCGCCGGAATGGTTGAAATAGCAGCAGGTAAGCCGTGCCCCGTCGCATCGGCAATCATGACATAAACCCCGCCTTGTGGTCGGTTTGCCACAACGATAAGGTCTCCGTTAAATACAGTAGAAGGGTTAGAAATGTACTCAATACCATCGATATTTTTGTACATGTCTTCAGCAAGGTTAGTAAAGATAGATTCGGAAATCGCGTAGTCGTACTTCACCTGTTCGCGGAACTTGCTCAACTCATCGCGCTGTTTACTCACTTCATTGTGCATTTTGGCGATGCGATAGTGCGCCTGAACTTTGGCAAGTAAGGTGCTTCGACCAACCGGTTTCAGGATGAAATCGTCCCCATAAAAAAGGCACCGACCAAAGGAATCGCGGTCATCCAGCACCGTCAGGAAAATGATCGGCATGTGCACATTCGGGAACTCGGCACGGATCTCTTTTGCAGTAGTAAAGCCATCTTTCACGGGCATCATGACGTCCATCAGGATGACGTCCGGCAGGGCTTCGGCTTCTTTGAGCGCGTCTACCACCCCTTCCCCGTTCTCAAACAAAGTGATGTCCTCTGCAATGCTGGTCAGCATATATCGGAACATTTCTCGGTTGGTTTTCTGATCATCGACTATCAGTATTCGCATAACCTAGCCCTCCTGAATTCGTTATTCGATTGAAAACTTCTTATCAAATCTCGAGATCAGCAGAATTTTCTTCACTTGCGGCATACTGTTGGTGATCACGATTTCTCCGTCTTTCTGATTCAGATACTTGTGCATATTGAGCAACATTCCCAACCCTGCACTGTCGATGTAGTCGACTTTGCGAAAATCAACCACAAAGCGATACCCTTTCTGTTCGCAGTAACTTTGACGAAACTCGTGTACCAGATTAAAGCCAAATGCACCTTCGACAGAAATCACAACACGTCGTTGGTTGTTATCTATTTCAGCAGTTACAGACATAGTTCTTCTCCCTAGAATAATTCAACTTCACCTTCATCAATCCCAGATTGCTGCGCCGCCGCTTCACCACGGTTTTGCGCGTTGGATTTCAGTTCTTCGATACCCTGAACCAAATCTGAAAGCTCTATTTCACCTTGATTAAATTTGTTCATTAGCCCAACCATTTCTTCTATGGCGTTGGTACTTCGCTGGGCATGTTCCCCCTGCTGAACAACGATGTCGGCAAACTGCAAAGCACGGATCCCGTTGCTCACCTGATCAGCCAGTTCGCGCCCCATCCCCTGGATCTTGTCGATCTCCTCTTTGATTTCCACATTCACCTGTTGCACGCCCTGCAACATGTCTTCAACCTGATCTTTTGAGTCGATCGCTACCGTCATATCAATAGATGCGATCTCACCCACCGTGACGTTGGCTTCTTTGATCGTGCCCTGAGCGATGGTGATCTCTTTCTGAATTTGCCCGTTGAGATCTTCTGCCTTCAGCGACAGGTTACGCACCTCCTGCGCAACCACCGCAAAGCCTCGACCCGCATCCCCGGCTCGCGCTGCCTCAATCGCGGCGTTCAATGCAAGCAGGTTGGTTTGCTCTGACAGCCCCTGAACCTGATCAAGCAGGCGAAATACATTGTCTAATTTGGACGACATATCATGAATGCTGTGGACCGCTGTGATACTTTTCTCGGAGACGGTAATCAGAATTTCGATGTACTCAGCAAATATCTTTTCGGTTCTTGGAAGCACTTGTGTGAGGCTGTATTTACTGTCCTGATTCGCCAGAAGGTTATTCACTAACTGGGAAGAAACATCACTCTGACGCTGTGAGACATCCTGCAAGCCAAAAAAGCTGTCATTCAATGTCACAACGGATTCGTCCATTACCCCTCGCTGCTTATTCAGGCTTTCCTGAATATGCGGAAGCTCTTCGTCAATCAACGACTGGACCGCTTGAAGATGAGCCTGATTGTCTCCGGACACGTCCACCTTCATTTCTACTTTCGGCGCTTCAGCTGCAGGGGCTTTTTGTGAGGATTTAATCAACACCCAGGGCGACGCTGCCACCAGCACAGCCAAGCCGACCACCCACATTGATGTCACTTCCATCACAATGAAGCTGAGACCAACGACCTGGAGACCCAAAATGAGCCACCAGGTCGTTAAGAATTTGGTTATTTTCTGCATTATTATTAACCTCTTAAGTTCAGAAGCGCTTAGGTCGAAAACAAGGTGTCACAAATCAACCTTGGTACTCTGTTGAGCGATACCACTTTCTCAACCGCCCCGACTTCTACCGCGACACGTGGCATTCCCCAAACCACTGAAGATTGCTCATCCTGCGCAATCGTAAATGCTCCGGCATTTTTCATATTCAGCATGCCTTCAGCTCCATCCTGCCCCATTCCGGTAAGGATGACGCCAATAGCCCGATCACCAAGCGTCTCAGCCACAGCATCAAACATGACGTCTACCGAGGGTTTGTGCCGGTTAACGGGAGGACGATCGTCCAGCTCGCAATACAAACATCCGCCACGTTTCACTATCACCATATGCTTGTCACCCGGTGCTACGTAGGCACAGCCATTGACCAGAGGAGCAGAGTCCACCGCCAGATCCCGCACTGTTATTTCGCTCGCCGCGTCCAGACGTTGAGCGAAAGAAGGCGTAAACATGGCACTGATATGCTGAGTAATCACGATAGGAGGAAGGTTGGATGGCAATGCTGATAACACGGAGCGGACCGCTTCGGTGCCTCCTGTTGACGCACCGATGGCAATCAGGTCGAACTGTTTGCTCTTTTGCTTCACTTTCGCCTGCTTTTCCGCCTGCTGACTGCTATGCCCCTGCTTGACGTTTGCCCCCGCCGCCATTTTGATTTTGGCGTTCACCATCTGTTTGTAGTGAATCATTTCAGCGGTGTTTTCCACGGCAGGTTTGGGGAAGTAGTCCACGGCACCAATTTCCAGAGCCTCCAGCGTTATGTCTGCTCCGTGCTGGGTAAGCGTGGAAATCATGACGACGGGCATCGGACGCAGTCGCATAAGATTTTTAAGGAACTGGACGCCATTCATTTTGGGCATTTCAATGTCCAGCGTCAGCACATCCGGATTATGCTGCTTGATCAGATCCCGAGCTTCGTAAGGGTTTTCCGCCGTTGCCACCACGGTAAGTTGAGGATCCGATTCGACGATCTCGGTCAGCAGTGCTCTGAATACTGGGGAGTCATCAACGATCATTACTTTTAATTTATTATTCATCAGAATAGCTCCGCATCATCATCGTGTGGACGGTGGCTCTCAATATCCAGTTCTTTGGCGTATGCCGCTTCTCGGCGTTTCACTTTATCCACTTCAGTAAAGCGAATGCGCTTCACCCACGCCTGACCGCTCAGAGGATCGAACATGACTTTTCTGGGAATCATGCCCCCCAGATCCTGCGCATCGATCTCAAACCCTTCCTGTCTGGCGTAATTAAGAGCAAATTCTATGTTCTTGTCCCCTATCAGTGCCGTCTTTCCCATCATCTGTGCGCCACCAAACAGCTTAAGGCGAATTCGCTCTCTTACTGCTCCTCCTGCCAATAACTGGTTGATCAACATTTCCATTGCGTTATTGCCATAGCGCGAAGCGGTTGAAATGATTTCTGTCGGGTGCCAGTGCTCAATTTCGTATTTGCTGTCAAAGGGCAACAGAAAGTGGTTCATTCCTCCAACGAAGGCATGTGGGTCCCACATGCATGCAGCAATGCACGAACCCAGTCCGGTGCAAATCACTTCAGGCTCACGGCTGGTATACACGCCGCCGGGCAGTACTTTCACCATGTGCACTTTCTTTTGTTGGTGATAAAAGCGTGCAAACTGCTGGTTCGTCTGATCGGGCTTTTTTGCCTGAAGTTGCTTCATTCCTGCCTCACTGTTTAACGTATATGGTGTGTCCAAGATGCCGGAAGAGATCAGTACAATTTCCAACACTCTCGGAGTGACCAATAAACAACACACCATCGTCGGCAAGATGTTCGTAGAATCGTCGGATGAGCGTCTCTTGAGTGGGCTTGTCGAAATAGATCATGACGTTGCGGCAAGAGATGACATCAAATTGTTGATTCATGGGCCAATCAGCCAATAAATTCAGCTGGTTGAAAGTAAGATGTTGCTGTAACTGACGTTTTATTTTTATATTTCCGGTCATGCGACCTTTTCCCTTCACAAATGCCCCTTTGAGGTATTCGCTTGGGATTGTTTTTATGGCTTCGTCGCTGTATACCCCTTTGCGGGCATGCGCCAACACGTTGGTATCCAGATCCGTGGCAAGCACTCTCACGGTATCAATGCGATCAAAAACCTGCATTTTTTGTAGCATGGCAAGGTAACTGTAGGGTTCTTCCCCTGTTGAGCACCCCGCTGACCAAATTTTTAATTGTGTTTTTCGTTCACTGAACCACTTTGGAATCATGACGTTTTCAAGGTATTCAAAATGATGGTATTCCCTGAAAAAGTGCGTTTTATTGGTGGTCAGGTTGTTGATAAAATTTACTCGCTCGGAATCGCTGCTTTCCAGTAACTCCCGATACTGACTGAACCGTTGAAAGCCATGTTCACGCAGCAAACGGCTGATTCGCCCATAAACCATGGCTTTCTTTTTGTCCGACAGGTATATCCCCACACTCTTATGGACAAAATATTGAATGTATTTAAAGTCCTGTTCCGTTAGTTCAAATTCTCTGCCTTCTAGCGGACTTTGTGGTTCAGCCTGGCTTAGAACTCTTCCCATTCGTCGCCGTCCTCACTCAACTGTATCCCTGAGTTAACAGCTTGGCTTGGCGGTGCGATCGGAGCCGGCGCATTACGAATTTCACTGATGTTGCTTGCTGGTTTCGCACTTCCACTGTTGTCTCGTTTGGATATGGTTTGCACATTGTTGTCGGTGGTAAAGAAATTCATCAGGTTAAGCAGCTCTTTCCCTTCGTCTTTCAAAGACTGACTGGCTGCTGAGGTTTCTTCTACCAGTGATGCATTCTGCTGGGTCATCTCATCCATAGTGGCGACGGCTCGGCTGATTTCATCAATACCTGTCGCCTGCTCCTGGCTGGATTGCGCTATCTGTGTGATGAGTTCGGATACTTTAGCCACGGCATCCACAATCTCATTCAAGGTTTCGCCCGATTCATCCACTAAACGGGAACCCTCATCGACTTTCTCAACGCTGTCGTTAATCAGCCCTTTGATCTCTTTCGCTGCGGCGGCACTGCGCTGTGCCAGATTACGGACTTCACCTGCCACAACGGCGAATCCACGTCCCTGCTCTCCGGCTCTGGCCGCCTCTACTGCGGCGTTCAGTGCCAGTAAGTTGGTCTGGAATGCAATTTCATCAATCACACCGATGATGTCGGATATCTTCTTACTTGCACTGTTAATCTCAGCCATTGCTGCAACAGCCTGACCGACCACTTCTCCGCCTTTGCCTGCTTTCTTCGCAGCATCATCGGATAAGTCATTTGCCCCTTTCGCGTTTTCAGCGTTTTGTCGGACGGTGGTTGTCATCTCTTCCATGCTGGCCGCGGTTTGTTCCAGATTCGAAGCCTGAGCTTCTACACGCTGACTCAAATCATTATTGCCTTCAGCGATTTCTGTCGAAGCCGTAGCAACGCGAGCAGAAGAAGTAGTGATTTGCTCTACCATATTGCGAAGATTCACAATCGAGGTGTTCACCGCTTCTGCCAGACGCCCGAACTCCCCTTCATTATCGTCCGACATATTAGAGTTCAAGTTGCCATCTGCCACCTGACTCATTACGTCGATGCACTGACCAAGAGGTGCAACAATGGCATCCAGCAAGTTGTTAATCCCGTCACCCAGTTCAGACATAAAGCCACTGTAAGCACTGGTATCAATACGCTCTTTCAAATCACCATTAATGGCTTTTTGAATCAGTGACTCAACCTGTCGCTGACCGTCTTGCTGTTCCGTAATGTCTTCCCACTGAAGCGCGGGGCCCATGTAATTGCCTTCCGCATCCCGCATCGCAATACAGGTGAGGTTAAACTCCAGTACCCCGACTTTAATATCAGAGGAGAAAGGCAGGTTATCCGGATTGGAAATGATGCCTCGCTGATGAGCCGGGTTCTTATGGAAGACATCAATGTTCTGTCCGATCAATTTGCTGGCATCAAAACCGGGCAGCACTTTTTTCAGATCGCTTTCGCGGCTAGACAAGAGCTTGTGAAGAGCCGGATTCAAATATTGAATGATGCCGTTTTGGTCGGCCATCATTAGGTTCGTCGTCATGCCTTCAACTGCCGATGCCAGACGCCCAATCTCAGCTTCTTTAGCTCGCTCTTCCGTCACATCTTTCCACTCGAGAGTGTTCCCGACATAGTTACCCTCGGCATCTCTGATCGCAGCAACGTTCAGTTCTATCTTGAGATCGGCGATGGTGATATCGGTCTGGTAAGGTAAGTTATTTGGGTTATCCAGCATCTTGCGCTGGTGGGCTGGGTCTTTATGGAAACCGTCAATGCATCGCCCCATCAGCCACTCTTCCGATGCCGTAAAGTCGTGCCATACGGTTCGCATCGTCGCTTCGTGCTTTTTAAACAGGTCTAGGGTTTCCTGATTGGCATAGGTAATCAGGAAGTCTCGGTCAATCATCACCATGGCTGTTTGCGCCTGATGCACCGCGGCACTCAGTCTGGCAATCTCAGTGGCTTGCTTTCTCTGCTCTGTGACATCACTCCATTCCAGCGTGTTGCCAATGTAGTTCCCCTGGGAGTCTCTGATGGCAGCGACATTCAGTTCGATTTTTAGGTCTGCAATATCAATGTCGGTGCTGTACGGCAAGTTGGCAGGATTATCCAGTAGCTTACGCTGATGGCTTGGGTCCTGATGGAAACCATCAATACAGCGCCCCATCAGCCAGTCTTCTCGTGCAGAAAAGTCCGGCCATACGGTTCTGAACTTGGCTTCGTGCTTTTTGAAGAGTGCCATGGTTTCGCCATTGGCATAGGTGATTTCAAAATCCCGATTGATCATGACCATGGCTGTCTGAGCTTGGTCGACCGCCGATTGCAGCCTCGATATGTTGGATTCCTGTACACGTTTTTCGGTTACATCTTCCCACTCAAGGGTATTGCCCGTGTAATTGCCTTTGCTGTCTCGAATGGCGCCCACGTTCAGTTCCAGCAATACACCTTTAACATCGATGGTGGTGGTGTAAGGCATATTGTTAGGGTCAGCCAGCATCTGTCTCTGGTGAGAAGGATTGGTATGGAAGCCGTCAATGCAGTTCCCAATCAGAAAGTCTTCATTAGCCTGGAAGTTTGGCCAAACCGTCTGGAACAATTGTTCATGTAATTGGAGCAGTTCCAGCGACCGTTTGTTTACGTAGGTAATATTAAAGTCGCGATCTATCATCATTAACGCGGTTTGCGCCGTATTCAGAGCAGACAGCAGTTGCTCTGTACTGACGGCTCCCGCAGCGGAGTTAGTCTCGCCCATCAGGCTATCTTGGGAGGGAGCTTCAAACTGCTCCGCGCTTTTTGTTTTTCTATTCCAAAATGACATCGCTTCACCTCTCACATGAGCGCTTTTTCTTCTGATAAGTTATTGAGCTCTGCGACATTAAATAGAGCTTCCAGGTTAATGAGAATCACATGCCCTTCATTGGCTGGCACAATGCCGACGATGAAGTTCTTGTCCACTGTTAGCGACATATTGGGCGCTGGTTTTATGTCGTCGGTATCGAGTGCATACACTTCCGACACCGCGTCCACAATGATGCCAAGTGGCTGTCCATGTGTATCATTCAAAACAATCACAACAGTGGTTGCGTTAATCACGGCAGGTTCTAGCTGAAAACGTTTTCTCAAATCCACAATCGGGACATATTCCCCACGGATTTCCAGCACACCATTAAGGTAGCTAGGCGCATTGGGCACAGTTCTCACCTTGCTCCAGCCACGCACTTCTTTCACATCCAGAATGGGAACGGCATATTCTTCTTCGTTTAAAATAAAACTCAGGAATTCTTGTACTGCCATGACTCACCCTGCCTTTAAAATCGTTTCCATGTTGAGCAGCTCATCAGTATCCAGTAAGGACATCACCTGCTCTTCCACATTCAGTAGCCCCACGGTGAATGGTGTCACCACCGAATCCCCTAATGCGGGCGTCAGCTCTTTATCCCCCTGGCTGACCACATCGGAGACCGCGTCTACCACAAGCCCCATCAGACGTTCGCTTTCTCCACTCGCACAACGAAGCACCAGCACCACGGTTGTTGGCAGGTACGCACAATCACCAATGCCAAACCGGACTCTCAAATCGATGACGGGAACGATCATGCCTCTAAGGTTAATCACACCTTTGACAAAGTCCGGAGAACGGGGGATCGGAGTCGGACGCTCCCATACGCGGATTTCTTCAACATCGCGTATGTCGATTCCATATAGTTCGCCGGCCAGACAAAAACTCAAGAAATCGGCGTTTTCACTGATTTCGCTGTCTGCGATGTTTTCCCCTTCCACAACTTGAAGTGCTTCGCTCACGGTTGCTCCCTAGGCTGCGATGCCGCCCTTGCTGTCTGACTGCCGATTCAGAAATGAAGTAATCAGACCTTGAATATCCAGTATCAGAGACACAGAGCCGTCACCTAATATCGTCGCTCCTGATATGCCTGCCACTTTGCTGTAATTAGACTCCAGACTCTTAATCACCACTTGTTGCTGATCCAAAAGCTCGTCTATCAATAACCCGACACGATTCCCTGCCGCCTCGACCAAGCACAGAATGCGCCCTTCGAGTTCTCCGCTTTCTCCCATCTCAAATTCTTCGTGCAGTCGGAGTACGGGAATGTTTTCCTCTCGCAGGCGGTACAACTCAACCCCACCGGCAGCGTGCTTAACGCACTGGGTATCTATCTGAATGGATTCAATGATGGTAAGTAGCGGAATAACGTAAACTTCGCCAGCCACTTTGACGAGCTGACCGTCCAGAATGGCTAACGTGAGAGGTAAGCTGATGGTGAATGTACTTCCGGTGCCTAGCTGAGATTCCACTTCGATATGTCCGCCCAGCTCTTCGATGTTTCTTCTCACCACGTCCATACCGACGCCGCGACCTGAAATATCCGAGACTTCTTCTGCGGTAGAAAAACCGGGCGCAAAAATCAAATTAACGATCTGCTTATCGGTCATTTCTTCTCGACGTGCATCAGGTGGCAACACGCCTTTGTCCTGTGCTTTTTTCCATAATTTGTCACAGTTGATGCCAGCACCATCATCTTTCACTTCGATGATAATGGAGCCCCCCTGATGGAACGCATTAAGCTCGATGACACCCATTTCTGGCTTGCCATTTTCACGTCGTTCATCCGGCAATTCGAGACCATGGTCAATGCCATTTCTGACTAAGTGAACAAGCGGGTCAACGATTCGTTCCAGAACGGTTTTGTCGAGCTCCGTGTTCTCCCCTTTGATTTGCAAATCCACCTGTTTGCCAAGACGACCAGACAGATCCCGAACTAGACGAGGGAAACGGCTGAAAGCAAAACTCATTGGCAACATGCGAATATTGAGGACGTTTTCCTGCAGGTCTTTGCTGTTTTGAAGTAACTGGTCGAGACCGGATTTGAGCTTCTCTAGCTTATCCACGGTAAAGTCGTTTCCGATTTCCGTCAGCATGGACTGAGTGATGACCAGTTCACCCACCAAGTTGATCAGGCTGTCGACTTTGTCGATGTCGACCCGAATGGAACTTACACTCGACTCTGACTTCGCGGGCTTTCCTGCTGCTGCGGGCTTTTTGTTGTCTTTTGGTTTTGTTTCTGGAACAGGCACCGCGGCACTTTGTGGTTGTGGCTCTTGCGGTACTGTTTCTGTTTGTTCAGTTTCAGATGATGGCTGCGCAACGTTCTCTCCTTCGGTTTGTTCGCGCTGCACGTCTAAATCACATTGGTCTTCCACCCATTCAAATATTTCTCGAATGTCTTCTTCTGCCACTTCACCAGAGATTTTCATGCGCCAGCTCAGATAGCACAGCTCCGGCTCTAGTTCGCTCAGTTCCGGTAAATTCGCCATGTTACAGACGATGTCGCAATCTGGGTCCAGCTCTTTAACTTCCCCAATAATACGAAGCGGGTCATTACCGCTGAAGAACAAATCTGTATGGGGAATAAAGGAAACCAGCCATTTGGCGGTATCGGAGCCATTGCCGGAATCAAGGGCTTCAACTTGTTCTGAAGGTGGAGCAGAGGAATCGGCGTTGGTGTCGCCTTGTGTGTCTAGTAGTGCAGCCAGTGCTTTATTGACTTCATCTTTGAGCGCGGATTCTACTTCCGTTTCATTTTCATAGCCTTCAAGCATCTCGGTGATGCAGTCGCCACTTTTCAATAGTATGTCGACACTGTGGCGGGTTAACGTCATTTGACCGTTTCGGACTTCGTCCAGATAGGCCTCAACATTGTGTGTGAACTCGCTGATATCCAGCAAATTAAAAGTGGCAGCGCCTCCCTTTATTGAATGCGCCGCTCGAAATATCGTATTGATGGTTTCCAGATCAACGTTATCCGGATCCAAATCCAGCAATACGGTTTCTAGCACTTCTAAGTTTTCACGACACTCTTCGTAAAACATCTTACGAAGTTGGTTCATGTCTAAAGCCATGGGTCACCTACCTGTAATCTGCCTAGCGGCTCTGCCGGAACGAACGCTTAAATCACGCGTTTCAATGTTTTTAATAATGTTTCAGGGTTAAATGGTTTAACCAGCCACCCTGTTGCACCAGCAGATTTCCCTTCCTGTTTTTTCTCCATACTGGTTTCCGTTGTCAGCATCAGGATAGGGATAAATTTATATTGAGGATTGCCACGAATGGCACGTACCAGCTCAAATCCGCCCATCACGGGCATGTTCACGTCCGATATCACAACATCGAACTTGGTCATCTTCGCTTTTTTAAGGGCATCACTTCCGTCGTTAGCCGTTTCGACCTCATAGCCAGCGTCTTTTAAAGTGTGGCTAACCATTTGACGGATCGATACAGAGTCATCGACAGCGAGAATCTTAGTCATAAAAGTCCCCTCAATTCCTTAATTTTCAAACACACTTTGTAAGTCGAGTAACTTAATACTTTCCTGAAATTCATCAGAAGCATTGATAAGTTTTATCTCGGTGTTTGCCTGCTTGGCGCTAAAGAAAAGAGATGCCAACGCCTGCAAACCTGCAGCGTCAACTCTGACTACGGAGGAGGCATCAATCATCAGCTCTTCATTAGTGTCGAGCCACTGTTGATACTCGTTTTTGATATTCAGGACGTTACCAATCTCTAAGGATTCTTCTAATTGACATTCCATATGTCCATCCCTGCGACCTAGCCATTAGCGGAGTTGACGTATAAATTGAGTGTAGGAGGGATTCTTTGATTATCAACAATAAAAATGTCAGAACAGCTCAGTTGGAACTGCTACCTGATGAGCTACAAATAAAAAATTGAAGTGAAGAAATTCACATTGATGAGATTAAAGTCTCTTAAAAAACAACCTTATAAATCGATTACACAAATTCATTTCGATTGTCGACATTTATATCAATTCAGCTCAAAAAGGCTGTTATTGTGCAGCATATTTTTTACATTGTTTTGAGATAGTGGTCTGAAATAAATATCAAATGTTATTGAATTTACACTGTAAATTTCAGATTGGGATTCGAAGCACTAAATGCTGATAGATGGGGAAAATGACTCATTTACTTAAATTGAAAGAGAGACTCGTTTTTAGTCAAATTTACAGTGTAAATTCACCAAGATTTCAGCCACTTGTTCGCGGATATATTTCTCTAGCGACTTTCTCCCAGAAAAACCGAAACCAGCAACCACTTCGGACCAGCTTTGCTGTTGCAGGAATTTGGCAACAAGCGGATAAGCTGCCTCCCCATAGCCAGACTGTAGAGTCATCATTGTCAGCTTTGCCAACAGTACAGCAGAAGATTCTGCACCATTTCCACCTTGAGCGTAACGCTGAAGCATTTGCAGTTCATGCGCATTTAATAAGTTCGAAGGCAGAGAAAAGGTTTGTACCAAGGGTTCGACAATCCAGGGTTCGATGGTTTTCAGTTCGCCTGAAAGCTGGGAGAAAAAGTTGGCCTCCCAATACTGTTTCGCAACGCAGTACCAATCGCTGGTTTTTAGTGTTCGCACCATGATCACCGAGTGAGCACCACTTGCTTGATCTCGACTGCTCCCCACTCGTAAAGGAAGATACCCACATGCTAACCAGAACTGCAGCAACTCTTTTGTCGCACCGAAGCTGGTGGACAAATAAGTCACCTCACTTTCTAGTGCTTCTTCCAGCTTATCCAGCAGGACTTTACCCACTCCCTTTCTTTGCAAAATGGGATGAACAGCAATACGCATAACACGTACACTGGATTCTTTGGCAGCATCATCGACCCCTAAATGATTCGCCAGGCTAGACGGAACAAGATGCCCTTTTGGACGACGCTTTCCTGTCACAATGCCGTCGATAACGTCAGAAGATAAATCCCCTTCCCTCACTGTAGATAAGCAGCCAACCAATTGTTTGCCTTGCCATGCCATCCACAAATCGGTGGATGAATCGCTTAGTAACTGAAACAGGTCATTGGGTGAAGTTTGATAATGCGCATTGACCAACAATCCAAAGCATCGCATCAGCAAGCTTTTATCTCGGGTCAGAGCCTTTTTGTCGATGCGCTTAAGTACCACTTCCTCAAGAGTTGAATCTACTTCTTCTATTTCGGCATCAAGTAAGAAGGCGTCAAATAGCCACCTTTCTAGTGGATCATCCTCTGCCCAACGAATGGGTTGATTGAGATGCAGAGACTGCCAGCCAGACCGATTTTCCTGCAACCACTTAGTGAATTTAAGAGTGAAGCCGCGCCCGCATCCTTCATAGCCATGCACCGTGGTTGAAAATACCATGCGATGGTAGTGCTCTGTCATAGCAATCAACATCGGTACCGGAATCGCAGAAGCTTCGTCCACAATGAGTAAGTCGCATTCGGGCTTAGTTAAAAGCAACTCATCGGGTGCGATGTACCGCAGAGTACTCCCCTCGCTTTCAATCAGAAAACCGGAAGTACCTGGACCATGCCCAAGCATTTGATTGGCGTGTTCAAACACAGGAACGACAGCCTTGGTTGCAGGTGCAGTGACGACTATTGTCATCTTTCGCGAACGCATCAATTCGGCAGACGCCATTCCCAGAGAGGAAGACTTCCCTCGCCCTCGGTCAGCAGTCATCACTAGGGGGCGTTTTCTTCGACCAGAAACCACTTTGGTGATGGCTTTTATGGCGGCTAGCTGATCAGTAAATAAGGCGTCGACTTTTTCGGATGTTCTGATGGGTAAAGCAGACAAGGCCTTATCTTGCTCGATACAGATTTCACCATCTAGATGGGATGCCAGCCACTCACTTCCACCGTCTTTATTCAGATGTTTTCGGTTGAGTAATATTACTATCCCGCCACCAACCACAGTTCCGCATGCGGCCGCAAAGCTATTAGCGTCAAAACCAGATGCACAGTCGTATATCAGCAGAGTCAGTTCCGTGCCCAGTACTTTGGTGCCGAACTGATGATTCTTAGTTGGGATGTTTTGCCATTCTTCCCCGCCCAACTTCAGTGACCGATTTGGCGATTCGACGTCGATAAATTCACGGACTAGCGCCTGACACCAACTCTCTTCCCCCACCAATTCGACCAAAAATCGATGGCGGTTGTGCTTTGCGATTTGAGATAGCTGTACTAGAAAATCAGAGTGCGCCACAAAAGGAAGGCTCCAGAAAAAACGACCAGAAAGAATGGTAGCAGTTAAAGTAAATTCAGCTCAAGGGGATGAGCACATTGGCGGGAAGCAAAACAATAAAAAAGCCGCATCGCTGCGGCTTTTATGGCTTAAGAAAGCTTTTGTTTCAGGAAAGCGAGTATGTCTTCCATGGTTTGGTCATCCACTTTCTTCATATTCAGGGACAAAGCATTTCCCTTGCGGGCGTAACTGACACGTCCTTTAATAAAGTCGACTTTCTCTGCACCAGAGGCTTTTTTACTTGGTGCCAGTTCTTCAATCCAGGCTTCGAGCTGCTCGGTCACTTCTTTAGTAATCCGGCTCACGCCTTGAGTACTGGTGTTTTCCCAAACATACCCATTCTTACTGTGGCATTTTTTCAGCAGAGATTTCTGCTGCCCCTCAGTGAGCTGGAAGAACTGCTTGTGCAGTTTCACTATGGTCGGACGCCCCAGATCACCAACATTGGGATAAGCTCGAAGTAGCTCAAGTGGCAAAGCAGCCGCTTTCAGCGCTCCACTGACCAACGCTTCGCTGCATTGGAAAATGGTAGCCAGAGCTTTTTGGTCTTCTGCTTCTCCGTTATCCAGCTTTGCCTGCATCTCACGACCACGTTCATATAAAGAAAGCGGTTTATGTGCGTTTGCCACATCAGACAGGAACTTCGCATGTTCTGTCTCAATGTTCTCAGCCACGTAAATCAGGAAGTCTTTCTTCGCCAAGATACAGGACATACGGCGACGACTGCCGTCCAGTACTTCAATTTTTCCGTCTTTAGTGCGACGACCAACGGCTGGGTACTGCTGACCACGTTCTTCCAGCGTAGTCAGAATATCGGACAAAGCGTGCTGGTTCAGGAAAGACTGCTCACGGGCGTTTTGTTCAAATACAACCGTATCTGTAGCCACTTTATCGGCTGCAACTTTAACCAACTCAAAAGAAACCAGTTCCTGCCCTGCCACGGCAAGCTCAATAAACTGGGCTTTGTCTTTTGCGGCTGTCTGCGCTTCTTGCGGTGAGGTCGCACGGCGTTTGTTGGCTTTGCCAAACAGTTTTGCGTTTAATTCTGAAGTTTTCATTGCCATAGATTAAGACTCCTGATTGAGTGACGACCAGTGACCATGCAACACACGCTCAAGCTCTAATGCGCTCTTCTGAACGGCATCCTGAGCGGTAAGAAGGGTCTTTTTACCCCCTTCGAAATCCCCGACCGTGAGATCAAAGACCGTGCTGTAGGTATCTGCGCAGGTTTCAAATGCACGGCTTCGAGGTATCGTCGCCATCATCACTTGTTCACCCAATAGGTAATTCATTTCGGTTAATACAGAGACTTGTTTTTTATTGTCATCTTCAAACATGGTAGGCATTAAGCGCACAAACTCAAGCCCCTTCCAGTCTTCCGGGAACATTTCGTATACCGTTGGAAGGTGCTGGAAAAAGTTAACCGTTGATGCCCAGTCCAGTCGTTTCGCGGCACAAGGGATAAGCAGTGCGTTAGATGCATACATGGCATTCCACACTAGGGGATCGACGTGCGGACCTGTATCAATCATCACAATATCGAATTCGCTGGCAATCTTATCGATCAGCTTTTCTTTCAACAGACGAACGATATCCAGAGACGCATCCTGAGACAGGCTTTGCCACGCTTCCGCGTTAAACATCGCATCTTCAGGAAATGCAGAAATGGTTTTCAGGTTCGGATATTGGGTGGATAGCAAGACGTTCTTGTTGAGGAATTCCGTATCAACCTCTACCCCATCCGGCACATTGTCCAACATGATATCGACAGCAGAATAGATGTTGTCGTGCTCACTGACACTGATTTGCGGGTTCAGAAACAGACGCAAAGAGCCTTGTGGGTCAAGGTCAATCAGACAGATGCGGTAACGCTTATCCAGGTTCAGCGCCAGGCAAGCGGCTAAGTGCACGGCCGTCATTGATTTGCCCGTACCGCCCTTCTGGTTCTGAACGTTGATGATCCATGGCTTGTTGTCGCCATTTTTCTTACGTTCATGAAATTTCGGTACGCCAGCCGCATCCATTAGCATGTGAGCTTCTTGCAAAGAAATGGAGTAATGGTTGGCATTGTTCTTTGTAAATTGGTGCCCTTGCTCTTCCAACTTGCCGATTGCATCGTCCAGTTTACGACGTGTTAAACCCGAGCGCGTCTCCATTAATGCCTTTGACATAGGAGGAAAATGTTCATCGCTGCGTTCTTCTAAGACTATTTCAATACGATCAGCTTGAACTTGTTGAGTCTGATCCGCCAACTCAACTAAATTTTCTATTGTTTTTTCTCGTTTCAT